>JAEUVF010000015.1 GCA_016787265.1 Flavipsychrobacter sp. | reverse complement strand
TGTTCACCTCTTCCCATACCGAACAGAGAAGTTAAGCCCCTCATGGCCGATGGTACTGCTATAACAGGCGGGAGAGTAGGTAGGTGCCATATTTATTATAAAGAGCCTTGTAACGAAGTTGTTGCAAGGCTCTTTTGTTTTATACTACTACCAACACAACGTTTATTCCCGTTTAATGGTCAGATACTATAAAACCTTCTATGAAATTAATTATCCGATCTGCGTTCTTTTTCCTGCTGCTTTCTTCCTGCTCTAAAAATAATGACAATCCTGCCAATAGTCTTTCCGGCAGGTATTCAGGCACGTTTAAACGCTTTAACATCAACTCAGATATTACAGCCCAGGTGTCTCTAAACTTTAATAAAAACAACTGGACCGGTTCCAGTCAATACCAGACCTATCCGGCCTTGCATTCAGGTACCTTCCAGGTAAAGGACAACAATGAAACAATCAGTTTTACCAATAAGGCTGGCTGGACTGCAGACTTTGACTGGACCTATATTCTCGATGGGAACTTTATCCTGCATAAAAACAATGATAGCCTCGTATTTACCAAAAGTTATGGCAATGGAGCAGTAGATGTATATAAACTGGCTAAGGAAAAATAAATGAAATCTATTTAATAAAAAAAAGGTCTGGCATTTGCCAGACCTTTTAGCTTTATTGACTTGTTTGCCTTGATTAATAATCACGACCACCACCGCCGTAGCCACCACGGCTTCCGCCGCCGTAACCACCGCCGCCACGGTTGCCACCGCCACCATAGCCGCCACCGCCACGGCTTCCGCCGCCACCGTAGCCACCACGGCTTCCGCCGCCACCACCACCGAAGCTTTTCTTCTTGAATCCACCACCGCCAGATCCACCTTCGCGGGGCTGTGATTCATTAACTACAATACTACGACCCATCACTTCAGTACCGTGTAGTGCAGTGATTGCAGCGTTTCCAGCTTCTGCATCGCTCATTTCTACAAATCCAAATCCCTTTGAACGGTTGTTGTTGAATTTGTCTGTAACGATTTTGGCAGAAACAACTTCTCCATAAGGAGCAAACATTTCTAAAAGATCCTGCTCAGTTAAATCCCAACTGAGGTTGCCAACGTAAATGTTCATTTTCTAAATTTTTTGAACGAATGAATAAAACCATAATGAAGCACAGTGTTACAAAAAAGCCAGAAAATCATTTACTTGGAAACGCTCTGGGAAGTCTGAAACTGTAAAGATCATTAAGGAACCAAAACGAAGGTAATAAAATTGTGGAAAAACATACAAAATATCTAAATATAAAAAAAAGGCAATTTCACCAGCAAAAACCGGTTAATTGCCTTTTTCAACTTTTTGGGATGTTTTATTCCGCAACTACTTCAAAATCAAGCTCAGTTGTAATTCCGTTTCCGAAATCCACAGTTGCTTTGTATTGACCCAATTCCTTTACCTCATCAGCAATGGAAATTTTCCTGCGGTCAATTTCATATCCTTTCTGCTCACGAATAGCACGGGAAATCTGCAGCGCTGTAATACTACCGAAGATTTTGCCACTAGTACCAGTTTTAGCGCCCAGTTTAATGGCACCTTCCTGTAGTTTGGCAATAACCTGGTTGATTTCAGCCAGCATTTTCGCTTCCTTCTTCTTCTGTACCTTCAACTTTTCATTAAGCTGCTTCAGATTGGAAGGAGAAGCCTCTACCGCGAACTTCTGAGGAATCAGGTAATTCCGGGCATATCCGTTCTTCACGGTTACCAGTTCATTGGCACCACCCAGATTATCTACATCCTGAATTAATATTACTTGCATTTTCTTCTTTTTTAGTACCCCAAAGAGCCCAATCAAATCTGTTTAAATCTGATTCAGACTGTCTCCGATTTCGCTGACGCCAAAACGGATTAGGGATTGGTTACTAGATATTGTTTTGCTTATTTCAGCAAATCAGTTACATAAGGCAGAATAGCCATCTGACGCGCTTTTTTAACTGCTTCAGATACTTTCCGCTGGAATTTCAAACTGTTCCCGGTGATACGGCGAGGTAACATTTTACCCTGCTCATTCAGGAACTTTTTCAGGAATTCCGCATCCTTGTAATCCACGTATTTAATACCGTACTTCTTGAAACGACAGAATTTCTTCGCACGCTTCTCGGTCTTAATCGCGGTCAGGTATTTGATTTCATTCTTTGCCATGATTAAGCCTCCACTTTTTCAGTTCCGGTAGGTACGCCACTTCTCTTTTTATTATTATACTCAACGGCGTATTTGTCGAGTACAGTAAACATGTGACGAAGAACATTGTCGTCACGCAACAGCTGAATCTTCAGCTTCTCATTGAAGTCGGATGGCGCCTTGTACTCCATTACCCAGTATAAACCAGTGGTTTTTTTCTGGATAGGATACGCCAGTGATTTTAATCCCCATGGATTGGAATTTACCAACTCGCCACCGTTTGCAGTAACCAGATCGATAAATTTCTTCTGAGCAGCTTTGTAGTCTTCTTCACTCAGAACAGGGGTAAAAATCACCATCAATTCGTAATTGTTCATGATCCCTGATTTGTTAAATAAAAAAATTAATTGGGCTGCAAAGGTAAGAGCTTTCTTTCATATGACCATAAATACCTGCTCTTTTTACTAGAATGGATAGCCTATCGCAATATTGAGGACCAGATTTTCCCTCCTCCACGACGGCTGGCTTAATTGTACCTGGTTCATTACCCATTTTTCTCCATCCGGTAACCAGGGCTTCCTGAGTGGCATTGCAAGATCTGCCCGAATCACCAGAATGGAGGCATCTACCCTGAGACCAAGTCCGGCCCCCACCGCCAGATCATTTAAAAAGCGGCTTCCTGCCCAGTTCGCACCAGGCTTTTCAGGATTCTCACGTTGTAACCAGATATTGCCAGCATCCGCAAAGACCGCTCCTTTTAGTACACTGAACAAGTTAAACCGCCACTCTGTATTGAATTCCAGTTTGATATCACCTGCTTCACTTGCGGCAAATGTACTTGTTTCAGACCGGTAAGATCCAGGTCCAAGGGTCCTTGCTCTAAATGCCCTTAAACTGTTACTTCCTCCCGTCATATATTGTTTTACAAAAGGCAGGGTACTGTTGTTTCCATAGGAAAACCCAGACCCGGCCAATAATCTGTTTACCCATTGACTTTCTTTTCCCAATTTCCAGTAATGCCGGATCTCTCCTGTTATGCGTGCATATTGGGCAAATGGCTGATATCCAATATTTTTCTGCCCATCACTGTTGGCAGGTATTAACAACCCTAAAAGATTCCCTGCTACATCCAGATTGCCTTGCAAATACAGACTATGAATTCTTTTTTTATTCACGTTGTTATACGTGATGGTATAATTGCTTCCGATTATAAATTGCTTGTCGATTGATTGCCTTAAAGCGGGATCCCGATCCAGTATTTCCCGGAACTCTGGTGATATCCTGGATGGCAATACATAAGAAATAGATATTGGCACTAATAACTGATCCGTCAACCGTCCTGTTTTCCATTGATAAGCCTGTTGTATGGTAAAGGAATTCAGGTTGTATAGTCCGGGACGGCTCAATAATTCATAACCTGCACTCAATCGGGTGCGGGGAATAAATGCATTACCAGTCCGGATCTTCCAGAATGGAACTATTATCCCAGGCAGATTGAACGCTACTTCACCAGTCAGGCTATATCCTTTGGTATTCGCCTGATTAACACGATTTCCGCCAACCTGCCATTCAAATCCTCCTGCGAGTTTTACTTCCAGCCGGTTGGCTCTTTTCAGCCAATTTCTATTCAGGGATGTAATAGTGATCTGTGAGCCTACAAAATTGTTGGACTTACTATTGCCGTTCAATTCAACCTGCAAACTTCTTCTCGGACTGGGAGTCATAAAAAAGCGGGCGTTTAACCGGTTGCTGTCTGCCGCTTCCATTTCAGTTTTTACAAACTTATACGTACCAAGGCTCATTAATCGCTCCAGCGTACGTTCGTGCGCCCGGTACCGGTATAAACTATCTTCTTTCAATAATACATAACGTTCGAATATTTTTGGAAGAAACAACTCATGAATATCTTTTACGCGGTAGGCACCAAGATCCTGCACCTCCTTGTTTCGGACCAGACTATCCTCGGATAAATTATAGGTTGGATATAGTGTGATGCTTCCCATCCGGTAGGGAGATTTTGCATTTGCAGGTATGGAATCCTTCAGGCGCAGATACAACACTACTTCACCATTGTAATTGCTATCAATCGCCACCATCAGATGATCCTGGTTAAAGTAATAATAACCCCGCTGGCGAACATAATTACTGATACGCTCCCTTTCGTTTTTGATTTGCTCCAGGTTATAAAAGCGTCCTTCCCGCAGCAGGCTTTTATCTGCACTTTGCAGTATCTGCTTCCCAAGCCTGGAATTGTCCAGTTCCATCTGTACCTCCCTGATTCGATACCGGGTTCCTGGATTAACCTGATATATAATTTTTGCTTTCTTATTTCCTATCGGTTTTATTTCAAAACTGGTGGAAGCCTGCAAAAAACCAAGATCCTCCAAATGGCTGGTCAGTACCTCTGAAGAATACGAAGGTTTCGCTTTACTTGTTAATACAGGCGGTTCTCCCCATTTGTTTCGCAACAAATAATTGAGCCCTTTTCCTGTAGGCTTATTTCCAAGATTATATAACCATAACCGAACCGGCATACCCAGAAATTTACGGTTCGGACTTGGCCTGCTTAATGATACAAGTGTTTCTCCCAGCTCCTTGCTTCTTCCTGGTTTTTCTCCTTCCCATTTAACTTCCGCGCCAAGGTAGAGTCGATCCCCTTCCGGCACACTGCGGGTTGTACTGCATCCTGAAAATATGTGTAAGCTCAGGACCAGCCATACTATCCACCTGTTATTTTGAATTGCGCGCATTCTCCTGGTGCTTTTTTGCTCTTTCAAATATTTGTCTGAATTGATCGAAATCCATGACCAGTATAAAGGATACACCTGTTTCAATGATTTGACCTAACAAAATGGCATCCGTCTGGTTTCTCTGATAGGCCCTGATCCGGTACCGCCCATCACGACTCAGCTTGTATTCAATTAGCACATCTCCAATTAATTGAGCGCCATTCGATGGTGCATTTCCTAGCACTCCAATATTGGAGCCAACGGATACGGTTAACCGATCATTGAATAAGGTTTTGCTGGCCCCAATATTCAGGACTGTTGACTCCTGGCGACTTCCACTCATATAATCCTCCCTGGTTTCAAGATCGAAATTCAGATCGATTCCGCTAATCAGGGTTCCGGCCAAAGAATTCAGTTGCTGTGAAAGAATCTTACTTACGCTCTGTTTGGCTGCCAGTCCAATGCCTCCACCGCTCCTGTTTTCAAGGCTTTCGAGCGGATTCTCCGACAGGAAGGTTTGCAGTACCAGCAAGGCCATCACCTGCTTGGTAAGTTCCGATTCGTTGTTGTTGATCTGCTTGAGGCGCGTATATACGGCACCGTTAAAGAAGTTCCGGTCTTTTTCCGGCATATCCAATTCAAAACTGATATCCGGTTGCATCAATTTGTCGCGGATGTTCATGTAAACATCCACCGGCACTTTTTGCCTAAGCCTGGTAAGCTCAGTCCTGGAACCACTGCTCTGATCCCGTATAAGATCGATTGCGGGTGCGTCTACCTGGTATTTCGCCCTGATGTTTATGGCCGCTTCCAGTGGGTCACCATTCCAGGTAATGGTACTTCCTTTCTCTATGCTAAAACTCCTTTTGATTAGTTGATTCAGCGACATTTCATATTTGCCGCCCTCTATTTCATATACACCGGTAATGCTCATTCGATTTCCCTGTTCAATTTTTACATTCAAACTGGCACTGCCTTTTACTTCGAGAAAATCACCATTATAGGGATCTATAACAATAGTTAGCGTGGATGCTGGTGTCAATTCAAGATCTCCTGAAAACTCTATGCCTGTAAATCCAGTAGCAGTACCTGGTTTCTTCTCTGATTGAAATAGCAAAGTTGAATCGGGTGGACTTTGCCGGTTTACAAATTCAATTACTCCTTCCCGGTTGGCAATGCCAGGTTCTTCATCAGGAACAACAAATCCGATTGCTGATTTGTCCATTAGTTTTAATTGCATATCAACCCTGGGGAGCGACAGATCTCCTTTAATGGAAATGGTACTGTTGATGCTCGCAGGTCCCCATATCATTTGTTCTGCTGAATTTTTTGGTCCCAATACCAAGAAATTCTTAGCATCAACTCCCAGATCAAAGCCCGGATTAAGCAGGTTTTCCATTTTAATGCGCCCATTCATTGTTGCTTTTCCTCCAGCTGTATCGGTAAGTGTGAATTGATTCAATAAGAGTGTACGGTTTGTGAACATCAGTTCCTGCTGATCAATCTCTAAAGGATTATTGAGGTAAGAGACGCGTAATTTTCCTTTGTGAAACACCAGTGATCCATTGATATCCGGATTGGTGAGTTCACCACTAATATCCAGATTACCAGTGAGAGCTCCACTCATATTGGTGGTTGCGCCTGCAGTGAAGGGTTCAATACTTGCCAATTGCAAACTGTCAAACCGAAGGGTGGCATTAATACGATCTGAATAACTCCCTTCCATTTTTACATTGTTTCCATAGCCTTCTAATGTAGCAAGTACGCCTACATTGGCGCCGTCTTTTGTGAGCTCAGCACTTAAATTGCCAACGGGTTTTCCAAAGAGTCGAAGACTATCCACAGAAACAGTTCCGGTAATGGAAGAGTCTGTTATAGTTTGATTTAATTGTAACCTGGCATTAATTGTCCCCTCAGCCAGCGTCGTGTCTTTGGAAATAAAAGCACTCATCGTTCGCGCTTCAAAATCCTTGATCAATAACTGATAAGCTATATTTTTAGAACTGTCCAGGCGGATATGATCCAGCTTAACCGATTGACTGTCGGACCGGATTTCAAAAGCGGCGTCCCATAGTTGCCCTTTCCTGAAAACGATGGCTGAGTCTGCAACTGTTGTAAAACGTTCTTTATTTAATACAATTTCCGGATCCAAACCAAGATTCCAGTCACTCCGCGAAGATCCCTGCCAGTTGCCACCAACCCGATAGGATGGTTTTTTTTGGGCATCATCTACCGCCAATAACCAGTTGATATTTCCAGGTTTCCCTTTTGCCGTTACAACCATATTATAGACAGGGAAAGCGGGATGTTCTATCTGTGCAACCTGAATGGAAGTATGAACTGTATCCTCATCAAAAAATAACTTAAGCCTGAAACTGTCAACAATCGCCGTGGTATACCTGAATTGCGGATGGGCAGCTTCCAGATAAAGCAGGCTACTATCTGTGTTCATACTGCCTTCCAGCGTTAATGGTTGCCTGATTTGCAGGTCAGGCAGGAGTTTTTCCATGGAGCGGGGCAGGATCAGTGATGCAGTAAGCCGGGCTGATTGAGATGCAATGGAATCAGTTTTTACTATGCTTAAACTGTCAGCATGATTTAACTGTCTTTTGATGAGATTACTGACAGCAGTTGCTAACTGTGTATAGTCATAGTTCCCATCCAGTGATAGAAAACCAATTGGACCTTCAACTTTTATATGCTGACTATCCAACTCTGCACGGGCCAGTATGGCAAGGCTGTCCAACTGTATCAGATCCTGTTCATTCGCATACTGAACATGATGAACAAATACAGTTCCATCCAGTTTGCGCGGTCTTGTATCTTTCAGATCCAAATCAATTTCACCCTTCACAATAAACGGACTTGTACTTAAGCCTATAGCCTGCAAATCGGCGCGATTTACAGTTAATTTGCCATTAAAGGAAGGATATCCATCGGTGAGTACACCTGCCAGTTTCACCTGGGTTTGAAGATTGGTATCCAGGCTGTAAATATAAGCAGTATACTTTTGTTGATTCAGACTACCGGTTATATCAATCTGTTGGTAGTTGTACCCCTTGATGTTTGCTTCCTGAATCCGGACAGCAGCTTCACTGTTCATGGTTTCGGGATTAAATCCCTGGCCCTTAAGCTTTCCGGTTGCAACGATCAACCCAAGGGATGTATCCCGAATCCATTGGCCAATATTCATATTCAGTTCCTGAAGATCCAATTCATAGCGGGCCGTGGATGTTTGTTTGATTCCATTTACCCGACCCTTAAATCGAATCAATCCATAACTTGAATTCAGTGTAAGCGCAGCATTCAGATTGTTGATGTTTCCTGAAAGCCTTCCGAGCAATTCAAGCCGCTCCGGTAATTCAAGGTTTGCAGGAAGCAGGCTTTCAGAAATCCAGGAAGTGATAGCTGATTTTCCGGTTTCAATCGATAGACTGGAAAGCTCGGCACCCAATTTATCCGGAACAGTAAGTGACCGAACTAATCCGGTAAGATGAATATCGTTGCCTGCATTGTCCTGAATATGAAAAGCCTGAAGTTGGAGTGCTGATAAATTGCCGGATGCCTTACCGTTGAGCCGGATTTCTTTATCCCACCACTTTCTAAAATTAGTATCCTGTTTCAGTTCTGGCACAAAGAACAATACTTCTCTGAGAGCAAGCCTTGATGCTGCGAGTTGTGCCTGAACACCGATTTGATCTGTTTTAATATCTCCTTGTTGGTTGGAAGGGAAATGGAGTTCAATGGAATTTGATAACTGACTCGAACCCGTTTTGATAGAGTAATTGGTTAAGGATAACCGCTGGTTTCCATAGGCCAGTTTTCCGGATGCTTTCGTCAGCCTGAAACCCGATCTTTCCTTTGCTGATAAATTAGCCAGAACTGCAGATAACCGGTTTTCTTTCCAATCAATGCTGGTTATATCGGTTTCAATGGCAGAAAGACCGGGGTAGTTGAAATCGATTGAATGGGGATAGGGGATTCTTTTCTCCTGTAGATTTTGCATGCCAAATGCTCCATCTTTCAGATCAAGAGATTGTACTGTTACCTGCAATGGCTGGGTACTGCCACTACTTACTTCCAGCGTATCCAGCCCTTTTTGCCGGATAAGATATCCTTTGGGGGAAACTAAGCGGATATTCCCGGACAAATATTTGTTTTCACCCACATCTGCATTTAATAATTCGATACGTCCCTGGTTCAATTGCCAGCCAGTATGGATGCCACCCCCTTGATCCTGGTAGGCAAAATCAATTTCTTCCAGTTGGATAAGTTTCCCTTTTACCTGGAGTTTGAATGGGTTGGTTGCGGTTCTGTCTGCAGCTTTTTGGCCTGAATCCTTTTCCCGGTATTGCTGAGCATAAAACCCTTTTAATCCGGATATACGCAGATCATTGAAATCATATGTTCCTCCCTGAATATCGGTTTCCCTGAATCGCCAACTGAGACGTTTTAAAACCAGGGCCGTGTATAGACCCGCCGGCTGATCATCGTAAAGAATCCTGATGTTGTTGAACTCCATCCTGCCCAGGGATAGTTTCCAGGCTTTTTTGGTTGGTTGTTCAATTTTCATGGTATCCTTACCTGCAGAATTAAATCCGTCTATCAGAAACTGATAATTCAGTTTTTTATTGGCGAGGGTGTAAACACTTGCGGTAAGTTCTTTCCATTCCAGCGAATGGACCAGCATCTTATTTGAAAAGAGCGGAAAAAGTGCAAAATGGAGAGAGAGCTCGCCACTGTGGATCAGTAGGTGGTTTTGCTGATCAAAAACGGTCAGTCCTTCAACTGATACCCGACTGAAACCATTCAGACGGATACGCTGGAGTTCCACCCGGGTCTGGAATTGATCTTCCAGTATAGATTTGGCTTTGCGGGTCAGCAGCTGTTGCCCCCAATCTGACTGAATAAACAGTAATAATGATAAAAGCAATATCAGCAACGACAATAGAACCCGCATGATAATGCGAAGCCAGCGAGGGCTGCGTTTTGGATAAAGTCGAATCACTTTCAATGGGTTCTGCCTGGTAATTACTAAAATACCGTGCCGAAGCTACTTAGAAAAGGCCTTCAGGCTGACAGGTAGTACAGCAATTCTGCCAAATTTGCGGATTCTGGTGAGAATTAGGGCCATGGCATCCGTTTTGAGCAGGGCTACCTGTAACCAACGTAAATTATCAATATGCAAAAAGGAAATATCAGAGTACAAACGGAGAATATTTTCCCCATAATCAAGAAGTTTTTATATAGTGAGCATGATATTTTTTTGCGGGAATTGATCAGTAATGCGGTGGATGCCACCCAGAAATTAAAGACACTGTCATCTATCGGCGAAGCAAAGGGTGAATTAGGCGACCTTTCCGTAACGGTGGCGATTGACAAGGAGGCTAAAACCCTGACGATCTCTGATAAGGGGGTTGGGATGACTGCTGAGGAAGTGGATAAATACATCAATCAGGTGGCTTTCTCTGGCGCCGAAGAATTTCTGAATAAATACAAAGGGCAGAATGAAAATAATATCATCGGTCATTTCGGGCTTGGGTTTTACTCCTCCTTCATGGTAAGTGATAAGGTGGAGATCCTGACAAAAAGTTTTAGAGAAGCACCCGGCGTTAAATGGGAATGTGATGGTAGTCCGGAATATCAGTTAGAAGAAGCATCCAAAGAGGCACGCGGCACGGATATCATTTTGCACATCAATGAAGAAAGCCAGGAATTCCTGGAAACGGACAGGGTTAAAACTGTTTTAAAAAGGTTTTGTCGTTTTCTTCCCGTACCGATCTTTTTTGAAGGAGAGCAGATAAACAATCCGGTTCCTGCCTGGACCCGCAAGCCATCGGAATTAACCACCGAGGATTATCAGTCTTTTTACAAGGAACTGTATCCGTTTAACGAACCTCCTTTATTCTGGATTCATCTGAATGTGGATTATCCGTTTAACCTCACAGGAATTCTTTATTTCCCGAAAATCAAGCAGAGTTATGAAATTCAGAAAGATAAGATCCAACTCTATAGTAACCAGGTATTTGTTACGGATGAAGTTAAAGATATTGTTCCGGAATTTCTGATGCTGTTGCAGGGGGTGATTGATAGTCCGGATATTCCTCTGAATGTTAGCCGAAGTTATTTGCAGGGAGACCCCAACGTAAAAAAGATCAATAACCACATCACCAAAAAGGTTGCGGATAAACTGGAAGAGATCTTCAAGACGGATCGTGCAGAATTTGAATCCAAATGGGAGAGCCTCGGGCTATTCGTTAAGTATGGTATGATGACGGATGATAAGTTCCTGGAAAAAGCAGAGAAGTTTCATATTATGCAGGACGCGAGGGAGACAAAATTTTTCACACTGGAGGAATATAAAACTGCGGCTGCAACACTGCAAAAAAACAAAGATGGGAAACTGGTTATATTGTATGCAACCGATCCCGTGCAGCAGGATGCTTATATAAAAGCGGCTACTGATAAGGGTTATATAGTTGTGAAACTGGAAACCATCGTGGATGCTGCATTCATCAACCAGATGGAAATGAAATGGAGTGATGTTCAGTTTACCAGGGTTGATGCTGATATTACCGATAACCTGATCGACAAACAGGAAGATAGCTCAACTGTTTTGAGCAAGGAGCAGGAGGAGCGTTTAAAGAAACTGTTTGAGCAGCAACCAGCTGGTTTGCATATGACGGTTGAAGTGAAAGGGCTGAGTCCGGAATCTGCTCCGGTGTTGGCTACCCGTCCGGAGTTTATGCGCAGGATGAAAGACATGTCTGCTATCAGCGGACCGATGGGAAGTTTTTATGCAAATATGCCGGATGAAGTAACCCTGACTGTAAATGGCAATCACCCGATCTACCAGCAAATATTGGGGGTAGGAGATGAGCAGAAGCAGGAGAAACTAACCAGGAACCTGGCTGATCTGGCGCTGTTATCCCAGGGACTTTTAAAAGGCAGCAACCTCACTTCCTTCATTGAAAGGAGTGTGGATTTGATGAAACAATAGAATTGGAATCATGCCCTGCAGCACGGAGATCCAAAATCCGGAGCTGCAGGTGCCTGGATCCGTTCCATTCATTTTCATCTAATGTAAATACAACATCTATTGGCTGTTCTTTCTGTAATAAGGGGAATTTATCAGCCATTCCAAAGCCGATTCCATTAAAAAGAATGGAATCCTGAACAATACTGAATTTGATGTGCTGGTCTTTAACAATTTTGGACCAGCCATTATCTTTTACTCCTTTTGCAATAAAAACAGGGCGGCTGTTATCGGGGCCAAAGGGTTCCATCTGCCTGAGAATATTATAGAAGGCGGGTTTGAGATCGGCCAGTCGAACCTCTGCATCGATAACGATTTCCGGAATCAATTGTTCTTCCAGGATAGTAGAGGATACAATTGCTTCAAATTTCTCGGCGAACGCAGGGACCTGTTCTGGCAGTAAAGTCATCCCAGCAGCGGCAAAATGACCTCCATAACCGATAAGATATTCCCTGCAGGCGTGAATAGCTTCATAAAGGTTGAACCCTGCTACAGAACGGGCGCTGCCGGCAACAATATCACCACTTTGTGTAAGCACGATAGTCGGCCGGTAATACCGGTCAATCAGTCTGGATGCAACAATTCCGACCACGCCTTTATGCCAGTGCGGCTGGTAAACAACAGTTGATTTTCTGGAGGCCTGAAACCGGTCCTTTTCAATCATTTCCAATGCCTCTACTGTAATGGAAAGATCAGCTTCCTTTCGGTCATCATTATGCGAATGCAGGAGTTCGGCGAGACTGGCAGATTTAACCGGATCTTTTTCAATAAAAAGTTGCACAGCGATGCTGGCGTCATCCATTCGTCCGGCTGCGTTTACTCTTGGTGCGATTACAAAGATGAGATTGTTGATAGTTAGCTGCTGATGTTCCAGTTTGGAAAGCTGCAGAAGTGCTTTTATACCAGGCGAAGGGTGTTCATTGACACGCTTCAAACCGAAATAGGCAAGTATCCTGTTTTCGCCGGTTATGGGTACAATATCTGCAGCGATAGCAGTTACTACAAGGTCGAGGTACCGTAGATAATATTCATCAGGCATCTGCATGTGTTTGCAGAGAGCGGTAATGAGTTTAAAACCAACTCCGCAACCACAAAGTTCTTTATAGGGATAAGGACAATCATGTTGTTTGGGATTCAAAATAGCTACTGCTGGTGGCAATTCGGCGTCCGGCATATGGTGATCGCAAACGATGAAATCGATCCCTTTTTCTTTGGCATACCGAATCAGTTCCACCGATTTGATTCCACAATCCAAGGATACAATCAGGGTTACGCCCTTATCAAAAGCGATATCAATTCCTTTTTTGGAAACTCCATATCCTTCTTTGTAACGATGTGGGATGTAAAAATCCACTTTGTCGGACTCGTAGTTATCCAGCAGAAACTGGTAAAGACAGGCAACCGCTGTAGTTCCGTCAACATCGTAATCGCCGAAAACCATGATTTTTTCTCTGGCCTGAAGCGCAGAAACGATCCGATCTACCGCTTTTTGCATATCCTTCATCAGGAAGGGGTCATGAAGCAAATCCAGATCCGGCCGGAAAAAGAACCGGGCTTCTTCGAAAGTCCGGATATTTCTTTGTACCAGGATTTTACAGAGGGCAGGATGAATTCCCAGTTTTTCCTGCAGGGATTTTACCTCCCGATTGGGAGCTTCCAGTAGTTTCCATCTTTTTTCCATTCAACTCAATATTTTCGGTCGGTGGTAAACCGGACCAGTTCCTCTAATGCCAGCCTGGAATCCGTTTCAGGGAATTCATGTAAGATGGATAAAGCCTCATCCCGATATTGTATCATTTTATCAGTTGCATACCGGATGCCGCCGGTCTGGACCACGAAATCAATGACCTGTTTAACCTGGTCCGTGTTTTTGTGGTCATTTTTAATGATATTGACCATGCGGCGACGGGTGGCTTTATCCGCCTGGTTTAGTGAATATATAAGGGGTAAGGTAAGTTTTTTTTCTTTGATATCGTTTCCAGTGGGCTTGCCGACATCTTCTGATCCATAATCAAAAAGGTCATCTTTGATTTGAAAGGCAATTCCCACTTTTTCACCAAAATCTTTCAGCATAGATGCCTGTTTTTCATCGTTTTGTGCTGAAAAAGCGCCAGCTGCACAGGAGGAAGCCAATAAAGAGGCCGTTTTATTGCTGATGATGTCAAAATAGATGCCTTCATCCAGGTTCAGGCTCCGGCTTTTCTCAATTTGCAGCAATTCCCCCTCACTCATTCTTCGAACCGCATCCGACAGCAGTTGCAGAATACGGAAGTCGTTGTTATCCAGTGATAAAAGAAGTCCTTTTGCCAGTAAATAATCGCCGATCAGGACCGATACTTTGGCTTTCCAGAGAGCATAGGTAGAGAAAAAACCTCTTCTTTCCATGGATTCATCCACCACATCATCGTGCACCAGGGTGGCGGTATGCAGGAGTTCCACCAGGGAGGCTGCCCTATAGGTGGAGTCAGTGATATTACCACATAACCTGGCTGATAACAGAACGAACATAGGCCGAAGCTGCTTACCTTTCCTTTTAACGATAAAGCTGGTAATCCGGTCGAGCATAGGAACCTGGCTTTTCATTGCTTCCTGAAACCTTTTTTCAAAGATGTTCAGCTCTCCCGCTATGATAGTCTGTGCTAGTTTCATGAATTTATATACCGCGGCAAATTACGGTAATGCTGTCCAAATATGAGCAAAACAGTTCTTTTGTAATATGTCTTTCAATTGATTCTGTGGATATTAAAGAGGGTTTATATGAGTTTTTTATTTGGTATTTTGCGCTCAATTGATATTTTTGTGCTTAGTTTGGAATACTGTATCCTGTCAATTCATTAACCATTATTTATAAAATTCTATTATGGCAATCAAAAAATACACAGCACTCATAGGGTTACTGTGTTTATTGGCATCTGGCTCGTATGCGCAGATTGGTACGAGTTATGATGTGCAAGACTCCTCGCTGATAACCAGAAAAAGACTGCCGCAGCACAATGAGTTCATGAACAATGCCTATCCATTCCCTGCCAAGCCCCGCAACCAGTGGGAAGTTGGTATCAAAGGTGGATTGTTTAATATTTTCGGAGATGTGCCTACCGTTTTTCCAACATTCGGTGGTGGTTTGCACGTTCGGAAGGCACTCGGTTATATGTTTTCACTTAGAGCTGAATTCATGTATGGTGTTGGTAAGGGTTTGAGCTGGAAAGGTCGTGAATCCGGTATTAACAGAGCATGGAGAAGTGAGGGCTATGGTGTCGCTCCTTTTAACAGGGTGTTCGATAATTACCGCACAGTCATGAAAGACCTTAACCTTCAGGCAATTATTTCTTTCAATAATATTCGTTTCCACCAGGCTAAATCTAACTGGAATGCATATGGTATTGTAGGTCTCGGGGCCAGCTGGTATAAAACAAATATCAATGCCTTGAACGATGCAGGCAATCCTTATAATTTCAATTCCATTACTGTACTGAATGTTTACAAGGAAAGAAAGGAAACTAAAAATCAGCTGAAAGATCTGCTGGATGACAGCTATGAAACACCTGCTGAAACGGATGGTGATTCTCGTCCAAAACTGGGAGGTAATACTTTATTGGGTAATTTCCATTTTGGTGCAGGTATGGCATTTCGTGTTAGTCCAAAGGTTAACATAGCAGTTGAAAACCGTTTTACTGTTACGAAAAATGACCTGCTGGATGGTCAGCGCTGGCAGGCTACCAGAACAGATCCGACCAGCCCATTCGGTTCAGTTCTGACACCTGACTATGATACTTATAACTATTTTACCATAGGTGCCAACTTTAACCTGGGGGGCAAGTCTACCGAGCCTCTGTACTGGATGAACCCACTGGATTATGCCTATAACGAGCTGAATGCGCCCAAGCACATGAAGCTTCCCAAGCCCATCCTGGATGATGCGGATGGTGATGGCGTTACCGATCAGTTTGACCTGGAGCCCAATACACCGGCCAATGCTCCGGTTGACAGCCATGGTGTAAGCAAGGATACAGATGGTGACGGTGTACCTGACTTTAAGGATAAAGAACTGATCACTCCAACCCAGTGTCAGCCAGTTGACGCGGATGGTATCGGTAAGTGTCCGGAGCCTGCCTGCTGTAAAGAATTGAGAGAAGGTGGATTTATCGGTGGAACACAAAGCCAGTGTAATATTGGGGATCTCCCAAGTATCTCCTTTACCGGACGTACCGTATCGTTGAACAATGATTCAAAAGCCGTACTGGCAAGTGTTGCTGAGAAAATCCGGACCAACCCGAACTGCCGTATTGCGGTTATCGGTTACGGAGAGTCCAGCAAGTCTGCACAACAGTTGAGCTGGGATCGTGTAAACGCTGTGATCAATTACCTGGTTGAACAGGAGGGTATCAGCGCCGATCGCTTTATCTTCAAATATGGTGAAGGTGGTGGAGATCCGAATACAGTTGATCTGCGAGACGGAACAGCTGAAGACGGTCCTAATGCAGTACCTGCCCCGCACCCGAATCTGAGGAAAAGAAACTAATGATGGTTAAGAATAATATAAAAGAACCCCGCTAATGCGGGGTTTTTTTATATTTGATCAAATGTGTTAACTTTGCCAGCCTTTATGAGATCAATCCTTTTTGTTTGCATAATAGCTCTGTTGAGCACCGGATGTTCCAGATTTGCTAAAGTGCAGAAAAGTACCGACTATGATTATAAGCTGCGCATGGCAGACCAATATTTCGCTAAAAAGAAATATATGTATGCCCAGCAGCTGTATGAGGAACTGTTTCCCTTGTTAAAAGGAGGAGACAAGTTTGAGGCAGTTTATTACAATTTTGCATATTGTGCTTATTATATGCGGGATTATATGAATGCCGAAAATCTGTTTAAGGGGTTTGTGGAAGTGTTTCCGACCAGTAAGCGGGCTGAGGAGATGGAATATATGAGAGCCTATACCTTTTATAGACAATCTCCGAAAGTTGAGTTGGATCAGACCAATACAATAAAGGCAATTGGACTGATGCAGGCTTTTATCAATACCCATCCGGGTTCTGAAAAAAACAAGGAAGCAGCTGCCATTATTGAAGAGGGCCGCGCTAAACTGGAATTAAAAGAATTTAAATCGGCTGAATTGTATTTCAATCTTCGGCAATTCAAAGCGGCAGCCATCGCTTTTACAAATCTGATGGAGAATTATCCGGATTCAGACAGAAGTGATAGCTACAAGCTGGAAGTGATTCGTTCTTATTTTGAATATGCTGTGTTGAGTATTGATGAGAAGAAAGAAGAACGTTTCAATAAGGTGATTGAACAGTGTAACGAATTTGCAGACCGGTTTCCTGAAAGTACATTAAAAGTGGAGGTTAATAACTTCCTTAGTATATCGCAAAACAATCTTAAAGCAATAAAAAATGAGCAAGTTAAGACGTCAGCTTAGTTCCAATACCAGTAATGTGGCGGAAGCTAAAAATCTGCTGGAAATCAAAGGTAGAACTGGTAATCTCTATGAGTCAATTGCGGTTATTGCCAAAAGAGCCAACCAGATTAATATCGCCCTGAAAGAGGAACTGCACAACAAACTCGAAGAGTTTGCTACGCACACAGACAGCCTGGAGGAAATTCACGAAAACAAAGAGCAGATTGAAATCTCCAGAGCTTACGAAAGAATGCCGAATCCCGCATTGCTGGCTACCCAGGAATTCATGGAAGAAAAAGTGTATTACCGCAAAAATGAGGATAAACTGTTCAGTTGATTCTTATCCATATATTTGTTAAAGCGACGGCAGGGCTGTCGCTTTTTTTTTAATTTTATCACATGTTGGAAGGAAAAAAAATCCTGCTTGGTATTACCGGTAGCATAGCTGCGTATAAATCCATATCCCTGGTGCGTCTACTGATAAAACAGGGCGCAACTGTAAAAGTGGTTATTACTCCTGCTGCCCGGGATTTTGTTCCGGTACTTACCCTTTCCACCCTTTCCAAACAGGAAGTTATCAGTGATCTTTTTGATGAAGCAACATGGGCCAATCATGTAATGCTTGGCCGGTGGGCGGATCTTTTTGTTATAGCCCCTTTATCCTGCAATACACTGGCAAAGATGGCCCATGGTCATTGTGATAATATGTTGCTGGCTACCTATCTTTCTGCCACCTGCCCGGTTTGGGTGGCTCCTGCTATGGATGAAGATATGTGGCATCATCCTTCCACGAAGAGGAACCTCGATACCCTGGCTTCCTTCGGGAATCATGTTATCCCGGTTCGGGCTGGTGAACTGGCAAGTGGTTTAACAGGGGAAGGGCGTATGGCAGAGCCTGAGGAAATCCTTGAAATGATCGCTGCTCATTTTAACGCCAAAAATAGATTGGCAGGGAAGCAGGTGTTGGTTACTGCCGGACCAACCTATGAACCCATTGATCCGGTCCGTTTTATCGGGAATCATTCTTCCGGTAAAATGGGAGTTGCCCTTGCAAAAGAACTCGCAGCAAGAGGCGCACTGGTTAAACTGGTTGCCGGTCCCGGTGTACAAACACCCACGGATAACCGAATTCAAATTCATCGGGTCACAACAGCCCAGGAAATGTATAGCGTATGTACTGAGCAATATCCTGCTATGGATCTTGCCATAATGTCTGCCGCAGTGGCAGATTATACACCCGAAACAGTAGCGCAGGAGAAAATAAAAAAAACGGAAGGGGGAATGGAACTGCGACTCAAGAAAACAAAGGATATTTTAAAAGAGCTTGGCCTTCAGAAGAAACCGAACCAGGTACTGGTGGGATTTGCGCTTGAAACCAATAACGAAAAAGCCAATGCACTTCAGAAGCTGGAATCCAAAAACGCCGACCTGATTGTTCTGAATTCTTTGCAGGATCAGGGGGCCGGGTTTGGAGTAGATACAAATAAAATTACAGTCTTTGACAAAGCGGGAGAGGAGATCAGCTACCCCGTTAAATCCAAAGCGGAAGTGGCTGCTGATATTGTTGACCTGATAGAGAAAAAGTTTTATGAATAAAGGATTGCTGATAATAGCCTGCCTGCTCATCCTGTCTGTTTATTGCCAGGCGCAGGAGTTACAGGCCAAGGTGGTAGTAATGTCCAATGAAGTAGGTTCAAAAGTTGACAGGAAAGTATTCAATACCCTTCAGAATGCGCTGACAAATTTTTTAAACAACCGGAAATGGACAAAGGACGCCTATCAGACAAACGAAAAAATAAAATGTAATTTTTTAATCACTATAAAAACGGCCCTGGATGGAAACATTTACCAGGCAACACTAACTGTTCAGGCAGCACGACCTGTTTACAATTCCGCATACGAGACCCCTTTGATCAACTTCATGGATGAAAACCTCTTATTCCGTTATGTAGAGTTTCAGCAACTGGAGTTCAATGAAAACAGGGTAAGCGGCAACGATCCACTGGTATCTAATCTGACGGCTGTACTGGCTTTTTATGTGAATATTATCCTGGGGATGGATGGCGATTCTTTTTCCTTAAAAGGAGGCGAGCCCTATTTTATAAAAGCACAGAATATTGTCAATAACTCACCTGACAGCAGGGATATTCTGGGCTGGAAAGCATTTGACGGACAACGGAACCGGTATTGGTTGATGGAGAACCTGACAGGAGCCCGTTATAATCTTATTCATGATGCCCTGTACGGCTACTTTAGATTGGGACTGGATCAGTTCTATGAAAAAGAGGCAGAGGCGCGTAAAGCGGTTTTAAATGCCCTTCAGCAATTTAATACAGTAAACAGTGAGATCCCGAATTCCATGGTGCTTCCCTTTTTTTTCCAGGGGCGAACCGGGGAGTTGAGCAAGATGTTTAAAAAATCGCCACCGGATGAAAAAGCTACCGCACTGGATTTACTGACCCGTCTTGATATAACAAACGCAAACACCTATAAACAGGAACTCCGATAATGAGAAGATTTTCCTTTCTGTTAGTTGTAATCCTGTTGGGGTTCCTTTCCTGTTCTGAGGATCCGGAACCTAAACCGGTGCTTAGTCAGATGGAAATGGTGCCATTAGTGTACCAGATAATGCTGGTGGATGAAATCAGCCTTGACTATCAAAACCGGGATTCGACCAGGCGCATGGATTCTATTCGGGCAAGGAAATATGATCAGGTATTTGATCTCAACCAGGTCGATTATAAAACGTTTAAAGAAAGTTATGATTACTACCTGGCCCGTCCGGACCAGTTAAAACTGATTTTTGATTCAGTAGAAGCGTATGGTAACCGTGACCGGATAGCGAGGATGATTCCTTCTGCCACGAAACCGGTCACTAAACCGAAAGTGCTGAGCCGGGATAATAAACCGGAATAAAACGATTGCTGTATGAATAAAACGATTTCTAATGCGGATGAGGCCATCCGGGATATCCGGGACGGAGCAACTCTTATGTTAGGAGGCTTTGGTCTTTGTGGAATTCCGGAAGCTTCCATTGCAGCCCTTGTCAGGAAGGGGGTGAAAAATCTTACCTGTATCTCCAATAATGCCGGAGTTGATGATTTTGGCCTGGGTCTTTTACTCAAAACCAGGCAGATAAAAAAAATGATCAGCTCTTACGTGGGAGAGAATGCAGAATTTGAAAGGCAACTGCTTCAGGGCGAATTGGAAGTTGACCTGGTGCCACAGGGTACACTGGCAACAAGAATCCAGATGGCAGGTATGGGTATACCGGCATTTTTTACACCGGCCGGGGTGGGAACTGAAATCGCGGAAGGGAAAGAAACGCGCGAATTCAATGGAAAGCAATATCTCATGGAGTTGGCCTTGCCTGCCGACTTTGCACTGATAAAAGCCTGGAAAGGGGATCGGTACGGAAACCTGGTGTTTAGAAAAACAACCCGTAATTTTTCAACGTCAATGGCCCGGGCTGGCAAAATATCCATAGCAGAAGTGGAGCAACTGGTTGAACCTGGTGAGCTGGATCCAGATCAGATTCATGTTCCCGGAATTTATATTCATCGCATTTTTCAGGCCGACCAGTATGAAAAACGGATTGAGCGCCGAACCGTACAATTATCAAAGTAAAAAGAAGTAGTCAGGATGTTTACCAGCAAAAATGAATTGGTGGAATCAATGGGAGTTGACCCTGAGATCGCTGCATTTTTTGTAGATCGGAAAATACCAGCGAATAATTTATATTGGAAAGGGAGATATCTCTATGTGGCCAGGGGAACCGGCTATTTGTTCATACCCTTGTTTTTTGATTTGCAATTAAAAGCCGGTGTGCCGCGTACTATTCTTATAAATGAAGAGTATGTGCAAACCATGGAACAGATACTGCACATTGCTGCAGCTTATGAGTTTGGTGAAAAGGATTTCGCAACACACATAGAGGAAATTGAACATCTGGTTGGGCCAAAGTTGGTGAATCAACCTTTTTTCAAAGAATTGCAGGCGTATTTCAAACAGACAAAACTGGTTCGTAAAGGCCGGATAGGTACCGACAATGCGGCACTTAACAGGGGGGATGCTTTTTTGTACCTGCTTGCAACTATACAACTTCCTGAACCTGTATTATCGACAGTTTTGGATTGCTGGTATCAGTTAGTGCCCAGTTTTTTACTACTGGATGACATTATGGATTTTCAGGAGGATCGTAAAAATAAAGAAGAAAACTCCCTCTCATTTTATGGATACAATGCTGATGGCATTAAAAAAGCGATTGAAGTAGCGAAACAAAATTTTCAGAACTTAAAGAAGCTGAATCCAACACTTTGCCAATTTTTAGAAGAAGCACTTAACAAGAAAATTCAGACACCTTATTTCCAACATATCTTAAACGATTGATATGGCCTTAGACAAATTTGGAATTGCTAAAAGAATCGCGCGGGAATTGCAGGATGGGATGTATGTGAATCTGGGAATTGGCATCCCTACACTTGTTGCGAATTATATTCCGGCAGGCATGCATATTTTTTTACAAAGTGAGAATGGGATGTTGGGCATGGGGCCTTATCCTAAAGAAGATGAAGTGGATGCAGATCTGATCAACGCGGGAAAAGAGACGGTAACAATATTACCAGGAGGTGTATTTTTTGACAGTGCGGAAAGCTTTGGAATGATCCGGGCAGGTAAAGTAGATCTTACGGTATTAGGTGCCATGGAAGTCAGTGATAGCGGAGATATCGCAAACTGGAAAATTCCGGGAAAAATGGTGAAGGGAATGGGGGGCGCGATGGATCTTGTAGCCAGTGCGCGAAATATCATTGTTGCCATGATGCATACCAATCCAAAAGGAGAATCCAAGTTATTACCTGCCTGTTCACTGCCTTTGACCGGAGTGGGTTGCGTGAAGAAAGTTGTAACTGAGCTGGCAGTGCTCGATATTACCGAAGATGGATTCCGGTTAATCGAAAGAGCACCGGGTGTTTCGGTGGAAGAAATTGTTCAAAAAACAGCAGGGCGACTGGTAGTGGAAGGTAATACTCCAGAGATGTATCTGGATTAATGCCGTTTAATCAATCAGGTTGTTTTTGACAGCATAAAATACAAGTCCGGCTGTGTTTTTTGTGCCGAATTTTTCCATCAGCCGATCCTTAATGGCTTCAACTGTCCTGGGACTAACCTCCATTTTTTGTGCAATTTCGGAGGCAGTGAATTCCATACAGATATACTTGATCACATCCCGCTCACGGTCTGTAAGTGTAATTTCACTGCTCAGGCTGGGAATTACTTTTTGTTTGGCGTGTGATTTTTTTAACAGGATTCGATTGACGAAATTGTTCAGGTAATAGCCCTTTTCAAACACTTCCATAATAGCTCTGCGAATTTCGGACGGATCTGCACTTTTTAACAAATAACCATTGGCACCGATCTCCATCAGATGACTTACAAAACGTTCGTCTTCGAACATGGTAAGTACCACAATATGAATGTTTGGGTAGGTTTTGGCGATATATTTGGTGGTTTCGATCCCGTCTTTAACTGGCATTCGGAGGTCCATCAAAATGACATCAGGGGCTGATTCCGCCAATCCTTCAATTAATTCATTGCCGTTTTCCGCCTCCTGTACAAATTTTATATTGGTGAAGGGGCGAAGGGAAAGTATCACTCCTTTCCTGAAAATCTTATGGTCGTCAGCAATGGCTACTTTGATTACTCTCATAGGAATCTTGCTCTATTCGCGAGGGATAAAAATAAGCATTCCTTATTGATTATCCTCTCTGTTTAGCTCAATGGTAACCTTGTAATAGGTTTGGGAGGCGTCTTTTTCAAAGAAAATCCTGCCATGCAGTACTTTAAGGCGACTTTGAATATTTTTCAAGCCCAGTCCGGCAGCGCTTTTATTCATCCGTTCGAAGTCGGCCTGGGTGATGCCTTTTCCGTCGTGGTGCATCCTTATATAAAACTTATTTCCATTGGTGTTCTGGGTGAGATGGATAAAGCTGGCGTTACTGTGTTTGAGGATATTGTTGATCAATTCCTGGATTACCCGGAAGACGATCAGTTCGTTATCTGTCTGAAGCCGCTCCTTATAGTCGTGAAACCGGCAGCTGGCATTGATGATGCCGGAGCTGCTGATCTTTTGAAACTGATCATTCACGGCAGATTCAAGACCAAAGTTTTTCAGGGTAGGTGGCATCAGGCTGTGGGAAATATTCCGGATCAGCTGGATGGTATCGTCTATGATTTGTTTGGCATTGTAAATGCTCTGAAGCTGGGTTGTTTTGTCCAGGTTTACCAGGTTTTCGTTCAGGTAAAGTCGGGCAGTGGCGAGGAGGGGTCCGGCATCGTCATGCAGGTCAGCAGCTATTCGTTGGCGTTCTTCTTCCTGTAACCGGATGGATGCGTTCAGCAGCATTTTCTGTTGTTCCTGTTCCATTTTTTGGAGGGTCATTTGGTACCGGATGACCTTGCGTTGGTGGAAAATGATGAAAACGATGAGTCCGATAGTTAATGCCAGCATCCCGATAGTGCCAAAAAAAAGCACTAGGGACACGTTTGCACCTGAGGTATTTACCTGTAAAAGCAACATTTAGGGGGTAGGGTTAGCTGGTTCTTTTATTCTAATTTTTTAAAATAATAATCATCAACATTCGAAATTTGTTGATTCTCAGGTTTTAAGATAAACGATATTGAAAAGAAAATATTTTTCAGAATGAAACAAATCATATTTATTATCCAGAAAGTTTCCTTATCATGTTCCGAAAGGTTTTCATATTGCAAAAACAAAAAAAACGTTCCAGAGAAATATATCATTATTCCCACAATTACCCAGAAGCTGGGTTTACTGTAAATAAATGTTATTTCAGGATTTTGAATTGTCTCAAAAAAATATATGATTGATCCAGATATTAAAATTAACGAACTAATAGCCAGTGGGATAGAATCTATTTCTGATGATTTTAGATGATAACTATACATCAAGTTTCCGATAGCCACAACTAAGAAAAGAACAGATAATAGTAATAGTACATTTTTTAATATTTTATTTATTAGTAAGTTGTATATATATACTGATAATAATATGTACTCAATTATTGTATAAATTGATAAAAAAATAAAATCTATTTTAGGGAAATTTTGGAAAAAAATGGTAGGTAAAGTAAATCTTCTAATTAAATCATTTAAGATGGAGTAGAAGCAGTAAATAAAAATGAGAATTGAAAAAAGGTTTTTGTTGTGCTTGTAAAACAAAACAAAACATATCAAGGGCAAAGAATGTACTATTAGTAATATAGTAAATAATAAATCCACAAAAAGAATTGTTATCAAATATAACAATGCTTTTGTGGATTTATCAAATCAATAACAACTAATGGGCCTTATTATGACCACCAGTCGTAGGTAGTAGTAGTAGTAGTGGTTTTTGTTCCTGGTTTAGGCCTATCAATACGATCAGCAACAATACCTCTTTCTTTAGTAAGAATACCGTTGGCATTAATTGTAGAGTAGTCAGATATAATTTCACCTTGGGAGTTGATTCCAACCATTACAAGTGTTTTCTGACCAAATTCATCGATTGCGGAGTAAAAACGAATTCCTTGGCAGTCAGGTTGGTTTAAAATCTTATGAAGGATTTCTTTACCTGCAAACAACCATGGATTTTCATTTGGATTCTTATCCTGGAAGTCCTTAACCATTTTGGCACCCAGCTCAGGACCAATATCTTCTCCAACAGCTGCCAGGGAGGTGTTCAAAATTTCATTTTGCAACATAGTAGTAAGTTTTTAGTGAAGGGTTGGTTTAAGGCGTAATAACCTTTAAAAAAAAACTAGTGACAATGGGGCATTTCTTGCCCGATTTGTTATAAATTGGCTAAAATTCAAGCTGGTAGTAGCTTTACGAAGAATATAATAGTTAATGTACTATGCGAAAATGAGTAAAAGTACGTTCTTTTTTTAGTAAAAACCACATTTATGTAATAGTTAACTTACTAAGATAATTTACTTAAAGAACGCAATTTAGAATTGAATAATGCGTATATATATTATAAATATTTAATGTATTTGTCAATTTAGCTAAACAATAAAATTTTTAGTTGATATTATAGTTTAGCAAGATTTTGATAGTAAAAAAAGAAAGTGTAATTACGTTTAATTAAAATTAATTGAGTGAAAGTACGATAATAACAGTTGTATCGTTATTAGGTTACTTTAACGAAATCCACAAACTCCCTAAAAACCATGAGTTCTGAGTTAAGCATAAAGGTTAGTATAGCAGATGACCATAAAATATTTAGGGATGGAATAAAGATGGCCCTTAAGAATAAAGAATACCTTAAAATTTTATGGGAGGCTGAAGATGGAAAGGATCTGATGCATAAGATGCAACTAAAAAAGCCGGATGTGCTCTTAATGGATATTCGGATGCCTGAAATTGACGGTGTAAATGCAATTAATTTACTTAGGAAAGAATATGATGACGTGAGAATTATTGTACTCACAATGTATGATGATCAGGAGATGATTTCAAAAATGATGGAAATGGGTGCAAATGCTTATCTTACTAAGACTACTGATCCTGAGGAAATATACCAGGCGATTCTAACTTGTATGAATGATGATTTTTATTTTAATGACCTGGTGAACAAAGCTGTTTTATCAAAACTCCAGACAAAAAAAGCTGTTAAACAATTCTATCCAAATCCAATTAAATTTTCAGAAAAAGAAGTTCGTATTTTGAAACTTCTGGCAGAAGATAAGACAACAGAAGAAATTTCAAAAGAAGTTTTCTTAAGCCCCAGGACAATAGAAACTATTCGTCAAAACATGAAATCTAAGGTCGGCGCAAAAACAATTGCAGGTTTAATTATGTATGGTATGAGGAATAAAATTATTGATTGATTTTTTTTTTCTAATTGTTATTTTAGTTC
This sequence comes from Flavipsychrobacter sp., assembly GCA_016787265.1. Classification (GTDB taxonomy): domain Bacteria; phylum Bacteroidota; class Bacteroidia; order Chitinophagales; family Chitinophagaceae; genus Flavihumibacter. Next base: position 155,183 of record JAEUVF010000015.1, on the reverse strand, counting down.
CATGATTAAAGCTGGATTCTATTACGAATTCTCCATTAAGTATTGAGGCTCTGCGTTGCATGTTTTTTAAGCCTTGACTATTGATTTTTTTGGATTGATCTGTTGCATTTTTTTCATTGACATTAAATCCTGTACCATCATCTTGGATTTCAAATATTAAGTCGTAATCGGATGATTGAAAAATCTTAATTAATATATTTTTGGCTCGACCGTGAACCACAGAGTTTCTTGTGGCTTCTTGAAAAATTCTGTAAAGAATAATTTGATCCTCCTCGTTTATATTATTATGCTCTAATGCGTTTTCAATTATTATTTGGGTATTGTTTATTGTCTTTATTCTTGAACTTTCAATTTCAAGTGTCCTGACTAATCCTAAGTCTTTGACCATTTGGGAACTAAGGCTATTGGAAAGGTTTGATAACTCATTGATTGCATTAGTTATTAAATCACGAGATAGGGTTAATTTTTCAATGTCTATAATAGATCCACTTACATTATTGAGGTTTAACTTTGCAAGGGTTAATATTTGATTTACATTGTCATGTAGTTCTTTTGAAATTTTTTGAATCGTTTCTTCTTGTACATCAATTCTTGTTTTTAGAATTTCCTTTTCTTTTTCAAAATTTCGCAATTGTAATTGGTGATTGAACTCAATACTTTTTTTATTATAGAGAGATATAATATGGTTTATAAAAGCTATGAATGATAAAATTGTAGCGAGTGATCCTACAATTGTCCAGATAAGGATCTCTGAAGATTTATCTTGCATCTGTATGATTTTATAAATAAAATGTACATGCTAATATTTAAAACTATATATGTAAGAAAGGCAATATCTACAATTTTATTATAAGCTTCAAATCCACCTAATTTTAAGATAAATAATTCTGAAATAAAATATGGGATTGAACCTGTATAGCAAATACATATTCCCATAATTATCCAATAGTGAGGAGTGTTTTTTAACAGCAATCTTTCATTTGCACTAAACAACCATATGAAATATCTACAAACATATATTGTGATATAAATATTAGAAATTAAATACAGAATTGTAGTAGTGGATTTTAAAATAAATTTTGATAAAAAATACCCTAAAAAACAAATTGTAATTTCAATTAGTATATTTTTTTTCTTTCCTATAATACTAGCAATATAGTACGGAATAAGTGTTATCTCAATACAAGCAAAAAAGAACATGACCAAATAAGTTAATTTAATTGGTATACCCATGAATTCTGTAAGTGTCAAGGGAATCATTACAAGCGAATTAATAATGCAGTAGGGAAAAAGATATTTTTTTTCATTACCTCCATCTAAACGAGTTGCATTATAGCACATTATTGTACCTGACCAAATAACCAACAATTGAAGTGACGTAAGTGCCTGTATTGGTGTCATACCCTTGTTTAATCACCAAATTATATTTTAAATTGATAATTTCCCAGGGTGTTTTAACCCTTTTTTCGAAAAAGAAAGTTCCCGTGGATGAAGTGGATAAAGAATTTTAAGTGAGCTTTTGCCTACTACAAACCCGCTGCATAATTCTGAAAATCAATTTCTAGTCCCAGCACCTGTACCAGCCTTTCTATCACTTTTTCCACAATGGCGTCCGGGCAGGAAGCACCACTGGTCAGCAGAACTTTCACTGGAGTTGTTGAACCCAGGAAACCCGGTATTTCAGATTCTGTTTTCGTATGGATATTGAAACTCCTGATAACAGATTCATCCAGGATATTGGATTCATCCCTGATAAAATAGGTGGGCAGTTTGGTTTCCAATATTTCAACGAGGTGAGTTGTATTTGAAGAGTTATATCCACCTACTACAATCGCCAGATCAGCTTCGGTATCCAGCATGCCTTTTACAGCAGTCTGGTTGTCGTTGGTTGCATAACATAAAGTGTCCCTGGTGTCTGCAAAACGATCCTGCACTGAAGCAGCGGTTAACCCAAACTGTTGAATCATTACTTCCTTCAAATATTCAGCTATCGCCTGGGTGTCGGATGCTAACTGGGTAGTCTGATTGATTACACCAAATCGTTCAAGGTCCTTTTCAATATTGAAGCCCTCTGAGTACCGGCCTTTGAATTCTTCATAAAATTGTACGGCTGGTTTCTCTTTTCTGATATAAGCTGCTAACTGTTTGGCATCTTCCATATCATTTACAATTACAGCCGGCGCATTTGAAGCTGCATGTGAAAATGTAGCCCGGGTTTCTTCATGTTTGGGTTTACCGTGAATAACTATGCTATATCCTTTTTTGGCAATCTGTTCACCCCGGTTCCAAACCTTCTCAACAAACGGACAGGTGGTATTGTATTTATCGGTGGGAATTCCTTTTTGCTGTAACAGTTGCTCAATATCCCGGGTAGTTCCGAATGCCGGAATCAATACTACATCATCCGGTGTAATTGTTTCAAAAGGAATAAGCTGCCGGCCATAGGTGTCCTGCAAAAACTGAACACCCGCATCCTGCAGGTCTTTATTGACCTGTGGATTGTGTATCATTTCACTCAACAGAAATATTCTCTTACCAGGGTTTTCATGCACTGTCCGAAAAGCAATTTCTATGGCATTTTCCACACCATAGCAAAATCCAAAATGCCTGGCCAGATAAACATGCAGAGTGCCGAAATCCAGTAACGTGGGACTAAAATCTTTTTTTAGCCGGTCTTCCTCTTTTCTTTTTTGTTTGATTGCTGTAATCAACGGACTCCGGTATTCTGCAGGAACCTCAAATTGCTTCATATTGCAAATGTACTTAGTTTGATGAGCATGCCGCTAAAGGCATATTTATCTTATTTTCACTAATAACCTCAGAATTCTTCAACAGTTCATTGGGGTATTCATTTATTAGAAAAAAGATTCAAATGTCGAGATTACCTTTTACGCCACTTAGCTGGTCGAGATCCAGTAACGTTTACGAAGTAAATCTGCGTCAGTATTCTCCTGAAGGTAATTTTGCCGGCTTTTCAAGGGCCTTGCCCAGGCTCAGGGATATGGGAGTAGAGGTGTTATGGTTTATGCCCATCACACCCATCTCCAAAAAAGAAAGAAAGGGTACACTTGGTAGCTACTATGCAAGCAGTGATTTTTATTCTACCAACCCTGAATACGGATCTCTTGAGGAATTTAAGGCACTGGTGAAGGAAGCCCACCAGTTCGGTTTTAAAGTCATAATTGACTGGGTTGCCAATCATACTGGCTGGGACCATACCTGGACGGTTTCCAATCCGGAATATTATAAGAAAAATGCTGCGGGACATTTTTTTGATTCTAACGGATGGGATGATGTTATCGATCTGGATTATTCCAACCCCGCCATGCGCTCCGCGATGATAAAAGCCATGCGTTTCTGGGTTCAGGAATGTGATATCGATGGTTTCCGATGTGATATGGCGATGCTTGTACCTCTTGATTTTTGGGTTGAAGCCAGGACTATGCTGGATCATGGAAAGCCGCTATTCTGGCTGGCTGAATGTGAAGAGCCCCATTACCATGAAGCGTTTGATGTTACCTATACCTGGGAATGGATGCATAAAACCAGTGAGTTCATCAAGGGGCACACTGATGTCAATGGGCTGGAAAACCAATTGTGGAAATACAATCATCAATTTCCTGCAGGAGCAATGCGACTTTATTTTACCAGTAACCATGATGAAAATAGCTGGAATGGTACTGAATTTGAGAAATATGGCCCTGCTCACCAGGCATTAGCAGTATTCAGCGCCACCTGGAATGGCATGCCTCTCATATACAGCGGACAGGAATTGCCCAATAAAAAAAGACTCAAATTTTTTGACCGTGACCCTATTGAATGGACAGACCAGCCCGAATACCACGACTTTTACCGCAAGCTGCTCAGGTTAAGAAAGGAATTCGAATGCCTTCAGGCCGGATCTCAGGAGAACTATACTTTCAGAGTAAAAACCAGTGCCAACCAACATATATTCGCCTTCCTGCGAACATCTGAAAAAGACCAGGTGCTGGTACTGCTTAACCTTTCGGCGCACGACAATGTTGGCTTCGGTCTGCAGGATGCAGCAGTTGATGGCTCCTATGAAGATGTATTAGATGGTGGCAATTTTATTTTTCACCCGGGATATCGCTATTTCCAACTTAATGCCTGGGGCTACAAAGTTTTCACCTTAAAACGCTAACTATATAAAAAGGGCGATCCAACCAGGATCGCCCGAATTAATTCCCTTCTCCTTTTGTCCTTTCCTCCATTCCTCCATCTTCCATTCCTCACTCTACTATCTTCATCGGATACCGGAATACTCCCTCATATCCGGGATACATTCCATCCAGCGTTACCGAATTGCCGGCTTTTTCCAATTCTGCCCGGAACTGATCAATGCTGCTCACTTCCTTTCCATTAACTTTCAGGATAACAAAACCTGCTTCCATCCGGGTTTTGCTGAAAGCCCCGCTTTCGGAAATGCTTTTCACAATCACACCTCCACGAACTCCCATTTCCTTAGCCATCTTGGCATCTATGTTTCCAAACTCGGCACCTAATTTATCAAGTACGCTGACTTTTACAATTTCAGTGGTGCCACTGCTGTTACGCAAGGTTACCTCCTTGATCAGTTCTTTGCCATCGCGCACAAAACCGATTTTAACCCGGTCGCCAGGACGATAGGTGGCAATCTGCCCAACCATTTCAGCACCAGATGTAACCGGTACACTGTTAATGCGGGTAATAATATCGCCCTTTTGTATACCAGAAGCAGCGGCTGCACCATCTTTTGTTACATCCAGTACATATACCCCATTGCCACTTGTTATACCTTCCTGTTTCTTCACTTCCTCACTCAGATTATCAGGTGCATAGTTGATGCCCAGGTAAGCTCTCTGAACAGTTCCGAACTTCATCAGATCTGCCACAATTTTCTTTACCATGTTCACCGGAATGGTGAAGGAATAACCTGCATAGGATCCCGTTGGGGAGGCGATGGCTGAGTTGATACCGATCAGATGTCCGGCTGTATTTACCAGCGGTCCACCACTGTTACCCGGGTTCACCGCAGCATCGGTCTGAATAAAGGATTCAATTGGTGTATTGCTCTGCCGGCGATTGATCTCCAGCGTACGGCTTTTAGCACTTACAATGCCTGCTGTTACAGTGGTCTGGAGGTTCAGTGGATAACCAATAGCTAAAACCCACTGACCTACTTTCACGTCGTCAGAATTGCCATATAGCAGGAATGGCAGGTTTTTAGCCTCAATTTTCAGTACTGCCAGATCACTGCTTGGGTCAGCACCAATCAGGCGTGCTTTATAAGTCCTCTTGTCACTCATGGTTACGGTGATTTCATCCGCACCATCAATCACATGGTTATTTGTTACTATGTATCCATCATCACTGATGATGGCTCCGGATCCGGACGCCATTTGTGGCATACTGCGGGGTGTCATTCCTTCATCCCAGTCGAACCCAAACAGGTCAAACAGGGGACTCCTCCGGGGCAGGTTATTACTCGCAGTTCGGGTAGCTTTGGTTTTTATGTGTACCGTGGCCGGAGTAGCTGCCTCGGCAGCCTGGCTGAAATCAGTTGGAGCATTGTTTACGCCATCAAAAAAGCCGGCATAATTAGAGGGGATACGATTACTGTCGGAGTTGTTATAAACCACTTTCTCCACACCTACATACTTGTTGTAGGCCCACATGCTTCCTACCGATGTAACCGCGCTGATCAGGATTACGGGTACAATTTGCTGTAGTTTCATATGAATCTTCCTTTTTTTCTTTTTGTTCGTCAAAGCATATGCCTGACTCTTACAAAATAACGAAGCCGACACCTTTTCAGTTGCACGGCCTTCCAGTTTAACAGAAGTTTTACTAAGGTCTTCGTAGATCACTGGAATCTTGTCAGTACAGGCTTATAAAGTTACCAAAAATGTCATTGTGTCAATTCCGTCGGCATAATCTTTCCAGGCGGGACATTGAGCCTGACCAAAATCTGTGTATCCATGTCCTACAACGCATTGTACACCCTGATTATTCTGAAGCAGCTGCTCAACCGCTGTTTTTTCCTGGTAGAATTCATAATTCAACTGGCTGATGGGAGAAAACAGCGCCGCGTTCTCTGATAAGAGTATTGAGCCATTGGTCATGTAATACTGGTTGTTCAGGAGGTGGAGAGCCAACTGGTAATCATAGTTATTCTTATACTTGGAATGATCAAAAAAGTAACCATACTTTTTCATGGACTCCAGCATAGGCTCAAAGGAGTATCCCTGGGGTACAAAGAGTTTGGTAACATTCCTGCAACCTAATCCAAAGTACAGATGTGTGTCATCTGCAAGAAAATCCAGCTCTTCCAGGCTTTCCGTTCCATCCAGAATAGCTACTGAAGTCCGGTTGCGGCGAATAATATGAGGATACTTGTTGAAATAATAGTCAAAATAGCGGGCACTGTTATCAGACCCCGTAGCAATATAGGCATCGCATCCTTTTAAGAGCTCCGCAAAACTGGTGTACATTGTTGCCATTGGTTTCCATCCCTCCAGCTTCTTTAGCAAAAATGGCAACAATATATTGTCGCGTGAAGAGGGTTTTATCCGTGCCAGGTGACCAGTAAGAAATACGCATAACCAGTCGTGAAAGCCAACCAGTGGAATATTCCCGGCCATTACAATCCCAACTGTTTTTTGGCTGGCCGGCAGATCAGGTACTGCATATTCGGTAGCGATGGATTCCAGCACGGGGCGACTTAAAAACCGGGTGGCAATAGCATTGGAAGCAAGTTCTGTAAATGCAGGAATGAACCAGGCATTTACCGCCTGGGCACGTGCTTTTGCCTCCTGCCATTCCGGTGGATTTGCCAATATATATGCCCCCAGCTGAACCAATAAATCAATCCGGTGTTGTAAATTCAACATGTACCTCTAAATTTGCGTGCAAAGTTAACTCATCTCGAACCCATTAAACGATAAAACATGGCAATCAAAATAACTGAAGAATGTATCAATTGCGGTGCCTGCGAACCGGAATGTCCCAATAATGCGATTTATGAAGGAGGAGTAGAGTGGGCCCTCAGTGATGGCACTTCCGTCAAAGGAAACTTTACGTTGATGGATGGATCCGTTTTGGATGCTGACCAGCGGAATTCCCCTATTAGTGTGGATACGTATTATATCGTTCCGAATAAATGTACAGAATGCCAGGGCTTCCATGAAGAACCCCAGTGTGCTGCAGTTTGTCCGGTTGACTGCTGCGTTCCGGATGAAATGTACCAGGAAACGGTGGATGAACTGATGGCTAAAAAAGAGCGCCTGCATCTCTAAAATATATTTTCCTGTTTCAGGGTAATTTTCGAACTTAGAACTGAAATAGTTTGATAGTAGCTATGCTACTTTTTATAGGTGGGTGATATTTCCCGCCGGGTAACGGGTGAAGGAAACAGTCCTTCACCTTTTTCTTAACATCCAACTGAAAAATTCATGACAACGCGACCCGTGATCGCCTTTCTCACCGGTGGTTATTCCGGAGAAGCTGAAATCTCTTACAAGTCTGCCCTCACAATTGAAAAAAATGTTGATACGAATAAATACGATGTCTACCAGATAGATATCCGTACAGATGGCTGGTGGTATAAAGCAGATGATGGCTCAGAAATAGCAATCGATAAAAATGATTTTTCTCTCCCACTCTCCGGCAAACGCATTCAGTTTGATGCAGTGTTAATCGGAATCCATGGTACACCCGGAGAAGATGGCAAACTGCAAGGCTATTTTGATATGCTGGGCATTCCCTATACCAGCTGTGACGCTGCTACATCCGCGCTTACTTTCAACAAACGGTATACTGTTGCGGTGGCAGCTTTTGCAGGTATTAAAGTGGCAAGATCTCTTCACCTTTTCAGAGATCGTCCGATGGCTCCGGCCAGTATCGCGGCTCAACTCCAGATGCCGGTTTTTGTGAAACCGAATAATGGAGGCAGTAGCATCGGAATGAGTAAGGTTACTGATCCCGGTGACCTGGCAGACGCACTCGAAAAAGCTTTCCGGGAAGACGAGCAGGTGCTGGTCGAAGAGTTTATTTCCGGCAGGGAATTTACCATTGGCGTATTCCGGCAGCAGGGAGAGATTGTAACCCTGCCTTTCACAGAGGTCATTACAAAAAAAGAATTCTTCGATTTTGAAGCCAAATACGAGGGACTCAGTGAAGAAATCACACCTGCCCGGGTAGATGAAGACATTGCGGTAAAAGTTCGTTCGGCTGCCCGCAGGGTTTATGAAGTTTTTAACTGCCGGGGAATTATCCGGATCGACTTCATTTACAATGAGCTGGAAGCAGAACCTTATATGCTGGAAATTAATACAGTACCCGGCCAAAGTGAGGCCAGTATTGTACCCCAGCAGGTGAAGGCAATGGGCTGGACCCTGACCGAGTTTTACTCCGCATTGATTGAAGAGGCCTTGACTAATAAATAATTTTACTTTTCTTTGAATCCGATCCTTTAAAAAATATACTAATTCGTGTTCGCATCCATTACAAAAAAACCACTCTGGGTAAGCCTTCTTATAGCATTTGCAATTGTTGCTGTCATCGTACTGGCATTTTTCAGTTCCCTGGATTTTTTCACCCGTCACGGTGAAGAAGTGGAGGTTCCCAATGTTACCGGGAAATTATTAAACGATGCAACTTCCTCTTTGGAGGCAGCAGGTTTTGAGGTCGTAATCCAGGATTCCATTTATCGGGATACCATCAAACCGCTGGCCGTAATCAGGCAGTTTCCGGAGTCGGAATCAAAAGTGAAATCCAATCGTACCATCTACCTCACTGTTAACCGGGCAGTACCTCCTGAAGTGGTGATGCCTAACCTGGTGGGGATGAGTGTTCGCAATGCAGCCATTGTGCTGAAACAATTTGGTTTAAAAATGGGGGATACCAGCTATCGTCCGGATTTTGCCAAAAACTCAGTACTGGTTCAGAAATACAAAGGGAATGAAATCAAGGCTGGTGCAAAACTCCCAATGGGAACCCCCATATCCCTGGTGCTGGGAAGCGGGCTTTCCAATGTAGAAATGGCCGTGCCAGATCTGTTTGGTTTAACTTATTCCGGAGCCCGTGATTTGCTTCAAACCAGTGGGATTAATTTTGGTGCTGTAGTATTGGATCCGGATGTTAAGGATACAGCTACTGCTTTTGTTTACAGACAAAGTCCGGATCGTTTAACTGCTGACCGAAGGGCAAACAGAATCAGACCCGGACAAATGATCGATATCTGGCTGAGTACCAAAAAGCCGGTACGCGACACAGCTGCTACAGCTCCACGGGTGGTTACTCCTGTAGAAAACAATTATTAAACTGTTGCCATATGGATAATATTACTGTTGAAGAATTGAAAGCAAGAATGGATGCAGGTGAAAAACTGCATATTGTTGATGTACGTGAACCGGAAGAGTTTGAAGCCTTTAATATCGGCGCGAAACTCATACCTCTTGGTCGATTTCAAATGATGGATGTGGATGAGCTGATGCCCCTAAAAGAGGAAGAGGTAATCCTGCATTGCAGAAGTGGTAAAAGAAGCATGACCGCCTGCCTGATTCTGGAATCGATGGGCTTTACCAATACCAAAAATCTGGAAGGCGGTATGCTGGCCTGGCAGGAAAAGTTCGGCAGCTAAGCGTCGCCGTTATTTCCCGGCTGTCAGGCTGAACAGGATGTAAAAGATCAGAATGATCAATACATTGATTACAATGGTTTTTCTCATCAGATACGGAATTTGGCATTTAGCACTATCCTAAATAGTGCCAAATGCCAAATTTTTGTATAGGAAATATACCGGGATATTTACCTCGTACAACTTACAACCTGATATTTACGCCACCCATAAAGTTGATTCCCGCCATTGGGTATACGTAGTTTTCCGTGATCAGTTCCTGGTTGTAGATATAACTGAAGGTGTAGCCATTCGGCTCATACAATTTGTTGAAGAGGTTGTTGATCTGGAAGATCATCGTCAGGTCCTTTACGGCTTTGCCTTTAACTGTATAGGATAACCGAAGATCCTGTGTGTAGAAAGCATCCAGACTTCTGTTCCTGTTCGATGTGTTATCAAGATATTGTCTGCCAACATATTTGCCAATCAATGCAACTTCTCCATTTTTAATCGGAGTGAGGATAGCCGATGCACTTCCCATTACTGCAGGAGAAAAAGAGATATCCGTTTTCTCATATTGTACGGATTTCTGATTGCCTTCATCGTAGTCGTCATAAAACTCTTTAAAATCGATCACCTTGTTTTCACTTAGTGTGATATTGCCTGTAAGCTTTAGCCAGGAGTTCAGTTTGTAACTTCCCTGGAGTTCAAGTCCCAATCGATAACTCCTGTCAATATTGGTTCTGGCATAAGCGCCTACATCATTGATTCGCCCGGTTAATACCAGTTGGTCGCGGTAATTCATGTAATACAGCGTAGCACCCCAGTTATACCGGCTGGAAGCTCTTTCCACTCCAATTTCGAGGTCATGTAATCGCTCCGGTTTGGGCTGTTGCGTTAATCCTGCTTCAAAGTCATCTCGATTGGGTTCTTTGTTGGCAATTGCATAGGAAGCAAATGCCTGCCAGCCCTGGTAAGCATAACTGATCCCTAATTTGGGATTAAAAAAGTGATACCTGTTATCGGTACTGATTCCCGGATTATTCCGAAATCCGCTGATGTTGTAATCAACCGTACGGTATTGAAGATCCAGGAAACTTTGCCACTTTTGGTTTAATGCCTGAGTCCATTTTCCATACAGGTTGAAGTCTGATTTACTGGCGGTATTGTTGTACCATTCATGTCCGGGTTGGATGCCTGCATCCGCCCAGATGACCCTGCCATAGTGATCACCATCATACTGCGTGATGGCACCCCCAACGGTCAGGTTGGTTCCCTTCTTTTTATATTGAACTGAATAGATCCCGCCATAAAAATAATTATCCAGCCAAAGCTGACGAATAAGATCAGTGCTGGTAACCGGACTGCCATTAATAATCGGGTAGACGAGTCCATAATCAGCGTAATCTTCCCCTGCCTTGTATTGCTCATAGTAACCACGCCCCCTGGTTAGAAAAGCTGCTGTATTAAAGGAAAGCTGTTCTGAAATGGAATGATTGAAAAACAACTGGTAATGATCCTGCTGGTAATTATCGGTTTCATTGTTGTATGGATTGCCGGCTTTCTCTGTACCTGCACTGTTGAACCGTCGGTTAGGACCCTTTGCTTCTGACTGGAGAATGCCATTCCAGGCCTGGTAGGTTTTCTCTTTTCCAGAAAAAACATTCAGGCGAAGGCTTGATTTTTCACTGAGGTAGGCCCCCGAAAGATAAAAGGATTGCAAATCTGTGCTGGCTCTGTCTACATAACCATCGCTGTTGATCCGGGATAAACGGGCATCAATAGTAAAATGATCTCCTATTAATCCGGAGCCCAGTTTAACCGTATTTTTCCAGGTATTAAAAGAGCCGTAACTATTGTTCATTTCAGCATAGTGCTTTTCCCGGAATTCATTCGTGCTCAGGTTGAGTGTGGCACCGAATGCACCTGCACCATTGCTGGAAGTGCCAACTCCACGCTGAACCTGGATGCTTCCAACAGAAGATGCGAAATCAGGCAGGTTGACCAGGAACATGCCCTGGCTTTCGGCATCGTTGTAGGGGATGCCGTTCAGGGTCATGTTGATGCGGGTGGCGTCAGAGCCGCGAATCCGGATCCCGGTATACCCCACGCCATTTCCGGCATCTGAGCTGACCACTACGGAAGGGGTCTGGTTCAGCAGGAAAGGAAGATCCTGTCCCAGGTTTTGTTTGGCCAGCTCTTTAGCGGAAATATTGGTGCGGGCAAAGGGGGCTTTATCACCCGCCCTTAATGCGGTTACTTCAACCGGTTCGAGAAAAAGATTCAGTGCTTCCAGAAAAACGGTATCTCCACTGATTGGAAATTGTGTAACCAGGGGCCGGTATCCAACACTGGAAATTATGGCTGTTCCAGCCGGAGCATTCAGGCTGATTCTGCCATGTTCGTCACTAATCCTGCCGGAACCGTCTGACCATTCAAAGCTGGCCCTGTTAAGAGGCTTTCGGCTTTGCTGGTCGGCAATAACAATAACTCTGATTTGAGCAAAAAGGGGGATACATAACATAGATGCGCAAATCCCCAAAAACATTTTTTTCATTGTGTTTCATTAAGTTGAAAAAATGATTTGAGAGAAATGCTGCGAAAGCAAAAGGAGGAATAAACTATTCAACCACCTTCCCTGCGCAGGCATTACCCTGACCAGGTTCAACGGGTATTATCTCAGCCTTGGATCGAAGCTCCTCAGCACCCCGGGAATCTGATATTTGACTACGGCCGTAATCAGCCTGCAAGTTAATGCCAAAAAAAATAAAATACCTGTAACATTTTGGAGAACTGGTCCGTCCTACTAAAAATATTCCCTGTCATGCGTAATTTAATAAACCTTTTCCTGCTGCTTTTTGTCAGCACCAGCCTCCTGGCCCAAACTACTATTATTGATAATAATGCCCGCGAACGTTCAGTAGGTAGTTTTACCGGTGTCAAAGTGTCTACCGGTATTGAACTCCTTTTACAGCAGGGCGACAAAGAGGCGGTGGCTGTTAGTTGTTCCAATCCGGAATATACCGATCGCATTAAAACGGTGGTTGACAACGGTGTGCTGAAAGTTTATATAGACCATACCGATGGCAACTGGAAATGGAGAAAAAACCTGAAGTTCAAAGCGTATGTGTCTGTTCGTGAACTGACTGAATTAAGTGCCTCCTCCGGTGCTATTGCAAAAACTGCGGGTACGATCAAGGGTTCTAAAATAAAGCTGGATGCCAGCTCTGGCGCGATCATTGAAGCCAGTTTCAATGCTTCGGAAATTAGCTCTGATAATAGCAGTGGAGCAATTACTGAAGTAAGTGGTTCGGCTGAAAAGCTTTCAGTGGAAGCCAGCAGTGGTGCAATTTTTAAAGGATATGGATTAACCAGCAATTATTGCTCAGCAGATGTCAGCAGTGGCGGTGTAATTGATATTACTGTTTCCAAAGAATTAAATGCTGAAGCCAGCAGTGGTGGCGCGATTCATTACAAGGGTGGTGGATTGATTCGTAACTTACGCACAGGTAGTGGTGGCAGTGTAAAGTCTCAAAGCAAATAAGCATATGAAAAAAATCCTTTTAGTACTTGGAATGGTTTTAACGGTTATTGCCGCGAATGCCCAAAAATTCCAGATCAACGATAAAAATGCTGAACTGCGTACGGTTGGTGGCTTTACAGCCATTGAAGCCAGTAGTGCCATAGATATTTACATTTCCCAGGGGGATGAAACCGGAGTGGCGGTCAGTTCAATTGATAAAAAAATTACGGATCGAATCCGAACTGAAGTAAAGGACGGCGTATTGAAAATCTGGTTCGACGGAAACGGGTGGAAAGATTGGAGAAGTGATCGTAAAATGAAAGCCTATGTGTCTGTTAAAAACCTGACCATGATCAAAGCCGATGGCGCCTGCGATGTTTCTATCATGGGCGTTTTGAAACAGGATGTGCTGAATATCCAGCTCGGGGGTGCAAGCGATATGGCCGGAGAATTGGACTGCAGAGAGCTGACCCTGAATCTGAATGGTGCCAGCGATACCCGGCTGAAAGGGAAAGTTGGCAAGCTTGCAGCAAGTATTGGTGGTGCCAGCTCTGTAAAAGGCTGGGACCTGGTTACAGATTATTGCGAGGTAGAGGCCAATGGAGCATCTTCGATCAATGTGGTCGTGAATAAAGAAATTTCTGCCAAAGCGAGTGGCGCATCCGATATCAGAATTAAAGGCGAAGGACTTATCCGGGATATGAAGAGCAGTGGAGCCAGTTCCATTTCACGTAAAGATGGATGATTTTAAAGAAAGTTTTGGAAGGAATGAATTATTGCTGTACATTTGCAATCCAAATCGCGAAGTAGAGCAGCGGTAGCTCGTCGGGCTCATAACCCGAAGGTCGGAGGTTCGATCCCTCCCTTCGCAACCAAAGCCAGCAAGGAGACTTGCTGGTTTTTTATTGTAGCTTTATATTGTTTATTCTATGCGACCGGATGTTCGCGCTGGAATTTGATTACCTCCCTGATCTTCTTTAGCGTAAACTCCTGTCTTAAATGCTAAAGATGAAAGTTGGATTTGTAAATATTTTTGGTCGGCCCAATGCGGGGAAAAGCACACTGCTAAATGCCTTACTCGGCGAGAAGCTGGCTATTGTTTCACCAAAAGTGCAAACCACCCGCCATCGCATTAAAGGCATCCTTACGGAACCCGGTTACCAAATCATCATTTCGGATACTCCCGGTATTATTGAACCTAAGTACAAGTTACATGAGCGTATGATGCAGGCGGTTAGAAGCGCACTGGAAGATGCTGACCTGGCCATTCTGCTCGTTGATGCTTCTGACAACCTGGAAGAGAGTGATGCCATTTTCACCGCTTTGCGTTTAAAAGTTCCGGCCTTGCTGGTTCTCAATAAAATTGATGGGATTGCTCCTGAAAAGCTTGCTGCCGCCAAACAATTTTTTGAAAATAAACCCTATGTGCGTGAGATCCTCCTGATTTCTGCTTTGAAGAAAACCGGCTTACCGGTGTTGCTGGAAAAAATCCTGAGTTATTTGCCGGAAGGGGAGCCTTTTTTCGACGAGGAAAACCTAACGGATCTGCCTACCCGCTTTTTTGTGGGGGAACTTATTCGCGAGCAGATTTACCAGTTGTACCAGGATGAAATTCCCTATCATGCCGCAGTATTGGTTCAGGAATTCAAGGAAAAAACAACCCTGGTTAAAATAATGGCGGATATCATTGTTCATCGCGATACACAAAAGGGAATCATCCTCGGAGAACGTGGTAAAATGATTCGCGAGCTGGGCACAAGGGCAAGAGTCGAAATTGAAAAATTCCTCGGGCAAAAAGTATTCCTCGAGCTCTTCGTTAAAGTTCGGCCGAAGTGGAGGGATAATGATTTGTATCTGAGGGAATATGGATATAAGTAGGTGAAAGGTGAAAGGTGAAAGGTGAAAGGTGAAAGAAAGTGAGAAGTGAGAAGTGAGAAGAAAAATATAAAAACAAAATAATCAAAGAGTAGAATCCCTGATTCATACTTCCTAATTCATAATTCATAATTCCCATGTCTGGATATACAGTAGCAATAGTTGGCAGGCCGAATGTTGGCAAGAGTACGTTCTTCAATCGGCTGCTGGAGCAGAGAAAAGCAATTGTGGATGACGTGAGTGGGGTAACCCGCGACCGGCAATATGGCATTGCAGAGTGGAATGGCAAAACCTTCAATGTAATTGATACAGGTGGTTTTGTGCCCAGGAGTGAAGATGTATTTGAGCAGGAAATTAAAAAGCAGGTTCTCATCGCACTCGATGAAGCGGATGCACTGATCTTTATGACAGACACCGCTACCGGTATTACTGACCTTGATGAGGCAATGGCAGATGTGCTTCGGCGTACCACAAAGCCTGTTTACCTGGTTGTAAATAAAGTAGACAACAACCAGCGTATGCTGGAGGCTACTGAGTTTTACAGTCTGGGTTTTGAAAAGATATTTTTTGTTTCCGCTATCAGCGGCAGTGGCACAGGTGAAATTCTGGATGAAGTGGTTGCCGCCATTCCCGAAGATCGCCAGGCGGATGACGAAACTGCGGATGTTCCAAAGTTTGCCATTATCGGACAGCCCAATGTGGGTAAATCCTCTTTGTTGAATGCCCTGGTAGGACAGGAGAGAACCATCGTGAGTGATATCGCAGGAACCACCAGAGATACCATCCATACACATTACAACATGTTCCAGAAGGAATTTGTATTGATTGATACAGCAGGTATTCGCAGAAAACAAAAAGTGCATGAAGACCTGGAATTCTATTCCGTGATTCGTGCCATTAAAGCGATGGATGAAGCCGATGTCTGTTTGCTGGTGCTGGATGCAGAGAAAGGAATTTCTGCCCAGGACCTTAGCATCTTCAGTCTGGCTGCAAGAAAAGGAAAGGGGATTGTGATCCTGGTAAACAAATGGGATCTTGTGGAGAAGCAAACCAACACAGCAAGGGATTATGAAAAACAATTGAAAGAAAGACTGGCTCCGTTTACTGATGTTCCGGTATTGTTTATTTCGGCCAAAGACAAATTGCGCATCTTCAAGGCTATTGAAATTGCATTGGAAGTAGTTGAAAATAAAAAGAAAAAAATCCCAACCTCACAATTGAATGATGTGATGCTGAAAGCGATTGCCTCATATCATCCCCCGGTTGTCAGAGGTAATCCGGTTAGTATCAAATACGTAACCCAGTTGCCTACGCATGTGCCCTCCTTTGCATTTTTCTGTAACTATCCGGATGATATTAAAACGCCCTACCGGAATTACCTGGAAAACAAACTTCGGGAACAGTTTGATTTTAAAGGTGTACCTGTTCGTATCTTCTTCCGTAAAAAATAAAATCCTCTTGTATGAAAATCTTTCTGCTAATCGTTGCCTTCACAGCATGTCTGGTTGCCTGCTCCAATGGTTCTGATTCATCCGGAACTACTGTTGATAGTACTGCTATTGAAGCGGCAGCAGACTCAGCAGCAATGGTTGCGAAAGATGCTGCCAAAGCCATTGATTCTACTGTTAAGGCGGCCCTTGATTCAACTGTAACAGATAGTCTGCCAAAATAAGTTCAGACACCGTTTTTTCACCCATTCCACTTTGAAGCGCATTTTGTTCTGGCTGGTAATTGTACCTTGGTCCCGACAAACAGTGTGTTATGAAAAAGTGGTGTTGGAGTATTGTCTGGCTACTTCTGGTCCCCTGCAGTTATGCCCAAAAAAAATGGACCGGTAATGGAACTTCGTCCTATTGGAATGACCCGCTTAATTGGGAGGGTGAAAGCATTCCGGATTCACTGGACCAGGTGCTGCTCGATAACAGTTTTCTTGCAGGTAGTTATGAAGTGATCCTCCCGGATACAGGTGTGGTTGTTCTGTCTCTGGAAATCAGTCCGGCCGGGTCCTCACTTATTCGTTTATTGCTTCCCGTTACTAATACAGTTGCGAGTCCGACCGGTTCAATTCTGCCCCGAGGTTTTACTACACTGGGTGAAGGTTATTCCCTCCTGCTTCGTAATAAAGCAGAATTCATTAATGCTTCGGGAAGCAGCAGTGGATATTCCATCCGGATCAGTGATTCCATACGTATTGAAAATGGTGCAAAATATATCCACCGAAGCAGAACCGGTCACGCTGATCTGGTGAATCAGCTTAGCAGGAGTGAAGGCACGGAGACGGGTGTTTTCCGAATGGAAAACACAGATGCGGCTTCCACTTTATCGATCAGTGGCAGGAATTTCGGCAGTCTTGAATTGTCTTCAGCTGCCAGTCCGGCTGGAATCTGTACCTATTCCTCTTCTGGCACCAATTTCGTCCTTATCAGAGGGCACCTGTTGCTAGACAGTGGTACAGTTTTCAGCCTGCATTTCAGTGATACCATCCAGGTGAATGGTAATCTTCGGCTCGAAAATGCCACCCTTAATTTATCAACCGGTAACAGGAGTTCCTGTCTGAAACTGAAAGGAAACCTTGAACAGATTCATTCCCGCATCCAGGAAACAAATACTTCTGCTGCTACGGGTTGTCTCTTATTTGGAGGGACTGCTTTACAAACGATTTATTCTACTGGTCAGATTCTGGATAGTATTTTGCTACTGGTAGACAATGCAGCGGGATTACAATTAATATCAGATCTCAATTTGCCTTTTGGGTTAACCCTTAAAAAGGGCGCAATAAATACCTCCAGTTATCAGGTAGTGTTAGGTGCAAAAGCAGTACTTACACATGCTGTTGGTTCACCTGGTACAGGTATCGCGGGTGCTATTCAAAAGCGATTCAATGCCAATGAGCGCTTTAGCGTTCCTTTGCTTGATAATGGCATAGTAAGCCTGGTACAGGTTAAGGATTTTACCGGTTCAATGTCACTTTCCTATCATCGGAAAGATGCGAACATTGAAGGGCAACAGCTGGAACCGGGTTTAAGTACAATTTCATCCATAGAATATTGGAATATCAATAGTGAGCCGGATGCCAATTCACCCAATCCTGTTTTTGAGTTTAGCTATTCTGGAACCCATAGCGGAACCATTCAGGATACTTCGGCGCTTAGTATCGCCTCCTTTACCAATAATCAATGGAGTGCTGTACGAGATAAACTTGTTGATGGTTCTACACTTGAGCAGGGTAGGATCCGAACCCTTTCGCTTGACCGGACCAGGATAGTATCTACACGGTTTGCATTAGCAAATAAAACCGGCGGTTCTAATATTTTGCCAGTTCTTCTTGAGTCCATTTGGGCCAGTAAGGGCCTTGATAAATGGATAATTAATTGGAAACTGTCTACTGGCTTTGATATTTCTACGATGGTACTTGAGCTCGCTGAAGAAGGACAGTCATTTACAACTATTGCATCGATACAGCCTCTGCCAGGAAAACGAATGTACTCCTGTAATGTGCCGGCTCGCCATACCAGTGCTTTATGCCGAATAAAATTTTCTGACCTCAATAACACGGTGCACTATTCCCAGGTTTTAAAACTTCCGGGTAATACCCTTCCGCTCCATTATCCGGTTCGGTTGATTGCAGGAAGTTCTGTTCTCCAGATTGAAAGCAAAGAAGCAGGACGGTACTTGCTGGAAATAGTTAATTCCTCCGGACAAGTTCTGCTGAAATACTTTATCAATCAACCTGTCGGACTTGCCAGTCATTCAATTCCCTTACCACGTAGTGTAAATCAATGGTTGTTTATTCGGCTCAGCGATCAAAAAGGACGTGTAGCCAATCTGAAGCAGTTTTGGTAAGAATGATTATAAGAGCCTTTCCACTTTCTTTTTAAATTGACGGAATGCTTTCTGTTCATCCGAGATAAAACTGTTTTCCTTCAGTTTACCGACTACGGTTTCCATTTCCGCTTCATTGTTATATACCATCTTCCGGAATTCGTTCTGGTAATCTTTGGACCTGCTTTCTAAAATCTTTTCTGTCATAAGCTGGCGGGTGGCTATGGCATCTGCCAGTAACTGACGAACTGCTGCAGAATTCCCGGATAAATCCATCCCATGACGTTGCTTGTAAATAGCAAGTGCATGCTTCAGTTTCTGATCAGTATATTGCTCGCTTTCCTGTTGATAACGGTCATGTAATTCGTCCCAGCTTTTAATTTTACCCAATCGAATAGAACTGAGCCATTGTTCTTCTGTTGTTGTTTCCACCAGTTGACCACCAATATTGGTCCAGCTGGAAACCTTTCCTGATTTCGGCAATTTCGCTACCATTCGGTTCAATGTACTCAATGGATTTCTCTCAAATGCATGCAGTATCTCTTTTACTGCATAATAATCCAGCAGGCGACTGAACCACTGGTAAGCCATTCCCGCTTTTTTTATCAATACAGGACGCTGACTGTTCTCTGCCATTTCCAATTCTATTACCAGGTCCTGTACGGCAATTTCTCCCTGCTCCAGCAGTGTTCTTCCTTTTGTTCGCCACTGTCTTTCTGTAGCATCTTTGCCCTGTTGTTTGTACCAGGCTTTGCCAGTTGCGAGTGCTAAAATTTCCATCGCCTCCAGCATTTCATTCCCGGTGTCGGGTGCCAGGAAATCGTATTCAAATTGTTGCAGTTTTTCAATGCGTTGATCTCTTGCTACATATTTCCATGAGTTCCGGGCAAGTGCATACATATTATATTCAAACCAATAGGCCGGCATCACAATGAGCTGATCATGCGTAACATCATTGCTGATGAGTGAAAAGGGCAGACGGATATCCAGTTCTGCAGGATAATCTCCTTTTGCTAATATGGAAAAAGAAGCAAATCTTGAATTATGCTTCAGGCTTACACACAAACCTGGCCAGAATCCTCTTCCGGCAATGAGTTCACCATCAGCCGCCCTTGAGTTGTGATTCGATCCAATGGTTGCTCCGGCAGCCATATTGGATTGGCCCATTACCAATGCTGCACACAAAAAAGAATTGTTATGGTGTTGTTCGTGCGCAGGAAAAATCAACGAGTTTAAAACTTCACAACAGGAAATGGTTGCATTGTTTCCGAGATAGGAGTTGATGAGTCGCGCGCCATATTTCAATTGTGAATGGCTCGCCATAATAAACCGGACTGCTTTCACCCCATAAAAAATCCTGCACCCTTCTCCAATAATTCCATTCACGAGTTCACAGCCTTCACCAACCTGGCTGCGGGCATCTGGTTTGGAATGAATGGTGACGTTTTTGATTTTATTCGCGCCTTTGATATAAGCATCACTTCCAATGTATACGTCTTTCAGTATCCTGGAATTCTTGATTACCGTTCGGTCGCCAATCTGGCCATATTGCCCTCTTTCTTTGCTGAAGCGATTGTTGGTCATTTCCATAAAACGCTCCTGTAACTTCTCATCCTGCCGGTTCCGGCTCCACAGGTAGGCATCGCCAGGCAACATGCCATCAAAGGGCAGGATTCTGCGGCCTCCGTTTTCATTGCATACTTCCAGCCAGATTCTCACTTTTTCTTCTTCGCCTTCCTTTAATATTCCATTTCCAAATTTAGAATGGCTCGATGTTGCCAGCTCATTGATATTCACCAGCATCACTTCATTGCCAATTATGAAATGGGAGAGGTAGTTGACATTGTCCACAACTACATTGTCTCCAAAATCAGAACTGATGATCGTGCTGTTATACAAGCCTACGGCCATTTTGAGATTATTAAACTCCAGGCAATAAGGTTCGAGTTTACCAATCCTCACCAGTCCGTAAAACTTACAGTTTTTTACCAGCTCCGGATTGAATGCATCCGATACTAATAACTTATTCCAATCGTCACTTTGGTTACGGTTGCGTACCAACACTTCAATTTCATAAGCAGTCAGCTGGCGGTATTTGATTCCACTGTTGTTCTGACGATTTCTATGGAAATACTCATCCTTCCCTTCCTTGAGATATTGATTTTCTACAAATCCATATCCCAGGGATTGAAGGGGATTTTTTTTGATCAGATTCATAAGAGACAGTTATTCTACTGTTACGCTTTTAGCGAGATTCCGGGGCTTGTCTACATCTAGTCCTTTTGCTACACCAATATAATAGGCTAGGAGCTGCATGGGAATCACATTGATAATAGGCGCGATCAGCTCATCCGCATAAGGCACCACGATCAGGTCGTCTGCCAGTTGATTGGCTGCATCATCACCTTCACTCACTACAGCAATCACCTTTCCTTTACGTGCTTTGATCTCCTGCATATTGCTCAGCACTTTCTCATGGAAACTGTCTTTCGTTGCCACAAAGAAAACAGGTAGTTTGTCATCTACCAATGCAATGGGACCATGTTTCATTTCTGCAGCGGGATAACCTTCCGCATGGATATAAGAGATCTCTTTCAGTTTCAATGCACCTTCCAGCGCTACGGGGAAATTATAACCGCGACCCAGGTAGAGTGCATCGGAAGCATCTTTGTATTTCAGCGCAATCGCATGTATGGTGTCTTTTTGCAACAAGGCTGTTGCTACTTTTTCAGGTACATCATTCAATTCATTCAGCAAATGCATGTAGCGTTTTTCACTGATGCATCCCTTCATGTATCCCAACTTCAATGCCATCATCGTCAATACTGCCAGCTGTGCTGTAAAGGCTTTGGTACTGGCTACTCCTATCTCCGGACCAGCATGCGTATAGGCCCCACCGTGAGAGGTACGGGCGATGGAAGATCCAACTACATTCACCACACCCAAAATAATGGCTCCTTTTTCTTTGGCACTCTCAATTGCGACCAGGGTATCCGCGGTTTCACCACTTTGGGAAATCGCAATGATTACATCTCCCTTATTGATTACCGGATTACGATACCTGAATTCGGAAGCATATTCCACTTCAACCGGTATCCGGGTTAACTCTTCGAATATGTATTCGGCTACTAGTCCCGCATGCCAGCTGGTTCCGCAGGCAATCATGATGATGCGGTTGGCTGTCATCAATTGTTCCGCATACTGCTGTATACCACTCATGGTAATAGTGCCTGCATTTGCATCCAGTCGGCCTCTCAAACAATCAAATATGGTATGTGGCTGTTCAAAGATCTCCTTCAACATGAAATGGTCATATCCCCCTTTTTCAATAGCCGCCAGTTCCATGTCCAGTTTGGTGATGAAGGGTGTGATCTTTTCATTACCCAGATTTTTCAGGATCAGTTCATCCGGGCGAATAATCGCCACTTCATAGTCATTTACATACACCACTTCCTTGGTATACTCAATAATTGGGGAGGCATCAGAGGCGAGAAAATGTTCCCCTTTGCCAATTCCTATTACCAGCGGTGATCCTTTTCTTGCGGCAATCAGTGTGTCCGGATTGTCTTCATCCAGCAACACAATCACATAAGCACCAACCACCCGTTTCAATGCAATTCGTACCGCTTCTTCCAGTGAACCTTCATTGTTCACATGGATGTCTTCAATGAATTTAAGCAGCACTTCCGTATCGGTATCACTCTGGAACGTATATCCTTTTTTCAGCAGTTCGCTTTTGATCTGTGCATAGTTCTCAATGATCCCGTTATGGATCATGGATAACTTGCCGTTTTTGGAGGTGTGAGGGTGAGCATTCCGGTCGCATGGTTCACCATGGGTGGCCCAGCGTGTATGACCAATCCCGATAGTTGAATGAAGGTCTTTGCCTACCAGGGTTTCTTCCAGGTCGGCTACCTTTCCCTGCTTCTTATATACTTTCATCCCATTGTTCAAAAGAGCTACCCCCGCACTGTCATACCCCCTGTATTCCAACCTTTTCAGCCCTTTCAATATAATCGGATACGCTTCTCTGTGTCCTATGTAAGCAACAATTCCACACATATTTATTATCTTTTTTTGTTATAAGGTACCGGCAATAAAACGCAAACATAGTTAAATTATTTTTTAAGCAATCGTTTGCGTAAGCCGAAAAACTCATAACAGGAGGCCCCGAAGGAAAAGATAAGCAACGCTGAAATAGAGGATCAGCCCGGTTACGTCAACCAATGTTGCAACAAAGGGTGCAGAAGAAACAGCCGGATCAGCCCCCGCTCTTTTAAGGAAGATAGGCAACATGGATCCACTGATTGTTCCCCATAGTACTACACCCATCAGGGAAACTCCAACAGCTGCCCCCAGGTGGATATAATAGATACCATAAACCTCCGGGAAAAACTGAGACCATACAATCACTCTCGCAAATCCGATGATGCCAAGTACAGTTCCCAATAATAATCCAGAAATGATTTCCCGTTTGAGTACCCTCCACCAGTCGGAAATGGTTATCTCACCTACCGCCATCGCCTGAATAATAAGGGTGGATGCCTGCGAACCACTGTTGCCACCACTGGAT
This sequence comes from Flavipsychrobacter sp., assembly GCA_016787265.1. Taxonomy (GTDB): domain Bacteria; phylum Bacteroidota; class Bacteroidia; order Chitinophagales; family Chitinophagaceae; genus Flavihumibacter. Next base: position 131,774 of record JAEUVF010000015.1, on the reverse strand, counting down.
ATAATAAGTGGAACGAACAATGCCAGTACTACAGCTTTCGCTATTTCATCTTCAAAATACCCCATCGCAGAAGCTGTCAGCATTTCTCCAATAAAGAGTACCACCATCCAAACAATACGTTTCTTGAATAATTTAAAGATTGGCATTTCCAGATAGGGCTCATCCAATGCTTCGGTACCCCCAATCCGCTGCATGTCTTCACTGAATTCTTCATTTGCAACCCAGAGTACATCATCGATGGTTACAATGCCCAGCAGGATATTCTGATCATCCAACACCGGCAGCGCCACCCGGTTATTCATTTTGAAGATCTGGTTGGCTACTTCCTGGTCGTCGTTAACATGTAGTGCTATGTATCGATAATCAATGATATCACTTACCACTTTATCCGGACTTGTCATAATCACATCCCGGATTCTCATGTCATCCACAAATTCGCCCTTATCATTTACAACATAAATCACATCAATGGTTTCCGATTCCCTTCCAACTTCCCGGATATGATCCAGTACCTCGGTCATGGTCCAGTCTGCATTCACTGCTATATAATCCGGTGTCATCAATCTTCCTACACTTCCTTCAGGATATCCAAGTAAGGACAACGTGATTCTTCTTTCTTCCGGATCCAGGGTCTTGATCAGCTCCTTTACTACTTCACTGTGCAATTCTTCCAGAAAGGAGGTGCGGTCATCCGCAGGCAGTTCATTCAGCAGTTCCGCTGATTTCAAGGGGGGCAGCTCCTGTATAACCTGTTTCTGAACAGAGGTATCCAGAATCTTGAATACACTTGCCGCCCTGTGTGTACTCATATTTCCGATGATCTGGCTGGCATATTCATCAAACTCATCAACCAGCTCTGCTACATCACTGATGTTCTGATTGTTCAGAAACTCGCGTATGCGCAGCTTGTCTTCCAGGTGGATGATGGAAGCAAATTGTTCACTGATAGATGCAGGAGTTTCCAGATCTTCGGCCATGGGGTAAAAATACATTTTTATATTGCAGAATGATTTTACCCTGCCTGATAATTGCCCCTACTCCGAAAATGGGCAGAGGAGTGTTCACGGTCGAAGCGCTGGAGCCAGATACTATTGTAGAGATCAGTCCGGTTATCGTGCTGTCCGAAACAGATCGCCATTTACTGGATAAGACCCTTCTCCACTATTATATTTTTGAATGGGGTGAGGATAATAAGGACTGCTGTGTGGCCCTGGGTTATGTGTCTTTGTACAATCACAGTTTCGAAAGTAATTGCGAATACGAAATGGATATGGAATCACAAATGATCCGTATCAAAACAGTACGTGCAATTAATGCCGGAGAAGAGTTGTTTATCAATTACAATGGCGACTGGAACGATTCCAAACCTTTGTGGTTTGATGCCATCTGATTATTGCATCGGTAATTTAGTAATGACAAGATTTGCCTGCCCCTTTACCTGCGCCTGCACCTGAACATTGTCTTTATTGATAACAAGCCCGGTTAACCGAAGTTCCTGCGTAGCACCGGTCATCTGGATGCCATCCATGATTGCCCGGTTTAGCTGCGTGTCAATCTTAACCTTGTTTTTCAGATACAGTTCCCGCACATTTATCTTTGCCTGCTGACGCAAACCCTCCAGTATCTGCCGGTTAAAAAATGTTTTTCCTACTGCCAATACAAGGCTGGAAGAATTCAAATCATATTCCAGGTCCGGTACCTGCAACTGCTGGGTAAGGATGTCCAGTTCCGGTGTTCCGGTGAGAAACAGGGTGCCTCTTTTAGTTCCGGTGAAATCCACCTTAAAGCGAACTTTGTAATTGTCCAAGCCAGATACTTCTACACCTGAAATACGGATCTTTTCTCCTTTCACATCAAATTCTCTTCCCCGCAGGGTTCTGGTTAATAAGGTGTCAATGGTTTGGTAATCATAAATTGCATTGGTCGTCAGATTAAATCCATCTCCATTCACTGTTCCACTTAATGGCGGCAGATGTTTCGTTGCAGAAGTATTGACGCTGTCAGAACTGATTTCCGGAAAACAGGATAGTCCGGCTACAAACTTCAATGTATCTCCAGTTAAGTTGATTTCTCCCAGCTTAATTGAGTTTGCATTTAATTTCATATACCCATAGGTGCTGAGCGGAATTTTCTTTCCTGCTTTTTCCGCTACCGGATTTAATACTTCATCAAACCTGAGGTTCCGTAAGTTCTGATCTACTGTGGTGCCATAAAAGTTAACAGCCGCAGCTATACTGTCCATCACCTGTTGGGTAACATCATTGTTGAAAATGGTTACAACACATTTGTCAATGGCCTGCACTTTCTCCACCCGGGTGCTGGTTTGTAACCGGTAATCCGGAGTAAATCTCAAATCCGATACCAACTGAATATTCACTCTTCGCATGGGCTCTTCTCCAAAACCACAGCTACCATTGATCCAGGGAGAAACCGATTGCCCCAGTACACAAACGGTTTTACTTCCTGCAATCTGGTACCTGCCATTCATAGTCATGGTTACCCGATTGTTCACACAGCTAAACTGAAAGCCTGAACGAAGAAACCGATACTTGTACCGGAAGTCGCATCCGCTTTGCAAATAAGCCGGCCATCCATCTGATGTAATGGTAGTTGGTGCTAATTGTTCCGCCTGTTGTAAAAAGGGCCTGACTACAATTTTTACAGGGATGTGTATGACAGACTCGGTCAGGGGTGGCAATGTTTTTACAACAGGTGGTGGCGCTGGCGCAGCTGCCTTTTTACTGCTTCCACAGGAGGCAGTAAAAGCTAATATGGGAAGGATGGCAAAAAGAACAATTCGGTTATTCATAGTCGTGATCAGAGGATTTCGTTTACATGGATACGGATATTCTCAGCTATTTTTTCAGTCGGAACATCATTGGCATCGCCACCAAAAGGGTCTTCAATTTCTTCTGCGATCAGCTCCAGACTGGCGAGCACATAAAAGATAAACGCAACTACCGGAATTACCAGGTAACCCATATTGAATACAAATCCAATAGGGAGTGTAATTACATAAATGAAAATGAATTTTTTAATGAACACACTGTAGGAATAGGGAATCGGTGTATTCTTGATTCGTTCACAGGCGCCACAGATATCGGTGAAGGATTGCAGTTCTGAATTGATGGTAATGAGTTGATCTCCCGTTATCACATTTTTCCGATAGAGCTCCTGCACTCTTCGCAACATCAGTGCTGCTACCTGGTTGGGCAGGTGTCTGGATTGATCCACTGCCAGTTCCGGATGATCAATTTCATCCAGTGCCAGTCTGGTTTTTTCAGAGCGCAGATGATCCCTTAACATACTTGCATACAGCGCAATGGACTTGCGGAAAAAATTCCGGGTCACATGATCGTCTACTGATAATATACTGTCCAGTTTTAAGGCGAGGTTACGGGAATTGTTGGTTAATGCTCCCCATAATTTTCTTCCTTCCCACCAGCGATCATAGGCTGTATTGGTGCGAAACACAAGCAACATTGAAATCGCAAAACCAAGCAGACTATGCATCAGTGAAATCTGCTTGAGATGACTGTTTTGCGATAATTTCAATACTTCCACTTCCACATAGGCAACGCCCCAGGAGTAAAGTGATATCAACCCGATTAATGGAAGCAATTGCCGAATCGTATCTGCCTTGTGAAATTTAAACAGGACAGAGAGCCAGTCTTTCGTATTGTAAGATATCATTGCTTAGTTGGATTGGGTGTTGAAACGATAGCCGCGTAAAAAATCCTGAATGTTCATTCTTTTTTTTCCCTGCAATTGTACTTCTTCCAACTGAATGTATCCATCGGGTGCAGCAAATTTCAGGTAGGTGGAGTGATCGGTTTCAAATTGTCCGGGTGTTGAAGCCGGATTGGTTCTTTCTTTTTTGGTTTTGAATATTTTCAATGTCTTTCCCTCCAATGAGGTATAGGCTCCCGGATAAGGTGATAATCCCCTTACCAGGTTATGTATCTCATCTATATGCTGGAACCAGTTGATATGACAGGTTTCAGTAAAAATTTTGGGTGCATGATGGGGTGGATGGGTTGTATCTGCCAGTTTGGTTTGTGGTATTTCCCGGATACTTCCATTGGCAAGTCCCTCAATTGTTTTCACCAGCAAATTAGCTCCCAGTTCTTTCATCCGGTCATGTACCGAGCCTGCATCTTCCTCTTCACCAATCGGCATGCGTTCCTGCAGTAAGATATTGCCAGTATCGATTTCATGTTGCAGTTTAAAAGTGGTTACCCCGGTTTCTTTTTCACCATTGATCACAGCCCAATTGATAGGGGCAGCTCCCCGATAATTGGGCAACAGGGAACCGTGTACATTGATAGTTCCCATTGGGGGGCGATTCCAGACCATTTCTGGTAACATCCGGAATGCGACTACCACCTGCAGGTCTGCTTTCCAGTTGTCGAGTGCTTCCAGGAAATGCGGATCGCGTAATTTTTCAGGCTGTAAAACAGGAATATGATGGGTCAGCGCAAATGTTTTCACGGCACTGTGTTGTAATTGCATGCCCCTGCCAGCCGGACGATCAGGTGCTGTAACAACTCCCACTACAGTACATCCCGCACGGACCAATGCATCCAGGGAAGCAACTGCAAATTCCGGCGTACCCATAAAAACAATTCGCAAAGAGCGATAATCCATATAGTGAATTTAGTTAGAAGGGTTAGGGATAAATAAGATAACGGGCACGAATTTTTTTGAAATTCTCCAGTCCCGGTTGCCAGGAAGCCCTGATCTCTTCCATTGTTTTTCCATCTTTTATTTGTTGCATCAACTGACTGTTGCCGGCCAGTTTGTTGAAAAAATAAGCAGTTGGTTCTGCATTGGGTTTGCCAAGGAAAAAACTGCCTTTATCCGGGAAGAGGCGATAGGCTTCAAGTAAGTATTCCAGATGCATTTGCCTGCCAATTTTTGAAAGCACTTCCGCAGGTTCTGCAGCCAGGTTCCAGCCATAGCAGAGCTGATCTTTCAGCTTCGGATTTTTAGCTCCTTCTTTGGAACGCGGAGTAAAGGAGTACAAATTTTTCGGGAGTGAAGGATGACCGAAAACCTGGAAAGGATAATCCGTTCCCCGACCTTCACTTAATATGGTTCCTTCAAAAAAACAGGTGGACGCATACCAGTAAATAGAAGACATGTCCGGCAGGTTGGGAGAAGGTTTCACCGGTAGCTGGTATTTGCTTTCGTGTGTGTAATTTTTGCAGGGAATCACCGTCAGTTGAAAGCCCTCCAAATTGATCGCAGGGTTCAGCCATTTTTCACCTAACAACATTTTTGCATATTCTCCGATGGTCATGCCATACACCACTGGAACAGGCTGCATGCCCACAAAAGAGCGATAGGGCTTTTCCAGAATGGGGCCATCAATATAAAAGCCATTGGGATTGGGTCGGTCCAGTACCAGCAATGGCTTTTTGGCCGCAATCGCTGCCTCCATAAATTCCTCCAGGGAAGATATATAAGTGTAAAACCGAACACCAACATCCTGTATATCAAATACCAGGATATCTACTGCATCCAGGTCTTCCTTCTTGGGAATCCGGTTTTTGCCATAAAGTGAAATCACGGGGATTCCAGTTTTAGGGTCTACCATATTGCCTACTTTTTCTCCTGCATCAGCAGTACCACGGAATCCGTGTTCCGGAGAAAAGAGACGGGTGATGCGAATTCCTTTTTGTTTTAATACATCCACCAGGTGAAGGGTGTCGTAAACAACGGTGGTCTGGTTGGCAAAAATCCCCACCCTTAATCCCGATAGTTTGGGAAGGTATTGATCGAGTTGCTCAGCGCCCGGTTCAACCCGTTGGGCAAAAATATCTACGGCACTAAACAGGCCGAAAAGCAGTACAAAAAAAATCCTTTTCATGGCTCAAATATAACGGATTGGTAGCAGGCGCTCTGCCGGTTTTCCCTTACCTTGTGCCCTGATTTGATCAATTTAAATTTTTTTTATGCAACAAGTACAGTCTGGCGATACCGTAAAGGTTCATTACCATGGTCGCCTTACCGATGGTACCACTTTCGATAGTTCAGAAGGTCGGGAGCCATTGGAATTTCAGGTAGGAAGCCAAATGGTAATCGCTGGTTTTGACAACGGTGTGATGGGGATGATTGTGGGAGATAAGAAAACCGTGCATATTCCTGTTGATGACGCGTATGGTCCCAAGAATCCGGATATGATTATTGAATTCCCGAAGGAGCAGGTTCCTGCCGACATGCCGCTGGAAGTGGGTATGCGCCTGAATCTGAATAACAGCCAGGGCCAGGTGGTTCCTGTTGTTATTACCGAAATCCAGGAAACTGCTATCCTGCTGGATGCCAATCATCCGCTGGCTGGTGAAGACCTGGTTTTCGACATTGAACTGGTTGAGATTGTTGGTGCACCTTCCCGCATCATCATGCCCTAATCCGGCTTGATTCAAGTAACTAAAAAGTGGTTGTCCTTAGGGCAACCATTTTTTGTTATGCTGCTTTCCGTAAACCCAAAACAACAGCGCCGTAACCATTAGGCATAATAGGGTGTTTAGTAAGGATGCTTCAAATCCAAACGCTCCTCCTGTCCATAATTCAGCGCCCTGCTGGTATTGACTTAAGACAGATGGCAAACGTAAACCGCTTACTCCAAATCCCAATACGGGTCCCTGTAAAAAATTCCAGGTGAAATGCAGTCCGATGCCAAACCAGAGGTTGCGCGTATAGAGATAATTCACTCCTAATAACAATCCCGCAAGAAACACATTAAATGTTCCCAGAAAGGATCCATTCGGATTGCTGCCATGAAAAAAAGCAAAGATGATGGCAGTAATTACCCAGGCTTTCAAAGGATGTATACTTTCCATCAGGTTGTTCTGGATATAACCCCGAAAGGTCAGCTCTTCATATACAGCCACTATCATCATTAACAGCAGAGAATTAAAAAATGCGCTGCTATTCCATTCCACACCACTCCATTCAATTGCACCCAGTAAGAGTAATCCGCAAGTGCCTGCTCCTAATATTGCTACCGCGAATAAATTCCCTACTGCAAAATCGGTTTCAAATCCCTTCCATTTCCAACCCATCGAGCCAATACTTTCCTGATCTACAAGTTTTCGAAAGCCAAAGGCAAGTAAGGTTGAAAGCACTGCCAGGAACAATGTGGTAAGATAGAGGTCCAGTCCCAGCAGGGTGCCGATCCATCCGCCACCGATCAACAGACTTAAAAAAAGTAAGGTGAAAATGATTGCTCTCCACTGCTTTGCCATCAATACTGTAATTTGGGACGAAAATTAATCAATCATGCCGGAAATGGTTCGAACAGCAGTAAAAGATCGGTTGCTTCGATATGTTCAGATCGATACACAAAGTGATCCGCTCAGTACTTCCCAGCCCAGCACGGAAAAGCAAAAGGACCTGTCGCGTTTGCTGGTGCAGGAGTTGCTTGGCCTCGGGGTCAAAGACGCCGAACTGGATGATTACGGCTACGTATATGCGACGATCCCGGCTACCAGTAGCCGAAAAGTTCCGGTGATCTGTTTTTGCTCTCATGTGGATACGGCACCGGATTGCAGTGGTTCAGGCGTACAGCCAATTGTTCATGAAGCTTACAAAGGGGATCCCATCGTTTTACCTCATGATCCTTCCCAGGTGATCACAACTGCCGAACATCCCTATTTAAAAGAAAAAATCGGGGACGATATTATTACGGCTTCCGGAACAACTTTATTAGGCGCTGATGATAAAGCAGGTGTTGCCATCATAATGGAACTGGCGGCTTATCTAACTGCTCATCCGCAGATTCAACACGGAGCCATTAAAATACTCTTTACCCCGGATGAGGAAATCGGAAGGGGAGTAGACAAGGTGAATCTGAAAAAACTGGGTGCTGATATCGCCTATACCCTCGATGCCGGTGAACTTGGCAGCCTGGAGGATGAGAACTTTTCCGCAGATGGCATGACAGTTTACTTCCATGGTATTGCAGCTCACCCAGGTTCTGCGAAAGGCAAAATGATCAATGCCATAAAACTGGCTGGTGAATTTGTTGCCGCACTTCCAAAAGAAAAGCTGGCTCCCGAGGTTACGGAAGGCAGAGAAGGGTTTGTGCATCCGGTTCGAATCACCGGATCCGCAGAATTGGCCCAGGTGGATTTTATTATCCGCGACTTTGAAACGCAGAAACTGGGTGTGCATGAATTTTTGCTGCAACACCTGGCAGATGAAATCGTATTGAAATACCCCGGTGCCCGAACCACCTATGAAGTGAAGGAACAATACCGCAACATGAAGGAGGTGCTGCAGCATCATCCGCAGGTGACAGCCCTGGCAGAACAGGCTATGCTAAACTGTGGTATTCAGCCCCGGAAATTTCCAATAAGAGGTGGTACAGATGGTGCGCGCCTTTCCTTTATGGGACTTCCCTGTCCGAATCTGTTTACAGGAGAAATGTCGCTCCATAGCAAACAGGAATACGTAAGTGTACAGGATATGGAAAAATCATTAGCAGTATTGGTAGAATTGGTGCAGCTTTGGGAAAAGAACGCTTCAGAATAGTTATATTAAACTCAAAATTCGAATATGTTAGATCTTCTTACTTCCAGTTGGTGGATTCTTATTGTAATCCTGGTGGTATTTGCCGGATTGAAAACCATTAACCAGGGTTCGATTGGGGTGGTTACCATGTTTGGCAAGTACCGGCGTATCCTCTTACCCGGACTTAATTTCATCATTCCCTTTATTGAACAGATCTCCAAAAGGGTGTCTGTGCAGAACCGTTCAGTGGAACTGGAGTTCCAGGCGGTTACGGCAGACCAGGCAAATGTTTATTTTAAAAACATGTTGCTCTATTCCGTACAGAATGAACAGGAAGATACCATCAAAAAAGTAGCTTTTAAATTCATCAGCGATCGCGACCTGATGCAGGCCTTAAGTCGCACAATTGAAGGAACCATCCGCTCCTTTGTGGCAACTAAACGCCAGGCAGAAATTCTTGCACTTCGGAAAGAAATCGTGGAATATGTAAAAGACCAGATCGACCAACTGCTGGAAGAATGGGGCTACCACCTGCTGGATCTTCAGATCAATGATATCACATTTGACCAGGTGATCATGGATTCCATGAGCCGCGTGGTTGCTTCACACAACCTGAAAGCTGCTGCAGAAAACGAGGGACAGGCTTTGCTGATCACCAAAACCAAGGGTGCGGAAGCGGAAGGAAATGCTATCAAAATTGCCGCAGAAGCGGAAAGAGAAGCAGCCCGCCTGAGAGGTCAGGGGGTGGCACTCTTCAGAGAAGAAGTGGCCAAGGGTATGAGCGAGGCAGCAGATCGCATGCGCCAGGCTAACCTGGATACGAATGTGATTCTCTTCAGTATGTGGACCGAAGCCGTGAAAAACTTTGCTGAATATGGTAAAGGGAATGTTATTTTCCTCGATGGCAGTGCCGAAGGAATGGAGAAAACCATGAAGCAAATACAGGCCATGATGGTAAAGCAGGTAGGTGCCTGATCCGGTTATGGTAGAATCTTTAGAATTCCTTAGCAAATAATAGCCTTATTTTCACACCCGACAAAAGAATAAACCAACCAGATGAATTTGTTTCTTCTTCAGATTGCAGATACGGCTCAACAGATAGCCAATGCTGCCCAGGCTGCTACCAATGAAAACAAAGATCTCAGTATGATCAGTCTGCTCTTCCAGGGCGGGCCGCTGATGATTCCCCTGTTTTTATTGCTGGTAATTGCTGTGTATTTCTTTTTCGAGCGCTACCTGGCCATCAATAAAGCCAGTAAGATTGATGAGAACTTCATGAGCATTATCAAGGATCATATCCTGAGCGGCAATGTGGCTGCTGCCCGATCGCTGGCCAAGAACACCAATAACCCCGTTGCAAGAATCATTGATAAGGGTATTCAGCGAATTGGTAAACCCATTGATGCAATTGAAAAAAGCATGGAGAATGTTGGCCGCCTGGAAATGTACAAACTGGAAAGAAACCTCTCTGTATTGTCGCTGGTTTCGGGCATTGCGCCCATGTTTGGATTCCTCGGTACCATCGTAGGGATGGTGCAGTTGTTCTACGGCATTTCTTCAACCGGAGAGTATACCCTCAGCACCATCGCCAGTGGTATTTATGTGAAGATGATCACTTCCGCAACCGGATTGATCATTGGTTTGCTGGCTTATGTGGGACATAGTTTTTTAAATGCCCAGGTGGATAAAACCGTAAACCGCATGGAAGTTGCCAGCTCCGATTTCATTGATACCCTTCAGGAACCTACCAGATAAGCGAACATGAATTTAAAACGTCGATTAAGAGGACATGCCGAAGTTCATACCGGAGCACTGAATGACATTCTGTTCATTCTGCTGCTCTTCTTTCTGATTGTTTCTACACTGGCCAATCCCAATGTAATCAAGCTCTCTCAGCCTAAAGCCAAAAGCGATACCAAGGCCAAACAAACGGTGGTGGTATCCATTGACGCGAATAACCAGTTTTATGTAGGAACCTCCAAAGTGAGCCTGGAGGAGCTGAAATCCAAACTGCAACCCATCCTGGCAAAAGAAACTGATCAGCCTTCCGTGGTGATCAATGCTGATAAAAATGTGCCGGTGGAAAATGTAGTAGCAGTAATGCGGGTAGCCCGGGAATTAGGAGCCAGATCCGTATTGGCGGTGGATAAAAACGGTGTACAGTAATCAGGAGCGGATCGCTTTGATCATGCGTTCCTTTCCCTGCATATCCCTGCGGATTTCAATGCTGTTAATACCGGCTTGCTGAAGTGTTTCCTGTACACCCGCAGCAAGGTCTTCATGTATTTCAAGGTAAATGACAGTTCCGGGTTGGCATCCCGATTGCGCAAACCCTGCAATGGCTTTGTAAAATATATAGGGATCTTCATCGGGCACAAACAAGGCAATGCCTGGTTCATACTTCACCACATGCGCACTCATTTCGGTTGCCCCTGTTTTTGGAATATAGGGTGGGTTGCTGACGATGCAGTCAGGCATAGGCAATTGCTCCCAGTTGGTCGCATCCAGGAAATCCAGTTCATGCCATTGTACGATGGCTTGTAAATGTGCAGCATTCAACTGCGCTACAGATAAGGCTTCACTGCTGATATCACAGCTATGGACCTTTGCAGAAGGTAGTTTTTTAGCAAGACTGATAGGAATACATCCGCTACCAGATCCAATGTCTAAAATCGTGGGCGCTGTTTCGGATTTGAGATCCTTTACCACCCATTCTACCAATTCCTCTGTTTCGGGCCGGGGTATAAGCACCCGCTCATCTACATAAAAAGGCATTTCCTGGAACCAGGCTTCATTGATCACATATTGGACCGGCCGGTGTTGTTGCAATTGTTCCAGCATTTCCTCCAGGAGCAGCTGTTGTTTTTCCGAAAGATTGTTAACCTGCAGGTTTCTGACCTCCCGTTTGGGCAATCCGGACAATTTTTCCAAAACCAGATCGGCGATATAGCCAGACTCTGTTTTGCCATAAATGGATTCCAGTTGCCGGATAATATGTGTTCTTGGCGTGGGCAATGTGTGCGTTTTACATGGCAAAGGTAAAGCCGGCTGGCCCAATTTTTTTGCGTTCCCGGCTATGAGTGAGAAAAAATTAAAAGGCCAGATCGCCCTGGTTACGGGGGCCAGTTCGGGTATTGGAAAAGCAATTGCGATAGCACTTGGCGAAGCAGGTGCTGCGGTTGTTGTTAATTATTATTCCGGTGCAGAGGCTGCCGATGAGGTAGTGAATACCATCCGGCAAAACGGATCTGACGCCATTGCCATTAAGGCGGATGTCAGTAAGGAGGAGGAGGTGTTTTCTATGTTTGGGGAGATTATTCAACAATATGGCACGCTCGATATATTAGTGAACAATGCCGGATTGCAGCAGGATGCCGCCTTTCACGATATGACCTTGCAGCAATGGCAGAAAGTGATTGATGTAAACCTGACCGGACAATTTCTTTGTGCGCGGGAAGCGATCCGGGAGTTTTTAAGAAGGGGGCTTCAGCCCGAAAGATCAAAAGCCTGCGGAAAAATAATATGCATCAGTTCGGTCCATGAACTTATTCCCTGGGCCGGACATGTAAACTATGCTGCTTCTAAAGGGGCTATTAAAATGCTGATGCAGAGTCTGGCGCAGGAATACGGACCAAAGCAGATCCGGGTGAATAGTATTTGTCCGGGTGCAATACGTACTCCCATTAACCGTGAAGCATGGGAAACAAGGGAAGCCTATCAGTCGCTCATGAGCCTGATTCCTTATAACCGGATCGGTGAACCCGATGATGTGGGCAAACTCGCGGTATTCCTGGCTTCCGACGATTCTGACTATATAACTGGTACCAGTATTTTCATCGACGGCGGCATGGCTGTTTATGAAAGTTTTGCTGATGGCGGATAAAAAGCCGACCTTTATACCTCATCAAATATATCGCTTATGGCTAGGTCGAGGGATTCGTTTAATAAAAAGGAGATGGAGAAAAAGCGGGCGAAAAAGAAGCAGGAGAAGGAAGAGCGCAAGGAAGAAAGGAAAAATGATGCAAAAAAAGGCAAGTCCCTTGAGGATATGATGGCTTATATTGATGCCGATGGCAATATTGTAAGCTCACCACCCGATCCTTCTACTATGGTGGAAGTTAACCTGGAAGATATCCAGATAGGGGTTCCAAAACAGGCAGAGCCTTCGCCGGAAGACTTGATCCGTTCTGGCATTATTTCCTTTATGAATGAGGCAAAAGGGTTTGGATTCATCCGCGATTTACAAAGTCAGGAAAGTATTTTTGTGCATGTGAATGAAATGCAGACCCGCCTGGTAGAAAATGATAAAGTTAATTTTGAGGTAGTGAGCGGACCAAAAGGGTATAGTGCGATCAACGTTCGAAAAATGAAATAAGCACAGATACCGGTCTATGCTGAAAAAAAGAGTTAAAAGAACACTTCGCTACACCAGATACATCTATTACAAAGAGACCTTAGTAAACCGGGAAGAGAAATTCTGGTCCTTCCTGGGTTCTTTCATCGGAATTGGATTGATTGCTTTCTGGCAAAGTTTTTTACTTAAAGATTCTGACAGTTTATTTTTAATTGGATCATTCGGAGCATCCAGTGTACTGGTATTTGGTTTGATCCAAAGTCCGTTGGCGCAACCCCGTAATTTAATAGGAGGCCATCTCGTTTCCGCTTTTGTAGGCGTTAGTGTACAATCGCTGCTTCCCGATATAGTATGGTTAACCGCACCTTTGGCGGTATCTCTTTCTATAATTGCGATGCAGTTTACCAAAACGCTGCACCCCCCGGGTGGTGCTACCGCTTTATTGGCGGTAATTGGGTCCGATAAAATAAAGTTACTTGGATATAATTACATCCTGTTTCCGGTATTAAGCGGGGCACTCGTACTTTTGCTGGTGGCGCTGATATTCAATAATATTACACCGAATCGAAAATATCCGGTGAGCAACAACTACAAGAGGAGATTAAAGCGTCTCTTTTTTATTCGGCAACGGACCTGATAGTATGAATCACAAAAAAACGCAGATATGAATCAGATTAAAAGAATGTTACTGCTTTTGTCAGTAGTGTTTTTGACGCTTGCAGGAACAGTTTCTGCACAGGTACAGGATAAAGCAGCCATCAAGCAACAGAAAGAACTTGCCAAACTCCAGAAAAAGGCGAAGAAGAATGCTAAGAAGGCAAAGAAGCAACAGAAGAAAAGCAAGAAGGCTGCAAAAAAATTGAAGAAAGAACAGAATCGTCAGAAAAAACAACTCAAGCAGGAAGCCCAGGAAAAGAAACGCCAGGAAAAAGAACTCCGCCTCCAGCAGAAAGCTTTGCAAAAATCTGTAAGTGAAGCACCTGTGCAGAATTGATCGTGGTCAATGGTATGGACTGACTGCTCATTTGGATAAGAGGGTTTTTAAAAGTAATTTTATTCAAAGTATAATTGCTATGAAGGGAGTATCCATTTTACGCGAAGAAGTAAAGCAATATATAGACATGGCAGATGAAAAGGTGGTAAAGATGATACATGCCATGCTGGAAGTGGAACATGAAAGTGATTGGTGGGATGAGTTAGGGGATGAAACGAAATCTTCCATTGAACAAGGGTTAAAAGACGCAAGAGCGGGGCGTGTTATATCACATGACGTGGTTATGAAAAAATACCGCAAATGGCTATCGAAGTAACATGGTCAGAGGAAGCCCAGAAAACCTTTGATGAAATTGTCACTTATTTGCTCAGTAAATGGTCAGAAAAAGAAGTAAGGCGTTTTGTTCAGCAAACGGAATATGTAATTAGTCGTTTACAAGAATATCCTGAATCTTATAATCCATCTAAAAAGCAAAAACAAGTTCGAAGAGCACGTCTCAATAAATATACTACACTATATTATCGGTATTACACTAGTCGTAAGAAAATCATCCTTTTAAGCTTTTGGAATACCAGACAGGACCCAGGTCGATTGAAATACTAAAGTACATTCTCTGTTTTTGGATCATAATGCAAATGAAACAGCATTTAGCGCACATTGCAATTGTCATTGACGACTATGATAAAGCCATTGAGTTTTATACTCAAAAACTGCATTTCACCTTATTGGAAGATCGTGTTCTTTCAGATACCAAGCGCTGGGTTTTAGTAAGACCCCAGGGAGCATCTGAATGTTCAATCTTGTTAGCTAAGGCGACAACAGAAGAACAAAAAAAGAAGGATCGGAAATCAAACAGGCGGACGTGTATTTCTTTTTTTGAGCACAGATAATTTCAAGAGAGATTATCAGAATCTGCTTGACAATAAAATTAAAATAGTTCGGGAACCAAGTATTGAAGCCTACGGAACAGTAGCGGTTTTCGAAGACTTGTATGGCAACCTGTGGGACTTGATTGAACGTCAGACGTCAGACTTGAGATGTGAGATGTGAAAAGTGAAAGGTTTTTTATCGAGCCTTAGTCGATGGTTGGTTGGAGCTTGGTTGGTTGAATACTGAAGGTATACCGTAGGAATAACGTAGGATTACGTAGGATCAGGAGCGCTGTTTTTCAATAAAAATTGCATAAGTGTCTGTTAATTAATAAGTTGTATTCTTTTAAAATCGGCTTATAATTAAATTTAATCAGCTCATTTTGCCAATAATTGAATCATTTTGCCCATAATTGGCTCAAAAAGCTACTGAATTGGCTCAACCTTGCTCATTCCCCGAATGTTTTGATTTTCAGCCAGTATTTACTATTTTAATCCCTTAAACTCAGACTAATGGCATTATTTAAGTCCGGAAACCCGGCTCTTTCTGAAAAACGTTTTGAAGCTTCTCTTACCGATGCGGGTGCAGAAACCATGACAGAAAGAGGCACGATGAACAAATTTATCTTCCTCTTTTTCCTGTTAATGGCTTCGGCTTTGCTTACCTGGAAAGCTCATTTTGAAGGCGTAAATGTGATGCCATGGGTAATTGGTTCCGCCATTGTGGGACTGATTCTGGCCTTTGCTACCAGTTTTCGTCCGCATTGGGGGCAATATACCGTGCCTGCCTACGGTTTGGTAGAAGGTGTTTTTGTGGGAGGTATTTCTGCTGTATACGCGGATGCTTTCTCCGAAGTAGCACCTGGTCTCGTTATGCAGGCTGTAGCCCTGACTTTCGGAACTGTGATTGCGATGTATGTAATGTATCGCACCGGTGTTATCAAAGCTACCCAACGCTTTAAATCCATTGTATTTACTGCCACTGCTGGTATTGCGATTTTTTATCTGATCGCAATGGTATTGAGATTATTCGGCGTAGAACTGGCTTTCCTGCATGAAGGCAGTTTACTGGGCATTGGCTTCTCCCTTTTTGTGGTTGCCATCGCCGCGCTTAACCTCATCCTTGATTTTGATCGCATTGAAACCGGGGTTAGTATGGGTGCTCCCAAATACATGGAATGGTTTGGTGCCTTCGGATTGATGGTTACCATCATCTGGCTCTATATTGAAATGCTTCGGTTGTTGAGTAAACTTAGCAGTCGCGATTAATATTATAGCTGCAGTAATCCTGCTTTGTGCAGATTGCTAATCGGCTTATTATCCCAGAAGAGCTCGAAATCCGGTAATCCGGCTGCTTCATAAGAAGTTTTCAATTCCTGCCGGGTCATCGTTTTTGGATTATCTAATTGCAGTTGAGGGAGTATGGATACCAACCATGCTCCCTCTTCTTTTGAGAGGCGAATGGTGAGATCGGATTGCAGGGTTTCAAATGATAACTCCATGGATTCCCATTGCTGCCCCTTTTTTGATTTCACCACAATTTCAGCAGTTGGCAGGTTGCCAATGAATACAATTTTGGTAGTGGGCTTGGTCGTAGAAAAATCTTCTTCCTTCAAAATTCGTTCAATATATTCCGGAGGAATACTTGTCTTCGGCACTTTAAAATCAAACCATTTATGCAGGGGGAAATCCAGGCAGGCTCCATGCATGAAATTCAGCAAGGATTTTTTCAACCCATATCCATACGCAGCATGATCCGCACCAGTAGGATCTTCGTGTTCCACATCATTGTCGGCAAATAATATCTCCGCCGGACGAAGCGCATTCACCTTGAATTTTTCAGGTTCCAGTCCAACCGGACTATGAGCAGTCATCGTAAATTGATGCCAGAACGCACTCTGCAATACTCCGGCAGCAAATAATTGTCGCACCATCTCCAGCGAATCAATGGTCTCCTGATCCGTTTGGGTAGGAAACCCATACATGAGATACGCATGTACCATGATACCCGCTTCCGTGAAATGTTTGTTCACACGCGCTACCTGGGCAACGGTGATTCCTTTATCAATCAATGCCAGCAGCCGATCCGATGCAACTTCCAATCCCCCTGAAACTCCAATACAACCAGACGCTTTCAACAACAAACAGAGATCCCGCGTGAAGCTTTTTTCAAAACGGATATTGGTCCACCAGCTCACTATAAGTTTGCGCTTTATGATTTCCAATGCAACCGCGCGCATCAGTGCAGGCGGAGCTGCTTCATCTACAAAATGAAATCCATTGTTGCCGGTTTGCTGAATAATAGTTTCCATTCTGTCAACGATCAGGGAAGCTGCAACAGGTTCGTATAACCGAATATAATCCAGGCTGATATCACAGAACGTGCATTTGCCCCAATAGCAACCATGCGCCATCGTTAGTTTGTTCCAACGCCCATCACTCCATAAGGAATGCATCGGGTTGATGATCTCAATGGCTTGTATGTATTCATTTAGTCGCAGGCCGCTGTAATCGGGGGTGCCCAGTTCTGCCTGTTTGTAATCGCGGCAGGCTTTGTTTTCAATATAGGTGAGTGCTCCTTCATCAAGCAGGAAGGTTCGTTTTAATTCAGCAGCATCAATCTGCTTTCTCACAAAAGCGAGCAGTTGTTCGATGGGTGCTTCTCCATCATCGAGTGTAATGAAATCAAGAAACTCAAAGATGCGGGTATCCTTTAAGGATCGCAATTCGGTATTGGCAAAGCCTCCAC
Source organism: Flavipsychrobacter sp. (assembly GCA_016787265.1). Lineage (GTDB taxonomy): Bacteria > Bacteroidota > Bacteroidia > Chitinophagales > Chitinophagaceae > Flavihumibacter. Next base: position 114,291 of record JAEUVF010000015.1, on the reverse strand, counting down.
CCATCGCAATCTTTATAGCAGGATGATGTTGTTTTATATATTGACCGCAACGCAGGGCCGCAAACAGGTTGCCGGGAAAGGGAACAGAAAACGCAATCAGTGAAGGCTGATATCGCTGTATATATTCTTCCAGCAAGGCCGTCATTTTCTGATCGATGAAACCGGGTGCATTTTGTAAAGCTGCATACAGTTCATCAAAACGATTGGCGGAACGCGCCAGCTTTTCTGCATAGCGACTGAAGCCGAAATGTTCATCTACATTTTCTTTGATGAAATCGGATAAATCTTCCAGGTACATGGTGGCCAGGTGTTTGGCCTTGTCCTGTGTACCCATTTTGCCGAAAGCCCAAACCAGGTCATCCAATTGAGCAAACCGGCTTGCTTCTGGCAGAAAATTTCTTCCTGCGATGCGATGCGCCAGTGTTGGTTCATTTCCCTGTAAAAAGCGGATGACTTCATCAATGGTTTCAATGTACTGGTTACGAAGCCGGTAAATCCGTTTGGAGTTGGGGCTTTCAATGGATGTAGGTTCAACGATTCTGAAAACTTCTTCCAACCCCTGCCTGCTGAACAAGGCCAGTGTAAGATCAATACCCAGGTCCGCCTGCTCTGAAGCGATCTCTTTAGTGTTAAGGAATCCTTTCAGGTAAGCAGTGGCCGGGTAAGGCGTGTTCAACTGTGTAAAAGGAGGCGTAACAAGAAATACCGCTGTGCTCAAAGATTCCAGTTTAGCGGGCAAATTTACCGCATAGCAACCAGTATCAGAAATATCGTCCAAGTAAGGGGTGGTCGATCAGAAGGGTTTTCATCGCATCCGGGTCAATGGTGCCCTGTTTGGCATATACAATTTTGCCACCTGGCTCAACCACCAGGGTATAAGGAAGGGCTCCCTGCCAGTTGGGATCGATGGCTTCAATCAGGGCATATTTATCGCTGGAATTGAAAATATAATTCGTGCCGGATGCCTGTTGCTTTTGCAGAAACTCCAATGCATTGGTTTTTTTCTCCGGATCATCGGCACTGATACTGATGAACTCAAATGCTCTTCCCCGGTACATGCGGTGCATCGTGATAAAATCAGGAAACTCCCTGGTACAGGGACCGCACCAGGTGGCCCATACATTGATGAGTCGAAGTTTTTTGGAATCGTTTTGCAACAGTTTGCGTATACCCGTTGTATCGATTGTCTCCAGGGTTACTTTTTCTGCTGCCCATTCCTTCATGGCTTTCTCCCGCCAGTCCTGCTTTTCAGCCCATTTAATGGAACAACCAAAAACCTTGGTTGTGGGAGTTGCAACAGGTTCGTTTTTGAGCAACGCATCTAACGCAGCACGGGTATCCTGTATAGTTGGTTTGCCGGATGGCTTCTCCACATTGTCAATGCGCCCCTGGAACCGTAGTTTCCGATCCTGGTCGAAGATGAAAACATGTGGTGTAGCTACTGGACCAAATGCCCGGGAAACCTGCTGCAGATCACCATCGTAGAGATAAGGAAAATTGAATTTTTTTCTTTCCGCACGGATTTTCATTTCTTCATAGCTATCGTTCAGATCGGTATAGTCCAATTCATTCAGGCGGATGGCTTTAGGATCGTTGGGTGAAATCGCAATAACAGCAACTCCTTTGGGTTGATAATCGCGCGTGAGCTGGATCAGGCGATCTTCATAAGCCTGTGCAGTGGGACAATGATTGCAGGTAAATACCACTACCAGCAACCTGCTTTTTTTATAGTCACCCAGGCGATGTTGTTTGCCATCCACACCTGGTAAGGAAAAATCAGGCGCACTGGCGCCGATCGGTAATACAGGAGGTTGTTGCGGACCAAATGAAAAGACCAGGCAAAGCAGGTAAAGCAGACTTTTCATTCAATATGATTTTAACAGAAGGTATCAAAAATTTGACAATTCAACAAGGTGGATTTAAAATGCCATAACTTCCATTCCAACCAATTGATCAACGAATCTGCATGTTATGGATCGACGACAGGTTATCAGGCATTTTTTAGTAGTGGGAGCGGGACTGGCCTTCATGCCCTCCTGTGTTTACAAGGATGGAAAAGTTTCCATTCAACTCCAATCCATTCAAATCAATCCTGATCAGGAAAGCTTTTTAAAGCAGCTCGCGGATGCCATTATTCCTCCAACCGATACACCGGGAGCGGCGGAACTGGGCAGCCATCTGTTCGCATTAAAAATGGTGGATGATTGTTTCGAAAAACAGGAGCAGGATAAATTCATGACGGGATTAAAAAAGCTGCAGGGAAAAGAACCCAATCCGGCTGCGCTCATGAGTGCCGCTGAACAGGAAAAGGACGAGGAACCGCTTGCCTTTATGAAAGCTTTTCGCCGCCTGGTAATTCAGGGCTATACGCAATCGGAATATGTAATGACCAATCTATTGCCATATCAACTGGTACCCGGAAAATATTACGGATGTGTGCCTGTTGACAGTACTACTTCAAAATCATAAGTATGGGTTATCTGAATACAAAAGGAGTGGATCAAAATACCTTTGATGTTATTGTGATTGGGTCCGGCATCAGTGGTGGTTGGGCCGCCAAGGAATTCACAGAAAAGGGATTGAATACCCTGGTGTTGGAAAGGGGCCGGGATGTGAAGCATCAGAAAGATTATCCTACTACCAATAAAATGCCCTGGGAGTTTGAACATCGCGGACAGCTAACGCGTCAGCTGATTGAGGAGAACCCGGTGGTGAGTAAATGTTATGCGTTCCGGGAAGATGCGCTGCATTTTTTCGTGAAGGATAAAGAACATCCCTATGTGCAGGACAAACCATTCGACTGGATTCGTGGTTACCAGGTAGGAGGGAAGTCGCTTTTATGGGCAAGGCAAACCCAACGCTGGAGTGAATATGATTTTGAAGGTCCGGCCAGAGATGGGTTTGCAGTGGACTGGCCCATCCGGTATAAGGATCTCGCCCCCTGGTACAGTTACGTTGAGAAATTTGCGGGTATATCAGGTAATAAAGATGGCCTGGATATTCTGCCCGATGGTGAATTTCTTCCGCCGATGGAAATGAATTGTGTGGAAGATTATTTTTCCAAAAAGATGGCGAGCTCGTATGGTAACAGGCCTGTGATAATAGGCAGAGCCGCCCATATTACTGCACCACAACAAATTCATCTCGACCAGGGCAGGGCGCAATGCCAGAACAGAAATTTATGTCAGCGGGGTTGTCCGTTTGGAGGTTATTTCAGCAGTAACTCCTCCACTATTCCCTGGGCAATGAAAACCGGGAAGCTGACGCTAAAACCCAATTCTGTGGTGCATTCCGTTATATATGATGATGCCAAGCAGAAGGCAACCGGTGTTCGGGTAATCGATGCCGTTAGCAAGCAGGCAACCGAGTATTTTGCCAAAGTGATTTTTGTAAATGCGGCGGCGCTGAATACGAATTTGATTTTATTGAATTCTACTTCTTCCCGGTTTCCGAATGGCCTGGGTAATGACAATGGATTGCTTGGGAAATATGTAGCCTTTCACAACTACCGGGCAAGGGTATCCGCTGTTCACGAGGGCCACCTGGATAAAAACAGTTCCGGTGGCAGAAGACCCAACAGTGGATATATTCCCAGGTTTAGAAATGTGAAAAAACAGGAGACTGTTTTCTTACGGGGATATGCGGCCGGCTTTGGTGCTTCCAGATACAACCAGGGTGCTGAGGGTTGGGGTGAGGAACTCAAAAAAGGTTTATTAAATCCGAAGCCCGGTCCCTGGTATGTAGGTTCTCACATGATGGGAGAAACCATTCCCAAGGAAAGCGGACAGGTAAGCCTGGATGCCAGCAACAAAGATGAATGGGGTATTCCTCTCTTGCATGTCAATGTGGACTATGATGACAATGATGAAAAGATGGTAAAGGATTACCTGGAGCAATTGACGGAGATGTTTACCGTTGCTGGATTCAAGAATATTGAAACAGTGGACTCCAAACAGGCACCCGGACTCGATATTCATGAAATGGGTGGTGTACGGATGGGGCATGATCCAAAAACCTCCTTGCTAAATAAATGGAATCAACTACATCATTGTAAGAATGTTTTTGTAACAGATGGCGCCTGTATGACCTCTACAGCAACGCAGAATCCCAGTCTGACTTATATGGCCTTAACTGCCCGTGCAGCGGATTATGCATTCAAAGCACTAAAAACCGGAGATTTGTAGGAAATTGCCTGCATGCAGGGATACGAACAGGATATACACAGGGAGCTATGGGTATGGCAGCAGGAGATGCAGTCATCACCCGGTTTCTTTAATCGATTCTCCAAATCCTGGCAGAACAAAGTAAACTCCTGGATACCTGAAAAAGTACACCAGGTAGTAACTACCACGATCAAACAAATGATTCGCGCGGTATTGTTTGGTGCTAAGTACACCAGTGCTCCACCACTGCAATCCGAATCGTTTTGGGCAAGAGAAATGGCGGTAAAGGAACGCATTGAGTTCTATCAAAAAACTGCTTCTGTTGAAGGTGCTGTTACCGGGGCGGGAGGATTGCTGTTAGGGCTCGCTGACTTCCCCATATTATTAGGCTTGAAATTGAAACTGCTGTTTGATATCGCCAGTTTGTATGGCATTGATGTAAAGGATTACAAGGAGCGGGTTTACATACTTCATATTCTTGAACTTGCTTTCTCCAGCCAGGAACACCGCAACCAGGTTTATCAGAAAATGGTGAACTGGAACGAAAAAGCGGCCTTGTTGCCGGATGATATTCATCAATTCGACTGGCGCCGGTTACAGCAGGAATACCGCGATTACCTGGATATCGCGAAACTGGCACAGTTGATTCCAATCATTGGAGCACCTGTTGGGCTGGTGGTGAATTACCGGCTGGTTCGTAAACTGGGTGTTACTGCGATGAATGCCTACCGCATGCGTATTCTGCCTTAAATTAGCGGATATGATCAGACAACTGGTTCGGCGATTTAAATGGGCCTATTCCCTGTATAATATTTTTCATCGGGATCAGCTACTTCATAATGTGACGAAATATCGCAGGCTGGGTCTAAGCAAATACTATTTTTCTCCGGTTTCCAGCAAGGATTTTAAACAGGTTGACGCAAGTTTGAAAAGAGATCGCAACCCGGATTTGGATAAAATAAAATCCAGCGAATTTTATCAGCGGGCAGATGAACAAACAAAAAGATCCCTGGAAAAATTTGAGGAAAATGGTTTTGCAATCATTAATGGATTTCTGAATGAACCTCAGGTGGAAGCGATCAACCGTGAAATAGATGAATTGTTTCAAAAAAAACTGATTGAAAAAGGAGGCGGAGGTAAAATCATGTTTGCCATTCATCAGTCTGAATTGCTGCGAAAAACAGGCACTGAAAAATCCCTTATTGAACTATTATCGCTTTTGATGGATGGTAATGCAATTCTTTTTCAGAGTATCAATTTTTTACATGGCAGTGAGCAACACAGTCATTCAGATAGTATTCATATGACTACTTATCCCCTTGGCGGATTGCTCGGTTTGTGGATAGCATTAGAGGATATTCATGCTGACAACGGACCTCTTCATTATTATCCGGGTTCGCATAAGCTACCCTATTACCTGAATGAAGACTACGGCAATGAAGGTAATTTCCTGTTATTGGGCAAAAAGGATTATGATGAATACGAAGATTTTATCCGGCAAAGAATTGAAACGCTCGGCTTGAAAAAAGAAATCTTGTGCATTCCGAAAGGAACGATGATGATCTGGCATGCCAATTTGTTTCATGGGGGAGAATTGCACCTCGATAAATCTAAAACCAGGAAGTCTGTTGTATTTCATTATTTCGATGAGAGCAGTATTTGTTATCATGAGATTACACAGCGTCCGGCTTTACTGCGTACCGGACTAAACCATCACTAATGGAGAGGCAGAACCAATATATGAAAAGATGCCTGCAACTGGCAGCATTGGGTGCGGGCAAAGTGGCCCCTAATCCAATGGTGGGTGCGGTATTGGTGTACCAGGATCGAATTATCGGAGAAGGGTACCACGAGGCTTACGGAAAGGCACATGCGGAAGTTAATTGCCTTGCATCCGTTAAAGAAGAAAATCGGTTATACATCCCGGATAGTACCCTCTATGTTTCCCTGGAGCCCTGTGCGCATTATGGGAAAACACCGCCTTGTGCAGACCTTATCATCAAGAGCGGGATTCGTAAAGTCGTGATCGCAATTCGGGATCCTTTTGATGCAGTTGATGGGAAGGGCATAGAAATACTGCAAGCGGCGGGTATAGAAGTGGTTTTAGGTATTGAGCAGGAAGCAGCCCGCGAAATCAACAAGCGTTTTTTACAATTTCATGAAAACCATCGTCCGTATATTATTTTAAAATGGGCGGAATCAATTAATGGGGCAATAGCCACGAATGAAAAAAAGCCGGCTGCAATCAGTACTGCCCAAACCAACCGACTGGTTCACCAGTGGCGGGCGGAGGAAGCTGCTATCCTGGTGGGGGCAACCACTGCGCTTATAGACGATCCGGCATTGACGGTGCGGTGGGTAGCTGGAAAAAATCCGGTCCGCCTGCTCATTGACCCTGAATTGAAAGTCCCCCGGACGAACCGGTTATTTTCTGGTGAAGCGCCCACTATTATATATAACTATCATTTATCCGGGCAGGAACAGGGAGTTGAATGGGTTCAGCTGGACCGCCAGGCTGCTTTGCTCGACCAGTTGCTCCGGGATGTTTACCAACGCAAACTGCTTTCCATTTTAGTGGAAGGGGGAACCCAAACCATCCAGGAATTTTTGGCTGCAGGTTATTGGAACGAAATTCGAAGGATTCAATCCCGGTCAGTCGTGCTGGAAGGAGGCTACCCTGCCCCGGAAATTAAGGGGAGGATGCCGGTGAACAGTTACCAACTTGGTGCCGATGAACTGTTATTTTATCGCCCCTGATCTCCCCGGTAAAGCTGTACCTTTGCGCGCTGTTTCCAGCATATACTATGGACAATAAGACCTTTTATACCACCATCGAAAAATCTGGTACTGCCGAATTTCGCGACAGAGGCAGCCGGTTTATCGGATATGCTTTCCCCGTCAGTTCGGTGGAACAATTCAAAAAAGAGCTGGAGCAGATTAAAAAAGAACATCCCAAAGCCACACATCATTGTTTTGCCTACCGGATCGGCCTGGATGGAAACAGTTTTCGGGTAAACGATGATGGTGAACCTTCCGGATCTGCAGGTAAGCCCATCCTTGGACAGATCGACAGCAAGGAACTGGTAAATGTGGGAGTGATAGTAGTGCGGTATTTCGGAGGTACGATGCTGGGTGTTCCGGGTTTGATCAATGCATATAAAACAACAGCAAGTGTGGTCTTGCAAACCATTCCCTTTGTACAGAAAACGATTGAGCGTTCCTATCAGCTGCAGTTTGATTATACCATGATCAATGAAGTAATGATGATCATCAAGCAATGTAATTGCAGTCTGCTGCAGCAGGAAGTACAACTGTTCTGTTTGTATAAAATCGGTGTTCCGCTGAACCGGGAAGAGGAAGTACTATACCGCCTTAAGCAATTACATACTGTGGAAGTCAAAGCCTGCTAACCAGCCATCCAACTATTTCTTTATTCAAACGATTCCATTTTTCCAGCAGGCCAAAGTCTGGCCATATCCAATCATACCATTGCTGAAAACCGTTGATCACTTCATAGTTAGCACAATGCCTGGTTGTCTTGATTCCAGCCTTGTTAAATTCAGTCTCGCACCTGCGCATATGCATCGCAGAGGTAACCAGGACAAATGGGCCCTTTAATCCAACGCTGTCAATCAATGCCTTAGTAAAAATTGCATTCTCCTTTGTGTTCCGACTTTTGTTTTCTGCAAAAATGATGGCCGGCGAAATTCCGTTTTGGATTAATTCCGCTTTAACAAAATCCGCTTCTGGCGGGAGTTTCCTGTTAAGAAAACCATTTCCACCGGTCACAATTATCTTTTCTGCCACACCGCTATGTACCAGCTTTGCGGCCTGGATGAAACGATCCGATGCCTGACCAAAATATCCCTGTCCATTTTTATCGTAGCTGGAAAGTCCGCCTGGCAGAATAACTGCCTCAAATTTTCCGGTAGCAGGCACAAAAGATGGTTGCCAGGAATTGAGACAGAAATAAAAGAGGGCAGGATTAGTGAAGACTAGTGTTATCGTGACCAGAAATATACCATATCGACGTTTCCATTGTCCGGGTTTCCCTATTAAAAACAGGATCGACAGCATCAATATCCAGTTGGCAGGAGATAGAAAGAACGTGACAATTTTTGAAAGCAGTGGAAGCATGTAAAAATCAATAATTGTTAAAGTTATTCAAAACACAAGATTCCTACCCAACGGTTTTAAAACCAGTAGAGGTATAGTCCATATATAAAACAATATACAATCATGAAACAGATCTTCAACCTTTTCCTTTTGAGTATTCTTTTTCTCACCGCATGTCAGAAAGACGATGAGGTGATCATTCCTAATAAACCGGGTCCAGACCCCAAATCAGCTAAGGATACGGGTATTTTCCAGTTGGAGCTTTCCTTGCTGGAGTTGCATACAGAAGACAGCCTGGATGCAGTTGTGACAGTTACCAATCAGATGGGGCAGGCAGTGCTTCAAAACAAGCCAGTGCGGATTGGTAAAACTGGTCCAGAAGCCCATCAGTGGAGATCAAAAGAGGTTGTTCTTGAAAAGGGGACATACTCCATGACTCAATTGATAATTAAAAAAGAGAATAAGGCGCTCTATGCCACCCCGCTGGCGAATTCACGCCTTGCGCAAAATATCCAGATAGGATTGCCCCAACAGCAATCACTAACCAGGGAACTTACTGTATTCCGTCCGCAGGTAATTGCAACCGATGAACTGGTTGGTCCGGAAGATTTTGGCTATTCAGCCAGCGCATTTCAACGCAATGGTATAAGTGTAAAAATCCAGGCTGCCATATCAGTAGGAGGAATTATCTACGATGCACCAGTTTTGAAATTCAACCTGATTTCAACTTTTGGTAATGGAGAAACAGTAACCCGCACCATTGAGCGCACTTCCCTGGAAGAAGAGATTCGTTTCAGTGAGAAAGCGGTAAAATTTGAGATTACCGGAAATATCTGGAATGTTCCTGTGAAAGAAGTCGTGAGTCGCGAACGGCTGGATGAATCAAATGTTATTACCCTTGAGGGTGCCAAAAACCGCAAATGGTTGCAGCAGGAAGAAACCTACCTGGAAATTATGGGTAACTGGCAGAAGCAATCCACCACGCTTTATCAGCAAAGAGCTGATGGTCAGTTGAAGGAGGTAAACTACTATCAGAAGAAGCCGCAGAGCCAGGAACTGCAATTCATTTTCACGGATAAGGGAGTGTACCAGGGGTCAACACTGGTAGGAGTAGATCGTATTGATCCAGCCAATAAGAGAGTAGGTGAAACCCGTTATGAGCTGGATGGCAACGGACAGGTAACTCATATCATTCAAAATATGTATGATATGTTAACCACCAGCGTTCTTGAGAACGGAACTTCTACTGAAGGAGGTGTAACCGATGTTTACATGGTACTGCACAACGGTCATACTGTTCATTACGCAGCAACCTTTTCAGGTGGAAATAAGGTAAGTTATACTGCTGCTACTTCAACAGGCGGCCGGGAAGGTGGAAGTTTCCAATACGATCAGATGATCAATCCCAAGGCAACCAACAAATTGTTCCCTGATATGCACTTATCCAATTTGTCAAAGAATAATATCAAAGGCAGAACTGTTGGCTATTCCGGTGCAATTCCTTCTTCTGTTCCATACAGGTATGAGTATGAGTACAATGCCGACGGTTATCCGGTTGTGTTGTATACATATTATAAATCATACCAGGACAATTCCGATATGTACCGCATGAAAACTGTTTATACCTATAGTAATTAATATCTTTAATCAACCTCATTTATGAAATATCTGATATTGTTCGGTTGGGTGTTGCTGTTATCCTGCAGTGCAGCAAAGGTGGCTGTGCCAGGAGAATTTGAAAAAGCTGCAACAGCTATGAAGGTGAAAGGTGTAAACGGATGGATGATCAATCAGACCCTGATATTTGGTGAATATGAAACCAGCCCCGTTAAGCGGGGCTGGGATTTCAGTTCGGTTTGGCAGGCAAGCCGGATTAGTTTTCGTCCGGAAGATCAGATTCTGAAAGTGTTTGATATCAATACGGATAATCGCAGCCTGACGGAGAAAAGTAAACTGCAGTTTACCATTGAAAACGGGAAAGAAAAGGCTGCTGTATTTGCGATGGAAAAACTCAGTGAAAAACAACTCCTATTTAAAAACCGGAATCCACGCTGGGGCGAGTTGGCCGCTACTACCAGTTTGCAATATGCTTTTTCGGCGGCTATCATGCTGGTTTCTGAAAAGCAACCGGAGCCATGGCAACTTGTAATGGTCCACAAGGAAGGAAGAGGGGAAATGATAGAGGAGCAGGGATACCTGACTAACGGAGATATTCAATTTGCTATCGGGACCCTGAAAATTGGTTCTTATACCAATAGGAAAGGAAAAGAAATGAAAGTAATGGGAGGACCAACTTTTGCAGGATATGAAATTCGCATTGATGACGGAGTTGTTGGAATCGTTGATTTGCTCGATAACCAGGTATGGATGGTCAACGACCTGGATCCTGCTTATAAGATGATATTGGCAGCTGCTTCCTCTTCCTTACTTTTAAAAAGGAAAAAAGACCTGAGCACGAATTGACCGATACCCTGGACATACAGGTAGTAATTGATGGCTGTATTGCCAACAACCGGAAAGCACAGGAATATCTGTACCGGCAATACTATTCGTATGCGATGGTGATTGCACAACGGTACTCCAGGGATGATGCAGACGCTGCTGATATTGTAAGCCAGGCCTTCGTTAAAGTATTCAAGAATATAAAATCATTTGATTCTTCTATTGCCAGTTTTCAAACCTGGTTGCGCAGAATCATCATTAACGAAGGCCTGGATCATATTAAGGCAAGATCAAAGTTCAGCCAGGAAATGGAGCTGGAATATGAAACGGTTGCCGCACCCAATATCAATAATGCCGCGATAGAGCAATTGAACGCAAAGGAACTGATGACCATGATTCAGCAGTTACCACCTGCTACGCATGCGGTTTTTGTCTTATATGCTGTTGATGGGTACAACCATCGGGAGATAGCTGAAAAATTAGCTATCAGCGAGGGTACCAGTAAATGGCACCTCAGCGAAGCAAGAAAATTCCTCATTCAAAAATTACAGCAGGTGCATCTTTCATGAATGCTTCCTTTCCATACGAAGAACTGATTGCCCGGAAACTTGGTGAACTTCCTCCTTTACCGGAGATGGCTGATTCCATCTGGCAGCGCATTAGCACGGAGCTGGACAGAGATTTACCTACCGATGATAATGATTTTGGTGGTGATCCTGGCCCGCAGGGTGGTAGTCCGGTTGCAGGTAGGAAAGGCTGGAGCTGGCTCCTGTTGCTGGCAGGCATTGCCGCGCTATTGATTTACCTGTTAAAGAAATCTGATCTGCCTGTGGATCAAACTGTTCCGGTTATTAACCAGCCGGTTGATTCTACTGATTTGTTACCAACTGCACCGGGACTATCTCCTCCCGAGTCCTCTTCTCCTGAGTCTTCTTCACCGGTTGTAAATGACAGTGTAAAGCATACCAGTCCGGATACGAGTGCTGAACCAGGCCCCTTACCAGATTCTGCTGGTTTTTTACAACCGCAAGTGGTGGATGCTGCTGCACCTGAAGTGAAAGCAACTACACCGCAGCCATTTGCAGAGCCAACAACAAAGCAACCTGAAAACCTGCAGCCCGATTCAGCAGGGGGTAGAAAACGTCCATCCGGTATCAAAGGAATTCGTCCCGATGACTACCGGATTGTACCGCCAAAAGAGAAAAAGGATAGTACTTAATACACCAACACACTCAATGCAGAAAGTTCAAGCATTTCAAGTTCTTCCGGCAGATTTACTGTGGACGTTTTTGTTATTGAGGGCGGGTTACCGTAACAATCCGACTCATAACCTGCCGTTACACCGGTGGTGAGAAGGAGTGTTAGTAGAAGGCTGACAACGGTAACCGGTTTCATGATCAAAGGTTTAATGATATCCTGGTAAATAATTAGGATGTAAAAATGCTCCTAATCCTGCCTGTAAACAAGGCAAATCCGACTAACCGCTTAAATTCCCGCATGAAACAGCAGAAAGGGCGATTAAATCGCAACAGGAATCAGCAAACTGTATAAATCAGGGTCTGAATCGTGGATGAACCACCAGTTCTTTGGAACCGGGTGTGTAGAGATAAAAACCTTCTCCTGACTTTACCCCCAGTTTTTTAGCCGTTACCATATTGGTCAGCAGGGGACAGGGAGCATATTTGGGATTTCCGAGTCCCTCATGCAGCACCTGTAAAATACTATGGCAGGTATCCAGGCCGATAAAATCTGCCAGTTGCAGGGGGCCCATGGGATGCGCCATACCCAGTTTCATAATGGTGTCAATTTCTTCCACACCGGCCACGCCTTCATATAAACTATAGATAGCTTCATTGATCATTGGCATCAGGATCCGGTTGGCAATAAATCCAGGATAATCATTAACCACCGCCGGAATCTTACCCAGCTTTTTGCTGAGCGCTACAATTTGTTCTGTGATTTGCTTATCGGTTGAATATCCGTTAATAACCTCCACCAGTTTCATAACGGGAACCGGGTTCATAAAGTGCATTCCAATTACCTTTTCCGGTCGGCTGGTAACACTGGCAATTTGGGTGATGGAAATAGAAGAAGTGTTGGTAGCAAGTATTGCATTCGCAGGAGCCAGTTTGTCGATCTCGCTGAAAATAGAAAGTTTCAATTGTGTGTTTTCAGTGGCTGCTTCAATAATGAGATCTGCTCTGTTCACCCCTTCTCCCAGTCCGGATGTGGTAGTGATATTATCAATTGCCTGCTGGCTCTCCGCTGCTGAAAGAATTCCTTTTGCTACCTGCCTGTCAAGATTCTTACGGATCGTTGCAATTGCTTTTTCTAACTGCTCAGGATTCAGATCTATCAGGTTTACTTTATAACCATGTTGAGCGAAAACATGTGCAATACCATTTCCCATGGTGCCAGCACCAATGACAGCAATCTGATTAAACATAAGAATAATTTAGGCTGTAAAAGTAGCGCTAGTTTTTCCTTTTGAAATCACCCCTTTTCCAGGATTTGATAAACTCTGCCCAGGCCATCGGATTCATCAGGTTAATGGGAGGTGTAGTACCCTGGTAGGAATAACGGGTGGCCTGCTGACGCAGGGCATAGTTCGCGGCTTCTTTACCATCTGCAGGTAATATGTTCATCAAAGCCCTGCGGGTTTGCTCATTGGTATTTTTCCGCGCGATCTCCAGATTGTCATCTGGCACCTGCATATTGACGAAATCCCGTTCAAATTGTTCCCGTGTAGGTCTTGGACGGATAATAGTAGCCGGCAGGTATTGCGTATCAACAACCATCAGCTGCACGATGCTAAATTGATTTCCTTCCAGGTTTCTTGGAATCTCCACTATTTTGGGCTTGTATCCCACACTGGTGAATTCAATAATATTTCCTTTTAATGCAACGATGGAAAATACCCCCTGATCATTTGTAATGGTACCACGGCCACTTCCTTTAATACTAACACTCACCGCAGGGATGCCATCCAGACTATCAGCCGTCATTACAACTCCATACAACATCACTACAGAGTCTTTCATCGTTTCAAACTGCGCAGAAGCCTGCTTACAGATGCAAAAAAAACATATTATGACAAGTGGTAGAATTCGCTTCATTATGCCAAATATAGGATATCAATATATCAGCTTCAACAATTTACCAACCGCATTGGTTAATTTTGCACTAAAATTCCCAATCAATACTTAAAATAATGACGCAAGAAGACATATTAAAAGCGCTTGGAAATGTGCAGGAGCCTGATCTTGGCAGTGATATCGTGAGTCTGAACATGGTTAAAGATGTGCAGATTAATGGAAATGACGTGAGTTTTACAATCGTTTTGACTACTCCGGCTTGCCCGATGAAAGATTTAATGCGGAATGCAGCTATTAACGCGGTTCGGTTGCTGGTAAATAAAGAAGCCAATGTTCAGGTGAATTTCACTGCCAATACAAATAGTAAGCGTACGGATCCAGGTCAGATTTTACCTAAAGTGAAAAATATTATTGCGGTTGTTAGTGGAAAAGGTGGTGTTGGTAAAAGCACCGTATCTGCCAACCTGGCCCTGGCACTTGCCCAGGGTGGTGCCAGCGTTGGACTGATGGATGCAGATATTTACGGACCCAGTGTTCCCATTATGTTTGGGGTTCGAGGTGAACGCCCGAAAATGATGGCAGGTGGAGAGAAGGGATTGATTGTACCACTGGAGCGATACGGCATCAAACTGATGTCAATCGGTTTATTGGTGGATGAGAAAAATGCAGTGGTTTGGCGCGGACCAATGGCCAGCAGTGCCATAAAACAATTTGTAACGGATGTTTTCTGGGATGAACTGGATTACCTGGTCATTGATATGCCTCCCGGAACCGGGGATATTCACCTGACACTCATGCAAACAGTGCCTGTTACAGGGGTGATTGTAGTTACTACTCCGCAGGATGTTGCCCTGGCGGATGCGAAAAAAGGTATCGCCATGTTTGGTCAGGCGCAGATTAAAGTACCAATCATCGGTATTGTTGAAAACATGAGCTATTTCACACCTGCTGAATTGCCCAATAACAAATATTACATTTTCGGAAAAGAAGGTGGCAAAAAACTGGCCGAAGAATATGATATCCCATTCCTGGGACAGATTCCGCTGGTGCAATCTATCCGGGAAGGTGGTGATAAGGGAATGCCAATTATGATGACGGATGATGAGATCACAAAATCCGCATTTTCAGATTTTGCCGGTCTGGCTGCACGGAGTATCGCAATGCGGAATGCAAGCCTGGAAGCCTCCCGTGTCATTGAAGTGGTTGCCTAAACTTATTACATGCAATTATCACTTGAAAATAAGACTGCCCTGGTTTGCGGAAGCACCCAGGGTATTGGATTGGCTGCTGCCAGGGAACTCGCCCTCCTGGGTGCCAGCTGCATTTTACTGGCTAGAAATGAAACCTCTTTAAAGGATGCAGTTAATTCTCTGGATACATCAAGAGGTCAGCAACATGCTTTTGCTGTGGCTGATTTTTCCAGTCCGGATTTGGTTAAACATAAGATTGAAGAAGTATTGTTGAACCACACCATCAGCATCCTGGTAAATAATACCGGCGGGCCTAAACCCGGACCAATAATCGATGCCGATACCGACCAGTTTCTGAATGCTTTTCAGCAACATGTAATTATCAACCAGTTGCTAACCCGGGCAGTTGTACCTGGAATGAAAAAACTGGGCTATGGAAGGATCATCAATATCGTGTCCACCTCTGTAAAAATTCCATTGAATAACCTGGGTGTTTCCAATACGATTCGGGGTGCAGTTGCTTCCTGGTCAAAGACCATGGCGAATGAACTGGGACCCTTTGGAATTACAGTGAATAATGTATTGCCAGGATTTACTTCCACCGCAAGATTAAAAAGTTTGGCCCAAAGCCTCGCTGCTGATAAAGGTATAACTGTTGAAGAACAGGAACGTTCCATGGCAGCAGAGGTTCCGCTCAAGCGCTTTGGAAAAGCAGAGGAAACAGCTGCGTTAGTGGCGTTTTTGGCTAGTCCTGCAGCAGCTTATATTACAGGTACCAGTATTCCGGTAGATGGTGGCCGCACGGGAAGCCTGTAGAAGTATGAAGTAGGAATTATGAATTATGAATTCAGAATTGTTATACGCCCGATCACTGGATGCTGCTGATTCACTGGCGGGTTTTCGCGAGCAGTTTATCATTCCGCAAGAACACGGACAACCACAGGTTTATTTTCTTGGCAACTCCCTGGGCCTTCAGCCAAAGAATACCGGACCGTATATACAAAAAGTGCTCGGCCAATGGGCAAAATATGGTGTGGAGAGTTTTTTCATGGGGGAGGACCCCTGGCTGAATTACCATGATCACCTGGTGAATCCTCTCGCAAAAATCGTTGGTGCCCATCCTGCAGAAGTGGTAGTGATGAACCAGCTAACGGTAAATCTGCACTTGTTGATGGTAAGTTTTTACCGCCCGGCAGGCAAACGGGTTAAGATCCTTTGCGAAGCTAAAGCTTTCCCAAGTGATCAGTATATGCTGGAAACACATATCAAAGCATTGGGCTATGATCCTGAAGAAGTATTGATTGAAGTAAGTCCGCGCGCTGGAGAAGTTACCATTCATCAGGAAGATATCCTGGCTGCCATTCAGCAGACAGGAGAGGAGCTGGCACTCATTCTCTGGGGTGGCGTGAACTATTATACCGGCCAGCTTTTTGACATGGAAGCCATCACCCGTGCGGGCCATGCAGTGGGAGCAAAAGTTGGATTTGACCTGGCGCATGCGGCCGGTAATATTGAACTCCAACTTCATGCATGGAACGTGGATTTCGCCTGCTGGTGTACTTATAAATACCTGAATGGTGGTCCGGGTGCAATTGGCGCTGCGTTTATTCATGAGCGTTATCACCAGGATAAATCCCTTCATCGCTTTGCAGGATGGTGGGGCTATGAAAAGAATACGCGCTTCAAAATGGAAAAAGGCTTTGTGCCGATTGAAACTGCAGAAGGCTGGCAACTGAGTACACCCTCGCCAATTTTGTATGCATCACTTAGGGCTTCTCTTGAGATTTTTGATACAGCAGGATTTGATTCCTGTTTGCAAAAAGCAAAACTGATGGCAGCCTATCTCCATTTTTTGTTAGAGCAGATTAGTGAAGCAAATCCCGGAAAGTTCCACATATTGACACCTGCAGCTGCCACAGCGCGGGGTTGCCAGGTTTCTCTATTGGTAAAACAGGGAGGCCGGGAATTATTCGATGAATTGTCCCGTAAAGGATTTTTTGTCGACTGGCGGGAGCCGGATGTGATCAGGCTGGCCCCGGTACCTCTCTATAACCGTTATGAAGAAATCTGGCGTTTTGCTCAGGTGTTGGGCGGCTAATCCTTCTTATCTTCGCGTCTATGAACAGGCAATCACTGGTTGAGCAGATACAAAAGAAAAAATCCTATTTGTGTGTCGGACTGGATACAGACGCTGAAAAAATTCCTGCACATTTAAAGCAAAGGCCGGATGCGGTTTTAGCATTTAATAAAGCAATCATAGACGCCACACTCGATCATTGTGTCAGCTATAAAATCAATACCGCATTTTACGAAGCGATGGGACCCCGCGGTTGGGAGATCATGGAAGAAACGGTGCACTACATACCTTCCACACATCTAAAAATCGCGGATGCTAAAAGAGGTGATATTGGGAACACCAGTTCGCAATATGCCAAAGCGTTTTTTGAAGCACTGCCTTTTGATGCGATTACTGTTGCGCCTTATATGGGTGCCGACAGTGTGCAACCATTTTTGGAGTATGACAACAAATGGACCATCGTTCTCGGATTGACGAGCAACAAAGGTGCTGCCGATTTTGAACTGCAAAAGATGGGTGCGGAATACCTCTATGAAAAAGTAATGAAGACGGTCGCTTCCTGGGGTAATCCGGGTAACCTGATGTTTGTGGTGGGTGCCACCCAGGCGGAAGCATTCAGTGCAATCAGGTCCTGGTTGCCGGATCATTTTTTCCTGGTACCGGGAGTTGGAGCACAGGGGGGAAGTTTGCGGGAGATATCAGAGAAAGCGCTGAATAAAGAGGCTGGTCTGCTTGTGAATGCCAGCAGAGCCATTATTTATGCTTCGGAAAAGGAAGATTTTGCGGAAGAAGCCCGCATCATCGCAAGCCAGTACCAGGCAGAGATGAGCAACTATTTACTTTAAACTGATTACATTAGTACGATAAAAAAACGATGCCATGGCCCAGGACTTATTTCAATCTCCCGATTATCTGCAGCTGGATGATTTTTTAACTGAAGAACACAAAATGATCCGCGATGCAGTTCGCAATTATGTAAAGCAGGAGATCTCGCCCATTATTGAAGAGTATGCACAGAAATCCGAGTTTCCCCGGCAAATTGTAAAACAGATGGGGGAATTGGGTGTGTTTGGTCCTACCATCCCTTCTGAATATGGTGGAGGCGGACTGGATTATATCTCCTATGGATTGATGATGCAGGAATTAGAACGGGGAGACAGTGGTGTGCGCTCAACGGCTTCTGTACAGGGGTCCCTGGTCATGTTTCCGATTTATGAATTTGGAAATGAAGAGCAGCGAAAAAAATACCTCCCTAAACTGGCAAGTGGTGAATGGTTAGGTTGTTTCGGATTAACAGAACCCAATCATGGAAGCAACCCTGCCGGGATGCTTACCAATTTTAAAGATGCAGGAGATCATGTGATTCTGAACGGTGCAAAAATGTGGATTTCCAACGCGCCATTTGCTGATATCGCTGTGGTATGGGCAAAAAATGAAGAGGGTGTGGTTCACGGATTAATTGTTGAAAGAGGCATGGAAGGTTTCAGCACTCCTACTACACATGGTAAGTGGAGTCTCCGGGCTTCTGCTACCGGAGAGCTGGTGTTTGATAATGTAAAAGTTCCAAAGGCGAATATTCTTCCCAATGTGAAAGGAATGAGAGGTCCGCTTAGTTGTTTGACCAAAGCGCGTTTCGGCATTGCCTGGGGTACTATCGGAGCAGCAATGGATTGTTATGATACTGCTCTGCGCTATGCAAAAGAGCGGGTTCAATTTGACCGGCCGATTGCCGGCTTTCAGTTGCAGCAAAAGAAACTGGCTGAAATGATCACTGAAATCTCCAAGGCACAATTATTGAACTGGAGAGTAGCAGTATTGATGGGTGAAGGCAGGGTTACTCCTGCCCAGGTGAGTATGGCAAAGAGAAATGGCTGTGAAGTGGCACACCAGGTTTGCAGAGATGCCCGTCAGATGCTGGGCGGAATGGGTATTACAGGTGAATACAGTGTGATGCGTCATATGATGAACCTGGAAAGTGTGATCACCTATGAAGGCACTCATGATATTCATTTATTAATAACCGGTATGGATGTAACCGGACTGAATGCATTCAGTTAAATATGAAGATATATCTGATTGGTTTTATGGGGAGCGGGAAATCGCATTGGGGAAGAAAACTGTCAGATTCCCTGAATATTCCATTTTTTGATCTGGATGATGTGATTGTTTTACGGGAAGGCAAACGGATCACCGAAATTTTTGCAGATAAAGGAGAAGAGTATTTTCGCCTTCTTGAGAAGGATACGCTGATCAATCTCACCGAAACTCATGCTGATTTTGTAATCTCCAGTGGAGGAGGAACCCCTTGTTTTTTCGGGAACATTGATTACATGAAAGAGCATGGGAAAGTGATCTGGTTGAATACAGCAACACCGGTTTTAATTGAGCGATTGTTAAAGGAAAAACAACACCGGCCATTACTGAAAGATATTCCGGATGAGGAAATGAAATCATTTATCATCAAGAAACTTCATGATCGGAAGATGTATTACGAACAGGCTCATCTCGCTTTGCATGAAGAGGAACTTTCCCTTGAACAGATTAAAGCAGCAATAATTCATGAGTAAATCAATTCTATCCAGTGCTGCCCTCCTGGGCGCACTGGCGGTTGTTCTGGGCGCATTTGGTGCACACGGTCTCAAGCAACTGGTGCCACCGGAAACTGTAACAACCTTTGAAACCGGTGTTCGATATCATTTCTATCATGTGTTTGCTTTGCTTGCAACCGGCCTTGTTGCTATGCATGTTCAGTCTGTTTATATAAGAAGAGCAGCGCAGTGTTTTTTGATCGGTATATTGTTGTTCAGCGGATCACTTTATGTTTTAACCCTTCTGAAAGCAACCGATACGGTTGGTCTTTCGAAGCTGGGACTTATAACGCCAATTGGTGGTGTTTTCCTGGTCGTTGGCTGGATTTTTCTCTTTCTTGCCTTACTGAAGCGGAATACTTAGCGTTACGATTGTTCCATTTTCATTCCGGATGGAAAAATGACCATCGATTGATTCCATTCGTTTACGCATATTCGTTAGTCCGTTGCTGAACTCGGAGATATTAAACGATTTCATACCTGTTCCGTTATCAATGATCTGAATAACCAGGTGTGGTCCTATTTTAATCAGTATGCGAACTTCCGAAGCCTGGGAATGTTTCAATGCATTATTTAGGGATTCCTTGATACAGAGAAATACATTCCGTCTTTTTTCCCCACTCATTTCAATGGATGGCAACTGCTCCGGATATTCCACAATACAACGTATTTCAGTAGTATCAAAAAATTCAGCGGCGTAAGACCTGACATAGGCAATCATATTGTCCACTGTATCATTGGAACTTTTCATTGTCCAGATAATGGTGTTCATCTTGCTGATCAGATCATTGGCAGAGTTGGAAATCCGCTCCAGTTCGGGAATGGAATGTTCTTTTAATTTTGTTTTTGCCAGTTCGCTCATTAACCGGATCGCAGTTACACCGGATCCAAGTTCGTCGTGCATATCTGCAGAAATTCGGTTCCTTTCTTCCTGTTTTGCAGCAAGTACCGCCATTTTCCGCTCAATTGCACTTTTTTCATATTCAAGCAATAGCCTTTCCTTTTCACGTGCTCTCGTAGATATATCGAGCCTGTTTTTATATGAAAGTGCAATCAGGAAGAACATCAGCTCGAATAGGATGCCCATTTCGTACCAGAACAGGGAGTCGTTCACCAGTGAGCCAAGATAGGGGTTAAACCGGTAGGTCGAGTTGATCAGAAAAAGGGATAAAAGCCCGCCGGCAAACAGGAAACAGTGTCCGATGGCCAGGTATGTCAGTAAATGATGCCGCTTGATCAGGGCAAAAATGATAAAGAATACGGTGCAGGCTGACCACGCATATTTTACAATATTTTCCACGAGATTCTGAACATGGAAAAGATCCGTAAAGAAATGCAGGATAGTGAAAAGCAGCATTCCTGAAATGGTGGTAACCTGCTGTATCAATAATACCTGATTCAGGAGGGGAAATTCAGTTGCCGATTGAGTGAATTTCCGCAGAAACATAAAGTAAAACAAGGTTCCTCCTGCCTGCAGAATAAAATCAAAATAAGATTCAAAAAAATAATTCGACAGGGTAGGGGTCTTGAACAGGTAGGCTTTGAAAAAAAACATGACTCCCAGCAGGGTGGCATATGCGGAATAATACAGGAATACCCTGTTTCTGTTGATATAAAATTCAGCGAGAGAATAAAAAATCATCATTAACATTATTCCGCAAACCAGGAAGGTTATTACAGTATTGATTTTCCGTTCATTTTGAAGTTCTGTTAACAGAGTAGGCAGGAAATGGCCAAAACTCAGCGTAGGTGTTATGGTATTGATAGTGGTTTTTATAAAGGCCAGTTTGGTAACATAGGTTACGGTTTCTCCAGGCTGCAAGTTCAGTCTGCTAACCACATTTGGGTCGAAAATGCCCTCCCCGGGGTATTCTGGCACGGGTTCCAGTTCGTTGGTTTTGTTGTTGTGACGGAATAAATCAATGTCTTCAAAGTACATCCCGGGAAGAAAATATACTGTACTGACAGTGTCTAAATCATTTTTAATGGTGAATTGCAGGTAAACGGGATTTCCGACAAAGGAGCTTGGTATTCTTTTATTGTAATTTGATCCTACCTGCTTCAATTCAGGTAAACTGTCCAGCGTTGTATTATTTGGATTGTTCTTTTTATCATGATACAGCCCCGTTTCGTCCTGAATGGATTTAAAAAACCGGATTTCACTGGTTTTGATAGTATCCCATCCTGGCTTTTCCTGTGCCAGTAGTGAGGGTGTTGTTCCGATCCACACCCACAAAAACAGCAGGCAGGTTTTCAGGATGTTAGGTTTGGTTTGTATGATCATGCGCAGATCCTTTCCCTGTTGGATGTGGCAAAATACAATTTATTTCCAGCCTGCTCAGCATGTATATTTGCGTTTATGGCGAATAAGGCGAAGACCCGTAAAAAATCACGTCCCGATGCGGTAGATCTGCGACCTGATAAAGAGGAGCAGGTAGAAATGAAAACACTGGTTAAAGATGAACGTACACTGAAGATTATTGGTGCAGTTTGTCTTTTGCTGGCTATTTTTCTGTTCATCGCCTTCAGCTCATATTTGTTCACCTGGAAAGCAGACCAGGACAAGGTCTTCCGTGGTGGCAGCTACTTTCTGTTTGCAGAAGATATTAAAGTGGCCAACCTGCTTGGAAGGCTCGGCGCATGGGTTTCGCATTTCTTTTTTTATAAGGGCTTTGGTCTGGCTTCCTATTTTATCTGTAGCCTGTTTTTTGTGCTGGGGGCCAATCTGCTCTTCCGTAAAAAACTTTTCCGGGTGAGTCGGAATATCCGGTATGTATTGGTCGGACTTCTCTACTTCAGTGTAAGCCTATCCTTTTTCTCAGGCACCAGTAGTTTTGCCTGGGGAGGTGCGGTTGGAAATATGATCAGCAAATGGATGACCAGTTTTCTGGGAACGATTGGCGCCGCAGCCATTTTATTGTTGGGAGGCATCGCTTATTTCATCTGGAGATTTAACCCGGAATTTGCGGTGCCCAAAATGCCTAAGCTGCCAACGCGGAATCAGGATGCGGAAGCTGTTAATGAAAATGCAATTCCTGCGGTTCAGGAAGAAGTGCAGGAAGAAAATTCCGGGGCACGTCTGATGGTTGAGGAAAGCCTGGCTGCCAAAAATGGTTTAAAGAAAAAAGGCGGTGCGGTGGTTATCCCACCAACGCCAGAGGAGGAGATAATTCCCTTTGATATCATTGAAAAAGAAGAGGAGGAGATTACAGAAAATATTCCCGTGTCCAGGCCGGAGCCTGAGCAGGAGCCAGTTCCTGAGCCAGTGGTAGAAGTTCAGCCACCGGTTGTAATAGCACCCCCTTTGAAAAAAAATCAGCCAATTGAGGATCTTCCTTTGGAAATAAAATCGCAGCCCCTGTCAGAGGAAACTGAGGAGGATGCGGATAAAACAGATGAACTGCCACCATATGAACCAACTTTAGACCTGCGAGATTATAAATACCCCGGACTGGATTTGCTCGAAACGCATGGAAGCGAAAAAATTGTTCAGGATCCTGCGGAACTGGAGATGAATAAAAACCAGATCATCAACACCCTGAAGAATTACGATATCCATATTCAAAAGATAATGGCCACCGTTGGTCCAACTGTTACCCTCTATGAAATTGTTCCTGCGGCCGGAGTTCGTATCTCCCGGATCAAAAACCTGGAGGATGATATTGCGCTCAGCCTGGCTGCACTCGGTATCCGTATCATAGCACCGATTCCGGGAAAAGGTACCATCGGTATAGAAGTGCCTAATGTGAAAAAGACAGTGGTAAGCATGAAAACCCTGCTTAGTTCTGAAAAATTTACACATAACAGCTTCAGTCTGCCCATCGCTATTGGTAAAAAAATCGACAATGAAAACTTTATTGTAGACCTGGCCAGTATGCCCCACCTGTTGATGGCAGGTGCAACCGGGCAGGGTAAATCAGTAGGATTAAATGCCATCCTGGTTTCACTTTTATATAAAAAGCATCCCTCTCAACTGAAGTTTGTGCTGGTGGATCCAAAGAAGGTGGAATTGAGCATTTACAGAACCATCGAACACCATTTTCTGGCCAAACTACCCGGGGAAGAGGAAGCCATCATTACGGATACAAAGAAGGTGATTAATACCCTGAACGCCCTTTGTATTGAGATGGATAACCGCTATGATCTCCTTAAAGAAGCGGGCACCCGAAACATTAAAGAGTACAATGAGAAATTCATAAAACGCAGACTGAATCCTCAAAAAGGACACCAGTTTCTGCCATTTATCGTATTGGTGATTGATGAGTTTGCTGACCTGATTATGACAGCAGGCAAAGAGGTGGAGATGCCCATCGCGCGATTGGCTCAGTTGGCCAGGGCGGTTGGCATTCACCTGATCATTGCCACGCAGCGTCCATCGGTTAATATTATCACCGGTACCATCAAAGCCAACTTCCCCGCACGGATTGCCTTTAAAGTTTCATCCAAAATTGACAGCAGGACCATCCTCGACGCCGGTGGAGCTGAACAGTTAATTGGAAAAGGGGACATGCTGATTTCCTACAATGGAGAGCTGACCCGCTTGCAGTGTGCCTTTGTGGACACGCCAGAGGTGGAGGAAGTGACTGATTTTATTGGTAACCAGCGTGGCTATCCGCAGGCCTTTTTGCTGCCTGAATATGTAGATGAAAAGGACATGGAAGGAAAAGATTTTGACCTGGGGGATAAGGATCCGCTATTTGAAGAGGCTGCCCGACTGATTGTCGCAAATCAGATAGGTTCAACCTCGTTATTGCAGCGCCGTATGAAACTGGGTTATAATCGCGCCGGACGATTAATGGATCAACTGGAATCAGCCGGAGTGGTAGGCCCCAATCTGGGGAGTAAAGCCCGTGAAGTGTTGATCAAGACAGAGCATGAACTGGAAGAATTTCTTTCCAATATGTAGCCTTTCTGTTAAAAACGGCTTAAAGACAACCGGCCGCTTAATCCCTGCATCTTAATTGTAGTCTATACCATTGTCAAATAATTATCTTTGCAACTTATTTTTAATTTGAGTACATGAACAAAATTTTAACACTCGTAGCATTATTGATAGGTATTGGTTCTCTTAATACCAGCCAGGCACAGTCAGATCCGGCCGCCAAGCAGATTCTGGATGGGGTGAGTGCAAAATTCAAATCATTTAAAGCAGTTCAATCCGGTTTTACCCTGAAAGTGGAAGATGGAAAAGGCAAGTTGCAGGGCGAGAAATCCGGTGTTGTATTTATGAAAGGTGGTAAGTATCGCGTGAATATATCCGGCCAGGAAATTTACAGTGATGGAACAAATGTGTGGACCTATGATAAAGGAGCGAATGAAGTAACCATCACAAAAATGGAGGCTGGACAAAATTCTTTAACTCCGCAAAAGTTGTTCACCAATTTTTATGATAAGGACTTCCTCTATAAGTTAAATGGGGAAAAGAAAGTGGGCAATCGCCAAATGCAGGAAATTGAGCTTACTCCCATTGATAAATCGAAGGCATTTCACAAAGTATATCTGTTGGTTGACAAAGCACAGAAATCTATTCACAGCGCAAAAATCCTGGAGAAGAATGGCAATGTGTACACCTATACTGTGTCCAACTTCAACGGCAAAGCTGTAATTCCGGATGCTCAGTTTATTTTTGACAAGAAAAAATATCCGGGTGTAGAAGAGATTGATCTGAGATAATCTCAGGCTCTGATCTCACTGGGCAGCAGGTTGAATTCCTTTTTAAACGCAGCAGCAAAATTGCTTAGGTTGGAATAACCAACCTGCAGACCTACCTCTTTTACTGAATAATCGCCACTTAAGAGTAAATCTCTCGCCATCTGCATGCGTTGTTTCTGGTAATAAGCGTATATGCTGGTGCCATATACTTCCTTAAATAACTTTTTGAGTTTTGCCGTACTCATCGCTGCTTCATGTGCAAGTTGATTTATGGTAGGTGGACGGGTTTCCACATTCGCAATTAGCAAACTTTCTACATGCATCAGTTGCTGAATATCATGCCGTGATATTTTAGGGCTGGCCAAAATAGCTTTACTACGTTCATAGAGCCGGGAAAAGAATCGCTCAATCAATAGCATGATGCGATTCTGAATGGTTGCCATGCGCAGTGGATTTTCTTTTTCTGCCTGGATAATCTCATTGAAATACCGGCGATATTCATTATCAATCGGCTCCATGGTGAAAGAGGCAGTCTTGAGCTGCAGATAAGTGGTGAGTACTTCTTCAGGATCTTTAATATGCAGATGTTCCGCCAGCCAGTTTTTATCGAAAGTGATATTAATGCCTTTGTTATGACTGCCTTTTCTTCCAAAATAGGAAATGTCAAATAAGGAGCTGGTAAGATAGATACCAGAATGATGTTCATTCCGGGTGGAAAGGGTCTCTCCATCAATTTTTAAAGTCAACTCATCGGCAATCCGGAACTCCTCATATCGGAGTATGTAAAATTCTTCCGGCTCTTTTAACCGTTTCATATAGAAATGATCATTGAGCGTATAATCGGAAAGGATTGCCTGAAGCCCGTTTGGCAGCTCAAAAACAGTGGAATATCCACTTGCAACATCTTCCGGGTAAACCAGGGTGTCACCCTCCATGTTAACGCCTAATTCATACGCCATGCGTACAAGCAGGTGTCTATAGTTATTTGACTGATATTCAAAACTGAACAAGTAATAAGAATTAGTCATTCAAAAGTACGGAAGAAATTCAATCGCTTCCCCAACGGAATGTCCTGATATCTAGTCCGGCCAGGTCAAGTACCCTGTCTACAACGGTTTGGGCAACTTCTTCGACCGTTTGAGGTCTTGAATAAAAGGAAGGGGTAGCCGGACAGATAATACCTCCTGCCAGGGTAATTGTTTCCATGTTCCTGATATGAACCAGGTTGTAGGGCGTTTCCCTGGCTACACAGATTAGTTTTCTTCTTTCTTTTAGGATCACATCGGCAGCCCGGGTAATCAGGTCATCCGATTGCCCACCTGCGATTCTGCCCAGTGTTCCCATAGAACAGGGCACCACGATCATTGTATTGTATTGGCCGGATCCACTGGCAAAGGGGGCGGAGAAGTCATATTTGTCAAAAAAACGAACGCCGGCCTGTTCATATTCCAGAAAGGATTCGTTATTGAGTTCTGTTTGCCAGACTTTTTTCGCATTTTTCGTCATAACGATACCCAATGCATCCCATTGTTCTCTAATCTGCAGGAGTTTCTCAATGAGCAACTGAGCATAAATTGATCCGCTGGCACCCGTTATAGCAATAACAATTCTTTGCATTTTGATTCGTTATTTTAGAGTAACAAAAGTAAGCATGGCAAGGTTTATCGGATTTTTATTCCTTCTTATAAGCTGGACATCCGGCAATGCTCAGAAAACAACGGATAAGGATATACGCTGGATGAGTTTACAGGAAGCTGAGGAAGCAGCTAAAACAGCCCCCAGGCCTGTCCTGATTGACCTATATACAGATTGGTGTGGATGGTGCAAGGTGATGGATAAAAGAACCTACAAGAACCCGAAAGTGGTTCAATACCTTAATCAGCACTTTTATGCCGTTAAGCTGGATGCTGAGGCCAAAACTCCTTACCGTTGGATGGGTAAGACATTTGAATTTAATCCACAGTACCGGACCAATGATTTTGCCATTTATCTAACGGGAGGGCAGTTGTCTTATCCCAGTACTGTAATCATTCCTGCCCCAGGGGAGGCCCCCCAGGCGGTAGCCGGCTTTATGATGCCCAAAGAACTGGAGCCCTTCGTCAGGTACTTTGGCGATAAAGCTTATCCGAATACACCATTTCCTGTTTTCAATAAGCAACTGAAGAAGAAATGGTAGTTGTTGTATTAAAAACACATTAAAAGAGCAAGATGGTTTTAACACCCCTGCAACGTTTATGATCAAATTCCTATCTATATACTTGGTTTTTCATAGGATTTCTTCTCTCTGACCATCCCTGGTCAAAAATTGGCGGATTAATCTGCTTTCCTTTTAAGGAAGTACTTAGGCAGGATTGATTTTCGTCAACTTCTATCCTGCTATCCAAAAAAAAATCACTGGATGCAACTAATGTTTACTCATTAACATCTTATATTTGAATTTTCATAGGATAAGGTTTAATGGTTAATGGTATTTGATTAGTGCATCCCGCCGTTTTCGGCGGGATTTTTTTATTGGAGGAATGGAAGAGGGAGGAATGGAAGAGGGAGGAATGGAATAAAGGACATCCAATGCAAATGGTATTATAACAGAAGAGGTCGGCACTGCCGACCTCTTTAATTTCGTCTCACTTTTCACTTTTCACTTTTCACCTTTCACTTCCTCACATCGCCTCCGCCATATCCGGAATCTCCGCCACTTTATAAGCGCCGGCATCCAGCTTGGCTTTGGTTTCGGTAAAGGCTTTGAGCGTAAGGTTGATATCTTCTTCTGTATGCGCCGCAGTAGGAATCAGGCGATAAATAATCTGACCTTTCGGAATTACAGGATATACTACGATTGAACAGAATATATTATAATTTTCACGCAGATCCAGTACCATAGCAGTTGCTTCCGGTACGTCTCCTTTCATGTAAACCGGGGTTACCATGGTGTTGGTTTTGCCCAGATCGAAACCACGTTCCCGCAGGCCTGATTGCAGTGCATTGGTAACTTTCCAAAGTTTTTCGCGCAGCTCCGGCATGGTCTTCAACATGTCCATACGCTTCAACATACCTTCCACAATGATCATGGGCAGACTCTTCGCAAAAATTTGTGAACGGGTATTATACCGCAGGTAGGACAATACATTTTTCGGTCCGGCAATAAATGCCCCGATGCTTCCCATTGATTTTACAAATGTTGAAAAATACAGGTCGATTCCTGCCTGACAGCCCTGTTCTTCATCGGTTCCGGCACCAGTTGGTCCCATTGCCCCAAATCCATGCGCATCATCAATCAGGATACGGAATTCGTATTTTTCTTTTAAAGCAACAATTTCCTTCAGCTTACCCTGATCTCCGCTCATTCCATATACTCCTTCAGTGATCAGGAGAATTCCACCACCTGTTTTTTCCGACATCTTCACAGCGCGCTGCAATTGTTTTTCACAATCTTCGATATCGTTGTGCTTGTATGTATAGCTATAGCCCAGGTGCATCCGGATACCATCCACGATACAGGCATGACATTCTGCATCATATACAATAATGTCGCGGCGATTTACCAGCGCATCAATACAACTCATAATACCCTGGTAGCCGAAATTCAGCAACATAGCATCTTCCCGCTGCACAAATGCACTCAATACTTTTTCCAGTTCTTCGTGATATACGCTGTTTCCACTCATCATACGCGCACCCATAGGATAACCCATTCCCCATTTCTCCGCCGCCACAGTGTCTGCTTTTCTCGTTTCAGGATGGTTCGCAAGCCCAAGATAGTTATTCAGACTCCAGACAATTCGCTCCTTGCCCCTGAAAAACATCCTGCTGCCCAGTTCCCCTTCCAGTTTCGGAAATGCGAAATAACCATGTGCACGCTTCATGTGCTGACCAATCGGTCCGCCATCTTTCACCAGCTTCTCGAAGATATCTGCCATATGTTATGAATAATTTGTGTTTTTAAATTGTCGCAAAGGTAGTTTTTTTAAGGCTTTATATTTGTAAAAAACAGTATCATGCTCCAACGCTTCTTTGTGTTCTGTATGGCCGGACTCGCCAGTTTGAACCTGGCTGCCCAATCCACACAGAAAACCGGGCCGGCATCTGGTGTCAGCCGCCCAAAACTGGTTATTGGCTTAGTGGTAGATCAGATGAGATGGGATTTTCTCTATCGGTACCAGGACCGTTACCTCCCAAACGGCGGTTTCAACCGGCTCCTGAAACAGGGCTTCTCCAATGAAAACACCTTCATTCCTTACGCACCAACTGTAACTGCTTGTGGCCATAGTACCATTTATACCGGAAGCGTACCTGCAATAACCGGAATCGCCGGTAATGCCTGGTATGACCAACGTCAGCGGAGAGTTGTGTATTGCGTGGAAGACAACTCGGTTCAAACAGTAGGCAGCAATTCCAAAGCCGGCTTAATGAGCCCCCGGAATATGCACACAACCACAATTGGTGACGAATTAAAACTTGCTACCAATTTTCGCGCTAAAGTAATCGGTATAGCTATCAAGGACAGGGGAGGGATTCTTCCGGCTGGTCATACTGCTGATGCAGCCTATTGGTATGATGGCGGTACTGGTAACTGGATCACTTCCACCTATTACCGCAACGAGTTGCCTGGCTGGGTGAAGTCATTCAATGACTCCAAATGGGTGGATAAAATATATGAAACAGGGTGGAACACCCTCTATCCCATAGATACCTATGTGAATAGTGAAAGAGCAGACAAGCCTTATAAAAGCAGGCCACTGGGAGCTAAAGCATTGGCGCATCCCTATGATTTGAAATCCATGATTGGTAAAAACTATGGGGCGATTTCATCCACTCCCTATGGAAATACGATGACGCTTGAACTGGCCAAGGCAGCACTCAGGGGGGAGAATTTAGGGAAAGGCGCTATTACGGATATGCTCACCGTTAGTCTGTCTTCACCGGATTATATTGGTCACTCTTTCGGTCCCAATTCTGTTGAAGTGGAAGATACTTACCTGCGCCTCGATAAAGACCTGGGTGATTTCTTTGATTTTCTGGATAAGGAAGTTGGTAAAGGTCAGTACCTGTTTTTTATCTCAGCAGATCATGGAGTGGCACATATCCCGGGATTCATGAAAGAGCATAAAATTCCCGCAGGAACTTTTGACGATGGAAAATACAGAGATACCCTGAACACAATTCTCAAAGCGAAAACCGGTTATCCCAATATGGTGATCAGTATGTATAATTACCAGATACACCTGAACAGACCGGTTATGGATAGTCTGGATCTTGATCGTGAAGACATCATCGAAACCGTAGTGCGTTTCATGGAAAAACAACCGGAAGTAATGCGTGTGTTTGATATTGCTGAACTGGAAGAAACAACCCTGCCGGCCAAAATCAAAACCATGATTGCTAACGGATATGCTCCCGACAGGGGTGGAGATATCCAGTTGGTTTTATACCCTCAATACATAGATGGCGGTCCAACCGGAACCACCCACGGATTGTGGAATCCATACGATGCTCATATTCCCCTGGTTTGGTATGGTTGGAATATTAAACCAGGAAAATCAAATAAAGAGGTTTATATGACCGATATCGCACCAACGATTGCTGCGATGCTTCATATTCAAATGCCAAATGGAACAGTGGGTACTGTAATAGAAGCGATTCGCCCATAATATTGACCCTGAGGTAATCGGGTATATTATCCCGGACTGTTCAACAGTCCGGGATTTTTTTTGATATACATTGTAGATTCGCTGACCTGCAAATCTTACACATATGAAAAAAAACTCCTGGTTTTGCAAGAGCTTATTGATGCTGCTGTTCCTGTTGACACAACTCGGGACAGTACTTGCACAGCAATCAATGGACGCTATACTTTCTCCTGATCCATCTGTAAAAATTGGCAAACTTGGAAATGGATTAACCTATTATATACGATCCAATAAGATGCCCGAAAATAAAGTGGAACTCCGCCTGGTTATTAATGCCGGTTCCATTAATGAAGACGATGATCAGCTCGGACTTGCGCATATGGCGGAACACATGGCATTCAATGGAACCAAAAATTTCAAAAAAAATGAAATTGTTTCCTTTCTTCAGGATATCGGTGTTGGTTTTGGAAATGATCTGAATGCCTACACCAGTTTTGATGAAACAGTTTATATGTTGCCCATCCCGACAGATAAACCCGGTAATCTGGAAAAAGGTTTCCAGGTGCTGGAAGACTGGGCACACCAGGTTACTTACCTGGATGAAGACATCGAATCCGAAAGAGCGATCATTCTGGAAGAGAGTCGCCTTGGTAAAGGTGCACAGGATCGCATGATGCGGCAGATTTATCCTGCCTTATTCGCAGGTTCAAAATATGCAGTGCGACTCCCAATCGGGTCAGAGCAGGTAATTAAAAATTTCAAACCGGATGTGATCCGCCGATTTTATAAAGACTGGTATCGTCCCAATCTGATGGCCGTAATGGTTGTGGGAGATGTGGATCCTGCCAGGGCGGAACAACTGATCCGCAAACATTTTGAAGGATTAAAAAATCCGGCTAATGAAAGAAAACGTGAAACGGTAAAAATTCCAGGATACCAGCAAAAAGAAGCAATAGTTGTAACGGATAAGGAAGCGACTGGTTATTCTATCACGCTGAACTATCCGATTATTACTGCAGAAGAAGATAAAACGATCAGAGGGTATCGCCGCAACCTGGTTCGTCAGTTGATTGCTGGCATGCTGAATCAACGATTGCAGGAATTGACCCAGCAGGCCAATCCTCCGTTTGTTGGTGCAGGAGCAGGGTATGGCGATTTTGTACGAGGCCATGAAAATTTCAGGGCAGTAGCAGTAGTTGGTACCGGTGATATTAAAAAAGGACTGGAGGCGCTGACCACAGAACTGGAACGGGTAAATAAGTTTGGATTTACTGCTTCCGAGCTGGACAGAGCAAAAAAATCCATACTGAATTCAATCGAACGTTCCTACAACAACCGCGACAAAACTGAGTCACAGATATGGATAGACGAATATGTCCGGAATTTCCTGACAGGAGAAGTTATTCCGGGTATTGAAAAAGAATTTGGACTGGTGAAAGACTTGATACCTGGTATTAGCCTGGAGGAGTTGAATACAACTGCCAGAAATGCCTTGTCCAACGATAATCAGTTAGTATATGTTACCGGTCCTGAAGCAGATGCAAATGCCAGTTTGCCTGCGCCAGCTGATTTGTTGGCAATTGTGCACTCAGCCGCTTCTAAAAACATTACCGCGTATGAAGAAAAGGCCGTAGCCAGTTCCTTGCTGGCTGCTACTCCCAGGGCTGGCAAGGTGATCAAAAAAGAGCTGGATAAAACGATGGGTACTACCAAACTCACGCTAAGTAATGGAGTGATGGTTACCCTCAAGCCTACTTCCTTTAAAAATGATCAGATCTTATTAGGTGCAACCCGAAACGGAGGCAGGAATTATTATGCAGCAGCTGACAAGTACAATGCACAATTTGCAGTTCAGGTGGTTTCTTCTATGGGAGTTGGCGAATTCAGTCCAACCGATCTGAAAAAGGCGCTGGCTGGTAAAACCGTAAACCTGGCTCCCTCCATTGGAGAAATTTCGGATGGTTTCAATGGATCATCCGGTAATAAGGATATTGAAACCTTATTACAGCTTGTTTACTTACAGGTGACTCAACCCCGAAAAGATACAGCGCTGTTTCGTTCTTTCATTCAACGTTCGGTAGCACAGTATGCTGCACTTTCTGCGAATCCGCAGGCGGCCTTCCTGGATACCCTCAACAAAGTGTTGTACAATAACAATCCACAGGCTCCTATTGTCTTCCCTAAGGTGGAGAATTTTAAACAAATCAATCTCGACCGCGCCATGGAAATCTATAAGGAACGGATTGGGGATGCAACCGGTATGCAGTTCGTATTGGTAGGAAGTTTTAAGGAAGAGGAGCTGATCCCATTATTGGAAACCTACCTGGGAAGTTTGCCGGTAAGCGGGCAGAAATTTGAAAAGAAAGATAATAAAGTCAGACCCATTTCCGGCAATAAGCAACTGATGGTAATGAAAGGTAAGGAGCAGAAAAGCCTGATCCTGAATTTCTATACCGGAGAATTGAAATATAGCCAGGATATGGAACTGAAAGCCCAGGCAATTGCAGAAATCCTGAACATTCGGGTGATAGAAGAATTGCGCGAAAAAATCCAGGGCATTTATGGCGGAGGCTTTTTTGTGGAAGTAGCAAAAAATCCCTATCCTAATTATTCTTTCGTGTTACAGTTGCCCTGTGGCCCTGAAAAAGTGGATACCCTGTTAAAGGCAGTGAATGCAGAAATTGACTGGATCACCCAAAAAGGTCCGGATTCATCGTATTTAAACAAGGTTAAGAAGCAGTGGATCGAACAATACAAAACCAGCCAGAAAGAAAATGGAACCTGGTTGCGGGAACTGATAAATCAGGCTTCTGATGTACAGGATCCGTCTTATTTTCTGCAATATGAAGAGAAAGTAAATAAACTAACGGTTAAGGATATCCGGGAGGCAGCCCGGGTCCTGTTAAGCCGAAAGAATGTATTCAGTGCAGTACTGATGCCGGAGAAAATTGTCGATGCAAAGAAACCTTTCTAAAAAGAAAAACGGTGTTAGCATACTAACACCGTTTTTTACTTATGCGTTTCTGTTAATGCAGTTCAGATCTGTGAACGCTTCTTCCAATCGCTGTACGAAGTGTTCCTGACCTTTGCGCAACCATACTCTTGGATCGTAGTATTTTTTATTGGGTTTGGTTGGTCCTTCCGGATTACCAAGTTGCCCCTGCAGGTAGGCTTCATTCTTCTTGTAGTATCCTAAAACACCTTCCCAGAACGCCCATTGCATATCGGTATCAATGTTCATTTTTATTACACCATAACCGAGTGTCTCATGGATTTGCTCTTTCGGTGATCCACTGCCACCATGGAATACAAAGTATACAGGCTTTTCTTCGGTATTGAACTGCTGACGGATATAATCCTGGCTGTTTTTCAGAATTTCAGGACGCAGTTCCACATTACCCGGACTATACACACCGTGCACATTACCAAATGCTGCAGCAACAGTAAAGAGACGACCTACTTTACCCAACTCTTCATACGCATAGGCAACATGTTGAGGTTGTGTATAGAGCTTGTCGTTTTCAACACCACTGTTATCTACACCGTCTTCTTCACCACCGGTTACTCCTAGTTCGATTTCAATACCCATACCCAGCGGCTGCATTCTTTTGAAATACTGCACAGAGGTCTGAATGTTTTCTTCGAGACTTTCTTCAGAGAGATCAAGCATGTGAGAGCTGAAAAGCGGTTGGCCTTTTTCTTTGTAAAAAGTTTCACCTGCATCAACCAGGGCAGAGATCCAGGGCAGCCATTTGTGAGCAGCATGATCGGTATGCAACACAACTGGAACCCCATAATACTTAGCAACATTGTGAATATGTAAAGCACCGGAGATAGCACCTGAGATATTGGCCTGTAATTTATCGTTGGGCATTCCTTTGCCAGCCATAAACTGGGCACCACCATTGGAAAACTGGATAATAACAGGAGAATTAACTTTTGCCGCAGTTTCCAGGGTAGCGTTAATGGAATCTGTACCGATGGTATTTACCGCGGGCATCGCGAATTTGTTGGCTTTGGCGTCTTTATAAAGGGCTTCCAATTCTTCGCCGAAAAGAACGCCTGCACTGTACTTGCTCATTTTTTTGTTGGGTTTGTTGTTAATACAGACAACTACAATCGTTAAAAAGAAGCGCTAATATAACAATAATGATGGGAATGACCGGCCTAGTCTTCCGAACGACCCTGGAATCGGGGGATCAGCAGGAGGTTTTTGCGAAGGCAGACTTTCAGATGTTCTTTCACCAGCTGCCCCATATTCCGGGCCCTTAATAGTCCTTTGTGCTGATGATGCATTTCACTGAGCTCGGAAGCCAGCTGGTGCAATTTTTCGGGAGTGGAGATCGTGTCTTTGCCCATAATGTCCAGCAATTCTTTCAAACGGTACCGGGCTGATACCAGCCGGAAAGTCATCATGGTTCTTTCCTCTGTCTGGTATTGCTGGATACTGTCTTTATTCAGGTGTTTCAACGTGGTATCTACGAGCGGAAAATTTTCTTTAAAGAATTGGGGCAGATACAGGTTTTTTCTGCCTTCATAGGATTGCTGGTCAAAATCGATGGCCCTGATACGATATTGGTAATCTTCAATATCCGGCGTGATGTCAATTACGAAATTATAACTCCTCATATCTCCGAGCAGTCTTACAAAGCAACGTTCATTGAACTTCACAAACTCTTTGGCGATGCGGATTTTGTTGGTGTCTGGCCGGTTCAGGTGTTGCTGAATAAATACGTCACCCGGAATACCGGGAATATGCTCCTCCACCAGGCTATGGTTATTCGTTAGAAAGGTTATCCGGTTAGGGGAGAGCATATGCTCCAGTTCAAGCCCATAAATCCGGGAGGCATCAGCGATCTTGATATAATAATGATCGTAGTTGTCATTGAATTTATTGACGATGCGGATCCGAAACGGCTGGCTATTTCCAAAGGCACAATAATCAATCCGGGCTACATCCAGGTGTTTGCTGAAGGTCATATCTCCTTCCGTCCGGAGCAGGGCATAAATACGGACCAGTCCCTCCCGGATATACTCCCATTCCCGCATATCATATACCACCTTTTCCCAGTGGGTATCCTGTCCTTCTTTGTCTTTGAGGGGAACAGAATATGTGAAGCGCTGCAGATCACGATAGGAAACAGGCAGTTTAACCTCCCTTCCATGTTGTTTCAGAAAGGCGCGCAGGGCCTGGCTGACAGGAAACATGGGTTTTTTCCTGGAAGGGCGATCTGGTTCGCCTCGTGAATAGCCTGATCTGAAAGGTGTGTACAAAGTGTAAACAAGTTAGGGATTTGGGCCAAGCTGATCAATCAAATGCTGAAAATATTCGGGAGCATACCTGAGCCGGCTGCCATACCAGCTGAATAGCTCCCCATCTACCAGCAGTATTCTGGAAGATGGTAACTGTTGTTGCAATTCTGCCAGGTCTTTTTCTTTAAAGGGATAGGGCTCTGAAGAAAGAAAAATGAGTTCTGCTGCAGCCGCCTGAAGGTCATTAACGGTAATTTCAGGGTATCGGTTTAACTGGTCAAAGGCTGGAGTAAAGCCACATTTTTTGAGCATGTCTGAAATAAAACAATCATGCCCTACGGTCATATACGGTTTTTTCCAGATCAGGTAGGCAACTTTTTCAGGATAGGAAGCTGGCTTTAGCTGGCTAAAAGCTGTACTTATTTGCTGAATCAGGGCAGCTGCTTTCTCGTTTTCGCCGGTGAGCATTCCCACCTGCCGGATCATGTCCAGGGCTGCATCGAGGGTGTCAACATCACTGGTCCAAACAGGCACCCCGGTGCGAAGCAGTTCCACTTCGGCTTGCAGGTTTTCTTCCTTATTGGCAATAACAAGATCGGGCTGAAGGGAGAAGATTTTTTCTGCATTAATTCTCTTTGTTCCGCCAATCCTGGTTTTGCTGCGGAACCAATGCTCCGGATGAATACAAAATTTGGTGATACCCACCACCTGATCTTCCAGCCCCAGTGCATATAACAGTTCTGTTTGGGAGGGAACCAGGGAAACAATCCGTTTCGGCGAGGAGTCCAGTTGAATAGTATACCCGGTCTGATCCGTGAACTTTTGCATGGGACTGCAAAATAAAAAGCTTTTGTTGCAACAGGTACAATTGTCATCTGTAAATGACAAATTACCAGGCCGCAGCAAAAGCCGGGAAACGGAAATCCAGGTTAGGTAAGCACAGGCCTAAAGGCGCCTTTCAAAAAGTAGAGGTTAGGGGCTATCAACTGATAGCTTCATGGGGTTTCGGATAAACTGAATCTCGCCAGGTGCAGCGGTCAGGGTGTATGGATTGTAAAAACGGGGCAACAATTTTTTCGGAACCACTATCGGCCTCCTGCCTTACAGCTTGGACGGGCTACAGGGCAGGAGGGTACCGGATTTCAGGATCTGACTCTTTCGAATCATAGTGGTTTTAAGGACTTGGTGTTTTCCACCGGACAATTGGATAACCTGAAACCAGTATTTCGTTTTGGACGTTGGTTACTGGACATTGGTTTGCACTGGCTTCAGATTTTGCTCGTTTTTTCGTAGGATCTTGGTGCTGATTTCGAATTCAAAAGTAGGCCGCTGCCAGACACTGAACAAGAGCGCATTTGCTTAATTTTAACAATACGGATTTTACTCAGCTCCTAGTATCTGGCACATCTGACTGCTAGTTAATCTACTTCAGGGGATATCGTAAAACTACGTGAATTGCTGGCTTATTTACTCATGGCTTGCAAGAGGTCGTACTTGGTTACTATATGATAGCTCCCAATTTCATCCTTCGCCAGTACAGCTCCATTTTCTTTATTGATTAAGCTGCTTAATTTCTCAATAGGAGTAGTGAACTCCACCATAGGGAATGGCTTTTCAAGCACTTCCTCTATCGTAGCCTGGCGGATTTCCGGTTGTGCAAATACCTGCTGAAACAGCCCTCCTTCAGAAATGGAACCAATCATGTTGTCTCCATCAAATACGGGAATATGTTCAATATCATACTTGCGCATCAGGTCAACTGCGTCTGTTACAGTTTTATCAGGAGATAGCGTGATTAAACGCTGTTTGCCACCTCTTGCACTTACTACATCTCGGAAAGTTTTTGCTTCCATGAACCCGCGTTCCATCATCCACTGGTCATTGTAGATCTTTCCTACATACCGGCTACCATGATCATGAAAGATACATACCACCATGTCATCCGGTTTCAGTCTGTCTTTTAGTTGCAGGAGTCCCTGTATACAGGAACCGGCGCTGTATCCGCAAAACAATCCTTCTTCTTTTGCAAGTTTTCTCGCCATGATGGCCCCATCCTTATCAGTAACCTGTTCAAAATGATCAATCACCGACATGTCGTAATTCTTCGGCACAAAATCTTCACCAAATCCTTCTGAGATATAAGGATGCACTTCATCCATATCAATTTCTCCCGTGCGGAAATACTTGGTGAGCAAAGAACCATATACGTCAATAGCCCAGATCTGGATATTGGGATTCTTTTCCTTCAGGTACTGCGCTGTTCCGGTAATCGTTCCTCCAGTTCCT
The DNA here is from genome assembly GCA_016787265.1 of Flavipsychrobacter sp. Taxonomy (GTDB): domain Bacteria; phylum Bacteroidota; class Bacteroidia; order Chitinophagales; family Chitinophagaceae; genus Flavihumibacter. Next base: position 75,802 of record JAEUVF010000015.1, on the reverse strand, counting down.
GCTGTACATACCAGGTGGGTGATTTTTCCATCGGTCTGTTTCCAGATCTCTGGTCCGGTTGTTTCATAATGCGCCAGGCGATTCGCCAGGTTATCGTATTGATTGAAATGATAGGAATTCGGAATTTCACGCGCCAGGCGCTGCGCTACTGAATAATAGGAGCGGGGATCATCCGGTTCCACATTCGTTGGGCAAACAATTACTTCTGCACCAACCGCCTTCAGGATATCCATCTTCTCCTTACTCTGCTTATCGGTTGTAGTGAAAATGCATTTGTACCCTTTCACCACAGCAGCCAATGCAAGCCCCATTCCTGTATTTCCACTGGTACATTCGATGATGGTTCCTCCCGGTTTGAGTTTGCCTTCCTGTTCAGCTACTTCCACCATTTTAAGTGCCATCCGGTCTTTAATGGAATTACCGGGATTGAAATAATCCACTTTGGCAAGAATGGTTCCGGGGAGTCCTTTTGTAATTTTGTTAAGTCTGATCAATGGCGTGTTGCCAATCGTTTCGAGAATGTTATTTTTAATGTCCATAGCAGGCTGTTAGTAAGCCGCTAAGGTACAATTTTAGCAATGGCTGCAATGACCGTATACTTTATACCGGGATTAGGTGCTGATAAGCGTGTGTTCAAACATATTCAGTTGCCCCCCGGCTATTCTATTGAACATATCAACTGGCTGCCGCCGGAGCAGGGGGAAAGTCTGACACATTACGCACGGCGACTGGCAGCAATGATTCCGGATAAAGAACCCTTTTGCCTGGTGGGACTATCCTTCGGTGGCATGCTCGCAACGGAAATCAGTAAGCTTCGTCATCCTGAAAAAACGATTTTGATTGCCAGTATTCAGTCGCCAAATGAATTGCCTTTTTACTTTCGTTGGGCAGCGCCATTGAAATTGTATAAGGTACTTCCTATTGGTCTGTTTCAACAGGCATCTATAGCGAAACGAATCTTCACTACTGAAACCAGTGAAGACAAAGAATTGTTACGAAAAATTATTCGGGAATCCGATCCTGCCTTTTTACGATGGGCGATGGGCGCCATCCTGGAATGGAAAACAGATCAACCAATTGGAAAAATTTATCATATACATGGCACTGGTGATCGGTTGTTGCCAATTCGGTATACACATCCAACCCATTTGATACCAGGAGCCGGGCACCTGATGGTGATGAACCGGGCGCCTGAAATTAATCAGACTCTGGCTGCGATTTTGGCAGGGAATAAATAGCTGGACTTTGCATGCCTCATCCGGCTATATTTGCGGTCCGAAAGTAGTGAATATGGATCCAAAATATGTTAGTGTAATCGCGCAGAAATTATCCCTTTCTGTAAAGCAGGTGGTAAATGTATACGGACTTCAGGATGAGGGGGCCACTGTTCCCTTTATGGCCCGCTATCGAAAAGAAGCAACCGGTAACCTGGATGAAGTAGCTATTACTTCCATTGTGGAAGAAATAGCCTATTTCAAGGACCTGGAGAAAAGAAAAGAAACCGTACTGAAAACAATTGAAGCGCAGGGAAAGCTGACACCGGAGTTATCAGCAAAAATTGTAGCCTGTATCAACGCTACAGAGCTGGAAGATATTTATCTGCCCTATAAACCCAAGAGAAAAACAAGAGCCAGCCAGGCCATTGAAAAAGGACTCGGCCCACTTGCCGACTGGATTTGGGAACAACAGGCTGGGAGTCCCGAAGCTGCAGCCCAGGCTTATGTAAAAGAGGAAGTGAAATCAGCCAAAGAAGCGTTGCAGGGAGCAAGAGATATCATTGCGGAACGTGTTGCGGAAGACCAGCAGGCCAGAACAGCAATCCGGTCTTTGTTTGAATCTTCATCAATCCTGGTTTCGCGGGTATTGAGTTCCAAAAAAGAAGAAGCGGATGCTCAGAAATACCGCGATTATTTTGAATTTTCTGAGCCACTTTCCAAATGCCCTTCCCACCGAATCCTGGCGATTCGAAGGGGTGAGAAGGAAGGCTACCTGTTAATGGATATCAATATTGAAAAAGCAATTGCGGTACCTGAACTGGAAAGAATATTTGTAAAAAACAACAGTGAAGCTGCCGAAGAAATCAGGCTGGCAATTGCTGATAGTTTTGACCGGTTGTTAAAACCGTCTATAGAAAATGAATTCCGCCTGACAACCAAAAATGCAGCTGATGAAGAGGCGATCCAGGTATTCGCTGAAAACCTGAGACAATTATTACTTGCTTCTCCATTAGGTTCAAAAAGGGTATTGGCATTGGATCCAGGATTTCGTACCGGCTGTAAACTCGTATGCCTGGATGAACAGGGTAATCTGATTCATAGCAGTACGATCTATCCGCATCCGCCTCAGAACGACTGGCAGAAAAGCGTGGATACACTTAAACAATTGGTGAAGCAGTATGATATTGAGGCCATCGGTGTTGGAAATGGAACTGCCGGAAGAGAAACTGAAACCCTGGCCAGGTCTATTGATTTTGGCAAACCTGTAAGTGTATTCCAGGTGAATGAAAGTGGCGCATCGATTTATTCTGCATCAGAAGTGGCCCGCGAAGAATTCCCTGATTACGATGTTACAGTTCGGGGTGCAGTAAGTATTGGAAGACGTTTATTGGATCCGCTGAGTGAATTGGTAAAGATTGATGCCAAATCAATTGGTGTGGGACAATACCAGCACGATGTGAACCAGGCGCGTTTGAAAGAGAGCCTGGACCGTGTAGTAGAAAGTTGCGTGAATCATGTGGGAGTGGATTTAAATACAGCCAGCAAACATCTGTTGATGTATGTATCCGGATTGAGTGCCACACTGGCAAAAAATATTGTGGAATTCCGGCAGAAGAATGGCCCGTTTAAATCAAGGGAAGAGTTGAAAAAGGTTAGCCTGATGGGACCCAAAACATTTGAACAGTGTGCTGGATTTTTGCGTATTCGCGAAGCTGTTAATCCCCTTGATAACAGTGCGGTGCATCCTGAAACCTATCCTGTAGTGGAAACCATGGCAAAGGATCTGAATTGCAAGGTGAAGGACCTGATTGAAAAAGCAGAACTACGCCGCCAGATCAATAGAAAAAAATATGTATCAGAAACCATTGGTGAATTCACTATTGAAGACATCCTGAAGGAACTTGAAAAACCGGGACGTGATCCGCGCGCACCAATTGAAGAGTTTCGTTTTGATGACAGTATCAAAACCATGGAGGATGTTAAAGTAGGAATGGTGGTGCCGGGCATCATAACCAATATTACCAAGTTTGGTGTGTTTGTGGATATAGGTGTAAAACAGGATGGATTGATTCATATTTCGCAACTCAGCGATACCTATGTGAGCGATCCTGCCGAAGTGGTGAAATTGCAGCAGAAAGTGAAGGTGACAGTAACTGAAGTGGATCTTGGCAGGAAACGTATAGGCCTGTCGATGAAAGGAGAACGGAAGACGGGAGAAAGGAGAATGGAGGATAGGAAGATGGGGGAAAGGAAGAAGGGGCCCGAGCCGGTGAATGATTTCCAGGCAAAACTGAACGAGTTGAAGAAGAAATTCAAATAGAGATACCACTTTCCGGGGATGGGGAAAACACCCCCGGAAAGGGTGCTTTTTCTTTACGTTCTGTTCATATTCAGAGTATAGGTTTGCAACTCAACCTTATGCTATGCTAGTTTACCTTTTTAACCCGCCTCCTGCAGCCCTGGAAAAAATGCTGTTTCCGGTTTTGCCTGCCTGTTTGCTATTGCTCGGACTATTAATTGTTGCTGTCATAATTTCCGTAGGCATAAAAAATAAAATGAGAGCCCATCGCTGATTGCTTTGTAAGTTTACCGGTCAAACAGGCAACTATGTCGCAGGTTTTATTTGAAGACGGTCAGTTCTACCGGGATGATAAGTTATTAGTGGGAGCCAACAGCAGGGCCATTCGATACGGAGACGGATTGTTTGAAACGATGAAAGTGAACCAGGGCCGTATCCAACTGGCCGACTGGCATTTTGAACGCCTGTTTAGTGGGCTGGCTTTATTACAGTTTGAATGTCCGTCTTATTTTACTCCGGCTTATCTGCAGGACAAAATACTTCAATTAGCACATCGGAATGGTCATAGCAATCTGGCGAGAATCCGGCTGATGATCCTTCGGGGGAATGGAGGTTTATATGATATGGTCAGTCATTTTCCCCATCATGTAATTCAATGCTGGTCGCTTCCCCCGGCCAATCACCAGTGGAATGAAAATGGCCTGGTGCTTGGAATCCACAGAACCGCGCACAAAACAATGGATGTGTTGGCAAATACCAAATCGAATAATTACCTCCCTTATGTGCTTGGTTCTTTGGAAGTAAAAAAAGAAAAATGGAACGATGCGGTCGTGTTGAATGCAGCTGGAAGAGTGGCGGACTGTACAATTTCCAACCTCTTTGTTGTAAAAGACGGGGTGCTTTATACCCCTGCTGCTTCAGAGGGACCTGTCTTAGGCATCATGAGGCGCTATTTGCTTGATTATTGCACCAAAGCGGGATTACCGGTTAAAGAGACAACCCTGGATGAAAATGATCTGCTGCAGGCAGAGGAGATTTTTCTAACGAATACCAGTTACGGCATCCGTTGGGTGGGTAGCCTGGGCGACAGGAAATTTACCAACACCGTTAGTGGGCGTTTATACCGGGATGCCATCCAGCCACTCTTTCATCAAAAAAATAGTTGAACCAAGGAAAGGATTGCTTGTTAAAGCTCTAAATTCAATTTATGGCTGCAGGCAATATCGCAATTTTCTGGTTTCGTCGGGATCTCCGGCTGGAAGACAATGCCGGATTGTATCATGCCCTTCGTTCCGGATTGCAAGTTCAGCCTGTTTTTATTTTTGATACGAATATCCTGGATGACCTGGAGGATAAAACTGATAAGAGAGTTTTGTTTATTCATCAGGCACTGGAGCAAATACAAACGCAGCTGGAAGCACTTAAATCAGGTCTGGATGTACGTCATGGTAAACCGATGGAAGTATTCAAACAGTTGATGACCGAATATAACATTGCGAAGGTGTTTACCAATCACGATTACGAACCCTATGCTACTGAACGCGATTCTGCAATCGCAGCAATGCTAAAGGAGAAAGGAATAACATTTCAAACTTACAAGGACCAGGTGATTTTTGAAAAAGATGAAGTGCTCAAGGATGATGGCAAACCTTATACCGTGTTTACCCCTTATTCACGAAAATGGAAAGCCAAACTGAATTCCTTTTACCTGAAGTCTTATCCGACTGCAGATTATTTTGAGTTTTTTCATAAACGTGGACCGAAAGCCTTACCCGACATCAAAGAGACCGGTTTTACAAGTTCTTCGTTTACTTTTCCGGATGCAGTACTGGATGCTAAAATGGCAAAAAAATATACGGAGCAACGAGATTTTCCTGCCATCAAGGGAACCAGCAGATTGGGAGTGCATCTTCGATTCGGCACGATCAGTATCCGGCAGTTGGCACAACAGGCAACAAAACTCAATGAGACCTATCTCAATGAATTGATCTGGCGGGATTTTTACCACATGATCCTCTGGCATTTTCCACGTGTGGGTAAGGGATTGTCATTCAAGCCGGAATACGATCGTATCAACTGGCGAAACAATGAAAGTGAATTTGCTGCATGGTGTGAAGGTCGTACCGGATACCCGATTGTGGATGCCGGTATGCGGGAATTAAATGCTACCGGATATATGCACAACCGGGTACGCATGATCGTAGCTTCTTTTCTGACGAAACACCTGCTCATCGACTGGCGCTGGGGTGAAGCTTATTTTGCGAAAAAACTGCTGGACTTTGATTTGGCTGCCAATAATGGAGGCTGGCAATGGGCAGCAGGAAGTGGTTGTGATGCGGCACCTTATTTCCGGATCTTCAATCCTTATTTACAAACGAAAAAGTTTGATCCGGATGGAGCCTATATCAAAAAATGGGTGCCGGAATTAAATGAGTTGACCTATCCCCGACCGATTGTGGAGCACGAATTTGCAAGAAAACGTTGTTTGGATACTTATGCGGCAGCAATCCGTTCATAGGTAGCTTCCAGTACGGAAACTGCTTTTTTACCTGTTTCACCAAGTGAAAGAGAATAGTCGTTCACATAGAGGTTGATGTGTTTGCGCATCACTTCTTCACTCATTTCCTGTGCATGGTTTTTCACAAAGTCAGACAGTTCAGGGTAGGTAGTCCAGCTGGCCTGTATACTGGCACGAATCCATTGGTTCAATTTCTCATCCATTGTTGCAGGAAGGTCTTTTCGAATGATGATGCCACCCAGGGGAACCGGGCATTGCAGTTTGGATTCCCAATAAGCCCCCAGGTCGAGCAGTTTCACCAGGCCTTTTGTTTCATAGGTAAAACGGTTTTCATGAATGATAACACCTGCATCGGCCTTTCCGGATAAGACGGCTTCTTCAATTTCATGAAAGATGCCAAAGTCTTTGTTTTGCGCATCCGGAAAAGCCAGCGAGAAAAGCAGGTGAGCGGTAGTGTTTCTACCAGGCAGGGCTATGCGCTTCTGGTGAATGTCTTCAAGTGCGATGGGCTCTCTTGCGATCAGCAGTGGACCAACGCCAAACCCAAGCGCACCGCCGGCATCTAATAACCTGTATTGGTGCTGCACCTGTGGCCATACGCCATAGCTGATTTTGCTGATCGGATATTTTCCTTCCAGCGCCCATTCATTCAGGGTTTGTACATCTTCCAGTACCACCTCAAATTCCTGGTCACCGGTATCAATCCTGCCATTTACCAATGCATCAAAAATGAAGGTATCATTCGGGCAGGGTGAAAAAGCTATTGTTATCGGTTTGCTCATCTTTTCAGGTTCATTTTTTTCAGGTTTCGTCTCCTTTGTCTCTTCTTCCATTCCTCCATCTTCCTTTCTTCCATTCTCCTCTGCCTCCCTTGCGTCCCTTGCTCCATCTTCCATTCCTCCATCTTCCTTTCTTCCATTTTCCTTCGCCTCCCGTTTCCTTTGTTTCCTTTTCCATGCCCTTCTCACATCTGACGTCTCACGTCTACAGTGCTTCCAACAACCTTACCAGCACCTTGTTCAGATTTTCAATAGCCAGCGGCAGATCCCATTGTTTTTTATTCCTTACACCAACTGCGTTGGAAATGCTTCTCAACTGCATGAATGAAATATTTTCCTGCAGGCATACATAATGAAACGCGGCCCCTTCCATGGATTCAAGTGCCGGCTGATAGGCATCCTGGTATAACTGCATTCTTTTTTTGGAAGTGGTGATTTCATTCACCGTGATGGCATTCACTTTTTTGAGCCGGCTTCTTTTCAGCAACGTGGTGTTAGGATTCGTCAACCAGGATCTTTTAAAGGGGGCTTCATTCGGCTTGGCGAGTCCCAACTCAAAAATATTGGTAAATCCCTGCTTTTCAGCTGCTCCCATGTCGGCCATGATTTCTTTTTGAACCGCATATACCGTTCCGGCAGGAACCGATGGATCAAAACTGCCTGCTACGCCCGCCTGAATTATCAGTTCCGGACGTTTGTGTTGCAGGTAACGTGTCAGGGCATAGGTAGTTGCAACGGAACCCACCCCCGTAATCAGGATATCTACATCAAAATCAATATGGGTAAGTTTATCGGTATGGGCCAGGTGTTCTGTAAAAGGAGTAATTTCTGCGGCGGTAGCCGCTACCAGTAAACAATGCATTCCTGAATAGTTTGCCGCAAATGTCGGGATTCCTGATAAATCCTGCCGATTGACTAGCTTTGTAAGGCAATCAGAGCAGCTTTTTATCAATTTCTGAACAAATTGAACTCTGTTCTGTTAAACTTTCCAGCAACAATAATTAAACAGGTTGGAGATGTCAAAAAAAGTGGCCGTATACAGGAAGGAACATTTTAATGCAGCACACAGATTGTATCGGGCAGATTGGGATGATGCACAGAATTTCTCGGTATTTGGCAAATGCAGTTATCCGCATTTTCATGGCCATAATTATGAATTGGTAGTAAAAGTAATGGGAGAGCCAGATCCTGCGACTGGGTTTGTAATGGATATGAAACAGTTGTCGGATATCATTCATCGCGAAGTACTTCAGTTGTTTGATCATCGCAACCTGAACCTGGACACACCTTATTTCAAGGATAAAAATCCAACAGCTGAAAACATTGCGATCGTTATCTACGATTTGTTACGTCCCCATATAAATCCAAAACATGAATTGGGAATCCGGCTGTATGAAACGGAAAGAAATTTTGTGGATTACCCCGGAAAGTGAGACTTGAAAAGGGAGACGGGAGAAGGGAAAAAGGAGACGGCGGGCATTCAAATTAAATTCTAAAAAACTAAGTAATGGCATATCAAAAAGTTGAACAGTACGAAGACAAAATAACTTCTGGTTTGATTGAAAATTACCGGGAATCGTTAGCTCTCTTGGGTGAAGATCCCGAACGTGAGGGGTTGCTGAAAACACCTGAACGCGTGGCTAAAGCGATGCAATATCTCACGCAGGGATACCAGATGGATGCTAAAGCCATTCTCGAATCCGCAAAGTTTCATGAAGATGTTAGTGAGATGATCATTGTAAAGGATATCGAACTCTTCAGTATGTGCGAACACCATATGCTGCCATTCTTTGGGAAAGCCCATATCGCGTATATCCCCAATGGTTATATAACCGGGTTGAGCAAAATTGCAAGGGTGGTGGATGTGTACAGCCGTCGGCTGCAGGTACAGGAAAGACTGACAACTCAAATTCTAAATGCGATCAAAGAATCCCTGAATCCTATCGGAGTAGCAGTTGTAATCGAGGCTAAACATCTCTGTATGATGATGCGCGGAGTGCAAAAACAGAATTCGGTTACCACTACCTCTGCATTCTGGGGAGAATTCGAAAAATCAGAAACCAGGAGTGAGTTCACAAAATTGATTTCTTCCAAACTGAGCTGATCTGATTATTTTTGCGGTATAACTAGAACCGCCTATATGAAGCATGCTTATGTATTTCCCGGACAGGGATCTCAGTTTCCGGGAATGGGTAAAGAGCATTATGAAAACAGTGCCTTTGCTAAAAAATTATTTGAACAAGCCAATGAACTTCTTGGCTTTCGTATTTCCGACATTCTTTTTACAGGTACCGATGAAGACCTCAGGCAAACCAAGGTTACTCAGCCTGCTGTATTCCTGCACTCAGTAATTGCCTATAAAGGTATTGAACAGAACAAGCCGGATATGGTTGCCGGGCATTCACTGGGTGAGTTTTCCGCATTGGTAGCGAATGGTGTGTTGAATTTTGAAGATGGTCTTCAGCTTGTTTCGATTCGCGCCCTGGCTATGCAAAAGGCCTGCGAATTGCAACCTTCTACTATGGCCGCCGTACTCGGATTGGATGATGCAAAAGTAGAAGAAGTGTGCGCCCATGTGCAGGAAGCATTCGGTGAAATTGTTGTACCTGCCAATTATAACTGTCCGGGTCAATTGGTGATCAGCGGTTCTGTAAAAGGAATCGAACTGGCCTGTGAACATATGAAGGCTGCTGGTGCCAAACGCGCGCTGGTATTGCCTGTTGGTGGTGCTTTCCATTCTCCCTTAATGGAGCCAGCCCGGCAGGAATTAAAAGATGCTATTGAAGCCATGAAATTTCAAACACCTGTTTGTCCCGTTTACCAGAATGTAGTGGCAAGAGCTGTTATCGATAAAGATGAAATCAAACACAATCTTATTCAGCAACTGACTGGAGCTGTTCGCTGGACACAAAGTGTGCAGGCGATGATTCAGGATGGTGCTTCCAGGTTTACGGAAGTAGGACCGGGTAAAGTGCTGCAGGGATTGATTGGTAAGATTGATAAGACTGTTGAGGTGGATGGAATAAGCTAATGTGAGACCTCAGACGTGAGACGTGAGAAGGGCATGGAAGGGGAGACAGGGGAGACAAAGGAGGCAGGGGAGACAAAGGAGGCAGGGGAGACAAAGGAAACAAAGGAGACAAAGGAGACGAAATAATTCCGCCATAGTGAATACCACCGGTCAGGTGCTGTTCGCTATGGCGGATTTGCTTTTTTATACTGAGATAGAACAGTTGACCCATTCGGGGTCGAAGGAGGCATTGTATTTTTTATAGAAATTGATTGCAGGTTCATTCCATTCAAGCACCTGCCATACGATTCCATTCATTCCCTTTTCTTTCGCTTCTTCAATCAACCGGTCAAATAATAATTTACCGATTCCTTTACCCCGCATGGCTTCAGTTACCAGGATATCTTCCAGGTACATGCGTTGACCTTTCCAGGTGCTGTATCGGATATAATACAGCGCAAATCCCTGAACTACTCCATTTTCTTCGGCTACAAAGGCCCACCACACAGGCTGTTCTCCAAAACCACTTTTTGTAAAATGTTCAAGTGTAACCGTAACTTCCTCCGGCGCTTTTTCATAGAGGGCCAGCACCTTAACTAATTCGAGTAAACGCGGACAATCAGATTCAATTGCTCTTCGTATAGTGATCATCGTTATAGTTTATTTGATAATTGCAATGCCTGCTCCAGATCCGTCAGGATGTCTTCGATGTTTTCAATGCCTACACTCATGCGAATCAATCCATCTGTAATACCATAGGATTCTCTTTCAGCTTTCGGCACACCAACATGCGACATCGATGCAGGGTGTGATACCAGTGTATCGAGTGTGCCTAATGACACGGCCCTGGTGCAAAGCTGTAATCTGTTAATAAAACGAACACCAGCTTCAACTCCACCTTTCACTTCGAAACTGAGCATTCCTCCGAAATTTTTCATTTGCTTTTTAGCGATGGCATGATCCGGATGCGATGGGAGTCCCGTAAACATAACTTTCTCCACCTGCGGATGTTTTTCCAGGTACTCAGCAACCGCCATAGCATTGCTGCAATGTCTGTCCATGCGTAATTCCAATGTTTTCATTCCCTGGATCAACAGGTAACAATCAAACGGATTTGCATTGCCACCCAGTAATACATGCCATTTCCAGACTTTTGTTTTCATGAATTCCAGGTCTCTACCCAGTAAAATGCCTCCTATTGCAGAACCATGACCGTTTAAGTATTTGGTGGTGGAATGAAACACAAAATCGACTCCGGGATATTTGAAAGGTTGCTGCAGATAGGGACTTGCAAATGTGTTATCAACTGAAACCAGGTAGCCCTTTTGCTTTGCCATCTCACTTATCAGGCTGATATCAACACAGCTAAGCGTTGGATTGGCCGGGGTTTCGATATGAACCAGCCGGATGCCGGGTGTTTCCATAGCTTTTGCTGCCAGGTCGGGATCCCGTAAATCAGCCACTATTATTTCGATATTATTTTCTTCCAATACTTTGGTCAGCAGTTCCTGGGTGCCTCCATACAGGGAATAATGTGTCAGAATTTTATCGCCTGTCTTGCAGGTAGATAAGAACAACGTAGACATGGCTGCCTGTCCGCTTGCATGCAACAAGGCTTTCAGCTGAAGAGGTTTTCCATCCTGCCCGGTAATTCCATGTGCTTCCAGGGCAGCAATTTTCTGTTCAGCCACTTTAAACCCGGGATTGCCCAGCCTGGTATAGATCTGCGTTTTATCTTCCCCTGCAAATCGCTCCATGCCCTGCTCAGCCGTATCAAAATAGAATGTGGAACTCGCATATATGGGAGTGATATGAGAATACATAGGGTCGGGCTCATTGCCTCCATGAACGGCAACCGTGCTGCTGCCCTTCATCTTAAAATCTTTATTCGACATATGTGAATCTGGATTTAATTTTAGTAAAATTAACTGAAAACCATGAAGACCCTTTTACTGGATTATGCCACTTATCATATTTGGGCCAATGAACAACTCTATGGTTGTCTTAAAAACATTGGTGAGGAAAGCTGGAATCAGCCTGTAACGAGTAGCTTTCCTTCCCTCTTAAAAACACTTCTGCATATGTGGGATGCGGAATCGCTCTGGTGGCAAAGAGTCCAGGGTAAAACAGAAATGTTTATACCAAGTAAAAACTTCCATGAACACCCGCTAAAGGGAGCCGAAGCCTTATTAATGCAGGGGCATGTGTGGAAGGACTGGCTGGCGTCCATGTCTGAGGAGGATTTGAGGAAAAGTTTTTCGTATACCAATCTGAAAGGTCATCCCTTTGAAAGTTCCTGTACACACCTTTTGCTGCATTTGTTTAATCATGGCACCTACCACAGGGGGCAACTGGTTACCATTTTGCGTCAGTTGGGAGTTACAGAAATACCAGCAACTGACTTTATTGTTTGGTCGCGCAGCCAGAAAAACTAGTTCATAATTTTCGTAACTTACCGGAAGCAAATCGGGTGTTATGAAAGGTGGATTAATTCGGTTAGGATTGCTGCTGTTTTTTGCAGGTAACTTTTGGTGCGATGAGTTGTTGGCCCAACGATCCGACTGGCGAAGCCGTATTGATGAAGTGGTGCAACGGGCAGATAGCATTTCCCTGATCTCACAGCAAACCTTTCATCTTCACAAGTTTTTATCGGACGACCAACCCATTCGTGAAACCTGGCACTACACAGTGTCTGAAGGAAGGGTGGTTATTTTTGAAGTTCATTATTTCGTAGATACCATTGAATACCTGGAGGTATATTATCTCGACCGGGACCAGGTAGTTTGTACGGAACAATATGTAATTGAGTACCCTGCTCTACAGGATGATCGAATCAAATGGGGCGCTGTAGGTTTTTTTCAGGGACCATCGATAAGACAATTTGTAACTATGGGACCGGTGCCGGATGCATTCAGCCGGCTTTCTTCTTATGATTTATGGTCGCGGTTTAAAACCCGTTACAAAGAACTGACTGCCCAGCGAACCTTACAGGAAAAAAATACCAAAGGCGCTATCTTCGCGCCATGACAGGAATTGATGCCGTTACACTGGAAAAAGCTATTGTTCATAAAGTTGGGAATCCGACCCGTGGGGAAGCTTTACAGCTTTCTCCCAATACACTTACGTTAAATGATGAAATTGTAAGGGGATTGCTAACCCGCTATTTCCTGGCTCCTTTTAATGAACACGATGTCTATCATTTTACCCATATCAGTGAGCTGGAGCTGAATGAGGTTTACCAATATGCCAAAAAGATCTTTGATGATCCCGGCAATTTTCAGAAAGTTGCTGCTTTTCTGGCGCAACTGCTCTATCAAAAATCTACGCATGCAAGAGTAAAAGAAGGAGAATTGTATGTGGTGTTGTTTGATAAGTTGTTAGTGGAAGGGGAGGAAAAGAAAGCATTGGGTTTATTTAAATCTGAAACCAAGGAAACCTTTCTTAAAGTGTTTTCGCATGCAGGTGGCTGGGAGTTGGCGGCCGAGGACGGTATCAATATCAATAAGCTGGACAAAGGCTGTTTGATTATCCGGGAAAATGAAGCGGAAGGATATAAGGTGCTGGTAGTGGATACTACCAATAAACAGAACGATACCCAATATTGGATCAGTGATTTTCTCCAGGTACAGCCGTATACAGACAGCTACCACCATACCAACCAGGCATTGGGACTCTGCAAACTTTTTATCGAAAAGGAATACGCCGAGAAGTTTGATGTAAGCAAATCCGATCAGATAGATCTGCTCAATAAATCCATGGATTATTTCAAGTCAAAGGAGCAGTTCAATCTCCAGGAATTTGCAGATGAAGTGATTCATCACCCCGAGGTGGTGGACAGTTTTATGGATTATAAACGACACTTTGAGGCTAATCGCAACTATGTGATTGATGAAGAATTTGATATCCACCTGGCAGCGGTTAAGAAGCAGCAGAAAGTATTTAAGTCTGTGCTCAAACTGGACAAGAACTTTCATGTTTACATCCACGGACGCCGCGACCTCCTGGAGCGCGGTTATGATGAAACGGTAGGGAAGAAGTATTACAAGTTGTATTTTGATGAAGAGGCATAGTATGGAAGAGGAGGCAAAGGAGACGGGAGGCAAAGGAGAGGGGAGACAAAGGAGACGGGAGACAAAGGAGACGGGAAACAAAGGAGACGGGAGACAGGAGGAAAGGGAGTATAGCGAGAGTTAACCTGGACCGAACCTAGACCGAAGCCAGAGCCTTGAAGCAGTTAAGCCGGAGCGAACAAAGAGTTATGAATGGATAAAGAAAAGAGGCCGTATGGATTAAGAAGTGAAAGGTGAAAGGTGAAAGGTGAAAGGTGTTCAACCAGTTCACCATGCAACATTTGCTCAATATCTTCTTTGTAAAAATTATTGAAGAAATCCTGGAAAGCTTCCTTTTTCTTGAACTGCTTGAAGATGTTCTTTGGAAGGTTCAACGATTGGTCAAGGTTGTTTTCCATAAAAAACTGTATTTAAACGTTACGAAATGAAAGTCCATTGACCCTTTTCTAACTTTTAAATACAGCTCTTAAAATCTATTTACACAAAGTTCTAAACGCTACCAGAGGCCCCTTCCTCCTTCGTCTCCTCTGCCTCCTTCGTCTCCCTTCTCACGTCTGACGTCTCACGTGAAACGTTTCACTTCCATCTCACCAACGTCGCTCCCCAGGTAAATCCACCTCCAAACGCAGCCAACACCAGCAGATCGTCTTTTTTCAGCTGATCCTGCCATTCCCATAAGCATAGTGGAATGGTAGCTGCAGTAGTGTTTCCATAGCGTTGGATATTGATCATTACTTTTTCTTTATCCAATCCCATCCTTTCGGCAGTGGCATCAATGATGCGCAGGTTGGCCTGGTGGGGTACCAGCCAGGCGATATCCGCACCGGTCAGGTTGTTTTTTTCCAGCAGGTCGGCACTGATATCGGCCATCCCTTTTACGGCAAACTTGAAAACGGTTTTACCTTCCTGGAAAGCAAAATGCTCGCGATTGGTTACGGTTTCAATGGTAGCCGGATAAGCTGAACCACCCGCTTTCATGTTCAGGAAATGACGACCGCTTCCGTCTGTTTTAAGCATACTGTCCAGTATTCCATACCCCTCTTCATTGGGTTCCAGCAAAACCGCCCCTGCGCCATCTCCAAAGATGACACAGGTATTGCGATCTGTATAATCAACGATGGCGCTCATTTTATCGGCACCTACCACCACTACTTTTTTATACCGGCCACTTTCAATATACATGGCTGCGGTGGTCAGGGCAAAAAGAAAGCCCGAACAGGCGGCACTCATATCATAACCCCAGGCATTCACTGCGCCAATCTTGTCACAAACAATGTTGGCGGTAGCAGGGAAAACCATATCAGGAGTAACCGTAGCTACAATCAGGCAGTCAATTTCTTCGGGTTTCATCCCTCTTTTGCTCAGCAGATCCAGCACTGCAGGTACTGCCATGTCAGATGTTGCTTTGCCTTCACCACGTAAAATTCGTCTTTCGGAAATGCCAGTTCTGGTACGGATCCATTCGTCGTTGGTATCAACCATTTTCTCGAGATCAAAGTTGGTAAGCTTATCCTCGGGAACAAAACCGCCCACGGCTGTAATGGCGGCTGTAATTTTTTTGGTCATGCGTTTAATTTCAAAAGCGGCACAAATTTAGGGGTAATAGTTTATTTTGCAGCCTATGATCGCTTTTCTCAAGGGGAATTTCACTCTGCTTACACCCACTTTTGTTCATATTGATGTTCAGGGAGTTGGATATGAGGTCTTTATATCGTTAAACACATATGGTGAAATTCAGGGTAAAACCCAGGGGCTCCTTTATACCCATCTCCAGATCCGGGAGGATGCACATCTTTTATTTGGCTTTGCCACCACAGCCGAAAAAGATATGTTTTTGCAATTGCTCGGTGTAAATGGAGTGGGTGCTTCCACCGCCCGAATGATGCTTTCTTCCCTTAAACCGGAGGAAATTTCGAGAGCCATCATCCAGGGAAATGCGAAACAATTAGAGTCGGTAAAAGGAATTGGCAAGAAATCTGCAGAGAGAATTATCCTCGAACTTCGGGATAAATTCACCAAGCAGTCGTTGGACTTAAATAATTCAGTGTCAATAGGCAATACAGCAGAAACCGATGCGTTAAATGCACTGTTGGCACTTGGAATTGCTCGTCCCGCGGCAGAAATCGCACTCCGTAAGTCTATGCAACTTCATCCAGGTTCTGACAAAGTAGAAGAAATTATCAAATCAGCACTTAAAAACCTCTAAGCCTATAGCAGGAGTTCTACCTAATTAATTACCTGGGAATAACTGTGGGCATATTTCGTATGCATCGTTGGCGCCTCCTGTTTGCCATTTTAATGGTACTGACATTCGTATGTCCGGTACAGGCTGGTTATTTCCAGCAGGATTCAACCCGCATTCCGCAAGATACAGGCAGACCCAAGGCGCCAGACACCATGCGTTTTCCCCTGGAAGACCGGCGCGCTGAACAGGGCATCCGGAAAAATCCATTCGACCTGAACGACCCGGAGAATATCAATAAAACCGTAGAATACGATCCCATTACCCGGCAGTATTTTATTGTTGAGAAAATCGGTGATAAATACTACCGGACACCTACTTACATGAGTTTTGAGGAGTATCTCCGGTATAGAGCAGCCATTCAGGAAAGAGACTATTTCCGACAGCGGGCAGATGTTCTCAGTGGCCTGAACCGAAAAAACATCAAACCCAAACTGTCGGTTTCCGAATCTTTCTTCAACCGCATCTTCGGCGGCGGCAAGGTAGATGTACGGCCCATGGGCAATGTGGATATCATCGCCGGCTACCAGGGACAAAACATTAAAAATCCAACCCTTCCTGAAAGAGCAAGAAGAAATGGAGGGTTCGATTTTGACATGAATGCCAACCTGAGTGTGCTGGGAAATATCGGCAACAAAATGAAACTGCCGATCACCTACAATACCCAGGCAAACTTCGATTTTGAAAACCAGCTCAAGCTGGATTATACCGGCGGTCCGGATGAAATCATCAAACGGATCGAAGCAGGTAATGTGTCCTTTTCAACAAAGGGTTCTTTAATTCCCGGAGCCCAATCCCTTTTTGGTATCAAAACCCAGTTGCAGTTTGGTAAGTTATTTATTACGGGTATCCTGGCAAACCAGCGCGCACAAAGACAATCACTTGGTTTGGTTGGAGGAGCAGCTACCACCAACTTTGAATTTAAAATAAATGATTACGAAGAAAACCGTCACTTCCTGATGGCTCAGTTCTTCCGTAAAAATTATAACAGGGCGATGGGCAGTCTGCCTGCTGTGAACTCCCTCGTGAATATTCTTCGCCTCGAAGTTTGGGTTACCAACCGGAATGGCGCAACTACCGAAACCCGCGATATCGTTGCACTTGCCGACCTGGGTGAACGTTTCCCTTTTAATTTCCAAACCCCGGTTACACCCGACTCCCTGCCTTCGAATACAGTCAACGGGCTGTACCAGGCCCTGGTTTCCGATCCTTCCAGCAGACGGTCAGCAACCGTTACCGGTAAACTGGGTAGTTTGGGGTTGCGACCTGTACAGGATTTTGAGAAAACCTTTGCCCGTAAGCTTGGACCCAACGATTATTATTTCAATCCGCAGGTTGGTTTTCTTTCCCTGAGCCAACCCCTTCAGCCAGATGAAGTTTTAGGTATCGCATTTCAGTATAGCTACAATGGCAAGATTTACCAGGTTGGTGAATTTTCGCAGGATGTGCCACCGGATACCACCGCCATCATTGCAGGTAATCCCAAAGTGCTTTTCCTGAAAATGCTGAAAGCCACTTCACAACGAACCACCCTGCCCATTTTTGACCTCATGATGAAAAACGTGTATGCCCTTCGTACACGAGATGGAGGATATATCTCCAGTGTTCAGCCCGCTGATTTCAAACTCAATGTATTATATGAAGAACCGAGTCTGGGTACCAAACGGTATTTGCCAGAAGGACCCAAAACCGGAATTCCTCTTATTACGGTTTTAAACCTTGACCGACTGAATAATAACAGGGATCCCCAACCGGATGGGGTCTTTGATTATATTGAAGGCTTTACCGTGATCTCCAACCAGGCGAGAATTATTTTTCCTTTCCTGGAGCCTTTTGGTCGGGATCTTGATAGTGTTGCCTTCCAGGGAGTGCCACAGGAAATCAGGGATAAATATCTTTTCCTTCCACTCTATGACACCATTAAAGAGATCGCCAAAACCTATGCGAACCTGGATCGTTTCATCATCAGTGGTACCGCAAAGGGACAGGCAACTTCTGATATCCCGTTAGGTGCATTCAATGTTCCCCAGGGATCGGTTACTGTTACTTCCGGTGGTCGTACACTCGTAGAGGGTATTGATTATATGGTGGATTATAACCTGGGTTCAGTAAAAATCATCAACCAGGCGATCCTCAATTCCGGTATTCCCGTGCAGGTTGGCTTTGAAAACAATGCCACATTCGGCATTCAGCAGCGAAATTATATGGGGATCCGATGGGATTATATGGCCATCAATACCGTGAAGGAATCTTTTACCATTGGCGGACAAATTGTGAGATTAGGTGAACGCCCTTTCTTCACTAAAATGAATTACAACGAGGATCCGATCCGCAATACCATGTATGGATTGGATTTCAGTTACAGGGCAGAAGCACCCCGTTTAACCAGGTGGCTGGATAAAATTCCGTTTTATAAGACCACTGAAATGAGTACGATAACGGCCTATGGGGAAGGTGCTATCCTGAAACCGGGTCACCCACCACAAATCGGTAAGGGGGAAAGCGGACTTATTTATGTAGATGATTTTGAAGGCACCCGAAACAGTATTGATCTTCGCTTTCCATTGATCAACTGGACACTGGCTTCTACTCCGCAGGGAAATGGGCTTTTCCCTGAAGGCGAACTCAGTGATTCACTGGCCTATGGTTATAACCGCGCCAAACTGGCCTGGTATAATATTGAACCGAATCTGCAGGATCGGAGAGCTCCCAATAATCCGCTCACGGCACATTTCAGCAATGATTATTTCCTGGATCCCAAGATTCGCGCTGTTACACAAAACCAGTTATTCCCGGCACGTACACCTGATTTCGGTACTGCGCAATTGATCACTTTTGATCTGGCCTATTATCCGAGAGATCGTGGTCCTTATAACTTTGATGCAAGACCCGGAAGTGTAAATGCCAACGGTAAACTGCTTAACCCCGAACAGCGTTGGGGAGGAATCATGCGTGGACTGGACCAGGTGGATTTTGAAACCGGTAATGTGGAATTCATTGAATTCTGGATGCAGGATCCCTACCTGGATAACCCCAATAGCAACGGAGGCCAACTTTATTTCAACCTGGGTAATATATCTGAGGATGTGCTGCGCGATGGTCGCCGTTTCTTTGAGAATGGACTGCCAACTCCCAATATCCAGGCAACGGTTGATTCCAGTTCAAGCTGGGGAAATACACCGAATAACCCTATCCAGGTTACCACAGCTTTTAGTAATGATCCTACCGACCGACCCTTCCAGGATGTTGGCTTTGACGGTTTGGATGATGATGCAGAGCGCCGGAAATTCAATGCTTACCTGAATCAGCTGGCTGCAAATTTTGGAACCAACTCGCCCGCGTATCAACAGGCATTGGCGGATCCCGCCAACGATAACTTCCGTAATTACCGGGATGATTTTTACAATAATCCCCAGGGAGATATCCTGGCCCGTTATAAAAACATCAACAATCCGCATGGCAACTCACCTATCGCGGCAGCGAACTCAACCATCACAACGGCATTTACTTTATATCCTGATCAGGAAGATCTGAACCGCGATAATACTCTGAATGAGCTGGAAGAATATTTTCAATATCGGGTGAATCTGCGTCCGCAGGACCTGGTAGTGGGACAAAATTATATCACGGATGAACGTATCATTGGAGGTGACGGTCCGCAGCGGAAATGGTATCTGTTCCGGATTCCAATAGCGGAATATGAGCAGAAAGTGGGAAATATTCCTGATTTTAAATCGATTCGTTTTATCCGGATGTTCCTGACCGGATTCGAGGATTCCGTGGTAACCCGTTTTGCCAAGCTGGAGCTGGTGCGCAACCAGTGGCGCCGGTTTGCTTTTGAACTGGATACAACCGGAACCTATAAACCCCTGCCTGCGAATTCACCAACAGAATTCAATGTGCTGGCAGTGAATGTGGAAGAAAATGGATCTCGTCAGCCGGTGAATTATCTGATTCCTCCCGGTATTCTGCGCGTGCAGCAGTTAAGTAATAACAACGTTAATATTCTGCAGAACGAACAGGCCATGAGTATGAAAATCTGTAATCTTCCAGGCAGAGATGGCCGTGGTGTCTTTAAAACCATGAACCTGGATTTACGTCAGTATGGTGAAATGAAAATGTTTGTACATGCGGAAAGTGTGGTTGGATCTCCTGCCGTTCAGGACAATGATCTTTCTGCTGTGATCAGAATAGGTAATGATTTCGTGGGTAACTATTATGAAATTCGCATACCCCTGAAGGTTACACCTTTTGGAAGGTACACAGATGCTCAGGGAGATATTGTATGGCCGCAGCAGAATGAGCTGAATCTGTCTATACAGCGATTGATCAATCTGAAATTGGCGCGCAACAATTCCTCTCAAACCAATCTCTATTTTTCGGAAACCGATTCGGATGGTAAAACCTATGCCATCTTCGGAAATCCGAACCTGGGTGAAGTGAGAGGTATGTTCCTGGGTATTGTAAATAACTCCGATGCTCCTGTGTGTTCCGAAGTTTGGTTTAACGAATTGCGTTTGTCTTCATTAGATGAAAGCGGTGGTTGGGCAGCAACAGGCAGGGTAGATATCAAGTTGGCGGATCTCGGAACAGTTTCCTTATCAGCCGCAGCACGTAGTATCGGATTTGGAAACCTGGAACAGAGAGTAAATGAAAGAAGTCGCGAAAACTTTACGCAGTTTGATGCGGCGACCAACCTGGAATTAGGAAAGTTACTGCCGGAAAAAGCAGGCCTGAGTATTCCTGTATACGCGGGGTACTCACAAACAGTGTTAACTCCGGAATACGATCCGTATGATCTGGATGTAAAACTGAAAGACAAACTGGATGCAGCGAGTGGAGCAGACCGGGATTCAATCCGCAATGATGCAGCGGATGTAACTACCACCAAAACCGTCAACTTTACCAATGTTCGTAAACTCAATACATCCGGTAAAAAACAGAAAGTTTACAGTGTTGAGAATTTTGATGTGAGTTATTCTTATACCAAGGTGGAACGTTTCAGCCCATTGATAGAATTGGAAGAAATGGCCAAACATCGTGCGGGATTGGGATATAATTATATTGGAACGCCGAAGTATTGGGAACCGTTCAAGAAAAAATTCAAGGCCCCATCCAAATGGTATGACCTGGTTAAAGAGTTTAACCTAAACTATGCACCGTCCTTGTTAAGTTTCCGGGCTGATGTGAACCGGCAGTTTGGAGCCATTCGTCCGCGTAATGTGGGAGGTCCAAAAGGCATTATTCCAGAAACCTACGACAAGTATTTCACCTTTGACCGCTATTATAATTTACGATGGGATTTAACCCGGTCGCTGAATATTGATTTTACAGCTGTCAACCGGGCAAGGGTAGACGAAGATTCCGGCAGACTGGATCAGCGGGAGCGCCGGAGAATGTGGCAACTGTTCTGGAGAGGCGGACGTAATACGACCTATGATCAGTCGGCCAATATTACCTATACATTACCAACGACAAAAGTTCCGTTGCTCGACTGGACTACCGTGAGAGTTGGGTATACCGCCCGCTACAACTGGCTTACAGCTTCGCAGGATCAGTTTGCAAAGAGCCTGGGCAATTTCATTTCCAATGGTCAGGAGAAAAACATGGCGGGAGAGCTGGATTTCACCAGGCTTTATGCCAAGTCGAGATGGTTGCGTGCCATCGACTGGGATGCACCAAAGCCAGCTGGTTCGGATGCAAAACCGGCTCCTGATACGGTTCGCAATAAGCGCGGAAAGTTGAAAATCAAGCGTGATCCGAATGATCTGCCGGAAATTGGAACAGTCGTAAAAATTGTTGGAAGAATCATCACCTCCCTGAAAAGGGTTAGTGTGCAGTATAGTGAAACCGGATCTACTTCACTGGCGGGTTATACAGACAGTACCAGGTTTCTGGGCATGAATACCCGTTCAACCGCACCAGGATGGGGATTTGTTTTTGGTAAGCAGCCGGATACCTCTTTCATCAATGATTTTGCACGAAGGGGACTTATTACCAATAACCCCTTATTAAATAATCTGAACCGGCAGGACTTCAACCAACGCTTAAGTATAACCGCACAATTAATGCCTGTCAGGGATCTGATGATAGATCTGAACCTGGATAAATCTTTCGGAAAAAATTATTCTGAATTGTACAAAGACACGGTGGGCAATGGAAGTTTTGCAAGACTGAGTCCTTATGTGGCGGGTTCATTCAATGTGAGTTATATTTCCTATCAGACACTGTTCGGAAAATTCCAGCCCAATGAGGTAACGGAAACCTTCAGACGCTTCCAGGAAAACCGGATCATATTAAGTGAACGCAATGCAACCAAGAACCCTTACTGGCAACAGTTGGATCCAACGGAGCAACGGTTGTCGGATGGTTTCTATAAAGGTTATAGTCGCTATGCCCAGGACGTTTTAATTCCTTCTTTCATTGCTGCATACACCAATAAGGATCCGAATTCGATTTCACTGATCGAACAGGATAACAGCAGTGTCCGATCCAATCCATTCCGGAACATTATGCCCAAACCCAACTGGAGAGTAACCTATACCGGACTCACCAGGATACCTGGTATGGAGAAAACCTTTAGCAATGTAACACTGACGCATGCCTATAACAGTAATCTCAGCATGAACAGTTTTAATAACAACCTGATGTATGCGGATCCGCTGGCATTGAACGCACCTGGTTTTATTGATACGGCCACCGGTAATTTCTATCCCTACTTCCTGGTTCCGAATATTTCGATATCTGAAGCGTTTGCCCCCTTCATTGATATTGATATGCAATTCACCAACCAGCTAACCCTTCGCTTTGAATATAAAAAGAGCCGGCAGCTGAGTCTGAGTCTGATCGACTTCCAGCTGAGTGAAGCCCGTTCAGAAGAATTTACCCTGGGAGTAGGATGGAGGAAGCGAGGTGTGAATCTGCCTTTCAAGATCAAATTACCTGGAAGCAAACAGGCTTCCAAGGAATTGTCGAATGACCTGAACATGCGGCTGGATCTGGGGCTTCGGGATGATGCAACGGCTAATAGTCGCCTTGATCAGGAAGCTGCCCTGCCCACCGCCGGTCAGAAAGTGGTTACTATTTCACCCTCGATTGATTATGTGTTGAATAACCGGGTGAACCTGCGACTGTTTTTTGACCAGCGAAGAACCATTCCAAAAATTTCTACTTCCGCTCCGATTACAACTACCCGTGCCGGCTTGCAAATCCGGATTTCACTGGCGCAGCAATAATTTTTTTAAGGGGGTGTAACAATTTGCTTTGGACTGTATCAAAGTGGAAAATAAATTCCATGAAATCGTTACTTATAGCAATTGTTGTTGTTTTTCAGGTTGCCTCAGCATTGGGTCAAACACCTTCTATACAGGTTGAAAAATCAGGCAAAGGAACACCGGTGATTTATCTTCCAGGATTTGGCTGTCCGGGAAGAATCTGGAATGAAACAGCAGCCTTTCTGGGCAAAGGTTACAGTGCTCATTTTGTTACCTATGCCGGCTTTGACGGTACCGCTGCTATCGACACGCCCTGGTATTCAACTGTCAGGGATGGGTTGGTTGATTATATAAAAAGTCAAAAGCTTAAAAAAGTACATTTAGTTGGGCACAGCATGGGGGGTAACCTGGCAACTGATCTGGCGGCGCTGCTTCCGGATAGAGTAACAAAGGTTGTACTGGTGGATGCCATACCCTGCATGCGGGAGGTGATGATGCCGGGAGTGAAAGCAGAGCAAATCCAGTATATTAGTCCGTATAATAAACAGTTATTGGAAATGCCAGCGGATCCTTTTGCAAAAATGGCTAAAGGTATGTCTGCGAACATGACTCAGTCAAAAGAAAAAGCAGACAGTATTGCAAGCTGGATGGTGAAAGCTGACCGTAAAGTGTATGTATTTGGATACACTGATCTGTTGAAGCTGGATCTGAGGCCAGTACTGCCAACTGTTAAAGCGCCGGTTCTGATACTTGCAGCGGGTTTTCCCAACCGGGAGATCATTGAAAAAAATTATAACAAACAATACGAAGCGTTATCAAACAAAGAAATTCTGATAGCAGATAAAAGCAGGCATTTTATCATGTTTGATGAATTTGAATGGATGGCCCGCAACATAAAACAGTATTTTTCCAAATGAGCAGACAGTTCAGCGATTTATTTGATCAGTTGTACAGGGATTATGCGCCCATGGTAAAACAGGTCTGTACGGGTTTTTTAAACGGCGATCGGGCACTTGCTGAAGATCTTGCTCATGATGTTTTTATCAACGTATGGAATGCCTTGTCAAAATTCAGGGGAGAAGCAAATTATAAGAACAATTGGAGAATTTGAGAGATCAGGATATAGATGCAGCGGTTGCCGGGAGAGAACAGGTAAACGAATTGTATCGTGCAATAGGACAATTGGGAGAAGTGGATAAACTCCTTATCATGATGGTATTAGATGAGTTGGAATATGATCAGATCGCTTCGGTTATGGGTATTAGTGAGGCGACACTGAGGGTCAAAATTCATCGTATTAAACAAAGAATTAAAAATTTTATGAGCCATGCAGGATGAATTATTTGAGTTGAAACAGTCCTGGAAGAAAGAGCAGTCTGTTGCCCGTGATTCCAAATCTGCGGATTGGTCAAACCAGGCAGTTGCGAAAAGAAATGCGAGTCTTTTTTCGCAATACATTACCATTGTGATTTTGAGCTGTACAGCATTGCTGATTTATTTGTTCCTGATAAAGTGGTATCCGTATTCAACGGTGTATGGCAAAACAGGTGTATGGCTAATGTTTGCAACCCTTCTGGTCAGAATTCTGATTGAAGTTTTCAGCATCCGTAAAGCACATCGTATTCAAACCTGGTTGTCTGCGGAAGCCTATACAAAAGCGACTATCCGGTATCGTAGTTTCAGAAAGTTTATTCATGGTCCGGTTACCATATCAGTTGTAGGCATTTACCTGGTTGGATTCTATTTGCTGATGCCTGAATTCAGCCGACATGCACCTTTGTGGTTAACGATTTTATGTTGTGTAAGTGTTCCGCCGGGAGCATTCATAATGATTCAACAGATCCGTAAGGGAATCAAAAAAGAAATGCTCATTTTGCAGGATTGGATTCAGCTGAATTCAATATTGGACAGTAAGGAATAACCACATTAGGGTATTGTTCAGGCTTTATTTAGTGGTTACTTTTGTTTTATAGCGTTGCTAAAAAATATTGCAGGACGGTTGGTTTAACTAAAGAGGCCAGGATAATATCCAGGCCTCTTTGGTTTTTATTTTCCAGTGGTGGCAGTTCTTTTATCCGTTCGTTTGAATAACATCACATATCCGCAAAGGTCCTTTTGTTTGTTGTGTATCTGAACGGGCTTGATAATGTGATATTCACTGGCCGCCGGTTCGTAAGTGAAATTGATTACGTTGGCAGAAGGATCTTTTTTAAGGTTTTTACGGTAGATCACCATTTTCTCCATATAGTCGTACATACGAACTTCATGCAATCTGGATTCGGGGTTTCCCACATAAACAAAACTGTACCATTCACCCTGGGTTAGTGGAACGATGATGGGCATTTCATACTGACTTTCCATCTGCATGCTGGCTTCTCTCATCAGGGAAAATCCATGGGAAGAATAATACCGTTTGACACTGTCGATTTGGTGCTGGACTGATTGGGTCTGGCAGGTCTGCTGCCGGATAAGCTCCTGCGCATGAGTTGTGCCGGTTAGGGCAATGGCCGCCATGGTGAGGGCAGAAAAAATAAGGTTTTTCATCCTAACAGTTTTCATTCATCTAATCACCTGCACTGATATGTGGCTATTTTGTAATACCACAAAAACCAGGCTGGATTAGAACAGGGTTTGGAATTCCAGAATTAAACGTCAGGATGGGACTGCTATTGTAAGGTCAGTCCGCTTTTTTATTCCTTATGAAAGAGGTAGGCATTCGCTTGCGCCGTACAGGTAATTTCAAGATCATTGATGCAAACATGGGGCGGCTGACTGGCGCAGAACCAGATGGTTTCTGCAATGTCTTCAGCATCAAGGGGTTTGAAGCCCTTGTAAACAGACTCCGCTTTCTCCTGATCCCCTTTGAACCGCACGATGGAAAATTCTGTTTCTGCAGCTCCCGGATGAATGGCGGTAACTTTTATACCATGTCGGAGCAGATCCACCCGCATGGACCTGGATAAGGCATCGAGCGCATGTTTGGAAGCACAGTATACATTCCCTTTTTCGTAGATCTCTTTACCGGCAATCGATCCCATATTAATGATATGTC
The DNA here is from genome assembly GCA_016787265.1 of Flavipsychrobacter sp. Taxonomy (GTDB): domain Bacteria; phylum Bacteroidota; class Bacteroidia; order Chitinophagales; family Chitinophagaceae; genus Flavihumibacter. The sequence continues at coordinate 49,401 of JAEUVF010000015.1, read as the reverse complement.
CTTTTTTATTGGAAATCATGTGGGGCAACACGGCGCGGGTCATATAAATTACCCCCTTGAGGTTGGTATCGATCATCGTTTCCCAATCGTCCATATCAGCGTCTTCAAAATAGTCTCTTCCCAGGGCCAGTCCGGCATTATTAATTAATAAATCGATCTTCTTCCAGTCTTGTTCAAGGTTTTCAAGTTGCTGAAAAACCATTTTTTTATCTCTTATATCAAATACCAGTAACCGGCATTTTGTACCGAACATTTGGTGAAGCTCAGTTTCCAGTTCCTGCAGCCGGTCTCCTCTGCGGCCCGTTAAAATCAGGTCATATCCTTTTTCTGCCAATTTTCTGGCGGTTGCCCAGCCAAAACCGGAGCTTGCTCCTGTGATCAATGCAATATGTTTCATCTGAATGAATCCTTTGTAACTACCGTATCAAAACTACGGTGCCTTTTTTGAAAATTACTTTCCCGGTATAATCACGACCCTGTACCATCCACACATACGTGTCGGTTCCCTGATCGCGCCCACTGACCTTGCCATCCCACCCTTCATTGGCACTTGAGCTGCTGTATACCATTTGTCCCCAGCGGTTGAAAACCCTGAAATACTCAATCTGGGCAATACCTACGGGAATGGGACGGAAAATCATATTGGTGCTTTTGCCCGGAGTAAATGCGTTGGGAACAAAAATATCAGGTGCGGTGGTAAAAACAGTGATAGTAATCGTATCCAATGCAAAGCAATCTTCAGGAGTTGCAACCCTAACCGTATAGGTCTGATTCTGAGTAATATTAGCAATAGGATTCGCTATCAGCGGGTCTGATAATCCGGTGGACGGTTGCCAGATATAATTAGCCCCACCTGTTGCTCTCAGTTGAAGTGGTTGTCCAACCACTATGGCAGTGTCGTTTCCGGCGAATGCCTGTACTGGTGGGCGCACCCCAATAAGTACCGTATCTCTACCTGGCTTGGGACAACCAATGGTGTCAGTAACGGTAAGTACATAGCGGGTGCTGAACCGTGGGAAGGCTATTGGAGTAAGTGTATTGGCATCAAGTAAGGTGCTTTGTGGCGACCAATTAAAGAAAGCAGCCTGAATGGTTGCTGTAAGCTGGGTTGAATCGAGATAGCAAATAAACCGGTCTTGCCCTGCATCTGCGCCGGGATATGGAATGGTACGAATGGTAACCTGGTCAGTAGCGGAACAGCCTCCAATCCGCGCTGTTACAGAATAAGTAGTAGTAGTGGTTGGAGTTGCAAAAGGAGTGCGACTGGTTGGATCATCCAGGTCACCAGCCGGAGTCCATTCAAATCGAAGGCCATCTCCCAGGGCAAACATTTGAACCGGATCTGTAAGGCAAATTGTTGTATCCGGAGAAGTGCTTAATGTAACCTGATCAACTACCCGAACACGGATGGAATCATCTGTTGTACATCCATCATCGTTCACATTTACTTTGTAGGTGGTGGTCACTTTGGGTTCCACAATAGGGTTGGGGGTATTGGCAAAGCGAATGTTATAAGCTGGAGTCCAGGTGAAAACAGGATTTAAGGTTCCCGGTGCTGTTGCAATGAGCGGTAATTCATCAATACTGCAAATCAGGGTGTCTTTGAAGGGCAGAACCAGGTTCGGGCGATCTCTGACCTCTACCTGAACAGTGGCTGTTCCTTTGCAGCCTTTGTCGCTCTCTACCTGGAGGGTAACTGTTTTAAAACCAAGAGAATTGAATTTATAGGAGGGGTTTTGGATAGTGGAAACGTCTGTATTGGTAGTTTCATCGCCAAAATTCCAGGCCCATTTACTAACGGTACCATATCTGCTCCTGGTTGTGTCTACAAACCGGAAGGGGGTAAGTATACAGGAGCCACTGGAGATAAAGCCTGGAAAAAAGCCGGGATACACTTTCGCCAGCGTTGTGGTGGAATCAACGCACTGACCGCCGGCTAATAAAACTTTTAATTTAACGGTGTAGGTTCCTGTGTCAGCATATTGGTGTTGAATCTGGCCCAGTGCAGTTCTTATCGTATCGTTCTGTGAACCGTCTCCGAAATTCCAGATATAAACAGCACCTGCAGGATTTGCCTGGCCATTTTGAAATGTAACATTGAAGTCATCGCAAAAGTTATAGTCCGGACTCAGAAATGCTCTTAAAGGCTGGCAATTGGATACTGCAATATGAATATCTTTTCGATGGGTATTAATCAGTACTCCCCGCCGGTATTCGCGAACACAGACAGTGACCACATACTGGCCAACAGCATTTGGAGCAATACCGGTAATCAGGCCAGTATTCTGGTCAATGCTTACTGTTCCGCTAAGAGGGTTTGTGCCATTGAAACCGCCCCTGTAATTGATAGAAGAGTGAGGAGGTGTGGAGGTTGGGTTGGGGGAGGTACAGGAAGTGCATTCGCCGGGCGAACGGCCACCTCCAACATAGGCATTGCAAAATTCATAGGCCAGCGAGTCCTTATTTTCGTCTTTTGCCGAAAAGTCAAATCTGAAAGCGCTTCCGACGCAAATTGCAATAGCATCGTTTGGGTTAAAGGAGGGACTTGAATTGGCAATTGCATCATTGAGTACTTTGGTTCCCGGAATTTCACAGGAATAAGTAGCGCCTACATCACCACTGTTTCCTGAAACATTCCGGATGTTATCAATCCGGCAACACCGTTGGAAAGAAATCGAATAACCATCCTCTGAGTTTTTCAGGGTTACATTAACGGTATAATAGCGAAGCTGGTAACAAACATCTGTAGGAGGGTTGAGAATACAGGGGTTAGACTTGGGGTCGTATTGAATACGCTGGTCTGTGATAAAGGGGGCTTCAACTGTTTGATAAAACGCAATTCCTCCTGTTTTACTGAAAATACTGAAGAAGACTTCATTATCTAACTGTCCTTCACTTCTGGCATTACAATCAACATATAGTTTTAAGGTAAGTTCATATCTGGATGAATCGTTTGATGCGTTTGTACCAAGATACCGGTAAGTTAATTCACCACCCCTGATATGCGCAGCTAGTGCAGCAGAGCTTATCCCAAACAACACCAACAGCAGTATACCGATTGTTTTCATCTAAAATGGTTGACTGACTACATCGGTAGACTGGAAATAAAATCATGTATTGCCTGATTGAAGTTCAGGGATTCTTCCAGCATACCCACGTGCCCGGACTTTTCAAGTATATAAATATAGGACAAATCAGGCAGATACACCTGTTGCATGGAGTCTGTGAAAGGTATTGCCTGATCACCTTTCCCCACGATGAACAACACCGGGAACCTGGCTTTTTTGAGCATTTCGGTTCTGTCGGGCCGTGCCATCATGGCTTCTGAAAACGTTATTAACGTTGCTGGATCCATATTGGCGTGCCGATCAACCAGCATATTAATTAAGCCAGACATGGGTAGCCGGTTTTCTTCTGCAAACAGGTTGGGGGTGGAGGCTTCAAGGAAAGCACGGGTGCCCTGTTTTTTGATAAATTCAATGCTTTTGCGGCGGGTTTCTTTTTTGGTGTCACTGTCGGCGAATGCACTCGAATGCAATAATCCAAGCCCATTGATGCGATCTGGAAATAATTCAGCAAATGCCAGGCTGATATAACCTCCCATGGAGTGGCCCAAAAGGGCGCATTGCGCGATCTTTTCTTTATCCAGTATATCCCGGATACCTGCTGCCATGGATTCCATGGTTAGTCCGTTTTGGGGGTTGGATTTGCCAGTTCCCGGCAGATCCGGGATGATCAGTTGACAATTTGCACCCTGTAGTTCAACCTGGTTTTCCCAGATTCGGCTGTCTTCACCAAACCCGTGAATCAATATGATAGGTGTTCCTGATCCAATACGTTGATAGTACATCAGCTGGTGGTTTTTGCAGTTTTCCTGCGAATTAAAAATAAAATACTCGACCAGGAAACCAGTAAAATGGCCAACACAATCATGATCCATGAAATCCAGTCGCCAAATCGAACAAACAAGGTCTGTTTGTCCATTGGAATTATTTCCTGTCTGATGGCAGCAGCTGTGTCCCAACCCTGCTGCTGTACAATAGTGCCAAACGGGTCAATAAATGCACTGATCCCGGTATTGGCACTTCTTACTACCCATCTGCGGGTTTCGATGGCACGCAGGCGGGCATAGGCAAGGTGCTGTTTATGGCCGGCTGTATTACCCCACCAGCCATCATTGGTGATAATGACCATCAGGTTGGCCTTATTCCGAAAAAATCCTGACATGAAATCACCATAGATGGATTCATAGCAAATTGCAGGGGCGATTGCTAAACCACTGTTTTGATCAACCAGCACTGTTCTTTCTTCCTGTTTTGCATACCCTCCGGTAGTTCCCCCAAACTGTTCAAACCATTGGTCCATAAACCGGAGAAAGGAGGGTAGCGTTTCTACTCCGGGTACCAGTTTGGATTTGTGGTAGCGGCTGATGATGCCTGAGCTGTCCAGCAGTGCCGCAGCATTATATGCCTCATAATTCAGGTTAGATCCGGGAATGGGCCGGGCATAGGGAGATTTTGTGTCCTCCGGTAAAAGACCATAGGCTTCTATACCGGATACCAGTCTGATAGTAGGATGCTTTGACAGAAAAGCCCAGATGGGATTCAATGAACTATTCTGTTTTAAACGTGCTTCGTCAATACCGTTAGGAGAATTAATGGCAGTTTCCGGCCATACTACCAGGGCCGTCTGGCTGTCGATGGCTGATTCACTCAAGCTGATCAGTTGTTGCAACTGCTGTTCCTGTGTGCCCGGAAAAAACTTCGCATAGGGATCGATGTTGGGTTGCACAACCACTATGTTTTTTCCTGACTGCTGATCAGTTGTTAATATGGGTAAACTGGTTGCTTTTACCAGGTAGGATATCAGTATCGGCAATCCGATTCCCGCTGCCAGGCAAAGGGCAAGCCTTCGATTCAGAAATTTTCGGAATTGAACCGTATTACGGATTTGCTGAATGATCAAAATATTGATTAATAAAACCCATAGAGAGCCACCTGAAGTACCTGTGAATTCATACCACTGAATCCAGTTAGGTGTATTGGCAAAAACATTACCGAGCGTTAACCAGGGCCAGCTCAGTTCCCAATTCAGGTGGATGTATTCAAAGGTCATCCAGCAGGCCAGAAAGGCCCAGTAACTGAATTTGGCACCAAGTCGTTGATGAATATTGTAAAGTGCAAGCCAGGGCAGGCTCATGAATGCGGAATTGGCAAGGATGGCACCTATTGCACCTACATCAGTGGAGTTCCAGATCCACCAGGTAGTAATACTGTTCCAGATCAGCATGGCAAGAAAAGACCAGGCTACAAATGCAAACCGGGATGGGCCCTGTTCAAGCAGGTAGAAAAGCGGAAGAAAGGCTATGAAAATCAGCAGGGTGGTTGGCATGGGTGGCCAGGCTGCTGCTAACATAAGACCACTGGCAACAGATAAAAGAAAGGGATGAAACTTCTTCATTACAGCGAAAATAGTTCATCCCCCTTTAATTATTTCCTGCTATAGTTAGGAGCTTCTTTGGTGATGTCTACATCGTGCGCGTGACTTTCCTTCATCCCGGCATTCGTGATCTTAGTGAAGCGGGCTGTTTTTTGAAGGGTTTCCAGATCTTTAGCACCGCAATACCCCATGCCTGCACGTAAACCACCCACAAACTGGGCAACAACTTCTTTCAGGTATCCTTTATAAGCGACTCTTCCTTCGATACCTTCCGGAACCAGTTTTTTTATATCGTCTTCCACATCCTGGAAATAGCGGTCGCTTGAACCCTGAGACATGGCTCCGATGGAACCCATACCCCGGTATTCTTTGAATTTTCGGCCTTCGTAAATAATGGTTTCACCCGGACTTTCCTCAACTCCTGCAAACACGCTACCCATCATTACACAACTGGCACCGGCTGCCAATGCTTTTACCATGTCACCGGTATACCGGATACCTCCATCTGCAATCAGAGGGATGCCCATCGGTTGCAGGGTGCTGTAGGCTTCCATGATGGCGGTAAGTTGGGGAACACCTGCACCTGCAACGATACGTGTGGTACAAATAGAACCCGGACCAATACCCACTTTTACGCAATCAGCACCAGCTTCTGCAAGGGCTCTTGCTCCGTCGGCTGTTCCCACATTACCTGCTATTACCTGTAATTCTTTAAAATTCTTTTTGATGGTTTTCACCGCTTCCATAACTCCTTTGGTATGACCATGTGCGGAATCAAGGGTGATTACATCCACTCCCACATGTTGCAGGGCTGCAACGCGGTCAAGCATGTCTTTGGTAATGCCTACTGCTGCGCCAACTACTAAGCGACCAAAAGAATCTTTATTAGCGTGTGGAAAACTATGCAATTGCAGAATGTCGCGGTAAGTGATAAGGCCGGCTAGTTTGCCATCCTTCCTTACTACCGGTAGTTTTTCAATTTTATGTTGCTGAAGGATCTTTTCCGCTTTTTTCATGTCGGTTCCTTCAGGTGCAGTAACCAGTCGGTCTTTGGTCATGACTTCACTCACTTTTTTTGACTTGGCTGTTTCAAACCGAAGGTCTCGATTGGTGAGAATGCCTACCAATTTGTTATTCTTATCAACAATGGGAATCCCTCCGATTTTATTTTCTTTCATGAGGCGCAGTGCATCTCCTATCGTGGCATCCGGAGAAAGTGTAACCGGGTCGATGATCATGCCGCTTTCGCTTCTTTTCACCTTACGTACCTGTTCCGCCTGTCGTTCAATACTCATGTTTTTGTGGAGCATGCCAATCCCGCCTTCTCTTGCCAGGGCGATTGCGAGTTGTGCTTCCGTAACGGTATCCATAGCCGCAGAGAGCATCGGAATCTGCAGGGAGATGGAGCGTGTCAGTTTGGAACGAATGGAAACTTCTCTTGGCAGCACTTCTGAAAAAGCGGGAACCAGGAGCACGTCATCGAAGGTCAGGCCTTCACCAAAAAATTTGTGGGATAAATCGAGTTTTCGGGGAGTGGTCTTTCTTGTTGCCATGTGCAAAGATAGGAAGCTGGTTGTGTATGTGCCAAATTTTTGTACTGCCACCCCTGGTTCAGGATAGGGTATATCTTCTTCCAGGTAATAATTTGATTACACCGCTTAATTCCAGGTCCAGGATAGCTTTGGCTGCTGTACCGGATTCCAGTCCGCTTAAAATATATAACTGATCGAGTGGTAATATTCCATGTTTTCCGAGGAGATGAACCAGCAGGGTAGAGGACGGATCGAGATCTGGAAGCAGCCCAAGTTGAACTGGTTGCCTGGAATAGTTTTCATTTTGCTGCCATTGCATCTCTTCCAGAAAATCGGAGACTTTTGTGAAGATTATTGCTTTTTGATCACGTGCCATCTGGTTGCATCCTGCACTTGATTTATCAGAAAGGCGGCCAGGAACAATAAATACGGGAATATTATAACTGTTTGCCATTCCTGCAGTAATCACACTGCCTCCGCGTATTCCTGTTTCGATAACAATAACTGCTTTACTGATGCCGGCAACTATACGATTGCGGATTGGAAAATGATGGCGTTGCGCTTTGGTGCCTATTGGGAATTCTGTTACCAGGGCCCCTCCATTTTTTAGAATCTCTTTTGCCATTCCGGTATGAGTCGAAGGATAGATATGATCCAACCCATGTGCTAATACACCAACGGTGGTACAACCCTGCTCCAATGCTGTTCGGTGTGCAAGTCCATCAATTCCATAGGCCATTCCACTGATAACACAAATATTGTGAGCTGCAAATTCTTTTACGAGTTGTTGAGTAATCTGTCTGCCATATTCAGTGTGATTTCGGGTGCCTATAATTGCGACGGTTCTTGGAAGATTAAGGGAAGCGGTTCCGGTATAATAAAGCAGGCTGGGAGGATCATAACATTCTTTGAGAGAAGCCGGATATTCAGGATCTCCATAACTGATCAGACGAATACCTTTTGCTTCGGATTGCCGGACCAATTGCTGACATTCAGGGAAACCTTCATAGCTGCGAATTTGCCGGGCACGTTGGGGGCCGATTCCTTCGATTGCCTGAAGTTCCCGAAGCGATGCGGAAAAGATAGCTTTGGCAGATCCGAAATGTTCCATTAATAATTTCGCGTGCACATAACCGATAGAAGACACTTTGGTCAGGGCAACCTGGCAATATTTTTCCTCTTCCATTAGAATTCTTTCCGCCAAAATAATTGGGAGAATTGAGACATGGAAGCGTGAAAAAACGGTTATTCGCTGGTTACTTTCACCTCTGTTCTGCGATTTTTTGCCCTGCCTTCTTCTGTATTATTATCAGCAATGGGCTGGGTAGCACCGAATCCTTTAAACTTCAGACGGGCTGCCTGGATTCCTTTTTTGACCAGGTAATCAACCACTGCCTGTGCCCTTGCATTGGAAAGTGCCAGGTTGTCGGCGGCTTTACCTACTGCATCGGTGTGACCATTAATCTGGATGCTTAAGGTTGGATTGTCTTTTAATAATTGTACAAGTTTATCCAGTTCCACTTCAGAGGAAGAATTCAATTCCTTACTTCCTGTTTCATAAAAAATATTTTTCAGCACAATGCTGGCATCTTTTGTTATAGGCTGTAAATCGATATCAATAACATATGTAGAATCCGGAGCGCGTTGACTGAGTTGAAAACTCTCGGAATAAAACAGGTAACCTTTTCGGTTCACATTAAAAGCATAATCTCTTCCGGTAGGTAGTGTGATCAGATAATTTCCGGTTTCATCTGTTTCGACCAGGCTGGTTACCTGTCGGCTACCCAGGTCGGTTAGTTCAACTGCAGAGGGCAGTCCTTTTTTCGTTTTACTGTCTCGTACAGTTCCCTTTATCCATAAAGTTTTTGTTGGACGAACCCCTTCGCGCATGGTAAACGTGTAAAGATCAAGTCCACCTCTGCTGTCTGCCCGATCACTGGCATAATAAGCTGTTGCGCCATCCGCAGTAATCACCAGGCTTCCTTCGTTTTCAATAGTATTGATGGGGTATCCGAGGTTCTGCGGAAGTGAGAAACTACCTTTTGGACCTTTTCTGGCTACAAAGAGATCATCTCCTCCATACCCAGTCAATCCATTAGAGGTGAAATACAGACTTTGATTATCTGCATGAATGAATGGGCAGCTTTCATCACCACTGGTATTGATCTCCGGTCCGAGGTTTTCAGGATCACTCCAGCGACCGTTGGGTAAACGATGACTTACCCAGATATCACTGCCTCCAAATCCATCGGGTCTTCGACTCGCAAAATAGAGATCGCGGCGATCCGGGGACAGACTTGGTGCGGATTCCCAGAATTCCGTATTGATTTTGGGACCCAGGTTCTGAGGTTCTGTCCAGCCAGCAGGAGTGTTATAAGAAATATACAGGTCACAACTGCCGTAACTATCCGGAAAATTACAGCCGGTAAAGATCAGCCACTGGCCATCGAGTGAAATTGATTGTGCTCCTTCATTCAGGTTGGAATTGATCTGCCCGGTTAATCCTTTTGAAGTACTCCATCCTTCTCCTGATTTTCGGGTTTCATAAAAATCTTCATTTCGGTTACCCACGCGGCGTGTGAAGACGAGTTGCTGGTTATCGATGGTGAGCGCCGGATAATATTCTGAAACGTTGCTGTTGACGGAGTCTCCCATATTCAGCGGGGTGAAATTATAAGAAGATATTTCCGGTTTAGCAGCCTGCTCCAGTGCAAACAAATAAGTTTTGCGGCGATAAGAAGAAGCTCGCTGGCTGGATTCATTCAGGTCGTTGATAGTCATAAAGCGATTCACTGCTTTTAGTGCGTCCTGAAATCGACCGAGACCTGCCAGGTTAATAGAATAGGGAAGATTATAATCGCGAAAATAACTGCTGTCAATGCTTTGTGCTTTTTCATAATTCAGAACTGCCTGTTCGTAATTTTTGAGTTCTCCGAACATGCCGGCAATGGATAGCCAGGCATCTGCAAACTGAGGATCAATTTTGACAGCTTCCTGCAAAGTTTTTATGCCTTCGGGGAAATATCCTTCTTCAGCCTGTTCCATGGCTTTTTGATACAGCTTCAGCGCCTTGTTGTTTACTTTACCCGGATTATAAACCTGGGCCTGCAGGTGGCTAAAGCTTATAAGGAAAATGAACGCCAACAGGCAAAGAAGATTGGATTTAAACTGCATATGCATAGCAAACGAAAATTAGGCCATTTTATGCAGGTACACAATGGTTTATGGCACATTTATGAATTTGTGGCTCTGGATGCTGAGTTCCCATTGTGGGTGGGCTTTAATATAGTCGATGATCAGCGGAAGCATCTCTGCCTGTTTGTCCCACTCCGGCTGCAGATACAATTTACAGGTGGGGGATACTTCCGCTGCATATTTTTCAGCCCAGGCAAAATCGGACTTGTTGAAGATCACCACCTTTAATTCATGAGCAGCGGCTATGACTTCGGGAAGGGGAAATTTGAACTTTTTGGGGGAAAGGCAGATCCAGTCCCAATATCCGCTAAGCGGACTGGAGCCGGAAGTTTCAATATTGGTTTCGAATCCTGCTTTACGGAGAGCCAGCGTGAGTTCATCCAGGTTGTAAAGAAGGGGTTCACCACCAGTAATAACCGCCAATCTTCCCGGATGTTCCAAAGCCCCCTGAACAATTTCGGTTATTGTTTGCTGTGGGTGTTTGGATGCATCCCAGCTTTCCTTTACATCACACCATACGCAACCGACATCACATCCTCCCAGCCGCACAAAATAAGCTGCGCGGCCCTGGTGAAATCCCTCGCCCTGGAGGGTATAGAATGATTCCATTATGGGAAGCATGGTATGGAAGTGTGAATTATGAATTTGGAATTATGAATTAGGAACTGAGAATGAATTCTAACTTCTCAATTCATAGTTCATAATTTATCTATACAGGCTTTGTAAGTATTTTTCATCAGTGCTGCGATGGTCATTGGGCCAACACCTCCGGGAACGGGGGTGATATAACTACACTTGGGAGATACCGCTTTAAAGTCTACATCTCCTTTCAGTGCAAAACCTGATTTTTTGGAAGCGTCCGCTACCCGGGTGATACCAACATCAATAATAATAGCACCCTCTTTGACCATATCTTCTTTTACAAATTCAGGTATGCCGAGAGCAGCCACAATAATATCTGCAGAACGGCAGATTTCCGCCAGGTTTTTAGTATGAGAATGGGTAATAGTAACGGTACAATTGCCATAGGGGGCAGATTGGCTAAGCAGAATGCTCATTGGACGGCCCACAATATTACTTCGGCCTATTACTACGGCGTGCTTGCCTTTGGTCTCAATTTTATAATGTTCCAGCATCAGCATGATTCCATAAGGTGTGGCAGGAATAAACGTATCGAGTCCCTGTACCATTTTACCCACATTGGCTGGATGAAAACCATCCACATCTTTGGAGGGTAGAATGGTATTGATGACTTTTTCATCCGATATATGCTTTGGAAGGGGAAGCTGTACAAGAATGCCATCAATATCCTGATCCAGGTTAAGGTCATCAATTACCGATAGCAGCTTGTTTTCACTGATATCTTCCTCCAGGCGAATAAGGGTTGATTTGAATCCAATTTCGCCGCAGGCTTTCACTTTCGCAGCTACATAGGTTTCACTGGCTCCATTGGAACCAACCAATACTGCAGCCAGGTGGGGGATTTTTTTACCATCGGTTACCAGCTGTGCTACTTTCAGCTTTAATTCATCTTTGGTGGCCCGGGAAACCAGTTGACCGTCTAAAATTTGCATGGCGCAAAGGTAGGGACAGAAAAGCACTGCGCCAATCCGAAGATTGGCGCAGTGACAAAAATATGGATGGAAGAATAAAATTATCTCCAGCCTCCATTTGAAGTGTTTACACCATCAGCTTCTGCCACTGTTCCAAATGTGTAAAAGGGCAGGGGCTCTCCGAGTGTTTCCATCAATTTAGCTGGCAACGGCAGGTGCAGGGGAGTACCTTTCTGAAGCAGGTCCAGTTTTCTCATATCAAAAAACTGGAGTCCCATACCGGTGGTATACATTTCTACATGACGCTCATGGGAGATGGCCTTGATGATATCGTTCAGTGAAGCTGCTACATCCGGCATTTGTCCACGTGTTGAGCGAGTGCCGGCATTGATTATCTGTGCAGCTTCTGCAAGCTGGCCGAGGTAGGCCCGGGCTTCGGCACGTAACATATCATTTTCTGCCAGCATAACAACAGCCTTCGCTCCAAGCGCATTTACATAAAATTCATCGTACCGTTTGTTACGGTAGTTGGAGAAGTGGTAGTAACCACGGGCTGCCTGGAACCAGTTGGAAGGAACATACTGAAAATCGGTGTTCAGGCGTTCATCCAGCGGGTTGGTGGACGCAGGCGGATAAGGGAAGTCAGGTCTGTCATCCCAATGGTTCGGCTGTGTAGGATCCATTTTATTGACAACATACATATCTGTAATACCCCAGCCGTTAAAAGTCAGGTAATCTCCTGCCTCATCATACCAACGTACATAACTGTCATTCATAACATTCCAGTCGCTGGTAATACCTGCATCAGCATAAGTTTTTACCTTATTCCAATCAACCTGGGCAAGATCTGCTTTGTTTCTGGGCAGATAAGCCAGAATACGTGCCGCAGCCGTATTACAGATTTTTTTAAAATCTTCATTACTCAGGTCGTTTTCAGAACCCAACCATGCAGCCGGGATGGTAAAGCTAGTGCCGGACAGTTGAATGGCTTCATCCAGATAGCCAAGTGCCGCAGCAGCCACTTCTTTATAGGTAACTGCACTGCCGAGCGTGCCTTCAACAGTGGTTTCTTCATCTACCACAAAGGCACGGTCAAAAACCAGCGCCAGGTTGCCATATCCGTAACCCTGAATAAACCGTGCAAAGGCAACAGCGCGATTGTTGTTTACACCTTCGTCGCCAATCATAATACCACTGTTCACCGCTTTAATAACGTTGGAAGCTGTATTAATGGCGCCATACATTCTGTCAAATGTATGCTTGGTTTGACCCTGGTTGGAATAACTTGGTGCGTTATTCCAGGCACTGTTTCTGGGTTCCCATGACATATCCCGCATACCGGCGTTCCCCCATGAGCAGGATACGTTATCGGCGGCGGTAGCCAGCATCATTTTAACTCCACTAAAAGAATGTTCGCCAGAGTAAATAGTATTGTACATACTACTGGCAACGTTTTCAACGTCCTGACCATTAGCATATACTTTCAGGAAGTCGGGCTGGTTTTCATTTTCAACATCCAGCACATCCTTTCCGCATCCTGCTAAAGCAAGAACGAGGGAGGAAAGGGTTATTATTTTACCAAATTTTTTCATGTCTGAACTTTTTTTGTTGTACTAACTGTTAGAATTCAAATGAAAGAGAGAAAGCCAGGTTGCGATAATTGGGGTTCATGTATATACCATCGTAAGGCATACGAATGCTACCAACTTCAGGATCATAGCCTTTATAACCGGTGAAGGTCAGCAGATTACGTCCAACAATACGTGCATTTACTCCCTTGATGGCTCCTTTTAAAATGCCACTCAGGAATTTGGAAGGAACAGAATAACCCAGTGCTACTTCTCTCAATTTGAGGTAGGTTCCGTCTTCTACCCAATAAGCATTGGGATCGTTTCTGTCGTACATTCCGGTGAACCAGTAATCATAGGCTTTTTTCTTACCATCAGCAACTCCTGTCATATCCATTCTTTCTGAAGTCAGGTTGAATGCCAGACGCTGGTCTTTACCATTGTAAACATCCCCACCCTGTTTCCAGTCGAGCAGGAAATAAAGGGTAAATCCTTTATAGGTCAAAGTGTTGGTAATACCCATCATGAAATCAGGGTTACCATCACCGATTTTACCATACCAGTCTGCCCCATTTTCTTTTAAACGAATTGGCAATTCTCCTGGTGTACCTTCTGTTCCGGCAGGAATTACATACCCTTCGCTGTTAACGGTATAATCACTGATGGTTTTACCTGCAGGAAGTTGATTCTCCATTTCCTGAAGGGTTCTAACCATGCGGTATCCGTACATGGAGCCATAGGTTTCACCCTGTTTGATATAAAACAGGGATTGATCACCCATATTGCCATCTGAATACAGATAGGGGGCTATTGGAAGTTCAGTGATTTTTTGACGAACTTTTGAGAATACAAAATTAGATGACCAGCTGAATTCTTTTCTGCGGATCCACTTGGCACCCAGGGTCATTTCCAGGGTATTTGATTCCACTGTTCCTGCATTTCTCCACTGGCTGGTATAACCATCGTTCAGGAAGGCTATCAGGGGAACATTCAGGAACTGATCATCTGTCTTGGATTTGGCATAAACGGCTTCAAAATTAAAGCGGCCAAGGAAATCAACATTCAGACCAATTTCAGTTTCGCGGGTTGTGGAAGGTTTCAACAGGGTATTCCCTTTCTGATTAGGAGACGTATTCCCGTTTGACAGGGAATAGGTTTCGTACTGCCAGTTAAAACCAGGACGAATACCTGCTGTACCATGTGCTGCGCGGATTTTCAATTCGTCGATACCATTGATCTTTACATCTTCACTGATTCGGTAAGCTCCGGACAAGCGATAGTAGGAATTCCATCTTGCATCCGGACCAAACAGGGAGGATCCATCATAGCGGAACATACCATCGAACAGAATTTTATCGCGCCAATCCATGCCGAGAATAGCAAAGTAGTTCTGGGCTCTTTCTGTTTCCTTGTAGGAGCTTGCGTCATTGATTTCCACAAAATTTTCAAAGTTTTCAATACCGGAAACCTTGAATTGGGAAGCGCTGATATAATTTGACTCATAAGCCCTGTTTTCATACAGGTAAGAAAGTTTACCTCTTACGCTTAGATCACCAAAATCATTGGACAGGTTAAGAGTAGCCTGTGTGTTCTTGGTAGATGTTTCGCTGGTAGTCTGTGACATACCACCATTGGTGTAAGTCATGAAATTGGTAGCGGCTGTACCACCTGACTGAGCCCAGTAATCTTTTGGTGAAATACTTGAGTAGCGATAATTCTGAATTTCGATTGTCTGGCTGAGATCGAGGTTAGCCCACTTGGTGAACTTCACATTGGCGGTGTAGTTGCCGAGCCAGCGTCTTGTCTTCTCATTTCTTTTCTGCTTCCACAACGGATAAAGCGGGTTGGTAGCTTCCTGGTTGAAATGATTTGAACGCAGGTAATAAGGCTGACCATCAGGGTTTTCACCACCCAGGTTCACATCTCTTTCCTGGCGTGCGATGGCATAAAACAAGCCACCACCACCACCAGGATATTGTACCTGGCGATTGATGAATAAGTTGGATGCACTCAGACGTAACCAGCTGGATACATTCTGATCGATGTTTACACGAAAGTTCTGACGCTTATAACCATCTGTCAATGCTACTACACCCTGCTGTCCATTGTTTTCAAAAGACAGGTAAATATTGTTCTTTTCAGTGCGATTGGCTACAGAAACGAAATTGGTATAGTTTATACCATTACGGAAAAACTCAGACTGCTGATTTCTGTTCACTCCGTATGGATTGTCCATATAGTGGTCTGCGTCCAGGTTCCGGTTTCCGGAAATACCTGTGCTGAATCCTGCTCCCATATAATTATTGGGGTAGGTTACTCCGGCATATTTGGTGTATTTTCCTGAAACAGATTCCCAGTCACTTGCCAGTGCATACGGATGTCCTTCCGCAACATTGAGGTAATGGGTAAGGGATTGAATACCCAATTCATTTCTTACTGTAATTACAGGCTTGTTAGCAGAAATTCCTTTACCGCGTTTAGTGATAATGGAAATCACACCGTTACCAGCGCGTGAACCATACAGCGCAGAGGCGGCTGCTCCTTTTACTACTTCAATGGATTCCACATCATCTGAGTTGATATCTGCCAGATTTCCGGCAAGAATAACTCCGTCTACCAGGATCAGCGGTGCTGAACTAACATTTGGGAGATTGTTATCACCTCTTAACAAGAGATCAAGTGATTCTCCAGGCTGACCACCATAGCTTGCTGCTTTTAAACCTGCTACTTTTCCGGTTAATGCTGATGACAGGGAGGTTGCTGGAACCGCTTTCAGTTGTTCTTCACCCACTTTGGTAACAGATACTGTCATTTTCTTTTTGGAGGTAGCACCGGCTACACCGGTAACAATTACATCCGATAACAAATTTGCATCTTCGGACAAGGTTACTGAAACAATTGTGGAGGATCCCAATGCAATTTCAGTTGTTTTAAAACCTAATGCGCTAATAACAAGTGTTTTTGAATTTTGTGGAACACTGATTGCAAAACTGCCGTCCTCAGCAGTAGCGGCTCCCACTCTTGTTCCTTTAACTAAAATTGTTGCTCCCGGGATGGGTTTCCCACCCGCATCCAGCACCTTTCCGGTAATCTTAGTGCTCTGAGCAATACCCATGACAGCCAGGCATAATGCTGTCACGAGCATCATTAGATGTTTTCTCATGTAAGTGTTATTTAAGGTTATGCTGAATTGGGAATTCAGCTAATTGCTGCTCAAACTAAGCAATTATTAAAACTGTGTTAATGTATTGTAACAAAAAAATAATATTTACCATTAAAAATATAATAAATACTATAAATGGTCTTTAATTTTCTAATATAAATTAGAAAATAAGTGCATCTCAACTCTTTCAACGGCGGATAGTGGGTGATTTTACGGGTACTGAATTCCGTTTTCTCACGCTTGACCGGCCTCTTGATAAGTTGGATTTTGTGGTATGAACGTAGCGATAGGTTGTGTGTGTTGGGGGTTCTTCAGTCTTTCGGCGTACAGTCAGTCAGCAGGTATTCCCTATGCAGCTGATTTTATTCCGACCGGACCGGGGAACCCACTTTTGCTTAAACCAGTGGCTGGTTTTTTTTCGCCGGCCGTATTGGGAGATGCCGGAGTTAAAACCAATATTTCCATTACCAATAGCCGGTTTATCGGTTTACCGGTAACCGGGAGAACGGAAGGTGCAGGAACTTTGTCCATTCATAAAAAAAGTGCGATAGGACTGAAAATGGCGGTTAGTGGAAAGGGGCATTATCGTATGAATGAATATGGGGTTGCTTATGGAAGACAACTGGCAGGTTCGAAAAATGAAACTGCAAAATGGTTGATGGGCGTATTGTTTCATATCCGGCAGCAAAAAACCGGAGAAGTAAAACCAACGGCCGAATGGCATGCAGGTCTCTCCTTAATGCGCTCGGGAACTCATACATCTTATTCGATGCTCTTACTCAAAGGGGCCGATAAAATTTCTGCCTGGCAATTGAATGTACATGCAAGCCAGAGCTGGTCTGCTCAACTGGCTACCGAAATATCTGGAACTTATATGTCTGGTTCCTTTAGCCAAACTGCCATCAGCATTCAATATCATTTTTTATCAAATGCATACCTGATTGGGCAATGCCAACTTTTACCTTCCAGACTCTATTGGGAGCAGGGGTACAAGCTCCGGTCGTTCTGGTTGTCAATTTTTGTTATGCGGTATCAATTGATTGGTTGGAAATCCGGCGTAGGAATTATTTGGAATACTGGAAAACATAAAAAAGAGGATGAGTAGAGGGATATTGTTAATACTCTTCAGCATTGTTTTCCTTTCTGCAGATGCACAGGAAGAAACAGTGGCTAACCGTGAATGGGAGCAGCTGGTTGAACAGCAGGATTTGACACCGGAACTGGATGAAAATTTATTGGAATGGGAAGCTCTTAAACGAAAGCCTATCCATATTTCCCGGTTATCATTAGAACAGTTGAGCTTGTTTGGCTTTACACCGGTTCAGATCCAGGCCTATTTCAGATATGTACAAATGTTTGGAATTCCATCCAATAAATTTGAGTTGCAGGCAATACCCTATTGGGACAAACAATTAATTCAACAACTCCTTGCTGTTTTGGATTTCTCACCGCCACGCTCGCAGGTCTGGAAGTCAAACAAACTTTTTAAAGATGGGGAGCATGAATTGTTATTCCGGACCAGCTCCGTTTTGCAAAAAGCAAAAGGTTTCCAACAAGACAGCGTGGGTAAACGAAGTTATGCAGGCTCTCCCCAGCGAATTTTTATCCGATATGGATATCAGTTAAACCGTATGGTTCAGGCTGGTTTCAGTTTGGAAAAAGATGCCGGTGAACCTTTTGCCAGGCAGTTGAATCGTTTGGCAGATTTCTCCGGCTTTCATTTGTTTATCAGGGGTATAAGAACAGTCAAGGCAGTTGCGCTGGGTGATTTTTCTGTGAATGCGGGACAAGGATTGGTGGTATGGCAGGGAATGGCTTTTGGAAAGGGGGCGGCAGGAGCCGGTGTATTTCGCCAGGGGCCTTTATTAAAGGCATATCGTTCTGCAGGAGAAATAAATTTTTTCCGTGGAGCCGCGGTGCACCTTTCCAAAGGAAAGTGGGAAGCACTAACGTGGGTATCTAACCGAAAAAAATCGGCTACCATAACCTATGAAAATAATGAGGCGGTTGCATTTAGCAGTTTGTCTGTTTCCGGTTATCATCGCAACAGTTCTGAAATAGCAGGAAGAAAAAAACTGGGAGAATTGGTGGCAGGCTCCATAATCAGGTATCAGTCTGGCAACTTGAAAATTGGATTTAATCAATTGTACCAACGATTTTCTCTTCCCTGGTTTCCACGGGAAGAACCTTATTCGAATTACTATTTCAGGGGACAATCATCCTACCATTCTTCTCTTGATTACAGTTGGGGCAAAAAGCAGTTTTTTTTATTCGGTGAAGTAGCCAGGGGAGGAAAAGGATATGGGGGTGTTCAGGGGTTGCTTGCCAGTATTGATAAGCGGGTGGACTGGACATTGGTATACCGGAATTTTCAGCCATCCTATCATGCTGTATATGCCAATGCAGTATCAGAGCAGGCAGCGGTTCGAAACGAAGAAGGCATCTATACCAACCTGGAAATAAAGCCAGTAAAAGGATGGCTGATTCAGGTATATGCAGATTGGTATCGATTTCCCTGGTTACGTTTCAGATCGGATGCTCCGGGAAACGGAAGAGAAGGCAGGTTTCTTATACAATGGGAAAAACGACGGTCCTGGTTAGTGTATGGTTATTTCAGAATGCAATCCAAACCGGAAAATGGACATATTGCGGTTACTAATTCAATCACATCTGTAACCCAGCAAAACCTTCGGATTCATATTCAGCGCAATGCAGGTAAAAACCTGCTGATCAGTACCAGGTTCGATGGAGTCTTTTATAAGAAGACGCTTTTGCAAAATGGATGGGGGATATATGCAGATGCAAAATGGATAGTTCCCCAAAGGCACTGGCAGTTTGCAGCAAGAGTGCATTGGTTCCGAACGGATGGATATGAAACCCGTATTTATAGTTATGAACGGGATCTGTTATACAGTTATTCCATTCCAGCGATATTTGATCACGGGTTGCGGTATTATTTGCAATGGCAGGGTAAATGGAAAATTGCCATACTGCCAACAGGTACGTTGAAATGGTGGATAAGATGGTCACAGTCCCGGCTTTCCAACCAGGAATCAATAGGGTCGGGCTGGGACGAATTGCCCGGTAGCCGGCGTTCTGAATGGAAATTTCAGTTGATCGTTGATTGGTAAAGGGAGTTTGCCAACAAATAGTACTTTTGATCTTCAACACTGAATCATGGACAATAATAACAATCAGCAGAATCAGCTAAATATTGAAATATCAGAAGAGATGGCTGAAGGAGAATATGCGAACCTTGCAATAATTACACATTCACATGCTGAATTCGTAATTGATTTTGTAAATGTGATGCCTGGAACACCCAAAAGCAGGGTAAAGTCCAGGATTATCCTGACCCCTCAGCATGCCAAGCGTTTCATGAAAGCCATGATTGAAAATATAGATCGTTTTGAAGAAGTGAATGGCGATATAAAGGACCTGGAAGAAATTCAGGTGCCGATGAATTTTGGCGGACCTGCAGCACAAGCCTGATCAGATCAGTCCTTCATCTGCAAAACTGAAATAACCATCCTGGCTAACGATCAGATGATCCAGCACGCGGATGTCCAATAACAGTGCAGCTTCCCTGATTTTACGCGTTAACTCCTCATCTGCCTTGGAGGGGTGTAGATTTCCAGAGGGATGATTGTGGCAAAGAATGAGTGCTACCGCATCCTGTTCAATGGCTTTTCTCATGATGATACGGGGATCTGCTACTGTTCCTGTTAAGCCTCCGCTACTGATGATTTCCTTGTGTTTGATTTTATTGGCTCTGTTCAGGAACAGCACAATGAATATTTCGTGCCTGTAATCGCCGAATTGTTGTTGTAAAAAAGAAGCTACATCTCTACTGCCGGTTATAGCTTTTAGTTCCACTGCCTGGCTGAGTTGCCGGCGTTTGGCAAGTTCCATTGCCGCTGCAATGGTTACCGCTTTTGCTTTCCCGATTCCTTTTACTTTCATCAACTCAAATACCGACAACTTGCCGAGTTCGAAGAGGTTATTCTGGCCAAGCTGAAGAAGTTCACGCGCCATATCCAGGGCTGTTTTTTCCCGGTTGCCATGATTCAGTAACAAGGCGATCAGTTCTGCATCGCTGAGTTGCATCGGACTTTTACTAAGTAGTTTTTCGCGTGGCCGATCGTCTTTTGCCCATGATTTAATTGAGTGGTTCTGCGCTTGCATGAAGTAAGATTAATGAATATTTTTATGTCTTGAAACAGGGTTTTAACCCAATTATCCAATGATCCTTTTTTGTAGAAAAACTAAAACCAGTAAACTATGAATTCCCGTACTTTCAACGTATTAGGCGGATTCCAATCCATGCTCTTTTGCATAGGAATCTACGTGGTAGCCTTATTTTTTTCCATTTTTATCTGTTCCGCGATTTTTCATGCGTTTCAGAATCGTACTGAACCGATTGGCACCCTGAAGACCGTATCAGCCAGCCAGGCGGGGCCGCAGGTGGTGGCATCGCGATAAAATAGTTAATGTAGACAGGTAGAGGAGGGGACGCCGATGGTAGTCCCCTTTTCGTTTTTGTCTAATTTCTTGCATTTCAGGGCGGTCTGTCTGCTTCAACTCTTTATCTTCGCCGCAAGAATTTTCTTCTATGACTGCAAAAATCTTCTCTGGTACAGGCTCGCAGTACCTGGCTGAGAAAATAGCCAACAGCTACGGAATTCCATTAGGCCGGATTAATATCCAGAAATTCAGTGACGGAGAGATTCAACCGGTTTACCAGGAAAGTATCAGAGGGGATGTGGTTTTCCTGGTACAGAGTACGTTTGCACCATCAGACAACCTGATGGAACTGTTACTGATGATTGATGCAGCCCGAAGAGCATCCGCTTATAAGGTAATTGCTGTGATTCCCTACTATGGCTATGCCCGGCAGGACCGGAAGGATAAACCCCGGGTGGCAATAGGCAGTAAGTTGATAGCCAATATGTTAACGGCCGCTGGCGCCGACCGGGTAATCACCATGGACCTGCATGCACCCCAAATTCAGGGCTATTTTGATATCCCGGTTGACCACCTCGACAGCTCAGTAATTTTTATCCCCTATATAGAGCAATTAAAACTGGAAAACCTTACCTTTGCGGCCCCTGACGTGGGTAGTGCGAACAGGATTCGGGAGATTGCCAGTTATTTTAATGCCGAAATGGTGATTTGTGATAAGCACCGTAAACGCGCAAATGAAATAGCAAGTATGGTGGTGATTGGAGATGTGACAGATAAAAACGTAATCCTGATTGATGATATCTGTGATACCGGAGGCACACTTGCAAAAAGTGCCGGTTTACTGAAGGAAAAAGGAGCTACTACTGTTCGGGCAATGTGTACGCATCCGGTGTTGAGTGGTAAAGCTTATGAGAATATTGCAGGAAGTGTGCTGGAGGAATTGGTTGTTTGTGATACGATACCATTGAAGCAGCAGGTTGACAAGATCAAGGTGTTATCAGTTGCCAATTTGTTTGCGGTAGCATTGCGAAACGCGTATGAACAAAGAAGTATCACCAGCCTGTTTATTCATTCGCAACTCAAGGAACAACGGGATGCTGAACTGAGGGGAGATTAAATCGTGCTTAATTATTATTAAATAAAACAAAATGAAAACAATTACAATCGAAGGACAACTCAGGACCGAAACCGGGAAAAAGGCCGCCCGCCAACTTCGCTCTGAGGGAAAAGTGCCAGGTGTAATTTACGGAGGTGAGCAGGAAATTAATTTCGTTGCTCAGGCCAAGGCATTCAAGCCACTGGTGTATACCGCTGAATTCAACCTTGCTGAAGTAAGTATTGATGGCAAAAAATACAAATGCATTCTGAAAGATATGCAATTTGATAAAGTGACTGATGCTCTTACACACCTTGATTTACAGCAACTGGTTGAAGATAAGCCGGTAATTGCGCAGCTTCCGCTGCACCTGACTGGTTCTCCTGCCGGTGTAAAAGCGGGTGGTCGTCTGGTGGTTAAAGTGAAGGCGTTGAAAGTAAAAACGTTACCTAAGTATTTGAAAGAAAGCATTGAGCTGGACATTACCAATCTTGAACTGAATGAAAACGTTCGGATCCAGGATGTAAAGACGGAGAATATGGAAATCATGATGTCTCCCCGTATTCCGGTTGCATCTATCGTTATGACCCGTCAGCTGAAGCAGGAAGAAGCTGCTGCTGAAAAAGGCAAGAAATAATCGATCCGATTTTTTCAAATTATACAAAAGCACCGGCATCCCCGGTGCTTTTGATTTTTCCCGCCTCCCGCCTCCTGTCTCCCGTTTCCCACTCACCTTCCTATCTTCGCTGTATGAACAAGTTTCTCATTGTTGGTTTGGGTAATATCGGAACAGAATACGTCCATACCCGCCATAATATAGGCTTCGATGTGGTGGATGCGCTGGCTGAAAAGTATGGGGTTAGCTTTCGAAGCGACCGGTTAGGCGATATAGCTGAAGCAAAGTTGAAAGGGAAAACCCTTGTTATGCTGAAGCCATCTACCTACATGAACCTGAGTGGTAAGGCGGTTAAATACTGGATGGAAAAAGAAAAGATTCCAGTTGAACAGGTATTTGTTATTGTAGATGAGCTGGCTCTTCCACTGGAAAAAAGCAGAATCCGCGGGGCCGGGAGTGACGGAGGACACAATGGATTAAAAAGTATCCAGGAACAGCTGGGATCTACAGCTTACCCGCGCCTGCGGTTTGGTATCGGTAATGACTATCCCAAAGGGCGACAAGTCGATTTTGTTCTTGGAAAGTGGAGTTCCGAGGAAGCACCCCTGGTGCGCATGAAAATTGAGAAAACCATCCCGATTATTGAATCCTTTGTTTTGGGTGGGCTTGCCAATACGATGAATCATTTCAATAATGTGGAATACAAGTTATGAATTATGCTTATGAATGGTTATTTTCGCTCACCATCAGGTAAACCTGCCTGTGATTCCGGTATCCCTATCAAATTCCGGGGAGTAACGTCCCAACCAAATCAGTGATTATTTAATCATTAAACCCTGTAGTGAATATGAAAATATTCTGCATAGGCCGTAACTATGTGGCGCATGCCAAAGAACTGGGCAACGAAGTGCCCGATGAGCCGGTGATTTTTATGAAACCCAAGAGTGCCCTGCTTCAAACGCACACTCCTTTTTATTATCCTGAATTTACCAATGAACTGCATTACGAGTGTGAACTCGTTTTGAGGATTTGCAAAAATGGGAAATATATCCAGGACCGATATGCCAGCAAATATTATGATGCGGTTACGGTAGGTATTGATTTTACTGCCCGTGATATCCAGAATGAATTGAAGGAGAAGGGTTTGCCCTGGGAGAAAGCGAAAGCCTGGGACAATTCTGCCGTAATTGGAAAATGGGTGAATCTGCCTGACCTCAAGAATAAAAAAGATATTCATTTCAAACTGCTCAAGAATAAAGAACTGGTACAGGAAGGACATTCCAGTAACATGATCTTCAATTTTGACAGCATTGTTGCTAACATCTCCAACTACTTCTCGGTAAATATCGGGGATCTCATATTTACAGGTACTCCTGCCGGTGTGGGCGAATGTGTAGTAGGTGATGAACTGGAAGGCTTCCTGGAAGATGCTGAGATGTTCAACATCGAAATAAAGTAAGTTCCACCCAACTTTACTAACAACTGTTCGTTTATATTTGCGAACCATCGCATCACTATGAACGGACAGGAATTGTTGCTTAAAGCCTATCAGCACATGTGCCAGGCAAGGCATATGGCTGCTACCTATGAACAACATAGGAATATCTGCAAATACGTACACAGTACATCCAGGGGGCATGAAGCAGTTCAGCTGGCGATTGCTTATTTGCTGGATCCGGCTGATTATGTTAGTCCTTATTACCGCGATGAAAGTTTGTTATTGGGTTTGGGATTCAGCCCTTATGAGCTGATGTTGCAATTATTGGCTAAAGCTGCGGATCCGTTTACCGGGGGCAGAGCCTATTATTCACACCCCTGTTACCGGGGTGCTGAAAAACCCACCATCATACAACAAAGCAGTGCCACTGGCATGCAGGTGATTCCCACTACAGGAATTGCGCAGGGAATACAATACCTGGAGAAATACCTGCCCAATAAACTGAATCGAACCCGGAATGAGGGAATGCCATTGGTTGTTTGTTCGTTGGGCGATGCAAGTGTAACCGAAGGAGAGGTTAGCGAGGCTTTTCAGTTCGCGGTACTCAAAAAATTGCCCATACTTTACCTTGTTCAGGACAATCGCTGGGGGATCAGTGTGTCCGCGGATGAATCCAGGGTAATGGACGCGTATGAATATGCTGCAGGATTTCCTGGTATGTCGAGGACGCGTGTGGATGGCAGTGATTTTGAAGCCTGCTACCAATTATTTAAGCAGGTAACTGAAAACATCCGCCAGGAGCGATCGCCCTGGCTGATCCAGGCAAATCTGCCCTTGCTTGGGCATCACACCAGCGGTGTTCGAAAGGAGTTTTACCGAACTGAAGAGGACCTTGAGACGCATGCTTTGCGAGATCCTGGTCCATTGCTCAGGAATAAATTACTTGCTGCCGGCTTATTGGCAAACGATCTGGATAGTATTGATAAAAAAGCCGGAGAAGATGTACGCCAGGCTTTCCAGCAGGCCATAGAAGCTGCAGAGCCCGACCCGGCCGGTGTTCAATCGCACATATTTGTACCCGGTTCAGTAATTACTGAAACCGGGCAGCGGGAAAAGGTTAGGGCAGAAAAAATAAACATGGTGGATGCTGCTCTTTTCGCCATCCGCGAAATCATGGAGGAATTTCCGGAAGCTGTGCTGTATGGTCAGGATGTAGGTCGCAGGCTGGGTGGAGTCTTCCGGGAAGCCGCAACCCTTGCGGAACAGTTTGGTGATCATCGGGTATTCAACACAGCAATTCAGGAAGCCTATATTATCGGCTCCACAGCCGGAATGAGTGCAGTTGGATTGAAACCTATTGTGGAGGTTCAGTTTGCTGATTATATATATCCCGGACTTAACCAGTTGGTTTCGGAAATCGCTAAATCTTCTTATCTGAGCTGTGGGAAATTTCCGGTTCAAACACTGATCAGGGTACCAGTTGGTGCATACGGTGGGGGAGGCCCTTATCACAGTGGAAGCATCGAATCCACCTTATTAAGCATTAAAGGTGTAAAGGTGGTTTATCCTTCGAACGCAGCAGATATTAAAGGATTGATGAAAACTGCTTTTCTGGACCCCAACCCGGTAGTAATGCTGGAGCATAAAGGCTTGTACTGGAGTAAGGTGCCGGGTACAGAATCTGCCAGGCAGCTGGAACCGGCATCCGACTATCGTATCCCATTGGGAAAAGGAAGGGTCGCATTGCCGGCATCCAGACAAACAGTAGAGCAGGGCGATTCCTGTTGTATCATCACTTATGGAATGGGGGTTTATTGGGCAAAAGCAGCCGCTATGGATTTTCCCGGACAGGTTGAGGTCATAGATCTTCGTTGTCTTTTTCCATTAGATGAGGAACTGGTTTTTCAAACTGTCAGAAACCATGGAAAATGCCTGGTACTAACGGAGGAACAACAAAACAATTCATTTGCAGAAGCGTTGGCCGGCCGAATCAGCAAAAACTGCTTTCAATGGCTGGATGCTCCGGTTGATGTGATAGGAGCATTGAACTTGCCAGCTGTTCCAATGAATACTAAACTGGAAGAAGCCATGCTTCCATCTCCTTTGAAAGTAAAGGAACGGATAAGGCAACTGCTGGATTATTAATTGGCCTTCACTTTTCTCTAACATCTTGATCGTTCTGTTTATCCCGTATTATTCCCACTGGTGTATAATTAGGTTTTTTGTGTTGGTGGTTCTGTAGATATTTATCTCCGAATCGTTTCGTATAAATTCTGCAAACCAAACCTATCTCGATGAAAAATAGAATGTTGAAAGGGGCACACCTTTCAGAAAGAAAATGCAGGGAGATATTACATTATTTCTGCGAAGACTTAACTGCTACCCAGATTGCTGCTATTACAGGAGTGAGCCGTGTAACGGTCAATGCATACCTGAAACTGATCCGAACCAGGTTGGCGCAATTTTGCGAAGACGCATTTCCACCGCATCAATTACCAGAAAATGTCGTTTCCCTGAAAGGATCCTTAACCGGGTTACCTAAAACTTCCTATTTCGGTTTTACGCGTCATAACGGTCAGGTATATGCGACCGGACTGGAAAATGTTACCAAAGAACATTTACTCAACTGGCAGAAACAGCATAATGGTCAGCCAGGGTCTGAAATGCAGAATATTCTGGCAGTAGCCGATTTCAACAGTTGGCGTTTATACAGGAGAGATATGCTGGCCGCCGGAGCCACTACGAATGGAGATGAGATTTCCGGCTTCTGGGGTTTAACCCGAAACAGACTGATGAAATTCCGGGGTGTAAACCGGAATACACTCTATCTGCATATCAAGGAATGTGAATTCCGGTACAATTATCGCAATGAAAACATGCAGGCTAAACTGCTTCAACTTATAAATAAGCATCCTTTGCACGAAGTGCAAATGCAATAAAAATTTCTTTATTTCTCATGTGTGTGAACGCGGGTAGTTTCTACTACCTGCTTTTTTTGTTATGACCAGAATCATAATAGATATAAACAGGGTGAAATAGTTTAGATTATTTATTACACCCTAAAAATAACAGTATGAGAAATTGGATTCCACTCCTGATTGGAGCATCCCTCCTGATGCATTCCTGCGGTGATCAGGCCGCTTCTGACAATGCCGCAGCAGCAACCGTCGAAACACCGCTGGGCGGACAGTCTGCCGTTAAGGACGATGATTCCCAGAAAGACATTGTAAAAGTGGCAATTGGCAGTGCAGATCATTCCACTCTTGTGAAAGCCGTGCAGGCTGCCGGATTGGTGGATGTACTTTCCAATGCAGGCCCCTTTACCGTTTTTGCGCCTACTAATGCAGCATTTGACAAATTGCCTGCCGGAACCCTGGATAAATTAATGCAACCGTCCAGCAAGTCGGATCTTGAAAATATACTTCAGTACCATGTGTATGTTGGAGTAATCAAAACTGACCTGATGAATGATGGTCAGGTTTTGGGACAGGCGAATGGAGGGAATATCAAGATTTCAGTAAAAGATGGTAAAGTGATGGTGAACGATAAAGCAACCATACTGGCTTCTGTGCCGGCAAGTAACGGCATCATTCATGTGATTGATGAAGTATTGGTGCCCTGAACAATTTTAAGTTCCATAACGAGCGCAATTGATTGCGCTCGTTGTTTTATTAACTCCGTATTATCTCCTTTGAACAGTTCGTCAGCAGTTGCATTGAACAGTCTTAGCCATTCAGCAAAATCTTCTTTGCTTAGCGGAAATTCCTGGTGTAATTGTTTGTGTACCGCCATTGGATTCCCATTATACTGACCGGTGTAAAACAGAATGTTTTCCCAGAAATTATACATGATAGGCAGATGGTGTTCCCAATTTACGTTTCTATCAGAAGTAAAGAAATGACCGATCTGATTATTTGTTTTAACCTGTTCATAAAAACGGTTGATCAGCATTTCAATATCTGTGCGGTTAGTAATGTCTTTTTTCATCAGCAATCAGAAGTTTAGAGGTCCTTGTTGTTAAAACGACGAATCGCAAAAAGAATAGGGAATGTCATCCAGCCAAGCATCACCAGAATTACCAGGCCGGCACCAAATCCGTTTCCGAAAAAGTCCTGAAAAAGGGCGCCGGTAAGCCCCATCATTGCAGAGATATCGAGCTGTAACAACATTCCGATTCTTCCCAGGTCAATGGGATTCAACATACTCATACCAATCATGGTTGTTTCCAGCGGATAGTCTGCCATCTGGAACAACACCAGCAATACTATTCCATCATATATAAAAGTGAAATAGAACCATAATAACAGGGATACGCCAATTCCTTTTGCTTTATCTCGGGTAAGCACAGCCGAAAGTGTTGCCAGTGAGGAAAAAACAATTGTCAGGGCGGCGCTGGTTAGAAAAAGGCTGAGTCCGGATAAGGTAGGTTGCAATAGCAGCAGGGGTAAACCGATTCCCAGACTGAGGGCAATCAGTAATGCGGTAATCATACCAAGATATACACCCCAAAGCAAACGCGATCGGCGTATTGGCTGAGCAACCAGTAATTCAATGAATTCAGCACTGTTATACAAATAGATGGTACAGAAAATGCTACTTACAAGCGGCACAATCAGCAAACTTATATTCAGGAGGCTCATGACCGCTTTTACTGGGTTATCTTCCATCATGAATAGGCTGATACTAACAACCGCCAGCAAGGCTGTATAAGCAAGGATTACACGGTTCCGTAATATATCAAGCAGGCTGTATTTAATAATCTTTTTCATCGTTGGGCCGTTTTCTGTAACATGATTTGTGCCATTACCCTATTCAGTTTGGCTTCCCCGGTTTTTTTCTGCAATTCAGCAACCGATTCATGAAATCGGAGTTGTCCTTCCTGCAGATAAATAATCTCCGATACCAGGTCGTCCAGGTCACTTAGCACATGGGATGTGATAAGGGTCAGTTTTCCCTTTGCTTTTTCTTTTAAGATTTTGGCTTTCAGGATTTCGCTAGCAACTGGATCAAGTCCGGCCGTTGGCTCATCCAGTATGAGAATATCCGGCTTGAATAAAAAAGCAAGGCAGGCGCTCACTTTCTGACGTGTTCCTCCTGATAGTGTTCTCATGCGCTTGCCGTACATGCGGGTCAGATCAAATGCCTCGATTAATTCTTCATCCAGTTCCTGTCCGGGTTTATACCGAATGTCTCTCACCATGTCAATAACCTGTTCAATGGTCATATTATCCGGGAAGCGGCTGATTTGGGGCATATATCCTATATGTTGCCGGTATTCCCAGGTACGATGTATGTTTTCCTGGTTAACAGTAATAAAGCCGCTGTCGGGAATAACCATACCCAACAGGCATTTGATAAAGGTAGTTTTGCCCGAACCATTGGGCCCGATCAAAGCGATGGTCTGTCCTTTATTACAACTCAGGCTGATGCTGTCAAGAGCTACCAGTCGCCCGAACTTTTTCTGTACATTAGTTGCGATAATCATAGCGGGAAGGGTTTCATACTGGGTTGATCGTCTTTCAGTTTTTCCGGAGTAATTCCGGGCATGATTTTTTCCGCTTTTTCCAGTAAACCAACCATGGGGCTGCGGAATAACATCATGGCGCTGTTGTTACGTTCCACGATCAGAGCAAAAAGGCTAAGGGGGCGGTAAGGGACATCACCAATACCATCCCGGTTTAAATCAAACCCTTCGTACTTATCCCAGTAATTTTCATTAAAACTATTTAATACCAGGCTTCCGTTGGTGGCAATATCAAAGCTGTTGGCGATGAAATTGTTTTTACGGATAACATTATTATCACAGGACGCCTGGATGCGAATGCCATATCCATTCTGTAAAAACCGGTTGGCGAAAATGGTTAGCCGGCTGGATCCTTCCATGTAGATGGCAGCCGTATTGCGGGAAAATTCATTGTAAGCGGCATAGCTGTCAGATATATCCTTAAGTAAAATTCCATAAGCTGCACTCCCCCAATTATCCAGGAAATGATTGCGAATCATGGTTACCTGCCGGCTATACATAACCGCAACACCTGCACCATTTTCGCTGAATGTGTTATTGGTATAAATATCCTGGTGAGAGAACATAAAATGTAATCCATACCGGATATTCCGATGACTTTTGTTGTTGGTAATTGTAGACTCAGTTACAAATTCAAAATAGATGCCATCCCGATGGCCGTTGATGAAATTTCCATCAATAACGAGATGGTCACTTTTCCAGGCATGGATGCCATTGCCGGCATCCAGTTCACTGCCACCTGTGCTTTTTATGTCATTGTTGGCAATAAGACTATACGATGCGTGCTGACAATAAATGCCAAAAAAATTTTCCCTCAGCCGGTTGTTTCGGATACCCACATAGGATGCCTGCTTGATTCGTACGGCGGCCAGTTCATCCATGCTACTGTAACCGGAACGGATAATTTCGAAACCTTCCACCACTACATGATCGGCGGTTATGGTTAGTACTTCATATTTTTTTTCACCATCCAGTACCGGATAATCAATCCCTCTTAATACAAGCTGTTTATTTATGATAATTCCTTTTTCGCGGTATGTGCCGGGCATTACTTTAATGAGATCACCTTTCGATGCTTTGTTAATGGCAGCCTGTATAGACTCACCGGGTTTCACCAGGTGTTCAGCAGCCTGAACTGGCAGGAGGGTGGCCAGTTGGGTTCCAATGACAAAGAGTAATTGACGAATCATGGCTGAACTTGTTCTTTCCAGGTTGTGTTTTTGCCGGGTTTGGATGCACTGAATTTTTGACGCGCGTCCTCTGATGAAAATGCTGCAACTGAACCTCCCATCGGACCGCGGATTTCCTCTGACTGATAAAGAAATGCATTCTCCAGTTCCAGTAAGGTGCCGGGGTTGTCATAGTCGCTCATATATGCCTGATAGGTACCGGTGGATCCCGCGGATCCTTCGCGGATGTATGATACCAGGCAGGTAATGTCATCGAAATAATAGGGTTTGCCTTTATCGGAAAGCAATTCAGTTCCAAATTGCTGATTCATCAATGTCATTTTGCAATAATTGCATTCCTGCTTGCCATAGGGAATTGGCTGAGGTCCGCTGGCACAACCAGCGAAGAAAAGGCTGCTGGCCAGGAGCAATAGGAATGCAGGTCCGATACTGCGTTTTTTTCTGATAGTTCTTAGTTCCAGCCATCCTCCGATCAGTAGTAATACGCCCACTACCACGAAGATCCAACCCCCGATATCGGGCATTGAGTAGGCTCCGAAATTGAGTAACTGCTTGTAGCCGAGCAGGGGGGGCTGATAGGATTGTCCGGGTACTTTAATAGCGGCAGCCGGATCCAGGTTGTGTCCATAATTATAAAGCCAGTGATAAAAATCAAGCATGGCTACAATGCCAAATAATAAGAGAAATCCAAACCAGGTGAAATAAAACCATTTACGGTTAATGATTGCTGTTAGTAATCCAAATGCGGCCAGGGTGAGGATAACATAGGGGAGTACCTGGAACTCAACAAAGTCTTTTTCTTCAATATGTTTCATCCCGATATAGTGATTAAGTCCATTGATTACATCTATATCGCCTCCAATTTTACCTGCATGGATCTGCAGAAAAAGACCTTCCGGGTATTGCGGTGCAACCAGGTCAATCCTCCAGATCGGAAGAAAGAATACCAGTGCCAACGCAATTGCAGATACCAGGCTGATGATTCGGGTAGTTGGAGATAACCTTGTGTTCATGATAGGTGTTTTAAAGAGAAGGCAGGCAGTACCTGCCTTCTCGATTTATTAGTGGCCATTGCTATTGTTCTCTTTTGACATCGCATCGGAACTGTTTTTTCCAAGGCTGAAGGTCAGTGGAACATTGGATCCTTTCGGACTTACCCGCACATAACCAGACATTTCCTGGTGTAGGGCACTGCAGAAGTCGGTACAGTAAATCGGGAATATTCCGGTTTTTTCAGGTACCCATTTGAGGGTTTGTGTTTCACCCGGCATAACCAGCAACTCAGCGTTATTGGCGCCTTTTACTGCAAAGCCGTGTGGTACGTCCCAATCCTGTTCCAGGTTGGTTACGTGGAAGTATACTTCATCTCCTACTTTCACTCCTTCAATATTATCCGGAGAGAAGTGAGAACGAATGGCGGTAATGTACACATGTACTTTATTGCCTTCCCGAACCACTTTGCTTTCTTTCTCACCTTTGGCAACATAAGGGTGATTGTTTTCTTCAATCTTGAAGATTTTCACTGAGTTCTTACTGATCAATTCTGCAGGAGCGGATTGTGCATAGTGTGGTTCACCAATAGTGGGGAAATCATTGATCAGTTGCATTTTATCGCCACTGATATCGTAAATCTGTGCACTCTGAGCAAGCTCAGGTCCGGTAGGCAGATAACGGTCTTTAGTGATTTTGTTATAACCTACCACATATTTCGGACTGGGTTTTTTGCTATCGCCACCAGGAATGCTGAGGTGACCGATGGAATAGAAAGTAGGAGCACGATCCAATACTTTCAGATCTTTGATATTCCACTTAACGATTTCAGATGATACAAAGAAAGAAGTATAGGCATTTCCTTTACCGTCGAATTCAGTGTGCAAAGGTCCGAGGCCTGGCTTCTGAACTTCACCATGCAGGGCCTCTTCGTACTTGATCACCGGTATCCCTTCGTATTCGCCTTCAAATGCTTTGGCTGCAATAGCTTTCTGCATTTTAGTGTAAGAGAATACAGGAATCAGGGCAGCCAATTTACCTGAACCTACAATGTATTCACCAGTTGGATCCACATCACATCCGTGTGGTGATTTCGGACATGGTATCAGGTAACAGATATCCTTAAGTGCAACTGCATCCAGTACAGTAACTTCTTCAAGTATTTCATGTTTACCGGAATGAGTGGATTCATCCCAGGTATTACGGGCGTAACGTACTTTTTCTTTTTTACCTTTTCCAGCTTTCAGGTATTCTTCAGCCTTTTTCCAGTTTACGGCGAGGATGAAGTCTTTGTCTTTCTGGGAAGCGTTTACTTCCAGCAGTGTATTTGCCTGTTCACTGTTGTAGCAGGAGAAAAAGAACCAGCCATGGCTAGGACCTTTACCGGCATGACTAAGGTCGAAGTTTACACCTGGCAACAGGAGCTGAAATGCAATGTCCATTTTACCATCTTCCTTACCAACACTGATAAAGCTGATGGTGCCTTTGAAATTCTGTTTGTAGGTGCTGATGGGAACATCTCCGTTTGCATAGTCAACCGGAACGCTGAAACGGGTACCCGCAACAACGTATTCGGTATTTTCTGTAATGAAAGGGGAGGAGTGGTTACCGGCGCTGTTAGGTAGCTCAATGATCTCCGCGGTACGGAAGGTTTTTAAATCTACGCGGGCCACGCGGGGGGTATTGTTGGCATTACCAAAAACCCAGCGGCCATCGATTTCACCATTGGTCTGTGATAACTCAGTGTGGTGCAGATCGTCCCAGGGAACAAAACCGTGGGAAGTCATCAGCATGGGCTTGGTTTCTTCGGAATAACCCCAGCCTTTTTCAGGGTCAACGGAAAAAACGGGAATTACGCGGAAAAGACGACCGCTGGGAAGACCGTAAACGCTTAATTGTCCGCTAAAGCCTCCGGAAACAAAGTTGTAAAACTCGTCGTATTTACCCGGTGGAACATAGGCTTTTACAGCAGCATCCCCACTAACTGCGGAACTGGTGTTTTTAGGTTTGCAAGCCTGGAAACCGACGGCGAATAGTACCGCCGTTCCAAGGCTCAATTTGAAAAACGCATTCATGTTTGTTATTTTAGGGTTGATGTATTATTGGACCCCGTCGTTTTTGCGCATGAATTCATACACATTACGGGCATCTTCATCGCTAAGGTTTTGATTAGGCATTCTTACCAGACAGATTTCTAATTGTGCCTGCGCTTTTGGATCGGTGTTCAGCATTTCGTCCACATTGGTAACGAAATTCATAATCCAGGCAGCGGTATTACGTTTGGTAACATCTTTCCAACCCGGACCAACCAGGCGTTCATCACTCAGTTTATGGCAGGAAGAACATTTAACATCATACACAGATTGTCCCTTATCAGCAAGGGCGGCATCCAGTTTTTCCGGAATCTGAACATCTTTGAATTTACCTACACCATCCGGGTTGTCTGCGGGGGCGGGTGTGGAAGAACTGCTGGAAGATGAGTTGGCTTCGTCAGAAGCGGTGTTGTCTTGCTGGGTACCACCGCCACAGGCATAAATCATTGCTGCAATGCCGGCGAGGAGGAAGAGCTTTTTCATGGTGAGTAATTTTATTGTACAAAAGATTATGATGCAATGTTAGCAGAGTGTGATGCGGGTAAATATGATTGGGGTCATATTTCGCCAGGAATTCTCCTAAACTGATGAAGATCATATGAATAAGTGATTGCAGTCACAGATAACCCTGACAAACTCAACCGGATTCAGTACATTTATCATGATTCTGCGAGAACCCCGTGAATAGATTTGTTGAACGAAATGCAACCACATCATGTCAACAGCTTTCATATCTGAGGAAACATTGCTGAGTTATGGCGCTACTTACAAAAAAGTAAACAAGGGCGATCTGATTTTTATGGAAGGAGGAACAGCCTGTTTTTACTACCAGTTGGTGGAGGGCAGAGTGCGTTGGGTAAACATTAATGAAGATGGACGTGAATTTATCCAGGTAATGATTGAGCCTGGTGAATCCTTTGGCGAATTTCCGCTGTTTGATGACCTCCCCTATGCAGCTTCCGCCATTGCAGATGAAGATTGCGTACTACTTCGGTTGCATAAAAATAGTTTTCATCAGATGCTAAGGGGGAATCATGAAATACACTTTAATTTCACCCGCTTACTGGTTTCCCGGTTGCGCTTTAAATTTCTCACATTACGTGAACTGGCCTACAATAATCCGGAGCAACGGATTTCCTCTATACTAAATTACTATAAGCGGATGCGGGGAATAGAACAAAAACCCTGCAAGTTGCACCTCACCCGGCAGCAATTGGCGGATATGACAGGTTTGCGGGTTGAAACCGTGATCCGCACCATTCGTACCTTGCACGAAAGAGGAAGACTTACCATCCAGCGTGGAAAAGTTTTTTATTGAGTAAACCTGATTGCGATCATCTTTTTTGTTGTCTGCACACTGTTTTTTTGCTGCAAAAACCGGTATGAATGCAACGGCAACCAAATGGATCCGACTGGCTTTGTTTAATCTGCTGCTGGTAGCATTGGCGGGGCTGTTATTGCGATTGAAGATATTGCTGCCCATACCCTGGATTCATCACAAACATTTATTACATGCCCACTCTCATTTTGCTTTTGCCGGATGGATCAGCCTTTTTTTGATGGGCGCAATCATTGGTCTGTTACCTGAACAGAAAGCAAAAACCTATAATAAAGTTCTGGGGGTCTATACGTTTACAGCTTATGGAATGTTCGTTAGTTTTCCTTTTCAGGGGTATGGGCCAATTTCCATCTTTTTCTCCACCGCATCTGTTTTGGCGGGCTGGTGCTTTGCTTATAAAGTCTGGAAGGAGGAAGCGCTTGCCAAACCCGGGCGATTGGTAATTCGGTTGATCCGATGGTCGGTGCTTTTTCTTGTATTTTCTTCTCTGGGAACGTTTTACCTGGCCTGGCTGATGGGAAATCACATAAACAAAGCTGAGCTCTACTTTGGTGCCGTTTATTTTTACCTGCATTTTCAATATAATGGCTGGTTTCTCTTTGGGGTATTGGCCCTGTTGGTTTCCCGGCTTTCAGTGGAAGCTCAGGATGGCCTGGTGAAGCGGTTGATCGGACTGGCATGGGTTTCCATTCCTGCCTATTTCTTATCGGCACTATGGATGAGATTGCCTGTTTGGATGTTAACTGCAGCATGGATTGCTGCCCTGCTTCAACCGGTTCTGGTTGTTGTTATTATGCGTAGTATTTATCCTGTTGTGAAGAACACCATTCAACACAAAGGCTTGCAGCAGATATGGTTTTTATCATTGGTGGCCTTTTGCATTAAGATTTTATTGCAGAGTTTGTCGGTGGTACCCGGATTGAGCAGTTATGCGTTTGCCTACCGGCCGGTGGTGATTGGTTATCTGCACCTGGTTTTACTGGGTTTTGTGAGTTTATTCCTGCTGGGCTGGATGATGGAGAAAAACCTGCTGCCGTTGCGTGGAGGACAATTAAGTAACTGGTGTATTCTTTTTATAGCAGGTATATTACTTACTGAATTAACTTTAATGGCACAGGGGATTACCGCGATGTTTTACTGGGCAATTCCACATACCAATGAAATGTTGCTGTTTGCTGCAATTTGTTTGTTCCTTGGAATAGCAGGGATGAATTGGGAAAGCCGCCGATTGGCAATTTCAGGTCTGCCTATCTCCGCTGGCCTGCAGCATGCCCGATAATCTGTGCCCCAAATCGGTTTTTAATACTGTCAATCGCCTGGTAAAGGCGGATAGATTCCTCACTGTCTTCAAATAAATTGATCTGGTGATTGCCCGGTATCAGGTGGGTGAAACGTACCCCAATGAGTCGAACCAGTAAGCGACGGTCGTATAGTTGAGTAAATAAATTTTTAGCAGTTGAAATGAGGATATGATCTGCGCTGCTATAGGGAATAGAAAGTTGTTTGGTATGCGTATCAAAATTGGAATACCTCAGTTTAACGGTGATACAGCCCGTAAGTTTATTCTGGTTTCGTAGTTCGTAGGAGATTTTTTCTGTTAACCGTACCAGCTCCTGCTGGAGAAACAGCATATCAATGGTGTCATTCGAAAAAGTCTCCTCACTTGAGATGGATTTCTGTTCACGGTATGGCACAACCGGAGAATCATCTATACCCTGTGCTTTTTTCCAGAGTTGAAGTCCGCTTTTGCCCATTAGATTATGCATCATACGTACTGGTATTTCACTCAAGGTTTTTATGGTTTCCACTCCCATCCTGTTTAATAAAGCCGCTGTTTCTTTTCCAACACCCGGCATCTTTTGAACAGCAAGTGGCGCGAGAAATGATTTTTCATTTCCAAAAGGGATTTCTAATTGTCCGTTTGGTTTCACTTCGTTAGTGCCCACTTTACTGATCAGCTTGTTGCTGGCCAGCGCATAGGAGATGGGCAAACCACTTTCTTTAAAAATTATTTTTTTTAATTCGGCGGTGAACAGGCTGCAGCCAAAATATTTATCCATACCGCTCAGGTCAATATAAAATTCATCAATGGAGGATTTTTCAAAGACAGGTACTTTTTCGGAAATAATACTGGTGACGAGTTTTGAATAATAACTGTATTGTTCCATATCGCCACTTATAATAATAGCCTGAGGGCATAAGCGCCGGGCCAGTTTCATTGGCATCGCACTGTGAATGCCAAAACTGCGTGCTTCGTAACTGCAGGCTGCCACTACACCCCGGTCACCGGAACCTCCGACAAGGAGTGGCTTTCCGCGTAAAGCAGCATTACGCAGACATTCTACCGATACGAAAAAAGCATCGAGATCAAGGTGGGCGATATGGCGGGAGAAAAGCATGAGAAGTGAGAAGTGAGAAGTGAGAAGTGAAAAGTGAGAGGTGAGAGGTGAAAGTTACCCGTCAGGGGCAGGGAGGGAATGGGGGACTACTAAAACTGTGGAGTTGCGGGGTTTCAGTCCGATTTTTTGTAGGTAAGATACGTCGAGGTTGAGTACGCCGAAATCTTCCACTACGGTTCCGGTGAGTGCATAGAATCCATTTCCCTGTAAAGGATAACGTTGAAGGCAATCCGGAAAATGAATGGTATCAAGCCAGTTTAATGCTGCATCTATGAAGGTGCCGAAACACATCAGTTCGCCTTTGATGGTTCGCACCGGCTTGTAGGTAATGAGATAACCCAATACGGTGATTTTTTTTCCTTTATGCTGTTCCAGTGAAGCTGCAGGAATGTATTGATACGGATCAGTATCGGCCAAAGGAAAAGGGTTGGAAAGGGGGAAATCGAGCAATTCCATTTCATCATAAAGATCTTCCAGTGGATAAGCGGGTAAGTGGGGTAACTGAAAACTAAACGGTGCTTCCTCAAACAGGGCAGGGTGTCCCTGTTTTTCTTTTGCCTGGACGGGGTCCTGCCAGAGATTGGCTTCCCAAAGCAGTTCTTTTTTACTTTTTCCCGTAAATCGAAAGGCATTCAAACGGATCAGACAGTTTAAAGATTCTTTTCCAATTCCAGTCCGCTCCACCAGATCTGCTAAACTTCTATAAGTGCCACCGCGTTTTCGTTCATCGATTAAATTTTCCGCTGCTTTCTGTTCCAAA
This sequence comes from Flavipsychrobacter sp., assembly GCA_016787265.1. Classification (GTDB taxonomy): domain Bacteria; phylum Bacteroidota; class Bacteroidia; order Chitinophagales; family Chitinophagaceae; genus Flavihumibacter. The sequence continues at coordinate 11,042 of JAEUVF010000015.1, read as the reverse complement.
GATTTGATATGAATAAATCCAGTATATACATCCTGTCCTTTTATACTGGTGAACCATTCGCTGTTGTTGACACAGGGTGCATGAATAGTGACTCCTGTTTTGGAGAGTTCGTAGAAATATAACTCGCGACTGTAAAATCCTCCGAAGTTATTGATCACCGCAACCATGAATTCCTGTGGGTAATAGGTTTTCAGATAAAGGCTCTGGTAACTCTCCACGGCAAAAGAAGCGGAATGTGCTTTGGAAAAACTGTATCCCCCAAAACTTTCAATTTGTCGCCATACTTCAGCAATAACTGCCGGATCATAACCACGTTCTAGACAATTGCAGAAGAAGTTTTCTTTGATGCGAATCATCTCTTTGTTGCCTCTGTATTTTCCGCTCATTGCCCTGCGCAGGATATCTGCCTCTCCCATGTCAATACCTGCAAAATGATGTGCCACTTTGATCACATCTTCCTGGTATACCATTACTCCGTATGTTTCCTCCAGTAATTCCTTCATGATGGGATGGATGTATTCGAAGGAATCGGGTTTGTGAAACCGTTCGATATAAGCTTTCATCATGCCACTGCTGGCTACACCAGGGCGTATAATGGAACTTGCGGCTACCAGTGTCAGGTAATCATCACATTCCAGTTTTTTTAGTAACTGGCGCATAGCCGGGCTTTCAATATAAAAACAACCAATCGTTTGAACGGAGCGGATCTGGTTTCGAACTCCCGGATCTTTTTTGAATTTTTCAATCTCGTGAATATTGATGCTGATGTTTTTGTTTTCACGTACCAGTCGGATGGCTTCCTTGATATGCCCCAAACCCCGCTGACTCAGTATATCCAGTTTATACAGGCCAATCTGTTCCGCCACAAACATGTCTATTTGAGCAGTTGGAAATCCTTTGGGTGGCATGTAAACCCCAGTGTATTGATAGATAGGAGCTTCACTGATCAGCATTCCTCCGGGATGAATACTAAGATGATTAGGAAAATTTTTAAGCAACTGGCCGTATTGAAGGATAAGCCGCTGGATCTTATCTTCTGCTTTGGTTGGGTCAAAATTGGAAGAACGTGCATAATATCCTTTGGTTGCCAGCTGATCAATTTCCCCTTTTGGTAATCCGAACACTTTTCCCAATTCACGAATTAGTGCATTGTATTGGAAGGTTGTAATCATGCCGAGCAGGGCTACCTGTTTTTTCCCATACCGTTTGAAGACATAATCAATCACATCATCGCGGTCGAGCCAGGAAAAATCAATGTCAAAATCAGGGGGACTGGTACGATGAGGGTTGAGGAATCGTTCAAAATAAAGATCGAGTTCAATCGGATCCACATCGGTTATTTGTAAACAGTAAGCAACTATGGAGTTTGCTCCGCTGCCTCTTCCTACATAAAAATAACCCCGGTTTTGTGCATAGCGGATAATATCCCAGGTGATCAGGAAATAGGAATTAAAACCTAACTGATGTATGATGGCCAGTTCTTTTTTGACTCGTTCAATCGCGGTTTTGTTTCGTTTGCCATATCGAATTACACAACCATCGATCGCCAGTTTTTCCAGCAGGATGCGATCGTCTTCAGCGGTAGCGCTAAAAGTTTTTTTGTTTTTATCCGTATGCAGCTCCATCTCAACAGAACAGGCTTCCATTAACCGATAAGTGTTCGTAATAATAAAAGGATATTGAGCAAACGCTGTAATGATTTTTTCGGGGGAAAGGAAAATCTCTATTTCTCCTGCATGTTGTTCGGGAGACAGTCTGGATAATAGTACATTGTTATCAATCGCCCGTAAAAGCCGGTGTGCATTGTAAAAGCGTTTATTTAAAAAACTGACTGGTTGGAGTACGACGAGCTGATGCCGATAACGGGTTATAGGAAAGCTAAATAATTTAGTGATCTGGTCCGTTCGAATGCCAATCCATTCGTTGGGTGCTAATTTTTCAGGATAGAAAGACGCTATGGAGTAGATGATTGCAATGTTTTCCGGGCTGGAAAAAAACATCTCTTTTCGGGGGAGTTCCGGAAATTCCAGTTCCTCCTGTAAATGAAAGGAAAGGAACTGGTTGATCTGCTCAAAACCATTTATGTTGAGCGCCAGCAGCACGTAGCAAAACCTGTCTCCATTCCTTATTTCCACGCCCATTAAGGGTTTTATGGATTTTTCTTTGCACATTTTGTAAAAATCCCAGGCATCTGAAACATTGTTAATATTGGTTAATGCAAGTGATTCAATTCCGTTTTTTTCGGCAATATCTACCAACTGCTGAGTAGAGAAAGTGCCGTATCTCAGACTGAAGTAGGTTTTACAATTGAGGTACATGGTAAGTTTCTTTTTTGGTAGCCAGGCTGTAAAAATACTAAAAAAATTAGCATTTCAGGGCCGGTTTTTGTGATGGAAGTTACAAACCAGAAGAAGCTGGCAGAATAATTTTGAATTATGAAAAAGATGCTGTTTTTGGCTTTAACTGGTTGGCTGCTTATCTGTTCACTACAATCCGATGCAGGGGAGGAAACAACCTCAGCTTCCGTTACAGCTGCGGCAGTAGACCGGTTACTGGAAGGAAATAAACGGTTTTCAGGGTATGAATCTGTTCATCCTGATCAATCCAGGTTGAGGAGGAAGGAATTGACGAAAGCGCAGCATCCATTCGCTGTAGTAGTTACCTGTTCAGATAGCCGGGTTTCCCCTGAATTGGTTTTTGACCAGGGGCTAGGTGATATTTTCGTTATACGTACAGCAGGTAATATTATGGGAGATATTGAACTGGGCAGTATTGAATATGCGGTAGAACATTTGAATGTGTCACTGGTAATGGTAGTTGGGCATGAAGGATGCGGAGCGATCGGTGCTTATGTGAAAAGGGAGCATGTAGCCGGTCACCTTAAAACAATTGTAGACAGTATTGCTGCTGAAAGCGAAATCAAGGCTTTGCAAATTAAGGGTGATCTGGTAATTGATCATTTTGTAAGAGCCAATATTCTGCATGGGGTGCAGGAAATCCGGCAATCTTCACCCTTGATCAGAGAAAAGTTGGCCAATGGATCTCTTAAAGTAATGGGTGCTTATGAAAGGCTGGGAGATGGAAAAGTAGAGCCGCTGAACAACTGATAACACTGTTTTCTCAATTAATACAGCAACCCTTTTTTGTTACTAAACTGCTGTCTGATCTTGCCTGAAAATTCCAGGGATGATTTCTTGTATTGAAAACAAATTAACAGGGCAGCGAATTGTCTTTCTGATAGAAGGCAGGGGTGAGGAACAGCTGGTCATGCGCATGTCTTACATAGGTAAGGGGATGGCGCCGCCGCTGCATTATCATGTTAATCAGCAGGAGAAATTTTTTGTTATCAGTGGAGAATTAATGTTGTATCACCAGGGAAAACTGAGTCGGATAGGTGCTGGAACTTCGTTCCATGTTGAACCTTTTCAGGAGCATGCAATGTGGAACGCACAGGAAGGTATAACAACATTGGACTGGATGGTTTACCCGGCTTTGAAAACAGCCGGTTTTTTCAGGGAGAGTTTTTTACTTGCTAATAAACAATTTGAAAAAGGGGAAAAGGACCTTAGTTTCAAACAGAAAATTGGGTTGGCCTATAAATACAACCAGGAGATCAGGCTAAAGTCTGTTCCTTTTTACCTCGTGCGGTTTTTTCACGCAGTTCTTTTTCCGAAAAACCATTTTGGAAAAGTATCCGCAGGATGATGGTTGATACGAGCCGTTTTATACAATAGCTGGCATAGATGCCGCAGGGAAGAGTTGGTTTTTACAAGTGGCGGTAAGCTGATAAGCTTTTTCCCTGTTATAAAGTTGTTGTGTATTTAACTGGTTAGGCTGAATGGAATCGAGTTCCAGCTCTATTTTATCCAGGAACCGTTTCGTTACATACCCGTTAACTTTATGTTCTTTCAGACTCCTGATGGCCGCATTGAAATAGCGGGTGACATGATCAGTTGTTGGAGCCTGTAAAATTTTACTAACCAGTTTACACCTGTAGTCATCCAAGTTTTTAGCCATAACAGTACCAAATGGTTTTACAGTTTAACCCAAAATTTTAATTGATCGTTTATTTCTGTGGCTACCAGTTGGAAAGAAGGAGGGATTTCCGTTTCCAGACTGTGGTAGGTAACCAAACGGGTACCTTCAGGGGCTTTGCACAATTGTTTATAAAGATAATGACTGTAGTAATTGAATAAGTCGCTTGAAAAAGAAATTTGATCATCAATTTTTTCACTATCCACAATATATTCGTAAAAGGAGTTATAAAAATAAAAATGATCGAAGTCCTTGAAATTCAGGTCGGTAATATTCCCGTGTAAAAATTCTACATTGTTAATTCCGGTTATTTCAAGGGCCTGGTTGGCATAATCTACCAGGTTGCGACGTTGTTCGATTCCAGTGAATTTACCCTGGGGACATTCCCTGGCAGCCGCCAGGCAAAATTTCCCTGCTCCGCTTCCGATGTCAAGTATCCTGTCACCAGGTTGGGTCACCAGGAAGCGGGCAGCTTTTCTCGCTACCAGTAATGGTGTCCAGTGCCTTCTGGCCATCTGGCTGAGTTCAACCGGATACAAGGTATGGAATGCCGGATCATCCTTAAACCACATAGCATAAAGGTACGAAATCTATTTTAAGGAGTTTTTGTGTTGGGAGGCGCTGTAATTTTCCATCCAATTCGTTGGCCTTCAGGGGTTTTGACCTGGTAAGCAACCAGAAATGCTTCTTCCAGCGGCAGGATCACCGGGTAGGCAGCCATCTCTTCAGGGTTAGTCAGGTTTAATCTGAGAATAGTTTTACCATCCCTGTCTTTCCATTCCATACCAATTCCGGTGGCTGGCGTTTCGCCCATCCGGTGAACCTCATCCCATACAACTCCGATCAACTGATTGGACTGTGTATGCATTTGAGGATGCCTTGCGATTTCGCTTAGAGTGGTGAAACCTGTAAAACTGCTTCCGTTATTCATGCTACTCGTAAAATAAGTTGCTTTCTTAGGTGAGGCGGAATACCAGGCGAAATGAAGACCGGATTGATTGATTGTCATGGTTGGGCCTGTATGCGGACAGGATTTCACGATCCAGTTATCATCATGAATACGTTTTGGTGTGCTGAATGATTTACCGCCATCTGATGATACTTGATGTACCATATCCCGAATCGAGTCCTCAAGGATGGTTCGGTAGACTACGTGAATCCGGTTTTGTTGATCAATTAGCAATTTGGTGCGGCAGCATTGACAGGTTGTTTCTGCTATTTTGTGTTGTTGCTGAAAACCTTCCTGTTGGTAAGTGGTTGCCATGAACAATGCAGAGCCTTCTTTCGTGCTTTTTTTCCGGTTGTCCAGCCAAATGATGACGGCCTCTCCTTCCTGATTAAGCGCTACGTCAAAATAACGCTGATCATTTCCTTCCGGATCATTTACCAGTGGTCTGGCGGTTGTCCAGTTTTTACCATCATCAAATGACTGGCTGTAATAGACCTGGCCGGCGTATTTACTTTTTGGCACTGATTTAATTGTATTTGGGCCGTTATGATAGCTGTGTTCGTCGCTTCCTTCTTTTTTTTCAATGCCCTGCTGAAGGCTGGTTGAGGTCACTCCCCAAACAGCAATGATTTCTCCGGAGGGTTTAAATACCAGTTTCGGTGCATTTTCAGCATGAGGAGATAATGTGATGGAGGGTGTTACGATTACTGGTGCTTCAAAACTTTTTCCATTATTAGTTGAGATGGCATATCGCATTCGGAACCGGTTCTCTGGTAGTTGTTCTACCCAGCTGAGTACAGGCCTGTTCAGCTGATCTTTTGTAAGTCCGGGTATCAGTGATGCATGATCCGTTACAATTTGAGTAGCGGATAGCAAACTATCAGTTTGCGTGTGCGCAATAGTTTTTAATGACAAACTGCAGAGCCAAACACAGATATAGAGTGTAAGTTGTTTCATTATTGTTTCTTTATAAAGGAGCCTAAATCAATACTCATTCCTATTGTTACAGATCTTGGATCTGCTAACTGATAACTATAGCCGAAGCTGCTTTTTGATGTAATGTTAGAATAGTAGTTGTCTGCTGCATTCAACAGGTGAATCCAGCTTTCAACTGCTTTAAACCTATAGGCAGCTCTGACATGCCAAACAGTGTATCCCTTGTATCGGGCCGTATTTTGTGGGTCAGCAAAATAAGGTCCAACCCGCTGAAGTTCGGTGCCGATACGAAATCCTTTCAGGAAAGCTGGCCGATACCAGGCTTCTGCGTTAAAAAGCCAGCGGGGAGCATTGTTCATTTCGCGACCATTATAGCTTACTCCTTTTTCTACATATTCTTCGAATACATGTTTGCTATAGGAGGCGCTTGCTCTAAGTTGGATACTTTTCATAGGGGTAGCGTTGATACTTAGTTCTATTCCTTTATGACTGGTTCTGCCACTGTTCTGATTGGCAAAGCTGCCATCCTCGAGTCGTACATTTACAATTTCATTGGAACCGTTTAGCTGATAGAGACTGAAATCAGCAGACAATTTGCCAGGCAACCATTCCATCCATCCTCCAATTTCATAGTTCTTAAATAGTGAAGGCTGGAGATATGGAACTTTAACGCCGGTAAATAGTTCTGTAACCTGTGGAGGTACAAATCCTTCGCTATAGTTCGCAAAAAATCCGATTCTTTTGGTTGGGTTATAGGTGAATCCGATTTTCGGGCTTACCCGTTTAAAATTCGTACTGGTGTCAGCAGCTCCGCTAAAGGCGGATGGTTGCAGGTTATTTTGAAATTGGTAGTGAAATATATCATATCGAACGGAGCCAACCAGTCGCAATCCTTTTGCAGGTTCAAACGCAAACTGAAGAAACGTTGCATAATTATTTATGGTTGTTTTGTAGTTGGTAAGCGTGCTGTCAGTTGATTGATAGCTGTCATATTTTCCCGCAGTCGTATCTTTATGAATTTTAATATAGGAGACCGAATAACCGGATGGACTCAGATCTGCTGAAAGACCGCCGATCAGCTCCGCATTTTTCCAGTGGAATTGGTGTTTGTGCTGGCTGATGATCGCCAGGCTTTTAAAACTGCTTTCGTTGATTTCTCCGTGGGCCAGCGTTTTATCACCTTTCCAGATACCATTTACTTTTCGGTAATCCTCTTTGATTCTATAAGCAGGATTTTGTCCGATTGAATTTTTCCTAAGTATAACGGATAAGCTTGAATTTGAGTTATCGTTCCAGTTATGGAGGAGTGTGCTTCTGAAGCGCTGTGCCTTTACATTTCGGAAAGTAAATGTTTGCGGGTTGAAAAATCGACGGGTTGCAAAGGAAGCACTGTCAATTCCACTGCGCATATCGCTATAATAATCGGTTAGGGTATAACTGTTTTGCAGTTGGGTGGTTGAAGAAAAATTATAATCAAGACGGGCCGTTACTGTTCCTTTATGAAAGTCGGTATATTCCATGAAGCTGTTGCGTTTATCAGCATAATAACCGCTTAAGGCGAAGCCCCATTTTCCATATTGAAAACTGGATTGGAGATCCGCTCTTTTGTAACCTATGTTATTTCCCTGTAGGGAAATTTTCAGTGCAGGGATTGGCGTAGGTGCAAGGCTTATGAAGTTGACAACACCCCCGATGGCCTCACTGCCATACAGGGAAGAGGACGGTCCTTTTATCACTTCAATTTTTTTGGTGGCCGCAAGATTCATTTCCAGTAACGCATTATGGTTGAATAAACCGGTTGTGCGTACAGGGATGCCATCTTCCAGATAAAGGAATAAACTTTTAGTGGTCATGGGTTGACGAATACTCATCTGGTGTTGTTCGTTTCCTAGATTTACCATGTTTACACCACTGATCTTGTTCAATAATTGATTGGCGCTCTGCGCTTTGGTTTCCTGAATGGAAGCTGTTGAAATCAAACCAATGGCAATTGGAACTTCTGTTCGTTTGATTTTTTCTCCCCTGCTGGCGGTAACGATGATTTCATTCAGACTGCCGGCAAAGGGTTGCAAGCGTAATGTTCCGGGAGCTTTGAGTAGTTGTTCAATGGATACGATAAAAGGCTGATAACCGGTATGTGTGATTTTTAGAAAGCGGCAATCACGGCAGTTCATTTCAAAATGTCCGGACTGGGTGCTGATGCAGTTACAGATACAGTTGCTTTGCGTGCATTGAATAGTAGCGCCATATATTGGTTCATTATTGAGAGCGTCAACGAGGGTGGCGCTGACTTTTTTTTGTGCAAAACAAGGTAGGGTTACCAGTAGGATCACTACCAGTAACAGCCTGGATAAAACTGACATGTTGGTTGAATTTATCGGGATGCAAGTAACAGACAGGCAAAGGAGAAGTCAAGCCGTCTGGTTACGAGCTGTAGAAAATAGGTGTTGATTTGATAAATTGCGCTGTATGCGCGATAGCTATTTTCCCAAATGAATCAACATGGGGGATGAAAAGGATGATAGGGTCGATCGATGATTTGGCCTGCATCATGAAAAGAATAATCCTGTTCAGTATATTTGATTGACAAACTTAGCTCATTGGCAAAAAAACAGCGTGATGAAAGAATGTCTGCAGATCCGGAGCCTTTTGTTTCTTTTTTTTCCTGCTCTTCTTTTTGTTCTGCCGCTTTTAATTTTTTCATCAGTATACATTTTCCTTCACAGGCAAGCTCGGGCCTGGATTTGTTTTCACAGTTGGCCAGGAATTCCTGTTTGTTGGTGTAATAATTTACAACCATCATGGGTACCTGAAAACACTGCAATAGTAGTGAGGCCAGTAGAAGTGATGATATGATAAAGCGGAAAAACATTTGCTGTTGTAAAACTAATAAGGCGTCAGAATTTCAAACATGATTTAAGTCATATCCTGAAAAATCGGTTGTAACTTGAAGCATCCTTCGAAACTAGATGCGAATAAAAAATATTTTATATGGTTTGTTGGTAGTCCAGTTTCTGGGTTGCAAAAGCTCTACGAAAATTGGAGGTCAAACCTCTGTTGTTAAGGGGGTATATGGGAATCCTGCGGCATTATGGAAAGCCGGGTATGATTTTTCTTTATTGGGTATTAATGCCGTATTTATTAGAAGTGGCTCCTTGAATAAGGAATTCATAGAACGTGCGAAAAAAGATGGTGTAAAGATCTATGTAGAGTTTCCGGTATTGAATGGCAAGGAATACTTATCAAAGCATCCGGAAGCATGGCCGATCACTGAAAAGGGGAATCGCGCAGAACCGGCTGACTGGTTTATGGGCATTTGTCCAACCGACCCTGGGTTCAGGGCCGATCGTCAGCAGGCACTTGAAAACATACTTTCTTTGTATTCAGTAGATGGCATCTGGCTGGATTATTTTCATTGGCATGCGCAATTTGAAAGTCCAGATCCGATTCTTCCCGAAACCTGTTTTTGTGAACGGTGTTTGGGTTTGTTTGAAAACTATGCCGGACTTAAATTGCCTGAGGGAGCAATTGCAGATCGTGCTAACTGGATATTAGCGAATCAGGAAGCAGCCTGGAGAAAATGGAGAACAGAGGTGTTGGTGGAGTGGGCAGATGTGCTGGGTAAACAGGTTAAATCGGTTGATGGCTCGCTGCTGACCGGAATTTATCATTGCGGATGGATGCCTGCAGATCATGATTCTGCGTTATATAATAATCTGGGACTTGATCTGGCTGCACTTGCCACTAAGGCAGATGTGTTATCACCTATGTTATTCCATCAATTGAAAGGCCGGCCGGTATCCTGGGTGGGTGAATATATGAGCTGGTTATCGGGGCAGTCGTGGTTGAAAGGGGCCGGGGCACCCAAAATATGGCCTATTGTGCAGGGGTACAATGGAACTGGACAGGTAACCGCGGAGGAGTTTAAGCAGGTACTGGAATTTGGTTTATTGCCTCCTTCCACAGGAGTAATGCCTTTTTCTGCAGAATCAATATCAGGTGATACTGCGAAATTGAGGGTGTTGAAGGAGGTGTATACGCATTAAAATTTTCTGATATGAAATATGGATATGTTTTCATGATACTACTGATTGTTGTTTCCTGCGGACCTATGACTCCACAACAAAATGCGAAATCAGAAATTGCGCCTCCAATTGTGGGTACCTGGAAATTACTAACCGGTACTACAATTAAGGGAACAGATACGGTGGTAACCGATTATACCATCGGACAGGAAATGATCAAGATTATCAGTCCGACACATTTTGCATTTCTGCGACATGATCTGAATAAGGGGAAAGACAGTACTGCAAGTTATGCTGCTGGTGGCGGGAGAATAAAAATCGGCGACAGTACCTATACTGAACTGCTTGATTATTTTTCTGTTCGCGAATGGGAGGGTGGTGAGTTTGAGCTTTTCTATAAAATTTCGGGGGATACACTGATAACTACCGGGGTTGAGAAAATAGAAGCGCTTGGGATTGAGCACATTAATATTGAAAAGTTGGTAAGGGTGAAGTAGTATTTTTTTGATCTTATTTAATAATCCTCTATTTTTGCGCTCCCATTTGGCGAGGTAGCTCAGCTGGTTAGAGCATTGGATTCGTATCCGCCAGAGGCGGACGGCGGTTCAAAAGTGTAAGAGTAGTTCTTAAAAATATTGGTCGAAAAAGAGGGATTGAAAAAGTGAGAAGGATTCGACATCATGGCGAGGTAGCTCAGCTGGTTAGAGCATCGGATTCGTATCCGCCAGAGGCGGACGGCGGTTCAAAAGTGTAAGAGTAGTTCTTAAAAATATTGGTCGAACAAGAGGGATTGAAAAAGTGAGAAGGATTCGACATCATGGCGAGGTAGCTCAGCTGGTTAGAGCATCGGATTCATAACCCGAAGGTCGGCGGTTCAAGTCCGCTCCTCGCTACATTTTAAAGCCCTGTTGCGGGCTTTTTTTGTTAGCATCGGATTCTTATCCGCCTGAGGCGGTCGGCGGTTCAAGTCCGCTCCTCGCTACATTTTAAAGCCCTGTTGCGGGCTTTTTTTGTTAGCATCGGATTCTTATCCGCCTGAGGCGGACGGCGGTTCAAGTCCGCTCCTCGCTACATTTTAAAGCCCTGTTGCGGGCTTT
>JAEUVF010000019.1 GCA_016787265.1 Flavipsychrobacter sp. | reverse complement strand
CTGCAACACAATAACGCAACACTCACCTCCTTACCTTCCAATTTTGAAACAAAACGTACACTAGCAACATTACCCATACCAGCCTCCATAAAGCTCCCTATACTGAAAAAGAAAGAGGCCGCCTCTTTTGAGACAGCCTCTAGACTATATAATATGATCGGTGATTAATATCCCATATCACCCATTCCACCACCGTGGCCATGTGGTGCAGGCGCTGCTTCTTTAGCAGGCTTATCAGCAATCACACACTCAGTGGTCAGCAACATACCAGCAATAGATGCTGCATGCTCCAGGGCAACACGACCAACTTTAGTTGGATCGATTACACCCGCTTTGAACAGGTTCTCGAAGTTTTCAGTGCGGGCATTGAAACCGAAATCACCTTTTCCTTCGCGGATCTTGTTCACAATCACACTTCCTTCCAGTCCGGCATTCTCAACGATGGTGCGGATTGGAGCTTCCAGTGCGCGACGAACGATCTGGGCACCCAGTTTCTCGTCTTCGTTGCTGCTGCGGAATCCATCAAGCGCGCTGATTGCACGGATGAAGGCAGTACCACCACCAGGAACGATTCCTTCTTCAACAGCTGCACGGGTTGCATGCAGGGCATCATCCACACGGTCTTTCTTCTCTTTCATTTCTACTTCAGTTGCAGCTCCTACATTCAGTACAGCTACACCACCGCTCAGCTTAGCCAGGCGCTCCTGGAGCTTCTCACGGTCATAGTCAGACGTAGTAGATTCAATCTGCGCCTTGATCTGGTTGATACGTGCGTTGATATCTTCTTTTTTACCCTTACCACCAACAACAACAGTGTTGTCTTTGTCAATAGTGATGGAAGAAGCCTGTCCCAGGTAGCTGAGGTCAGCATTCTCCAGTTTGAATCCCTGCTCTTCAGAGATCACGATACCTTTTGTCAGGATCGCGATGTCCTGCAGCATTTCCTTACGACGGTCACCGAAGCCAGGAGCTTTAACAGCAGCCACTTTCAGGGTACCACGCAGTTTGTTTACTACGAGGGTAGCCAGTGCTTCACCTTCCAGGTCTTCCGCGATGATTACCAGCGGACGACCACCCTGTGCTACTTTCTCCAGGATGTGCAGGATATCTTTCATAGCGCTGATCTTCTTGTCGTAGATCAGGATATACGGGTTCTGCAGTTCAGCTTCCATTTTTTCGCTGTTGGTAACGAAATAAGGAGAGATATAACCGCGATCGAACTGCATACCTTCTACTACTTCTACAGTAGTGTCAGTACCTTTTGCTTCTTCAACAGTGATTACACCATCTTTACCAACTTTTGCCATCGCTTCAGCAATCAGCTTACCGATTTCAGCATCATTGTTCGCAGAGATAGTAGCAACCGCTTCGATTTTCTTGGAATCATTTCCAACAGTCTGGCTCTGCTCTTTCAGGGCCACGATAACTTTTTCAACTGCTTTGTCGATACCGCGCTTCAGGTCCATTGGATTGGCACCTGCTGCTACGTTTTTCAGACCTTCAGTGATGATTGCCTGGGCCAGTACCGTTGCAGTAGTGGTACCATCACCAGCAACATCAGCAGTTTTGCTGGCAACTTCTTTCACCATCTGGGCACCCATGTTCTCGATGGGATCTTCCAGTTCAATTTCTTTTGCTACAGTAACACCATCTTTGGTTACAGCAGGAGCACCGAATTTCTTTTCGATTACCACGTTACGACCTTTAGGTCCCAGGGTTACTTTCACCGCATTGGCGAGGGTATCCACCCCTTTCTTCATTTTGTTTCTCGCGTCGAGGTCGAAGAATATTTGCTTTGCCATAGTAGTTGACTTAAATAAGTTGTTGATTGATTGAATTAGATAATTGCCAGGATATCACTTTCCCGCATGATCAGGAAATCGCCGCCTTCGAGTTGCAATTCGGTACCGGCATATTTACCATACAATACTGTATCGCCCACTTTAACGGTCATCGGCTCATCTTTTTTACCGTTACCGGCAGCTACGATGGTGCCACGCTGGGGCTTTTCTTTTGCCGTATCAGGAATGATGATACCGCCTGCAGTCTTCTCTTCAGCAGGGGCGGGTTTAACTACCACCCGGTCGTGCAAAGGAGTAATGTTCAACTTCTTAGCCATATTACTTGGTTTTTATTAAGTGAGTTATTGTTTTGGAGCCTAAACTCCATAGGCGAGCAAACCGGAACGAATTACATGCCAACTTGCCCAATCGGCTGAATTAAAGCCATTTTTGCAGCCGGAGCGCAATTTTTTAAATCTTTTGCCGTTCAAAGGACTGACAGCACTGCAATCCGTGCCAATTTTTCAGGTTATGTCAATTATTCGTTCCTTTCGATCCTCCTATATCTTGCTTATGGTGAACAGCCTGCTGTTGTTTTCCTGTCAGAAAGCGGATACGGAAGCGCCAGTTCTGACAGCCGATCCTGCCACCGTGCAAACCTGGCGCTACCCCTGCGGACCCGCCTGTGATGCCAGTGCCTGGGTACTTGTCATGCAGAATGGTAACGCATATGAAGCCCCCAACCTCCCTCCCGATTTGCAAAAAGATGACCAGCCCGTTTCTGTACAATACCGCCGTACCGGCAGGAAAAGTAGTTTCAATCCGGGTACCGGACTTGAAATCATTTCCATCGTTGCGATAACACCTCGTTAATTGCGTGTCTGGCTTTTGGTAAGCGAACTGAAATGACCTAGATTTGCCGCCTTAACAAAGCTCTTGGAGGTATGATCAGCAGAAGAATTATTCGGGTAAAAGTGATGCAGACCCTGTACGCGTTGGATTCCTTTACCCAGCCCTCTAAGCCCGGTGAACCCGTTCGATTATTACAAAAGCAATTCGATCAAACCAGGCAGTTACTTACTTATATCCTGCACTTTATTACGGAAGTGGCCCGTTATGCCGAAACCGATGCACGGAATCGTGCCAGTAAACACCTTCCCAGTGCAGCCGATCTGGAGGTGAATACCCGGATCGCAGGCAACCAGCTGCTTTGGAAAATGCTGGAAGACACATCCCTGAAAGCTGCAATGGAGGATGATAAAGTAGAACGATTCCTCGACAAGGAATTGGTGCGTAAGGTATATCTAGAATTGGTAAGCACTCCCGAATACCAGCAGTATATCCAGGCAGAAAGCCGGGAATACAAAGCAGAGAAAGCCATCCTTGAATTCATTTATAACAACCTGCTGATCGGTAAAGAAAACTTTACCAATCACCTGGAGGAAATCTTTACGAACTGGGACGATGACTGTGAGATGGTACACCAGTTGGTACAGCAATACCTGTCCAAACCCGGCAGTTTCAATTTTCAGCAGATGGTGAGCACCGAGAAAATGGATTTTGCCAAAAGCCTGCTGAATTCGGTATTGGATAAAAGGGATCTCACCCTGGATATGATCAAACCCAAATTGAAGAACTGGGATCCGGAGCGGATTGCAACCCTGGATATGATCCTGATGCAAATGGGTGTATGTGAGCTACTCTATTTTGAAACCATCCCGCCGAAAGTGACCATCAACGAATACATTGACCTTGCCAAGGAATACAGTACGCCACAAAGCGGACAGTTTGTCAACGGAATCCTTGACAATATTCATAAAGATCTGGTCAGAGATAATAAATTGCATAAAGTAAGCTTCAAAAAATAACAGACTATGCGTTTCATCTTTTTATCCATGCTCGCATTGGCAGCAATGGCCTGCCAAAACAGCCCGGCATCCGAGGCAACCGCTACAGAAGCACCTGTATCGGCGCCAGCAGCAGCCACCAACCTGCCTGATAGTTCCCAGTTCACCAGCATTGAATGGCTGGACCAGGATAAGGACTATGGCAAAGTAACTGAAGGTCAGCAGGTGGAAGTTGCTTTTCGCTTCAAGAACAGCGGCAGTAAGCCCCTGGTAATTTATTCAGTATCTCCAGCCTGCGGATGCACGGCTGCTGAGCCTCCGAAAGAACCAATCCTGCCAGGCGCGGAAGGTGTGATAAAGGGATCCTTTGACAGCAAAGGACGTCCGGGTACCAATAACAAATCCATTCATGTAAGAGCCAACACAACCGGCAGCATGGATCATCATCTGCAGTTCAAGGTGGAAGTAGCGGCAGCACCAGCAGCAGGAGGAGCAAAATAATTCTCAATTCACAACTCATAATTCAAAATTCAAAATGACCAATTTAGTTTTTCTTCAGGCCGGCGGTGCCGGTGGTGGTACGTTCCAGTTGATTTTGCTGGGAGGTATGATTCTCGTATTCTGGCTGTTCATGATTCGTCCGCAGGCCAAGAAAGCAAAGGAAGCAAAGACCTTCCAGGAAAACATGCAGAAAGGCGATAAAATCGTAACCATCGCGGGTATTCATGGTACTGTTAATAAAGTAAATGAAGACGGTACCATTCAGCTGGAAACTTCTCCTGGCAGTTATATGAAGATTGAAAAATCTGCTATTTCACTGGAGTGGACCAAGAATATCAACAAAACAGCTCCTGCTGAGAAAGCATAATGTTGAAAATAGGCATAACCGGCGGTATCGGCAGTGGTAAATCAATGGTAGCAAAGGTGTTTGAGCACCTGGGCATCCCGGTTTACAATGCTGATACTGCCGCTAAAAGCCTGATGAAAAATGACCCCGCCTTACGGGCATCCATAACCGAATTATTCGGTCCCGAAGCCTACCTCAACGGTACCCTCAACCGTTTCTATATTTCCTCCCTTGTCTTTAAAGACAGAAGCAAACTCGAGGCACTCAATGCCCTGGTTCATCCTGCTACCATAAAGTATGGCAAAGACTGGATGAACCGGCAAACAACGCCCTACGCTATTAAAGAAGCAGCCCTGATCTTTGAATCCGGCACACAGAATGAACTGGATTATGTAATTGGCGTGTATGCGCCCCAAGCCCTCCGGATCCATCGTGTTATGCAACGTGACAATGTAACCCGCGAGCAGGTACTCCAGCGCATGGCCAACCAGATAGAAGAATCTGTAAAAATGAGACTTTGTGATTTTGTGGTGGTGAACGACGATCAGCAATTAGTGCTGCCGCAGGTATTGGCATTACATGAGAAGTTTTTAAAGCGCTAGTATTTATCTGATTTATTTTATAGTCTTGCATGTAATTCCAACCAACATGCGTGTTTCGTTACCCTGGATTTTTCAACAACTTTTTATGTTATCTATTTCTTTTCTTTTTTCCTGCAAGAAACCCTCCGATGATCGGGTTAAACTTCATATCAGTTCTATTCAACCAACAGAAGGGAGAAAAGGAACGCTTGTCAATATTGTTGGTGGTGAATTTGAATTGGATAATAACAAGAACAAAGTATATATAAATAATCTACCCGTACAGGTTATTGAGTCTTATTATAACAGTATTGTTGTGGTCATCCCGGATAACCCAAACTGTTCCGGCATTGTTAAGATCAGCGTTCGAAATGAAGTAGCGGAATCCGAAGAGAAGTTCACCTATCTTACCCCAGTCATACGCGCTATTGAACCTGCCTTTGGGGAAGCCGGCGATACCATTAAAATTATCGGAGATTATTTTTGTCCGGGTGAAGGGGAAAATTCCATTAAACTGAATGGCATTTCAGCCACCATTGTATCGATGACACCCTCTACTGCCAGCGTTATTGTACCGGATGATAAAAACTCGACGGGACTGGTTACCATTACAAGTTGTAAAGCATCGGGAACCTCCACGGTTCCGTTCACCTATATGCCATCTGCGCTATCCGTAACGACCATTGCAGGATCCATTCAGGCGGGATACCGCGATGGAACGGGCCAACAGGCCTTGTTTTATTTTCCGAAGGATCTGGCTGTGAATAAAAACAATGAAATTTTTATCACCGATCAGTGGAATTATTGCATTCGGAAAATAGATAACAGTGGAATGGTGTCCACTTTTGCGGGTTCAAAACCACAGGGCTTTTTGGATGGACCCGGCAATCAGGCTAAGTTTTACCTGTTAGCTGGTATGACGATAAATAATGCAGGAGATTTATTTGTAGTGGATTTTGACAATTTTGCTATCCGGAAGATTAATAGGGCTGGAATGGTAAGTACTGTTTTCAGGAATCTATCGGATTATATGAAAGATGTTTTGATAAAAGGGGATACACTTTTCTTTACCAAGGGAAATAACATCTATTACATGAAAGAAGGAGAAGAACACAAACTATTTGCTGGCAGAACTGTAACAGGCCATGTGGATGGCAAAGGGTCCGAAGCAGGATTTACATCCCCTTCCTATATGCATTGGGACCCGGTTAAAGGGTTTATTGTATCCGATGGCTCTTATCTCCGATTGTCAACAATAGATGCGCAGGTTACAACCTTTTCAAAACCCAATGGACCCTGGCATTGGATAAACGGAGTTGCCGGAATAACCTCCGATTCAAAGGGAACCATTTATTATGTTGAATCCGGCTACAATGCAATCAAACGAATTAGTCCGGATGGCAGGGTAACTACCATTGCCGGTACCGGGAACAAGGGATTAAAAAACGGACCTCCGCTACAGGCTGAATTTAATGACCCTTCAGGAATAACGATGGACATGGATGGCAATCTGATCATCGCAGACACCAGAAATAACTGCATCCGAAAATTAGTCATGCGATAATAAAACACCCGACGGATGCCCGTCGGGTGTTTTATCTTTTCACTTCTCACGTCTGACGTCTCACATCTCACATCTAACGTCTCACGTCTCACTTCAACTTCCCCAACACCGCTTTAATTCTTGCCATCCCCTCTTCTATCTTAGGCAGGCTATTCGTGTACGCGATGCGTATGCATTTATCTTCTCCGAATGCTTTACCTGTAACGGTTGTTACATGTGCATTCTCGAGTATGTAAAAACAAAGTTCATCTGAATTGTTTACCGTAGTGGTACCATCAGATTTTCCAAAATAGGAACTGATATCCGGAAACACATAAAATGCTCCATCCGGCTCATTGCAGGTGATTCCTGGAATCTCTGCAAGTCGCGCCATTATTACCTTCTTACGCTCTGCAAACTCTTTCACCATCGCTTTACTGGGAGCCAGGTCAGTTGTGAGTGCAACGATCGCTGCACGCTGTGTAACTGCGTTGGCACCACTGGTGATTTGTCCCTGTATTTTTTCACAGGCTTTCACTATCTCCGGTGCGCCGGCAATAAAGCCCAAACGATAGCCGGTCATCGCAAAGCCCTTGCTTAATCCATTGATAATAATCACACGATCCTTGATATCATCAAACTGCGCGATGCTCTCATGTTTGCCCACATAATTGATGTATTCATAGATCTCATCACTCATGATATAAACCTGAGGATGCTTTCGGAATACGTCAGCCAAAGCCGACAACTCCTCCTTCGTATATACAGCACCGGTAGGGTTGCAGGGAGAAGAAAACATGAAGAGTTTGGTCTTAGGCGTAATCGCCGCTTCTACTTCTGCTGCAGTCACTTTGTATCCGGATGCTGCAGAAGTGCGGATCATCACAGGTACACCTTCTGACATCTTCACAATTTCAGAATAGGATACCCAATAAGGTGTTGGTATGATCACTTCATCACCCGTATCCACCAATGCCATAATCAGGTTGGCGATACTTTGCTTGGCTCCTGTAGATACCAGGATGTTCTCGGGTTTATAGTCGAGGTTGTTATCACGTTTCAGCTTGGTACATACCGCTTCCCGCAGATCAGGATAACCTGCTACCGGAGGATAATGGCTCCAGTTTTCATCTACTGCTTTTTTTGCTGCTTCCTTGATGTGCTCAGGTGTATCAAAATCAGGTTCACCTAAACTCAGATCAATTACATCAAATCCTTTGGCACGAAGTTCACGGCCCATTTTGGCCATTCGCAGCGTTTCGGGTTCGCTAAAGCGCTGCAACCGGGATGATAAAGACATTTTGTGTTGCTAAATTGGTTTGTTTATGAATGATTGCTTGACAATTGGTAAAAATACAAAATGGCCCGTTTATTCCGGTCATTTCTTTTGACGAACCACCAGTGTACGAGGCTGCTTCGTCCCCGTTGATCCGGTTTCTCCTATTCCGATAAAACTGTATACTTCTCCCCGGGTCAGCAGCAATTCGGCCGTTTCCAGTACCGCATTATTTTTATCGATCAACTCATACCTCCAGGTACCTGGAAATACCTTTGTCGTAAATGCTGTTCCGATGATGCCGGTTGCTTCCAGAAAGGCCCGCCGGTTGGAGACCTGCAGGGTATCATCGCTGTTGATCAGCCATAAACTGAGAGAATCAGGACCCGCCACACAATTAATAAAGCGAACTTTTGCCAGGGTATCAGAGAATTCGGGATCATCTTCTATAATAGTCCATCGCCCAAACCCATTCACAGCAGTATCAAAATGAAGTACAGTATAATAACTGTTCGGGTTCCAGATCAAAAACTTATCATTTATAATCGTTTCTCCTCCAATCTTCCATCCAACAGTCTGAATACCCGGACGTGCTTTTATGTAGCCATTTTCCGCCTCCACGCTGGCTTCCCCAAAGGCCAGATCAGCCGGTGAAAGTGGTTCTCCATCCAGGAGCAGGTTCACTTCCGCCGCATCCAGGGCAGCATTCACCAGCAGGATATTGGTTTTGGGCCCCTCACCGGTTTTGTCTTCCTGCTTCAGGCAGCCTGCCAGCGCCAGGCAGCTAATCCATCCCGCCAGGATCGTATTCCTCCAACTCATAGTTTCTTTTTAGTTCCAGGAGGCACAAATTCCGGAATTTTTCCGGTTCAGGCAGCAATAAACTCCCACCCTGTCAATATTTCATCCGAAATCCTATATTTGCCACTCTTTAAAAAACTACAAAAAACGAAACAAGTATTGCGATGAGAATACTCGTGAGCATCTTTACCGCTTTTTTGATTCTGATTTCCCTGTACCAGTTGTCTTTTACCTGGTTCGTAAATCAGCATGAGAAAGGCATCGAAGAAAAGGCACAGCGGTATGTAAACACCTACCCTAAACCAGAACAAAAGTATCCCGGTAACCAGGAACTTCAACTCCAGTACCAGGACACGCTGAATGAGATCAAGAAATCTACGGTTCGCCGTCTGCAGGACAGCACCCGCAATGAAAAAATTACCTGGTGGGGTCACACTTACCAGAAAGCAAAAGAGAACGAATTGCTGCTGGGACTGGATTTGCAGGGCGGTATCAACGTAACGATGGATGTTGCGCTGGACGGACTGATCAAAGGATTGAGCAACAATCCTGCTGATGCGAACCTGAAAAAAGCGATTGATGAAGCAACCCGCAAAAAGGCAAATTCTGATGCGGATTTCATTTCCCTGTTTGCACAATCTTTCAAAGAAGTGAATCCGGGTATTAAAATGGCTCCTCTGTTTGCCAACAGCACCCGCAACAAATTGAAAGTGGATGCATCGGATGAAGCTGTTGTTAGCTATATCCGCGAACAGGCTACCGCAGCCATGAAGCAGACTTATGATGTGTTAACCAAGCGTATCGACAAGTTCGGGGTTGCACAGCCGAATATTTCACTGGATGAAACCAAGGGTATCATTACTGTGGAACTGGCTGGTGCAAGTGATCCTGAGCGGGTTCGTAAATACCTTCAGTCTACTGCCAACCTGCAGTTCTTTGAAGTATATAATATTGGTGAACTGGATCGTAGCCTGGAAGCTTCTGACAAAGCCCTGGCTGCTTACCTGAAAGGAACATCTACAACTGACACTGTTGCAAAACCTGCAGCTGTTGATACAACTGCAAAAGCAGCTGATACTACTTCCCTTGCCAATGTGTTGAAGAGTGGTGATACCTCCAAGACTGCGGCAGCGCAGACTCCGGAAGCAGCCCGTGCAGCCAACCCGCTGCTGGCAACTATCCAGTTTATTCCACCTCAGCAGGGTCAGGATGGCCGTATGATCTTTGCGCCTAACCTCGGTTACGTTGCAACGAAAGATACAGCACTGGCAATGTCTTATCTGAAGAACCCCGTAGTTCAGAATAATATGCCCGGTGATGTGAAGTTCCTCTTTGGCATGCCGGAGAAAAATGCAGATGGAAAAGTGCAGGATTTTGTTGCACTCTATGCAATTAAAACTGTTCCCGGTTCTGAAAAAGCCAAACTCGAAGGAGAGAATATTACCGATGCCTTCCAGGACTTCAACCCGGTTACCAACCAGGTTACGGTAAACATGACCATGAGCAAGCAGGGTGAAAAAATCTGGGCAAAGATGACCGGCGATAATGTTGGTCGCGCTATTGCGATTGTCCTGGATGATATCGTTTACTCAGCTCCCAATGTAAATGAACCCATCACTGGTGGTAATTCACAGATTTCCGGTTCGTTCTCTGTTCAGGAAGGTCAGGATCTTTCCAATATCCTGAAAAGCGGTAAACTGGATGCGCCTGCGAAAATCGTTCAGGAGCAGGTAGTTGGACCAACACTCGGACAGGAAGCCATCTCCGGTGGTTCTCTTTCTTTCCTTATTTCCTTTGCAGTGATCTTCATCCTGATGCTGGTGTATTACAACACTGCCGGATGGGTTGCCAATATTTCACTTATGTTGAACCTGCTCTTTACCGTGGGTGTTCTGAGTTCGTTGAATGCAACGCTGACAGCTCCTGGTATTGCGGGTCTGGTATTGACCATCGGTATGGCGGTGGATACCAATGTGGTGATCTTTGAGCGTATCAAGGATGAACTGACAAGAGGTAAATCTTACCAGCAGGCTGTAAATGATGGTTATAGCCGCTCTCTGGCGCCTGTCCTGGATGGTCACCTTACTTCTTTGATTACTGCCTTTATTCTGTTCTATTTCGGTCTGGGTCCGGTACTTGGATTCGCAACCACACAGATCCTCGGTTTGTTACTGAGCCTGTTCTGCGGTATCCTGGTTTCCCGCCTGGTAACTGATTTCTGGACCAATAAAAATCGTCACTTCAAATATTTCACTGGTATCAGTCGCAACCTCTTCAAGAATGCGAATTTCGATTACGTGAAAGTGCGGAAAGTTACCTATGCTATTTCTGCCATTATCCTGGCACTTGGTATTGGTGCTTTGATCAACGGTTTTAACCAGGGTGTTGAATTCAGTGGTGGACGTAGTTTCATCGTGAAGTTTGACAAGCCGGTTTCTACTGCTGACGTAGCAAATGATCTGGAGAAAGTACTGGGAAGCACACCCATCATCAAAACATATGGCGGTTCCAACCAGCTGGATATTACTACCGATTACCTGATTGAACAAGGTGGACCGGAAGTGGATGAACAAGTGCAGGCCAAACTGTTTGAAGGATTGAAAAACTACCTGCCTGCCAATACTACTGCAGAAGTTTTTGATACCAAATACAAGCAGGGTTCCAAGAAAGTAGTTCCCACTATTTCGGATGACTTGAAGCAAGGTGCTAAATGGGCCACTTTCTGGTCATTGCTGGGTATCTTCCTGTATATCCTGATTCGTTTCCGCGACTGGCGCTATTCTTTCGGTACAATCGTGGCATTGATTCACGATGCGTTGGTAACACTGATTGTGTTCTCCTTCTTTAAGGATATCGTGCCGTTCTCTCTGGAGATTGATCAGCACTTTATCGCGGCTATCCTGACGGTAATCGGTTTCTCTACGAATGATACGGTGATCGTGTTTGACCGGATCCGTGAAAACAGTCACCTGATGAAGAATGCCACCCGTGCACAGATCATCAACAAATCCATCAATGATACCTTAAGCAGAACCATCATGACATCTGTTACGGTATTCCTGACCATCCTGATCCTCTTCCTGGTAGGTGGTGAGGTAACCAAAGGATTCGCCTTTGCGATGTTGATTGGTGTGATCACCGGTGTGTATTCATCCATCTTTGTGGCTGCTCCGATCCTGGTGGATTTCGGTAAAAGCAAGCCACTGGGAGGTGATTCCAACGAGGTAATGGAGTCTGCTCCTGCAGCTGCAGCGAAAGCGTAATAGAATATTTTAATATCAAAAAGGCTGTCTCAATTGAGGCAGCCTTTTTTATTTATACAATTTTAATCCGCCTGATCATGATAAGTTAAAATAAAATCTGCGTTTAGCCGTTGATGTTAGTTCAACCCTTTGCCGATGAAACTGATTAGTATGCTGGTGGCTGCCATACTGGCGGGCACCCCATTGCAACTGCTTGCCCAAACGGCTGGTGCAGGTACATTGTCTACCATAGAAAGCCTGGCAAATACCATCCAGGCTAACGATGAAAAAATTGCTTCCCTCAATCGACAGCACCTTGAGTCCTACGATGCGGAAAATCAAAAGCTACTATCGCTAAAAAAGAAACTGAATGACCTGATTGCGGAGAAAGCAAATGCACTCAAAGAACTTCGCAGTGGACTCTATTGCAGTCAGTGTAAAAGACCCAAATCCGAAATTGAGAGAGGAGGTTCTGAGACCTACCAGGGGCATTTACGCAGGGTGAATGGTGTATCTGTTCCGGCAACCCAAGAACATATTGATAGTAAGATGGCTGAATACGATCGACTGATCGCAGCCCAGGAGGAATTGATCAAAAAATTCCAGACAGAGGAAAATGAGTTTACCAGAAAGCGGGCAGACATTGATAAACAAATGAATGATCTGCGTGGTAAAACAGATGACATGCGCGCAAAAATTGTAGCCTTAAGTAAAGACTACAAGGATAAAGTTGTTCAGGAAGCAAAATCAATTACCCTGACCTGGGTGGATGAAATATTACGAACGCTGGCTGAGAAACATTATGCGGAAGACCGTATTAATATCATCAACGTTAAACTAAGTGAGTTGCAACAGGAAGAGGCAAAAGCTGTGAGTGAACTGAAAGAAAAAGTAGCGAAAAAAGTAGAGCAGGATAAAAAACAACTCAATGAGAAAATAACCACGAACCGGAGTCGCATCAATGAACTGGATCAATTACACAAGGACCGGATCAGCAGATTAGGTTCCGAATTAAACGCACTCAGAACAAAATTATCCACTATCAAATCTGAGCTCCAATTAAACACCAAATTAACAGCAGAGGAAAAAACGGTAATGGATGCCAACAGCAAGGAGCTTGAGAACCGGATCAGTCAGCAGGTGAGTGAAATACAGGCATATGAAGAAAAATATTCAACAGATCGCCGGCAGCTGCTGGCAGAAATAAAGCAAGCTGAAGATAAAATGTGGGAGTTGACAGTAAACCTCTCATCCATACAGGAAGAGGCATTGAAAGGATTACGGAATGCATTTACAACGAAACGAAAAATTCTGCAGGATGCACATACAGCACGCATTGCATCACTGGAGCGGCTTGGCAGCCTGGTAAACAATAAAACAGATGTGTACAGGAAAAAACAATCCGAATATGATGCCAAAGCAAATAATGAACGAATCCGATTGTTAAGAGCATGCGAAAAGGCAGGTTGTTCCTGTTATGGCAGGGATGCCCAGGGAGAATTTAACCTGATCGCCAACAATCGTCTTACTTGTGTAGGCTCAATGGATAACCTGCATGCCAATAACAGTGTTTATTATGGCTGTGAAGAAGAATCTGTAAGCTATAAAGGCCATTACCATTCCTGGGTAAATGGTTTATCAGATTCCGATATGGATGCGCTTCGTAAAAGCTCATCCAAAACCAGGTACGACATGCTCCTGAATAAAATCATAAATTAATCCAATTACTATCAAAATATGAAGGCAATTCTAACCGGACTTCTACTGGTATGCAGCATACTGGCAATGGCACAAACTGATGACTTTTTCTCCATTGAAAGAAAGATAAAAGATCATATCAAAAATGGTCGTTGGGATGAAGTGGTGGTAACTGCACCTGATCTTGTAATTGCAGATCCCACCAAAGGGAATGGATACTATTATACTGCAATGGCCTTCCTGAAATTAAATCAGCCGGATAAGGCCAATGAATACCTGGCACAGGCAGAACCCTTAGCCGATACGGAGTTAAAAGCCTTGATTTCATCATTAAAAAATGAGATCAACGAGTACCGGCAAGCAAACCAGGTATTAGAACTTGCCGAAAAACAGGAAAAGCAGGGCAGTAAACGAGCTGCTGATGAGTGGAAAAAGCTTTGGGAACTTGATAAAATGAAAACCGAGTATGCACTCAATGCAGTTGAGTTATATGTTGAGCAAAAAAATTATCCGCAGGCGCTGGAAATTCTAAAAGATCCAGCCATGGCAAATGATCCTGGTGCCCAGGCCTTATATAAGCGAATTAACAGTACCCCGGAGATGACCAAAATCAATGGTTATAATGAGGCTCTGTTATTAGGCAAACAAAATATGAAAAACGGAAATTACAGTACAGCCATTAGCAACTTCTCAACTGCACTTCGTTTCCAGCCAAATGATGCAGAAGCCAGTTCGCAGAAAAAACTGGCAGAGGATGAACTGGCCTGGCAAACTACCCGCAAGACCAATACACTGGAAGCATTCGAGAACTATTTGAAAGGCACTACTTTACGTAATCATAAAGCAGAAGCGGATGAAATTGTGATGCGTGCGCTGATCCGTTTTGGAAATAAAGCTGCGTCCGAAAACAATTTCAAAGACATGGAGTATTACTTCGGTAAATACATGAAACAATATCCAAATGGTTCAGAAAACACAGTCGCCCGTCAAACCATGTGCGATACCTACCAGGCTGCAGCTGATAAAGAAAAAGATAAAAAAACAGCCTTTGCGCAAAAGCAATCCATCGCGTATTTAACGAAAGTAAAGACCATTTGCAGTAGTACACCGGCGCTGGAGACAGCAATGAAAACAGCCAACAAAAAAGCAATCCGGTATGGCAGACCCAATCGTGGCTTTATTGCTTATGTGTATGATAGCCTGGCTCCAATCGGATTATCTTTTGGTACTATCAATAACCGTAAAGTGGGTATGTACATAACAGTTCGCGCAAATGAGAACCTCTTCCAGGGAAATAGTTTTTATTCAGTGAATGACCAGGGTATGCTTGATGGAAGTGTTTATAATGATGTACGCCCAACCGGAGAAACACGTACCAGTCATTTTGACGGCATGCTGGGCCTTACCAAAAAAATCGCATTCCCTTTATGGTTGTATGCCGGAGGGGGAATTAATTATTCCCAACTCTCCATTCAGGTAGATGAATACAACGACAGTGGACGATTTGTAGAATCTGAATGGATTAAAAACACCGATCAGCAATTCATAAAACCGGTGGTGGAAGCAGGTGCTATTATCGATGTAGGGGGCTTCCAGCTACGCGGCGGCGGGAAAATGATTGATTTCAAGGACATTTATTATACCCTTGGAGTTGGCTTTTCCTTTCGCCGGGGTTGATGCAATTCTATTACACAGCGAAGGAAGTACCGCATCCGCAGGTCTTGCTGGCATTGGGATTGGTAAAAGTGAAACCACGATTGTTGAGCCCGTCCTGCCAGTCGATTTCCATACCCATCAGGTAGATCCCATGGGATTTGGTCATCGTACAGGGAATACCATCAATACTAAACTGAACATCGCCTTCTTCTATTTTATCGAAACCGAGGATATAACTCATACCGGAACAACCACCGCCTTTAACGCCCACGCGTAAAACCTGACTGTTGTCGAATTCCGGAGCCTCCATTAAGCGTCTGATCTCACTGATAGCTCCTGCTGTCATAGTAACCGGTGTAATTGCTGTTGTCGTTTCCATACTGCAAATTTAAGGATTTCGCTCACTTCACCCGACCGGTGCCACCGGTCGGGTGGCACCGGTCGGGTGAAGTAAATCCGTTACTTTTGCTGCTTAATTGTTAAGCTTATATGGAAAACACTACTGTTTGGATCATTGCCGGCATTGCGTTACTAGGATTTATTGGTCTTTATCTTTATTTCTATCGCAAGGACAAAAAGGCCATTGCCGAAATCAGTCAGAAAGTGGATGCCGCTACCGGTAAAGAACAACAGGCAGCAGGGGCGTCCAAACAAATGCAGCTGGCAGCCTATGAGCGGCTGGTAATCCTGGCCGATCGCATTGCGCTGCCCAACCTGATCAGCAGAAGTAATGATCCGTCTTTTGATAAACGCGGGATGCAACAACTGCTGACCCAAACCATCAAACAGGAATTTGAGTACAATCTATCTCAGCAGATTTATGTGAGTGCTGCTGCCTGGGACGCAGTTCGTAACCTGAAAGAGCAGAATATCATGATTGTAAATCAGCTCGCGGCCATCCTGCCAGATGATATGAGTGGGGCTGAATTCAACAAAAAAATCATTGAATTTGTAATGAATCAGCCGCAGGGTTCCATGCACAGCCTGGTGCAGGAAGCGCTGAGCTATGAAGCCAAGAAAATTTTGAGTTGATTCTCCTAACGAAGCATGCCATGTCAGAAAAAAAAATCATCACAGATAGCGGAATAGAAATTAAACCGGTTTATTATCCGGGTGATCTTCCTGAAAACTTCAATGGGCTAGAGCAACCGGGGCAGTTTCCCTACACCCGGGGTGTCCAGCCCGATATGTATCTTGGTAAGCCCTGGACCATGCGGCAGTATGCCGGCTTCTCTACTGCCGAAGAAAGCAACAAACGTTATCACTATTTATTGTCGCAGGGAGTATCCGGACTTTCGGTTGCATTTGATCTGCCAACACAAATCGGATACGACAGTGATCATGCCATGGCAGAAGGGGAAGTAGGGAAAGTAGGTGTAGCGATCGATAGCCTGGAAGATATGAATGTACTCTTCAATGGAATTCCACTTGAATCTGTCAGCACTTCCATGACGATCAATGCCACCGGATTTATCCTCCTATCATTTTATGTAGCACTGGCCAAACAGCAGGGAGCCGATCTCAGTAAAATCAGTGGTACCATTCAGAATGATATTCTGAAAGAATACGCGGCCCGCGGTACTTATATCTATCCACCCAAACCATCCATGCGTATCATCACCGATATCTTTGAATGGTGCAGTGATTCCCTGCCGAAATGGAATACGATATCTATTTCGGGTTACCATATTCGTGAGGCAGGCTCATCCGCAGTTCAGGAGATTGCCTTTACCTTGTCTAACGGTAAAGCCTATGTGAAATCCGCACTTGAACGTGGCCTCGATATCAATGTTTTTGGCAAACGCCTCTCCTTTTTCTTCAATGCGCATAACAATCTATTTGAAGAGGTAGCGAAATTCCGTGCTGCGCGTCGAATGTGGGCATCTATCATGAAAGAACTGGGCGCAACGGATCCCAAAGCCATGATGCTGCGTTTCCATACTCAAACAGGTGGAAGTACCCTAACCGCGCAACAACCGCAGAATAATATCAGTCGCGTTACCATACAAACTCTTGCTGCCGTACTCGGCGGCACACAATCCCTTCATACCAACGGTTATGATGAAGCGCTTTCCTTACCAACTGAAGAAGCGGCCCGTATCGCATTAAGAACCCAGCAAATCGTTGCCTTTGAAAGTGGTGTGGCAGATACTGTGGACCCCCTGGCAGGCTCCTATTTTGTAGAGTCGCTCACTTCGCAACTGGAGCAGGAAGCGCTGGCCCTGATAGCGAAAATTGATGCTATGGGAGGCAGTGTATCCGCCATTGAACAGGGCTTCATGCAGGAGGAAATCGCGCGTAGCGCTTATGAATACCAGAAAGGGATCGAAAGCGGTGAAAAGATCATTGTGGGTGTCAATAAATTCCAGATTGATACCGAAGCCTCCATTCCTATATTCAAGGTGGATGACAGCATACGGCAGGTACAGATTGAAAAACTGAATGCCTTAAAGAATAACCGCAATCCGGCAATGGTTGACCAGGTACTGCAAAATCTGAACGACAAAGCGGCTTCCGGTGAAAACCTGATGCCTGCAGTAATTGAGGCAGTAGAACAAAAATGCACGTTGGGAGAAATTGCTGATGAACTCAGGGGCGTATTCGGAGAACATCGCTAGCTGATTTTTCTTAACTTACTGACCAACTTAATCCACACATCATGGTTCGATTTCTTACCCTTCTGCTCGCAGCTTCCAGCTTCTGCCTGACAGCCGGGGCACAAAGCAACCTGGATGCAACCATCCAGGCGAAAGCCAAACAGGTTCTGCCCAAAGTGATTGAATGGCGGCGGCATATACACCAATACCCCGAGCTGAGCAATCGCGAATTCAAAACAATGGAATACATCGCGAATCACCTGCGTTCCCTTGGAATTGAAGTACAGGATAAAGTAGCAAAAACCGGTGTGGTGGGTATTTTAAAAGGAGGCAAACCTGGTCCGGTTATCGCGCTCCGCGCCGATATGGATGCGTTGCCAGTGGAAGAAAGAGCTAACCTGCCCTTTAAATCCACCCAGAAAGCAGATTATCTCGGGCAGGAAGTATCGGTTATGCATGCCTGCGGGCATGACAGCCATGTGGCCATCCTGATGGGTACGGCAGAGGTATTGGCTGCCATGAAAAAAGACATAGCAGGTACCGTGAAGTTCATCTTTCAGCCAGCAGAAGAAGGTCCGCCCGGTGAGGAAGAAGGCGGCGCACCATTAATGGTGAAAGAAGGCGTAATGGACAATCCCAAAGTAGATGCGATTTTCGGTTTGCATATCTCTTCCAATACAGAAAGCGGCAGCATCCGATACAAGCCAGGTCCATTTATGGCATCCTCTGACTGGTTCACCATCAAAGTGAAAGGCAAACAGGCACATGGTTCTGCTCCCTGGGGCAGCATTGACCCAATAGTGGTAGGTACCCAAATCATAGCGGGATTGCAGACAATTGTAAGTCGCCAGGAAAATATTGTCAAAGCCCCGGTGGTGATTACCGTTGGAAAATTCCATAGTGGTGTACGCAGTAATATCATTCCGGAAGAAGCAATACTGGAAGGAACGATCCGTACGCTCGATGCAGATATGCAACGCGATGTACATGCCCGCATCAAAAAAACTGCTGAGAAAATTGCTGAAGCCAGTGGTGCAACTGTTGAAGTGGATATCGATACCAAAACCCTCGTTACAGATAATGATTCCAGTTTAACCGCTATGATGGTTCCATCCCTGCAAAAAGCGGCTGGGAAAGACAAAGTGCAGACACAATCCTGGACGACCGGCGCGGAAGACTTTTCTTTTTTCGGTGAGAAAGCACCTGCCCTGTTTTTCAATTTGGGAGGCATGCCGGTTGGAACCGATCCCACAAAAGCTCCCGGGCATCACACACCGGATTTCTTCATCGACGACAGTCAACTGGATGTAGGTGTAAAAGCCTTCTGCCACCTGGTATTTGATTATGCCAGTCTCCAGGCGAAACAGAGACAGGCTCCTGCAAAAAAAGGGTTTTAACCTTTTTTCTGCTCTTTCGCCCAGGCATCCTTCAAGGTAACCGTGCGGTTGAAGACCAGCTTTTCTTCACTGGTATCTTTATCCAGGCAGAAATAGCCTTTACGCAGGAACTGGTAGCGCTCGTCAAAACTGGATTTGAGCAAAGCAGGCTCTGCATAAACGTGATCGATCACCTGTAATGAGTCGGGGTTGATATAGGATTTGAAATCGCCTTCTTCACTGGAAGGATCTTCCACTCTGAAAAGACGATCATATAATCTTACTTCTGCAGATACCGCATGTTTGGCACTAACCCAATGCAGGGTGCCTTTTACATTTATACCGGAGGTATCGGAGCCACTCTTACTCTCAGGGATATACGAACAATGCAGTTCGGTAATAGTTCCGGCAGCATCTTTCACCACTTCATCGCAACGGATGATGTAGGCGCTTTTGAGTCGCACCATTTGTCCGGGTGCCAGCCTGAAGAACTTCTTTGGTGGTACTTCCATAAAGTCTTCGCGTTCAATATACAATTCCCTGCAGAATGGAATATCGCGATGCGTTACTGTTTCCGCTTCCGGATTGTTTTCGCTTTGCAGCATTTCTTCCTGCCCTTCCGGATAATTGGTTAGAATCACTTTAACCGGATCAAAAACCACCATGCGGCGCAGCGCGCTTTTATTCAGGTCTTCCCGCACACAAAATTCCAGGAGGGATACATCAATCATATTCTCCCTTTTAGCAATACCGATACGGTCACAGAAATCGCGGATGCTGAAAGGGGTATAACCTCTTCTGCGCAAACCGGAAATAGTAGGCATACGCGGATCATCCCAACCTGTAACATGTTTCTCATTTACGAGTTGCAGTAATTTTCGTTTACTCGTAACCGTGTAGTTCAGGTTACGACGTGCGAATTCATATTGATGGGAAGGATAAATCTCCAGTTTTTCTATACACCAGTCATACAGTTCACGATGTGGTACAAATTCCATGGTACACAGAGAGTGTGTTACTTCCTCTATGGAATCCGATTGGCCATGCGCAAAATCATACATCGGATAAATGCACCATGCATCACCAGTACGGTGGTGGTGAGCATGTTTAATACGATAGAGCACCGGATCGCGCATGATCATGTTGGGATGTGCCATATCGATTTTTGCCCGCAGCGTGCGACTCCCATCTGGAAATTCACCAGCTTTCATGCGGGCGAATAAATCCAGGTTTTCTTCAACAGACCGATCCCGATAAGGGCTATTCACGCCAGGCTGGGTGGTAGTACCTTTCATGGCAGCGATCTCCTCAGAGGTAGAATCATCTACATAGGCCAATCCCTTATTAATGAGTTTTATTGCAAATGCGTAGAGCTGATCAAAATAATCAGACGCAAAAAGTTCATTTTTCCAGGTAAAACCCAGCCATTTGATATCCTCTTTGATACTTTCCACATATTCTGTGTCTTCGGTAACCGGATTGGTATCATCAAACCGGAGATTCGTATAACCCGGGTATTTCAGGGTGAGGCCGAAATTCAGGCAGATACTGGAAGCATGCCCGATGTGCAGATACCCGTTCGGTTCCGGGGGAAAACGGGTGATGATGGAGTTGTATTTACCGGCAGCTAAATCTGCTTCAATGATCTCTTCAATAAAATTGAGGCCTTTCTCTTCGTCTTTCTTGATGTCGCTCATACGTAATGATTCCTTTGGAAGGGCGAATTTACGGCCTTTTCGCGGAGGATAAAACCCTTAGTTGCGGGCACCAAAGAGCAGGCTTCCGATTCGAACCAGTGTAGAACCTTCTTCCAGCGCAATGGTATAGTCGCCACTCATTCCAAAGCTCAGTATTTTACTATTTCTATCAGGAAGGATCGCAGCCAGGTATTTGTTAGCCAACCCTGTCAATTGCCTGAATTCCTGG
This sequence comes from Flavipsychrobacter sp., assembly GCA_016787265.1. Taxonomy (GTDB): domain Bacteria; phylum Bacteroidota; class Bacteroidia; order Chitinophagales; family Chitinophagaceae; genus Flavihumibacter. The sequence goes on along the minus strand of JAEUVF010000019.1, from coordinate 63,483 downwards.
CGGATTTGCGCCTCGTTTTCGGTAAAGGAAGCCATCCCCATCAACCCTCGAATTTGAACCCCTTCAAACGCCTCCGGACTAGCGGTAACGGATGCCACCAGTTCCTGTAACTCTGCCTCATCCAGCCCGAATTTGGTTTCTTCCTGCGCGATATGAACCTGGAGCAGGCAATTCACGCGCCGGTTGAGCTTTACAGCCTGTTTGCTGATTTCCTTTAGGAGCCTGAGACTGTCCACCCCATGGATGAGGTATACAAAGGGAACTATGTATTTAACTTTGTTGGATTGGAGGTGACCGATAAAATGCCAGCGGATATCTTCCGGCAACTGTACCTGTTTATCAACCAGTTCCTGCACATAATTTTCACCAAAATCCCGCTGCCCCGCATCGTACAAAGCTTTTATATCCGACACCGGTTTGATCTTGCTTACCGCCACCAGCAACGCATTTGCAGCAGCACATTCTTTTTGAATTTTCTGGTATTGAGTAAGGTTGACAGACATGGTGCGAAGGTACGGAAAGGTGAAAAGTTTCACTTTTCACCTTTGACCTTTGACCATAAAAAAAGCGCCCTTCTTTCGAAGAGGCGCTCAAGCAAGCAAAACCAAACCTATTTTAGTACGGAGCGACCAATTACAATGCGTTGTACTTCGGATGTACCCTCATAGATCTGGGTAATCTTGGCATCGCGCATCAATCGCTCAACGTGATATTCCTTAACATAACCATAGCCACCGTGTACCTGTACAGCTTCCGTGCTGATCCACATAGCTGCTTCGGAGGCATACACTTTGGCCATTGAACTACTTGTCGTATAGTCGATACCGTTATCCTTTTCCCAGGCAGCTTTCAGACATAAGAGACGGGCTGCTTCCACTTTGGTTGCCATATCCGCCAGTTTGAACTGAATAGCCTGGTGATGCATAATTTCCTTACCAAATGCTTTCCGCTGTTTGGCATACGCAACAGACAGTTCATATGCACCACTTGCGATTCCAAGAGCCTGCGCGGCAATTCCAATTCGTCCGCCCGCAAGGGTTTTCATGGCAAATTTAAATCCAAATCCATCCGCACCAATCCGGTTTTCCTTTGGCACTTTTACATCTGAAAAAGAGATACTGTGTGTGTCACTGCCGCGGATCCCCATTTTATTTTCTTTGGCACCAACACTTACGCCGGGCCAGTTTTTTTCAACGATAAAAGCATTAATGCCGGAAGAACCTTTGGCAACATCTGTTTGCGCAATAACGAGGTAAACAGAGGCAGATGATCCATTGGTGATCCAGTTTTTAGTACCATTCAACAGGTAGTAATCACCTTTGTCTTCCGCTGTGGTACGTTGTGAAGTGGCATCACTTCCTGCTTCCGGTTCACTTAACAAAAAGGCCCCGATATACAAGTCGCCGTCTTTTTTTCCCTGCGCCAATGGGGTAAGGTATTTTTGCTTCTGTTCTTCTGTTCCAAAAGTTTCCAATCCCCAGCATACCAGGCTGTTGTTTACGCTCATACAAACACTCACACTGGCATCCACTTTACTGATCTCTTCCATTGCCAGCACATAACTGATGGTATCCATTCCGGCACCACCATAGGCTGGATCAACCATCATTCCCATGAAACCGAGCTCTGCCAATTGCAGAATCTGCTCTTTGGGAAACTGTTGTTTTTCGTCGCGCTCAATCACACCCGGCAAACATTGTTGCTGTGCAAAATCCCGGGCCGCTTTTTGAATCATCAATTGTTCTTCTGTCAACTGAAACTGCATCGGATACGCTTAAAGTGGAGCAAAAATAACCGAAAAAACAGTCCGACTAACGTTTGTTAGCTATTTTTTGCAAAAAAATTGGTTCACTTTGCAACTATTTAATTTTCAGCAGCTTATTTCTGCAATTTGGATTACCCGTAGCTTTGATACATGACTTCCCAGCTCGATTGCCAGTACTGGAATAACCGCTACCGCAATGCCGACACCGGATGGGATATCGGCTATGCCGCTCCTCCCCTGACATCCTATTTTGATCAGCTAACGGATAAGAACAAACGAATATTAATTCCTGGTTGCGGAAACGGCTATGAAGTTGCTTATTTGCTGGAAAATGGTTTTCAAAACATCACCGTTATTGACATAGCGCCAGCTCTCACCGAGATGCTATCCCAAAAATTCGCACCTCATGCAGGGAAAGAACTTACGATTTACACCGGTGATTTTTTTGAGCATTCGGGTGTATATGACCTGATCATTGAGCAAACCTTTTTTTGTGCACTGAATCCAACCCTGCGTTCCTGCTATGTAGAAAAAATGCATGAATTACTTTCTCCTGGCGGCAAGCTGGTAGGATTACTTTTCAATCGGGACTTTCAGGGCGGACCACCTTTTGGCGGATCAAGGGAAGAATACGAGCCACTCTTTTCCCAAAAATTCAGCAAGGGAAGCATGGAGCCCTGTTACAACTCCATACCTCCCCGAAGAGATGCTGAATTATTTATCCAAATGGAAAAATAGCCCCTACTTATTTCGGTAGTACCACACTATCTATCACATGGATCACTCCATTGGTTGCCTGCAGATCGGTTGCAGTTACCCAGGAAGTCCCGCCGTTTTCATCGGTTAATTTTACTCTACCTCCATCGAGCGTAGCTGTCAATTTACCTCCGCTAACAGTTGACAAAACGGCTTTACCACCGCCAGACTGGATGGCTTTCACTACCGCAGCGGCATCCAGTATACCTGCCACTACATGATAGGTAAGGATTTTAGTAAGTGCCGGCTTTGCCTCAGGCTTTAACAGGCCATCTACAGTTCCGGATGGCAATTTGCCAAATGCCGCATTGGTAGGAGCGAATACAGTGAAAGGTCCGGCTCCCTGCAAGGTTCCTACTAAATCAGCTGCTTTAACAGCGGCCACCAGCGTGCTGTGATCTGCACTTCCTGCAGCCACTCCAACGATGTCTTTACTTTGTGCGTTTACTGAAAAAACAGAGGCAGCACCAATTACCATGAAAAGGAAAAACTTTTTCATAAAATGTTTTTTAATTGTTGAGATTAATTACCCGTTGATTACCCACTCCTGGTGGATAACATGATTGACTGAAATAATTTCACCGGGCCCTGGTGATCTGCTGATTGTAGGTTATTCAGGAAAGCATAACCCAAAAGACCAGCCAAGGTTGCGAATGCACAAAAATTTAATCCTGGAAAGAAATCCTTTTTACATTTCCTTAGCGTGCGTTGAATGAATGTGAGACGTCAGACGTGAAACGTGAAACGTGAGAAGTGAGAAGTGAGACGAATCCCACTTCATAATTCATAATTCATAATTCATACTTCCATTGGTTCTTGCTGGCTCAAACAATGAAAACTTCCCAGGCCCCAGATGATTTCAGTGGAATCTATCCCGATAACCTCTCGGTCGGGGAAGCAATCCTGTATGATTTGTAATGCCCGCTCGTCTTTTGTACAACGAAAGGTGGGAACAATCACATAGTTATTCGCGATGTAGAAATTGGCATAAGAACAAGGCAGGCGCTGGTCGTCATATACCAGTTCATCCGGCATCGGTAATTCTACAATATTCAATTGCTTACCATTGAGTAAGCGCATCTGCTGCAGTTGCTTTAGATTGGTCTGCAACAGCTCATAATTTTCATCTGCTTTGTTTTCTTCAATCACCGTTAATACCGTGTCTTCATTCACAAAGCGAACCGTATCATCAATATGACCATCGGTATCATCTCCTACAATTCCTTCATCTACCCACAATACCTGCTGCACGCCATAATATTGCTGCAAATACCATTCAATCTTTTCCTGGTTCAGGGAAGGATTGCGATTCGGATTCAGTAAACAGGCCGTGCTTGTCAAAACTGTTCCCTTCCCATTAAACTCCACCGAACCTCCTTCCATTACAATGCCCGGATGAAAAACCGGGAGTCCAAAATGTTCTGCTATTCGGGTTGGTATCACATCATCCAGATCAAAAGGAGGATACTTCCCTCCCCATGCATTATAACCCCAATCCACAACCGCTTTTGCCTGATTTGGGTCCTGATTCAGCAAAAAAGCCGGACCATGATCCCGGCACCAGGCATCATTGGTGGGAAAGAAGAAAAAATCAACTTTTGTCAAATCAACACCGGCATTTTCAAGGTGCGACAGCGCAAATGCCTTCATAGCCTCGTCTCTAACGTTGATGCATACACGTTCGCTTTTGGCCAGCCATTTTACAAACTCAGCGTAGTAAGGGAAGATGGTATGAATCTTGCCCGGCCAGCTCGCTTCCTTATGCGGCCAGCTTAACCAGGTTGCACGGTGCAAGGCAAATTCAGCGGGAAAATAATAACCCAGTTCTGCCGGTGTCTTAGGATTCATCGATATATCTTTTGGTGATGGGCTGATAGGAATCAATTCTTCTGTCGCGCATAAATGGCCAGTGTGTCCGGTACCGGTCCGTTTTGGATAAATCTATCTCCATTACCTGCACTTCTTCCAGTTCATGCGATGCCTGGTACAATACAGTACCAAATGGATTGCTGATAAAGGATCCTCCCCAGAATTTCATGGCGCCATCCTGCTCAAACCCAACCCTGTTCACACTTACCACATGCACACCATTGGCTACTGCATGACTGCGCTGAATGGTTTGCCACGCATTGTATTGTTCGGTATTTGTGGCTTCATCCTGTGAAGTAGCCCAGCCGATTGCCGTTGGATAAAACAGAATCTCTGCACCCATTAATGCAGTTATTCTTGCCGCTTCCGGATACCACTGATCCCAGCAGATCAAAACGCCGAAGGTTGCAAATTTGGTTTTGAAGATTTTGTATCCGAGATCACCCGGGGTAAAGTAAAATTTTTCGTAATAAGCAGGATCATCCGGGATATGCATTTTGCGATACTTGCCCAGATAGGATCCATCCGAATCCAGCACTGCAGTCGTATTGTGATACAATCCCTGCGCTCTTTTTTCAAAGAGACTTGCAATGATTACAACACCCAGTTCTTTCGCAACTGCACTCAGGCGATCAGTAGAAGGTCCGGGTATGGATTCAGCCAATTCAAAATTGGCATAATCCTCCACATCACAAAAATAAAGGGAGGTAAACAGTTCCTGGAGGCAGACGATTTGAGCGCCTTTTTCCGCAACCTGTTTAACTCCCGCTATAGCTTTTTGTAAATTTTCTTCCTTGTTGGCGGTACAAGTCATTTGTACCATTCCCACCCTTACAGTTGACATGCTGTTGAATTTAGAGCGCCAAATGTAAGAAGAGTTCCCCGATGATTATCAGGAACGTCCCATCTGCTTCAGGAAGGATACATGCGAAGCGATCGCCAGCCTTGTTTTCGGATATTCAATATAGGGAATACCGTACTCAGCGCAGGCTTTCTTAATGATTTTACTGATTTCCGGATAATGCACATGCGAAATCTTCGGAAAGAGGTGATGTTCCACCTGGAAATTCAATCCGCCTACCAGCCAGCATACTACCTTATTATTAGTCGCAAAATTGGCAGTGGTTTTCAACTGGTGAACCGCCCATTCATCTTCCAGTCTGCCTGTTGCGGCATCAGGAACCGGGAATGCAGTATGCTCAACCGTATGCGCCAACTGGAATACGATACTGAGTACCAATCCGGCGAACATGGTGAATACCAGGAAACCTACCAGCCAGGGCAGGAAACCTACCATATAAATCGGCAATCCTACATAAAGGAAAAGATTAAATACTTTAAACGCCCAGAAAGTAATATGATCACTGAATTTCATTCTCTTCAATGGCATACTACCAATCTTGCTGGCAAAATATTTACTATAATCCAGTACAAAAATCCAGAGGATATACAACAGTGAATACAGCAGCCAGAAATAGAGATGCTGGTACTTATGAAACTTGTATTTAGGCTGAGTGGTACTCATGCGCATCCAGGGCTGGATATCGATATCGTCATCGAGTCCATCCACATTTGTATAGGCGTGATGGATCACATTGTGTTTTACATTCCACATAAAACTACTTCCACCCAAAACATTCAGAGAGAAGGCAGCCACCTGGTTCAGCCATTTGTATTTGCTGAAACTTCCGTGTGCACCGTCGTGCATAATGTTAAAACCAATTGCCGAAACAATACCTCCGAGCAGGAGGCATTCGAGGATCGCAACCCATGTTACCGGTGTAAAAAATACCAGGTGTACATAGGTAAATACGAAGGCAACCAATAAGATTATAGCCTTGGTGTACAAGGTCATGTTACCGGTTGTGGACTTTCCCTTTTCGTCAAAATACTGATTGATACGTCTTTTCAATTCTGCATGAAAGGATTGGGCAGAAGAACTAAACTTTGGAGTAACCATGAGAAAAATAGCAGGTTCGAAATAAAATTAATGCGTGAAGGTACGAAAAACATTCACGCATTAATTTTGTGTTTAGCATTTGAACTGTTAATCTTACGTCTCATTTTGAATCAGTGCGTCCAGACTACTGATTCCCAGCGTTTTCTGTGTAGTGAACCCTTCCGCATAACGAACTCCGATTCTTTTTCCGAGCATGCGGGCCCTGGCCACCACAGATTCCCTGAAATCGGGAGTAGAAATATAGGTTGTTGGTCCCTCTGTTTCCATATCCGGGTTATAGAATTGGGTGGAATAGGCTTCGATTGCTTTCATCCGCTGCTCAAACACATCAGATATATCAACCAGCAAATCTGGTTCATGCAGCCGGTCCTGGATATAATGTAATATGTATTTAGGCCGCCAGCGATCCTGGATCCTGCCTTCCTCATCTCTGGTTTCTATCTTGACCAATCCCGCCAGGAAACAGGCATCCGCAATCAGTTTACCCGCCCTTCCATGATCCGGATGGCGATCCTCCAATGCATTTGCCAATACAATCTCCGGCTGGTATTTCCGAATAATGCGGATCAGTTCCAACTGATGTTTTTCATCGTTGGCAAAAAAGCCATCCCTCATTTTCAGATTTTCCCTTGCATGGATTCCCAGAATTTTTGCCGCTTCAGCCGCTTCCGCATAGCGGGTTTCGATAGTTCCGCGGGTTCCAAGTTCTCCCTGGGTCAGATCTACTATGCCAACTTTCTTGCCTTTCTTTATTTCATTGATAATGGTGCCAGAACAACCCAGCTCTACATCGTCTGGATGGACACCGATTGCCAGTAAGTCTAGTTTCATAATCTGCAAATGTAGTGGGTTTAAAATCTTACCTTTGCGCAAATTTTGATATATGATAACATTTGATGGGTTAGGACTTGATGAGCAACTGGTTAAAGCGACGACGGCCCTTGGATTTGTAAACCCTACCCCGATTCAGGAAAAAGCGATTCCTATTCTTCTCAGCGGAACTACTGATTTAGTGGGACTTGCACAAACCGGCACCGGGAAAACGGCTGCCTTTGGATTACCCCTTTTACAACTTATTTCGACCTCAGATAAATACCCACAGGCGCTGGTTGTTTGTCCAACCCGCGAACTCTGTATGCAGATCGTTACCGAAATGGAATTGTTCAAAAAATTCAAAACCTCCATCAATATGGTGGCGGTTTATGGAGGAACTTCTATTGGTGCGCAGATCCGCGATATCAAACGCGGTGTTCAGATTGTAGTAGCTACACCAGGCCGGTTAATCGACCTGATCGAAAGAAAAGCAATCAATCTCGATCAGATAAAATATGTTGTACTGGATGAAGCTGATGAAATGCTGAACATGGGCTTCCAGGATGATATCGAATTCATTCTGAAGAACACACCCCAGCGCGAAAGCACCTGGTTGTTCAGCGCCACCATGCCACCGGAAATCAAGAAGGTAAGCAAGCGGTACATGAACGATCCGAAAGAAGTTCAGGTTGGAAAGGTGAACACAGCGAACAAAAACATTGATCACCAATACTACATAACGTCTGCACAACACCGTTATGAAGCACTGAAACGCCTGATCGATTTCAACCCGGGTATGTATGGAATCATCTTTACCCGCACCAAACTGGATGCCCAGGAAATCGCGGAAAAACTGACAAGGGAAGGATACGATATCGATGCCCTGCATGGAGATCTTACCCAGGCACAGCGTGATAAAGTGATGGGCCAGTTTCGCGATAAGAGTCTGCAGCTGCTGATTGCTACTGATGTAGCGGCACGTGGTATTGACGTGAAAGAAATCACCCATGTGATCAATTACGAATTGCCCGACGATATAGAAGTATATACCCACAGAAGTGGTCGTACAGGCAGAGCCGGGAAAACCGGTATCTGCATGTCGATTGTGCATAGCCGTGAGACTTTCCGTCTCCGTCAGATAGAAAAGATCGTTCAGGCGCCTTTTAATAAATTGGAAATCCCAACCGGCAAGGACGTATGCAGGAAGCAATTTTTCTACTTCATGGATAAACTACTGGAAACAGATATCAGTCATGGTAATTATGAAACCTATGTGCCCATGCTGGAAGAGAAGTTTGCCGACATGAGCAAGGAAGATATCCTGAAGCGGGTAGCTGCAATGGAATTTGACCGTTTCCTGAAATATTATGAAAATGCGGAGGACCTGAACATACGCGAAGACCGCAGCAGAAGTCGCCAACAGGTTGGTAGAGATTTCAGCAGCAGAGGTGATGGACAACGCCGGGACAGAGATGCGGGTCGCGGAAGAAGTTTTGAAGGTCCGGCCAATACCACCAAGCTTTTTGTGAATCTTGGCACGAAAGATGGGTTCTATAAGGCCAGTTTCCTGCAATTCATCCTGGACATGAGTGATTTGCGGAAAGATTCCCTTGGCCGGATTGATATGAAGGAAATGAACAGCTGGATCGAAGTGGACAAAACCGCTGCTTCCAAAATGATCAAAGCGATTGACGGGAAGACCTACAAAGGTCGCAAGATCCGGATGAATGACGCCAACCGCTAGTGGTTTGGCGATTTGGGCCTTCTAAGTTAGTTTCGCAGACCAGATAATAATATCAACCTACAATTAAAATAAAGATTATGGCATACGACGTTGTTGTGATCGGCAGTGGCCCCGGTGGATATGTGGCCGCTATCCGTGCATCACAGTTAGGTTTTAAAACAGCCGTTATTGAAAAGGAAAGCCTGGGAGGAGTTTGTTTGAACTGGGGTTGTATTCCCACCAAGGCATTGCTGAAAAGCGCGCAGGTGATGGAATACATCAAACATGCGGAAGCCTATGGCATCGAAGCAAGTGGCAAGCAGAACTTTGAAAAAGTGATCAAACGCAGTCGCGGGGTTGCAGATAAAATGAGCAAGGGTGTACAGTTTCTGATGAAGAAGAACAAGATTGATGTGATCATGGGCTTTGGAAAAGTACAATCTAAAGGTAAAGTTGAAGTAAGCAAGGCGGATGGATCCAAAGAAGTAGTGGAAGCCAAACACATCATCATCGCAACCGGTGGTCGCAGCCGCGAGTTACCCACCCTCAAGCAGGATGGTAAAAAAGTGATCGGTTATCGCGAAGCAATGGTATTGCCACAGCAACCGAAAAGCATGATCGTGGTTGGAAGCGGCGCCATTGGTGTGGAGTTCGCTTATTTTTATAACAGCATGGGAACGAAAGTAACCATCGTAGAATTCATGCCACGCATTGTTCCTGTGGAAGATGAAGATATCTCCAAAGAACTCGAGAAGTCGTATAAGAAATCCGGCATTGAAGTGATGACCAATTCCTCTGTTGAATCAGTTGACACATCGGGCACCGGAGTAAAAGCAAAAGTAAAAACTCCAAACGGAGAAGTGACACTGGAAGCGGATATCGTACTCAGTGCAGCAGGAGTAGTTGCCAATATCGAAGGAATCGGCCTGGAAGAGAATGGCATCAAAACGGATAAAGGAAGAATTGTAGTTGATAAATTTTATCAGACAAGTGTTCCCGGAATTTATGCGATCGGAGATTGTGTACCCGGACAGGCACTGGCACACGTAGCATCCAAAGAAGGAATTATTTGTGTTGAAAATATCGGCTATGCCGAGAAGAAATATCATCACCAGCCCGAGGCATTGGATTATGGTAATGTGCCGGGATGTACCTACTGTACTCCAGAAATCGCATCTGTAGGGTTCACAGAAAAAGCTGCGAAAGAAGCCGGATACGAAATCAAAGTAGGTAAATTCCCATTGAGTGTTTCCGGTAAGGCACAGGCCGCCGGTGCTCCGGAAGGTTTTGTAAAAGTGATCTTCGACGCCAAATACGGCGAATGGTTAGGTACCCACATGATTGGATACAATGTAACCGAGATGATCGCTGAAACCGTGGTAGCCCGTAAACTGGAAACCACTTACCACGAAGTACTGAACAGCATCCACCCCCACCCCACCATTTCAGAAGGTATCAAAGATGCAATTGAAGTAGCATATGGAGAAGCGATCCATCTGTAGAAAGGTGAAAAGTGAAAAGTGAAAGGTGAAATAAGCACCATAAATAGAAAAGGCTGTACGATATGTACGGCCTTTTTTATTTTCACCTTTCACCTTTCACCTTTCACCTTTCACTTCTCTCAACTTTCACCTCATTACATTTTCACAAACCTCCCTACCGGTTGGTCTGCCCGGTCCGTTTTGATCAGGTATTGTCCTGGCATCAGTTTGCCAATGGGAATGATTACCTGGCTGGCGCGTACGGGTACCTGCAATATCAACTGGCCCATCATCGTATAGATGAACAGGTGCTTTTGTTTCATTGTTTCATAATCTGAAATTTCCACCCTGATTTCGGTGGAGGCCGGTACAGGGAATATCTGTAGCGCCTGAGCTCTGATACTGGATGGATCCGGCAATCCCCATTCCGGATCTATCGGATCACCATCTGTTTGCAGGGCCAATCCGGCGAGTATACTGTTCCTGGGTGCGCCGGCAGCAAATACCGATCGCATTTTTTCCCGCTGACCGAGTGTGAACATATACATGCAGCTGTCATCCGTCAGGTCCATGTAATTCATATACATATCACCGTTAGGATCATTTCCGCAGGTTTGCAGAATACCCGAAGGGCAACCGCGATTGTAACTTTTTTGAGGTGGGGTATCTGCTATGCCATCATCCCCGCAATAAGCATCTCCCCAGATATGTTTAAGGCCAAGCCAGTGTCCAATCTCATGAACTGCGACACGCCCCAATGTATACCGTCCTTTTTTATTCAGCGTACCGAACACTGTTTGATTGAGGACTACTCCATCCAGTTCTGGAGCGCTTCCGGGCATACTGGAGTAACCCATTATTCCGCTGACCATATTACCAACCCAAATGTTCAGGTAATGGGCGGATGGCCAGGCATCGGCTCCCCCCTTAGAACGGAATTTAATACGGTTATCCAGGGAGAATTGATTTACGCCGGCTTTTACCCGAAGGATACCAGAAGTAGGATCACCAGCCGGATCCACTTTTGCAAGTTCAAAGCGGATATTGCAATTCGCTACCAGGTGTTTGAACCGCTCCGGAACGCTTGCCAGATCCAGGTTCGCTGCCTGAAAATCACGGTTAAGCGCTTCCAGCTGGGAACTGACCTGTTCGTCTGAAACGGAAACTGTTCCTGATTCCAGAATATGTACTACAACGGGTATTGTTATTAGTGCAGGTACCGCTAAAATCGGAGCCTGCGAGGTAGAGCTGATTGAATGTATGAGGGAAAAGGAAGTATTGGCAATAAGTGTGCTGCCGTCCTGTACACAAGCTTTCTGGGCGTAATGCAGGGCAGGTATGATCAAAGTTATTAAGAGTACCAGTATCCGTCTCATGAACAAATCGATTGTTTGGACGGCCAATCATAGCGTGGATCAACAGCAATTCATTGGGTAGATTTCGACAGTACTTGTCAGAGGATATTCGATGAAGAACTGTAAAACAACTGCTTTTTAGTTGAAATTCAAAGATCAATGGACCTTTTTTAGCGTTTTTTAGACGAATGGAACCAATGGGCATCCTACCTTTGCCTGCATGTCAATGAAAAAGAACCCTTTTTTCGCGATGCTGGTTTGCTTTCTGGCAGGCGCCTGCAACAATGCTCCGCAGCCTGCAGAAAATGGCCAACTGGCTCCCTCCAATAATTTGCCAGCTCCTGCTGTTATGCAGGTAAATATCGTAAATGTATTTCCGCATGATGCAACTTCCTATGTACAGGGATTGGTGGTATATAAGGGACAATTGATAGAAGGTACGGGAGGTAAACCAGGTGTGAATGAATACACATCCAGAATTTCCAAAATAGATCCAGGCTCAGGGAAAGCTACTGCCACCCAGCCACTTGGCAATAATTATTTCGGGGAAGGGATAACCGTATTTCAGGACAAACTGTACCAGCTTACCTGGACAGAAAAAAAGGGCTTTATATATGACCCTGTAACGCTCAAAAAAACCAGCGAGTTCCAGATCAAAACGGAAGGATGGGGACTCACCCACGACAGTACACACCTGATTTTATCCGACGGTACCAGCAATCTGTATTTTCTTGATCCGATTGATTTTAAAACTGCCCGCATTCTAAGCGTAACCAATGAGTACGGTCCGGTCAGCAATCTGAACGAACTGGAATACATTAACGGTTATATCTATGCGAATCAATGGCAGACCAACTATATCCTGAAAATTGATCCCTCCAATGGCCAGGTAGTTGGTCGCGCTGATCTGTCTACCCTGCTGGATTCCATGAAACAAAAGTATTTTCCCAATACTGATTACAATAACGGAGATGCTGTACTAAATGGAATCGCTTTTGATGCAGCTACGGGAAAAATTTACATTACGGGTAAACTCTGGCCGGTGATCCTGGAAGTACAGATCAACTAGTTTTTTTTGATTACGTAAATAAGGGAACTCGCTTTTTCGCGATTATGCATCGCCGATAGATTGGATTTTAATCCCTGCCAGAAAGCAGCGGGCAAATTGGACCTTCCTTTACGATAGGTTTCACTGAGCATACTTACATAAAAACTATCGAACCACATAGGCTGTATGCGCTGCACGCTGAAGCCATGGTTCTCCATCAATGTTCGCATGGATTTCGGTGAAAAATGGTACAGGTGTCTTGGTACATCGTAAGCAGCCCAGTATTGCTGGTAATGATTTGCATCCTCCGAACAGTAATTAGGTACTGCAATCAGCAGGGTTCCATCCTGCTTTAAGATCGTATGGAACTGATCAAGATATGCATGTAGTGCATGAACATGTTCCAACACATGCCAGAGGGTAATAATATCAAAAGTTGAAGCGGGCAGTTGAAACAGGGTATCCGTGTCATAAAGCGACAAACCTGTTTTTTGTTGTGCCAGCTTCATGGCATCCATATCTGGCTCGAGGCCGGTAATATCCCAACCAGCTGCTTTCATCTCCAATAAAAAGGCACCGGTACCTGCACCCACATCAAGCAAACGGCCAGATTGCCCTGCATTTTCCTTTTTGAGCAAGTTTCGTTTACTACCTAATGTATACCTTCTAACAATATGGTATAACCGATTGATAAATCCTTTATTGGTATCGCTATGCGATATATAATTTTCAGATTTGTAATAAGGGGCGATGGCTGTCTGATCCGGGATATTCTGTGTAAAACGGAAACTGCACTGTGCGCACTCCCATATTTCAAAGGTCTCTCTGGATACAGAATAATCCTGTAGTGTAACAACCGGTTGAATGGAACCTGAAGAACAAACCGGACAGGCAGTTATATGTATCGGTCCCATATTAGTTGTTGATGATTCTGCTGGAGGAAGGCATTGGAGATGCTGGAACTATTTGTTGGTTGCCGCCATTTTGCTGACCAGCATCCTGCATATAATAGTGATATCCTATACCCATCAGTGCAAGTGCTGCGATTATTAATGCATAGATCCACCAGGAGCCCCGTTCAACAAAGACAGCATCTTCAGATCGCTCGGTTAGATCGGAAACCATTACTTCGCGGTCTCCTACCAGAATCGCATGCCCGGTATGTTCGCGCACGATCCGGTTGGCAGGAACAGGGTATGGAAGATCAAAACATGGCTTCTCTGTTTCAAAAGCTATTTCACCTTTCTCGTCAGCAATAAAATTGCCGAGTCCGGGCCATGCTGCGGGTTCGTTATTCCTGATTTTGGTACGCAGTGCATAGGCAAATTCATTGTACCATTTAACGGCCTCAAAATCCGGTATGCCAAGTTGGTTGGATAAATAACCAAAAAGGTCCTTATCGGGAGCATCAAAATACTGATCGAACCGGAACCTGTATAAGGGGGGTAGAATCCTGGCATTCACAAAATCGGTTCTGGCAGGAACCCGCTCCATATAAAGCGTACCCAAACCAGGAATGCTGATCCGCTTTTGTTGCAGTAAATAATTGGTTAATACGTCCAGTCTTTCCATACAGGTTCCAATCGGGCAAAAAACCGAATTTTACCTGAACCGTCAAAAAATAGTTATCAGATTAACGGTTCAATCTCAAAATCACACCACCAAGTACGTTAAATCCGTATACCTGGTACTGGTTCCAGCGCTCATAGCGATTGTTCAGGATATTATTCATTTGCAGCCAAAGGTCAATGGATTTAGTAACCTTGAACTCAAGTCCGGAACTTAAATCAAAGGCCTTATCACCTTTAAATGCAAGTCCTGCCTGATTCCTGTAAGCCGGACCATCCCATCCGATAAAATCCGTTTTGAAATAGAGATCATCGATAATCTTCCAGCGCAGGCTGGCATTTACTTCAAGCGGGAAGAGTCCCCAGGCTTTTTCCTGCCCCTCCACATCTACGAAATTATTATAGGTAATACCAGAACTGAAGGTAAACTTCTCGCCTTTGTGATACCCGATTTCACCATGCACGGTAACAACATCCATTTCGGGAGCATATACCGTTAAAAAGGTTTTACCATCGTTCAGGTCATTAACAAATAGATTGACATTACGTTGTTTCTGTACACCCAGTTTTGCATTGTAGGTAAAATGCTTTGCCAACACCCCTTTGATTCCTCCATACAATTCAACTACCCGGGTATTCAGCAACTGATCAGGCTGTGCAATCCAGGGATTGATGGTCGAGAATCGCTGCATACTTCCTTTATTGAAATATCCGATATAACCAGCCTGGAAGGTGAACTGCTTATCATTAGTGGTAAAGTCTGCCAGAATATTCGGCATCATATGAAATACCTTATTATCCCAGGATGGCAAGATACCGGTCTGGATGGAAACATTTGGTGTTTTCAGCAGAAGAGAAGGAGCCAGTTGAAAGAGGTTGTTTTTGATGGTAGATTTTCCATCTGCCTTAAAATTCGTCAGATCACCGGTGAACTCAAGGTTGATGCCAAAGCTTTTTCCAAATGTTTTCTGTACCGGTAACTTAACTACAAAATTCTGTTCCCTGGCACTGCTGTCCATATTATTGTGACGGAAAGATACCACTCTAAGGGTTGGCTGATAACTCAATCCAAAATCAGTTGGATCCGTATTCCGCAAAGTAATTTCACCGTCCAGTGTCTGAAACTGCTGACGTAACTCACGCTTTGTAAAATCCAGTGTGGCAGGCCGGTATCCATAAAGAAAATAATCTTCGCCTTTGAAGCCAACCATTGCCGACACCTGGTGATTTTGATTCAGCATTTGTCCGGCTCTTGCTCTCACTTCCGCCATATTATGCTTCTGAAAATCCAACTTGCCTTTGCTGGCGAATACTTCACCATATAAATTGAGGTAGGAAGTTTTGCCTTCCCCAAAACTGAATCCGGCCTGGGCATAGGGAATATGATTATTGCCCACTCCCACTTTTACATACTGGCTATTCTTCCAGGGCAGAACAGAATCGATCTGCATGGCAACCGGTTTTAATGTGCCTGGCTGGTACGGCAATTTTACCTGTTGAACGGGTATAGAATATCCCAATACCGGTCTGCTGGTATCAAGCGTGGGCTGTGCTGCCGAAAAATTCAGTTTCACCGCATCCCTCAAAACCGGTTTGAAGGTAGAAGTTATATCTATGGTTTTTCTCTTGCTGCTATCCTGTGCTATTGCGCCCAGTCCCAGGGATAATAACCCTGCTCCTACTACCAGCGATTTTCCAATTACCTGCATATTGCTCATGGAAATACTTTCTTTAGTTGATTCAATTATTGGCGGAGATATTATTTTGTTTGCTTTCCGCTTCGGTTGCCAGTTTGAGTTTTTGCTGCGCAAGTTCCTTTAGTTCGGGAATCGAGGCATTCTCTACAATACTCTGGTAGGTCGCTTTCGCATTGAAATAATCCTGCTGTTTCATGTAGATATCTCCCAGCAATATATATGATCGTGTAACCCATTCTTCATAGGAACCACTTTTATTGATCACTTCAAATGCTGCTTTTTCCGACTCTTTCAATTTCGACTGCTCGAACAAACACCAGGCGATCTGGTACCTGGCTTCCGCACTGTAAGCTCCTTTACCACCGGTTACGGCCGCTTTGTAATAAGAAATAGCCAGGTCAAAGTTCTTTTCCTCCTGGGCAGCACGGGCAAGCACCATATTACTAAGGAGCTTATCATCACCACTGGCACCTTTTGATTTCAGTAATTCCTTTGCATTTTCAACGGCATCTGTCCAGCGCTCCAATTGATATTCACTTCTTAACTGTCCGCGCATCGCTTCCAGTTTATTTTCCTCAGTGCTTGCAAAATTCTTTAACTGCTCATAGAGATCAGCCGCTTTTTCATATTGTTTCAAGTCAAAGAAATTGATCCGGGCTGCCTGCAACAGTGATTTTTCACCAAACTTGTTGGGCACCCTGCTGGCTACAGCTTCATAGGCAGCGGCTGCAGGAGCAAATTCTTTTCTGCTCAAATGAATTTCACCTTTATAGTAGTTCGCTTCCACTATATAGCGCCCCTGGGGGTAATTCTTCAGATAGGCTTCAAAACGGCTGATTGCATTGCTGAAATTACCGTTACTCAATTGAATCTCTGCTTCTGCGTAGGCCAGAGAATCCTGCTGACTGGTGGAAATATCCCGGCCCATTTTCCTGGCATACCCAATGTATTCACTGGTGCGCCCCTCTTCTACATAAATGCTTCTTGCATTGTCCAGCGCATCTTCTGCTTCAGTTGAATTGGGATATTGTTCCAGCAGGGTATTGTATTGCTTCAACGCCGCATCGTTGTTTCCAAGGTTATAGTGCGCAATACCTGCCCGTAAATAGGCTCTGGGTTTAAGTGCTTCACTGCGGGCATCTTTAATGACTGCCTGCAGATAAGGAATCGCTTCTTTAAAATCTTCATTCGCCAGGTAAGACTGCGCGATTTCCATGTTGGCATCCGGTATCAAAGAAGAATTGGGATACTTCTGTTGAAGTTGCTGCAATAGCCGGATTTTATCGCCCGAATTGGATATACCTGCAATCATCGCTTTTTGAAAATTCGCATAATCACTGGATGCCCATCCCAACTGGATGGCACGGTCATACATGGAGGCTGCTTTTTTATAATCACGTTGCATATATATCGCATCCGCAGACCGGATATAAGCATCCTGTTCCACCTGTGAAGATCTTGCTGCCGGAGTTTTTACCACCGCATCAAAACTGCTCTGTGCCTGGCGGTATAATTCTTTTCGCAGGTAGGCATAACCGAGATTATACTGTGCATTGGCACTGCTCACTTCATTATTGGTTACCGGATTTTTTAGGTAATCGGTATAATATTCGATCGCTTCTTCAACTGCACCGCTACGATATGCCAGTTCGCCTTTCCAGAATTGTACAAGGGGAAGAATGGCGGTATTATACGGAGCTTTCAATGCTTTATCAAGCAGGAGATCAGCTTCCTCCAATCGGTTATCATTGATCAGTTCGGTAGCACGACCATACAAAATGGAAGGATAAAAACGCTTTACCTGCTCCGATGGCTGGCGAATACTTTCCAGCAGGGTCAGCGCATCTTTAAAATTACTCGTGGTAGCCATCACGCCAACCAATACCTCCCGAGCTTCAGCTGCATACCCGGAATTGGGATAGGTTGTCAGAAACTGCTGCAATTCATTCAAGGCAATATCATGATACCCCAACTCATACGACAACTTACCATAATTGAACCTGGATATCTCCTGCTGCGTTGGATTGGAGCTGTTGATGGCGCAGAACAAAAATGCATTTCGCGCATTGGCTTTTTGCCCGGTTTTCAGATACGCATCTCCAAGAAGATACATCGAGTTTTGTGCCAGCGAATCTTCTTTTCCTGAAAGTTTTTTGAACCCTTCAATCGCCTTCCCGTATTGCTTCAACTGGTATTGCGTATAGGATAATTCATACTGATCATACCGGCCCAAAGTATTTCGTTCTGCAAATTTTTCAAGATAAGGCAGTGCTTTTACGTATTCTCCTTTTTCAAACCAGCCATGACCAACCAGCTTTGATAATTCCAGGTCATAATAGCCTTTCCCTCTTGACAGCTTTCCGCCTGCATACTCCAGGGCCCTTTCCTTTTCACCAGTTATATACAAAATACTGGCAATATAATAGGGAACCACATCACTATAGGCTTCTGCATTTTCCACGATCCGGAACGACTCCAGCGCCGTACGGTATTGGCGGTCTTTGAAGGCGATAAAGCCATAATAATAGTTGGCATCCACATAATGCTCAGAACTTTTCATCTGGCGAACCGCATCCAGCAATGGTTTCGCTTTTTCAAACTGCTGCAGGTTGAAATAACTGTAACCCTGGTGAAACTTCAGTGTAGCAACCTGGTTATTTTCCAGGTTGTTGAGTGAGGTCTTTTCGTAAAAGTTTACTGCCTGATAAAAATCCTTCTGGCGATAGTAATACTCTCCCAATTGAAAACTCATCAGTTCTACACGACTTACGTTTTCTTCGATTTCCACATATTCCGTCGCCTGCTCCAGCGCCCCTTTTTCATTCAACATCAAACCACAGGACAACGTATAAAAACGCAGGTCCTGGGAATTGAGCGCATTATTGGTCAGATCTGGTTCCCGTTGCTGCTGATACAATTCGCGAAATATCGGATACGCCAGGCTGTATTGCCCCTGCTGATAATATTCCTTTGCTTGTTTATATCCGTTCCGGGGATCAGTGAAAAATCCAGTTTGTTGTGCCTGTCCGAATTGTACGAGGGAACAGCACAGAATCGTTGCGACGATGTTTCTCACTTGTTGTTGATTTTATTTTCAAAGGCCACTTGAAACCGGGTAAAGTTTTCAAATATTTTAATCCTGACCAAATAACGTTCCAAACAACTGTGGATAATTGAAATCATTAACAATTCTTTCTGCCGAGTGCCTATTTTTGGCAAAAAATCCAGAATGAAAAAACTACTTTCCACCAGCTACCAGGAATGGGCATTTGATACAATGAGCTTTTTGATGCGAATTACCTTTGGAGGTTTAATGCTGGTTGATCACGGTTTTCAGAAATTAACAAAATACCCCAGCCTGCAAAGTAAATTCAGTGACCCTTTTCATATCGGATCCGACTGGTCGCTTATCCTGGTGATCTTTGCCGAAGTGTTTTGCAGCCTGTTGATTATGGCAGGATTGTTTACCCGGCTCGCCGCTATTCCGCTCGTAATTGCCATGAGTATCGCTTTTTTTATTGCGCATAACCATGATATTAAGGAAGGCGAAAAAGCCGCACTTTTCCTGGTTGGTTTTCTTTCCATCCTGCTGGTTGGCCCGGGCAGGGCATCCCTTGATCGTATGATGGGAAGGTAAGGAATGTGAGACGTCAGATGTGAGAATTATGAATTAACATAAGAAATTGCAAAATGTATATTTCAGAAACCCAGGTTCGTGTGCGGTATGCAGAAACCGACCAGATGAATGTAGTGTACCATGGCAATTATGCACAATATTTCGAAGTGGCCCGTGCGGAAAGCATCCGGCAACTCGGATTCAGTTATAAAGACATGGAAGCGATGGGCGTGATCATGCCCATCGTGGAGTTGCATACCAAATTTCTTCGTCCGGCTCATTACGATGAGCTGCTGACCATACGCACCACCCTCGCAAATCTGCCATCCGATCACCGGATTGAATTCCAGCAGGAAGTGTTCAACGAACACCAGAAACTCCTGACCATCGGCAAGGTAGTGCTCTACTTTATCAAAGCAGATACCAGGGAAAAAACAACCATGCCGGATGCTTTATACCAAAAGCTCGAACCCTATTTCAATACATCGAGCACGGAGTAGAGAGATCGGACAGCTGCAGTACCGGAACCGGAATAATTATTCACCAGGATGCCAACAATGTATTTTTTCCCATCCGCAGAGCTGTGAAATCCGGTATAGGCCCGAGCCCCATTGATGGACCCGCTTTTAAGTTTCATACCATTGTAAACAGGAAAGGATTCATAGAACTGCCTGTACCAGTTTTGTTTGGTTGACCAGTAAAGTGCCGTTGTCAATGCATTCACTGAAACACGGTTTTGCGGAGATAAGCCACTGCCATCCATCAGTTGAATCGCTCCCGGTTCAATGTTTTTCGCTTTCCAGAATGCAACCAATTGCTCCACCCCTTCAGCTGTTGAAGGTGTTTTACCAGCCTTGCGAGCCAGTTCCTTAATCATGGATTCGCCATAGAGGTTGATGCTTTTTCGTATGAACCAATAAACAAGTGAATCCAGCCGGGGTGATTCGGACCGAATCAGTGAAACGCTTTGGCCAGCAGCAGCTACCCCGGTTTCATTTGCAACTGCTATTCCTGCATCCGAAAGCTGTTTTTTAAAAGTGGCGATGAACTGACTGGAAGGATCAGGCATTGAACCTGCAATCGAAAAAGCCTGTTCCCCCAATGGTATGGTTCCTCTTATCACACCCTGACTGGATCCCGGTGCGAGGTAGATATAAGCATTATCCCCACTGCCTTTCGGTCCCGTTTTAAGTGCCGATCTTAATTGCACACCATACAATTCAGGCCTGGTTCGGATTATCCGTACAGGATCTCCCGTTTTTTGTCCGGCTGCCAGGATCACATCATACTGATTTTCTCTCCAGTTTAAAATACCAGCTCCGGCACCGTAATAATTACCAATATCCTGCCAGATCCATCCATCCGGTATGCGTTCCAAATCCGGCTCAGCTTCATTTAACAGGATATTTCCTGTTATTTTTTTTATGCCTTTTGCTTTCAGCGCCTTTATCCAGGACTCCCAGAATACTTCTTCCTTTGTAGCTGCATACCTCCAAGAACCCAGGGAAGGGTCGCCTCCACCCCTGATCAGCAAATCTCCATTCAATATCCCCGCCCTGATTTCACCCCGGAAATCAAGCCGGGTTTCGAAACGATAGTCAGGTCCCAGGGTTTCAAGTGCCGCCATGGCGGTTAACACTTTCATCGTACTTGCAGGAGCCAGCCCCATCTGTTCATTGTATTCAAAAACTGGTTTACCGGTTACACCATCCAAAACAGAAAGGGCCACAACAGCATGTTTCATGCCTGGTTCTTGAAGCACTGCCTGTATTTTTTGAGAAAGCCTGGCAGGCACCGTTTGCGCCTGCATCGAAATGCCAAATAGTAAAGAACCAAGAACGCTACAGATTTGTTTCCAACTCATGCGGCAATTTAGGAAGAATTGCTGCTACCTTTATGCATTGAATCAATTGTATGGAATTATTGAGAGCCAGTATTATCACCATTGGCGATGAATTACTGATCGGTCAGGTTATTGATACCAACAGTGCCTGGATGGCACAGCAGTTAAATCTGGTAGGCATCACCGTTAGCAGAAGGGTTGCCGTTGGAGATGAATGGAATGCCATCTGGTCGACACTCGACGAAGAGATCGAAAAATCCGATATTATTCTACTTACAGGTGGCCTCGGTCCTACCGCCGATGATATCACCAAACCCCTGCTCTGTGAATATTTTGGCGGTAAACTGGTCAGTGATCCGAAAGTACTGGCACATGTAACGTTACTGTTTGAAAAAGTGCTGAAACGGCCCATGATCGAACGGAATATCCGGCAGGCGGAAGTGCCGGATGTTTGCACCGTATTACACAATCGCAATGGTACAGCTCCGGGTATGTGGTTTGAAAAAAACAATAAGATTGTTGCCTCTCTTCCAGGTGTCCCACATGAAATGAAGGGGCTCATGAATGATGAAGTCATCCCCCTTTTGTTGCAGCATTTTAGACCACCAATTATCGTGCATCGAACGCTTTTGACTGCCGGGATTGGCGAATCCTTCCTCGCTGAGCGCATTAACAGTTTTGAAACCAGTCTGCCCTCCTTCATAAAACTGGCTTACCTGCCCAATTACGGAATGGTACGCCTGCGGCTCAGTGCTTCCGGGTATGAAAGAGAAATCATTGAAAAAACCATGGACGAACAGTTTGCCCTCCTGCAGGAGCAGGTGGCTGATGTGCTGGTTACCAATAAGGATGAGTCCATGGACCAGGTGGTTGCCCGCATGTTGCTGGAACGTGGGGAAACATTGGGAACAGCCGAAAGCTGCACGGGTGGTTATATTGCACACCTGCTAACTTCAGCTGCCGGCAGCAGCCGGTATTACCTGGGCAGCGTCATCAGTTATGATAACCAGGTGAAAAAAGACCTGCTGCAGGTTCCCAATGATACACTGAACTCGGTTGGCGCTGTTAGTGAGGCAACTGTTGTACAGATGGTCAAAGGTGCATTGGAAGCACTTAAAACGGATTATGTAATCGCTACCAGTGGAATAATGGGACCTGATGGCGGCGCTCCCGAAAAACCGGTTGGTACCGTTTGGGTGGCTGTTGGCAATCAGGACGAAATCATTACCCAGCAGTTTCATTTCCGGTTCGACCGGCGCAGGAATATCGAACTTACTGCAACCAACGCCTTTAACCTGTTAAGAAAATTTATAATCAGTCGGGGTACGGAAAAAACTAACAGTCATTAACATTACTGTTGAATCCTTACCTTTGGCGCACAAATGATTGAAAGCTTATGGCTCTAGTTGACCTGGTAATGCCTAAAATGGGAGAAAGTATCATGGAAGCCACCGTGCTGAAATGGCTGAAGAACCCCGGGGATACGGTGAAACAGGATGAAACCGTACTGGAAATCGCCACCGATAAAGTGGATAGTGAAGTTCCCAGTACGGCAGACGGAGTAATTGAGGAAGTATTGTATCAACCCAATGATGTAGTTCCTATCGGAACTGTTATCGCCCGTATCCGTACCAATGGTGCGGCAACTGAAACGCCGTCACCTGCTGCTGTTCCTGTTGAGGAGAAAACACCAGAACCTGTGACAGCCACCGTTGCTCCCGTAGCACCAGTTACTGAACCCGTGGCAGCAGCACATCCCGAGCATACTGTAACAGGGATCGGTAATCGCTTTTATTCTCCCCTGGTATTAAATATCGCTGCAAGTGAAGGAGTTTCCATGAGCGAACTGGAACATATTCCCGGTACTGGTAATGAAGGACGTGTAACCAAAAAAGATATTCTTCAGTTTGTTCAGAATAAAAAATCAGGAACACCACAACCAGTTGCAGCACCAGTGCAGCAACCTGCTGAAACGAAACCGGCACAACCTGCTACAGCCTCCAGCCAGGTGATTGAAAGACCCTCCGGTTCTTATGGCAATAACGTGGAGATCATAGAAATGGATCGCATGCGCAAACTGATTGCTGATCACATGGTAAAGAGCAAGCAGATCAGTCCGCATGTTACCAGCTTTACGGAAGCCGATGTTACCAACCTTGTTTTGTGGCGCGACAAAGTAAAGTCTCAATTCATCAAACAAGAGGGTACCAAGATCACGTTTACTCCACTTTTCATTGAAGCAATCGTTCGTTGCATCAAAAAATATCCGCTGATCAACAGCAGTGTGGAAGCTGACCGGATCATTGTCAAAAAAGATATCAATATCGGGATGGCTACTGCCCTTCCTTCCGGCAACCTCATTGTACCAGTGATCAAAAATGCCGACCAGCTCAACCTTGTGGGACTCACCAAACAGGTGAATACACTGGCAGATGCAGCGCGGAACAACAAACTCAGACCGGAAGATACACAGGGCGGAACTTTTTCGCTTACCAATGTGGGTACCTTCGGCAGCCTGATGGGCACACCGATTATTCCTCAACCACAGGTAGCAATCCTGGCCGTTGGAGCAATTAAAAAACGTCCGGTAGTTATAGAAACCGAGCAGGGCGATTCCATCGCAATCCGGCACATGATGTACCTCAGCATGAGTTACGATCATCGCATCATTGATGGCAGCCTGGGAGCTACCTTCTTAAGCGCTGTTGCAAGAGAACTGGAACATTTCGATTCGCACAGGGAAATCTAAGCACACACATAGAGATCACTTCGGAGAGGGCTGACCATACTTGGATTGAACAAGTGTCAGCCTTTTCCCTTTTTTGGTGATGATATACAGATTATCATACGCCTCATCCGGCAGATCGTTCAACAATTGCTTTCCGGTTAATCCATTGACCAGATCATCTACCGTGTTGCTATGCCCTACAATAAGGGTGTTTGATTTCAATGCTTTAAACTGACTGATCAGGCTGGAATCAATTCTGCCATATGTTTGAATAGTCAGTCCTGTCTGCCCGGCAGTGGGGGTTGCCGTTTCCCTGGTTCTTATTGTATTGGTTGAATAGATCGCGCCAATCTTCTTTGCTTTTAATCGTTCAGCCAAATCCTTTGCACGCTGTTGTCCTGCATCCGACAAAGGGGGATTACCAGCAGTTTGCATGGTAGCGCCGCTGCTTTCCTGCGCCTTTTCCGCATGCCGTACGATATAATATTTCTGATAACATCCCGTTAGTAAAAAGGTAAGGAGCAGCAATGGCAGGACTGATTTCATAAACATTGTTTTAACAGCAATTTCAGTAAATTAAGGAAAATAAGTTCACCATGAAAACATTATCCCAAACCTGGTTTGCAGAAGGATATATTGATTTCGAACTGAAAAAATATACCCTGCTTGCTTACCTGCAGGAAGTTAACAGGCACTTCAATGAAAACCGGCTCTATCCCCAATTGGCAGATATCATTTTTCATTATAACAACCTGGTGCAATTCAGGGAGAATAAAAAATTTCTGCAGGAACAGTTTCCCAAACGTCTCACAGGTATCCAGCTGGAAAAATTGCAATTGCTCTATGAACAGATGATTGAAGATGATGAGATGATGGAAGAACTTGAAAACATCATTCACTATTCAACCGGCAAGATGAAAGACACAATTCGAAGTGGTACAGAAATCTTCGAATTTGTAGAAGATAAAATTCAGATTGAACCAGTCGGAATCATTCCACTTGAAAACAAAGAAGGGTATTTTTTTCTCAGTACTACCAATAAAAAAGAAACACTCATTTATTACTACCGGTTAAGTATATTCGAAAAACACGACGAACAGTATCGGGCCATCAAAACAAATTTTGTAGCGGAATGGCATCGCAGTATCAGTAATACTTTTGAGCAAATGAAAGGATTACTAATAAAAGAAAAGAAAGAACTTCCCAATCCGGCGGTGTACACCATTTGTTCAGATCTTTCTTTTCCTGTTGAGGAAACACTTTTGCCTATTGCCAAGCGCTGCCTCGTTCGTTATATTTCTTAATAGTCAAGTCCCCATCTGATTCCTTTCAGTGTTGCCGGTACCCCTTCCTTCATCCATACTGGTGCCGGTGCACCTTTCAGATAATGATCGAAGAATTGAGCCATACGGATTGTCCAGTCCTTTCTGTTTCTACGTTCATTGATCCCGTGTAATTCATCGTTGTAATTTATCATCCATACCGGTTTGCCTAACCTGCGTAATGCCGTAAAATATTCGATGCCCTGGTACCAGGGTACAGCATCGTCCTTATCATTGTGCAACATCAGCAAGGGTGTTTTTACTTTATCGGCACGAAAAAGCGGACTGTTCTTAATGTATAGTTCGGGTTTCTCCCAGAGTGTGGCACCGATCCTGCTTTGGGTTTTTTCATACTGGAACTGGCGACTAATACCCGTTCCCCAGCGAATACCTCCATAGGCACTGGTCATATTACTAACCGGTGCACCTGCTTCTGCCGCTGCAAACATGTTGGTTCGGGTAATCAGGTAAGCAATCTGGTAACCTCCCCAGCTATGCCCCTGTAATCCCATTTTTGTGGAATCCACAAATTTGAACTTCGACAAATACCGGGCCGCTGATACCACTGAATTATAGGCATCTTCACCAGGCTGACCGGTTTTATAATAAATATTGGGATCAAATACCAGGTAACCATTGCTGGTGTAATAGGCGATATTAACGGATGCCCTTACTGGCATAGGCTCTATATAATTGTACCTCCTGTCGGCATTCTTTTCGTAGAAATAAAAGATCACCGGATACTTTTTAGTGGAATCAAAATTCTCTGGTTTATAGAGTAGTCCTTCACTCATCTTTCCATCCAACATTTTCCATTTAAGCAGCTCCACTGTGAACCAGTTATATTGTTCCTGTTGCGGGTTGAGTTCACTTACCTTTCGCTGAGCTGCCGCATCTTCGGCTCCATTTAAGGTAGTCAACCAAAGATCCCTGGCTGATGGCATTTCTTTTACAAACAGCAGCTCATCGCTTTTCTTCGCTTTGATTGCACCATCAACTACATACGGATGGATCAAAGTGGCCGGACTGACTCCTGCAAATGAAGCTCCTAATGTATGCGTTTTCCAACCGTATCCCTTTGTAATATTGTCAAACAACTGGAACAACAAAAGCTGACCATCTTTCAGGAAGCGCTCTTCACGATCCAGTACTTCATTACGAATACTGATTTTATTTTTTCTTCCCCAACCAAGGGTCAGCATTTTAGCTGCTTCTTTTCCGGCAGGATCTAACTCCCAGATATCATATTTGTCGTAGATATAAACGTTGGCATCCTTTTCCTTCCATCCCATTACCCCATGCGGAGGAGCATCAGATGGCGTATCATGCTCTTCATCATAAAGCGGAACGGTAATGGATTTTGTCAGCACTGTTTTAATACCTGTCTGATTTGAATAACTGATCCAATGCTTTTGAATCGGATCATACCATATTATAAAATTCCCGGCGGGCGACAAGCGAACGCTTCCCCGGTTAGCCTTCTCAGTTATTAGTTTTCGCTTTCCGGACAATACATCAACCAGGTATAAACGAACTGCACCATCCTGTTTCCACTGTTGTTCGATCCGGTAACCCAGGTTACTCATGCCTAATGCATAGGCCGAGTTTCCCTCATCTCCCGTCAGTACCATTTCACAACTGTCGTCTGCTAACTGCAGCCATTTTCCTGACTCCAGGTTCCAAACAGCCAGCAAGCTTTTTTTCAGCTCGTTGGATATATTGACCAGTTGTTGTGGTTGCAGGTAGTCATCTTTATAATTCCATACATCCAGTTTAGCGGTTTCAAACTCAACAAGGCTGGTGTCTTTAACAGGACGATCCTGCGCCAGTCCGAAGAAAAGTCGTTTACCATCGCGGCTGAAATAAAGGGCGTAATCAGGACTGATGACCTGTTGCTTTCCCACACCCGTTGAATTTCTACCCAGGAGTTCTCTTGCTTTACCCAGACCTGTTTCAAAATAATAAAGCTGATAATATTTTTTCAGTGCCTTCGCACTGCTGTCCTGTTGAACTACGAAAGCAAATCGATTACCCGCTTCTGATATGGCAAATGACTTCGCTTCCTGAAACCCGGATAATATGGTATCGATGCTGTTACGGGTAAAATCCTGCCACAATAATTTGGCTTTGCTCAAGCTATCACCATTCTTTTTGCTTTGCTCAATTACCAGTACCTGTCCAAAATCCGCGAACTTATATTCAAGTACCAGTTTATGGATCCACTCTTTTCCAGTACTCAGGTCACGAACAATCAATTCAGTTCCTTCTTCAACCGACTCAGTCTTTTTGCCGGCATCCGGCGCTTTGGCGGGCTGAATAGCGGCCATCCCTTTTATGCGTGCTTCATTTACCTTGTTACGTAAACTATCGGAGACACGGTTCAGGCTATCTGCCATTTGTAACATACGCTGTAAACGGACAAGCGAGTCCGCAACAACAGGCCGGGGCTGAACCGGGATCGTTTTCCATTTATGATAGGCCAGTAAACTACCGCCTTTTGCCGGCATCTGGTAGGATTTTACATCTGCAATCCGTTGCTCGGAACCTTTCTCCAAATCAAGTATTAACAGGGAATCCTTCGGCATATCATTCGGTCCTTTTTTCCGGATTCTTGCTTCGCGTGTTTCTTTAAAATACGGTTTGATCCGTGCCACCAGGAAGCGGTTATCGTGACTAAACATCGCCTGGTAAGCACGTGGAAGTTTCCAGGATTTATTACCGGTGGTTGACTTAAGAAGTAAATGTCCATCCCCTTCCTGAACAACTACTGAATAGGCAAGCCACTTTCCATCACTACTCAGGATTCTCTCACCAATATTCTGCCATTGATCATATACGTTATGATCTAATGGCTTTTTTTGTGAACTGGCCGGCAAATAACTAATCAGAAGAACCAGCGCCCAACAAATTTTCCGCATGTGTGTACAGTTTAGTAGCTAAAATTAAGCAATCCGCTTTATCGATGTGCTTTCCAGACACGAAACAACTGTAGTAAAACTGCAGTTACAATGATGCTTAGTCCAATATAAAAATGGAATCCAAGAGCATCATTTTCCTGAAATAGAAAAAAGGCCATGAGAATGCCATATACCGGTTCCAGGTTATAGGTCAGGTTTACGGTAAAAGCGGAAATATACTTGAGTGCGTAGGCCGACAAATAAAAGGCCCATACGGTACAAAACAAGGATAAAATCAATAACCAGCCCCAATCAGACCAGGTTGGCAGGAGTTCTGTTGCCGGAGAAAATGATAAATAAACCGGCAGGATGCAGGTCAGGGTAAGAAACCCGCCGGTAAGTTCATAAGTGACAAGTGTTTCAACTGAAACCTTTTTTAGCAGTATTCTGTTCAGTACAGGAAAAATGGCTCCTAAAAAGGCGGATATCACTCCTATTACAATGCCCGTTTGATATCGGGTGTCAAATTGAAAAATGATAACAATTCCCAGAATTACCATTAATCCAAGAGCAATTTCCTGCCAAACCGGCTTTTTCCGAAGCAGCAAGGGTTCCACCAATGCAGTGAAAAATCCAATGGCGGAAAAACAAACAAGAGTAACCGATACATTCGAATATTTGATTGCTCCATAAAAAGTTACCCAATGAATAGCTGCAATGAATCCAACACCTGCAATAGCGGCGAGTTGTGAAATTGAAATTTTTTGAATGGTCTTACGGAATGCAGCGATAAGCCAGAGCGCAAGTGCACTTAATAACAACCTGTAAAAAACGATCATCGATTCATTTAAGGTAATTAACCGGCCCAATACACCGGTAAATCCCGCCAGTATAACGGCGATGTGCAACCGAATAAAGGCGGTTTTCATGCGGCTGCTTCTTCTTCACTATTTTTCATCCGGTTGTGGTAATCTTTGAACAAACTTTCCCAGCGGAGTTTCAGCACCCCCAATACTCCTTCTTTTACAATGCCTTTGTGCATTTTCGATACTCCATACTGGCGGTCTTCAAAGATGATCGGCACTTCTTTGATCCTGAATCCAAGTTTCCATGCGGCAAATTTCATTTCTATCTGAAAGGCATAACCGAGAAAACGGATTTGATCGAGATTAATGGCTTCCAGAACTTCTCTTTTATAACAGACAAAGCCAGCAGTTGTATCTTTAACCGGCATCCAGGTAATGATGCGGGTATACAGGCTTCCCCCCTTTGATAAAAAGATCCGGTCCCAGGGCCAGTTTACGGTACCGCCTCCTTTTACCCATCTGGACCCGATCGCCAGGTCAGCACCTTCTTCTGAACATGCCAGATAGAGTCGTTGCAGGTCTTTTGGATTATGAGAGAAATCAGCATCCATCTCGAAGATGTACTTATACCCTTTTGCCAACGACCATTTAAATCCATGGATGTATGCAGTTCCCAATCCCAGTTTGCCGGTACGTTGTTCAAGAAATAATTGACCCGGATATTGCCTCTGCAGGCCCTGTACAATCTGTGCAGTGCCGTCCGGAGATCCATCATCAATCACCAATACATGAAAATCCAGCTGCAGCCCGAAAATAGCCTGAAGGATAGAAGAAATGTTTTCTTTCTCGTTATACGTAGGTATGATGACAATCTTTTCCAAAAACGGAAGCGAAATTAATTGAATTAAGGTTTCTTCAGCAAGGTCCTGTTTAATATTTCAGTCAACTTCTGTTTGGTATGCAAGGGGAAATCTCCTTTCATCATCCAGTCGTAATACTGTGGTTCCGATTTTAATACATCGGCAACAGGGCGACCTTTATGTTTACCAAAATTGAATACTTCTACGCCATTCACAAATACGAAACGACGGGCAAAATCAACGATTTGTTCTTCTCCTATAAATTTTATAACAGACTCAACAGTATCGCCTAATTGGGGATATCGGACCAGTTGCGCCTCCAGCACTTCCCAAGTTGCAGTTGCATCAATCTCTGCACTATGTGCTCCATCCAATGTTTTATTGCAATAGAATTTGTAGGCAGCGCTTAAGGTCCGCTGTTCCATCAGGTGAAAGATCTTCTGCACATCCAGCAACCTGCGGGAACCTATTTCGAATTCAAGACCTGATCGTAAAAATTCTTCCACCAAGAGCGGAATGTCAAACCGGTTGGAATTGTATCCGGCAAGATCACAATTTTCAAGGAACTGCTTCAATTCATTGGCAACCTGGCGAAAAGTAGGGGCATCTTTTACCATTTCATCCGTGATACCATGAATATCGGAAGCACCTGCCGGAATTGGCATTTCCGGGTTAATTAACTTTCGTTTATTGGTTCTCGAGTTGTCCTTCCCGATTCGAACGATTGCTATTTCCACAATCCTGTCGGTACCCAGATTCGTGCCGGTTGTCTCAAGGTCAATAAAGGCTATTGGTCGCTGTAATTGTAAAGGCATGGCGCAAATGTACACTTATTGCCAGTTTACCCAATCAGCTCCTGTTAACCATACCATAAATTATTAATAATTTGAATGTATCCAGTTGTTTTTAATGGAGGTTTCAAGTTAGGTATGTAATTTGCACAACAGTGGAATAAATACAGTAATCATGAAAAAATTGTTGATAGTTATCGGATTGGCGAGTTTGCTGGCAGTGGGTTTCAGCTCCTGTACTACTTCAAGAGGAGGTTGTAAGATGTCTGCGGGAATGGTTGGTTATTAAATATCTGTTAACTATGAATTGGAACACGCTCCAAAGCCTGGAACAACTGAACGCTATCAGGAAGGCATCACTCCAAAAACCACAGGTTATCTTCAAGCACAGCACCCGCTGTTCAATTAGTGCAATGGCCAAAAACAGGTTGGAAAAGTCCATTCTTCCTGAAGGCGTCGATTTTCACTACCTGGATCTGATTCGCTATCGCCCGGTATCCAATGCTATAGCAGATGAATTTGGTGTGGAGCATGAATCCCCTCAAATATTGCTGATCAGGAATGAATCCGTTGATTATTCCGCGAGTCATATGGGTATTTCAATGGCAGAACTGCAAGCCGCTATTAATTCCGCGCATAATAATTAAGCCGGAGGGCTACCGGCAGTCCCGCATTTTCACTTAACGTATAAAACCCTTTTATATCGGTTTTAAAAGTAATCGCTTCCCCCTGGGGTTCAAGTGCAGGTGTTATTGAAACGGCTTCCCTTTGAAGTGCCGCTTCTGCCGATTCTCCATTATTTCTTTTCCAATAATAAATTCCGGAATAAGTCCTGAGTAACAATTCCTTTCCATCCCTTCCTATTGCAGCACCGGTTACTGTTTCCAGTTTAGTAGAACCGGCAAACAAGGCCGTATTGAGTTCATCTGTTTTGTAGGGATATCGCAACACAAACACTGTTGCAGGCTTTTCTTTTGTCACCAGCAGGATATCTTTTGTTGCAGGGTCTACCAGAATGGCTTCGGTATTATGAGATGCACCATCACCATAAACAAACCGGATCTTCACCAGGTTCTGAACGGTGCTTACTCCTGCCGCCGGTTCCTCCATCCGGTAAATGGCGTATTCTGAATGCTGGCGCGCATTATCTCCGGTTTCCGCGATGTACAGATAGTTAAATGCGGCATCCGGACCGGTTCCTATGGCCAAATCTTCCCAATCACGGTTCTCAGCCCCGGGAAGGGCTACTGCGTCCTGTAATTCGCCGCTATGATTTACCCGAAGCAACTCATTACCGTTATGACTATCCTGTATCATCCAGATGGAACCAGGTTGCACATAACTATCCGCAATTCCGGATACCTCTCCCGGAAAATTTCCAGGTAACAATGTACCTGAAGGCTCTTTAAACAGTGGCTGAAAATTTTCGGGTTCAC
This sequence comes from Flavipsychrobacter sp., assembly GCA_016787265.1. Taxonomy (GTDB): domain Bacteria; phylum Bacteroidota; class Bacteroidia; order Chitinophagales; family Chitinophagaceae; genus Flavihumibacter. The sequence goes on along the minus strand of JAEUVF010000019.1, from coordinate 31,149 downwards.
CCGATTTGGTACAGGCCAGTAAAAAAACAACCAGCGCCAATCCGGAGGGTTTGGGGAATAACTGCAGCATATAAGTAAAAATAATTACTTATATGCTGCAGTCAAATTATTGGAAGAGTAATTTCTCCATTGTTTCCACGCCGGTCTCTGTATTTTTTACCTTAAGGAAATAAACTCCCGGCTTCATGGATACTTTACGCTGAATGGTAACAGTACCCGGTCCGCCTACCGCTTTCTGGGTTTGGTACAATACCTGTCCGGCAACATTCAGGAGGTCAAACTGGTACAGACCTGGTTGAGATGCCTGGAAAGCGATGTTCACCACATCTTTCACCGGGTTGGGATAAATCCGGATGGGAAGAACCGCTGACGTTTCCATTTTCAATTTCACCAGGTTGCTATAACTTGGTCTGCCACTCTTATCGATTGCTTTAATGCGGTATTGGTGTTGTGGCGCTATTAATCGGTCATCTGTATAGCTAAACTGGGTTCCGGCACGGTTGCCTGTCACATTCACTTCACCAATTACCTGAAATTCATTTGATACAGGATGAAGTCGTTCTACCTGGTAACGCACAATATCACCGGTTTGCAAATGATTCCATGTTAGCTGGTGTGCTTTCCTAACTGTTTTCCCATTCAACTTAATCTTGTCAGATAATACACCTCCACAATTTCCGGTTATATTGTAATAACTGAGCCTCATTAAACATCCGTTGTTAACCGATACTTTCGATACATATTCACCTATTCCATCCGGTTCCAGGTAAGTGATCATATACTCGCGATCAGTACCAACCAGTATACTGTCTGTTTCAGAAATTTTCTGGTACCACTCATAGTTCGCATTGGGGAATGCCGGAACGGATAAGGTAACATCCGTATAATAACAATCCGATTGTGCGGTTACCACGATATTCTGCAGAGGTAGTACACTGACATCATTCAGTGTTGCATTACCACAGTAATCCACTACGCGTAAACGAACCAATGAATAACTGTTGCCATTATTGATGTTAAAAACCGGACTAGCCTGAGGTGGAGCAACAATGGACGGTGCAGCAGGTACACTTCCAATGATTTCATACATGAATGGCGGAGCGCCTCCTGTTACATTGGCACCTACACTGAAGGAATTGTTATCACATTGGTAAGAAGCTGATTTATCCAGTTGCGGATATTGATACGCTCCCACCACTATCGTATCATAACCTTTATTATTACAACTTCCTGGGAGGTTGTATTGAATCACATAGGTTGCCGGCTCAAGATCCATCCACTTATATACTGCTACGGAGCCCGTATTATACGGCATGTTCACTACATTACCATCTTTCCTGATAATAACCGGACTGATCACTCCAAGATTGGAACTAACGGTTACGGTTAACTCGGAAGACCCATTCTGGTTTACACCAGACGGACACTTGGCTGTTACCTGCAAATCACTGTTAAATGTGCTGATAACCGGAGTAACATTCGCTGTGGTGGCACTTCCGCAATTATCGGTCAATTCAACCCGGTACTGCTGACCTCCCGGTAACATATCCAATCCATTCGCCCAAAGGGTGGTACTCCAGCTGGTTGCAGTTGCCACCAGAGAATCTCCAGGTGTATATACTTTGATCGTGTAGGGTCCAAATCCATTGGATGCCGTTACCCTGAGATTTGTTTTGTTAAATACACAAGAGGGTTGCGCAAGTAAGGAGATGCCTGGTACAGGGCGACGAACATCCAGACACCGGGTAATGGTAGTGTCATAACAATTATCCCGGATTCCAATACAATAGGAGCCATAGGGAATATTATTAAACTGACCAGTTGAATTGGTAGCTACTATATTATTGGCTGAGTCGCGAAGCGTGTAAGTTGGTGACGTGAAATTACTCACCCACTGTATCCTTGCATTAAATCCGGTACAGGTACGATTCGACCACTGCGCGGAACCTGCATTTGGAATATTCTGAGTTACTGTTAAACAACGAGTTATTAATGTGTCATAACAGGCAACATCGTTTTGAACTTCCATACAATACGTGCCATAAGGTACATTGCTGAACACGCCGTTGGTATTGGTACCAATTACGGTTCCGCTGCTGTTTTTCAAACGGAAGACCGGATTGGTAAGATTCGTCAGTCCATTCAGACTCATTGTAAATCCGGTACAACCCCGGCTTCCGGTCTGTAATGAACCAACAGACGGGATATTGGGTGTTACTGTAATACAGCGTCGGATCGTAGTATCATAACAGTTTACATCGTTCCGAATATCCATGCAATAAGACCCATAAGGAAGTCCGGTAAATACACCGGTTGTATTACAACCGATCAATGTATTGGAAGCATCATACAAGCAATACTGAGGATTGGTCAGGTTGGTTTGTCCGCCTATACTCAAATCAATCGTAGAACAATTTCTAACTACATCCAATTGGGAGTTTACGGATGGCGGAACCGGCAATACGGTGAAACAACGTTCAATTGTAGTGTCATAACAGGCAGCATCATTCGCAATCCGCATGCAATAATTTCCATAAGGAATGTTTCCAAAATTGCCGGTAGTGTTACAGGCAATTTGTACACCTGCCTGATCAAACAAACAAAACTGCGGATTGGTCAGATTGGTTTGTCCACTTATGCTAATATCAACATTATCACACTGGGGATCACTTACTGTTACACTGGCAGCAACGGAAGGAATCAGCGGCGCTACAGTGAAACACCTGGAGATAGTGGTATCATAACAGCCATCTTTCACTTCAATACAATAGGAGCCATTCGCAAGATTGGGGAAACTTCCCGTTGTATTACAAGCCAATTGTACACCGGCACTGTTGAACAGACAGAAATTGGGATTGGTAAAATTCACCAGGCCGCTTACGGAGGCAGAAACCTGGTCACAACTCACTCTGGTTAAACTGACATTCGGATTCAGACTCAGCACAGGTTGTGCAAGTACGAAATTACGGGTGATGGTTGTATCGAAACAATCATCACGCACAGTTATGGAATAGGTTCCTTCCTGGATACCGGAAAATATTCCCGTATTGTTGCAGGCAACCTGAACATTACTGCTATTCAACAGACAGTAGGTTGGGTTGGTCAGGTTTGTCTGGCCTGTGATGGATGCCGTAAAGCTGTTACAGGATTGGAAAGAGGTTGCAACAACATTGGCAACAGAAGGGATGCTGTTGTCAGACCAGTTTACTCCTCTTACATTACCACAAGCATCCTTCGCCACTAAACGAACAGACCGACGGGATTCAAGATCATAGGTAAATTGATAGCTGTTAAACCAGCTGGTATCACCCGGACTATTCACAACTCCATACTGGAAGGTTGCGAAAATGGCAGAATTGGTATTTGCGTTTCCCCTGGAATCACGCAGCCTCAATTCAAAATTGGCATCCCTACAGTTTACCCTGGCCCCATTGTGGTATTCAATCCACCAGTCATACGAAAGCACATTGATACGGCGTGTCTGAATTCCCCCACAAGAGTCCTTCAATTCAATGGCATATTCACCTCCAGGTAAACCTGAAAATATTCCTGTTGAGTTGGAAGTACCCACCCCTGCTGGTGAGGGTGCAACAATGGTAAACGTATAAGGGGCACGTCCACCTGTCTGGTTATTAACGGTGATGGTTCCATTGCTGGAATTCAAACAGGTTTCGTCTGTTTTTGACAGGTTGAAACGGGGATCCTCATATGTTCCCGGAACTTCTATGTTCAGCAGCTCAGCTACGCAATTGGTAGTTACATCCTGTACCATCACTGTGTATATACCGGCGGATAATCCGGAAATAACAGAGGAGGACGTATAGGGCGTAACAATAGGCCCTGTGACACGATAATTGTAATTGCCGGTTCCGCCAGATGCAGTTACTGTTATGGATCCGGTTGCCTTACATCTGGATTCCTGAGAAACGGCCGAATTAACGATCAGATTACAGGCCTGGGACCAGCCGACCTGGTAAAATATGAGGTTAAGCAGTACGGATAGAAATAAGTATAGTTTTTTCATAGTCGGATTTGGATTCGAGGATATAACGCTAAAATTCTAACTACCGTCGAAGAAATGAAAGCTTTTATCGAATATTTCGACGAATGGACCCCCAAATTGAGTACTAGTACCTAGTCTATGTAGAAATTTTACGAGGGTATTGAAAAGAAAAAGATTTTTTTTCACCCCGTATACAACGGGCAGTTATGGATTGTTGTCAGATGGGGCACAACCTTACAGAGATGAAACCTCTCCTAATAAAATTTATGTTCTTTTTGGCCCTGGTATTTTTTTCCGGATCACTCGTGATGTCTGGAGCCAATGCCGGCATTCTATGTAAACAAAAATCCCCTGTATGTACAAAAGCTGCACAAACAGGGGAAGAAGTTTTAACGGTTGAATTATCCGGTGGTCTCAGCCTTGCCTTTTTATAAAGGCTGTTTTCGCAGGATCAGGTTTCCTGAACAAAACCTTTTTTAACCGCGTACATTACGAGCCCTGCCATTGATTTGGCACCTGTTTTTGTCTTTAATTTATCCCGGATTGCTTCTACGGTTCTCGGACTGATATCGACAATATCCGCTATCTCTTTGGTAGTTTTTTCTTCGCACATCAATTTCAAAATCCTGATTTCTTTTTCGGATAGCTGGGCATCCAGAAGATGTTCCGGTTCATTTTTTCGGGTGCGCAAACCAGTCAGCAGTGCTTTATTGGTCAGCTCATTAAAAAAGAATTCCTGCTCATAACAGGTCTTAATTGCCTGGTAGATGGTTTCCGAATCAGAATTTTTAGTGAGGTAGGAATTGGCACCGATTTCCATGAGTTTGGAAATCATGGAATGATCATTGTGCATGGAAAGAATGATCACTTTTACATTGGGATTGATTTTGCGTATCTCAGGAAGCGTGCTGATTCCATCCATGATAGGCATCTGAATATCTAGAAGGATCACATCCGGTTCGATATGTTTCAGAAGATTCAAAAGCTGCATCCCATTATCTGCCTCAGCAATCAGCTCTACGTCTTTTTTCGCTGACAAGGCGGTTTTTACACCTGCGCGAAACAGTGCATGGTCATCGGCAATAGCCACCTTGATAGGATGGTTGGGGTCTGGTTTTTTCATACGGTGAATTTTACTATTGGTGAAATCCTGCTAAACAGCAGATTTCGGTTTGCAAGATGTAAAAAATCCGCAATATCCACTATAGTAATTCTACGTAAATATATCAGTGCGGAATCTACCATATTGGGGATTTTTCATAAAATTAGCCTTTTTCCCATCGTAACAACCCATTCTGATAGTCGAAATTTTACGAACCTGGCAGTAATTACCGTACCTCCAAAATTCAGCAATTCCGCTCTTGTGCCCGGGCGACAGGCTTCCTACATTTGTATCAGAAGTTGATTGACGGGAATCGCAACCTCCAACCATCCAATGTCCAGTAACAACCGTCCAGAACTCTTTCAATATCTTATGAAACCGACGAATCCAATGTCAATCAACTTTCTTTTCTAAGATCCATGAAAATCCACGGCAATTAATCGCTTCCGCCGTTTTCCTACCCCACACCAATACCCTGTAAACTTTTTTGCCCTCACGGGGAAACCAGCTCTTTAAAATTTTATGCCTGCTTTGAATGCAACCGGTGCGTAGTAGCGAAGGGGGAATTAAAACCATTTGGCCAAATAAACGGAGTGAATGTTTATGAAATCAGCAGCCAACCTTCTAGGTTTACTTATTCCATGGAGCATTTCAAGGCAGGCTTTTTCGTTTTCATCCATAAAAAAAGGTGCAGTTCAACACTGCACCTTTTGTATTTGGATTCCTTTCTGTATTACTGAGCGCCTTCGCCTTCGCCGCCTTCCAGCTTCTTCTTGAGTTCAGCAAGTACACCCAGGTCACCAAGGGTAGCTTTCTCCACCTTGCTCTGGATATTCTTGACAGCCTTCTTGGTTTTGTCGGCTTCTGCTTTAGCTTCCTTCTTGATAGCTTCTCTTTCCTCAGCTTTGGCAACTTCCCAGGTACGGGCATGGCTAACCACAATCCGCTTTTCATTACGATCGAATTCGATCACCATGAACTGGTTGGTTTCATCCGCATTTACTGAACCACCATCTTCTTTGGAGAGGTGACGGTTCGGAGCAAATCCTTCCAGGCCATAAGGCAGCTGAACAATCGCACCTTTGTCGTCCTTACGGATTACAGTTCCCTCATGCACAGTTCCGATAGCAAATGTATCTTCCAGTGCATTCCATGGATCTTCTTCGAGTTGCTTGTGTCCAAGTTGAAGTTTGCGGTTTTCTTTATCAATTCCAAGGATGATGATCTCGATTCTCTCACCCACTTTGGTGTACTCAGACGGATGATTGAAACGCTTCAGCCAGCTCAGGTCACTGATATGGATCATACCACCGATTCCAGGCTCGAGTTCAACAAATACACCATAAGGAGTAATGTTCTTCACCAGTCCGCTGTGACGGCTGTCAACAGGGAACTTGTTCTCGATCTCGTTCCAGGGATCAGGAGTCATTTGCTTGATAGAAAGACTCATCTTACGAGCGTCTTTATCAAGGGTAACGATTTTCGCTTCGTATTCATCACCCAGTTTGAAGAACTCCTTCGCGTTGATCGGAGTATTCGCCCAGGTAATTTCACTAACGTGTACCAGTCCTTCTACGCCCGGCATGATTTCCAGGAACGCGCCATAATCTTCGATATTCACAACTTTACCTTTCACAACATTACCTTCTGCAATGTTCTCAGGCAGCACATCCCAAGGATGCGGAGTGAGTTGCTTCAGACCGAGGCTGATACGTTTTTTGTCGTCGTCGAAATCCAGTACTACCACATTCAGTTTCTGGTCCAGTTTCAACACCTCTGAAGGGTGGTTGATACGTCCCCAACTGATATCGGTAATATAGAGCAGACCATCGAGGCCACCCAGGTCCATGAACGCACCGAAATCGGTAATGTTCTTGATAGTACCTTCCAGTACCTGACCTTTTTCGAGTTTGCCCATGATCTCTGCACGCTGTGCTTCGATATCGCTTTCGATAAGTGCTTTGTGAGAAACAACCGCGTTCTTAATGGCTTCGTTTACTTTCACCACTTTGAACTCCATGGTCTTACCAACAAATTGATCGTAATCAGTTACAGGCTTCACATCGATCTGAGAACCTGGCAGGAAGGTTTCCATACCAAATACATCCACGATAAGACCACCTTTGGTTTTGCTGGTAACCGTTCCGGTAACAATTTCACCGGTCTTGTGAACTTCAACAATTTTCTCCCAGGCACGGGTAATACGAGCCTGCTTACGGCTAAGATGCAGGTGACCCTGGCGGTCTTCTTTTTCCACCACCATCACTTCTACTTCATCACCGATTTTCAATCCATGAAGATCACGGAATTCGTTCAGTGATATCAGACCATCACTTTTAAAACCGATATTCAGTACTACGTCGGTTTTAGTTAAACCAACAACAGAACCTTTAATCAGTTCTCCATCTGTAATGGATACAAAAGTTGCTTCGTACACTTTGTCGTACTTCGCTTTTTCTTCTGCCTTGTAGGAAGCTACATTGCGCTTGTCGATGCTCCAGTCGAAATCGTCGTGAGCAGTCGCTACCGGCGCCTCAGGTGCAGTTGTTGTCGCTGTAGTTGCTTCTGCAGGGGCAGCAGCAGACTCCTGAGCATCAGCGTTTAATTGTTTAGCAAAAATGTTATGAAACATAGAAATTTCCCGATGGTTTTATTCGGGCCTGCAAAGATAGGCAAAATCCGCTTCCACCGGCCTTTTGAGCCTATTTTTTAATGATATCCCGGGCTGCCAGCCAACCACTTGTCCAGGCATGCTGAAAATTGAATCCTCCTGTTATTCCATCCACATCCAGCACTTCGCCGGCGAAATACAAACCGGGTTGCAATTTACTTTCCATAGTAGCGGGATTAACCTCTGACAGGCTAATTCCGCCAGCTGTTACAAATTCTTCTTTAAAGGTAGTTTTCCCTTTCACTTCCAGCTCCATGGCAGCCAGCAATTTTACCAGTTTATTTTGCTCCCTTGCCGGAAATTCCCCCCATTTGGTTTCTAGACCGGCACCGGCTTCTGCCAGTATCCACTCCCAGAATCGCTGCGGTAATCTGAATGGATTCCGGTTCTGAATTTTCATGGCCCCTTTTTCATTGCGGAATTGACGAATAAACTCCAGCAGGGATTGTTCATGATAGACTGGAACCCAATTGATGAGCAGCCTGAAATGCCAGTCCGTTTCGGCCAGTTGCCTCGCTCCCCATGCACTAAGGCGCAGGATAGCCGGGCCACTTAATCCCCAGTGCGTTATCAGTACCGGTCCCTTCTCCTGAAGTTTTGTGCCCGGTATCTTTACCTGCACCGGATCCACGACCACCCCCATCAGATCGCGGATGGGATGACCCGGTAAATTGAACGTAAAAAGCGAAGGCACCGGCTCCTGGATGCTATGTCCGGTTGTTTTAAGCCAGTCAAACTGCTGCGTTTTGGGATACCCACCCGTTGCTATACAAATTTTGTCTGCGTAGAGTTCCCCACTGCTTGTAAGAATATGCCACTGATCTCCTGTTCTTTCCAGTTGTTTTACTTCCTGGTTCATCCGGATCTCTACCCCTTTTTTATCCGCTTCTTTCAACAGACTTTCAATAATCGTGGAAGACTCATTGGTTGTCGGAAACATCCTTCCATCCGCTTCCACTTTTAGCGGAACACCCCTCTCTTCAAACCAATGTATCGTATCAGATGGATTAAAATAGCCAAAGCTTTTCTTTACAAACTGTTCACCCCGTGGATACCGCTTTGACAAGGCAGGCACTTCGAAACATGCATGTGTCACATTACACCTTCCGCCTCCACTGATCCTGACTTTTGATAAGAGCCTGGATGATTTCTCCAGAATAATCACCCGCCATCCGGAATCAGTTGATGCGGCATTCACGGCACAAAAAAATCCTGCCGCGCCCCCTCCTATTACTACCAGGGTTCTTGTTTTCATTAAGGCAAAAATAGGTATATCCGATGCTTCAATTGGGCATAAAAAGCCCGCTGTCCGGATGAAATGTATCATAGAAAAAAACAGCCCTTAATTGTGGCAGCCGGATGTCATCTATCGGCTCAGGCATCAGGTCGCAGATCAGGAAACGAAGCATTTCCTTCCAGCTTAAATCTTCCCTGAATACAATATCAATTGAATGCTGATCCAATAACTGTAATAGTTTTTCCACTGCTGCAGCACAATGCTCCTCCGTTTTAAAATGCTCCAACGCTGGCAATTCAGGTTCCCCAATAAAGCTATGTACGGATATCATTTTTAGCGGAGACCGGCTTTCAATCGACAACACCATTTGCAAAAAAGCATGCTCCATTTCCGGACTGGCATCGCCGTCAATATGAACCACTGCGCCAGTTTCTGCCAGCAGGCGCAATTTCAATAATTCATTTTCCAGTTGTAGTTGTTGGTCTTTTTTCATTTTCCAGGTTTTGAAGGTGAAATCTTACACAGATGTAAACTTGGGAAATAAAAAAAACCTGGTCAGGAGTGAAATCACCCAATCTGACCAGGTTAATACACGCGGGAAAACGATCAGTTCTTCGTAAAAAGATTTGTATTTGCCTTCTCAGCAGCCTCAATTTCTTCAAAACTGGACAGGATATCAGCTTTTCCCCTTCGCACGCAAATCGTGTGTTCAAAATGCGCAGCTGGTAATCCATCTTTTGTTTTTACGGTCCAGCCATCTTCTTCATACCATACTTCTTTCACTCCCATGTTGATCATGGGTTCAATTGCAATCACAAGGCCGTCTTTCAGTTTGGCACCACTCCCTCTTTTTCCATAATTCGGAACCTGGGGTTCTTCATGCAGGTGTCTGCCTAAACCATGACCAACCAATTCCCGAACGACTCCGTATTTGAATTTCTTTTCTGCATATTCCTGGATTGCAAAGGAAATATCTCCCACTCGGTTACCTGCCACCGCTTTTTCAATTCCAAGGTAGAGGGATGTTTTTGTTACTTCCAGCAACTGACTCACTTCCTCACTAATTGTTCCTAACGCAAATGTATAAGCGCTATCACCATGAAAGCCATTTTTGTAAACGCCAACGTCAACGGAAACAATATCACCATCGCGAAGCGGGCGGTCATTGGGAAAACCATGTACCACTGCATCATTGACACTGATGCAACAGGTAAAGGGAAATCCTTTATAATTTTTAAAAGAAGGTACGGCGCCATGATCCCGGATAAAAGTTTCCGCCAGGTCATCCAGCTGAAGCGTGGTCATTCCCGGTTTGATTACACTGGCAACATGGGCAAGAGTTTTGCTTACCAGCAAACTGCTTTCCCGGATCAGTTCAACTTCCGTACTGGTTTTATAGTATATCATGTGTCAAAAAAAATTCCCGGCAAAGGTAGTCCATTGCCGGGAGTTATATTAGTTAGCGTATATCTAATTAAATGGTAGTGGTGCTAACAGCCTGACGCCCCTGGATCCGACCGCTTTTCATCAGTCCGTCGTATTGACGCATGAGCAGTTGCGTTTCAATCTGCTGTAAAGTATCCAGTACTACACCCACCATGATCAACAGGGAAGTACCACCAAAGAAAGAGGCAAATCCCTGAGTAATTCCCAGGCGCTGCGCAAATCCGGGCAGGATACCTACCAGTGCAAGCAAGACCGCCCCAGGCAATGTAATCCGGTCCATAACTGCTCCGATATAATCAGCGGTTTCCTGACCAGGTTTAACACCGGGAATAAAACCGTTGTTCCGCTTCAGATCCTCAGCAATCTGCTTAGGATTGAAGATCAAAGCTGTATACAGAAACGTAAATCCAATTACTATTACTGCATAGATTACCATATGCCAGGCATCTCTTGGGTCAGAGAAAATTCTTGCAATACCCTGGCCAGATTCAAAGCTGGTATAAGAGAACAAAGTTGGCAGGAACATGATTGCCTGGGCGAAGATGATAGGCATTACACCGGCACCATTCACTTTCAATGGCAGGAACTGACGCGCCCCACCAAACTGTTTGTTCCCGATAATCTGCTTTGCGTATTGAACTGGGATTTTCCGAACACCCTGTACCAACACGATCAATCCCATTATGATGGCAATTAATACGGCGATTTCAATTACGAATACCAGCAATCCCCCGCTTCCACGGTTGCTTTTGGCAGCCCATTCCTGGATGGCGGATTGAGGCAGACGGGCGAGGATACCAACCATGATGATCAGGGAAGTACCATTACCCAATCCTTTATCGGTGATTTTTTCGCCCAGCCACATAACGAATAGCGTACCTGCAGTAAGAACCACAGTAGTAGATATCCAGAAATAAGGGGCATAAGAAGCAAGCATGGCAGCGCCATTAACCTGGTTCAGATAAGCAACATAGGCTCCGGCCTGTACAGCGGTAACCGCAACAGTTAAATAACGTGTCCACTGATTGATTTTTTTACGTCCGCTTTCCCCTTCTTTCTGGATCTTTTGCATCTTCGGAACCAGGATAGTCATAAGCTGCATAAAGATGGAAGCAGAGATATACGGCATAATACCCAATGCAAAAATGGACGCCTGTGAAAAGGCACCACCAGCAAAGGCATCGATCAATCCGAGTGCACCGGATTTGGCAGTTTCGGTATCAATTTTATTAGGATCCAGACCGGGTAACACGATGTGTGCACCGATCCTGTAAATTAGAATAAGCAGCAGTGTAGTTATGATCTTACTTCTTAACTCTTCAATGCTCCAGATATTCTTCAGCGTCTGAATTAATTTCTTCACGGATTTCTGAAATTTAAGTGAGCCTCCAATAAAAAAAGGACGCATTTTTCCAATGCGTCCGGCAAGATAAAGAAAATTACTTTACAATTTCAATAGTTCCGCCTACCGCTTCGATAGCTGCTTTCGCTTTGTCACTGGCAGCGTTTACTTTGAAATTCAGTTTGGCTTTTAACTCACCAGTACCCAGAATCTTAACTGAATCAGTATGAGCGATCAGACCATTAACATACAAGGTTTCCAGGCTGAATTCAGTCAGGTTGTATTTTTCTGCCAGCTGATCGATTTGTCCAAGGTTGAATACTTTAAATTCAACACGGTGAATATTGGTGAATCCACGCTTGGGAACGCGACGCTGAATAGGCATCTGGCCACCTTCGTGAGCACGCTTGGACTTGTAACCTGCGCGGCTCTGACCACCCTTATTACCTTTTGTAGATGTACCACCCTTACCGGATGCTTCACCTCTACCTAATCTTTTTTCTTTGTGCGTAGCACCTTCTGCTGGCTGTAAATTGTGCAGTTTCATGTTTTTCTGATTTTAAACTTTCGGGGAATCACCCCTCGCAATAATGTGAAAAGTGAAAGGTGAAAGGTGAAAATGAAAAGCTATTTCACTTTTCACCTTTCACCTTTCACCATTTATCAAGCTTCTTCCACCTTCAGCAGGTGTTCAACTTTACGTACCATACCCAGGATCTGAGGGGTTGCTTCTACCTCGCGGGAGGCATTCATCTTTCTCAGACCGAGCGCCTTCAGGGTCAGTTTCTGACTTTCCGGACGATCGATGGCACTTTTAACTTGTGTGATCTTAATCTTTTTCATCTCTATATTGATTGGGAGATTAACCATTAAATACTTTCTTCAGGCTAACAGTACGGGTTTTAGCAACCTGTACAGGTTCTTTCAGCGTAGCCAGCGCCTTGAAGGTCGCTTTTACCACGTTGTGAGGATTAGCAGAACCCAGGCTTTTTGCCAAAACGTCGGTGATACCGGCGCTTTCCAACACCGCACGCATGCTACCTCCGGCAATTACACCGGTACCGTGTGCAGCAGGCTTGATCAGTACTTTCGCAGCACCTTCTTTTGCCAGCTGGTCATGAGGAATTGTGCCGTGCATGATCGGAACCTTGATCAGGTTCTTCTTGGCATCTTCGATACCCTTAGTAATAGCTTCCTGAACTTCTTTGGCTTTTCCGAGTCCGTGACCAACTACTCCATTTTCATTTCCTACCACAACCAGTGCAGAGAAACTGAAGGAGCGACCACCTTTGGTAGTTTTTACAACCCGGTTGATTGCAACAACTTTCTCCTTGAGCTCAAGGTCACCGGCTTTTACTTTATTTAAAATTACTTGTGCCATTTATTGCAGAAATTAAGTTGAGTTTAGATTTTTTGGAACGATGCTTAGAATTGGAGTCCTCCTTCACGAGCACCATCCGCAACCGCTTTGATACGGCCATGGTACAAACGACCACCACGGTCAAACACTACTGTTTCCAGTCCCAGTGCTTTTGCTTTAGTAGCAATAGCAACACCCAGCAGTTTACCTTTTTCAGTTTTGTTAACTTTCTGAGCCAGGATATCTTTATCACGGGTGCTGGCGGAAGCCAGTGTTACTCCATTTTCATCGTCAATCAATTGTACATAGGTTTCTGCGTTACTGCGGAAAACGGACAGACGAGGCTTCTGAGCAGTACCAGACACTTTCTTACGAATGCGATACTGGATCTTCTGTCTTCTGATTGATTTTGTTTCCATTTCTCTTTATTTAGAGCTCCGATGCTGCCGGAGCCGTTGAACAATTTTAGTTTATTTACCAGCGGCTTTACCAGCTTTCTTACGTACCACTTCACCCACAAAACGTACACCTTTTCCTTTGTAAGGCTCAGGTTTACGCAGACTACGGATTTTTGCAGCTACCTGACCCAACAATTGCTTGTCGGAACCTTCCAGGATAATCTTAGGATTCTGGCCTTTTTCAGTTAAAGTAGCCACCTTCAATTCCTTTGGAATTTCGAAGATGATATTGTGAGAATAACCAAGCGCCAGATCCAGTGTATTACCAGTATTCGCAGCTTTGAAACCTACACCAACCAATTCCATTTCAGCTTTAAAACCATCCGTTACTCCTTTAACCAGGTTGGCCAGGAGTGCACGGTACAAACCATGCAGTGCACGGTGACGAATCTGATCCGTCGGACGCTTGATCAATACTTCGTTTTCAACAACTTCGACGTTGATATCGCGATCAATCGCCTGTTTGAGTTCACCCTTTGGACCTTTAACAGTAATCACATTGTCCTTTCCAACAGTGATGGTTACGCCTGCAGGAATGATTACTGGTTTTTTACCTATACGAGACATGTTTAAAAAATTGATAGTTTATGTATGAGTCTGCTGATCGGTCAGACGGGTATAGGACGCCTTAATGTATCAACAGCCAGTTATATGTGAATTGCGCAATGTTACCATTGCGCAATAAGTATCTTAATAGATGTAGCAAAGCACTTCACCACCTACGTTCTGCGACTTCGCTTCTTTATCCGTCATAACTCCTTTGGAAGTAGACAGGATGGCAACACCCAGACCATTTTTTACGCGGGTGAAATCAGCAGGTTTTGCATACTGACGAAGACCGGGACGGCTAACACGCTCCAGGCTCTGAATCGCAGGCTGCTTGGTAGAAGGATCGTATTTGAGAGCGATCTTAATGATGCCCTGTTTGTTATCTTCTTCGAATTTGTACTTAAGGATATAACCTTTGTCATACAAAATTTCGGTGATACGCTTTTTAAGGTTAGAAGCAGGAATCTCCACGATACGATGACCAGCCATTTGTGCATTACGAATGCGGGTCAGGAAGTCTGCTATAGGATCAGTAACCATTGTCTAAAATAAGTTTGTTTGATAATTGTTTTACAATGCGATATCCTAGCTGATATCAACAAATTTTCACTCCTGCCGGAAATATTCTTACCAGCTGGCTTTCTTTACTCCAGGAATCTTCCCAGCCAGGGCCATATCACGGAACATAACCCTTGACAGTCCGAAATAACGCATGTAACCCTTCGGACGGCCAGTCAACTGACAGCGATTCTTCAAACGAACGGGAGAAGCATTTTTAGGCAGTGTGTCAAGTGCCTGGTAATCACCGGCAGCTTTCAGAGCAGCACGCTTTTCAGCATACTTGGCTACCATCGCCTCTCTTTTCCTTTGTCTGGCTTCTACTGATTTTTTTGCCATATTATTAGTTAAAAAGTAAGTTAAGCGTTTTCTCCTCTTTTGATGTTACGGAAAGGCATTCCCATCTCTTTCAGCAATTCATATGCTTCTTCGTTGGTACCTGCAGTTGTAACAAAAGTGATGTCCAGACCTGTGATCTTGTTCACTTTGTCGATATCAATTTCCGGGAAGATAATTTGCTCAGTAACGCCCAGGGTATAGTTACCACGGCCGTCAAAGCTCTTCTCACTGATTCCTTTGAAATCACGTACACGGGGCAGTGATACGGAGATCAGACGATCCAGAAATTCATACATCTTCTCACCACGTAAGGTTACACGTGCTCCAATCGGCATGTTCTTACGAAGTTTAAAGTTGGAGATGTCTTTTTTAGACATGGTAGCAACAGCTTTCTGACCGGTGATAGTAGACAGCTCTTCTACTGCAATGTCAACCAGCTTCTTATCTGCGACGGCGCCATTGACACCACGGTTCAGACAGATTTTGGTAAGTTTGGGAGCCTGCATTACAGTGCTATATCCAAACTTCTTCATTAAGGCAGGTACAACTTCATTTTTGTACTTGTCTGCCAGTCGCGGAGTATATTTAACGGTACTCATTACTTAATTACCTCCCCTGATTTTTTAGAAACACGAACTAACTTTCCAGCTTCACGGGTACGCTTCACCTTGGTGGCAGCACCAGCTTTAGCATCCCACAACATAATGTTGGAGATATTGATGGCAGCTTCCTTCTTTACGATACCACCTTTGGTGTTCTGTGCAGAAGGCTTCGTATGTTTGGTGATAATATTCACCCCTTCAACGATCACGCGACCTTCGTCAACCAATACTTCCAAAACCTTGCGGGGTTTCTTCAGATCTTTGTCGTCGCCGGCAATAACTACCACCGTGTCGCCCTTTTTAATGTTGTATTTAGCTTTGAATCTTGTGCTCATGTAGATTCTGTTTATCTATTTTTCACTTTTGTTTTCTGCCCGTGCTCCCAGTTAATCGGGGCGCAAAGGTACAATTATAATACTTCCGGAGCAAGAGAAATAATCTTCATATATCCCTTGTCGCGCAATTCTCTTGCTACAGGTCCGAAAATACGTGTACCGCGAGGTTCATCGGAGTTGTTCAACAACACAACGGCGTTGTCATCAAACCGGATGTAGGAACCATCTTTACGGCGCAGTTTGTTCTTGGTACGAACGATTACCGCTTTGGTAACAGTACCTTTTTTGATACCACCTGCAGGAATGGCGTCCTTAACAGTTACGACAATCTTGTCGCCGATCTTGGCATAGTCCTGGCCGCTGTTACCCAACACGCGAATAACCAGCACTTCCTTGGCTCCACTGTTATCAGCTACATTCAGTCTGCTTTCTTGCTGAATCATCTTTAATAAATTTATTCAATTAGGAATGTAAAACAGAGGGATTACTTCACTTTTTCTACGATCTCCACCATTCTCCAGCGCTTTGTTTTGCTGAGCGGGCGGGTTTCCATGATTTTTACCAGGTCACCAATGCTGCACTCGTTCTTTTCATCGTGTGCATGGAACTTGGTAGTCTTCTTCACGAACTTACCGTAGATTGGGTGCTTCACCTTTCTTTCAACGGCAACGGTAACGGTTTTCTCCATTTTGTTGCTGGTTACATAACCAATCCTTGTTTTACGCAAATTTCTTTCAGCCATTGTTATCTTTTTTAGCTTATTCGCTTTTTGAATACACCTGGACTACCCGATCAGGCAGTGGCCAGTTTTTTGGTTAATTCCGTTTTCAGGCGGGAAATATCCCGGCGAAGAGAACGGATGCTCATCGGATTCTCCAGCGGAGTGATCGCATGAGCGAACTCGAGCTTCTTCAGACGCAGTTCATCCTCCTGAATACGAGCTTTCAGATCAGCCAGGCTCATATCTTTCAGGGTAGCTACGAAATCGGTCTTCTTTGACATCGTATGGTCGATTTTGTTGTTATAGCTTAGGATTGCAGCTCACGACGAACTACAAACTTTGTTTTAATCGGTAATTTCTGTGCAGCCAGTTCCATAGCGGTCTTTGCTACTTCTTCAGAAACGCCGTCGCACTCAAACAGAATACGACCGGGCTTTACTACAGCTGCCCAATGATCAGGGTTACCTTTACCTTTACCCATCCTTACTTCAGCGGGCTTCTTGGTAACGATTTTATCAGGGAAAATGCGGATCCAGACATTTCCTTCCCGTTTCATCGAACGGGTCATAGCCTGGCGGGCACTTTCAATCTGGCGATCCGTCATCCACACTGTTTCCAGCGCTTTCAGACCGAAGGAACCAAAGGACAGGCTGGTGCCACGTTTTGCATTGCCTTTCACAGGCATCTTCTGCATCTTCCTGTGTTTTGTTCTTTTTGGCTGTAACATCTTATATTAATTTGTCAATGTTCTTTTTAAAATCAGATTCTGTATTTGTCGTCTCAATTCACACTTCTCACTTCTCACTTCGGTATTACCCTCTCCTGCGTCCACCGCCGCCGCCGCCACGGTTACGATCACGATCTCCACCACCTCTACGGTCATCACCTCCCCTGCTCTCACGACGATCTCCCATCGGACCACTGTCTTTACCACCGATGAAATTCGGGTTCAGGTCGCGCTTGGCCAATACTTCACCCTTACAGATCCAAACTTTGATACCAATTTTACCGTACACAGTCAGCGCAAATACATTGGCGTAATCAATATCCATACGAAGTGTATGCAATGGAGTACGACCCTGTTTGATTTCTTCTGAACGGGCAATTTCTGCACCACCCAAACGACCGCTTACTTTCACCTTGATACCTTCAGCACCCATACGCAACGCAGAGGCAATGGCCATTTTGATGGCACGCTTGTAGTTGATACGGTTTTCAATTTGCTTGGCGATGGTATCGGCAACGATGTTGGCATCCAGTTCCGGGCGACGAATCTCCAGGATATTGATCTGCACATCATCCTTCCCTGTCAGCTTCTTCAATTCTTCCTTGATGCGATCTACCTCATTACCACCTTTTCCTATGATGATTCCAGGCTTGGAAGTATGGATGGTGATGATCAGCTTACCCAGTGTACGCTCAATAACAATTTTAGAGATCCCTCCTTTGTTAATACGCGCCATCAGGTAGGTACGGATCTTATGATCCTCGATCAACTTGGTCGAGTAGTCTTTTTTACTGCCAAACCAGTTGCTTTCCCAACCGCGGATGATTCCCAACCTTGCACCAATAGGATTTGTTTTCTGACCCATTTGTTTGGTATATTAAGTTTATACGATTGAATTATTTAGAATCTACAACTACAGTTACGTGATTGCTACGTTTGCGAACACGATAACCACGACCCTGAGGAGCCGGACGCATACGCTTCAGCGTTCTTGCACCGTCTACAAAAATGGTCTTAACAACCAATTGGGTCTCATCACCACCTTCATTTGCCTGCTTCCAGTTGCTGATGGCACTTACTACCAGTTTGCGCAAAGGAACAGCGGGATGCTTGGCATTGTGCTCCAGCACAGCCAGCGCCTTTTCTACTTCCATGCCACGCACCAGGTCAGCCAATAAACGCATCTTTCTGGGCGATGTGGGGTAATTTCTCAGTTTAGCTACTGCTTCCATTGTTTTATGATTCTTTAACCCATCCGGCCTGTGGCTGAACGGATCATTTATTTAATTACATTTTCTTGCTAGAGTGACCTTTGAAGTTGCGGGTAGGAGCAAATTCACCGAGTTTGTGACCTACCATGAACTCCGTTACATAAACCGGGATGAACTTGTTCCCGTTGTGCACCGCAAATGTGTGACCAACGAAATCAGGTGTAATGGTTGAACGGCGACTCCAGGTCTTGATAACCCCTTTCTTGGATTTACCTTCGGTCATATTCAACACCTTCTGCTCCAGTTTTACGTCTACGTAAGGACCTTTTTTAATTGAACGAGCCATATCTAAATTTTAGAATGCTGATTGATGATTGTAGATTATTTATTGGCTAACTTCTTACCATTCTTGCGCTGGATAATCAGTTTGTCAGAGCCTTTGTGCTTACGGGTTTTCAGACCTTTTGCATATTTACCGGTTCTGCTCCTTGGATGTCCGCCGGATGCACGACCTTCACCACCACCCATCGGGTGATCAACTGGGTTCATCGCAACACCACGGTTACGCGGCTTAATACCTTTCCAACGATTTCTACCAGCCTTACCCATGCTCTGCAGGTTATGATCGCTGTTAGATGCTACCCCAACGGTTGCATAACAGTTGATCAGTACCTTTCTCAATTCTCCGGAAGGCATTTTCAATACAGCGTATTTTTCTTCCTTGTTGCTCAGCTGTGCAGATGTACCAGCACTACGGGCAATCTTTCCACCCTGACCTGGCTGCATTTCGATATTATGTACAACAGTACCCAGTGGCATGTTCTTCAGCATCAGGGAATTTCCCAGTTCAGGTGCAACTGCGTCTCCACTGATTACTTCCGCTCCTACCTGTAAGCCCTGAGGCGCCAGGATATATCGCTTCTCTCCATCTGCATAATTCAGCAAAGCGATGAATGTAGTACGGTTCGGATCATATTCAATAGACGCAACTTTTGCAGGAATATCCTTCTTGTTACGTTTGAAATCCACTAACCGGTACATTTTCGCATGACCGCCACCGATATAACGCATACTCCTGCGTCCCTGTGCATTACGGCCACCTGTTCCACCTTTCTTCTCTACCAGACTTTTCTCCGGTACATTGGTAGTAATTTCAGCGTACGCGTTTCCAATTCTCCAGCGCGTACCTGCTGTCATTGGTTTATACTTTCTTAATGCCATCTCTTATTTTTTTGCTGCGAACTTTTCAGCGTCGCACTACTTTAATGTTTGTTATTTCAGTTTAGGTGCTTTTCACCTTTCACCTTTCACCTTTCACCTTTCACTTCTTCCTAGACCGCTCCGTACAGGTCAATTGTCTCCCCTTCAGCAACTGTTACCAGCGCTTTCTTGTAAGCCGGCTTACGGCCTTTAATGAAACCTGCTTTTGTGAAACGGGTTTTGTTTTTCCCGGGAATTACAGCAGTATTTACATCTACTACAGTTACACCATAAAAGGTTTCAATCGCCTTTTTGATCTCCAGTTTATTTGCCTTTCTCGCTACTTTGAAAGCAAAGCGACGCAGGCTTTCCTGCTGGGCATTTGCCTTTTCAGTAAGGATGGGCTTTATCAGAACTTCAGAAAGTTTCATTTCTTTCTATTTAGAATGTTTGATTATGCGGTTTCTTCTACGTCTGCTTCTGTAAATACATTGGCAGCACTTTCACTCAACACCAGAACCTGTGCGTTCACGATATCATATGTATTCATATCGCTCAGCAGGCTGGCATTCACAGATGGAATGTTGCGCAGGCTCAGGTAAACGTTCTCACCATTTTCCGGGAGAATAAACAATGCTTTCTTATCAGCAATGTTCAATGCCTTCAGCACACCGGTGAACGTTTTGGTTTTAGGAGCTTCCATATTGATATCCTCCAGAATTACAATCGCGCTTTCTTTCGCCTTGTAAGCCAGTGCAGACATCTTCGCAAGATCCTTCACCTTACGGTTCAGCTTGAAGCTGTAATCACGGGGCTTGGGTCCGAAAATGGTACCACCACCTTTGTAGAGGGGGTTACGCAGGTTACCTTTACGGGAACCACCTGTACCCTTCTGCCGATGCAGCTTGCGGCTTGCACCTTTTACTTCCATACGGGTTTTTACCTTATGTGTACCCTGACGCTGTGCTGCCAGGTATTGCTTTACAGAGAGGTAGATTACATGATCATTGGGTTCAATCCCGAAGATCTCTTCCGGTAACTCAATGGTTCTTCCGGTTTTCTGTCCTTGTATATTTAAAACATCTACTTGCATCGTACTTCAGATTAAATGGTTTACTTCTGGATAAAAACAATGGAACCATTGTGGCCAGGAACTGAACCACTCACCAGGATATAATTCTTTTCAGGAAATACTTTCAGAACTTTCAGGCCTTTCATTTTCACACGGTCATTTCCCATGCGACCAGCCATACGCATACCCTTCATTACACGGGATGCATCAGAAGAGTTACCCAGAGAACCCGGAGCACGCTGACGATCGTGCTGACCGTGGGAGGCTTCACCCACCCCGCTGAATCCATGGCGCTTTACAACACCCTGAAAACCTTTACCCTTGGTATTACCTACCACATCCACCTTATCGCCTTCAGCGAAGATTTCAGCAGTGATGGTTTCACCAAGTGCTTTTTCTATGGAATAATCACGAAATTCTTTTACGAAACGTTTGGCAGCTGTTTGTGCCTTGGAGAAGTGATTGGCTTCGGCTTTTGTAGTATTCTTTTCTTTCTTGTCGCCGAAT
Organism: Flavipsychrobacter sp.; assembly: GCA_016787265.1. GTDB lineage: Bacteria > Bacteroidota > Bacteroidia > Chitinophagales > Chitinophagaceae > Flavihumibacter. The sequence goes on along the minus strand of JAEUVF010000019.1, from coordinate 9,709 downwards.
GCAAGTTGGATAGCATTGTACCCGTCGGTTTCTTTTGTCTTAACCTGGGTAACGACACATGGACCAGCTTCGATAATAGTGCAGGCAGTTTGCTTGCCATCGGGACTGAAGATGCTGGTCATCCCAATTTTTTTTCCAATAATTCCTTTCATTTAAGTTACCATTTGTGCCGCATGGTTAAAAGGACAATCCAACCAAATCAACTGCAGGGCAGCTGAATCTCCAGCGAAGCTGGAATGGTTGAGGATGGACTTCAATCCCCGTTTGCTACTGACCTTTTCTTTTTTTGTCCGATCCCTTCAGGGAACAGGCTTCAGAAGTACCAGTAGTAAACAAACCCTGAACGGCTTGTTCATATTTACTTTTACTAATTAATGAATGAGAAAGGATTTCCCTAAGGATTTGCCTTTTCATCCAACCCCAGCGCTCTTTTCTCCGCCAAAAGCGAATTGAGAGATAGGGCAGTTATTTATAAGAACTAGTTTTTTACTTTTTTGCTGTCTTTGAACAGCCGGCGGTTAGGCCTTGATCTCAACCTCAACCCCTGAAGGCAGGTCAAGCTTACTCAGTGCATCCACAGTACGGGAAGAAGAAGTGTAAATGTCCAGCAAACGCTTGTGCGTACAAAGCTGAAACTGCTCACGGGCTTTCTTGTTAACGTGGGGAGAACGCAGTACGGTAAAGATTTTCTTTTGCGTTGGCAAAGGAATAGGACCTGTAACTACTGCTCCGGTGCTACGTACTGTTTTAACGATCTTCTCAGCAGATTTATCTACCAGGTTGTGATCGTAAGACTGTAATTTGATTCTAATTCGCTGTGACATACCTATTATCCAAAAATTGAATTGGGAGTGCAAAGGTAACGGTCATTTCATAATCAACAAAAGATTTTTCCAACTATTTTATGCTTTTGACCTCCTAAATAGCCGGTAAAGGACAAAAATAACCAATAAGAGCGCCAAAATGGCCATCAGTACTGGCAATAACAAGGCCAAAACAGCCCCAACTCCGGCCGTCAGGTGCTCGCCAGTTGCCACAATTGCGTTCCCCGTTCCTCCTGTGGTTTTGGTTGAAAACAGACGGATAGCGCTGGTCCCTAACTGAATGGTTCCCGCTATTCCTCCCCCCGCCACTATGCCCAGTCCCCAGCGCAACATCGGATCCCAATCCCCAACCGGTAAAAAACTGGCTGCCAGTAATGTGCCTGCACCCACAGCAAGCGGGGTAGCAATCGTGTCCAGAAGATTATCCAATACCGGGATATAATAAGCACCGATTTCCAATAATGAAGCCAGCCCAAAACTCAGTATAGCCGCCCAACTGCCCATCCATTGCTCAGAACCGCTAACCGGTAACCAGCCTGCTCTCATGGCAACACTTGTAACCAGCAGGGGCAGAAACACCCTGAAACCACAACAGGCACTGAGTGAAATGCCTAACCCAATAGCCAGTAAAATTTGTCCTGGTTCCTCCATGGTGTTGAACTATTATCTGCCTCCTGGCGGACAGTTGGTTTTCAGGAAATTCGTATACAACTGGCTCAGGTGCTCAAAAGTTCCAGGTCCTTCAGAAATACTGTGGGTCCTGTTGGGATAAGCCATAAACTGAAAGGGACGATTGTATTTAACCAGTTCATTGATCAGCATTTCGGCATTGTTATAATGAACATTGTCATCGCCTGTGCCATGGATATACAATAAATTTCCCTGCAGGTTTTTTGCATAGGTAATGGGTGAGCCCTTAATAAAATCCTCCAGGTTTTCCTGGGGAAGCCCCATGTACCTTTCCTGGTAAATATTGTCATAGGTTAGCTGATTGGCAACCGCTGCCACCGCAATTCCGGTTTTGTAAATCTGGGGGTACTGAAACATCAGATTTAAGGTAGCCGATCCCCCACCACTCCATCCCCAAACTGCTATCCGTTCAGGATCCACATATTTCCACTTGAGAATTTCTTTAGCAGCCATTGCCTGATCCCGGATATTAACTAAACCTATCTTACGATAAACAGATTTCCGCCAGCCCCTTCCTTTCGGAACAGGTGTTCCCCGATTATCCAGGCTGATATAAATGTAGCCATCCTGCAACAAACTGCCTTTGTACAGATGGTTGTAACCTGCGCCGAATTCATCCTTAGCCGTTTGGCCCCAGGGCTCAGTATAAACATAAAAAACAACCGGATATTTTTTGGTTGAATCAAAACCCGATGGTTTTGCAATCCAGCCATCCATCTCTACTCCGTCAATCGTACGAACTGTAAAAAACTCTACAGGAACTCCTGATGGCGTTGCTGTTTTAAACGCTTCCGCAACAGTACCTTCCTTATTTTGGGCAGCATGCTTGGGTAGTTCAATATACTCCTCCACAGGCGGTATATAATGATTGGAAAACTGATGATGCGCATATCTGGCACCTGGTGCAATATCGTAGTAATGGGTACCTGGATGATTTACCGGAGTAATCCGCTCCGCTTCTCCTTTTCCATCCAGGCGGCTTCGATACAGATATCGCTGGGTTGCATTCTGCGGACTCGCAATATAATACAGGTAATTTCCCTTTTCATCCACTGCCGCGATATCCATTACATCAAAATTGCCCCGGGTGATCAATTGGCTGGTATTACCATCTCTGCTAATGGCATAAACATGCCTCCAGCCGTCTTTTTCCGATGCCCATAAAAACGCGGCACCTTTTCTGATCCAATCCCAGCCTCCATTGACATAATCCTGGTCCCAGGATGGAAGTATATCAATCCATGCGCTGTCTCTTTCGGTATAAATGGGCCGTGTTTCACCTGTTGTACAATTGCCCATCAAAATTGTTGATACCTGTTGCTTGCGATCCAGGTGCTGCATTATCAGTTCATCTGAATTGGCTGCCCATTCCATTCTGGGCAGATAGGTACCCCATAGTGGATCATCCGGAATTTGCATCCAGCGGGTTGAACGCTGGTTGACTTCTATCACACCGATCCGATAGGTGGATGGCTTTTCCCCAGCCACCGGGTATTCTACCGGAATAATTTTGGGATAAATAGAATCGGTTGCATTTAACATGTAATAATCCCGGGTAACGCCTGCATTGATTTGCCAGAAAGCAATCCTTTTACTGTCGGGACTCCAGCGAAAGCCATCCCGGCAAAAAAATTCTTCTTCATAAGCCCAGTCGAAGGTGCCGTTGATTCGCTTGCGTGAACCATCACTGGTCAATTGAACAATTAAACCCGTTTCAATATCTTCTACGTAAAGATTATATTCTACAACATATGCCAGTTGTTTACCATCCGGAGAGAACTTGGCAAATTGCTGGCTGGAGGGAGCAAACCCAATTCCGGTCTTTTTTAAGCGACGGTTCCGAAGATCGTAGATATAGTAATCTCCCCTTGTTTCATATCGCCACACTTTTTGTGCATTGGTGTATAGCAGAACCTTGTCCTGAGAAACTGACAGGCTAAAAGATTTTATTTCAATTGGTGAAACAGCACCCGTTGGAAAAAGATTTGTAGCTGAAATAAAAATTGAATCTTTTCCGCCAGACAATGAATGATACCGGATATCATTTTCTTTTATGGTAAAATATCCTTTGCCATCAGGAGCCCATTGATGCCCGCCCTGTGAAAAAACATAACCAGAAATCAGTAAAACAAGAACAGAAAAAAGTATACGCATGAACTTCAGTATTGGAACCTGAAGTTAGGGAATCAGTCCCGAATAGGTTCTGCCATCTGCTGTTACTTTATAAATCAGACTACCTGATTTTTCATTCTTTTTTATAATGAAAGAAACTTGTTCACCCTGGTTCAACCGATCATGATAGAATTTTTTTATACGGCTTCCTTTCTCCGTATACAATTCAATTAACACACGCGAACTTTCCAATGCGTTTATTTCTAATCTTGTCTCCCCTGCTATTGTTTTTAATTCAGCCCCGGTTGAATAGGCAGTTTGGCTGACCGGAACTTCAAGTGCGGGTGTTTTTATTTTCCACCGAAGTATCCAGCTATTGGAACAGGTAATAAACTGCTCACTCCAGCCCAGAAGATACCTTCCGGATTCAAATGCTTCATTTACAACCCGAACACCGTTCAATATTTCCTCAATCTCAGTTTTTGATGCCTGCCTGTTTCCCGCCAATACCTCCACTGCCAAATCCTGTAAATCACGTACCGTATTTTTGCTGCCTAGTAATGTTTTCAGAGAGGCAGGAAACTTCCAGGAATGCACCAGCTTTGAATCCATGCCGTTACCACAGGGTGCAACACCCGGATCTAACGCATTTTGAGAATTGTCCATTTGCTGTGTTACCAGCCAGGAGTCAAATTCAATTCGGAACTCTTCCAGCAATTCATTTTTCACCAACATTCGGTTGAGCTGAAGGGCCAGTACCTGGCTTAACAACTCCCGGTTCAGGGAGGAATAGGATGGATCATCGGCATGCAGGATCACTTGTCTGAAAAAGGTTGGATCGTACACTTTTCCCATAAGGAGGGATTGCAGACTGATGAGTTGATCCGGCTGAATTGCCAGTAACTGAATTCCATTTCCGGAGCGTAGTTCAAGGCCTTTCCCTTCTGCAAACGCAGCACTTAGTGTTTCGGTTTGCCGGGCATATTGTAAAGGAGATTTTGTTTTGAATAAAATGCTTCCACCACTCTTTACAACCTTATCAAACCTGCCTGTTTCCTTTTCTGATTCAGGAACGGGAAAATGTTCTCCGGATATCCATACCGGTTTTCGGGAAAGGGAAGCCTGGGCAGAGAAATCTGTGGTGTTTTGAGCAGCAAGGTGGTTGCTCAGCAAAAACAGTATTACAATTGCGAAACAGGCACGCCTGTTGAAACGGGAAAATAGTTTAAAGGCCATGTCGGTACATTTAATGGAACGTAAATCAATACTCAACTGGCTTTACGAGGGATCTTGGGTACGGAGGGTGACCGGCTGGTCAGTTAGTTTTCGTGATAGATGGCTTTGAATGGAAAATTGGAGTGTGATGCAAAAATACAACTAAATTATCCGCATTGTCAAGTGTTTCCCTGAAAATAATACCGGTAAACACTGGTATCTGAAAACAATGAACGAAAGGAGTCGTCTGAAAACAACTCCTTTCGTTTGTAGGTAACCGTTATCTCAATCGTTTGATAAGTTTACCGGAGTACGTTTTACCGTTCGCGGTAACCCGATAGATTACTGTTTCTGTTCCACCCTGTCTTGGAATATAAACCATATTCCTGGTTTCACCTTTTCTCATGTTTCCATTATACAGGAGTTCCAGTCTTTGTCCGGCAGTATTGTATACCTCAACCAATACCGGTCCATCTGTATTTGAAGTGATCTGGAAATTAACCCTGTCAACAAAAGGATTCGGGAAGGCCTTCACTTCAGTGGCAGTGATTTCAGGAATCGCTTTCGCTATTGATTCATCTGTGTTAATTCCTGAATTTTGACCACCACCATACCAATGATAGAAAGCAGCAGTCCATTTGTAATACCAGTAGTTCCCGCAATTTACATTTCTGTCTGACCAACCAATAAAATAACGTCCCTCATGAAATGCTTCGTTAATTGCCTCTACAGCCTCTTCAATATCTTTCAGGCTAACTCCTTCCGGAATGGGCCGGCCCGTGATGGTGAATCCTGCCAGGCAGAATAGTCCCCATACCGTTTTATCCTCTCCCAATGCATTCACTACATTGGCCGGAATGCGCCAGGAATCAATTGCCTTTTTGGAGTTACCGCTCCAGCCACAATCCATCATACGGGGTTTATTACAAGCCGAACGAGGGTCTTTAGCCTGTGTAACCAACCATCGACCAGCTTCCAATGGAAAATCTTCCAGTACGCGATCAGGGGTCAGGTTCATGTTCAGTGCAAGCGTAATCGTTTCTGCCAGCAAACTGTTATTGATTTTACCTTTCTTAAGTGGCGTGTTCCAGTCAACACTGTATATTCCATCTACCAGTGTATTTGGACCTTTTCCCGGTAACAGTTTCTGCAGCTTTGCTGCTTCCGTCTGATATGCATAGAAATAGCGGTCCGTTTCCAGAAAACCAAAGAATAAAGTTTGATAATACATGTTTCCCATGCTCATATCAATAATCTCCAGTGAACTCAAATTTCGTCCATCAGGAGTACAGGCAGTCTCTTTGGTATTGCCATAAAAATCCTGGTTAAAACTGTAGAACAATTCCGGTTTGCTAGGATTGAATACATTCCATTTGAACTTGTTCTTCTTGCGATCCTTTTTGTACTTGTGCCATTTTTTTTGATGACGGTCAAAACCCCATTCATATTCGGTATCCAAAGAATTACCATTTCCGGATCCCTGATTATTCTGGGCAATGGCTGGAGCAAGCCCGATAAATAGTGCCAGCAACAGCACTGTCATTTTTCTTAGTTGCTGAAAACGAGTAAAAGTAGTAAGCATATAAGCCAGGTTTAGGTTAAAAAAGATGCTATTCGACTGGCTTTGGAAGGATGAATGGTACGGTAAAGAGAATCTGTTTTCTGGTGGGGTAATTTCTAAGGAGGGATTTAATCAGACTAGGAAGCCGGATGTAAAAATAATCTTATGCTTCCCATATTGTCAAGAGCCTTGCCAATAAATATTTATGCAACATTGATGCATATTCAAAAATGAAATAAAAAAAACCGGCCGGAGCCGGTTTTATTCTTAGGCGTTTACTTTTCCTTTGATCTTGGCAATCACTTCTTCCGCGATATTGTTTGGCGCAGGAGCATAGTGAGAGAATTCCATGGTAGAAGATGCACGGCCGGAAGACAGAGAACGCAATTGCGTTACATATCCGAACATTTCACTCAGGGGAACTTTTGCTTTAATAACCTGGGCATTGTTACGGCTATCCATACCTTCCATCATACCACGACGGCGGTTCAAATCACCTGTAACATCACCCATATATTGGTCTGGAGTTACTACTTCCACTTTCATGATTGGCTCCAGCAATACGGGCTTCGCTTTGCGGGCAGCTTCACGGAAGCCTTGCTTGGCGCAGAGTTCAAACGACATGGCGTCAGAGTCCACCGCGTGGAAGCTACCGTCGAAAATGCGCACTTTCATGTTCACTACCGGATAGTTGGCCAGTACACCACTTACCATTGAAGCTTCAAATCCTTTCTGAATGGGCTGAATAAATTCTTTTGGAATAGAACCTCCGAAAATATCATTCACAAACTGGAAGGCTTTTCCAGGGTTTGCTTCCAACCAATCCTGATCAGCAGCACTCAGCTCGAAATAGATATCGGCGAATTTACCACGACCACCGGTTTGCTTTTTCAGTGTTTCGCGATGTTCAACCTTACCGGTGAATGCTTCTTTATAAGCAACCTGGGGATTACCCTGGTTTACTTCCACTTTAAATTCACGACGCATACGATCGATGATGATTTCCAGGTGCAATTCACCCATTCCACGAAGAATGGTCTGACCTGTTTCTTCATCCGTATTGACACGAAGTGTAGGATCTTCTTCCACCAGTTTCGCGATAGCCATACCCATTTTATCAACATCTGCCTGAGTTTTAGGCTCAACCGCTACCGCGATTACAGGTTCAGGGATGAACATGTTCTCGAGTGTAATCGGGTGGTTCTCGTCGCAAAGGGTATCCCCGGTTTTGATTTCCTTGAAACCTACTGCTGCACCGATATCACCTGCTTCGATAAAATCGATTGGGTTCTGTTTGTTGGCAAACATTTTCATAATACGGCTGATCCGTTCTTTCTTTCCGCTACGAACATTCAGTACATAGGAACCGGCATCAAGATGACCGGAATAAGCGCGGAAGAAGGCCAGACGACCTACGAATGGGTCGGTCATGATCTTGAATGCCAGAGCAGCAAAAGGTTCTTTTGCATCTGGTTTACGGATGATGGTTTCTCCGGTTTCAGGATGGGTACCTTCAATGGCATCAATATCAACCGGACTTGGCAGGTAACGACATACCGCATCCAGTGCAGTCTGAACCCCTTTGTTTTTGAATGAAGAACCACACATCATGGGAACGATGCTCAGGTCGATTGTCGCCTTACGAATCGCTTCATGCATTTCTTCCTCAGTAATGGAGTTGGGATCTTCAAAGAATTTCTCCATCAGGGTATCATCGTATTCAGCCACTGCCTCAACGAGGTTACCTCTCCACTCATTGGCTTCTTCCAGCATATCAGCAGGCACTTCAATTTCGTCAAAGGTCATACCCTCTGTTTCAGCATGCCAGATAATACCTTTCATTTTGATCAGGTCAACCACGCCTTTGAAATTATCTTCAGCACCGATCGGCAACTGAAGAGGAACTGCTTTCGCACCCAGCATTTCTTTAACCTGCTTTACCACATTCAGGAAGTCCGCACCGGATCGGTCCATTTTGTTAACGAATCCGATACGGGGAACCTTATAACGGTTGGCCTGGCGCCATACAGTCTCAGACTGAGGCTCAACACCATCCACCGCACTAAACAGTGCAATGAGACCATCCAGTACACGCATGGAACGCTCTACTTCTACAGTAAAGTCCACGTGACCCGGGGTATCGATGATGTTAAACGAATATTTTTTAGAGTCAGGGGTTACCTGTCCCTTATTTGTTGGGAAATTCCACTGGCAGCTTACCGCAGCAGAGGTAATGGTAATACCCCGCTCCTTCTCCTGTTCCATCCAGTCGGTGGTTGCCGCACCATCATGCACTTCACCAGTTCTGTGGATCATACCTGTGTAGCGCAGAATACGCTCTGTTGTAGTGGTCTTACCGGCATCGATATGGGCCGCAATACCAAAGTTTCTTTGAAATCTTAAGTCTGCCATTGTTGTATGTTAAAAATGTTAAGTCTAACGGTTGAAAAACCCAAAAAACCTAATTTGGGACGCAAAGGTAAGTATTCTCCCGGAAATACGAAACCTTGTTTACTGCTATCAAAAAATTAAGTTTTTAGCCGGAATATGGTCCAATCCCACCACATTCTGCCTTATATAAAAAAATAGTTGCTCAAAAAGCACTGACATATTGGTAGATATGCACAAGGGATGTAAATTTAGAAATCAATCTTGTTAACCCATTATTTCACTAAAAATCACAGTCTAATATGCCCACAAAAAAGAAGGCCGCCAAAAAAGCACCGGCCAAAAAGGCAGTAAAAAAAGCGGTAGCTAAGAAAGCAGCCCCTAAAAAAGCAGCTAAAAAAGCAGCTCCTAAAAAAGCCGCCAAAAAAGCTATTAAAAAAGCAGCTCCTAAAAAGGCAGCAAAAAAAGCACTGAAAAAAGCGGTAGCAAAAAAAGCAGCACCTAAAAAAGCAGCTAAAAAAGCCGGTAAGAAAGCAGCACCTAAAAAAGCAGCAAAGAAGGCAGCTCCCAAAAAAGCAGCTAAGAAGGCAGCACCTAAAAAAGCAGCAAAGAAAGCAGCCCCCAAAAAGGCAGCTAAAAAACCAGGCCGCAAATCTGTAAAAAAACAAGCTCCCGCTCCGGCACCTGCAGCTCCAGTAATGGAAGCTCCTGCAGTTGAAGGAACTACCACACCAGCAGAAGGTAGTGCAGAAGCATAATCACTTTTATATCTACAAAAATGAGGCTGTCTCAAAAGGACAGCTTCTTTTTTATGTCAAGTTTTAATATTAAGTAATAATGTAATATGATATTTTATTCATATTTTAGGGTATGGGTAAAAAATCAATGCACGTTGTGTTCAAACAATACAATCAGCAAC
>JAEUVF010000016.1 GCA_016787265.1 Flavipsychrobacter sp. | reverse complement strand
CGAACGGGCCGACCAGTGCAACCACGGCCGCCCCACCTGGACCGCCCTGAGCATGGCCGACCTGGATCGCCTGTTTCTGCGAGGACGCTGAGTTTTACCAATCGGACGGCACACGTATGAATAAAATATCATATTACATTATTACTTAATATTAAAACTTGACATAAAAAAGAAGCTGTCCTTTTGAGACAGCCTCTTTTCAATTATAAAGTATGAAGTATGAATTAAGAAGTAGTTTTCACTCTTCTGACGTCTGACGTCTCACATCTCACTACATCTGTGGGATCAACACCTGGTCAATTTTATGCAACACACCATTTACAGCATGCAAGTCTGCGGCAACTACATTTGCTGGGGTCGGGTTAATTCGACCTTTGACAGTTGGTGCCATAGGATTGGTTGCATCAATGGTTAACTGTGGCATGGGGGAAGCGCCAATCAGCGTTTCAACTGTTCCAGTTACCAGGTTCGGACTAAATACACGGAAAGCCGGTGTCCCATTCACCGCCAGCACATGATACGCCAGTATCCCCCGAACGGTAGCTGGAGGCAGCGCAGCAAAGGCTTCAATAACTGGAGGAGCACCTAACAGGGTCAATGCTGCTTTGAATGCATCATCATTTGGTGCAAACAGCGTAATATTCGGAAAGGGATAATTCAGGAGCGAATCGATTCTGTTCAGGCCAGTCTGGCCTTCATCTGCCCGAGCAATTGCTGCACGCAGAAAACTCAGATCCGCCTGCGCTGCGATCAATCCTTTCATAGTGGTTTGAGGCGGTGCAACCAATGCATATACATCATGAATATACCCGTTGGCCGCACGCTTGTCAACTGCGGTTATGGGAATATTATTTACAAATGCTCCTGTTGGACGTTTGGACGGAAAAATGCTCATTTTAAACAAGGGCTGTGTTGCCAGGGGCTGCAATAAGGTGGGCATTTGAATATTCGGCAAGGGCAAACCCGGAATCGCAGCTGAGGCAATTTCCTGTGGAATCACATGATAACTCAGAATAGCAGCCAACTGGGCAGCAGGCAATACACCAATTACACCTTCTGAAATCCCGGAGCGTGTCATCGCATCATTATTTGGTGCAAACAAGGTCAGCTTGTTATCCCGTTTGTTCAGGAGGGGCCCCACTCCTGCTTTCGTTATAGCTGCTTTCAAAATGGAATACTGAGGATCGGCATTAACGATCTCCAATATGGTTTGGCGCGCATTTTCCTCCGGAGCAATTTCCTCCACTTCCGGAATCTTGTTACAGGCTGTGATCTGTCCCAGCAGCAACAAAGCCATCAGCCCGATACCTGTATATTTTTTAAATGACGTAAGCATAGAATAGTTTTTCCATTAATAAATGTTGTAACCGAAGGAAACATAGTACAGTCCACCTACAAAACTGTTACCAACCGCATTGAAGTAGTACTGATTCAGGATATTGTTTCCTCCCAGCTTAATAACACTTTTCACTTTTGGCAGTTTGTAAGAAACCTGTGCATCTACTGTATGGATGGCTGCAATATCTCCGTTTGCAAAATCACCTTCATAGAAGAAAGCATCCTGCCAGCGGTAACTAACATTGAAGCCTATACGTTTATCCGTACCAAAACCAGTATTGGATAAAGTCGCATTATATCGGTATTTGGGCGCATTAAAGAACGCGATATAACCAGGAGGCACATCCTGCAAACGATCAGAAGAAAGGTTCATACTGAGTGTCCAGGCGCGAACGAAACGGTAATCAATTCCGATACCAAATCCATAAGTAGTAACATTATCTTCAATGTTTACCGGAACAGAGAATTTACGATCTGTTACCGGATTGGGTGTACCCCCAACAGTTGCTGTTTGTCCGACCAGTGTACGTGCAATGAAGTTCTGATATCTACCATAATAGCCATAGGCATCGATCAGGATTTTTCCATTTGCCAAAAGGCCTTTATAACCTAGTTCATAGGATGTAACGGCCTCAGGCTTGAAGGTTTTGAAATCATGTAACTGGGAGGGGTTCGACAAGGTATAAGGACGATTCCGGTCGAACTGGTAAAAATTCTGGAAACTCTTATCACCACCGATCAGCTGCACTCCTCCACCAACGTTCAGGTTAATGAACTGTTGTTGCGTTGAAGGGAAACGATAGGCCGATTGATAAGACAACCGAATATTATTATTCTTCGCAACAGTTACTACCGCTGTTGCCCTAGGTGTAAAACGACCTTCGAAATTTTCGTTTTTGTCGTAACGACCAGAGAAGGTCAGCTTCAATACATCATTAAAGAGACGACGGGTTGCCTGGATATAAGCACCTACTTCGTTAATCTTGATTGGAGCAACGGAATCTGTAAACAATGTACCTTCCGAATTCAGCACATACTGACGCCAGTTAGCTCCAATGATGATATCCGCAAACTTTCCAGTCCAGTCTGAAAGATTATATTGACCTTCTGTAAAATACAGATCGGATTTCTCAATGAATAAACCACCACCACTGGAAATAGGAATGGAGCGAACACGGTCAAACAGTTTTTTAAACTCAGGGGACCCCGGTGCAGGACGATTGCGATCTGCAAATGCACGGGCATTGGTATGCGCAGTCTGGTTATCCTGTCCGGCTAACAGATTCGCCAGGTATGTCTGGCTATATTCCGGATACCAGGTTGTGGAAGGCTTCCATGCTTCATTCAGCAAACGTGCTGTAACGGTAGCATTGTAAGATTGTCCGGCATTCTCCTGCGTGGTATAAGTCCGAACAAACCAGTTCTTCGCATTCAATTCCAGTTTGTATTGTCCCATTTTGAAATCCCGGAAAGAATAACGGTCCGAACCGGTATACACGGAATTACCTGTACCCCAGCTACCGGCCAGCACTGCTTCCAGCTTAGGTGTAATCTTATAATGGAGGGCGCCTCCAAGTTTGAAGTTCAGGGTATTGGGGTCGATAATATCCGACTCTCCATAACCGGTGCGACTAACATTAATAGCATTCGTTCCGAGTGTCTGAATAAAAGGCGCCAGGAAAGGTGCCTGCTGGGAAATTACAGGAAAAACAGCGGAACGAATATCAATAGTGGTTTCATCACCATAGACATTGATACCATCATAGTTGGGGTCTGTTGCACGGGTTCCTGCTCCAGGTAAACCACGTCCACCCTGGCGTCCAATATAATTCCGTTGATCTGCCGCCAGCCAGTCTTTAGCATGGATGAATTCCGCATTGATCTTATAGGCGAATTTATCCTTGATATTTTCCGCCCAGCGTACTGCCCAGTTATGGTAAGCGGAATTTCCGCGATAACGGCTGTCGGTATTCATCATACCTGCTTTGGCCTGGAAGGATAAACCGGTATATTTAAACGGATTTTTACTGGAAACCAGCAGGGTTCCATTCATACCACCCGGACCATACAACGCAGAAGATGCACCAGGCAGCAATTCCATGTTATCGACATCCAGTTCGGATAAACCGATAATTGCACCTACAGAGAAATTTAAACCCGGTGCCTGGTTGTCCATACCATCCACCAACTGGTTGAAACGGGTATTTCCACTGCCGGCAAAACCACGGGTGGTAGGTGTTTTAAAAGTGAGTGAAGAGGTTACCATGTCTACTCCTTTAAGACTACCAACAATATCATAATAGCTGGCAGCAGGAGAAACTCTGATCGAAGCGGAACTAACCCGTTCAATGGATACGGGTGATTCCAAAATCTTTTCAGGAACGCGGCTGGCAGATACCACTACTTCGGTACCAAGGGTGCTTGAGGGAGCCAGGTTCACGTTCACTGCATCACTGGCATTGTTTACCACTACTTCAAGTGGATCAAAGCCAATAGATGAGAACACCAGGGTAAATGGGGGTTTTTGGGAAGTTGTCAGACTAAAATTTCCTTTGTCATCTGTAAAGGTACCAATGGAGGTCCCTTTGATCGTAATTGATACGGCTGGCACCACGTCAGCGTTCGTGCTGTTTTTTACGTTTCCTGTTACGGTAACGGTTTGGGCAAATGCAGCAATCGAAGTGAACAGAGCCAACAGCATCATGGCAAGATAGCTGTTGCTTTTTCTCATACCATGTAGGTTTTATGTGTTATTCATGAGCAAAATAAGGATTTATTAATTCCATACCGTTTTTTTCCAAACGGATTATAACTTCGTGATATGGCACCATTTCAATTCCCCTCACAAACCGCCTTTTATAAAGGAAAAGTGCGGGATGTTTACACCATTCAGGACCGTTTATTAGTAATGATCGCATCCGACCGGATCTCCGCTTTTGATGTTATCTTACCAGAACCCATCCCTTATAAAGGACAAGTATTAAACCAGATTGCTGCATATATGTTGAAAGCTACCGCAGACATTTGTCCCAACTGGTTACTGGAATCCCCGGCTCCGCATGTTTCCATAGGAAAAAAATGTGTTCCATTTAAAATTGAAATGGTAGTGAGAGGCAATCTTACCGGTCATGCCTGGCGCACTTACAGCAGCGGAAAAAGAACACTTTGTGGCGTTGCATTACCGGAAGGACTAAGTGAAAACGATTACTTCCCCACTCCGATCATTACCCCCTCCACGAAAGCATCTGAAGGACATGATGAAGACATCAGTAAAGAGGATATAATTGCTAAAGGCCTGGCAACTGCAGAAGACTGGGCGGTACTTGAAAAATATACACTCGCCTTATTTGAAAGAGGTAAACAGATCGCCTCCAAACGCGGACTCATACTTGTTGATACCAAGTACGAATTTGGTAAAATAGGTGATACTATTTACCTGATGGATGAGATTCATACCCCCGACTCCTCCCGCTACTTTTTTGCTGATGGATTTGAAGACCGGCAGGCAAAAGGCGAAAAGCAGCAACAGCTTAGCAAGGAGTTCGTACGTGAATGGCTGATCGCAAATAATTTTATGGGGAAGGAAGGACAAACCGTTCCGGAAATGACACCAGAGTGGATTGATACTATAAGTAAACGATACATCCAGTTATATGAGCAGGTTATCGGAGAAAAATTCATTCCGCAGGCATGGACACCCGAAGAGACAAAGGCTGCAATTGAAAAATCACTGCAGCATTTGTTGTAATGAAAATCTTTGTTGGCATTCGTCAATATTATGAGGATCTGATTCCGAGGTTACCAATAGTATATTCGAAAAATAAATCTCATGCATGCCGATCAGTTGTTTCAAATCAGCAGCACCCTGGCCATGACAGGCTGGATCCTGCTGGCGATTTTCCATAAAACACTTTGGATATCCAGGGCTTTAATCGGAACGATCCTTTTACTGCTGTGTTTACTTTATACCTGGCTGATCGTTAAAAATTTCGGAGGAATACAGCCCGAAAGTTTTAGATCCCTGGATGGTGTTGCTGCACTCTTTGTGAATCGCGAAGCGCTACTGGCGGGTTGGGTACATTACCTGGCCTTTGACCTGCTGACTGGCATTTTTATTGTAAATAATGCGCGTAAAAACGGAATTGGTATTGGGTGGCTCCTGCCCTGCCTGTTTTTTACTTTTATGCTGGGACCAGTAGGTTTATTGATTTACCTGATGATTCGCTGGGCAAGTACCAAAAACTACTGGGTCGATGCTGAATGAATGGATAATAAAACTAAAAAGCAGGAACCAGGTGCTGTTTTATGTTGTTCTGGCAAGCTTGACCGGGGCCCTGATTTGCGGAATGCTGGCAGTAGTAAGTCCGCTTGAAGTAGGCGGTGTCAGTGCCTGGATCAAACCCATGAAGTTTTACCTTTCACTTGCAATTGCTGTTTTTACGCTTGCCTGGCTGATGGTGTATCTCAAAAATCAAAAAGCGGTTAGGCGTTACAGTTGGGTCGTAGTTTATACTATGATCGTAGAACTCGGAATTATTACCTACCAGGCAGCAGCAGGACAGGCCTCTCATTTCAATATCAGCAGCTGGACCAATGCGCTCTTATACCAGGTAATGGGATTGGCAATCATCATTTTTACCTTTTGGACAGCCTATATCGGGTATTTGTTTTTCAAGCAGAAAGAATTTCCACTCTGGATGAACCAGGGTTATATCTGGGGTATCCGACTGGGCATTTTATTCTTTGTATTGTCTGCTTTTCAGGGTGCACACATGTCCATCATCAACCAGCACAGTGTAGGCGGATTAGATGGCGGCGAAGGCTATCCCCTAGTGAACTGGAGCAGGGTGCACGGTGATCTGCGGGTGATTCATTTCTTTGGGATGCATTCCCTGCAGCTCTTTCCCCTGCTAGGTTATTATATGATTCACAGCAAACGATCCATGCAGGTGATAGCTGCCAGCTGGTTCCTGTTTCTCGTATTACTATATATACAGGTACTGAAAGGTTTCCCGTTGATAGGATAAATTTCCCAACTTTGGGAAATGAGGAAAACTGTTTTTCAATTGATCGGCATGCTTTCACTGGTGTTGTTGCTACAGGATGTGATAGCGCAGAAAATCCAGGAGTTACCAGGCCGGGAAGGTATTAGTTTTCGCGGTTTAAGTGTAGTGAATGACCGGCTGCTGTGGGTCAGTGGAAATAAAGGAACGGTGGGTAGAAGCACAGATGGTGGTAAGAGCTTTCAGTGGATGACCGTAAAGGGCCATGAGAAAAGAGATTTCAGAGATATTGAAGCATTTGATGCTGTAACTGCCGTGATTTTGGCGGTGGACTCACCCGGACTGATATTAAGAACCTTTGATGGAGGCGAAAGCTGGCAGGAAGTGCATCGGGATAACAGAACCGGCATTTTTCTGGATGCCCTACATTTTCGCAATAAAAAGGAAGGTATGGCAGTAGGTGATCCCATAGATGGAAAGATATTACTCTTGCGCACAGCAGATGGAGGAAGAAGCTGGCAACCCTACCCTAACACCTATCCTGCACCCATGGAAGGTGAAGCGTTTTTTGCTGCCAGTGGGGGCAATATTGTAGCCTTAAAAAAAGCCGAAACCATATTTGTAAGTGGCGGAAAACAATCGCGGGTCTTTTATGCAGGCCAGGCTTTTGAGCTGCCATTAAAACAGGGGGAAACCAGCACCGGTGCGAATGCAATCGCGCTGAAACATCCCAACCGCAAACGCGGTGGACGCCATTGGGTAATAGCAGGTGGAGATTTTGCAAAAGACAAAGAAAAGGCCGGCAATTTTTGTTTCACGCGGGATGCTGGTGCGAGCTGGCAACAGGCAGCAGTGCCACCACAAGGCTATCGTTCCGGCATAAGTTATGTGCGAGGCAATCAATTGATCGCTTGTGGAACATCTGGCGTGGATTTCTCGCGGGATGGAGGCCGGACCTGGACCTTGATTTCCCCTGTTGGTTACCATGTGGTTCAAAAAGCAAAAGACGGCAAGGTAGTATACCTGGCTGGTGGCAATGGTCGTATCGGGAAACTGGTGAGGTAGAACGGGGATCCTTTAAAGAGGAGTAATGAGTATCTTTGCGGTATGATCCTGAAAAAAATACTGGGGTTCCTGGCAAGGCTGTTTATACCACGGAAATCCTGTTGCAAATAAATTTTGGCTGAAACTGGAGCAGACCGTAATATTGCAACCCGGTTCTGACCGGAAAAGCCCAGATGGCGGAATTGGTAGACGCGCTAGACTCAAAATCTGGTTCTCGCAAGGGAGTGCAGGTTCGATTCCTGTTCTGGGCACGAGTTAAAAAGGTAAACCCTTGACAGCAGTAGCTTTCAAGGGTTTTTTGATTATGTGGTAATGGCTGTATTCAGAATTTATGCTAAATTCTACCGGTATTTTACGGAATGAAAATATTACTGGTAGAAGATGAAGTCGAATTGGCCAGGAGCATCATCAAATTCCTCACTGAACAGGAATATCTATGCGAATGGGCAGCCAATGTTGAAGATGCAACTGAAAAAATCGGCCTGCATGTGTATGATTGCATATTGCTGGATCTGAATCTTCCAGACGGCAATGGCCTGAACCTGCTGGAGTTATTAAGAAAAGACAAAAAAGAAGAAGGAGTTATCATCCTATCGGCTAATAATTCTCTGGAAGATAAAATCAGGGGGCTACATATTGGTGCCGACGATTATCTGACAAAACCTTTCCATTTGTCGGAACTGGCAGCCCGGATTTTTTCTATTGTCCGACGCAAACAATTCAGCCATTCAAACATCATCCGGCAGAACGAACTGGAAATTGATCTGTTAGCCAAATCCGTAACAGTTCAGAAAAAACCGGTAACCCTCACCAAAAAAGAATTCGATTTATTAATTTACTTTCTTGGAAACAAAAACAGGGTTTTATCTAAAAGTACCCTCGCCGAACACTTGTCCGGTGATTTTGCAGATATGCTCGACAATCATGATTTTGTTTATGCGCATGTAAAAAATCTGAAGAAAAAGTTAACCGAAGCGGGATGTGACAATTATTTACGAACAGTTTATGGAACAGGTTATAAATGGGAATCGAACTAAACAAAAGGAATGAAGCCATTACTTCGAAAAACCCTCAAGCCCTATCTCACCTACATTATAGTGGTACTGGCAATCAGTATTCCCATCTATTACTGGGTAATAGATGCCATCTGGGAACATGAACTGGATGAATACAATTCCATAGTAGCTAATAAAACAGCACATTCCTTTAACAGCCTGCAACTTTCACCAACTGAATTGGCCAATAGTCTCGAATTATGGAACAGGATTCAACCATCAACTACTATTCGAAAAATTCAAGTCGGAGAGTCTTTGCTGGATAGCAGTTTTAATATCAGTCGAAAAGAACCCTTTAACAAAGCAGAAAAACTGGACCGCTTCCGCTACTTATCCAAAATAATCTATATCCATAATCAGCCTTACCGATTTACCATTCAAACCAATATTGAAGAGACCAGGGAAACCATTGGTCACCTGGCAACAATAACGCTGCTGTTGGTATTGTTATTAGTAAGCGGGTTGCTTTACCTGAACAGAAGGTTGTCACAACAAATCTGGACACCCTTTCAAAAAACACTTGCCAGTCTGAAAAAATTCCAACTCAATCAACAACAATTGCCTGCATTTACCAAATCGGATATCAAGGAATTTCAGGAGTTGAATACGGCTATCGAAACCATGGTAGAGCATAGCATCAGTGTATATAAAACGCAGAAAGAATTTACCGAAAACGCCTCCCATGAATTACAGACGCCTTTGGCAATCCTGAAAAATAAACTGGATTTGTTATTACAAAGCGAAGGCCTCACTGAACAACAATACCAATTGGCAGAAGAAATGAACGGAGCCCTCTTGCGAAGCACCCGAATCAATAAAAACCTATTGTTACTGGCAAAAATTGAAAACAATCAATTTGACAGTTCAGAAAAGGTCTCAATAGATACCATACTGCTTCAATCGCTTGATACCCTTAAAGAATATATGGATCAAAAAAATATCGGGTTGGTTCAACATATTGTATCTCCGGTTGACAAAAATGCCAGCAGCGGTTTAACTGAACTACTCTGCAATAACCTGTTATTAAACGCCATCAGGAATACCCGGGAAGGGGGCCAAATTTCCGTATTACTGGACAATCAGCAGCTTGAAATTTCCAATTCCGGGCAGCAGGCACTGGATCCAAAACAGTTATTCACCCGATTTTCAGGCATCTCCAAATCTACCGGAGGAACCGGACTTGGACTCGCCATTGTTCAGGAAATCTGCAAATTTCAGCAATGGGCGATCCAATATGAATTCCGGGATGGCAGCCATTATTTTCGGGTCGGATTTGGCAATTCAACATTTCTTCAAAATTGAGTCGGTGCTTTGTAGTAAATAAGGACTAAAACCCATATGAAACCAGGCCGATATTCCCTCTTCCTGAACCTGTTGACAACCTATTTGGTAAGCTCCCTGATTGTACGAATAGCTTTGTTTACCTGGGCATTCCGGGATATTGACATTCAATTCCTGGCTTTATCAAGAGCACTGGGAATGGGATTTCTCTATGACCTGGCATCCGGATTGGGATTTCTGCTATTTTATCAGCTATACCTGATGCTGTTGCCAAAACGCTGGACCGGAAGCCGATTCGACCAGTCGTTTACCTATTTTAGTGCGGGCATAATGCTTTTCATCCAATACTTCAGCCTGCTGGCAGAATTTCCCTTCTGGGATGAGTTTGGAGTTCGCTTTAATTTCATAGCAGTTGACTATTTAATTTATACCTATGAAGTGGTGAACAATATCAACCAGTCCTACCCCATCCCATTGATCTTACTTGTATTGTTTATATTAACCGGATCCAGCTTTTGGTATTATAAGCGGAATAAAGCGTTGAAACAAACTTTTACCAGTCCGGTCAGCATCCGGCGAAGATTACAAACCGGTGTGCCACTATTGTTGGTTTCTGTCATCCTGCTCAGCTGGCTAAAAAACAAACAGGCTGATTTCAGTAATAATCTGACCATTAACGAGATCAGTAAAAATGGCGTGTTTTCCTTTTTTGCAGCCTATCGGTCCAATGAATTGGATTATGCTCAGTTTTACCGTCATTTACCACGGGATAAGGCATATCAGCTAGTCAGAGACCAGATCCGCCAGGACAACCAGGTTTTTCCATCTGATAGGACAGAAGAAATTCAGCGGATTACATTAGACTCCAACGAAACCAAACCCAATATCATCCTTGTGACGATTGAAAGTTTCAGCGCTGATTTTTCAGGTTTATTCGGTAATACCAAAGGACTCACGCCCAACTTTGATCAATTGGCAAAAGAAGGTATTCTGTTTACCAATTTATATGCAACAGGGACGCGAACAGTAAGAGGAATGGAAGCCCTGACCTTATGTGTACCTCCAACTCCGGGTAACAGTATTGTACGCAGGCCGGAGAATGAGGGATTGTTTTCCATTGCTACCATCCTGAAAGAAAAGAATTACCATCCCTGGTTTATATACGGTGGTGATGGTTATTTTGATAACATGAATAACTTTTTTGGTGGTCAGGGATTTGATATCATCGATCGCGACCGGGGCAATCCCTTGTCAGATGATTTAGAATCTACCCGCTATGCTATTCCGGATGAGGAAGTGAGTTTTGAAAATGCCTGGGGTATTTGTGATGAGGATATTTACCAGGAAGCCATCCGGTACGCAGACAGCAGCAGTCTTAAAAAGCAGCCCTTTTTTCAGTTCATCATGACGACCTCCAATCACAAACCCTACACCTTTCCGGAAGGCAAAATCGATTTACCTCAAGGTAGTAGGGATGCTGCTGTGAAATACACAGATTATGCATTGGGAAAATTCATCGAGGCTGCAAAATCCAAAGACTGGTTTAAGAATACAGTTTTTGTTATTGTTGCTGATCATTGTGCCAGCAGTGCGGGAAAATGGGAAATAAATATCAACAAACACCATATACCCGCCCTTATTTATAACCTTCAGCAGCCAGCTGAACAAGTTACCCGGTTAACTTCTCAGATAGATTTGATGCCAACCCTGTTTGGATATTTACACTGGAAGTATTCAACAGAATTGTATGGTATGGATGTACGGCAACGACAGGTTGAAAAAGACCGCGCATTTGTTGGCAATTACAGAACCCTGGGTCTGATAAAGGGGAATATTTTCACGCAAATCGATGATCGCAAAAGAAGCAAACAATTCCAGGTACTTGAAAAGGGTAATTCGCTAAAGGAACTGTCTTCTCCGGACAGCTCCCTTATTTCAGAAACGATTTCTTATTATCAAACAGCCAGCGAACGATTCAAAAATGGCAAGATGAAAACAGCATTGAGATAAATTTCCATTTAATTTATTATTTTGGCGATATATTCAGGAACCTTATCATGCTTAGACTTTTTATTGCCTTCTTAGTTGGATTCCTTTTCTCAGCCTGTTCAAAAACAAACGAAGAAATAGAAATTGACAATCCCGATGAAACTGCTACCGTTGTAATGGTGTACACCCATCCTACAGCTTCAGATACAGCTTATTTTGGTTTCACTGGAAAGAATATTAAGGTGGATTGGGGAGATGGCAGCACAGACAGTTTTCCTTCGCTCTCAATAGGGCCGGGCGAAATGCTTCAAAACGTATCCCATAAGTATGCGGGTGGCAAAAAATACATCATTAAAATTACATCAGATGAATTAACTTATTTATTTGCTGGAACAGTAATGCAGATAAACCTCAAAAGAGCAACAAAACTCCGAAAGCTATGGATACCAGGAGGAGACATTAGAGAATTAGACCTCCATACTAATACACTGTTAGAAGAATTAACCTGCGATTTCAATGATCAATTAGGCAAACTGGATTTATCCAATAATTCCGCCTTAACAAGTGTCAAGGTTAGCGGATGCCAAATATCTGATCTGAACTTACAAAATTGCTCCAAATTAAAGTATTTGGAGTGCGACGGTAATCTATTGAAGCAATTGGATATGTCTGGTAATCCCGAATTGGAAATACTGAGTTGTAATTTTAATAAGTTGGAATCGATTAATCTTTCCAAAAACAGCAAACTACTTCAACTAGACGTGGGTGATAATTTATTACAGGAAATAGACCTCTCCACGAATTCAAAATTATATTCTTTAAATATTGGTGCAAATCGAATAACCACACTTGATTTAAGTGGCAATCCCGAACTACAAACACTAAGGGTTAAAAAAGCAAGGCTGAATACGCTGAATACCAGTAAAAACAGTAAGTTAAGGGAACTTCATCTGACAGAAAACAATTTGAGTACGCTGGACATTTCCATGAATCCTGCATTAATTGGCATTAATATTAATTCAAACAATTTCCAGGCAACTGAACTCAATAAGATTTTCGGAATGCTAAGTCAAAGTAGTAGTAGCGTAAGAAATTACATTAGAATTACCAACAACCCAGGCGCATCAGGTTGCAATACCAATATTGCAATACAAAAGAACTGGATTATTTATAATTAAACAGTTACTCACAAAAATCACCTTCCATCCATTTGAGGTTCGAAAAAAATACCCTCTTTGCGCTACCAAATAATTGCATATATTTATGCAACCATTTGGTAGCGCATTAAATTTATGAATAGCAGAAGAGACGTCTTTCAGGCGATAGCCGACCCCACCCGCAGAGCCATAATTATGATGTTGGCCGTTGGATCGATGACCCCCAATGCCCTGGCGGAGCAATTCAAAACCAGCAGACAGGCCGTGTCCAAGCATTTACAGATTTTAACCGAATGCGAAATCGTAACCCAGGAACATCAGGGCCGGGAAATCCATTACCACCTGAATGCGGCAAAAATGAAAGAGATCGAAAAATGGCTGGAGCAATTCAAAAAACTAATAGCCAAACGATTCGATCAATTGGATGATGTACTTAGAAACCTAAAAAATACCAAGCGATGAACAAAACCATCCTATTTGAATTCACAACAGACAAAGAAAACAAACGGATCCATGTGGAGCGGTCCTTTGATGCAGCGGTGGAACTGGTTTGGGCTGCCTGGACGGAAGCCGAAATACTGGACCGGTGGTGGGCCCCCAAACCCTGGCAGGCGGTCACCCAATCAATGAACTTTACAGAAGGAGGACGCTGGTTATATTATATGCAGGGACCTGGTGGCGAAAAACACTGGAGCCTCTTTGATTTTGAAAAAATCATCCCATTGAAACACTTTTCCGGAATGGATGCTTTCTGCAATGAACAGGGCAGCATCAACGAAACTCAACCCCGGGTGCATTGGAGCAATGATTTTGAACCTGCCGAAGAGCAAACCCTGGTGCGCATACAATTACAGTTTGAAAAACTGGAAGACCTGGAAACTATTATTCAGATGGGCTTCAAGGAAGGATTTACAGCCGGGTTGGAAAACCTGGATCAATATATTGCAGCACAATTTTACCTGCGAAAAGAAAACCGGACAGATTCCAGGGCCAGGGTTTCGACCTACCTCAATTTTGCAGGAAACACAGACCAAGCCTTTTATTTTTACCGGGATGTATTTCAATCTGAGTTTATCAATGGGATCCAACGCTTTGGAGATCTTCCAGCAGATTCCTCGCACCCACCAGTAGCCGAAAACATAAAAAATATGGTATTACATGTAGAATTACCCATACTTGGCGGGCATATACTGATGGGTACAGACGCACCCAAAGAAATGGGATTTACCATATCACAAGGTAACAATATGCACATTCAGCTGGAACCCGAATCAAGAACAGAAGCAGATCGGATATTCAAGGAGCTTTCGGAAGGCGGTGTCATCGAAATGCCCATGCAGGATATGTTCTTTGGTGCGTATTTCGGAAGTTTCACAGACAAGTTTGGTATTAACTGGATGATTAATGTTAATAATAAAAAACAACCTACCCATGAAAAATAAAATGTACCTGAAAACCTGCCGGAACCATTAATCAAAGATAGCACGGCATTTATGGAGATATCCTGACTAATGCCACTGATCGCGACTGCCGAACTTATTGGTGGACTTTTGATTCTTTTTCCACGTACCCGCGCGCCAGGATTGTTAATCGTTTTCCCGGTTATGACAGGAGTACTATTGACACACCTTACGGTTGCCCCGGACGGACTTATTATGGCATTGATAATATGGGTAGTAATAGACTGGATGATGTGGGAAAATCGAAGCAAATTTCTTCAATTTATTCGCAGATTTTCTTTCTTTCTGCGGTGAAAAATCATGCCAAGAGAAAAGTCAGGTTATCCCTGGGACAAGCCTGACTTTTCTATTTCTAACGCATACACTTCGACGAGGATAAAAAGGACACAGAGGACTATTCGGAAGAATGACTACCAAACATCCAGCCTACGGAAAATCCTACAGCATCCAGTGAGCGTAGTTTTTGTCCGTCTACATTTGACAAATTAGTTGCTCCAAAGTTGAAAAAAGTACTAAGTGCAATACCATTTGCAAACTGGTAACCTCCTTTAATCTGCACACCAATATCCATTCGTTTCATCTCACCCTCTCCTTTTCCAAATTGAATATCTTCCGTAATTCCATCATAGGAGTATTTCCCGGACAGTGTATACATAAAATTCGGACCCAGTCCAGCAAAGATTGTACTGTTGTTGTTGAAAATATGAGAATACATGATGGGCACAGGAACTGAGACACGGTTCAGCTTAAATTCATCCCATCCTTCATACGACAATTTACCCGCACGGAACAAAACCGAGGGACGAACAGCCAGGAAATGATTCAATTGAAAATGTGCAGTTGCTCCGACCTGATAATTTACACCTGCTTAAGTATTTGCATCCTGATCATACAAGCCAGAAGCAGTAAACCCGGCTTCAGGACCTACACTAACCTGCGCAAAAGAAGCAGTTGAAATAAGTAAAAAGGAGGAACAGGCCAGTACCAGTGGCTTAAGGAAATTGTTTTCCATAGAAAAAGTTAGTTTTTAATGGGTTCAAAAATAATAGAAGAAATATAAAATCCAAATTTTCCACCAAAATTCAGGACAGACATTGCAATTGCCTGAAACCAATATCCTCCAGACACTCAATGTTGAATGGCAAAATGAAAATGCTTTTGATAAGAATTAACATACATTACTTGCTTATATGACGGTAATCATATCCTCTGGAAATTTTCTGCTGTACCATTGCTCCCAGTTATGCAACAGAGTAATTTGCACCGGTTTCATATACCGGTAATGGGATTGGCATTTACTATCGACAGTCCGCTGAAAGTAGCCCGATTTGGTATTTCTTCCGTTGTCTCGATCGTTGAGGATAAACTGGTTGAAATGATGCGTAAACATTATTACACACTCCATAATCTAAATTATACGCCCATCACTGCACAAGAGCCGGATGCACGTAGCAGACGTATTACAGATTACCTGAATCTGCTGAACGACCTGGTAAAAAAACAGGTAGATCAACTCAAACAGTCTGCATTTGAAGCGGGTTCTGAAATCGTTAAGTATTTTGAAATGCTGCCGGATTCCAATGCCCTGAAACAAGCCTATCAAAATTTTCAAAAAACATCCAGTCCGGCTGAAAAAAAATCTCTTGAAAACCACCTTAGATCCAGCATTATTGCAGGTTCTATTGACGTTAATATTATGACCAAAGTAGACCGCGATTCAGATGCAGTTACTGCATTGAAAGGCTACGCAGATAGTGATCTCAGGAATTCATCCATAATATTTTCAGCCGGATTAAATCCCCGTTTATTCAATTTTCTCGGTACCAGTAACGCTTTCGAACTAAACGAACAGGGTGCATTTGACAAGAAAATCGTGATCAAGGTGAGTGATTACCGATCTGCCCTGATTCAGGGTAAATACCTGGCCAAAAAAGGCCGCTGGGTTAGTGAATTCCGGATTGAATCTGGCCTGAATTGTGGAGGACATGCATTTGCAACGGACGGTATCTTATTAGGTCCCATTCTCGAAGAGTTCAAAGAGAAAAGACAGGAATTGACCGCGTCTCTTTTTGAAATTTTTAATCAAAGCCGGCTTCAACAAAAAAAACAGGTGTTATCAGTTCCTCCGCCGATTCAATTTTCTGTCCAGGGAGGTATCGGCACTGCCGCTGAAGATGCATTTTTACACAGCTTTTATGAAATGGACAGCACTGGCTGGGGCACTCCCTTTCTACTTGTTCCTGAAGCCACTACCGTAGACAAGGAAACGCTGGCGTTGTTATGTAAAGCCCGGGAAAGGGATCTTAGTTTAAGTAAAAGTTCTCCGCTTGGGGTACGCTTCCATTATCTGAAAGGAACCAGTTCAGATAAGGAAAGAAGAAGCAGGATTGAGAAAAACAATCCCGGTAGTCCCTGCACCGAAAAACACCTTGCTTTCAATACTGAATTCACGGAAGAACCCATCTGTACAGCTTCCAAAAAATACCAGCGCCTGAAACTGGAACAGTTAAAGACATTGGGGTTACCGGAAGCTGAATATAAGCGGCAAACAACAGAAGTATTAGACAAGGAATGTTTGTGTGTTGGATTGAGTAATTCAGCGGCTATCAATTATGAGCAAACTTTTGTGAATAAACTGGATGCAGTCACTATTTGTCCCGGTCCAAACATTGTAAATTTCTCAAAGCTGGTTTCTCTGCAAACCATGACCGATCATATTTATGGCCGCACAGATATTGTTACCAATCCCGGGCGCCCACATATGTTCATTGCAGAATTACATCTGTATATTGATTTTCTCAAAGAAAAAATTCAGGAAGATAAAACCGCCGGCTTTTTTGTAAAAAACCAACCTTATTACCGCGATTTTCTAAACAACCTCTACAAGGGAATACGATACTACCTGAACCTTCCGCCAGCCAGTATACAGTATGCGGAACAATTTCAGAAAGACCTCCAACTGGCAGAGCTGGAACTTGATTGCATCAATTTACAGTTTTGATTACCGGTAGCCGGATTACAGATGGATATTTTGCTGAATGGTGAATAGTATTTTCCACCACCCGGCCTTCTGATTCATCGAAATTATTACCGCCTGTATTCAGGTTCCGCTCGAATCTGGGGAAATTGCTACTGGAAATTTCAATACGGATCCGATGCCCGGGTGCAAAATAATTACTTGTTACCATGGGCGTTAAATCTACTTTGTATACTTTCCCATTTTCCATCATTAGTTCCTTATCGTATCCCTCCCGGTAGCGCAGCCGCTGAATGGTTTCATCCAGGTTGTAAGCCTTGCCATCTGGATACACATCGATGAGTTTAATAGTGATATCCGTATCCGGTCCGGTTGACGAGACGTACAAAGTGGATTCAATAAATCCGGTTACTTCTACCCCTTCTTTTAATTCCTCGGAAGTATATACGAGGATATCTTTCCTCAACTCCATGGCCGACTGATCAAAAGAACCGCCCTGAATGGCATTACCAGTACAGCAAACATTGCCACCGTAAGAAGGAACAGGATTCATTGGGTCATAGGTAAATGTATCGGGCCTGGTTTTAGTACCGGGTTTTTTAAGCCCCAGGACGCCATCACCAAGGCGACTGTTTGCACTGCCACCACTGTTCAGATAAAAGCTGCGTATTTCGGTATTGGGCAAAGGAAAACTTTCCGCCTGCTGCCATTTGTTGCTACCCATAGTATAATATCGAACCCGGGGATTGGTTTTTTTGAAATCATTCTGTTCACCTTTCAGTAACATATCAAACCATCCCCACGTAAGTTCATCATAATTCAATCGTGCATCTCCCACACTCCTTTCTCCTACAACGGTATTTTCTGTAGCACGTTTATAAGAACAATGCAAAACAGGTGCTATTACCAGGTATTGGTTATCCGCTACCCCTGCTTTCTTTGCTGTATTGCGCACATGATTAAAGAGTGCAATATTGGGCGCCGAGGATACATCGTACCAGGAAACAAACCAGTAGGCTGGTACTTCCATTGGCATATTATCATGGTACAAACCACCCTGGAACCAGGCAGGATCATTGGGTTTGCGGGCGATCATCTTATCATAAATGCCGGTTGAACCCTGTGCATTTTTAATGATATCTTTTACTGGTAAGTGTTTTAGTTTATCTGCCCAATCAACCCTTGGCATTTCCGGCCCCATATCATAAAACCGCTGAATGCGCTGCAGGTCTTGCTGACTGATATCTTTGGGAAGCCTGGGCCGGTACAGATCATGCTGTGTTCCATACAACCAGGCAGTAAACAACATTTGTTGAGCCCCTCCTCTGTACCAATTACCCTGCTCCTGAAACTTACCAACCCGTCCAACTCCTGCGCCGAAACCCTGGGCTACCATCGCAGCCAGTGCAGGATGATTCAGGGATGCGGCAGCCATTTGCCATTCAGCAGTGGAGGAGCAACCAATCACGCCAATTTTACCATTACTCCAGGCTTGTTTCGACATCCACTCAAAGGCATCATAACCATCTGTAAGTGGAGTACCCAAAATATCCCAATCCCCTTCGGAGAAAAATCGCCCACGTTCATTCTGTACCACATACGCATATCCCCTGCTAACAGCTGCATAGGCTTCCTCCAGCGCGCGGGTAGTCATCTTGCCATCCACCCAGGTATTAAAATTGTAAGGAGTCCGACTGAAAACAATCGGAACCTGCTGATTTCCTTTTGGACGATAAATATCAGTAGCAAGACGGATTCCATCACGCATCGGCATCATCACTTTCTGATCGATAATGGCAATGGAATCAAGTTTCCGGTAAATGGCAGCGGTATCCTGAGCAGAAAGCTGCAATACCAGCAGAAGCGTAAAAACCAGCAGGGATAACTTTTTCATAAACCGAATGTAAGAATTTGAATGCAGCTTTCCATTTCAGTACTTTAGGAGAAAAGTTAGCGGATGAAAAAGTATTGCTTACTGTTGCTTTTACTATCAGGTAGCCTTTCTTCAAAAGCACAATCTTCCCAACAAATGGTACGACTGGCTAAAATTGAAGTGGCCCCCAATCAATTAGAACTTTACAACAACGCGTTGAAAGAACAAATGCAAGTAGCTATAAAAAAGGAACCAGGAGTGCTAACCTATTATGCGGTTGCTGAAAAAACAGCCCCGCACCGTATCACCATTCTTGAAATTTATGCTGATAGCAGTGCCTATTTGTCGCACATCAAAACAGCTCATTTCCTGAAATACAAGGAAACCGTCAAGGACATGGTGAAATCTCTTGAGCTGATTGATGTATCAATCATAGGGGTTGCGAGAAAACCGGAAGATAAATAATTGAAAAATCATGAGATTTACAAACCATGATCAGTCAACGACAGATTTTACAAATCAATAGTCAGGTTGTTTTCGAAAAACTAACCATTGAACCTCCTTTTAAGCACAAAGCTATTTTCCCAAATGAAGCCTGCCTGCTCTATTTGAGCGAAGGCAGCCTGGAACTTGAATCCATAATTGGAATTCAAAGCATGCAATCCGGAGAGCACCTATTGCTTAAATGTGGAATTTATTTTGCAGAACTCCTTCAACAGGCAGATCAAACCCATGCAACCGTTTTAGCCATTCATCTGCCAAAAGATCTTCTCAAAAAACTGATTCAGCAGGATGATCAAGTAACGATAAAGGCTGCGTCAGCCGCATCGATTATACCTCCAGCAACCAGTTCGCAGGTGTTGGCGGCATTTATACAATCGCTTGCTATTTATTTTGAATCACCTGAATTAACCAACGATGCGATATTAACCAGCAAAATTCGTGAACTGGTTTTACTGTTAGTACAAACAAACTATGCCAAATCCATCCACGATTTGATTGATCAACTCTTTTCCCCTCAACTGGCCTCTTTCAGGGAGATGATTGAGGCTCATATTTTTTCACGTGCAGGCATCAATGATCTTGCCCGTTTAACCGGCATGAGCCTTTCCAGCTTTAAACGACAATTCGAGAAAGTTTACCAGGACAGTCCGGCACAATACATTCAATCACGAAAAATCCAGGAATCCTGCAAATTATTGTTACACTCCTCCCTTACTATTCGTGAAATTGCCTACCGTACCGGATTTCAGGATCCTTCCCATTTCACCAAAGTATTTCGGAAATGGGCCGGCCATTCACCAATGGAATTCAGAAACAATCGCCCGGATCCTGAACCAATCAGACCAGCTTTTGAGCAAAACTGACCATTCTTTCCGATTGGCCACCACTAGTTTTGCTTTATGAAACAGATCCATTTTCTTGCTGCCTTCTTAGGTGCTTCAATTTTTGTTTTTGGTATCCTCAAATTTATAGATCCCTTTCGTTCCTGGTATGAGACCCAGATTAGTTCAAGCGGACTCGGAACTGCTGCTTACTGGCTGGGTATTGTTGGTGAAATAGGAGTAGGTGCAATGTTGGTGCTGACGGTGATCAACCGTAACAAGTTTAGCACTGCAAAACTCAGATTTATGGGAATTACATCAGCATCATTGCTTGTATTCATGATGGCCACCGGTATGTATGTACACCTGCATCCGGCAGTTCCCGCAGCAGTCTTGCCATTGAAAATAAAACCACCTTATATCCCCGCATTTTTTCTTCTGGCTGCATTGATTCATGTACGTTTACTGATGAGGCAAATCAAGTAATTTACAGCGATGGCCACCTGCTATTCCTGTCATACTCGTTTAAATCGTAAAAATCAGTCATGGGAACATATCATCCCCAGCGCACTTGGTGGATCCACCAAAAGCCGACGAATTCTCTGCAAAACCTGCAATGAAAAAGCTGGCAGCACTATTGACCAGGCACTTGCAGCTTTCTGCCGGAGTCAATTGGAAAAATTTGGTATACAACCCGACAGAATCAATTCCAGCCAGGATTGGAAGCCTCAGCCATTTACAACAGAAATGGTGGTATTGGCAGTGCATAAAATTCTTACCAACTTCTACTTCTGGAAATGGAAGCCTGCAAGCCAAATCATACACTATGATTCCATACAAAAGCATTTACAGGTAGTACCCCTTTTTTATCCTGAAATGCCTCTACACCTGATTTATTTGGAAGCCCGTGAGCATGCTGGTTGGATGACTGGCTATATCGAACTCTTTGGAGAAATTGGCTTTATAGTTAAATTTGAAACAGGGGTTAGAGAAAAAAATTCGGCAGCCCTTTTCCTCCAGGATCCTGTTCACAAAAAGGAATACATAACCACAGCCGGGGATCGTACACAAATCATTGAATATGTAAAACAACATCTTCAAACTTTTTCTACTCCATCGGCAGCATTTCCTCTTCAATTTCTTCCGCATTCAAGGCTGCCGCAAATACTTTAAACCCATTGATCTTTCCATTGAAATAACGCTGATCCGGAAACTCTTCATTACCTCCCATAACCCAACGCAATCGGCTCGATAAATTAACCGCCCTGTCTACTTCAAATAAACCAGCCCTTACACCATCGATGTAAAGAGTAAATTGTGTGCCCTTACAAACCCCGGCAATATGATGCCATTTGTTTTCCCAATCCTTTGGCAATGGCACATCGCAGGACCCCTGGCCCCATCCACCCGCAAAAAAACTCAGGGATCCACCCGACTGTTGCAGCACAATGAAATCCCCTTTCGCCAGGATATCCACCATACCTTTTTGCTTTCCCGGTAATACCCAGGCCATTACTGTAATTTCTTCCTGCAGTTCATCCAGGCTCGGCGAATTCTGAAATTGTACATACTGAATGGTTTGGGTGGTATTATCTGCCATGAGCCGGGTTTCTTTTTTGAATAACCCATGATTTCCAAGCCCGGATCCATCCTTTAATATCTCTCCCGGCTTCGCATTTCCCGTCGCGATATCAAGTATCATTTTTTCACGTGCATGTTCAAATACTTTGACTGTGACTGATTTATCTCCTATCTGAACCTGCATAATTCCTGGCAGATCAGCCGGCACCTTAATAAATTGTTTTTTTTGTTCACCAGGCTCCAATGCAATGTTTTCATCCCTTATTTTTCGGCCATTTATCAATACTGGCAGCGATACTGATTCAGCCTTACCTGTTATATTTTGAACAGTATATTCCACCTGGTGCGCTGTTCCATATTTAGCCAGTGGTACAGTTCGCAATTCCTTTACTGCAAATTTTTGTTTCGGCGTTTCCGCAGGAAGTTTCACCGTGAAGGGAATAAAGTGTCCCTCATTTAATTGAATTGTATGCTCCCCTGGCTGGTAAGCCTGTAGCAATATAGAATCTGTAACAGTTACTCCAGCCGGCAACCAGCTCATTGCTGCATTTTTCTGTTGTCCGTCTACCCGAAGTTGAACAGTTGCATTTCCATCGGCACCAGTATTGCGCAGCATATATATTACCCAAACTGAATCATTGGGTAAAACCTCCTGCTGCCTGATATAGTATCCAAGTAATTCCGGTTGTACAGGATGAATAGTTGCCGATCTTCCATCAAAGCGCGAAGACTGGAATTTTTCATCCGCCGGCTGCGATCCAAGCTGGAAAAGCAATTCACCGCCCTCAAGGAGTTCATCATGCTGCAAAAATAACTGTGTCAATGGTTTGTCCCGAAGTGTTACCTCCTGTATATATATATTTTCCGCAGCATTTGAGGGTGCTTTTATTTCAAAAGATTTTCCTCCCGGCAGTTGCAGTTTTACCTGCTTAAACAAGGGCGATCCGATTTCATAGATGGCAGTACCCACAGCTACAGGATAAAATCCCATGGCGCTAAAAACAAACCAGCTCGACATAGATCCAAGGTCATCGTTGCCGGGAATCCCACCCGGACCCGCAGAAAATTTTTCCTGCATAATTTCGCGTACCCATGCCTGTGAAAGAGAGGGTTGATTCGTAAAATTGAATAAATAAGGTACATGAAAAGCAGGTTCATTATCGAACAGTAAAAGTCCGGTTGCAAGCGCAGAATCAAGTTTTATAACAAATGCGGAATCACCTCCCATCAGGTTTACCAGTCCCCGGGCATCATGTGGTATTACATAACTATAGATCCACTTATCCCCTTCTTTATAACCATTACTTTCCGGCTCTTCGATGAACTCCTCTCCTTTTCTCGGTAGAATAAATCCACTGATAGAATGAAACAGGTTCCGGTAACTATATGCAAGCGGACTATAAATAAGGATAGCGGCTGAATCCTTTATTTCTTTTGCCATTTCTGCCATTACCCAGTCGTTATAGGAAAATTCAACCGTTTTGGTAACTGATTCAGAGAATGCTGCTGACACATAACCTTTTTGCCGGTATTCCGCGAAATCAGGTTCCTGCATAGTGGAGTCGAGGGAAGCCTGCATGGCTTTCCAGGCGAGTTGAATTTCAAATCCCCGGATTCCTTTACGCCAGCTATCCAATATAACCGGGAGCGAATGATAACCGGTCATCGGGCCCTTTGGCAGTTTACCAGTTTGTTCAAAATGGTCCAGCATTGATCGGATCATGTCTTCCTGTACCGCTGGCACCAGCAACGTCAACAACGGATGCAGGCTTCGATACGTATCCCAGGGAGAGAATTTACTGAACTGATATGTGCCTTTTGCAGTATATATTTTACCTCCCGCCCCTTTATAACGGCCATCCACATCTGAAATAATCCAGGGCACGAGGAAAGAATGATAAAGCGCCGTATAGAACTTTGTTTTATTTGCTACAGATGGATCTTCCACCTGGATGATGTTAAGCAGGTTTGTCCATTGTTGCTGGTTCGCAGTACGAAAAGCGTCAAAATCCCAATCCGGACATTCACGCTGCATATTTCGCATACTCCCGGCTTCATCAACTGAGGATACAGATAATTTCATCAACACCGAGTTATCAGCTGAACGAGGTGAAAAAGTCAGGATCACACCACCTTCAACAGGTTCCATGCCCATCATATCGGTTGGAAATGAAATCAGCAGATTTTGTCGTTCACTATACAGCAGGCGTTTTGATCTTGGAATGAGTTTCCCCATATCGCCCAAAAATATCCGTGGTAATACACCATTAGGAAAACGAAAGCGGAAAAGTCCGGTACGCACGGCTGTAGTCATCTCAGCAGTGCCCTGGTCATCTGTGAACTGAACCCGGTAATACCCCGGCTGAGCCTTTTCTTCCTTATGATGAAAAGGCCGGCCTGCACTTGGTTTTTTCCGAAACCTGGAATCAGCGAGTGGCAGTACTTTCATATTGCCTGCAGAGCCATTCGGGTAGCCGCTGCTATGATTGGTACAACTAAAGAAATAGATGATGGAGTCGCGGTAATCATAGCCCTTCAGTCCACCGGTTTTTGTTTCCGGACTCAATTGCACACTTCCCCAGGGAGCTACAGCACCGGGATAAGTGCCACCTTCTGCCCCCCATTTGGTAGGCTGCTCAGCATTGGTTGTACCAATCAGGGGATTCACCAGATCCAACACAGTTGTAGACTGGTTGAGTGTTTGTGCTGTGGAAGAACAAGGAATAAAAACACATCCAGCTACGGTTGCTACTAAAGAAAAAAGGGCCTGTTTCATAAGGCCCTGAAAATAAGAAATCTGTGGAACCTGCAAGATGATCTGCGGTTCCCCTCCCCTTCAATTTGCGCAAAAGCCTCAATCACCGATCTGGTGAATGAGGCTTTTCTCTCACATCTCACGTCTCACGTCTCACATCCTAATACCCTGGATTTTGAGCAAGATTAGGATTTACGCGAATATCATTGAACGGAATGGGGAATGCCCAGGAGCGTGAGTCTGCACCAATAGAGCAATTATTGGAGGAAGATCCACCAGCCGTACCACATTCAGTACGATTGACAATACGGGTGGTGCGTTTAATATCAAACCAGCGATGCCCCTCACCCAGCAATTCAACCCTGCGTAACAGAAGTATTGCTTCCAATAAGGCAGTACCGGTTTCATTGCCTTCAGCAACATCTCGCGCTACACGTAATTCATTGAGATCATCCAATGCAGTGGGATCACCCAGGCGTTGTTTTGCTTCTGCACGTATCAGCATCATCTCTCCTGCCCGGAAAACTTTAAAACTGTTTACACCCGGATATTTATCCACGATGGTTCGCTGAAAACCGCCAATGCCGGTTTGATTAAACAATATCACTCCGGGTTCGTCATAGGCGCCACCAAGGTTTTTAATTACGTTGCTGATGGGAGTTGCTACCCGGTAATTGGGATTACCACCAGATATTCCACCACCTGGAGTTAGTTCATTATCCGAAGGAATGGCCCAGTAAACTTCACTGGATGGAGCAGCTTCGGTATCAGTTGAAAATACAGCCACATAACCATCCGCATCTGTCAGGCCCCGTGCATTCAAAGCTGTGTTTGCATCATTGATGGCATCCTGCCAGTTGCCGGCATACAGGTTGATTCTTGCACGCATGGCATGAACTACCGTTTCATCAATATAATAACGGGCAGCATTACCCGAAGGATTGCCTCCCTGTTCAAAAGCAGTCAGCGAATTCGCCAGGTCTTCAAAAATCCTGTCATACACTTCCTTTACGGTATTGCGGGCCGGTAAAATAGTGAGTGGGTTCAATGGATCAAAGCTGGTCACATAGGGAACAGCCAGTTCAGTTGAATTACGATCGTATTCTGTAGCAAAGTATCTGAGAAGATCAAAATGGGCATGGGCACGAATAGCCAGTGCCTGCGCGCGGATGGCTTTTGCTTCCTCCTCTGTTTCTCCGGTTTCGTAAGCAGGCAGTGCCTGTAATACATTGTTCACCCGGGAAATGATTTCATATCCCTGTCTGAAGGCCAGTTGAACCGCACCATTATCTGCATTGTAGGCCAACTCAGAAAGGATACGCCAGTTACCCAAACTTTCCAACGCTTCAATCATGTCATCACCCATCATATCGGGTAATGCACTCCAGGCACTTGCTGTTCCACTGGCTGCCGGATTGTCATAATACCTTGAACTCTTGAATCCTTCATAGCTTCCCTGAAGGGCCGATTGTACATCTTCGAATGTTTTTAATTCAATCAGTTCTGTCTGAGGTTTCGTTTCAAGTTGCTTGTTGCAGGAACTGATCACCAACAGTCCGCCCGCTAATATTGTTGTATATAAAAAAATACGTTTCATGTGTTCTGATTTTGTGAATTAAAGGGTAAGGTTAACGCCTACGGTTAAACGCTTTAAGGAAGGATATTGTGCACCACTCACAGATGCGCTTGAATTCGGATCCGCATCATTTACATTCGACACTTCCGGATCCCAACCCTGGAACTTGAATTTTGTATAAAGGTTTTGCCCCTGTATAAAAATTCTGAAGCCCTGGATTTTAAGACGACTCACCACTTGTGCTGGCAACATGTAGGCCAGTTGAATATTTCTCAGTCGGAAAAAATCCCCTTTTTCCAGGAAGCGGGTGGTGCTACCTTCTGTAGTTTCACTTAAACGTGGAAAATTTGTTATTTGTCCGGGCGTGGTCCAGGCCGTTAATCCACTTCTTGCAAAACCGGAAGTAGTATATCCATTGTATTCCACATTAAAGCGTGCATTATTGTAAACATAGTTTCCTGCGGATAACACACCGAAGGCAGAGAACTCAATGCCTTTATAACTTACAGTTGTTGTTAAACCTGCATTGTGGGGTGCATCGCTGGTTCCCAATACCACCAGGTCATTGGCATCATACTGTTCTGTAATGGTTTTGCCATCTGCTTTGATATATTGCGAATTTCCATTTTCAGGATTTACACCGGCATAGCGTACCAGGTAAAAACTATTGAATGGTTTACCTACCTGCAATGCCTGGAAGCTCTTGTACAACTGGAAATCCTGTCCATCGGGCAGTGATTTGATGGTGTTTTTATTATATGCATAATTCGCATCAATTGACCATTTGAAATCACGGGTGTTGATGATCTTAACACCAATGGAAGCTTCAATACCACGGTTCTGCATGCTGCCATTATTACTTAGCAGGGTGCCATTACCTCCACTGGTGCTTGGTACAAAG
The DNA here is from genome assembly GCA_016787265.1 of Flavipsychrobacter sp. GTDB lineage: Bacteria > Bacteroidota > Bacteroidia > Chitinophagales > Chitinophagaceae > Flavihumibacter. The sequence continues at coordinate 325,601 of JAEUVF010000016.1, read as the reverse complement.
GGAGAGAAATACAATCCTTTTGTTAAGCTGCTGTACCACTCCACTGAAGCACGTACGCGCGACTGGAAAAATTCCATATCCGCACCAATGTTCAGTGTGCTCCGGATTTCCCAGGTAAGCAGGTTATTACCCAAGCGGTTTACACTCAGGGAACCGCGACCGCCATAACTTCCTCTTCCATATTGTTGCAGGTAGGGAAAATCGCCGATGCCATTCTGATTACCCACCGATCCATAACTCGCCTTAAGTTTCAGGAAATTCATCGCATTGAACTTGAAAAAGTCTTCATCGCTTACAATCCAGCTCGCTCCTGCTGATCCGTATTGCGTCCAGCGATTCTCCAGACTCAGTTTGGAAGATCCATCGGTTCTTCCGGTTAAAGTCAGGTAATAACGTCCCTTGTAAGCATAATCCACGGTTCCGAAATAAGACATCAGCGCATTGTTTTCAGGAAATCCACCTCCAACAACGGGAATAAAACCATTGTCTACCGTGCCTGGCACCAATCCCGCTTCATTTTCAAAGGGCAACAACAACCCATACGCTGTATAATTAAAGGACCGGGAGGTATTTTTTACAAACTCCGTGAAGAGTGATACAGACAAGTTGTGATCACCTTCCTGATCAAGATCGGTTTTGTAATTCAAGCTATTGGTAACAGTGTATCGGAAACGTCTGTCCAGGCTGCGGGCGATCTCACCATTGCGGCGAAAATCCTGACCAAATGCTTCATTCTGGCGGGCTGATTGCGTTCCATTTTTGATAATGCTGAAACCTTCCAGCTGAGAGTAATCACCACCTGCATTAATGCGATAGGTCAGATTTTTAACCCAGGGTAATTTGTATTCAAGAAAAATATTGCCAGAACCTTTCAACTGCCAGCTACGATTCGGATTTTCAATAAGGTCCTCGGCAGGATTGATCCAGAAAGGGAACTGTACCGATTCCCCATAAGAACCATCCGCGTTATACGGCCGTTCATATGGCAGGGCCCAGATAACAGTGTTCAAAGCAGACCCGATACTTTGGTCGCCTTCAAATGTGCCGGTATAATTTGACCATCCACCAGCCATATTAGCGCCAATTTTCAGGTTATTATCCGTATGTGCAATATTAATACGGCCATTGTATTTTTTGATTCCGGTTCCGATGGTAATACCCTCTTCATCATAGTAACCCAGAGAAGTATAAAAAGTAGTTTTATCTGTACCACCTGAGGCAGAAATCTGGTGCGATTGCAGTCCTGCATTACGGAATACATGGTCATTCCAGTTGGTATTGATCTTCCTGAATGCTTCCACATCTTCATCAGACCATCCCCAGGGATTACCGGCAATATTCATTTCGAAATCCAGTTTTTCCTGCGTATTCATGAGTTTTAACTGATTCTCGGGAAGTCTTGCAGTACCAATCTGACCATCGTAACTTAACCGCAGGCGACCAGCACGACCTTTTTTGGTTGTTATAACAATCACTCCATTTGCACCCCTGGAACCATAGATGGCAGTTGAAGCCGCATCCTTCAGAATGGATACCGATTCAAAATCATTCTGGTTCATGGTACTGAAATCACCGGCACGTATCTCCACTCCATCCAGGATGTACAAAGGTGCATTGGATCCATTAATGGAACCCTTTCCCCGTATGATCACATCCGCATTTCGGCCAGGCTGACCCGATCCGGTTTTTACATTGATGCCCGGTGCCTGCCCCTGTAACATCTGATCAAAAGATGCATTTGGCTGTGTCCGGATATCATCAATGGAAACAACAGCTACCGAGCCCGAATTCGCACGGCGGGTACGTGTAGCATAACCCGTCACCACTACTTCATTTAAAGACCGGGAAGCCTGTTTCATATTTACCAGCAATTCATTGCCGGTAATGGCAACTTCCAGTTCATCATATCCTACATAGGTGAATACCAATGCTCGCGCATTGTTCGGAACAGAGACAGAAAAACTTCCCTGTTCGTTGGTAGTACCCAGAATGGCACCATTTTTTACCCTGATGGAGGCTCCGACAATTGGATTTCCATCCTTTTCATCCACCACTTTTCCTGTGACAGCTTTTTGTGCAGCTGCGGTTGTACTCAACGAAATCAAAACCGTTAAGTACAAGATAAATTTCCTCATAATGCTGTTTTTTCGTTAAATAAGTCTTCTACTTTTCGTGAAGGCAGAGACAGTTAAAACTAACATGGTGTTGCGTGAACAGGGTAACCAAATGTTGAGTGGTGAATATTCAGGATATACTCATCAAACTAGATTATTAAATTCTCCGATAGACTACCTTTAGGGTAGTATTCAATTCACCCACCATTAAATTATTTACGATGCCAGTTGTAAAAGTGTTGGAATTGATGGCAAACTCCTCCAAAAGTTGGGAAGACGCCGCCCAGCAGGCCGTAACAGAAGCTTCCAAAAGCCTGCATAATATCCGCTCCGTTTATATCCAGGACATGAGCGCTACTGTTGAAAATGGAAAAATCTCTGAGTATCGCGTAACAGTAAAGCTGAGCTTCGAGATAGAGAAGTGAGATGAAGAAGTGAAAGGTGAAAGGTGAAAGGTGAAAATTACAGTCCGATAACATTTCTTGGATTACCCTCCATGAATGCCTTTACGTTTGCGATGGTTTCATTGAGCAGGCGCTTGCGTGCTTCTACCGAGGCCCAGGCAATATGCGGAGTGATCAGGCAGTTTTTGGCTGTTAACAGGGGATTTGCTGCTATCGGTGGTTCAACACTCAACACATCCAGTCCGGCTCCTGCAATCCAGCCTTCATTTAATGCCTGTGCAAGATCGGCTTCCGCAATTAGTGGTCCCCTTGCAGTATTCAGAAGATAGGCGGTCTGCTTCATTTTCTGTAAGCATGTTGCATTGATGATGCCTTTCGTTTCCGGCGTTAACGGGCAATGTAAGCTCACTACATCCGATTCACGGAACAGTTCATCCAGCGTTACCCATTTGAAACGTTCCGATTCCAGCCGGCCTTTGCGGGTTCGGCTGTAAGCCAGCACTTCCATGCCCAATGCCAGGGCAACATCCGCCATTTTCTGTCCAATATCACCCAGCCCTATTAATCCCATTTTTTTTCCTGCCAGTTCTACCAGCGGTTGTTGCCAGAAAGAAAAATCGGGCGCATTCACCCACTGCCCCTGGTGCACAGCATCACTGTGCTGCTGTACCCGATGTGTTAATTCAACTAATAAGGCAATACATAACTGAACCACCGAATAACTGCTATAACCCGGAACATTGCTAACGGTGATGCCTAACTGTTTTGTAGCTTCGATGTCGATTATATTAAATCCTGTAGCCAGGACACTGATAAATTTCAAATCCGGCAACTGCTCCAACTGACCAGCTGTCAGCGATACTTTATTGGTTAGCGCAATTGTAGCTCCTTTAGCCCGCTCCACTACCTCGTCAGGCTTTGTGCGTTCATATACTGTCAGGTTAGCCAGTGCTTCTAGTCCCGACCAACTAAGGTCACCCGGATTTAAAGTATAACCATCCAGTACTACGATCTGCATCTTAACTGATTTTGAAACCAAATATATTATTTATGGTTTTGTTATTGTCATCCAGGTATAGCCATTTGCAGGGATCGTTACTGTTATGGTCGCAGTAAAATCGCGGTTTAGCTGAACGGTTTGTTTTCGGTTACCCGGCCAGGTTAGTACAGCAGCTTGCTTCAAACCTGTATAGTACAAGGGTAATTGAATGGTTCTTGTAATTGGCTTGCCAGTTGGATTATAAAGCATAGCCAGCCCTTTTACAGCCAGTTTGGGATCAATATGCAGGATGCCGTCCCAATCCCGACCATCAGGCCGCCTTAGGTGAACCAGATCCGCATTCAGAATATCCCTGTGCTTCTTATACCAGCTTATTACTTTTATTACAGTTGCTTTGGTGGTTTCCGTATCATACAGGCGAGGTCCCCGGTAACAGGCCTGGACGCCTGCTCCGTAATATTGCATCATCAGTTGTTCATAATCTTTCAAATGCTCCGAAAGCGGCTCCAGGATGGCTTCCGGCCCTCCTCCCTGGTATCTGATGAGAGGCACAAATCCCCATCCCATAGAGGGCGTTTTTTCCCAGGTACCATCATAGATGTTCTGTCTGTTCAGTATTTTCTGTTGCTCGCGTGACAAGGAAAAATTCACCTCCCGGTATCCAATGGCAATCTTATTGGTACCATCCAGAAAATACCAGTCCGGGGCATTTACATAAATCCCGTTTTCTGCACACCAGCGATACAAGCCTTTCTGCAATTCCATTTGTTTCCATTGTGAATCATCCAAACCGCTATGTCCGGGATGTTTGGTGGATGCACAACGATCGCCGGGATAAGGTCCATCATTTTCAAACAGATCAAAGCCTGTTTGAATCATGAAGGTTTTTAACTTCTGAATATAATCCAGTCCCCACCTGCTTCCCAAACAGGGCGCATTGCCAAACATGGTGCCACCAGGTTTACCTGTTTTGGGATTGATAACATCCTCTTCATCGTTGATCCTTCTCGAACTAAATAAGGAATAACTGCCAATCAGGATATTTTTACTGTGTGCATAAGCCGCCAGCTCTTTCCATTTATTAATATTAACAACGCTGGTATCTTCCATGTTACAATGACTACCGAAACTGAGTATCAGTGCTTCATAACCGGTAGCAGCACATTGGTCAATGGCCGTTTTTACTTCTTCATCATTCTTACTAACCAGGTGCATAAAAATCGGGTTGGCCGTAACCCAGGGAGCAATGGTGCGATACATTTTCCGGATCGCCAGTCCACTACGTTCCCGATCGGTATTCTCCATAGCCAGTTCATAGGTCTTTGCAGATTGAAGCGTATCACCGGGCTTCAATTGCACACCCGGACCATAATCCGGATAAATCTCCAGCAAACACGGTGTTTCATAATTATAATTTACCTGCGATGTATATCCCGGATCTGTTTTCCAATGCAGGGTTTGATCGCTTAATGTATAGCGCATCGCATTGTTAAACGCATAATTCGTTTCGAAATAGAGTCCCGATGGTTTCTTCATTTGATCCGGACTCCCAATTACAGCGCTCTCCTCTTCTACCATGGCTAATACTTCATGCACCAGGCTGTCGACGGTCACTACATTGGGCGTTCGGTTAATTACCTGGATAGATTTGCTAATCAAAGGAATTCCACTGAAGAGTTCATAATGAACGAATAGTTCAATCCCTTTCAGTTCCTCTAACGGCGACCGATACCAGAAGATCAGTTTCTTTCCCCTTGCTGGCAGCATACCAGTGGACCATGCTCTTGTTTTCCAGTTAAGAGCAGGCTGTATTTCCTCCATTATGTAATCCCGAAACTGAAAGCTACTGTCTGTTGCAGCCAGCCCATCCAGCCATTCCGGCAAAAAATATGCTTTTTCCCTGGGTGTTGTTAGTCCGCCAATCTGGTAGGTTCTACCGTTGATGGATATGCGAGCCTCTTCCCGGATGGAACGTACTAACTGTTGTCCAGTGGTAAGATTGGTATAACTATAACAAACCATGTTAGGAAGCAGGCGAAACTGCCGGCTGACCAGGCCATTGGTTAACTCCAGATCTTTTCCATTGTTACTCGTTTGAACCCTTGCTATAAAAGTTTCAGGCTGCAGTAACCAGTCCTTTTGGGGCACCATCTGTGAATTGGCTATTGTCGAAATCAACAACAGAAAAAAGGGCATAAACCGCATAAACAGTTGAATTTTCAGGAATATAAGCCAATCCCCCGGAAGCAGGTGACGCAATCGTTTGATCGGTTCGTTTGGTATACGTTGAACAATGCGTTCAAATCCTTGTTAACGTTTGCAAAACCGAGATGATATGATAAAGTTTTTAGTACTCCCCATCAGTCTTTTGCTGGCATCCATGGGCTGGTGGAAACCTGTTGACAATACTGCCCACCTGAAAAATGCGGTAGTCTGTCATCCCCTGGCAGATGATATGGTAAATTTTGCAAGTGACCCTGCTTTCCAGGCGCTGCACCCCATTCCGGTATCCATCAAATGGAATGCTACGGGCAGCATGATCAGTTATCCTACTGCTGATGGCAAAACAGCTTCCGCCTACCTGGTCAAGGCTAAAAAATCCAGCTCCAAATGGCTTTTTGTATACCAGGAATGGTGGGGATTAAATGATCAGATCAAACAGGAAGCGGATCGCCTCTACGCTGACCTGGGAGAAAAGGTAAATGTGCTGGCGATTGATATGTACGATGGAAAAGTGACCAATGATCCAAAGATGGCCGGACAATACATGCAGGGAACAGATCCGGCGAGACTGGAGACAATAGTAAAAGGGGCCTACACATATGCCGGCAAAAAAGCACAGGTTGCCAATATTGGCTGGTGTTTTGGTGGCAGCTGGTCGCTACGCTCTGCCCTCATCGGCAATAAGCAGAATATCGGATCTGTCATTTATTATGGCATGCCGGTGAAAGACGTGGAGTTGTTGAAAACACTGAATTCCGATGTGCTGGGACTTTTTGCCACAGAGCAATATATTTCCAAAGAAATTATTGAGCAGTTTGCAGCAGATATGAAAGCGGCCGGAAAATCTCTTGATTATAAAATCTTTGACGCGGTACATGGGTTTGCCAATCCAAGCAATCCCAAACATGATGCTGCTAAAACAAAGGAAGCCAATGCGATGGCACTGACTTACCTAAGAAAAAAATTCGGTGTGTAAAAACCTGCAAGACAATTATTCCTCAGCTGCTGAGGTAACAGCAGCTTTATGAGCTGCCCGTTCTGCGGGTGTTGGAAATGATTTAAATGGAAACTCATCGCTGCTAAAACCAGGATCCGACAGCACTTCCTTCAAATCCGCTTTCCCATCCATATACTTCGCCAGCCTTTTAAACAGGGCTGGTTTTTCTTTTCTCAGAATCAGGAAAGCCGCATTGGCGCCGGCTTTCACGGCAATGGGAACACCTCCACCCAGCTCGGCCCAGTGCCCTCCAAGGATCAGGTTCTGAACCGGCGTCTGGTAATGTGCAATTTTAGCCTGCATATTAGCACGCCCCGGTCTTGCACCCATCATCGTACCATTTTTATTGCCCGTATAACGGTAATGAGTAACCGGTGTAGCCACTTCATAAAACAGAATATGTTCTCTGAGACCCGGTGCTACTTTTTCCTCCACTCTGCTGATCAATTTCTCCCCAATTTCCTGTTTTAATTGACGGTATGCCTCACCCCGCACATAATTACCATGGGCATCTTTCGTAGTGAGCCATTCATCGCGGTAGTGCATCTCCGCAGGCATATAGACGGTAAGTGTTCCCTGGTGCTCCGGGCAAAGCGATTTGTCTCTTACGGTAGCAGCCAGTACACTCATTTCCACAGTATCCGGATTTCCGTTGGAATGTGCTTCAAATGGCTGGTCATCATTAATGATATGAACCATTTCTTCTCCAAAGCCCAGTGATTCAGCCGGACAGTCCAGCGCAATAGACAAGGTTACTGAGGATGTATAGAGTTCTGCTTTGCGAAGTTTTTCCTTTAGTCTGGGAGGTATCGCATCAGCCGGTAACATTTTCTCATACAGTGTTTCAATATCATTTGCCGCAATCACAAAGCGGCTCCTGAACTTGTATGGCTTATTTCGATGGGTAAATGTTACACCGGTCGCCTTATTATTTTCTACCAGAATCTGATTTACCGTGCTTTGAAATAAAACCTGGCCACCACGGGATTCAATATTGTGCTGCAACCATTTCGGAATCATCTGACTCCCTCCTTTCGGCGGGCTCTGAAAATCGCCATAATAAGCCCATCCAATCGGAACAAAACAACCAATCAGTTCATGTTCTGCCGCGAAAATTTTATGCAGTCGGGGATCTTTAAAGAACTTGTTCAGACCTTTTTTCAAACCTTTTTCGCCGCTGTACATTACATAGGGAATGAAGGGCATCACGAAGCGAAAAGTATTATATCCGGATTTGACCCGATCCCAGAATGACATATTCTCTTTAGCCAGAAAAACAGAATTAAACTCTTTAAAAGAGCGTCCGATTTTTTTGGCACTTGCAAAAAAGCGACGGATTCCCGCTTCCTCCTGCGGGAATTCCCGGATTAGCTGATCCCGCCACTCATCCGGCTGATTGGTGAGCAGATAACTATGAGTATTCCCCTGGTAACGTCGAATGCGCTGCTGGGGAACAGCTACCGGATAATCTGGCCCAATGAGGTCGAAAATCCGACATATCAGTCCACCCGGGCCATATTGGTTTAGCCAGTGAATGGCGGTATCAAATAAAAATTGTTTGCGACGAAACCCCGCCAGGTATCCACCTGCATGGGGCTCTTTTTCCAACACACAAACTGAATAACCGGCCTTACTTAGCAGTGCAGCTGCGGTCAACCCGCCCACACCTGATCCGATTATAATAACATCATAGGAGTCGTTTAAACCTGGTTTAAGCATGCGAGAAAATTACTAAACACTTGGCATTAGTTGTACTTTTGAATAGGATATTGAATATATTTATTTCTATGAGCATGACAGAACAAGAAATCATAGAGAAAATAAACCTTTTTCTGGCGGAGGAATTTGAGGTGAAACCGGAAAAAATCACCCCGGATGCCCATCTCAAGGAAACTTTGGAATTGGACAGCCTGGATTATATTGACCTGGCCGTTGTAATAGAACATCACCTCAACTTCAAAGTAAAGCCGGAGGACTTCACCCGCATGATTACCGTGCAGGATTTTTACCAGTATGCGTTTGCCAGATGCGGCGTTTCCTAAACTGTTTTTTTGGGTAGCTCATCATCTGCCCGGATCGACCAGGGGCCGTCACCTGCTACCAGGAAATAAACCAATAAGACCAATACTACCAATGAAACCAGTAATTCCGGAAACGGCCGCCATAATTCACGCGAAGTATTTACAAAAAAGATGGCACCCAGCAGAATAGGAATTTGAATCAACGTCGCAATCCTGGTATATGCCCCCAGGATTAGCAGAATACCACCCAGCAAATGTGCTACAAATACATAGTGCCCCAATACCACCAGGGCAAATGCAGGCATTGGCAGTTTGGCATCCACCTGTGCCATTAACGTGCTCATGTTATAGACAAACTGGATACCCTTCACGCACAAAAAAACACCAAGTGCAATCCTGACAATATCCATCCATCGGGGATGATGCCTGTCACCCCACAATTCAATTCGTTGGAGGAGATTCATAACAAAGCATTTAAATTGAATAAATAAAGAACTGCTTATAAGTTACGAAAATTCCACTGATTACACTTCATCCTGAAATATGCTCAATCTATCCTATTATTACTTGCTTCTGCTGCTTTTCAGCACTACCTTGTCCCCACTTCATTAATCTTCAAACAACCTATCAACAATGAAAAAGATCTTGTTAACGGCTGCAGGAATTACCGCAATCATAGCGATCACGGCGATTTCCTGTCAGTCACCGGTTACAGATTCCCAAGCTGCAGAAGGCAATGCCGCAGCGGAGGATCCTGTTAAACGGGGTGAATATCTCGTAAATACAATAGGATGTGACGATTGTCATACTCCTAAAAAAATGGGTGCTCATGGTCCGGAGCCTGACATGGATTTCCGATTTGCGGGCCACCTGGCTACCCAGCCCATCGGACCAATTGATACATCCGTACTATCCAAAGGATGGTTGTTATTCGGACCATCCCTGACAGCCGCAGTTGGTCCCTGGGGTATATCTTATGCCGCCAATATCAGTGGTGATTCAACCGGTATTGGTAACTGGACAGAAGAGCAATTCTTCCGTGCTATGAGAGAGGGAAAATATAAGGGACTCGAAAACAGTCGCCCTATGCTGCCTCCTATGCCCTGGCCGAATTTTGCCAAGTTAAAGGATGATGACCTGCGTGCGATTTTTCTTTATCTGAAAGCTAGTAAACCCATCAATAACGTGGTACCAGCGCCCAAACAACTGAGTGAACTCTAAGCAGAAACAAACCCCAAAAATAAACCCGCCAACCGGCGGGTATTTTTTTATACACCTACTCCAAAATCCTTCTTCCATTCCTCCTTCTTCCATTCCTCTCTTTTCCTTTCCTCCACCAAATCCCATTTCATCAACGGTAAATGTCCCGATATTTTCTCCAGCAGGAGTTCAAAAACCGGAGCAGGCAAACTGGTCTCCATCGAATTCAACCATACTGCAATATCTTCATCATTCATGTCCTTAATCATCCAGGAACAAAGCTCCAGCCATTCAGATAAGGGCTGCTTACCCTCTATCCTAAGTTGCAGCATATAGAGCGCATCATCCGAATAAAATTTCCACAATAAAGGATTCAGCATTTCTTCCTGGCGCTGCATTGCCTGGATTACCCAATCAGACAAGCTCCGGAAACTGGCCTTGAAGAGAACACCAGCCCATTTATTGGCACGATCCGAACCTGCCTCTTTGTCGAAAACCAGCATATGGTCAAGAATACGGTCCAGGGGTGAATAACGATCCTTCTTTCCGGCTGCAAAACATTCCGGTATATTTTTCTCAACTGCCTGCAAAGCAGGAATAATATACCTGCTTTCTTCTTCCGCCTGCCGCTGACAGGCAAGCACCAGTTCAATCACCTGATCGAACCGATGCTGCACCTGCTGGGGTTTGGTAAAATTCGTGAACTGCAATTGCAGGCTGGCATCCAGCAACTGCGCCCGAAGTGCGCTGTGCGATGTCTGAAATATGTTGAACCTGCGCATGTTGATAAGGTTTAATTGCTTGCTTCGCGGTACACAAAGTTTTCAAGTGTAATCTCCCGACTTGTTCCTACCCGTGCGATCTTCATTTTAGTAGGATAAAAACCTGCCACTTTGAATTTCTGCGGTTGAGGAATCGCCCGTTCAAAGAGATTTGACTGCTCGATAAATGCTTTGGTTACCATGGGCTCCAGGAAATTTACTTTTCCATTGTAGGAACCATAAATAAATGTTTCTGTAAATGCTGACCCGTTTAATTCAGGCGCCGTTGCATCCAGCCAGTGTTTTCCCATCTGAGGTACTCCGCCCGGAGGAGCGATATAGGTAGCAGGCAGGTAAGCCCCATCCGGCAGATTATCAAATCCGGCAGCATTTGTTTCATATGGCGGGATAGCCAACCGCTCTGCTTCGCTAATCATGTAATAGTGAAAATCAAAGTGTGGCTTGGTGTACACATTTTCAGGTTCATGACCCGCCGGATTCCAATCCAGACCGATATGTTTGAAGGGTGTTGCCTGTTCTGCCTTTGCAGGAAGCGGCAGGGTTACACTATTGGCATGATTATGCCCCTGATCACCACCTACAGGTAAATTATTCCAGGCCTGGTCGTTAATTGAAATACCAATCTTTTCAGGTTTACCATCTTTGCCTGATTTAAAAAAGGAATGTGCTTTTCCGCCGTGAAAGGCAACCTGCGGACCTTTAAATACACCGCCTTTTTCATCCTTGTCCTTACTGCAGGAACTAAATCCGATAATCGCTGCCAGCAGCAGCAGTTGAGTTGCTCTTTTTTTCATGTTGGTTGTTTTTATGATTAATGGTTAATGAATTTTTCAACAGCAATTCCCGTACATACAAAGCCGTTAGTGCCTGGGGCTTGTATTGCATAAACTCCCTCGACATCTCCTTTACCCGCTGGCGGTAACTATCCTGATTCAGGATTTTTTCCACCGCAGCGCGGATCTTTCCAGGTTTGGGTCTTTCTGTTTTCAGATTGATACCCAAACCAAAATAATCTACCCGCGCATTGATCTCACTCTTACCCTCATGGATACCCGCTACTACCATTGGCACTCCATTTTGTATTGCCAGCAGAACTCCACCATATCCTCCATTTGAAATGTATACATCGGTATAGGGCAATACTTCATCAAAAGGGATAAAATTTTCAATTATGATATTGGGTGCACTGTATTTTCTGATCAGCGCTTCGCGACCAAACCCTCCTGTTGTTACTACCACAAGACAGTTGCTCTCTTTCAATGCATCAATAGCTGGTTCCAATAATTTGGAACTGTCTTTTTCAAAAGTTCCCTGGGTGATAAGCACTACCCGCTCGTAAGAAGATAAGCGTGAATCGTACCAGGGTTCCCGGTTTTTCCAATTTTTCAGTGGTAAAACCGGACCGATATACCGGATCTGTTCACTCAGATCAGGGCGATCGTATTCAAAACCGGGAGTTCCACTTTGCAGGTATAGATCCGATTTGGCAATACACATATCAAAGAGATACTGGTTTCCATGTTGAATGCCATGTTCATCCATTAAAGCATGCATCAACCGGAAAGAAGGCCTGAATAAATAATCGAGTACCAGGAAACGAAGAAACCGATGGAGCAGTTTTCCAAGGCGGGTTGAAGAAGGAGTCATCCCCAACCCCATTGGTGGAAGCTGTTTCGAAGTTTCAATCAGTGGCACAATGCCGATGGTAAGTACTGGCACCTGCATTTTTTCCCTTACATAAGGAATTCCCATAAATCCACAATCGGCGATCAGCAAATCAAAAGGGAATTCAGCATACACCGCCTTCAGATCCCGATAATATTCCGGTCCTCTTTTGATAAAAAATTCCTGCATATCAAAGTTGAGCTGGGAGATTTTTCCTTTCTTCTTAGAGCGGTCCGGCAACAGGGAGTCAATATTCTGCGCATTGATATCAAGTGCTTCCCGGAAGGGGAAAAAACGAATCCCGAGTTGCCGGATCTTTCCTTCATATAACTCTGAAGAATACCAGGCAATCTCATACCCTTCTTCTCTAAGATGGGCTGCCAGTGAGGTGAGTGGATTGAAATGTCCGTCTGCCGGAACATTGGCAAACAGGATCCTCCTGCCGGTTGACAATTTCATAGCTATTTGATAAGGTTAATAAAAGCGTTTGCAATATTACCCCCCGGTAAGCCGAAGGGAAAGGGATTGCTGCATGAAACCGCAAAATCTTGCATCCAATTGTCATCAGCTTATCATGATTACAATTGATGCCGGAAATTCATCAATCCATCCACGATTCTGCCATATTATAAAAGCTATCTGCTTCAGTACCTTTCACCTAAGTATATTTGAATACCTGAACAAACTCATGTTGAAGCAAACCCTCCTTGCAGTACTGCTGTTTTTTGCAGGATCAACAACCGTTCTGCTGGCACAACAAGCCAGACAGTATTCTTTTACGCAATACAGTACCGCAAACGGACTTGTATCCAATCATGTGAATGCAGTAGGTCAGGATAAAAAGGGGTATATATGGCTGGCTACTACCAATGGCTTGCAGCGATTTGACGGTCGGGAGTTTATCACCTTCAAGCACAACCGAAACCTCCCCAACAGCATACCTTCCAATAACCTGGCATCCATGTATTGTGATTCAAAAGGCAGGGTATGGATAGTAAACGAAGACAACAGAATCGGGCTGTTTGACAATGAGCGCTTCACTTATCAGGATGTGGGAGTTGAAATGCCACCCAGCACTATAAAGGTGTTCCATACGTCTATTTTCAAGGAAGACTGGAATGGTAATTTATACCTGCTGATGATTGGTCATGGTGTATTTCGCCTCGATGAAAAACAACAACGATTTCTGCCAATCAGCAGGGATGTGCCACTGCCAAAAAACTGGACCGTTCTCTATTTTCAGCCGGATGCCAATCGTAAAGTGCACTGGTTGGGCTGTGATTCCGGTTTGGTCAAGTATGAACCTGAGCTGAAACGACTCTCCTATCCCGGTAACAACGGGTCAAAGGATCCCATCATTGATAGTTTTGCCGGTCTACATAATATTCAGGGAATTGAACCTGTTCATAACAGTATGAGCCTTGCTCTTTTTCACTGGCCCTATCGGCACCCGGTTCCTTATTTTTATTGGTATGATGGTACCACGGGCAAAAAAATCCGTCATTACATTGGGCCCTTTATTCCCAGAATTTACCATGAATACAGGGGTATTTCACAACAAAAAAACGGTACGATCTGGGTATATGGACTGCCTTTTATTGCCGAATTTGATACCCTTCAGCAACGGTTTCAGTTTGTACATCAGACAGCTCCCTATACCGAAAAATTTCGCTTTGATGTAGGCTTACAAGCCTTTGAGGACAGGGAAAAAAATCTTTGGCTCGCCACTACGGATGGCCTTTTTATATTCAATCCCACTGCACAGGCATTCAATGCCTATTACCTGGTACGACCAGGAGAAAAAAATGTGCAGGACGGTCCGGTTGAGGCTGTCAGGCAACTCAAAAATGGCCAGATTATGGTAGCTACCTGGGGAGCTGGATTGTATCTGTATGATAAATCCTTTCGACCACTTCAACTACCTCCAGCATTCAATCCCTGGAAGAATACGATGACTGTATGGAGTATCCTTGAACACAGCAAAACAGGTTTGATATTTTTGGGTGAACAAACAGGATTTTTAAAAATCTACAATCCCAAAACTGGTAGCATACGAAATGATCAACCTCCCATATTTAAGGAACGAACCATCCGGCAAATGGTAGAAGACAGGGAAGGTAATATATGGTTTGGCACCCAGGGTGGCCGTATTATCAAATGGGACTTTAAGAAATCGGGAGGAGATCCCACCCGGGGGTATGAACTTGTTCATGAGCTTGGTTTGATTCACAAACTCTTTATCGATTGGGACGGCAGCTTATGGGTTGGCACACTTGGCTGGGGTACTTATCATATTGATCCTGTTACCGGGGTTATTCTGCATCATATCACGCGCAGTTCCAAAGGCGGCTGGAAATCGGGAAATGATTCTCCTACTGATATCATCCGGTATAACGACAGTGTGCTGCTGCTGGCCACCAACAATTTAACGGTACTGAATACCCGAAGCATGACCCACCGGATTGTTTCTGCCGATGACGGATTACCTTCCAACTCGGCTTCACGCCTGCAGATCGACAAGAGAGGACGAGTCTGGATTGGCTTACAGGATGGCCTATGCCGTTGGAATTTTGCACAAAATTCCTTTACTGTTTTCGATCGGAGAGATGGTATTCAGTTTGATAATTTCACAACAGGAGAAGCTTCCCGCATCAGTGATTCCCTGCTTGCCTTTATGACCAGTCATAATTTTCTGGTCTTTGATCCGGATATGGTAATGCATTCCACACGGCCACCGCAGGTAACCATTACCGATATCAAAGTACTGAACAAACGGATGAACTATGATTCGATCATGCGTGCAGGCCGGCTTGAATTGAATCATCAAAATAACTCCATCACTATTGATTATGCTTCGCTGCAATTCCTGGAACACGGACAGCTCACCTATTATCACAAACTGGAAGGACTGGATGAAGACTGGGTACGGTCAGCCCGTAATCAGGCGATCTATAATTACCTTCCCTATCGCAATTATACCTTCCTTGTAAAGGCAGTGAATGGTGATGGTGAGGAATCGGAAGAGATTAACCGTTTGGCCATCCAGGTGCGCCCCCCCTTCTGGCGTTCCTATTGGTTTATGGCGATGATGGTCTTCATACTGCTAGCATTTCTCTATTGGCTCGACCGGCTTCGGATGCAGAAGTTAAGGGCTACAGAAAGTATCCGAACCAGGATTGCAACTAGTTTAACAGAAGACCTGACCAATTCACTGAGCAGTATTAATATTTCGAGTGAATTGGCAAAAAATAAAATTGAACAGGACCGTGAACGGACCAGGGATTATATCCACCAGATCAGTGAAACAAGCAACCGGATGACGCAGGCCATGTATGATATGGTCTGGAGTATCAATCCACAGAACGATCAGATGATGAAAACCCTGGAACGGATGAAACAGTTCGCACTGGAACAGGAATCCTTCCATGATGTGAATATCCAGATTGAAGCGGACCCGCATATTGAAGACAAACATTCGGATATGGAACACCGTTATGAACTGCTCTCCATATACAAAGAGGCAATCACGAATGCGGTAAAACATGCAGGAGCCCGAAATATCCAGGTACAATTGCGGCTGCGTAAACAAAAACTGCAACTGCTGATCCAGGACGATGGAAAGGGATTCAACACATCCGGAGTTGCGAAAGGCCGAGGTATCCTCGACATGAAACGCCGCGCCGCCGCGATCAACGCGAGCCTTGATATTTTATCAGAAAAGAATACAGGTACATTGGTTCGGCTGGAGATGAAGCTGAAAACGTGAGAAGACCTTACTTCCCCATCCATCTCTTAAAATCCGTCACCTTTTCCCGGCTTACAATTGCCTCTTTATCCACCACCGGTTGAAGGTTCAGCAGAAGACGGTTTCCAAAATAATCGTGAATCTGATCTACACTTTCAATAGATACATAAAAAGAGCGACTGATCCGGAAATACCGGTCGGGATCAAGCATGGCTTCCAATTCATCCATAGTATAATCTACAATGAATTTGCGGTTGTCCTGCGTCTTGAAAAAGTTAACTCGGCCATCACTATAGAAATAAGCGATTTCATCCACTTCCACGCTCACGAGTTTTTGTCCCTGTTTCACCAGAAAACGTTTCCGAAATTCTTTCGGCTGTAATCGCTGCTGCAATTCTTTCACCAGGCTGTCCATATTCAGGTTGCCGGCAGTTTCAGTACCCTGCAACATCTTTTTCATACGGTGATATTTATCCAGGGCAGCTTCAAGATCTTCTTTCTGCACGGGTTTGAGCAGGTAATCGACACTGTTTACTTTGAACGCTTTCAGTGCATACTCATCATAGGAGGTGGTGAAGATGACTGTAGTATTTACTTCCACCTTGTCAAAGATTTCGAAACTTTGTCCGTCTGCCAGTTCAATGTCCATCAGGATCAGATCCGGAGCAGGATTTTCCTGCAGCCATTTCACCGATGACCGGATGCTATCTGTAATACCTACCACCTCCGCATCAGTGGTCACCGATTGAAGGGTTTTCTGCAGTTTCTTAACTGCCAGTTCTTCATCTTCTACTATGAGTACTTTCATAAAAACGATATTACACAAAATTAAAACGCCCTACCTGCCGCTGTCGGAAGAAGCGGATTAGTTGCTAAAATCAGTGCATGAACTGTAAATCAGGGCTGAATCAGCGGTACAATAACCGTAAACTCTTTCCCATCATCCCGTATCAGGATCTCTTCCTGCTTCATAAGCCGGTACTTATTGTGGATATTATTGAGTCCTACTCTATTGGAAAATACCAGCCGGTTTTTCCGCTGCAGGTTGTTTGTAACAATGAGTTTTCGGCTATTGGTAGTAAGTAACTGAATCACGAGCGGACTATCACGCAGGATCATATTATGCTTTACAGCATTTTCTACCAGGATTTGAAGCGTTAGCGGAGGAATAAGGTAGTGCAGTAGCTTTTCTTCAATCTTCAGTTCCATATCAAGGCCATCGCCATAACGCGTTTTGAGCAGATGGAAATAACTCTGGATGAATTGCAATTCGGTTTCCAGTGTAGTAAGACCATCCTCATTCGTACGCAGCATATACCGGTACACCTTACTCATCTCATCCAGGAACTTCTCAGCCTTACCCGGATCTTCACTGATTAAACTGGACAAAGAATTCAGGCTGTTGAACAGAAAATGCGGATTCACCTGGCCCTTGAGTCCCTCTAACTGACTTTGCAGGTTTTCTTTTTTCAGTTGTTCCGCCTCATCTACCAGCGAACGCCATTTTTCATAAAAAGCCGCCCCCTCATTAAAACTGGTTGCAAGAAAGTTACAGGCTAATCCAACCATAAGGGTCCAGAAATAATTGGAATAATCCATCGTGAATCCAAGGAAACCCAGGTAATCATAGCCCCAGTACAACAAACTCACCCCAGCTGCCATCAACAGAATATAGGCCAGTAAACTGAACCCGATGCGTTTGAACGTCTGGCTGTACTTTGGATATTTATGTAAAAAAATTACTGCCACCATACCACAGGAAACATATACCAGCAGAATCACCGCAAGAGTAACCAGGGTAGCAATCAGAAATCCGGAAAAGGTCTGGAAATACCGGCTCCCAAACAGCAGGATATTCACTACAATAGCAAAAGGTGGCAGCAGCAGTGCCGCTATCCACCTTTCACTTTTGGAATATTTCAGGAAGGCCATACTGTTCAACATCCAGACTTTTTTTCAAGATAGCCCATTGGGGGTATCGCCCAAAGTCAGATGGTACAAAGTTGCAGGATTAACGATGAATTGCAGTATTTGCCGGTTGAATTGGGATTAATTCACCCGGCTCGTCTGCGCACTGTAGGTGCTCTCGAAAATCTTATCCGCATTACCGGCCTCGAATCCTTCGCGACGATGTTCCCTCCGAATCTGGTCAGCAGGTAAATGCTGGAATTCTTTCAGTACCCCACGCTCTGCAAATTCAACATAGGAACCTGCAATCAGATGGGTCTCACCACCCGCAAACTGTGCCTCTACCTTGCGGGCTACAGTTGACGACTGGCGCAGATAACCATCCGGACTCGCCTTGATCTTACCCCCCGAATCATTTAATATAAAACCGTTTCGTTCCAGGAAAGCATTAAAAGCCTCGAGGCGACTGAATCCTTCCGGCAGGTTATGCACGCTAACGGTAAAATGATTCAGATAATAACGGTTATAAATAACCCAGGCAGCGTATTCACTTTCCTTGCCAAGTTCAATGAAATCAGCATAGGTAGGTGTGGGCCAGAGTCCGCTGTGCAGGAACTGATCCACGGCAGCAGCATCATTCAGGTCCAATCCATCCACCGGATCGCTGGTCACTTCATCTGTATAAGACCGAATGATGGACTGTGTTACAGGACTCAGGTCCTGTACACGTAATTCACTGATGAAAATACGCGGGTATTGAGGAGCAGGTGGTGCATACCAGTACGCATCCAGCTTTTTCTCCTTAAATACATAATGATCCATCCGCCTGTATCCAAGGTGCAGGAAGATCTTTTCCAGCGATTGAATCCCCAAATGCGAAACCCCCATGGTTCTGAATGCGATATGGTCATTCTCAATATCTTCCGCTTTTTCAATCAGCCCTTCTTTAATCATGGCGGCGATTATACCCTGTACATCGGGCACTCTTTCCTGGTAGCGGCGCATGAGTCCGCCCAGCACTTGTTCTAAAGCACTATTCTGTGTCATAGCTCGGGTGAGATTATTTCGCGGATTCGTGGTTTACGTACAGCGATCCGTTTTTGGTTTTGATGAAAGCATCAAATGGAATTTCTTCCTGCTTGATGAAACCCTGTTTTGGCAGGGTGCCATTGGCCACCATTTCCACTACAGCAGCAACAGAAGCAGCAGTTGTCCAGCTGATTGCTCTCCACTCTTTACCATGAATCAGGATCGGATGATAGGCCTCGTAAAATTCTTCACGGGCCAGTTGCTCACCCTTCCATCCTTCCACTACCGCATACACATATACAACATCTTCGCGCACAGGAGGTTTGGCTTCCGTCAGGATTTGCTCCACCAGTTCACGCTTTTCTTTCAGGATCAGTTCATATAAAAGGAAGCGCATCAGCTTGGCATGACCCGGATACCGCATGGTTTTGTAGTTCAGGGTATCTACTTTACCAGCCAGGGTTTCGCACATGGTGCCCAAACCGCCGGAAGTGCTAAAGGCTTCAAATTCCTGTCCCTCAATATTGATCATCTCAATTCCATCCAGGGAAGGCACCATTTTGCGCTGACCATTGTGGATCACTTCGGCATCATTGATATACTCGTTGATAACACCAGCGGGCGACCAGGTAAAGGAATAGCCCATCAGGCCATTTGGATAACGGGGAAGCGCTCCCACACGCAGTTCCACATCGCGCAGCTTAGTAAAACGGTTGTACAGATCTGCTCCCACAATACCTATAAATCCGGGAGCCAGTCCGCACTGGGGAGCCATCACACCTTTGGACGTTTTGGCCATTTCGCGAATCGCGGTGGTTGTAGGTACATCTTCTGTAAGATCGAAATAATGAATACCCAGCGCATGCGCAGCCTGGGCAACCGGCAGGTTCAGGTTGTAAGGCAAACAGGATACTACGGCATCCTTATCAGCCAGGAAGGACTTCAGTTGTTCGGCATCATTTACTGAACCGGTTGCAACGTCAAAAGGAACTTCAGTAGCCGGCTTTTGACGATCAAAACCGCTAACTGTGAAAACATCGCTCAGCAGGGTCCCAACGAGGGAACCAACCTTACCGAGACCAATAACAGCAACATTCTTCATTACAAGGAAGTTTAATGTATGAATTAATGGAAATCAGTGAAAACAATAAATAATAGGGGGGATTGCGCGGCGCGCGAGAGGATCAGGGAATATTGGCACAGGCAGACCGGAGGAAGGCCAGGTAAGCACCAAATATGTTAATACGTGCATTCATGCCTGTGAAAAATGTACTTTTGGATACGCCGACGAAATTACGGGATTCCTTTAAAAATTTCCCGTTTAATCTGGAATATTTTATTACCTTTGCCAACCTTTTAAAAAGGTAGTCATGAGTAGCAGACGGGAATTTGATATCGCTTTTGTGGGACTGAAGCCCGGGATTCATGAATACCAATACGAGATCGGGGATCGCTTTTTTGAAGCGTATCAGTCAACCGAATTCAGGAATTGCGCCGCGCAGGTGAAACTGTCGCTGGATAAGAAGAATGGATTCATGTTACTGAAGTTCGAGATCGGAGGAAAGGCAGAAGTGGTTTGCGATCGGTGCGGGAGTAACAGTTTACCCTGGAATCTGTGGGATGAGTTTAATATAGTGGTGAAACTGGTAGACAATCCCGAAGAGATGAATGAGCAGGAAGAAGATCCGGATGTATACTATATCTCAAGAGGCGAAAGCCATTTGCATGTAGCCGACTGGATTTATGAATTCTTGCTGCTGAGTTTACCCATGCAAACCATGTGTGACGCTACCGAAGCAGGAAGCCATCCTTACTGTAACCAGGAAGCACTGGCGATACTGAAGAAGATGGAAACCGGTGAGGGAAAAGAACAAGAGAGTACCAATCCACTCTGGAAAGGATTGGAAAAATTTAAGGACCTGGATAATTGATTTTTGTATTAATAAATTGTTGAGAGATGCCAAATCCGAAACGCAGACATTCACAGCAACGTAGTGCTAAAAGAAGAACGCATTACAAGGCTTCAGCCGCTACACTCAGCACAGATAGCACTACTGGTGAACTGCATGTACGTCACCGTGCGCATGTGAGTGAAGGAAAATTGTTCTACAAGGGTAAGCTGGTGAGCGAGAAAGCGCCCATCAAGAAGTAATTAACCTGTACACAATACAAACGCTTTGCCGGAGATGAAAATCGGTCTGGACATGATGGGGGGAGACTTTGCACCGTTAGAAGCGGTAAAAGGTCTGCAACTGTACCTGTCTGGCACGACTTCTCCGGCGAACCTGTTTTTATTCGGTGATGAAGCTCAGCTGAAACCGCTGCTGGAGGAACACCAGATTCCTTTGGAAGCGGTTAAGATTGTACATGCACCTGAAGTAATCGGGATGCATGAACATCCTACCAAAGCGCTGAAAGAAAAACAGCAGTCCTCCATTGCCATTGGATTCGGATACCTGGGGAAAGGTGTAATTGATGCCTTTATCAGTGCAGGTAATACCGGAGCGATGCTGGTAGGCGCAGTTTATTCCCTCAAAGCGATGGAAGGTGTATTAAGACCTACCATTTCCACTATTATTCCAAAAGAAAATGGTGGCACCGGTTTGTTACTGGATGTCGGCCTGAATGCCGATTGCAAACCAGAAAACCTGAACCAGTTCGCGCTACTGGGTTCACTGTATGCAAAGCATATCCTGGGTGTTGATAATCCCCGGGTGGCGCTTATTAATATCGGCGAAGAAGAAGGCAAAGGCAATCTGCTGGCCCAGGCTACCTATCCCCTCTTAAAGGAAAATACCGCAATCAATTTTGTTGGTAATATTGAAGGCCGCGATGTGTTACTGGATAAAGCGGATGTTATGGTTTGCGAAGGCTTTACCGGAAATATTATCCTGAAGCTGGCTGAATCCATTTACGAGATCACAGATCGCAAAGGCATTCACCACGAATATTTCGATCGCTTCAATTTTGAAAACTACGGTGGCACACCTGTTCTGGGTGTAAATAAACCGGTTATTATTGGCCATGGAATCTCTCAGTCCAGGGCTTTCTCCAACATGATTACACTTGCTGAGAAAATGATCGACAGCAACCTGCTGCAGATTATGCAGGAATCAGTGAAAGCATGATTTTTCAATACATCGCAGACTATTTTAACCAGCTCAACAAACCGCATTTCCTGATTTGCACCCTGATTACCGCGCTGTTGATTACAGGTAATTATTACTGGGGCTGGGAGAAGCAGTTGATCTATAACTTACCAACCCGCCCCCAACGCGTACTCGGATTTTACTTCGTTTATGCATTGGCGTTTACACTTCCCTATCTGCTCTATTGGCTGCTGGTACCGGGTTTCAACTGGAATCCCGCATTGGTCTTGATAATTGCCTTAGCCCCCCTCGTATTTGCCCTGAAATCAGGCATGGGCGGATGGCAGGAATGGGTTCAGGCAGCCCGCCAGGGTATGGAAGGTCATCGCATCAATGTGCTTATCAACTGGCCAATTCGATTAGTGGTCACTGTTAGTATAATGATCCTGATCTATACAATACTTTATGGTCGTTTGACCGGATTTACTTCCGCAACCGGTTTGAAGCTGGTAGGCGTTAACTGGACACCCTACCTGATCATGCTGGCTGCAATTATTCCGCTGGTGAGTTTTGCTGCTACGCAGGCTGATTTTTTGCAGACCTATCCCAAGATGAAATTGCTGCAATTGAATGCCGACCCTGCTCCATCGATCTGGCAGAAAATCGCTTTTCAACTGGCCTATGGGGCTGATTTTTTTACCATTGAATTGTTCTTTCGCGGGTTCCTGGTTGTCTTGTTAGCACGCTGGATTGGTCCGGCTGCTATTTTACCGATGGCGGTGTTTTACTGTTCCATTCATTTCGGCAAACCCTTGCTGGAATGTATCTCCTCTTATTTTGGCGGCCTGCTGCTCGGCATCTTTGCCTGTTATTCGCAATCGATTTATGGGGGCATTGTAGTGCACCTGGGACTTGCCTGGATGATGGAACTGGCAGCTTCGATTGCCTTGTACTGGAAGAAATAGGCACACCATTTATTTGCAGTAATTTTGCGCGATGGCACCCGATATCAGCAAGGAAATTGAATTTCAAACTGCCCGCAGTGGTGGCAAAGGCGGACAAAATGTGAACAAGGTGGAAACCATGGTCCAGGGGCGATGGACTCCTTCCATATCGGTTGTCCTGACTGATGAGCAGCGCACACTGGTGCTGCAAAAACTGCAACACCTGCTGAATAAAGATGGCAGCATCTTGTTGAAATCCCAGGAAGAGCGATCACAGTCCGGAAATAAGGAACGCGTGCTGCGCAAATTCCAGGACTTACTGGAAAAAGCACTGATGAAAAAGAAAGCCCGGATCGCGACCAAAATCTCCAAAGCCGTACACGAAAAGCGCATCGAATCCAAAAAACAAAAGGGCACGGTGAAGGCTACCCGAAAAAAGATTCGTCCCGGGAGTTGGGATTGAAATGCTCCTGACATAGGGTTGTCAATTCCTCTACTATTTTTACAGCATGAGCACATTATTGAAGGATATCTATTCTGAAGAATTTTACCAGGCATTTGGCAGGCAGGTAAAGATGGTGTTACCAACCTTCTCTCCATCACGATTTCTTAAAAAGATTCAGTCGCCCGACTGGCAGCAGAAAGAACTCAAGGATCGCATGCGGCATACTGCGGATATGCTGCACCGTGAGTTACCTGCTGATTTTACCCAGGCTGCGGTGGTGCTTGATAAACTGACTGATCAGCTCAATGGTTTTCTTTTTCCTAATGGAAGTCTGGCACTGATGTTTCTACCGGATTATGTAGAGCGATATGGCATCAATCACTTTGATCAGGCAGTTGAATTATTTGAAAAAATCACACCGATCACCAGTTGTGAGTTTGCGGTGCGGCCCTTTTTGATTCGGTATCCGGATGCTATGTTAAAACGAATGATCGCCTGGTCCAAACACAGCAATCATCATGTAAGGAGATTGGCCTCTGAAGGTAGCCGGCCCCGTTTGCCCTGGGCGATTGCTTTACCTGCTTTCAAAAAAGATCCCCGTCCCGCACTGCCCTTATTGGAGAATTTACGCAATGATCCTTCAGAATATGTTCGCCGGAGTGTAGCCAATCACCTGAATGATATCGCTAAAGACAATCCATCTGTTGTACTTGAAGTTGCTCGCAAGTGGAAGGGATTGTCCCCCGAAACCGATGCCCTGATCAAACATGCCTGTCGCACGTTGCTGAAAAAAGGCGATGCTGATGTATTGTCCATACACGGTTTAGATGCACGGTACCTGGAAGTAAGCCAACTCCAACACACCCGCAAACTCCGTATGGGGGAATCACTGAATTTCGAATGTATTGTCAGCAATAAGAGCAAAAAACCGGTTTTAACGAGATTGGAATACGCCTTGTATTTTCTTCGTCAAAATGGACAGTATGGCAAGAAGGTATTCAAGATTAGTGAGAAAACAATTCCGGGTAACAGTTCCATTGAAGTATCCCGCAGTCATGCTTTCCGCCCCATTACCACCCGTGTTTATTATGCCGGCACCCAGCGACTCAGCATCATCGTCAATGGCAAGGAAACTGAACCGGTTGAGTTTCGCCTGGTACTATGATCTCTCACCCGACCGGTGGCACCGGTCGGGTGAAGCCCCGTTTCCCGTCTCCATGCCTCCTTTGCCTCCTATGTCCCCTCTTCCATTCCTCCCTCTTCCTTTCCTCCGATATTGCTATCTTCGTACCCTTCTCTCCGCGCTGCCGCGGTACGCCTCGGCGTATCGAGGAAAGTCCGGACAGCATAGGGCAATACACCGGCTAACGGCCGGGGAATGGGAAACCATTCACAGATAGTGCCACAGAAAATAACTACCCTCGCAAGAGGGAAAAGGTGAAAATGTAGGGTAAGAGCCTACGGCATGTTTCAGTAATGGAACAGGCGGGTAAACCTTGTATGCTGAAATGCCATGTATACCGGTGGTCGAGAGCGGCCCGTTCAAGAAAGCAGCAATGCTTTCACGCCGGAGGGTAGGCAGATAGATCGCTTCAGTAATGATGCGGCCAGATAAATGGCAGCGGCCCGAAGCCCGGGAAACCGGCTACGGGAACAGAATCCGGCTTACAGGAGAGAAGATTTTTTTTATTGATTTTTTATCGATCCAGATACTGCGTGTATTTTTTCCGGTACTCCAGCGGACTGATTCCCACATGTTTTCTGAATACATCCCGGAATGCTTTGGAATCGGTATAACCACAGTCATACATCACATCTGAAATGGATTTGCGTCCGCGTTCCAGTTCTTTTTTGGCTGATTCTACCCGAACTTTTTGTGTATACTCGATGATTGAGTTTCCAGTGGCAGATTTAAACCGCCGTTCCAATGTTCTTCGCACCAGGTTGTGATTTCCGGCAAGTTGATCAATGGTAAATCGGTCGGCATAATGTTCTTCGATATATTCCTGTATTTGCAGAACAGCCTCATCCGAATGATCTTTTTGTTCCATGAACATAAAATAAACCGACTGCTTTCTTTTATCGAGGTCTATCATGAAAAGTTTTGAAATTATTATCGCCAAGGCTCTGTCTCCAAATTTTTCCACCAGGTACATGATCAGATTGGTAAACGCGTATGCTCCCCCACTGGTGATGATACCCTGCTGGTCTGTTATGATGCGCTCTTCCTGAACCTGAATTCCTGGGAAAAGTGCTTTCAGGAAATTCGCGTGTTGCCAGTGAATAGAACAGGTTTTGCCATTCAATAATCCAGTAGCTGCCACCAGGTAAGCGCCAATACAAAGTGATGCAAGTACAGCGCCTTTTTTATACTGTTCTTCCAGGAAATAAATCAATTCCTGGTTCTGATTGATAACCGTTTGCGGATCCTGATGTACAGCGGGAACAAGGATCAGATCCGTTTGATGAATATCCTGCCACATTTTAGTAGGCAGCACAATTGCAGAACCGGGACTGCCAGCAGTTGCAGGTGCAAATCCAACCAGGTCGATTTCAAAAAGAGGTGAGCCTGTTTGTTGCTGGTATTTATCACTGGCAGCTGACAGCATCTGATAACTGCCCATGATGTTAACAATACTGGGTTCGCCCTTCGGAATCAGGATGGATACATGTTTCATGAATTGAAATTTACTCAAAAATACCTGGATTGCCTGTCGCGATCAACCCATCAAAATGTCGTATTTCCAACTGTTCAAATAGGTAAGATTGAATCAAATTTGAAATACGAGGATAACAATAGCATGGCAATAACATCACTTAAAACCTGTTCGAATGGACATTCATTCTACAAAACAAGTGATTGTCCTACCTGTCCGATTTGTGAAGCAGCACGAAAACCTATGGAAGGATTTCAATCCATCCTAAGCGCTCCTGCCAGAAGAGCCCTGGAGCAGGCAGGCATCCATTCAGTAAAGGATCTTTCCCGGCACTCGGAAAAAGAAATACTCCAACTGCACGGCATGGGCCCCTCTTCCCTACCTAAATTGAAAGAAGCGCTAAATAAAGAAGGCTTAACATTTAAAGCAACACCATGACTAAATCAGCTATGACAAAACAAACCATGTCCATCTGTCTCTGGTTTGATGACCAGGCAGAAGCAGCCGCCAACCATTACCTATCTATTTTTAAGGACGGTAAGCTTGGTAAAATAAGCAGGTATGGCAAAGAAGGTTTTGAATTTCACAAAAAGCCGGAAGGCACCGCAATGGTAGTTGAATTCACCCTGAATGATATGCGGTTTATGGCACTTAATGGTGGACCCCAATTCAAATTCAATGAATCCATTTCTGTGGTGGTAAACTGTGATACCCAGGAAGAAATTGATCACTACTGGGATAGTCTTAGCCTTGAAGGTGAAAAAGGTCCCTGTGGCTGGTTAAAAGATAAGTACAGCCTTTCCTGGCAGATTGTACCTTCCATCCTGGCGCAGTATATGTCCGACCCGGATTCATCCAAAGTTCAACGCGTAACCGCCGCATTTCTCAAAATGAAGAAATTTGATCTAAAGGAATTGAAGAACGCCTTTGAAGGTGTGGGTTAACAAAACTTCTCTTTCACTTTTCACCTTTCACCTTTCACTTCCTAGTATTGAAAATAAATCTCCGTTGCCCCGTATCCGTAATTAGGATGATACTGATTCACAAAATACTTCACCGGCTTTCGGAGTCGCAGCAGCGAATGAATTTCATCGCGCAGCCTGCCGGAACCAAGGCCATGTATCACCGTTAACATGGGCTGATAATGTGCCAGCGCCAGCTCATAATATTTTTCAAATTCATCCACCTGGAATTGCAGGATCTCTGCATTGCTCATGTTCTTCCAGTTGTCTGTCAGCTTTTCAATATGCAGATCTACCACCGTACGGGCAGGAGGTAAATGTTGACGGGCCTTAGCTGCTTCATATACTTTATAACCGGCAGCAGCCAGCTTGCCTAATTCCATCTTCTCCTCTTCCACTTTATCCGGATAGGTCTTGAACAACTGGTACGAAAAAGTTGGTTCCCCCTTCTCCTGCAACTGCTGGATCCGCTGAAACAACTGCTTCGGCTTGAGTTTTAAAGAAGCCTCATAAAAAGGCGCTTTGTTTTTATTCGGCGTCAGCAACTGAAATTCGAAATGATAAGAAGGGGAATCATTCAGGTTGGCGAAGGGAATATCGTGCAGGTAAAAATCCTGGTGACTCAATACCTGGTTCTTCAACTCGAAATCAGGCTCCCCGAAATAATTCAGTTTGTAGGTAAAGGAATAACCCTCATCATTCTGGTTATGAAGATGCACTTTCAGCAGGCTCACCACTTCATCCCCAAAATCATCCTGCTCAAAGACCGGGATAAACGTTATCCAAACTCCATTGGGATCTCGTTTGGGAAGTTGTTTGATTTTCTCTGTTGGAACCTGGTCGATATAGGTTTTGGGAACCGGCTTCTTTTCCGGCACCAGCTTTTGCTTGGAGAATTGTTTAAAATACGGGAAATCGAGCTGATCGGTATAGGCAGGAAATTTCACTCCCCGCACTTCCACCATCACCATCCGTTCATTGATGACTTCCACTACTTCCGCGTCTTCATTGGTAAGTCGCACTACTACTTTATCGCCCACTTCAAATTTCATGGCGCAAAGATAATCAACTTCCTGCCAGCTTGCTCTTGCGATACCCGTAGAGGAAATAGATCAGCAATCCGGCTGCCATCCAACCGAAAAATACCAGCCAGCTCTTGGCCGGAATCTCGATCATCAGGTACAAACAGCAGAGCATACCGAGGACCGGAATCAGGGAATATTTGCGGATAAAAGAAAAAACAGCAATCAGCCAGGCTACTACCATAAACACTAAAAATAACACCTCCTGGTAACCTTCATCATTAATATTGCTAACGGCCAGCTGCAAACGCTCCCAGGACAGGATGGTAAAGAGTACTACAAGGATCGGAATGATAAACTGCGCGTTGATATAAGGCAGGTTGAATCGTCCGGGTTTGTTCGCCATACGTGGCAGAATCAGCACGCCTCCACACACCAGCACAAAGGCGAACAAGGTACCAATGGAGGTAAGATCCGTCATCAGCAGATCATCCACAAAGAGCACAGGAATACCCACCACCAATCCTGTAATTATGGTTGCGAACCAGGGAGTCTGGTATTTCTTGTGAATTTTACCGAAGGATTTAGGCATCAGTCCATCTCTGCTCATACTCATCCAGATCCGGGGCTGACCAATCTGAAAAACAAGCATAACACTGGTGGCGGCTACTACCGCGGAGATGGAAACAAAGGTACCCAGCTTCTGCATGTTGATGCTGTCGAATACGAATGCCAGGGGGTCGGTTACACCCTTGAAATTCTCATAGCTTACCAATCCTGTAATCACCAGGGTGGTAATCACATAAATCACCGTACAGATGATCAGCGAATAAATCATACCGCGGGGCATATCGCGCTGGGGATTCCGGCATTCTTCAGCTGTGGTGGAGATGGCATCAAAACCGATATAGGCAAAGAAAACGGCAGATACCCCTTTCAGCACACCTGTCATACCATTGGGTAGAAAAGGCGACCAGTTTCCAGTGAGGTCATCCGTAAAGATGATCCAGATCCCGATAGCCGCAATTAGTAGCAGCACGGCAATTTTTAATCCCACCATAAAATTGGCCGTATTCTTACTTTCCTTGATCCCGATATAGGCCAGCATGGTCACCAGTACCACAATGATAAAGGCGGGCAGATTGATTATAAATGGAATCCCGGCAATTTTGGGCGCGGTAGCATAGATCATATCCTGCACCGGCTTGCCTTCCGCCAGGGCTGCCTGATAGGCATGTTTGGCGGTCTGATAGCCAATGGTGAGATAATCCGGCAGGTTCACACCAAATACATTGGTCAGGATATTTTTGAAATAGGAGCTCCAGCTGATCGCCACCACGATATTACCGATACTGTATTCCAGGATCAGGGCCCAGCCAAGGATCCAGGCGATAAGCTCACCAAAGGTCACATAAGAATAGGTATAGGCGCTACCGGATACTGGCACCCGGGATGCAAATTCTGCATAACAAAGGGCAGTGAAGCCGCAGGTGATGGCAGTGATGATAAAAAGAAAGATCACACCCGGACCTCCATTATACGCTGCCGCACCAATGGTGGAAAAGATTCCGGCACCAATTACAGCCGCGATCCCCATCAGGGTAAGATCCCGCACACCCAGCACTTTTCGCATGCCACCGTGACCGTGGTCATCGGCCAGTCCCTGTTCGTGATCCGCAATAATTTTCTCAATCGACTTTTTCCGGAAAAAAGAATTCGACATGCAGCGTTAGGTTTTAAAGGGCCAATATAGGGATTTCCTGTTGTTCAGTAATCGCGTTGCACCAGGAAATGCGCCAGTTGGCGGAGTGGTTCCTTGCGTTTGCTGAGTACCGCGATGTCCTCCAGGTGTTGCAATGCCTTTTCCATGAACTGGTTTTTAAGTTGCACGGCCCATTGGTCGACCCCGGTATTTTTATAGATATTCAGCACCTGCTGAACTTTATCAGGCGGGTTGGATTGCAGGAGGGCCTGCAGGTCCTGCTGATCTTTGCCCTGGGCGGTTTCCAGCGCCCGAATCAGCAGGAAGGTCTTTTTATTGGAGAGAATATCGCCTCCGACCTGTTTCCCGAATTTGGAGGGATCACCAAAGCAATCGAGGTAATCATCCTGCACCTGGAAAGCAATGCCCAGGTTTTTTCCGAATTCATAGATATGATGAAGATTGCCCAATCCTGCCCCGCCGAGTATGGCGCCAAGTTTGAGGCTGGCGGCCAGGAGCACAGAGGTTTTGAGTTCGATCATGTGGAGATAGGCATCCAGGGAAACGGTATCCTGTTTTTCGAAATCCATATCCAGTTGCTGGCCTTCACAAACCTCTTTGGCGGTGGTATTAAACAGTGAAACCAGCCGGTGGTAATGGGGTGATTTGACCTTGTTGAGATAATCGTACGCAACCACCAGCATCACATCCCCGGCTAACAGCGCAGTAGGTTCACCATATTTGATGTGCACAGTCTCCAGCCCGCGACGCAGGGGAGCTTTGTCCATGATATCATCATGGATGAGGGTGAAATTGTGAAACAGTTCAATAGCGCTGGCCACCTGCCAGGTATCTGGCAGGATTTCATCAAACAGTTCATTTCCCATGAGGCAGCAAACCGGCCGTACGCGTTTTCCTCCCAGTCCGAGGAAGTACTCCGCCGGACGATAAAGGCTTTCCGGCTGTGCAGGAAAATGTGCCTGGTTAAAAAAACTACCGAATTGGGAAGAAAGCTGTTCGAATGATTGCATACCTATAAATTGCGAAGGGCTAAAATAGGTGTTTTGGGGATAAGACGAATGAAGTGCGTATCGAATTCAGTTTATAAATCACAAAATAGGGTACACTAATAAAGAATTTTCTTTTCTACATTTAACGAGATAGCGAAAAATTCATTTAGAGCCGATTTAATCTCATTTATCGTTTGTTCATTAGCCGAATTAAAGATTTTATATTCCCGGCCACCCATTTTAATCGATAGATTTCCTATTGAATTTATAATTGTTTCTCCTGCATATTCGTAAACTACCAAACTTTTAGAATCCATGTTACTATGAAGATATTTACCATTAATAAGGAACTGATTCGATATGCTTTCAATTGTAAAGGATGAATTATGAATCATTCGCTGTGACAGTATAAATAAAAAGATGCAAATAATACTGAAAGAGAGATATTCAAAATAATCCCACTTTTTATTGATAATTAAATAAATCCAGAGTAGAATACTTAAAATTGAAAGTACAAATAGTAAGGTTATGATAATCCTGCTAAATAAAGTGCGCTTGTTTGTTGTAATTTTTAATTTACAGTTACCCGAATGTATGACGACTTGCCTCTTTGTCATTTGAAAACAGCTAGTCAATAATTTTTTCTAAATATACCATACAGAACGACAATAAAAATGCCCAGATGAATTCTTAAATTAAATTAATTGTACCCTTTCGTAAAATCCGAATCCAATTGCCTTGATTATGCGATGCTGGGCTGTTTATTTTCTGCATCTCACCTGTAAAAAGTAGCTAATTTCTCTGGCGGCTTTTAACTTGGGCTTATTCAGGATGGCCTCCTCATCAGGATAAGGTTCGTGAAGAAGCTCAATAGAAAATCCTACCGAAATGAGGGTATTAATCCACCAACTTAAGGTTCGATGAAAATTGGGTATGCGGAATTTGGACAGGTGGTTTTTTAATTCATCCGGCGCATCACCAAAAATCCATTCTTCAATTTTTCCTTCAGTGATTTTAAAGTAATTGCCCACTTCAAAAGCGATATCGCCCTGGGCATTCTGCACTTTTCTCTGGTACGGCGTTTTGAAACAGGGATGTTCAATTGAAAACTGGAAAAATCCTCCCGGCTTAAGTACCCGATAAGCTTCGGATACCGCTTGCTCCTGATCAGGCAAATCCATTAAACACATAAAAGAAGTAGCGAAATCAAAACTGTCATTATTAAACGGAAGTTTTGTTGCACTCGCAACGGTATAATGAATCCCCTGTGGATATTCCTTTTCCATTTTCATGGCACTTTCAATAAACAGGGAAGAAATATCTATTGCATCCACAATTGCTCCTTTTGTTGCCAATAGCCTTGTATTATGACCTTCCCCACATCCTATATCAATTCCCTTTAAGCCTTTAATATCCGGAAGGATAGTAAAAAATGCAGGCGTATTCAGATAGTCCCGATAAATATCATATCCTGCCCGTGAAAGTTCAATCCACGCAGGCGCATTATTATTCCAATAACTGGCAAGTTCAGTTTCGTTCATGTGCAGGATAATTTTGAATGTCCCAAAGATCAGCTTGAATAGGTATTTCATTTCTTGATTGTAATCAAGAAGGGTATCTTATTACAACTTTTCTCAATAAAAGACTGGATCTCTTTTTCAGTATGCTCTTTAATTCCCAGCTCCTTTGCTTTAGAGAAGAATTCACATGCTTTTTCAGATTGGCCTGTTTTCAGATAGGCATAACCGAGCATATCAAGCATAGCGCCATTGGCAGGATTTGCCTGCAGTTCCTGTTCAAGCTGTACCACCATTTCACTGGCTCTACCGGTTTTAATGGCTGCATAGGCATGAACCAATTGATAGTAGTTGTGTCGCGGTGTAATTTTCAGTAAGGTAGCTGCCAGTTCGGATGCTTTATCAAATCGGGCTGTATCATTTGTTATCAGCCAGTGATTGATACACATCACCTGTAAAAATGGCATCGCAGGTCGTAGTTGCAGCGCCTGGTCTAGAAACTGTCCTCTAAGACTGTCGCTGCATGTAGGATACATCCATTTATCGATACCAAACAACATACTGTATAAACCTTTAAGTGCAGCAGGTCCTAAGGGCTTAAAATATTCATACGCTACTTCTTCCGCTAAACTGATACGATATTTTTCACGATAGGCAACCTCGCTATTGCTAATCCTGCCAGTTTGCGTTTCTACCAGCAACATGTTATCGCCCGGTAATTCCCATCGTAAGATCATATGTTTGGGAAGCCATACTGCAGTTACAGGCAGTTGCAGCGATTCACCTAGTGCCATATACAAGAGCACACTGATGTCGCAATCGGCCAGGTAATAGGCTTCCGCTTTGCGTTTAGCTGCCGCACGGCGCTCAGCCGGACGAAGATTGGCAAGGTATTTTGGAATTTCAGGTGAATCAGGAGCGATAGGTGTCAATGATTCATAGAAGCTTCCTTTGGATCGGTTGAAAATAAAACCTTCATCCAATAATAATTCGTGTATATTTTTCAGGACCCGCCTGGCAGCAGCATTTGAATTTTCACCAGGACTGAAACTTATTTCCTTTTGGGCACGGTCAATCAGGTGATCTACCAACCGAAAGGTTGAATCGTAACGATTGATCAGATCTGTCCGGCCTATCCGAACTTCTTCCATCTTCAACACTGTATGCAAAGTAGAAGAATAGCGCGGTATATACCTTTCCTGCTGAGCAACTAAAGGCAAAACAGAACCAAAATAAAAGAAGCAGACAAATAACCAATACTTCATTAATTGAAACTTATGGCTTTTTATTCTACCCTCCAAAGCTTGTTTACCACAGGAAATTTTCTTTTCAGTTTCAGAAAAAAAGAGTAAAATCACAGTAGCAAATCAGAATTGTGGTCTACTTCTAATTTGCAGGTGAGCGGTTGGGAACGATTCCAGAACGGTTCACTAACGGTTCATGAACGGTTGAAGAACGGTACCGGAGCGGTCAAACAACGATACTTGAACGATTAAACAGTGCTGAATGGTCGATCAAAATCACCCCAATGGTTTAATTAATACATTTCTTCTAATCTCACTGCTAATATCGTGCAACAATAACACGAATAACCAGGTTGTTCTTGAACCGATTTCTAGTACAAAACAATATGAAGAACCACCTCCTCCACTACCTCCCGATTCAACCTACCCAACATTGAATCAATGGTTGAATAAAATAAAATCAACAAACCCATCAGATACATCAGAGAAAATTATTGTATTCCGTCTTGCAGAAACCAGATCGCAGTTTTACTTAACGCTGGGTTACTTTAGTAATCTTTCAAATGACCCCCATGAATTAGTGAGCAAAATGAAAAATATGCCAATTGAAAGCCAGCACAATATTCAACTTCAAGAGTATCAAAAGATGTCAGGTAATCAGCTTGTTGATGTACTGAAAAATGATATTAAGAAAGCGATATCATCCACCGAATTTTTAAACAATAATAGTAACATAAAGAAAATAATACTCGCAGGATCTGAAAATGAATTTTTTGAACTTTACCCTTAATATTCAAAAATCTGAAATGATCACTCGCATCTTCATTATTGTATTTTGTTGCCTTGTCACCTCTTGCGTTCATGCACAATTAGACTCCAATAAAACATTTGAACTTAGTAAGGGTAAATGGAGGATGCCATTAGATAATGTTAATAACATTTCTCTTCATAAGAATGTTAACTTAGGACTTTCTATAGCTTGTCCCTTTAGCTATGCAATTGAATTTATTTCAGACAAACCATCCGAAGTTTACAGCGTTGCAGCAGGAAAAGTTGCAGCAGTTTTTACAATTGGGGAAATAAAAGCAGTAATTATTAAATACGGGGACTACTATTTAACATATTCGGAATTGGAGGACTGTTATCTTGAAAAAAATGATCTTGTCTTTACAAACAGTAAAATTGGTCGTTTAAGAAAAAAATTTGACGACAAATATGAACTTGAATTTTTAGCTTACTTTAAAAGTAAAGAAATTGAATCCATTGAAGATTGGTTCAATCCCGACTTAAAAAAATATTATACGGCAAAGCAAAATAAACTGATGAAAAAAGCTGAAAGCCATCAATAATTTAACTTCACTTCCTCCACATACAACGGTAACCAAACCTGCATAGGACTTGCTCCCCGGTTATTCCAACTGAAATAAGGGATAGCCGTTACTGTTTGCAGGTTCGTTTGTACTGTTTTGCGATCTGCTCCAATACTGGTTACTGGTGCAGAAAAATTGATCACATTAATTCCTCCTAAAAAATCAGAACGATAGGAAACAGTAAAGGAGGGTTTATCCGGCAGCACGATATTCCAGGCAGCATTATTGTTATCCTTCCCTTCCACGCAATACACAAGAGGACCATTCTGGATTGCCATCCGGTTATTGTTCTGCTTTAGTTCAGGGCGACTTACCACCAGTCGCGGTTCCATGGGCAAATCAATGGTTAGCTTATCCCCTTTTGCCCAGGTACGATTGATAACCGCATATCCATCCTCCTGCGTATACTCAACCGGCCTGCCATTTACTTCAATCCTTGCTGCAACCGTTTTAGTTTCGGCATATTGATACAAGGCCCCTGGCACCGGCTGGTTCATCCAACCCGGCAAGCGCAGGCGCAGGGAAAAGGCTTTCTTTCTATCAGGTGTTACTGTTAGCTGGGTACTTCCCTTCCAGGGATAAGCGGTTTCCAGTTGTAAACCCACTTTGGTACCCGCCATCTTCACGGTTGTTTTACTGCCCACATAGAGATTTATCCAGACTGCATCAGTAGAGGTAGAATAAATATAGTTACCCAGCGATGCTACCAGTCGCGCTATATTAGACGGACAACATGCTGTTCCAAACCACTCGCTTCGGTTATGCGTACCTGTGGAGGCCAACGGATTGCCATAGAAAAAACGATCCCCGCTAAGCGATAAGCCATCCAGGGCAGCATTGTACAGGCTGCGTTCCAGGACATCCACATATTTGCCATCTCCACTGAGCATGTGCATCCGCTGGTTCCAGAAGACCATACCTACCGAGGCACAGGTTTCACTGTAGGCATCTTCATTGGGCAGATCGTAATCGACACCAAATCCCTCATTTCTTGCCTGGGCACCAATACCTCCTGTCAGGTACATGTTCCGATAAACTACATCCTCCCAGATGGTTTTCATTGCCTGTACATATCCGGCATCGTTTGTTACAGCTGCCACATCCGCCGCTCCGGTATAGAGATACATAGCACGAACAGCATGACCGGTGATTTCTTTTTGTTCCTTTACCGGTTCCATATTCTGATAGTACTGCCGACTATTTTCATCGTACTTGATAGCACCTTTCCAATGTCCCCTTCCCCGCTGGTCCAGGAACCATTTGGACAGCTCCATGTAGCGGTTATTGCCTGTATGATGGTACAGTTTCATCAGCGCCAGTTCTATTTCCTGGTGGCCAGGCACCCAGGGGTTGTTTGCCAACCGGAAAATAGAATCCATATAATTGGCAAAACGAATACCCACATCCAGTAACAATCTCTTTCCAGTAGTATTGTGATAGGCGATTCCGGCCTCAATCAGGTGTCCGGCACAATATGTTTCATGCTTGTCCATATCTGACCAGCGCTTATCCAACCCAGTTAGCGTATAATACGTATTGAGATATCCATCCGGCAATTGTGCAGCAGCAATTTTAGCAATCCATTCATCTGCTTTTGCTTCAATTGCAGCATCGGGATGATTGCGCAGAGAATAGGCGATTGCCTCCAGGGCCTTGTACACGTCAGAATCATCATAAAAAATTCCTTCAAAAGTACCCGGCTGATGAGTGGCCGCCCTTTCAAAATTGCGAATACGTCCGGTTTTGTTCTCAGTATAATCAATACATGCTTTGATCGTAACATCAGCTACAGTGGCCAGTTTTGGGGACCAGAAAGCATCCTCAATTATCACTTCAGAAAAAGAGACTGGTTGCAACTTTTGGAGGGATTGGCTATGAAGAGTTGTGGCAGATAAACAAAGTGTTGCGGCAAGAAACAATCGGATCATCGTTGGCGGATTTAGGTGAATAATCAATTTACATTCTAATTGGTTAATTTTCTTCACCTTTACGGCAAGTTTTTACAATCAGGCCTGCATATCAAGCATGAAAATCATTTTCGATTATTTCGCTACAGATCGATCTACTCAGCTGCCTGTCAGCCTGAAGCTAGAATTGGATACGCTGGAGGAACAAGTACTAACCAGCAATCAACCCGTAGTACATAAGTTGAAATCACTAAGGAGCGACTATCCGGATTTCCCTGAACCTGCCTGTACCTTGGCAAGAGTCTATCATTACCAGGGGAAATCCAGGCAGGCTCTTGATCTTTTACTACCTCTAAATGAATATTATCCCCGCGATCCAATAGTTCTTACTTCCCTTGGTGAAATTTTACTGGAGCTGGAAGAATTTGATATGATGGAAGTTTTGGCAGATTTCTCCCTACCATTTGAGCAACAATTCCCCCACAGACTATCAGTTGCCCTGGAAGAATGGTTGCCATATGAACAACTAGTTGCAGAGTGGCTGTTTGTTAACGGTGAATTTCATCTGGGGTATGATCGATTCCGAAAAATTATTCAGGTATTGGAGACAATGCCAAAAGAATTCCAGGAATTCGAAGAACTCATTGAACTAATAGACGATTATCTTGAGCCGGAAGAATATGATGCTGCTACGCACGAGATGCTGCAACTCCTTTATAAAAAAGTTGCGGGTCATCAGTATTACAAACAGCCATCCTTCAGACACCCGGAATTATCCATTTTGCAACGGGAATTATTTCCGGAGGATATACCTGCTCTGATGCAGCTACTACAGTTGCCCCGTGAAAGTTTACTTCCTGATTTACGTTCAGCTATTCGTGACATCTATATTAACGACTTTTATTATCGTGAATTTACTCCGGAATCTATCCAACCGGATTTGGCACTTGCGGGATTTCTTTTACTGGCAGAACTGGAACAGCCAGGAGACATAGAGGAATGGATAAGCTTCCTTCGCAAGCCTGCCGACTTAATTGAGTTCTGGATGGGAGATTTTTTGCTGGAAATGGGCCACCGGATAAGCTGGAAACTAGGTCGAAAGGATCTCAGAATCATGGAAAATGCCTTAAAGGAAAACTTCGATCACCAGTGGTCAGCCATATCGATTGCCGAAGGGCTTATTTTAACCAGCACACATGAACCCGATAAGAGACCTGAAATACTGAATATATTTGAGCGAACCATACTATTTATCCTTGATTCCATGCCTCAAAGAGGTACAGAAAACCTACTTCCCAATTTATTGGAATACGGACTTGCAATGGACCGTGAACGATTTACTCCTTTAATGATGGAAGCCTATAACAGGATGCGAATCGTTACAACCATCTATGCAAAAACACCAGAAGAAATGCTGGAGGAATCTACCTATTGGAAAGATCAACCCGATCTAAATATTGAATACAAAAGATCCCTTCTTTCACTCGAACAACTGTTAACTTGGTGGTTGAATCTAAGAACTGAAGACATTAGTTAGATTCTTTAAAATGCCTGTATTTACTTTTCTGAAATAAACGCTGCAACTTTTTATGCTCCTGCCGGATGGTTAAATCAATGGGAGTAACTCCACTATTATTTCCTTTGTATGGATTGGCACCCTGTTTCAGTAACAATTTCGCCGCCCGGATATTGCCTGTCCAACCTGCCCAGTGCAACGGTGTTTCCTGGATACCATCCAACACATTGATATCCGCCCCATTTTTTAATAGCGCCTTAACAATGGCTACATTGTCATACTCAACTGCATAATGTAAGGGATATATGTAATCGTTATTCGGACTGTTCACAGTTGCCCCTTTTTCGATTAAAAAAGGGACTAAAAACTCATAACTCAATTTACAAACCATATTCAAGGCAGTGGCTCCCTGTTCATTTTTTGCATTGATATCAGCACCCAACTCAAGCGCCTTTTTAATATCCTGTACATTGCCGTGAAGGGCTGCTGCGAGCAACAACTGGTTCGCACTATCCTTCTGTTGTGCACAAACCGTACTGCTGATAAACAGACTTATTAATACCAGAAATCTCATTTGTATTCTTTGTGGAAAATTACATCATACAAATAACTACAAACTTGTCATGAAGAATTTTCCGGGATAAATTACCATAAGGTAAGAAATAGAAAATGAGCTGATTTTACCTTTCGAAAAAATTTGGTATGCGCTTTCCTGTTCTTGCACTAGCCCTGTTACTACATCTATCATCCTTTTCAAATTCCAGAGACACACTGGACATTACACCTAAAGATATTTCAACCAATGTCTTAAAACAAGGTAGTCACCAGTACCTGGTCTATTTTAAAATGGGAAAGGATAAACCGATTTCCAAACCCCAATTCTGGACCAGAACCATACGGTTCCAAAACAATAATCAACTGGTAATCGACCAGCGCTGGGTTGCTGAAGATACGGTAGTTCATACAACCCATTCAGTTTGTGATGCTAAAACCTTTGCGCCCATCACCCATGAATTCTGGTGGAAATCAGGCAGTCAATGGATCAATGCAGGCACTACAAAAGTTGATTTTCCAGCCGGCAAATTAGTAGTCAATGATCATGAACTTTCTGATCAGGATACCGCACAGCGATTCAAGGAGGCCTGGCAGGGATTTACCAATAGCCGCAACCAAACGAATTTCAACTGGCACCTCGACCTGGAGGTATTTTCAACTTTACCGTTTAAAAAAGATGCTGTATTCAGAATCCCGTTTTATGATCCTGCAACCCGAACAGGGCTGCAACAGGTGGTGTATACCGTTACCGGATCTGCCCAACTGGATGGATATGATCAACAAAAAATTGACTGCTGGTTACTGGTTCATGAAAGCAAAGGCAACAAAGAAACTTTCTGGATCAGTAAAAAAACCAAAGAAGTGCTGAAACTCGAACAGATTATTAATAATCAGTTTTATCGATATAAACTAAAAATAGCTACCTCATCATTATGAAATCACTGTTTTATCCTGCCCTCATTTTGTTAGCGGCAGCCTGCAGTCCGGTTAAAAATGCAGACAAACGTGCCTCCAAAAATGAAATCCAAAACCTATATCCGCAGCAGGCATTTGATTCGATATCAGCTAAGAAAATGCTGACCTACGGAACGGCCACAATCAAGGGCATCATTTTTAAAAAAACAGATAAAATGACCATAGGGGGTGGCAAGACTTATGGAACTGGTGTCAAAATCACCTTGTATCCGGTTACTCCCTATTTTATGGAATGGTATGAATTGCGCGAGAAAAAAGAAGACAAGCGGACCCACCCAACGCTACTCCCAGGATGTTGAAGTTGGTACCAATTCCTATGGCACCCGCTTTTATCAAAAGGAACGATACAGTGTATCTAAAAACCACCGGCTGGAGAAGTTCATTGAGGTGAAAGATGAAAACGAAATAATGGAAGTTGTTTTAAGATGAGTCGCAGTTTATCCTATTACCTGGTGTTGGGTATGCTCAAAATCAAGGGTATAAAAAAACAATTCAGTGAAAACCCAATCAACTACCGGCAAATCAGAGAAAAGGATGTTCATCGTCCTACCAATGGATTGCTGAAAAAATTTGATACCACGTGTTTTAAAATTGACGAAAGCTCCATAACAGTTATCAGAAAAACCAGCCGGCCGGAACGATTGCTCCTCTATGTTCATGGAGGAGCTTTTGTTGCCGGTCCGGGTCAGCATCACTGGGATTTTTTGGAAAAACTGGTAGAAAAAACCACTTTCTCTAGCTGGCTCTGCAACTATCCCAAAGCTCCTGAGCACCGGATTAATCTGATTTCAGAAAACCTGGACGAAGTGTATGCCTTTGCGCTATCCCACTATGCGCCTGAAAATATAGTATTGATGGGGGATTCAGTTGGTGGTACCCTGGCTATTGCATTGGTACAGCGACTTATTAAAAATCAGCAACCGCTTCCGTCAAAGCTCATCCTGTTATCACCAGTACTGGATGCCAGTTTTAGTAATCCTGCTATTACTGCTATTGAACCCATGGATCCCATGCTTTCTGTAGCTGGTGCAAAAAGTGCTAAACAACTATGTGCGATTGCCGGTGATCTAAGAGACCCCCGAATCTCCCCGCTCTATGGATCCTTTAAAGGATTTCCAGAAACGCATTTATTTGCAGGGGAACTTGATATTACCTATCCGGATCAACAGGTTTTTGCTGAGCGCCTTCAAGAAGCCAATGTGAATTTTTCCCTGGTTATTGGAAAAGGGATGCCGCATATATGGCCTTTATTACCGGTTATGAAGGAATCAAAACAGGCCAGAAATCAACTTATTGCCTTACTGAACACTAATTCCGGATAAGACTTTTTTTCCGGATCCGGCTCAGGCTCTGGGGTGTGATGCCCAAATAGGATGCAATGTATTTCTGTGGAGTTCGCTGCAGGATTTGAGATTGCTTTTTCTGTAAGTTATCATATCGTTCTTCAGCGGTTTTGCTGATTAAATCTATCTGCTGCTGTTGTTTATGCATGAACAGTGATTCTGCGGCATAGCGGAAAAACTTATCGCCATAGGCACTGGCTTTTTGCAATTGCTCAAAGCTGGTTTTGGAAATCCGAAACAATTCTGTTTGTTCAAAAGTTTTAATTTCCAGTTCGGTAGGCTGGCCAGATAAAAACGACATATAGTCGCCAAAAAATTCATTCTCATAACAAAGATCAATACAGAATAAACTGTTTCGCTTTGTCAGGAATACACCACCTGATCCCTGAATGATAAAACTCAGATAATATTCGCTGCTGTTGGGCCGCTTCAGTATTTCTCCTGCATTTGCCGTATACCATTCTCCCAACTCCACTACACGCTCCCATACCTGTTGGGAAGCAGAAAAATAAGGATCAAAAGCCTGTTTTAGTTGTGCTGCTAATTCCATAGTTGGTTTATTAATCCATACTTGTAAACAATAACAGGATTTCCTCCTGTTTCGTGGCGGGCACCCTGCTTTTTAATAGATCCAGAAAATCCAGCGTGGTTGCCCGGTGAGGATACTTATATCGCTCCAGAAATTCTTTTAAAAAATAATTCAGCTTTTCTTCACCCAGCAATTCAGAAAGTTTTACCATCACAAGGGCACCTTTGGAATAAGCCAGGTGAGTGGCTCCGGGACTAACCTTATAAAGCGGTTCTGGTTTAAAATATCCTTTTTCAGCCTG
The DNA here is from genome assembly GCA_016787265.1 of Flavipsychrobacter sp. Classification (GTDB taxonomy): domain Bacteria; phylum Bacteroidota; class Bacteroidia; order Chitinophagales; family Chitinophagaceae; genus Flavihumibacter. The sequence goes on along the minus strand of JAEUVF010000016.1, from coordinate 283,425 downwards.
GTAAATCTGCTCATGCAGGGCCAATCGCGCTTTCATTTTTGCTGCCCCGTATTGCTGTTTATAGAGCATCATTTCCGTGTACATGGCCAGGCTCTCTGTCAACATACTGGCACCCTCCCGTTCGTCCGGTGAAAGCTGGTTATTTCCCCACCAGTAATGCGATAATTCATGTGCCGCCAGTTCCATAATCACATCGTTTTCTGGCTCTGCCTGCAGATTGGAATGAAAAGCCATATGCTCTGTCATAAAAATCACTCCCGGATAAGCGGTGGCATTAAATCCTCTCACGAAGGAAGGAATTTCCGCATAGGTGATGCTCCGGAATGGATAATTTCCAAATTGTTGCTGACAATAGTCCAGGCTTCTTTTGGTCTGTTCGAGCAAGGCGTTTACATTTTCTCTATGCAGCGGATGATGATATACCTGTATAGGGATGCCGCTGTGAACAGTTTTGCTTACCGCATAGCTGGCTGATGATAGCGCAAAACGAAAGGGGATTTTTCCTGCCCGGAATTGAAAATAATTTCTGCCTTCCTGCTCCCATTTTTTCAACAGTTCACCGGTACCTATCACCTGCTCCTGCACACTGGTGGATACAATCATATCGAGCGCAATGAATTCCTCCTTGTTGTCTTTTGGGGCCTCCAGTTTTTTCAGCTGGGTTGCGGGTCCTAACCCATATTGCACACGCTCCAATGAATCTTCCAGTTCATTTGCAGCATTATAACCAATGATTGGAAAATAGCGACTGATCCGCATGAAACTTCCTTTTTCCTGGATCAGATTCATCGGCTGATGCGCATTGACTGGAAGCCATTGATACTGCAAGCGGAATGTCAGAAAAGCACTGTCGCCTGGTTGGATTGCTTTGTTTAAGCGAACAGCTTCCACCTCCTGTTGAACAGGCAGCAGCTCCTCTTCATAATTCAGTGCTGCTGATTCAAGCTGGAATCCTTCCGGGAAATTTACCAATACTGTTGGCATTTCCATAGCTGTTGTATTGCGCAACAGATAAGTTCCCTCGATTCGATAACTTTTTTTATCCGGATACAGATCAATTTTGGTAGTTACCCGCTGTATAGTCGGCTGAGCCTGCTCCTGGAATTTTCTATAGTTTTTCTCATAGTTGACAGCTTTCTGCTCTTGCTCTTGTTTATCCGGATTCTTATACCCCTCGATGTAGTGGGGTATTGTAAATGCAAGTAATCCTGCTATTGGTAAGATTCCCAACAAACTCGCAAGTCTCTTAGTGATAACTGCACGTACACACATCCATAAAATGGCTATTACACCTGCTCCTATCAACATCTTTTGCAGAAATAAACCAAGATATCCGCCATAGCCGCTAAAGTCTGTCCAGCTGGCTGAATACCCGGTTAACAATAACGCCATCGGATGTTTGAACAGATTCAACGCAACCGGACTTGCGAGCAGCAGAGCAAACAGGAAAGACATCCCTAGTGCGATATATTTTTGCGTTAGTATGCTATTGATGAGCAACAGAAAACTAACAAGCAGTACCAATGGAAGGCTGTTGAATAATAACACTCCCAGGTAGGCACCTGCATCAACTATCCTGTACTGGTAAGCCAGTTGGAATAGCAATCCTTCTCCAATAAGCAGAATGGAATAAAACAGGATCAGTACAGACATACTGAATCCATGCGCCACTACTTTCGCATACGCAAAACCCGTACTGCCCTCTACCGCATTGAAGCGGTAAGCTGTACTCCTCCAATATAAATCATTGATAAAATAAGTGATCAGGAACAAACCCAGCACATGAAAATTTTCATGTATGATACCTGCCAATAATCCTGAACTGGCGTAGCGTTGCGGCATGCGGATTCCTTTTTCAATCTCACCATACATTTCCATTCCCACAGCAAATACCAACAGCAAACTGGATGCAGGCAGGAGTACACTTTTAAATACATACACCAGGTCCAGTTTCACAAAAGAATAAATCGCTTGTAGTTTTTGTGAAAAACCAAACTTTACCTGTGCCGTTACAACCGGACTGAACCAAATGGATTTTTTTTCAGGAAGTACTGTTGGCCATTTTTCTGCCCCATTCTTTTTAACATGCGTAACAGAAAAAGACAGATAAATAAATACAACAGCCAGTGCGCTATAGAGTAACCGGTTCAATAAAAAGAAACCTGTCAATGGTACCAGTTCCTGGTTTCGCTGATCAACTGTAAAATCGCGCGCCGCATAATAGTAGGCTGAGAGTCCGAATGGATCCAGAATAGCAGCCAGTTTTTGAGCAACTACCGATTGTGGAGAAACAGCATTCATGAAAGGCGAATTGGAATAGACCAGCACTACCATATACAAGACATACGCTAATAAACCGGAAATTACCAATAACAACTTGTGCTTTGAACGCATGGCAACAAACAGCAGAAATGAACAAACAAACAGCAGAGATGGTAGTACAAGAACGAGGAAAGCATAGAGGTAACGAACCAGGATAAATCCAGGCTGCATTTCGGAACCGGTACGATTGCTTTGTCCGATCACGAATCCCGCATAAAGAGAAAGAAAGACAAACAATACTACCAATCCATATGAAAGGGCTCTGCCTGCAAGGTATCCGGCTTTTGAAAGTGGTGTTGTAAAGAGTAAGCTGTCCATCCGCGCATCCCAATCTTTAAAGAGTAACTGACTACCTATGATACTTGCCATAAAGATTACAGCCAGACTTAGAAATCCTGTTATATAACCTATGGAAAAAGCGGAATTCAGGTACACCCCTTCTCCTACTGAAATATTGAAATTGGCGCCGGCATACAAGCCCATTGCAGCACAGAGCAGCAACACTAAATAAGACACATAATTTCTTATATAGGAATGGATATCAAATAACAATACGGATCTCATGCTGCAGCCTGCTTGATGGTATAAAAATAAAAATGCTCCAGTGTGGGAATCACTGCTTCAAAGCCCTCCGGCTGTTGGGTTGCATAAACAGCAACTACCTGCTGATTCTCCACCCACTGGTGACTGATTACATTGAAGCGTTGTTCAACATCCGCCAATTCAATTTTGCTGATCTTTTTTGCCCAAATCTTTCCCTGCAAGGTGGATACCAGTTCTCCCGGACTACCAACAACGCGGATCCTTCCATCTTTCAGAATTGCCATCGAACTGCACAAGTTGCGTACATCCTCCACCAGGTGCGTGGAGAGTAACACAATCACCTCCCTGCTGATTTCACTTAGTATTCCATTAAATCGATTTCTTTCTTCCGGATCAAGTCCCGCTGTTGGTTCATCTACAATGATGATGGAAGGATTACCCAGCAATGCCTGAGCAATGCCAAAGCGCTGTCGCATTCCTCCCGAAAAACGAAAGACTTCCTTGTTTTTCTCTGCTGTCAGGTTGACCTTTTCCAGGAGGATATCAATCTGCTTTTTTCTTTCTTTAGCATCTGCTACTCCTTTCAGCACAGCAAGATGTTGCAATAACTGAACTGCGCTGGTACGTGGATAAACTCCGAAATCCTGGGGCAGAAAACCGAGTTGTTTCCGGATAAATTCAGGTTGCCGGATGATATCGGTTCCGTTATATAGTAGTTTCCCGGATTGCGGTTGTTGCAGTCCCACGATGGTTTTCATCAGGGAAGATTTTCCTGCACCATTGGGTCCCAGCAAACCAAACATGCCATTCCGGATGGTAAGGCTGATATCATCAATGGCCTTTACGCCATTTTTATACTGAAGGTTGAGATTTTCAATGCTAAGTTGATTCATACTGATAAGGTTTAGGCAATAGTTTAGCAGGCAACCTGGAGGTTGCTATTTTTTAATGCTATATGGTGATTGATTTATTCTTCCCGATACTCGAGGATATCACCGGGCTGGCAATCCAAAATTCTGCAGATCGCTTCCAGTGTATCGAACCGGATACCTTTTGCTTTTCCTGTTTTTAAAATCGAAAGATTCACTGGTGTGATGTCCAGTTTCTCTGCCAATTCCTTGCTTTGCATTTTGCGTTTCGCAAGCATCACATCAAGGTTTACTATAATCGGCATGTCAGATAAATAAATCTTGTTCGTTCTGCAATTGGATTCCCTGTTTGAATATGGCTGCTACAAACCATACAAAGATGCCCATGATAAGATGCAGCACTAGCAGTATGGCGATTATAAATTCAATTTCTACAAAGAAAAAAGCGACAGCTACACTAAGTGGAGGTACCAGCAAATTGAAGACATAAAATCGTTTCAACTGCAGGTGATTTGGAGCCGTAAACAATCTGGAACGCTTGAATACCCTGAACATGCTGGCTGTCAAAAAAAAGAAAACGGCATATAATAAAAAGGGTAACAAAAATGAAAAAACAATATAAGGGCCATTGTTATCCAAAATCAAAAAAGGCTTCGCCGAAAAGGGATACAGGATATTCAGTTGCTTTCCTTCACCAAACGGAACAACGTTCCAACCGGTAAAAAGACAAACCAACGCATATATAGAGACTAACCCATATGCACCCCCAAGCAGTAAAAAAAGGAAGGCAACCAATTTTGAAATCATCCTGGAAGAGATCATACCAATTACGATTTAATTATACAAATGTATATATTAATTATCGTAAAACAATAATTTTTTATCTTTTTTTAGACTAGTTAATTTCTTCTAACAATTTCTTTGCCTTCGTAAAAGTGGGAGCTTTTGTCACCACCTGCTGTAAAATTGATTTGGCTTTTTCTTTGTTTTCCAGTTTTAAATAACCCCTTGCCATTTCATAGTCCATGTTTTCGTTGAAGACCCAGGGTTTCACCAGTTCTATTACAGAAAGTGCAGACCGAATGCTTTCTTTACTGCCATCGCCTTTAATTAACGCATAATAACCATATGCAGCGATCAGATCCAGATCGTATGCTCCATGGTTCTTTTGAAGTTCCTCTTCTGCCCAGGATCTTGATCCTTTCAGGTATTTATCTACCAGGTTTATACTGCGCTCATCGGGATACAATGTTCTTGACACAGGCTCTACACCTAATGCCCTCACCAGCTCTTCAGCCAGAACAGTGGTACTAAATGGATTTTGTCCCGTTATGAGTTTACCATCCCTGGTTAACTGAGGCAACATAGCTGCATTTCGCTCATACTGTGCCCCTCTTGCCTTCAATTTATCTTCCAGTAAAAACGGGAACTCAGCCTTCCAGGTCTTGCCGAACTTATCTTCTTCTTCATTACAAAACCCGGTGATCTTTCTGTTAGCAATTAAATAGGAACCATCTTCCAGTTGTACGTTTACAAAAGCAGCGGGACCATGACAAACGGCTGCAATCACTCCATCCGGCTTTTTATAAACCGCGCTGATGAGCTCCTGCAGTGATGGATCATAGGGTAGATCGAACATGGCACCCTTACCTCCAACCACATAAATAGCCGAGTACAGCGAAGGATTCACCCTGGCTGTCGGAAGCGTTTCCTGCAATTTGACAATTGCAACTTTATCCTCCAGTAGCGCCTTATTATAAGGTTTGTTGCGATTGAATTTATCTGCTTCGGCAGGTCCCCCTTTGGGACTGGCAACATCAATGTCCAGTCCGTTTGCTTTGAAAATCAGATAAGCCTGTGAGTACTCGTCGAACTCGAAACCGGGGCGCAGTTTACCCTCTTTTTTACCATAACTGCTTACCACAATCAGCACTTTTTTAGCAGCCGGGGTTGAATGCTGAGCAACGGGTTTGGATTGCCCAACCAGCAAAAGGGGCAGCAGGGCAAAAAACAACAGGACCTTGATTTTCATGTAAAAAGATTTAATTGATAATCTTTCGAAAATCAGGTTTGCCTATCAAATAGAAGTATTGATTTCCAGTTTTCAGGTCAAAATCTATAAATCAGAACCAGAAACTGACTGAATTTGCTCCTGTTTAAAGAGGTTCGGGGTTTTGCCTGTGTATTTTTTAAAGGCACTGAAGAAAGCCGATTTAGAATTGAAGCCAACTTCATAACCCACTGCTTCCAGTTTCAGGTTGCGATCCCTCGAAATAATTTCACATGCTCGCCGGATCCGGTATTCATTGATATAGGTGTTGAAATTTTTCCCGAGCCGCTCATTCAGCAACTGAGAAAGCTGGTGACCGGAAAGGTTCAGCAGGGCAGCAAGGTCATTCAGTTTTAAATCCGGGTTGGCATGAACATCCTGGCTGAGCATCAGCTCTTCCAGCTTTGTTAAACTGTCGCTGGCCAATTGGGCATCCAGTTTTTTATTGGCATATTTCTCCGGCTCCGACTGAAACAGCTCATCGGTTCTTTTCCGATACAGCAGGATCAGGGTATTTAAATACAGTAATACAGAAAAACTAATCGGACCGGCAATATAGGAAAGCTTAATACCGAAAAAGGACAATAAATAAGTAGTAGCAGTTACCAGACTTCCGATATAAATCCCAAAAATCCATTTTTCATTCGGTTGAAGGGATATCCCCTTCCTGATAAGTTTATGAACTATTGGCCTGATCAGCCAGCCACTCACGATTATATAAACGAACCATTGCAGGTAAATAAATGGGATAATATACTGTCGCCATATTGGATAATACGGCCTGGCCGAAAAGAACAACAACAGCACCAGGGAAACAAGCGCATATCCTACCAGGGTATAGCTCCACCTGGCAGGCATTTCTTTTACTCCATAGTTGGATGCCTTGAGAAAATAATACAACAGTGGTCCGATGAACAAACAGGCCACTAATCCTAGCTGCACCCAGATAACCGGGAGTTGCGGATTAAACCACCAGATCACAGACTTGGCTACACGAAGACTCAGAGCCAGCAGCATAGCGCCGAACAGGAGTCCGGATAACTTTCTGTTTTTATAGAAAAACAGGAAGTAGGCACTTAACAGCAGGCCATTGAACCACCCGATCGTACTGATAAAAAATACAAGCTTGTCAGCCATAAGAATCCGAAAATTAAGACTTGAATTCGGTAATTAAACGACCATTTGGCATTTTGAATCTTTTATCTATCTTGACAACTTCAAAACCTTATCTATGAAATGGAACTTATTATTCCTGATGCTTTTTATTGCCTCCCTTCCAGCCTTTACCCAGGACAACCCAGTCAAAAATCGGTATTTGAATGTTTCAGGAGGAAGCGTCTTATTTGGAACAGGTGATATACCCGGATTTTGAATTGCTGTGGAACTGACCAAAAATAGTGTAAAAGAATCCAGGCCCGGACTTTCAAAATTGTTAATTGGTGGCGAGTTGATTTTTGAAAATGGAAGCAGAAATCCTAAAACATCCAGCACGAATATGTTTGAGTTGAGAAGTTCTTTTTACCATACCTCCACTACTACACTCTGGCCCAAAATTTCTTATTTCCCTTTCCGAAAAATCATCAAGGGATTCCATATTCAGGTTGGTCCAACCGTTGGTTATTCCTATCGATCCTCTGAATCAAGAGTATCCATAGATAATATACCAAGTTTTGGAGAGTTCAACAGACTATCTGTATTAGACTATGATAATGACTTCACTATTGGTTATCGAATCTCTACCGGTTATGAATTTGATCTCATTCAACATATCACAACCGGAATCAGATTTGACTTTTCCAACAATAATGATGGAGATATAAATACCCTGCTCGGATTAAAATTTGGATTTAAATTTTAAGTATGAAAAAAACTCTTTTAATCCTTTGTGCTATTTTTTTTGTAAAAACAGTTGGATATTCACAGCAGCTGAATGTTTCTATTGATATTGAAAGTGCAGAGGCCATTACTGAATTACTCTCCAATAAAAAAGCGGATACTCTTCAGCTTAGAAAAGTTTCGAAATTATATGGCAACCAGTTATTAATAAAAAAAGTAAAAGGTTATAGCGGAGCTGGGGAAGATGTTTTTATTAACACTCTTAAAGAAATCATTGAAACAGGAACGGTTAAAGGGAACGATGAATACAATTGGAAACTGGTTAAATCAAGGCTGCCTGAAATCAAGAAGCTAGTCGCCTATATAAGTTCCAATAAAGAAAAATTTATCGGAGAAGTAAAAGCAATAATTGAGCCTTATACACCAGCTGATCTTAGCGCAACTACCAAAGCCTGCTTCCTGGCAGGTGGTGGTTCACTGGGATTTACCATTGGCGATGATCCAACGTTCAATGTAGCGCTGCAAAAAATTGGAAATGATGTAAACGGATTACAATACCTGGTGGCGCATGAATTATATCATACACTTCAGGGTGTTGGCCAAAGAACCAGATCGTACAAAAAAGAAAGCGCTGGCATCTCCTATGCTTCAAAAGCTTCCTATTACCTTCTTTATAATCTTTGGGCAGAAGGTATTGCCAACTATGTGGGAGACATGTCGAAATTGAAAAAGAATGCTGCTTTTTCAGAAGAACAGATTGCCCACTACCAGAAAAACAAGGAACGCCCCTATCAGAATTTCCAATTATTTGAAGCCTTGCTCTATAGGCAATTTAATGATACCAGTGCTGATTATCAGTCAAGTTATGACATTGCATTTTCTACTGCTTTTGACGAAACAGGCTATTTTGTCGGCTATGAAATGGCCCGGCAAATCACCAAACATAAAGGGAATCAGGCTATTGCCGATCTCCTTACCAAGGACCCAATTCGCTTTACAATTGACTATATCAGTTTATACAAATCCCGACCGGATGATAAGAGCTTTATACGATTTAGTAAATCGGTTGAAGATATCGTTTCAAAATTGATGGAACTGGAGAATAAACTGTAAGGCCATCAATATATTTTCATAAACTCTATCCGCCTGGCCCTGCCAACTGACATAGAAAATCCGGTAAGTTGACCTTTTTTATCTCTTAGGAATCGAATGCTGGATCCAGGTGTTTCAAATCCATCTTTGTAGGTTGGTATAACTGTTACAGGAACATCAGGCTCCTGTAGATACTGAAGATTGGTACCTGATACCTTGAATCGGATCGTTGTATTGGCATCCTTACTAGTATAGGTGCCTTCAAACTGTTTCAAATCATCTATTGACCAATTAGAAGCAGGTTCTCTTAAAAACTTTGTCGTATCAATTGGCTGTGTCGTACTAATTCTTAAAAGGCCAGATCGCAGAAAACGTATATTGTAACCATTAGCGAGGAGCCTGCGTTGCTGAGTAAAAGTAATTGGTATTTTATTTGGCATTAAAAGGGTGCTGTCAACTGCCCTTATAAAAATACCTTCATCCGTTTTTGCATCCCGGTACCATCCTTCCAGTTTTTTTTGCTCATCAGGTGCAGCCTTATAAACAACAGGTATTTCAACCCAGGATGCAGGCCAATCAGCTATATATATTCTCGCAAGCTTTTCAGCTATTTGTACCGGAGAAAAACCACTGGTATTGGATAATAGGGCGATGGACAATCCCAATTCTGGAAAATAATCCAGGTTGGCCCGATACCCAGCAGTAGCTCCACTATGCGTTACCTGATCCCGCCCATTAAACTTACTGATCCTCAAGCCAGCCGCATAAGGATGATAGATTCCATTTCTGAAGCGCCCTTTTTCAAGCTGCCGGTCCAGTAGTGCTTGTCCGCCTAACTTACCTCCATGCATAAACGCAGCCCATTTAACCAGGTCTGTGGCAGTTGTCAGCAAGCCTCCATTTCCATGGGCATCTTCAAAGGGCATGGACATTTTCAGTGCCATCGGCGTTTGCTGATAAGCGATCGCACGTTTTTTCACAACTTGCCGGAAATCATTCCGCCAACTGGTATGGCTCATACCTGCCGGAACAAAAATGCGATCCTTGCAGAATTGCGCAAAACTTTTTTTGGCAACCCGCTCCACAATAATGGCCATCAGATTATAGTTGCTGTTGCTGTATATGTATTCTGTTCCTGGAGGGTTGTTGAGCGCTGTCTGGCGACAAATAATCTGTAGCGCATGTGCATTAGTGTGAGCTCTTGAACCGCGCCCCCATCCTTCTACTTCCGCAACCGATCCCCAGTCTCGCAAACCACTCTGGTGATGTATCAGATCATAAATAGTAATAACCGAACCATAATCCGGTAATTCGGGAATGTATTTACGCACATCATCTAGCTGGCGGAGTTTGCCGTCCTGCTCCAGCAATAAGATGGCAGCAGCCGTAAATTGTTTGGAAACGGATCCTGCTTCAAAAATGGTGGCAGTATCATTAAGCACATCATGTTCTAAATCAGCAGCACCGAAAGCTTGTGCATAGATCAGCTGTCCATGCCGGCTGATTGCTACTGACACCCCTGGTAAGTTTGTATTCGACCAGGGTTTTAATACTGTTTCAATCTGGCGAGCAGTGTCCGAAAAGCTGGATTGTGCCAATAGCTGCAGGGGAAATAATCCCAATAAAAGCAGTAGTTTCATTCCCTAAACTACACTGTTTTCGTTATGACGAAAAAAGAAATCAAGATCTATTTCAAAGCTATAACGGATGGAGACCTGGCAACTTTAAACCGGCTCCTGGATGAAAAGCCGGAATACCTGAACGTTTGCAATGTTGCACCTCCCAAAAAAGACGATGGACAATCCGGACTTCAACTGTCTTTTAAAACGGGCCGGTTTGAAGTTACTAAACTATTAATTGATCGTGGAGCAGATGTCAACTTTCAGGAAACATCCACCATCAATGAATGGACTACTCCTGTGTTGCATGATTGCATAAGAGCCAGCATTTTTAATAGCTATACCCTTCAACGCGATACATCCAAATTCGACAAAGCTTTTTCTCTTTTGAAACTAATGTTGGAAAACAAAGCCAATCCAAATGCTACCGATTCCTATGGAAATTCATGTTTAGGAAGAGCTATTTTGGATGCCAGACAAATGATATTCAATCCCAGTGCAGACTTGCAGAATGGAATCCTGCTGGAACAATTAAGAAAGGTTTTTAAAGCACTTATTGATGTAGGAGCAGATCCGGATGTAAGCAATGCAACCCGAGATAGTGCAAAATCAGACCTGATTAATTTCCGGCTGGAATCCTACCAGCTTTTTTAATTCAAACTATTACAACCATATGCTATCAACAAAAAGCATTCTTGTAGGTGCTGTTCTGGTTGTTGTAGCAATTATCGCTATTCTGCAATTTACAGGATCCCGAAAAATGACTGAGAATCTCAGCAGAATCATTAAAAACTCCAGTCCGAAAACGCCGGAACAGATTTATTCAATTCTTTTCAAACCGCCTCTTGAAAATTGCGTTACAATAAGAAATACCAAAGATCAGCTACTGCCGATCCTGGACTGTTGCATCTGGATGGAAATTCAACTTTGCCCAGATGAACTGAAACGAATCGCACAACAAAAAAATTACGAGATTTCTATTTATAATCACCCGGATTCCTTGACTCTAAGCACTTCTTTTGCAGATAGACCCTCCTGGTGGAATCCTGCAGTAATAAGAGATACTGTTTATAAACTACGCTACAGTAATAATCCCAAAAGAGCACAAACTTTATTTTTCGGCACTGACAGTTCGCATGTATTCTTGTGCGATATGGCTTTATAAAAAAGCCCGCCTGCAATTTCCAGCAAACGGGCTCAAAAGCTATTAGTTGAACACTATTTCAACTTCCAGTTCTCATCAAAGAATCCGGTCAGCTTCAGATGCTTTGCACCTTCTTTCAACATGTCAAAGCTAAAGATCATGTAGTCCGGAAATCCACTGGCTCCCGCAAAATACTGATTCGCATATGCAGCATTGTTACCTTTCATACCGGTACCGGTTAATACTGCTACCGATGCTTTGGAAGAATTCTTTAAGGGCCATACAAAATAGGTGGCCAGATCATCCCCTTCCCAACGCTGCTCGCCGGCTGTTATCAGGTTGCGCTCTACCTGGATCGGGCAATCCGCTAACAGCAGATTCCAGGCTGCATTGGTACTCTTATTGCCAATCAGGATCACTCCCCTGTCTTTGTATTTATCCAGGGAGTATTCTTTGTCTGTTATGATATCCACTGCACCATTACCCCGGTAGTACCAGGTCTCGGCATCATAGCGCGCTTTGTTCCAGTTCCAGGTCGTTTCCTCTTTGTTACCTATCGTTCCCACCACAAATACCATTCGGTTGTTGAAGGCTTCTTTTAGCGTCCCATAGCGATGCGGTCCTTTCTGCTCTGCAGTTGGGGCTACTCCTTTTTCCCAACCGGAGGCAGTACGCTGCAATACTATTTTATCTGATAAAGTTCCTACAATATGTTTTACCATCGACAAACTGTCCAGCCTTATCTCAATTGTTGTTCCTATTGAAAAATCAGAAAGATCCAGTTGCAATAACTTAATGTTTGTAGTAGTACCAGTTATCAGTCCTTTCGCCCGATTCCTGTTTAGCTGTATCCGGCTGTACTCCAGTATTTCCTGCTGCTGCAAGATGGTTGCCCATCTTGAACTGGCCGATATACCCGGATGTGCGGTTGTAAAATCAATATTGCTCACACTGCTATCCGGCAGGCGTTCATGCCACTGGAAATAATCAAATAACGGTTTCCAGTCTACACTGTGATCTCCAAACCAATGGCTTCCTCCAGGATATTCATAATGCACAAAATCTGGCTGGAAGGTTCCCAGCAGCTCTCTCATCTGCCTTGCATAACGAACCGATACCGTACGGTCATCATCTCCATGGAAAATATAAACCCCATGATGTTTATAATTGGTTGCAAGCTTTATTACATCACTCTGGTTACTGGCCCGGATCAATCGCTGCTCAAACAGGTTCCCACTGGAATCAGGAATAAGTCCATCTGCTGAACCATACCCTTTCATGGTGGGATAACCCGCACAGGGTGCAATCGCTGCCCATTTATCCGGATAGGTAGCACCTAAAAACCAGGTGCCATGCCCGCCCATTGAATGTCCCGTGAGGTATACTTTTGCAGGATCCGGCTGGAACCGTTGCTTTGCAATAGTTAATACTTCCAATGCATCCAAACGGCCCCAGTCTTCCCAGTTAAAACCACGTGGCCTTCTGTTAGTTGCCGCCACGAGGGTTCCCCAATCTTTGGATTTATAAGCCCGGGCCTGGCTGATCGCTTCCACTCCTGCTCCATGTACGGATAAAAACAGCGCGTTTTTTCCAGGCTCCCAAACTGATCCGGGTGTTTGCGGACGAACAGAATAATACTGTAAACTTCCATCTACCTCACTGGTAAAAGTGCTGCTGTAAGCTTCTCCCGGATTCATGCTCTCCACAGTAAAGGAACGCTGGTCCAGAATCGTTCTGGCATTTAATAAATTCAGGGTTCCGGTGAACGATCCTTTTGTTGTAATGCCGGATCCATCAAAGCGAAAAGCTACTTTTCGGGTACTCATCGCCGGTATATCAGGCAATGTTGTTTCCTGGCTTTGTCCGGATACAATTGCCTGTATGCGCAATCCTTTCAAGGGTTGATTCCCGGTATTAACCACTACTACCCCTCCTTCCTGCATACCTGTTTGAACTCCAGGCACTATATGCGGCAGGGTCATGTCTTCCGCCTGCAATTGCACTGGCTTTGATGGAAACAATAAGCTGGCTACCGCACTGGAACCCCGCAGAAAAAATTCGTTCTTTCCTTTTTTAAGTTGCACCGGTATGAAAAGAAATCCCATATTGTAAGCATCCCCGGTATGCATTTCCCCATTCACCAATACACTGCTGTTCCCTTTCACAGACAATATCGCTGTTTGCGCCTTGGTAGCTGTATAGGTCAGATAGATGATCCGGCTGCCCCAGGATAATCCGCCCCTGGTTGCGCCAGCCTGTACACCCGGACCAGCAGGTGCTCCTCCCAGTGCCCGTCCTCTTTTCGGACGAAGCCGACCGGCGCTGTCCAAATCAAGGGACTCCCAGATTATCGGTTGCCCATCAGTGGTAGTTCCGGCACTGGCACCTTCCTTTGGCTCCTGTAATTGTTTGCTGAAATACAAATAAGCCAGATGATCACTATATACCGCCTCTCTTCCATATCTAGAGGGAAAAGGAGCTATCAAACCACTGGTAAAAGAATGTGTAGAACGGATATGGTTAAACGAAGCAGGAGCAGTTTCATTCTCCTGCGCAACGATGGTACCTGTAGTCAGCGTAATTGCTGCTGCTAAAAAAAGGGTAGAAAACTTCACAAGCCTGTATTTATTGAAGGTTTATTGTTTCGCCTTCAATTTAATTCATTTGCTCATACCGTTTCTACCCTTCCCTCTAAGAAGGTTAATATCCAATCAGGATTAGTCCAATTTCGAAAAATGCTGGCTACTAGATAAAATTATCCGCATCCCGGTACGCTTTGATCAGCGCCAGCTCTCCCTCTTTGCCGGGTTTGGCATTCCCATGCTCCATACCCAATATTCCTTTATATCCCTTTGAATGGATATGCCTGAAAATATTGCGGTAATTCATTTCACCGGTTCCCGGTTCATTTCTACCAGGGTTATCTCCAATCTGGAAATAAGGTGTTTCGGTCCAGGTACGGTCAATATTTTTAATGATATCACCTTCATTGCGCTGCATATGGAACATATCAAATAAAAATTTGCAGGCCGGACTGTTTACCGCTCTGCAGATCATATAGGTCTGGTTAGTATAACGAAGGAATAAATCCGGGTTATCACTCAGCGCTTCCAGCACCATGGCCAGGCCATGTGGTGCCAGTATATCGGATGCAATACGAAGTGCATCTATTACATTGGCAGTTTGCTGATCATGAGGCAGACTGCGATCATAGTTCCCAGGCACCACGGTCATCCATTTGGCGCCGCAACGTTTGGCTACTTCAATGGCTTCATAACAATCCTTTTTCATCCGGTCGATATGCTCTTTTTTACCGGTGGTCAAAGAGGTTTTCCAATGCCAGGAATCAGAGGTAATTACAAATACGCCCATCCGCATGCCCAGTTTGGCCAGCGTTTCACCTATTTTTTTTTGCTGATCCACGCTTCGCCCCATCATACCATTGTCCTCGATGGACCGGAATCCCATACTATGTCCGAATTTGATTTGCTCAATAAAATCCTTTCCGGCATGATTTGAAAACATTCCATCGTGAAAGGCATAATCCAGGTTAAAGGGCTTTTCCGATAAAGTACTGGTATCGACTTTCTCCCCTGAAGCAGCCAGGGCGCTTGTACCGGATAAAACCCCGCCGGCAAGGGCTCCACCGGCTAATAAAGACTGGCGAACAAAATTTCTTCTTTGCATGGAAAACAATTTGATGACTAAATTTACCGGAATCCAGTTCAAAAACGACCAATTTGATTCAAAAGTTAATTTTTTCCCTGTCCTGGTTAATTGCCGGCTATACCAGTTACGCACAACCGAAACGTTTCGAGTTTGTGGAAAACAAAATGGCCTCGCCTTTTACCATTGTATTTTATCATACAGACAGCTTGCAGGCGCAACAGATTGCAGCCCGTGCTTTTCATATAGTCGACAGCCTGGCCGCCATCTTTACCGATTACGATCCCCAAAGTGAGCTTAACCGGTTCTGCGCAACTGCAGCAGATACCGCCACCTATCATCCGATTGTTCCTGCCCTTTTTGATATCCTGCTGCTGAGCAAAAGAGCCCATGCCATCAGCAAGGGCAGTTTTGATATCTCCATAGGCCGACTGACAAAACTCTGGCGTGCCGCGCGGCAGTCAGACCAATGGCCCTCCAAAGAAGAAGTTGCTGCTGCCCAGGAACTTTCCGGCATGAAATACCTGCAGCTGGATCCAAAAACCGGAATGGCCAGGATGCTCAAAACCGGTATACAACTCGATCTGGGAGGCATCGCACAGGGATATATCGGCGATAAAGTGATCCGCTTTTTGCTGGCCCAGGGCATTACTGCTGCCCTGGTGGATGTAAGTGGTGATATCACCGCCAGGGGTAATCCTCCTGGTAAGGCAGGCTGGGTAGTGGCAATCAATACTCCTCATCATGAAGCAGAATGGTTACACGAACATCTCCTGTTGAAAAATCAGTCGGTTACCACATCAGGAGATCTCTACCAGTATATGGAACACGAGGGCAAACGTTACTCTCATATATTGCATCCAAAAACCGGTTATGGCATTACAAAACGTATGTCCGTTACTGTTATATCGAAAGACCCGGTGGTGGCTGACTGGCTGACCAAATCCATCAGTCTGCTTTCTCACCGAAAAGCGAAACGCCTGGCCCGTAAACTCAATGCCGAATTCCTGGTGGTGGAATATAAAAAGGAAGAACTCCAATTCCGTCATTCTCCCGGCTTCCAGGAGTTTATGAAAACGTTTGCGTCTTCTGAACCCGAACATTAATCCTAGTTTTATAGCTTTAGTTACTATGAATATGAAGAAAATCCTTGCAGCTGGTGGTTTGCTGCTTTCGCTTTCCCATCTGACAATTGCCCAGGAAAACAATCCGGACTTTAAACCCTACAAACAGACTATTCCGGGTTCCAGCCTGGAACTTTCCATGGTTCCCATCCAGGCCGGTTCTTTTTTAATGGGAAGTCCGGATACAGAGAAAAATCGTCAACCAGATGAAGGTCCGCAGCAAAAAGTGCAGCTTTCTGCTTTCTGGATGGCCAGCTTCGAATTGAGCAGAGATATTTTCGATGTCTATTTTAAAGATGCCAATACCAGCCAGAACTCCAAAGTGGATGCTGTTACCCGACCCAGTGCCCAGTACATCGACCTTACCTGGGGCATGGGAAAGGAAGGTGGCTTCCCGGTCAATTCCATGTCGCAGTTTACTGCACTGATGTTCTGCCGCTGGCTGTATGATAAAACCGGCATCTTCTATCGCCTGCCTACAGAAGCCGAATGGGAATATGCCTGCAAAGCTGGTTCCACAACCGCCTATTATTATGGCGATGATCCCAAACAACTTGGTGAATATGCCTGGTACAAAGCCAATAGCAAGAACAAGTTTCAGAAAAGCGGACAGAAAAAACCCAATGCCTGGGGTCTTTATGATATGCTGGGGAATGTAAGTGAGTGGACCCTCGATCATTACCAGGAAGATCGTTTGCAGCAACTAACGGGTGAACCCAAAGATCCAATTGTGGCAGTAAATCCTGCCAAATATCCGAAGGTTTTAAAAGGTGGCGGTTACACAGATCTGGAACCAGCCCTGCGTTGCTCAGATCGCCAGCAATCAGATCCTTCCTGGAATAAAAGAGACCCACAGATCCCGAAAAGTCGCTGGTGGCTGACGGATGCCGCATCTGTTGGAATACGGGTGGTTCGTCCGCTTCAGCAACCTTCCAAAGAAGCCGCAGATGCTTTCTTCAAGGAAATTTTAGGCAACTAATGGATAAAATTGTAACATAATATACCGGGGAAACCCACTACATTCAATCCTTTAAACTCCAGACATGATACACGATGCTTCCAATGATGCCGGCAAAAGCCGCCGCGAGTTTGTAAAAAATTCCGGACTCCTCGCCGGCGGACTGATGGCCGCTCCCCTGCTTTCACAGGCCAATTTTTTCTCAGGCTCCTCAGATGTTATTAAAGTTGCCCTTGTTGGTTGTGGCGGTAGAGGAACCGGTGCAGCCATCCAGGCATTGCTCACCAAACAGAATGTTAAGCTGGTAGCGATGGCTGATGCTTTTCGCGATAACCTCGACAATTCCCTGAAAGCTATTTTGGGTGAGGCGGAAGAAAACCCAACCATCAAATCCAAAATTGATGTTCCGGAAGAAAGACGCTTCAGTGGCTTTGATGGCTACCAGAAAGCGATTCCCCTGGCTGATGTGGTAATTCTGGCAACTCCTCCTGGTTTCCGGCCTATTCATTTTGAAGAAGCTGTTAAACAGGGCAAGCATATTTTTATGGAGAAGCCGGTAGCAGTTGATCCTGCCGGGGTACAGAAAGTACTTGCCGCAGCTGCCATTGCCAAACAGAAAAAACTGAATGTGGTGGTGGGACTTCAGCGTCACTACCAAAACTCCTACCGAGAACTCTTCAAACGCAAAGACCTGATCGGTGAGATCACTTCAGCACAAGCCTGGTGGAACAATGATGGCGTTTGGGTGCGGGAGCGTAAACCCGGACAAACAGAAATGGAATACCAGATGCGAAACTGGTATTATTTCAACTGGCTTTGCGGTGATCATATCACAGAGCAGCATATTCACAATATTGATGTGATCAACTGGTTCAAAGGTGGCTATCCTGTAAAAGCCCAGGGTATGGGCGGCCGCCAGGTACGGAATGGGAAAGATCATGGTGAGATCTTTGACCACCACTATGTTGAATTCACCTATGCAGATGGTTCCATTCTCAACAGCCAGTGCCGCCATATTCCCGGCACCATGGCGCGCGTTGATGAATTGCTGATTGGTACAAAAGGCCGTATCGCCACAGGAGCAGGCAGCATCACGGATCTTAAAGGAAAACAACTCTATAAATTCGACAGCAATACTGATAACAACGCGTATCAGACGGAACACGATGAACTCTTTGAAGCCATCGCAAAAGGGCAATACAAGTTTGCTGATGCTGAGAATGGTGCAAAGAGCAGCATGACTTCCATCCTGGGTCGTATGGCCACTTACAGTGGTCAGGTGATTGAATGGGATAAAGCGATCAATTCAGGCCTGGATATTATGCCGAAAGAGTTTAGCTGGAGTGCCGCGCCACCAATTGTTCCCGGTGCTGATGGATACTATCCAATCGCAGTTCCAGGCAAAACAAAATACATATAAGTCTTTATATTAGTAGCAGTATACAAAGCCCCTGCATCAAAAATGCCGGGGCTTTTGTATTGTTCTGATTGTAGTTCAAGATGAAAGGGGCAGTATTGAAATACACCCCGTTTTTAAATCCAATATCCTATGAAAAACTAAACGAATGATTTCAATTCCTGTGCCAGTGCCCTATAACGGGAATGTTCAGGTTTTTTTCACCACAGGAGGAATATCATCAACAGGTTGTAGAAATCTAACCCCAATCTGATTCAGATAACTGACAGATTCAGTACATTCAATACTATGAATCGTCGCAATTTTTTAAAAAGCGGTAGCCTGGCAGGTCTATCAGTTACTGCCGCCAGCCTGGTTGGCTGTAAAACCGAAACGCCAAAAGAAACTAAAACTGCGGAAGATCAGGAAGACCGGTTTGAACTGCTCGAGTGGACCATCCCGCAACTACAGGAAGCAATGGCTTCAGGGAAATATACTGCTGCAGCCATAACCCAGTTATACATAGACAGGATTCATGCAATTGATAAAGATGGTCCGCTGTTAAACGCTGTCATTGAACTTAACCCGGAGGCAATTGCAATTGCCAAAAGTCTCGACAAGGAAAGAGAAGATGGTAAAGTACGTAGTCCGCTGCACGGTATTCCCATTCTTATCAAAGACAATATTGACACTGCGGATAAAATGCAAACCACAGCAGGTGCCCTTGCACTGGAAGGAAATATCGCATCCAAAGATGCTTTCCTTGTGGAACAGCTAAGAGCAGCAGGTGCAATCATTTTGGGTAAAACCAACCTTTCGGAATGGGCGAATTTCCGGTCCAATCGTTCCTGCTCAGGCTGGAGCAGCAGGGGTGGTCAAACACGCAGCCCTTACCTGCTCACCCATAACCCCTGTGGTTCCAGCTCCGGTTCAGGAACTGCAGCAGCGGCCAATTTAGCCGCCATCACCATTGGAACAGAAACCGATGGATCAATTACCTGTCCTTCATCCGTTGCTGCCCTGGTTGGATTAAAACCTACAGTAGGATTACTCAGCAGGTCGGGTATCATTCCAATTTCACAAACGCAGGATACAGCCGGCCCTATGGGCAGAACCGTTTCCGATGTGGCAATCACATTAAACGCATTAACTGCAACCGATCCGCAGGATCCTGCTTCTGTTGCTGCCAAAGGAAAAGCCGCTAAAGATTATACGCAATTCCTGGATGCTAAAGCTTTATCCGGGAAACGGATCGGTATAGAAAAAAAACCACCGGGAACCAATCATTATATCCTTGCTTTACATGATAAATGTAAGGCAATCTTAACCGCCCAGGGTGCAGCGGTAGTGGAAATTGAATACCTCGACAAAATTGATGAACTGGGTCGCCATGAATACAATGTGCTGAAATATGAATTCAAAGATGGCGTTAACAAATACCTGGCTAACGCCAATGCCAAAGTGAAAAGCCTGGCAGAAGTCATCGCCTTCAATAAGGCAAATGTAGACCGCGCCATGCCCTATTTCAAACAGGAAACCCTGGAAGCTTGTGAGGCATTAGGTGGACTTGACTCCAAAGAATACAGGGAAGCCCTGGAAGCTTCGCATATGGGTTCACGTAAGATACTGGATGAAGTGATCAAAGCCAATCAACTGGATGCTATTGCCGGTATTACCATGGGCCCTTCCTGTGCCATTGATCTCTGGTATGGCGACCGCTGGGGAGATGTTTCCCTCACCTCACCTGCTGCAATATCTGGTTATCCGCATATAACTGTGCCAGCCGGACAGGTATATGAACTCCCGGTAGGATTTTCATTTTTTGGTCCGGCTTTTTCAGAACCAATATTGCTTGGTCTTGCTTTTGCATTCGAACAGGCTACCAAAGCAAGAGTAACTCCAGGGTTCAAGAAACTATTTACCAGTTAAATAACCTTTAAATGGCCGAGCCTTCATCTATCCAATTTTCCGGTTTGAATCCGGAAGAAGTAACTGCAGCCAGGGAAAAATTCGGTCTGAATGAATTGGAAAAGGATGGTGTTTCTCCAATACGGAGGGCCATCAGGGATCTCTTCAGGGAACCGATGTTCCTGCTGCTGCTGGCTGCTTCCATCCTGTATTTCATCAGCGGACAAACAGGTGAAGGAATTTTTATGCTGGTCGCAATTGTATTGGTCAGCACCATTTCACTCTACCAGGATGCCAGAAGCCGGCATGCCCTGGATGCACTTAAAAAGCTTACTGAACCACTCACCCAGGTAATCCGGGATGGCCAACACCAGAACATCCCTTCCAGCGAGCTGGTACCCGGAGATATTTTCATTGTGGAAGAGGGCAACCTTATTCCTGCCGATGGTATCATTCTCCAGGCCAACGATTGCTCAGTTAATGAATCCATTTTAACAGGTGAATCCTTTACCGTAACCAAATCTGTCAGTGATAGTGATGAACTCAATGATGAACTCTACCAGGGAACACTCGTTACTGGCGGTCTCGCAATTGCAAGAGTAACAGCTACGGGTAAACGAACCAGGATGGGGCAGATTGGCAAACAGCTGGTCAGCATTAAAGAGGAACCTACTCCCCTGCAGGCACAGATCGCATCCTTTGTTAAAAAAATGGCCCTGGCTGGTTTATTCGTTTTTGTAATAGTATGGCTGATTCATTACCTGCAAACCAGGGTGATACTCGACAGCCTCCTGAAAGCGCTGACACTTGCCATGAGTATTCTGCCGGAAGAAATACCCGTTGCCTTTACCACGTTTATGGCTCTCGGTGCATGGCGGCTTCTGCAGAAAGGCATCATTGTAAAACAAACAACTACCGTTGAAGCACTGGGTTCCGCTTCCGTGATCTGTACTGATAAAACCGGTACCCTTACAGAAAACCGGATGTCGCTGGCTGGTTTATACAGCTGGGAAAACCGCAGTTTTCATGAACCTGGTGCAGCTCCTTCACCTGCCATCCGTGATTTGATTCGGGTTGCCATGTTTGCAAGCGAACCCATTCCTTTTGACCCGATGGAGAAAGCTCTGCACGAAGCCTATATACAGGACCGTGAGCAGGATGAACGTCCGGTTTACCAAATGGAAAAAGAATATCCGCTGGGTGGCAAACCTCCCATGATGACGCATATTTTCAGATCAGTCAATGGACAACGTATCATCGCAGCAAAAGGCGCACCGGAGGCTATTTTAAAAGTCAGTAACATAACAACTGATCAACAGGCTGATTTTCTGAAAGCAGTTGAAACCTATGCAAAAAAGGGCTTCCGTGTGTTAGGTATAGCTCAGGGACTAATGCCAGAAGATGCACGCAACTATCCTGAAACCCAGCAGGAAATTACTTTCCGTCTTTTGGGATTGATCGCATTCTATGACCCTCCCAAACCTGGCATCAAACAGGTTTTGGAGACTTTCTACGACGCCGGGATCAGTGTAAAAATTTTAACGGGCGACAATGCCCTGACGACACAATCCATTGCCAGAGAAATTCATTTTCGTGGAAGCGATACCGTTATAGAAGGCAGTGACCTGGTGAAATTATCGGATGCTGAACTAAAGCAGAAAGTGGAACAATACCAGTTATATGCACGCCTTTTTCCGGAAGCAAAACTGCGTATTATTGAAGCCCTTAAAGCCAACCAGGAAGTGGTTGCCATGACCGGTGATGGGGTTAATGATGGCCCTGCCCTGAAAGCAGCACATATTGGTATAGCCATGGGAGAACAGGGTTCGGAGCTTGCGAAAAAAGCAGCTTCCCTTGTTATTACCGATGATGATCTGGGCAAAATGGCGGAAGCAGTTGCCATGGGCCGGAAAATTTACACCAACCTCAAGAAAGCTATCCGGTATATCATATCCATCCATATTCCGATCATTCTTACGGTGTTCATTCCATTGGCATTGGGATGGGCCTTTCCCAGCATTTTTACACCTGTGCATGTTATTTTTCTGGAATTAATAATGGGCCCCACCTGCTCCATCATCTATGAAAACGAACCAATGGAAGCAGGTACTATGCAGGCAAAACCCCGCCCCTTCCAATCTACTTTTTTCAGTTGGCGCGAACTTAGTGTTAGTATTGTCCAGGGATTGATCATCACAATTGCATGCCTTGGAATTTATCAATATGCATGGAGGTCCGGACTGGATGAAACTGCTACCCGCACCATGGTGTTTCTGACACTCGTTACCGCAAATATCTTTCTGACCCTGGTCAATCGCTCCTTTCGGTTCACGATTTTCACCACGATCCGGTATAATAACCGATTGATCCCTTTGATTACAGGGCTAACAGTGTTGTTAACCATCCTGCTTTTGTTGGTTCCTGCATTCCGCGACTTTTTCGGTTTCCGGCACCTGGATTCCAACCTGTATATCTATTGCATACTGGCTGGTGCAATTTCGGTCTTATGGATGGAGCCAATTAAATACCTGAGGGGCCTTCAGGAGAAAAATCAGGAATAAAGATGGTAAACAGGGCCCCTTTACCGATGGCACCACTGGCTTTGATATGTCCCTGGTGATTGTCAATGATCTTTTTGCAAATCGCCAAACCGATTCCAGTGCCTGGAAAGATATCTTTCCCATGAAGTCGTTGAAAGACCTGGAAGATTCTGTCGCGGTACTCATTATCGAATCCAATTCCATTGTCTTCCACTTCCACCTTATGATAGGCCCAGCTTTCATTCAGCCCGGGTTCCGGATTTTTTCCTGCTGACAGGTGCTGATAACGAATCTGAATTTCAGATGATTTATCCGGATCAGAAAACTTGATAGCATTACTCAGCAGGTTCGTAAACAATTGTTCGATCTGAAATGGCACCGCCCAGATTATCGGTAGTGTATCCAGTTGAATTTTGATTTTTCGATGATCAATACTGTCTTCCAATTGTTGTAATATGGTATGCACCAGGTAATTCAGATCGGTCTTCGTAAAATGGTTT
Organism: Flavipsychrobacter sp.; assembly: GCA_016787265.1. Lineage (GTDB taxonomy): Bacteria > Bacteroidota > Bacteroidia > Chitinophagales > Chitinophagaceae > Flavihumibacter. The sequence continues at coordinate 259,858 of JAEUVF010000016.1, read as the reverse complement.
TCCATTTTACTCACCCTCGAATACGATAACAGATCAATTACCAGTTGCTGCATGCGTTCTGCTGTGGCACGCAAGCGCTGGAGAATCTCCGCTCCTTTTTCAGAAATACGGGATTTTTCCAGATCAGATACCATGGTTACAAAAGTCTGGATTTTCCGTAGTGGTTCCTGTAAATCATGACTTGCCACGTATGCGAACTGCGCCAGTTCCGTATTGGATTTCAACAAGGCTTCATTGGAATTGATCAATTCCTGCGTACGCTGGATTACCTGCTCCTCCAATTCATCCGCAAATATTTTGTGCTCATGAATATCGGTACTGCTTCCAACCCACATTTCCACCTGCCCATTTTCATTGTATTGAGGAACCGCCCTGCTCAGTTGCCAGCGATACACCCCATCGTGCCGGCGGAAGCGGTGCTCAAATAAAAAGGGTTCACCTGTTTGGATGGAATGCATCCATTTTTCGATGTTCTCCGGCCTGTCATCAGTGTGAACAATCTCAATCCACCCAACTTTTGCCAATTCATCCGCAGTATATCCTGAGAATTCATATACAGACCGGTTAAAATAATACAGATTCCCCATTGGATCACTGATCCATACCATGGCAGGAAGGGTATCAGCAAGTGTTCTGAAGCGTTGCTCACTGCTCTTCAGGGCCAGCAGGGTTAATTTTTCATCTGTTGTATCGAGGATGGTTCCTGTTAAACGTACCGGCTTTCCGTCTTCATCAAATAAAACACGTCCCCATGCTTTTATCCAGCGCCAGTCATTACCACTTCTGTTCAATCGGAACTCATAGGCAAGCACACCTGTTTTCATGGAACGCTCATGCGCTTTATAGCGGTTATCCAGGTCATCCGGATGAATCTTTTTTACCAGCGCCTCCCGGTCCACCGGCAGATCCGGATCCATTCCAAATATTTGAAGAAAACTGCGGGAATACTGCATTTCATTGGTCTTCAGATCTACCTCATAATTCCCCATACCGGTAGATTCAATCGCCAGTTTGAGTCGCTCTTCGGCTTCTTTTGCCTGCCGTTTGGCCAATACCGTTTCTGTTACATCATAGGCACTAACCATCACACCCGTTGCGCCCAGCTCCATGTCTTCCACAAGCGGAGCATATTCAAAATCTATATAAAATCTCCGGCGGCCATCAGGACCATTAATGACAGCTTCTGCTTCTTTTGCCCTGATTAATTCACCCGTGCTTAAAACCTGGCGAATCAGTCCGGGAAATGCCTGGCCCTCCAACTCTGGAAAAACTTCTTCCAGTCTTTTCCCTTCCACTTCTGCTGCACTCCTGCGCCAGAATCGAGATAACATCAATTCATTGGCCATTTCAATAATCAGATCTTCCCCCCTGATAATAGCCATCGCAATGGGAGAATGCATCACCATCTGCCGGAAATTCTTCTCCCGCAGCTCCAGTTGTTGCTGCGTCAAAACCAATTCCGTTACCTCGGTTGAAATAACAATAATGCCAATTACTTTTCCATCATCATTTCTGAGTGGTTGATAAATCAGATTGAACCAGGCGATTTGCGATTTACCGGAACGAATCAGGTTTACTTTGAAATTGGTCGCCGTGAAGGGAATCCCTGTTTTAAATACATTCAGCAAAACCGGCTCCACCAACTCACGTACTTCAGGAACCACCTCAAAAAGACCTTTATGTATCGTTTCTTCTTCCGTTTTTTCTAAAACTTCAAGATAGGCATCATTGGCCATCTCAATAACAAAACCCTCTCCCATCAGGATGCACAATCCCACTGGCGCCTGTTTAGCGATCTCCTGAAAACTCCTTCTCATCCCTGAACAATTATTTTTGCAATAATACCAGTTAGTTGTCTTGTTTAATCCTTTTCGGATAATTTCATTAAAAACCTTATTATTATAAATAAATTTAATTCATGTCAGTCATATACGTTGTTTTAATCCTCATCATTTTACTGGTGGGTGTAATGATTTACCTGTATAACCGCCTCGTTAAACAGCGGATCCTGACCAGGGAAGGATGGAGTGGTATCGGAACTTTTTTACAACAGCGGAATGACCTCATACCCAACCTGGTGGAAACCGTCAAAGGATATGCACTGCATGAAAGCAGCACCTTAACGGATGTCATCAAATGGCGCAACCAACTTCAGGGAGGAACTTCGCCGGCCGAACAAATGGAAGCCAGCAATCAGCTGAATGCTGCCCTTGGCAGGTTTTTTGCCCTGGCAGAAGCCTATCCTGAACTCAAAGCCAACCAGAATTTTCTGCAACTCCAACAAGACCTCAAAGAAATTGAAACCAGCCTGAACCAGAGTCGCAGGTATTATAATGCCACTGTTCGCAACCTCAATTCCTCCGTTGAAATATTTCCAAGTAATATCGTAGCCTCCCTTTTCGGCTTCAAAGCAGAACCATTTTTTGAAGAAAATCCGGAAAGCCGGGAAGTTCCCAAAGTTAAATTCGGCTCCTAACTGATCCGCTTATGCGAATACCCAAACTGTTATTTTTATTTGCCTGCTGCTTATTGATGAATGCTGTTAGAGCGCAGGATGGCTTTTCCATTACAGACTATTCAGTCAATTATGTTCCGCCTGCTATGGTGGACTCCATAACCAATTCAACGCTGCGAACAGCTGCTTCAGAAAAAGCGGTAGGGGCAGCTCTGTTCAACGACAGATACAATGCCTATCGGGATCGCATAGCCGAATTAGTAAAATCGCTCACACTTTTTTCATTCCGGGAACTGGACATGAAATTCCGGCCAGGCATCCCCGCCACCGGATCACCTGCATTTCAATCCAGGCAAGCCGCCTATCTAGCCAAACTAAAGGAAGCACTGGAACGAATCAGTTCCAATCCCGCATCTGTTCATCCGCTGCTGGAAGCAGATGAATCTGACAGAGTACTGAATTTTCATTCCTATCTAAAAGTTCTGTCCACTGGCCAGATTGAAGTGAAAGAAACCATTCGGATATACAATGGCGATGGTGGCATGCTTAGTGAAAACGATGATATCAAAAGAGGCATACTGCGCGATTTTCCCACCAAATACCTGCACCAGAAAGGCTATTGGGTGCATACCGGATTTCGACTGAAATCGGTTGTACTTGATGGTAAGGAAGAAAACTACACTACTCAATCTCTGGATAATGGCACCCGCGTTCAGATCGGAAATGCGGATTATGTACTACCAAAAGGAATCTATACTTATGTTATAACCTATGAAACCAACCGGCAACTGATTTTTCATGAAGATCGTGATGAACTCTACTGGAATGTGAATGGTAATGGCTGGGGCTTTCGGTTTGATACGGTTGCAGCTACCCTGGAATTCCCTGCCCAGGCTGAAATTGGCGCCCAGCAATGTTATACCGGCCTGATGGGATCCACAGAACAACATTGCAGTTATACCAAAGAAGCCGGGAATCAAATCCGTTTTCAAACCAACACCGGGTTGCAACCCTATGAGGGACTCACCATCGCCGCTGATATTCAGAAAGGTGTTCTTATTCCTCCCGGTAAAGCTGATGATATACTGAATTTCATGCGCGCCAATTGGCTGGTGCCTCTGCTGCTTGCTGTGCTTTTATTAGTTCCACTGTTTTACTGGAATACCTGGCGAAAAAAAGGAAAAGACCCTGAGAAAGGCACCATCTTTCCGCAGTTTGAACCACCTGCCGGTTTACGTCCTGCTGATGTAGGATATATCCACCAGCAGCAATATGGCTCTCATCTTTTTGTAGCCAGCCTGGTTGATGCCGCAGTTCAAAAACAACTGGAAATTGAAGTAAACAAGGGCGGTTCCTGGTTTGCGGGTACCGAATACCAGTTCAATAATGTCAGGCATGTTGCCAGTCCCAGTGCCAGCGTGTTGATGCAACGATTCGGGCTGGATATTTCCGCCCTCTATGGCATGCATTTAAAAGCAGGCACCTATAATAGCACACTGAAATCTCTTTATACCTCCCTGGAAACCCAATTGAAGAATAAGTTCCAGCTACAGAAGGGCCACAATAAAAAAGAGGGCTATTTTTCCTTAAACCGCGGCGCTCTCTTCTGGGGTGCATTTGTGCTTTTCATTTGTTTTGGCGCCAGCATATTTTTCCTGGTTCAGAACTTTACCGTTCCGATTGGAATTTTTGCAGCCACCTGCCTCGTAGTACTGCTGATTACCCTGATTTTCTTTTACAGAATTTTACCGGCTTATACCAAAGAGGGCAGAAAAATCGCCGATCATATTGAAGGGTTCAAAATGTACCTGGAGCATACCGAGCAACGAATGTTCAATACCCTCGCTCCTCTTGAAAAAACACTGGATCTTTTTGAACGTTACCTGCCCTTTGCGATTGCATTAAAAGTTGAAAACGAATGGGCGGAACAATTTGATTCCATTCTGAAAAAAGCACTGGAGCAGGGATATCAGCCAGGTTATTTTCATGCAGGAAGAGGTTTTTCCCAAAACCTGCAATTTGCTGATCTGACCCGGGGTATGTCTTCCGGTTTATCCAGTACCATTTCTTCCTCATCCACACCTCCAAGCAGCAGCAGTGGTGGCAGCAGAGGCGGAGGATCAAGTGGTGGTGGTGGTGGTGGCGGCGGTGGTGGTGGATGGTAATCCTTCCAACCATTATCGCTGGCGACCTTTCTGCCGAAACGCTTTATAAGAGCCCTTTTTTGCGGGCTCTTTTTCTGTTTTGCCAACTGGCTTGGTGCCTGTTGTATGTTTCGTTTTCGCAGTAGCTCCCGATGCCTTCGACCTTATCGGTGCCTTGGTTTCACCTGTTGGTTTTGCCTTAATAGTTTCCTTTTCTAATGGTGCCTCTTTAGGCGCCTTGTTAATTTTTGGTGCCCTCTCAGGTTTGATTCGTTTAATCTTCACCGGTAGTCCGGAAGAATCTTCAATGGCCGCATTCAATTTCTCCAGTTCAACCGGACTCAGCATCCGCCATTTCCCAGTAGCCAGGTTGCCAATAGTCAGGTGCATGAAACGTACCCTTCTCAACGCAGTCACTTCATATCCCAGGTATTCACACATACGACGGATTTGTCGGTTAAGCCCCTGCGTTAGTATGATGGTAAATTGCTGTTTGCCTGTTACCCGAACCTTACAGGGCAGTGTAACCGTATCCAGAATGGGTATGCCTTTTTCCATCTGGTCCACAAAACCGGGACCAATAGGCTTATTCACCCGTACCTGGTATTCTTTCTCATGTGCATTGCCCGCCCGCAATACCTTGTTTACAATATCGCCATCATTTGTGAGCAGGATCAGTCCCTCTGAATCCTTATCCAGCCTGCCTATTGGGAATACTCGTTTGGGGTAATTCAGAAAGGAAATAATATTTCCCGCTACATGTTCTTCTGTGGTAGTTGTAATGCCAACCGGTTTATTGAGCAGGATATATACCGGCTTCTCTTTCTGCTTTCGTGTTATCAGACTTCCATCCACCTCCACTTCATCGCCTGGCTTTACCCGGTTTCCTGGTTTGGCCTTACGACCATTCAACAACACTCTTCCTGTTATAATCAGGTCATCGGCTTCTCTCCTGGAGCAATAACCGGTATCACTGATAAACTTATTTATACTGATGGATTCTTCCAATGCGTTATTTTTTCTTTCCTGATTTTTTATTGCCGGCTTTTTTACCAGCTGCTTTTCTTGCTCTTGCATCTCCTGTTTCTTCTTTCAAAGCAGATGCGATTACCCACTCATAATCCAGCTGCCGTTTCTCCAGGTTGGCCGCCACTACCCTGATCCGCACCTTATCTCCCATCCGGAATGTGCGGCCAGATCTCCTGCCCGCCAGCATATAATCCGATTCCACATGCCTGAAATCATCATACTCAGATAAACTTGTGATGGTTACCAACCCCTCACATTTATGCTCCACCGTTTCCACCCAGAATCCAAAGGATGATACCCCGCTGATCACGCCATCAAACTCCTCTCCCAGGAAATTCATCAGGTATTCCACCTGCTTGTATTTATTGGAAGCTCTTTCTGAATCCATCGCCGCCCGCTCGCGTTCACTGCAGTGTTTACATTTCTCTTCCATCTTCTTGTCTGGAAGGTATTGTTCATCCAGCACCTGCTGCAATACGCGATGCACCAACACATCCGGGTAGCGGCGAATAGGAGAAGTGAAGTGTGCATAATGTTCAAATCCCAATCCATAGTGGCCTATATTCTTGGTCGTATACACCGCTTTTGCCATGGTACGAATGCCTAATTGCTCCAGTACATGTTGCTCCGGTTTGCCCTGTACATCCTGTAATAACTGGTTAAAGGAAGCCGCAATCTGCTCCGGTGATTTGGTCTGAAACGTATGTCCGAATTTGCGTGCGAACGCAGCAAATGGCGTGAGCTTTTCTTCATCCGGCTGATCATGCACCCGGTAAGGAAAAGGCAGAGGCTTTTTATTGACTTCTATCTTGCTGATGAATTCTGCCACGGTCCTATTTGCCAGCAACATGAACTCTTCAATCAACTGATGCGCTTCCTTGCTCTCTTTGATCATGATGCCGATCGGCTTGCGGTTCTCATCCAGTTTGAAACGTACTTCCTGGGAGGAGAAATTGATCGCGCCTTTTTTAAAACGCTGTTTGCGCATGCGCTGCGCGAATTTATTCAGCAGCAGAATTTCCTCTTTATATAACCCATCTTCATTCTCGATAATTTCCTGAACCTCTTCATACGTAAACCGATGATCCGAATGTGTCACCGTTCTGCCCAACCAGCTCTCTTTCACATCTCCTCTCGCATTGATCAGGAAAACAGCTGAAAAGGTAAATTTATCTTCATGTGGCCGAAGTGAACAAAGTTCATTGGATATCTTTTCCGGTAACATGGGATTCACCCGATCAGGAAGATATACAGAGGTTGCCCGCAGATACGCTTCATTATCCAGTTCTGTATCCGGTTCCACATAATAACTCACATCCGCAATATGCACCCCGATCTCATACCCCCCTTTCACGGATTGTATCGACAATGCATCATCAAAATCCTTTGCATCCATTGGATCTATCGTAAAGGTCAACACCTCCCGCATATCCCTGCGTTGTGCAATTTCCTTCGTATCCAGCGTCTCCGGTATCCTGGCTGTTTCTTCCAGCACATCTTCCGGAAAGGAAAGTGGAAATCCATTTTCCAGCAGGATCTCTTTCATGGCCGTATCATTCGCTGCCTCTTCTTTCAGCACTTCCATCACTTCCCCTACCGGCTTCTTATTGTTTGACCATTCCACAATTTTGACAACTGCTCTTGCACCATTCTCTGCTCCTTGTAGTTTCTCCAGTGGGATATAAATATCCGGCATAGGTTTGTCCGTTTCAGGAATAAAAAACGCAAAACTTTTACTTAATTCTATTTTACCCAGAAAGCTTTGCTGTTTTCGGTCAACCACTTCTGTAATGATACCCTGCAAACGGCCGCCGCCCCTGCCGGATGAACGCATTACCTGCACTTTTACTTTATCTCCATGTAAGGCGGTATTAAAATCATTGGGCTTTACCAGTATATCCTGTTCAAGGCCTTCAATAATCACAAACCCCATTCCGCTCCGGGTGATATCCAGTCTGCCAATTGGCAATTCAGGACCAGATCCTTTTGCCTTATTTTTCTTTGAAGAAGTTTTCTTTTTACTCATTTTTCATAGTTAAGCAGAAGGAGTAAACTGTTTACTAAATGTACCGATTATCGTGCGAACCCTATCTCCGGCATCAAATAAAAATGTCATTTCAATAGGCAACACATAAATCGGCCAGTCCCTCAACTCCTGCTGAAATTTAATTAATCGAACCGCATCTTTTTCCGTGGTCAGGATGATCTTGTTATCCCCGCCCAGCTGGTTGAATTTTCGCTGGATCTCTTTTATATCGTCAATGGTAAAAATATGGTGATCGCTATAGGCCAGTTGTTCATAACTGCTCACCTGGTTGGCCAGATGACGTTTGAGTGGTTTCGGATTCGCGATACCGGTTACCAGCAACACTTCCATTTCAGCATGCAATACCGTTTCCTGTCTTTCCACCAGTTGATACGGCTGGCCATATCGAATGCCTGCAAAGAATACCTGCTGATGGGATCCGGGGTTTAATTCCTGCCGGATCTGCTCGGCATCTTCCCTACTCAGAGTAAGCGGACATTTGGTTACCACAATAAGATCCGCCCTTGCTGCACTTCGTTTTTCATCTCTCAAATCCCCTGTTGGCAGGTACCAGTCGCGGGTGTATAAATTGCTATAATCAGTTAGTACGATATTCAGTCCCGCTTCAATTGCCCGATGCTGAAACGCATCATCCAGCACAATTAGTTGGGTATCCGGACGATCATGCAATAACAGGGGTACTGCCACTACCCTTTCTTCTCCAACCGCTACCGAAACATCCGGAAATTTCAGGTGGAACTGCATAGGTTCATCCCCGATTTCAAGAGCCGTGGTGGTTTCATTGGCCAGCGCATATCCCCGGGTTTTGCGTTTATACCCCCTACTCAATGTTGCCAATTTCAGATCTTTTTCAAACTGACGCAGGATCCATTCCACCATGGGTGATTTACCGGTTCCTCCTGCCGCAATATTGCCCACGCAGACAATTGGAATATTGAACCGCGCAGCTTTCAAAATATTCGCATCATAGAGTTTATTACGTACAAAGATGACCAGCCAGTAAACCAGTGAAAACGGAAACAACAGCATCCGCAAAGGTTTCAACAAGGGAAAATTAAAATTCATAAAATGCATCCGGGGTTAAACAACCATTTAGTGGCAGGTCGTAATCATCCCGTTCAGGAATTTCCTCCACTGGTTCAAAATAACTAATTCCCAGGGTATAACAATCTGCACTCACCTGGGCCAGGTAACGATCGTAAAAGCCTTTTCCATAACCCAGCCGGTAACCCTGTTTATCCACCGCCAACAATGGCACTAATACCAGATCCAGCTCAATGGGAGCTACTACTTCTTCACTTTTGGGTTCGGCAATTCCATATTGATTTTTCATGTAATCCGTATCCATGTCCACCAGCCTGGCTTCCATAGTAGAAGCTTTAGCGTTAATAACAGGATAGCATAACCGCAGTTCCGGAATTCTGAATTCCATGAAATCGGTCAATAAAAAAGTATTGGGTTCTGCTTTTTCCCGTAGCGGCCAGTAAGACAAAACCGTTTGCAGCTGATCCGGCCAGTGCCATTGCTGAAACCGGATCAGGATCAGATCATCCAGGCGACTCCTTTCCTGCTCCGCCAACACCTCCCGACGCTTCAGGAATTCGGCTCTTAAGGCAGCTTTCGTCATAACTAGCGATTGATGAAAAAAGAAAATACCGTTGTGCCATAATTGCGCTCCTGCACAAACCATTCATAACCCTGATAATTATTTCGCGGTGTATGCTCCAGCACAAACATACCTCCTGGTTTCAGTAATTGTTTCTCTACCACTTTTTTAGGCAAATCATCAATGGTTGTCAATGCATAAGGAGGACCGGCAAATATAAAATCATACTGATCCGTACAGCTATCCATGTATTTGAACACATCCATTCGTACCACCCGAATGGATTCCGTTAAACCTAATTGCTCTACAGTTTTGGAGATAAACGCATGCATGGATGGGTCCTTTTCCACTATTACCTGTTCTGCAGCTCCCCTGGATGCCAGTTCATAACTGATGCTACCGGTTCCACCGAAAAGGTCCAGTGTTTTGGCACCTTCAAATTCAATATTGTTCTGAAGGATATTAAATAATCCTTCTTTCGCGATATCCGTTGTAGGGCGGGTATAGGGCATGTTGGCTGGCGGACTGATTTTTCGTCCCCCGAATTTTCCACTTATGATACGCATACCGCGGCTTGAATTAGGGAGGTGAAAAAATGAGGCTGCATTCCCTGTAATTGGCGTTCGTTTAACTGAAGCCTGTCTGGTAATACTGCCAGACTCAGCTTACCCAGGTACTTATATAAATCCAGGTAGAGCGCACTTGAAGTATCCATCCAGCCCGACCAGATAACCGGCGTCGTTTCTGGTGATAGTTCGGCTTGCTGTAGCAGTGACAGAATCAGATAACTCACATCATCCGGAGACTGATATTCAAACTGCTGAAAGAATTTCCATTCACCATGATGAATGGCAACATATACAAGATGCTGATCAATCAACAGGTACACAATTCCTGTTTCGGGATGTTGCAACTGGTTCAATTGCTGCATCCAGCAGGTTAACTGATGACGATGTGTACTGTTTGGATGTGCTCCTGCCAGTTTTGAATAAACGGCGGAGGACAATCGAAAAACAGTATAATGAGCGGCATCTGCATGCAGATCTGTTAGCGTAGTGCCTTTAAACAGGTCTCCAAACTGGCAGTCCAGCCATTCCTTTCCATTATCATTGCCGTACAACGCAACAGGAATCAGCACTGCCTGGGGCGCCTGATAAATAAAATCCACCCGCTGCCATTGACTCAACCAGTCTTTCTTATCCGCAATCCAGTCGGCCAGTGCAGTATCAATTGCATCAGCCACTTCCTCTAATTGAATCACCTCCAGGAAAAGAGGTTGAAGCGCATTGGTATATCCAAATAATCGCAGTCCGCTTTCTGTCTGCTGCACCAATAATCGCTTGTCAGCATGCGCTGCGAGTTCCTCTAATTCAATACTAAAGTTGGTTGTATACGACATAACCTATGCTGCAATAATACGCCTTTATGGGGTCAGGCACTTAATTTCTCCAGCAGTTTTTTGGCCTCCTCCTTGATACGCTGATCGTCTTCCATTTTGGCGGGGAGGTATTGTAATTTCTTCAGCATATCAATAGCCTTGTTTTTTTGATCTAGTTGATCATAGGCGCGGGCCAGCTCCAGGTAATTCAGAATAAAGGAAGGATTCAGGGTCAGACTTTTCTCATATGCTTTGGCAGAGAGTTCAAAACTGGCCTCCGGAAAAGCTCCATAAAAAAGTTTCACAGCCCCCCTTTTAAAACTGCCCAGATTGGAGATCTCATAATACCATCTGCCTAACACATGATAGGGTCTGAAATCAGCCGGATTGATTTGAATTGCACGGTCTGCATGATATTTAATCTTTTTCACAGACTCCACCAGTTCTTTTCCAGAACTCATCAGCGCCACCCTGCCCAGTGAAACTGACATTGCAAAATGTGCATCTGCTGATTGAGGATACAGCTTCAATGCTTTTGAAGCATATTGATAAGCAGTTCTATAATAACGGTTTCGTTGCTCTTTATCGGTTAAACGATTGCCCAGCCGATCAGCCAGTATGCTGGCTTTATAAAGTGCCGTCTGGTGATTCGGCTGCAATTCAAGCACTTTCAGGTATTGCTGATAGGCAGCCTGGTCTTTGAGGCTATTTTCGAGTTCCTCTCCTTTTTGCAACAGTTGGCTTACATCCTGCGACCTGCCGGAAACATAGAAACACCCAATACATACAACAAGCAACAGGATTTTCTTCATGTCAGTCAAAAATACGATCTATACTGATTCCTACTTTCCCATTGAAACGTTGAATGGGCGCATTTAGTTTATAAATACAGATTGTAATCCGGGTAACATTTCCAAACCGGTGATGAATCTTATGGATGATAGAATCTGCCACTTCTTCCAGCAAAGGGGTTGGCAAAGCCATTCTTGCCTGTATAATTTTGTATACTTCTTCGTAATTCACAAGGTGTTTGAGACTGTCGAATTTATCCTTTTTGACATTGTATTCCACATCCACATTTACTTCAAAATCATTTCCGATTTTCTCTTCGCCCTCATACAGACCATGAAAGGCGTGAAAAATTAATTGATGAAGATGAACGGTTACCATAAAAAAAAATTGGCGGCTTTACAGGCCGCCAAATTATTGATTCCGGCAAAGACTGCCGTATTATTTTTTTAAACAACCCCTGTAGCTGACAGAAAACGCTCCGCATCCAGGGCTGCCATACAGCCGCTTCCCGCAGCAGTTACTGCCTGGCGATATATTTTATCCTGCACATCTCCTGCTGCAAAAACCCCTTCCACATTGGTTTTGGAGGTTCCGGGTACTGTTTTGATATAACCGGCTTCATCCATATCCAGCCATCCTTTAAAGATATCAGAATTGGGCTGGTGACCTATCGCAACAAAAAATCCGCCAACCGGGATTTCTGTCTTCTCACCAGTCTGATTATTTCTGATTCGTACACCTTCCACTTTTTTATCTCCCAGGATCTCCTCTGTTTCACTGTTCCAGTAGACAGTAATATTGGGAGTTGCTTTTACGCGATCCTGCATCACTTTGGACGCCTTCATACCATCTTCCCCTTTGCGCACGATCATGTGCACCCGGGTAGCCAGTTTGGAGAGATAAATCGCTTCCTCACAGGCAGTATCACCCGCACCTACGATGGCCACTTCTCTTCCTTTGAAGAAGAAGCCATCACATACGGCACAGGCACTTACTCCAAATCCATTTAGGCGCTGTTCACTTTCAATGCCCAGCCATTTGGCAGAGGCACCGGTTGCAATAATCACTGAATCTGCAGTGATAGTTTTCTCTTCATCTATTACAACGCTGAAGGGCCTCTTTGAAAAATCCACGCTGGTTGCCAATCCATAACGGATGTCAGCTCCCATGCGCTTGGCCTGCTTTTCAAAATCAACCATCATTTCCGGTCCCTGTACGCCCTCGGCATAACCGGGATAGTTTTCCACTTCAGTGGTGATGGTTAACTGTCCGCCTGGCTGAATTCCCTGGTATAATACCGGTTTCAGTGCAGCACGGGAAGCATATATAGCGGCTGTGTATCCAGCGGGACCAGAGCCTATGATTAAACAGTGTACGTGTTCGTTTGCTTGTTTGTCCATACGGTTGAAAAATTTACGGCCTGCAAAAATAGGGGCAAATATGTTAAATCAGTGTGAGGGAAATCACCTGGGGATAACCAGTGTATCATACTGTACTGAATAGCCACCAAAATACCCCAGGGCACCGCCACTGATATTGCTTAATACCTTGGTGGGACTTCCGAACGGACTGCCAATGGAACCATAATTATATTCCATGGTGCGCCAGAAATCATAGTTGGCTTTGTCAATATTGGTGAATTTCAGAATAATCGTATCTCCTTTGTCAAAGAAGGAATAGGTTTCGAAATCAATTTCTTCATTGCGGTTGATTCCTTTCTCTACCTGAATATCATAGCTGCTACCATCCACGATCTGATCATCAAATACCGAGTTGAATCCCGGATTAAAAGGTCCTCCATTGGTAGATGTGAAAAAGCGGATATAGTTTCCGAATCCAGGAGGATCTGTTACCCTGGCCCATAAGACCACTTTATTGGTATCCGGGTTATTGGCAGAGGGTTTCCACCAGATCGAATCCACTGTTTTGGCATGCACAGGGATCGTGGTGGTGGCAGTATAGGTTTTACCATCTACTTCAATCTCGAGTCGGTAGGATGTTCCCTCCACGCCCAGAAAGGCAGTTGCAAGGTTAGAAGAATCAATGGAATAGTAAATGATGGTGCCGGCTGGCGTTGGTATGCTGTATTCCTTCAGTTGATGTGTTCTTAATCCATTGGAGATACGCACAATGGCATTCCGTACAAATGATCCCGTCAGAATCTCGGGATTGATCTCACTGAAAAAATCAAGGCTGCGGGATAAAAATACAAGTGGCGCCTGTCTGGCTTCAATGGTAGCTTCTACCACCAGTTTAGGCTCCTGCTTATCCAGATCGAAATCAACCGACCGTTCACAGGCTACCAGGGTGGTAAGAAAGATAAGGGTTAACAAAAGGAAACGCATATGCGATATAACAAGAAGCTTCGGAAAAGGTTAAAAACAAAGGCCATCTCCTTTGACAGAGATGGCCCGTAGTTATCTTGAAACCGGGATATTAACCCAGGTATGCTTTCAGTGCATTGCTGTAGCGGGCCTTCTGGAGGCGCTTGATTGCTCTTTCCTTGATCTGACGGATACGCTCTTTGGTAAGATCATATTTCTGACCAATCTGCTCAATGGTAACACCATTTTCACCATCCAGACCGAAATAAGCATTTACGATTTCCGCTTCGCGGGGACTCAGTGATTTCAATACGCGACGGATTTCATTGCGCAATGAATCCTGCATAACGTCTTCATCGGTATCATCACTTCCTTCCAACAGATCACCCATTGCTACATCTTCCGCTTCGTGAACAGGCGCATCAAGAGAAGTGTGACGGGTATTGCTCTGGAAAATATTGTTGATTTCAGTTTCGCTCATCTCCAGGATCTCAGCCAGCTCCTCTGTTGAGGGCTCCCGCTCATGCTCCTGTTCGAACGCCATATAGGCTTTATTCGCTTTGTTATACGTTCCGATTTTGTTCTGGGGCAAACGAACCAGACGTCCCTGCTCAGCCAAAGCCTGCAGGATAGACTGACGAATCCACCATACAGCGTAAGAAATGAATTTAAAACCTTTGGTTTCATCGAAACGCTGTGCAGCCTTGATCAAACCGAGGTTTCCTTCATTGATGAGGTCACTCAGGGACAAACCCTGGTGTTGGTATTGCTTGGCCACAGATACTACGAAACGCAAGTTGGCCTGAACAAGTTTGTCCAGCGCTCTCTGGTCTCCCATTTTAATACGCTGCGCAAGAGTTGTTTCCTCTTCCGGCGTAATCATGGAGATTTTAGAGATTTCCTGTAAATACTTTTCTACCGCCTGGGAGTCCCGGTTGGTAATCTGTGTAGCAATTTTTAGCTGCCTCATGCCTGTCTATTAATTTAATGAATAACGCTCGTAAGACGCTTACGGTTCGCCGATCGTTGTCGAGGTGTACGTTAAAGATAGGCGAAAATGGTCCAGAACTGTCTGCAAAGTTAAGTTTTGCCTTTCAGATCTCATAGCATTTGTGGATAATTATCTGCTTATCAAGGCTAAAGCATCACTTATCGCGACCTGAAATGCAGTCTGGGCCTACCGGAAACGGTTGCGTAACCGGGATTAATAGTTTACGATACTGCCATCCGGACTGTGCAGAACTAATTCTTTCTTTTCCGATGCTTCTACCCTGCCCACGATTTTGCCTTCCAGGCCAAGGGCTGCTCCTGCTGCCAGGAGTTGGTCCGCCGCTTTTTCACTGGTAAAGACTTCCAGGCGATGCCCCATGTTAAATACCTGGTACATCTCCCTCCAATCACTACCCGAAGCAGCTTTCAACAGGTCAAATACAACCGGTGGCGCAAACAGATTATCCTTGATTATTTTAAAGGGAGCCGGCAGGTATTTCAAACACTTGGTCTGGCCCCCTCCACTGCAATGCACCAATCCGTGTATATCGCTGAAATGCTCATCCAGCAAGACTTTCATAAGCGGTGCATAGGTTCGGGTGGGACTTAACAACAGGTGTCCGATATCGGTAGTCGGGAATCCCGGCACCTCAATGGTATCCGTTAACCGATGCGGCCCGATATATACTACTTCATCGTTCAGGTTGGTATCGAAGGATTCCGGGAAATTGTGGGCATAGTCCTTATGCAGGGCATCATGCCGGGCACTGGTAAGTCCATTACTTCCAATACCGCTGTTATAGGCCGTTTCATAGTTGGCCTGGCCGGCGCTGGAAAATCCGATAATCACATCCCCAGCTTGAATTAAATCATTGGTAACCAGCTTGCTTTTGGGCCATCTGGCAGTCATGGTACCATTTACCGCGATGGATCTTACCACATCGCCGACATCCGCAGTTTCCCCGCCCAGGTAATGAATATTGACCCCATAGGTCTTCATCTGGTCAAAGAAATCCTGGGTTCCGGAGATGATGGCTTCCAGCACTTCCCCCGGGATCAGGCCTTTGTTGCGATCAATGGTGGAGGAAAACAACAGGTTATCATGAATACCCACACAGAGCAGGTCATCTATATTCATTACGATGGCATCCTGTGCAATGCCTTTCCACACTTCCAGGTTGCCGGTCTGTTTCCAGTACAGGTAAGCCAGGATACTTTTGGTACCAGCTCCATCTGCATGCATCAGGTTCACCCAGTCGGCATCATTTCCTAAATAATCCGGATATATTTTACAAAATGCATGGGGATACAGACCCTGGTCCAGTTTTTCGGTTGCTTTATGAACTTCTTCTTTCTGTGCAGATACTCCCCTTTTTGAATACAGACTCATGATTGTTTATTCGAAATGCGAAAGTAGTGAAAAGAGTCTTTTACTTTCACCTTTCACTTTTCACCTTTCACTATCTTCGCGCCTCCTATGCAGGTACACCGCAACATAGAACAACTACCCTCCTTCCGGAATGCCATTCTCACCATTGGTACATTTGATGGTGTGCACCTGGGACATGGCTCCATCATTGCGCAAATGAAAAGTCTGGCAAAGGAAGTAGCTGGCGAAACCGTTATCCTGACCTTCCATCCGCATCCCAGGCGCATTGTAGGGAAAGAACCACAGGCTGTTTTGTTACTGAATACCCTGCCCGAAAAAATCAGGTTACTGGAAGAAGCCGGTATTGATCACCTGGTAGTGATTCCCTTCACGCCGGAATTTGCGATAGAGCCTCCCAGGGCCTATGTTGAGGATTTTCTGATTCGCTATTTCCATCCTCATACGGTTATCATTGGATATGATCATCGTTTTGGGCATAACCGTGAAGGAGATTTCAAATTGCTGGAAACCTATGCCCAAAACCAGGCATTTGGACTGGTAGAGATCCCGGGTAAACTGCTGGAGGCTTCTACTATCAGTTCCACCCGCATCCGGCAGGCATTACTACAGGGCGATGTTCACCTGGCATCCAACCTCCTGGGATATGATTATTTCTTTGACGGACTGGTAGTAAAAGGCAACCAGCTAGGCCGAACCCTGGGTTATCCAACCGCAAATCTGCAATTGACCGACAATGAAAAACTGATACCAGCCAACGGAGTATATGCCGTTACAGTGCGGTTATCCGGTCCAGTTAGTAACGGTGAAGCACAACTGAAAGGAATGATGAATATCGGAGTGCGACCTACTGTTGATGGCTTAAGCAGGGTTATTGAAGTGAATATTTTTGACTTTGACGCTGATATATATGGTCAAACCATCCAGGTAACACTAAAACACTGGCTAAGGGCAGAACAAAAATTCAGCGGACTGGATGCCCTGAAAGAACAACTGGCCAGGGATAAAGCCACCAGTACCGGTTTGTTGAAAAATTCCTGATCAGGTCATGATCTTCACCAGCAATTCCTTCATCAAGGCACTGTCGGAAGTACCACCATCATTAATACCAATCGAACGCAGGTTGTATTCATGTAAGAGCAACAGGATCTTTTCGACCCCCTCATAACCATAACGCTGGGAACACTGAATATAATCTTTCACGAAAAAAGGAGAAGTTCCAATAGTGGAAGCGATCAGTTTCTCGTCATTGGAACGTGCGCCAAAAATCATGAAAACTTTACTGAAATAATTATACAGGGCCGGCAGGATCATTTGAATGGGACCTGCTTTGGGATTGCTTTCAAAATATTGTACAATCCGGATCGCTTTTGTCAGATCCTTACGCGCGATGGCATCCTGCAGTTCAAACACGTTGAACTCCTTGCTCACACCGATGAACCGTTCAATATCATCTTCGGTGATGGTGGTTCGTCCGCCCAGGTTGATCAATAATTTATCTATCTCGTTTTCTATGCGGCTGAGATCATTACCGATATGATCCACTAAAAGCAGACAGGCTTTTTGCTGAATGGTATAGCCTTTCGACTGAACCAATTTTTCTGCCCAGGCAGGCAATTGGTTTTCGTACATCTTTTTGGTTTGGACGAAAACCGTTTTCTCTTTCAGTAATTTGGCAAGCTTGCTTCGGCCATCAATCTTTTTTTCCTTGTGCGCCACCACCAGAATAGTGGAGGAAAGCGGATTGGCAATATAATTTTCCAGTTTATCCAGATCTTTCATTTGCTGTGCTTCTTTTAAAAGCACCACCTGTTTTTCTGAAAACATCGGATACCTCATACAGGCATTGATCACATCCGCCCAGTTGGCTTCGCGTCCATAAAAAATGGAAAGATTGAAACTTGCTTCTGATTCAGTCAGTATCTGATGTTCTGCAACCTGCACCACTTTGTCTATATAATAGTCTTCTTCTCCTTCCAGCCAATAAACCGGCTGGTATTGTTTTTTCTTCCAGTTCTCCAGGATTTTTTCTACCGACATGCTATTTTCTTCAGGATTGCAATAATAATTGAAAGCTGGGAAAAAAATCGGAAATTCGCACAGCGTCTGCGTTTTACCCTTCCTGGATACTACTCCGTTTACCCTCTATTTTATTTTTGGCACGGTTTTCGAAATGCCTTCCATATCAAACACCAAAAACCTTGTTAACCCGGTTACAGAACCATTTTTAAAAACTGAAAAACAATACATAATGAGCACATCAAATTATCCTTCAGCCACCCCTTCGCAAGAACCTAAGAAAGATTATAAAGGTTTGATCATCGCCCTCCTGGCAGCAGGTCTGTTAGGAACATGGGGTTATTTGTTATGGAACAATAACAAGAACGAACAAACTATTCAGCAGAAAGAAGCAACCATCGCTCAGGTTACAGATGAAAAAACTGAACTGCAGCGCAACTTTGATGCTTCTCTTGCACGTCTGGATTCCGTTACCGGTTACAACAATCAACTGGAAGGAAAACTGACCGACAGAAACAGCGAAATTTCCAAACTGAAAAAAGAAATCCGCAGCATCCTGAACAAGAGCAATGCAACTGCTTCTGAACTGAAAAGAGCAAAAACCCTGATCGCAGAAATGAACGAAAAGGTTGCTAACCTGGAGCAGGAAGTTGCCCGTCTTACTGCTGAGAACACTCAGTTGAACACTGATCTCGGTACTGAAAGACAAAAAACAACCCAACTCACCAGCGACCTGGCTACCACCACTTCTGCCAAGCAGGAACTGGAGAAAACAGTTGATATCGCTTCTACCCTGAATGCTTATAACATTGCGATCACTCCGATCAATGAAAAGAACAGCGGTAAAGAAAAAGTAACTTCTACTGCAAAGCGTGTTGACAAACTGGTTATTTCCTTTGATGTTGATAACCGTATCGCACCTGCAGGTAGCGCTGAAGTTTATGTAGTAGTAATCGGACCAGATGGTAAGCCTGTATCTCAGGAGAGCCTGGGTTCTGGTTCTTTCACTACCCGTGAAGATGGTGAAAAGCCCTTCACTGCAAAAGTTCCTGTAAAGATCGAAACCGGCAAAAAAACTCCTGTTGAGTTTGCATGGAAATCTTCTAACGACTTCCAGCGTGGTAACTACAAAATTGAAATCTATCACAATGGTTTCAAGATTGGCGAAGGAACCCGCGAACTGAAAAAAGGTGGCCTGTTCGGTTAATCTTAGCTAGCAGGTAACAACCTCATAAGTCTAATGTGTGGAAGGCCGTCTCAAATGAGACGGTCTTTTTTTGGGAAACAGGAGACTAAGGAGACGGGAGACAAAGGAGACGGGAGGCAGAGGAGGAATGGATTTCTGAACTTTATGAGTTATGCAATTGCTCCCGGAGCGAACCTAAGCTTAAGCTAAGGCGAACCTCTGACGGTTGCAGACTTATCAAACAGTTAACAAAGAGCAAAGAATCAGTGGTGAATGGATAGAGAAAAGAGCCCGAATGGTTAGAAAAACCTGCCCGAACTGCACAGATTACCAGCTTGCATTTAAAGACAAGCCTGGTCGTAAATACTAGCTTAAGAAACAAAAAAAGTGCCTCTGCAATAGAGGCACTTTTTAAAAAATCTTTCCGATTCGGGATTATCTGAAGGTATAACGTGCAGAAATACCGAAGTTGTCACCACGGAAGTTACGGTGCTTGTATCCAGGTGCATCGTAGGGATCAACAATTCCAAAAGTTGGACGAACATCTGCAGACAGGTTCAACGGAATTCTTTCGAATTTATAATCAATACCGCCGGTTGGGAAAATGCCCAGACCGAATCCTTTGTAATCATCATAGTTCGAAAATGAATTATAAGCAGTCAGACCCCCTCCCACAAACCAGCGCAGTCCGGGTACAGGTTTAATTGGAAAATGGTGTTGGTAAGCTGCACTGAACGCAACGGTTACCCAATCAAAACTGCCATAGCTACGTCCACGGAAACCCAGGTTAAATTCCAAAGCACCTGGTTCGGTTACATGTGTTTTATACGATGCGGATACCAGGTCGTCATAACCTCCAATTCTAAGACCAATTGCACTGTTGTAGTCACTCTGCGCTTTTGCACTCATAAGTCCGGCCACCATTGTAAAGGATAAAAGTAGTTTCTTCATAAATGAGATTTTAGATGTCGCAAATTACAATAAAGAAGGTATATGCAAGTATCGTACCCAGTCTTACAATTGCTTTAACATCTTCAGGTACACATCCTTGTTATAAGGTTTGTTCCCGCTTACAATATTGCACGAAGAGATGCCCTTCCAATATGTATCACCCTGTTTTCTCCGGGCTTTCGGCCTTCATACTGAATATTCATTTCCAGGTTTTTGCCTAATCTTTTCGTGAGGTCAAGTGACCATAAGAGATTCTTTCCTGGCTGCAATCCATCCAGCATGATATAACTGACCGTGGTGTTGGTTGGAAAAGGAAACCGGATGGTATTATATGTAAACTTTCCCTGAAGAGAGGCATTCTGAAGCAGATTGTATTTCACATCCGCATTAATAGCATGCGAACTCAGGTTCTCCGATAACCCTAACTGGTTATCCTTGTGCTGATACCGGTATCCTCCTCCTACTCTGAAATTGGCTCCCTTTGTGAAACTTAGTTTCGGCTCTGCAGAATATTGCTGCACCGAATAATTCCGGTTATCAAATTTTTCATTACCCGTGGCAAGTTGTGTCTCACCCATTTTGCCTATTAACTCAAAGGTATACCGCTTTGCAAAATTCAGACGGCTGCGGATATTCCATTCTTCCTGCGACCGGCTTTCAAGTCCATAGGTCAGCAATACCTTGGCATTATTTCGGATATTGCTGATGTCAAATCCCCAGCGTGAACTGAAACGGTTAAACGCCAAACTGTTGATCCATACACTCGTTAAACTGATCAGGGTACTGTCTGCCAGCCGGTTGTCGAATGGATTGAACTGTATGGATCCATCGGCCAGTTGCTTGCGGTACAATTGCAGGGAAGATTGCAGATTAAAACGTGTCAGCATTTTCTTAAATCCTTTCGCAGAAAGCGGATCTAATACTGCTCTTGGATTAAGTGCCAGACTATAATTAAAACTGTTATAAGCTGCTTTTACAAATTCATTGGTCGGTGTGAAAATGCGAATGTATTTGGCCTGATCCTGAAACAATGCGATCTCAAATTCATTGAGCTGTTGCACTCCATCATTGTTGTAATCGAACCAGGCATATTCGCCCTGCCCTGCAGGTACTTCCAGAAAAGCAAAATCACGTTTTTGTTCCTGTCCCGCCCCTAACTCATACAGAATATTTCCGGTTACCAAACCCTTCCATTCATTTACCTGGTATTCCACTCTGCCCAATAAGGATTTATCCGATTCCGCATTGGTACTTGTTTTCTGATACACCTGCAGGGTACGATAGGTAGCATTCACCCGAAGCTGATGCGCGGGACTAGACATCAATTCGCCGGTTAAGCTAAAGTTCTGGCTACGATCCGTCCGTACGAGTTCTCCCCCTATTGGCAGCTGATCACTTCTGGTATAATAACTGAGCCCCCATTTGTTTGCTTTCTGCTCATCCGATTTCAAATAAATCTTCAGGATATCAAAAGAAAAGCTGAAGGGTGTTACGGTATCGGCTTGTTTATTCCTGGCTTCGTTGTGTTCCAGTTCATAACTAACACCTACTGTATAATTCTTTAATCCCGCTAACATTTTAGCGATATTCAAACTAGGTCTCAGGAAATATCCTTCATCCAAAAAACTGGAAGATTTGGTAATGTTGAGCTGGTTATTAAAGGTCCACCCTTTGGTGGTTTGCTGATGAACCAGGCTGTTTCTGCCTCCTTTGAAACCATCACTTCGCTGGTACCCGGTAAACTGATAACGAAGCCGATTGTTCTTTTTATCATTCAGTTCCAGCCCTGCGGCATACATGGTTTCATCTGCCGGCAAAACCTGCAGTGGCAATCCCCAGTCGCGTGAGAACTCCACATTCCGCAAGCGTTCCAGTGGTCTGAAACTATGTTCCACCCATTCAAAGGATCCATCTCCCTGCAGGTTGAGCGATGCATTGAGCTGTTCGATATGTTTAAACTGAAATCGCGAAGCAAAACCTTTATCATTTCCTTTTTGCAAAGTGGAAAATGTATTGATATCGTAATTACTCATACCGATATCCGCACTGATGGTGGTTTTACCACTTACAAAATAATCACCTCCAAAAGTAAACACCTGTTGTTTTTTGGGTGTGACCAGTAAAGTGGCAGCTTCAAAATTGCCCTGGGGTACACCATTGACCGGTTCTACCCAACGGAATACTTTACCATTAGCGGCATTGAGATCCGGTACATAATTCCCACGCCCCTGCCCTACATCCACAAAATTGAGGTTGTAGCGGGCACTATCCGGATGGGTAGAATACACATAAATAGAATCCGGAACACCATTCACCAGCACTTCAATTTTTTTGTAGAGAATTTTACCTGGAGCAAAAGTATCGATGGAAGCAATTGGATAAAACGCTGCCTGCACACTATCACCCACCAATCCTAAAAAACGCTTTTGCTGCGGATCCAGGGTTTGATTGATGGGAGAGTTTTTTGCATCGTTGTTCGAGAAAGCAGCCATCCGTATCCGAAAGCGTTTACCGATCTCTGTTTCATTGGAGAGGTAGAGGTTGGTATTAAGGTAGTTCCGGTCGGCATATTCAAACTCTACCTGTATCCTCCGATCCTTACTGATCATACGGCGGGGGGTAAACGTAATTTCAGCTGTATTGTAATTGATCACATAATCGCGGTCTTCACCACGTTGTAACAATTCACCATCGAGAAATACTCTTTCTGTTCCAGCAAGCACCACAAAATAGAGTTCATTGTTGGCGCCTGTCAAACGATATGGCCCCTGGTTGCCTTCGAGTCCGTCAAAAATATTTCGGGTAAATTTCCCTTTTGCGATAGAGCCACTGAACATCGTTTTATTCACCACATTCTTACCCAGGTTACTCGTATTTTCAAAGGCTCCCCCCTGGAGTCGTTTGTAAAAATTCAGGAAATAATTCCGGTTTTGACGAATGTCGATATCACCCAAACTCAGTTGCCATCCATTCTTTTTGAATTGTAAAAAGATCCGGTCAAACTCATTTAACTGCTGTGTGGTACCATCTGGCTGAATCGGAATATTGTTATCGGTGATGGCGGCTGCTATTTCAATGCTATCACCCAGAAAGCCATTGATCTGCAGATTAAGGTTGGAGGTAACTACTGCATCCTGTGCATTGCCGAAAGAGATGCCCCTTCCAAAACTTCCACTGTAATTGATGTTGCCGAAATTGAAGAACTCTTCTTCGCGTTTTCCTGATTCACCCATGCTCCGGATGGTTTGCTGCGATACATAGGAGTTCAGGATACTGTCAAAATTCAGGTCCTGTTTAACCTGGTTGAGGCGGGTAGAAAAGCTGCGCCACTGCACCAGCACGGAATCAAATGGAGGTAGTTGTTTGAACGTAATACTTCCATCCAGCCAGTCGATGGTATACAGACTGTCTGCCAGCCCGGGTATGCGAACCGAACCAGGTATAATAGTAAGTGAATCGAGGGTGGTTTTTCCTGCTTTTACAGGTATACGGACCTGCCGGGCATTGGAAGTTTTGAGCGGCTTCAATGCTGAAGGCTCCTGTGCCTGGAGTAACTGTCCCCACAATACGATCAACAACGATATCAGCAGTTGTTTTAGCAAACGGCCGGTTTCCACTTAAAGCGATAAAATTAACTGATTATTGCCCAATAAAACCATGCAGCGCTCCTGTTGGTGCAATTGTCAAAGCTGCATGCGAGTAAACAATTCTTTCCCCCTGCTTGCCCTGGCTACAGTTCTGTTCTTATTTACCTCCTGCTCTTCCAGTACTCTTTTCCGAAGTCCCTATACCAACCAGCAGCAGACCTACCATGTGATGCCGGCTCTTTCGGATGAACAAACAACCGCCAGTTACCTGTCGGGATCGGTTACATCTGGAGCGTCCAATGAATTCCTGAGAGATGATTTTCAATTGTTCCAGGGCAAATGGCATATTGCCGGCAAACTTGGCAGGAACCTTCAGGGATATGTAGGCTTGCATGGCAGTGCCGGTGCCTACGATATTTCTGAAACGGCTTTTGATCTTTACGATTATGATCCGGTTACCGGAATGCCCCGGGAATTTAAAGGTCCTACCGGAACCAAATTCATGGGTTCCCTTGGTTCAACTGCAGGACTTGCAATAGTGCTGCCCCTGGGAGATCGGGTAGAATGGAGAGTACTTGGAGTGGAATCCAGTTACGGGCATGAATTTGGTGACTATTATAAAATACGACGCTCACTACCGGATTCTGCCATACTGCTTGCTGACAGAAGGAACACGCATATTACCCTTGGCGGTTTTACTGAGTGGATATTCAAATCAAGCAATCCTGATAAGCGGATTGGCGTACAGCTGGCAATGGGTTCTTCACTGCACAGGTTGCGCAATGAAGAAAAAGTCTACAATAATTTGACTCCTTTTTATCTCCACAACACTTTTCACTTTACCGTACGACGTACAACAGGATACATCCGCATTTCCGCTGGTGATTATTATGCAGCTTTTCAATCGGGAGTCAGCTTCCGGCTTTAATTAAGCAGGAACACTATCCCCATACATTTCCGCCTTCAGTTTTTTAACCCGATCGTCTTCCAGGTATTCATCAAAGCTCATCAGTCGATCGATGATACCATTTGGTGTGAGTTCGATGACGCGATTCGCCACAGTTTGCATGAAAGTATGGTCATGCGAAGTCAGCAACACGATACCAGGGAAGTTCTGACAACCTTCGTTGAAGCTCTGGATACTTTCGAGGTCGAGGTGGTTGGTAGGTTGATCCAGCATGATCAGGTTGGGATTCTGTAACATCATGCGACTTAACATACAGCGCACTTTTTCACCACCACTGAGCACATTTGTTTTTTTCATGATATCATCACCGCTGAACAGCATTTTCCCAAGGAAACCGCGCAGGAAAGGCTCATCCGCATCAGTAACATGAGCTGGCACATATTGACGCAGCCAATCCAGCAGGCTTAATCCCTCAGTGAAAAATTCATTATTCTCAACCGGCAGGTAGGCACTGGTGATGGTGGTACCCCATTCAAAGCTGCCTTTATCTGCCTTGCGTTTATTGTTGATGATCTCGTAAAAAGCAGTTGCCGCCAGGGGATCCTTGCTCAGGATGGCGATCTTATCATTTTTATTTACACTGAAGCTGACATTGTTAAACAGCGGGCGACCATCAACAGAGGCACTCAGTTTTTCCACATTCAGGATCTGGTTACCAACCTCCCGCAGGGGCTGGAAGATAATACCCGGGTAACGACGGTTGGAAGGTTCAATTTCTTCAATGGTGAGTTTCTCGAGGGCTTTTTTCCGGCTGGTTGCCTGCTTGGATTTGGATGCATTCGCACTGAATCGGGCGATAAATTCTATGAGTGCAGCACGCTTTTCTTCTACCTTCTTGTTTTTGTCGTTGATCTGGCGACTCATCAATTGAGAACTCTCATACCAGAAAGTATAGTTACCTGTGAAAATTTTGATCTTCTGGCGATCCACATCGGCCACATGGGTACAGATGGCATCCAGGAAGTGACGGTCGTGCGATACTACCAGAACAATATTTTCATAATCCGCCAGGAAATTCTCCAGCCAGCTGATGGTTTCAATATCCAGACCGTTGGTAGGTTCGTCGAGCAGCAGGATGTCTGGATTGCCAAAGAGGGCCTGGGCCAGTAATACCCGCACTTTAAGGTTACCAGGGATATCTTTCATAAGGCTCTGGTGGTAAGATTCGGGTACACCCAGTTCGCTGAGCAGACTGCCTGCATCACTCTCGGCAGTGTATCCGCCCATTTCACCAAATTCTCCTTCCAGTTCGCCTGCACGCATGCCATCTTCTTCGCTAAAGTCTTCTTTTGCGTAGATGGCATCCCGCTCCTGCATAACATCCCACATTTTCTGGTGTCCCATCAATACGGTATTCAGCACCGTGATGTTATCATAGGCGAAGTGGTTCTGCTTCAGAACCGCCATACGTTCACCCGGACTAAAACTCACAGATCCTTTGGATGGTTCGATTTCACCGGAGAGGATTTTGAGAAAGGTGGATTTACCGGCACCATTGGCACCGATCACTCCATAACAGTTTCCCTTGGTGAAATTGAGGTTTACCTCATCGAATAGAACCCTTTTACCGAATGATAATGTGACGTTGTTAACTGAAATCATGATGGAATCTCCTTATTTGGAGGCGCAAAGGTACGGAAGATGGAGGAAAGGAAGAGGCATGGAAGAGGAAACAAAGGAGGCAAAGGGGACAAAGGAGGCAAAGGGGACAAAGGAGGCAAAGGGGACAAAGGAGGCAAGGGAGGCGGGAGGCTGGGAAAAACGGTGTCGTTGGGCGAAGAATTGGGGGTATTGGTCGAAAATCTTTGCCCTTCTAAGTGGATTCTTTAGATATTGCCTGTTGAAATCAGTTATGAACCCGAACCAGCTAATATTCTCAGGAGCAATCCTTATGGGCCTGGCGGCCCTCCTCCGGCTAGCACTGGGGTTCAGGAAAAATGGTCTTTGCTGCCGCTTCCTCGGGCTGTATTTCCTGTTATTCACATTATTCTCCATAAATAACCTGCTGATAGAAATCGGTTTGATTCAATCCTGGCCAATATTCTGGGGTAGTATTCTTCCCCTTTACTTTGTGCCCGCCCCACTTATTTATTTATATGTGCGGAATATTAGTACCGGTAAGACATTCACTCCTAAAACGGATTGGATTCATTTCATTCCGGCCATCCTTTCCGTTGTTTACCTCCTTCCCTTCTACCTGGCAAACAGGTCGGAAAAGCTGGCATTAATGGAAACATTCCTTACTGGTGATGAACCTTCCTTTTACCAGCCGGCACTCATCCTGTTTGGCTTGTTTTACCTTCTCCTGATACTTGCAAGGCTGGCTGCTTTCAAGCTTGACGTGGAAAAATTACAGACAACGGAAAACAGAAGCCTGTTTCGCTGGCTCGTTTTTTTTGCTGCACTGTATACCCTTTTCTGGTTTGGAAACAGTATTTATTTTATCAGCAATTCCTTTCCGGATCAACGTTTTTTTGTGAGCCTGAAGAACCTCGGCACTTCAATCACACTGATTGTTTCAGTATTTGCCTTCTTATTGAACACACGTCCGCAACTGCTCCAAAAACTCAATCGCAAACAGATCGTTTGAGGCTGACAGTGAACCTGACAAAACTCAATCTTTCAGCCCACCAAAGTCAACCCTGCTTCCATTTTTTAAGCTGACCTTAGAGTTCTAAACAGCAGTAATGGATAAACATTATTTTCTGAACGAGTTCCCGGAATGGAAGGATAAAATCCAGGAATTAAAAGCCATGGATGCCCACTTCAAGAAGCTCTATGACGACTACAATGAAACCAATCATGAGGTTGAAAGAATAGAGAATGGAATTGAACCTGCAGACGACCAGTTCCTGAACGAGCTGCGAATGAAGCGGGTGAAGTTGAAAGATGAGCTGTATGAGATGGTGAAAGGTGAAAGGTGAAATGTGAAAGGTGAAAGAATAAACGGGACCCTAAAACAACCAATAAAAAGGCCGCTTCCTGATTTGGAAGCGGCCTGGTTTTTTTCACTTTTCACGTCTCACGTCTCACTCAACAACCAATCCAGCACCGATATACTCTGCATTCAGACGTGCAATATTGGTAATGGAAATCTCTTTCGGACAAACTGCCTCACAGGCACCCGTATTCGTACAGGCTCCAAAACCTTCGCGATCCATTTGAGCCACCATATTCAGCACACGACCTTTACGTTCTGGACCACCCTGGGGAAGCAATGCCAGGTGCGATACTTTGGCAGAGAGGAACAACATCGCTGAGCTGTTCTTACATGCAGCCACACATGCACCGCATCCAATACAGGCGGCAGCAGCAAATGCTGTATCTGCTTTATCTTTCTCGATGGGGATAGCATTTGCATCCACCGCGTTACCAGTGTTTACTGAAATGTATCCACCAGCCTGGATAATTCTATCAAATGAACTACGATCCACTACCAGGTCTTTCAACACAGGGAAAGCATTTGCTCTCCAGGGTTCTACAACGATGGTATCACCATCTTTATAAGCCCGCATGTGCAACTGGCAGGTAGTATTCGCATGCCAGGGACCATGAGGTTTACCGTTGATATACATGGAACACATACCACAAATTCCTTCGCGGCAATCATGATCAAAAGCGATCGGCTCCTTTCCTTCACGGATCAGTTCTTCGTTCAGCACATCGAACATTTCCAGGAAGGACATTTCCGACGAAATGTTTTTCACCTGGTAGGTTTCAAATCTTCCTTTATCCTGGTTATTCTTTTGTCTCCACACCTTCAGGGTGAGGTTCATAGTATAATGTTCCATATCAACTATGGTTGTTTAAAAGTTCAGATTATTTATAAGAACGTTGAGTTGGCTTGGCTACATCAAAATTGAGTTCTTCCTTATGCAGATTCCAGTTATGATCGCCACCGTATTCCCACGCAGCTACATAGGAGAAATTCGCATCATCACGTAATGCTTCACCTTCTTCTGTCTGGCTTTCTTCGCGGAAATGCCCACCACAACTTTCTCTTCTGTTAAGCGCATCGATACACATCAGCTCTCCCAATTCAATGAAATCAGCAACACGATTGGCCTTGTCCAGTTCTGGATTCATTTCATTAACGGCGCCGGGTATACGAACATCCGACCAAAACTCTTTTTTCAGCTGACGTATTTCCTCAATCGCCTTTTTCAGTCCTTCTTCATTTCGTGCCATTCCACATTTATCCCACATGATCTTTCCCAGACGTTTATGGAAACTTTCAACCGTTTGGGATCCTTTGATAGAAATAAGGTGGTCGATTCGGTCTGCTACCTCTTTTTCAGCCTCAACAAATGCCGGATGATCTGTAGGTATTGCAGGAGTTCGAATCTCATCTGCGAGATAGTTGCCGATAGTATAGGGAATCACAAAATATCCATCTGCCAATCCCTGCATCAGGGCGGATGCCCCGAGGCGGTTCGCCCCGTGATCAGAGAAATTGGCTTCACCCAATGCATATAATCCCGGTACAGAAGTCATGAGTTCATAATCCACCCAGAGTCCACCCATCGTGTAGTGAACCGCAGGGTAAATGCGCATTGGCACTTCATATGGATTCTCACCGGTGATCTTTTCATACATATCGAAAAGGTTCCCGTATTTTTCTTTTACTACCTCTTTGCCAAGCTGTGTAATCTGCTCAGCTGTAGCTCCCTGGATATTACGTTTGTTTACTTCACCTTTTCCATAACGCTGAATCGCATCAGCATAGTCCAGGTAAACGGCCTGGCGGGATGATCCTACACCATAACCGGCATCACAACGCTCTTTGGCAGCACGAGAGGCCACGTCTCGCGGAACCAGGTTACCGAATGCCGGGTATCTTCTTTCCAGGTAATAATCTCTTTCTTCTTCAGGAATTTCATTCGGGCGTCGGGTATCGTTCTGTTTTTTGGGAACCCAGATACGACCATCGTTCCGAAGTGATTCTGACATCAGGGTTAGCTTACTCTGATGATCACCACTCACCGGAATACAGGTAGGGTGAATCTGCGTGAAGCAGGGGTTTCCAAAATAAGCTCCTTTTTTATGTGCTTTCCAGGCAGCCGTTACATTACTGCCCATCGCATTGGTAGAAAGATAAAAGACGTTTCCATAACCACCGGAACATAACAGTACTGCATGACCGAAATGGCGTTCCAGCTGACCGTTTACGAGGTTACGAACAATAATACCACGGGCCTTTCCATCGATTTTTACAACATCGAGCATTTCATGCCGATTGTACATCGCAACATTACCCAGTGCAATCTGACGCTCCAGGGCCTGGTAGGCACCTATCAGCAGCTGCTGACCTGTTTGACCTGCGGCATAGAAAGTACGCTGTACCTGGGTTCCTCCAAAGGAACGGTTAGACAGCAGACCACCGTATTCACGGGCAAAAGGAACACCCTGCGCCACGCACTGGTCGATGATATTCACACTCACTTCTGCCAACCGATGTACATTGGATTCCCGCGCCCGGTAATCACCACCTTTGATGGTATCATAGAACAGACGGAAAACAGAGTCGCCGTCATTCTGATAATTCTTGGCTGCATTGATTCCACCCTGGGCAGCGATACTATGCGCCCTGCGGGGTGAATCCTGAAAACAGTAGGCTTTCACTTTGTAACCCAGTTCACCCAGCGCAGCAGCTGCAGATGCACCTGCTAGTCCGGTTCCCACAACAATCACTTCCAGCTTTCTTTTATTCGCCGGATTCACCAGTTTACAATGACCTTTAAACTCTGTCCATTTCTGATCTAAAGGTCCTGCAGGAATTTTTGAGTTGAGCATATATCGGCAATTAGATAAGTTATCCTGAAAATTAACCGGCAATTTTTGTTTGCCTAGCTTTTGTTGATTTTATTTTCCCTTTTTCACTTTTCACCTTTCACCTTTCACATTCTCTCACGTCTCACTTTCCTTACCCTACCCATCCGAAGTACATAGAAACCGGCATAAGTGCAAACAGAATGGAAACGAGAATGGAAAATCCATAACCCAGATTAACCAACAGTTTATTGTATTTATTGTTGTGGACACCTACAGTGCGGAAAGCGCTCTGGAATCCATGCGCCAGGTGATACGCAAGAGAAATACAACCAAGAACGTATACAACAATTACCCAGCCCTGTGTGAACACGGCTTTCATTTCGCTGAACATATCATGCATTTCAACACCATTGTAAGTTACAGGTGCAAGTGTATGCGTAATACGTGCCTTTACCCAGAAATGAGCAATATGAACAATAAGGAACAGCAGGATAATAGTACCCAGCAATCCCATGGAACGGCTATACCATTTACTTCCGCGATTGCCCAGGTTTACAGCGTAACCAACAGAGCGTGCACTGCGGTTTTTGGCTTCCAGCATATAACCCTGTACAATATGCAGAATGATTCCGGCAAAGAGTCCTACTTCAAGAATACGAATCAAAACAGTTGAACCCATGAAATGTGCGGCTTTATTAAACATGGCGCCATTTTCATTGGGATCAAACAGGTCAGCGAAGATGGTGGCATTTATACCAACATGAATAACAAGGAAAGAAATCAGGAATAAACCGGTAAGTCCCATTACGAATTTCTTGCCAACCGATGAGGTGAAGAATTCAGACCATTGCATACGGCACTAGTGTTTATGATTTGTGCAAATTTAGCCATTGAAGGCTTCCGTTTAACAATATTGTTAAGATTTTATTGTGTTTACTGCTTGTATTACAAACATTTATAACGCAAAAAAAAGCGGCCCGCTGAAAGCAGGCCGCCGTGAATAAGCAATTGGTTGGTCTAACATTACCACTTATCAACCTCTTCTTCTGCGCCTGCAGAGGGGGGAACACTGGATACATTGTTTACCACAGGTGCAACAGCAGCCACGGCTACAACGTCCTGATCACCATTTTCAAGGCCTTCCCCTTCTTCGAGGTTGTCGTGGTTATACGCATCAAAATCAAAATCAGGCATGAGATCGGTTTTCACAAAATCAACCGCCTCCGTCAATGCTTTCAAAAATTTATTAAAATCTTCTTTGTACAGAAAAATCTTGTGACGATCGTACCCATTGTCATCAAACTTCTTACGACTCTCGGTAATGGTCAGGTAGTAATCATTGCTACGGGTAGCTCTCACATCAAAAAAATACGTTCTTCTTTTACCAGCTCTGATGCGCTTACTGTAAACGCTCTCCATCTTTTTGTCGTTATTCTCGTACGCCACAGTTGTTGTTTTATTTGCAGTTAAAAAAATATGCTTGCGTAATAATGTAGGAGCAAATATAGGGTTGTTTGTGAATTAGCAAAATTTTAGAAAACTTTTATGCAACTCTAAGTGTTTTCCCGTATCTCAGCAGCTTCCGTTTCATCCTCTTTCTCCTCCTGCTGGTGTTCATACAGGTATTGATAATAGTCGCTCGTCTTCAGCAGTTCTTCGTGTGTTCCGATTTCAGCAATCCGGCCATTTTCCATTACAATAATCTTATCAAAAGAGAAAAGTGAAAATATCCGGTGAGTAATAATGATCGAAGTTTTGCCTTCGAGGAAACCAGCCAGGTTAGCGATAATGGTTTTTTCAGTTTTGGCGTCCACCGCACTCAGACAATCATCCAGGATAATGATCGGTGCATTTTTCAATAACGCCCGCGCGATGCTGATCCGCTGCTTCTGACCTCCACTGAGGGTTACCCCCCGCTCTCCAATGATCATATCATACTGCTGACTGAAATTCAGGATTTCCTGATGAATACTGGCTGCACGGGCAGCTTGCTCAACTTCCTGCGTATCTGCGTGGTCTTTGCCAAATGCTATATTGTTCCGAATCGTATCACTAAACAGGAATACATCCTGGGGAACATAGCTGACCTTCTCGCGAAGGTGTTTCAAATCAATCTCCGTAACCGGCACCGTATCCAGGGTGATAGTTCCTTCATTGGTATCGAATAATCGCAGCAACAACTGGGCAAGAGTGGTTTTTCCACTTCCGGTACGTCCGATAATTGCCACTTTCTCCCCCTGGCGAATCTCCAGATTCAATCCTTTAATTGCTTTGATACCGGTATGTTCATACGTAAAATCAACATTATGAAACCGGATATTGCCTTTGATTTCAGGGAACTTCGGCTCAGCCGGTTGCTGTATCCGTGATTCGGTATCCAGGAATTCATTGATTCTTTTTTGAGAAGCAGCCGCCCGCTGGATCATACTGGCTGTCCAGCCAATAGCACTGACAGGAAATGTAAGTATATTGATATACATCACAAATTCAGCCAGCATACCGGTTGTTACATTGGAACCTGGCTGCATCGCATAGATACCTCCCATAAGAATGGTAAGCAGCGTACTGATCCCGATCATCAATGCCATCATTGGGAAATAAACAGCTTCCATTTTTGCCAGTCCGATCGTATTCTGCCTGTATTCCTCACTATTTTTTTCAAAATAATCCTGCTGCGCTTTTTCCTGCACAAAAGACTTAATCACCCGGATTCCAGAAAAAGATTCCTGTGCTGTAGTTGTCAGTTTGGACAGAAGTGCCTGAATTCGTTCGCTTTTACGATGGATGATGGTATTTACTTTATAAATCGTGATCGCCAGGAGCGGCAGAGGCGATAAAACGATCAGGGTCAGTTTGGGATTGGCCTGCAACATATACACCAGGCAAAAGCTGATCGTAAAAGCCAGGTTTACAAAATACATAATAGCCGGACCTGTATACATCCGGACCCGACTAACGTCTTCGGCTATACGATTCATGAGATCGCCGGTTCGGTTCTTTTTATAAAAGCTGAGATCCAACTGCTGGTAATGACGATAAATGGCATTCTTCTGATCAAACTCAATGTGCCGGCTCATAACAATGATAGTTTGACGCATGAGGAACATAAAGAAGCCACTCAGGATGGCTGTAGCCAGCAAGATCAATCCGCACAACAATACCAGCTCGCCGAAACTCTTGTTACGGGTATGTTCTACCAGGAAATAAACCACCCAGTCATAGGTTGTTTTTTTTCCTTCCTGGTAACCCGGCAGTTGTTGCTCCACTGCATCTATCACAAACCGGGTTATCTGGGGTGCGAGAATCCTGAAATAGTTGGATAATATAATGAACAATATACCCAGGAAAAACCGCCAGCGATACTTCCAGAGATATTGATTGAGACTTTTGAGGTGTTTCATGAAAGGGCAAAATTAAGGGAAAGGGGAGGAATGGAAGAGGGAGGAATGGAAGGATTGAGCAAAATAGAGGAGGCGAAAATGTAAAGGCTTTGGGATATTGCGGCATGATGAAACGCTACTTAACTACCCTACTGTTACTGGGCTCCCTTTCAGCACTGCTGTCGATGGATGCCAATGCACAAAAACCAGCCACGCAGATTGTTACCACACATGATAAAATCACAGTGGTGACCGATCCTTCAAAAGGTATTAACACTTACCTGGGTTGGGGTAAATTTCCAACAACCAACACTCCTATGCGCAAGATCAGGATGGTGGTTAAATTTGGATGCCCCGATTCCCTTCGTTGTGCTGACTGGGATTATATGGACCAGATCCTGATCCGGCGCAAAGGTGGCCAGCAGGCTCCGGATCTGAATTATGAAATCGGCCGGATGCTCACTCCTTATGGTGGTGCTTTTGGCAAGAACTGGAATTTTGAATGGGCAACCGATCTAACTGATTTTAGCCTGCTGTTGCGTGATAGCGTGGAAGTGGAATACCGACACGCCGGTTATGAACCCAATAACGACCGGGGTTGGAAAATTACTGTTCAATTTGAAATCACCCCCGGACCTCCGGCCCTGCCCCCTGTTGCCATTCATCGCATTTATGATGGTCATTTTGCCTATGGCGATAGCAGTAAACCAATTGAAGCTGCTCTTAAACCGGTTAGCTTCCAATCCCATTTCAAAACCCGGAACGCCCGCCTGCTGGTTTATCAGACCGGTCATGGTATGGACCCTGAAGGATGTGGTGAATTCTGCAGTCGTTATCGTGAAGTTCACTTTAACGGAAAGCTTATTGACAAACGGGATATCTGGCAGAAATGTGGCGATAACCCCCTCTATCCGCAAGCCGGTACATGGGTAATTGACCGTGCTTACTGGTGCCCGGGTGAACTGAAACATGCAGACCGGTATGAATTAAACATCCAGCCCAACCGAAAAAATGAAGTCGATATTAACATGGAGCCTTATCAGTCGCCCAAGCCGAGTGCGACAGAAGTGATTTCCGCTTATGTAGTTGAATATGGTGCGTATCGCAGTAGTCAGGATGTAGCAATGGAAGATATCATCGTCCCCTCCAATAAAGATATTCATTCAAGGATCAATCCGGCTGGTGTACATCCTGTAGTTTCTTTCCGCAACCTGGGAGGCGAATTGCTTCGAACAGTCCAGATCAGTTATGGTACCAAAGGAATGCCACGCAAGCTCTTCCAATGGAAAGGAGAACTGAAACCGGGAGAAACTGCTATAATAAAATTACCTGGCATCATTTCATCAGCAACCGGTAAAAACGAGTTCCAGGTTGAACTAAGCAGGCCGAATGGAAAACAGGATGGTTACCAGGCCGATAATTCCATGAGCAGTGAATTCAACTCCATTCCAAAACATGGCACCAGCCTGGTATTTCAATTTAAGACCAACCGGCAACCGGAACATAATTCCTATATACTGACCAACCTGAATAACGAAATCATCCAGGAAAGGAAATCCGGTGATTTAAAAGCGGACAGTCTTTATCAGGAAAATTGGGAGCTAAAGCCTGGCATCTATACCCTTCAGGTGAAAGACACCGCAGGCGACGGACTTGAATTCTGGTTCAACCGACGGGGCGGTCGCGGTTATGCCAGACTGTTAGATCACCAGCGCCGTATGCTGCAACCCTTTGAGTCGGATTTCGGAACCAGCCTGTTTTATGCCTTTGAAGTAGTTCAGGATTCCACCCAATATCAGGCTCCTGTGGAAACACCGGCTGTAGGTCTTTATCCGACCATGAGTGCAGGTCCCACCACCCTCGAATATTTCAGTAATTCGGCTGAAAAAGTAACTGTTCGGTTTATTGCAGACCCGGGTAATCAGCTGGTAGAAGAACATGTGTACGAAAACCTGAAAGAAGGGGTATTTCAATATGACATGAGTTATCTGCCGGCACAACGATATTACGTACAGGTATGGGTAAAAGGGAAAATGGTATTTAATAAGCGATTGCGCATTGTTTTCCGTCAATAAATCCAGCACCTGCACTTCGTCAAAAAAATAGTTGTAATTTCTGCCCTTATTCAATCACCAACAACTCAACAAACATGCAATCGCAACGCAGACAGTTTCTGAAGTTAATGGGTGGCCTTGCCATAGGAGTTACCGGAGTAGCCTGCCTGAACAGCCCGGAGGAAAATAAAACCGAGGCTGCTGGATCAGGCACTACGGAGGCTGCCAAAAAATTATTTTTTGAGATCTCCCTGGCTCAATGGTCGCTGCACAAGACCCTGTTCGAAAAGAAAATGGATAACCTGGATTTTGCCGCCAAAGCCAGAAAAGATTATGGCATTGGTGTGGTAGAATATGTAAATCAGTTCTTTAAAGACAAGGCACAGGACACCAATTACCTGAATGAAATGCTGAAACGCTGCAGTGATAACGATGTCAAAAATCACCTGATTATGATTGATGGTGAGGGGGATATTGGTCATAAGGTAGATGCAGAGAGAATCAAAGCGGTTGAGAACCATTACAAATGGGTGGATGCTGCCAAACATCTTGGTTGTGCCACGATAAGAGTAAATGCAGCCGGTGAAGGCACGGCAGAGGAAATTGCCAAGACAGCAGCAGACGGACTAAGTCGCCTGGGTGAATACGCAGAAAAAGTGGGCATCAATGTAATTGTTGAAAATCATGGTGGTTATTCCTCCAATGGTGCCTGGCTGGCTGGCGTTATGAAAGCGGTGAACAAACCAAATGTTGGAACCCTGCCTGACTTCGGAAACTTCTGTATAAAACGCGAGTCCGGTAACTGGCGGAATTGCCTGGAATCCTATGATCGCTACCAGGGCACCACCGAACTCATGCCTTTTGCCAAAGGTGTAAGCGCCAAATCACATGATTTTGATGACCAGGGTTATGAAACCGAAACCGATTACAAGAAAATGCTGCAAATTGTTAAGGCCGCAGGATTTTCCGGTTATATCGGTATTGAATACGAGGGAGAGAAACTGAGTGAAGACGAAGGTATCCGCAAAACCAAGGCCCTGCTTGAAAAAGTAGGCATGGAGCTGGCCTGATAATATAAAAAGAGAGGATGGATTATTGCCATCCTCCTCCTAAAGCTCTGTATAAGTCTACCTTTGCCTGCATCATTTTCAGGCGTGTATCCACCATTTCCAGTTCTGCATCCAACACTCCTTTCTGTGCTGTGATCACTTCCAGGTAATTTGCATACCCACCAACATATAAATCGCGGGCTGTTTGTACTGCTTTGGAAAGCACATTAAATTCCTTTTCTTTCAGGTAAAATTGCTGACTCAGGTTTGACCAGTTATTCATCTGCGTACTGATTTCATTGTAGGCAGTTACCAGCGTTTGCTGATAACCGTTAAATGCAATTTTCTGTTCTGCCGTTGAGATATTAAAATCAGCTTTAAGTTGCCGGCGGTTCAATAAAGGTGCCGTTAGTCCACCCAGTATCCCCCAGGTCAATGATTCTGGATTGATCCACTTGGAAGTATTGTACGTATGCAGCCCAATCATAGGCTGCAGGGTGAGCGCAGGTAAAAATGCTGCCCGAATGGCCGCGAGGTCACTTTTGGTAGCCTCCAGGTTTAATTCCGCCTCTTTGATATCCGGCCGATTCAACAATACATCCGCAGGAAAGCCAACCGGCAATGGAGATGGAGTTATATCCTGAAATGAAAATTTCTGACGTTTTATCGGTTGGTCATACTGGTTAGCCAGCATGCTCAATTGGTTTTCAATCGCCACTATTCTTTGCTTCATCATCCATTCCAGCGATTGCGTACGATATAGCTGTGCTTCAAATTGCTGCACTGCCAGTTCAGTTGCCCGGCCACCCTCTTTCTGAATTTTTACCACCTCCAATGCCTGTTGCTGGAGTTTAATGTTGTTCTGGATGATATCCAGTTCAATATCACTTGCAGCCAGTTCGTAGTAGAGAGATGCTACCTGTGCTACCAGTTGGGTGGTGAGATAACGTCTGCCATTTTCAGCAGCCATCAACCTTGCGATGGCAGCTTTTTTCTGGGCTTTCAGTTTACCCCAGATATCAATTTCCCATTGACTACGAATACCAACAAACAGATCCGGCACCGGATTGGGTACTTTTTGTTCCTTGCTAAGGTTGGGAGATAAATTCATATCCCAGTTACCTACTCCATTCATTGTGTATTCCCCATAACGATCCAATCCACCGCTTACCACTCCCTGAAAGGAAGGCAGGAAAGCAGCTCTTCGCTGATTGACCAGCTGGTTCATGATTTCCACGCGTTGAAATGCGATCTGCTGATCCGGATTGTTTTTCAAAACAGTATCAATCAGATGCAACAAAAGACTGTCGCTGTAAAAAACGTTCCAGTGAAAATCACCGGCAGAAGTACTATCCATCATGGAAGCACTGGTATCCGGCTTGGGCAGAAATTCTGCCGGTAAGGGTTTGATATCCGGTAAAGCCGGAAGCGCTGCTACTCTGCAGGCAGCCATAAAGAGAACTGCCAGCAGGGTGCTTCCCAACAATTTTATACTTCGTTTATGCATCACCGTCAATTGTTTCATTTTCTGTATTTTTTTTCTTTACCGGTGCTTTCAGCAAACTGGCGAAAAGCACATACAAACCCGGAATAACCAGTACCCCGAAAATGGTACCGATCAACATCCCTCCGGCAGCAGCTGTACCAATGGATCGGTTACCCATGGCACCGGCTCCGGATGCAAGGCATAGCGGTAATAATCCCGCGATGAAGGCAAAAGATGTCATCAGGATTGGACGTAGACGCGAAGCTGCACCTTCCACCGCAGCTTCCAGTACAGAACGGCCTTCTTCTCTACGCTGAATCGCAAATTCCACAATCAGGATGGCATTTTTTCCCAGCAAACCAATCAACATAACCAGTGCTACCTGTGCATAGATATTGTTTTCCAATCCAAGTGCCCACAATCCAAAAAACGCACCGAAAATACCGGCAGGTAAAGACAGCAATACGGGCAATGGCAACAGAAAACTTTCATATTGAGCAGCCAGCAGCAGGTATACAAAGACCAGACAGATCAGGAAAATGTATACGGCCTGATTACCTGACAGTATCTGCTCCCGCGTCATACCACTCCATTCGTAACTGAATCCACGCGGCAAATCAGCCGCAGCTTCCTGAATGGCTTTGATCGCATCACCACTACTGTAACCAGGGCGGGAATCTCCTGTCACCATAGCTGAGGTATACATATTATAGCGGGTCAACTGTTCAGGTCCATATACTCTTTCCAACTGCACAAAGGTGGAATAGGGCACCATCTCACCCTGGTTGTTCTTCACATAAAGCTGAAGAATGTCATCCGGATTTTTCCGGTATTGGGGATAAGCCTGCACCATCACTTTATACATCTGACCAAAACGGATAAAGTTGGTTGCATAGTAGCTACCGAGCAGGGTTTGCAGCGTACTCATTGCATTATCTACTGTTACTCCTTTTTTAGCAGCCATTTCATAATCAATATGAATAAGGTACTGTGGGAAGCTTGGGTCAAAGCTGGTGAAAGCGCCACTGATTACCGGAGAATTCTCCAACTTTTCGATCAACTGATTCGTAATCGCAGCTGTCTGCTGCAGATTACCTGTTCCGGTTTTATCCAGCACCCGAAATTCAAATCCACTGGCATTACCGAAACCCGGTACTGTTGGAGGAGGGAAAAATTCAATCTGTGCATCCTTGATATGTTTGGTTTTGGCGATCAGTTCGGCCATCATATCCTGAACCGACTCCTCCCGTTCATCCCAGGGTTTGAGGTTGATCATACCCATCCCATAGGAAGCACCCGCCACATCGTTCATAAGACTGAATCCTGCCAGCGTAGCGATGGTTTCAACTGGTTCCAGTTCATTGGCCACTTTCTGAATATCATCCAGTACTTTTTCAGTACGTTCTACTGTAGCACCCGGCGGGGTAGTAACATTCACATAGATCATACCCTGGTCTTCGGTGGGAATAAATCCGGATGGCAACACTTTAATAATGCCAAAAGTCAGGACACAAAAAAGCAGGAAGAGAGAAAACGTCAACACTCTTTTACCAGCGATACGCTGAATCAGCCCGGAATACCAGCGTTCGGTTTTATCATATTTATTATTGAAGCCTTCAAAGAACCGGCCCAGCAGGTTGCGTTTTTTCACCTCATCATGACGCATCAGCAGCGCACAGAGGGCCGGTGTAAGTGTCAAGGCATTTACCCCTGAAATCACAATTGAAATTGCCAGGGTAATAGAGAACTGGCGATAGAATACTCCCACTGGTCCGCTCAGAAACGCAACCGGGATAAATACAGCAGACATTACCAGTGTAATTGCGAGGATAGCTCCGGTAATTTCCTTCATGGCCTTGATGGTAGCTTCCAGTGGTGGCAGATGTTCCTGTGTCATTTTCACGTGAACGGCTTCCACCACAACAATTGCGTTATCCACCACAATACCGATTGCCAACACCAATGCAAAGAGGGTTAACAGGTTGATGGAGAAGCCAAATAGCTGCATGAAGGCGAGTGTTCCGATCAATGCTACCGGAACCGCAAGGGCTGGAATCAATGTAGAACGAAAATCCTGCAGGAAGATAAACACCACAATGAATACAAGGATAAAGGCTTCCAGGAGGGTCTTTAATACTTCATTGATGGACGCATCAAGGAACCGGGATACATCATAAGAGATATTGTATTCCATTCCCGGAGGAAAACTGGTTTCCTTTAAATCTCCCATCCTGTCTTTTACCGCCTGGATTACATCCCGTGCATTGGAACCCGGACGTTGTTTCAACATGATGGAAGCCGCAGGTCGGCCATCGGTTTTTGACACCATGCTATAGGTCATCGCGCCAAATTCCACATCTGCAATTTCTTTCAAACGCAGCAGGGATCCGTCTTCCTGGGCACGGATCACAACTTCCGCATATTGTTTGGGCTCGAAGAATTTACCGGTATAACGCAATACATATTGCAATGGCTGGGTCTGTTTTCCGGAACTCTCTCCCACTTTACCGGGAGCAGCTTCAATATTCTGATTGCGCAATGCCTGCACCACATCATCAGCCGACACATTATAGGCCAGCATACGATCCGGCTTTAACCATACGCGCATGGAGTATTCCTTCTGTCCCATGATTTCAGCAAATCCGACCCCGTCAATCCTTTTCAGTTCCTGAAGGATATTAATATCGGCGAAGTTGTATATGAAATCTTCATCAGCTGCGGGATCGGTACTCATCAGGTTGAGGTAAAGCAACATACTGTTTACTTCCTTCTCAGTGGTAACCCCGGCTTTGATTACTTCTTCCGGCAGTTCATCCAGAACAGTGGTTACCCGGTTCTGAACATTCACTGCTGCCAGGTCGGGGTCTGTACCCACTTCAAAATATACCTGGATCAGGGTATTACCATTGTTACTCGATACCGAGGACATATAAGTCATTCCCGGTACACCATTGATGGCGCGTTCGAGTGGTGTAGCCACGGCTTTCGCACACACTTCAGCATTGGCACCGGTATATTTGGCACTCACCACAACCGAAGGTGGTACAATATCTGGAAACTGGGTTACCGGCAGGGTAAAAAGTGCCAGTAAACCCAGAAGCGTTATAAGCAGGGAGATTACCAGCGACAATACGGGTCGCCGGATAAAAGTTTCTACCATTACTATTCTTAATTAGAAGTCACCGAAGTGAAAAGTGGATTAATTGTCATTCCATCCCGCAGGTTCTGAATTCCTTCATACACGATGGTATCGCCTGCATCCAGTCCGGATGCTACGATGTAGTATTCTGCAACACGACGTGCCGGCATAAAAGGTTTCTGATGAATTTTTTTATCCGATCCTACTACGTATACAAAATGTTTATCCTGTATTTCAAATACAGCTTTCTGTGGCACCAATAGGATATTGGAAGCAGTATTGCTTAATCTTACCCTGCCCGATGCACCATGCTTAAGCAGGCGCTGCGGATTCGGGAAGCGGGCACGGAAGGCAATAGAGCCGGTACTTTCATCGAATTCACTTTCAATGGTTTCGATTTTACCTTTTTGAGGATAGACAGTTCCGTCTGCCAGTATCAGGCTAACAATTTCTGTTTCCGTTAACGACCCCTTATCGCCTTTTGTCAATTGGAGGTATTCAATTTCAGAAACATTGAAATAAGCAAATACGGATTGATTGTCTGAAAGTGTGGTTAGCAGGGTTCCGGATTCAATCAGGCTTCCTCTTTTAAGCGGGATACGATTGACAATGCCATCGAAAGGCGCTTTGATGGCAGTGTAGGATAACTGGAGATTAGCCATATCATGCGCTGAAACAGCTTCCTTAACCTTGGCCTGGGCTGCCATCAGTCTGGCCTCTGCCAGCTTCAATTCAGATGCAGCCACTACATTTTTATCGGCCAGGGTTTTCACTCGTCCAACTTCCAGTTCTGCAGCATGTGCTTCGGCATGTGCATTGGACAATTGAGCTTCCGTTCTGGCTACTGCATTGGTATACTCAGCAACATTAATCAGAAAAAGAGGCTGCCCCCTTTTGACGAACTGGCCTTCATCCACCAGTATCTGCTCCAGGAAGCCATTTAATTTAGCCCGGATTTCCACATTTTGTACGGCCTGAATATCGGCCACGTAACCGG
This sequence comes from Flavipsychrobacter sp., assembly GCA_016787265.1. Taxonomy (GTDB): domain Bacteria; phylum Bacteroidota; class Bacteroidia; order Chitinophagales; family Chitinophagaceae; genus Flavihumibacter. The sequence goes on along the minus strand of JAEUVF010000016.1, from coordinate 217,119 downwards.
TATATAAGGTCGTATCGGATTGAGCCAGTTTAAATACCGGAATCTGGTCCGGTTCTTCATTTGTCGCTTTTTTTTCATCAGCGCGACAACTGCAAAAGAAAAGAATGATACCCCACGCTGCTGCACGGAATTGTCCAGTCATGTTGAATTATTAAAATGATCACTTAAAAAATACCTGTTTCACAAAAGGCAAGTGATCATTAAAAGGGCTTCAGGCGAAAAAGATATCCTACAAAATCAGGTTTGATGGAGAAATCTTCCGGCTGGTGCAGCGGAAAGATGACCAGCGCGGGAATAAATTTAATAAATATATCAAGACCGTTGTCGGGGAAAGCGAGTTGGGTCATCCGAATGGTAACAGACCGAATGGCCTCAGGAACCCAGTTACCAAATTCAAACTGCAGGGCAGAAAAATTAAGATCAGTGTCCAGAGTTTCATGTTCCTCCAGCACCACGGTCTGGCTGACTGCGTCAAGACTGTTCTTGCCCGCTGTCTGCTTAACCATTGTACCTGCCAATGGTAACATCAGCAGCAGGAACATACCAAAAAAAGCCCTTAAACCTTTTTGTAAAGGTAATTTCATTATATCGGTCCTGGGTTTTGTTGAATCGCACCAAAGTTACTCTGTGAATATCACTCTTTGGACAAAGGCACCATGAAAAATTCCTTAAAGTTTTCTTAACAACTGATCTATATTGTTGATATACAATTTGTTTTAATGTATCAGGGAAGCTGGAAACGGATTTGCCAGACACCTCTTAACTCACCTTCAGAAAAACCCTTAGCCAGATCATTCGGGTACAATGAATCGATGACAGATAAGAGGGAAGCAGGAATGTTGGAATCAGGTTGTCCATGGCAGGATGAACACATTGCCTGCAGTAGTATCGGTTTATAATAATCCACCTGATGGGTTGTACGAACTATCACGGAGTGTAGGGAATCCCCAGTTGCAATTGCTGATTGATAGCTCTCCCAAACCGGCTGACTTTCAGCAGTCAGCTGGTTTTGAGGATTGCGATAGCGTTCTGCCAACCGGCTGATTTTTATGGAATCAGTATTGAACTGATGGGTCAGCGACAACGCATTAAGTTGGCAGTACCGGACAGCTTTTTCTATTCCACTATCTGCAATTGCAGTTTGCAGGGCACCACGGATAGTTTGAAAAGCAACAGCTGATAAGCTGTCGCCATATTTAAGGTAATACTCGTCCGGTTTCTCCTGCGGCTCCGTTTGGCAGGCTGCCAATAGCACCAAAAGCCATCCGAAAAGAATCCTGTTCATCATTTTTACAGCTTATTTTTTTCGGTTATAAAACCAGCTTATAAAATCCGGTTCGGCAAATGCATTGTCCCAACTGTTGTGATTTACTCCGGGATATTCCAGGTACTCAACTGTTGCATTTAATTCTTTTAGCCGGGTTACCATTTCCTGCGACAATTTCACGTTTACAACCGCATCTGAAGCACCATGAAATACCCGAAAAGGAACTTTGGCTGTTTTTTTATTGTATGCCTGGGCATTCCCTCCACCACAAATGGGGCCTGCTGCAGCAAATAATTTGGGTTCTCTGTATACTGCCTCAAAAGTACCCATTCCGCCCATGGATAATCCTGTAACATACACCCGCTTTTTATCAACTGAACCATCTTTGATCAGTTGACGGGTTAGTTCAATGGCAGCATTCAGCGGCCCACTGGCAGCACCACTATAATCGAAAGTGATCTCAAAAGGAGTGGTATTCCGATTCACATTGGCTTTGGCCCAGAAACTATTCTGGGGGCATTGCGGGAAAACTACAATGGCAGGAAAACGAGTACGGTTGGAATCTGCCAGGAATAATTTTGCTCCATGCGTGAGTTGGGCCTCATTGTTATTGCCTCTTTCTCCAGCTCCATGTAAAACCAGAAACAAAGGGTATTTTTTGGCAGGGTCATAATTAAGAGGATACAGAATCCGGTAAGGCAGGGTGTCACCGCGACTACTAAAAAAGGTTTTCTTTTCAAATTGGGAAAGATCCTGAGCAACTGCAAAACAACTGAGCAGTGCAAATGAAAATAAAAAGAGGAAGGTTCGCATCGTTTTAGCTTATGCTTAAAGATACCTATTCTTCCTCTTTTGTGAAGTTCACTTTATAGACTTACACCTCTTTTCCAGGGAATGAAATCATCCTGATTCAATTGTACCGCTTTGGGTATGACTTCTCCACTGGCAGCCCGAATGCAATATTCAAGTATCTCCTCTCCCATTTGAGGAATCGTTTTTTCTCCGGTGATAATGGGTCCGGTATCAATGTCAATAATGTCTGCCATACGCCTGGCCAGCGCGCTGTTGGTGGCTAGTTTAATCGTTGGACAAACAGGATTACCTGTTGGCGTACCAAGTCCGGTTGTAAAGAGGATCAGAGTAGCTCCGGATGCAGCTTTACCTGTTGTCGCTTCCACATCGTTTCCTGGTGTACAAACCAGACTAAGTCCGGGTTTGGTAGCAGGTTCCGTATAATCGAGCACATCTACCACGGGGGAGTTGCCTCCTTTTTTAGCCGCACCTGCACTTTTAATGGCATCCGTAATCAAGCCATCCCGGATATTACCCGGAGAAGGATTCATGAAGAAGCCGGATCCCGCCTGGTGTGCCAGCGCATCGTACGATTCCATCAGCCGGATGAATTTTTTCGCGGTAGCTTCATTTACACTGCGATCAATCAGATCCTGCTCTGCACCACATAATTCAGGAAACTCTGCCAGCAATACCTTACCTCCGAGAGCCACCAGGAGGTCGGCGCAATAACCAACAGCAGGATTGGCAGAAATTCCACTGAAACCATCACTACCACCACATTTTACACCAATGCAGAGTTTATCAAGAGAAGCTGGCTGCCGCTTCAGTTGATTGATTTGTTGAAGGCCTTCGAAACTGCTTCGAATAGCACTGGTAATCAGCTCTTCTTCAGACTGTGATTGTTGTTGTTCAAAGACATAAAGAGGCTTATCAAAATCGGGATTGAGTGATTTCAATTCACCGAGTAATTGCCTTGTTTGCAGGTGCTGGCAACCCAGGCTAAGGATGGTAACTCCACCAACATTGGGATGGTTGGCATATGCGGCAAGCAGTTTTCCGAGCATATCAGAATCCTGCCGAATCCCACCGCAACCTCCGTCGTGGTTCAGGAATTTGATGCCATCCACATTTGGAAAAACCCGGTGATGTGAGGCTCCCTGTGAGTGAAGCTGCACATCGAGCAGGGTCTCTTCTTTTTCCATTGCTTTTACAAGGTCCCTTGTATAGCGTTTATACTTATCCGTTACACCATATCCGAGTTCATTTATCAGGGCTTCTTTTATGACCTGCAGGTTTCGGTTTTCACAGAAAACGGTAGGAATAAAAAGCCAGTAATTGGCAGTTCCCACCCTTCCATCTGACCGGTGATAACCAAGGAAAGTGCGGTTGCGAAATTTGTCTACGTTAGGCGCTTCCCAATCCAACTGCAGGTTTCTAAAAGCATAGGGATCTGCTGCATGCTTCAGATTTTCAGTAGTCAGGAGTCCACCAGTTGGTACCGCTGTTTGAGCTTTACCTACCAGCACGCCATACATGATTACAGGATCTCCTGCATTCAGCGCAGCTATGGTGAATTTGTGTTTGGCAGGAATATCTGACTGAAGAGGAATAATCTGCCCATTCCATTCAATCAGTTCCCCACTGGAAAGGTTTGTAAGTGCTACCAGTACATTGTCTTTTGGATGTACTTGCAGTATTGATGCATTCATTGTTGCAGGTTATTCAGTAATAATTTTATCCAGGTGAACATAGCCACCATCTACATGAATCAGTTGCCCAGTGGTATGACTTGATTTGTTCGAAAGCAGGAAGGCCGTTGTATTGGCAATCTCTTCCGGTGTAGTCATGCGGTTTTCAAAGGGAATCCGTTTATTGATACTGTCCAGTTTTTCCTTCGGATTAGGAAGGGTTTCAATCCAGTTTGCATACTGGGGTGTCCAGCATTCAGCAACAATGATGGCGTTCACACGAATCCCGTATTTCAGTAATTCAACTGCCCATTCACGGGTTAACGCATTACGGCCACCATTAGACGCTGCATACGCGGAAGTGTTTCCCTGTCCGGTTTCAGCAGTTTTAGAACTGATGTTTACGATGGATCCTTTGGATTTAATCAGAGCCGGTAATGCGTGATGCGCCATTAAATAGTAATGCACGAGGTTTCGATGCAGGGAAGCCATGAAATCATCATAACTACCTTTTTCCAGTCCCACTCCATCATTTTTACCGGCATTATTTACCAACCCGTCTATCCTTCCAAATTTGAGCAATACATAGTCTACTGCGGCTTTACAAGCCTGTGGATCAGATAACTCAGCAGCAAACTGATCTGCTTTTTGTCCGGATGCCAGCAATTCATCTACCAGCTTCTGATTATCTTTTGCATCCCGTCCAATGATTACCGGAAGAGCGCCCTCTGAAGCCAGCACTCTGACAATGCCTTCACCAATACCTTTGGCCCCTCCGGTTACAAGGATCACTTTATGTTGCAGTTCTAAGTTCATGTAGTGTTGTTGTATTTAGCGATTAAAAGCGAAACATTCCTGACGGGAAGTTCCAAGTCCGTCAATTCCAAGTTCAATTACATCTCCCGGTTTAAGATAAACCTGTGGGTTCATACCCAATCCCACACCGGCCGGTGTTCCGGTTGAAATAATATCTCCTGGCAAAAGGGTCATAAATTGGGAGGTGTAGGCTATCAGGTGGGGAATCCTGAAAATCAGATTACTGGTATTACCGTCCTGCATTTTTTGCCCATTCACGGTGAGCCATAACCGAAGATTGTGTACATCATTGACTTCATCTTTGGTTACCAGCCAGGGACCGATGGGAGCAAACGTATCGCAGCCCTTGCCTTTATCCCAGGTGCCACCACGCTCGAGCTGATAGGCACGTTCGCTGATATCATTATGAAGCACATAACCTGCTATATAATCCATAGCATCTGCTTCTTCCACATAACTGGCTTTTTTTCCGATTACGATGGCCAGTTCCACTTCCCAGTCGGTTTTTTCGGATCCACGTGGGATGGTTACAGGGTCATTGGGTCCAATCAAGGCCGTAGTGGATTTCATGAAAATCACCGGTTCGCTGGGTGGCGTAGCATTTGTTTCTCTCGCATGGTCAATATAATTGAGGCCAATGCATACGATTTTGGAAGGACGGGCAATGGGTGCACCTAAACGAATACCTGCCGGCAATTCAGGCAGCTCCATCCCAAGTTCCTTTACCACATCAGCAAGACGATTGAGTCCATCTTCCGCAAAAAATGCTTCATTATAATCATCAAAATGTGCGGAAAGATCCAGTTGTTTTCCATCTATAAGAACGCCCGGTTTTTCGTGGCCCGGGTTACCAAATCGAATCAGTTTCATTTCTAGGTATTTAGCGTAATAAATCCTCCATCAATCGGATAATCTGACCCGGTGATGAAAGAGGCTTCATCAGAACAGAGGTAAATCATCAGATTGGCGATTTCCTCCGGTTTTCCCATTCTTCCAATAGGCTGACTGGCCGATAATTTTTCAAACATTTCATTTTCTTTTCCGGGGTAGTTTTTCGCGATGAATCCATCTACAAAGGGGGTATGTACCCTTGCAGGCGAAATACAATTCACCCGGATTTTATCTTTTAAGTAATCCTTTGCTGCAGAAAGGGTCATAGCCAATACGGCTCCCTTGGTCATGCTATAGGCAAACCGGTCTGAAAGTCCAACTACGGCCGCGATGGAACTCAAATTCAGGATGGTTCCTCCTCCTTTTGCCTGCATCTGGGGGATGGCGGCTAACATACAATTGTATACACCTTTCACGTTTACCCGGAACAGGCGGTCAAAATCAGCTTCAGAAGTAGTGGTTACGCTGCCAACATGTGCGATGCCGGCATTGTTGATAAGTACATCAGCAGGACCAATTTGCTGAAAGATTTCAAGCATACGGTTCTGATCGGATACATCGCCGGTATGAATAAACGCAGTTGCTGAAATAGAATCCAGTTCTTGTTGCAGCGATGCCCACCCGTTTTCGTTTAGTTCAATTACATGTACTTCTGCACCCTGCCGGGCAAAAGCCAGTGTGGCGGCTTTCCCGATGCCACTGGCTCCTCCGGTTACGACTACTTTTTTATTGGAATAATTGAATAGCATTTTTTTTGTATTAATGTCCGGGTTGCAGCGCAACCACTTCGTTTTTATTTGACTGTGAGTAACCGAAAACTCCAACTACAACAAAACAGAGTAGCGGAATCAGGTAGGCAATCTGAATATTTCCGCCGGTGAGATCGGAAAGTTGTCCCATCAATACCGGGAAGAAAGCTCCACCTACAATAGCCATTACCAGCAAAGAAGAAGCCATTCTTGCAGCAGCTCCCAGTCCTGCAATACCCAACGCAAAAATGGTCGGGAACATGATTGACATGAAGAAGGGTACAGCCATTACGGCATAAACAGCCATTGGGCCGGATATGAAAGATGCGAGCAGCAGGAGTATGACACAAATACCTGAATAGATCATCAACAAACGGGCGGGGCTAATATATTTCATAAAAAAAGTACCGGTAAAGCGACCGACCATAAATCCGACCATTGCAAGGGACAGGTATTCGGATGCAGGAACTTCGGGAAGATCCATCGTATATTTTGAGAAACGTATAAAAAAGCTGCCTACTCCAACCTGCGCCCCCACATAAAAAAACTGTGCAAATACCGCCCAGCGAACCTGGGGAATGGATAACACCGAGAAAGAAAATTTGTCCTGTTTTTTACTTTCCGGGGAAGTAGTATCCTCCCCTTCCGGAAGTTTTACTACCAGGAAAAGAGCCACCAGTATAAATACCACGATGCCTATAACGAGGTAAGGCAACCGAACAGCATTGGCTTCTTCCTGCAGATAAGCCTGGAGAGTGCCGCTCTGTTCCATTACCTTCAGGGTTTCCGGGCTATGTTCAATACCGGTAAGAATGAATTTACCACCGATTAAAGGTGCCAGAAAAGCGCCAACACCGTTAAAGGACTGTGCAAAATTCAGCCGTTGCGTGGCGGTATGGGGGTCGCCAAGTTTGGTGATATACGGATTGGCGATGGTTTCCAGGAAGGTTGCACCCGCGGCAATTACAAACAGCGCGATCAGGAAAAAAGTATAGGAACGGGTATCAGCGGATGGCAGAAACAATAGAGCACCTGCGCCATAAAGTACCAATCCGAAAATGATTCCTTTTTTAAACCCATATTTATTCATGAACCATCCTGCTGGCAATGCGATCGTGAAATATCCCATATAAACAGCGAAATCAATCAGAGCGGATTGTGTATCGTTCAGTTGGCAGGCTTTCTTGAGGTGTGGAATCAGGATTGGATTGATATTATGCAGAAAGGCCCAAAGGAAGAAAAGCGAAGTGACCAGGATAAACGGTATAAGATACTTGTTTTTGGATGACATGCAAGGTTGATTTATGGGTAGTCCATTTAAGTTTGGAAAATTACTGGCTAAACAGGGTAATGGGGCCGTCAAATTGCGCAAATTATTCGATTATATTAACAAGTTATTAGCACCCAGGTAATTAATACCTGTCTGTTCCCCGATGGGTAGGGCAGCCATTGATTTTCAGGATTTTCGTAGAAAATGACCAGTATCTGAAAAAAAATTTTGACAATTGAACTCAACCCCTAATTTTGCGCCCGGAGAGATGGCAGAGCGGTCGAATGCGGCGGTCTTGAAAACCGTTGACTGTAACAGGTCCGGGGGTTCGAATCCCTCTCTCTCCGCATCATTAAATTAAAAGCATATGTCCAAAGTTAGACATGTGCTTTTTTTATTACCCGAATGAAAAAGTCATACATATGCACTCCATTCGCTATTTGAATCTTTCCTTTTTACTTGCACTGCTTGTACTGTCTTGTAATAAATCAACAGAGGAATTGAAGCAGGAATTGCTGGAAAATTCACCCAAACCAAAGATGATTACCATCAATTATTATGAACAAGGGTTCAAATCTTATAAGTTTATCTACAAACCGGATTATACTTCCAAAGGCGATACTATACGGTTATTTAAAACAGATACTGCCTTTTGGGATACAAGAGGCGGGCGTAGCTTTAGTGATATAAGCTGGAGGTTAATCAGAAATCGCCAAAGCGGGCTGGTGAGTGATTATCATATTCAAAATTTAAGGACAAGCGCCTTATACTATGATCCCAGTTTAATTTCTTATAAGAATACGGGTAAATGGAACCTGTCTGCCAAAATGCAGTCAACTTTCTTTCAGGGAGAACATAGTGGAAAACTTACCATAAAATCCTATATGGATGCTGAGCATACAGAAGAATACAGATCTAACACCACTAATATTATTTCTAAGAATTATCAGGGAATATTTTTTGCAGATATTTATAATGAGGAGCGGAATGGTTTTATCTATTTAAAGAAGGACACCATTTATATTGAGGATACAAAAGAACCGCTGGCAAGCGGACCTTACCGGTATTTCAAATATTATCAAAATGAAGTCCCTTTCTATAAGCAACAAAACACCAACAAGGCTTTGTATCATATTCAATCACCCTTTGTTTGCGACAGCTTTATACTTCAGAACGGCACCTATTCCAATAACTATATTGGCGATTTTGAATATGAAACTATCTTCCATCCGGGGTTAAAACGAAAAACAACTTATACGTATAACCAGGATACAACCCAATTGAAAGAAATTATTCCTGTATTTAATTTAATAGCCTGGGATCCTTTATGGTACTATGTTGGATATTTCGCTGATTTTGATGACAGGACACAGGAGGTAAATGATTATTATGGTTTGTATTCCTGGATGGCTTCCTCTTACTCGGATTCTGTTTTTGTTTTTTCTAATGGGCAACCTGTTTTAAAGCAGGTTAATTTTACAACGAACCAGGCTGAGAAAGATCAGGAAGGCCGAATAATTAAAATAACACACCGTCCAGGGAACCTGGACTACTATAAAGTAATGGAAATAACCTATTAAAGCACTAGCCGAACCGGATGAACACTTTCAATTGTTGAATGCCATATGTCGAAAGAAAAGAATTTTCACCCAATCTGCAGTTATTATATAAGCTAATAACAATACAATAATAAATACCACTTGCTGGAAATGTGCAATTGAAAATCCCAGCGCCGCTGCAAAAGGTGAAACGGGCAATAAAATTATAAGCAAAAGAGCAATAAAACTTGTAAGCAGAACCAGCTTTCCTGGCCTGCTCTTTAAAAAAGATTTTCTGGTCCGGATGATGAAAAGGATCAGTAACTCTGTAATAGATGATTCCAGGAACCAGCCGGTTTGAAAGGAGGATCCGGTAAGCCCAAAGTGAACAAACAGCACATAAAAAGTAATGAAATCAAAAATGGAACTATGTAATCCGAAAACGATCATGAAGTTTCGGATTAATTTCAAATTCCATTGACCGGGACTGTTCAACTGGTCCATATCTACCTGATCGGAAGCAATGGTTAAAAAAGGTAAATCAGTAATAAGATTCGTAAGTAGAATTTGTTTTGGCAGCATAGGCAAAAAGGGCAAAAACAAAGAAGCTCCCGCTACGCTGAACATATTGCCAAATGTGGCTCCCGTAGTAATAAAAAGATACTTCATAGAGTTGGCAAACGACTTTCTCCCTTCCTGTACCCCATCCGCGAGCACGGACAGGTCTTTCTCGAGGAAAACGAAATCAGCAGCCTGTTTTGCAACATCAACAGCATTATTGGTAGATATCCCGATGTCGGCAGCATTAATTGCTGCCACATCATTGATCCCATCTCCAATAAAAGCTACCGTCAGATTTGATTGTTGAAGCGACTTAATAATTCGTTCCTTTTGACGAGGCTCTATTTCAGCAAATACATCCGTAGTTTTTACTTTAACCAATAATGCTGCCGGATCCATTTTGTCCATATCATCACCTGTCATGATGGAAGGATTGTCCAAACCGATGGAATGTGCTGCATGGGCTGCTGCATAACGGTTATCACCGGTAATCATCTTAACCTGAATATGCAATTGCTCCAGCCTTTTGATAGATTCAATGGTACTTTCTTTCAAAGGATCTTCCAGTAAGATATATCCAAGAAAAACCATATCCTGTTCATCTTCCCTGGTAATTTTAGCTTCGTTCGACTCTTTGAAGGACAGCCCTAACACTCTATAGCCCTGCTGACTACTGGAAATAAAATACGCTTCCATTTCCTGACGCAGGTGCTCATCAATCAGTTGGATTTCACCATTTCGAAGTTGGATATGGCTGCATATCTCAGTTATGTTTTTAAATGCCCCTTTTGTTATAAAAAATTGCTGGTTATCCTTTTTTACTGCTACACTCAGGCGCTTTCTGATAAAATCGTAAGGAATTTCATTGATTTTCTCAAAACCATCCACCGGAAGTTGTAAAGCGGTTATGGCCTGATCAATTGGATTCGTAAATCCGTTTTGAAAGCTTGCGTTCAGAAATGCAAAAAGTCGCAATTGCTCACCCGACTTGCCATCAATTGCAACGATATCTTTTAATACCACACTGCCTTCTGTGATAGTTCCTGTCTTATCTGTACATAAAACATTTACTTCGCCAAAATTGAAAATAGACGAGAGTTTTTTTACAATTACCTTTTTCCCCATCATTCGCCTGGCCCCGGCTGACATCGCAAAGGTCATAATGGCCGGTAATAATTCAGGCGCCATTCCTATGGCAAGTGCAAGAGAAAATAATATGGAATCAAACAGGGGTTTTTGAAAATAGAGATTGGCCATCAGTATGATCAACACCAGTATAACAGTAATTCTCAACAGAAAATATCCAAATCTCTTTATACCCTTCTCAAAGCTTGTTTCAGGAGTCTGGTCTACTGAATGAGCCAATTGGCCAAAAACAGTTTGGCTTCCGCAATGCACCACAATAGCACTTGCAGTACCACTAATTACATTGGTTCCCTGCCAAAGGCAATTGTATTTATTTTTTAGTGGGTGAGCTGACTCTACTACTCCAGCTGCTTTTTCAACCGGATAGGATTCACCTGTTAATGCACTTTCATTTACATGCAATTCATTGCATTCAATAATCCGGCAGTCCGCTGGAATTATATCGCCAGCATCAAGTATAAGTATGTCACCAGGTACAACTTCCCTGGTAGGTACCTCGGTTACCAATTTATTTCGAAGCACCGTATGTTTCATTTCAATCATCCTTGCCAATTGCTCAAAAGCGCGGCCGGCATTCAATTCCTGCCAAAAACCGAGTAATCCGGTGGCTAACAGTATGAAAAGGATAATATAGGTATCAGAAGACTCCCCAAGCAATGCAGACAGCAAAACGGCAATTACAAGTAATAAAACCAATGGATTCATGAATTGCCGCAACAACAATTTTAGTTCTCTTTTAAACCGGCTTTGTGTTTTAAAATCGTTGAGCTGACTGTTTATTCTCTCAGCAGCCTGCTGATCCGACAATCCGGAAGCCGAAGATTGTAACTGAGCGATTAGTTGTTCAACAGGCAATTCTGAGAAAGGAATATTTCCTGATTGATTGACCATAATCCGGTTACTTTTTATTTCCGTTGGAGGTAATCGGCAACTTCTTCATCACTCACCTGGCTGAAATCCACATAAAATCCTCCTACCCCATAGAACATATCCGGAACCAGCAAAACAACCATATCATCTACCTGCTTAGTTAGCTTGCTTACCGCCGCTTCAGGTGCAACCGGAACTCCGATTATTAATTTATTCGGGTGGCTTTTTTTAATCAGTTGTACAGTGGCAAGTAAGGTATTTCCGGTTGCAATGCCATCATCCACAATGATCACGGTTTTACCTTTAAGGTTTACGGCCTCCTTTTTTGCTTCAAAACGATCATGCATTTCGATTAAACGTTCGCGGACCCGTATCAACTCTTTTTCGACATATTCTGCCGGTACTTCCTCATGAGGAACAATAAAATAATCAGTCAGGCTGGCTGCCCCGATAGCATATTCCTTATTATTCGGATGCCCTATCTTTTTGGTCAGCACTAATTCCAGGGGAAATCCCAGTTCGCGCGCTACTGCATATCCAACAGGAACCCCTCCCCGGGGTATTGCCAGCACGATGCCGTTCTCGTTTTTATACTTGCTTAATTGTTGAGCCAGCGCCAAACCGGCTTCGATCCGATCCTGGAACATTTGAATAGTATTAATGAGACAACAGGTATTTTTCAAACCAGCTGATGGCCAGTTCACCTACTTTTTCCATCGCCCCTTTCTCTTCAAACAGATGAGTGGCACCCGGCACGATTTCAATTCTTTTTTCACAAACCATCCTTGCGGCAGCCTCTTCATTCAACTGCAGCACTTCTTCATCCATGCCACCCACAATCAGTAACACAGGAGCTTTCAATTGGGAAAGCGCTTTAGCACCTGCCAGATCGGGACGGCCACCTCTTGACACAACCGCCCTGATTTGGGGAAGGATGCTCGCCGCATTTAGAGCAGATGCAGCACCCGTACTGGCACCAAAGTACCCGAGACTGAGTTCCTGCATAAAGGGAAGACCTTCCAGCCATTTGGTAGCCCCGATCAATCTATTGGTCAATAAGCCAATATCGAACCTGTTCTGGTAAAGCAAATCCTCTTCCCAGGTTAACAAATCAAACAATAAGGTACCGATTTTATGTTGATGCAAATAACTCGCCATTAACCGGTTGCGCGGACTCATTCGGCTGCTGCCACTCCCATGCGAAAATATCACCACCCCTACTGCCTGCTCCGGAATCATTAATTCACCTTCTATTACCACATCCTGTATGGGAATACTTACAATTTTATTGAACTTCCAATTCATCTCTAAATGTATTTAAACGAATTCCGAATAATCTTGACCCTTCTCAAAAAAGCCTTGACTGTGCTCATAGTGAGTGGGCAAAAAAAGGGTTTGATTTGATTTATGCAACGCCATCATACAACACCCCAGGAAATCAATGAAAAAGAGATGGTAAGCCTTCTAAAACAATGGGCTTATCCACTAAATAGCAAAGCTGATTTGCAGCCTCTGATTGACAGAATTGGTGACAGCAGAATTGTCATGCTTGGAGAAGCAAGCCACGGAACCCATGAGTTCTACACCTGGCGTGCACATATAACCAGGCAGTTAATTCAGGAAAAAGGCTTTCAATTTATCGCAGTAGAGGGCGACTGGCCGGATTGCTATCGGCTCAACCGGTTTATCAAAGGATTGGATGTATATAGTTTATGGGAAAGTTTGGAAAGCATTATCCTATACCTGGAAAAAACCGACCCGGGTGCTTTAGCAACCGCATTGGAGGCATTCCTATGTTTCGAACCTTTTCAGCAAGAAGAAGGTCGCGATTACGCAAGAGCCTCTCAATTTGTGCCTGAATTATGTCAGCAGATGGCATGCTTAATTTGGGAGAACTGGCCAGGATTAAATACGGAGAGCCCAATGTAGTACTGGTCGGATTTGGCTCTTATAAAGGATCCGTTATTGCAGTCAAAAACTGGGGTGCCTCCATGCAGGCATTGAATTTACCGGATGCTGCAAGGGGAAGTTGGGAAGACCTGCTGCATAAGGCAGGCAATCAAAATCAACTCTTACTTATGGAGGACTTCGTATCCAGTGATACACTGCTTGAACACCCCATTGGACATCGTGCCGTTGGTGTGGTGTACAATCCGCAATACGAAGCGTATGGTAACTATGTTCCCAGCATTTTACCACTTCGATACGATGCATTTATTCACCTGGATCAAACCAGGGCGCTCTATCCACTCCATGTGGATGCTGCAGCAGCTCAAATGCCGGAAACTTATCCGTTTGGGGTATAGCTAGTAACAGTACAATCAATTTAATAAAGCAGATGAGCAGCCATGAGCTGCTTCCAATCCATCCCTACATCTAAAAGAGGAAACTGATCTGAGCTGATTTTTGAGAACGCCCCGGGTATCCCCAATAATTTATCCAGGTGCCTGGAGCCATCAGGATTGGCTGCCGTATAATACCTTCGCTCCATCACCTGATCAGGATATAAACGCATCAGTAGCTGTATCAACTGAATACCCATCGATACCGGATGAAAATGAGCTTCATTAGTAACATGGAACTGAAGTCCCTGACATGATTCTCCCTGGTAAATGCTGCTATCCGGAATGTAACTGACAGGTTTACACGCTACACCTGGAAGATTCAATGCAGTAAATGCATTGGCCAGCATTTCGCCGTTAATCCATGGCGCTCCGCAACAGGTAAAGGGACGGGCTGTGCCTCTGCCTTCATTTATAAATATTCCCTCCAGTAACCCGGTACCTGGGTATAAGAGAGCTGTTTCGAGATCACGTATCGCTGGAGAAGTAGGAGTAAATATCCAGCCGGCTTCAGTCGTTCCTGCCATCCTGTTCCAATATCTTAGAGGTATAACATGCAAATCCAGTTCGGGCAAACGTGTTGCAGCAAAATACCGGGCCAGTTCACCAAGTGTGCAGGAATGCCGGAGCGGTATAGACCAGCGACCAATAAAAGAAGAACAATGATTTTCGTCTAACATGGGACCTTCCACTTTGCCTGGATCACCACCCAGTGGATTAGGCCGGTCCAATATGTATAATGGCTTTTTCAAACTGGCACAACGTTCCATCACATAGGACAGTGTCCATAAATATGTATAATAACGACATCCCACATCCGGAATATCAAATAACACGACGTCAATGTCTACCAGGTCTTCAACGTCCGGAGCCATTTTATCTCCATATAAGCTAATAACAGGCAAACCGGTTTGTGAATCTATACCATCCTGTTGCCGCTCGCCATCTGCACCTGTTGCCCCGAGTCCATGTTCCGGGGAAAACAAACGTATAAGATTGAATCCAGCATCCAGCAAGGCCTTCCTGCTTCGTTTACCTGTAGACGTTAGCGCCACTTCATTGGTAACGAGTCCCCACCGGTAATCCTGCTGTTGTTCATAGCCGGCTATAAACCGGTCGATTCCCATTAGTACCATAATTACTCTTCTTGCTCAAATTAAACCTTTCTTAAAATAATTTGCGTAGTTAAATAGCTACATATATATTTGTAGTCAAATGACTACACGATGAATTTGCGCAGAGATGTTTTCCAGGCAATTGCAGACCCAACAAGGAGAGCTATTCTACTATTGGTGGCATCCCAATCCATGACGGCTGGTGCGATCGCCGCCAATTTTGACACTGCCCGCCCAACGATTTCAAAGCACCTGCAGATTCTGACGGAATGTGAATTGCTGCAACAGGAGCCGAATGGCAGAGAAATATATTATCATTTTAATCCAAAAAAAATGAAAGAAGTGTCGGACTTCCTGGAACCCTTCCGCGAACTATGGGAAGAGCGATTCAACAAACTGGAGACAATTATGAAAAAATACAAAAACAAAAAATAAACCAGGATGGAATATAAAACCAGGATTCGCGCCGAAAAAGGCAAACAGGAACTATTTATAACCAGGGAATTTGATTTACCACTTGAATTGCTGTTTAAAGCCTATGTGGAACCTGAACTGGTAACCCAATGGATGGGATCCAGGGTCGTGAAACTGGAAAACCATCGCCATGGATCCTACCAGTTTGAAACCACTGATCCCCAGGGCAATCTGCATATTTTCAGTGGAACCATCCATGAATTTGAACCTGAACAGAAAATCACCCGTACGTTTAAAATGGAAAATACCCCCTTTGACGTGCAACTGGAATTTCTTGAATTTGAAGCAATTTCAGAAGACCGTTCCCTTTTAAAAATGCATGTTGTATACCGGTCTGTAAACATCCGGGATCAAATTCTGCAAATGCCATTTGCCTGGGGAATAAACAGGGCTCACGACCTCTTACAGGCAATTTTCAATTTATAAATCCATCTATTTTCTTATTTTTCCTGCTTATCCTTTCCAGGGTTTTCCGTTCCCGATACCAAACATCTCAAACTTCCTGAATATTTATCTATGAAAAAAAACAGCACTGCGGTTAGGACACTAACAGCAACAGAAAAACAGCATTTGCTCGCTTCACTTAAGTTGAGGTTTGAAAAAAATTCAGCCCGGCATAAAGGGCTGGATTGGAATAAGATTGAAAAAAAACTGGAGACTCAGCCTGAAAAATTATGGTCACTCCAGCAAATGGAAGCATCCGAAGGTGAACCGGATGTTATCGGTTATGATAAAAGTTCGGACTGCTATTGGTTTGTTGACTGCTCCCCTGAAAGTCCGGCTGGCAGAAGAAGTCTATGCTATGATTCCGAAGCGCTGGAAGCAAGAAAAGCAAACAAACCTGCAGACAGCGCCATCAATATTGCAGCAGAAATGGGAATTGAGCTATTAACGGAAGAGGAATACCATCAACTTCAGCAAACAGGCAACTACGACCTCAAAACATCGAGTTGGCTACTAACACCAACACCTATTCGAAAACTGGGAGGCGCTATATTTGGCGACCAGCGATTCGGAAGGGTTTTCATTTACCACAACGGCGCAGAATCCTACTATGCAGCAAGAGGATTTCGGGGTTCATTGAAAGTCTGATACTATTTTAATAGTTTCCCTGTTATCCAGTTCGTGAAACTATCTCTTTCTTCCGGGAAGGTCCAGTGACCGGTTTCAAGGAAAAGCTCCAGTTCCTTAGGGGCCTGGATCACATTGTAAGCAGCATACATAGAAGTGGGCGGACAAACCTCATCATTAAATCCCCATGCATAATAACCTTCCGCTTTCAGGTTACGGGCAAAATTGACCACATCGTAATATGCAATAGTTGTCATTTTTTCCCGGGTAGTATTGTAGGTCTTATTGTTGTCATCAAAATAGTGAGGCCAACCTCCAGCTCTGCCTTTCAAATATCCGGTTACATCACTTAAAGCAGGATAAAACGCAGCCAGGTAGTTGACGCGCTCATCCAATGCAGCGGTTATAACGGATAAAGCCCCACCCTGACTTCCACCGCAAACACCTAATCTCTTGCCATTGTATTGAGGCAGACTGGTGAGAAAATCATTGGCCCGAACACATCCCAGATAAACCCGCTTGTAATAAAACCGGTTTTTATCATCCATCCCCAGGGAAGGATAGCCATTTAATGCCCCTGAAGAAAGATTGGAATAAACTTCATCATCAAGGTTCACCGGAATTCCATGAATTCCGATTTCAAGTGTAATAATACCTTTCTCGGCAGTGGCGATATCACCCCTATAAGGCCTGATACCTGCGCCAGGCACTCTTAACAAGGCAGGATATTTACCCGGAGCTTTAGGAACACAAAGAATTCCATAAACACGGGAATTACCAATATTTTTCAGACTCAGGTGGTATACATTTACTTTCTCTGAACTTCGATCAGGAAGTAAAACCATTTTTGCATCCATTGGAATACCGGCCAGCTCTTCTTTTGCTTTATTCCAGAAGGATACAAAATCTGCAGGTGATTCCACTGTGGGCTGAATGGTTAAAGGAGCAAATCCCGCCGTTGCCAAACCACGATAGGTTTTTCCATTAACCATCACCGTTACAACACAGCGAAGAAATCCCGCCGTTTTCATGGTTCCGGCATCCAAAACAATCTGACCAGTTTTAAGAAATACAGAATCAATCAATACAGGCTTTAATTTTTCAGGACCAATTTCATAACGAATAGCAACATCTTTCAACAAATTACCCGATTGATATACACTTACTCCAAATTTTACTTTTTCACCAGGCTGGTATTGCCAGCTGGTATGATCCGGTGCCACCAGAATTTTCACCAATTGCTCAGCTGGTTGCGCAATCAGGGATGGGATGGCAAAGAAGAAAAGCATACTGAGGAGGAAGGAAAAACGTTTTATCATGGCAAATCGGGTTTTACAGACCGAATATAAAGGAGTTTTATTGAGCACTTTTCAGATAGCATGCACTAATTTATTTTGTATTCACCCAATTCAGCACCATCATCACCCAGCATTTTTACCAATAACTGTTTCGAATCAGCACTGACTTTAATAAGGGTCCTCTTTCCATCCTTTGGCCCACCTCCAATAATTATAGGATAGTTGTGCTGCCCTTTAACCGGCGGATGTATTCCATGTTTATGCGTATGTCCGGCTATGACCAGATCTACTTTGTACCGATCAAACAGCGGTGAAAACAATTCCCTGCAATGCATGGTACCATGCCAGTCACCTGAATAAAACGTAGGAATATGCATCATTACTACCCGAAACGAAGCTTTCTTAGCGGCCCTGCTCTGTAATTGTTTTTCCAACCACATAGCCTGTTGCCGGCGATACTGATCAAAATCAACGATGCCTGCATATACGGGCTCAGAATCTGGCTTATCTTCACCGGTGTCGAGTGCCACAGTAAATACCGGTCCGGTCTGAAAACTGAAATATTGCCCGCCTGGATTGGTAAAATACTCCCTTAACTGCCTTGCAAATTTCCCCCGCGTTTCATGGTTGCCCCGAACAAACATAAATGGCTTTTTCGTTGCAAACGTTTCGGTACAGGGATGAATCAAATGATCGATGAGTTGCTGTTCATCGGTCTGGTAGTCAAACATATCACCATTCAGAAATACGAAATCATAGGGAGCTTCTCCTGCATGTCTGATTAATTCACCAAAGGAGTGCGGCCTGTCATGAATATCATTTAAAACCAACCAGTTTGTTTGCATGGCATGCGGATCAATGGTTTGCAGCGTATATACGGAACTGTAAGTAGTTTCTCCATATATCAGTTTATACGGTTGAAAATCCAGAATTACCTTTGATGCAATTTTGTAATAATACTGCTGGCCCGGCACCAGGTCGGTTAGCACAACTTCCTGGATCCGTGAATGCGCATTAACCAACCCATCTGTTACTGTATGTGCTTTTTTGCCGAGTGCAGCTGTTTCACCATATTCCACCCATCCATAGCAGTTTTCGCTGGTAATCCATCGGATACTCATACTGGTTGTGCCTGCTGATTGCAGGTATGGCCCGGTTATAATTGAAACGGATGCATTGCGTAATGGAGCCGAAAATCCCTTTACCGGCGACAAACTAATTACACTCAATGCACTGAGCCGGGCTATGGAAGTAATAAAACCCCGACGATTACTGGTTGAAAAATCAGACATGTTTAGTAGTTTGGATTCATAAATATAATACCATGAACTCCACCACCCGCAGAAATGCAATCAAAACCCTGGTGACAGGCAGTGGATTACTGCTGTTTTCTCCTAATAGTTTGATCGCGGCAACCGGAAAAAAGAAAGAACGTTTGGGGGTTGCGTTAGTTGGACTTGGTTATTACAGTACTGATCTGCTGGCACCCGCGCTCCAGCAAACCCAACATTGTTACCTGGCTGGTATTGTTACAGGTACTCCGGCAAAGGCTATTGCCTGGCAGAAAAAATACAATATACCTGAGAAAAATATTTACAACTACAGCAACTTTGATCAGATCGCCAATAACCCCGACATCGATGTAGTATATGTTGTCTTACCTCCTTCTATGCACAAGGAATATACCATCCGTGCTGCAAATGCCGGCAAACATGTTTGGTGTGAAAAACCAATGGCGATGACTGAACAGGAATGCGGGGACATGATTACTGCCTGCAGCGCTAATAAAAGAACCTTATCCATCGGCTATCGTTTACAACATGAACCGAATACCAAAGCCTGGCGTAAGCTGATCCAAGAACAGGCTTTAGGCAAAGTGAAATCACTCAACTGTGCTGCCGGCTATCGCGATAACCGAACGGATCACTGGAAACAGAAAAAAGAAATGGGGGGTGGTGTGCTTTATGATATGGGCGTTTATTCCATACAGGGAGCAAGACTTGGTACCGGTATGGAACCAATACGTATACTATCTGCCACTACATCTACAACCCGGCCCGATATTTACAAAAACGGACTGGATGAAACTACTGTTGCCAAACTGGAATTTCCTGGCGGCGTAATGGCAGATATCAAAACAAGTTTTGGTGAAAACATCAACTTCCTGGATATCCGCTGTGAAAAAGGAGAAATTAATGTAAATCCGTATCAGGCCTACAATGGACAAACTGTAACAAGTCCATTAGGAAGAATTCAGCACTCCTATTCGGTACCCATGCAACAGACCATGCAAATGGATACCGATGCACTGGCTATCCTGAACAACCGGCCGGTAGCAGTGCCAGGAGAAGAAGGACTGCGGGATATCCGGATCGTGGAAGCCATCTATCGTGCTGCAGCATCGGGAAAAGCAGTTCGTTTGTAGAAACTGGTTGGTAATACACCTGGATTATTATGCTGAATATCGCGAGAAAAAATGTTTGGTAAAAACTCTTTAAAAAAAATACCCCTTCTATTGAATAAGGACGATGAGCGATCCGTTCGTGTCAATCGTAATATATTAAACTCAGTTTTTATTAAAGGGGCAAGTATTCTTATCAACTTTATTTTAGTACCCGTAAGCCTCGATTTTACCAATACAGAAGACTATGGAATCTGGCTAACCATCAGTTCATTGATAACTATGGCCAGTTTTTTTGATCTGGGCATAGGAAACGGGCTACGAAACAAACTTGCGGAAGCGCTGGCAAAAGGTGAACTTGAAACAGGCCGCAGACTTATAGGCACTGCATATTTATTTACAGCCCTTATTTCACTTGTAATAGCTGGAATCTGGTTTGTATTTAATCTCGAAATAGACTGGGTAAGCCTATTAGGTTTGAACCCAAACCGAGGCTCAGAATTTCAGTCCCTTTTCCATATAATTATCATTACTTTTTGTGTGCAATTCACCGCTCAACTGATCAATACCATATATTATGCGTTACAAAATTCCGCAATGGTGGGCATGACATTTTTACTGGGTAGCCTGATCTCTTTAATAATGATGTTATTGCTCAAAATGGCTGGTATAACTGGTTTATTCTGGATGGGGCTTGCATTTGTAAGCGGAACAATATTGGCACTTTGCATCCTTACTGCTAAATTATTTTTTATTGATCGCCCGGATTTGAAACCAGTCTTAAATGGTATCAATCGGCAAGAGGTCAGGGTTTTGTTTTCCCTGGGCGGTAAATTTTTCATAGTACAGGTGGTTTCAATTTTTCAGTTGCATATTGCTAATGTGCTTATAAGTCGACACCTCTCCTCCGCAGATGTAGTGGAATACAATGTTGCATATAAACTTTTCAGTGTGGTAACCATGGCATTCAACATACTGATTACACCTATTTGGAGCGCTGCAAGTGAAGCCATCGCTAAAAACGACTTTGAATGGATTCGATCAACAGCTAACGCCCTTCAGAAAAAATGGTTATTGGCAATGGCAGGACTTGCCATTCTTTTGGTGATATCACCTTATCTATTTGATTGGTGGCTTGGCAATAGTGTGGAAGTTCGATGGATAACCAGCATAGGGATTGCCATTTATATGGGCCTTTATACCTATAGTATGATCTATGTTTATTTTCTGAATGGCATGGGAATACTGAATGTTCAATTATATATATCTATTGCTTTACTGGTTCTGTTTTTTCCAGCAGCCTATTTTTTTATTGAAACGCTTAAGCTGGGAATTGCCGGGGTCAGTTTGGCTTTGATATTTGCCAATGTCAATGGCTTTATTGCAGCACCTATTCAATTCAAATCTTTTATAAGATCCAAAACATTCGTTCGATCCTGATGCATTCAATCGATCAACCCCATCATTGCCGATGGCGCAGTTATTGCACAGGATGTTCCAGCTGGTATTACCGTAAAAGGTATCCCGGCAAAAGCCTGATACCGCAGTTTATTTAAAAAATCTTCCTTATATTACTTCTATGTGGACATGGATTCTAATTACTATCGGACTATTTCTTGGGTTTGTTTGCCTTCTGGCGATCAGCATCTACCAAAAGAAAAAGAGCCTTGCTTTGGTATCACTTATTCCATTGGCACTCTCCATTATCACTGGAAGTATCAGCTTATATCATATTCTTTCCAAAACTTACCACAAAGTTGCCGGCAAAGTGGAAAAAGCGATTGAACCCAGACCAGGTGATGCAATCTATACTGATCTTTTTGGCAACACTAATCAATCCTGCCTGCAGGTTATAAATTCCAAAGATCGCGTAGTACCTCTTGTGGATTGCTGCATCTGGCTGGAATTTACCACCTGCCCCCAGGAAGCTGCCAGAATTATTGCACAACATCCTTATCAATTTACTAAACTGAATAAGGAAGGCATACAGTTTGCCGAGCCGGCCGTGAACGAAAAGCCGTCCTGGTTTGTTACTGCTGCACTGGGTGATTCCGCACTTGCTTTCAAGTTTACC
The DNA here is from genome assembly GCA_016787265.1 of Flavipsychrobacter sp. Classification (GTDB taxonomy): domain Bacteria; phylum Bacteroidota; class Bacteroidia; order Chitinophagales; family Chitinophagaceae; genus Flavihumibacter. The sequence goes on along the minus strand of JAEUVF010000016.1, from coordinate 194,753 downwards.
GACCCAAAAGCTAAGTCAGAACAACTGCTCTTTTTATCAACTGATAGTACCCGGGCATACTACTGCAACCTTCGATTTTAAGTGCTCCTGTAATTCGTCAAAGAATTCTGACAGTTCGTCAAACCCTCCCATTCACCTTCCATAGTTCTGCTAGGTTTGTGAAAAGATTTCTATATGAACCAACCTTCTACCCGTCTTGCCTTTATCGACTGGCTCCGGGTCCTCGCCATTCTCGGTGTATTACTTTACCATAGTGCCCGACCCTTTATCCCGGATGATCCCTGGCATATCAATAACCTGGAGAAAAGTAATCTCCTGGATGAATTTAATTTCTTCCTCAGCCGGTTCAGAATGCCCCTGCTCTTTTTCCTTTCCGGCGCAGTTACCTGGTATATGGTCAAAAAAAGAACGGCCGGATCTTTCATCTTACTCCGGCTGAAAAGACTGTTCCTGCCATTGGTAGCAGGCATGCTGCTCATTATTCCGCCCCAGGTGTATATGGAAAGAAAACATCAGGGTTATACAGGTAGCTTCCTGGATTTTTATAGCCAGCTTTTCTCCTCTGGCCCCTATCCGGAAGGAAATATGAGCTGGCATCACCTCTGGTTTATTGCCTATCTGTTTCTATATGATATACTGTTCGCGCCATTTTTTACCTGGTGTAAAAGTAGCAGCGCCGATGGTTTCAAACGGTTTCTTGTCCGGCTGTCAAAAGGAAAACGGATTTATTTACTGATGGTACCTTCCGTACTTATTTACACTGCGGGCATTTTACATTATCCCCAAACGAATGCTCTTGTTGACGATCCGGTTTACTTTATTTACTGGTTGCTTTTTGTACTGGCGGGTTTCGTTTGTCTCATTGAACCAACTCTCCTGGATAGCCTGGAACGCAATCGCCGACTTTCCCTAAGCCTTGGTTTTTTACTTTTAATACTGATCAATGCGCTTCGCTGGAATGACTATAACTGGTTTGATGGCAGCCATGACACCAACTCCTGGTTTACCTGGCTATACCTTGCACGTCAACCTGTTCTAACCTGGCTCTGGGTATTTACCCTGGTGGGATATGGCAAAAAATACCTGAACAAATCTCACTCTTTTTTGCCCTATGTTAACCAGCTTATTTATCCTTTTTATATTTTACATCAGACAATTATCGTAATCCTTGCTTATTATGTAGTCCAGACCCCAGATACAGTATTCTTTAAATGGGTTTTTCTAACCCTGACAACTCTCTTCCTTTGCCTGTTTATTTTTCACCTGTTTATCCGACCTTTCCCTTCAATTGGAATACTTTTCGGTATGAAATCCGATTCAAAAAAACAATCCTGACGCCGTATGCTGCTCATTCAATCCGATACATTTAAAAAGGTCGCCAAACAAAATTGGCCTCTTCGCAGGATTCTGTTCATCATACTCTACGGAATGATGACCTATGGTTTTGTTCGGTTACTCAACGACGTTATATCTGAAACCAAATTCTGGTTGCGCCCGCTTCAAACCAATTTGGCGGAAATACTGGGCTGTGTGCTGATCAGTTTCATTTTTGAATTTGTGACCAACAGCTTTCTTCAGCAACTGGCGGACGATAACAAAATTCAACCGGGGCCTTCCGCTTCGCTCAAACAGTTTTTATCACTTGCCGTTTACCTGGAATTGGTTGTGATCTGTTTTGTGTTTCCACTTGCCCAATGGACAGATGATGGTTTGCAATGGTATGATGTAGTCATCCTGAGTTTTACCATTGTCAGCTTCTGGTTGTTTTACTTTAGCGTTAAACAGGGACAACAATACATTCATACCACCTATGAACAGACATTACAACTGGAAAGAATCAATAAGGACAAACTGGAAAATGAACTGCAGTTACTCAAAGCTCAGTTTCACCCGCACTTTCTGTTCAACGCATTGAATACCTTGTATTTCCAGATTGATGAAAAGAATTCCAGCGCCCGTTTTACTCTGGAAAAACTGGCTGATTTACTTCGCTATCAGTTGTACGATCAGGATGCAAAAGTACCATTGGAGCGCGAACTTACCCATTTGAAGAATTTCATCGACCTGCAACAACAACGCGCGAACAGTCAGTTGGATCTGGTCATCAACTGGCCTTCATCCACCCATGAGGCACAACTATATCCGCTGCTGCTGCTGCCCCTGGTAGAAAATGCCTTTAAGTACGTCGGGGGCACCTATAAAATCAACATTGATATCAAACTGGAAAACGGACAACTACAGTATCAGGTTACCAACTCCATTCCTGCCATTGCCCAAAACCACAATAAAGGGGGCATTGGGTTGACAAATCTTCAAAAACGGTTACATTTACTGTATCCAGGCAAACACCGGTTTCAACATCAAAAAACGGATAGCATGTTTCATGCCGAACTTAGTATCGAATTATGAAAATCACCTGCCTCATAACAGATGATGAGCCTATTGCAAGAGCTGGCCTTCGAAACTATATTGAAAAAATTGATTTCCTGACCCTCTTGGCTGAATGCGAAGACGCTGTAAGCCTCAACAACCAACTTCACCAGCAGCCGGTTGACCTGGTATTCCTCGATATAGAAATGCCCTATATCAGTGGGATTGACCTGTTGCAATCACTCGCCCACCCACCGAAAGTTATTTTCACAACTGCCTATGAACAATATGCCATCAAAGGATATGAACTGGATGTGCTGGATTACCTGTTAAAACCAATCTCGTTCGATCGATTTTTAAAATCCGCTAATAAAGCCCGGGACTATTTTTACAAGAACGAAACATCCTCCGGGTCAGATGAATTTTTTATCAAATCAGATGGAAAATACCTAAAACTCCAATGGAATGAGATCCTGCTGCTGGAAGGTATGGAGAATTATATTTGCATTCATACCTCCACACAAAAACACCTGGTACACATGACCATGAAGCAAGTTCTGGAACAATTACCCGATCAGTTTATCCAGGTACATAAATCGAGCATCATTAACATGAATAAAATTACAGGTGTTGAAGGTAATCTTATTCAATTGCAGGATATGGAAGTGAGCATTTCAAGATCCCTGAAAGAAACTGTGCTGGAAAAAATCCTTCACAACAAACTCCTGAAAAAATGAAAGCAACCATATTATTTATAACACTATTTGTCATGGCTCCTGGATGTAAACAAAAGCCTTCTGATCAGCCATCCGGATCCAATGCCGTTAATGAGAAAAAAATTGTCATTTACCAGGTATTTACCCGGCTGTTTGGCAATACCAATACTACTAACAAACCCTGGGGTACCATCGAAGAAAATGGTGTGGGAAAATTCAATGATTTTACTGACACCGCCCTGCAATCCATCCGCAACTTAGGTGTTACCCATATCTGGTATACCGGTGTGCCTCATCATGCAGTAATCCGGGATTATTCGGCAGTGGGCATTTCAGCAGATGATCCGGACGTGGTGAAAGGAAGAGCCGGCTCCCCTTATGCAGTGAAAGATTATTATAATGTAAATCCTGATCTGGCAATTGATCCTGCTAAACGTCTGGATGAGTTCAAAGCACTCATTGACAGAACGCATAAAAACGGATTAAAACTTATCATCGATATTGTTCCCAACCATGTTGCCAGGCACTACATTTCCCTTTCCAAACCTGATAGTGTGCGGGATTTTGGAGTGGATGATGACATTTCCAAAGAATACCATCGCGAAAATAATTTTTATTACCTGCCTGGTGATAGTTTTCGGGTACCCGTCGCCGTTGGATATAAACCCCTGGGAGGCGCTCCTCATCCTTTGAGTGATGGTAAATTTCATGAACTACCTGCTAAATGGACCGGCAATGGAAGTCGGCTTGCCCAACCGAAACAGGACGACTGGTATGAAACCGTGAAGATCAATTATGGCATTCGTCCGGATGGCAGCAAAGACTTTGACACCCTACCCACTACGTACGCCAATCTTGGCATTGATGACCACTTCCAATTCTGGAAGAATAAATCCGTCCCCTCTTCCTGGAAAAAATTCAGGGATATTGCCCTGTACTGGCTGAATATGGGTGTTGATGGATTTCGCTTTGATATGGCAGAAATGGTACCGGTTGAATTCTGGAGTTATATGAATTCCTCCATCAAAACCAGCTATCCCAAAGCATTGTTGCTGGCTGAAGTGTACAACCCAAGCCTTTACCGTCCATATATCTATTTGGGAAAGATGGATTATCTCTACGATAAAGTTGAATTTTACGACACTTTGAAGCACATCATCCAGGGTCATGGAAGTACCGATAACCTCGCAGCTATTCAAAAGGGAATGGCGGATATTGAACACCACATGTTACACTTCCTCGAGAACCACGATGAACAACGAATTGCCAGTCCCGCTTTTGCCGGAAATCCCGAAAAAGCCAAACCGGCGATGGTCGTTTCTGCCCTCATTTCTACCTCTCCCACCCTTATTTATTTTGGACAGGAACTCGGGGAACCCGGCGCTGAAGCAGGTGGATTCGGGCAGCCCACCCGCACCAGTATTTTTGATTATGCAGGTGTTCCTTATCACCAACGATGGATGAATAAGGGGAAATTTGATGGCGGACAATCCAGCGAGCTGGAAAGGAAATTACGTAGTTTCTACCAGGAATTGTTGCAGTTTACCATCAGTGAGCCCGTTTTAAAAGGCAACTACGCTGAAATCCAGTTTCACAACCGGCAACATACAGACAGTTATCACGATAAACTATTTGCATTTAGCCGATGGGATGACAAAACCAAACTAATTGTTCTCAGTAATTTTTCCGACCAGCTTTATTCAGGAAAACTAACTATTCCTTCAGATCTGATACAAAAATGGTCTGTGAATAATGGTACTTATCCTACGAGCCAGGTGCTGTTTGGGAAAAATCAATTATTGCTTACCGTTAGTAAAGGTGAAGGCAGTATCAGTGTTCAGGTCCCTGCCTATGAATCTCTTGTTTTGAAATTCGAAAAATAATCATTTTCAAACCGGATAGGTCCAGGGACCCCGATAAGGTCGTTGTAAAAGTTTGGCCGCTTCCGGATCATTCAGGATCTGCTCGGTATCAACATTCCATTCTATGCTTCTTCCGGCTTTGGCAGATAGCACCCCCAGCAAACTCATATTAGTTGATCGATGACCAATTTCAATATCGCATATGGGTCGCCGTTTGTTTTCAATGGCTGCAATAAAATCCGCCCATAACTCCTTTACATTGTGATTGTCCACCGTGTGAAGTTTCGGTTCTTCATGAATAACCGGCTTATTTTTATTGGAGGGATAGAAAGTCCAGCCATCCAGCCACCCCAGGTGGAAAGTTCCTTCCGTGCCATAGAAATAACAGCCTACATTGGTTTTCTCGGCTTCATTAGCTGCATAAAGCCGATGTTCCCAAACCGCCTGAAAGGATTCAAATTCATAATTGACAACCTGGGTATCAGGGGCATCCGTTGTATCTTTTCTTATTTGACGGGATGCGCTTGAGAAGATCTTACGCGGACCCTTTTCTTCTGTCCACCAGAGAATCTGATCCATCCAGTGAATACCCCAATCTCCTAACTGACCATTGGCATAGTCCATGAATTGCCGGAACCCACGGGGATGGATAGCCGAATTATACGGTCTGTAGGGAGCTGGTCCGCACCAGAAATCCCAATCCAGTTCGGCAGGAGCTTCTGAATCCGGGATTTTCTCTCCCGGTCCGCCTCCATAATGCACAAAAGCTCTTACCATGCCAATCTTACCGGCTTTTCCGGATCTCAAAAATTCCATGGCAGACTTGTTATGCGGGGATACCCTCCGGTGTGTACCTACCTGCACTACCCTGTTTGCGGCCCTTGCTGCTTTTACCATTGCTTTGCCTTCATTGATGGTATGACCAATTGGTTTCTCAACATACACATGCGCACCTGATTCAATAGCAGCTATACAGATCAAAGGATGCCAGTGATCCGGTGTGGCCACTATCACAACTTCAGGCTTTTCCTTCTGTAGCAATTCACGGTAATCTTTATACGCTTTTGGTTGATCTCCATTCAATGTACTGATCTCAGCCCCAGCTGCTTTAAGGTGTCTGCCATCCACATCACAAATTGCCACAACTTTGGAAGAACCAGCTGCAATGCCTTCCCGAAGGATATTCATACCCCACCAGCCACAACCGATCAGGGCAGTTCTATATTTTGCATACTTGGTAAGAGTAATAAAGCCCGGTAATGCCGGAACCAGTAAACCAGTGGAAGAAAGCTTCAGGAATTTTCGACGTTGCATCAGCAGGCTTTTTTAGAAGTTGTATTTTCAGGCTATCAAACACGAATGCCATGCCACTCATTATTGATTTAAGTTACCGAAAAATCTGTCAGAAACTGCTGATAACCTGCAGTATTGGTTTTGTTATGGCCTGTTCAGGCTCCAAAACCTATGAGCAGCTTGGTTCTATTGAAGAATTGGATCCAACCTTTCGGGAACTCGTAAGCACCGATGCCAAAGTAGAAATCGTTGCTGATGGCTTTGAATGGAGTGAAGGACCCCTTTGGGTGGAATCCGAACAGATGCTGCTGTTCTCAGATATTCCCAATAATGCAATTTTCAAATGGTCCGAAAAAGGTGGTAAAGAACTATACCTGAAACCAGCCGGTTATACAGGTGAAACACCCCGAGGGGGAGAACTTGGTTCTAACGGATTGCTGCTTGACAAAACCGGCCAACTTATTTTATGCCAGCACGGTGATCGCCGCATTGCCCGGATGGAGGCGCCGATTAACAAACCCGAACCCAAATTCACAACCCTTGCCGGTGAGTACCAGGGAAAAAAATTTGATAGCCCCAATGATGCTGTTCTGCATCCGAATGGAGATATCTATTTTACCGATCCACCTTACGGACTTGAAAAATATATAGACGACAGTACAAAAGCGGCACCTTACCAGGGTGTCTACCGGGTAGGCACAAACGGAAAGGTAGACCTGCTGGTTGATAGTATCAATCGTCCGAATGGAATCGGTTTAATGCCCGATGGCAAAACCCTGATCGTTGCCAACTCGGAATCTGAAAAAGCGGTCTGGTATGCGTTTGATCTTGGAAATGGCGACAGCCTGACAAATGCCCGCATTTTCTTTGATGCCAGCAATTATGCCAAAACTACTCCCGGCGGACCAGATGGTTTTAAAATTGACAAGTCCGGTAATGTGTATGCTACCGGTCCGGGCGGCATCTGGATTTTTAATAAAGACGCTCAACCACTGGGGCGCATTAAATTACCAGTACCAAGTTCCAACTGTGCCTTATCCGCAGATGAAAAAACACTTTACATTACTGCAGATATGTACCTGTTGAGAGTTAAGCTTCGCTAACACTAACCAACAAACGAAATCATGACTGAATCAACCACACCTGCACTGGAATGGTGGCAAAGAGGTCCGATAGAAGGTATACATCCCATCTTTCAGCCTGCTGCCCATGCTATGCTACAATCGAGGGATGAATTGCAGCAGGCGCTTCAAAACATACCCGATGCATTACTTTGGGAACCACTTTATGGTATGGCATCCATTGGTTTTCACCTGCAGCATATTGTTGGAGTGCTGGATCGTTTGTATACTTACGCCAAAGAAAACAGCCTTTCGGATGCACAACTCAGTTACCTGAAAACAGAGGGTGTCCGAAATGAACAAATAACGCCCGGGCATTTATTAGAGGCATTACATGCCCAGGTAGAAACCTGTCTGCAGGAACTTACCACCATGGGAGAAGATGCGCCAACAGCAGTGAGGTATATCGGCAGAAAAAAAATACCAACCACTCAGTTTGGACTCGTATTTCATGCCGCAGAACATATGATGCGTCATACGGGACAGGCACTGGTAACTGCCCGTGTATTGCAGGAACAAAACAGAACATAACATGAACAATACAAAAAACATTCGCTGGGGAATTTTGGGGGCTGGAAAAATAGCCCGGGCCTTCGCCACCGATTTCCAATACCTGAATGGAGCGGATCTCCTCGCAATTGGATCCCGTGAAGCACAAAAAGCCCGGGGGTTTGCCAATGAATTTGCTATTCCCCAGGCGTTGAATTACGAAGAACTGATACACCATCCTGATATCGACGCAGTTTATATTGCAACGCCCCACAGTTTTCACTTCAGCCAGGCAAGTGCAGCATTACAAGCAGGGAAAGCCGTGCTCTGTGAGAAACCTGTTTGTGTGAACCAGGGGCAATTGAAGGACCTGATTTCGATTGCGAGAAGCAACAATCAGTTTCTGATGGAAGCGATGTGGACCTATTTCATTCCAGCTCTTGAAATAGCCAGAAACTGGGTTCATGAAGGACGAATTGGTGATTTAAAATTAATCCAGGCTGATTTCTGCTTTCCTTCTGAACCAACTGTGGAGCGATTGTGGAACCCGGCGCTTGCCGGGGGTGCTTTACTGGATATTGGAATCTACCCCATTGCCTTCGCGAATTATTTTATGGATCGGTCACCGTTTAAAATCATAGCCTCTGCACAACTTTCAGCAAGTGGTGTGGATGAACGCACCGGTATCCTGCTCGAGTATGGAAGCACCAGCGCCAACCTGTACACCTCCATCGTTTCCAAAGGCACGAATACAGGTTACCTGTTTGGCAGCACCGGTTATATTAAACTACCCAGCTTCTGGCGCTCCACTACCATCGAACGCTATTCCAATGAGGATGAACTATTGGAAACCTGGTCTGATGGCCGCACCACCAGAGGCTTTCATTTTGAAATGCAACATGTTACGGATTGCTTACGGCAAGACCTGACCGAAAGTCCGGTTATGCGATTTGACCAATCCCTCCGTATCCAGGAAATTATGGATACCGTGCGCCGGCAAATCGGACTGAAGTTTCCCTTTGAATAATTTTATTTCACCAGGATCTCATCCACAAACAACCAGGCAGCCTGACCTTCTCCCGGATGCCCCTTCGGACAAGCAGGCAACACGTTCGCCGTAACCCTGATATAACGGGCCTGCTTAGGCGAAAATGCGATTCTGAAATCCTCCTGCATGGATTTGGTTTCCTCCGCAGCAATCCTGTTCGTATACGAACCAACCAGTTTGTAATTTTTACCGTCAGTTGATACTTCAACACGCACTCCGGTTGGGAAAAAGATCCAGTCCTTATAATGCTGCATTACCCCGACACTAACTTCCCGTACCGTTTGAAGTTTCTGCAAATCAATGGTTGCTACCATGTCCTTTCCACTGAAGCCATGCCAGTATTTGCCAACCTGGCCGGTTCCGCGAATTCCATCTGTAAGCGAATTAGGACCATCCGCCATATAAGAATTGGAATTGGGGTATTGGTAAGTAACTGTTTTTCCAGTAGCAAGATGTTTCACAAACTGCTGCACCGCCGGTTCATTACCTTTCACCCGTCCATTTTTAACCGTTATGGCTTTCAATGTTGTATTGCCATTGATGGTAATCGGAGTTGTATAAAACGGACTCCCGGTAGTGGGATAAGAGCCATCCAGTGTATAATGAATAGTAGCATCCAGTGCCTCGGTTTCCAAAGCCACTTTTAATTGTCCTTCTGCTATCAGCGGCTTGATACCCACAGTAAAATTTCCTTCACTAAACCGAAACCCTTTTTGCGCCAGTCCAGTGAAATGTGCTTCCAGCCTGGTGCGAAAATCCACCCAGTTGCGTGCCTCGGGTTTTGACCAAACCACTTCAGCCAGCGCCATCATCCTGGGCAATAACATATACTCCAGGTGCTCGCGGGTTTCTATGGATTCAGTCCACAGATTGGCCTGCGCCCCCATCACATAGTTAGCAAATTCGGTGTTTCGCAGTTCCTGCGGAATAGGCTCATAGGCATATACTTTTTTAAGCGGATTAAATCCACCAAATGCAATTGGCTCTCCGGCGGGACCAGCCTGGTAATGATCAAAATACAGGGGCGACCCCGGAGTCATCACCACGGGATGTTTCATTTTTGCAGCTTCTATACCACCAGCCTCTCCTCTCCAACTCATTACAGTGGCACCGGGTGCTAGTCCTCCTTCCAATATTTCATCCCAGCCAATTATCTGCCTTCCTTTTGCATTCAGGTATTTCTCCATGCGTTTGATGAAATAACTCTGTAGTTCATTTTCATCTTTCAATCCCTCTTTTTTCATACGTGCCTGGCATTTGCTGCATTGCTGCCAGGATCTTTTGTCCACTTCATCACCCCCAATATGAATAAGGCGGGATGGAAACAATTCCAGTACTTCATCCAGTACGTCCTGCAGGAAAAGAAAAGAGCTGTCATTACCCGGACAATAATTTGTTTGAATACCGGCAGGGTATTGTCCGCCAGTTATCAATGCCTGTTGCTGCCCGGTGCAGGATAAAAATGGATAGGCAGATACTGCTGCCACAGAATGTCCTGGCATTTCAATCTCTGGAATGATGGTGATATTTCTTTCTGTCGCATAAGCAACTATTTCCCGTATCTGATCCTTAGTATAATACCCGCCATAAGTCGCCTTTTCTCCCGGCTGAGCAGCTTTGCGCTCATTCCAGGGAATACCTGAGCGATCCACTCTCCAGGCAGCCATATTGGTTAAAGCGGGATATTTATCAATCTGGATCCGCCATCCCGGATCATCTGTGAGATGCCAGTGAAACACATTCATTTTATACGCCGATAATAGATCGATGATGTCTTTGATTGCCTGAGGAGCAAAAAAATGGCGGCTTACATCAATCATAATTCCTCTGTATCCAAAGCGGGGCTGATCGCGAATTTCCATCACGGGGATTTCCAGCTTAGCATTGGTCCGGATTGCCGGCAAACATTGCAGCAGTGATTGCATTCCAAAGATCAGTCCGGCTTTCGATGGAGCAGATAAACTGATTTTATCGGCTTGTACAGACAAGGCATATGCTTCCTTATTCTGTCCCATATTTTCTACCAGCAACAGCTCGATACTATTTGAAGCAGCATTTCCTACCGGTAAGGAATAACCGCTGATTTCTTTCAGTCTCTTATTCAGAAAAACACCTGCTTCTGCCAGTTCCGCATAAACCGGATTGTACTTTATTTGTGTGGTGGGAAGTATGGTAAAATGTCCTTTACCCCTTACCAGTTCGAGTGGCTTTGGAATAATATTGATGGGATTATCTGCTATAGTTTCCTGCGCTGACACAGCAGTATTCAGTAATAATAACAGCAGGATTCCCAACCTGGTAGCTCGCTTCATACACAGAAATTAAATTCTGTAAAATTAGTTCGATAAGCGCCTTAAACCTTGGCAGCTGGCTGTTCTAAAGTACCAGAAGCTGCTTCTATTTTATCCTGAATGGCTGCAGCGAGCTTATGAACATCCTGTTGCAGCTTTTTAGGATAAAGAATAGTTGCTATATCTCCGAACATGATCAGCCAGCGGGCAAATCCCCCTAAAGAGGAAGTCATGAATTGCAGTTCCATTTCTTCACCGTATTCTGTTTCGCGAATCAATCCCATATAAAATTTCTGATCACCGAGGTAATACAGGTATTTTTTGGGAACACGAATAATTACTTCCTGCATAGGATGTTCGGATTCAGACTTACTTATGTATTCCTGGAGACTGATATGCTTTTTAGTAAATGGCTCAACTGTCAATTCCAGTGCCTTGATACGATCAAGCCTGAAATCCCTATAATCGGCCCGCATCCTGCAATAGGCAATCAGATGCCATTGTCCGCCCATGAAAAATAATCCCAATGGTTCAATAACCCTGCTGGTTTGTTCTCTTTTATAATTGGAAAAATAGTGAATGGAAACTGCTTTTTTTGCTGCCACACTGTTGAGTATGGTTTGCTGCAGTTTAAGATCAGGCTGTTCATGTAAGGAACCACGCTGATTCAACACTTCAATATGTCCTTCTATATTTTCTAACAAGTCTTTTTCACTGGTTCGCAAAACAGCTCTCACTTTATACATTGCTGATTGAAAAGCATTCCTGGAGCCGGCATCCGTGAACTTTTCCATCAGTTTATCAGCTGTCAGAAAGGAGATCGCCTCCTCTTTGGTGAACATTACAGGAGGAAGTCTGTAACCCTCCATAATGCTATAACCATGTCCGGCTTCTCCAATTACAGGCACTCCTGATTCTTCAATGGCTTTGATATCCCGATAGACCGTGCGCAGGCTGATACCAAACCGGTCGGCTATATCCTGCGCCTTCACCAGGCGGCGGGATTGCAACTGGATTAATATTGCTGTCAGTCGATCTATCCGATTCATATTGGTAATAACTTGTAATATTCATCAAATAAAACCCTGCTTATTTCACCTGGCCCACCGGTACCTACTGCTATTCCATCTACTGCGGCAATGGGCGTAATCAATTTGGTGGTACTGGTTATAAAGGCTTCCCTCGCTGCTTTGAATTCATCCAGATGAACAGGCCTTGTTTCGATCTTCACTATTTTTTCTGCAACTTCAAGAATTTTCTTTCGGGTTATACCTTTCAAAACCTGTTCTCCTGGTGTTACCAGTACTCCGTCTGCAGTAACAAGGAATATATTGGCCCTTGGGCATTCAGTAATCCAGCCCCCCTGGTGATAGAGTACTTCATCGGCTCCGGAATTTTTTACTTCCTGCTGGATCCAGACAGCCATGAGATAATCAATTGATTTGATCAGGGGCAACTGCCGCTGATGCGCATACGAAAACAGGCGAAGTCCTTTTTCACTAATCGTTTCGGGCAATTGAACAGGTTGTCCACTCATTAGAAAATTTGGTTCATGAATGGAATATCCATCCGGCGCATAACCTGCAGTAAGCGTCATCCGGATACCTGCCTCCGACCACTGGTTCATCTCTATCAACTGATGAATATGTTTGGTTAATGTTTCCCTGCTAACGGACAAGGGCAAACGCAGTAATCGCGCAGATTCCCAAAAACGGTCGAGATGATCATCAAGAAATATAGGTTTACCACCCATTACCTTAAAGAAATCAAACATTCCATACCCTCTTTGCAGGGCCATATCCTGAATGCCTATCATGGCATTATCAGTAGTGCAAAATTCTCCGTTGATACAGGCGTAGTTCATTTTGTTGCAGGTATTTGGTGGTGTTTTTTCAATATTTCCAGCAAATCAGGCAGAGGAATAGATGAAATAGTTCTTCCCTTATATCCCTTAACAGTGGTAGCCATAAAGAGAGAATTCAGAATGGCTTCTTCAGTAGCTTCAATGGCAGCCATGAATAATGGCGACATACCCTCATTGCCCAGATGCTGAATGGTCTGTACAGGATTGGCTGATTGATGTGGAATCCGATTGCCCCTGAAAGTAGAAAATGCGATTACATAATCACCGCTTCCATTGGATGCAATACCTCCTGTTTTTGCCATTCCCATAAAAGCTCTTTTGGCCAGCCGTTCCAGGTTTCGGGCATCAATAGGTGCATCCGTTGCAACAACGATCATACAGGAGCCATCCACACGATTCTGCAAATGATTACTAAAGGAAAACTGGTTCCAGATTTCTCCCACCGGAACACCATCCACCTGCAATACACCTCCGAAATTGGTCTGTACGAGTACACCCACCTTATATCCACCCAAACTGGCAGGCAATACCCTTGAGGAGGTTCCAATACCGCCCTTAAAATTAAAACAAACAGTTCCTGTTCCGGCTCCTACGCTGCCCTGTTGCACGTTCCCGGAATCAGCGGCCTCAATTGCTTTCCAAACATGCTGTTCCTTCAGGTGCATGCCCCGGATATCATTGAGCCAACCATCATTGGTTTCGCCAACTACCGCATTAACCGATTGCGCAGACTCATTGCCCGATTGTTTCAAACTATACTTTACCAAAGCCTGCATCGCAACCGGAACACTCAGCGTATTGGTTAGGGCAATGGGAGTTTCCAGGTTGCCGAGTTCCATTACCTGTGTAGAGCCGGCCAGTTTGCCAAATCCATTGCCGGTAAAAATCGCTGCTGGTACTTTCTCCTGGAATAGGTTTCCTGCATGTGGCAGGATAACGGTAACACCTGTACGAACAGAATCCCCCTGAACCAATGTATAATGTCCAACCCTAACCCCTGAAACATCGGTAATGGCATTCCATTTTCCTGGAGCCATTACTCCAATTTTCAATCCCAGTTCCCGGGCGGTTTTTGGAGTTGTTTGTTCCTGCTTTTGCTGCGCATTCAGCAGGGCAGGCAAGAGCATACTAACAATCTGAAATAACCGAAAATTTATTCTCATGGTCCGGGATGTCTTGGGTGTAATAATTTGGATACCAGTCCCGTCCAACCGGTTTGATGGGAAGCACCCACGCCCCTGCCATTATCACCATGGAAATATTCGTAAAACAGCAGATAATCTTTGAAATAGGGATCTTTTTGCAAGAGGTCGTAATGACCAAAAACGGCTCTTCTTCCCTGATCATCCTTCCTGAAGATCTTCAGCAGGCGGTTAGCTATTTCATCTGCCACCTGGTCGAGGTTCAGGAATTTCCCGCTGCCGGTTGGGTATTCCACTTTCAACGCATCGCCATAATAAAAATGATAGCGTTGCAATGATTCAATCAACAGATAATTGAGAGGGAACCAGATGGGTCCGCGCCAGTTGGAATTACCTCCGAACATACTGCTGTCTGATTCCGCAGGAAGGTATTTTACGCCAAATCGATTACCATCCACCCTGATTTCATACGGATGTTCTTCATGGTATTTGGACAATGCTCTTAATCCGTATTCACTCAAAAACTCTGTCTCATCCAGCAGGCGGGTGAGGATGGCTACAAGTTTATCTGCCCGAATCAGGGAGAGCAGGTGCTTGGAATTTGACAGCATATTGGACCATTCCGAAATAACGGATGCATAGGCTGATTTGTTCCTCAGGAACCAATCCATCCGTTCTACAAATTCAGGTATCTGCTGAAAGAGCTCATGCTCGATCACTTCCACGGCAAAAAGTGGAATAATGCCAACCATGGAACGAACTCTTAATGTTTGTTCAGAGCCATCCGGTTTCTTTAATACATCATAATAAAACTGATCAACCTCATCCCAAAGGCCATTGCCTTTGGCACCAAAACTATTCATGGCTTTCGCGATGTATACAAAATGCTCAAAGAACTTGGTAGCCATGTCCGCATATACATGATTATGTTTGGCCAGCTCCAACGAAATGCGAAGCAGGTTGAGACAATACATGGCCATCCAGGATGTACCATCACTTTGCTCCAGGTGTCCTCCGCCGGGTAATGGTGCACTACGATCAAATACACCAATATTATCCAGGCCAAGAAATCCTCCCTGGAAGATATTGTTACCGTCATGGTCTTTTCGGTTAACCCACCACGTGAAATTCAACAGCAATTTATGATAGACGGATTCCAGGAACTTCAGGTCACCTTTCCCTCCATTATTTGTCTTGTCAATTTCATATACGCGCCAGGTAGCCCATGCATGTACAGGAGGATTTACATCCCCCAGGTTCCATTCATATGCAGGAAACTGTCCGTTTGGATGCATGTACCATTCACGGGTCAGCAGGCTCAGTTGACCTTTTGCAAAATCCGCATCCAGGTAAGCTAATGGAATGCAATGAAAAGCCAGATCCCAGGCGGCATACCAGGGATATTCCCATTTATCAGGCATTGATATGATGTCTGCATTGTTCAGATGCGACCAGTCATTGTTACGCCCCCAGGCCCTGTTAAAAGGTGCAGGTTTATTCGGATCGCCCTGCATCCATTGCTCTACATCGTAATAATAAAATTGCTTGCTCCAGAGCATGCCTGCAAATGCCTGTCGCTGGATCATGCGGTCTTCCTGCGACAAAACCACCCGCTGTTTGTCTGCATAAAATCCATCCGCCTCTGCCAGTCGCTGCCAGAAGATGGCATCAAAATCATGAAATGGGTAATCCAGGGCTTCCTTACTAAGTCTCAGTTGCAAACTAACGGTTTCGCCTGACCGAAGCATCAGGTTATAATGGGCAGCCGCCTTTGTGCCGGTTTTGGATTTGTTTACAACCGTACGTTTTCTCTGTACGATATAGTCATTAATACCATCCTTTGCAATGGGCTGCAATCCTTTTTTCCCATAGAGGCGTTTTCCATTGGTTTCATTCTCACAGAACAATAACTCCGGGTTGCCATTACAGTAAAGATGATAGGTACCCAGCTTTCGGTGGGTGGATATGATATTACTGCCTTCCGCATGCATTTCAGGTTTGTAATCGTCGCGTCCCCAGGACCAGGTATTGCGAAACCAAAGGGTTGGTAACAAAGAAATAGCCGCTGCTTCTTTATGGCGGTTGGCTACTGAAATTTTGATCAGGATATCAGTCGGACTAGCTTTCGCATATTCTAAAAAAACATCAAAATAATCTCCATTATCAAAGATGCCCGTATCCAGCAATTCATATTCCGCTTCCTCCCTGCTTCTGCGATCATTTTCAGCATATAATAAATCGTATGGGAAGGGCTGCTGAGGATATTTATACAACATCTTCATGTAGGAATGGGTAGGGGTGGAATCCAGGTAATAGTAGAGTTCCTTCACATCTTCTCCATGGTTTCCTCTCGGCCCGGTAAGCCCAAATAATCGTTCCTTGATCCAGGGATCTTTTTTATTCCAAAGCCCCAGTGAGAAACAAAGTGTCTGATGGTGATCCGATATGCCTCCAATGCCATCTTCTCCCCACCGATAGGCATACGATCGGGCCATATCATAGGTCACATATTCCCAGGTATTACCATCTTCACTGTAATCCTCCCTAACTGTACCCCATTGACGATCAGACACATAGGGTCCCCACCTTTTCCATTTCGGATCATTTAGTCGTTGCTGCTCTTCATTCATCTATTCTCGTTTCGGTTCAGGAGTAAAGATAAGGACTCCCCTGCTTTTCGTATTATCGGAATATATATGTAACTTAAAGGGAACTCTAAAGTTTCGATATGAAAAAAGTAGCAGACATCCTCGCCCGAAAGAACAGACACCTGGTTAGTGTAGTTCCTAACACTACAGTACTTGATGCGCTCAAAATTATGAGCGATCACAACATTGGATCCATCCTTGTGATTGATGCTGATGGTCAGTATAATGGTATTCTTACTGAGCGTGACTATGCGCGTAAAGTAATTCTAAAAGGGAAATCCTCAACTGATACACGTGTGCATGATATTATGTCTACTGACCTGCCAAGTATTAGTCCGGATAGCACCATTGACGAGTGCATGCAGTTAATGTCTGCCAACAATATCCGGTACCTGCCGGTATTCAACAACAACTATTTGGTTGGAATCATTTCCGTTAACGATGTGATCAAAGCAGTAATTGCCAACCAGCAGGAAACGATTTCGCATTTGCAATCGTATATACACTCGTAAACGTGAAAGGTGAAACGTGAGACGTGAAAGATCGTGAAACGTGAAAGGTGAAACGGGCAATACTCCTATTTCACCTTTCACTTTTCACCTTTGACTTATTTTCACTTCTCACGTTTCACCTTTCACTTCCTTCTCCCTCACCATCACCAGATCCTTCAGATCAACCTGCATGGGCAGGAGGCCGATCTTTACCACGGCACGTTTGCCGCGAAGTTCGATCACTTCCCCAATCTGGTGATTACGTTTCATTTTAACCTTGCTGCCGATGGCGATTTCACCAGCTATTTCATCAAATTTGGATTCGATCTTTTTTTGCAGCTTGTTGACTACCTTTTGTTCATCTTTCTTAAAAAGGAGCGAGAACATTTCCTTCATTACTTTTTCCTTGTTCTCGGTCTTTTTCCATTCCAGCAAGATCTGTTTGATCTTGCGCTCCATGTCTTTAAGGTAAGTGATCCTGTCCTCGGTGATCTTGTTCTGCTGTTTCAACAATTCTACCTGCTGGCGATGCTTTTCCTTGTCCATCACCTGCTCCATCTCCTTTTTCAGCTTTTCATTTTCACGAAGCAGTTTGTTCAGTTCCTTTTCTTTTATTTCCAGCTCCCTCAGATCCTGTTCGGTTCTGTTAAGTAATTTATCCAACCGGAAATGATCTTCATCCACCATACTCCGGGCCCGGTCGATCAGTCGTTTTTCCAATCCAATTCGCTGTGCTATTGAAAAAGTATAAGAGGAGCCCGGCTTGCCTATGATAAGTTTGTACATGGGCAGGAGGTTCTGCTCGTCGAATGCCATCGCACCATTGATTATACCCGGCGTTTTATTCGCCATTACTTTCAGGTTCAGGTAATGGGTGGTTACAATTCCCATGGCATGTTTTCGCGCAAGCTCTTCCATAATCACTTCAGCAAAAGCACCACCCAGATTAGGATCCGATCCGCTTCCCAATTCATCAATAAAAAACAATGTTTTCCCATTCGCCACTTCCATGAAATGTTTCATGTTCTTGAGGTGTGAACTATACGTACTCAGTTCAAACTCCAGGCTTTGCGTATCGCCAATATGAATCATGAGTTGCTTGAAGATGCCAAATACGGAAGAAGGATGCACCGGCACCAGTAATCCCGCCTGCACCATCATCTGCGTAAGCCCCACCGTTTTCATGGTTACGGTTTTTCCACCGGCATTGGGACCGCTGATTACGAGTACCCGGTTTTTTTCATCCAGTGTCAGTGTTACAGGAATCGTTGGTTTTTCGGAGCGTTTGTTATAGAGAAAGAGCAATGGATGGTAGGCATTCACCAGGTGGATATGTGCTTTGTCCACCACAACCGGGTATTCACCATTATAATCCTGGGCAAACCTGGCTTTGGAGCGAATAAAATCATATTCTCCACAAATCTGCAAATACGTATTCAGCAAAGGAGCCTGCGAGGATAACTGGGCAGTTAGGCTACGTAAGATGCGGTACACTTCCCTGCGTTCTTCATTCTCCAGGGAGTATACTTCATTGTTCAGTTCGATGGTTTCTTCCGGTTCAATGAAAGCTGTTTTCCTGGTATCACTCTCCCCATGCAGAATTCCTTTGATCAGTCTCTTCTGTTCCGCGAATACAGCCACTACCCTCCTTCCATTCAGAAAAGATTCTTCAATATCCGCGAGATATCCCTGTTTATTCAATTTCTGGATGATACGTTCAAAAACCCTCCGCAGATCATTTCGTTTTTTGTAAAGGCTGATCCGGATCGTTCTCAGTTCTTCCGAGGCATTATCCAGCACATTCCCATTTTCATCCAGCACCTCATTAATCGCTGCCTGGATGGATTTTTCGTAATAACTGTTTTCAATTACTTTGGTTAAACCATGATAGGTTTCCCTGCGTTCCTTGTCAAACCAGCGAAAAAGTCGCTCCATATTCTCAGCCAGTTTCCTCACCTGTACAAACTGCTCTCCCGATAATACTGCACCGGGTATACCCAGCAATTTCAACTCCTTTGAGAGATTAGCCGTAAACTCATTGGGAAAATAAACTGCATGCTGAAGCAATCCCCGGTATTCATGGGTCTGCCGCAATTCTGTTTCAATATAGGATAACCGTGTATGGATGCGAAGTTCCTGTGCCTTCAGGCGGGCATATTCAGTTTTACAATGCGCTTCTAAAAGGGTCCTGATTTTATCAAACTCCAGCTGTACAATCGCCGACTCCGGGAACAATTTCATAGGCCGCAAAGTTAACGATTTCCCTCACTCCGGCTTGTCGGGTCACCGGTCGGGTCACCGGTCGGGTGGCACCGGTCGGGTGGCACCGGTCGGGTGGCACCGGTCGGGTGGGTAATTCAGCGTTTGGGAAGGGTGAAGCAGAACTCACTCCCCTGGCCCTCTTCAGAATGGATGGTGAGCCAGCCACCATTTCGGTGCAGGTATTCCCGACATAACATCAGGCCGATACCGGTTCCGGCTTCCTTATTGGTGCCCTGGGTAGTGAAAAAGGCATTTTCCTGGAGTTTGGAAATGGTTTCGGCAGACATGCCGGCTCCATTGTCTTTTACATATACTTCTATATGGCTGTCCAGTTCCCTGGAGCCGATTTCCACCTGGCCGTTTTCCGGTGTGAATTTCAATGCATTGGTAACCAGGTTGCGCAGCACCAGTTGAGTCATATCCTTATCCGCCCACACCAGCTTATTTTCCTGTAACCGATTTTTTACCTGGATGGATTTCCCGGATGCCTGCAGGCGCACCTGTCCCACCACTTCCTGCGTCAGCATTGCCAGGTTCAATTCTTCCGGATGCGCCGCCGCGGCCTGTAACTGGCTTTTTGCCCATTGCAACAGGTTTTCCATCAGGTTGGTAGTAAACTGCATTTCCTGGTTGATATCCGGGATCATCATCTTTACTTCCTCTGCGGGCATATCATACTGTTCAATATTTCGAAACAGGTTTTTAAGTGCATACATGGGCGTACGAAGATCATGTGCAATCACCGAAAACAATTTATTCTTGAGTGTATTCAAATCACTCAACTGAGCCGATTGCTGCTCCACCAGTTTTTTCTTTGCCTGTAATTTTTGATTGGACTGAAGGAGTTCCTGCTGGTATCCGGTATTTTCTTTTTTGATCAGGTACAATGCATAAAATATGAAGAACAGTGCCAGTAAATGATTGACGATGAAAAACGGATAATTAATCGTGAATAACTGTATGGAATAATCCCGTTTCAAAACATAAACCAGAATATAACAAACTGCAGCAATGGCACCACAAAAGATCGCCTGCCAGATTTTGGGCAGAAAAAATACAGAGAGGACCCCATACAACACAAAGAATAACTCAATTCCAAGATCCAGGTCAGCGGCATAAACCATGGTACTGAGCACCGGGTAACAGGTGAAATAGGTCATCAGGGCGGTGGTTGTTTTGCCATAATTATTAAACAGCAAAACTGCCCCACTGATAAAAGCCGGGGAACAGGCAACAATCCATGCTACCAGAGGCAGCCGATCGTTGTTTAACATTCCAGCCACCGGAAGGCACAAACCGGTTAACAAGCCTAGCCAGTTGAGCCGGTTAAAGATGCGCATTTTGCGAATCTCCAACGGATCTACGGCTATTTCAGCACTTTCTACCTTGTCTTTCTGAATCCAACCTGATTTCAACAACAGCAAATTGATCATGGCACGGCGGTTTATTCGGTCTTGCACAGGATGCCGGTAATTAAACGAGATTCAATCGCATGTATTGTACATACGAATTTTGGGATCCCCTGGATTTCCTCACCCGACCGGTGGCATCCGCCAAGGCGGAGTGAAGTCAGGAATTCAACCGTGGTCGCAGGCGTGCACGGGATTTATTGAAGATGTTCTGATCCTTGATTATGCCTTTGCGTAAGGCCTTCTGCTCTTCCAGTGGCAAATGGATCACCTCCTGGCATTCCGTACTGCAACAACCCTCATATTTCTCAGCGCATTTTTTACACTGAATAAACAGGAGATGACATCCCTCATTGGCACAGTTGGTATGATCATCTGCCGGTTCCCCACACTGATGACAACGAGCAATGATTTCTTCTGTAATCCGCTCTCCGAGGCGGTTGTCAAATACAAAATTCTTCCCCTTGAATTTATTCGGGATCCCCAACTCCTTTGCCTTGTTTGCATATTGTATGATTCCTCCCTCTAGGTGAAAAACATTCCTGAATCCTTTATGCAACAGGTAGGCACTGGCTTTTTCGCAACGGATACCGCCGGTGCAATACATAATAATATTCTTTTCCTTGTCCTCTTTCAGCATATCCACCGCCATGGGTAATTGTTCACGGAAAGTATCACTGGGCACTTCAATAGCCCGCTCAAAATGTCCTACTTCATATTCATAGTGATTGCGCATGTCCACCACAATAGTATTGGGATCCTCTGTCAACTGATTAAAAGTTGCCGCATCAACATATCGCCCTTTATTTCGCATATCAAAAGCAGGGTCTTCTATTCCATCTGCGACGATCTTTTCACGCACTTTAATTTTTAGCACCCAAAAAGATTTCCCGTCATCATCCACGGCGATGTTTAACCGGAGTCCGTTTAAGGGTTCAATACTGTACAGATAATTCCGGAAAGCTTCAAAATGGGGCGTCGGTACACTGATCTGCGCATTGATTCCTTCCTGCGCCACATAAATTCTTCCGAACACTTTCAACTGGTTCAGATGCAAATACAACTGATCACGGAAAGCCTGGGGATCCTCAATAAAAAAATACTGGTAAAAGGAAATGGTGGTCCTGGGTTCGGTTTCCTCCATCAAACGACGTTTCAGCTCCTCCTGGGAGATACGATTGTGTAATACGGCCATTTTAGTTGAAATTTTTAGGACACTTGCCTGGTGAACAAAATTTCGAATGCGCCGCAAAGGTAGGAAAATAACGTCTTAATCAGTAGCGCCAAATGAAAAGCCCCGGATTGATAACCGCCCATAAGTACCCGCAAACTTTCCCTGGTCAAATGTCAGGACCATATCTACCCGTATGATTTTCAGGATGTTTTCCAGGCCCACCAGCACCTCGCCATAATGACGGTTCCCATCCAGCCAAAGCGCATTTACGCCTCCTACCAGAAACCAATTGAGTTTACGGAATCCGGGAATTTTATTGGTCAGGAAGCCATTAAGGTGATGTTCTACATGGCCTTCCATCCATAATCGGGATGCATTGCTGAATTTGTAGTACGGTAATCCCTGAAAACTGGTCATATAAGGTGAGGCAAAGATGAGCTGGTTGCCGTTAAAATGTTTGAAGTCCGGCACCTGAAGTGCATTTCGCTGAAGGAAACCACCCACAGCTGCTGAATATTGAAACATCCCGCCGATTTTCAGATTCAGTTCATCCCTTATGCCGCTCTCCCATTTCAAATAATCTATATCCGAGCCAAAAACACCTTTCCAGCCCTTGGTTAATCCGAGTGACATAGAAGGATATTTTGATCCCAGATTCAACCTTCGATCCGGGAATTCTACATATCGTAATCCGGGCTTCCAGCTCACATTCAACTCGGTTGTAAAAGCCTGGTGTGCTTGCATTGGAGCAGCTATCAAATCACCCGGCAGGTTCGGCGTATATTCCCGGTCTTTCAGGTTTCTCCATTTGTAATTGGTCGTATTATTCAACGACCACCGATCCTGGAACTGCACACCACCGGTCACCACAAACCCATTGTTTAATTCCTTTCTGTATTGCATCTTACCGTACCAGGCTTCATACAGTTTCATGTAATTCAATTCCCTCATAAGGGTGGCAAAACTATTCACCAGTGGCCCTACCGGAGCTTCATTGTTAAACTGAAACACATACTTCCCACCACTGAAACTCAGGCTGGATGCATTGCGGGTCCCAAAATTATAAACACCCTGCACCCTTCCATTGAAATGCCCGTTACTGAATCCATAACGCAGGGTTGGTTTGATACTGATGGACCGCCCTGAATTCAGAGAATCCAGTCGTTTTGTCCAAACTCCGGATGCCGCAACAGCTAATCCCTCAACCGTATTAAAGCTGAGCGACTGTATCACTGGATTAACACTGATGCTCACCCGCTTTTTCTGTATACTGAAGTTCTCACCGGTCAATACCAATGCCACAATCGAAACCTTGTTTCGGATTCGATCCAGCGAATCAAGATAACGGGGATCCTTACGCGCCTGCTCCAAACTATCTTTTCTCCTGTAGTCCAATATCTCCTCAGGTTGCAATGGAAGGGGCCGGATAGAATCCCAATATTCAACGGATTTCCGGTTAGACCCCTCATTGTATTTCATCACGATATTGTTGAAGTGCTTAGGCGCAAACCCAGGTTCCAGGTCAAAGTCTGTGTACACCGTTACTGAACTGCCAATGGCATCAAAGCCAAATCGTTTTACAGTCGGATACAATACCTGTTTGCGGATCACCCAGCGTTTGGTATCATACGGTGCATAAAGTTGCTCTACCTGCAGGGTATCCAGAATTTCCATTTGGGATGTCTTCAGCAATTCCAGTTGCAAACTGTGTATGCGCCAGTCATTTTCCGTAATAAAAATCGTACCTGAAAATACCGGTTCATATTTTCGTTTAGGGATCACCTTTATACGATTGATTTCCTTTCCTTCTTCCCAAAAACTACCTTCGTACTGGTACCTGTAATAGTACAGCGCATTGTTCGCAATCGGACTTATAAATCCACGCTGGTTCAAGCCCTGTACAACAATGCTGTTCTGATAAAAATTGATTATACGTGGCAGACTTAGTCCGAAAGAATTACTGTTTCCACTTACCCTTGTAGACAATACTTCCAGCTTATCCAGACCCGCTTCTTTAACAGAATACCTGGATACCGTTTCGCTCAGGTAAAGAATTTTCCGCTTACTGGTATCCCCGTCTTCAAAATCAACTTTCTGCCCAAAAAATCTGGCAGGGTAATCGCGCAACTGCAGCTGTTCCTTGGTATAAACCATACACTGAAAGCCACTCATTTCTTCCAGATGTTCTTTTCTTTTACGAATGGCATTACGGATAATTTCGTAAGCAGGATCCTCCGCTCCCGGTTTAACCACCACTTCTTTCAGGCTGGCCTGCTGCAGGGCAAGGGTAAAGTTTACTTGCATGGCTGCAGCCTGAACAAATATTTCCTGTTCCTGTCGGGTATAACCCACGTGCTGCGCCACCAGGGTAAGCTTTCCTTCCGGTAGATTCAATTGAAAAAATCCATTGACGCCGGAGGTAGTACCCTGCTGTCCATTTTTGACATAAACCGATGCGTACGGTAACGGCTTTCCCTGTTCATCCCGTACATATCCGCTTACCATTCCTGCATGAAGCAATGCCTGCTGCAGGAGCAATAAAAAAACCAACCCAATTTTTTGCATACTTAAACGATCTTCCGGGCAAGGCTTCCGGTAACTGCTGCCAACCCGGCTACCAGGGCTCCAATCAATCCGGTTACCAGGATCAACAGGAAAGGATTTTCTATGTTCAGTATTAACACAGAAATTTTCTTAGCCAGCAGTCCTTCATTGGCTTCGCTAATCAGCCAGGCATGACCAGACCATAAGAGAAAAAGGGCGATAAAACCCGACAAAAATGCCTTCCATCCTGCCTGGTGAACAGCAATTGCAACAATAAAAGCACCTATCGCAATGCTCCACCAGGGTAAATATAGTCCGAGTACAAAGCATAACAGCGCGGTCAGTATCGTAGAGATGATAAATTTCATGTTAAAGTTGTTTTGATCTATCCTTTCCGGAATTCCATCGTCCATTTTATCTGTGGATCACTTGTTGCTCCCCGCTTCATGAATAGCAAACGATAATGCTTACCCGCAGCCCAGTCATCCACAAAACCATCATAATATTTACTGCCTGGATTTCCATTTTGTCCACCCGGATAAATTCCATACGCTTCAATATCATCTGTCATATGGATCACCATCCGCCAGCTCTGTCCATGATCCGCAGCCGTTGCATTGATTACTCCTTTACCACCACCGATTGGAAGATTGGTCCTGTTAAAGGGCGTGATCACTTTCAGCAAATGATTCACCCGGGTAGCTTTTACTTTCTCCCAGGCCAACCCGGTTTTCGCTGCCATTTTATCCAGTGTATCAGAAGCCAGGTTGAGCGATTGAGACAACAGATCTTCCAGGCTCTCCTTCTGACTGGTATTAATATTGTCAACAAAAGAATATGCAGAATCCCGTTTCAGACTTTCGACCAGGGTAAACTCGGATGGCCAGGGCATAGCCAGATCAGTTTGTTCAAACTCATCCATCCAAACAGATCGCTGCAACTGCTGCCACCAGAATTCAAAAACCGTGGCTCCTTCGGACCCAGCGGATTTCCTGAGATCCCAATTCCGGAAAAGGTCAAAATACTTCCTGGCGGATTCATTTAAGCTGGCCGGATTGGTACGCAGCAGGATAGGTTTGGCAAATTCCGCTTTTGCATCATAATCATTCATCTGTAATTCCATCATCTGCTGTGGGGTGATTCCCTGCATCGAATCCAGCAGCCGGTTGATCATATAACCGCGGTAGATTGGAAATTCAGTTCCTGTATAGTAGGGGTAGGATCCATCCACCGACAGTTGATTCGCACTGCTCACATAGGATCTTTCCGGATTGATCATCCGGGGATTTTCCTCCACTGGTATCATGCCTCTCCACATGTAGGAACTGTCTGTTCCTTTCATGATGAAATCGCCCTGCCGGCGCCATTTAGCAGGAAATACCCCCTGTTGTGTCAATGCGATATCTCCTGTTTTGGAAGCAAATATGCAGTTCTGACCCGGACAGGTAAGATGTTGAATGGCAGCCTTGTACTCTTCCAGGTTTGTAGCATGATTGAGTTCATAAAAGGCACGGCCATCATTGCTGGGATCATGCGCCTTCCACCGAACAGCCAGATATTGTTCGGCCTGGTCATCCGCCCGAAAGTTCTCATCATACATAACCGGTCCAAAAAGGGTATAACTTACCGTATCCAGCAGGTCAGGTTCTCCTTTTATGCGGATGATTTCTACCCGCTTCTCTGCTTTTTTCCATTCACCGTTGAACCAGTATTCTGATTTGGTACCGTCTTTGAATTTGATCTCATAATAATCCTTCACATCCCTGCCAGCATTGGTGAAACCAAAGGAAATATGTTCATTAAATCCGATGATTACATTCGGTGAACCAGGGAAAGTAACTCCATACGCACTGAATTCCGGTGTGGTAAGTTGCATCTCAAACCAGAGTGCAGGTAAGTTCAGAGACAGATGGGGATCATTTGCCAGAATAGGGCGGCCGGAGGCAGTTTTAGCACCGGAAACCGCCCAGTTGTTACTTCCATTTTCAGGGTTCGGTTTGGTATCAGGGACATTGCTGATGGTATCTCCGTTTAAAAAAGAAAAATAAAGTGAATCCGCATCCGCAGGTGGGTCCAGGTTTACAGCAGGTACCGTTGGATAAGGATTTAATGTAGTATTTGGAATTACCGGCTTTAACGAATCAGCCAAAAAATAATAGAGTTGCTCATAATCCATTTGAGAAAAATTAGCCCTGGCATTGGTAAACTCCAGGTCTGATTCAGCTCCGGCCAAATCATAACTCATATACTTGAGAAAAAGTGCGGTTTTCAGCAACGACCATTTTTCAGGAAAATATCCCAATAACTTGTATTCAATGGGAAGCTCGGAAATAGTCAACTGGTCAATGTATGCATTCACGCCATTCGCATAGGCCTCGTATTGGGAAAGGGATTCGGGAGATTTTTCTACTTCCCTGACAGATTGCTCTGCAGCATATACCATTCCCAGTCGACGCATACTTCGGTCGTAGTTTAATATCCGGTTCTCCGGACCAGGACCCAGGATTTCACTAATCCTTCCGGCAGCTGCATGGGTCTGGAACTCCATTTGCCAAAGACGAAATTTTGCATGCAGATATCCCTGGACAAAATAGAGATCAGGCTCATTTTGAGCAACCAAATGTGGCACCAATCGCTCATCAATATAAACGGAGACGGGTTCTGATAACTGTGGGAAGGACAGACTCAGGTTATAAGACTGGTTGGCAGGCTCCGCATTTTGCCAGATCCCATGCTGCGGACTCAACAGCTTGCCCAATGGGGCAGGCAGTAGCTGCCGGCTGTCCAGCGTATAAACAAGTCCGATAGTAGCAAGCGCCGCGGCGGCAAAACTCAGGTATCTCCTCATAGCGCGCAAGGTTAAGTGGCTTAAAAATAATATTAATTTCTATTTAACAACCGATCATGAAACCAGGCGGTCTTTTTGCATGTCAAACAGATATGAAAACAAGATCAGTCATATCATCTTACCGGCCAAAATTGTATCTGGGTATTTTATTCATGATACTGTTTGTTTTGATGCTGATGAAATAGGACTTTTGCACCATTATGGATGCACCTGTTTCATCAGAAGTAAAAAATATACTTGGACTTCAGCTACCAACGGATCCCAGGTGGGTTGACCTCGCCGCTATCTCCATCGCGGATATTCTGACTGACCACGCCTATTGTGAACAAAAAGCTGCCACTACCTGTATCAGCCTCATACAACGTTACCCTGAGAAAACCAGGATGGTAAAAGAACTGGCACCCATCGTTACCGAGGAATGGGGGCATTTTCGCCTCGTATTGCAGGAGCTGGAGAAAAGAGGGGAACAATTGGGTCGCCAACGCAAAGACGAATACGTAAATCACCTGTTGAATTTCCAGAAAAAAGATGGCCACCCGGAAGAACGCTTTCTCGACAAACTACTAACCATGGCCATGATCGAAGCCCGCAGCTGCGAGCGTTTCAAGCGTTTAAGTGAGGGGTTGCAGGATGAATATCTCCGTAAATTTTATCGTCGCTTTATGGAGAGCGAAGCCGGGCATTACAAACTCTTTATAGAATTGGCTGAACATTACATTGATAAAGAAAAAGTGCGTACCCGCTGGGCTGAATGGTTGGAAGCCGAATCCGTGATCATGCAGCAGCTAACAGTGAGGGGCGATCGAATTCATTAATCTCTGCCTGTACGGAAATACGCCAGCTCTTCTGAGAGATCCAGGTTGGAATACTTATCTGCCAGTTCCGCAGTTTTCGTTTCAAAACTGGCCAGGAAGTTTTTATGCGCCTGTGTTTCCGGCTGAAATGCCTTATGCTTCCGCGCAATGATGATTTGCTGAATTTTATCCATCAACTCCTGTGCTTCGGATTCAATAAAATTTGTTTTAAACTGTTCCAATACATAGCTGGTTGCCTGGTAATTCGGATGTGCCAGGTCGATATCATAAAACCGGTAATCCCGCAATACATCTATTACCAACTCATAAGCCGGAAAATAATGCAGCCGGTTGAATTTCCCTACCAGGTGATGTACAGCCTCCAGTAAACGCGCTTTGCTTCGATTGTTTTCCACCACCCCGTCTCTTAAATGACGAACCGGACTAACGGTAAAGATCACTTGTAAATCAGGATTCATATGAAAAAGCCGGTGCAGCGTATTATCCAGGGCCGCTACCGTTTCATCGATTGTACATAAATGCTTACGGAACCATTGTGCCGGAGCGCGATGGCAGTTGGCTACCGGCTTCTCCCCTTCCTTTACCAGTCGATACGAATAGGAAGATCCCAGGGTAATAATCAGCCATCTGGCTGTACGTAAAAATTCGGCTGCCCTTACCTGTGAGGCATTTATTTGCTGTAACACCTGGCCCTGATCAATACCCGAAAACCGCGAATGATGTGCCCAGCTTTGCCATAGTTCGTTGTAAAAAAACAAATCTGTTGGTCCATATTGTCTGCCTTCGATATAACTCACCAGGCTCTGGCACACACTTACAGGATCAAATAGAATTCCATGCGGATTCTGACAAATGGAATACTTCAGCTCCTGTAATTTATTTCCGATATGTTCGGTAAAACAGGATCCAATCAGAAATATCGGATCCTGATAGGATATTCCTTTTTGCGGACCTTTGATTTCAATATCTGCCATCCATTTCATAAGATCACCGGGGAAAAAACTTCTTTCGATAATAGGGCCGCTTTTTGCAAGGCCCCCTTGTGAATGCCCGTCTCCATTCCCTGTGCCTCGAGGAACTGAATGATAAATTCAGTATCCATATTACCAACCAGTTTGTCGCCGGCCATAGGACAGCCCCCGATTCCTTTGAGCGCTCCGTCAAAACGACGGCATCCCGCTTTGAAAGCAGCTTCGAGCTTGGCCAGACGGTTCTCTTCCTTAGCGTGCAGATGAACGCCAATTCGAACTTCAGGTAATGAAGCAATTAATGCACCGGTTAATTGTTTGATCTGGTCTGGCTCAGCCAGGCCTACAGTATCAGCCAGCGAAATAGTTCTTATACCGATCGCTGCTATCTTGTCAGCCCATCCTAGTACCAGTTCCTCCGACCAGGGATCTCCGTAAGGATTTCCAAATCCCATCGACAGATAAATTACCAGCTCCTTTCCTTTTTTCATACAGAGTTCCTGTATTTCACTCACGGTTCCAAAGGAATGTTCAATAGTACTATTGGCATTACGGCGCTGAAAGGTTTCTGATACCGAAAAAGGAAAACCGATGGATTGAATGCTATCAAAAGAAGCAGCATCCTGCGCACCGCGGGTATTGGCAACAATTGCCAGCAGGCCAGACCTGGAAGCGCTCAAATCCAGTGCTTCCAATACTTCCCGGGTATCTGCCATTTGAGGAATCGCTTTGGGGGATACAAAACTTCCGAAATCAAGTGTGTGAAATCCAACATGTAACAGGGCATTCAGGTAAGCCACTTTCTGGAAAGCAGGAATCATTTGTGGCCATCCCTGCATGGCATCCCTCGGACATTCAATTAGCTGCAAAATCTGGTTATTCGGCATAAGCAAGTTTGGAACAGTAAATTCGTTCTTTTTCCTCAATTTTTTCCGGATCGCTGCCGCATGGCTTCGTACAAAATCATACCAGTTGCTACCGAAACATTCAATGATTCAAATCCACCCTCCATGGGTATGCGAAACGGCGTATCTGCTATCTTCATGAGCGCAGGATAGATTCCTTTGTCTTCACTACCCATTATAATCGCAGCCGGCGCTTTAAAATCACAGTCATATACCGGTTTTTCCGCAGTCATTTCACTGGCAAAAACAGCTATTCCATTTAAATGCAGGGTATCCACAGCCTTCATCAGGCTGTTCACCCGGCATACCGTGATTTTTTCCAAAGCACCTGCAGATGTCTGTATAGCATCATCATTCAGCGCTCCCACTCCTTTATCTGGTATGATGATCGCCTGCACACCACAGCAATAGGCGGTACGTGCGATCGCCCCTATATTCCGGATGTCTGTAACCCCATCCAGTATTAACAACAAGGGAATTTCTCCTTTCTCTACTATAAAACTGATCGTATCCTGCAGATCCTGGTATTGAATTTTTGCAATCAGTCCAACCGCTCCTTCATGATCCGTGATATTAAAACCGTTCAGCTTTTCAACCGGCACTTTGTTGATGGGCACCTGCAGGTTGGCAGCCAGTTTTTTGATTTCCTCAATCTCTGGTCCATGAACTGTATTCATCAGGTAAATCCGTTCCAGTTGCCGGCCTTCTTTCATGGCAGCAATCAACCTGGCACGGCCTATGACGAGGGATGATTTTTTGGGACGATTCTGTTGAGGCTGGGAGCGAAACGATTTCATGCGCCAAAGGTAATTAAAAAGCCACCCGAAGGTGGCTTGTTGATTTATTTAAGTCCGAAGGTCTTTTTTACTTTGGATACATAATCCAGTTTTTCCCAGGTAAAGAGTTCTACTTTTTTCTTCACCACTTTGCCATCCGGGGATTTAAAGCTTTTCTCTATGATCTCCGGTTTACGGCCCATATGTCCATATGCGGCAGTTTCACTGTATATTGGAGAACGCAGTTTCAGTCTTTTCTCAATGAAGAAAGGACGCATGTCAAACAGCTCTGATACCTTCTTTGCAATTTCGCCATCCGTCAGTTCTACTTTGGATGTTCCGTAGGTATTGATGTAAAGTCCCATTGGCTGTGCCACCCCAATTGCATAAGAAACCTGAACCAGCACTTCGTCACACAAACCGGCAGCTACCAGGTTTTTTGCAATATGACGGGTTGCATAGGCTGCAGAACGATCCACTTTGGAAGGATCTTTTCCACTGAAGGCTCCACCACCGTGTGCACCTTTACCACCATAGGTATCTACGATGATTTTACGGCCGGTTAAACCAGTATCACCATGCGGACCACCAATCACAAATTTTCCGGTTGGGTTGATGTGATACTTGATTTTATCGTTGAACAGCTTGGCGTATTTCTTATATTTTGATTTGATTCTCGGGATCAGGATCTCGATCATGTCCTGCTTGATTTTTGCCAGCATCTTTGCTTCCGAATCAAAATCATCGTGCTGGGTAGAGATAACAATGGCGTCGATACGGATCGGTCTGTTGTTATCATCGTATTCCAGGGTTACCTGGCTCTTTGCATCAGGACGCAGGTATTTGATCTGCTTATTCTCACGGCGCAGTGCAGCCAGTTCCTGTAAAATTTTATGTGCAATGTCAAGGGCCAGCGGCATGTAATCCTCCGTTTCATTGGTTGCATAACCAAACATCATTCCCTGGTCACCAGCTCCCTGCTCTTCTTTTTTCTTTTTGTCAACGCCCTGGTTAATATCCGGTGACTGTTCGTGAATAGCAGACAGTACACCACAGGAGTTGGCTTCAAACATGTACTCACTTTTGGTGTAGCCAATTTTTTTAATCACTCCGCGGGCAATATCCTGTACATCCAGGTAAGCTTTGCTTTTTACCTCACCTGCCAATACCACCTGTCCGGTGGTTACCAGCGTTTCACAGGCAACTTTGGATTGCGGATCAAATGCGAGAAAATTATCTATCAATGCATCTGATATCTGATCAGCCACTTTATCCGGATGTCCTTCAGATACACTCTCGGAAGTAAATAAATACGGCATTTAAGAAGATAGTTTAAAAATTCGGAGCAAATATAATTGTCAATTGCTTATAACCTTGAATAAACGAGGTAGAGGCGCATTTTTTGTGTAGGATGCGCACCACCGCCTATTACCGTCCGGCCTGATCCCAATCGGTTACTGATAGAAAGTGGGAACTGGTTATCACTTATGGTTGTTATAACCGGCCTGGTGGAATAAGGCGCATATAACCGGAGGGCATAGGACTTTTCCTTCCTGGTTACGATTCCCTGAACATATGCTGTAAGATCGAATTGAAACTTTTTATCTTTCAGAAAACCTCCAAAACTACCCGGATCATAATAAATCGGACTATTATTCTGAAGAAAGACCCATGAATTTGGAATGGTGATAATCCTTGATTTTGCACTATCCACAGCATCCAGGAAAAGAAGTCCGGGTGTTGGGAAAGTTGCTTCATCATAGCCTTCCAACTGATCCGCAATCAGAACAGCCTTATATAACAGGCGGTTACTCATATTCTGTAATCCGGGAATTTTAATGAGGCTATAGGAACCAGGGGTGCTCTGTATAAATACTTCTGATTGATTATCTCCGCCATTTGCCAGCTGATTTCCATAAGGACTTCCTGAAGGATCTCTCTTCACCAGGTTGGCCGTTGCGCGATAATTGGTTCGAAGTATAAAATCAGTTACGGTTGTATCGGCTTTACCATTTCTGGTAGCACGATAATGAAAACTTAAACGGGTTCCGGCTTGATCCGCGAGGTTAAAATACGCGATGGCTTTTTTGAGCGCGGATGCCGCATCCGGCAGAATGGCCAATCCTTTAAAATGGGTATTAAAAGCCGAATCGGTCTTGTATATGGTAGTATCAAAATTCATCAGACGCATCCCGAATTCATTCGGTAACACAATCCTTAATTCATTGACCGTTTTAACCGTATCCTTTGCCCGTATATACTGCAGGCTATCGTTTAATGTCAGATAGGAAACATTGTTTTTTTCTGCAATCAGATTTGAAACTGCAAAAGAAGGGTGACTGATCAGGTAACCGGTAGATGAATCACGAAATGGAGCAGACTGATCAACTTCATAGATCTTAAATCCCTGTACGGAATTCGAATCACCATAAAGAGATTTGTATCGAAGGGATAATACCACGGAATCCAGCCCTATCAAACTGTCTCGGGAACTGCCAAATGGGTAGGTGCCGAATAGTGCTGGATGGAGCTGAACATACATTTCAGCTGAGGTAGTTCCAAAGTAGGGATCCTCCAAAGTTCCAAACAGATGATCAGCATCGCGGGTCTGACGGGTACTGTCAGACAGACCGAAAACCGAAGTGATCACCTCCAGTGTAGTATCAAAAACCGTTACATTATCAACAGCGGGTATTAATCCACCGCCAAGCTCGGTTGTCCGGATTTTGGTACAGGACTCAATCAGGATTACGAGAGCGATTACAGAGGAAAGGCTCAACAGAAGTTTCTTCACAAACGATCCGGTTATTAATCTTAAAAAGTTAGATTCAGCAATGACTATTTAGCAAGGTCGGTATACAGTTGTAAATAGTCTGTTAAATCAGACTCCGCATTGTATGCCAGAATTTTCTTGCCCTTTGCTTTCGCGAATTCTTCTGCCAGTTTTTTATCAACTTTATCAGCGCCAAATGTGATGGCATCAGAATAGGTAGCGCCACCTTTAAACATGGCAAGATTGGTTCCCTCTTTGAAAGGCTCCAGGTCTTTTTCCTTGATGTTGGTGTGAATAACTGCCTGTTTCAGAAAATCCGGTCCCAGTTTTTCCTTGAAGGTATTCTGTCCGATGGTAAAGACAGTTTTACTATGACTGAATACCGGTTCTTTTTTGTAAGCAGTTTTCAGATAAAGCGGAATCAGACCACTCATCCAGCCACTGCAATGAATGATATCAGGAGGCCAGCCAAATTTTTTGACTGTTTCCAATGCTCCTTTACAAAAGAAGATCGTACGCAGACTATTGTCTTCAAACCATTCTTCCTTTTCGTCGTGGAAAACAAATTTTCGTTTGAACAGGTCCTCATTGTCGAGGAAATAAACCTGCAAACGCGCATTGGGTAAAGAAGCCACTTTAATCTGAAGGGGAAAATCATCGTTATCAACCGATACATTGATTCCCGAAAGACGAACTACTTCGTGCAAACGATGGCGGCGCTCATTAATGGTTCCAAACCTTGGCATAATGCAACGCACTTCAAAGCCATTGTCATTCGATTTGATCGCCAGCCTGTTTACCATTTCAGAAAATTCTGTCAGTTCCAGGTACGGCGACATTTCGTTAGCAATGAATAAAATTCTTTTCTTTGTTGACATTTGATCGGTTACTATTGGTGAAAACCTTCTGTTTTTTCGTTCAAATAGTGTGCAAAGGTAGTATTTTTCCGGCTAAAACCCGCAACACATGATCCTTTTTAAGCAGGTGGAGCCCATTCAGCAGGCACTGGACAAGTTCCGGCAAGAGGGCCGCAGTATTGGATTTGTACCAACTATGGGAGCTCTTCACCGGGGTCATATATCACTTTTGGAAGCAGCCCAAAAGGAAAACGATGCTGTTGTTTGCAGCATCTTTGTAAATCCCACCCAATTTAATGATCCTTCGGACTTTGAAAAATATCCGGTTACCCTGGAAAAGGACATTGAATTATTAATTCAAAGCCACACCAATATTCTTTTTTTACCATACGTTTCAGAAATTTACCCAGGGGGTACCAACAATCTGCCGAACTATGAAATCGGATTTCTGGAAACAATCCTGGAAGGGAAATACCGTCCCGGTCATTTTCAGGGGGTTTGCCAGGTCATGCATCGCCTCCTTGAAATTATTCTGGCCAACAACCTATACATGGGCCAGAAAGATTACCAGCAATGTATGGTGGTAAAACGGTTACTGGAGCTTACTCAGCTTCCTACCCAATTACATACCTGTTCCACCCTGAGAGAACCCGATGGCCTTGCCATGAGCAGCCGGAATACCAGGCTCTCTCCTGCTCAACGCGAACAGGCGGTTACCATTTCCCGGGTGTTGAATGAAATCTGTAACAACCTCGAACCAGGTTTTACGAGTCCCTTACTTCAATCGGCTGAACAAAAGCTGGTGAATGCAGGTTTTAAAGTGGACTACGTGTCGCTTGCCAATGCCGATAATCTTGAACTGCTGGACAACTGGGATGGTCAGCAGCCAGTTGTTGCACTGGCGGCTGCTTACCTGGGGGAAGTTCGACTTATTGACAATATGTTAATCCAAAGCGGGAAGTAAACAAAAATACTACCTTGCGAAGCGTTTTACCATTTCAAAACTGAACAAATGGATATCGAGATACTCAAATCAAAAGTTCACCGCCTTACGATTACTGAAGCCAATCTCCACTATGTAGGAAGCCTGACCCTGGATGAAGACCTGATGGATGCCGCAAATATGATTGAACATGAAAAGATCCAGGTGGTAAATGTAAATACCGGCTCCCGCATTGAGACCTATCTTATCAAAGGTAAACGCGGATCTGGTGTATGCTGCCTGAATGGTCCGGCTGCACGACAGGGCGCTGTTGGTGATGTGGTGATCATCATTTCCTATGCACGTATGCCCTTTGAAGAAGCGAAGGCATTCAAACCCTGGGTAATCTTCCCGAAAGAAGGTAATTTGTTATAAATACGACCATATGAAAAAGAAGATCAACAGCCTGCTTCAATATGCTTTCTTCCTGGGGCTGGCGATCTTTTTAGTGTGGTGGAGCCTCAGTAAAATTTCCGACGAGCACTGGGAGGAAATGAAAACAGCGATGCGCGAAACCAACTACTGGTTATTGGTACCCGTTGCCATCGCATTGCTGGTGAGCCATCTCAGCAGGGCTGTGCGCTGGAAAATTTTAATGGAACCGATGGGCTATAAGCCCTCACTGATCAATACCTATCTGGCTGTTTTGATCGGTTATTTTGCCAACCAGGGTGTACCCAGATTAGGTGAAGTACTCAAATGCACCATCTTAAGCCGGTATGAAAAAGTTCCCGCCGACAAACTGATTGGAACCATTGTAGCCGAACGCGCATTCGACCTGCTTTGTCTGATCCTGGTATTTGCCATTACGTTTTTTTCACAGATTTCGGTTATTGGAAAATATGCGGGCGACCTGTTGAACCAGTTGCTTTATGGCAGTGCTGAAAAGGCAGGTAATAAAGGGCTGTATATCGGGCTTGGTATTATATTTTTCCTATTGCTCCTGGTTTGGTGGTTGCTGCGTCGGTATGCAGATAGCGTTTTGGTAAAAAAAATCAAAACCGTGGTTGGCGGAATCTGGCAGGGTATTAATAGCATCCGTTTCCTGAAGAAAAAAGGCTGGTTTCTGTTTCATTCTTTTCTGATCTGGTTTCTTTACCTGGCAAGCATCCGGATCGGGTTTTATGCCATGACGGCCACACTGTCTTATGGATGGCTGCCCTCTTTTTCTGTTTTATCTTTAGGGAGCGTAGGCATGATTGTTACCCCCGGAGGCATGGGTGCTTATCCCATTTTGGTTCAGGAAACCATGTCATTATATGGGCTAAGTGAAGGAATTGGCAATGCTTTTGGGTATATTCTCTGGCTGGCACAGTTCGTTTTGGTGCTGGTTGCAGGTGCCGTATCATTGATGTTGCTTCCCGTCCTCAACCGAAAAAAAACAACTAAATAGGACCCATATGCGAAATGCCAGTATTATTCATCAGAAAGTGTTCAAACGCGAAGCGTTGGTGCGCCAGGTTGCTGTTTGGAAATTTCTGGGTAAGCGAATTGCCTTTACCAATGGCGTATTCGATATTGTTCATCACGGTCATATTTATTCGCTTTCCCAGGCTGCCCAGGAAGCAGATATCCTGATTGTTGGCATCAACAGCGATGCTTCCGTCAAGCGGCTGAATAAAGGTCCCGAACGTCCTATCAACGACCAGGAATCCAGGGCCCTGCTGATTGCTTCTATGGTAACGGTAGATGCCGTTGTGGTGTTTGATGAAGACACCCCATATGAACTGATCCTTGCCATCATGCCGGATATTTTGGTTAAGGGTGGCGATTACCGCGTTGAGCAGGTAGTTGGTCACCGCGAAGTAATTGAAAACGGCGGCCAGGTGATCATTAACCCGATAGTGGAAGGTTATTCGACAACGAGTATAGTTCGGAGGATCAGTCAGAAGTGAGGGGCATGGAAGATGGAAAGATGGAGGAATGGAAGAAAGGAGGAAAGAGTGAATGGAGACGGGAGACAGAAACTGAAAAGCCCTCACAAAGTAAATCCTGAGCTAATTAAATACTATTCCTGGTTGGCGCCTCGTGGAGCTTGGAAGATTGTTAAAAAAAATTGGAGCCACTGTTCCCAGTGACCCCAATTCTAACTTCTTAATTCATACTTCATACTTCATATTTGACCCACTTCTCACTGCTCTCATTACTCTTCACTACATTTTCAATAAAGGCCATACCGCGGATACCTTCTTTAACCGAAGGAAATTCCACCACTTCTGCGTTTACTGCAGTACCATTGATTCTTGCTGCCAATGTCAGTGAAAAATTACGGTAGATATTAGCGAACGCTTCCAGGTATCCTTCAGGATGGCCACCCGGAGTGCGACAGTTATGACGACCTATATCACTCAGATAACCGGATCCCGCACGCAGGGTTTCCATCGGTTTATCATACCATTTCAGCTGCAGCGAATTGGGCTCCTGCTGGTGCCATTCAATACCACCCAGTTCACCGTAGATGCGGATAGATAAATTATTTTCCTCTCCTGCCGCTATCTGAGTGGCTATCAATACACCGCTGGCTCCTGAATTAAATTTAAGCAATACAGCACCATCATCATCCAGCGCCCGGTTTTCTACTACCACATTCAGATTAGCACACAGCTCTGCTACTTCCAGGCCGCTGATATATTCAGCAAGGTTGAATGCGTGGGTACCGATATCACCCATTACACCACTCTTGCCTGATTTTTTTGCATCGGTTCTCCAGGCTGCGCCGGCATTGCCTTCCCTCTCGGAAAGACGGCTGAGCCAGCCCTGGCGATATTCTACATAAACCTTCCGAACCTTTCCAATTTTACCACTCTGAACCAGCTTACGGGCTTCCTTCACCAAAGGATATCCAGTGTAGGTATGCGTCAGACAAAGTACGAGGCCGGTTTCTTTTAC
Organism: Flavipsychrobacter sp.; assembly: GCA_016787265.1. Taxonomy (GTDB): domain Bacteria; phylum Bacteroidota; class Bacteroidia; order Chitinophagales; family Chitinophagaceae; genus Flavihumibacter. Next base: position 156,216 of record JAEUVF010000016.1, on the reverse strand, counting down.
TTTTTGATCCAATGCAATTGCTTCTTCCAGAGATAAGGTAATCGGCTTTTCAATTACCACATGAAAACCTTTCTCCAGTGCCATCATGGCAGGGGCGAAATGAGCAAAATTGGGGGTCACAATCGTTACAAAATCCATGCGTACATCCTCCGGCAAAGCGGCTTCCTTTTCCAGCATTTCATCATAACTGGTGTAAGTACGCTCCGGGGCTAAAAAAAGAGATTTTCCACTCTCAATTGCGATATCCTTATTGATACTAAGGGCTCCGCAAACGAGTTCAATTTTTCCATCCATATTGGCTGCCAGGCGATGGATAGCTCCTATAAAGGCATCATTTCCACCACCAATCATTCCCATTCGAAGTTTTCGGTTCATTATTGCTTGTTTTTGAAATTTGGATTCTAAAAATAGTAATTCTACCAGGAATTTTCCACAAGCTGTGGAAAATAGCAGAGTCAATACCGGGTTACTATTTCTCTGGCACAGTATTAAGGGTGTCTATTCATTAAAAAAAACTATCATGGCAACGAAAGTAACCTTTACCCTGAGTCCGGAAATTGCCGGAGATGCAACAGAAGCGATTCTGGTGGGTGATTTTAATAATTGGAATCCTAATGAGGGAATCGGGTTGAAAGTTCAAAAAGATGGCACACTGAAGGCTACAGTAACGCTTGAACCCGGTCAAACCTATCAATACCGCTATTTCCTGAATGATGGTCGCTGGGTAAACGATGGTAACGCCGACTACTACTATTTTGATCCCGTTTATCATGTAGACAATTGCGTTATTACTGTTCCGGAAAAGAAAGCATCTGCAAAAAAAGAACCTGTTTCAAAAGATGCTGATGTCCTGCCTGCTACAAAAGCAAGCACAAAACCGGATGATCTTACCAAAATAGAAGGTATCGGCAAGAAGATTGCGGAACTACTGAAAAATGCCGAGATCGCAAGCTTCGCGCAGCTTTCTAAAGCTACTCCCAAAAAATTAAGCGCCATCCTAGAAGCAGCTGGCTCCAAGTTCAAAGTGCATGATCCCGCTACCTGGCCCAAGCAGGCGAAACTGGCTGCCAATGGTAAATGGGAGGAACTGAAAAAACTGCAGACTGAGTTAAAAGGCGGTAAATAAATCGTTGGAGGTTATTGATACATCCGCTCCACTTCCTGTACGATGAGCTCAATTTCTTTATCCTCATCAGCAGGATCATAGGGCTGCTTCAAACTTGATCCGAAAAAGAAAGCTACGGTCTGCCAGAAGCGTGCGGAAACGCCACCACGGTACTCTTTGACCAGTTCATAACAGTTGTTGCCGCTTTGCCGGTTAATAAGCTTCATCAGTACCCGACCCTGGTAAACCGATAATTTTGTAAGCGGGCCGGAGAACTCCTTCTTGAGTTCTTCTTCCCTGCTTTCCAGGTACCTGCGCCGTTCCTTTTTCGACATGTTCGCCATTTTGGCGTTGATATCATTGATAATTACGCCAGCTTTTCTTGCATAGGGATAGGTAACATACACTGCATTCCGAAGCCTGGTCCATTTGGCATATCGCTTGCGCATTGCAGGGGGCATTGGAGCAGTTACATATACATACTGAAGCCAGCCTGAAGGAAGGGTATCGCCTTCCACCACAAAAATGGGTACAATAATAGTGTCATTGGGGCCCCATTTGGGATTGTATGGGATGGGTCCGGGTACAGGCGCCGGCATGGGGGTTTGTCCCTGTACACTGAATCCAGCCAATACCATTCCCAGTATCAGAAATCTATAAAAAGTATGGTGGAAAATTCTCGGCATGCGCTGTTAAACTATCAATAACGACTCTAAGACACAAGTATTGAGCTAACGGCTGTTACGGCTTTCCTAAATTTTATTGATTGCTTTTAAACGCCCCTGTTTTCTACGGTAAACCATTGATACACCAAAGCCCATTGTCATAATAATAATTCCGGCCCAAAGCAGATTAATATGCGGAAATTCATACACTTTGAGTGCAATAAACGGAACCATCCGGTTACTTTCCTTCACCTGTAACTCGATTTTCTGATTTTCCAGTACCCGGCTGAAAGCGATGGCAATGTTTTGTGCGAAAACGGTATCTACAATGTATCGAGCCTCATTTCCTTCTACATAAAAAACAGGTTGTGCCTTGTAACTGGTTCCTTCTTTTGAAAAAACCGTAATGTCTGCCATCAGGGCGGTATCTGTTGGCTGGAACTGATATTTTTTATTATTCGGATTGGGAACAACAGTATTCAGTGTGAAAAAGCCGTTGGAATAATACACGGTATCTTTCACGTTCACTGTGTAGCGCTTGAATTGTGCTGTATCATCACGGTTATCCATATCCGCAGCATAAGTGATATAACTGAAGATATCGCGGTTCCAGTAATGTCTTGAATCAGGGTTATTGGAGAACCCTTCCATACCCTTGGTATTGCGAATCAGATTGGGATATAATACAAAGCTTTCTGCACTATCCTTTTTCATCATTTCAATCCTGTAATAACTGATATTTCCGTTGGAATTGGTACTGTCGGCATTCACAAAAGTGGCCATATAATCACCCATATCTGTCGGCACGCCTTTGATCAGCGTCAGGTTTTCCAGGGGCTTTTCCTTGCTGCGCTCATCCCATTTCAGGTTTATGCCTGTTGTATTGTAACTCAATACTTTTCGGTTGGAGGCAGAGATCAGAATGCCCACGAGGCTGAGTGCAAATCCTATGTGGGTAATGGATCCTCCCGCAGCTTTCAACTTTCCGTTGAGTCCGGACCATATGTACATTGCATTAGCTACCAGTGCATACACGCTTGCAACAAAAGCCAGGTATATGGCAATCTGGAATCCGATTCCCTTTTTATCATAATCAATTCCGCTAACCAGGAAATAAATCACACAGATTACTGCAGCAACAACAGTGGGAACCACAAATTTCTTCAGCCATCCCTCCCCTGTTTTTTTGTATTTGAGGTATTGGGCAAATGCGGTCAGCAAGCCAATCACGATCGCAACAAATATCTGGATCTTGTTATAGGAGAATTCCACATCCTCTGGAGCGGCTGTACTTTGTCCGGTGATCTTATTATAAATCGGGTTGAAGGAGTTTTGCCAGGTGATGACCAGTGCACTCAGGAAAAGTACCAGTGAACCAATAAACATCCAGAATTCACGGGAGGAGGTCTCCTCCTCACGGGAAATATGAGGAATTTGTTTGTAGCGTACCAGGTACAGTGCCAGAGAGGGTATAGTGAAAATCAGCAGGAAGAGCAATAATTGCGTATTCATTCCCAGGTCTGTAAAACTGTGTACAGAGCTATCGCCAAGTACCCCACTCCTGGTCAGGAAGGTGGAGAATACTACCATGATAAAACTCAATATAAAGAACAGGTAGGTAGTTCTGAGCGAATGTCCGGTGGCATTAAAGATTACTTGCGTATGAACTCCTGCTACCAGTATCAGCCAGGGCACCAGTGATGCATTCTCTACCGGATCCCAGGCCCAGTAACCTCCAAAGGTGAGTGACTCATAGGCCCATGCAGCACCCATCATTATTCCAAGTCCGAGTATACCGGCTGCAAAGAGCGAATAGGGCAGCGCTTCACGGGTCCAGGTACCATAATCCTTTTTCCACAATCCTGCAATTGCATATGCAAATGGAATGATGGAGGCTGCAAATCCAAGGAATAATACCGGTGGATGGATCACCATCCAGTAGTTTTGTAACAATTGGTTTAATCCCTGTCCGTCCTGCATCTGCGGCAGACTCAGATAATCCGCCCTGGCAAATACAGGTGCATCCGCAAATTTTTCCCGTACCAGCAGGAAGGGGTTACTTCCAATCATGGTCTCCCCTATGTAAACCCCCAGCACCATGGTAGCCAGGCAGATCTGCGCAATTGCGATGACCGACATGATAGGAGCTTCCCACCTGGTTTTACGGGCAATAAAGTAAAGCCCTATTACCACAAACCAGAAAGACCAAAGCAGAAAACTACCTTCCTGCCCTTCCCAGAAGGCAGCCAGCAGGTATTCCGGATTCATATCGCGGCTGGTATGGTTCCAGGCATAGTAGTACTCAAACTTATGGGAAGCCATAATGTAGAGCAGCAGTGCAAATACTGAGAATATGGAAAATGCATTGACACCAAAAGAGATTCTTCCCATCCGCTTCCAGTTTCCTTCATCCGTTAGATCGCGGGAATTGGTTGCCTTAAAATAGGAGATGGTTGCTACTAGAGCGGAAACCAGTGCCAAAACAATAAAAAAATGGCCCAGTTGCCCGGGCAATAGATGTTCACCAATATAGTTCATGAGAGAAAGACATTAATTTGAGCTCAGGTTATTCTTATTTGCTTCCACATCCTCCTTATACTTGGACGGACATTTCATTAACATTTCATCGCATTCAAATGTTCCCTCTTTCATACTGCCTTTCAACACCAGTCTTTCACTCTTTTCAAAGTCGGTTGGTTTGGCATTGTGATAAATGACAGGAGTGGAATTTCCAAGTGTATCCACAGCCACAAAGCGCATGTAGTTGGGGTTTTTGATGGGGTCGTATTCTACGGGCTGAGACTTGTCCAGTTTGGCAATCAGGTGAACAAACTTGCCTTCCTTCTGACGGGCGGAAGCCACTGTATCATAGGTGGTCAAATCCCCCATAAAACTAATGAGTACTGCAATTGCTACTGCAATGAAAATCAGGATGATAATATGTGTCTTTTTCATACTCGCAAGTCTAACGCCGCAAAGGTAGGTCAATTTAGGATAGACAATTCAATTGTTTACCCCGTACAACTTATGGTTTTAATTTTGCATCTAAGTAAAGCTGCACTAACTTGCGGCCGTTTTAATCATTCAGTATGGAGCTTTCCCAACACGATGCCAACAGTCTTGGCAACCCCAATAACAACCTTTTTGGATTGCCTACAGATGAACAGAATGCCCGTCTGGTCATTGTTCCGGTGCCCTGGGAGGTAACGGTAAGCTATAGCGCTGGTACTGCCCGTGCCGCAGATAATATCCTGAAGGCCAGTCTGCAGGTAGACCTTTATGATGCTGATTACCATGACTGCTGGAGACAGGGGTTTTTCATGCTGGAAGTGGACAAAAAGATTTTGTTAAAAAGTGATTACCTCCGAAAAGAAGCGGAACTCTATATTGATTATATCTCCAATGGAGACGACGTAGAAAAAAATAATTTCATGTGTCGCTCCCTGAAGGATATCAACGAAGGCAGCATATTCCTTAATAACTGGGTACATGCCCAATGCCGGGATCTGCTGGCTAAAGGAAAACTGGTAGGTATATTGGGAGGAGATCACAGTACGCCATTTGGATTTATCAAAGCCCTGGCAGAACAACACGAGGAGTTTGGCATCCTGCAAATTGATGCCCACTGCGATCTGCGAAAACAATATGAAGGATTTAAATATTCCCATGCCAGCATCATGTACAATGTGCTGGAAGAACTGCCTCAGGTAAAAAAACTGGTGCAGGTGGGTGTACGTGATTTCTGCGATGAGGAAATTGACTACCTCCGCAACAACACAAACCGGATTGATTGCTTTTTTGACCGCGACATAAAAAATCGGTTATACGACGGCGATAGCTGGAGAAGTATTGTTGAAGATATCGTGGCGAGCCTGCCACAAAAAGTCTATATCAGTTTTGATATAGACGGGCTGGATCCCAAAAACTGTCCGAATACCGGAACCCCGGTTTTCGGCGGGCTCGAAGCGGACCAGGTCTTTTATCTCTTCCGGAAAGTTCAGGAAAGTGGCCGAAAAATCGTAGGTTTTGATTTAAATGAAGTAGGTGTCGGGGACAACAGCTGGGATGCCAATGTGGGGGCCCGTGTATTATACAAACTTTGTAATATCCTGACAGCTGCGAATCTCTAAGCCTTAATTTCGTAGCCATGATTTACCAGTACGTTGTTACCTTAAAAAATAGATTCAGAGACGGGATTGACCGGTTCAGTATACTGGCATGTGCAGTCTCCTCTCTTCTTTTCCTGGAAGCTTATTTCTCCGGTAATGAGAAGTTAATGATCCTGGTAATAGGAGGCGTCCTGGTTTTATTACTCACAGCATTTAACACCTACCGTCTTCTCAAACTTAAGAAAAGAGTACGGTTCAATTACCTGCTGATGTTAACCGGACTCGTATGGGCAGGCATGCCCTTATATCCCTGGTTAAGTATTCCGCTGATCCTGATGGGCCTGGTTGAACACCAGGCAAAAAAGGACCTGGAGATCGGCTTTTCTGATGCAGAAATCGTATTCAACAGCATCCCACGCAAACATTATAGCTGGGGGGAATTCACGAATATCGTACTGAAAGACAACCTGCTCACGCTGGATTATACCAATAACCGGCTCTTTCAGCGGGAAACAGTGGACGATGAGGACGACGATTGTGAAGAAGATGAATTCAATAACTATTGTCGCACACGATTGAACGCAAGCCTTTAAATCGCCTGCATCTCTCTATCTTTGCGGGATGGCAAGTTCCCCTTTTCTACTTTATTCAGATGGTAAAGGAAATATTTTCGAAGATGACACCCTTTACGCAACAGGCCGGTCTGGCTGGGATGTGTACCCTGTTCCCGATGAAGACTGGATTACTCTGCCGGATGGAGGTAATCTTTATGAACTCCCGGGAAGAAGAGGTATTGGTATTGATGTGGTAACCGGTGAGATGCGTCTTTGTGAAAAAGGCTGGGCAGTAGCAGCATTCATCCCACCTGCACATACAGGTTTATTTCTGGCAGCATATGAAACCGAACCCGATGCCCCCACCCTTCCACTGTTCTGTTACACTGCTGCCGGCTGGAGGGATGATCAGTTTGTGGTGCCGGCCGTCCGAATTGAGGCCGATATCCGGCAGGAATGTAAAGGATATGATGATACCATCATTCAAACCGGACTTTCAAAACTGGTAACCGCTTTCCCACATAATCGCCTTGTTCAGCACCTGGCTGAAAATTGTTGCAATACTTATCACTGTCCGGCTGCCCGAAATTATTTTATGGGAAGATGGGAATGTCCGGTACCAGCCTCCCCCGCCTGCAATGCGAACTGCGTAGGCTGTATTTCTCTGCAACCGGATGAGGAAGTCATCGTATCCACCCAGGAGCGACTGAGTTTTCGTCCAGGCCCGGAAGAGATTGTTGAGTACACAGTGCCACACCTGGAATCTGCCCCCTATCCGATCATCAGTTTTGGTCAGGGTTGCGAAGGAGAACCTTTACTGGTTTGGGATACCTTACGGGATGCCATAACCGAAATCCGCAAACACACATCCAAAGGCAGTATCAATATCAATACCAACGGATCAAAACCCGATGCCGTAAAAGCCTTGTGTGAAGCGGGATTAAACAGTATCCGGGTTTCAACCAATAGTGCGCGAAGAGAAATTTACATGCCTTATTACAGACCGAATAACTATGAATTTGAAGACATCATCGAGAGTCTGAAAGTAGTGCGCAGTTATGGCGGGTGGACCTCCATCAACTATTTTGTATTTCCGGGAATGACCGATAGTGTGGAAGAATATGAAGCGCTCAGAAAACTGATCCGGGAAACAGACCTCTGCATGATCCAATGGCGCAATTTCAACATTGACCCCGACTGGTACCTGGGAAAAATCGGTGTAACGGATACGGGAGAATGCATGGGAGTTAAACAACTGATGGAGTTGATACGGGAGGAGTTTCCCAACCTGAAATTCGGTTATTACAATCCTCCGATTGAACGGATCAAAGGAAATTATGAACTGGATTTTGCACATTGATGACAACTGAAACAAGATCCTGGTTGGGTGTGCTGCTGGCTATAATCGCCACACTGATCTGGAGTGGAAATTTCATTATCGCCCGTTCGGTTCATGATTCCATACCCCCTGTGTCCCTGGCCTTCTATCGCTGGCTTTGTGCTTCGCTTATTCTGTTGCCACTGGTGTGGAAAGAAAGGTCTGCCATCGTCAGGGCTTTCCGTGAACAACCGGGTTATTACCTGGCTATTGGAATTACCGGAGTAAGTCTTTTTAATACATTGGTGTATGTAGCCGGGAAATACTCGCCTGCCATCAATCTGGCCCTGGTAGGTACTACCAGCTCACCCCTGATGGTTATTCTGCTGGGCAGGTTAGTTTATAAAGAACGTATCAGCTGGTTGCGCGCAATTGGTTTATTGCTTTGTACGAGTGGAATTCTATTCCTGATGGCCAAAGGCAGCTGGGAAAACCTGCTGGCCTTGCGTTTTGGAAAAGGGGATCTCTGGATCCTTGCGGGTGCCCTTGCTTTTGCAATTTACACCCTGCTGGTACGTAAGAAAGCCGATTCGCTGAAGCCTGATTCCTTTCTATTCCTGGCTTTTCTGATTGGTACACTCTGCCTGATACCATTTTACACATGGGAATTGAATCATTCAGCTCCGGTAGAATGGAATCCTGGCCTTGGGGGCATCATACTATACCTTGGACTTGGTGCATCCGTAATCGCTTTTCTCTGCTGGAATGGGGCCATCAGTCGAATTGGTGCCGTAAGAACCTCCCTGTTTGGTAATCTGATTCCGCTGTTTAGCAGTATTGAAGCCCTGTGGTTACTGAATGAACAACTGGGATGGGTGCACCTGATCAGTGGTTTATTAATTTTGACCGGACTAATATTGGCCAACCGGATTCAAAAACTTTAACAGGCTTTGAATAACAGGCTGCTCCAAATCACGTAAAATTGTATTGTACCTTTGGGTACTAACCCAACACTATGGCAACCGAATTTGAAGTACAGAAAAATATAAGAGCGGGCGGATATACAGCACTAGTAGTGGTGTTGTTATTGGTCGTTCTGTTTTTTATCCGTTGGACAACACCTGTTCCCCCACCGCCACCACTGGATGAGGGAATTGAAGTGAACCTGGGCAACAGTGATGAAGGATTGGGGGATGATCAACCCATGTCACCCGAAAGTCCGGTTCCCTCTACCCCGGTAAATTATACTCCTCCCCGTGCAACAGCTGCAGCAGCGGAAGACACCCGTGATGTGGAAACCGATGAAAGCGACGAGGAAGCTCCAGTGGTAAAAACTCCCGCCAAACCTAAACCTAATGCTACCAAAATTCCGGTGAAGGAAGAAGCTGTGAAGCCAACCAAAGCACCGGCGAAACCAGTAGAGAATCCGGCTCCAGCGCCTGCCAAACCGAAAGCGGTATTTAAAGGCGTAAGTGGAACAGGTGCAGGTGGCAATGAAGCAGATTCCTACCAGAAAGGAGGAAACCAGGGAATTGCAGGTGGTTCAGGAGACCAGGGCAAGCCTGGCGGCAATCCCAATTCCACTAATTACGAAGGGAATGGGGGAACCGGAAAATCCGGCGTATCTATTTCAAGAGGGTTGCAGGGCAGAAAAATAATTACCCAGCCAAGTTTTGAAGATGATTTCAACGAAAATGCAAAAGTGGCGGTTGACATTCGCATTGATGCTGCAGGCAAGGTTATTTCTGCCGTATATCAGCCAAAGGGATCCACTACTTCCAACAATAACCTTAAATCGATTGCGATTCGGAAAGCCATGCAATTGAAATTTAATAGCGGCAGTGACGAAGAACAAATAGGCACGATTGTCTTTAATTTCCGATTGAGAAATTAGAACTCCTAGTTTTGCAGGAATGAACTACGCGGAAACAATCAACTTTCTGTACAGCCGCCTTCCCATGTTCAGTAAACAGGGGGCGGATGCGCTCAAAAAAGACCTGCATAATATCCGGGCGCTGGAACAGGCTAACGGCAATCCACATACTAAGTTTAAAAGCATTCATATAGCCGGTACAAATGGTAAAGGCTCCACCAGTCACATGTTGGCAGCCATCCTTCAAAAAGCCGGTTACAAAACAGGTTTGTACACCTCCCCGCATCTTAAAGACTTTCGGGAGCGTATCCGCATCAATGGTCAGATGATTCCGGAACAACGGGTGATTGAACTTACAGAAGCCTTTATCCCACTGATGAATGCGATTGAACCATCCTTCTTTGAGATTACCGTTGCCATGGCCTTTCAATGGTTTGCGGAAGAACAGGTAGACATCGCCGTTATAGAAACCGGGTTGGGAGGAAGACTGGACAGCACCAATATTATTCTGCCGGAATTATCAGTAATCACCAATATCGGATGGGATCACATGCATATCCTGGGCAATGATCTGCCAACAATTGCTTCGGAAAAAGCAGGAATTATCAAACCCGGAATTGCCGTGGTTATCGGGGAAGTATTGCAAGAAACGAAACCTGTATTTGAGCGGGTTGCCTCCTCCCTGGGATCGCCGATTCATTTTGCGGAAGAGGAACAGGAACTTGTTGAATGGAATTTCAGTAACCATCGTTTACAGGTTACCGTTAGAAACCGGCATGCCCAGGATGCCTTGCACCTGGAATTGGATCTGCCTGGTTATTACCAGTTGAAAAATATCCGGACCGTTTTACAGGCGGTGGAGTTGCTGAAGCAGGCAGGCTGGAAAATTTCGCCAGTTGTTTTAAAGGAGGCTGTTGCAAATGTAAAGCACCTGACCGGGCTCCATGGTCGTTGGGAATTGATTGGTCAGTCGCCCGACCTGGTACTGGATGTTGCCCATAATGAAGATGGAATCCGCAGTATACTGAAACAGCTGGAGTTATGCAATTTTCGCCAGCTGCACCTGGTAATGGGCATGGTGAAAGATAAAGATGTCTGTAAAGTATTGTCCCTCCTTCCGGCATCTGCTTCCTATTATTTTACGCAGGCACAGATTCCAAGAGCAATGCCCGCGGAAGAACTGAGCGGTAAAGCGGAGGAATTTCAGCTTATCGGGAAAGCTTACCCGAATGTAAATCTGGCAATCGCGGCAGCAACAGCAGCAGCCGATAAACGGGATCTGATCCTGGTTTGTGGTAGTGTTTTTGTAGTTGGTGAGGTTACCCGTTAAAAGCCAGTTTTCCGGATTTGAGCAGGGCAAAAAACAGGCAGCTTATATGTAATGCCTGCACCAGTTCCTGCTTCATCACTTTTTCGAGGAACTCTTCCATAGGCATCTCCAGCACTTCGATTTCTTCATTTTGGTCAAGGTTTTGTTCCTGTATTTTTATTCCACCCGTAGCCAGAAAAAGTTCCGTATAATTATTAAGCACACCGGGGTTGGCAGCCACTCTTCCAACCCATTCCACCTTATCAAAACGATAACCGGTTTCTTCCAGCAATTCACGGTGCATGGCGGTGGCAAAATCTTCACCGGGATCTACGAAGCCTCCCGGGAATTCGAGGATCACTTCATTCAGCGGATGCCGGTATTGATTTACAAGTAATACCTTGTTATCTGCCGTAAGCGCCAGGGCAGTAGCAGAGGTTGGCATCTCCACTACAAAATAGGGATCGATAATTGTACCGTCCTCCCGCTGGCAACGATCCCGCCGGGCAGTGAAATAAATGTGATTGCTGATGTATTGTGATTCCAGTGTTTTCCATTTCATAGAACAAAGAAACGGGAATTCAGTCAGTTGAGCGGTTTACCATCCCTTTCTTTCTCTAAGGCTGGTTATATGTGCCACATGGTGCCGCCCATGCCAGCTGTACATTCCCAATAAATGCCAGCAGCTCATCACCTTGCCTTGTTGAGGGTGTATTACTGATCTATTTATCAGGGTAGATTCATCCAGGCCTTTAACCAATTCATACCAGCGACTGTGAAGTGCATGCAACAACGTAAGTGATATATTCACGGGAAGCGCTTCCACATCGGGCAATTTGGCCCAGGCTTCTTCATCATAGGGCTTGATGGTTGGCTGCTCCTCTGTTAATGCCAGTTTAAACCGGATGACGGCATTCATATGGCTGTCGGCCACATGGTGTACTACCTGGTGAAGCGTCCATCCACCCTCCCGATAAGGCGTATGTAATTGAGCAGCATCCAAATTCAGAACTGCATTTTCCAGCAGCTGCGGCAGGTATTTAATATCGGTAATCCATTCCTGAAATTTTTTGTCAGAATATGGCACTGGCTCGAAGTGACCGATCGGATAACGCATGGTACGAAGTGTGAATTATGAATTGTGAATTATTTGCGGATGAAGAGTTGAGTGTAATAGAAACGGCCGGTGACATCTTTGGAAACTCCGATACCAGTGAGGTTATAGGATCCTTCAATGTTTTTACGGTGCGTGGGACTATTGATCCATCGTTTCACTACTTCTGCGGCACTCATATTTCCTACCGCCACATTTTCTGCTGACCCCAGAATACCTTCCAGGCGTTGGCTGATACGTTTTACCCTCGTCCCATAACCACCATGGCCGAACGCTACCTGTTTGCGGGCCATTGCATGGCTATGAACGCTGGCCTCTGTTGCAATTACCGAATTTGATTTTAAGGCAGGCAGACCTTTTTTCCTGCGGTAGTCATTTACTTCCCTGAGTATATCCTGTTCGAGGGCACCTGCTGTAATTGTTTCAACTTTACCGGAACTAACTTTTTCAGTTTTGGTACCGGGATTTGTTTTGCAGGAAATCCCCATGGCAATTACGAGGAGCAAAAAAATGCGGATGCTTAATTTCACCATACTTCACCAATTGCTTACCAGCCTAAAGATATTAAATATTATCCCGCCATACAGCTCTCCAGTTCTGCCATCATGTTGCTGCTTCCTGCAAAGAAGGGAGATCGCTGGTGCAGGCTTTCCGGTTGCAATTCGAGAATTCTGCTTCTGCCATCTGTTGCTTTACCGCCGGCCACTTCCAGGATAAACGAAAAAGGATTGCATTCATACATCAGGCGCAATTTCCCTTCAGGTTTCTTAATGGTTCCCGGATACATGAAAATTCCACCTTTTATAAGATTGCGGTGTACATCGCTCACCATACTGCCAATGTATCGTTGCGTATAGGGGCCACCGTTTGTTTCATCCTTTTGCTGACATCGGGTAATATAGTTCCGTACCCCCTCTTCATATTGGAAAAAATTACCGTGATTCACCGAATAGATCTGGCCATCTGCCGGACATTTCATATCTGGGTGGCTTAGACAAAATTCTCCAATAGATGGATCCAGTGTAAAACCATTCACTCCCCTACGGGTAGCATACACCAGCATGGTGCTGCTTCCATAGATGATATATCCGGCTGCCACCTGCTGAATGCCTTTCTGAATGAAATCTGCTTTGGTGCAGGGTGTTCCTGGTTCGCTGGTTCTGCGAAAAACTGAAAAGATGGTGCCTATGGATACATTCACATCAATGTTGCTGCTACCATCCAGTGGATCATACAACACCACGTATTTGGATTGATTACTGACCTCATCATCAAATACCACAACATCATCCATTTCCTCACTACCGATGCCGGCACAACTGATACCATGGCGTAATACACCCATCATCTGGTTATTGGCAAACACATCGAGTTTCTTAACCTCTTCTCCCTGTACATTAATACTTCCATTATTGCCGAGAATGTCTACAAGTCCCGCTTTGTTGACTTCTACATTGATGCGCTTGGCGGCAAGGCCGATATCGCGAAGAAGATTACTAAGCTGGCCGGTGGCCTGGGGGAAATTGCGTAATTGCTGGATGGTGAATTCGTCCAGGGTAAGGACCTGTCTGTTTACAGTTAGCATGGTAGCAGTCGTTTGTCGTGCAACAAAAATAGAAGGATTTAACTGACACAACGCTGTTATCTTTGGCAAAATTTCCAGTTTTCATGCAGGTATTTAAATTCGGAGGAGCCAGTGTCAGCACCATTGACCGAATCCGCGCCCTGGTTCCCATTTTCCATCAATTCCGGGATCAGCAGTTATTGGTAGTTATTTCCGCCATGGGAAAAACTACGAATGCGCTGGAAAAGGTTGCCCATGCCTTCTTTGATGGAAACAAGGATTCCGCCCTGCATTTATTTCAGGAAATAAAACAGCAGCATCTAAACACTGCGGCTGAATTGTTATCAATTGGTTATGATGCCTGTGAAGATCAGTTGACGAATTTTTTTACTGAAGTTGAGTGGCTTTTATACGATCGGCCAGTTCAATCATTTGATTATTATTACGACCAGATTGTATGTATTGGGGAATTGTTATCTACTGCAATTGTGAGTGCTTTTCTAAATGAAGCAGGCGTTTCAAACCAATGGCTGGATGTTAGAGATGTGCTTCGTACGGATGATAACTTTCGTGATGCAAACATTGATTGGGAGTACAGTTCCTCCAGGGTGAATCAGTTGGTGAAACCAATGTTCAGCAAATTCAACATTGTGCTTACGCAGGGTTTCATTGGTTCAACTGATGAAAATGAAAGTACCACCCTTGGTAGGGAAGGAAGCGACTACAGTGCGGCTGTTTTTGCCAATCTGCTTGATGCCCAATCGCAAACGATCTGGAAAGATGTTGCCGGGGTAATGAATGCTGACCCCAAACGTTTCCCGGATTCTCAACTCATCTCAACGCTCAACTATACAGAAGTTATCGAAATGGCCTATTATGGTGCCCAGGTGATTCACCCTAAAACCATTAAGCCATTACAGAACAAAAGCATTCCTTTAGAGGTAAAATGTTTTCTTGATACCAGTTTACCCGGCACACTTATACACAATAAGCCGGTTAATGCACTCCCCCCCATCATTGTTTGGAAAGAAAACCAGGTGCTCCTGCAATTTAAATCAAGAGACTTTTCTTTTGTGGGAGAGCAACCAGTTGCACAGTTATACCAAACCTTTGCCCATTTATCACTTCGGCCCAATATGACCCAGAACGGTGCCATCAGTTTTACCTGCGTGCTGGATGACAACCCGGAAAAAATGGATGAACTGGCACATTCAGCAGCTGGTCAGTTTGAAGTTACCGTAGAAAAAGGATTGTCGCTGCTTACCATCCGTCATTTTGTACCACAGCTTTTCGAAAAACTAAGCAACGGAAAAAAATTGGTGCTGAAACAGGAAACAACGGAAACCGTGCAGGGGCTTTTTAGAAGTGAAAGGTGAAAGGTGAAAAGTGAGAAGGGAGAAGGGAGAAAGGAGGAATGGAAGAGGGAGAAAAGGAGAAAAGGAGGAATGGAGGAATGGAAACAAAGGAGGCATGGAAGATGGAGCAATAGAGGAGCGGAGCCGGATGGACGTCCTTTATGTTTTTTGTGCGGATTTACGGAGGCAGTATGTAGCAATAACGGTTGCGATGAAAATTAGCAGTTGAATCAGTATTAAAAAATTGGTCAGGATATTCGATGATGGGTCTGGCTCCTCACTTCATAATTCATAATTCATAATTCTCACTTCCCTCAGCTTCCTACCTGTACCCCTGGCAGCTTATTATCAATTACGATGGTCTGCTTGAGTTTCATTGGAACCGTTTTGCCTTCCCGAACAGCAGGTAACCAGTCGGGCATTTCTTCAAGCGCATCCAATAAATGTTCATTGAGCAAATCATTTCCTCCGCGGATAATTCGGGGATTCAATACTTTCCCTTTGGTGGTTACGATGAATTCAACCAGTACATATGCGGTATGCTGGTCGTCATTAAGGTAGGGCCCGAGTTTTTTATTTAAATCCCGCAGGTATAGCCGGAATGCATCTGAACCACCCGGAAACTCCGGTAATTTATGAACAGTTGTTGGAATTTCAGATTCGTCAAATTCGGTGTGCTTGCGTTTCTTTTTAACCACCGGAGGAGGGAGCACCTTTTTTTCTGCTGTTGGAAGCGCATTTCTCACATCTTCATCCAACACATAACTGCCACGATTATTCACCATGATCAGAGGTAATTGCTTGTGCTTTTCAAAATAATAAAATACTTCCTTCAGGCTGTTGGCAAGATGCGCATAGTCTGCAAAATCACGAACGTATTTACTCAGGTAATCAGCACTCTTCTTCACATTGAAACGAACAGGAAATATATGTACCGGGATAAAGTCCTGCCCGGATGACTTGGCATAAGTAGCCAATGCATACAACTCTTCGATCTGTGAATCCGTTATCGGGATACATCCTGTTGTAACACAGCTACCATGAATATAAATATCCCCTCCGGGCTGGATGGCATCACTCAGATAACGATCCGAAGCGTTGGGATAATTCAACCCAAGCGATAAGTGATAAACACTGCGGGGATTGAATTCATTGATATAATAAAATCCTTCCGGAACCTGGTAATCACCCTCCATCCGCTTGGGTCCCAGTGTGCCCGCCATTGCACAAACCTTATAGGTTTTGAAGAGCTGAAACGCTTCTTTTTTATCATTCTTTACCCAAACTTCAAGCTGGCTGTCGTATTTGAAGGAACGCAGGTATATGTATTTGGCTGGCCATGACAATCCTTTTTCGGTAAACTGCCGACGAAGACTGTCTTCTTTTTTGCGAAGGATATCATGGAGTCGGGGAAAATTTCGCTGGTAATCGGCAAAACTGGCATTGTAGGCAGTTTGCGAAAAGCCAGCAAGAACCCAGCTAAGGATCAATAGGGTGATGCTGATTTTTTTCATAGTTGATCAGAACTGCACTAAAATAATACAAAGAATTGATAAGAAAGCTATAAAATCCCCGGAAACGCTGTTCCGGGGCTGTTTATTATAAGTTTCCTCTTTTTTCCTGTTCTCTTTCAATGGCTTCGAACAAGGCTTTAAAATTTCCCTTTCCAAAACTTGTTGCCCCTTTTCGCTGAATGATCTCAAAAAACAATGTCGGCCGGTCTTCCACCGGTTTGGTGAAGATTTGCAATAAATATCCTTCCTCATCACGGTCCACCAGTATACCCAGCTCACGCAAAGGCGCCAGATCTTCATCTATTTGTCCCACCCGATCCAGTAATTCATCGTAATAAGATCCTGGCACTTTCAAAAACTCTACCCCTCTTTGCCGCAATGCCGAAACCGTTTCAATGATATTACCCGTTGCCAGGGCTACATGCTGGCAACCTTCTCCATTATAAAATTCCAGGAACTCTTCCACCTGGCTTTTTTTCTTGCCCTCAGCCGGTTCATTGATGGGAAATTTCACATATCCGTTACCGTTAGACATAACCTTACTCATCAAGGCAGAGTATTCGGTTGAAATATCCTTGTCGTCAAAACTCAGGATATTGCGGAAGCCCATTACATTTTCATAAAACCCCACCCATTTTTCCATCTGGTTCCAACCCACATTTCCTACGCAATGGTCAACATATAAAAGCCCGGTTTCAGTTGGATTATATTCCGATTTCCAGGCCTGGTAACCGGGAAGAAAAGGTCCGGAGTAGTTGGTTCGTTCAATGAACAGGTGAACCGTATCGCCATAGGTTTTTATCCCACTCATGATTAAATCACCGTACTCATCCGTATGCCGTTGTGGCTCCATATAGGAATCTGCACCGCGCAAAGTGGTTTCATTCCATGCCCTGGTGGCATCGTCTACTCTTAGTGCAAGTATTTTAACCCCGTCTCCATGCCGATAAATATGATCTGCGATTTCATTATCCGGCCGAAGTGGCGTGGTAAATACAAAAGTCAGTTTATGTTGGCGCACCGCATAACTCGCACGGTCCTTTACACCGGTTTCCGGGCCTGCATAAGCCAGGCTCTGGAATCCAAAAGCGGTTTTATAAAAATGAGCGGCCTGTTTGGCATTTCCTACATAAAATTCTACGTAATCAGTTCCCTGGAGAGGAAGAAAATCAGTTGCAGCATGCTGCTGAAGTCTGGATAAAACCTGGTTCATATTGCGGGTAATTAAAAAAAATGAAGAATAAAGGCCGGGGTGCCGGACCTTTTTGAAACCTTATACCAATGCAATTGAATCCATCGCCAATGACTCCATCAGCAGACAGTATTGCTGTCTGTGGTCGGAAAACAGTTTATGAGGATAATCCGGAGTCATACCACAAATATAAGAATCCTGAACCTGCAGGCGGCGGAATCATTATTTTTGCGCCATGAAAAAAGTTGGAATACTTGGAGGAGGACAATTAGGCAGAATGTTGTTACAGGAAGCAGCTAATTACCCGGTTGAAACCTGGGTAATGGAAATTGATCCCTCCTGTCCCGCCGCACATCTTTGCCATCATTTTGTAACGGGTGATATCCGCTCCTATGATGATGTATACCAATTTGGAAAACAACTTGACGCAATCACCATCGAAATAGAATCCGTCAATGTGGATGCGCTGGAACAGTTGGAAAAAGAAGGGGTTAAAGTAATTCCAAAACCTTCCGCGCTCAGAACTATCAAGAATAAAATAATTCAGAAAGAATTTTACCAGGCCAACGGCATACCCACTGCTGAATTTAAAATAGTGGCCAATAAAGAAGCACTGCAATCCCATTTGGATTTTTTACCCGCAGCGCAAAAACTGGGCGAAGGCGGATACGATGGAAAAGGAGTTCAGCTGCTGCATTCCTCAGAAGAATTTGAGCTGGCATTTGATGCACCCAGTGTGCTTGAAAAAAAAGTCACTATTGAAAAGGAAATCGCCCTGCTTGTGGCCATCAATAATAAGGGAGAACAGGCTATCTACCCACCTGTTGAAATGGTATTTGATCCCAACCTGAATTTGCTGGACTATCAAATTGCTCCTGCCGACCTGGAAGACAAAACACTCTGGAGAGCAGAGGCTATAGCATTGAAACTTGTAAAGGCGCTTTCTTCCCCCGGACTTTTTGCAATCGAACTCTTTATTGATAAATCCGGAGAGGTATTGGTAAATGAGGCCGCTCCACGTGTACATAACAGTGGACATCATACAATCGAGGCACACTCTTCCTCGCAATATGATATGTTATGGCGGATTTTGCTGGATTATCCACTTGGTTCCACAACTGCCCTGCTTCCTTCTTCACTCGTAAACCTGATTGGTGAACCTGGTTTTTCAGGAAATGTAAAATATGAAGGCCTGGAAGATGTGTTGAACATGGAAGATGTCTATGTGCATCTGTATGGTAAAAATCAAACGAAACCCGGTAGAAAAATGGGCCATGTAACCATTCTGGGAAAGGACCGGCACGATCTGGTCAGGAAGGCACACCAGATCAAACGTACTTTAAAGGTGAAGAGTTAAGGGCAATTTTAATCTGTATTTCCCGATCATCCGGATTAATTACCGTTTATCCCAAGAAAACAGGAAACCGTGGTGATTTGGCGACTTCTGTTAAGTCCTGCAACTTTAGGCAGGATTTATCTGTTAATTTTACCATTGACCCAACTTTAAATCAGGGAAAATTCATGCGATTGTTATCCAGTACGCTCTCTTTTGTATTAGTCTCCAGTCTTCTTGGAGGTTTGAATTCCTGCAAATCAGATGATAAAAAGAAAATAGCCCCACCGGTAGCCGGAACTTCTGCCAGACCCTCCCAGGTGATAAAAGTGGAGGCATTTGTATTGAAAACCGGATCCGTTAGTGAAAAACTGGAAGTACCGGGCACCCTGATGCCTTATGAAGCAACCGAGTTAAGACCGGAGGTTTCAGGCAGGGTAACACAACTTAATATCCGGGAAGGCCAACAGGTGAGCAAGGGTACCCTGCTGTTTAAATTGTACGATGATGATCTGCAGGCACAATTAAAAAAACTGCAGGTGCAGTTAAATATTTACGAACAAACCGCCAGTCGCCAGGCTGAGCTGCTGAAAATAGATGGTATCAGCAAACAGGAATATGATCTCAGTGTACTCCAGGTAAATAACATCAAAGCGGATATGGAGTTAATTCGTACCTCTATTGAAAAAACAGAGATCCGCGCACCCTTCTCCGGCAGGTTGGGATTGCGGAATGTCAGCATGGGTGCTTATGTAACTCCTGCAACGCTCATTACCAATATCAGGCAGGAAAACGAATTAAAACTGGAATTCACGGTACCGGAGAAATACAGCAGTCGTATAAAATCGGGCTCGATGGTGAGCTTTACTATTGAAGGACTGGACAAATCTATTCCTGCAAAAGTACTGGCAACTGAAGAAGCGGTAATGGAAGAGAGTAGAAGCCTCCGGATCCGTGCGGTGGTTCAGGGAAAGGCACCACAATTGATTCCCGGGGCATTTGCGAAAGTGCAACTGGATTTCGGAAAAAACAACAACGCGCTGCTGGTCCCGACCCAGGCCGTAATACCACAGGCACGATTTAAAAAAGTAATTGTATACAGAGATGGTACGGCAGTATTTGAAACAGTAACAACAGGAGTTCGGGATAGTACGTATGTCCAGATTGTTGATGGGTTACAAGCAGGTGATACGATTGTCACAACCGGCCTGCTTTCCATTAAGCCTGAAACCAAAATTGCCATATCCAAACTTAACTAAGCAGCCATGAATATATCCGAACTGAGTTTACGGAGGCCGGTACTGGCCATCGTGATGAACGTGGTGATCATTGTATTCGGATTGATCGGTTACAAATTTCTAGGGGTGCGGGATTACCCGGCAATTGATCCCCCGGTTGTTAACGTTCGCACCTCCTATCCCGGAGCCAATGCCGATATCATTGAATCACAGATTACCGAGCCACTTGAAAAAGCTGTAAACGGTATTGCCGGTGTAAAAAATATTACTTCCAGCAGCAGCCAGGGCACTTCCAATATTACGGTTGAATTTGATTTGTCGATCGACCTGGAAGCAGCTGCCAATGATGTAAGGGATAAGGTTTCACAAGCGGTGCGTTCACTGCCTGATGACCTGGATGCTCCTCCGGTTGTTTCCAAAGCAGATGCCAGTTCCGATGTGATCATTTCAATGACGGTCCAGAGCAATACCCGCAATCAGTTGCAGGTAACAGAGTATGCAACCAACAATCTGCTGGAGCGACTCCAAACCATTCCCGGTGTTAGTGGAATCCAGATTTGGGGAGAGAAACGATACGCCATGCGGATCTGGTTCGATCCTGCAAAATTATCGGCGTACGGATTAACCCCATCGGATGTTCAAACAGCATTAAGAACCCAGAACATCGAATTGCCATCCGGAAAAATATCCGGTAATGCTACTGAATTATCTGTGCGCACTTTTGGCTTACTGAATACGGAAGAAGAGTTCAATAACATCATAATAAAAAATGTGGGTGGGTCCGATATCAAACTTAAGGATATCGGAGAAGCTGTATTAGGTCCCGAGAATGAGGAAACCGTACTCAAAGAAAGTACTATCCCCATGATAGCCCTGGCCCTGGTGCCTCAACCTGGTTCAAATTATGTAGCCATCAGCGATGAATTCTACAAGCGCTATGAACAAATCAAAAAGGATGTACCGGAAGATATATCACTGGATATCGCGCTGGATCAGACCAAGTTTATTAAACGATCGATACTGGAAGTAGAAGAAACGCTGCTTATTGCTTTTGTTTTGGTTGTACTTATAATTTACTTCTTCTTCCGCGACTGGATTATTGCCATCCGGCCGCTTATTGATATACCCGTTTCATTGATCGGGGCCTTTTTCATCATGTACCTGTTTGGCTTTACCATCAATGTACTTACGCTACTCGCAATCGTACTTGCCACGGGATTGGTAGTGGACGATGGAATTGTGGTAACGGAAAACATCTTTAAAAAGATGGAAAAGGGCATGGATAAATGGCAGGCAGCGAAGGAAGGATCAAAAGAAATTTATTTTGCCGTAATTGCAACATCCATTACCCTCGCAGTGGTATTCTTACCCATTGTTTTCCTGGAAGGATTTGTTGGACGGCTGTTCCGTGAATTTGGAATTGTAGTTGCAGGCGCGGTATTAATATCGGCATTTGTGTCTTTGACATTAACGCCTGTCCTAAACGTAAAGCTCACCCGAAAATCTCAGAAACCATCCTGGTTCTACAGAAAAACAGAGCCATTTTTCGTAGGGATGGAAAATCTGTATCGCCGCACCCTGTCTGGTTTTATGCGTGTTCGCTGGATTGCCTTCCTGATCATTGGAATCTGTTTTGCCGCCATTTATTTTATTGGCACCAATATGCAGTCGGAACTGGCTCCCATGGAGGATCGCAGCCAGTTTCGGTTATCTATTACAGCACCCGAAGGAACGTCCTTCGACTATATGGATAGTTATATAGACCGCATTGGAAGGTTCATGCTGGATTCAGTTCCTGAAAAGCGGGTAATGATCACTGTTACCGCTCCCGGATTTTCGGGATCAGGTTCTGTAAACACCGGCTTTCTTCGGATGACCCTTGTCGACCCGGATGAGAGGGTCAGGAGTCAGCAGCAAATCGTAGATATGGTGAACCGAAACCTGGGAAGATTCAATGAAGGACGTGCTTTCGCCATCCAGGAACAAACCATCCAGGTGAACAGAAGAGGTGGATTGCCGGTTCAATTTGTGATTCAGAATGTAAACTTTGAAAAAATCCGCGAGGTATTACCAAAATTCCTGGAAGAAGCCAATCGGAGTCCTATATTTCAGGGAGTGGATGCTGATCTCAAATTCAACAAGCCTGAACTTCGCCTGAATATTGATCGTCTCAAAGCAAGTCAGCTTGGTATCTCGGTAGAAGACATTTCATCCACCCTGCAACTGGCGCTGAGTAATCGCCGACTTGGCTATTTCACCAAAGATGGCAAACAATACCAGGTGATCGGGCAACTGGCAAGAAACGATCGTGATGAACCCACCGATCTGAAAACTGTATATGTACGGAGTTCTACAGGGCAGGTAGTATCACTGGATAATATTGTGAGTTTTGAAGAAGAAACCACCCCTCCAACTATCTACCATTTTAACAGGTATAAATCCGCAACAGTATCAGCCGGACTCGCACCTGGCAAAACAATTGGTGACGGCATCAAAGAAATGGAAAAGATTGCAGATGGTTTACTGGATGAAAGTTTTTCAACTGCATTATCGGGGTCCTCAAGAGATTTCCAGGAAAGTTCCAGCAATACCAGCTTTGCTTTCCTGTTGGCATTGGGATTGATTTTTCTGATCCTGGCAGCGCAATTTGAAAGTTTTATTGATCCTTTCATAATCATGTTTACTGTACCGCTGGCAATTGCCGGAGCCCTCATTGCTTTGTGGATATTTGATCAAACACTGAATATCTTTTCACAGATCGGAATGATCATGCTCATTGGACTAGTAACGAAAAATGGTATCCTTATCGTGGAATTCGCCAATCATAAACGGATGGAAGGCATGGCCAAATCACCAGCTGTAATTGATGCAGCGGTAAGCAGGTTACGCCCCATTCTGATGACCAGTCTGGCAATGGCACTGGGTGCTTTGCCCCTGGCACTTTCCCTGGGAGCCGCATCCACCAGCCGTATTCCGTTAGGTATCGTAATTACCGGAGGGATCATGTTCTCGCTGATTCTGACCCTCTATGTAATTCCAGCCATGTATTCTTATTTATCGTCCAAGAAAAAAATGCATAGTGAACTCGATGAGGTGGTTACCATTCCGGTTTCTGCCTGATCAACCGAATAGTTTTTATGACACGTAGCTTACTTCTAATTTTAATTGTCTTTCTTTCCCGGAACCTCAGTATGGCACAGCAGGTGCTGACAATGGAAGCAGCCGTAGACCTGGCACTCCGGAACAATTATGATATCCGTCTTGCAAAAAACGATTCCAGCTCCTTTGCACTGGATAACGATTATGCCTGGGCCGCCTTTCTTCCCAGATTAAATGGTACGGCCACAAAAATCTGGAATACCAATGCTCAGAAACAGGAATTGGCAAATGGTTCCAAAAGAGATACTTCCGGATTGCGTTCCAGTACCCTGCAGGCATCTCTGAACCTGAACCTTACTTTATTTGATGGATTCAAAATGTTCGCCACACGGGAACGGGTAGCCGAAATTGAAAAACTTGGTATCCTGTCGTTGCGCAACCAGGTAGTAAATACAACGGCTGCAGTAATTAGCAATTACTATAACATTGTTCGCCAAAAGCAACAATTGAAAGCTATTCTTGAACAAAAGAGCATTAGTGAGGAAAGAGTGAAACTGGCTGATAAAAAATTGAGTGTAGGCCTTGGAGCAAAGCCAGAATTGTTACAGGCCAAAGTGGATCTGAATGCATTTACGGCTTCCCAATATCAGCAGAATACCCTGATCGAACAGTTAAAGGAACAACTCAACCAGTTAATTGGATTTGATAAAAATGCAATGTATGAAGTGGTGGATTCTATTCCCATCAGGCAGGACCTGACCCTGGATGAAATCCGAAACAATCTCGAAAACCAAAGTCCGCAATTACTTATCGCCCGCAAAAATATCGATATCGCAAAACTGGTATATAAAGAGCGGGTTGGAGATCGATTTCCAGTAATAAATTTCAACTCTGCCTACAACCTGAACCGGCTTACGAACCAGGCGGTTATTAATAATTTCACCCCCCTGTTTAACCGTAACCTTGGATTCAACTATGGATTGAGTCTGACTTTACCCATATTAAACGGACTTAATGCCAGGCGCCTGCAACAACAGGCCAGGATCAGTATTATGCAGCAGGAATTATTATTGGATAATACCCGAAGCCTGCTGGATGTGCAGATCAACAATGCATTTCGCGATTATGAGTTGCAAAAGAAGAACCTGGCCCTGGAAGAGGACAATATACTGCTGGCGAAGGAAAATGTATTCATTGCCCTGGAGCGCTTCAAACAGGGAGTAAGTACCTATCTTGAACTTAGAGAGGCCCAGATCAGCCTGGCAGATGGATATGACCGCCTGATTGCAGCAAGATTCAATGCGAAACTTGCAGAAATTGAATTAATGCGCTTAAAAGGTGTAACAGAATACTAGAAATTCCGGTTCTTTGCGCAAACTAATACCCGTCATTTCATTATGTCAACATCTATCCAACCCCAGGTAGGCATTATTATGGGATCCGATTCAGATCTCCCCATTATGCAAGCCGCTGCTGATATTTTATCTGAATTTGGGATTGCCTATGAACTGACCGTTGTTTCCGCTCACAGAACTCCACTTAGAATGGTGAGTTATGCGCATGCTGCGAGGGAAAGAGGTTTGAAGATTATTATAGCCGGAGCAGGCGGTGCCGCTCATCTTCCCGGAATGGTTGCCTCCATAACATCTCTGCCGGTTATTGGCGTTCCGATCAAATCTTCCAATTCCATTGATGGATGGGATTCTGTTTTATCCATCCTTCAAATGCCGAATGGTATTCCGGTAGCTACTGTTGCACTAAATGCTGCTAAAAACGCAGGCATCCTGGCTGCTACCATGATCGGCGCCTTCGACCCGGTGACTGGTGATAAAGTGGTGGCATACAAACAGAACCTTGAAGCCGAAGTATTGCTTAAAGTTCAGAAGCTGAAGCAGAACGGAAACCCTAACAATTATGATTTATGAATTATGAATTAGGATGTAGGAAAACATATTAATTCATAATTCATAATTCTCAAATCATAATTATTCTAAATTCCTGTTCCAAGGCCGGACTAGCTTTATAAATTTTATCAATAAATCCCGGTCCGAACTGTGCGTAATAAGGCAGAAAATTCTCTACTCTTTCCTGTAAGGAATTAGTTGGAAACAGTATGTTTCGGATGGCCTGAAGCTGGCGGGCCTGATCACTAAACTTTCTTTTTTCCGAGCGGATCATTTTTTTCTCCAGCTCCTTTAACCGGTGTAACAGTTGTTTTTCCAATGCCTGAACATGCGGCACTAATGTGGGATCAATCTTTCCCGCAAGGGTTTGCAGGTGCTGGTAAAAGGCTTGCGAATCGCGAAGCTCTGAACTTAGATGCACCTGCACGGAACTGTCGCGTTTAACCAGCTGATTCATCAATTCATCAGTAGGCTGAAAAAAATCAGTAAGACTAAAACCCATGCGATCAATTTTGGCCGCCAGGTTCTCTGGTACCAGTAAAAATGAATTACGCAAAACCTGAACAGGATAGGGAACTTTATAATGCTGAAACAACTCTTTCAATTCAAGCCAATAAGCCAATTCTCCCCCACCTCCGATAAAAGCGATATTGGGTAGAATCGTTTCCTGGTACAAACCACGAAGGATTACATTCGGACTGAACCGTTCAGGAAATTGCTCCAACTCGTTTTTCATTTCCTCCACTGTAAACTCCATTCCGGTATCCACTACCACAAATCCATTCTCTGTTCTTTCAATCCGGTTGCGGATATCATCTTTCAGATAAAATAAATTGATCGAACGTGGATTGGCCTGTACTTTATAAGAAGCTGATAAGCGCTTAACTGTATCCGTTACTATGGCAGATGCAGTTTGATTAAAGAGATCATCTTCAAATACCGGCTTCATGATTCTTTTTAAATCCGGTTGATCAGCGATCAGCACTACCAATCCATACTGCTTGAATAATTCATGCACCAGGCAGAATGTGGCGGTTTGAATATCCTTTGTTCCAAGGTAAGCTGTACGTAGCAACTGCATTAATTGCGGACCATAAGGAAGAACAGAAAGTTGCCCCTCTATTCGTTGCAGTAAGGGTTCAAGCCCTTTTGTTTGCATCCGACCAACAGCGCCTTTCTGATTCGTATTCCAAACCAGTTTTTCCCCGCCCAGGTTGATCTTTCCCAGTTCATCAAGGTCAGCATCTTCACTACCCATATAAAAAACCGGTACAAAAGAGGCCTCTGGATTCCGCTCTCTCAAACTTTCAGCAAGCCTGATCGCATGGAGAATTTTATATATGAAATATAAATATCCTGTAAAAATATTGGGCTGATGTGCTGTACAAACCGTATAAGTAGTGGGCTGTGCCAATAATTGGATTGCCTCATCAACTGCGGCCTCACCATTCAGTCCGGCCGCTTTGTATTGTTGTTCCAATGCTTCCACCAGTATCTTCCGGTTGACCGGAGCAAGCTCGCGTGCTTTCATTGCAGCGTCTAAGCCTGCCCAGGTAACAGGATGCTGATAAAAAGGACGAAGTTTTTCATCTCCGCTTATATAATCCAGTACGATATCGTTATAAAATCCGGTAGCTGCATACGGCAGACTACTAACAGAAGATTGACTGGTTGTATGGGTCATGATAGTATTATCAATTGTAAAAGATGCATGAAGTTCCATGCAGATAGAACAAGTTGCTGCCAATAAAGTTATAAATCCTTGTTAGGATTCGATGAACCTAGCCTAGTTAAACCGTTCCGGATCAAATGGACGCAAATCCATGGAGGGTTTTTCTTCATTTGCCAGTTCACTGATCAGCTGGCCCGTACCGGCTCCCAGGCTCATTCCCACCATCGCATGCCCGGTTGCGAATAACAGATTTTTATACCGGGAACTTCTGCCAATATAAGGCAGGCCATCCGCTGAACAGGGACGGAATCCATACCAAACATTTGCCTCATCCGCCCGGGGTAGTTGAAAATCGGGGAAATATCGCTGAACGGCATTTAATATACCTTCTACCCTGCTTAACCGGGGTGGTTTATTCAGGGATGTTATTTCCATTGTGCCCCCAAACCGGATTTTATTCCCATCCATGGGGGTTAGCGCTACCCTGCCCTCCATCAGTACGGCAGGATGGTTTAGTTTATTAGGGGAATCTTCTAACGTAACAGAATAACCTCTTCCGCCCACCATAGGAAGGCGGGTATCCAGTTGCGCCGCCAGTTCACGACTCCAGCTACCGGCTGCCAATACTATTTTATCTGCTTGGTATATACCTTTGGTAGTTCGAACATTCGTAATTGTTCCTGCTTTTTTATCAAATCCTTTTACTTCTTCATTGGTACGAAACATTACACCATTGGCAAGCAGGTGTTGACGCAGACTGTTCATTATTTTGTTAGGATACAGATGAGCGTCGCATTTGAACCAGAGCGCTCCTTTTATATTGAGTCTTGTCTGCGGCTCCAGAGCCTGTACTTGCTCATAACTGAGCAGTTCTGCTTCCAGTCCCAGTTTATGGGCATCTTCGCAGAAATGATGCGCATGTTCCTCTTTCTCGGGTGTCTGGAAATATTCCATCAACCCCTTGTGCTCATAGGCCATTTCGATTCCCTGAATAGTTTGCCAGGATAAATAAGCCTGCTGACTAAGCAATCCGATATCCCGAAGGGGAATGGCCGCCGCCTTCACTTTTTCAGGAGTGGCAGATTTCATGAACAGCAGTCCCCAGTCGATCAGTGATTTACTCAGCCGGGGCTGAACATAAAACGGACTTTTACTGTTCCACATCCATTTGAACCCCTGTTTGATGATACCTGGAGTTGCCAGGGGTACAAAATGCGATGGACATACATATCCCGCATTTCCATAGCTGCAATTGTCGCTTAGGTCGTTCCTGTCAATAACCGTAACCTCCCAGCCAGAACGTTTCAGGTAAAGCGCCGAACTTAGTCCTACTATTCCTCCCCCAATGATGATTGCTTTCATAGATTGATAAAAGAAACGAATGTACAGAATTGCTTAAATTAGTAGAAACGATTCCTGCACATGGAAACTTATGGAAGGATATTGCTGATTGCCATGCCAGCCTTTTTGTTGCTTGTTCTTTTTGAAAAATGGTACGGATGGAAAAAGGGTAAAGAAACCGTACGTACGATGGATATGATCTCCAGCCTGAGTTCAGGTATCACCAATGTTACCAAAGATGTGTTGGGGTTAAGTATCGCTATCATCAGTTATGGATGGCTGACTGAACATCTTGCGATTGTAAAAATTCCGGATGGTTGGCCGACTTATGTAATTGCTTTTATTGCACTCGACTTTGCCGGATACTGGACACACCGCATCGCACATGAGTATAATTTTTTCTGGAACAACCATATCATTCATCACAGCAGCGAAGACTTTAACCTGGCCTGCGCGCTGCGGCAAAGCATCTCATCCATCGTAAAACTGTTTACCATTTTCCTGTTGCCGGCTGCTGTTTTCGGTGTACCGGAACAGGTAGTGGCCGTTGTTGCCCCACTTCATTTATTTGCGCAATTCTGGTATCATACCCAGCATATCAATAAAATGGGATGGCTGGAAAAAATCATTGTAACGCCCTCCCATCATCGGGTGCACCATGCGTTGAACCCCGAATACCTTGATAAGAATTACGGACAGATTTTCATCTTCTGGGACAAACTGTTTGGTACCTACCAGGAAGAACTGGATTCGGTTCCTGCGGTTTATGGTATCACCCGACCGGTGAGAACCTGGAACCCCATCAAAATTAATTTCATACACTTATGGCTGCTGATCCAGGATGCCTGGAGGACGCAAAGCTGGAAGGATAAATTCCGGATCTGGCTGATGCCAACAGGCTGGCGCCCAAAAGATGTGGAAGAAAATTACCCGGTATTTAAAATAGAAGATCCCTATCATTTTGAAAAATATGAACCGGCTGTTCCGGCCACTTTGCGCTGGTGGAGCTGGTTTCAGATTCTGATCTGCCTGTTGCTGATCAGTTATCTTTTCGGTTATATAGCACAAATAGGTTCACCCGGAATATTCCTCTATGGTTTGTTTATTTTCCTGATGGTCTATGCCTACACCGAACTGATGGACAACCATCATGATGCGCTTTACTGGGAAATTGCGAAAAACCTGCTCGGTTTATCCATCCTTTATTACCAGCGCGATTGGTTTGGATTGAGTTCACTCGGAACTTTCCTGCCGGTTTTCCTGGCCAGTTATTTTATCGGCTCAACCCTGGTAGTATATTATTTTGTGAGGCAGCAATCTCGTCCTTCACTCACTCCATAGGTGGACGATATTGAGAATCGGGGTTATCCAATACGATTACCCAATCCTGGCCAATCCCAAGGGTGGGTGGTTTGATTTCCAGCACATCTTTGCGATACGTTGAAATGCCTCTCACAACATGGCCAATCCTTGGATCCACAAACCAAATTTTGACATCCGAGCTTTTCATGAAACGGGTATCCACCTTGATCGTCTTGCCAACCGGCATATAGATCATGGCGAAATCATTGTCCTTTCCACGGAAAGCTGTGATGAATTCGGAATTTTTCTGGCTTTGTCCTTCAACAATCATTTTAGGATCATATACTCTGCCAAGATAGGGACGTGATTCAATAATCTTGCGCAGATAACCTACCTGGTATGCACCGGGGCGATCCATGCCGGCTGTCCAGCTCCAGTCGGCATGTGTGATGGGCTCTTCGCGTTCGCTGTAGAACTGCCAAACACCATGATGACCATAGGTTACACCACATCCGCCGGCAAAAACCGAACGATAGCATTGCTTCCGGACATCATATTCTGTGAAATATCCTTTTTTCTCATCCCATTTGGGCCAGGGATCAACGGGGTGGTCTTCATAATTGGGTTCGGCATCCAGGGTAGGTTTTGGATTTGGCAGATTGAAATCGCGTTCCATCCATTTCCACACAGGAACGTCCTTGCCGCTGCCATGACCACTTTGAACGGTATTCATATTTAGCCACGATTCTTTATGCAGGTATTTGGAGGTTGATTCTCCGCCTGAAATATGATACGTAATAAAAGCTTTATAATCTGTGGCTTCCTGTATCCCACGTGCCATGGCTCTCCAGACAGGTTTGAAATCACTGGAGTCTTTTACCGGGAGACGATCCCCACCGAGCATCCAGATGATGTTTTCATCATTGCGATACCGGTGTCCCAACCATTTCCCATAGAGATAGGCATTGCGTTCATTAAAGATAACCGGGCCTTTCCCCCATTCTTTTGATACTTTGTCACCCCAGGTAGGCAAGAGCGCAACAAACATATCGATTTCAGCTGCCATGCGTATAGTAGTATCAATCAGCTGAAAATATTTTGGATTTGGTTTGAGCGGATCATTCTGGAAAAGCGGCAACGCCGAATAGCGGTTTGCTTTGGTCAGTCCATCATGTTCCGCCAGGATTACCGCCTGGATTACATTAAAACCTTTTTTATGGCGATCGTTCAGGTATTGAACTATTTCTTCAAAACTAAGTCGGTGAAAGAGTTCCCATCCGGTGTCTCCCAACCAGAAAAAAGGGCGTCCATTGGAGGTTTCAAGGTAATGTGCGTCAGCACTCACTCTCAGTCTGCCATGCTTCCATTGATGCTGGGAGAAGCCGGGAATTGACAAAAGCACTGCCAATAATAGCAGTATCGGGTATTGGATTTTATTCATCAACCGGATTTTATCGCGGTAAAATAAAGATAGAACGACAGAATCACTATCTTAATTGTCATCTTATCCAAAGAAATAAATGAAAACCAGTACGCCAGTCAGGGAATTACAGGAAGCCATGGAATTTCATCGGGACCCTGAAAAAGCGGCGCAGATGACCCGCTATATGAAAAACAAATTTGAATTTCTGGGGATTAACCAACCGGTCCGAAAGGATTTATCAAAACCATTTATTCAGGCTTCGAAAAGCTTTGACATGGCAGAAATACTGCAGCAGGCTGCTGAACTTTGGAAGTTACCGGAGCGGGAATATCAGTATGTGGCAATGGAGTTGCTGTATGCCGGACGTAAAAAATGGAATACGGAAGCAGAAAAGTTTTTCCTCGCCCTGATCAGGGATAAACCCTGGTGGGATACAGTGGATTTTATTGCTGCAAAATTGATTGGAGGCTGTTTGCAGAAAAAAAAAGAACAGCGGATTATGAAAAAATGGGTGGCATCAGACAATATCTGGGAAAACCGGACAGCCCTGCTTTTTCAATTGTTTTACAAGGAAAAAACCGACAGTGAATTTCTTTTCTGGGCCATCAACCAATTGAAAACGAATAAAGAGTTTTTCATTCAGAAAGCCATCGGCTGGTCGCTACGGCAGTATCATCGGGTAGCACCAGAAAAGGTTGAAGCATTTGTGGAAGCTTCCGGAATAACCGGGCTCGCCAAAAAAGAAGCACTGAAACATGCTGGATAAACGGTATGGAACTAAACCTGAGAATCAGTAACTTTTCATTACAAATTTAAACTGACTGAATATGAGCGACCAGACTTCTACTTCCTTAAGCAGGAGAAATTTTCTGCGTTTATCCGGAATGACGGGAGCTGCTTTAACAATCGGCTTTTTCACGCCGGCACTGGCAAATGAAAAACCAACCATTATCAATGCCGCAAATGCGGCTGATGCAGGTATCGATCTTACGGCCTGGATCCGGATTGACAAAACAGGACTGGTTACGATTTTCAGTCACCGCGCAGAGATGGGCCAGGGTGCCTACCAGAGCATCCCACAAATTGTAGCAGAGGAACTGGAAGTTGATTTATCCAAAGTAAAAGTTGAATTCGCAAAAGGTCATCCTTCCAAATACGGAAGCCAGATAACGGGAGGTAGCTCAACCGTAAGAGGGTCATTTAAAGCACTCCTGAATACAGGTGCGGCAGCCAGGGAAATGTTAATTACCGCAGCAGCCCAGGGTTGGCAGGTAAATCGTGAAGAATGTTATGCGTCTGAAGGACAGGTCATTCATCGCCCCAGTGGAAAAAAACTGGGTTATGGCGAACTGGTTGAAAAAGCATCGGGCTTAACGCCCCCTGCATTCGTAAAATTAAAAGCGAGAAAAGAGTACAGATACATTGGCAAGCCTGTTCCCCGTTTAGACAATCCTGATAAGGTCAATGGCAAAGCGGTATTTGGAATTGATGTCAGTTTACCCGGAATGAAATATGCCGCAGTGGAACGCAACCCCAGGTTCCATGGAAAGATCAAATCCATCAATGACAAAAAAGCCAGGGATGTTAAGGGTGTGATTGATATAATCAAAGTGGAAATGCCTGTTTTTTCAGGAACCCGTGAAGGTGTAGCTGTAATTGCGAACAATACCTGGGCCGCATTGAAAGCAAAAAAATTGCTCGAGATCGAATGGGATGATACCGGAATTGAACGGGTAAGCACAGATACGCTGTATCAGCGGATGAAGGAAGACCTGGCCAAACCCGGACTACCGCAAAAAGCGCTGGGAGACCCGGTTCGGTTTTTTGACAAGTCGGAGAAAAAACTGGATCTGGTTTATGAAACGCCCTATGAAAGTCATAGTGCGATGGAACCATTGAATTGTACTGCTCATTATACTGCAGAAAGCATACGGGTTTGGGGCCCCATCCAGGGACCTGACTGGATTCAGTCGGATTTATCAACGCGGTATAAACTGCCCATTGAAAACGTGGAAGTAAACATGACTTTCCTGGGTGGTGGATTTGGCAGAAAAGCATTCACTGATTACCCGGCAGAAGCGGTATATATTTCCAAGGCGATCAATGCACCGGTTCAGGTGGTTTGGACCAGGGAAGATGATATGACCCAGGGGCCTTTCCGACCCGGAGTGGTATATGGTTGTAAAGCAGTATTGCAGGGAGACCGGATCAATGCGCTGGAGATCAAACTGGCCGGACAGAACATGGACCATCAATGGTCGCCCAACCCGGATAAAATGGATTATAACCGCAGTACTACAGAAGGCTGGCTGGAACCCTTTTTTGAAAGCATTCCGAATTACCGGTTTGCAGATATTCCAACGGAATCGCCTGTTCCGGTGATGTGGTGGAGGTCTGTATATTCATCCACCAACTCTTTTGCATTCGAAAGTTTCTGGGATGAAATGGCTGTAGCTGCAGGTAAGGATCCTCTTGCATTCAGGAAAGCGCATATTTGGGATAACCATGAGCGTTACCATAAACTGATCGACAAAATCAAGGAAGTAACGGCCTGGGATAAACGAGGAAAAGGATACGGAGTGGCATTTGCAGAATGTTTTGGTTCGATTATAGGGGAAGTGGTGCAAGTATCCAGGAATGGGGAGAATGGTGTTAAGGTGGATAAGGTAACAGTAGTGATTGATTGCGGCTGGTATGTAAACCCTACCATAATTGAGCAGCAGGTTGAAGGCAGTGTTATCATGGCCCTGGGTGCCGCCACCTTACATGCCACCAATTTTAAGGATGGTAAGGCGTTGGAAACCAATTTTCATCAATACCGGTTATCAAGGATTCAGGATACTCCTGAAATTGAAGTGATCATCATGGAAAATGACGAAAAAGCAGGTGGCGTTGGAGAACCGAGTCTGCCTCCACTGGCACCTGCTTTGTGTAATGCGATTTATGACTTAACGGGAAAGCGTATACGAAAACTTCCTTTTTCCCTGGGTAATCTGCCGGAAGCCTAAGCTCCGGCGGGTTGGTATTATTTCCGCGCTGCTTTTACCTGGGCGGGTGTAAATACCACTTTGGATTTATTACCCCAGCTATTGGCAACATAGTTGGTAACATCGGCAATTTCCTCATCCGAAAGATAGGATTGCTCAGGCATCATCATGCTATAGGTTTTGCCATTTACTTTTATTTCCTCATTAAGTCCTTTCAGGATGACAGTGATAATTTTTTTGGGATCCTTTTGGAAATAATCAGATTTTGCAAGTGGAGGAAAACTTCCCTCAATACCTTCTCCGGTTTCCTGGTGACAGCTCATACAATTGTTTTCATAGACTTCTTTTCCCCGCTTGATACTTGCTTCTTTTGGGTTCTGTACAAAAGCAGAGAGTGTGAATAAGCTAACTGTAAGTACGGATGCAACAGCTATTTTTTTCATGCGTTTTTGGTTATGCTTTATAATACGTTAATCAGTTCTCCTTCCAGGTCATAATCATAGGCTTTTGTGATTTTTACCTGGACAAACTGCCCCGGCACCAGTTTTTTACTGGTATTAATCACCACTTCATTATCCACTTCCACACTGTCAAATTCCGTTCTTCCAAGATACCTGCCTGCCTCTTTTTTATCAACTATTACCTTAAAAATCTGACCAACTTTTTCCTGATTCTTTTCCAGGCTGATTTCCTGCTGCACTTCCATTATTTCCTGCGCACGTGCTTCTTTCTCCTCAGCCGGGATATTATCTTCCAGGTCATGAGCGGTAGTATTTTCTTCGTGCGAATAGGTAAAGATACCCACTCTGTCGAACCGCATCCTCTTCAGAAAGTCTTTTAATTCTTCTACATCCTCCCTCGTTTCTCCTGGGAATCCGGTGATCAGGGTAGTCCGGATACAGATTCCAGGTACCTGCTCACGAATGGCTGAAATGAGTGTCTCCATTTCCTCTCTTGTAATCTGCCGCTTCATGGCTTTTAACATATTATTGGAAGCGTGCTGAAGGGGCATGTCCAGGTAATTACAGATGTTGGGATGGGCTTTGATAGCATCCAGGATTTCCATTGGAAACTTGGATGGGTAGGCATAATGAAGGCGTATCCATCCTATGCCTGGCACTGCCGCCAATTGATGCAGCAATTCCGGCAACTGTCTTTTTTTATACAAATCAAGTCCGTAATAGGTTAGTTCCTGCGCAATCAGCATGATTTCCTTCACGCCTTTTTTAGACAGGGATTCTGCTTCTTTTACGAGCTCTTCAATCGGTCGGCTAACATGACCGCCCCGCATCAGGGGAATCGCGCAGAAAGAACAGGTACGATTGCAACCTTCTGAAATTTTCAGATAAGCATAATGCTTTGGTGTAGCCAGCATCCGCTCACCCAGCAATTCAGCTTTATAATCGGCTTCGAGCTCTTTCAATATAAGTGGCAGTTCCATCGTCCCGAACCAGGCATCCACTTCCGGTATTTCTTTTTCCAGGTCATCGCGGTACCGATGACTAAGACATCCGGTAACATAAACTTTGTCCAGTTTGCCTTTCTGTTTAAGGGCAACCTGGTCGAGTATGGTATTAATGGATTCTTCTTTGGCCTTATCAATAAAACCACAGGTATTGACTACTACTATGTTATGATCCAGTTTTGCGTTTTCATGCACCACCTGGATATCATTGGCGAGCAACTGACCGCTGAGCACCTCACTGTCCACCATGTTTTTACTACAACCCAGGGTAATAATATTCACTTTGTCCTTCTTCAGCGTTCTCGCTTTCATGTACTATTTTAATAAGGCGCGAAGGTACGCTTTTCCCTTTGCTGAGGAAAGGGGCGGTTACCAGGCTGTAAAACAGTTTGGAATAATTTTTTGATTCTGCGGCAAAACCGGCAGGGTTCAGGACTGAAGGCTGAAGAGGCTATCCACAAATTCGTGTTTATCGAAAACGAGGAGGTCTTCCATTTTTTCTCCCACACCAATAAACTTTACGGGTATTTTGAATTGGTTGGCAATTGCCAGCACTACCCCTCCTTTTGCTGTTCCATCCAGTTTGGTAATGGCAAGTGCACTAACTTCTGTAGTAGCGGTAAAATGTTTAGCCTGTTCGAGGGCGTTTTGGCCGGTTGAACCATCCAAAACAAGCAATACTTCATGAGGAGCATTCGGGATTACTTTCTGAATCACTCTTTTGATTTTACCCAACTCATCCATCAGGTGAGCTTTGTTATGAAGGCGACCCGCCGTGTCTATGATGATTACATCTGAACCGCGGGCAACCCCACTTTGCACGGTATCGAAAGCTACAGCAGCAGGGTCAGAACCCATATCCTGTTTTACAATGGGCACACCTACCCGATCGCTCCAGATCGTTAACTGGTCAACGGCGGCTGCGCGAAAAGTATCTGCAGCACCCAGCAATACTGATTTTCCGGCTTTCTTGAAGTTATAGGCCAGCTTACCTATGGTGGTGGTTTTTCCTACACCGTTCACCCCTACTACTAATATAACATAGGGTTTGGTGGGCAGGTCAGACTGAAAGGAATAGGTATTACTTTCCGGTGCATCCACCAGAACCGCCCGGATTTCATCCTGTAAAATAGTATTGAGTTCAGACGTATTGAGGTATTTATCGCGCGAAACCCGTTTTTCAATTCGCTCGATAATCTGAACCGTTGTTTCGATGCCTACATCGGCAGTAACCAGTGCTTCTTCCAGGCTGTCCAGTACTTCATCATCTACAGAACTTTTTCCGGCAACCGCCTTGGTAATCTTACTGAAAAAGCTCTCTTTGGTTTTTTGCAGCCCCTGGTCCAGCGATTCCTTTTCTTTCTTCCCAAATAGTTTGTCAAAAAAACCCATATGCAAAATTGTAAAATGGTAGTTGAAATGATTGGCTTAAGCTTCCCAAAAAGGGATGCCAAAGGTAAGATTCCCAGCCGGTTTTTCAGGATTACCTTCCGAACAACGATTGGATAAAACAGAAAAAGCTGTTCCGGATATCAGAACAGCTCATCAGGTAAAAAAGTACCCGGAATTATTTTTCGCCCAGGAATTCTTTGATTTTGTCCTTGTGAACGATCGCCTCTTTGAACGTGTAGGCACCGGTCTTCGGACTGCGAACAGCCTTGATCACTTTGGTCCAGTTCTTAGCTTCAGCTGCTGCCTTCTGGTCTTTGGTCTTGATCGCGGTTTTTGCTGCTTTTGCCATGGTATAATAAATTAGAAAATTTGTAAATCAGGTTTACGCGTCTTATTTAATTTCTTTGTGTACAGTCACTTTCTTCAGAATAGGATTGTACTTTTTCAACTCCAGACGCTCCGGAGTATTCTTCTTGTTCTTGGTAGTAATATACCGGCTGGTACCAGGCTGACCACTGGTCTTATGCTCGGTACATTCCATAATCACCTGAACTCGGTTACCTTTCTTTGCCATTGTAATGCGTTTTATAAGGATCGCCACCGAAGCGGCAACTAATTCATTTAGATTTTAACTCCTTTTGCTCTCAATTCCTTTACTACTGCATACAGACCATTTTTATTGATGGTCCGCAGTCCTTCAGCAGACAGTTTCAATGTAATCCACTTGTCTTCTTCAGCGATATAAAACCGCTTTGTCAGCAAATTTGGTAAAAATCTGCGTTTTGTCTTAATATTTGAGTGAGAAACCCGATGACCGGTGATCGGAGTCTTACCCGTAACCTGACATACTCTAGCCATGACTGTCAAAATTTAGGACGGCAAAGGTAGGAGTTAATCTCAATAAATCAAAACTATAATCTAAAAAATAAAAAGATCACCCCGCGGACCAACCAGATAAGTTCAATTAGCTGGCAGAGGTTACCATCAGGTTTCTATGAGGTTTCCATGAGGCTTGCATTGTCGGCAATGCTCAGTTCGCTAACAATTCCTTAATTTGAGTAGGTCTGCCAGATCCGGAAATTTGGATTATAAATGGCTGATTATGACAGATATGGATGGAAAAAGAAAGACAATACCCCGGGATATAAGCTGGCTGGCCTTTAATGCCAGGGTTTTGCAGGAAGCAGCAGATCCTGCTAACCCATTACGGGAACGGATTAAATTTCTGGGCATTTTCTCCAATAACATGGATGAATTTTTCCGGGTTCGGGTGGCCACACTTAAAAGAATGATTGAACTGGGAAATTCCAAGAAAGTAAAACTTAATATGCACCTGGAAGTCTCCCCGGAAAAAATTCTGGAAGAGATCATGATCCGGGTACTCCAGCAACAACATGAATTTAACCGTATATGGGAATTGATACAGGTCGAACTAAGAAAGGAAAAAATATTCCTGATTACGGAAAAACAGCTCAATCGCGAACAGAAGCAGTTCGTCAAACAGTTTTTTGAGGAAGAAGTCAGGGTGAATACCATTCCGCTGATGGTAGACCAGGTTCCCCAGTTCCCTTATCTGCGCGACAAATCCCTTTTCCTGGCCGTTCTCATGAGTCGTAAATCAACAGACTTTGCCCGAAAATATGCGTTGATTGAAATACCTACCAAAGCCGTGGGGCGTTTTATCCAGCTACCTTCTCCAGACGGTGAAAAACATATTATATTACTGGAAGATATCATCCGATTTAACCTGCCTTCCATTTTCTCCTATTTCGGTTATGAAAAATTTGAATCCTGGATTTTTAAAATGACCCGGGATGCAGAAATCGATATCGATAACGATGTGTCCACTACCCTGATTCAGAAAATTGAGAAAGGGGTAAAAAACCGAAGAAAAGGAAAGCCTGTTCGCTTTGTGTATGAAAAAGAGATGGATGCCGCTTTACTGGAATTTCTGATGCGCAAAATGAACCTGACCAGTAAAGACAACCTGATACCTGGCGGACGTATTCACAACTTCCGGCACTTCATGGATTTTCCGAATGTATTCAACAAGAAATCACAACGGAAAAAACCCTTTCAGCACCCCCTGCTGGCAGGAACATCAAGGGTAACGGATATCGTTCTGGAACAGGATATCATGCTGCATTTTCCCTATCATTCCTTTAATCCGGTGATTGATCTCTTAAGAGAAGCCGCCATTGATAAAGATGTTGTGTCTATCAGGATTACCGCTTATCGTCTTGCTTCCAACTCCAAAATCATCAATGCCCTGATCAATGCCGTCCGAAACGGAAAAGAGGTTACGGTAATGATGGAACTAAGAGCCAGGTTTGAAGAAGAAGCTAATCTTGAATGGAAGGAAAGGCTGGAAGAAGAAGGTGTTCGTGTACTGATAGGGATACCTAACATGAAGGTACATGCGAAATGTTGCATCATACGAAAACGGATTAATAACCGGACCATCCAATACGGATTTGTAAGTACCGGTAATATGAATGAAAGTACGGCTACCATTTATGGAGACCACTGCCTGCTGACGGCTCACCGTGGAATAATGGCAGACATTAACCGTGTATTCTTATACCTGGAAAAACACCGTACTTCTCCGGATATTCTCAAGACATGCAAATCCCTGATCCCCTGTCCGGGTATCCTGAGAAGGGAACTCCTGAAGCTTATCAATCATGAAATAAGGGCAGCGAAGAAAAAAAAGCCAAGCGGGATTACGCTCAAAATGAATTCGCTTTCCGACGAATTGCTGATTGAAAAATTGTATGAAGCGGCGCGATCGGGTGTGCCGGTACGCTTAATTGTACGAGGTATTTTCTGCATGTATTCAGAGAACAAAAAATACAGGAAACCAGTGCAGGCGATCAGCATTGTGGATGAGTACCTGGAACATGCAAGGGTGTTTTGGTTTCACAACGGAGGCAAAGAAAAAGTTTATATATCTTCGGCGGACTGGATGGTTCGCAACCTGGATCACAGGGTAGAAATCACTTGTCCGATTTTTGATCCGGATATCCGAAAGGTATTGAAGAATATGTTGGAAATTCAGCTGGATGATAATGTAAAAGCTAGAATTCTGGACAATCATCTCCAGAACCAATATGTTAGAAATAAAGGGAAAAAAGTCAGGTCGCAGGTGGAACTATACAACTACCTTCAATCCAAGCGAACTCGCCAGCAGGCAGCAGACAGCCTTCCAGAGTTGTCTGCCCGGGAAACAATCGAAACATAACCATTTCTGAAAACCAGCAGCCTTGAAATTAGCCGCTATAGATATTGGAAGTAATGCCGCACGTTTATTAATAACAGAAGTGATTAAAGACGATCAGGGTAATGAGCGTTTTAACAAGCTGAACCTGGTCAGAGTTCCACTCCGGCTTGGTTTTGATGTCTTTGAAAACAAGGCCATTTCTCCGCAAAAGGAAGAACATATCATTAAAACCATTCGGGCCTACAGGGCACTGATAGACGTGTATGGTGTTCAGCATTATAAAGCCTGCGCCACTTCTGCGATGCGTGATGCAGCTAATGGTCCGGCTATCATCGATCATATTAAAAAAGAAACCGGCATTCAGATTGAAATTATTTCCGGTGATCAGGAAGCTTCTTTTATATATGAAAACCATATTGCCGAGAATATGGATAAGGATCAATCTTATCTATACATTGATGTTGGCGGAGGCAGTACCGAACTGACCTATTTCAATGAAGGAAAACTGGCTTACAAAAAATCCTTCAATATCGGAACAATACGGATACTGAAGGACCAGGTGTCTGAAGCACATTGGGATGATATGAAAGAAAGTATCCGGCAATTTACAAAGGGAGCGAAATCCGTAACCTGTATTGGATCCGGAGGGAATATCAACAAAGTGTTTTCCATGTCTAAAAAGAAAGATGGCAAATCACTCCCCCTTGAACTACTTAAAGATTACTACCGTGAACTCAGCAGTTTCACTGTATCACAGCGGATGCGCCTGTACAACCTGCGGGAAGACCGGGCAGATGTAATTGTACCAGCTCTTAGTATTTATATCAATGTAATGCGTTGGGCCGACGCGAAGGAAATTTTTGTTCCCAAGATCGGTTTGGCAGATGGGTTGGTGCATATTCTTTATGAAGAAGTGAGAGGTGAAAGGTGAAAGGTGAAAGGTGAAAGGTTAGACAACGTTAAAATCATTATAACAATTTATCATGTCGGTTCATAAAGAAGTAAAAAAAGTTACTACCAATACCTTGTTGAAAATGAAATCTGCCGGGGAAAAAATAGCCATGCTCACGGCTTATGATTATTCCTTTGCAAGGATTTTCGATGAAGCAGGTGTAGATGTTTTATTGGTAGGTGATTCTGCCAGTAATGTGATGGCAGGACATGATACTACAGTCCCTATTACACTCGAACAAATGATTTACCATGCACAATGTGTGGTTAGAGGTGTAAACCGTTCCCTGGTGGTTGTGGATCTTCCTTTCGGTTCTTACCAATCTAATTCAGATATTGCGCTGGCCAGCGCTATTCGTATAATGAAAGAAACTGGTGGCCATTCCATCAAACTGGAAGGAGGTGAAGAAGTAGCAGACAGTATCCGTCGGATAGTGCATGCCGGCATTCCGGTAATGGGGCATCTTGGGTTAACGCCTCAGTCGATTTATAAATTCGGAACCTATTCAGTAAGAGCCAAAGAGGAAGCCGAAGCCGAAAAACTAAAAAAGGATGCCTTACTCCTGCAGGAAGCAGGCTGTTTTGCCATTGTGCTTGAAAAAATTCCGGCTACGCTGGCGAAAGAAGTGTCTGAATCTCTTACCATACCTACTATCGGAATCGGGGCTGGCAATCAATGTGATGGCCAGGTGCTGGTAATGCATGATATGTTGGGTATCAACAACGACTTTAACCCGCGTTTTCTGAGAAAATACCTGAACCTGCACGAACAGATACTGGGAGCAGTTGACAGTTATGTTAAGGATGTACGCAGCGGCGATTTCCCCAATGAGCAGGAACAATACTGAGGTCCCCTTTTACTGATCGGGAAAACTGTACCTTTGGCGGCTAAAACAGCTTGCAATGGAATTTTTACGCGCACTTGGGGTAGATGCTCATAACACTGGCAGCTCTACCGGATCTAACCGGATTGAATCAACCGGACCCTCCATTTCTTCCTTTTCTCCCGTTGATGGCAAATTAATCGGGTCTGTTCAGACTACCGACAAAACCGCCTATGAAGCCATTCTGAAGCAGGCAGGTGCCGCTTTTCAGGAATGGAGACAGTGGCCTGCTCCGCGAAGAGGGGAAGTCGTTCGGCAGGTAGGAGAAGCCCTTCGTTCGCAAAAAGAAAACCTGGGCAAACTGGTGTCTTATGAAATGGGCAAAAGCCTGCAGGAAGGATATGGTGAAGTACAGGAAATGATTGATATCTGTGATTTTGCAGTAGGCTTATCGCGACAGCTTTATGGTTTGACTATGCACAGTGAACGACCAGGGCATCGCATGTATGAACAATGGCATCCCCTGGGCATCGTCGGAATTATTTCCGCCTTTAATTTCCCGGTTGCAGTTTGGAGCTGGAACGCAGCACTGGCATGGATTTGCGGTGATGTCTGCATTTGGAAAGCATCTGAAAAAACACCGCTTTGTTCCATCGCCTGCCAGAATATCATCAAAGAAGTATTTACAAAAAATAATGTTCCCGAAGGTGTCAGCTGTATCGTAAACGGTGGTCGGGAACTGGGTGAATGGCTGAGTCATGATACCCGCATCCCACTGATTTCAGCTACCGGCTCCACCCGCATGGGTAAAGCCGTTGGAGCAGCTGTGGGCGCCAGGTTGGGTAAAAGCATCCTGGAACTGGGTGGTAATAATGCGATTATAATAACCCAGGATGCAGACCTGGACATGTCCCTGATTGGGGCGGTGTTCGGGGCTGTAGGAACAGCCGGACAACG
Organism: Flavipsychrobacter sp.; assembly: GCA_016787265.1. GTDB lineage: Bacteria > Bacteroidota > Bacteroidia > Chitinophagales > Chitinophagaceae > Flavihumibacter. The sequence continues at coordinate 113,436 of JAEUVF010000016.1, read as the reverse complement.
TTGTACTACAACCCGCAGACTGATTATTCATGAATCGGTGTATGAAACCTTCAAGAACAAACTGGTAAACGCATATAAGCAGCTACGCATTGGTAACCCGCTCGACCAGCAAAATCATGTAGGGCCGCTGATTGATAAAGATGCTGTACAACAATACCTCAATTCCATTGAGGCCTGTAAAAAAGAAGGTGGAAACTTTGTAGTAGAAGGAGGTGTGCTGGAAGGAGAAGGTTATGAAAGTGGTTGTTATGTTAAGCCCTGTATTGCCGAGGCTGAAAATCATTACCAGATTGTACAGCACGAAACCTTTGCCCCCATTTTATACCTGCTGAAATACAAAACCATTGATGAGGCAATCGCCCTTCAAAATGGTGTTCCGCAAGGGTTGTCCTCAGCAATCATGACCCTTAACCTTCGGGAAGCGGAACAATTCCTGAGTGCAGCAGGAAGTGATTGTGGCATCGCCAACGTTAATATTGGTACCAGCGGAGCTGAAATCGGCGGCGCATTTGGAGGAGAAAAAGAAACCGGAGGAGGGCGCGAAAGTGGTTCCGATGCCTGGAAAGCCTATATGCGCAGGCAGACCAACACTATCAATTATACCACCAAACTGCCTCTGGCTCAAGGTATTAAATTTGATCTTTAACAATATCCATTTAACAGGATGCAAAATTTACGCAAGCGGCAAACTAAATACCGCCTTTTTGCGTCATTTTGTATCAGAAACAAAATAAGCTCTGCATGAACTTTCTACGAATCCTGCCAGCCACCGCGGCTCTGGCGATCCTTAGCCTAGGAAACGTATCCGCACAGGGAACAACCGCAACAGTAACCAGGGAACTACCCAAAGGTTGGCACCTGGCTGACCGGTCCAAAGACGGATTTTATGGTATCAGCCTGGATCAGGCTTATGAATTTGTGAAAAACCGACCCAGTAAAACCGTTGTTGTTGCCGTGATAGACAGTGGAATTGACACACTGCATGAAGACCTCAAACCCGTTCTATGGAGAAATCCTAAAGAAATTCCAGGAAACGGAATTGATGATGATAAAAACGGATACATTGATGATGTTTACGGATGGAATTTTATTGGTGGTAAAGATGGCCGGAATGTAAAGCAGGACAGCTATGAGGGCGCCCGTGTGTATCACAAGTACAAAGCAAAATACGGATCGGCTGATTTTAACCCCGGCAACCTGCCTGCAGAAGAAAAAGCCACTTATGAAATGTGGAAAAAATCCAAAGATAAAGTAGAAGGTGATGCAGGCGGCGGTGGCGCAGATCTGATTTTCCTGAAACGCGCACTGGAAAGCAGCCAGAATAATGATAGTCTGCTGCGCATTGCAATGGATACCTCTTCCTATACCGGAAAAGACCTTGAAAAATTTGCGCCATCAACGCCAGAAGCACAGAAAGCAAAAGCGGGTATGTTGTATATCCTCAAAGCGTTCAATATGATGGAAACCGGAAATGGTGAGTTCCTGGAAGGTTTCGCTGATTTTGTTAGCGGAGAGGAAAGAAAAAAAGAAGCGGCTGAAAAAGCTCCGGAAGATTATCGCGGAGCCATTGTAGGTGACAATTACAACGATATCAACGACCGCTTTTATGGAAACAATGATGTGATGGCCAATACACCCTTCCATGGAACCCATGTGGCAGGTATTATTGCAGCAAAGCGTAAGAACGGAGTGGGGATGGATGGTGTAGCCGAAAATGTACGCATTATGGCAATTCGTGCTGTTCCCGATGGTGACGAGCATGATAAGGACATCGCATTGGCGATCCGGTATGCGGTTGACAACGGAGCTAAAGTAATTAATATGAGTTTCGGCAAAAGCTTCTCCCCAGAGAAAAACTGGGTGGATGATGCCGTAAAATATGCAGAATCCAAAGGCGTATTACTGGTTCATGCAGCAGGAAACGATGCTTCGAATATCGATTCTGTTGACAATTTTCCAAATCCTGTTTCGCTGGATAAAAAATACAGGGCTTCCAACTGGATTACGGTAGGTGCAAGTTCTGACCCGCTGGCTGAGCCCGGTTTCAAGAGCCTGACTGCGTCTTTCTCCAACTATGGAAAATCAGAAGTGGATGTATTTGCCCCTGGAACCAAAATTTATTCCACTATTCCGGGTGGTAATACCTATGGAAATGCACAGGGCACCAGTATGGCTTCTCCGGTAGTAGCCGGTGTGGCTGCTTTCCTTATGAGTTATTATCCAACCCTGACCCCACAACAGATCAAGGAAGCGATTGAAAAATCTGCTGTTGGTCCGGATATGGTAGTAAAGATACCGGGGTCGGATGAAGAAGTTGAACTGGCTCAAATCAGCAAAACCGGTGGCTTGTTGAATGCATTCGAAGCTGCTAAAGTAGCCGCTGCTCTTGAAAGTCAGAAAAAAGGCAAACAAGATACCAAGTCGACCCTGAAAAAAGATAAAAAAGGATAACACCTATACCCCCCCACCCGACCAGTGGAATCCACCGGTCGGGTGAAATAAAACCAAAACAACTGATATGTACAACCTGATTTACGCCCCCTACTTCGAGAATTATGTACAATTGGTAAAGTCGGATAATATTCGAAAGACCCTGAAGGAGAATACCGAAGAGATGCTGGAATTCCTGGAAACCATCCCGGAGGAAAAGCTGGATTACGCGTATGCTGAAGGCAAGTGGACCGTTAAACAGGTTGTGCAGCATCTGATTGATGCCGAACGGATTTTCGCCTACCGGGCACTACGTATCGCCCGTCTTGATGCTACTCCCCTCCCTGGCTTTGATGAAAACCTTTATGCAAACAATGCAATCGTATCCACGAGAAGCTGGGAAGATATGCTCAAGGAAATACGTCAGCTTAGAAAAAGCAACCTGCGAATGATTAAATCCTTTACAGATGAACAACTCAATGCTGAAGGCAATGCGTCTGACAATCCAATAACTGCCATTGCAATCTGTTTCATCATGGCAGGTCATATAAAACATCACCTTAATATTTTACAGGAAAGATACTTATGAAAAAAGCCGGCTTAGGCCGGCTTTTTTGTGAAAGGTGAAAGGTGAAAGGTGAAAGGTCGTTCCACGTCTCACGTCTCACTTCTCTAGTTGTCCTGCTTCGATTTCTCCAGTCTGCTGTCAGCTCCTTTTTTCATTGCCAGATTTTGCTGGTAAATCATGTCGTTTACTGCATTGATGGTTTCATCGAGGTAGATATCATTACGGAGATTCTTCTTCCAGGCTTTGTAACGGGTCAGCTTATCCGGATCAGTAGCAAATTTTTCCTCATCACCCGGAACACTTTCCACATCCAGCTCCTGGCTTAATTTGTAAAGAGTCTCAATTTGCTTCACCGTTGAGTTGATTTTTTTCTTTTCCTCTATGAACTTCTGCAGATTCAACGAGTACACGCGATCGTTCTGTTCGGCCAGCCAGTCTGTATTTGTTTTAATCAGGTTGAAGGCTGGGTTCTGATTGACGCGATCCTGACTGTTGCGAACAACCTGGTTCAGGTCATATGGAGATTTCCAGGTATTGTATGGTGCTTTCGCGATTTCATCCCAACCTAAGGCGGTGGGTTCATCTTTTTCACGCACTTTGCTTTTTTCCAGCACATCCGGAACAACGATATCAGAACTTACTCCCTTCAGCTGGGTAGATCCGCCATTGATACGATAGAATTTCTGGAGGGTTAGTTTAATTGTTCCCAACTCACTATTGGCACTGAACATACCGGTTTCTTTATCCAGTCCGATATTCCGCTGCACCGTGCCTTTGCCATAAGTGGAAGTACTTCCGATCACAATTCCTCTTTTATAATCCTGAATGGCGGCTGCAAAGATTTCAGATGCGGATGCGCTGAATTCGTTCACCATTACTGCCAGCGGGCCGTCATACAATACGCTTTTATCCCGATCTCTCAAAATGCTCGGTTTCCCATCCCGGTCCTTTACCTGTACGATAGGACCATCTTCAATAAAGAGCCCGGCCATCTGAACTACATCATATAACGAACCACCACCATTGTTTCGAAGATCTATAATAATGCCATCCACTTTTTGCTCTTTCAGTTTGATCACTTCTTTTGCCACATCCACCGCACTACGGGCACCGCGAGGGTTTTCAAAGTCGGCATAGAATTCCGGTAACATAATATAACCGATTTTACCCTTGCCATTGCTGACAACTGCACTACGGGCAAAGCTTTCGTCCTGAACGATCTCATCCCGGATGATGGAAACGACTTTAACAGAACCATCCGCTTTACGGAGGGTGAGCCGTACTTCCGTTCCTTTGCTGCCCCTGATTATTTTCACCGCATCTTCCACATCATATCCGGTGAGATCTACCGGTTCATTTGCTCCCTGGGCCACTTTAAGAACGATATCTCCCACTGTTATTTCATTGGTTTTCCAGGCTGGAGAACCAGTGATGACAGACGCGATTTTGATATTGCCTTCCTGTGAAGTAAGAGAAGCACCAATACCAAAAAACCTTCCGCTCATTTGCTCGTCAAAATAGCGCTTATCGCGGGGCGGAAAGAATGTGGTATGTGGATCCATGGTGCCGGTAATCACATTCACGAACTGATTGAAACGTTCATCATCGTTGTATTTCAGTTTCAGCCGGTCAAACATGCGGGCAACTACTTTGGCTACTCCTTCACGTGCACTTAATTCCATTTCAGCAGCTGTTTGTGCCTTGAATCCTTCCTTGCCCTTGTTCTTTTCCTGGTTCTCCTGCATATCGGCATAACGCTCCAATGTCATGTACTTCAACCGTTTTCTCCAACGGTCTTTTTTCTCTTCGGGATTTTTTGGAAACTCCAATTTTTCGCTGTCGCGAATAATCGTTTCAGTGGTCTGGAATTCAAAAGGTTTGGCAAGAATATCCTTGGTCATTTGCTCTGCTTCCAGAACGCGTTTTTTATAGATCTCGGATAGAGCTGGTACAAATTCTACCGGTCCGCCTAGTAACTCTTCATCAATTTTGAGTTCAAACTTTTTCAGCGACTGAATATCACTCTGCAAAAACACGTTTTTTTCAACATCTACTGTTTCCAGGTATTTGGAAAAGATTTCCTTTGAAAAAGCATCGTCAATTTTTTTCGGATTATAATGAACCTGCTGCAGGATATCCGCAACATTGTGCAGGATTTTTTCATATTTGCCGGGAGGATCAGCATGGTTGGTTCCCATGGAACGGAAACCGATGAAGAGGGCACAACACAACAATACCAACAACACGGGCATGCTTCTTTTACTAAACATAATTTTCACCAGTTTTTGCATTATTCCAAAAATAACGATAAAACAACCAGGCTTGTTGCCAGCAGTACCAATTAACATTGGATTATGATGAATGGTTTCTGACATTTTTTTTGGACTCTGAAGCAGGATTCAATTTTTTACTTATTTTTGTGCCCGCTTTGAAAAAAGCATTGCGATAACCCGCATGGAGGCTGTAGCTCAGTTGGTTAGAGCATCAGATTGTGGTTCTGAGGGTCGTGGGTTCGAGACCCATCAGCCTCCCTCCCATCCCCCACTGTTGTGGGGGATTTTTTAATTCTGGAATTATGTCATTCTGGCTTTTATTATTACCGTTGATCTCTGCATTTATTGGTTGGTTTACCAACTGGATTGCCATCAAGATGCTATTTCATCCCCGTACACCCCGGAACTTTCTGGGCATTACTATTCAGGGCATCTTTCCCAAACGGCAACAGCAGTTTGCCGAAAAGCTTGGCAAACTTGTTAGCGAGGAATTGTTATCCTTTTCAGATATCTCCAACAAACTCACCAGTCCGGAAAACCTGGACCGCCTCTCCCCCTATATTGAAGAACATGTGGATCATTTCCTGCGGGTAAAACTCAAGGAAACCATGCCGATGATCAGTATGTTTATCGGCGACAAGACGATCACCCAGTTAAAATCTGTTTTCCTGGAAGAACTCCGGCAGTTATTCCCGGTTATCATGGAAAAATATATGGGTACACTCCAGGAGCAACTGGATCTGGAAAAGATTGTGGTGGAAAAAGTCAGCGCCTTTTCCACGGATAAACTGGAACAGATCCTGTACCAGATCATGGCTAAAGAGTTCCGTTTCGTAGAGATAATAGGGGCTGTTTTAGGTTTCCTGATCGGGCTGGTACAGATCGCCATTACTTTTCTGGCAGGATCCTGACCGGCTTCTTTTACCATTCATACCAAAAAAAGCCCATCCGTCCCAAACTGTTAAACTTAGTAGCAGTTCGATTGTCATATACCATTCATCCCAATCGCAACGTTTAGGCAACCAAATTTGCCCAATTTTGCGCACACTCAGAGAAAAAACAGACGAATGAAACAATTATTGGTCCTATTGACCATTTTTATCGGAACCCTATCCTATGCACAGATACCAGCCGGAGTAGGTGGTCCCGGAGGACGTACAGGCGGTGCCAATATGAACATCGGCCGATTTTACGGACGCATCATAGATGCGGCAACCAATAAAGGAGTGGATGCAGCCTCCGTTCAATTGATCCAGAACAAATTTGATGCCGCAACAAAAAAAAGAAAAGATACCATCGTTGCGGGAATGCTCACCGACAGAAGAGGTGAATTCAGTTTTGAAGGGCTGCCTGTAGGAGCATCTTATAAGCTCGTTATTTCGGCTATCGGCTTTAAAGAAATTGAACAAAAAGTTGGATTTGAACTCAACATGGCTGGTGGCGATATGCAGAAGGCACTTGCCGGAGTTGATAAAGACCTGGGCAATATCAAACTGGAAGCGGATCCTAAAATGCTGGAATCGGTTACTGTTACTGCTTCCAAGCCATTGATGTCAATGGGTATCGACCGGAAAGTCTATAACGTTGATAAGAACCTGGTTTCAACCGGAAACACTGCGGAAGATATCATGCGTAATATCCCTTCACTCCAGGTTGACATTGATGGAAGTGTAACCCTTCGCAATGCGGCTCCCCAGATCTTTGTAGATGGACGTCCTACCACCCTCACACTGGACCAGATTCCTGCTGATGCCATCGAAAGTGTGGAGCTCATTACCAATCCATCCGCCAAATTTGATGCGTCCGGAGGTACCGCAGGTATCCTTAATATTGTTTTGAAGAAAAACAGGAAAGCAGGTTATAACGGTAGTATCCGTGCGGGTATTGACAGTCGCTGGCAACCCAATGGTGGCGCTGATATCAACGTTAAACAGGGAAAGGTGAATATGTTCGCCAGTGGTAATATACGTACCCGAAAATCCATTTCTGAAGGCAATACCTCCCGTACAACCTTTATCAAAGATCCGGTAACAGATCTGGATCAGAACGATTACAGTGTGAACAAAGGAAATTTTATGTTCGGAAGAGCCGGACTTGATTATTTCATGAATAACCGCAATACGGTTGGTTTTTCCGTGAATGCGGTAAAAGGCAGCTTCGACTTCGATAATGAAAGTAATATCCGCACAGATAGTCTGTTTCCCGGAGCTACACAATCCAGCTTTAGCCGTCGTTTATCTGAAGGTGAGCGTTCCTTCCGGAATCTCGGATCTTCGGTTTACTACAAGCGACTGTTCACCAAACCTGGTCGTGAATTCACTGCTGATATCAACTACAACCGTAGTAAAAACGATAACAATACCACCATCAGCAATGATGTTTTAAGTGCTCCTGGTGGTGCTATTACCCGTCGGTTCGGACAACTGAATACCGGTAATGGCACCAGCTCCAATATGACTGTACAGACTGATTTCGTGAATCCCCTGAGTGGAAATGCCAAACTGGAAACCGGATTGCGTCTGAATATCCGAAGCCAGGAAAGTGTCAATGATATCAGCCTGGTGGATGGAAACGGGAATGCTTTTTTTATTCCTTCCCTTTCTTCCCAATTTGATTATACCGATCGGGTATATGCCGGTTATGTTACTTTTACCAACAAGTGGAAAAAACTGGGTTACCAGTTAGGTCTACGTGCCGAAAGTTCCGATTACGATGGCGAAGTATTGACCACTACTCCACCTCCTGGCAGCAAGGATACTCTCATGACTTATGGAAACAGTTTTCCACTGAGTCTTTTCCCAAGTGCTTTCCTGACATACCAGTTGTCAGACGATGATGAACTGGCTTTTAATATCACGCGCCGTATCAATCGTCCGAACTTCTTCCAGCTCTTTCCGTTTACAGATTATTCAGACACCCTGAACCTTACCCGGGGAAATCCCAATCTGAAGCCTGAGTTCACCGCTTCTTTTGAATTGAGTTACCAGAAGAAATATGGAAATGGCAATTCTTTTATTGCAAGCGCTTATTACAAGTATACAACGAACCTGATCACCCGCAACCAGGTTGAACTGGTAAACCCTTTCAATGGTAATGAAGAACTGGTAATCAGTTACATCAATGCCGATAATAGCCAGATCGGGGGACTTGAACTGATTGGTCGTAATAAACTTACAAAGTGGTGGGAACTGATCTCCAACTTTAATCTTTACCAGTCGAAGATCAATGCCAATCAGCCGGGTATTCCAAACCAGGAAGCAATAACTTCCTATTTTGTCAAAATCAATAACAATATCAAACTGGCCAAACAACTTACACTGCAATTGAGCGGTAGTTATACATCTAAAACCATTCTTCCTCCTGGTGGCGGTGGTGGTGGTGGCTTTATGTTTGGTGGACCCCAAACCACTGCCCAGGGTTTTATACGCCCACGGTATGAGGTGGAAGCAGCGCTTCGCTATGAGTTCCTGAAAGAAAGAAGAGCGAACCTGACGCTGGCGATCAACGATATTTTCCGCACCAACCGGTATGATCAGTTCAGCTCCTCTCCCAGCTTTGAGCAGAATACCTGGAGATTGCGTGATCCGCAGATCCTGCGCCTGAATTTCAGCTGGAGATTTGGTAAATTTGATACATCTCTCTTCAAGCGTAAAAATATCAAAGGGGATATGCAGAACATGCAGAATATGAATGAAGGGGTTCAATTCTGATATATGGATCAATATGAAATTCGATACGCAATGGCCCCTGATGCAGGGGCCATTGCGGCATTATGCAGTTCCGGTTTTGCGAACGTACACCAATCAGGCTTTCTACCGGAAGACCTTGCTGCTTTTTGTCAGCAACAGTATTCAGTAGCAGCCATCCAGGCAGATCTTGAAAAAGCGGACCGGTTTTATCTCGAGTTGGTTTATGGAAGTGAGGTAGTTGGTTGCCTGCGTATGGGTACCCCTACCCTGGCACTCGCAAAACCCGATCTTTCTGGTATTGAACTCGCCCGCTTTTACCTGGATGCCGCGCATCGTTCAGGAGGCTGGGGGTCTGGTATGCTTAAAATGGCTGAGGCTGAAAGTAGTAAACGTGGCTTCGGGCAGGTTTGGCTGCATGTGTACCTCCCAAATATCAGGGCACAGGAGTTTTATTACAGGCATGGATATACGAAAATGGGAGAAGAACAATTGGTGTTCCGGCAATCACATCCAACCGGGCTGGTATTGAGAAAGAGGTTGGTTGAAGCCGTTCCTGCATCGGATTATTCAGTACCCGGTAAAACTGAATAGCGGCAGATAATAAAAAAACAATTGCGACCAGCAGATTAATGATACGCTGGGAAGCATTGATCCTGTTCACCAGCCATCTGCCACCGAAAATAAACAACAGCAGCCCGCTGACAGTTCCCACTGCGATACCGAATGTGTACACATTAAAATGAAGGGAGTCTGATTGTAGTAATTTGGTACTAAACAGGTAACCGCTCCATAAAAACCAGAAGGGGATCTGAACAGGATTAATGGCACTCATCGAAACACCCAGCCAGAACCGGTTCATCCGGTTGTTAAGCTGAATGGGTTTTTGAGTTCCCATTTTTTTCCTGGCAGCAATCAGACTGCTCAAACCAAGAATCAGAAACAATGCCACAGTTGCCCATTCCATATAGTAAAATATCTTTTGGTTGGCAAGAATCCAATCAATCCCTTTAAGTGAAAGCCGTACATAAATCAGCTCAACAATCGCTACACCAACCGCATAGGACAAAGCGCGACGAATATTCTCCTGGATCGCCAGCTGCATAGCGGTGATATTCAGCGTTCCCAGCGGCAGGCTTCCCAGGAAACTGATCAACAGTCCGGCCCCAAAGAGCAGTAATAATGTACTCATGGAAAAATCGGCTAGATATAAAGTTGGGCAATCGTTTTTTCAAATTGTGAATTATCCCGGAACATTTTACGTCCATCCCGAAAACTCATGTAAGGAATTCCTTTCCGGTGATTGATTTTACTGATGCGATAACACCAGTTCCAGTGCCGGATAATCTCCTTCCAGGCGAAAAAAATGGAATGGCGGGGATCGTACATATGTGTGGGTTCTGATCCGGCACCGTTTAATTCAATTATGGAAAAATTCAATCCATTTTCGAGTTCTTCCCAGGAACTGAAACGTATATCCATTCGTCCATAATAGAATCCCTCAACCTGGTGAAGGATTTGGTCTATCTGCATATCCAGTGCTGCAGTTACCCGGTGTGTATCATCTATGAATTTGGCTCCCCTGGCATGATTCCCATAGGGCACCAGTTCTTTGGATATTCCTTTCGGCAATACTTCATTCAGTTTATTGCCATGCATTTTTTCGAGTGCGTCCAGCTGCAGGATAAAGCGCTTGTCCAGCTTGCAGAGTTCGCGTATGGTGTGCTTACCATCACCCTGAACGGTCAAAAATTCCTTGGAAACAATGCCTGTGATCCGGCCCTTTTTTTCATCCGGAAGGCGACAATAAAAAATACCAGCTTCCAGCGGAAGGTCAGCATATTCCTGTACAAGAAAAGCAAGAGGAGATTCAAGGCAGTATCTTTCCAGGTCTTCCGGATTATTCAATTTGCGAACCCCCATTCCACGCGCACCAATATCGGGTTTGGAAATAAGTGGGTACTGCAATCCTTCAGCATTCACCTGCCTGAGCACCTTTACCGGATCTGCGGGAAGCTTAAAATAAATTGTTTTTGGATAGTACGCTTTTGGTATCAGATCATAGATTTTCTTTTTGGATTCCATCAAAAAACCACCGTTTTCGATAGATGGGTTGGAGGCGGAAAAAAAGAACAGGGATCGGGCACGTAAGCAATACCAGAGCCAGACAGGAATGATGGGCGCATAAACCGTTCCAAATGACCAGTATTCCCAATTCAAAAGCCGTATAAAAAAAGGTCGATGGAGTACCTTTTGCAGTAGTGTCATGTTGAGAGTTCAGAAAGTGAGAAAGCGTCCAGCCGGCATTCAAACTGTTCCCGGCTATGCAGGTCAGTGTAATACATACAGGCCGTTTCCCGGTTCCATTCCATGCAGGTAATACTTACCGTCAGCATTTCATTTCTCCGGTTCATGAGCAGGTCATTGTCCTGGTCTCCTTCCCCGCCAAATTCATGAAAACGCTGAAGCGAATGGGCATTGGGCTCCGGATTTTGGCTGAGCCAGTTGATGAACCAGGATTGCCTTCTTTCAATTATAGAAGGTTCGTATAAGGTTACAGAGGACCAGATATGCGGATCCGTAGCAGGAAGTTGACGAGTATATTTCTGCGCACCATCCCAACGATTCTCCTGGAGTATGCCATCCTGAAAAACGATCATTGTAAACGGCTCGATCTTGTCCAGCTGAACAGCTTCGAAACCATCCAGGAGGTGATCGGCAGAACAGATTTCGAGAAATACCAGCCCCCTGCTCTTTCTATAGGGATAAACCGGCTCATGTTTAATCCATCCGCCATTTAACAATACAGCCATCTGTCCATTGGGTTTCATGGCAATCCAGGAACCTTGTGCATCAGGATCTTTGGGAAATAAAAGAGGGCTGCCGTTAACCTGGTACCATTTGGGTGGAACAGCTCGGGCTCTTTGTATTTTTTCATCCCGGTTGGAACAGATCAGGGCACCACCGGGTACGGGAATAAAACTCACTGTGCACATGAACGTCTGTACTTGATGGTGGAAGAAGCAACTCCAAAACCTACAGGAATAACTATACCGGAAATCTCCAGCAGTCCAACCTTGATTAGTGCCATATGGTGGATGGTATGTTCGAGATTATAGGCGATTTCACGGTAAAAATTGGTATCGAGCTGAACCTGTTCTCTGGTATCGGTATCAAAGCCGGCATAAAGATTCAGGGATTGGTTGGGCTGATCAACCGCTCTTTCAATAGTTGTGAATAACTGTGCCGCGAATTCCTTATCCGATTCGATCCGGATATCCCTTTGCCGGGCTTCATAATTCACCACTCCATCCTGTAATCCGGCCAGCAAACATTGATACATTTCAATAATGTGGCGGGTATGCTGACCAATGGTAGCGCCAGATAAGTTTACGCAGGATTGAGTGTATTGAGCATTGGTCAGTTGATCCATTACATCAGTCATCTGACCAAATGCATTCTGAACAGCTAACTGTAAATGCATGAATTTAAAATCTTGGTTTCGAATTTAGTCTTTTTATGATTTCCATAATTTTTCGGCTGAATTATTGTTGTGCTGCCACTTTCAGCCGAACTTTTACTTCATCTGCGAGGCTAATGCTGCCTGATCCGACATCAAAGTCTCTCCTGTTAAGCGTAAATAATCCTTCAAAAAAGAAGCCATTTTTCTGGGGTTTCGCAGAAAAGGTTATGGTGTATAATTTACTAATACCTTTTATTGTTATTCTGGCAGTCATCATGTACGTATCCGTTTTACCCGCGGATTTAACCTGGCTGCCCTGAATTGAAATAACAGGAAATTTTTCGACATTGAAATATTTTTCGCCGCGCAGGTGCCGGTTTCGCATATTGATGCCTGTTTCAATTGTGGCTGCGTCTACCGAAACGTTCATGGATGCTTCAGCTAGTTTGGTCGTATCAAAACGGATTTCGCCCTTAAGCCCCCTGAAACTGCCATCTACACCTGATCCAAAATTATTTATGACAAAACTTACAGCCCCAGGTGCATCAACTGGTTTAAGGACCTGCGCTACCAGGCCAGACGGAATCAGAATAACAAAGACAAGCAGAAGTTTTAACATATACACTAATTTAAGGAATAAGTTTTCCCATTCTTCCTTCCTGCCAGCAAACCAAGGGATATTCGTTCGTTGTACCGTTGAAAGCATATTACCATATTTCTGCTATACAGGGAGGGGGAGATTTCATTCAATTCCTCTAGATTTACAAAAAATACCGTTTTCTATGCAGGTACCAACGATGGCAGAATTGATGGCGAGCGGCGAAAATCCCGAATTACTATTTTGGGTTGGCTGTGCAGGAAGTTTTGATCAGCGTGCTCAAAAAATAACCAAAGCATTTGTTCATATATTAAACACGGTTGGCGTTCGCTTTGCCATTCTTGGAAAAGAAGAAATGTGTACAGGTGATCCGGCCCGCAGAGCAGGAAATGAATTCATGTTTCAGATGATGGCCTACCAGAATATTCAGATCCTGAATGGTTATGGCATCAAAAAAATTGTTACTACCTGTCCCCATTGCTTCAATACCCTCAAAAATGAATATCCCGAACTCGGGGGCAACTACGAAGTTGTACACCACGCTACCTATCTCCAGGAATTGATTGATACAGGTAAAGTAAGGTTAAAGGAAGGCGGCACCTATAAAGGAAAAAAAATCACCTTCCACGATAGCTGTTACCTGGGCAGGGCAAATAATATTTATGAAGCGCCCCGGAAGGTATTGGAAGCGCTTGATGCAGAACTGGTTGAAATGAAAAGATGCCGCAGTAACGGACTTTGTTGTGGTGCGGGAGGTGCGCAGATGTTTAAGGAAGAGGAAAAAGGAACTACCAGGGTAAACTGGGAGAGAACCGCAGAGGCCATTGATACAGGAGCAACAGTGGTTGCGTCCGCCTGTCCTTTTTGCAATACCATGTTAACAGATGGTATTAAGAATAAAGAAAAAGAAGAAAGTATCCAGGTATTGGATATTGCTGAATTAATCGCTTCCAGTTTATAATTAAAAAAGCCCCTTATCCCGGGAGATAAGGGGCCAAACCAACCGTCCTGCTAAGATTTTTATTTCCTTACTTATTTTTTGGAATCTGTGTTTTCATCCACTTTTGCGGTAAGGCGGTTAACTGCCTTGATTCCTACGAATCTTACTTTTTGTTTAGCAATCTCGCGATTGTCCGCCCCGGCAAGCTCTTTTTCAATTTCATTTTTTCGATTATCCAGCGCCTCATAAAGAACTTTGATTTCGTCCCAGTCTTCACGGGTATACCGGTCTTTATTTCTTTCAACTGTATTTACAAAATTGATATACACTTCTTTCGCATTGGCAGCCGTTACCCAGGCAAATGACATATCATTACCAACTTTACCAGTACCAAAGAGCTCGTCACGCATGGCCTGCTTCGACTCGGTGGCTTTTATATTTGATTCAAACTTTGTTCTAAGGGCGGCAAATTTCTGTTCAGCTTCCTCCATCTCTTCTTTTACTTCAGCTGATAATTCACGACCTTCTGCTTTCAACTCAGCTTTTTTAGCTGCATAAGAAGCACTGATTTCATCCCAGGATTCTTTCGTATAGTTTGAGACATTGGTAGAAACAGAATCTATATAGTTTTCAATATCTTCAGCTATCTGTTCATCTTTTGCACTGTTGTTCTCGCAAGCAACCAGAGAAGAGGCTGCTATTCCAATCATGACTAAATACTGTGTTGATTTCATAATGTTGTAATTAGGTTCACGAAACATTATTCAACGATTGTGCCATGAAGAGTACTGGCAGAATTAATTGCCGCAATAAAAAAAATCGGGGAAAGGAATACCCATTTGGTAATCCATTCCCCATGAAGGATAGTTTTTTTTAATACCAGGACCTTATTCGTACTTCAATAGAAGCATCCCCTTCCTCTACCAGGCGGGCGAATTCCTTTATGTCACTAAAGCCTCCGGGCTGCCGGAAATGAAAGGGGTAAACAATAGCCGGACGAAAAGCCAGCGTGGCACTTGCAGCCTGTTGAATATCCATCGTATAGGGTTTATTCATGCATAAGAAAGCGATGTCGACTCTTTTGAGGTTACGCATTTCGGGAATATCCTCTGTATCTCCGGAAATATAAATTCTTTTCCCTCCGATTGTAAGTAAATAACCATTACCCCTCCCCCTCGGATGCCTGGATCCTGCTGTATCGGGTAGGTTATACATGGGTATGGCATGAATCCGGATTCCACTCCATTCCAGCGAATCACCATTGGCCAATTCCAGTATCTTCTGATCCTGGGGTAGAATTTTTACCAATCGGTCTTTAACCAATTTGGGGGCTACCAGTACGGTATTCACCAGATCCAGCTTCACCAGTGTGCTGCTATCCAGATGGTCTCCATGTATATCCGTAATTAATACCAGGTCAGCTTTACCCATTTCCTTATATCGCTCAAAGCCGCCATAAGGATCAACAGCGATATTCAGACTATTCCAGTTCATCCAGAAAGAACCATGGTAAACCGGATGGATTTCCAATATTCCCTTACTGGTAGTGATGGCATCTGTTTGTGCCTGTCCTGGAAATGCCAAAGAAAGCAACACGAAAAGTGTAGATAAAAGTTTCATACATTCTTATAACAGGGAAACGGTTAAATTGATTAATCGGTATGGTAATTTAGTGGAAATTATACTCGTAATTCTACTATAAAGTTTATACTTAGTTCCATTTAAAGAAAATATGTAGCCTGCTGTCGAATATGTTAGAACACCGGAGATAATAAGTGCAATTTTGTATCGTTACTACAAAGTTCTACTTAGAAAACCGTACCTGTCGTGAAAAAATTTGTACTTATTTGCTGGTTCCTGTTGTGCCAACTGGCAGTATTCTGCCAGACCAGGGTTACCAGGATAATCACCGATTATAATGGCTATTTTTCATCACAGTCCAACAATGTTAATTCGGTGATGCCCGATAACAGCCATAATTTGCTGGGCTTCACCTATAATGGTACTACTTATTCAACCGGTGTTGATGATTCGAAACTAACAGCAAATGGTGTAAATTTTGTTCCTCAAACTTTTCGGGCAATCCCGCTTAACAATGTTCCTGTAAGTGGAGGCAGCAGTTATTTTGTAGGATTAGGACAATTATATGATGGGATTCATAACGGTGTAAACAACAGTTCCAGCCAGCCATTCCAGGGAAGTCCGGTTAGTTCCAGTACACTGGCCTCATTTCTCACGGATGGTATTAATGGTTTGAATGTCGGTACAGGACTGGCAAATATTCCGGCAGGTTCTGTGCTGCAATTCAATTTGGGAGCAAGTGGTATTTCTGAATCAGCAATCGGTGATGGTATTCCTGATATTTTGTTTGTACAAATTGCGGATCCAAGTTCAACTGGCGACCGGTTGAAATTCATCAACAGCAATGGGGCTACGGTTGGATCCGAATTTACTTTTAACCTGACAAGCATTACATTATTCCCCAGACTTGCCAACTGGCGCGCTGATTTCTACAATATTAACAGTACTCAGACTACCTCAAGTTTTATCAACACAATCCGGCCAATCGTTATGCTGGCCCTGGATCTCTCGCAACTGGGAATCACAACCAGTAACTACACACAGGTAACACAGCTGGTATATACAACATCCGGGCAGTCAGATCCTGCATTTGTTGCATTTAATGAACCATCGGTAAATCTGCCAACGCGACTGGGTATCGCTGTGCAGCCGACCATTTATCAAACTAATCAGGTAATGAATCCTGCATTCCAGGTGCAACTGCAGAACAGTTTTAATCAACCAGTACTGCAACCCAATGTTGCCATTACAGTAACCGTTGAATCCGGAAATGGTCAGGTTGCAGGCACCCTTACACAACATACGGATGCAAATGGTATTGCCTATTTTCACGACCTCTCCTTAAATGGTAACAACACGCATACGCTTCGTTTCAGCTCAACCAGTCTTAGTCCGGTTATTTCAGATCCCATCCTTTATAGTACACTTTTACCATTAAAATGGGTAGGCTTTACTGGTCAAAGTAACGGCAGTTCCATACTGTTGAACTGGAGCACCAGTCAGGAACAACAAACCTTTGATTTTATAATCGAAAGAAGCGCTAACCTGCATCAGTGGCAAACTTTAGGACAATTGCCAGCAGCGGGTGAGGCGAGTGAAACCAGGAATTATACCTGGAATGATCAACACCCTTTACCAGGTAGCAATTATTACCGGATTGTACAACGCGATCTGAACGGACGCCAAACGATCAGTAAAATAATTAAAGTAGAACATAAGCAAACATTTGCCGTTCAGGTCAAACTATTATCTAATCCGGTTATTGCCGGCAGGCTGCAGGTGGAGATGAATGTAAGCGGCACCCTCCAACTATTCAATAGCGGAGGTGCACTGGTTTTGACAACAACTCTGCCACCAGGCCGATCCCTTGTTTCACTGAACAGACTTACTCCCGGAATCTATTACCTGAAATCTGAAGAAAAAATAGTACCGGTGGTTGTTCAATAAGACATCCTTTTTTGGGTTTAGAATTTGTACTTTTACTAAGTCCAATTCCTAAACCCTGTTAGTAAAGGATATGTCAAGTATTGTAAACAATCCAATTTCTACTGAACTAACCCACTTACATCTTGTAGAAACACTGATTAAAGCCGGCACCTGGATATTTGATCTTCAACTCAATTCAGTATACTGGTCAGACGGTGTTTATAAAATGCTGGGCTATGAACCTCAATCTTTTCCAATTGATTTTGAAGTAGGAACCAAAACCATCCATCCCGATGATCAGAAAAGAGCCGTTCAGCACATGCAGGATGTGTTACAGAAAAATCTGGAATATAATATAACCAAACGGCTGATCAATAGTAAGGGGCAGGCGATACTGGTGCAATCCAAAGCATCCATCATCAGGGATGAAAAAGGAAATCCGGTGAAACTAATTGGTGTTTTCCATGATATCACAGAGTTTGTTGAAATCAGTCAGCAGTTGGAAGAAGCCAGGCAAACAAGTCATCTTTTACTGGAAAATGCAGATGGTATATTCTGGGAAGCGGATGCGGCAGATTTTAGGTTTACCTATATTTCCCCCCAGGTGGAAGAGATCACCGGATACACTACTGGAGAGTGGCTCGCAGACCCGAATTTCTGGAGCAATCATATACATCCGGAAGACCGCGATGCAGCAATCCGGTTCTGCCATAACGAAACTGCCGCCCTGAACAACCATATTTTTGATTACCGTTTCCGGACCCGTTCAGGCTCCTATGTCTGGATCCACGACCGGGTTAAAGTAACGTCCAAAGATGGCAAACCCGATAAACTAACCGGACTGATGCTGGATGTTTCCTCCAGTTATTTTTACAGCGACCTGGATAAAATTGAAAAAAAATTACTGGAGGCAGCCATTCAACAGGATGCGCAACTTTTTTCTATTATTGAGTCCTACCTGCTGGACCTGGAAAAATTATTTCCAGACATGAGGGCATCGGTTATGAAAATCCAGCATGGTGCCATGTATGTGTTGGCAGCCCCTTCACTTCCTCCTGGTTATTGTAATGCGATAAATGGAATAAAAATTGGACTGAACCAGGGCTCCTGTGGTACTGCTGCCTACCTGAAAGAAAAAGTAATTGCGGGAAATGTTCATGATGATGAGCGATGGGCATCCTATACCGGATTGGCGGAACAATATGGATTTTCAGCCTGCTGGTCACATCCACTGCTTAATGATCGGGGAGAAGCTGTTGCCACCCTGGCGCTGTATTATTCAAATCCCCGGGGGCCAAATGCATTTGAAGAGTTTGCCATTGAAAGATCCGAGCGATTATTGTCGCTTGTGATTACCAAATTCGAAAACCTCGATAATCTGAAAATCAGCAACGATCGGTTTGAACTACTTAACCGGGGTACAAAAGACGCGATTTATGACTGGAATATTGAATCAGATAATCTGGTATTTGGAGAAGGATACGGGCGCCTGTTCGGATATACGGATCATGTAAATAAATCCATTCAACTGAACAGCTGGAAGGAGTGTATTCATCCGGCCGACAGAAATCATGTATCCGAAAGCCTGAACAGTTTTCTGGCAGATTCAAAAATGGAAAGATGGGAATACAGTTATCGTTTCCGTAAAAAAGAAGGAATTTATGCCAATGTGGAGGAAATAGGCCATATCATCAGGGATATGAACGGAAAACCGGTCAGAATGGTAGGACTCATGCGTGATACAACTGAAACCAAAGAGTTGCAAAAATTACTTAACAATGCATCCAAACTGGCACTTGTTGGTGGCTGGGAGCTAAATCTCCGCAATATTGAACAACCGGTATTTACCTGCTCGGCTATTGCAAGGGAAATTTTAGAAACGGGGTCCCTGCAGGTACCAGACTGGGAAAGTTTTCTTTCAATGGCAGTAGAGCCATCAAGACTGCAACTTAAGCAGGCCGTAGAGAAACTAATTAATGATGCAATGGAATTTGACCTTGAAGTTCCAATCATCACTACTACTGAAAATAGAAAATGGGTAAGAATAATCGGTCAATCTGAATGGATAGACAATAAATGCAACAAGATATACGGAAGTATCCAGGATATATACCATAAAAAGACCAATGAACTGGAACTTTCCAGAAAGAACCGATTACTGGACACCTTATCAATAATCATAAGTAGCTTTTTGCAGGTCGAAGACTGGACTACCATACTCCCCGGAATATTTGAGATAACCGGGCAAACAGCAGAAGTGGACAGAGTTTATTATTTTGAATTGCATAAAGACACAACAGCTGGTCCATTACTGTCTACCCAACTCTATGAATGGACCCGGGAAGATATTTCCAAAGAAATTGATAATCCACACCTTCAACGAGTACCGGTTATGATTTATCCAGGCTTTTTTGGTCCGTTGTTGAAGGGATCCCCGGTTCAGCTGGTAACATCAAAAGTGACAGAAGAAGACCTACACTGGATCCTGGAAAATCAGCAGATTAAATCCTGTCTCGCATTGCCCGTTATGGTAGAGAATGAATGTGTGGGGTTGATTGGTTTTGATGCCTGCCGCGAAGAACGCTTCTGGGAAGAATCTGAAATCAGTTTTCTAACAAACATTACAGTTAACCTTGCAGCGGCTATCCAGCGAAAAAACAACCAGTTGCAACTGGAACATGCGCTGTTTGAAAGGAATACCATATTAGAAAGTATTGGTGATGGATTTTGTGCTATTAATCAGGAAGGTGAAATAACGTATTGGAATAAACAGGCAGAAATAATGTTCAACCTGCCAAGGCAACAGGTTGAAAAACAAAAAGCAACAAGTGTGCTGGCCGATGCTTTACAGATAAATGAGACGGATACCATCCTTCAAAATTTTTATAGCCACGAAAAAAAGTCAATTGAATTTCATAAAGACCCGACCAACCAGTGGTTTGATATTGAAATCTACCCCGCCGGTAATGGAAATTCAGTGTTTATCCGTGATATCACCAGCAGGAAACTATCGGAAGCACAGATACGCCAGTCCAATGAACGATTTGAAATCATTACCCGGGCAACAAATGATGCCATCTGGGATTATGATGTTGAAAAAAATTTATTATTCTGGGGCCGCGGATTTTATACCCTGTTTGGATATAATCCACAGGAAAACACTCCGAGTTTCCAAATGCTGATCAATCTAATTCACCCAGACGACAGGGAATTGATAATTACCAAGATAAAGGGTTATATGGGTGGAAGCATTGCATCCGACACATGGGATGAAGAATATCGGTTTTTAAAAGCCAATGGAGAATATGCTTTTGTAGCTGACAAAGCAATCTTTATCAGAAATGAAAAAGGACTGGTGATTCGTGCACTGGGCGCAATGTCTGATATCTCACACCGAAAGGAATATGAAACCTCGCTTGAAGATCTTAATCAGGAGCTGGAGAAAAAAGTAAAGGAACTGGCCATTTCCAACCAGGAACTAGAACAGTTTGCTTATGTTGCTTCTCATGATCTGCAGGAACCACTCCGTATGGTTACCGGATTTCTTACGCAATTGGAGAAAAAATACCAGGGATACCTCGATGAAAAAGCACATCAATATATCTATTATGCAACTGATGGTGCCAAACGAATGCGGCAAATCATTCTAGATCTCCTTGATTTTTCAAGAATAGGAAAGCAGAAAGAAAAGATCACGCTCATTAATTTGAATCGCTTAGTGGAAGAAACCATTTCGCTGAACAGGAATTTGCTGGAAGAGAAAAAAGCGGAAGTGGAATTTCACGACCTTCCGGTAATATCCAGTTACCACTCCCCTCTCCGTCAGGTATTCCAAAATCTTATTACAAATGCGGTTAAATACAGCAAACCAGGTTTACCACCAAAAATCCGGATTAGCGCAACAGATCAGACAACTGCCTGGAAGATTGCCATTGAAGACAATGGCATAGGCATACCACCTGAATACCATGAGCGAATCTTTATCATTTTTCAGCGACTGCATAAGCGGGAAGAATATGGGGGTACGGGAATTGGACTGGCTGTGGTTAAAAAAATAATCGACAACCTCGGCGGTACTATCTGGGTTGAATCAATACCTGGCGAAGGGAGCACTTTTTACTTTACACTGCCTAAAACCCCACCACTCCAAGCTTGAAAAATAATGGAATCAACAGTACTGTTTAAGATAGAAAAAGGTAGGATACAATACCAGAACAAGCAACTGTTTCAGGACCTGGATTTTACGATCCGGGTGGGAGAAACCTGGGCAATAGCCGGCGATAGCGGATCAGGCAAAACCAGTTTATTAAAAGCGCTTGCCGGTCAGTTACCCATTACAGGGGGAAGATGGGAGGCTGCTTTTTTTGAACCACTGAAAAAAAACGGCAACCTGCCTGCAGACCCTTTGTTTTCCTGGAGAAACCTGGTCGCTTTTGTAGATGCAAGGCACCGGTTTACCAATTTGTCACATACCAATACCTTCTATTATCAACAGCGCTACAACTCCTGTGATGCTGAAGATGCCCCTACTGTAGCTGAGCTACTGGAACAGGAAGGTAGAAATCCGGCATTGTTTGGATGGAATGCAGAAAATGTCATTGCTACCTGTCAACTTGATAAATTGCTCGACAAACAGGTAATCCTGTTGTCAAATGGCGAAACCCGGCGACTACTGACAGGCCTCGCATTATTAAAGAATCCAGCATTGTTATTGCTGGATAATCCTACATCGGGGCTTGATAAGGAAAAAAGAATAGAATTTGAACAGTTGCTCGCCAGGATAATTGCATCCGGAATTCATGTGGTGTTGAGTTTGTCGCACCATGAACTACCTGCTTCCATCACGCATATCGCTCAACTAAAAAATGGACAGATTCAATCCATCAGCAACAGACAGCAATATCATCAGGTAATTGAACTAAACACTGCTGAATACAATGCACCACAACAACTGGATGCCTGGTTGAAAATGGGACATGTTCCTGAATTCGAAGAAATCGTAGAGATTCAAAATGGACGTGTACAATACGGAAACAGAATCATCCTGGAAGATATTAACTGGAAAATCAGGAAAGCTGAACGCTGGTCCATCAGCGGCCATAATGGAGCAGGTAAATCAACGCTGATAAGTTTGATCACAGGAGATAACCCTCAGGCTTATGCGAATAACATTAAATTGTTTGGCAAAAAAAGAGGATCTGGTGAATCCATCTGGGAAATCAAAAAGAAAATTGGTTTCGTGTCTCCCGAACTGTTTCAATATTTCCCGCAGGAAACTACAGTTGCACATGCGGTTGAATCAGGCTTATATGACACTATCGGATTGTACCGGCCACCTGCTGCTGAAAACGCAATGTTGATCCAAACAGTATTGCATGCACTTGGCATCAATGATTATGCGACCAATCGGTTGCAACTGGTAGCAACAAGTGTACAAAGACTTGCACTTGTAGCAAGAGCACTGGTAAAATATCCACCGCTACTCATCCTTGATGAACCTTGCCAGGGACTGGATCATAACCAAACCGAACAATTTAAAAACCTGATGGAGGAATTGTGCCGTCAAACATCCATCAGCTTAATCTATGTAAGTCACTATGCAGATGAAATTCCTGCAGCTGTAAACCGCCAGCTGGTACTTGCAAATGGCAAAATGGTTACCTTACAGCATTCCTGACAAAACCTGCTACCATGGCTACCGTAACTTCCAAGAGGATTCATTCAATTGACCAATTGAGAGGCCTGGTCATGATTATTATGGCACTGGATCATACCAGGGATCTGTTTCATGAAACAGCCCTCACGGAAGATCCACTCAACCTGGATACTACCACACCTTTCCTGTTCTTTACCCGGTGGATTACACATCTTTGCGCGCCGACCTTTGTTTTTCTTTCGGGCGTCTCCATCTACCTTCAACAGCATAAAATGCAATCTCCCGCTGCACTTCAAAGTAAATTGCTGAAACGGGGATTTTGGTTGATTTTATTGGAACTCACTGTGGTGAATTTTGGTATCTGGTTTAATATTCACTTCAACGCTGTTTTGTTCCAGGTTATCGGAGCCATCGGAATCGGTTTTATTATTATGGCTTTTCTTCAACGAATAACACCTCCATTTCTCTTACTGACTGGCCTGGTGCTGATCACTATCAACCAATACCTGAATATACCCGCGCTTTCTACACAGCTGGTTCAGCAGTTGGGCCCTGCTCATACCCTTATAGTAGCTTACCCTCCTTTACCCTGGCTGGCAATCATGCTGATCGGATTTGGGATGGGCCCCTATTTTAAACAGGACACAAAAAATACCGTCTGGTTTGCCAGTCTTGGTTTAATCCTACTGTCAGGAGGGATCTTTCTGCGCGCCTTTTCAGGATTCGGTGATCCCAATGGATTCACCCTGCAAAAAAACACCCTGCTGTCTGGGTTATCCTTTATCCGCGTGGAGAAATATCCTCCCTCCTTACTATTTACCATGTTTATGCTGGGTATAGCCCTGCTTCTTTTTGCCTTGCTGAAAAAACAAAGACTGCCTCAACCCATAAATACCCTGTTGGAAGTTTATGGCTCCGTCCCCTTATTCTATTATGTACTGCACTGGTACCTCATTCATAGCACATTGATAGTGGTATTATTACTGGACGGTTATTCCCTGAATCAATTGAATTTTGGTGCGTTTGGATTTGGTCGGCCCTTGGAGCAACCCAATGGTTACCCGCTTGCAGTCGTATACCTGGTATGGATATGCGCAGTTGCACTTCTCTACCCAGCCTGTGTTAGTTATAGAAGATTCAAACAAAATAATCCGGAAAACTTTTTTTCAAAGTATCTCTAGCTTACAATTTGACAATTCGATAGGCCTGCCGTACACCTGAAGCGGAAATCGTTCTGACAATATAGATTCCGTTTTTGTATTTCGACAAATCCAGCACAAAACTATTGGCACCCGGAAGCGCCTGTATCCTGGAGCTTTGCATAATCAAACCGGATTCATTCAGCAATTCCAATACCACTCCCTCCCGCTTTTCAGAAAAATACCGAACAAACAGTTGCCCCTGTACCGGATTTGGGAATCCCTGGATCATACTTAATCCGGCATAACTGATTTTTACGGAATCACAAAACTGAACAAAACAGCCGGCATCTTTTTGCAGGGTGAGGCAGACCCGGTACGTTCCACTGGTATCGTACCGGTGCAACGGATGTACATGATTGCTTGTATCACCATCTCCAAAAGACCAATGAATCCTATTTCCGAAAATTGTTGAAGCAGTATCAATACTGAATAGAACCGAGTTCCCATCGATAAGATAGGTAAATGACGCTTTCAATTCACAAGCCTGCGGGAATGTTACATCCAATATTTTTTCATGGACAGATGAACAGGTTCCATCCGGATTCGAAATTCTATACTGAACCCGGTACTGCCCTGCAGTATTATATACGTGAACGGGATTTTCAACACTGGAGGAATCCCCGTTTCCAAAATACCATTTATGCAAAAGAGAATCATTACCCGTATGATCACTGAAAAATAAAAACCTGGCCGGATTCGTGCTGTCCTGAACATAATTAAATGCAGCCTGATTGTTACAGCTCCCTGGCAATTGCAATTCTATTGATTTTGACAATTTGCATCCGGCAGCTGTCTCATAAACTACCTGAACCAGATAGGATCCACCACTTTTATAACGATGTTGCGGACTCACCTGTAAAGAACTGTCACCATCTCCAAAATACCAGCGGACAGTATTGGTTGGATATGCCGAAAACAGGTCTGAGCCATCCGCACGAAAATCAATCAGGAAAGGATCGCTTGCCAGCGGGGTGTCATATACAATGAAGGGTTCATAAGTTGGACAACCAATGGCTTTCACAGAATAATTGGTATAATAAACTTCCCTGACGTTATCAGTACAGGTATGCTCTGCAACAGAAACGCGATAGGTACCGGTTTTACTGAAGATATGATTAATCGTTTGATGGCCCTCCGTGTATTGTCCTGTAAAATAGCTGTCAGAAGCTGACTCAATGGCCCAGACAGAATAATAAGGCCATCCAATGCTGTCGCGATTATCAAGAGCATGCATACGAACCCCACCTGGTATCAGCTGGTCTTCCAGCGAAATAAAGCTGATTTTCTTACGTACCGGAACTTGCACAACCAAAGAAAAACTATCCCGACAGCCAGTGGCGGGATCATATACAAAATGTGAGATTATCCGGGTCAAAGAATCAACATGAATCGATGCAATTTGGTCGGTTGCGCACTGATCACCCGCCTTACCACGGAATTCAGGTTGGCGGCCTTCCTGGAAAAAATTTACCTCCCAAACCCCTTCCGTACCCGTGAAAATTGTATCGCGACCATTGGCTTTCCAGGTATGTTGAATCAATTTGCCATTGGGTTGTACTTCAGATTTAAAAAGTATCAACCGATCCCCTACCGTTATTGAACTGTCTGAGTTTTTGGTATAACTATTGAATTTGGCTGAACAACTATCAGGGTTTACATCAATGGTTACAGTTGTGCATTTACTGGTTTTGCAGGTTGTGGCCAAATTGGTAATTTCAACACATACCTGATAGGTACCAGGGGTTATAAACTTATGTATTGGCATGGAGTCGGTACTGGTATTGCCATCTCCAAAAGTCCAGGCAGTAGATACAAGAGGTTTTTTTTCAATCAGTGAATCCACAAGAATGCTGAACTTCCGTTCATTGATCTTCAAACCCTCCTCCTGAATTTTAATTTCACCATTTGTACATTTATCCAATCGAACCACTTCTATTTTCGTTCTTACGGTATCAATACAGTTGGTTGCGGGATTATAGAGCACATGAACCACGGTATACGTTCCAACCTTTTTATACGCATGGCTGAAATAGGCAATATCTTTCCTCGTATTACCGTCTCCCAGATCCCAGTAATGTTTCATTTCCTGCAGCGTATCCTGCGCATTTATATGAGCAGTGTCTGTGCTAACCGAAATATTAAAAGCAGCACTACAGGGAGGGATTCCCTGAAGTGCTGGTAATACAATAGTCATGGTGTCCCTGAATTGCCCATTGATTGCCACCAGTTGAAAGGTATCCGGTACCAGGCGATCCGAAGCAATATTAGGGGCATCAAACTCTTCCGATATTACTTTACCCTGATGCAACCATATAAAGCTGTGCACCGGATTAGAAAAATTGGTAAAATAAATCTGCTTTGTGGTGGCATAAAATGTTGTATCAAGCCTGAACCTGGCAACAGGCAAAGGAGTTCCTCCCTTGTTACGCAATCTTTCAATATTGCCATGATCCCCACCTGTAAATATTGCTCCTCCATACTTGTCATAAAAAAGCAGCCGGTGTCTCCTGTTTCCGGAGGTAAAACTATCCTGGCGGCTTAATGGCTCCCAGAACATTCCACCAGTGGTAGTTTTCAATGTACTAAAGTTGGGACCGCACATGATTCCAACACTATCATTAAAAAAGTGAATAGGAGCAAACGCGTCAAATACATCACTGGCTGGATTCATCAGTTGCCAGTTCTGCCCATCTACCGTTCGGTACAGATAGGGACCATTAACCACCCAGCCTTTAACAGGTGTAATGAAATCCAGGCTTAACATAGCTGCGCCCGGTATAGGAAATTCATTCCAGGTTAATCCTCCATCAGTAGTGCGCAATATTTTTTGGGCACTGTAAACGTTCACTGTATTGTCATCAATAAAATCAATTTTTTCGAGGAACTCATTATAATTGACATAAACCGTGTTCCAGGTCAACCCTTTATCCGAACTTAAGAGGATCCGGTCGTATTCAACTGCAATACCCCGATTTCCATTTTGCAGGAAAATCATGTTCTGAACTCCGGCATCACTGGGACTATCTATATCCCGGTTATAGTGCACCAGCTTGAAATTTTTACCCTTGTCAATCGTTTGGAG
Organism: Flavipsychrobacter sp.; assembly: GCA_016787265.1. GTDB lineage: Bacteria > Bacteroidota > Bacteroidia > Chitinophagales > Chitinophagaceae > Flavihumibacter. The sequence goes on along the minus strand of JAEUVF010000016.1, from coordinate 86,031 downwards.
AATGGCAGGTGTACCATTCAGGTGTCCATAAAGAAATACATTCGACTCATTTATTGCGGTAACACCATTGGCTTTAAATGATTGATTGAAATCTGCATCGTATGCACCCAACTGAACATTGGAAGCGGTAATTGACCAGCGCTGGAATTGCCGGCCGGAATCACTCGAATAACCAACCCATTTATCAAATACTACGAAAGCAGCTGTTTCGCCAAGAAAATGCATGGATAAAACCCTGGCCGAAGAATCCGAATCCCTGTAAAGTGGCGTCATTTGACCAATAAATCGAAGTGGGAGGATCACCAATAAAAAAGCTAATAAGAACAGGTTCAGCTTCATAGAGCAGTGTGTTCAGGGTTAAAAAAAGTCAGGGGGATATCAGGACTCAGGAGATACGAAGCCACAAAATAATCAAAGATTTCAGAAATAATAACTATGCGTGTTATTCAAATTGCCTTAACAATAATTTCAATGTTTAAACATTATATTTGCATAAATCAATCTAACATGAAGAAAACAATTGAACAAGTATTCCCCAGGCCGGTGCATCCAGGCATGGTTGGAGACGGATTCCGGGTTTATCATTATTTCCCCGGCAGTCCCATATCACAAAGAAGAATCAGTCCCTTTCTGATGCTCGATTTTGCGGCAGAATTTGAATTTCCGCCATCACAGCACCTGCGCGGTGTGGATGTACACCCGCATAAAGGATTCGAAACTGTTACCATCGCTTACCAGGGTGCAGTGGAGCATCATGACAGTGCGGGTAATCACGGAATCATTTATCCGGGTGAAGTGCAATGGATGACCGCAGGATCCGGCATTCTACATAAGGAATATCATGAGCGGACATTCAGCAGCAAGGGAGGTAAGTTTGAAATGATCCAGTTGTGGGTAAACCTGCCGGCCCGTTTTAAAGGGGAAGCACCGCATTACCAGGCATTGACTAATCAAATGATTCGGGAGCTCGCTCTTCCCGATAACCAGGGGCTTGTACGTATCATAGCAGGCAGTTTCAATGGAATAACTGGTCCCGCTACCACCTACACGCCCGTCAATTTGTGGGATATCCGCTTAAAAAAGGGGGCGAGTTTGCAAACTGCCATCGATCAAAGCCACCACTCAGCTATCCTGGTACTTCACGGACAGGTTGCTGTAAACGGGAATACCATCCCTGAGCACCATCTTGCACTGTTTGGACAGGAAGGAACCGAAATAGAAATACATGCTTCACAGGATGCTGTGCTGCTGGTGATGAGTGGTGAACCAATTGATGAACCCATCGCCAGTTACGGTCCCTTTGTGATGAATACACAGGCTGAATTAATGGCTGCAATGGAGGAGTTCAGATCCGGCAAATTCGGAACACTGGATTAAACTTGCAGAACCTTTTTGCCTTTTTGCAGAAAGCCCATACACTTTTGCCGATTCAGTTCCCGGGAGCTGTTGCTTTCTTCTAGTTTTACAGCAGATACCAATAACCATTCAACCTTTTGCTATGTATCTGCTGCAAACAGAAGCACTCTCCTATCAGTTCAGGAAAGAGGAAACGATCTTAAACAATATCCACCTACAGGTTCCCGAGGGTTCCATATATGGGTTTCTCGGACCAAACGGGGCAGGCAAAACCACTACCCTTAAACTCGTGCTGGGCCTGCTACGTAAACAAAAGGGGAAGGTCAGGGTCTTTGGCAAAGATCTTGACCTTGAACGCCTTTCCATTTTGCAACAAACAGGAGCTCTTATTGAATCTCCTTCTATTTATCTGCATCTTACAGCCCGGGAAAACCTGTTGTTATATCAACGCATTTACCAATCTGATCCGGGCCGCATTTCACATGTACTGGAACTAACCGGCCTTTCGCAAACTGGCAATAAACGATGCTCTTCCTTTTCACTTGGTATGAAACAGCGGTTAGCCATCGCCGTTGCCCTGCTGCACCATCCTCGCTTATTGATTTTAGATGAACCCACGAACGGCCTTGATCCTTCAGGTATCATTGAAATGCGGGAATTACTCAGATCCCTCAACCGGAATTTGGGTATTACCATTCTTATCTCAAGCCATCTGCTTTCGGAAATTGAAAAACTGGCAACTCATACCGGCATTATTGATAAAGGAAACCTGGTTTTCCAGGGAACTTTCTCCCAGCTTATGAAACAGCAACAGGCTGCCTGCCGGCTCTTTTACCAAACGAATGATAACCTGGCAGCACAAACCTTTCTGAGGCTTCGAAATATTGAGGTGGAACTGGAACAGGATACAATGATTCTGCCCATATTACCCCGGGAAGAAATCGCAAAAATCAACCGCGACCTCATTCAGGAAGGATTTGACCTCTACCAGGTCTACACACCCGAAACCAGTCTGGAACAAACCTTTATGAACCTTATTAATCACAACTAATATGCAACTTTTTACTGCAAGCCTGCAGGCAGAGTGGATGAAAACCAGGAGATCCGCCGCCTGGTGGCTTATCATTAGCGGAGGACTCCTCATTCCTCTCATTCTATTGATAGGCCGATTTTACAACCATGAACTTATTGCTGCTGAAAATGCAGCGCCGGTTGTATGGATAAAATTGTATTCCCGTTCATGGACCTATATGGGAACCCTGCTGCTGCCAATGGGTGTTATTCTGGTAACCAGCCTGGTGGCGCAGGTGGAAGTACGCAATAATACCTGGAAACAGCTTCATTCGGCTCCTCTTCCTTTCCGCACTATATTTTTAAGTAAACTAACGGTGATACTTACCCTATTATTCATGGGCTTTGTTTTATTTAATCTGGCGGTTTTTGGAATGATAACCTTACCTGCCATCTTTTATAAGGATGTTTCTTTCCCCTCAGCTCCATTTCCATTCACGGAAATTTTGATCGGGAATGCCAAATTTATGCTCGATATGCTGCCTATTGCCTCCCTTCAGTTTCTGCTGAGCCTGCAATTCCGGAACTTCCTTTTGCCAATCGGAATTGGTTTCGGTTTATATGTTGCTTCCATGATAGGTATGAACTGGAAATACGGATATATGCTCCCCTATATCTACAGCAGTTATGAATTTTCCGGCAAAACAACTATTGGCGATACTCTTATAAATTTTCATTGGCTTCCATTGGTTTATAGCCTGCTCTTTACTGGTATCAGTTTTATACTATACCTTACAAAAAAAGATAAAACCTAAGCATTAAATGAAACAATCCATTAAAATACTGCTTCATGCAGGTTACTGGATATTGTACTTTTTGCTGATCAGTAGTTTCCTGATCATTCTCGGAGCCAACTCCAAACAGGCAGTTTCTGCTACATTCAAAATCATTGCATTTGAAAGTCCCCTGCTCTTAATGACCATCCTTCCTGGTGTGATTTGTTTTTATAGCTGTTATGCTGTTTTATTTCCGCGGTGGTTAACACAGCAAAAATTACTTCCGTTTTTTATAGGTATCCTGGTTGCTGCTTTGATTAGTGGAATCATACCTGTTCTGCTCCTCTTTTTGCCCGGATTCCCCTGGAAAGTGAATGAAAAAATTGATAAGCTGCTAATTATCTGGGGCATGTTATCCCTGCTTGGCATCATTCACGGTATAATTGGATTGGTTCTCCGGGGGTTCATTACCTGGTATGACGAAATCAAAATAAAAGCGGATCTGGAAAAGAAAAACATGCAAACTGAACTCGCCTTGATCAAATCACAACTTAATCCCCATTTCCTTTTCAATACCATCAACAATATTGATATTCTGATCGAAAAAGATGCCCCAAGAGCGTCCATTTATTTGAATAAATTATCCGGACTACTGCGTTTCCTGCTTTATGAGTCGCAACCGGAATGGATCCCGCTCGAAAAGGAGCTTAGCTATATTAAACAATACCTCGACTTGCAGCAGATCCGGACCTCAAACCCTGATTTTATTCAATACAAGGTTACCGGAGATCCAGTAAACCGGATGATTGCTCCCATGCTGTTTGTTTCCTACATTGAAAATGCCTTTAAACATGGAGAACAGTTAAAAGCGACCAGTCCTATTGTCATCAACATTGATATCAACCCACAGCAAATACATTTTTTCTGCAGCAATAAGTATAAAAAAAACAAATCCCCGGATGATCATTCGGGGCTAGGTAATGATCTTTTAAGAAAACGACTGGATCTTCTTTATCCGGGTGGATACGAGTTACACATCACCGACCAGGATCAAACCTATTCTATAGACCTGCATATATTTGCCCATGAACCTGAAATGCATAGTAGTGGAAGATGAGCCTTTGGCAATGGAAAGACTTTGTTCTTACATCGCGCGTTTCCCCTGGCTCACCATCCGGGAAAAATTTACAGATGGAATGGATGCGTTGGTATACCTGCAAACCCAATCCGTTGACATCGTTTTCCTGGATATCAACCTGGGTGAATGCTCCGGCATCCAGCTACTGGAAAGCATCGATAAAAAGTTCGAGGTCATCCTGTTAACTGCTTATTCTGACTACGCCTTACAGGGATATGAATTGCAGGTTACCGATTACCTGTTAAAGCCCTATAGTTTTGAACGCTTTGCGCAGGCAGTTGAAAAAGCAAAAAATAATCTGGGTAAACAAACGACTCCGGAAAAAAAATGGCTGTTTGTTAAATCAGCCAATCAGATCGAAAAAATCAACCTGGATGAGCTGCTCTACATCGAGGGCATGCGCGATTACCGGAAACTCCACCTGGTCAACAACCGCAAAATCATGACCCTTCAAACCTTCCGGGAATTTGAACAGGAACTTGCCGGCACCTCTATTTGCAGGGTGCATAAATCTTATATGGTTGCACTTGGTAAAATTGACACCATCGATAAAGATGGTATCCGGATGGGAACTGTTTCTATACCTGTTTCAGATACTTATCGTTCCCATTTTTTCAGCTTACTAAAAGGATAAAAAACGGACCTGCTTTGATCACATTCCGGTATCCAATTGTTTACTCCTGGTCGGTTTCTGCCTAAGTCCCTAACTTTGCAGTATGAATCTCGAATACAAACATTTGTTACCGGCTGATTTTGATGCAGCCTCCCGTGTGTGGATATATCAGAGCAATCGCATTTTCAGTATGATGGAAGCCCTGGAAGTTGAAAAAGTACTAACCGCATTTACCGATCAGTGGCAGGCACATGGCGCACCCGTTAAGGGGTTTGCAACCCTCTTCTTCGGTCAGTTCATTGTTTTAATGGCAGATGAAACCCAAACCGGTGTGAGTGGCTGTTCAACCGACAGCTCGGTGCGCATGATCAAGGCAATTGAAGAAGGATTTGGCGTGACCCTGTTCGACCGCCAGTTATTGGCTTTCGTAGTGAAAGAAAAGATTCAGTTAATTCCGATGGCACAACTGGCACCAGCAGTTCAGGGTGGATTTGTAAGCGGAGACACACTGTACTTCAACAATACCGTTGCCACCAAAGCTGAATTGGAAAATAACTGGATTATTCCTGTGAAAGACAGCTGGTTAAAAACAAAGCTGGCGCTCCAATCTGCCTGATCAAAACTGAAGGATAAAGGCTGTTCCCTCCCCTTCCACACTCTGCACACTGATATTGCCTTTGTGTAACATCATAATCTGTTTACACAAACTCAGGCCTATACCGCTGCCGCTTTTCTTGGTGCTGAAAAAGGGAATGAAGATTTTATCCATTATTTCCGCCGGCATGCCAATTCCATTATCTGCCACTTTGAGCAGGGTCCGGTTATTGGCCCCTTTGCTGGCAGACAGGATTATTCTCGGTTGCTCACGGTCACGAACCGCATCCATTGCGTTTACCAGCAAATTGATCAATACCTGATCTACGAGGTTGGTATCAGCCTCTATCGTAATACCAGGTTCTTTTAAAATAATCTCCAATTCAATATGCAACTGCTCCAATTTAGGTTGCATCAGCTGCTGCAGGTTCACAAAGAGATCCAAAACCTGCACCTTTTCCAGGTTTAGTTTGGTAATCTTATTCAGGTTACGGTAGGTTTCGGCAAATCTCAACAAGCCCTCACTCCGACGTTTGATGGTTTCAATACCCAGTTCAAGATCTTCGTAACTGCCATTGCCGGAATTTTCAGCTGATGCTTTTTGCAAACTTTTCTTCAGGGTATCAGCAAGGGAAGAAATCGGCGCCACAGAATTCATGATTTCATGGGTCATTACACTCAGTAAGCGTTGCCAGGCCTTGCTCTCCGTTTCGTCCAATGCTTCACTCACATTCTGAAATGCAATCAGTTTGTAGGTTTGCGATTCCGTTTGAAAAGCGGAACAGCTGACAAGTATTTTGAATGCATCCTTTTCCCTGTGCGCCGTGGCTATTTTCACTTCTCCAGGTTTGATCGCTTTTACCACTTCCCCCAGCTCCTGGTCTCTCCTGCTGAGCGAATCAAGTGATTTCAAATAAGGAATTTGCAACATTCGTTTCAATGCTTCATTCATCCACACTACGTTACCGGTCGCTAATTCATAGGAAAGTATACCCGTATCCACCAATTCCAGGATTCGCTGCAAATACTGGTACTGTGTTTCCTTTTCTTTACTGATTACTTTAAAAGCGGTATTGATTTCATTAAAGCCCTTCCGTAAGGGTTGTAATTCAGTTGGGGCATGCTTCACATCAAAATACCTCGTGAAGTCACGGTATTGTACACTTTCTACAAACTGCTTCAATTCTACTTCCGCTTTTTTCTGATATCGGTATAAATCGCTTACCAGATAAGCCGATACCGGAATTACAAGTATCAAAAATCGGTAATGTCCTGCTACCAGTAACCAGGCCAGCAGACATAACACGGCAATCAGCAGTGTTAATTTGATAAGGAGTTTATTATTTTCCCAAAATTCAGATATCATATTTGCTGAGTCGACGGTATAAAGCGGTTCGGGTTAAACCCAGTTCTTTCGCTGCTTTGGTTATATTTCCGTTGTGTTTTTCGATCACTTTTAAAATAGTGTTTTTTTCCACTGTACTGAGGTTTGTTTCCTTGGGCTCTTCTCCTTCCTCCGCAGCAAATTCAATTGGCGAGAACAACAGATCAGCCGCTTTCAGTTCATCCCCCTCAGCCATGATCACAGCTCTTTCAATGGTATACTGCAATTCACGCACATTACCGGGAAATGGATAACTCAACAACTTTTCGCGGGCCGATTTATCAAAGGGTAATTGTGGTTTCATGTATTTCTGGCTGTACAATTCATTGAAATGATCCGCCAGCAACAGGGTGTCTTTACCTCTTTTTCGCAAAGGGGGTACCACAATTTCCACTGTATTAATACGATATATCAAATCCTTCCGGAATCTGTTTTCATTCGCCAGTTCCTGAATCGGCAGGTTAGTGGCGCAAACCAGTCTTACATCTATCGGTATTGCTTTATTGGATCCAAGACGGGTCACCGTTCGGTTCTGCAATACTGAGAGTAATTTGGCCTGTTGCTGTAAACTGATATTCCCGATCTCATCCAGGAAAATAGTACCTCCGTTAGCTGCTTCGAAGCGACCCATCCGGTCCTCACGGGCATCTGTAAACGCACCTTTTACGTGCCCGAATAATTCACTTTCAAACAGGGATTCTGTAAGCGCTCCAACATCCACTTTCACAAAGGGGCCCGCTGCCCGAAGGGAATGCTGGTGAATGGCTCTTGCGATCAGGTCTTTACCCGTTCCATTTTCGCCCAGCACCAGGATATTCGCATCAGTAGGTGCAATTTTTTCAATTTTGTAGAAAATTGCTTCCATCTGCTCCGATTCTCCTAAAAGCTCAGAACCAATCAGTGTTTTTACTTCCACGGGCTCACCCGCATTTTTCCCTGCCCGTTTTTTCAAAACTTCTTTTATGGTCGCGATTAGCCGGTCATTATGCCAGGGTTTCACTACAAAATCTGAAGCGCCCTCTTTGAGCGACCGCACTGCGAGATCCACATCACCATAAGCAGTGATCATGATAACACCTGCATCACTTTTTAATTCTTTAATTCGGCGTAACCAAAAAAGACCTTCGTTCCCGGTATGCAGGGAACTGTTGAAATTCATATCCAGTAAAATCACGTCAAAGCGATTGCCAGGCACCAGGTGATTGATCTCCTGTGGATTCTTCTCCGTTACAACTTCTTTGACTTCAGATTTCAGTAGTAAACGGACCGCTGTGAGTACATCCGTATCATCGTCGATTACCAGTATGGAAGCGTTTTTCAGTGTCATAATTCAGAGACACAAGTATAGGATTTATTTCTGCTGTACGGATATCTCAATTGCGGACAGTAATTGTATCAAAAGCGAACACCGCCCAACCATGACAGGTTTATATTTATATGAATATCAATCAATTATATTTTGGCACAAGGTTTAGACTACCTGTATGAGCCTAACAAGAAAAATTTCAGAACGTGGACAGAGTCATCGAAAAAAAGAAATGGTCATCCCAAAAGCTGGTAACGATCGGCGGAATAACGGCGCTGGTTGCCCTGCTGGCCGGAAGTTTTTATTTCACCCAGGGTGCGAGTCGCCTCAATGTAGATCCGGAACGTATCACCATCAGTGAAATTACGAAAGGAGTATTCCTGGAAAATATTCCGGTGAATGGCATCGTGCTTCCGGTTACAACGATTTACCTGGATGCAACGGAGGGTGGCCGGGTAGAAGAAAAATATGTGGAAGATGGTGCAATGATGACCAAGGGTCAGCCGATCCTCCGACTGAGCAATACGGATCTTGAATTGAGTTTATCCAACCAGGAGACCCAGGTATTCAATGTATTAACGCAGATGCAGATCTCCAAAAACAATGCCGATCAGAATACCATTACCCGTCTCAACCAGATGGCAGAAGTAGACAATGCACTCAAAGAAGCGGAACGTTTGTACAAAGTGAATGAACGTCTTTTTAATCAGAAAGCCATCGGCAAGCAGGAATACCAGTCTAGCAAAAATCTCTATGAATACCAGGTTCGCAGAAAAGCACTGACTGTAGATATTTTAAATAAAGATTCTGTTTCCAACCGCCAGCAGCTTTCACAAATGCAGCAAAGTTTTGAGCGCATGCAAAATGCCCTCCAGTTAATGCGCAAGAAAGTGGGTGATCTGATTGTAAGAGCGCCGGTAGACGGACAACTGACTTCCCTGGATGCAGAAATCGGTCAATCCAAAAACAAAGGCGAGCGACTCGGACAACTTGATGTCATGAGTGGATATAAAGTACGGGTAGATGTAGATGAGCACTATATCTCCCGTATTTTCACCGGACTTCGAGGTACGTTCAGCTTTGCCGGTAAAGAATATGCGCTGGTGATTAAAAAGATTTACACCCAGGTAACAGGTGGCCGTTTTCAGGTTGATATGGAATTTGAGAAGGAAGTACCGCAGGGTATTCGTAGAGGTCAGACCTTGCAGATCCGCCTGGCACTCTCCGATGAAAAGCAGGCGATACTGCTTCCAAAAGGAGGTTTTTATCAGAAAACCGGGGGTAACTGGGTTTACAAACTGAACGAAGCAGGCACAATGGCTTATAAAGTAGATGTGAAGCTGGGCATGCAGAGTCCGGATACTTATGAGGTGCTCGAAGGCCTTCAACCCGGTGATAAAGTTATCACCTCCAGCTATGAAAACTTCGGCGATAACCAGGAACTCCTATTAAAATAAGAAGTGTGAATCAGGAAGTAAGAATGAATATACCTATTCCTTAATTCAGAATTCATAATTCATAATTCCATACAATGTCTTCCATGCTTACAAAAATATTTCTGCTGCTGGTCTTAGCGATTTCCGGCACAGCTCCTCTTATGAGTGGAGAACGTTGCACGGTGAATCCATTTAAACAAACAGCCTGCCAGGCAGAACCATTAAACCTTGTCCAGGAGGAATCCACCAGCATGCTGGAAGAATCCTCTCCTCTTTTCATTCTCACCACCATATAATAAATCATCCCTTGTATGATCAAGATCAGTAATCTCGAAAAAATTTACCGCACCGAAGAAGTGGAAACGGTTGCCTTAAACAAACTTTCTTTAGAAGTGAAAGAAGGAGAATTTGTTGCTATCATGGGCCCCTCCGGTTGTGGTAAGTCCACCTTACTTAATATACTTGGGCTCCTTGATGACCCAGACGCAGGCTCCTTCCTTTTCAACGGAATCGAAGTGGCTGGTTTTAATGAACGTAAACGGGCAGACCTGAGAAAACACAATATCGGGTTCGTATTTCAGAGTTTCAACCTCATCGACGAATTAACAGTTTATGAGAATGTGGAACTTCCGCTGATTTATACGGGGGTGAAACCGGCAGATAGAAAAAAGATTGTGGAAGAGGTACTGGATAAAATGGTGATCATGCATCGCCGAAACCACTATCCGCAACAGTTATCTGGTGGACAACAGCAAAGGGTTGCCGTTGCCAGAGCCGTTGTGAACAATCCCAAACTCATTCTTGCGGATGAACCGACCGGAAACCTCGATTCCTCCAATGGTAATGAAGTAATGCAACTGCTGACAGACCTGAACGAACAGGGCACCACTATCATCATGGTAACTCACTCCGAGCACGATGCCCGGTACAGCCATCGCATTGTACGCATGCTGGATGGCCAGACTGTAATGGAAAATATCATGGTCTAACATAGTTCTGTTATGATTTTCAATTATTTTAAACTGGCTTACAGAAACCTGCTCAAAAACAGGTTCTTTACCTTCCTGAACATTACAGGATTATCCATCGGGATGGCTGCTACCCTGCTTATATTCCTATGGGTCTATAGTGAGCGTTCCTGGGACAAAGACAATGAAAAATACGACCGGATTCACCACGTTATGGTTAACCGGAATTTTAATGGGGAGATTAATACCGGAAGTGATATGATGTTTCCGCTTCCTGCAGCGGCCATGAGTTCGATACCCGAAGTGGAAAAAGCAAGTGTGACGGGTTTTCCATCTACAGTACTGCTTACTGTTGGAGAAAAGAAGCTGAACCGGCAAGCGGTGACCACTACCCCTGAGTTCCTGGATATTTTCACTGTTCAATTCCTCGAAGGTGAACCAGCAGGATTACAGGATCCAGATGGCATTTTGGTTACAGAATCCACCGCCCGCAGCCTGTTCAACCGAATTAATATTGTTGGCGAAGCTGTGAAATTAAACAACGACCGAACAGTTTATGTAAAAGCAGTTGTAAAAGATCCGGCGCGGACCAACACGGTTCAATTTGACCTGCTCCAATCCTTTAATCCTTCCGCACAATGGGTAAAAGAAGCTCAATCTGATTGGGTGAATTGCGGCAACCGTGTTTTTTTTCTGCTTCGGGAGGGCGCTGATAAAAAATCAGTGGAAGCCAAAACACTGGCATTGATCAAACAGAAAACCGGCTCAGAAAACCCTACTACACGCGGTGAGATACTACTTCACCCAATGGAACGGTGGCGCTTATACGAAGAATTCCGGGAGGGGATTAATACAGGCGGACGGATTCAATATGTTCAACTTTTTACCTGGATAGCAATAGTGATTTTATTGATTGCCTGTGTCAATTTCATGAACCTTTCCACTGCCAGATCAGAAAAAAGAGCTAAAGAAGTGGGTATCCGGAAAACATTGGGATCCATGCGTAAGCAACTGATCGTGCAGTTTGTTGCTGAATCTGTGCTGATGGCGATTGCGTCCTTCCTGGTTGCTGTATTAATCGTTTGGATCGCAGTTACTCCTTTTAGCAGACTGCTGAATCAACCCATTCGTTTGCCATTCCAGGATCCTTACTGGTGGCTGCTTGGTGGGGGTGTGATATTATTGACTGGCATCATTGCAGGTAGCTACCCCGCATTTTATCTGTCAGGTTTTAATCCGGTTAAAGTACTCAAGGGAAGTTTCTCATTGGGTAAAACCAATTTTACTCCACGTAAAGTTTTGGTTACGGCACAATTCACGATATCCATCCTGCTGATTTCAGCAACTTTGTTAATCTATCAGCAAATCAACTTCGTTCAGCAAAGAGACCTTGGCTACAAACAGGAAAATCTGCTGATGGTGAATTCCTCGACTCAGCTAGACCGGCAGCTTTCCGCTTTTAAAAATGAATTGTATGCAACTGGATGGGTGGAATCAGTCAACCGAACCGGTAACCAGATAACAGATCTCTTCGGTTATACATCGGGTATTCAAATGAGTGGCATGCCCCAATCGGATAACCTGGTTATTGGTTTCATGTTCACTGATGAAGATTTTGCCAAAACAGTTCAGGCAAAACTGCTGGACGGTCGCGATTTCCTTGCAAGTGACACACACCAGGTAATATTTAACAAAGCTGCAATTGACGTAATGGGAATAAAAGATCCTGTCGGAAAGGAGATTCAATGGGCAGGAAGAACCAGAAAAATTGTTGGAGTGATTGATAATATGGTGATCAACTCACCCTATGCAGCTCCAGACCCCATGATGCTGGTGCAAGGTGGTGGTTGGGCCGGCCGCGTCAATATCCGCTTTAAAGAAGGTGTCGATATTAAAAAAGCAGTTGCAAAAATTGAAGCATTGCATAATCGGTTAAGTCCGGATTACCTTTTTGAGTACCGCTTTATTGATGACTTTTTCAACGAGAAATTTAATAATGAAAAACTGGTAGGCACTCTGGCTGTAATATTTTCAGGATTAGCCATTTTTGTTTGTTGTCTTGGTTTATTCGGCCTGGTATCCTTCGCCATTGAGCGCCGCAAGAAAGAAATCGGTATAAGAAAAGTACTGGGAGCTTCCATTCAGCAATTGCTTCTACTGCTTTCTAAAGAATTTGCCATCCTGATCGCACTCGCTTTCATGATTGCCATTCCCATGACCTGGTGGATGATGAATGGCTGGTTGTCGAATTATGCTTACCGTATCAGCATCAATCCACTTGTATTTCTACTGGTAGCAGCAGCTGTAGCGTTACTCGCCTGGATTACAATCAGCCTGAATGCTTCCCGTACCGCCCTTAAAAATCCGGTTACCTCGTTGAGATCAGAATAGTGGGTTCCACCTAACCGGTGGATGAAACAACTTAATAATATAGACATGTTGACGAATCATTGGAAAATCGCTTATCGCAGCCTGGTAAAGAATAAATTCTTTACGACGCTGAATATTGTGGGACTTGCAGCAGGCCTCACCTGTTTTCTGTTGATCATGTTATATGTAACCAATGAATTAAGATATGACCGGTATCATGAAAATGCAGATCGCATCTATCGGATCAATGTTGATATAGTGATGGGAGGAACAGAATTGAATCTGGCAGTAGCATCTGATCCCATGGGAGAATTGTTAAAAAAAGACTATCCCGAAATCGAAGAATATACCCGGATCTATAACAGCTCAGGTGCCAAAATGATCAAAAAAGGGTCGGCATTTTTAAATGAACCAAAAGTGGCTCATGTAGATTCCACTTATTTCGATGTCTTTTCCGCAAAAGCGGTGGCCGGAGATTTGAAACATGCATTGGATGAACCCAACACTGTAGTCCTTTCCCGTTCAATGGCTGAAAAATATTTTGGAACCACTGATGTAATCGGGAAAAACCTTGAAACCAATGAAAATGGATCGACGCTCTACAAGATTACCGGAGTAATGGAAGATGTACCCAAACAATCTCATTATCGACCGGACTTTTTGTTTGCTATGGAAAACTGCGGTTATCAGTTTGGACAAATCCTGAGCCATAATTTTCAGACCTATCTGTTGCTAAAAACTGGCGCTAATCCGGCCAGCCTCGAAGCAAAATTCCCGGGATATATAATGCGCCATGTGTTACCGGTAGCACAACAGGAAATGCAGATTAAAAGCATAGAAGAATTTGAGCAGTCCGGCAATAAACTACAGTACAGCTTAACAGCCCTGACCGATATCCACCTGCATTCCAACCGATTTCCGGAACTGGCGGTAAATGGCAACATTCAATATGTTTACATTTTCTCTGCAGTAGCTCTGTTTATATTACTGATCGCCTGTATCAATTTTATGAACCTGGCAACTGCTAGATCGGCTAACCGTGCCCGTGAAGTTGGGATACGGAAGGTGCTGGGTTCCGGGAAAGGAGCATTGGTAAAGCAGTTTCTGACTGAATCTACATTGCTGGCCTATGTATCAATTGGAATTGCTTTACTGTGCGCAGTATTGCTGCTTCCGCTGTTTAATGAACTTTCCGGTAAACAATTTGTAATTCGTGACCTGTTTACTCCAGGATCCGTCAGTATTTATTTACTCCTTCCCTTACTGGTCGGATTACTCGCTGGAACTTATCCGGCATTTTTTCTCTCCGCTTTTCAGCCATTGCAGGTCTTGAAATCGAAATTCAGTACCGGAAGCAGTAAAGCTGGACTGAGAAGCACACTTGTCGTAGTACAATTTGTTACCTCGATCATCCTCATTGTTGGAACCATCATCATTTATCGCCAGTTAAATTATATTCAAACCAGGAACATTGGTTTTAATAAAGAACAGGTATTGGTGATCAACAATACATATACATTAGATACACAGAAGGAAGGATTCCGGAATGAAATCATGAAATTATCAGGCGTAACCGGAAGCACTTACAGCGGCTTTATACCTGTAGCAGAAAGTGCAAGAACTGACCGGACTTTTTCTACCCAGGCCACAATGACCTCCAGTTCCGGACTGAATATGCAAATATGGGGAATCGATGAAAATTATATTCCATTACTGGGAATGGAAATGAAATACGGCAGGAATTTTTCAAAAGAATTCGGAACAGACTCATCTGCCATAATCATCAATGAAACAACTGCAGCACTGATGGGGTTGGATAACCCGGTGGGCAAAAAATTATACGCAGGGAATAATGGAGGAACAACTGAACCCTATACTATTATTGGAGTGGTGAAGAATTTTCATTTTGAGTCTATGAAGCAGCAGATTGGTCCGGTGGCCTTCTGGCTTAAACCGGCCGACTGGTCAATTGCTTTCAAAGTTAATACCAGCCAGATCAAAGCACTCCTGTCCCAAATTGAGGGAGTCTGGAATAAGATGGCTCCAGGAATGCCTTTTGAATACAGCTTCCTGGATGAATCCTTCTCCCGTATGTACGAAGCAGAACAGCGGGTTGGACAGCTGGCGTTGAGCTTCGCGATCCTGACCATCCTGATTGCCTGTCTTGGCTTATTTGGACTTGCAGCCTTCATGGCTGAACAACGGAACAAGGAAATTGGTGTACGTAAAGTATTGGGAGCAACCGTTCAGCAAATTGTAAGTCTGCTTACGCGCGACTTCCTGAAACTGGTGGGTATAGCAGCCCTGATAGCTTTCCCCCTGGCCTGGTATGCCATGAACAAATGGCTGGAGAATTTCGCTTTCAAAACATCCCTGGGCTGGTGGGTATTTCTGCTGGCAGGATGTATTGCAGCCTTGATTGCCTTGCTAACAGTAGGTGGACAAGCAATAAAAGCAGCCATCACCAATCCGATCAAAAGTCTTCGTTCAGAATAAACTAATTGTATGCTGTTTAATTATTTCAAAATCGCTTTTCGAAACCTCGTCAAATACAAGGGGTTCTCGACCATCAATATCCTTGGGCTTGCTGTAGGAATGGCATCTGCAATTCTTATTTTTCTTTGGATAAGTCATGAGGTCAGTTATGACCAGTTTCATGAAAAAAAAGACAGAATTTACGAAGCCTGGAATAAGGGTAGTTTTAATGGAAAAATTTCCTGCTGGAATACTACTCCCAAAGTATTAGCAAATGCAATACAGGCTGACTTACCAGAAATTGAAACCACTACCAGAGTAAACTGGACAGAAACTTATCTTACAAGATTTGGGGATAAGACCATTATGATGAAGGCCGCCACAGTTGACTCCACCTTTCTTCAGGTATTCAGTTTTCCAACTATAAACGGTGACAAGGAAAACGCCTTATTGAACCCTTCCGGTCTGGTACTTACTGAATCCACCGCAGCCAAACTGTTTGGAACGGATAATCCAATAGGACAAATACTGGAACTGAATGAAAAATTTCAGTTTACAGTTACTTCAGTAGTAAAAGATCCACCTAGTAACTCACGATTCCAGTTCGAATGTCTGATCCCCTGGGCCTTTTTACGTTCCCAGGGATTTGACGATAATTATTGGGGAAACAATTCAACCCGGACCTACGCATTATTGAAACCAGAAACAACTGTTGAAGCAGCAAACGCCAAATTGGTAGGATTCCGAAAAAAATATGATCAGGAAGATCCTTTAGGAGGATTTTTCCTTTATCCAATTGAACGCTGGCGATTGTATTCGAATTTCAGAGATGGAGTAGAAGAAAGCGGAATGATAGAATATATACGGATTTTCACTGTAGTTGGTGCAATCATCCTGTTAATTGCCTGTATCAATTTCATGAATCTTAGTACTGCGAAAAGTGAAAAGAGGGCAAAGGAAGTGGGAATACGCAAAGTGATCGGCGCCAGAAGAACTAATTTAATGGGGCAGTTTCTGGGAGAATCAATTCTGATTGCATTTTTAGCAGGTATTCTGTCGATTATTCTGGTACAACTGACACTTCCTTCCTTTAATACATTCACCGAAAAAAGGGTAGAAATCGACTATACGAATCCGTTAGCCTGGGCGTTATGGCTCGGATTCATTGTACTTACCGGCCTGATTGCCGGAAGTTATCCCGCTTTTTTCCTCTCAGGATTTCAACCTACCAAAGTGCTGAAAGGAACTTTTAGAAAATCTCAGGCAGCAATCAATCCCAGAAAAGTTTTAGTCGTATTACAATTCACTTTTGCTATTATTCTTATCATCTGTACCCTGGTAATAAAAAAACAAATCGTTCATGCCCAAAACAGAAACAATGGGTATAATAAAGACCAACTGGTTTACTATTTCATGACAGGCAGTTCAGAAAAGAACTATGAACTCATCAAAAATGAGTTATTATCCACGGGTGCAGCCATTTCCGTTACCAAAACAAGTGCGCCTCTTACTGAGGGATGGAGCAATTCCTGGGGTATCGGCTGGAAAGGCAAACAACCCGACGATCGAACACTATTTGATCGCTTTTGTGCTGATCAGCAATTTGTAAAAACAGCCGGACTTGAATTAGTGAAAGGCAGGGATTTTGATCTGGCTGCACATCCGGCTGATTCATCGGCCATATTATTGAATGAATCCGCAGTAAAAGCAATGGGATTTTCCGATCCCATCGGACAGCTTATTCAGGATAATGGCAGGGATTGGACAGTGATCGGAGTTTTTAAAGACTTTATTCTCCATTCCCCTTTTTCTAAAACCCAACCAATGATAATTGAAGGAGCTCATGGATGGTTTAATGTGATTCATTTCCGCCTGAATCCAACTAACAGTGTAAGTACGAACCTAAAAAAAGCGGAAACTGTCTTCAAAAAATTCAATCCCAGTTATCCATTTGATTACACATTCGTTGACCAGGCTTATGCTGCCAAATTCGAAGAAGAGAAAAAAATGGGTTCACTGGCAGCCTTGTTTGCCGGTCTGACTATATTCATTTCGTGCATGGGCTTATTTGGATTGGCAACTTATATGGCAGCTACCCGTTTCAAAGAAATTGGCATCCGGAAAGTATTGGGCGCCTCCGTTGCATCTATAACAACTTTATTGTCCAAAGATTTCCTGAAACTCGTACTGATCTCTTTCATCGTAGCATCACCAATAGCATGGATACTAATGAACGAATGGTTGAAAGTGTATGCTTATAAAACTTCCATAGATGTATGGGTGTTTGTTGCAACCGGCTTTTTAAGCCTGACGATTGCACTCTTAACCACCAGCATCCAGGCAATAAAAGCCGCAGTTTCCAATCCGGTAAAAAGTTTGAAATCAGAATAAACAATTCACATGATACGGAATTATATAGTGTTGGCAATACGGAATATTAAAAGGTATGGCACCAATTCATTCCTCAACCTTGCGGGACTAACAATTGCTCTGGCAGCCTGTCTTGTTATCTTTTTGGTAGTTCAACACGAATACAGTTTCGACACCTATCATGCGAATGCCGAAAGGGTATACCAGGTAGTAAAAAAAGAAGTTAAAGAAGGCAATGAAGATTTTTATGGTGGCATCGCGCTTCCGGCCAAAAAAGCACTCATCAATGATTTCCCGACGGTACAGTTTACTGAGCTATTTACTTCGTTCGGCGCGCAATTCACCGTATTGGATGCAGCCGATCAGGTAAGTGATAAAAAATTTCTGGAAGAGCAGGGTGTATTTTTTGTAGATCCAGGGATTGCAGATTTCTTTTCCTTTTCATGGATTGAAGGATCTCCGGAAATCTTAAGTAAACCCGATATGATCGCCCTATCACGCTCCAAGGCTATCAAGTATTTTGGTTCCGAAAGCAATGCAGTGGGACGATCCCTGTTATTTGAAAACAAAGTCAGATTACAGGTTGGAGCCGTATTTGCTGATCCACCTGCCAACACGGATTTTAATTTTCAGATGCTGCCATCATATGCAACATTAGAATCCAATCTCGATCTATGGGGTTATGAACAAAACAAAGAATCCTGGGGTTTTTCCACTTCCAACCACCAGGTCTATGCACTTTTGCCACAGTCAGTTCATCCGGAACAGGTAAATAAACAATTACAGGATTTTGTAAAAAAATACTATCGCCCCGAAGCTGTTGGAAAAGTTTTTCATTTTTTACTCCCACTGAAAGAAATCCATTTCGATACAAGATTTGGAAACAATGGTACACATATCAGCAGCAAAACATCCCTGATGACCCTGCAGTTAATTGGTTTATTGATCCTGCTGATGGCCTGCATCAATTTTATCAATCTTTCCACTGCTCTGGCAGTAAAAAGAAGCAAAGAAATCGGTATCCGAAAGGTTATGGGAAGTACCCGAGGGCAATTACGCATCCAGTTATTGGCGGAAACATTTTTACTCGTATTATTCGCATTGACAATAGCTGTTTTGCTTACCTGGCTGACCCTGCCCTACCTTAAATACATAACCGACATTCAGGAAAAACTCCCGCTATTACAGCCAGATGTGGTTGTATTTCTACTGGCAATATTATTAACCACCGTATTACTTTCAGGACTTTACCCCGCGTTTGTTTTAAGCAGATTTAACCCGGTGGAAGCCATTAAAAATAAAATTCATACCAATTCTATATCCGGACTTTCCCTTCGAAGAGTGCTGGTTGTACTGCAGTTTTCCTTCTCGCAATTATTGGTTATTGCAACGATCATAGCTGTTTCCCAAATGAATTTTATTCGACAGGCAGATCTGGGATTCAATAAAGAATCTACCCTGCTCCTTTCCGGAAATATGGATAGTGTAAGTATCGCAAGGCACAACGGATTCAAAGCTGCGCTGCAACAGTTACCAGAAGTAAAAAATGTTTCCTTTTCCATGGATGCTCCGTCCAGCGACAACAACTGGACAATGAATTTTGCATTCAACCAGATAAATGAAGACCTCCCCTTTGACACGCATATTAAGATGGCCGATGGATCCTACGTTGAAACTTTCGGATTAAAGATGGCGGCCGGTGAATTTTACAGATCAGAGGACTCTGTTCGTAAAGTGGTTATTAATGAAACAATGGTAAATAAACTGGGATTAAAAACTCCTGAGGAAGCCGTTGGAAAAACAATCCGGGTTGGTACATCGGAATGGTTGCCCATTGCCGGTGTAGTGAAGGACTTTAAAAATAATTCACTGAGAGAGTCCATTAAACCAACCATCCTATTCCATGCCCCGGGAAAATTAGGGAATTATATGGCCCAAACCAATATCCGGCTGGAAGCCAGCAACCCCGGACAGGCGCTGAATAAAATTGAAACCGTCTGGAATCGGTTTTATCCTGAATATGCTTTCCGTGCCAGTTTCCTGGATGAAACCATCCAGAATTTTTATCAGCAGGAAGAACGCCTGAGCAGGCTGTATAAAGTATTCGCAGGTCTCGCTATTATTATCTCCTGTCTTGGATTGTACGGACTGATATCCTTCATGGCGGTTCAGAAAACAAAAGAAGTAGGAATCCGCAAAGTATTAGGAGCCTCCGTTGCACATATTGTAATATTATTTTCGAAAGAGTTTACTATTCTGATTTTGATCGCGTTCGCGATGGCTGCACCTGTGGCCTGGTTCCTGATGAATGACTGGCTGCAAAATTTTGTATTCCGCGTTGATATTGGCTGGTGGATTTTTGGAACTGCAATAGTGATCAGCCTGTTTATTGCATGGGTAACTGTAGGTTATAAAGCACTTTCTGCCGCATTAGCCAACCCGGTAAAAAGCCTCAAAACCGAATAATGCCCTTTCGCATTCTATGAAACGCAATAACCTGATCATTACCCTCCGCCATATTGCACGAAACAAAATAAATAGCGTATTGAATATAGCAGGAATCGCACTCGGAACTGCAGCTATTCTACTCATACTCGAATATATCTCAACAGAAAAAAGTTACAACCTCTTTCATACAGACAAGGACCAGATGTATCGCCTGATATATAGCAATCCGGAAGGATCCGCGTGGCCGGAAATGGAGCCGGGAATTGGTCCGCTTCTTAAAGAAAGACTCCCAGCTGTTGCTGCTTATTGCCGGTATGAGATAGGCATCGCTCAGGGTGTAGTGAAAGTGAATAATCCGGCTGCAGACCCCTTTCGCGAATCAGCTATTGGATATGCAGACGGAAATTTTTTCAGTTTTTTCAGCTTTCCGGTTAAGATGGGTAAAGCTGCTGCCTTAAATGAACCATTTTCCTGTTTTTTATCTGAAAAAGCAGCTGCCAAATACTTTCAGGATCAGAATCCGGTAGGTCAAACGATTCTATTGTACAATCAATTTGGAGAGGGTAGCTTTCGCATAGGAGGAATCTACACCATTCCTGAAAACTCCGATATACAGTATGACATCGTGTTTTCCCTGGCTACATTCAATGTTCCATCCTATTTAAAGGAAAATGACTGGGCCGCCATCCACAATTTGTCTTCACAATACATTCAGACGATGTTGAAACTAGCCCCTGGATATTCACCACATGAATTGGAAAAGCAAATCAATACGATCCGGCACTCCGTGATACCAGGCAATGACGGCACAGTGTTACACCTGCAACCGCTTACACAAATGCATCTGCCCAAAACCTTTGCCGATTCTTATCCAACTTTCGGAAACCTCCGTTATATCTGTATACTGGGATTAGTGGCAATTCTTATTTTATGTATGGCCTGGTTTAACTACATCAATTTATCCACTGCTCAGGCTATTAAACGATCGAATCCAACAGGAATCTGTAAGGTAATCGGAACAAGCCGTAATTCCCTTGTTGGGCTCTACCTTACCGAGTCAATTGCTATCAATCTGTTGGGACTTTCTTTTGCAATTATCCTGATTTATCTCGTGCAGCCCTTATTTAATTCATTGGTTCAAAAGGAACTTTCACTGACCTCCATAAAGTGGAATAACGTCACTTTAATCGGATCTGTAATTTTTGTTTCGGGTGTGCTGCTCTCTGGATGGTATACCGCCGCTCACGCCAATCCTGTCGGTGCGCTTAAATCGGAATAACAACCCGATGGTGGTGGGGCGCAACCGAACAATGATTGTATCATTAACGAACAGTTGCATTTCAGTCAAAGGTCTCAATAATATGATTACCAACACTTTAAAGAATTGGCACAATATTTCATTTTCTTTTTTCAGATAATTCAACCGACGCATCATGATCAAACTGGAACATATATCAAAATGGGTAAATCAGGGTAATAACCGAATCTTCCTGCTTAAAGACATCAACCTGGGCATTGAAGATGGAGAATTTGTTTCGATCATGGGCCCTTCCGGCTCAGGAAAATCAACCCTGTTGAATGTAATCGGAATGCTTGATACAGCCGATGAAGGGTCCTATCAATTTTATGAGCAGCCAGTGCACACCATGAAAGAGAAACAACGCTCTCAACTTTACAAACAACATATCGGTTTTGTATTCCAGGCCTACCACCTGATTGACGAACTGACGGTCTACGAAAATATTGAAACACCGCTACTCTATCAGGATACCAAATCCTCCGAACGAAAAGCATTGGTAGCCGATATGCTGGACCGGTTCAATATCGTGGGTAAAAAAGATTTATTCCCGGCTCAATTATCAGGAGGACAGCAGCAACTTGTAGGCATTGCAAGAGCCCTGATCGCAAAACCCAAACTAATCCTGGCAGATGAACCAACCGGCAACCTGAACAGCAAACAGGGCGAGGAAATCATGGATATTTTCACCCAACTCAACAAAGAAGACGGCGTCACCATAATCCAGGTAACCCACTCGGAAAAAAACGCAGCCTACAGCAATCGTATCATTCATTTATTAGATGGAAGAATTGAACACAACAGATAAGCGACCTTTTTTATGAAGAAGAATAGAACCTCACTCCTATGTATATGCGCAATAAGTCTGGTCCTGCTACTTGCAGGTACCGGGCTGATGGCGCAGACCGACAGCAGTAGCCAATTATCACTGAAAGAATGCCTGGATATTGCATATGCCAATAACCTCGAACTCAAGCAGGCAGAACTACTGGCTGCAACTTCGGGAATTGATTACCGACAGGCGAAACAAAATATGTTGCCCCAGGTAAATGGGCTGATTGAACATGGTTCCAATCAGGGTAGAAATATCGATCCTTTTACCAACAGTTACCTGAATCAGAAAATTGATTATGCAAACTATGCTGTTAACGGAGGCGTAGTACTTTTTAACGGACTGGCAACTCAGAACAATATCCAGCAACAGCGCCTTGCTCTTGCTGCAGGTAAGGAAGAGATTCAACAGGCTAAAGACAACCTGAGCCTGAATCTTATGAACGCCTACCTGCTTGTTTTAAGTACAAGAGATCTGCTGCAACAGATTCGCCTTCAGGCAGAATTAAGCCGCCGGCAGGTGGAGCGCCTGGAAATCCTGCACAAGGAAGGTGCCGTTCAGCCCTCACAGTATTTCGACCTGAAGGGACAACTCGCCAACGACGAAATCAATCTTGTCAATACCCAAAATCAATTGGATGCGGCCAGGCTTACCCTTTGTCAGTGGATGAATATTCCGTACGATCCCAGCCTGGAACTCGAACCAATCCGACCAGAAGATTTTCTTCAATCCTACCAGGGAGATGCAACTGCTATTTACCAGTCAGCGATTAATGAACTGGCCGTGGTAAAAGCCGCCCGGCTGCGTATGGAAAGTGCTGAAAAAGGAGTGAAAACATGGAAAAGCCAGCTTTGGCCAACATTGAGCCTGAATGGTGCCTTATACACAAACTATTCGAGCGCAGCGCGTACAGCCCAGTTCCTACGCACGGTTGAAACAACAACCGGTGACTATGTTCAAATCAACGGTACACAATCTCCGGTCCTGACCATGCGGGAGGAATTTGATATGCAAAAAATCACCTACAGTGATCAGTTCAAAAACAATTATGGCACCAATATAAATCTTGCACTTCGGATTCCGCTCGTCAATTCCATGCAGACACGCAACCGGATTGACAGGGCAAAAATTCAATTAAAAACCGCTGAGCTGGTTGAAAAAAACACCCGCATTCGTTTGCAACAACAGGTGGAACAGGCCTACCTTAATATGAACGCAACCTACAACCGGTACAAAACCTTGTTACTGCAGGTTGACGCGTTCCAGGAATCCTTTCGTACGGCTGAAGCCCGCTTTAGCGAAGGGGTTTTGAATTCGGTGGAATACCTGACCGCCAAGAATAACCTGGACAGGGCGAATATCAACCTGATCATCGCTAAATATGAATATGTATTCCGTACCAGGGTGCTTGATTTCTATCAGGGCAAATCGATATGGTAAGGTTAATAGAAGCCCCGAATAAAATGAAACCTCACATAGGCTCTTCGTTCTGTATAACTTCCACTGTATATGTTCCATTCATCGACCGAACTGTTAAAACTTCCTTTTACAGCTTCAAAGGGTCCACCATATTCTTCCATAATGAGAGAATGCTCTTCAGAATGTGTTGCATTCCTGAATTTTCCAAAATTTTCTAACCACAATTGCAAATACCTGCCTTTTATTGTATTCAGATTTTGTGGTAATTGACTCATTGAAAATATCAATTTATCCTTCCCTCCATTTTTTACACAACGGATATATGGATCATAGGGATCCCCTTTAAATAGCAGCGTATCCATAGGAGGTTCAAACCTGACTGTTCTTCCTTCGATTGTTACTTCCAAATAAGGCTCAATCTGTGGATAACAAATTTGAATATCAGTAACAAGTGTTGAACTATTTCTAGGCATGGAGTTTTGAAGTACTTCCTGGTCACCAGAAATGGAATTGATAGCATGAAAACGATATTTTCCAGTATCCTGCTGGCTGCGATAAAAGGAATATGTATAAGTGCCATTCTGAATTGGTATCATATAAGTACCATATGAATACAATGGATCTTTTATGAAAAGCTGGCCATTTTGGACAGGTTCACCATTACAATCTGTAACCTTTCCTTTCAATTCAATCTTATAGTTCTCAAATTTTTCGAATCGAAGATCCCCTTCATCCACATTTTCTGAAAAGGGGCCGATTTTGCGGGCAATAACAGGATCATCAGGCCCATGTAACTCAAATCTGATTTTTTTCCCTAACGGGGCATATCCATTTACATAGCCGTTTTCATCTATAGGAAGCTTAAGTGAATATCCAATGGAATCCAATTTCAATTCTACGTGTCGACCAGCCTTCATAGGCTGACCACTTCTCGTTAAAATCCTGGCTCTGTAAGTAATTAGCGGATCTGTTGATCCGATTAACCAATATGAAAAATGACTAACTTCTGCTAAATAGACCGTACCCGACAAATATGCTTTTCCTTCTTGTTTCCATAAACCAATGGTTTCATCAAAATACCATAAATCCTGAACCAATGGAACCATGGCATTATTTAAAATGTTTGCCGGAAAGGATAGCTTTACTTTTTTACCAGGCGCAATGTTTAATTTCTGATTGGATTCGCCAAAAAGTTCAGTTGCTACCACCCCATAATTGTTCAGACTCACTTCCTTTCCGTTCGAATCTATTCCACGGAAAGGACCTGGCAATGCATCGAATACCGCAGTATAGCCTTGCAAAAAATATTCCGTTTTTACAGTAACGCTTCCCTGATACAATTCATTTCTGTCTTCATCTATAAAAGCATGGCTGGGGAAATTATAACTATGCAGCATATTAGTAGAAGATGCTATCTCTCCCCCTGTTTCTGTTTGTACGGTAAAGGATAAGCGATGTTCCATTAAACCCACAGATTGAACAATTGAGCTGCCTCCTTCCATTTGCAGGGTTTGCCCGCCAAAAAAATATCCAGGTTTGGTATATTTTATAAACACCCTGTTTTTTGCTGCTGAAATATTCTTTAATTCAAAAGACCCGTTTTCATTAGTGAACGTTTCAGTGTTTCCAACCTGGACCCTAACGTCTGTAAGACTTTTTCGTGAGCTGATATTTTGAACATTCCCACGAACAGTTACAACTACATCATCACCTGGTCCATCCAACCCAATAGTACCCAATAAGGTTGGCCTATCGGTTTTAGAACAGGAAGAGACAAGAAAGCAGGCTATTAAAAACATTAACCTGTAAATAGGCTTACGGATTTTCATAGTGAGTCTGTTGTGAAATTTTAATTAGTTGCGTCTTTTAAATGAAAAAATGCCTTCCACGGGAATAAATTGTCCGGGAACCTTCTTGCGCATTTGAGCGGAAAAGCGTCCACTTACCCGTTCACCTATTGCTCCAATTTCAGTAAATGTAATATTGCTCTCCTCCAGATTACTCAAAATAACACCGAGTAAATCAGGATCCTGCCAATTATCCCATACGCTTGCGGTTATAAATTTTTGGGAACTAATAGTCACATCCCTTAATTGTATCCGAACCTGCTGTTTTAAAGTCATATCCTTAAACACGAATTCGTACGCATTATTTTGGGTTTGGCCAAGCCGATTCATAATAAGCGTATCCCTTTTTTCGTAAAGCAGGTAAGTTGAATCTCCAAAACTGTATCGCACATAGGATAAAGAATTATCTGGTGTACAAATCCTATTGGACCCAAGCAGAATATCATTTGAACTGACACTAAATTGATCATATACGACTTCTGATTTTCCTGTTTGAAAATCGATCAGTTTTATTGCTATTGGTGGTTGTTGGTTAATCCCGCTTTTAGGAAGATAAAAATCAAATACGCCATCCTTAAATGTGAAATATTGAAAGTTGCTTTTTTGTTGAACTTCAACTGCGCCCCATTTTATTGGTTCACCAGAATCGCAGGAAATTGCCATTCCACGTACACGGATGATTTCCCTCTTAATCTTTGATGAATGCCGCGTTGCAACATATAATTTTCCTCGAAGAATTACTTTGTATGGATTGTTTAGAATATTGTCGCCATAATCAACTAAAGAAATTGCTATTTCCCTGTTTAGCGGATATCTGGCCCTCGCTTTCCCATACCTATCAGGATAAATATTAATTTTCTGATTTGTTGTAAAATCTTGTATTGAAATTTTACAATCCGTATAGGGAGTTCCATCACTTTTAAAAGCAAATACAGTGATTTCTCCTAAATCTGTTCGCCTACCAATTGACCAGGATGAAAAACGATCTGCATAAAACATAAAAGTATTATTGGCCCTAACAACTTCACCTTTATTTTCCCAGGAAAATTTTTCTTCTTTGAAATGCCAGCTGTGCAATTTTTCTGTTAGAGAAACACCTAATGAGGCCGGTAATGTCAAACGAACCTGTACCTTTTTGCCAGTTGCAATCTGTAAGGGTTTATCTGCTTCATCGAATAATTCGACCATCAAAAATGAATATGCTTCATATGCAACCGTTTCACCAGCTAACTCACCAGTGATTCCGCCAGGCAAAAACTCATCAAAGTTTGGATGATCGCGCGAAAAGGATTTGGCATATACCCTGACTTTTCCAGAATGAATCCTGCCATCCTTTTTCGATACAATAGAATTTACAGGAAAATCTAACTCAACCCCAGATCCGATATCAATTATACCTCCCTTATCACCCTGAAACTCGAATGGTTCCGGCTTCTTAATCATTCTCAATAACAATTCAGTTTTACCGGTACCAGCCAGCTGAAAACTCTTGCTTATTGTAAAATAGCCGTCTTTTGAAACCTTAAAGTGTAAAGAATCAATTTCATGAAAAATTTTTAACGAAAACGTACCATCTGATGTAGTTTCGATTTCTTTACCTTTTATCTCCACTTTTCCCCCCTTTAGTGGCTGCCCGGCTTCATCCAGTACCCTACCATTCACAATAATTTCCAAAGAATCATCTGGGGTTTGATCAAGATCTAATCCACTCCGTGAACAGGATAAAAAACCCATAACAAGTAGAAGGAGCAGTATTAAAAAACAATGTTTTTCAGTTTTCATAGGATGAGGTTTTTATACGAAAGCGATTACAGTAACGTGGTTTTGATCCGTTAATTGTTTGATTATCATCGAAAAAATCATATTCTTTTAACTACTGTCAATTTGGCACAATTGCATGTTTTTCGCTAATTTTGCTCCCTTAAACTGATCGGGATGCTGGATTTTCTGACGCAAAAAGTACATGACGAAAACAGGCAGGGTGAAGCTTATGCGCCTTTCGCCAGGGATGAAAACCAATACAAAAAATACTTTTATATTGAGAGTTACGGATGCCAGATGAACTTCGCCGACAGCGAAGTTGTAGCATCCATACTGCAGAAACAGGGCTTCGGAGCCACCCGTAACCTGGAACAGGCCGACCTTATTTTTATCAATACCTGTTCCATCAGGGAAAAGGCGGAACAAACTGTTCGCAAGCGCCTGACGGATTTCAAAAAAACAAAAAGATCCAAACCAGGACTGTTGATCGGGGTATTGGGCTGTATGGCGGAGCGACTGAAAGCCAAATTCCTGGAAGAAGAAAAACTGGTGGATTTGGTAGTGGGACCTGATGCGTATCGTGCGCTACCCGCGCTGATTGAAGAAGCTGAAACAGGCCAGAAAGCCGTAAACGTGCTACTGAGCAGAGAAGAAACCTACGCGGATATCGCACCCGTGCGGCTCGACTCCAATGGTGTTTCGGCTTATGTAAGCATCATGCGCGGCTGCAATAATATGTGTTCCTTCTGCGTCGTTCCTTTTACAAGGGGCCGCGAAAGAAGCAGGGATGCCGCCAGTATTGTTGCCGAATCTGAAGCCCTATACCGGGATGGATATAAGGAAGTAACCCTGTTGGGACAAAACGTAGACTCCTACCACTATTTTGATGAATCCATTGGCCAAGCCATAACTTTTGCAAATCTGCTGGAAAATGTGGCGAAAATTGCACCTGATTTGCGTGTTCGCTTCTCAACTTCCCATCCAAAAGATATAACAGAAGAGGTTTTGCAGACCATGTCCCGGTATGAAAATATCTGCAAGTACATTCATCTGCCTGTACAAAGTGGCAGTTCCCGTGTATTGCAACTCATGAATCGTACTTATACCCGCGAATGGTATATGGCCAAAGTGGATCGCATCCGTGAAGTGCTTCCCGATTGCGGTATTTCGTCCGATATTATCGCTGGCTTCTGTACTGAAACGGACGAAGATCACCAGGAGACCCTCAGCATTATGGAGTACAGCAGGTACGACTTGAGTTATATGTTTTTCTATAGCGAACGCCCGGGTACCCTGGCCGCCCGTCGCTATACCGATGATGTTCCGCTGGCAACGAAAAAACAACGGCTCAGCGAAATCGTAGCCTTGCAGGGAAGATTAAGCAGGGAAAGCAATGAAAGGGACCTGGGCAAAACGTTCAGAGTATTGGTGGAAGGGCCCAGCAAAAAAAATCCGGATGAATGGATGGGTCGCAACAGTCAGAATAAAGTGATCGTATTCCCGAGGCCTGATGGACTGAAAAAAGGCGATTATCTTGATATAACAGTAACCGATTGTACGCAGGCAACATTGATAGGAAAAGCGAATTAACAACATGGACATCCAAAGTATAAAAAACAGATTCGGCATTATTGGAAATGCACCGTCATTAAATCATGCGCTTCATGTAGCCGCACAGGTTGCAAATACCGACCTGAGTGTACTGATTGTGGGTGAAAGCGGTGTGGGTAAGGAAGCCTTTTCTCAAATCATTCATGCCCTTTCTGCGCGCAAGCACAATCCATTCATTGCTGTAAACTGTGGTGCAATCCCGGAAGGAACCATTGATTCCGAATTATTTGGTCATGAAAAAGGCGCCTTCACAGGAGCAGTAGACAGCCGGAAAGGATATTTCGAAACGGTAAACGGTGGCACTATCTTCCTGGATGAAATCGGTGAAATGCCCCTTGGTACGCAGGCGCGCCTGCTTCGGGTGCTGGAAACCGGTGAATTCATCCGCGTAGGTTCTTCCAAAGTACAGAAAACAGATGTTCGCGTAATAGCCGCCACCAATCGTGAATTACTTGAATTCACACAGAAGGGAAAATTCAGAGAGGATCTTTATTACAGGCTAAGTACGGTACCAATACGCGTTCCGGCACTGCGAGACCGCAAAGAAGATATTCCCTTATTGTTCAGGAAATTTGCGGTGGATTTCGCGGAACGCTATAAAACACCTCCGGTTCAACTGGAAGAAGATGCCCGCCTGCTCCTTGTAAATTATTCCTGGCCCGGCAATGTGCGGGAATTAAAAAACATAGCAGAACAAATCAGTGTGCTCGCCGGAGACAAATCCATCAGCGCCGCGGAACTGAAGCGTTTTCTTCCGGAACAGGCAGCAAATCGATTACCCATGCTCGTTAGTAATGGTCAGGGTACCGGGGGCCATGAATTCAATAGTGAACGGGAGATCCTGTACAAACTGTTTTTTGATATGAAAAAGGATGTAACCGAACTAAAAAAGATGTTCGTTGAAATTCTGCAAAATCCCGGGGAAGCTGCCGCAGCCGCTGCATATACAAAGGAAAGCCTGTTGCGCGAATATCCATCACCGATAGAATATACAGCTCCGGCAACTGTTCTGCCTTCTCCGGCAACTATTGTACAACCTGCTGCAGCAACTTCCGTTCTGATGCCTCATTCTCACGATGAAATCCACGAACATGAAGAAGTGGAAGAATCGCTCAATATTATGGATAAAGAGAAAGAACTCATTTTAAAAGCATTGAAGAAACATAAAGGCAAACGTAAAGATGCTGCAGCAGATCTGGGTATCAGCGAACGCACACTTTATCGTAAATTGAAGGAGTATGATATCAATGAATAAATCCAACCCGGTTGCATTGACCGGCGTTCTGCTGGTTGGCCTGATCCTTTTAATAAGCGGCTGTTACTCCTTCCGGGATGTGTCCATTCCACCGGAAGTTAAAACTGTGCGCATCCAATATTTTGAAAACAAGGCAAGATTGTTCAATCCGGTTTTAAGTCCACTGCTCACCGATAAGCTTCGTCAGAAAGTAATCAGTCAAACCCGCCTGACACAGGTACAGGGAGAAGATGCCGATTATGATATCGCGGGCACAATCACAGATTGTTCGGTTTCAACAACCGGCATTTCCAATCAGCAGGCAGCCAGTAACCGTTTAAACATAACTGTACAGATCCAATTCAGGAACCGCCTGGATGAATCGAAAAACTTTGAAGCATCTGTAACCCGAAATTTCGATTTTAGTGCCAATCTTACACTCGACCAGGCGCAATTGCAATTGCAGGATGATATTATTCGGAACCTGAGCGATGAAATTTTCAACCGCATTTTCTCCAACTGGTAAATACCTTATCTTGGCAGCGGCATGGAGCTTACGAAAACCTTACAATATTATTTTAATCAGACGGGATTCCAGGAAGTAACTGTACAGGATCTGGAACAACTTGCAGCACGCTATCCTTATATAGGTATATTGCAATACCTGCTCCTTAAAAAAATGAAGGAGGAAAAAAAGGATAATGTGGAAAAACAATGGCAGAAAACCCTGCTCTATTTTCAGAATCCGTATTATCTGGATTCGCTGGTTCACCGCACGAAATCTGAACCGATCCTGGCAGTTCAACCATCCAGCCAGCCGGAACCCTCCCCTGTACCTGCTCAGCAGCAAGACCCCCTTTCCAGCAGTGCTGAACCGGTAAAGCAAAAACTGGTGAAGGAACTCTCTTCAGAGCTGGCGGATGCGCTAGCCCTGGCAAAAGCCATTGCCCAATCGGCCACTGAACCGGAAACACTGGTTTTCTCTCCTGCAGAACAGGAACTTCCAACACTGGAAGATTCCGGGCCGGCTTTGCGGGAAGACCTGCTGCAAAAAGAATCGCCGATCCGGATCCCTTCCCTTAAAGACCTGGGACCGGTAACCGATGATATGCCCAGTTTTGAACCCTACCATACAATTGATTATTTCGCCTCTCAGGGGATCAAACTTGGAAATGAATTACCGAAGGATAAACTCGGCAGGCAGCTAAAATCCTTTACAGAATGGATCCGGACCATGAAAAAATTACCCCAGACCGCTATTGAAGAAAAACTCCTGAAAAGTGGCCAGGGTGAAACTATTGAAGCGCTTGCAGCAGATTCCATCGAAACAAAAGAAATTCTTACCGAAACCATGGCAGAAGTGTTGCTTAAGCAGGGAGATAAAGCGCGGGCAGCCGATATTTTCCGGAAATTAAGTTTGGCTCATCCCGACAAATCCGCTTATTTTGCGACTCGAATTGAACAATTAAATAACCGATCATGACCCTCTTTTTTCTGATTCTGATAATCCTGGCCAGTGCGATTCTTGGATTTATCATCCTGGTTCAAAGCCCGAAAGGCGGTGGACTGGCTGGTAATGTAGGTGGATTAAGCAACCAGTTCATGGGAGTTAAACAAACTACCGACCTGTTGGAAAAAGGCACCTGGACATTTGCTCTCATAGTAGGCCTTCTTTGCCTGTTCTCCGCAGTTTTTATTCCGACTTCAACCGGCAAAACCAATACTATGCTGGATGAGCTGAATACCAAGCCAGCTGTAACCACTCCGATTCAAACACCTGCAACACCAGGAAATCAGTCGCTTACCCCGACTACGGTTCCTGTTGACAGTTCGGCAAAACCAGCGAATTAAAAACAATCATCACCCTCCGATATTCAAAACCCTGCTCTACCAGCAGGGTTTTTGCTTACTTTAGCCTCTAATCAGGCATCCATGAAAAAAATTCTGATTCTTCTTCTTGCATTGGCAATAATCGGACTGATCACAGCCTTTTGGCTCTTTAGCGGATCAGCTACCGGTTTCAGCAAAAAGACTCTTTACCTGGAGATTCCAACAGGCAGTACCTATGAGGACGTGCTTGTGCGGTTAAAAAAAGATACAGTCGTTCGTTCAACAGCGCTCTTCAATTTTGTAGCCAAAAGGCTTGATTACCCCGAAAAAATAAAAGCTGGCCGCTATGCTATCCAACAAGGCAGTTCCATACTTACCATCGTACGTAAACTACGAAACGGACAGCAGGAACCGGTAAACCTGGTTATTAATAAACTTCGTACCAGGGAAGACCTTGCCTCCCTGGTTGGCAGAAAACTGGAGATCGATTCCGCTGTATTTATAGGGTACCTGTTAAATCCGGATTCTTTAAAACATTGGGGACTCGACAGCAATACCCTGATAAGTACCATTCTTCCAGATACATACACCTATTTTTGGAATACAACACCGGCAAGAGTAATGGATAAATTCCTGGCTGCCCGGAAAACATTCTGGAATGAAACACGCCTGCAACAGGCCGCCAGCCTGGGCCTTACACCAGAGCAGGTGGTTACACTGGCCTCCATTGTTGAAGAAGAAACCAATAATAACCAGGAAAAAGATACAATCGCTTCTGTTTACCTGAACCGATTGAAAATAAACATGCGCCTGGGAGCTGACCCCACCGTAAAATTTGCACTCAAAGATTTTTCCTTACGTAGAATATATAACAAACATCTTGCAGTTGAATCACCCTTTAATACCTATCGGGTGGCAGGTCTACCACCTGGTCCAATCTGCACACCACAACAGGTAACCATCGATGCCGTATTAAATCCGGCAACTACCAAATACCTGTATTTTGTAGCAAGTCCGAAGTTTGACGGCACTCATATTTTTGCAGAGAACTACCAACAACACCTGGCCAATGCCCGTATTTATCAGAAGGCATTGGATATCTATCTCAAAAAGAAAAATCAACCGGAGGATACCGGCAGCTGATTCCAACTGAAGCATGTTCAATATTAACCACATCCTCCGAAATCTGCCAGTCATCCGGTGGTTCATTGCCAAAAGCAAAAAAATTGTACTACCCGGGTTTGAAGGCCTACCCCTCTATGATGTGGCTATTTTTTTTATGCAGCAGGTTAAAAAAGTGGGCTTGAATGATCGCGCCGCAGCAATTTCTTTCAACTTACTTATGGCCATTCCGGCTGCAACGATTTTTCTGTGCACACTGCTTCCATACATGCCTTTCAGCAGGCAGATTACAACCCAGCTCCTGCTGGTTACGCGGGATGTTACCCCCAATCTGAATACCTTCTTACTCGTAAAAGACTTCCTCGAAGATTTTCTGGAAACGCCGCGCAGCGGACTGCTTTCCATTGGTTTTTTTCTTGCTGTTTTTTATGCTTCGAATGCTGTATTGGGTATCATGCGAACATTTAATAAGTCACTGATGTACACCCGCGACCGTAATTTTCTACTGGAACGATGGGTGGCGGTGCGCATTACTACCATTCTGATTCTGCTGTTCATCATATCGATGGGCCTCATACTAGCCCAGGGTACCATTTTGAACTGGGCACTTACAAAAATGGAAATCAATACCCCTTTGGTACGCTGGCTGGTTAAAAACCTGCGATGGGTTTTTATACTGGCCATGGTATATTATTGTATCGCGGTAATTTATAAATATGCTCCGGCCATCCATGAGCGATGGCAACTCTCCTCTCCTGGCACTACTCTTGCAACCCTCCTGGTAGTGTTAACAGCCGGAGGATTTTCTTTATGGTTACAATGGTTTGATAATTTTAATAAAGTGTATGGCTCTATCGGAACCATTCTCATATTAATGTTATTGATTTATTTCAGCTCCCTTGTTCTATTGATTGGATATGAATTAAATGTCAGTATTCATTCCCTAAAGATGATGGCTGCCGAGAGAGCCAGAAAAGAAGCCAGTCAATCGGCTGTTTAATTGAAAAAACCGAACTTTAAGTTGCTTACCAAATGCCTGCAAATATGAAACTGATTTTTACCGCTGTTTTGGCACTGCTGGTTACATATGGTTTGATAGCCCAGGTTCAACCTTTACCACATGGCGCAACTATCCCCACAGCAACTATTCGTATGAAGGATGTTTCCGGCAAGCTGATTTCTCTTGCTGATGTACGAACCCCCAAAGGTTTGCTGGTTATGTTTAGTTGCAATACCTGTCCCTATGTTGAGAAAAATCAGGCGCGTACCAGGGCCATTGGATCTTTCGCACTCGAAAAAGGAATTGGATTTATCGTGGTGAACTCCAATGAAGGTTCCCGACATAGTGATGATTCATATAAAGACATGCAACAATATGCCCGGGCACAACAATATGCCTGGCCCTATACAATTGATAGTAAAAATGAACTCGCGGATGCTTTTGGTGCTACACGAACGCCTGAATGTTATCTGTTCGACAGTGATGGTAAGCTGGTCTACCAGGGAGCAATAGACGATAATCCTGCAGACGAAACCAAGGTCAAGAGAAAACACCTGGAACTGGCGATCACTGAAATGACGGAAGGGAAAGAAGTGACCGTAAAAAAAAGCCGATCCGTAGGTTGTAGCATTAAACGGAAAAGCTAATCATTGCATCAGCTCCTGAAAGGCTAGTTTGATCTGGGTATCCGTCATTCCACGGTTTACAAATTTCCTGTATTTTTTGGCAGGATTGAGCCAAAGCGTTACCGGAATCGCACCATCCCAGGCAGGATCAATGCGGGGACAAAAACTGTCTGCATTTGTTTCATTCAGCCAAAACTGTGTAGGCCCGATTATGTTTCTGGAACCTAGAAACTGCTCTATTTTATCGGGATAAAAACCAGGCAGATCCAGGCTAACCATCACCAGCTCCACCTGCGGATATTGCTGACGAGCTTCCAGAAAATGGGGCAACTCATCAATGCAGGGCCGGCAGAAAGTAGCCCAGAAATTTACTACCAACGGCTTTTCTGTTGCATTGATATAGTTTTCTAGTTCATTAATAGACAGCTTTTTCACCGTTTGAGCAGACGTAATTCCAAACACAAAACAACCCAGTAAAAAACAAAGTAAATTTTTCATACGCCGAACGCTGCTCCCGGAAAGTTTATATTTGCCGGGCATGATATTTTAACGCTAAGCTAAAACCTTTCCAACTATGCTGAAAAGAATACTGGCAATTTTAGGAATTCTATTGGGATTATTGTTGATCGCGGCAATTGCCATCCCCCTTCTTTTTGGTGACAAATTAAAAAACCTGGCCAAAGAGGAAATGAATAAACAATTGAAAGCCCCATCGGGCTTTGATGATGTTTCTATTTCCTTTTTCCGCAATTTTCCAAAGTTGAGCGTAGGACTGGATAAGTTATACATCACCGGTCCTGATCAATATGCAACCGACACCCTGGTTAGCGCCAAAAGAATTGACGTTGCGGTAAATCTTTTCAGTTTGCTTGGCAATGGTCCCGTTAAAGTAGCCCGGGTGGTCCTTGATGAACCCAGGATTCATGCCATCATTGGAAAAGATGGTTCTGTGAACTGGGATATCATGAAAGAATCTACAGGAGAAGAGCCGGTTGATACCACTACCAGCAGCTTTAGCCTGGACCTCAAAGAATATGAAATAAAAAACGGACTGATCAGATACAGTGATCAGCAAGGGAATATGTTTGCTACTATCAGTGGACTTAATCATGTAGGCAGCGGAAATTTTAATGCAGATCAATTTCTGTTGGAAACAAGAACAAAAGCAGAAGAAGTTAATTTCAGCTATGAAGGTATCCCCTACCTGGCTCGCACCAAAACCAGCCTGGATGCCAATTTTGATATCAATACCACTACCAGCAAATACAGCTTTAAAGAACTGAAAGCCGTTTTGAATGAAATGCAACTAAACGCAGACGGTTACTTCCAACTGGTGAATGACTCCACGTATGGCATGGATATTCAGTTTAGTACGCCCTCGAATGAGTTCCGTGATATATTATCACTTGTTCCTGCTATTTATACCAAGGACTTCAATTCCCTAAAAACCAGTGGTACCGCTGCTTTCAAAGGTTTCGTAAAGGGTGAGTATGCGCCCAACCGGATGCCTGCTTATACGATAGAAGCTTCCATCAAGGAAGGTTTTTTTCAATATCCGGAACTGCCGCAGCCGGTTCAGCACATCAACCTCGACCTGAAAGCTACAAACGCAGACGGGCAACCGGATAACCTGGTTTTAGAAATACCTGCAGCCAATCTGCAGTTTGGAAAAGAACCTTTTTCATTCCGGGTTATTTATAAAAATCCGGAAACCCTTCAATACCTGGATGCCGCTGCAAAGGGAAAATTGGACCTGGGTACAATAGGCCAGTTTATCAAACTGGAAGAAGGAACTAAAATAGGCGGACAGGTAAACGCAGATATCGAAGCAAAAGGAAACCTGAATGTGGTACTGCAACAACAGCCAGGGCCCTTCCAGGCAAAAGGGCTGGTTCAGCTTTCCAATATTTATTATGCATCCAAAGAGTTTCCTCAACCAATTCAGAATACCAGTGCTACAATCGAAGTAACAAATCCAGATGGTGTACCCGATCATACGGTGGTTCGTATTCCGGTTGGCCATGCTGAGTTTGGCGCAGATAAAGTGGACTTCAACCTCGTTCTCACACAACCGGCTACTGATCCAGGTTTTGATGCTGGAATAAAGGGAGGATTCGATCTTGGAAGGGTTAAACAATTTTACAACTTTGATCCCGGTACCAGTTTGGCAGGCCGGCTGGATGCAGATGTTCGCATTAAGGGAAAAAAATCTCATATAGACAAAGAACAATACGATGCCATTCAGTCGGGTGGTGTTGTAAACCTGCAGCAAATCGCATTTAAAACTGCTGATTTCCCAGACGGACTTACTTTAAAATCAGCCGCCCTTCAGTTTACACCGAAAGACATAGCCATACAGAATGCAACGGGTAGTTTTCAGCAAACCAACTTTACAGCTAACGGAAAGATTACTAACGCCATTGGTTATGCGATTAAGGATGAGCCCCTGGCTGGCAGTCTTACTTTGAGCGCCGATCAGGTAAACCTTAACAAATGGATGGGTACCGCTTCCGAAGAAGAGCCGGAAGCCGGAAGCAGCCAGCCTTTCGCGGTTCCTTCAAATATTCGGTTCGCCATCAATGCAGATGCAGACAAGGTAACCTATGACAAAGTCAACTATAATAATGTAAAGGGGCAGTTGAATATCGCTAATGAAACAGTAACGCTTCAGAACCTGAGTATGCAGGCACTGGATGGTGCCATTGGCTTAAATGGTTCGTATTCCACCCGCGATAACAAATTGAAACCCGCCATCAGTTTCTCTTACAACCTGCAAAATCTGGATGTGGCAAAAACCTTCCAGGCTTTTAATACAGTAAAATACCTGATGCCGATTGGTGAATTTATTTCAGGGAAACTGAACTCCAGTTTAACTGTCAATGGCCGGTTGGGAGAACAGATGATGCCGGAACTCAGTTCGCTGACTGGTAATGGGGTGGTAATGTTGATCGAAGGCTTTCTTGCCAAATTCAAACCGGTAGAAATCCTGGCCAGCAAACTGAAACTTACGGAATTGGAGAAAATCAGTGTCAAAGACATCAAACAATACTTCGAATTTGTAAACGGAAAGGTGCTGGTAAAGCCTTTCAAAGTGAAGTTGAAGGATATTGAAATGGAAATTGGCGGCATGCATGGTTTTGATCAGAGCATGGAATATCTGATCAACATGAAAATACCGCGTGCAAAGCTGGGATCGGACGCTAACCAGTTGATCAACGGGCTTGCAGCAGAACTGACGAAAAAAGGGCTGGCGGTTAATCCGGGAGAAACGGTAAACCTGAAAGTCAATATGGGCGGATCACTCACCAACCCACAATTGAAATACAATCTGTCGCAGTCCGCCACCAGCCTGGCTACCGAGCTGGAATCCAAAGTGAAGGATATAGCCGCCGAACAGAAAGCAAAGGCAGATTCCGCCCTGAATATTGCCAAACAACGTGCAAAGGACAGTCTTGCCGTAATCAAGGCGGAAGTATTGAAAGATGCGCAAAAAGAGCTGGCTAAAAAAATTCTGGGTGCAAAAGATACTACGGCAACAGGCGATTCCGGTAAAACGAA
The DNA here is from genome assembly GCA_016787265.1 of Flavipsychrobacter sp. GTDB lineage: Bacteria > Bacteroidota > Bacteroidia > Chitinophagales > Chitinophagaceae > Flavihumibacter. The sequence continues at coordinate 47,649 of JAEUVF010000016.1, read as the reverse complement.
TTCCCCAAAACGGGCCGAAGAGGCTGCCAAGGGAATTCTGAACGATTTGCTCAAAAAAAAGAAAAAGCCCGCCACCGACAGTACCAAAAAACAGTAACTGACCATTTACCCGACCGGTGGCACCGGTCGGGTGAAAATAAAAGGCGCCCCGAAAGCCTTAAGGGGTGCTTTTTTGCGTTTTCTCCCCTATTTTTGCCCACTCTAAAATTTTGTTAACAAGTACTTCATTATGGACAAATTGTTTTATCTGGTTCCGGCAATGGGTGTGATCGGCTTGCTTTACACCTTTGTAAAATTTGCCTGGGTATCCAAACAGGATGCAGGTTCCGACCGCATGAAAGAAATCAGTAATTACATTGCTGAAGGTGCCATGGCCTTTTTGAAGGCAGAGTGGAAAATCCTTGGCTATTTCGTAGTGATCGTAGGCATTCTTTTAGGTTTCATGGCCAGCCGAAATGAACATTCACACTGGACCATCGCATTGGCCTTTGTGGTAGGTGCTGTTTTCAGTGCTCTGGCAGGATATATCGGTATGCGTATCGCTACCAAATCAAATGTGCGCACTGCCCAGGCTGCAAGAACCAGTTTATCAAAAGCGCTGAATGTGTCATTCACCGGAGGTTCCGTAATGGGATTGGGTGTTGCAGGTTTAGCTGTTCTGGGTCTTGGCGGACTCTTCATCGTGCTGGTTCAGGCGTTTGCTCCCGGAGTAGCTGCAAACGATATGCTGGTTGCCAAAGCTATTGAAGTATTGACCGGTTTCTCCCTGGGTGCTGAATCCATTGCTCTTTTTGCCCGTGTAGGTGGTGGTATCTACACCAAGGCTGCGGATGTGGGTGCTGACCTCGTAGGTAAAGTGGAAGCCGGCATTCCGGAAGACGATCCCCGCAACCCGGCAACCATTGCTGATAACGTAGGAGATAATGTTGGTGATGTGGCCGGTATGGGAGCTGATCTGTTCGGTTCTTATGTGGCAACTGTATTGGCAACCATGGTACTCGGACAGGAAACTATTGCTGTAGACGCCTTTAACGGCTTCTCTCCTATCCTGCTTCCCATGCTGATTGCCGGTGTAGGTATCCTGTTTTCCATTGTGGGCACCTGGTTTGTCAGGATCTCTGATAGCGCCGGTATCAGTACCGATGCCGTTCAGAAAGCACTGAACATGGGTAACTGGGGTTCCATTATTCTGACAGCTATCGCTTCTTTCTTCCTGGTTCAATATATTTTACCGGAAACAACCATGAGCCTCCGTGGTTTTGAATTCACCCGTATGGATGTATTCTACGCCATCGTTGTAGGTCTGGTTGTAGGAACCCTGATGAGTATCATTACAGAATACTTTACTGCAATGGGTAAACGTCCGGTAATGAGTATCATTCGCCAGTCTGCAACCGGTCATGCTACAAACGTAATTGGTGGTCTCGCAGTGGGTATGGAATCTACGTTCCTTCCCATCCTCGTTTTGGCAGGTGGTATCTATGGATCTTACTGGTTTGCCGGATTATATGGTGTGGCGATTGCCGCCGCCGGTATGATGGCTACCACCGCAATGCAGCTGGCAATTGACGCGTTCGGTCCGATTGCTGATAACGCAGGTGGCATCGCCGAGATGAGTGAACTGCCCAAAGAAGTTCGCGAAAAAACCGATGTACTCGATGCCGTTGGTAATACTACTGCTGCAACCGGTAAAGGTTTTGCAATTGCCTCTGCTGCACTGACTGCCCTGGCGCTTTTCGCTGCATTTGTGGGAGTATCCGGTATCAGCGGAATTGATATTTACCACGCGGATGTACTGGCCTGTCTGTTTGTGGGCGGGATGATTCCCTTCATCTTTTCTTCCCTGGCTATTCGCGCAGTGGGAGAAGCAGCCATGGCAATGGTGGAGGAAGTGCGTCGCCAGTTCAAATCCATCCCTGGTATTATGGAAGGAACGGGTAAACCGGAATACGACAAATGCGTAGCTATTTCAACCGAAGCTTCTATCAAAAAAATGATGCTGCCGGGTGCTATCGCGATTGTATCTCCCCTGATTATTGGTTTTCTGATGGGCCCCGAGGCACTCGGTGGATTCCTCGCAGGCGCAACCGTTAGTGGCGTACTGATGGGAATGTTCCAGAATAATGCCGGTGGTGCATGGGACAATGCGAAGAAATCCTTTGAGAAAGGCGTTGAAATCAATGGCGAGATGTATTATAAAAAATCTGAGCCACACAAAGCTTCTGTAACAGGTGATACTGTTGGTGATCCATTCAAGGATACATCTGGCCCCTCTATGAATATTTTAATTAAGCTGATGAGTATCGTGTCCCTTGTTATTGCGCCTACCCTGGCCGATATGTTTGACACCAAATCTCAGAGCCATGCTGGTCCTGTTGAACAGAAAATTGAGGTTACCGTAAGCGAAGCGCCCAAGGTACTCGTTAAGAAAGACTAAAATTTCTTAATTCCGGTCAATAAAATGGATTAGCTGACAACCAGATAGATATTTATTCTATCTTTATCGCAGAAACTAATCAGATCCAAATACCAAAAGTCCCGACGTGTCTACGCCGGGGCTTTTTTTTATTGCGAACAATTCTCAACAATTCTTGCCAGTACTTTTCGGGCGACCGCCAACTCTTCTTCTTCAATTCCTTCCAAAGCAATCCGCCTGTTTTTAAGTATTCGGGGCCTTACCTGAACAAGCATATCCTCCCCTTCAGGAGTTATAGTCAGTTCAAACCGACGTCTGTCTGTAGGATGATCCGAACGTTTGAGAAACCCTTTCCGAACCAGGAGATCTATGATCCGGGTGATGGACGCAAAGTCCTTGAACACTGCTACTGCTATCTGTTGCTGAGTCAATTCCGGTTGATCCCTCATCGTTTGTAACACCAGGAGCTGGTCAACAGTGATGCTCCCGAATTCATCTGAAATATTGCGCTGGGCCATTTGGCGATAGGATTTGATCGATTTCTCCAGCAGGTAAAAAAAAGTGGCATTAAGTTTTTCTGCAGTCATAATATTGATAAATCATTATTTGATATATCAATATTATGATTTAAATTTGATCTAAAGAAATCGCCATGAAGAATATTTTCAGCGACTTAACAAGGCTTTACGAAAACAATCGTATATTCGGTTTCAAATCTATTACCATGTCTTCAACCAAGTACATTAAACCTACTGAAAGTGAACTGGAAATTCTTCAGGTACTCTGGACAAAAGAGTTGGCCAGTGTTCGGGAAGTTCATGAGGAGTTGTCAAAAACAAAGGATGTAGGGTATACTACAACCCTTAAATTGATGCAGATTATGAATGAAAAAGGACTGGTAAGAAGAGACGATTCCGTCAAAACGCACATTTACCAGGCTGCTGTAAGTCGCGAAAAAACCCAAAAACACCTCCTGAATAAAATGATTGATGGCTTATTCGGAGGCTCCCCTACCCAACTCGTATTACAGGCCCTTGGTAATCACAAAGCCTCGGAAGCGGAGTTGGAAGAAATTCAGCGTTTATTGAATAACCTAAAAAAAGCCTAATATGGATCTGCTCCCCCAGCATGCCTGGTTAGAGGCACTGGGATGGGCTATAGTTAACAGCTGGTGGCAGTTTGGAATTCTGTGGATTGTTTGGTTGCTTGTTCAAAAACTTTGGCCCTTACCCTCAGCCGCATCAAAGTATACCCTGGCAATGGTCTTGCTTTTGCTTGGGACTGCCTGGTTTATTGCAACCGGACTTGGTTTTGAAGGCAGTGATCAATTCCATACAGGTTTTACTCACAACACTTCTGCGCTTCTTCGTGTAACCTGGTGGGGGCAGCTGCAAATAGCTGTTCACCAACTTTTCTCCTTTATCTCCCTTTTTTACCTGCTTTGGCTGGCTTATCGTTTTGCTCAACTAGGCTTTCAATACCAGGATCTCCGGAGAGGTGCACGAACCGGACTTCACAAATCTCCTGCTACCTGGCGGGTATTTGTCGATACAATGAGCAGCCATATGACTTTAGGGAAAAAAGTAGAGATCTGGCTTTCTGAAAAAATCGATAGCCCACAGATCATGGGTTGGATAAAACCTATCATACTTCTTCCTTTATCCGCCATTAACCAATTAAGTCCTGCCCAGGTTGAAGCTATCCTGATTCATGAACTAGCTCATATAAAAAGAAATGACTATTTATTTAATTGGGTAGTTTCAGTATTGGAAACCCTATTTTTTTTCAATCCATTTGTCAAATTATTTATTTCTATTATTCGTGAAGAAAGGGAACATGCATGCGACGATTGGGTATTGCAGTTTCCATTTACGCCGAGTGAATATGCAGAAGCCTTGTTGCTGCTTGAACAAAAACGAAGCAGCAGATCCTTCAGTCTGGTTTTGGCAGCAGGTGGCTCCCATCGTAGTTTATTGTTGAACCGGGTAAAACGAATGCTGCAGATCCCATTTAAACAACAACAAAAACAACTCTCAGCCGGTCTCCTATTTTTGATCCTGGCAAGTACATTCTTTGGTCCATTTTACCCTGCTACAAGTAAGAAAGCTATCGGCAACATAGCTCAAAAGGAAGAAGCTGAACCCCTAATGTTGACCAATTGGAATGCCGGAACCTCCTCCTGGAACCGCCTTTTTCCTGCACAAACAGCCTACCATACTACACTCGAAATTCAACCTTCTGAACATCCGCAACCTGTTCCAAATCCCACATTTACAAATGTCGATAAATTTAAAAATGAATTTGATAATCAATTAATTGACGATAATTTACACACATCCGATAAGCAGACTCCTGCGGAATTAACCTGGGTAAGCCAGGAAGCTGAATCAGCACCTGTTCTGCATACTGCAACAGCTGAAGTAAGGGAGGCGCCGAAAGCATTTACCTTTGAAAGAACGCAGGCAAACCTGAGCATTCCAGAAGAAGCCGCCAGTATTTACATGTTACCCTATGTTCCCAAAAAGAGTTTTGAGATAGTTGCCGACATCGATACTTTGCCAGCTCTTTCAGCAAAACTTCTTGCTGAAAGACAGCAACTGGCAGCCGCACTGCAAACTCAATTAGCGCTCAATAAAATCAATTGGGTTGCACTTCAGCAGCAACTAATGGAGCTAGGCAATCAGTCAGGATCTGAAACAGAAATCAAATCCCTACTGGAAAACGAACTGGCAAAGGTCAACTGGAGGGTTGTTCAGCAGGAAGCAGAACGAACTTTACAAAATCATATTCGCCAGGAAATACTTCAGAAAAAAGCCAACCAACAACAGCTCTCCGCTTCTTACCAACAGGCTCTGGAGCAACTTGAACAACTGGATCAGGAGTTGAAGAAACTGGAAGAGTCTTTACAAAAAGCGTTGGAAATCAAAGAAAAACAGTTAAGAAAGAAAGAAGCTGAGCTACGTAAAAAGCATAAAATCGTTCATATCTAAGATTCCGTTAACCATTTAGCGGCCGATGGTCCCTCACAAAATAACAGATCAAGTATAGATAAACCGGCCACAAAGCCGGTTTTTTCCTGGAATACCTGCGTATAAACAGGCGCGTTAACCAGGTTGGAAATAGCACCTGGCGCAAATTCATTGACTGCATTTTCATAGTCACCCGTGACCAGTTCTTCCCCCTCCATGATCTCAAAAGGATTATTCAGGCCCAGCTTTTTTACCACCCACTCATGGCAATGCAAATTCCAGTCGAACAGGTATTCAAAGGACTGTTGGAATAATTCTGCCATTTCGTCGCGATAATACTCAAACCAGGGTGAGCGGTTATAGCAGGAAACAATCGCTCTAAAATGCTCCATCCGCCACCTTCCATCCACCATTTTTACCTCCTTATAAATCTGTCGCTCATTCCTCCCATCAACAATCGGAATTGATAATCGGAGAGGTCCGGTTGCCCCAGCAATCATCGTACGGTTGCGAAAACTCATTTTCAAGTGCCTTTCATATGACGATAAATAAACATATTTATAATTATATGCTTTTTTATACCAGTTAACATTTGCAAAATATTGTAAATCAGTTTTTAATGAATTCATATATAATTTATAATAATACATTTAAACATATGGCAAAAACAGTATGATTAACTCTAATCGGGTAATAATATTATCAATAATTATTAAATTGATATTTCAGTTAAATACTTGAATAACAATTTTTTATTTAAATATTTAACTACTAAATTTTATAGCTCTCTGTAATTTCATTTAATCTGTCAATAGATGTTTTTAATCCCAATATTTTTGGCACTAAAGATAGGTTAATTCAGTCAATTGAATTTGCGTATAAAAGGCAAATCCCCTATTTTGCTATCAAATGAGAGCGACAAATAAAATGGGCGTTAAATCGCCTCTTATAGCCTTTTTGATCCTCACCCTACTGGGCATGACGGCTTGCAGGCAACCCGAGATACCCAAATACCAGGCACTCGAAAACTTTAGTTTGGGAAAAATTGGAATGAATGAAACTGTCGTTTCGGCAGATTTGAAATATTATAATCCTAACAATTATGATTTGCAATTCAGGAGAGCAGACCTGGCAATTGCAATTAATAACCGGGCGGTTGGCAATACGATCCTGGATACACTGATCCGGATTCCCAAAAAAGACACTTTCTATGTCCCGGTTCAAATGAAGGTTAATATGAAGCAGTTGCTGGGAAATGCACTAAGCCTGCTAATGAACAATGAACTTGATATTAAGGTGAATGGCACCATCAGGATGGGCCGTTCCGGTTTCTTTATGAACATTCCGGTCAACTACCAGGGCAAACAAAAAATCGACTGGTAATCCACCCGACCGGTGGCACCCGACCGGTGGCACCCGACCGGTGGCAAAAAAAGAGGCTGTCTCAAAAGAGGCGGCCTCTTTCTTTTTCAGTATAGGGAGCTTTATGGGGGCTGGTATGGGTAATGTTGCTAGTGTACGTTTTGTTTCAAAATTGGAAGGTAAGGAGGTGAGTGTTGCGTTATTGTGTTGCAGAAACTTGTTTTTCGAGGTAGTAGATCGGTAATCTCCCTTCTAAGCTGCTTTTTTTCGCAGGTTATGGGCGATCGCCAGCAATCCTGTTTCAATCTGCACTTTATCCAATCCCCGTAACATAAAGCGCTTGAAGAAGTGATTGTGTTTGATATTGGCAAACACGGGTTCAACATCTACACATCGTTGCTTACGGTAATGGATACCCGCTTCTGATAGCAGGTTATGTCGGCTGTTCTCCCGAAGCCGCTGCATGTTCTGATTCACTTCCATAATTTTATTCCCTTCTGCTTTATGACAAGCCCCTCTCATTGGACAGTTCGAACAATTGCGTGCCTGGTAACGGGCAAGGGTTTGTACAAAACCGGTCCGGGTAGTACGTTTTCTATCCCGGATGCGGTCCATGCGCTGGCCCATCGGGCAATAATAGCAATCCTGTTGCTGGTTGTAATACAACTGGTCGGTACTCAGTACTCCTTTGGGCTTGGCACCTTGTTGCTCCCGGTCGAAGTAGTTGTATTTTACATAACTGGTAAGCCCCTTTTCTTCCAGGTACTGATAGTTCTCTTCACTTCCATAACCGGCATCGGCTATAACGGTTTGCAGGTGCTGGTTGTATTGTTGCAGATAGTGTTCCAGATGTTTTTGTAAGGTGCCGGTATCGGTAGAACTTTGGTGTAGGCTGTAATGGGTAATGTATTGCTGGTTGGTGCTTAGCTGAAGGTTGTAGCCGGGTTTTAATTGTCCGTTTTTCATGTGATCCTCCTTCATGCGCATAAAAGTCGCATCCGGGTCGGTTTTACTGTAGCTACTTCTGTCTTCCCCTATAATACGCTCTTGCTGTTCATACTGAGCCAGTTTGGAGGGCCAGTTTTTCTTCGCATAGTTCAGCTTTTGCTTGACCTTGGCGGGAACGTCTTTATCCTTCAGCGCCTCATTGATGGTAGCAATGGTCTGTTCCACCTGCTGGGGGTCAATCTTATCAAAGCCCCCGGGATCTTTATCATCCATTTCTTCCTTCGCTACCTGTTGGGCATACTTCCAGAGCTCATCCAACTGTTGCTTCATCTTCTCCTTGCTGGTTTTAATAGCATTGCCCCAAACAAAGGTGTAGCGATTGGCGTTGGCTTCGATTTTGGTACCATCCACATAGGCTTCCCGCAAACTCAACACTCCCTGCTCGGCCAGCAGCACCACCACCTGAGTAAAAATATAACGCAGACTGTCTTTTAATCGATCCGAGCGGAAGCGATTGATGGTATTGTGATCCGGTTGACTCATCCCACTGAGCCACATAAAATGAATATTGGATTGCAAGGCTTCTTCAATCTTGCGGCTGCTATAGGTATTGGTAATGTAAGCATAGACCAGCACCTTCAGGAGCATCTTGGGATGATAACTACTCGTACCACCGCCCTTGAATTTTTTAAGCAGGGGGTCGATGTCTACTTTGTCCATTACCTCATTGACTACCCGAACCGGATGATCCACTTTTACCAGTTCATCTAAAGAAGGAGGAAGCAAAAAAGCCTGTTGCTGATTGTATTGTTTGAACACAACGTGCATTGATTTTTTACCCATACCCTAAAATATGAATAAAATATCATATTACATTATTACTTAATATTAAAACTTGACATAAAAAAGAAGCTGTCCTTTTGAGACAGCCCCTTTTTATAATTCGTAGGTTTCCTATTCTAGTATTCGTCCTCGTTGAAGAAAAAGTCTTCCTGGGAGGGATAGTCGGGCCAGATATCATCGATGCCCTCGTATATTTCACCTTCGTCTTCCAGTTCCTGCAGGTTTTCCACCACCTCAATAGGGGCCCCGCTACGGATGGCATAATCGATCAGCTCATCTTTTGTAGCTGGCCAGGGAGCGTCTTCCAGATAGGATGCCAATTCAAGTGTCCAGAACATCGTAGAGGTTTTAAATTTTCGGCAAATGTAGGGGTTAATACGAAATTTCCAAATCCTTTCACTAACAACGCTTAATATTGTCAATTCGTTTACGTATGATTTTCATCTTTTCAATATAGTTGCATGCTCGAAGCAAGAAATATTCATAAAGCCTATGGATCGGTGGAAGTGTTAAAAGGGGTGGATTTCTCGGTACAGGAAGGTGAAATTGTTAGTATAGTAGGATCTTCCGGCGCTGGGAAAAGCAGTCTGCTTCATATTCTCGGTACCCTCGACCAGCCCGATCAGGGAGAGGTAATGCTTCACAATACCAGGGTCACAGGCATGGGTGCCCGACAATTAGCTGCTTTCCGCAACCAGTATATCGGTTTTGTTTTTCAGTTTCACCACCTTTTACCTGAATTCAACTCTCTCGAGAATGTCTGTATTCCTGGCTGGATCGCCAAAAAGCCTAAAAAAGAGGTGGAAGTCCGCGCACAGGAGCTGTTAAAACGATTGGGCCTCGGACATCGGATTGATCACAAGCCTTCAGCGCTCTCCGGAGGAGAGCAGCAGCGGGTGGCAGTTGCCAGGGCCCTGATCAATAATCCCAGGATAGTATTCGCAGATGAACCAACGGGCAACCTGGATTCCTCCAATGCCCGGGACCTGCATGAACTGTTTTTTCAATTAAGAAAGGAACTCAACCAAACTTTTCTGATCGTTACCCACAATCAAGAACTCGCCCAAATGAGTGATCGGGTAGTACATATGAAGGATGGGAAGATAGTATAGCATGGAAGACGGAGGAAAGGAAGAGGGAAGAAAGGAGGATGGAGGAAAGGAAGAGGGGGGAACCAGCGCCTCCAAACAATTTTCCGGGAGCGGTTGATGATGCCGGAATAGTCATCGAAAAATAACCGAATTCAGTTAGCAACAATCGCCGGGTCAAAAGAATCAGAAGGGAGAAAGGGGCCGGAATTGGAACCTGGGCGCTTCTGGGCTGGTGGTGGGGCAAAGGAAAGACGTAGGATTGCGTAGGATCAGGTAGGATTACGTAGGATGAGCAAAATAAAATTGATCCGGGGATAGTGTAGGTCGGCATAAGTTGTTACCCAAAAAAGTACCATTGATACTGGAAATCAATCCTCTTCATCCCCACCCAATTTTGCCCCCTGAATTGGCTCATGAGCTCCCCTTATTGGCTCATTTAATTCCAGATTTAGCCCAAAATCAGCCTGAATTGGCTCATCAACTCCCATAATTGGCTCACCGATAGAAAAATTGGCTCACAGCATGGATAAGGTCTCACTCAAAAGCAAAAAGTGGGCACCAGACCCCTGGTACCCACTTTTTTATAAAATCTCTTTCCAATTGTACTTTCAAATTAATAACTCCGAAATCCTGCCAATCGGAGTGTTTGCTGCTCCATAGGTTTTACCTTTCACTATCTTTCACCTTTCACCTTTCACTTCTCACTTCTCACTTCTCACGTCCTCGCTTTCCACGGCACTTCTTCCACCCCCAGCAAATGCCCGGTATACCTGCTCAGTACAAACAGGTAATCACTCAGCCTGTTCAGGTATTTGATCACCAGGGAATCTACAAATCCGCCGCTTTGCTGAAGTTCAACACACAATCGTTCCGCACGCCGGCAGATACACCTTGCCACATGAAGGGATGACACAGCCACATGCCCTCCAGGAAGAATAAAGGAACGCATCGGCGGAATCTTTTCATTCATCCGGTCAATTTCCTGTTCAAGAAGCACCACATCCGATTCTTTCAGGTCCGGAATCTTCATCATCGGCTCCCGGTCCGGATCACAGGCCAGTGAAGATCCTATGGTAAATAACCTGTCCTGGATTTCTTTCAGCAGGTGCTTTGATTCGGCATCCTGCAACTGGTCATTGCAGAGCCCGATATAGGAGTTCAGCTCATCAACCGTTCCATAAGAATCAATGCGGATATGGCTCTTGGGTACTTTAGTACCCCCGATAAGAGACGTATTCCCGGCGTCTCCGGTTTTCGTATAAATTTTTAAAGCCATGGTATTCTACTTCCTTTTGAAACAAGAAACGATGCAGAAAGTTTAGTGGAGTGCCGGAGCCTGCTGCCGAACATTCACCCGGTCCGTTTCAATCAGGCCATCCCTTAACCGAACAATCCGATGGGCATGTTGTGCGATATCTTCTTCGTGTGTAACAAGCACTACGGTATTTCCGCCTGCCTGAATTTTATCGAAGATGGCCATGATTTCTACAGATGTTTTGGAATCCAGGTTGCCGGTCGGTTCATCCGCCAATATCAGGGTTGGATTATTCACCAGGGCTCTTGCGATTGCAACCCGCTGGCACTGCCCACCACTGAGTTCATTGGGCTTGTGATGACTTCTGTCTGCCAGTCCCACCCGACTCAGCACATCCAATGCCATTTCGATTCGTTGTTTTTTAGGAATTCCGGCATACACCAGGGGCAATGCCACATTCTCGGCGGCGGTTAGTCTGGGCAGCAGGTTAAACTGTTGAAAGACAAACCCGATTTCTTTGTTACGTACTGTAGCCAGGTCATCATCTTCCATTTTGGAAACATCCTGACCATTTAAAATGTATTTTCCCATGGTGGGTGAATCCAGACAACCCAGAATATTCATCAGGGTGCTCTTTCCGGAGCCTGAGGGACCCATCAGGGCAACATAATCGTTCCGGAAAATATCCAGGTTGATACCTTTCAATACCGGAATCGCCTGCTTACCCATATAATAACTCTTATGGATACCTTCTAAATGTATAATGGATTCACTCATATTATTTTTTAATCACTTTAGGAACATAAATGTACTGATCATCTGCGTCTGGTGCAATGGCCAAAGCGGTTGAACGGTTCAGTGAAGGGCTAAGCTGATCCGGCCTTAACACATCCACATTATCCGTCATATGAAGCAGGGGCTCCACTCCGGTGGTATCCAGTTCTTTGAGTTTTTCTACAAAATGGATCATCCTGCCCAGGTCTTCCTTCAGGCGTGGCAGGTCTGCCTCCTCGATGTGAAGCCGGCTTAATTGAGCCAGTTGCCGTATCATGTCATTTGTCAGTTCCATATGCTATGAACAAAAATAAGGTTCTTATCTTCGCCGCGCTATGGAAAATGGAAAAAAAGGGATTGTAATGAGTGGAATCCGCAGTACGGGATTCCTGCATCTGGGTAATTATTTTGGCGCCATGCGTAATTATGTACGTATGCAGGAAGATTATACCTGTTATTTTATGGTGGCAGATATCCATACCCTTACAACACATCCGGATACCCGTGAATTGAAACCCAATGTTCAGCGGGTATTGGCAGAAAACATAGCATGCGGACTGGATCCGGAAAAAGTTGCCCTTTATTGCCAAAGCCATGTCTATGAAACGGGTGAACTCTTCATGTTGTTGAACATGCTGGCTTACAAAGGTGAATTGGAAAAAACCACCACTTTCAAGGATAAAGTGCGTCAGCACCCGGAAAACGTTAACGCAGGTTTGCTGACCTATCCGGTTTTAATGGCTGCTGATATTCTGATTCATCGTGCTACCCTGGTACCCGTTGGGAAAGACCAGGAACAACACCTTGAAATGAGCCGGAATTTTGCCAACCGGTTCAATCATCGCTATGAGGATGTTTTCCCTGAACCCTTTGCCTTCAACTTTGGTGAAGAACTCATCAAAGTGCCTAGTCTCGATGGTACCGGGAAAATGAGTAAGAGTGAAAATCAGTATGCCACGATCTTTCTTTCCGATACGGATGACCTGATCCGTAAAAAAATTATGAAGGCAAAAACGGATGCGGGTCCCAGTGCACCCAATATGCCCATGCCGGATTATATCGAGAATATTTTCCTGCTGATGAAGCTGGTGAGCGGACCGGATACCATTCAAAAATTTGAAGAAGATTATAATAAAGCAGCCATCCGGTACGGTGATATGAAAAAACAACTGGCAGAGGATATGATCAGTTTCGTAGCGCCTATCCGCGAGAAAGCTGAAAGTATCCGGCAGGATCAGGCTTACCTTCGCCGCATCATGGAAATGGGAGCAGAAAAAGCGCGCATAAGTGCATCCGCTACGATGGAAAAAGTGAGAGAAGCAATCGGATTGAAATACTATTAATTTCCTATATTCAACACCCTGGTAAAGATCCAGGAAACATTTTATGGCGAAAGGAAAAAAACCAAAGCATATTGCGGTGGCTGGAAATATCGGTGCCGGTAAAACCACGCTGACAGAGCTCCTGAGTAAACACTACAAATGGATTCCGCAGTTTGAAGATGTGGATCATAATCCCTACCTCAATGATTTTTATGAAGATATGCCTCGATGGAGTTTCAATCTCCAGATCTATTTCCTGAATAGCAGGATCAATCAGATACTGGAAATACATCGTGGTACAGAAACCGTTGTGCAGGATCGTACCATTTATGAAGATGCTCATATTTTCGCACCCAACCTGCATGAAATGCAGTTGATGAGCAAGCGTGATTTTGAAAACTATTTCCAGTTTTTTCAGACTCTGAAATCCATGGTGCAGCCACCCGATCTGCTGATTTACCTGCAGGCTTCGGTTCCTACACTGGTTGGACAAATTCAGAAAAGAGGAAGAGAATACGAAGAGAATATTCGCCTGGATTACCTAAAGCGCCTCAATGATTTTTATAACAAATGGATTGAAGGTTATAAGGAAGGTCCGCTTCTGGTGATAGATGTCGACAAGAACAAATTTGCTGAGAAAGAGGAAGACCTTGGAGAGATCATTACCAAAGTAGATGCGCAGTTATACGGTTTGTTTTAAAAACTTATAAAATATGGATGACCGCCTGTTTTGCAGGCGGTTTTTTTATGCCCGGATTTCACGCTTTCAATTAGGGTTAAAACACCCTGCCACAGTAATTTTCTTCAATGTACTTTAGTTCCGGAAGTGAGACGGCGCTGTAGGGAAGATTGTACATGATGCCTGTTGCTGGCCGGCAACCAAAGAAATGTACATCATAATTTAAACAAGTGCAGTATGAGAAAAGTGGAGAACATGAACCAGGAGAAAACAGCACTCGAATACATGCAGACCTGGATTCATCGGCTGTTGATTCGGAAACGGAAATTGCTCGGATTATTTATATGGATTTTTTTGATGGCTGGTATGTTCCAGGTGTCCTGTAAAAAATCAGAATCCATAATAAGTCCTAAAGCAAAACAGGATATTCAGGAAGCGAGGTCATGGTTTACGAAGGAAGTGGTCCAGAAGGAAAAAGACTTCCTGCAGTTAAAAAAGTGGACAGGTACAAAAGATTCGGTGGCGCGGTTATTTGCAAGGATGGCTAAACTTGAAAAAGTGGTTGACTGGCAGCTTGCAAAAAATTTTTCGCACAATGAATGGAATTTTGTGGTTGCTCCGGTTGATGAATTGGAAAGCGCTTTTGCCAATAAAAAATTTCTGAGGGGAAGGGCTCTTGTCATTCATACCAATCCGGAAGGTGTTCGCGATCTGACGATTGTTGAAGTATTGGCGAAGCCTGGTACTACAATGGATTTGATTCAGCTGGTTCATGCCGGATTTTTAAACCGTCATCAGCTTGCCAGTGAAAGGGTAGGAAATCAGAATGCCGAATTATTATTTTATGATCGGGGTTACAGACATGAAATGAGCAGGAGGTTGGTGAATGGAGCCTGGGAATCCAGTAATTATATGCTTCGAATTAAAGTAGGAGCTGCTTCCAGAAGCAGGATGATGGCAAGCTTTTCGCAGTCCACCAGTTGTTCCAACTGCAGCACCTGGTACCTGGTTGGCTTCTTTTACGATATGCAGACAGGTAAAGTGGACGACTATTCCATCCTGACCCAATGGGAAGAGTGTACAACGAAAGAGCTGGATCCTTCTTATGGCGATGGGGGATCTTCAGGTGATAATAAAAATTGCATTGATGAATGTGTCGAGGATGCATCCGATCTGAGTTCAGAAGGTAAAGAGGTTTCCCAGACGGTTAGTATAAGGAAAATTCAATATGACCAGATGAGAAAGGAAGTGTTACTCAAATGGAAAGTGTTGCAAGGACTGACCTGGAGTGTTTATTCATACGAAAAGGGAATGATACGACTGACGGGGCTAAATCCTACCACATGGGTTTGGGAATCGCTGACGCATGAAAGAATGGGAGTTGAAGGATTTTCAATTGCAGGATCCATTGAAGTTGAAAATGATATGGGTATACCGAGTTTTACTCCGGGAACGAAGAATGTTAGATATGCCGGAATGGAAGTTACTTACACCATGGTTTTTACACCGGTTTGTGGAAATTGTGGGGGACTCGATAAGGTAATTGGCCCGATTAAAAAGAGTTATAAGGCCAGTGCACTTTGGATAGCAGCTCCTTAATTCATATATATATGCGAACAAGTCAAAAAAGTATTGCCACCAGCAGGATTCCTGTTTGGAAACTGCTGGTGTTTTTCCTCTCGTTGTATGGATGTAGTATCAGACCTAAGAGTATAGCGGAGGTGGACCTGGAACTCCGGGTATTATATCCTGTTTTGATTCCAACTGAAAATGGGTATGAACCAATAAAAGATACCGTTTTTATCCAGTACAGGCGGGATACTGTATTTTATCATATCCCGTTTAATGAATTTGATCTGGTTGGTATGGAGGCGAAAAATATAAGAAGAAAATATTGCTATTTTATTTATCGTCAGGGAAAGGATAGCGGCATTTATATGTATTACCTGGATACAACGAGCGTCTTTCATAACCTCAATGTCGATTCCGTATTAACTCACCGGGCATTTAAGAAAGAATTAGAAATAGCAGGCTTTCAATTTCTCAAAAGGGAGATTCGGGAGAAAAAAGGACATTTTACAGATCGTTATTTTTATCCCACTGAGTTGGAGGATGATCTGGATTCGCTTAACCTGAGCTATAATAAGGAATTGATTCATCTCCCATTTTCGCTTTCTCCAAAGTTGGATAGTGCTCAACATTCCAAGCTCTATAAAATACATGCCATATTAAATGAGCAGCAAAATAGTATAGTGCATAAGCCTTATCCAAAAAGAGAATATATTCTGGAGTTTGAAGTGAAAAAGAATATGAATCATCTTTTGCTCGACAGTGCAATTGCTGTTCTCCGGCAAAGGAAAATGAACTTCTGATTTTTGCAGGTAAGATAAGTTCTGGAAAATGAATCGCAGGGAATGGCTGGAAAATGGAATAATGGGCCTGATTGGTCTTGTCGTACTGGTTATGCCATTTTGTTACCAGTTGCGCATGCAGTCGGGAATTTTCCGGTTTGATATTTACTTGTGGTGGATTGCTGGTCTCTTTGCATGGTTGTATTTTTTCTGGTCGGGCAAAACGGTTTCGAAATTATTTTTAGAAGCGATATCGCCTTTTCTTCTGTTTGTTTTCATTGGTGCTATTATTTGGAAAAGTGATGATGGCAGTACCAGTTTTTTTATTACTTGTTTTACAGGGCTTGGTGTTTATTTATTCCTCGTGCAGACAGGAGCGAAGATCAGTAGATTGATTTGGATGGCAGTTGTTTCAGTGTTTATTCAGCAGACTTTAGCATTACACCAGAGTCTGGTTGGTTACACAGTAACAGCATATTTTTATAATTCGGGTCATTGGGGTAATTTTCTTGCAATGATGTTGCCGGTTGTTCTGTTGCAACTCAGAAAGTGCCGGAATTATTCATTCTTGCAATTCCTTCTGGGAATATTGTTGCTTGTTACTGTTGGCTTTCTTTTACAGAGTATGGCAAGAGCTGCTATTGTTGGGGTTGTTGCTGGCATTGTATTTTTGATTGGGAGAAAGTTGCGTAATGGTTGGATGCCCTGGTTATATACGGTTGGACTACTGTTGCTTGGGTATACGACCTGGTTAATCTGCTTTACAAAATCAGCTTCCCTGTTGGGGAGAATAACTGTTTATAGGGTGTGCATTGAGATCTGGAAAGATCATTGGTTGGCAGGAATAGGTCCCAATCGATTTGCGGCCATCTACAATCATTACCAGGCGGATGTTCTCTCCATGATCAAATTGCCTGTAGAAAGAGAAATTCTGGCTACAAATATGGTTGAGGCTTTTAATTTACCACTTCAATTCCTGGTGGAATATGGTTTGGCTGGCTGCACCTTGTTTGCCTGGATGCTGTTGAAGTGGTTGCGTTTACTAAATAAAAAGGAACCTGAATATCCCGCCTCATTCCTGGTGCTGTTGACCGCTTCCCTTTTTTCAAATCCTTTTCATGTTACACCGGTTAGTTTTGTGTTGTTGCTTTTATTGGCTGCTTCAACAAAGCCGGCTGTTGTGGTTATCAAAAGAACCAAATGGCCCGGTAAGTTAATTTCTGCCTTTCAATTGATTTTACTGCTTCCCTATATAGTCATGCAAATAATCGGTGAGCGATATTGGAAAAAGGCTTCTGAGCAGGCGCTGTATGAAGGTTTTATGATTGCACAACCTACTTATAAAAAGGCTGCAAAATGGTTATCGTACAGGGGGAGTTTTCTTTTCAACTATGGAGCCGAAGCCTGCATTGCCGGTAAATCCGAGCTGGCAATACAGCTCTTGGAAGCTTCTGCGCAGAAGCTGGCATCCAACCAGCTGTATGTATATCTCGGTGATGCGTATTCGAACTTGGGGAGAAACAAGGAAGCTGAGCAGGCATACCTTGTAGCTATTGCCATGGTTCCGGCTGCGATTTTTCCAAAATACCAGTTGATTCGTTTTTATACGAGTATTGGAAATGTCAATGCTGCCTGTATTTGGAGCAGGCAGGTTCTCGGATATCCGGTTAAAATAGCCTCACCTGCCGCCAGGCAGTTATTAAAAGAATTACGCCAGTTATCCACCCGAATCGCAATCTATTGTTCCGGGTAATTGGCATATGCAGCAGTTTCCGTTAACTCCTTTTCAATGCGCTGCAACCAGCTTTCTTGTCCGGCTGCATTCCTGGAATAATTGGTTTCCTTATCATATAAATTCTGATAGGCAGCCTGTTCCTGGGTGATACGCTGATAGATTGCCTGAACATCTCTGTCTACCGTCTCCGGCCTGAATTTGTAAGCCTTCAGTTCCTTGTACAGCTTCCTTGTAAAAAGCTGGCTGATATCAAAGTGCCCCTGTTCATGTGCCAGTATATGATTGGTCTTGACCTTGGTCCATGACTTATGCGGATAAAACACACAATTCAGGTTGAACTGAAGAGATTCATCATTATACCGGTAATTTATCAGAATGGATGTGCTGGTCAATGCAGCATTGGGAGCAGTTTGTAAAGGTGCTGCTTTAAAATCAGACCAGGTCAGTGTTCTCCGGTTCCTCCAGTTGATAGAATCCGCATCTTTAGCCTCCCTTCCATTCGCCGGAAGAATCATAAAAAGATTCATCAAAATAGCCCAAACCATTTTCCTCAGTGTTTTTTCAAAATAACGCAATTTGGCAGCGCTTAGCTTCTACCAAACCGTTAAATCTTTACTTCACCCGACCGGTGCCACCGGTCGGGTGGCACCGGTCGGGTGAAAAAAAACCGCCCTGGGACCAGGGCGGACTGCAAGCAACGTTGAGACCGAAAATCGTCAGAAGCGGAGTTTCGGACCGGCTGCCAGGATGGAGGCCGGTGTACCCGCTTCATATTTTTTAAAGTTGTTGATAAATCGTTTCGCCAGTTCTTCCGCTTTTGCATCATAGGCTGCGGGGTCTGCCCAGGTCTTGCGGGGATCCAGTAAATCAGCAGGTACTCCCTCACAGTGAACCGGCATTTTCATCCCAAATACCGGATGAACCTGTGTTTCGATAGAATCCAGACTGCCATTGAGTGCAGCTGAAATCATTGCCCTGGTATAACTTAACTTGATGCGGTTTCCAACTCCATACGGACCACCTGTCCAGCCGGTATTCACCATCCACACGTTCACTTCGCCCGATCTCATTTTCTCACCCAGCATCTCTGCATATAAAGCAGGATGAAGTGGTATAAAGGGCGCTCCAAAACAGGCACTGAAGGTTGCTTTCGGTTCAGTTACTCCCGCCTCTGTTCCCGCAACTTTTGCTGTATAACCTGAAATAAACTGGTACATCGCCTGCTCCGGATTCAATCTGGAAATCGGAGGCAAAACTCCATATGCATCACAAGTTAAAAAGAAGATATTTTTCGGAGTCGGACCTACAGAAGGCTCCAGTGCATTGCTGATATAATTCAGCGGATAAGACACACGTGTATTCTCTGTAATGGATCCATCATCAAAATTGATGGTGCGGGTACCAGGATAAAAACGGGTATTTTCTACCAGTGCCCCGGGCCGGATAGCACCGAAGATCTGGGGTTCTTTCTCTTCACTCAGGTTGATGCATTTTGCATAACAGCCTCCTTCAAAATTAAAGATGGTAGTATCACTCCATCCATGTTCATCATCTCCAATCAGTCGTCTGGCAGGATCCGCACTCAGCGTGGTTTTCCCGGTTCCGCTCAGGCCAAAGAACAATGCTGTATCACCCTGTTTACCCATATTCGCAGAACAATGCATACTCAATACATTATGATCCTTGGGCAGGATAAAATTCAACACCGTGAAAATGCCTTTTTTGGTTTCGCCGGTATAACCGGTTCCGGCAATCAGCACGGTCTTATACTTGAAGGAAATAATCGCAGCATTGTGCTGGCGGGTTCCTGACACAACCGGATCCAGCTGCAAACCCGGTGCTGATAAAATCGTCCACTCCGGTTCGAAATTCTCCAGTTCTTCCTCAGTCGGACGAATAAACATATTATAGGCAAACAAATTGATCGCCGGATGTTCATTCACTACCCGTATAGCCATTCGGTACCTGGGATCTGCACAGGCAAACGCGTCTCTGACCCAGATCTCCGGACGTTCACTCAGGTATTCCGTAATCTGTTTTTTAACCGCAAAAAAATATTCCTCATGTATGGGCAGGTTGAACTCATTCCAGTGAACCGATCCTTCACTAAT
Source organism: Flavipsychrobacter sp. (assembly GCA_016787265.1). Taxonomy (GTDB): domain Bacteria; phylum Bacteroidota; class Bacteroidia; order Chitinophagales; family Chitinophagaceae; genus Flavihumibacter. The sequence continues at coordinate 27,793 of JAEUVF010000016.1, read as the reverse complement.
CTCATCCTGCACAATGAATTTGTCTTTCGGACTGCGACCTGTAAATTCCCCGGTTTCAATAACCAGTGCCTCGGTATCGTTTAATACTCCCTGGTTTAATCGCAGGGTATCTTCCACTAAATCTTCAGGGTCGGATTGATAATGCACCTGGTCGCTGAGTTTTAATCCCATTGAAATCAGCTGATCACCAGGGAAAAAGATGGTAGGTACTGACATAGTATGCAAGCGTTTCTGCGGACAAATCTAAGAGTTGACCCTTAGTTCACATAACAATGTGTTGGTTGTACGCATATAGTTTTATTTAAAAAAAAGAATGTTTCGTTGAATAATATCAAATACAAAAACGTTTTTTGGTTGATTTATTCAAACTAACAATTGTTAGTATTAGAGATTGCCTATATTTTACAAAATTTAAATCCCCGACCTGCAGGTGCCGGAACCAGAATTTTAGACCGGTAAATAAAATCAGGCTTATTTTTAGCCCCCTGAAATGTAAGTACATGAAACACCTGCCATTAGATTCCAACATCTTCATACAGAACCGAAAACGATTTGTCAAAGCCATGGACCCCATGTCCATCGCCATCTTCAACAGCAACGATGAACTGCCAACGAATGGTGATGCTCTGTATCCGTTCAAACAAAACTCCGACTTATATTGGCTGACAGGAATCCAGCAGGAAGACACCATGCTGATCCTGGCTCCTTTTCACCCGGACCCGGCCATGCGTGAGGTGCTGGTACTGGTTCGCCCCAATGAACTCAAAGAAAAATGGGATGGCCACCGCCTTCGCAAAGAAGAAGCCACTGCTATCTCCGGAATCAAAAGCATTCTCTGGCTGGATAGCCTGGATGGTGTGCTGCAACCCATGATTCATCTGGCAGATACCATCTACCTGAATACCAATGAAAATGATCGCAAGGCCAACCTGGTGCCGGTTCGCGATTATCGGTATGCTGAAGAGATGAAGCGTCGCTATCCCCTGCACAACTACAAACGCTCTGCACGAATCCTGAAAGAACTCCGGGCGATTAAAACTCCCCAGGAAATTGCAGTCATTCAACAGGCAATCGACATCACCGAAAAAACCTTCCGCCGTCTGCTCGGATTCGTGAAACCCGGTGTGATGGAATATGAAATCGAAGCAGAGATCTACCATGAATTTCTGCGCAACCGATCTGTTGGTCCGGCTTATGGCAGCATCATCGCAAGTGGAGATCGTGCCCGTACATTGCACTATGTAGAGAACAGCCGCGAATGCCTCGACGGTGAACTCCTCCTGATGGATTTCGGTGCTGAATACGGTGGATACAATGCCGACCTTACCCGAACGATTCCGGTAAATGGAAAATTTACCAAACGTCAGAAGGAAGTTTACAATGCCTGTTTGCATTTGCACAATTATGCCAAATCCATCCTCAAACCCGGTATAACTATTTTACAATACACAGATAAAGTAGGAGAGGAAGCCACCAAACAATTCATTAAGATTGGCCTGCTGAAAAAGGAAGCTGTCAAAAACGAAGACCCTGAAAACCGTGCGTACAGAAAATACCTGTACCATGGTATCTCTCATCACCTGGGACTGGATGTGCATGACCTTGGAACCCGCACCGAACCTATTAAGGCAGGTATGGTGTTCACCATTGAGCCAGGCATCTATATTGAAGAAGAGAAAATGGGAGTACGCATTGAAAACAATTTCTGGATCACGCGTACCGGTAATAAAGACCTCATGGCCAATATCCCCATCACCGCAGAGGATATCGAACGTTTGATGAAATCCAAATAAACTAACGCTTACTCCTAACCGAAACATGAAACAAATTCCTAACCTCTTCACCCTGCTCAACCTGGTTTTAGGTTTTCTTGCGATCATTACGATCCTGCAAAATGGGATCATCATCGCTAATGGTCCGGCTGGTGAATACCTGCTTGATATGCCCGAGAAAATCTACCTGGCTTCTCTATTTATCGCACTTGCTGCTGTAGTAGATTTCTTTGATGGATTTGTGGCGCGCCTCCTCAAAGCCAGCTCTGAAATGGGTAAGCAACTTGACTCTCTTGCGGATGTGGTGAGCTTTGGAGTAGCACCCGGATTGATCCTCTATCAGTTTCTCCGCCTGAGCCTGGCAAAAGAGGTAAATGGATTGGATGCTTCCTTCTGGTGGACCCTGCCTGCTGTGCTGGTACCCTGTGCAGCAGCGTATCGTCTTGCCAGGTTCAACATCGACACCGAACAATCCTATGGGTTTAAGGGTGTTCCTGTTCCGGCAGTTGGATTATTGATCGCTTCTTTTCCTCTTCTGTATTGGTCTGCAAACACAGAATGGGCAGCCAATCTCTTATTAAACAAATGGGTGCTGTATCTCATTATTTTCCTGGTGAGTTATCTGATGGTAAGCACGCTGCCCATCATGGCATTCAAATTCAAAAGTTTTGCATTCAAAGAGAACATGCCCAAATACCTGGTGATTATCGTCTCCATTCTTGCAGCGCTCTTATTGAAATGGGCTGCCATGCCGGTCGTGTTCCTCGTTTATATTATTGTATCTTTGGCCTTTAAAAATAAAACAGAATGACTTTCGCAGTTCAGGTTAAAGTAATGCCTTTGAAAGAGTTGCTGGATCCCCAGGGTAAAGCCGTTATGGGCGGATTGGGAAATCTGGGCCTCAACGCTATCCAGGATGTTCGCATTGGTAAAAATATCAGTCTCCAGGTGGAAGCCAATTCTGCAGATGAAGCCCGCGCCATTGCTGAGCAGGCAGCAAAAAAATTATTGGCCAACCCTGTTATGGAGCAATTCGAGATAAGCGTGCAGTAATGCTTTATCTGGTTCCATCGCCAATCGGCAATTTGCAGGATATCACCCTCCGCGCACTTGATGTGCTGAAAGAGGTGGATGTTATCCTCGCAGAAGATACCCGAAACAGCGCCCGCCTGCTGAATCATTTTCAGATTCAAAAACCGCTGACTCCCTATCACCAGCACAATGAACACAAAGTGTTGCAACACCTCGTGGATCAACTGGTAGCAGGTAAGCATATGGCGGTGCTCACGGATGCAGGTACTCCCGGCATCTCGGATCCGGCCTTTCTGTTGGTTCGAGAATGCATCCGCAACGATGTGAAGGTCGAAACTCTCCCGGGCGCTACGGCCTTTGTGCCTGCCCTGGTGAACAGTGGGCTGCCAATCAATCGCTTTTGCTTTGAAGGTTTTCTTCCCCTTAAAAAAGGGCGGCAAACCCTGCTGAAAAAACTGGCAACCGAAGAGCGTACCATGGTTTTTTACGAATCCCCGATGCGCCTGGTGAAAACCCTGGAGGAACTGCAAACCTATTTTGGGCCTGAGCGTCAGGCTGCTGTGTCCAGGGAATTGACCAAACTATTCGAGGAAACCAAACGTGGTAGCCTGGCAGAACTGGCACAATATTTCGGTAGCAAGCCGGTGAAAGGGGAAATCGTGCTGGTTGTGGAAGGAACAACTGCCTGATTTTTAGGATTTTCTTATCATGAGGTATAGGATATTTGTATATTATCAATGAACGTCAATATGAGATCTGTACTGTTTGGATTACTTGTTCTGACCGGAATTGCGATCACTCAGCCGCTGAATGCCCAAATCCGTAAAATTCCAGCCGTGGTTACGGATGCGTTTAAATACAAATACCGGAATGCGGAAAGCGTGGAATGGAAAGATAAACTTTCCCATTTTGTAGTCTACTTCCAACTGAATGGCGATAAATACGAAGCCTATTTCAAAAACGATGGCACCTGGAATGGCTCCCAAAAAGAAATCACCCAGGAAGAATTGCCCGAGGAAGTTCTTGAAGGACTCGACAAAAGCAAATATGCCGACTGGGAAATTGTTGGCTATTTTGAACTGATTCAGCCCGGTGATAAAACGGAGTACCGCCTGCTGGTTAGCAAATCCGATTTGAATAAACGCGACCTGACCTTCTCCAAAGAGGGCCGACTGGTACGCGATAAACTTACCCTCTAAGATTTCCAAAGCTCCAGCTTAAGTCTTGGCATTTTTTCTGAAATTTACCGTTTCAGCTCATCAACACGCGCATATGAAAAAACAACATTCCTGGTTATTGGCAGCTTTCGTAGTTCTTAGTTCCAGTCTAACGGCCCAGCCCAACCGCTGGCAACAGGAGGCCGACTACAAAATGACCATCGATATGGATGTCAATACCAACCGGTTTACCGGTAAACAGGTATTGACCTATACCAACAATTCTCCCGACACCCTCAAAAAGATCTACTATCATCTCTATTGGAATGCTTTTCAGCCCAACAGCATGATGGATGTAAGAAGCCAGGAACTGGGTAAGAACAAGATTGGAACCCGTACCGATTGGGACCCCCGCGTTCGCGATCGCATCTCTAAATTGAAACCGGATGAAATTGGTTACCAACGGGTGAAATCACTCCAAATGAATGGCGTAGATCAGCCTTTTAAAGAACAGGAAACCATCCTGGAAGTGACCCTCACCAAACCGATTCTGCCAAAGGCTAAAGTGGTGCTGAATATGGATTTTGAAGCACAGGTTCCCCTGCAGGTTCGTCGCGCGGGCAGAGATAACCCTAACACCGGTGTTCGTTATTCCATGTCGCAATGGTATCCCAAACTGGCAGAGTATGATTATGACGGATGGCATCCCAATCCCTATATCGCCCGCGAATTCTATGGTGTTTGGGGGGATTTTGATGTGAAAATCAGCATTGATCGCAATTATATCATCGGTGGTACCGGTTACCTGCAAAATGCACAGGCAATCGGCTACGGTTATGAAGCTCCGGGAACCAAACCGGTTGTCCCCAAAACAGCTAAACTTACCTGGCATTTCACTGCACCCAATGTCCACGACTTCATGTGGGCAGCAGACCCGGAATTCAAACATGTGGTACGCCAGATTCCGAATGGTCCAACCATCCATGTATTATACAACGACAAACCCAATGATGCGGCCAACGACGCAGCCTGGACCAAAGTGGCTGATGCCGCAGTATCCGTATTGCCTTTCATGGAAAGCAAATTTGGTAAATACCCTTACAAACAATATTCGTTTATACATGGTGGTGATGGTGGTATGGAATACCCTATGGCTACCCTGTTGGCCGGTCCCGGCCTCGGAACTGCCTTCCATGAATGGATGCATAGCTGGTACCAGATGATCCTCGGTACCGACGAAAGCAGGTATGCCTGGATGGATGAGGGATTCACTTCCTTTGGTGAAAGCCTCGTGAGTGCCTTTTATGCCAATCTTGATAAAGACAAAGCTGCCATTACTTCTGCCGGTATTAGTACTGGTCCCAAGCGTTCCATTGTTGATCCTGCTATGAAGGAAAGTCCGCATGCTGGTGCCTATCAAAGTTATTTTGCTCTCGTAAAAAGCGGATTGGAAGAACCCATGACCACCCATGCGGATCACTTTGAAACCAATTTTGCTTACAGCATTGCCTCTTATTCCAAAGGCGAGGTGTTCCTGGAGCAACTGGGTTATATTGTTGGAGCTGAAGTGCGCGATCAGATCCTGCTGGATTATTACAACCAGTGGAAATTCAAACATCCCAATGTGCATGATTTTATTCGGGTGGCTGAGAAAAGATCCGGAATTGAACTCGACTGGTACCAGGAATACTGGGTGAACACTACCAAAACCATTGATTACGGTATCGATAGTCTGTTTGAACAAAGCGGGGCAACCAATATCCGCCTGAAAAGAACCGGCAAAATGCCTATGCCAATTGATGTTGTGATCACCTTCCGCGATGGTACTAAAGAATTACACTATGTACCCATGTACCTGATGTTTGGCACCAAACCGGCGGAAGATGCTGCGCTCAACCGCAAGGTATACGATGCCTGGAAATGGACACATCCCACTTTCCAGATCAGCACGAATAGAAAACTACAGGATATCAAATCAGTTGAAATCGATCCAACCGGACGTATGGCGGATGTGAACCCGAGAGACAATAAACTGGAATTGAACTGGTAATACACCAATAAAAAAAGTCCCTTTATTAAAGCCGTTGCATTGCGACGGCTTTAATTTTAGATGGACAGCATAAGGTGTTTCGAGTGGTTGAGAGAGGTAAGGTAAGGCTAATGATTAACGTTATTTGAGGCATCCCTTCTCGAGCTCCAAAATTAGTCTAACCTGATTCCTGTCCTATACCACAAACTGGGTATTTTGTTTACCTGCCGAAGAATTTATTAACGGCTTCCACCCGATTGTTTACATGTAGTTTTTCGTAAATATGATACACATGTTTACGAACAGTTTCCTGGCTGATGAATAATTGCGCGGAGATTTCTTTATATAACAGTCCTTTCGCCAGCTGTTCCAGGATTTCCTTTTCTCTATTGGATAATACCCCCAGGTTTTTCTCATTTCCCCCTTGAATACCATTCTCCTGCACAGGTCCGCGATTCTGAAAAGCTGTTACCACTTTACGCGCGATCTGGCTGCTCATAGGCGCACCTCCTTCACTGAGTTCGCGGATGGATTCCAATAATTTGATAGGAGAGGTCTTTTTCAGAATATACCCATTTGCCCCAGCGCTCAGGGCTTCGAAGATTTTTTCGTCTTCCTCATATACCGTACACATCATAAAGAGTACATCGGGATTTGATGGCTTTAATTGTCGCACACATTCTATGCCGCTGATGCCACCCAGATTGATATCCATCAACACGACATTGGGTTTCAGTACCGGAATTTTCTCCAGGGCTGTTTCTCCACTTGCAAAACTGCCCAACAATTCATATTCGTCGGAAAGCTGCACAATTTCTTCCAATGCATGCCGGATGTCATTGGTATCATCCACAATACAAACAGTTATTGCCATCGGGCAAAGGTCTATGAAATTTCCTTGATCTTCAATACTACTTTGTGGTAGTGTACGACTTATTTGTGGACGTACAAAAGGTATTTTTCCCGGTAATAGTCGAGTGGGAAAAGGTCATAAATTTCCATCACCCTGGGGCGCAGACGGGATTCAGAGATCTCCAGTCCCAGGTCTCCGCCTTTTAAGCAGATCAGTCCACTTGCAGGAAAATCTCCTTCAGACGGACGTTTATTCAGCACCGGCCTGGCCCATTGCCAAAGGTCCTTTAAAGGAGCAACAGCCCTGGAAACCACATAATCAAATTTGCGATCCTTAATATCTTCAACCCTGGTATGGCGGGTGGTAACATTGGTTAAGCCAATCGCGGCTGCCACTTCCTTCACCACAGTCAGTTTTTTATTAATGCTGTCTGCCAGCAGAAATTCCACTTCCGGAAAATAGATCGCCAGGGGAATACCAGGAAAACCACCACCGGTTCCAATGTCCAGAATCTTTGAACCTGCAGGAAATTCAAATGCCGCCGCAATCGCCAGGGAATGCAGCACATGATTCTCATACAGATGATCTATATCCTTTCTTGAGATTACATTGATCTTGCTGTTCCAGTCGCGGTACAGTTCATCCAGCGCAGCCAGTTGTTCCAGTTGCCGTGGAGTAAAATCCGCAAAAAATTCCGTTATCAGGTCCAGTTTGGACGGGGTTTTTTCCATATTGCTGGTGCAAAGATGCAATAATACAGGAACATCCAGATATCCAGTAACCACCACCAGCCAAAGAGATCTTTCTCTCCCAGCTTCTGCATGGTCTTATACTGAATGATCGCCTGTGATATAAAACGCAGGCCAAAAATGCCCAGCACAATCCGCCAGTCGGCCAGCAGCAATGCAGCAATAAATAAAGGATAATACAGGAATAAACTCAGTGAATAAGTTCCCAGTAAAAACTTGATCTTGCCTTTATAATATTTCCCTGTTGAATAATGCCGTTCCTTTTGCCTGAACCAGTCGCCAAAGGATTTTTTAGCCTCCGACAACGTAAAAGCTTCCGGGTCAAGCACCACCGCGGTGTTGCCTTTATGTGCTACCTTATTGATGAAGAGGTCGTCATCGCCGCCAGGCAAATGATTGATAGAAGAGAAACCTTTGTTATTAATGAAGAGTTCACGCTTATAGGAAAGATTTCTACCCACACCCATATAAGGCAGGCCTGCCAAAGCATAGGACAAATACTGCAGTGCAGTATGATAGGTTTCAAACCGGATCAGTTTATTCAGCAAGCCCGGTTTTTTGGTATAGGGTCCATATCCCAACACCACTTCAATGCCTGGTTCATAGGCATGCTGCATTTTATACAACCAGTGCTCAGAAGCGGGTACACAATCTGCATCCGTCAGCAACAGAATTTCATGATCCGCTTCTTTAATACCGATGGATAAGGGATATTTTTTTCCCGGAATCCCCTTGGCCTCATGCTCCAGGTTTACGATCTGCAATCCTTTAAATGTCTTCTTGAACTCCTCCAGTAAATACCGCGTATCATCCTGACTGTTATGATTCACTACAATCAGTTCATGACTCGATGGGTATTGCTGAAACAAGACTCCTGGCAGGTTGCGGGCGAGGTTACCGGCTTCATCGCGCGCGCAGATGACCACCGATACCGGGTGTGTTTGGGAATGGTCTTTTTCTTTGGGTTTGAAAAAGGCAAGGCGACTGAAAATGCCCCAGTAATACAGGAGTTGAATAATACTAACCAGGCTGAACAGCACAAGGCTGATCATACCCCAATTAAGATTGAGTTGCTGAAAATCCATAAACGTCCACGGTTGGTCTGGGTTAAGAGGCCGGCGGCGAAATTAAGATTAATTACCTTTGCTCCCCTTATGGCAGCACTATCATTTGAACTCTGTGGAAAAGATACGGCTTCACAGGCCCGCGCGGGTAGGATTACCACCGACCATGGCACCATCGAAACGCCCATATTCATGCCTGTTGGTACAGTGGGCAGCGTGAAGGCGGTGAGCCAGCAGCAGTTAAAGCAAGATGTGGACGCCCAGATTATTTTGGGCAATACCTATCACCTTTACCTGAGGCCCGGGTTGGATGTGCTGGAAGCAGCAGGCGGTTTACACAAATTCATGGGTTGGGATCGCCCTATCTTAACCGATAGTGGTGGTTACCAGGTATTTTCGCTGGCTGGTAACCGTAAGCTGACAGAGGAAGGGGCCCTCTTTCAAAGTCATATTGATGGCAGCCGGCACCTGTTCACACCAGAATCAGTAATGGATATCCAGCGCGTGATTGGGGCGGATATTATTATGGCATTTGATGAATGTCCGCCTTATCCCAGCGACTATGCCTATGCGAAAAAATCGATGGACCTGACGCATCGCTGGCTGGATCGCTGTTTCAAACGATTGGCAGAAACACCTGATAAATACGGCCATACACAAAACCTGTTTCCGATTGTGCAGGGCAGTACTTATACTGATTTGCGCCGGGCTTCCTGTGAGTATGTAGCTTCCAAAGGCGCTGTGGGCAATGCCATTGGAGGGCTCTCGGTAGGAGAGCCGGAAGAAATGATGTACGAACACGCGGCTCATTGTTGTGAAGTCCTGCCGGCTGATAAACCCCGCTACCTGATGGGCGTGGGTACTCCCTGGAATATCCTGGAAAATATTTCCCTGGGCATCGATATGTTTGATTGTGTGATGCCTACCCGTAATGGTCGCAATGCCATGTTGTTCACCAGCAAAGGGGTGATCAATATCGACAATAAAAAATGGGAGAAGGATTTCAGTCCCCTGGATGATGGTATCGGTTCTCCTTTCAGCGAGTATTATACCAAAGCTTATATGCGCCACCTGGTTAAAGCGAAGGAGATTCTGGCACTGACCATCGCCAGTGTTCACAATCTTACTTTTTATCTCTGGCTCGTGAAGCAGGCAAGGGCCCATATCCTGGCCGGTGATTTCAACAGCTGGAAGAATGAAATGATCCCGGTACTCAAAACCAGGTTGTGATAGCCTTAACCATTTTTCAACTAGATTTGAGCGCTTTTATCGGCATGGCATGAAGATCCTCGACTGGTATATATTCAAAAAATTCATGGTGACATTCCTGTTCGCCATCCTCACCATTACTGTTATTGCCGTGGTGATTGATACCAGTGAAAAAACCGATGATTTTGTGAAATCCGGATTGCCGTTTATGGGCATTGTTACCCAGTATTATTTTGGATTTGTTCCCTTTATTATCTCGATGATCTTTCCGTTGATTGTATTCATCGCAGTGATTTTTTTCACCTCCAAAATGGCGGCGCGGTCTGAAACAGTGGCGATCCTGGCAACTGGTATTCCTTACAGCAGATTTCTACGGCCTTATTTGATAGGTGCGTTCCTGTTGGGGGGAATCATGCTTTGGGCCAATGCCATGGTAATACCCCGGGCCAATGAAATTTACAGCCGCTTCAAGCTGACCTACATTGATAAAAACAGCACCTATTCATCTGGTGCAGGGGGAAGCAGGGATTTTTATTTCCGCTCAGACTCTGTGACGTTCGTGGGCATGAAATATTATGATACCCTGAATAAATCCGCCAGCAATTTTTTCCTTGAAAAAATCAAGGGCAACCAGGTGGTATATAATATCCGGTCTGATTATGTTCGGTGGGATACGGCTACCAATAAATGGCGAGCGGAAAATGTATTTGAGCGCAAGATCGACGGACTCAAAGAAACGGTTCAGAAACATCCTTATATGGAAGTGGACCTGAATATGCGTCCGGATGAATTAAGGCGGGATGAATACCTGAAAGACAAACTGAACTCTTTTGAACTCTATGAATTCATCCAGCGCGAGCAAACCCGCGGCACCGAAGGGCTGAATACCTATCGGGTAGAATTCTGGAGGCGACTCGCCACACCAGTTTCCGTGGTGATTCTTACCCTGATGGGGGTGTTTGTGGCGGCACGTAAAACCAGGGGAGGATCCGGGTTGCAACTGGCCTTTGGAATCGTTTCGGCAGCCACTTTTGTAATCATGGATAAATTCTCTACGGTTTTTTCTACCAAGGGCAATTTTCATCCTATCCTCGCGGCCTGGCTGCCCAACCTCATCTTTTTGATGGTGGCCTTTTACCTGTACAGGAAAGCTCCTAAGTAATTGTTATTTACCACTTTTTAATCGGATTCTAACAGAACTCTGTTCAATATTTATTTGTTGTACCATCGACAATAGCTAATTTTATCGGTTATAGCTAGTCGGAAACTGTAGTAGTCACATATATAAAATCTTCTTCATGGGAAGCTATAAAGAAAAATTGAAAGAAAAGGGAGACGCGGCCGGAGCTGAGGTCAAATCCTTGCTGAAAGAACATGGAAATAAAGTAATCGGAGAAGTAAGTTTATCGCAGGTGTACCAGGGTATGCGTGGTATAACCGGACTTGTTACTGAAACCTCCCTGCTGGATTCACAGGAAGGCATTCGTTTCAGGGGTTACTCCATTCCGGAATTGCAGGCCAAACTGCCCAAGGCAAAAGGTGGCAGTGAGCCGCTGCCCGAAGGATTGTTTTACCTGATGCTTTTCAATGAGCTTCCAACGGAGGAAGATGTAAATGAGATGACCGCCAAATGGCAGCGCCGGTCGCATGTTCCTACACATGTATTTAATACGATTGATGCACTTCCGCTTAGCACACACCCCATGACCATGTTTGTGGTGGGTGTGATGGCCCTTCAGACAGAAAGCAATTTCACCAAGGAATATGCGAAGGGCATGAACAAAAAAGATTACTGGGAGCATACGTTTGATGATGCGATGGACCTGATTGCCAGGCTGCCCCGCATTGCTGCGTATGTGTATCGCCGTAAGTATAAAAACAATGAGCATATCCAGCCAAATGGCCTGCTCGACTGGTCGGGCAATTTTGCCCACATGCTGGGTTATGAGGATGAGGGATTCAAGGAGCTGATGCGCCTTTATATGACCATCCATGCCGATCATGAAGGCGGAAACGTATCTGCCCATACCACGCACCTGGTAGGATCTGCCCTGAGTGATCCTTACCTGAGTTTTGCGGCGGGAATGAATGGGCTGGCAGGCCCCTTACACGGCCTGGCAAACCAGGAAGTGATTAAGTGGATTTTTGAAATGCAGGAATCCCTGGGAACCGATCGTCCTACAAAAGAGCAGATTGCCCAGTATGTACAGGATACCCTGTCTTCCGGAAAAGTGGTACCGGGTTATGGCCATGCGGTACTGCGTAAAACCGATCCTCGTTTTGAAGCCCAAATGGAATTTGGGAAGAAGCACATGCCGGATGATGCCCTCTGCCAGACGGTTTGGAATATTTACGAAACCGTTCCGCCCATCCTGCAATCCCTGGGTAAGGTGAAAAACCCCTGGCCCAATGTGGATGCACATTCCGGAGCCCTGCTGGTACATTATGGACTGAAAGAATACGAATTCTATACCGTGATGTTTGGCGTGAGCCGGGCCCTGGGTGTTATGGCAAGTTTGATCTGGGATCGCCTGTTAAGCTTCCCGCTGGAGCGTCCGAAGTCGATTACCACGGAGCTGGTGAAAAGGTGGTTAAAGGGAGAAGACCAGGTTTGGGGAGAATAGACAATTTAGAATTATGAATTAGGAATTATGAATTGGGGACCTGAACATTAATTCATAATTCCAAATTCTCAATTCCTAATTCCAAATGGTTTGTGAAATCCGGAGCAATGCGGATTTTTTATTTGGCTTATTGATGTTGTAACATTAGTTTTGTATTCTAATTAATTCTTATTTGTAAACAACTAAACAAACTAATATCATGGCAACCTGGAAAATTGACGCAAGTCACTCCGAAATTACTTTTAAGGTAAAGCACCTGGTAATCTCCACAGTATCTGGAAAGTTCACTGATTTTGATGCTACTGTAGAAGCTGAAAAAGATGATTTCAGCGATGCGCAGGTGAGCTTTTCAGCAAAGATCGACAGTATCACAACCGGTAATGAGCAGCGCGATGGACACCTGAAATCGGCTGATTTCTTTGATGCGGCAGGTCATCCCGAGCTGACCTTCAAGTCTACTTCGATGAAGCAAGTTTCCGGATCAGATTATGAACTGACGGGTGATCTGACTATTCGCGGAACGACCAAACCAGTAACCCTGAAAGCAGAGTTTGGTGGCATCCAGAATGATTTCTATGGCAATACTGTAGCTGGTTTTGAACTGACTGGCAAGATCAACCGCCAGGAATTCGGTCTCACCTGGAGCGCCGTAACTGAAGCCGGTGGGGTAGTAGTTTCTGATGAGGTGAAACTGGCTGTAAACGTAGAGCTGATTAAGCAGAAATAAGGTTAAGGTTCTATCATAGTTAACCGGTCCGGATATACTTCCGGGTCGGTTTTTTATTTTCATTTGCCGCCCCAGATTTTTTTGCTGGATGTTAGCCGGCACTCTATATTTGCACTCCCGCAAAGGGGAGTTCTTATCACGAGGGGAATTAGCTCAGCTGGCTAGAGCGCTTGCATGGCATGCAAGAGGTCACCGGTTCGACTCCGGTATTCTCCACGAAAAAAAGCCCTGTTTATCAGGGCTTTTTTATTTCCCTTAACTACCGTTATACCTTCTTCCCGTTTAATTCCTTCTAATCTGCTTCCTCAATAAAAATTATCCCTGGTCGTTTAAAAGGAAACGTTAGGGAATTCATTCACTTTATAGTTTATGCAATTAATAAAGCCAAGTCAGATTTCAGGTGAAATAATGACTTTAATTGAAGAAACAGATGAAAAAATCATCATCGTAAGTCCGTATATCAAAATCAGTAAATGGCTTAAACTTTTACAGCGGCTTGAAACAATTAAAAAGAGAAATCTTGAAGTCGAAATCTTTGTTCGGGAAGGCGAAAAGGAAAGCATCGCGGAAGTAGTCCAAATTGGATTTGAACCAATACTAATTCCTAATCTACATTCGAAACTTTATCTAAATGAAAAACAAGGTATTGTGTCTTCAATGAATCTCCATTACAGCTCAGATGCAAAGTCACTTGACATTGCATACAAAACTGAAAGTACAAACGAATATGTCGATCTTAAAGCTTATTATACAAGATATATAGAAACCTGGGTTCATAAAAAATCTCAAACAGTCTCCATAGATGCGGATTGGAGAAACTACTTGAACCGTACTTTGAATGAAACTTTTGGTAGGAATGTTCATTTCAAGGAATTTGAAGGAACATTATTGATAAATACATCAAACAAGTATGAAATATTTATTGCGAATGATAGTACCAATAAACTAAAAATATCTGGAATATTAAGTAGCAGGGAGTTTGATTTTACGATTAGAAATAAAGGATTATTTCAAAGCTCAAAAATGGAGATTGAAATTGTAAAAGGCAAACAAGGTTGCTATGATATGGTTTGGGGTACAATGAGTGGGATCAAAAGTTGGAGTGTTAACGATCTCCATCCTGGTGAAGCGCTGGAAATTATTGATGCAATTGTGAAATTTATTTCCGGTATTGAGCAATTTAAGCGGATGGTATACTAATACCTTTTCTTATATTGAATCGCCTATGCCGAAATTTCTGAAATTCATTCTGATCATACTCGCGGGGATAATCGCCTCATTAAGTTTGTTGAGACAGGATTTTGTAAAATTTTTATTATCCGGGCACAGTGCCACAGAAAATGTAATCTTCATCAGGCATCACTATCTTTTAGTATTTGGATTAGCACTGTTTCCTATACTTTGTACTGCTTATATGAGAAGCATTAAATCAGGCTGGTTATTCTTATTTCTTTCATGGACGATTTTCATCTTTTCTTTACAAACCTATGCGCTTGATACAAATGCGAAAGATGCGGTCCTGATTTCAGGAATCGGAATACTTCCATTGCAAAAATGTGTGTTAACTGAATCCAATAATTGTGCTTCCGGAATTTCATTTTTCCTTGCTGATAAGGTAGTACATGCTATTCATTCTTTGAATCGTTCAGGTTCTATAATTTACGAGGATCTTAATTATGTTGTTGTTGAGCGGTTGTCGGAATCAGATAGCATCTGCTACTATTATTCTTCTGAAACAAACAAGTTGTTAAGTGTAGAAGAGAATATTGGTGGACGGCAGGAACGTTTTTGGATGGATCACGATTATCAGGATCCTAAATTGAAAAATAGAGCGGGAGATTATATTTATAAATCTTATTTCCATATGTATCCAGGATTTAAAATGATTTATCAGGATGAAGTTGAAAATGTAATCAAAACTGGAGATTCCCGCTTTGAACTGTTTTTGGATAGTATGATGCAAACAGACTTGGGAGTAAAATTGACTGCCTTTGAAAAACAAAATGTGTTTTACTATATAAGTCAATACTAGATCTTTTATACCCCCCGCCAGTGGATATACCTCCTATTTTGCTTTATTTTAATTCGATTTTATCAAACGATTCGGTATAGGTGTAGAAAGCTATAATTTACGGGAGTCCTCTGTTGCAGGGACATATTTATTGATTGCTTTTACCAAATACCTTGAACATGAATAAGCGCCTCTTGCTGTTTTTTATCGGATTAATTTTTACAGGAACCATCTCTGCACAATTAGCATTAAAAACCAAGAGCTTCTCGATGGAGATTAGTCCCAAAGGGGAAATTCTTAAAATGGTGGATGCCGGTAGTGGCATGAATTATGTTCCTAATGGACGCCCGGGACAGCTCCTTCGTATTAAAAGCGCTAACCAGGAAATAAACCCGCAGGCAGTAAAGGTTCGTGGTAAGGTTGTAGCTCTTAGTTATGGCAACGGTATTGAATTGCAGGTTACTGCCAAAGAGACTCCCGATTACATCAAATTTGAATTGACCAAAGTTGTCGGAAATGAAAAGATTGAAGCCATTTTCTGGGGACCCTTCAATACCACCATCAAAGACACCATCGGTGAAGTGGTAGGGGTTGTTCGCAACAGCTCCTTTGCAATTGGCATGAGGGCATTGAATGCCAAAACAATTGGCGGAAAACTGAGTAATGAGGAAGGTGTTACATCCCCTTCCGCCTCCATCGCAGGCAGCGCTGCAAGTCCCGAGGAGTTTGGATCTGCCATGCAGGCATTCGCGATTAATCAGTCGCTCGATCGGAAAATTACAGTTTGGCACCACCACAAAAACTGTCCGGTGCCAGGCCTTAAGGAGTACAAGCTGGAAGGCAGCTCCATAGCAATTTTCGGCACTTCACCAGCAAACGCGCTGGCTACCATGGGGCGCATCAATAAAGCAGAAGGACTTCCCTTCCCGGTGATTGACGGAGCATGGACCCGCGCATCAAGAACTACCGGACAACCTTACCTGATTACTGATTTTACAGAAGAGACCTTTGATGACTTGCTCTCACTAACAGAACGACTGGGTTTTTATTCCATCTACCAGGAGCATCCTTTTGATACCTGGGGTCACTTCGAGCTGAATAAAAATCAATTCCCCAATGGCCGTATGGGCATGAAAAAATTGGTAGAGAAGGCAAGCAGCAAAAATATACGCGTTGGTGTACATACCCTCACCAATTTCATCACCACCAATGATCCATTTGTTACTACTGCTCTTAACAGCGGACTGATGGCAGCCGGCGTTTCGAATTTGTCGGCTGATATTGACGAAATCGCAACCAGCATTGTAGTAGAGGGATATGAATACTTTGCACAGGGCTCTACACTAAACAGTATTCAAATTGGCAATGAGATCATTCGTTACCAGGAAGTTTCTAACGAAAAACCCTACACCCTGATTAACTGCGTTCGCGGTGCATTTAATACCAAACCCGCTGCTCATAAGAAGGGTGCGCAGGTAAAAAAGTTGATGGACTTCCCCTATAAAACCATGTTCCCCAATTGGGAAATGCAACAGCAGTTGATCAAAAACATGGCTGGCTTTTTCAACGAGACCGGAGTGTCTCATATGGATTTCGACGGGCATGAAGGAGCCTGTTATACCGGAAGGGGTGATTATGCGGAGAATTATTTCGCAGATGAATTTCTGAAAAGCGTAAAACACACTGTGGTAAATGGGTCCAGTATTATCAACCATTTCTATTGGAATCACAACAGCTATATCAACTGGGGAGAACCCTGGTACGCCAGTTTCAGAGAAAGTCAATCGGAACATCGTTTCAGGTTGCAACCTTTCTTTGAGCGCAACTACATGCCCCATATGCTGGGATGGTTTTTGGTGAATGCAGATACACAGGTGGAGGATGTAGAGTGGATGATGTCAGTTGCAGCAGGTTACAATGCAGGATATGCCCTGGTACTTCGCCACAACGCCTATAAGAAGAATCCAAATATCGATAAGATTATTGAAACGATTGTATTGTGGGAAGAAGCCAAGAAGCTGGGTATCTTTAACCAGGAGCAACGCATTGCATTAAAAAATCCGGGGAACGACTTTCAGCTCCGGAAACTGGCAAACAAAGAATGGTCGCTGGCGCATTTTGATAAGATCAAATTTAATCATCCTAAAAAAATCCTGCAGCCAGGTGAGCCTACGCATACGCGATTCGAATTCAACAACAATGGCGAATCTCAGAAAATACAATTGCAGTTTCTGATTGGAGGTGAAGAAGATGCGGAAGTCAGCAATATTGAATTGGAGGTAGACAACTTCTTCAGAATTACCGTACCGGTTACCATGAAAAAGGGACAGACCCTCGTATGGGATAGTTCCAAAGAAATGAAATTGTACAGCGATAAAGGAAGTCTGATCCGCAAAATCAACATCGACAAAGAATTACCGGAGATGGCGAAAGGCAAACATTCCATCCTGATCGATGCTGCATCCATGACAGGCGGTGAACCTGTTATTAAAGGCACTGTAAAACTGAAGGGAAAAATAGAGAAGATTCAATTGTAGGTTTTGCTACTTCCTTTTTCATCCATTTCCGTAAATTGTAGAAACAATGGTGCTAATGACCGATGGAGAAACAAATAATGGGAAACTACCTCTTCATAAGTATCATCGTTATTTAGATGAAGCAGGAGATATCACATTCTATGGAAAAGGTAAAGTCCCAATAATTGGTAGTGAGAGAGTATCCAGTTATTTTCTAATGGGTATGTTGACATTGAATGAACCAGTTGAAGGAATTCGTAAGAAAATTGTTGACTTGCAAATTCAAATTGCTAATGACCCTTACTTTCAATCAGTACCGAGCATTTTAAAAAAGAAAAGTAAGAATGGTTATTTTCTTCATGCTAAAGATGATGTACCAGAGATTCGAAAGATGGCATTTGAATTAATAACAAATATTGATTGTTATTTTGATGCTGTGATTGGGCGGAAGGATTATAGTATTTATGAGAAAAAGCATAATGGAAATCAATCGGAATTTTATGCTGATCTTTTATCACATTTGTTGATTGATAACTTCAATGACCAGGATCGAATTGTTTTGAATATCGCTCACCGAAGTAAATGCACCACACATAAAAATCTGGAAAAGGGACTGGAAAAAGCCACAATCATTGCTGCAAATAAATATCCTGACAATTTGATTTCTTGCACGATGGTTTTCAATGTACAACAACCGACTACGGAACCAATTATCAATTTAGTAGATTATTTTTTGTGGGCATTGCAACGGAAATGTGAAAGAAATGAAAACCGATATTTTGATTTTATAGAATCAAAAATAAGATCAGTTGTGCCGCTCTATCATAAAGAAGATGAAAGTTAGGGGAATAAAAAAAGCCCATCATCACACTAAGAAGGATACCCTTCAACGGCTTGGAGCCGACCTTTATGTGATACAGGCAGTGTAAAAATACTATTTATTTCTTACAATTACACTAATTGCTCCATATGCTACCAACTCGCCGCCGTTTGCTTCAGCTCACTTGTTTACTCATTGCACTGTTCGCAATCAGTATTTCCTCCAATGCACAAATCACCGAACGCCCCCGGCCTGAGAGCTGGAAACAACTCGTTAAAGGCGCAGCATTTAAAGACCGTTTTCTGCCTATGCCAAAAGGCAAGCTGAGCAGTGCCACCTGGGGAGGCGCGAATGTGCTGCCGCGATACATCGACAATGGAATAGAAGACCGGGAGCGCTCTTACTGGGGCGGTAATATCCTGCAGGGCCCTGATGGCCTGTATCATCTCTATGTTTGCGGATGGCCGGAGAGCTCGCCCAAAGGGCATGGGCAATGGCCACGCTCCATTGTTTATCACACGGTCAGCAATAACCGCTTTGGTCCCTATACCATAAAAGATACCATTGGTGCTGGTCACAATCCTGAAATCTTTCGCCTGCAGGATGGCCGTTATGTGTTGTACTGCATTGATAAAAATTATGTATCCAGTTCGCTAAACGGTCCCTGGCAGGAGGGGAAATTTGAATTTGATCCAAGAGATCGCCCCATCATAGAAGGACTATCCAACCTGACTTTTACCAGACGATCCGATGGCTCTTATCTGATGATTTGCCGGGGTGGAGGTGTGTGGATCAGCCAGACAGGTTTGTCGCCCTACCGGCAGGTATCCAACAAACGCACTTACCCGGATGTGGCAGGAGAATTTGAAGATCCCGTGGTGTGGAGGGATTCTGTTCAATACCATATGATCGTGAATGATTGGCTGGGCAGAATTGCTTTTTATTTGAGATCAAAGGATGGGGTGCAGTGGGTGACGGATCCCGGAGAAGCCTATGTGCCGGGGATCGCATTTCATGAAGATGGCAGGGTAGAAGACTGGTTTAAGTATGAACGCATCAAGATATTGCAGGATGCGCAGGGCCGGGCCATCCAGGCGAATTTTGCAGTAATTGATACTCTGAAGAAAGAAGATAAGGCGAATGACCGGCACAGTTCTAAAAACATCTCTGTACCTCTGAATCCGGGGGTATTGATCAGTTTGCAAAACCAAAGATTGCCCGCGGAAGGTGAAACCATACAAATCAAAGTAAGTGCCGAAAAAGGATTTAATCCGCATACAGATTTGGATCTGAACTCGCTGCGATTTGGAAGAAATGAAGCTGTCAATTTCGGAAAAGGCGCCAGGGTAGTAGCAACCATAAAACAGGGGCGTGATCTGATCCTAACATTTAGTGCAGAGGGACATGGATTAACCAAGGAAGAGTTTGCGCCCAAACTGATCGGCAGGTACAAATCCGGAAAGATCTTGTTTGGATATGCGAAGGTTCCCTGGGTGGAATATGAACCGAGTATCCTGTCGGCACTGCGACCGGTATTTACTCCTGGTACAGGTACAACAGCAATAAGCTTAGTAGTGGAGAATTTTGGCCTGGTAACATCAAAGCCTGAAACCTTGAAGCTTCAGGTACAAAGTCCGGAAGGGTTGAAAGAAATCGCTGCGGGCACTATAGCACCCATCCAATCCTATGGAAAGTTGACACTGCAACTCAGTACTGCGTATCCATTTGAAAAAGGAAAGGAATATGAGTTCCTGATTTCTATATCCGATGCCGCTCCATCAGCTCCTCCATTTAGGTTTAAAGCAACACCCTTGCCTTGAGATATAATGGGGTTTATGGGGTCAATTTGGCTGAAACTGGCAAAAAATGCGACTTATAGCCAAATTGAACGTTCAATTTGGCTATAAGTGTATAAAAAGACAGCTTATAGCCCATTTGATGGACCTATGCACAAAGCTGTTCTCACAGACAAGAACCTGGTAGTAGATATCCTCGTTCATTCCTTTGCTGATAACAAAAGCGTCAACTACATCATAAAGCAGGATAAGAGGAGAGAAGCAAGACTCCGAAAACTCATGGCTTATTCTTTTGAAATCTGTTATAGGTTTGGAGAAGTGTACCTGACCGAAGATAAAAAAGCCTGCGCCTTAATTTTATTCCCGCATAAGAAAAGATCTCTGTTAGCGATATTGCTGGATCTGGATCTGGCCTTCTCGGTAATCGGTTTATCGAATCTGAAAAAAGTGCTGAGTCGCGAGGCAAAAATAAAACAACTATATCCCAAAGAGCCGTATTGTTATTTGTGGTTTATTGGGGTAAATCCGGCGGATCAGCACAAAGGAATCGGGAAAGCTCTCCTGACGGAAATACTAACAAAAGCTGAAAGCCAGGGACTGCCAGTGTATTTGGAAACATCTGCCAGTAAGAATGTTCCCTGGTATGAGAAATTTGGATTTGCAACGTACAAGAAACTGGATTTTGGGTATGAATTGTTTTGCATGCAGAAGGACTAATTGATATTTTTAAGCTAAAGAATCAGGTATGCACAGGATATCCGTAAAAATGAAATTGATCAAAGGAAATGAGGCTGAATATAAAAGGCGGCATGATGAAATCTGGCCTGAGTTGAAATCACTTCTCAAAGAGCATGGCATACATGATTATTCCATATTTCTGGATGCTGAAACGGCGACCTTGTTTGCTGTAATGAAAGTCGAAAATCCGGCGCTGCTAGACGAACTCCCCAAACATCCTGTAATGAGAAAGTGGTGGACCTATATGAAAGATCTCATGCTGACCAACAGTGATGAGAGTCCGGTTGCCGAACCGCTAATCGAAATGTTTTATTTGGAGTAAGCAGTAGTATAAGCCCACCTCTTTCCTTAATTGCAACTATAAAGAATCTTTTCACTGTAATTGGCTCCACTGCTGGAGCTTACTTGCCGGCGTGTGATTTTACCCTGATCATCTTCTGAATACGTGTGCGTAGTAACCGTTCCGGAAGGAGATTTGATGGTTTTTATTCTGTTTTTATTGCGGATGAGTTTATATCCCACTTCGAGCTCCCCAATGCCGGCATTTTCACCTTGCTGAAATAATTCGTCGGTTGAAAAAGTGTAGGTAGTCATATCACCATTCTGTTCTGTTTCGGCCACCATGTTGCCATCCGTCCACTGGTAGTAGGTATGTTTAGGAGAAACACTGCTGTTGGTAGTAGTTGATTTTTTTACAAGCCTGGCCCCGTCGTATTCATAAATTTCTTCTCTCCAGGTGCCATTGGGATTTTCCAATTTTATTTTGGTTGCAAATCCCTTATCGTTGGTGGTGATGGTTTTTTTGTAGTGTGGGTTGCCGTCCAGTGTTTGGGTGTTAATGACTGTATTCCCATTGTAGGTTAATACATTTTCATAGCCGGCGTATTGGTGTTTGATTAATCTCTTTTGCGTGTCATAGCTAAAAATATGTGGTTCAAAACCATCTCTTTCAGTTCGTGTGACGAGGCAGTTGGCAAAAGGAATTGTTTCTTCCGGAGGTGTAGTGTTCGTGTCATCGTTACTTTTACTACAATGCACAAAAAGGAGCGCAACCAGCGCCGCGAATAAGGTTTGTTTCATGATTTAAGTAATTGTGGGGCTAAAACTATCTATTCGCGTTCGTTGATGCAATACCGTAATAGGGTGATATTGTTTGCTTTTACTACGGCATAAGTTTGAATCTTCTTTCCTTTTCCCTCAAATGCTCCATATACTGAATCTTCAACTCCTCCGACAAAAAACTTCGCTGCACCAAAGGCCCGACATCCGGAATCTTTTTCAATAGTTGTTCAATGATTTTCGCCGACCTCCTGGTTGGTATTCCTATTTTAACTCCCAGCTCAATAAAGTTTTCATAGGTATAAACTCCAAACTTCTGAAAGGATGCGCTTTCGAGATCTTCTTCATATAGCCCTTCCTGCAAACCGATATCGTTATCATCAATATGCAGGCGGGTACACATAAGATCATAGGCGGGAGCCAGGATATAATCTCCATCGGGACTTTCAATAGCAGAAAAGTTTTTCAAATGTGCATCACCGTTTGAAAACAGGTAGTTGAATACAACCAGGGTAAAGAATTTCTCCAGAGCAACAGCCGTAGCCGGAATATACTTTTTAATCGTAAGGCCGATATCCTCATAGCTTGCATTGTATTTGAAATTAGGGCCCTCCATCTCCTCTGTTTTTCCTAACAGTGTTGCGAAATCTTCTACCTGGTATTTGGTTCCATCCGGCTTGTAATCAAATCGTTTGGTCAGATAGGCCGGGGTTCCGTCATTAAAAAAGATCAATGCATTAACCGCTGTTTCAATGCCAAAAACCTGTTTGGCCAGTTGCATGGTTAGATGCTCATTCGCCGGAATAAATTCCCGGTTCAGCAAATTGCCGGGAATGGGTTTAAGAATATAGTGCCCATTGCGATCAACTAATTCCAGTTTGTTTTTTATTAATCCCAATGAATACTTTTCCTGTACCCCGGAAATGGAGATATGCTGCTGGTTTTCCTGGAATAGTTTTCCGTAGGCAGCATCTTTATTGGGTGGGGGAAAGGGTAGCAGGTGGCTAATCTTTGCTGTTCTGGAGCCGAATAAGGCTGCTTTGCACCTGGGACAATAGGTTGTATGTCCTGGTTCAAGATGGCCTGGGCAACAATCAGGAATCGGAAGCATTATGTGGAGATGGGTTTGATGGTTATGGCGCCTATTGTTTCCTCCTGTGTTGTTTTGAGCAAGAGGCCAAAATAATCCCGCTCATCGATCCTCCATTTTAAACATTGAACCTGCTTATTCACCCCTTCAGACAACAGATTTGCGAAAAAGGGGAATAAGAACCCACTTCGGAAAGCTTCCGTTTGGAGCGGTAAGGTTATGCTGACAGGGCGTGCGCCTTGCCGGGATAAGTAAGCTGGCAGGTACTGAAAGGTGAATTCGTTATCTTTTTTTTCAAGTACGCCCGCTTCGGTTTTGTTGTAATATACAAGTCCCTTTACACTCATACCACTTAACTAATTTCCTTGATTTTCAGATGAAGGGAAAGGCCAAGCGTATCAGCAACTTTCATCAGGAGGATCAGGCTTTTACCGTTTCCTCTTTCTATCTCCCGGATGGTTCGCAGTCCGACACCTGATACATCCGCCAGGTACTCCTGTGTCAGTCCCAGGGTTTCACGCCGCTGGCGAATCACCTGGCCAATAGCAGCCAATTCTGAAATAGGCATAAATCTGCCGGTTTTAGTATAAAACTACTGAATTTTCGATAAAAAACACAAGAATAGGCAGGAATCTGCCGATTTGGTTAATTAGAAAGGAAAGAAATTAATAATCAGATTGAGGATCATTTTTATGGAATCCCTGGTGGTTTTGGGCCAATCCGATTTTGCCAGGAATTCTCCCTGGGATTGAGGTTTCTTCTCCGTGGGTGTATGTTCAGGCATACCAGTAAGATAAGGCAAGTTTTTATAAGAGAGAAGTTAAAGAATGAAAGAGTTCTTTTTTATTCAGTTTAATTACTACTTTATGGCCGCATGGTAATTAAAAGTATATCCAATGTAGTAATTCTGTTTTTCTCAGTCCTATTGCTGACCAATTCCTCCTGCAACTGCGCCAAAGATTGTACGGCCATCTACTATAAGTTTGAATTACCAGTAAAAATATTACCCGATACCGACACCCTGCGTTTGGGCGATTCGCTCATAATAATTATTGACGAGTCTAATTCCTTTGTGGAATTGCAGTCCGGTACCCTGGTTCCTTTCAAGCGGGCTGCTAATTTGGGGTCGGCTATTTCCTTTGGAAAGCGGGATCTGACCAATGGTTCATTTGAGTATGCTGCCAATGATTTCGATTTCACACTCATAAAGGGGAAGGAATCTAAAGTAGAAAATCGATCCTTATATCGGGCATATTTATTTACGGAGGAAAATAACCGCTACCGGTTTCACCTGGTCATTAAGCCTAAAAAGCCGGGACTGTATCAGATGGTGTTTAGTAATTCGAATAACACCTATCGGGAATCGGCTCCCTGTGATAAGGCGAATTTCACAATCAATTTAAAGGAGACCAGTCATAACAGGCATCTGTTAGGTTATACCGGTGAAGATCTATCCGGGGGAGATTTTTATTTTGTTGTGCAATAATTCATACAGAAGGTGGTCTTTTCCTGTATGTTGGAGGTATTTGGGGTAATAGAGGTATTGTATTTCGGAAATTTAAAAGGGCATAAATGAAAATTGAAGTTCACAGTAAGTTCGTATACACCATAACCTTGGAAGTTTGGATTTTTATTTTAGTGATACTATTTACAGCAATCCTTTCAAGTTTAATTACTATTGGGGTGTTAAAGAGTAAAAGATAGTAAAATTACATCAAGTGAATAGTAACAACAATATTGATAGGTTTGAATTTATATCTATAAATGGAAGATTTATATACGGTGTAGCTCATTTAATTCTGTTTGTTTCCATTTAGGATCACCTGGGTTTACGTATTAATCTAATTTGGAGACAAAAATTGTAGACAATACTTCATTAATAATATTGTTTCATGCTTTAATAAAAAACTAATACAACGTTATTTTTTTATTATATTAGTATACTAATTTTTTTTTCTATTTACTCATGAGTTTAGATATTGCAAGTGTAGGTTTCATAGCAGAAGAAGCTATAATTGATTTGAAAAAAACAAATAGCTACCATGATAAAGAAATTTGGGAAAGTGCAATAAGTTATTTTTTTAAAGATACTTTATTCATAAAGGATGAAATAATTGAAACAAAACACAGCAGGATTGATTATACATTGATTTTTTATCCCAAAAAACGAAAAACTTATTTAGTTGAAAAAGCTAAACTAGAGGATTTTGTTAGGAATTATTTCAATGGTTTCAACCTTGTTGAAAAAGCTCCATTATTTTATTCATTTCTTATTCCTTTACCAAATATTGACTACAATAATAATCAATTTCCTTCCTTCGGTAATAAAGGATACCTTACTACAATTAATAAATTTACTGGATCAACTTTTAAAAGATTGGGAACTTATACAATACGTATAACATTTCCAAATACTCTTGATTTTAGGGAAAATAATTTTGATCCAGTTTTTCAAAAAGACTTCAATTCAATTTATGAAATTGCTCATGAGTATGGAAATTACCTTGAATCAATGTTTGGCATTCGAGTTGAGGCAATAAACTTATATAAGTATATTTTACCTTTTTATAAACTCGAACCAGATGAATTAAAAGGTATAGATGAGATTGAATCAAAAATCCATGAAAAGATAGATATTCAGATAAGAAAAGATTTAGAAAAAGAAGCGGAGGAAGATTATCAGAATTGGTTTGATTCAATGGTGGATGAAATGAATGATCAGGCGTTTGAAAACGATCCTGATAATTATTGGAATATTGATTGATAAAATATTCAAAATGGACATTCGGTTCTTATCATTGGGCCTTTTTGTAAGAAAAGAGGCTAAAATTAATCTTGATTTTTTGTCCCCTGATATCCTTAGTTATAACCTTAAGGATACCTTATTTCACTTTGATTTTAATTTAGAAGAGAAGGGTAAATATAATTTAGAATTTTCTGGTGGTTATTATGATCCTATTGAAGCTTGTACGCAGTATTATCATTCAGAAAATGTTATACATGATTCAAAGTTGATTTTGTACAAGAAGCCTTCTTTTTTTGCCATTTTAATAGCATATCCTATATTAAAAAAGAGAAGTGTAAGTACAGGATATTTTAGCGAGGAATGGGCAAATAATCCTAAGCCCTTTAAAAACATGTACCTTTTCAACAAAGAATCTACAATTAAACGGTTTAATTCAAAAAATTGGAAAGGAGATCTGTCGGAAAAAATAATTATTGATTATAATATAGGTGATTATCATTATTTAAATAATTTCTTTGAGAATAATTGTTATCCTATATTTCTGGAAGATCCAAGCGAAATCATATTGTTAATTAATGACTATGCAGACTTTTTAAATCGCGCATTAGGTGTATCGTTCAATTTGCAAAATATCTCAAAAGTATTAATTCCATTTTTTGAAATTTCAAATGAAGATAATTTGCAGATTCCTGAATGTGGGGGTGATGACCTTCCATTTTAATAAATGCTTTTTTGCCAATTATTTTTGAATTGGAAACACAAATAAATTTCTTAATAATAAAAATCAATTACATCCCCTTTTTTAGTTTTCTCTAACACTTTTTGTAAAGAACTTCTGGGTGAGCCATTTGAATTATAATATTTAATCCCGCTGGCATAATACTGAACACTAGGTAATCGTTTTTCCACTTCCTTCCAGGAAAGATTCCATGTATTAGGTGTATCTGTAGTATGCGGATGATGCAAGATAATATCAGGTTTGTACTTACGGCAGCTCTGAACGAATTTTTTAGAGGCTTTCGCTTTGTCACTGTCATGGCTTAAGGATGCTTGCCCCCTTGGATTAAATACATTTAAATCATGGCAGCCAATTATTACGATATTCTTTTTATTTATTCTGACAAAATGAGATTCCGGGTTGATGAATTTTACTAATTTCGATTCTTGTTTTTCGGTGGGATAAAATTTACCTGTCCAATGCTTAATTGCTTTTTTTTGTAAATCGTAGAGAACAACTAATTCAACATGTTTTTTGTTGTAATCATTTTTGCCATCGATTCCTAAGCTAATGTAACGAATTGAATTTTGGAGTTTAATAAATGTTCCTTTATCGATTGAATGGATAAAATCATTTATTGCTCCTTTCGCCTCGTTAGGAAAATTATTGGGAAGATCTTCTTCTAATTCCTTTATTGATAGGTCTTTTCGTTCCATAGATGGAAATTCAAATTGCAGCAGTCCGCCAGGTGTAATCAGGAAATCAAATTCGTACTGGTTAATATCTTTTGATAATAGCGCTAGTAACTTGTATAGTTTTGAAAGATTAAGCGCACCGTTCTTATTGTATTGTTTACTGGTAAGAACGAGTCGTGCAATTCTGTGTTTGGTTGGTCGCTTCATATCAATGGTAGATTCTTATCATTTGGATAACTCCTCAAGCTGTATTATTCACTCAAAGTGACCCCCTTTATTCAGTCTAAACTGACCCCCTATTTTTCACTCTGTTATGTGGCTTAAGATTCGTCATGATTTGATAACTAAAAATAGCTCAATAAAGTTATTCTTCAGTCTTTCTTTTTCT
>JAEUVF010000007.1 GCA_016787265.1 Flavipsychrobacter sp. | reverse complement strand
ACCTCGAAAAACAAGTTTCTGCAACACAATAACGCAACACTCACCTCCTTACCTTCCAATTTTGAAACAAAACGTACACTAGCAACATTACCCATACCAGCCTCCATAAAGCTCCCTATACTGAAAAAGAAAGAGGCCGCCTCTTTTGAGACAGCCTCATTTTTTTTCACTTTTCACCTTTCACCTTTCACCTTTCACCTTTCTTACGTCGCCCATGCTTTGTCACCCTTCTGATAAGGCATACATCCTTCGTACCTGCCAGGAACTGCTTCATACCGCAATGCCTGAGTAGCTCCAATTTCAGAAGTGAAATAACCCTGCAGTGTGAGGTCCTTCATCATTTTAAAATAATGATTGGGTTCTTCCGGCTTTTTATTCTTTTGGTATTCACGTTGCTCCTTGTCCAGTTCCACCAGTAGTTCCTTTCGCTGTGCAGGCTCAAGCTCCATGAATCCTTTACCAAATTTTTTATCACTGGCTCCCTGCAACTTGCTGAGCCCATCAACAAATACCTTCTGAGCAGCCTCATCGTAACAATCCGTTACCATGATCTTCATGAAAGCACCAATTTGCGCAGCTTTGGCACCAGGAGTAGTTGTAGTTGGTATGATGGTTTCACCAATCTCATCCAGTAAGGCAATTTCCTCAGGTGAAAAATCGGTGATATTCCCTTTTTTTTCTGTTTGCTTACAACCCGTTAAAAATAACTGTGATCCTACCATGGATCCTCCCAATATAACGGCCATTGTCGAAACGGCTTGTCTACGTTTCATAAGTAGTTCGTTTTATCAATTAAAGATTTCCTTTTTTCAATTCAGATACAGCATAATCGGCAGCTCTCGCTGTCAGGGCCATATAAGTCAGTGAAGGATTCACACAGGCTCCGGATGTCATACATGCCCCATCAGTTACAAATACATTCTGCGCATCCCATACCTGATTCCATCCATTTAATACCGAAGTTTTAGGATCACGTCCCATTCTGGCTGTACCCATTTCATGAATACCACGTCCCATTGTACCATCGCCGTCGCGTTTGGTTACATTTTTAACACCCGCAGCTTCTAGAATTTCCGCTGCATCATTCATCATATCCTCCCGCATCTTCAATTCATTTTCCCTCAGCTCGCAATCTATTGCCAGTACATTGAGCCCCCATTTATCTTTTTTCGTTTTATCCAGGCTTATCTTGTTTTCATGATAAGGCAAAATCTCACCAAATCCGCCCATACCCATCGTCCAGGTACCCGGCTCTGTAAGCGCCTCCTTTAATTCCGCTCCTATATTTAATTCGGCAATATCCCGGCTCCAACCCTGGCGACTTGCAGCACCCTGGTATCCAAATCCCCGTACGTACCCCCTGCCCTCATCTCCTTTCAGGTTGCGGAAACGCGGAATATAAAATCCATTGGGACGACGCCCGAAATAATATTTGTCTTCGTACCCTTCCACTACTCCTCCGGCACCTACTCCCAGGTGATGGTCCATCAGGTTATGTCCTAATTCACCACTGCTGCTACCCAATCCATCCGGCCAGATATCCGTTGCAGAATTCATCAGAATCCAGGTACTGTTCAAGGCGGATGCATTCAGGAATATAATCTTGGCGTAATATTCATAGGTTTTATTATTCTCAGCATCCAGTATTTCCACTCCTTTCGCCTTCTTAGTATCCTTGTCATACAGGATTTTAGTAACAATAGACCAGGGACGCAGTGTAAGATTTCCTGTTGCCAGCGCAGCAGGGAGGGTAGCGGACTGCGTGCTGAAATATGCTCCAAAAGGACAACCCAGCCAGCATTTATTACGGTACTGGCAATTCGTACGGTTATTATGTGGCGCCGTTAAATTCGCACTTCTGCCTATGATCAAACGACGGGCATCGTTGTAATGCTTGCGGATTCGATCAGCCGCGTCTTTCTCAACACAATTCAATTCCATCGCAGGAAGGAAATCGCCATCGGGTAAATGAGGTAACCCTTCTTTAGAACCATTCACGCCAGCGAATTTCTCAGCATAACTATACCAGGAAGCAATATCCTTGTAACGAATTGGCCAATCTACACCATGCCCGTCTTTGAGATTCGCTTCAAAATCCAGATCACTAAAGCGATAACTCTGCCGCCCCCAGGTGAGCGAACGCCCCCCTACATGATAACCGCGGAACCAGTCGAACCGCTTGACCTCGGTATATGGGCAATCTTTTTCATTAACCCAGAAATCCAGGTTGGTCTCATTTAAGGGATAGTCCCTTTTCAACACCGGATAGTCCTGGATCATTTGCTGGGTTCTTCCTCCACGGTGAGGAAATTCCCAGGGATGTTTATTTGCGTTTACATAATCCTTTACATGCTCTACGTTCCGGCCTCTTTCGAGCATTAGTGTCTTAAGTCCTTTTTCAGTCAGTTCCTTTGCGGCCCAGCCACCACTGATGCCAGAACCTATGACAATCGCATCGTATGTATTTTCTGCCATAACAGTTGTTTAAAATGTAGCGTTTTGGTTTGGTTTTATATATCACATAGATTAACTGCATTTCTCAGCGAAGCTATCTTGTCCGTAGCTGCCGGAATAAATTCCTGTGCTACATAGCCTTTAAATCCGGTTGCATGAATAGCTTTCATGATGGCAGGATAATTCAACTCCTGGTTCTCGTCCAGTTCATGCCTTCCCGGATTACCCGCTGTATGATAATGTCCATAATAAAAATAATTGTTTTTTATAGAACGGATGATATCACCTTCATCAATCTGCATGTGATAAATATCAAAAAGCAGTTTGAAATTTTCAGACCCCAGCCGCTTGCACAATTCTATTCCCCATACAGACCGGTCGCACATATAATCTTTATGATCGACCCTGCTGTTCAATAATTCCATTGTCAGTACCACACCGTGCTTTTCAGCCAGACGCAGAATTTTCTTCAGCCCTATTACCGAATTCTGTAAGCCGGTTTCATCATCCATTCCATCTCTGTTACCACTGAAACAGATCAGGTTTTTATAACCGGCTTTGGCCACCAGGGGAATCATCGCACTATAATTTTCAACCAGTTTCTGATGATAGGTGGTATTGTTGAATCCATGCACCAGATTTATCTCGGCTCCATTACACATGGAAGAATCCAGGCCGTGTTTCTTCAAGACCTCCCACTCTTTTGGCCCCACCAGGTCAATGGCTTTAATTCCAATTTCCTTTGCTACTATACATAACTGATCCAGACTAAGATGACCATAGGTCCACCGGCATACTGAATGATTAATATTTCCCTTCATAGTAGTGGATGCCGCTTTTTCTTCGGCAGCTAAACCCACAGCCGGTGCCAGTGCGATTCCAGCTCCTGCCGCAAGCATCTGTTTTAATGCAGTTCTTCTTGAATTTCCTTTTTTCATAACCATCAGGCTGCTGCCAATTGTGGTTTCTTTTTATTTCTCATATAGAAAACCAACCCGGCAAATGCAATCGTAAGAATCACCGGAATGATTGCTGTCGCCTTGAGTACATCCGGCCCAGCGGTCAATTGAGCTTCAGCATATTTAGCTGCCTCAGCCGTTCCGGCAGCAGCGGTACGATACGCTTCCATTGAGGCACCCTCAGGAAGTTTTTCAGCAATCAGGCGATCGTAAAACCCGCCCATAAACAACGTATAAATGGAAACTGCAAACATACCGGCTCCACCCATCAGATTTAATCCAAGTGCTCCTGATTTCGGAATATTCTCAGCAACAAATCCAAGCATGGTAGGCCAGAAATAACATACACCGATTCCAAAAACAAGTGCTGCAAAATAGAGCGTAGATCCAGTTACCGTACTCATCATATAAATGCCAACAGCAGCCAGTATGGCTGAGATTAACAATACACCCTGTGGTGAAAAGCGATGTACAATCGGCTCAGCCAATCCACGTCCTACCACCATTACACCCGTTGTTATCGTTAAGATCAGGATTGCGTTGTCTGTTACATTATTCAATAAAACACCCACCCACTGACCGGTAAACAATTCAGTGATCGCCGTTCCAAACATGCAGATAAACATGAAAACAAATAATGGCGTACCCACTGATTTATACATTTCAGCAGTTGATACACCTGATGCAACCCGCTCTGTAACCGGAAACTGAAGTTTCGAAAACAGGTAACCGTAAATCAGCGTGGGGATCAGCATAATTGCAACCTGGACCTGCCAGCCTATTCCCATTTTTTCAAACAGGAATACAATTAAAGTACCCAGGAAAATTCCACCCGGAAACCACAAATGAAAATGGTTGAGCTTAGTGGTTTTGTTATCAGGATACAAAGTAGCAACCAGGGGATTACAGGCGGCTTCCACTGTACCATTGGCAATACCAATTAACAATGTTGAAAGAAATAAGGTCCAAAATCCACCCGCAAAAATGGTAAGCACTATTCCTGCCAGGTGAAAGAGAAACGCAATCACCAACAATTTCTTCATACCGATCGCATCTACCACCATACCGCCTATTACAACGGCCAGCGGAAATCCCCAGAATGCGGTAGCCGCAATGGAGGCCAGTTCAGATGCACTAAGGTTAAATTGTGTTCCAAGGGTTCCGAGAATACCAGCCCGGATTCCAAATGATAAAGAGGTTACTAAAAGAGAGAGACAACTTGCTACAAAGAGTTTGTTTCGGTTAATGTTGGCTTGCATATCATTGAGGTTGTTAAAAATAAAGGCAGTCATAAATTTATGTTTTTCGCAGATATTTCAATCATTGAATAAGAATGTGGTAAAAAAAAAGAAGATAACAGTTGTTAGGTTAAACTAATTTATTATATAGAAACTGTTTGTTGATAGTGTCCAAAAGCATCCGTATTTTCAATCCTCTTTTAATGATCATTCAAATTGCAAGCAACAAAATGGGCGAATTACAAATTAAGAAACAGGCCGTGAACTACGATGTTATAATTGTTGGTTCCGGTGCCGGTGGCGGTATGGCTGCTTATACCCTGGCCAATGCCGGATTAAAAGTTTGTTTACTCGAAGCGGGACCGATGTACGACCCGGCGAAAAATGTTACGCAGCTTAAAAATCCCTGGGAATCACCCCGCAGAGGTGCAGCTACCCGTTTTCGCCCATTCGGTGATTTTGATGCCTGCTATTGGGGATGGGATATAGACGGTGAACCCTACACAAAAGCGGCGGGTACGCAGTGGGACTGGTTCCGGGCCCGCATGCTTGGAGGCCGTACCAACCACTGGGGTAGAATCTCCTTGCGTTTTGGTCCGAAAGATTTCAAACGCAAAAGCATAGACGGACTTGGAGAAGACTGGCCGATCAGCTATGATGATATCAAACCTTTTTACGACAAAGTGGACCAGTTGATTGGTGTATTCGGTACGAATGAAGGATTGGAAAACGATCCGGATGGATTTTTTCTTCCTCCTCCCAAACCCCGGCTGCATGAACTCTTCATCAAAAATGCTGCAACAAGAGCAGGTGTTCGCGTGATTCCATCCCGCATGTCTATGCTCACCAAGCCGATCAATGATAAAAGAGGTGCCTGCTTTTATTGCGGACAGTGTAGCAGAGGTTGCCAGGTGTACGCCGATTTCTCCTCTTCTTCCGTATTGGTAAAACCAGCAATGGCTACCGGCAACATTGATGTGATTCCAAACGCTATGGCACGCGAAGTTCTGACAGATAAAGAAGGTCTTGCAACCGGAGTTTCATACGTGAATAAAGATGACCTGATGGAATACCAGGTGAAGGGACGGATTGTGGTACTGGCTGCCAGTGCCTGTGAAAGCGCCCGCCTGCTGCTGAATTCCAAATCTCCACGCCACCCGAATGGCCTTGCTAATTCTTCGGATGTGGTTGGCCGTTACCTGCACGATTCCACCGGTGCTGATATGGGAGGTGTATTACCGCAACTCTTCGATCGCAAACGCTATAACGAAGATGGCGTAGGTGGAATGCATGTGTACTCTCCCTGGTGGCTGGATAACAAAAAACTGGATTTCCCAAGAGGATATCATATTGAGTACTGGGGCGGACAAGGTCAGCCTGCTTATGGATTCGGTATGGGTATCCAGAGTATGAATGGAAAATTCCTCGTAAATGGCAAACAGAAAGAAGCCGGTGGATATGGCGCTTCACTCAAGGAAGACCAGCGTTTCTTCTATGGGGCTTCCATTGGAATGGCAGGTCGTGGTGAAGCTGTTGCTTTCCGTCACAACAACTGTGAAATTGATCCGAATGTGGTTGACAAATACGGTATTCCCGTATTGAAATTTAATGTAAAATGGAGTGAACACGAGATCAACCAGGCCAAACATATGAAGGAAACCTTCAAGGAAATCATGCACGCCATGGGCGCAGTTATTACCTGGGGTGGTGATGATGGTCCGGAAAATAATTACGGTTTACACGCCCCTGGAAAAATCATTCATGAAGCCGGAACTGCCAGGATGGGAAATGATCCTAAACAATCTGCACTGAACAAATGGAACCAGGCACATGACTGCAAAAACCTTTTTGTAGTGGATGGAGCACCTTTTGTTTCCCAGGCAGATAAAAATATCACCTGGACCATCCTTGCGCTCTCCATGCGGGCAAGTGAATATATAGTTGATCAGCTTAAAAAGAATAACCTCTAAACAATCCTTACTATGGACAGAAGAAAATCGCTTAAAGCACTTGCCCTGGGAACCCTTTCCACCGGACTCCTGCTGGATGCCTGTAAGGAAACGGATAAGAAAGCAGACGCTCCTAAAACCGACATTGCCGGCACTGGCAAAATCGACCGGATGCCGGAAGAGGTGGACCACTATAATAAAATCACAGCAGATAAATTCTTTACCGATCATGAAATGGCAACCATCACCATTCTTGCCGATATCATCATACCGAAAGATGAAGTGAGTGGTAGTGCATCTGATGCCAAAGTACCCGATTTCATTGAGTTTATTGTAAAGGATATGCCTGAACACCAGACTCCTATGCGCGGTGGGCTTAGATGGCTGGATCTGCAATGTTTGCGTCAGTTTGAAAAATCGTTTAAGGATTGCAGTGAGCAACAAAAAATCGCCATGGTAGACCAGATTGCCTATCCGGATAAAGCTAAAGCTGAAATGAAACCTGGGGTGAACTTTTTTAACCTCATGCGGGATCTTACCTGCACCGGATTTTACACCTCGGAAATTGGGGTTAAGGACATCGGTTATGCTGGCAACAAACCCAATCAGTGGAATGGCGTGCCGGAAGATGTACTCAATCAATACAAACTCGCCTATACCGAAAAAGAGAATAAGGAATGTGTTAGTTATAAATAAGTCCATTTCCATCAAATAACTCATAGATGACGATTGCAAGAAAACTCAGAATGGGCATGGTTGGCGGAAGCCTGGATGCATTTATAGGGGCTGTACACCGTATGGCCGCCTGGCTGGATGGAGAAATCGAATTGGTATGTGGTGCCTTCAGCAGCAGCGCAGACAAATCAAAACAAACCGGCGCAGCACTCCGGCTCCCTCCTATCCGAACCTATGCTTCTTACGAAGAAATGATCCTCACAGAGAAAACACTCCCCGAAGATCAACGCATGGATTTCGTGTCCATTGTTACCCCCAACCATATGCATTATGGTCCGGCTAAACTGGCAATGGAAAACGGTTTCCATGTGGTGCTTGATAAACCTGTCACCTTTAGCCTCGCAGAAGCCCTGGAACTAAAAGAGGTGATTGAAAAAACCGGATCACTCTTCTGCCTCACACATACCTATACCGGCTATCCCATGATCAAGGAAGCAAAACAATTGCTGGCTGCAGGGAAGATTGGTAAAATCCGGAAAGTATATGTGGAATACCCACAGGGATGGTTAACCGAATTTCGGGAAGGCAGTAATTATAAACAGGCAGCCTGGAGAACAGACCCCAAAAGAAGTGGCATTTCAGGCTGTATGGGAGATATCGGCACCCATGCATTTAACATGGCCGAATACGTAACCGGTTTAAAAGTTGAAGCGATCTGTGCAGATCTGCAGATCACGGTTCCTGGTCGCCTGCTGGATGACGACGGATCTGTATTGCTGCGGTTTGAAAATGGGGTAAGTGGCAATCTCTTCGCTACCCAGGTAGCTGCCGGGGAAGAAAATAATTTGAAGATCCGGGTTTACGGAGAAAAAGGCGGAATCGAATGGCAGCAGGAAGATGCCAATACCCTGATGGTAAAATGGCTGCATGAACCTTCCCAGGTTTACCGGGCAGGAACCCCCTATCTTAGCAGTTATGCACGGATGGGTACCCGCACACCTCCCGGACATCCCGAAGGATACCTCGAAGCATTTGCCAACATCTACCGCAATTTTGCATTTACCCTGCAGGCAAAGTTGAATGGTACAGAAACCAGCAAGGAATGGCTTGATTTCCCCGGCATTGAAGAAGGTATTCGGGGTATGCTCTTCGTTGAAAAAGTAGTAGAGAGCAATGCAAGCGAACTAAAATGGACAAAGCTCTAAATTGATCGATCATTTACCACTGACTAAATACTGATTACATGACAACATTAAAAGGTCCTGGTATTTTTCTCGCCCAGTTTCTTGGAGACCAGCCACCCTTCAATAACCTGAAGGCCATCTGTCTATGGGCTGAATCACTGGGATTTAAAGGCGTGCAGATACCTACCTGGGATCCGCGATGCATTGATTTGCAAAAAGCTGCGGAAAGCAAAACCTATGCAGATGAAATACGCGGTACCGTGGAAGAATGCGGTTTATCCATAACAGAACTCTCCACACACCTCCAGGGGCAATTAGTAGCTGTGCATCCTGCCTACAATGAACTCTTTGACGGATTCGCTCCTGAATCAGTTCGGGGCAACGCAACTGCAAGAACCGAATGGGCCATACAACAATTGAAATATGCTGCACAGGCATCCCGTAACCTGGGATTGAATGCTCATGCTACCTTTAGCGGTTCTCTGTTATGGCATACAGTTTATCCATGGCCGCAAAGACCAGCCGGATTGGTGGAAACAGGTTTCAGGGAACTTGGCCGCCGTTGGAAACCTATCCTGGATGAATTTGAGGAAAACGGTGTGGACCTCTGTTATGAAATTCACCCTGGAGAAGATTTGCATGATGGCATTTCGTATGAAATGTTCCTGAAGGAGGTTAACAACCATGCCAGAGCCTGCCTCTTATATGATCCATCCCATTTTGTGTTACAGTGCCTGGATTACCTGGACTATATTGATATCTATCACGAACGGATCCGCATGTTCCATGTTAAAGATGCCGAGTTCAATCCAACCGGCAGACAGGGTGTTTACGGCGGCTATCAAAGCTGGATCAACCGCGCCGGACGTTTCCGTTCGCTGGGAGATGGACAGGTTGATTTCGGAAGCATCTTCAGCAAACTTGCAGCTTATGACTACAAAGGATGGGCTGTGATGGAATGGGAATGCTGTCTTAAACATCCTGAAGACGGTGCAAAAGAAGGTGCTATCTTTATACAGGATCAAATTATTCGGGTAACTGAAAAAGCATTCGATGATTTCGCTGGAATAGGATCGGATGAAAACTTCAACAAAAAAATATTAGGTATTCAATAAACAAAAAAACATGAAAAAGTATGTGATTCTGGCTGGCATCAGCGCCATAGCCTTCGCTTGTGGAAACCAGGCAACTGAAGAGAAAAAAACAGAAGAAGCCGCTGCCACTGAACAAACTGCTCCTGCTGCAGGGCCTTCTGCAGATGAAGAAAAGGGTATTGAGTTGATCGCCGGAAGTGATTGCCTTACCTGTCATAAAGTGAATGAAAAAGCAATTGGCCCCTCTTATCAGGATGTTGCCAATAAATACACTGCGGATGATGCTACAATCGCCGACCTGGCTGGTAAAATCATCAAAGGCGGTAGCGGTGTATGGGGTGAAGTGCCCATGACACCACACCCTCAGGTTACAGAGGACGATGCCAAGATCATGGTGAAATATATCCTTTCACTGAAAACCAACTAATATGATCAAAAACCTGATGGTTGGACTTGCTCTGGTTGGTATAAGTGCCTGTTCCAGTTCAAAAGAACTCGTAGCTGATAACACCCTGTCCAAAAAAGAAAAAAAGGATGGCTGGCTATTGTTGTTTGATGGAACCACTACCAAAGGCTGGCATACCTACGGAAAAAATGAAGTGGGGGCTGCCTGGAAAGTAGCGAACGGAACCTTATACCTGGATGCCAGTAACAAAGCCGGATGGCAAACCTCCGGTGGAGGTGATATCGTTACCAATGAAGCGTTTGAAAATTATCATTTCAAGGTGGAATGGAAGATCGCGCCCAATGGGAACAGCGGTATTATTTTCAATATAAAGGATGACCGTTCCAAGTATAAACATGTCTGGTATACCGGAATGGAAATGCAAGTATTGGACAATAACGGTCACCCTGATGCGAAAATACGCAAACACCGTGCTGGTGATTTATACGATCTGATTGAATCTTCCCAGGAAACGGTAAAGCCGGTAGGTGAATGGAACCTGGCTGAAATCATTCAGAATAACGGGCAACTCGAACTGAAACTGAATGGAACTACTGTAGTGAAAACAACACTGTGGGATGATGCCTGGAAAAACCTGGTTGCCAACAGTAAATTCAGGGATTTAGCTGATTTTGGAGTATTCCGCTCCGGTCATATTTCCTTGCAGGATCATGGTGACAATGTCTGGTTCAAAAACATCAAGATTCGGAAACTTTGATATCAAAACTGCTCCTTAAGGGGCAGTTTTTTTTCAGCCATAATCGGTAATAACATGAAAACATTTCTTCTGTGGGCAATGAGCCCGCTATGGGTGTTGGCCACATTCTTTGCGCAGCCAGATCAACCTGAAACAACTTTACAGACAGGAAATAAGATCCTTGTTTTTTCTGCAACGCGCGGATTCAGACATGCTTCCATTCCGGATGGAATTAAAGCAATAGGGATGATTGCTGCTAAAAACAACTGGAAGATGGTAGCTTCCGAAGACAGTTCCGTTTTTAATTCCGAAAACCTGAAACAATTCAGTGCAATTGTATTACTGAACACAACAGGAAATGTATTCGGTTCAAAAGAGGAGGCTGCCCTGCAACAATATGTAAAAGACGGCGGAGGGATAGTAGGAGTTCATGCGGCGGCAGATTGTGAATACGATTGGCCCTGGTATAACCAACTGATCGGCGGATATTTTGAATCACACCCGGCCACTCAGTCGGCAACGCTGGTAGTAAAAGAAAGACATCCGGCAACCGCACATCTTGGATCCAGCTGGATTCACAAAGATGAATGGTACAATTATAAATCCGTTTCTCCCTCCATTAAGGTATTACTTGAACTGGATGAAAAATCGTATGAGGGAGGTAAAATGGGAGCCAGCCATCCCATCGCCTGGTACCAGGAATTCGATGGAGGTCGTCTGTTTTACACCGGACTTGGTCACACCAGTGAAACTTATCAGGATGAGAAATTTCTCATGCATGTAACGGAAGGAATTCGCTGGGCGATGAAAAAGAAGTGAAAGGTGAAAGGTGAAAAACCGGATGACCGCTTTCACCTTTCACCTTTCACTTTTCACTTTTCACCTTTCACTTTTCACCTATATCAGGCTTGCCCTGATATAACCTATACTCCGCTTAACACTCTCCAGATGATCAGGAACATAATTGTTTTCCTGCTCTACGAAGAAATGTTTCATTCCGGAAGTTTTGGCGGCTTTGAAGATTCGTTTCCAATCAATAGTACCGTTACCGATCTCCGTATTCTGAGCACGGTTCGTCTTGTCCATATCCTTCACGTGCCACAAAGGAACCCTCCCCTTCAGGTTGCTGAATAACTGAACAGGATCCAGACCGGCAAATACAGCCCAATATAAATCGAGTTCCCATTTCACCAGGTCTGCATCTGTTGAGCTGGTCATCACATCGAAACCGGTTTGCCCACCGAGATTGGCAAATTCAAAATCATGATTATGATAGGCCAGCTGGATTCCTGCTTTTTTACAGGCTTCTCCTGCGACATTCAGTTTGGCTGCGATCTTTTTATAATCATCCAGGCTGGAGCGCTTATCAGGGGGTAACCAGGGAATTGTCAGATAACTGCTTTTCATGGTAAGGGCTGCCTGGATATGTTCATCCAGCTCCGTTTTACCGGCATCCTCGTCTGAAAACAGGAATTTTACAGGCATGTAATGTCCACTGGGTACAGACAGTCCCAGGCCATTCATATACGATGAAAATTCAGCAACGGGAATGCCGAAAAACTTACCACCACCGAATCCATATAACTCAACCTCTTTGTAACCTGCTGCAGCTACCTGCTGCAGCACAGCCCGTGGATCCTTCGCCACGAGTTCTCTTAAGGTATAAAGCTGGATACCGACAGAACGGGTCTTTTTTTCCGCCATTAAAAAATCCGGCAAAAGCATCGCTGCAGGCGTGAGCAGGGAGGCTTGTTTTAAAAAGGTTCTCCTGGTAGACATAACCTGAAATTTTGGGTATAATTAGGGCAATGAATGTACGAAATAAGTGTTTCAGATACACCACAAAAAAAACCGGTCCGCTTGTGAGCGAACCGGCCTATGAAAAGGTAAGTTAGAATGTTAAACCCGGAAATGTGAGAATGCCTTGTTGGCTTCAGCCATACGGTGAGTGTCTTCCTTTTTCTTGAATGCACCACCTTCCCCTTTGCTGGCTGCAACGATCTCATTGGCCAGTTTATCAGCCATGCTACGACCGTTACGCTCACGGCTGAAACGGATCAGCCATTTCATGCTGAGGGAAATCTTTCTGTCGGGACGAACCTCAGAAGGAATCTGGAAGGTCGCACCACCGATCCGACGGCTGCGTACTTCAACAGCAGGAGTTACATTAGCAATCGCTCTTTTCCAGATTTCATAACCATCTTCGTTGGTGATTTTGCTCACCTTGTCAACGGCATCATAGAAAATTTCGAAGGCTACACTCTTTTTCCCTTGCCACATGATGTTGTTGACAAAACGGGTAACCAGTTTATCGTTATACCTGGCATCAGGGGCCAGAGGAAGTTTTTTGGCTTGTGCTTTACGCATCGGAGAACTATTTTAAATTATTTTTTACCTGTTTGTTTGTCTCTCTTGGTTCCGTACTTGGAACGGCTCTGCTTTCTGTCTTTCACACCGGCAGTATCCAGGCTACCACGAACAATGTGATAACGTACACCCGGCAAATCCTTCACACGACCACCACGGATCAACACGATAGAGTGCTCCTGCAGGTTATGACCTTCACCTGGAATATAAGCGATCACTTCCACCTTATTGGTCAAACGAACCTTCGCTACCTTACGGAGAGCGGAATTCGGTTTTTTAGGTGTAGTGGTGTACACACGGGTACAAACACCTCTGCGTTGAGGACAGGCATCCAGTGCTCTGGACTTACTCTTTGCCTTGATGATTTCTCTACCTTTTCTTACTAATTGCTGAATTGTAGGCATTCTAACCTTATTTATTTGGGACGGCAAAGGTAGAATCCCTTGCCGAAAAAACAAAATTAAATTCTAAACTTTCCACATCCACTGGTGCAGATCCACTGCCTTTCCTCCCCGGATGGCAGTCAACCGCTCTTTTACTTCTTTCGCAACAGGACTGTTATCTACATTAAATGTCATCTGAAACTCTTTGTACTTCAATTCTTTAACCATGGCAATTACAGCCGCAGTGCCGGTTCCGAAAACTTCCTGTAACTGGCCCTTGCCATAAGCCGCAAGGAGTTCATCAATATTGATTCTACGCTCTTCAACAGGTATTCCCATTTCCCGTAAAACCACCATTACGCTGTCTCGGGTAACTCCATGCAGAATGGTTCCTTCTTCCAGAGAAGGCGTAACCGCTACCCCATTAATAATGAAGAACACATTCATCATTCCGACTTCCTGCAGCCATTTATGCTCAAACGCATCGGTCCAGAGTACCTGGTCGTAGCCCTGTTTTTGTGCTTCGGTAACGGCCAGCATACTTCCCCCATAGTTTCCTGCATTCTTGGCAAAACCAACGCCTCCGGGCGCAGCTCGCGTATAATGCTCCTCCACCAGGATCTTCATCGGTGCGGCGAAATATGGTCCGGTCGGACTTAATATAATTAAAAATTTATACGTAGCGGAAGGGCGAACCCCGAGCATGGTATCCGTTGCAAACATGAAAGGGCGGATATATAGGGAATGATCCTTAATGGCAGGAATCCAGTTTTTGTCAAGAGCAACCAGTCTTCGCATCCCTTCCATGAAAATTTCCTCCGGAACTTCCGGCATATTCATCCGGGCAGCAGAGGTATTGAATCGTTTGAAATTGTCAAACGGACGGAAAATAAAAGCATTTCCCTGCTCATCCCGATAGGCTTTAATGCCTTCAAAAATCGCCTGTCCATAATGAAGGGCCGCCAGGGAAGGATCCAGGCTCAGGGGCTGGTAAGGTTTGATCTGCACAGACTTCCATTCGCCATCTGCATATTCCGCTTCCAGCATATGATCTGTAAAGTATCGGCCAAACGGGAGGTTTTCCAAAGGGGTATCACTCAGTCTGCTCCGGTCAACTTTCGTTACCGGTATGTCGAATGCTGCAATCATAATTGGTACATTTGCTGCAAAGAAACAATGATTTTACTGGGTGGCCAAACCATCCGGCCAAAATCACTAACAATTGTTAGTAAAAATCCCGCAAGTTTTCATGTCTTTAAATTCGATTCGACTTTCCCAGCGCCAGGTTGCCGATTTGTACCCCGAAACCCTTGTATTGACAGCCGATAACTACAAGGGGGATGTGCCTGCAATACAGGATCCGATTGCGGATGAACCTACAGCAAGCCGCCCAGCCTCTCCGGTTCAACCTGAAACTTCCATACAATTCCTGGGCAGGAACAACCGGAACCTGGTGATCCTGGTGTCTTATCCGGATATCCTGCATATTTCGGAGTCCTCATTGGAGTTTCTCAGCTTTGTACTGAAGGCATGCCAGCTAACACTGGCCGATGTGGCGATTGTGAATATGGCAAGACAAAACCCTGACATCCAGCAACTGCAAAGAGAACTGGCTCCCCGCCACCTGGTGTGCTTTGGGCTGCCTGGTCCGGTGGTGGGTTTACCAGCAGGATGCCCTATCCTGACCCCACAACGAATGCAGGATTTCCAGATGATGATAGCCCCAGCTCTGGAAGAACTGAATCAGCAAACAGAAGCTGTGAAGCCTTTGAAAAGACAATTGTGGGAAGGATTAAAAACCATGCTGGGTATACAGGCTTAAACAAACAATTATGGAACTGATTTTTGCTACCAATAACCTCCACAAAATTGCTGAGATCCAACCGCTCCTGCCCCCATCCATTCAGCTGAAAACACTCAGCCAGGCTGGCATTGAGCAGGATATCCCCGAACCTTATGATAGTCTGGAAGAAAATGCAAGTGAGAAATCCAGGGTAATTCATTCTATAACCGGCGCAAACTGTTTTAGTGAGGACACAGGTTTGGAAGTAAAGGCCCTAGGTGGAGCGCCTGGTGTTCAAACTGCCCGCTATGCCGGTGGCAATGCAGGTGCAAAAGAAAATATCGGTAAACTCCTGGAAGTACTCCGGAATGAAAATGATCGCAGGGCCCGCTTCAGAACTGTCATTTCCTTAATTTTAAACGGAAAGGAATACCAGTTCGAAGGTATTTGTGAGGGCCGCATCAGCGAACAGCCAAGTGGTAATCAGGGTTTTGGATATGATCCGATATTTATTCCCAATGGATCGGAAAGATGTTTCGCCGATATGACGCTGGAAGAGAAACAACAATACAGTCACAGGCGAAAAGCCACTGACAAACTGGTGGATTTTTTATTAGTGGAGGCAACCAAACTATGAACGATAGCGACTTAATCAAAGGAAGTATTGAAGGTGATCCGAAGATGCAGGAGGCCCTTTACCAGAAGTATGCACCTAAAATGTATGCGGTTTGTCTACGGTATGCGGGTAATAATGATGACGCACAGGATCTATTACAGGAAGGATTTATCAAAGTTTTCCGTAATCTGGAAAAATACCGGCACGAAGGATCGTTTGAAGGCTGGATGCGTCGAATTTTTGTCAATACTTCTATTGAACAATATCGAAGGAAAGTTCATCTGAACAGTATCTCGGAACAGGAGGAACGAGGCATCGAAGATGCTTCGGTTTCCGTATTGGATCAGCTGGCTGAAAGGGATATTGTTCAACTGGTTCAGGAACTTTCCCCAGGGTATCGGGCAGTCTTTAATCTATATGTTATTGAAGGTTACTCGCATAAGGAAATTGCGGAACTCCTATCCATTAGCGAAGGAACAAGTAAATCGCAACTGGCCAGGGCAAAATCAATTCTGCAAAAAAAAGTTGCCGAATTTCTAGGAGTACAACGTAAACAAGCCAAGCGATGAGGGATCCACTCAGTCATAAAATAAATCAATGGGAAGCCAGTCCGCCACCGGGAGCCTGGGAAAATATCTCACGCGAACTGAGTGAATGGAACGCGGAAAAAAAATTGGCACATAAACTCAATAACTGGGAAGCGGCTCCTCCTGTTTCCAGTTGGACAGCCATCACTGAACAAGTCTCCGGCACACCTCAACCTGCTTTTAAAATAGGAGATGTTCCGGTACGAACACTTTCCCCCTACCTGGTCCGGTATGGAGCAGCAGCTGCAATAATCGGTGTTATT
This sequence comes from Flavipsychrobacter sp., assembly GCA_016787265.1. Lineage (GTDB taxonomy): Bacteria > Bacteroidota > Bacteroidia > Chitinophagales > Chitinophagaceae > Flavihumibacter. Next base: position 65,924 of record JAEUVF010000007.1, on the reverse strand, counting down.
GCCTGGTTTCTCTGGTCATCCCCATTTAAAGGTGGCGGGGAGATGGCAACCTCTACGATTCCGCTTACTACCGAACAGGCTGCAGCCACTCCGTCGGGGGCAGTTCCACCTGCTCTTTCGACAACACCTTCTGTGGAGGAATATACCGATGCAACGTATCCTGATAAACAAACAGCTTTTAATCGGAATCAGGGAGGAAAAAATCGTGATCCAAGAGATCCGGCATATTCCCTGGTAAAGCGAAATCGCATTTCGATGGAAACAACAGGAAGGAACTGGCAAAAAGAGCTGGTTAGCCAGTTTTTGAATCCCGCGCTCAAACAATTACCCGTACAGGAAACAGATCGGCGATACATCCGCATCGCATCCAATACCGGCAACCCGGTACGCCTGTCTGCCAAGTATGCTCCGATTTATCACCAGCTGACCTATCCTGGTGACAACGTATATAACCGATCTTCCATTAATTCCATTGAACAAAAAATACTCACCTCTCAATATACTCCCGATCCGGGAAATCTTTTTGATATACTTCAGTTAGTGGAAATTCTGGAGGAAAAATAAACACTGCTTAAATGGCCCGCATCAAACTCACCATGCCATCCGGATTTTCATTTGAAACCCGGCTTCCTGTTCGCATCACCGATCTTAATTATGGAGGCCATGTTGGTAATGATACCATCCTGAGTATCATTCATGAGGCCAGGATGCGATTTTTACAAAAGGCCGGTTATACAGAAATGAATTTCGGGGGAACCGGACTCATCATGAGCGATGTGGCCATTGAATTTAAACAGGAATTATTTTATGGGGAGGAAGTAATTGTCAAAGTAATCGCCACTGAATTTGGCAGAGTTGGTTTTGAGCTGTATTACCAGTTGCTGAAAACAGTTGCAGGAGTCAGCAAAGTGATTGCCAATGCAAGAACCGGTATGGTCTGTTATGATTATACGCTTAAAAAAATTGTCAGCATACCAGTTGAAGCCAAAGCCACAATTGAATCGTTGTAAGTTAGTCTGCATTCCAGATTTTCCACCCTTCCTCTGCCTGGATCAATAACATGTCGTGCCCATTTTCGGTTATAGCTCCCCGTTCCTTACCTTTTTTTAAAAACAGGGTTTCAGATGGATTGTAAACAAGGTCGTAGAGATAATGGTCAGGTCCAAGTTGTTCATAATCTACCGGGGGACAACTATCCGTATCCGGATGCATACCAAGGGGAGTAGTATTAATCCATAAATGAGCTGATTGCTGAAGCTCAGCAGTGAGCTCATCATAACTGATAATGCCAGCCGCAGGATCTTTTCTTCTGCTTATAACGGTATAGGGTATGTGAAGTTTGTCCAGCACAAACTGTACTGCTTTTGAAGCCCCTCCTGTACCCAGTACCAGTGCACGATCATGCATTGGTTGAAGTGATTTCAGCAGTGACTTTTCAAAACCCAGAACATCTGTATTAAAGCCTTCAAGCTGTCCGTTCCTGATGCGAATGCAATTACAGGCACCCGTTTTTCTAACCACATCCGAAATACTGTGTAAATAAGGGACAACCGCTTCTTTATAGGGAATGGTAACATTAATCCCTTCGATGGAAGGATGCTGCCGGAGTAATACCGGAAACTCCTCTATCGAAGGGATGGGATAATTTTCATACAGTGCAGGAATTCCTTCCTGCTCAAACTTATGGTTAAAGTAGGCTTTGGAGAACGAATGACTTAAGGGATAGCCAATTAAACCAAAGTAACGCATCAGGCCATTTCTTTATTCAGGAACAGGTGGAAGGTATCACCCCTGAGGCCCAACCGCATAGCTTCGAGCGAAATCATTTCTGATGGCGCGATATTACCGAGATTAACATTACAACCGATCAGCTCTATGAAATATAACTGCTGGGCTTTTTGAGGAGCTTCCCAGATAATTTTTTCTTCTGGAATCTGGGTGAGAATTTCCTGCACCAACCCTTCTCTAACTTCACCACTTCCGCGATAGATACCAACATTTCCTGCCTCACGAGCTTCGGCAATTACATAAGTAGATCCTGCTTCCAGTTCTGCTCTCATCAACTCAATCCACTTATAGGGAGGAATAATATGTGCCGCATCTTTACTTCCCACTTCACTAAGAACAGTTCCGTGTTTTGTGAGCTTTTCGATATAACCGCATTTTTCAGCATGCGGGATGGTGATAGAACCATCACTCACTTCCATATAATCCACTTGAAAATCTTTGCAGACGGCAATAAAATCTTCGAATTGATTACGAATAAGGAAAGCTTCAAAGAGCGTACCACCAAAATAAACAGGGATGCCAAAGGATTTATATACGGCAATCTTTTCTCTCAGGTTGGGAGTTACAAAAGATGTTCCGAATCCAAACTTCACGATGTCTACATGCGGATGTGCTACACTAAGAAAATTTTTTGCTTCTTCAATACTCAGACCCTTATCCATTACCATGGTAATTCCGCTCTTACGTGGTTTGGCAACCCGTTCAGGAATTTGTGATAGGTTAAAATTCATTTAAACATTTTTTTGGATAGAAACCGCGCAAAAATAGGAAACAGCAGCCACATTATGCTTTTCCGGTTTTTCGATGGCGTGCAATCAGGTCCACCACCAGCTGATTTTGAAGGATAGTAGGGTTTAACGCAACGAATTCTTTTAACTGCCGAGGGGCTTTTTGCAAGCCTCTTTCCAGAAACAGTAATCCCTCTTTGGATTTGCCCTGGGCAAACAATATGGCACTTTTATAATATATAAAAACCGGTTTTCCCTCGGTGTGCTGCAAGGCTGCCATCACCTGTTCAATCGCTTCTTCGTAAAACCTGTTCAGATAAAGACAACGAATCAGGGCTTCCCAGCCCTGGACACTTTTGGGCTTTGCTCTTACCACGTTGGAAAAATAAAAGATAGCATCTTTTACTTCGCCCAGTTGCACTTTACATTCTCCCATGGCCAGGTTGAATTCGGGAACAGATTTATGGATCTGCATAGCTGTTTCCAGTTGCTTCACAGCCTGAGACCATTGTTCTTCGTTTATATATGTACAGGCAATTTTGTAATACAATTTGCTGTCATCGGGATTCAGGTGTACAGCTTTTCGGTAATAAATCCTGGCCTGTCCATAGTTTTTGAGCTTATCGTAGCAATGACCTATCGCCTCAAAAATAACATCTTCGGGCCTCGACAATTCCAGCACCTTTTCCAGGACTTCAATGGCATCCCTGAACTTACGGAGACGGATATAGGCATCTCCCATATTCCGGTAGGCATAATCAAATTTTTCATCTATCGCGATGGCATACTTGTAGGCATCAATCGCTTTTTCATACAATTTCAAGCCCTGGTAGGCAGCGGCAAGGTTGAACCAGGCCAGCTCGTTGTAAGGGTAATCCTCCAGTATCCATTGATGTAATTTGATACTTTCTTCATTTCGCCCGGTAAAATCTGTCCAGAAGCAAATTTTATACAATGCTTCTTCATTGGTTGGTTCCTGCTCCAGAATGAGCTTCAGGCAATCGAAGATCTTCTCGAACTCTTCATAGTCATCGTAGACATCCGCGAGTTCAAACAGCAGCTCAATTTTTTCCTCCCCCTCAAACTCATGCAGGGCGGTTTCCAATAAGTGGATGGCCTTCCCCTGTTCATCCAGGGCCAAGTAAGCATCTGTGCGAAGAATAAAAAGTTCGATATTCCTGCTATCGAGTAATTCAGCCAGATCCAGTACTTCCAGGGCTTCCCTGTATTTACGGGTGGCTATCAGAATATCCGCTTTTCGGAAAAGAAGGGCTGCAGAATAGGGAAATTGCTCTACCCCCAGCTCACAGGCTTCCTGGGCCTGCACCAAATCCTCCTTATCATCAAAATAATTAATGATTTTCTCAAAGGATTCCTCATCGAGAAAGCTGCTCGAACGGCCGGATTTCCTGTCGTTGTACATCCTCAATAATTCCTCCATGTCCTCTTTGTCCTGTCGAAAGGGGTATTCTTTCATGAATCTTGGTTAATACAATATACCTTAAACAAAAAAAAGTTCCAAGTTTATGTAACAAATTTTATTAACATGCGTTACATATATATTAAAATTTGTGATCAACGGTTAAGAATTTTCCAAATCTTTTAGCTATTTTTGTACAAATATGTTGTTAAACCTCCATACCAGACTTTCCAGACACAGCCTTAAACTGCTGGTAGCTGCCCTTTTCCTGGGCTTTGCTGGTTTTGCCGGTGCAAGTATGGGTGGAGAGAAAAAAAACAAAAAGGCTACTAAAGCTACAGAGGAGTTTATTCCTATCCGAACAACTGCTGGCTTTACGTTAAAAGCCGGTCCCAGTTATAAAGGAAGCTTAGGGTTCAACAGTTCCAAAACCAACAACGGATCTTTAGCTATCAATACCCTGGTAACCTACCAGAAAGGAAACACTACCTACATTATGCCTTACAACAGCAGAATTTCTGTAGGTAAAACTGTTCCCTGCAACAACAGCACCCAAATGCTGAATCTGAAAGTACGGATCAATAAGTAATCCTCCGATTACCGTTTTCTTCACTTTTTCTTCTTTTCGAATTTTATTTTACGTGAACTACTCCAGTTCTATTCACGAATAAGGCTATTGGGTTTATTTTCCATTTAATTTAAAAATGCCTTCTCACCTTTCACCTTTCACCTTTCACCTTTCACCTTTCACCTAATTCCTCCTCCCCTTCTTGCTTTCCTCATAACTCATCTCCCTATAACCCGACTTTGGAATATCAAATTTTGACACCGGAACCGGATTCAATGAAACCTGTGATACCACATATTTGATCGTAAGTTTCCCCTGCTGTAGTTCGTATTCAAGTGGAAGTCCGCGGAGGTTGGTAAACTGGGAATTATAATGATTGTTTTCAGGCACCAGGTCTTCTGTATAAAACACCGTAAAAGTTGAACCATCTTTAAGGGAGGCTACTGCTTTTTTACAAGTATAACCAGCCAGTTGCTTGGTTTCCCCTGAAGTTGTGAATTCAATCCCCTCATACCTGCGGTTCTTATCTTTCCAGTCGGCTGCAGTCATACGAATCAGCACTTTTTGTCCGCCCACTTCCTGCAATACCACTGCAGAGCCGGATCTTGCATCGTGAATGGTAGTAAAACTTGCCAGGGCACTTTGCATTTCTGAGCGACTCAGGCCGCCCTTCAGGTAAACTGTAGTGGTTGCACCGTCAAATGCATCCGCCAGCTTGGGTTCAGCTGCACCTGTAGTTATTACCGCATCATACACGATGGTCAGATCGGATACTCTTTTCTGGGCGAAAATCCCTGTCATCAAAAAAAGGCCCAGTAGGGTAAAAAAGGTTGTTTTCATGTTGATCATGCTGATAAGCAGACGGAAAATAACCATTTTTAGTTGGCTATTTGCCTTTTTTCTGCATTTCCTGCACCTTCTTTTGTGTTTCCTGCATTTGCTCCAAGCGCTCCTGCCATTTGGACTTCGATTTGGGTTTCGACCGGTTGGCTGCCAGTTGAGCCACGATTTTATCGTGATCAATGATATAATTCTGAATTACCCACTGCAACGCAAGCGTAATCAGGTTGGAGACCGTATAATACCAGGTAAGCGCCGATGGCAGTCTGTTAAAGAAAAACAACAGCAGTACAGGGAAGATATACGGCATGTATTTTAACATCGGATTGTTCTGATCCGGTGTCATATTCATGTTGTAGATAGAAATCAGGAAACTCGTAATTACCGCCGTCAGTGTAAACAGGCTCACATGATCACCAAACCAGGGTATGTGGAAGGGTATTTTGGTAATCACATCATACATAGACAGATCGGTAGCCCACAAAAAGGATTCTCCCCTCAATGCAAGGAAAGAATTGAAGAAGCTATACAAGGCAAAGAAGATCGGAATTTGCAATAACGCGGGAATACAACCTCCCAATGGATTAACACCCGCTTCACGGAAGAGTTTCATCTGTTCCATCCCGAAGGTCTGCTGATCATCACCGTATTTTGCTTTCAGTGCATCAATTTCCGGACGTAAGGCTTTCATCTTCGCACCACTCAGGTAACTGGAATAAACAAGGGGCGAAGTAATCAGCCGGATGAAAATGGTCAGCAGTGCGATCACTAAACCGTAAGAATTGAAGAACTTCTTGATAAAGTCAAAAACGGGCATTACGATATACTGGTTAATCGGACGGACAAAAGCATAGGGCCCCTGTCCAAGGTTCACGATCTTATCCATGTCCTCAATACCCAGTGATCGAAGCAGTTTATAATCATTCGGACCAAAGTAAAACTGCATCGGCAAAGTTGCCTGGGTTCCTGCGGGAAGCTTTTTTTCAAAGTTGGCTTTAACAGCCACGATCATGCGGGAACTGTCATCTGCAGGTGTAGTCCAGTCAAATTTTGCTTTGTCGAATTTTTCTTTATTAATCAGGGTTGCGTTGAAAAAGCGCTGTTTGATACTGGCCCATTGAACGGTATTATCAAAGCTTTCCGTGTCGTTTGAGAAGAGGTTGAAATAGTCGTATTCGCCATTTTCCACCAGGATCAATTGCGATTGCTCTCTTTCATACCGGGCATCCTTTTCCTGTTGCATAGCCGCAACATTCCACTGAAGTTGCAGATTCTGCTGTGGTATCATGGAAGTAGTTCCCTGTAACCTCAGATTAAAATCGATCAGGTAAGAAGCCGGATGAACAATATATTCCTGCTGAATAGATTCGCCGGTAGCACCGCTTGCCTCATACACGATGATATGGTTTCCAGAAGCATCCTGCTGGGTAGATTTCAATTGAAAAAACAAATCAGCAGATGCTGTGCTCTGGTTTGGAGCTGTCAAAACCGGGAAGCTGAACTGGTCGCTGCCATCTTCTATTACTGAAACCAGGCTACTGTCTGCGCGACTGTACTTTTTCAGTTCTACCTGCACCGGCTGACCACCTTTGTTGCTGAATTTTACTCTTAAGAGGTCCGTTTCTATGGTATGAAATGAACTGGTCCCAACCAGGTGACGGGCCCATCCTGTGGCATTCGAGTCCAGTGTTGCAGTTACCTGCGCAGCACTGTCCTTGATCCTTGCCTGGGCAGCCTGCTGTTTGGCCATTTCAATTTTTGCCAGTGAATCCGTCTGCCGGAGCCGTTGTGCCTCTAATTCCCTGCTACTCTTGGAAGAAATAAACAGATAAACAAAAAGAAGTACCCCTAACAGCACAAAACCAATTATCGTATTACGATCCATGCTTTGCATCCAAACTATTTTTAAGACCTGCGAAGATAGGGAAAACGTGAGATGTGAGACGTGAAACGTGAGAGGCCACGCCCCGTCACTCTACTCCATACTCTGTAGCACCTTCACCCCCTCTTTCCTTTCTGCAAATTCCTTGGCGGCTTTTACAAAGTGAACGAATATAGGTTGGGGATTTTCTACAGTACTTTTCAATTCCGGGTGGTATTGTACGCCAATAAAGAACGGATGTGCTGGAATTTCAACGATTTCCACCAAACCAGTTTCGGGATTTTTTCCACTGGCTACCATTCCGGATGCTTCAAAATCAGCCAGGTACTGGTTATTGAATTCCCAGCGATGGCGGTGACGTTCCGAGATCTCTGTAGTTCCATAAATCTGGTGTGCAAGTGTACCTTCCATTATTTTGCAGGGATAAGCACCTAATCGCATGGTACCCCCTTTGGCAGTTACCGATTTCTGTGCATCCATCAGGTCAATAACCGGACGTTTGGTATTCGGATCCATTTCAGTGGAATGTGCATCCGTCCAGCCCAGCACATTGCGGGCATATTCAATAACGCTCATCTGCATCCCCAGGCAAATGCCAAAGAAGGGCAACTGATTTTCACGTGCATATTTTACCGCAATGATCTTACCCTCAATTCCACGATGACCGAAACCGGGAGCTACCAATAAGCCATCGAGATGACTCAATTTTTCCACCACATTTTCGTCTGTTATGAATTCACTGTGTACATTCACAATATTCACCTTACACTCATTCATTGCTCCTGCATGTACAAATGCTTCGAGGATGGATTTATAAGCATCCTGCAACTCAATGTATTTTCCTATTAAACCAATCGTAACCTTACTCTTCGGATATTTCAGTTTATCAAGGAATTCTTTCCATTTGCTTAACTCCGGCTCTGAATACTGTGTGATGTTCATTTTCTTCAGGCAGATCAGGTCCAACTTTTCCCGCATCATAGCAAGGGGTACTTCATATATAGTTGGGGCATCAGCCGCTTCAATCACCGCTTCTTTTTTCACATTACAGAAAAGGGCAATCTTCCTCCTTATTTCAGGACCCAGTGGCTCCTCTGTTCTGCAAACAATTACATCCGGATGCACACCTTCCTGGCTCAGCATACGGACACTGTGTTGCGTAGGTTTCGTTTTTAATTCTTTGGCGGCTTTCAGATAAGGGATCAGGGTAAGGTGAACCACCATACAATCTTCTTCAGGCAATTCCCATTGCAACTGACGTACGGCTTCTATAAAAGGTAAACTTTCGATATCCCCTACGGTTCCACCTATTTCAGTAATTACAATGTCAAATCCCCCTTGTCCAAGCAGCAGCATCCGTCTTTTGATTTCATCCGTAATATGCGGAACCACCTGAACAGTTTTACCCAGGTAAGCGCCTTCTCTTTCCTTGTTGATTACAGTCTGATAAATCCTGCCTGTGGTCACGTTATTTGCCTGGCTCGTAAATATGCTCAGAAATCGTTCGTAATGCCCCAGATCCAGATCGGTTTCTGCGCCATCTTCAGTAACATAACATTCGCCATGTTCGTAAGGGTTCAGCGTACCCGGATCCACATTGATATATGGATCAAATTTCTGGATCGTCACTTTCAGCCCCCTGGCCTGTAACAGCTTACCCAGGGATGCCGCAATAATTCCTTTACCCAGGGAAGATGTTACTCCACCTGTGACAAAAATGTACTTGGCCATATCAATTCAGTTTCAATTTTTATTCCAATGGGCTACGTTCAAAAAAATAATTGCCCTTGGCCAATAGGCCAGTTGCAAATCAAATTACCTGATAAATTTTATTATAGTGAACGCGGCTGATGTGACCTTGCGGAAAATTGCAATATGTTCATCCGGGAGGTCATGCAAAGATAGGGTAAAAAGACAATAGGCACCCGGAAACCCGGATGCCTATTTTTTCCTTTTGGTGATTATTGCTTATTACTTTATGTTCAATTGAGAAACTTCCATCGGCTGAATTGGAGTTGTTTTTATGAATGCGGAATGATTTCTTTTCATGAAGATCTCTTTTATTTTTTCCGCCTGATCCTTATTCGAGTGAATCACAACGATCGCCAATATCTCCACCAACAATATCCAGACACTTAAATTTCGCTTCATACTTTTAAATTCTATGTTATTCACAGGGTTGGAGCGGCAAAGGTATAAAAAAAACTTAATCTCTAGGTGATTTCCCTTACCTCTTCCTTGAACTTAAACGAACAACTGAATCAAATATTATTTGTCGGCCTGTATTTTCAAAAAACTCGCTGATATCCCTTTAATAAGGGAAGAACTGAACCCCTGGTGCTCCATTTCGTTCAGTCCTGCAATAGTACAGCCTTTCGGTGTTGTTACCTTATCTATTTCATATTCCGGGTGGGTACCTTTCTGTAGCAGCAGTTCCGCTGCCCCTTTTACCGTTTGAGCAGCTATCAGACTGGCTGTTTTGGCATCAAATCCGATTTCAATCCCTCCCTGAATATTGGCGCGGATATAACGCATCGCGTAAGCAGTACCGCAGGCTCCGAGTACAGTAGCCGCATCCATCAGCTTTTCATCAATGATTACCACTCTTCCTACCTGGCTAAATAACTCTAAAACCCAGTCTACCTGGTCGGGCTTAGCTTTGGAATGGCTTAGGCAGGTCATGCTTTCGCGGATGGCTACCGCCGTATTGGGCATGGCCCGAAAGATCGCCGGAACCCTGTCCTCCAGCAATTCTGTACGCATTTCCTGCATACTTACACCGGTTACTACTGAAATCAATAGTTTATCGGCTGACAGGTTCGGTGCAATCTCCCGGATCACTTCCCTGATCTGAAAAGGTTTGACCGCCAGCAGGATCACATCCGAACCTGCGGCAGCGGCGGCATTATCACTGGTTATGGTCATACCCTGCTGTTGATAAGGCTGCAGCAGGGTGGTATTGCGACGCGTGATGGTGATCTGGCCGGGAGATAAAAATCCTCCCGCAGTCAATCCTTCCGCAATGGACAGGCCGAGGTTTCCTCCGCCTATGATGGCTATGGTTTTGCTCATATTATCAACTTGCTTGCTTTAAAAATAGTGGCCTGGAGACAGGTAATTGCGCACATACTCTCCTACTCCGTCTTCCAGTGAATAAAAGTTTTCCTGGTAACCCGCGGCTGTCAACTTGCCCATGCTGGCTTCCGTAAAGTACTGATACTTTCCCCTGATATCTTCCGGCATATCAATGAACTCAATCCGCGGCTCTTTACCGAGTCCGGCAAAGGTTGCTTTCACCAGGTCTTCAAAGCTGCGCGCCTTTCCGGTTCCGAGGTTGTACAATCCGGATTCCGGCTGATGCTCCATCAGCCAGTAACAAACTTTTATGACATCCATCACATAAATGAAATCCCGTAATTGCTGTCCGTCTTTGAAATCAGGACGGTGCGACCGGAATAGTTTTACAAATCCCTGATCCCGGATCTGGTTAAACGAATGCCAGATTACGGATGCCATTCTGCCTTTGTGATATTCATTGGGCCCATACACATTGAAGAACTTCAATCCAGCCCAGAAAGGAGGATGGGTAGATTCATGTAAAACCCATTTATCAAATTCATTCTTTGAAACTCCATAAGGATTCAACGGCTCCAATTGAAAGGGCAACTCATGCGTATCCTCATAACCGAATTCGCCGTTTCCATAAGTGGCAGCTGAAGAGGCATAAACCAGGGGGATAGAGTGAACCACACAATAATTCCAGATCTTCTGGGAATATTCCACGTTCAATCGCTGATGAATACTGTAATCAAATTCAGTAGTATCTGTTCTAGCGCCTAAATGAAAGATGAAGGCAATTTTAGGGCGATGGTTTTGCAACCATTCAAAAAAAACTTCCCTTTCTATTTTTTCCAGGTAGTTTTTACCTATGAGATTCGGCTCTTTGGCTTTTGTTGAAAAATCATCCACGAGCACGAGGTTGGAATAGCCTTTCAGATTCAGGTACCCAACCATACAACTTCCGATAAATCCGGCTGCCCCGGTTACTACAATAACATCTTTATTGTCCATTGGATAAAGGTACTAAGGGAATCCTGAAATCAGACAGCTGCCAGTATTCGAATGCTGGTAATTCCGCTTTCATCCTCCTCAACAGCAACCTGTGCATTGATAAAACTGGCACGGTCGCGAATCCTGTCCAGCGTATTGGCAAACAACTGGCGATTGATGATGATTTTATAGTGCAGGTGAATGGATAAACAAAATCCTGAAGCTGTCTGATCCAGTTCAATTTCAACTTTACGAACCTCCGTATTCAGCATAAAAGAAGTTAGCGCTTCCTGGCTGATACGAAGAAAATCAACCTCCATCCCTCCTGTAGGACCTTCACTCAGGTTGGACGAAAAGGTGCAAGGAACACCGCTAAGTAGGGAGAATTCCCGGCATTGCCATTCCAGGGTAGCACTTAAACCGACATGCTCCAGCATGGAAGATCCTATACTGAAAGTGATCCTTCGAATGGTTGCAATTAACAAGTCCGTTATTCCGATAGCATGCTCCAGCCGGTTTCTGCTTCCTGGTGAAAGATTGCTTTCCCTTCGAACGACCCAGTCGATATCCATTTTTATTACAGAGGCGAGCTGGGCCATTTCCTCGTGCAACTCGGAGGCAAGGAATTTACGGTCTTCTTCCATACTTGAGCGAAAATGAGTAGCCAGGCTTTTGAATTTTTCATATTCCGCCTCTATCTCTTTCTCAACTTTTTTTCGCTTTGAAATATCCTTGGCAATAGCAAATACCAGTTCTTTATCCGGATTGTAAATGGAAGTCCACTCAAGCCATACCACACCTCCATTTTTCGTCAGATAGCGGTTTTCAAAATTGCGCAGCACTTTCCCTTCAATCATAGCCGCCCGCGTTTCAGCAGTAGTCTGCCTGTCATCCGGATGGATAAAATCCCTGATTGGTTTTGAGAGAAGTTCTTCCTCGCTATATCCCAGGACCTCCAAAACCGCGTTGTTCACCTTCTTCAAATACCCATCTTTCCCTGCTATACAAACCAGGTCTGGAGTGATATTAAAAAACTGGAACAGGTCACTTGCTACAGCCATTCTGGTTCTGAAAATTATAGTGCACTCAAAGCATGTTCAGATTCATGTCCGGCCAGGAATTTCTCAATAGCCGTATCATACTGATTCTTCCATTCATCAACTGAACCCCAGTTGTCGCCATCCACACGGATCTCACCATTGGTAACGGTACCCAGTAACCGAAATGAAGCAGTTCCCAGCATTGATTCAAAACCTGCTTGCTGATCAGGTTTAACGGAAACTACAACCCGGCTCTGACCTTCACCAAACAGATCAGCATCTTTACGGATGGAGTTGTCAGTTTGAATATCGAATCCAAGTCCGTTTACAAAACCGCTTTCCAGCAGAGTGATAAACATTCCCCCTTCACTGATATCGTGGGCAGAACTTATTTTTTTCGAACGGATTAATTGTAAAATAGTTGCCTGCAACTGAAATTCTTCTTCCAGGTCGAATTGAGGAGCCGGAGAAAATTCGACACCACAAATTTTTTGCAGGTATTCGGAGCTGTTGATATCATTGGTTGCTTTTCCAACCAGGTAAACCAGGTCTCCTGCTGCATGAAATCCGAGTGTCATGCGATCCTGGTAGGAATCCAGTAATCCCACCATACCAATCGTTGGAGTGGGGTACACAGGTCCATCCGGATTCTGGTTATAGAAGCTCACGTTACCACCTGTAACTGGTGTATTGAAACGGCGGCAGGCATCTCCCATTCCTTTAATCGCATGAACGAATTGATAATATACCTGCGGATCATACGGGTTACCAAAATTCAGGCAGTTGGTTACGCCCAGTGGTTCACCACCAGAGCAGACAATATTGCGGGCAGCTTCGGCAACGGCAATCATTGTACCCTTGTAAGGATCTGCAAAAACATAGCGACTGTTACAATCGGTTGTTATAGCCAGCGCCTTATCAGAAGGTTTAGCTAATACAACTGCGGCATCACTTGGCGCATTGGTAGAAGTGTTGCCAGTTCCAACCATGCTGTCGTATTGTGTATATACCCAACGCTTAGAGGCGATATTGGGCAGGTTAACCAATTGTTGCGCCACATTTTTATAGTCCGCCGGCTGGGCAACAGATGATGGATCAAATTCCTTTATATTACTAAAATAGGCAGGTGTTTCATACTGTCTGTCGTATTGGGGAGCACCTCCACCCAGTACCAGTTCTTCTGCCGGGATGGATGCTTCCAGTTCACCGTGCATGTAGAAATTCAGGATGCCATCGCCCGTAACTTCTCCAATTACCGAACAGGGCAGATCCCATTTTTCGAAGATGGCTTCAACAACAGCTTCTTTACCTTTTTCCACCACCATCAGCATCCGCTCCTGGCTTTCGCTGAGCAGGAGTTCCCAGGTTTTCATATTGGCCTGACGGGTTGGAACCTTATCCAGGTCAATCCGCATACCTACTTTTCCCTTCGCACTCATTTCAGCGGTAGAACAGATAATACCGGCAGCACCCATATCCTGCATGCCTACCACTGCTCCTGTCTGGATCACTTCAAGGCAGGCTTCAAGCAGTTTCTTTTCCTGGAAAGGGTCACCTACCTGAACAGCAGGCAGCTCTTCTGCGCTTTCGGCAGTTATATCAGCGGATGCAAAAGAAGCTCCACCGATTCCATCCTTACCGGTAGCAGAACCGACGAACATAACCGGATTGCCAATCCCTTCGGCAGTGGCGCTAACGGTTCCTCCGGCCTTTACCACGCCTACACTCATCGCATTAACAAGAGGGTTGGTATGATAACATTGTTCAAAATAGATTTCTCCTCCTACTGTCGGCACCCCAAAGCAATTGCCGTAATGGCCGATCCCGTGCACCACTCCACCGAGCAGGTGCTGGGTTTTGGCTTCCTGGAGTTTACCAAAACGCAGGGAGTTTAGGGCTGCGATGGGACGTGCGCCCATGGTAAAGATATCCCGGTGTATACCTCCAACCCCTGTGGCAGCTCCCTGGAAGGGTTCGATAGCGGAGGGGTGGTTATGACTTTCGATTTTAAATACCACACCGTATCCGTCGCCCATATCCATGAGTCCGGCATTCTCTTCTCCGGCCGCTACCAGCATTTTTCCACCTTCACGCGGGAGGGTTTTGAGCCATTTGATGGAGTTTTTATACGAACAGTGTTCACTCCACATGCCGGAAAAAGCACACAATTCATTGAAATTTGGCGTGCGGCCCAGTTTTTCTTTGATCAGCTCGAACTCTTCTGCAGTAAGGCGCAGTTGCTGGGCGGTTGTTACGGTTATTTCCATGTTTTTTGGTGGATAGTGTAAGAAAGCGCAAAGGTAAGGGACCGGACTGAGCCTGTGAAATCAACTACTAAAAATCTCCTGATTGCGAAAAATCCTTTCCTACATTTGAAAAAATCGAAATCAGTTTATTTAATCTGCTATGGAGGCTCCCCCGAAAATTGGCTTTATACATCCCGGCAAGGCATTTCTGCCTGAACTGAAAGCATACAAAAGTTTTTTTGAGCGCCTGGGTGTCTCTACGGTGGAGTTGCATCCCAGGGAAAGAGCAAGTCATTCCTTAACCGTAGAATGGCATATGATGGGTACCCATTGGATAAAATCTTCCCAGCCTTCGGTAGTTATCCACGAATATGCCTCTCCATCTACCCCTCCATTTGCGACATTAAAAAACCGGATCAAGAGATGGTTTACAAGTCAACCGGATTACAGACTATTCTTAAACGAAGCAACCCGATTGGAGATGGGCTTTAAGGATGCTGTTCCATATGGATATCGGGATATGTTTACCCCTGTTTTACCCGCGAATTATCAAAAATTGAAAGCTGAAACGCTTTATGATTTTGTATATGCCGGTTCTTTAACCGCTGACAGGAAACCGGAACGATTACTCAATCTCTTTAGCAATGGCCAATTAAAGGACCGCAGCCTGTTGGTGCTTTCAAGAGAATATTCCATTCTTCAGGACAAGTATCGCAGTGCCAGTAATATAACCTTCCTCGGACCGGTTCCACAAGCAGAACTGGGACATTATTTTTCGCAGGCTCGTTTCGGGATTGACTACCGGCCAAACATAAAACCCTACGACATACAGACATCCAGTAAATTATTGGAATACCTGGCATATGAATTACCGGTAATTTGTTCTTCGACCAGTTGGCTGAAATCTTTTGTTCAAAACTATGGGGGGAATTTTTTCATGCTGGACAATGACCTGGGTAATTTTACGATGGATGCAGTGGAAGCATTTGAATTCAAAGGTCCGGACCTAAGCAGCTGGACATTTTCCAATCAAATGAATCGATCCGGGATTTTACCCTTTCTTTATAAAAAAACCGGGTTTGAACAATTCAGCAAACCCTGGAAATGATCCGCCGGTATTCATCAATAATTTTTTCCATACAGAATCGGCTGATTACTTTTTCTCTGCCCTTTTGCCCCATCTGAATGAGTGTATGTTCACTCAACTGCAGCATCTCTTCCATTTTTTTTGCCAGGTCAAACGGATCCTGTAACTGGCAAAGAAATCCGTTTATCCTATCTTCCACTACATCACGACAGCCCTTGTTATTGGTTGTTATAATGGGCAGTTCCATGCTGGCAGCTTCCAGCAGGCTGCGGGGAACACCTTCATTGTAATAAGAGGGAAATACAAATGCATCCGCCTGGGCTAAAAAAGGACGGACATCTTCCTTAAATCCAAGAAAGTTGATTAATCCCTGATCCTGCCATTGCTGAACTTTCGACGGGGGGATGGAATCAGGGTGATTTTCTTCGAAGCCTCCTAATACAATCGATTCAAAGGCATAATCTTTTGCTTTTAACAACCGGCTTGCTTCCACAAATATTTCAACACCTTTGCTTTTTAGCATTCGGCAAGTCATCAGGAATTGAAAGGTTGGATTTTTTTTACGAACTGCGGGTGGTTTAAAATAAGAAGTATTGATGCCTTCTCCTGGAAGTACATTTATTTTTTTGAGTGGAACGATTTGTTCCCGAACAAATAAAAGTGCGTCTTCATTGTTTAGAAAAAGTACCTCCCTGGCTCCTTGTAATGAGAACCTGTAGAGTTGCTTAATGATTGCATAGAGCAGGTTCTTTTTCGAAAATGCGAATCCTAGTCCGGTTATTATTGCCACCGAATGGATTCCATTTCTATGAGCTGCAATTGTACCATATATATTAGGCTTGGCAACATAATGAAAGACCAGATCCGGTTTTAGTTTTTTATACAGCCTGCTCAGATCGATCAGGAGTTTCAGATCGGCGAACGGATTAACAACTTTATTATCAAAATCAATCGCGATATGTTTACAACCAATCGTGATTATTTTTTCAACAATAGCATTATCTGGCGTGATAATTATAATCTCATGACCATCGGCAAGCAGTGATTTAATAATATCTATTCTAAAATTATAGATCGACCATGCGTTATTAGACACAAATGCGATCCTCAAATTCTTTCTATCGCTCACAAAATCAAATATTAATCTTTCAAATGTATAGATTTGATTACAATTCCCTGAAACGATGATGAATTATATTCTGTTCCTTATTGCCTTCACCCTTTTCTATTATTGGTTGTATCGTTTGATGAGAAATGCGGCCTATGGACTAACGGCAACACAGCTTGCTGTTGTTTTTACTTTCAAAATACTTGCTGCCAGTTTCTATGGCTGGCTTCAACTGCAATTTTATAGTGGTAACGATACCTGGGTAATTCACGAAGACACACTGATGGAATGGGAACAAATGAAAATTAACCCACTTCGTTTCTTTGTTTACGAAGTTGATCTACGTCAATATATTCAGGATTTCGGGTGGAAAGACGGACTATCCTATTTCAGGATGAAATTTGAAAAAGCCATCATCAACAAACCATTGGGAGTATTTAATTTTTATTCCCAGGGGAATTTTTATATCAATATGGTCGCCTTTAGTTTTATCAGTTTCTGGGGACCATTCTGGCTGTACCAGGTATTGGTTCATCTATTGCCTGCTTATAAAAAATGGACCTTTTGGGTGCTGTTTTTTTATCCTCCGGCATTATTCTGGTTAAGCGGACTCCGCAGTGATGCCATGTTATTTTTCTTTTTCAGCCTGTTTGTTTCAAGGATTTACAGGCAGTGGTATATGCAACCTGCGGTGAAAAATTCCTGGACAGCCATGCTGGCCTGGATGGGAATGATTGTAATAAAAGCAAGTTTTGCCCTCTTACTCCTGGTACCCGTAACAGGCTGGTGGCTGACAGCGCGAAAAAAATGGAATCGGAAGAAAGCATTTTTCGCGACTACCCTGGCCGCGTTTGGATTGTTTTTTTTCAGTTCTTTATTGCCGGCTCCTCTGAACCTGCCAAAGGCTGTGGCGAATGTTCAGCAGGAGTTTTTTTTGCTGGAAGGGAAAACCAGGGTTGACATACCGGCACTGGATTCAAACCCGTTAACCTACCTGAAAAACCTTCCTGCCGCATTAGATAATATTTTGTTCAGGCCTTACCCCTGGGATGCAAACGGCCTTTTACAATATGCGATGGTGATACAAAATATTTTTATCATATGTATGATCCTTTTATTGTTTCTGCGGCGTTTTCCTGGACGTTCTGAACTGGTTGAACAGGATTTTTTCTGGATGATCTTCTTATTTAGTATAAGTTTTTATCTGTCAATAGGTTATACCATACCATTTCCGGGTGCTACCATCCGTTACAGAATCATTCCAGAAACCTTGCTCATTTTCTTAATCATCGTTGGTGCCGGAGGGAAACAACTTACACATTATGATTTTTTCAATGTTTATAAAAAAAGAAAAAACATTTGAAATTCATCAATTGATTACTGAAATGTTATCATTTTTTTAAGCAACTTAGCGGAAATTTATTCTTAACCGGAAAAATTAACAGCTAAAAATTATTTCTCATGTCATTACGTGTAAGTGCAATTAATAGCATCAGTCAGGGGAAGGCACCGAAGGGACCTGCTTCCGCCAAAATCACAGCCTTGTTTGGCGAAAACGTGTTTACGCTGCAGAAAGCCAGGGCATTTCTGAGCGACGAGGCTTACAAAAGCCTGTTGTCCTCTATAAAAGGATCCAAAAAAATTGACCGTACCGTTGCCAATCAGATTGCAGCCGGTATGCGTCAGTGGGCCGAGACAAAAGGCGTTACGCACTATACACACTGGTTCCAGCCATTAACCGGAACTACCGCTGAGAAACATGACTCATTTTTCACATTAAAAGGAGATGGCACTGCAATTGAGGAATTTGACGGAGCTGCCCTGATTCAGCAGGAGCCGGATGCATCTTCTTTCCCCAGTGGTGGTATCCGTGCTACTTTTGAAGCACGTGGTTATACTGCCTGGGATCCTTCTTCTCCTGCATTTATTATGGAAATTGGTGATGGTAAAACACTGTGTATCCCCACCATTTTTGTTTCTTATACCGGTGAAACCCTCGATTACAAAGCTCCCCTGCTGAAATCACTGGAAGCACTGAATAAAAGCGCTGTTGAAGTTGCTAATTATTTCGATAAAAATGTAAGCCGTGTAGCAGCCACCCTCGGCTGGGAGCAGGAGTATTTCGTGATCGACGAAGGCATGTTCAATGCACGTCCTGATCTGGTATTGAGTGGACGCACCGTATTTGGGCATGCGCCAGCAAAAGGTCAGCAATTGGAGGATCATTATTTTGGTTCCATACCTGAGCGGGTGTATGACTTCATGCGTGATTTCGAAAACGAATCATACAAACTGGGTATTCCCCTGAGAACCCGTCATAATGAGGTGGCACCTGCACAGTTTGAGTGTGCACCCATATTTGAAGAAGTAAGTGTGGCAGTTGACCACAATACATTGCTGATGGATGTTATGAACCGGGTAGCGCGCAGACATGGCTTACGGGTATTATTACACGAAAAACCATTTGCCGGAATCAATGGTAGCGGTAAGCACAACAACTGGAGTATGTCAACTGACACAGGTGTAAACCTGCTGGCTCCGGGTAAAACGCCGAAGACCAACCTGATGTTCCTTACTTTCTTTGTGAACACCATCAAAGCGGTACACGATTATTCTGACCTGCTGCGTGCAAGCATTGCATCTGCGAGTAACGATTACCGTTTGGGCGCGAATGAAGCACCTCCTGCGATCATATCTGTCTTCATAGGCGGCTATCTGTCTAAAGTGCTGGAAGAGATCAAAGAACGCGTTGGTGATAAATTTGACGAACAGGATGAAGCTATCCTCAAACTGGATCTGCACAGAAGTATTCCGGAGCTGTTGTTAGACAACACTGACCGGAACCGTACATCACCATTTGCCTTCACAGGTAACAAGTTTGAATTCCGCGCGGTAGGTTCCACTGCAAACTGTGCCAATGCAATGACCACTCTCAATACAATCATGGCCGACACGCTGAAGAAATTCAAGCAGGATGTGGATGTATTGATTGAAAAAGGTGACAAAAAAGAGATCGCGATCATGCATGTGATTCGTGAATACATTGTTGCGAGCGATAAAGTATTGTTTGAGGGAGATGGATATAGCGAAGAATGGGAAAAAGAAGCGGCTAAGCGTGGCTTGCCAAATCTGAAAACCACCCCGCTGGCATTGGATGCAATGGTTACTGAAAAAGCCAAACACCTGTTTGAAAGCAATGATGTATTGTCTCATGTTGAACTGGAAGCCCGTCATGAAATCGAGCTTGAGAAATACATTAAGAATGTACAGATCGAAGCCCGTATCATGGGAGAGCTTTGTACGAGCCATGTATTGCCTGCATCTGTAAAGTACCAGAACATCCTGATCAATAACATCAAGGGATTGAAGGAAATCGGTCTGAAGGAAAGCAGCTATGCGAATCAATTACAGATCCTGGAGAAGATCAGCGAGCACATCAACATCTTATCTGATCTGGTAGAAAAAATGATTGAAGCACGGAAGGTATGCAACGCCATGACTGAAACCCGCACGAAGGCTATTGCTTACGAAAGCCAGGTAAAAGCGCCATTCTTTGATGCGATCCGTTACCGTGTTGACAAACTGGAGTTGCTGGTAGATGATTCCAACTGGCCGCTGCCCAAGTACAGAGAGATGCTGTTTATTCGCTAATTAAACAGTGACTGATAAACAACAAAACCCGCCGATTGGCGGGTTTTGTGTTTTCAGGATGAGCCGATTATCAACCCGGATGAGCCGATTATTTGTTAAATGAGCCGATTGTTTCATTCCGGGCTGAGCCGTTTTTATTTGATTTTCAATTAATTAGATGCTGACCGAGGTTACAAAAAACTCGATTTTAGCCTGATCCTACGCACTTCCTACGTATATCCTACAGTTTTGAACTACTAATGATTCGATAATCAACTACTTATGAAATAATAGAATGGAATCAATTGAATCATTGGGGGAACAATCTATTTCAATACCCCTCCTTTGTTTTGCGTTTTTCAATTTGTCTTTCCAGGGCTTCAATGGCTTCGGCGGTTGCCTTTTCAAAGGAAGAAGCCCGCGAACTTGCCAGCAAATCATTTCCCGGAACTACCAGTCGGATATCTGCTATTTTATTATCATTCGTTTCAGACTTTTCAATTCGCAACGTGATTTCATAACTGATGATATTGTCCAGGTACCTACCCAGCCTTGCCACTTTCTCTTTAATAAACTCATTCAATTCATCCTTTGCGGTAAAATCAAGCGTTTGAATATTGATATTCATGATGTATTCGTTTCTTACAAAGAAAGGGGTTCCTGAAGATCTTTAACCTGACCGAAGTCAGTTTTAGGTTTGTTTTATATTAGGTAAAGAAAAACTAACATCTGTTTGTAAATCAGAATATTGGATACCTTTGCAGTTAATTTTTTAAAGAATTGAAATGAGAAACGGTTTTGTAATCAGCGCTGTTATTGGCCTGGTGCTTAGCTTTTTATTGAGTTTTTATGTAAGTCCGTGGTGGTACCTGCTTTTCGCCCTGGTTGTCTTTCTCTTCGTTCTTGGCCTGGTTGACATGAACCAGACCAAACATTCCATCATGAGAACCTACCCTGTATTTGGACGTATGCGCTACTGGATGGAGGCCCTCCGCCCAAAAATGTATCAGTATTTTGTTGAATCCGATATTGACGGCCGCCCCATCAACAGGGTTGACCGCTCCACCATTTATCAGCGGGCCAAGCAGGAAACAGACACCATGCCTTTTGGCACCCAGCTCGATGTATACGAAGAAGGATATGAATGGATGAGTCATTCCATTGCGCCAAAGGACATCCATAAGCTGGATCATTCTCCCCGTGTGCTGATTGGCAACAAGGATTGTAAACAACCCTACTCAGCCAGTATTTTTAATGTATCGGCTATGAGTTTCGGATCCTTGAGCAGCAATGCAATCCGGGCCCTGAATGCCGGCGCTAAAATCGGCGGATTTGCTCATAACACCGGAGAGGGAGGCATGAGCCGCCATCACCTGGAAGAAGGTGGAGACATTATCTGGCAGATCGGTACCGGATATTTTGGTGCACGTGATGAGAATGGAAATTTTTCACCGGAAGTGTTTGCAAAAAATGCAGCTACTCCACAGGTGAAGATGATCGAACTAAAGTTGTCGCAGGGCGCCAAACCGGGTCATGGTGGTATTCTGCCAGCCAAGAAGAACACACCCGAGATTGCGGCCATCCGACATGTGAAGCCTCATACTACGGTATATTCTCCTCCCTATCATTCAGCGTTTAATAGTCCCCGTGAGTTGGTGCAATTTATCGCCCAAATGCGGGAGCTTTCTGGCGGCAAACCAGTTGGATTCAAACTTTGCATCGGACGTAAATCAGAATTCATAGCCATCTGCAAAGCGATGATTGAACTGGACTCCTATCCTGATTTCATTACCGTTGATGGCGGAGAAGGCGGTACCGGTGCTGCTCCGCAGGAATTCAGCAACCATGTTGGAGCACCATTGCTGGACGGACTCGCATTTGTTCATAATATGCTGGTCGGATTCAATATCAGACAGCATATCCGGATCATTGCATCAGGTAAGATTCTCAGTGGTTTTCACATGCTGCGTGCCATTGCGCTTGGTGCTGATGCGTGTAACAGCGCACGTGCTATGATGATGGCTCTTGGTTGTATCCAGGCATTACAGTGTCATACCAATAAATGCCCAACAGGAGTGGCAACACAGGATCCAAGTCTCACTGTAGGTCTGGTTGTTGCTGATAAAAAGCAACGGGTAGCGAATTATCATGAAGACACGATCAAAACCTTTATTGAACTCATGGGAGCAGCCGGAATTGATGACTACAAAAAATTAACACGTTCGCATATTTATCGCCGGGTATTTATGAATGAAGTGAGGACATTGGAAGACATTTTCCCATCGCTGCAGCCAGGCGATATGCTGAAATCCGAATTGCCATCAAGATATGTACAGGATGCGCAGGCTGCTGACCCAGACAGATGGTATTAAGCAGTTTGGCTAGTAAATTCTTACCAGAAAACCCGTTCAATAGACGGGTTTTCCTATTTTGACCCGAATCATAGTATACCCTTTAGTTTTACATACTGCAATAGCAGTATAGTTTTTGCATCCCGGATTTCACCGGAATCAATCATTTTCAATGCATCTTCAATAGATACTTCCAAAACTTCAATATTCTCCTCTTCATGCTGCGCACCACCTCCATCCGAAAGCTTCATCTCTTTGGTATAGGCGGCTATGAAAAAATGCAGGATTTCAGTAACTGAACCGGGCGACATATACGCTTCAAAAATCTTTTGAACTGCTGAGATTTTATAGCCGGTTTCTTCTTCCGTTTCCCGCCTGATGCAATCTTCCGGATTGTCGTTATCCAATAAACCTGCACAAGCTTCAATCAACATGCCGGATTCATTGCCATTAACAAAGGAAGGCAGTCTGAATTGACGTGTTAGCACTACGGTTTGCTGTTCCTTGTTATATAACAAAATTGTAGCTCCATTTCCTCTATCATACACTTCCCTGCTTTGGCTATGCCGGGAACCGTCAGGCTTGGAATAGTCATAAGTGATCTTTTTGAGAATATACCAGTTATCTGAAAGGAGTTTGGTGTCGGTTATTTTTATATCGGATATCAAGTTTATGAATTTAATTCTTGACGAAAATCAAACACTATGTCCAGAAAACGGCTCGTCTGGTTCCTTTCGTTCAACTTGGTAGGAACCAGGTGCAGGCTGCATTGAAGCCATCAGAAGATATGCCCAAATGAATGGCACTATCCAAATTGCAATCAGATGAATTATTTTTATGCGCCTGGAAAAAATCGGACTCTTTCGGATATATAAAAAAGAATGAACTGTATAACTGAGATATACTACCAACAACGTAAGCAGCAAAACATATTTAATGATGGTGATATTCACGTTGAAATTTATTGAATGTTATAAAGTTGCGTCATTCCTTCAGAATAAAAAATTCAATTAATAAAGCAATTCCAACCAGCACCATGACCACCGCATAAAGTATATTTATTTTGTGTTTGCTATCATGCACTTCTGCAAACTTTTCCAATGGGTTGGGCAGGATTTCATCAGGAAAAAAAATGATCTGCTAATGATTTCAGAAATACCTTGTAATTCCCAAATATCAATTTGATCAAGTAAACTAATACTATGAACTCGATAAGAATAATATAATTAATCGGTTTTATCCTACTATAGTTTTATTCATTAAGAGAACTTATCCCCTGTTCTTTCAATTTAGCCAATCCCTCTTTCATGGCTTTTAGCTGCTCCGGAGCATGTCCCTGCCAAAGAGTTACTTCACCAACAACCCGGAAAGCATGCGCAGAACGATACGATTTCGTAGGATTTCCTGGGAACTTTTTATCCGTTAAATCAGGATCATCCTCAATTGGACCTGTTGGTTCAACTAAATAAATTCGTTCTTTACCATCACCTGCGGCCAGTTCAGCACCCCATATAGCTGCATCCAGCGTGGAAGTCAGAAATATGTATTTTGAATGCTGATTATTCCCATAATTCGAATTATATCCCACTTCAATCAATTCACCTATTTTCAATTCGGCTTTTGTTCCATGAAAGTAGGTCTGTTGAAAAACTGTTGGAGATGTATTCATAAGAGTTTCCATTCAAACAGGTTGGTAGTATAATACAATTGCTCCCGAATCCAACACTTTGGTCTTTATCAGCCGAAAGGATTGCCGCCAATCCTGTTGCTCAAATAGCAATGCTCCCCTACCCGCTACTATCGGATGAATGCAAAGCTGAAATTCGTCCACCAGGTTAAACTTCATCAATTGAATAAGTAAACTCCGGCTTCCAATTAAAATAGTACCTGCCTGCTGCATTTGAAGTCTTGAAATTACTTTTTCAGGTGCTTCCTCTGCTATTGTTGCAGTATCCCAATTAGAAGCTTCCATGGTGCGCGAAAAAACAATCTTTTCTATTTTATCCATGCTAACAGCAAAAGCATCTGTTGCAATGTTTCCGGTTGGATGCACCAACACGGTTTTCCAATATTCCATCAGCTGATAGGTAATCCTACCATATAATATGACATCTGCCTCATTGATTAATTCAGCATAATGTTGATGCAGTTCTTCACTCGCATTAACCGCGTCATGATCAAATACTCCATCAAGTGTCATATTGATTGCAGCAATCACTTTACTCATACCATCTCACCTTTATAGTTTGGATCAAAATCAACCATCCATTCAATACCATATTTATCTCTGAACATTCCGAAATAGGAACCCCAGGGACTATCACCTATGGGAAACTCTACTTTTCCACCTGCAGAGAGTCCGTTAAATAAGGAATCCGCTTCTTCCTTAGAGGCAGCGCTAATAGAGATCTTGGACCTGTTTTCATTTTCATTTACCCGACCCATACTTTCAGGAACATCATTACCCATTAAAATATTCTTTCCAATAGGTAAAGCGATATGCATTACTTTATCCGCTTCCTTTTCAGCATACGGTGCTCCAGGTACTGACAGGTCTTTATACCGCATAACCCTAAGAAACGCTCCACCAAATACTGATTTGTAGAAGTTAAATGCTTCTTCCGCATTTCCATTGAAATTGATGTAAGGATTGATAAGTGCCATAGTATTACTTTTAATTAAACCTACTCAGATTAAGAATGACAAACAAGGGGTCGATGCGTCAATTTGGGGGGCGATATGCGTACTTACTCAGTAATACACCAAATTGATTTGCCTCCAGCTGGTACAAAACCTCCATACAACTAAGCTGCTGATCTAATTTTTTTCGCTCGAAGAATTGTATCGCTGCATAGGTATCATGCCAGGCACCTACTTCATTCTGCAAGTCATGCCAAAGATCAACCGGTAAGCCCAGTTTATTTTTTACCTTACTGGGTAAAACGGAGCACACAAAAAGCAGGCTTTTGATTTTCATTCTAAAGCTATGCATTCCGCTCCTGGTATGATCATCAAATTTTCTATTGGCCTTTCTTCTTTTCTTATCCAGATACTTTTTAATCTTTCTGAATTCAGGTAAGGGAAATGAAAAGTCTGCCTCCTTTCGAAATTGCTTCACCCCTTTTAGATATCCGGGAATACTCCTTTCCAATTTTTCCTGCAACTCATTTTTCTGTTTTTCGAATTCAACGATCACAGATTCCGGCTGGCAATGAAGCTGCTTTAACAGCATCACATTTAAGTGCAGTTCCCGAATCTTACCGGCTTTATTGAAAAGTTTTTGTAAAATCCTTGTATCATATCTGATATCATAGTTTGCATCCAGTAAGGCCAGTATCGAGTTCACCTTTTTTATATCTACGCGCAAGAGGTGCAGCAACTCAGTATCCCTGTTTCCCTGGAAGGCAATCAGTTGTTGCTCAACTGATTTCAAATGCGCTGAAATAAACGCTGCAGGTTTATTCTGAGTTTTTTTCACTTCTTTCTCTTCGGTTTTGCCAGGCTTTGCTGAAGTTGTTCAATCAGATCACTGGCAGGTTTCTCTACCCTTGCCTTGGGAGCCGGCAGCTTTTTACCGGTTGCTTTGGAGCGTATGAGTTTTTTCAATTTGGCAGTATAACTGTCCTTAAAGTCAGCAATATTGAATTTACCGCTCATGCTTTTTATCAGGCTACCCGCCATTGTTAATTCATTGCGCTTAGGTGTAACCTTTTTAACCACAAATTCAGACGGATCCCGAATCTCATTCAGGAACCGAAGCGTATGCAGGATCAATATACCTTTTGCAGACCGCAACAATACCGGCTTCTCTTTATTTCGTAAAACAAAACTACCCACACCCGCCTTTCCGGCTTTCTGCAGAGCAGCTTCGAGTAAACTAAAGGCCCGCTCCCCTCCTTTTGCAGGTGCCAGGTAATAGGCATTGTCGAAGAGAATCATATCCACTTCAGCAGGATTCACAAAGGCTTCCATGTTGATGGTTTTGGTTTTCTCCGGACTCGCAGCATCGAAGTCCTCATCCGTCAGTATCACATATTTACCATCGAGATCGTAACCTTTTACAATATTTTCCCATAGCACTTCCTTACCTGTTTTTTCACTGATACGCTTGAACTTAATCGGGCTATGATCTTTCTTGTCCAGCATATCAAAATCCAGCGCACGTTCATTTACAGCAGAAAACAATTTGACCGGAATATTTACCAGTCCAAATGCAATACTGCCTGTCCATATAGATCGCATAAAATTTCGCTTTTAATGATGAATTTATAGTTGTTGCAGCCGTTTCAATGCAGTTTTCATATCAATGCCTTTACCCAGTACCGGTTTAAAAATATCACCCCGTTCCTTTAATAAATCAGGCACATTCCGCAGGTTAAAATCCTGCATCTTCAAACCCTGTTTCAACTCTTCCCAATACAAGGGCATAGACACAGGTGCTCCTGGTTTTGGTCGTACGGAATAAGGTGCCGCCAGTGTTGCCTGGGAACGATTCTGCAGGAAATCAAGATAGAGTTTCCCCTGTCTTTTATTCACTGTTCGTTCAATGGAAGTAAACCGATTTGTCTCCTGTTGCACCATTGTTACCAGTATACGGGCAAATTCCCGTGATTGTTCAAAAGTATACTTCTTGCCAAGGGGTATATAAATGTGAATGCCAGTTGAACCAGATGTTTTTGCATAAGCCGGCACGTCCACACTCTCTAACAACTCATGGATAATGTTTGCAACATCGATTACTTTAGAAAAAGTTGTTTTGCTACCCGGGTCCAGATCCAGCAAACACCAGTCCGGATACTCTGGCTTTTTCACCGTACTGCTCCAGGGATTGATTTCAATGCATCCGAAATTCACCATGTAAAGCAGACTGGCTTCATCCTTAACAACCAGGTAATTTTTATCTTTTCGATCTCCCTCTGTACGATAGGGAAAAGTAGTTGCCCAATCCGGTACTTTTCCGGTTACATCCTTCTGGTAAAAACGATTGCCTTTGTAACCATCCGGGAAGCGGTACAAAGACTGCGGACGATCCAATAGATAAGGTAAGATATAAGGTGCAACCTGGTAATAATAATTCAGCAAATCGCGTTTAGTGATCTTTTCTTCCGGCCAGAACAGTTTATCGAGGTTAGTAAACCTGAGTTCCTTATGGTTTAGTTTTTTAATCACGGTTTTTTGCTGGTGATCAGGCAGCAAGCAATCCGGTTCTTTCTCCAACACCACATCTCCTGCAGCTTTATCATCACGTAGACCCTTAAACGAAGGATGACGAAACACACCCTGCTCCGTGAAATCCGTATAACTGATCTCTCCTAAGAGCTTAGGTTTTAACCAGGTAATTTGTTCCCGTAAAGCAGGTTTCTTAATTGGCGCCTGCTTTACAACAAGTGGTTTAAATAATTTCATCAGCTCCCGTTGCTGCTTATCTGTAAAGCCTGTGCCAACTTTTCCTGCATACTGCAATTGTTCATTTTTATACAAGCCCAATAAGAGTGCACTGAACAATTTAGGCGTATCCTCTTTTTTCGTATAACCAACAATGATAGCTTCCTGCCGGTTCTGTGTTTTAATTTTCAACCAATCAGGAGAACGCTTCCCTGACTGATATGTACTGCCAAGTCGCTTGGCGATGATGCCCTCCAATCCCATCTGCCGCGCACTTTCCAGCAGATCGTTTCCCCGTCCATTAATGGTGAATCCCATCCGGATGGATGGATGCGCTGCAGGAAGAATCTCCTGTAGTAGTTGAATCCGATCTGACAAAGGCCAGCCTCTCATATCCTCTCCCTTGTACCAGAGCAGATCAAAAACATAATAAATCAATTCTCCACCCGCTTCGCTTTTCCAATGTTGCAATTGTTGAAAGCGTGCAATTCCATTTTCATCTGTAACAACCAGTTCTCCATCCAGTATGGCCTGGTCGCCCCAATCCTGTAATGCTTTTGTAATGGGATGATATTTTTTCGTGTAGGATCTGCCATTGCGTGAAACCAAATCCACTTTAGATCTATTTACATAAGCCAGCACCCGGTAACCATCCCACTTGATCTCAAACTGCCAGTCGGTGTCATCAAACGGAGTTGAATGCAGGGTTGCCAGCATAGGAGAAATTTGCTCAGGAAGTGTTGCAGCAGCAGCCTCTTCCTTGTGTTTAATCAACAACCAGGCATTCTCCTCCATGCCTTTTGTTTTCACCAATGCAAATTCACCCCTGAGTTTTTTACCATTCAACTGAATTTTAAGGGATCCTTCTCTAAGTTGTTTCAATAATAATTTCTCCTGTGCTGCTTTGCCTTTAATGGTTTCAATAGGAGTATAGGTGCCGCTATCCCAGATTTTCACCCTGCCTGCACCATAATTGCCTTTGGGAATAATGCCTTCAAAATCTTTGTAATCATAGGGATGATCTTCCGTCATGATGGCAAGTCGTTTTTCTTTGGGATCCATGGACGGTCCTTTAGGAACTGCCCAGCTTTTAAGTACGCCATCCATCTCCAGCCGGAAATCAAAATGGTGCCGGGAAGCATGGTGTTCCTGCACCACAAAAATTAATTGATTGGGGTTGGTTTTTCCCGATTGAGGTTCGGGTGAATTATTAAAATCGCGCTTTTTTCGGTAGGCTGTTAGTCCCATGGCGCAAATATTTAACCATCGGTTGAGATTCTCCAGATCGTATCGCTGGTATCGTCCGTCAGCAAAAGAGAGCCATCCTGCAATACAATAATCCCGGTAGGTCTTCCTCTCACCTCATCTTTCTTCGGATCAACTATAAATCCTGTGAGAAATTCCTCAGGGGGACCAGTTGGCTTTCCATTCCCAAAAGGTACGAATACTATGCAATACCCGGAAAGTTTGGACCGGTTCCAGGAGCCATGCTGCGCGATAAATGCTCCTCCATGGTATTTCTCCGGGAATTTTGTTTGCGTATAAAAAGCCAGTCCCAATGAGGCGGTATGTGGACCAAGAGAAAGATCCGGAACCATTGCTTTAGCCATCAATGCGCTGTCTCTATCTTCTTCTTTGATGCGTGGCTCAGGATGCTGGCCAAAATAACTATAAGGCCAGCCGTAAAATCCGCCTTCTTTTACAGCAGTAAAATAATCGGGAACCAGGTTATCACCCAAACCATCCCGCTCATTAACGGTAACCCATAGTGTCTGAGATTGCGGTTCCCAATCCATTCCTACCGGGTTTCGGAGGCCGGATGCATAAACTTTCAGACCGCTGCCATCAGGATTGATTTCCCAGATGCGAGCCTTGTTTTTTTCTTCCTCCAATCCTTTTTCACCCACATTGCTGCCTGATCCAATAGCGATATAGATTTTGGAGCCTTCTTTATTGGCAATGATATTCCGGGTCCAGTGCTGGTTGTGTTTTCCCGCAGGCAAATCGAGAATCTTTTTCCCAGGCTGGGTAATCATCAGCTGACCCGTAGTATATGGATAGATCCATAAACCGTCTGTATTGGCGACATAGAAATTATCCTTAAGCAAGAGCATTCCGAAAGGCAGATTCAGGTTCTCCAAAAAAACAGTACGCTGATCAGGAAAACCATCCTGATTGGTATCCCGAAGCAGGGTAATCCTGTCTGCACTTTTTCGCATATCATTGGATTTGTTGGCACCCACGATGGCTGCTCCAATCTTTACCAGAAACCCGTGAGGAGTATTGGATTCCGCAACCAACACATCTCCATTGGGCAGTTGATACATCCAGCGCGGATTTTGAAAAGCATCCGCATACCTGGTTACTTTAAACCCTGCTGGCGCGGTGGGTTTCAGGTTTTTCTTCCAACCAATTACATTGCTGAAATTCATTGCGGAGCGAGTCGCATATGGAGGAGGAAGCGTATCCTGAGCAACAACTGTTGCAGAGAGCAGAACACTTAGCATCAATTGGAGCTTACTGATAAATAGTGGCATACCCGTATTTATAAAAAATCATGCCCGATCAGCCCCCCATTCCCTTCAGTTACTCTATCCGTTCATAACATTGCTAACCAGCCATAAAAACAAAAGGTTTATTTTCAGGCCTTATCAGGATTGAAAATGAAAAGAAAATTACTAGTTGTGATTCTGATGCTTTCTGGTATAATTGTTCAGGCACAGGACATCCAGGGAAAATGGGCTGGTACATTAAATGTTGGTACTGGCAAATTAAAACTGGTATTTAATATCAGCAAATCAGCAACGGGCTATAAAAGCACCATGGATAGTCCGGATCAGGGGGCGAAGGGAATACCAGTTACTAGTACCATTTTTGAAAATTCCATACTTAAACTTTCCATCACCAATGCAGGAATTGAATATAGCGGAGAATTAAAAGGCAATGAAATAACAGGCGAGTTTAAACAGGCCGGAAGGACTTTTCCCTTAATACTGAACCGGGACAGTGAGGAAGCAAAACGAAATACACGTCCGCAGGAACCAATCCCTCCTTACCCCTATCATACCGAGGAGGTAGTTTTTGAAAACAAAAAAGCAGGTATACAACTGGCGGGAACACTTAGCCTTCCCAATAAAGAAGGAAGCTTTCCGGCAGTCATTCTGATCAGTGGCAGCGGCCCACAAAACCGGGATGAAGAAATCCTGGGACATAAGCCCTTTCTTGTACTGGCGGATTATCTTACTAAAAATGGAATTGCTGTTTTGCGCTACGACGATCGCGGGGTTGGTGCATCAACCGGTAATTTTAAAATGGCTACCACTTTTGATTTTGCTGATGATGCAGAAGCAGCCCTTGCCTATCTGCAAACCAGGAAGGAAATCAATCAAAAAAAAATGGGACTACTGGGGCATAGTGAAGGTGGAATTGTTGCCCCTTTACTGGCATCACGCTCCAAACAGGTGGACTTTGTGATTTTGCTGGCCGGCACAGCATTACGCGGAGATCGCCTCCTGCTATTGCAGCAGGAATTAATTGCCAAGTCAATGGGAGTTCCTGAAACAGAAATCGCCAAATCAAGGGAAGTGAACAGCAATATATTTGCTATCCTGATAGACAATGAAAAGGAGGAAGTGGCAATGGAAAAAGCCAGAACCTATTTAAAGGATTTCATGAGTAAGAACCCGTCTTCACAAAAACCGGCTGGCATGAATGAGGAAACCTTAATCAATACACAATTGGCACAGGTCTTTAATCCATGGATGCTGAACTTTTTGAAATACGATCCCGCTCCAACTTTATCGAAGGTAAAATGCCAGGTACTGGCACTCAATGGTGATAAAGATTTACAGGTACCTGCCGATGCCAACTTAGCTATAATTGGGCAACAATTGAAGGCTGCAAAAAACAAAAAAGTGAGCATAAAAAAGTACCCGGGATTAAATCACCTGTTCCAGGAAGCAAAAACAGGCTCTCCTTCCGAATATGGAAGCATTGAACAAACTATTTCACCTGTGGTGTTGCAGGATATAGCAGAATGGATACTGAAAATAAAGTAATCTTATTTCTCTATTTCGGAAATGAATTCAAACTCTTGATTTTTTTTATCTGACGCAAATGCCTGTCGGTGTGAGCAAAATGCACAACCATCAATGCATGTATACTGCGTCTCTTTTCATTGCCCCATCTGAAGGTATGGTGTGCTTTTAAGTCGTAGGTTGTATTTTTTATAAAGCTGATAATATGATTTCGGCCAAATAAAAAGAACTCCAGATTTTCCGAACCATCCATAAACCCGAGTGGCTCTGCATTCCATTCAGCTTTATGCGGACCAGGATCATCCATCCATTCAATGTATTTTTTGTCATCCAGCGAAACGCTATCCAGTTCAGGATCAGGAACCGTACTAAGCATAATGTCAGCCTCCTGCATGAAGATTCTTTCATACAATCCAAGATGTTCAAGTACCTGGGCAATTGACCAGGAAGTTGAATCCTTTTTATAGGACCACTGTTGTTGCGATAACTTTTGAGTTTCCCTGATAATTTCAAGTTTCGTTCGTTCGAGGTTGCTAACTAAAAAATCACGATCGGAAGCTGTCCAGCGCTTTTCTGACTGACTGTAACTATCCTGTTGTATGCATGAAAATACCAGCAGGAAAATTGCTACAAAATGCTTTTGCATTGTACTGTATTGTTACAGAAAATTACGAAATAAAAGCTGTTAAAAAGGCTTATCCCTGATCCAGCCATTCCCTGAAAGAGGCAGTTGTAGCCTGGCTGGTTTTATAATAATCGGGATAACCCTTCAGTTTTACTGCGAGAATGTTTTTGGAGAAGCGCTCCACTTTTTCAATGAAGTTCTTACTAATCAATTCACCCCGGTTTAAGCGATAAAAATCAGCCGGATTCAATTGAGCTTCCACTTCCCGGAGGGTTGGATAGTTCAGGATATGTTTTTTGCCCTCTTTGTCAAAAGCCAGTACAAGGCCATCCTTTGCCTCAAATAAAACAATCGCATCTACGTCCAGCAGATAGATGCGCTGATTATTTTGCACGGTGAAACGTTTTTTAAATTTCTTTTCAGAGAGCTTCTGTTCTATTAATCTGGAGAGATTAGTAAGTTGTATATCCTGCTCCTTTTCTGATTTGCGGAGCAGTAAAAACTTATTCCAGGCTTTAAGAAACCTGTCTTTTGAAAAGGGTTTAAGGAGATAATCAATTCCATTGGTTTCAAATGCGTTCATCCAGTACTGATCATAGGCTGTAGTAAAAATAATCAGACAACCAACCGAAACCTGCTGATAGATTTCAAAAGCAGTTCCATCATGCAGCTGGATATCCGAAATCAGCAAATCGACTGTGGTTGATTGAAGGAACTCAATTGCCTCCGCAATGCTGCCCATCTCCCCAACTACCTCTGTGGGTACCTCCAGTTCTGCAATGAAACGCTTCAGTTTCTGGATAGCAGGGAGTTCATCTTCTATGATGGCAATTCTGATCATTGGGCGCTTTGAATTTTGGGTAACCGTACCAAAAATACCAATTCCGTTTCCTCAATTTCAATTGCCTGTTTCGTTAGCAGCTGGTACTGCTCTCGCAGGTTTTTCAAAGCTTTGCCGGATGTACCAATCTCCATTCGTTTTGGTTTGCGATTATTAGAAACAACAATATCCCCAGCGATAGAAATATTGATACGAACCGGATCCGCTGCAGTTCCCAGATTGTGTTTTACAGCATTCTCAATTAGCAGTTGCAATGTCAGGGGAACAATAAAACCTTCCGGATTAAGCGCATCAATTATTAACTGGTAGGATTTTCCGTATTTATGATCAATCAGGTTATAATATTGCTCAGCAAATCGCAGCTCCTCCGCTATAGGAACGATCTTTTGATTATCTGCCTGCAGCACATACCGGTAAATATCAGCAAATTCATTCAGAAATTCAGAGGCCCTTTCTTTGTCTTCGTAAATCAGCTGGTCCAGCACATTTAGGTTATTGAATAAAAAATGTGGGTTTAACTGAGCCTTGAGCTGACTCATCCTGCTATCGTACAAGGCCTTGTTGTAATCGGCCAGTTCTTCGGACTGCCTTCTGTATTTTTTGTAATAGGTATAGGCAAGAAAAAAACTTCCATAAATAAAACCATCCAGCAGGTAGGTGAAGCTAGACAGGATAAAGGTTTCCTGGTTAAAGTTTCTTTCTACGTTACCAAACAGAATAGCTATCAATAATCCGATAAGCTGCAGTATTGCGAGGTAGGTAATCAGGGAGAATGCTGCCAGTTTCACCCAATCTACCATCCTGACAACATCCCCTTTCAAAAAGAGGCCGGTAAAATATCGCATTACGGCAAAGAGGATCAGGGCATCGAAAAGGGTTGAAACAGCACCCTCTGGAGTGAAAATATACCAACTCAATTCATTCCTGATGAGTATGCGCGTGTATATCGACTGTGCGTAGGCGAACAGCACGATAAACAGCAGGAAGAAGCGGTTGGTATATACTCGTTGAAGCATTATTTCTTTTCAGGAAATGAAGCAATAATATTCCCTTTTTCATCAAAAAAGTCCAGTTTGGCGTTGTTTTGTTTGTCCACATAAAACATAGCTCTGGGCATGCCCTTGTTATCAAAGAGAAAGAGACCATTGCTCTCGCTACCTGATTTACCCAGCATCATTCGGGGCACTTCGCCTATCAATCCGGCTGCTTTGTACTGATTGTATTTCTCCTGGCTGGCTTTAGGATCTTTTTTTCGAAGCGCATCCAGTTCCTTCATGATTTCAGCTGTTTTCAGCTGGCTTTCATTAGAAGGACGGTCACTAAACCGCAAACTGCTACCCACAAACCGCCGGTCGCCCTCTTTATAATCCTCCGTAATAAGCTGGAACACCTGGTCTCCATCGTATTGGTCGTAGGTCAGGGAAAGGCCGGCACTGTGGCCATTGGCTGTTTTCTTGCCATCATAAATAAAGCCACCGCATTCGATCCCGTCTTCATTAAAGAATAACATTCCTGAACGTTTTTTTCGATCAGTATTTGTGGGGCGGTCATTAATTTTCGTAGTACCATTCGGGAAGCGGTCAACGTTGGTGATGATCATTTTAACGGTACCATCCTTTTCAACAATATTGATACGTTCCACATCAATTTCACTGAATTTCTGGTTGCCAATTTTTTTGAAGGCCGTGGTGCTGATGAAAACAAATCCTGCTACAGTAGCCACTGCAAAAGCGCGAAGAAAAATCAATTCCCGGTTCATAGTAAACTCTTTAGTTGTAAACAATTAGGAGTTAAAACTATGCTGCAGTCCATGCAGAGCCATCTCAAAAGCAATGAACAGGGGAATAATCCCAATTAATCAGGGAATTTGGGGAATAAACTATGGATTTATAATAGTGTTATAGAGTTCTTCTTCCTTATCAATACAGGCGACTGCCTGGATGATGGCAGCCGGATTTTTCACAGTAAAAGGATTTTTAGAAATATAATTGCGCATACGACAACCAAATAATGAGATGGTTAACTTATCTGTTCCCCGCACCTGCATAAAATCAAAGGATTCTCCAGTATTGGTTAGCGCACCATTGTCGCCACTGAAAGCCTCTACATTGGTAAACGAGGTATGCCCCTGCCCTTCTACAATGATGGGATGAATGTTCTCCACTGCAGTTCCTGCGTTGGCAATGATAGATCCCTGTGCAATTTGCCAGTTCCTGTTCTTGGTATTATTACCAGCTTTATGAATACCAACCGTAACACAATCCAGGTTGAAATTGGTGAGCTGTCCATAGCTTTCATCCCCAAGATAGATACCTCCCCAGGTAGCAAAAGTAAACAGGTCGATAAGTTGGGCATTGTCTGTATTATTGATACTGTATGCAAATGTTTTATTCTGAATCACTGCATCCACAATGGCTTTGGAAAAACCAAGTCCCATTTGCCGCATGTTGGAAGGATTAACATGACAGTGCA
This sequence comes from Flavipsychrobacter sp., assembly GCA_016787265.1. Classification (GTDB taxonomy): domain Bacteria; phylum Bacteroidota; class Bacteroidia; order Chitinophagales; family Chitinophagaceae; genus Flavihumibacter. The sequence continues at coordinate 29,826 of JAEUVF010000007.1, read as the reverse complement.
GGAATCTGGGAATATCATAACAGAAGTTAATACGAATAAATTCACCGCTTAAAGGGTAGCCATAACATTGTTCGATCAGAATTAACTCACAGGGGAATTCTTCTACGGCATTAAAATCCATTGCGATATATTCACCATAGAATGTGAGATTCGTCAGCGTAACACCTTCCGTCCGGCTGGTTTTGCTAACCTGTATTGTGGGTGGATATTTGATAATTTTCGCCGGATCTTTTAATTCCTGATGTGCATACCAGAACTGGATGCCTCTAATCTTGGTGGCTGATTCAACAATGAATAAAGGTTTATCGGCATCTTCAATTTTAAAAACAGACCCTACCGGTGCATTTTTAGTAGGATGTGAAGTAGCACGAGGTACGGGTCCATGTACACCGATTATAGAAACATTGTTCTTAAGGATCAGTCCGCTGGCCAGTGCATACGGTTCATCTGAAGGTTCCACCCATAGCGCAGCGCCATATTTGCTGGCCCAGTCGATTGCTTTTTGCAGGTTGCGTGTATTGGTTTTGCCATCATTCTTAGGAGATACATTAAAATCCCTGATACTCTTCCCCGAATTTGCAAAAGAGAGATTAACCAAACCAACAAGCAGGGCAACTGCAAGAAACAATCTTTGGAACATAAAAAGAATTTAAAATCTGTGAAATAAAACAATCTGCAATATCGAAGTAATACAAAAACGAAAACCGTAAATAACAATACAAATTGCGCGGGCTACGTTAATACGCTAACTTTATCAACTCCATCCAGAAAAAACACGCATGATATCTAAATTACATGTAAGAATAAAGATTGTATTGATGCTGATCTTTACAATTCCGTTCATAGCAGGTGCGCAGCAAAATCAAACCGGTTTAAAATATGGAAAGTATGCTTGTACGGCTTCCAAATACCGGAATGGTTCATACGAATTTATTCCACGTGGATCTTTTGTTATAACCAAAAATGGCAAGTACACCTATTCCGGATTCGAATCACCCAGTTCAGGCACATTTACAGTTGACAAAAAGGGGAATTTGAATTTCAAAGGCGGTTATCTGAATGGGGGCAAGGCAGAAAAAATCGATCGGCCCAACAAGTTTTTTCTGGTATTTCCGTCTAATCCGGATAATCGCTGGACATGCGGATGTGTAGAGAAATGAAACTGGATTACTCAAAAATCCACTGCTCTTTATTTGAACCGGTTTCCATACTGTGAAATGCATACCGGTCAAAATCTTCACCAAACAACTCTTCATAAACATCATACGCTGAAAAGCCAAAGGGTTCAGCCTCCAGATCTGCAGTTGCTTTAGAAGGGTCTTTGTCAATCATATCATAATAAGTCTTACCCATCCCTACAATAAAGCAACGACAATATAGAAATCCATCATCACTTCCATCCGTATTTTGATGAATCGCCTGTCGATCGATATGGTACATACGTTCTTCGAAATGACGTATAAAACTGGTAAGTTCCTGCTTATCGAGATGCGATAACCGTTCGTTGTAATTTTCTAAAATTTCACCTTCTAACTCCATACTCAGATCATTCAGTAATTCTTCATCGCCGGTTTTAATTGCCTCCAGTCGCTGATGATTGAGTTCAGGGGAATCCTCCCAGGAACTTTCTATAATGTTCCAGAAATCATGCAGTGTCATAGTTGTGAATTTTAGCAATAATCACACTTAAAAGATAATTAAAAATTGCCGGTAGAAAAACAAAATCCCCGGACAAAAAAATTGCCCGGGGAGCCAGGAAAAACCAACTTCACTAGCGATTTGCGCTGATATAAGCTACCAGGTAATTATTGAAGGTATCTAATGCATCAAGCACTGCTTTTTTGTATAATGCTGGATCCGCTTTTACCGTGTAGGTGAACTCACCGGTAGCGCGACCGTTACCTACCAGTCCGCCACTGAATATGGCTGCCACATCACCCGCTACATTTGACTTAAAGCGCTTCATGGATTCAGGCATGCCTTTGCTGGCCTGCGTTTCCAGTGCATATCCCAGATCTGAATGGAGTGCTTTATCATTTGGCATGATGGCATTGGTATAACCCCAGTTGCGGCCGGTAAATAGGGCATAACTGCCATCACCCCGCATCTTGACGCCCTGCGACACTCCTTCAATACGGATTCGCGGAATCAGGGTAGATTTGGATTTGGTGGTGGTAATACCCTGTATATCGCGGGCCGACTGACTGATTTTCAACACAAACTCAGCAAAGTCGATCGTGATGAATACCTGTCCTACCGGTTTCTTTAAATCATTCCCCAAGGAAGAATGGGGCCCCATCATACCTACCGGATATTCAATATAGGGTGCTTCATTGGCCGTAATGATGCGACTTACACCCCAGTTCTTTTTGAAGACCTCCCGGTTGCGGTCGGAATTTTTATCAATCATTTTTTTGTAAGCATCTGTTTCCCGATAATCCTCGGTTAACCCGATGCCATTCTCTTTCAGTTTTGCTGCCAGTCGGGCGTAATATTCATTGGCAATCTCCTGCATTAATTGCTCGTCAATACCCTCCAGAAAGGCCCAGGAAATAATATTGCCTGCCCCCCGCTTCTCAATGTATTCACGCGAGGCAAGTTTGAATTGCAGATTCACGCTGGTTAAACAGGCTTCGGTTTCACCTTTGAAAGGGGATCGGTGATTGCCTTTGGGAGCAAAAAACTTACTTGCCTCCTTTTCTGTAACCTGGCTGAATGCGGATTCGGTTACTAATAAACTGGCTGGTAATAACAGGAATAGGATTTTTTTCATGGGGAAATACATTTTTTGGTAAAAATCCAGACATTCCGGTCCATCCACAATACGCAATTCTTCGTATTACTGCGTATACCCCTTTCCGTTTGTGTGAATTGTTTAAATTCACTTCAGAACCCAACCACCGTATGTACATAGTTTTTAAACCTGCAGTACTGCTATTGGCATTTGTGCTGAATGCATTGCTGCTGACGGCTCAAAACAATTCCGAGACTGATTCCCTGAAAGTTGTTTTCAAAAAAACAACCAATGCAGCTGAACAGGCTAAGCTGCTCAGCGATCTCTGCTGGGCCTACCTGTCTGTTTCCATAGATTCGGCTATCCATTACGGTCAGCAGGCTGTAGCAGTAGCGTCCAGAACATCAAATCCAACCCTGGAAGCGCAGGCCCGCAATGATTATGGCACGGCCCTGCTGCTTAAAGGAAACCTGGATGCCGCTATTGCAGAACTATCCACAGGCATGACGATTCGAAAATCATTGAAGGATTCCAGCGGTACGGCATCCATCCAACTCAAATTAGGTAACTGTTATTATAAAGCCGGCAAACTGGACAGCGCCATGCTGCAGTTCACATCGGCCCTGGCTTATTATGAAAAAGAGAACAAGGTATTTGAATCTGCCCAGGTGCAGGGGAATATCGGGTCCTTGTATTTCACGATGGGCAACTATGCAAAAGCCATCGAGTACCAAACCAAAAGCGCGGGGTTACTGGAATCCCTGAACCGTTCCTACGAATTATCAAATACACTGGTTAATATCGGTAATACCTACCTGAAAACAAAGGACACACCAAACGGATTGATTTATTACCGCAAAGCGCAGGATATTGCCGGGGCCTCTAAAAACATCTATGCGCAATCTGCCGCGCTCAATAATCTGAGCAATATTTTCATTGGAAAAAAAGATTTTACTGAAGCTATTCGCCTGGCGGAACAGAGTATCGAACTGCGTAAATCCATAGGACTCGATGGAGAACTGGCCAGTGCTAGAGCCACACTCGCTATTGCTTATAATGCCACCGGATCATTCAAAGCTGCGCTGGAACAATTGAAACAGGCGCTGCCCGTTGCAGCAGCAGGCGGATTATCAGAGCAGCTTATTAGCATATACCTTCAAACAGCTATTGCTTATGGTGGACTCCAGCGGGCAGATAGTATGCAATATTATCTGGGACTTCATGAAGCAGAGAAAAATCGCTTTACAGAAAATGAGATGCTTAAAGTTTCAGCCGAATTGGAAACCAGGTATCAGTCGGCACAGAAAGACGCAGCCCTGGAAAAAAGCAAAGCCAGTTTGCGATTCCGAAACCTGGCTTTAGGCGGGGTGACAGTACTGCTCTTATCGGGGATAATAATTGCACTGCTTTATTTCAAGCAGCAAAAACTAAGAGCAGGTGCGCAGGAGATGGCTCGACTCAATGATCAGCGCATGCAGATCTCACGAGAGCTACATGATAATATCGGCTCTTATCTCACTTTTATCAAGGCCTCAGTTGAGCAGGCGGATGAAGGAGCTAATCCATCCGTTCCTTTACAGGATATTCGCCAGCTTACAGATGAAACAATTGCCGAATTGCGAAAAACGGTATGGCTTATGAACAATCCGGAAGTGTGTCTGTCTGCCTTTAATTCCAAACTCATTGATTACTATAAAAAAATCGCGCAGGTAAAAGTATTGCCTGTTACCGGCAATCCTGACCTTGCGTTGGGCAATCAAATTGCAACGCATTTATTTCGCATCATCCAGGAAGGAGTAACCAATGCACTAAAGCATGCCAATCCCAGCCTGGTGACAATTCAGTTAAAGGCAGAAAATGGTCTATTGGCAGCCAGCATAAGTGATTCAGGAATAGGAATGGATACAAGCAATGAGAGTATGGGATCAGGCCTTCGGAACCTGCGGGAACGTGTGAAAGAACTCAATGGAACCCTGGAGATCCAAAGTGAAAAAGGAAACGGGACCAGGTTGACAATTGAGCTCCCTTTGATACGCAGTATTGCGTAGGGCAATTGCTTTATTGAATCAATAGATTTGTACTATGTCTATTAAAATTGCGATAGCAGAAGACAATGCCCGTGCAAGAATTGCCATTGTTCAAAAACTGGCACAGGATACAACAGTCCAGGTATGTATTGAAGCAGGCAATGGGGCCGAGCTACTGGAAAAAATGGAAGGTCAGTCCGTTGACCTGGTATTAATGGACATTGAAATGCCCGAGCTCAATGGTATTGAAACTACTGCGCATATAGCAGAACGTTATCCTCAATGTAAAGTCATCATGCTGACCACTTTTGATGATGATGAAAAAATCTTTCAATCGATTTTAGCCGGCGCCAGTGGATACCTGCTGAAAGATGAAACCGGTACCGAACTGATCTCCTTCATTCAGCAAACCATTGCTGGAGGGGCTGCCATGTCGGCCAGTATTGCCCTGAAAGCCCTGAACTATATTCGTGCTGCAGAATCTTCCAAACCAAAGCGATCCGATCAGCAACCCGACTGCAACCTTACTCCAAGAGAAATCGAATTACTTGAATTATTAAAAGACGGATTGGGATATAAGCAGATCGGGGCCAGCCTGGCAATCAGCGAAGGAACGGTTCGTAAGCACCTGGAAAATATTTACCGAAAGTTGCAGGTGAACAATAAGGTAAGTGCCATCAATGCCGCCATGCGAAACAACTGGATTTCTTAAAGCGATCGCTGTACCACAGCCAGTTGCCGGTTACTAAGCAGCAGGCAGTAGAGCTTGCCATTTACCTCTTCCACATCGAGTAAGCGGGAGCAGGGATCCAGTTCATCGGGCAGGGAGTAGGTATATTCTTTAAAATTGGCGCCATCAAATACACCCATTTTTTTACAGTCCGCATCGCCTTTTCCAATCAGCATATAGAGCTTACCGTTAGCAGATTTAATGCTGGAAACCTGGAAACTCAATCCATCTGCCAGCTCTTTTATGGTTTGATCTGCATCCAGGTTGCGCAATTGATTGGCACGGATTCCATACAATGCATTGCCCATGCCTGCATAAAACAGCCAGGTATTGTCAAAACTGCCGTCCAGGGTTTCCTGAAACACATGCTCCTTGCCAACCTGCAACGACTGACCATTGAAGAAATAATTTTGAACAATATCCAGCCGGTCAAAAGCTCCGTTAATCTGTCGGTAAGAAGTGAAATTGATACCGGCCGTAGAAGGAATCACGATCTGGTTCAGTCCGGAGTTCCCTATTTCCTGTTTCTGATCAAAACGTTCCAGCGTGAGATTCCATAAAAAACTGGTACCATTACTTTGTTGCGCAGCAAGTTGCAGTCTGCCCTGGTTTTTATACCAGCGCAGATTCTGCAACGGCGATTGAGCCACTCCGTTATGATCGGTGAAATCAAGCCGGGCTATGTTTTCAAATGCCGAATTGATCCACTTGTACAGGAAATAGGAATAACGGAAGGTGGAAACCTGTCCCGCCTGATAAGGTTCCCGAAATTCCATGATGCCATAAAGCGTATTATTAAAAGAGGTAAGCAGTACAAATTCCTGGTTGGGTTGTTCATATTTGCGCCAACCATCCTGTAAAGGGAAGAGAAAGACACTGTTCCGGTTGCCGAATTCCGAGCTGGTAGCACTAACGAAGGGTTGATTATTATGGATGACCAGATCGGCCTGTTCATAAAACCGCGGTTCCCCTGGCAGTTGCTCCATCAGTTCAAAGGCTGCGTTGGTTGGGGAGTCATCCTCTTTGCTTTTGGTACAGGAAATAAATAAGCCGGTGCAAATGACCAGCCATACTGGTATGCATTTCATATACTGGATTTTAAAAGTGGAATAAAAATCCCGCTAATTCCAGACTGCTGCAATACGCAAAAGTTCGTATCGGAATTGTACAGTATTCAAAAACCGTTCAGCAAGTGATAACTGTAGTCTATGCCCTATTGTCTGCATTCAATTGATTTACTAAAAAATAAATCGGTTTTAAAGCTAGTATTGTGAGAAACAATTTTATGAAAGCTATCCTGTTTAATCCCGCCCGTTTGCTGGTGATTTTACTTTCCATCATTTTATTTTCCTGCAGTAAGGACAGCAATCCAGGTTATCCTAAGACGGTAAAAATTGAATACAAAGTCACAGCCATTTCAGGTATTTCAGGGCCTCTCAATCTGTTGAGCTTTACCAATGAAACCGGAGGAAATACCGACCTTACCAATCAGGCGCTCCCCTTTACAAAAACAATTTCCAAAAGAGTATCTGTTGGAGATGGAGTGGTACTTTCCTTACGGTATAATAACACCACGACTTCCACACCCGTATCTATAAAGATGGAAATAATTGTTGATGGCAAACTTGTAAAGACAGAAACATCCAATAGTACTACGCCAGTAATTATTGCGGCCATTGCACATGTTTTTTCTTAGATGAAGTCAGCTTATCAAGTTCATCATTCTTAACATTCCATTTTAACGATTTTGATAGTATTTGCGGTCAACTTTAGAAAACCTATGAATAAAATAACTACACTATTAGTTGGACTGCTGGTGCTTTCAGGTACCGTATCCGCGCAGAAAACACTTCGACTCTCTCAATTGCAAAAAAAGGGGAAACTGCATGCAATTAACCGAACGATCAGTATCGAAACCGATGAACAGTCTGATTATATCAAGGTTTCGGAATCAGCAGGAGAAGGCATTGTCTGGATGCCAATTGAGAACCTTTCTACCGGCACCTTCACACTGGAGTTAAGGGGCAAGGATGAGATCCAGAAAAGTTTTGTCGGGCTGGCTTTCAGCGGACAAAATGATTCAACGTTCGAAGCTGTGTATTGCCGTCCCTTTAATTTCCTGGCTATAGATTCTGTTCGAAGAATTCATTCAATCCAGTACATCGCTCATCCGGAATTTACCTGGAAAAAATTGAGAGACGAACGGAATGCCGAATTTGAAAATGCCATACAATTTCCTCCGGAGCCAAATAACTGGTTTAGTATGACCATCCACGTTACTGACACCGAAGTTATTGCCCTGATTAATGGAAATGCAAGTCCGGCTTTGAAAGTAACCCGTTTACGCACTGCCAAATCAGGTAAAATCGGAATCTTTCTGGGTGCCGGCAGTGGAGGAGATTTCAGAAAACTTGTTTATACCGGTAAATGAGTTAAATTTAGTTGAATACGAGAACCTAAAACTATTCAACATGGGAACACCGGAATTTCCAAACGGTTTTGAATCCTGGCAAAAAACACATTTTGAGGTAGTAGAAGTGTTATGTTATATCCGTAGCCTGGAAGAAGGAAAACAACCCAAGAGTTTTGCTGAAATGCTTGATCAGTCTGCCACTGATGAACTGTACAAGCTGGCACTCAACCTCACCAACAAATTCGAAGAAGAGACCAAAGGCAGAAAAAGAGAACGCTTTCTATTTGATGAAATCGAAGATTTTGTGTGGAATGAAGTGCGTAATATGCAGCACAAATAAATTCATGGCTTATTTATTGGCAGTCCTCGTAATGTTTGCAGGACTCAATGTTGCTGGTCAACAACCAGGCATCACCGTTATGAGTTATAATATTCACCACGGTGCTGATAAAGACGAGCGAAATACCCTGGACTCGATTGGTTATTTTATTCTGGGTTCAAAGGCTCACCTGGTTGGTTTGCAGGAAGTGGACAGTGTGTGCACCCGTTCCGGGCAAATCGACCACATGCAACGACTCGCAGCCATTACCGGAATGCATGTTGCTTTTGTGCGTCATTTTGCCTATCAGGGAGGTGCATACGGACAAGGAATTCTGTCGCGCTATCCCATCAAAAAGGTGGAGAATATCAGATTGAGTTTATTAAAACCGGATAGCCTCCGGCAATCATTGGCCCTAATAGTTGCAGAAGTGGATATTCCAGGACGGGGCAGGGTGCTTTTTGCCAATGCGCATTTCTCACTGGATGCAGCTACCCGATTGAAACAGGCGGAGGAAGTATTGCAGTATCTGAAAAAAAGGAAACTGCCAGCTATTTTTGTGGGAGATCTGAATGCAACACCTGAACAACCCGAAATTCGCCTGCTCCTATCGCAATTGACTGCTGCCTCTGATCTGGATCAACCCAGTTTTCCAACAGAAGCGCCAGATAAAACAATCGATTATATTTTCTTCAATTCAAGGTTGAAAGGGAAGCCTCTACAATCGAAAGTTCCTCCCATCCACCACTCCGATCATTTACCCGTATTGTCAACGATTCAGCTCCGAATACCCACAAATATGTTCACTTCTGCGGCCGACATGTCAGCAGCTTTTCCATCATATACTTCAAAATCTGCTGTATATGTTCTGTCCAGTGGGCGCTGCCAGATATCCACCCAGGCATTATAAACAATACCTTCCAGTAAATTTCCTGAAACGGTTATCTGCTCATAAGTTCCCATGGGAATTTCAATACCAGTCATTCCTTCCGGAATAACATCCAGTTCAGTTACCTGGCATCCTAACAGTGTAGTATAGGGTTTGGTGTGATCGCTTTCATAATCGGTATAAACGCAGTAGATCGTATCATTGATTCGGTTAGGAATTTTTAATAGCATTTCTTCAGCCATAAAACGATTCCAAAGCGCCGGAATATCCGTTCCGGATGCACCTGAAGCATTGGAAGTTCTTACTGTAATACCAATAATTTTCATCGAGGATAGGTTGACCTGGCTCATAGTTCTGATAAATTTTCACAAATCTAGCAGGGTTATTGTCAACCCTATGTCAGCAGCCTCAGGCAGGTTGCAAAACAACTTCACGTGCCTGCACCTGAGATTTTGTTTTCTTTTTTCTTCTTCCTCTCCATAAGAGAAATCCGGTTACAGGGAGTGATGCAGCTATGAGGCTGCCAAAGAATGCAAGAAATTTTCCCGGCAAACCCAATATCGCGCCAACATGGATATCATAATTCATGCGTACGAGTTTATCAGCCAGACTGGCATCCTCAAATCCACCCGCATAGGATCCGGTAGCAGGTAATTCTTCGCCACTATATCGATCGTAGTGATAGTAATCTACTTTGTAGTAAGTGCCAGGCCTATGATTGACTCCCATTTCCAAAGGATCCGTTTCCGTAACGGGATAAAAAACCGTGATGCTTTCTTTGTCAGTCATATTGGCCAGATGATGTGCCCACAACTGATCCGCGACCAGATCTGTATTTCCTGCAATTTTCGGATTAGAAACCGGATGCTCATGTGGAGGTCTTTTCTTTCCTCCGGATGTTGCATAGTAGGTAGCATCCGCAAACCAGTCGAAGCCCCAAACGAGGCCAGTTATTGCCAGGAAGATTCCGATCCAGCTCATGTAAAAACCAAGCACATTGTGCAGGTCGTAATTGACTCTTCTCCATTTCGCATTCCACTTGATGGAAAATCGTTGCTTGATGGCGGCCTTGTTCTTCGGCCACCACAATACAATACCACTGATCAGCATAATTAAAAACACCAATGTTGCCGAACCAACAATAGGCCTGCCAATTGCAGGTGGCAACCACAAATAAAAGTGACCGTTTAATACAATGCGAAAGAAATCCTTTGTCATGTCTTTCACCTTCAACACTTCTCCGGTATAAGGATTCATTGCAACAATGGTATAGGCAACGGTGTCATAGTAGGCGGCAAAGGCTGCTTTACCCGGACTCCCATATTCGAGTCCAACAACAGGTCTTCCATTCAACTGTTTTGCTGCAATTTCTTTTAACTGTGAAGGTGGCAAAAAAGGTTTATCCTGTTTTTCAACAAACTGATAGGCTTCGGTCAGGTTTCGAATCTCTTTTTCAAATGCCAGCAAACAGCCCGTGATGCCAAGAAATACTACCAGCACTCCTGATGTGAGGCCCAGCCAGAGATGTATGCTGGCTATCCATTTTTTGATTGTCATGACAACTCGTTTCCAGGATTAAAATTTGTACCCAACCGTGAACCGTAGATTGGTTCCTGGTTCTGCCTGCCAGTAGAAAAAATCTGCATACGGCGCGCCGGAATACAGGTACTTATTCAGAATATTATTCACGACCAGGTTAAATCCAATATTCTTGCGCTGGTAAGAAAGGCTGCCATCCATCCTGAAATAATCGGGCAGACTGTTTTCGGTACCATCAAACACAAACCAGGGTGATCTTTTTGCCTGGTATTGGTAACCCATTGAAATACCGAATCCGGCTAATTTTCCCCGATCCAGGCGATAATTCAGCCAGGCATTCTGAATATGTCTGCTGGAGCCTGCCACCTGGGTACCGATGGCTGCTTTTTCAGGATGATCCACTACTTTGGCTTCAGTGAATGCATAATTAATAATCACGTCCAATCCCTTAACGAGCTGACCTTTGATATCCACTTCCACTCCTTTGGTTTCCTGTTTGGTTTCTGTGTTGAAAAATCCCCCTGCTGGATTCGGTTTGGTGGGATCGGCAGCAAGCACATTATCGCGTTTGATCTGGTACACGGTAAGTGCTGAATTCCATTTACCATTCATCCAGTCTCTTTTGATACCAAGCTCCATATTGGTTCCGGTTACGGGATCAAATACGCGCCCGGTTTCATCAACCCCATAATTTTCCATGAAGGATTGGTCAACTAAGGCGTAGGCTGCGGTATTGGCATCGATAGAATAACTCAAACCTACCCTGGGCGTGAACTTACTGCGTTTAAAATCGCCGGAATAAACATCCCCTGTTTTCAATTGAGTGATTCTACCTGCCAGGGTTAAACGAAGTTTATCATCCAGGAAACCTATTTCATCCTGCAGGTAATAGCCGGTGTAACCATTGTAATAACGTACTCCTCTTTCCCGGATATTTTTGCTTCTGTCTACTTCCAGGATCGAACCCTGTCCGTATACCGGTTTGTATACATTAAAAGTTGGAAGTCCCAGCATGGCATATTGATTCCAGTCGTGGAAATATTCTTTATTGCTCATATCCAGGCCAATGAGGAATTTATGACTAACTGATCCTGTCTGCTCTTCCCCATTCATATAAAGCTGGCCCATTTTGCTGGTACCCAGTACATCCCAGCTGCTCATGGATCGTTGTAATAAACTGTCGTTAGCAGGGTCAAATCCGGCAGCCCACAAAGAAGCGCCTTCCTGGTTATAGTTGAAGTATGCAGCCTGAGCGGTCAGCTTCCAATTGTCATTCAGTTTGTGATCAAAGATGGCAAGCAGACTTCTGTCGAGCATTTTAGTAGCAGGCATTCTGGATTCCGCAAGTGTCATTGTTCTTGGCTGATCCGCATAACCTCTTTTGGAAAACAGGTAGTTGGAACCAATCACATTCACTTCGGAGAACTGGTGTGTGTATTCCAGTGTAACGGAAGTGCGGTCATCAATCAGGTATTTCAATACCGGTACAATAGAATACCGATTATTAAAATCAAACTGTCGATGAGAACCTTTCATCTGTCCCATTACATTGATGCGATACAAAAGTTTTCCATTTTCGGTCAATTTGCCATCCAGATCGGCAGTAGCGCGATAGAGGTCAAAACTTCCCAAACTCATGGTCACTTCTCCTTTATTTCGGCCACTTGGTTTTTTGGTTACTACATTGTAAAATCCGGCAGGATCGCCATTGGACAACATAAAGCCAGCCGGACCTTTCACAAATTCAATACGCTCCACCATGCTGATATCTTCGGTCAGGGGACCCCAGGTGGTGGAAACATTCATTCCATTTCTGAAGGCACCAACATTACTACCGCGCATGGTTATGCGCGCATAATTATCCCAGTGTTCCACCCTGGAAGCACCACTAACATTCCTGGTTACTCCTTCCAGCATATCGAATATCTGCTGATCATTAATCAGTTTGGAAGTAACAACCTGGATATTCTGTGGCGTTTCAAGCAGGCTGCTTCCCAGGCGAAGAGAGTTCGAAACCCGGTTGGTTTTGAAACTGTTTTTATTCCCGATAACCACGACTTCATTTAATTCGCGGTTGGAAAGGTTCAATTGAACATCTGCTGTTTTGGTTTCTCCGGCTGCGATCTGCACGGTGCGGGTGATATCGTCATAACTTACCAGGCTAACAAGGATGGTGTATTCCCCAGCTACGAGTCCGGTGAAACTGTAATTACCTCCATTATCTGCGATGACGGTACGATTGATAGGTTGTAAAACCACCGTTACTCCTTCACCCGGTTTTTTATCAACAGTAGTTATTTTACCTTTTAAAGTTGCTGTTCCACTTTGAGCAATTGAACTTAGAACGCTAAATATCAATACAGATACCAATGCAATATGTCTCATCTTCGTCCTTATATTTTATAAGGAGCAAAATTATCCTGCGTAAAACGCGACTGTTTACGCAATGAGGAAATGCATTTACGAGATCAGGAAATGTTGAAAGAAGCCAGGGAATCAGGCAGGAAGGCGTTCCTTTACCCAGTTGAGTGCAATGGTCAATTGCTCTGGCATGGTTAGTCTGGAATTATCCAGCACGAGGGCATCTGAAGCCTGGCGGAGCGGACTTACTTCCCGGTTGCTGTCGATATAGTCACGCATTTCCAGGTTGTTTTTAACTTCCTCGATGGTGACATTCGGATTCTTCTCATATAGTTCTTTAAACCGGCGTTCTACCCGAACAGCATTGTCTGCCGTCATAAAGATTTTTAATTCTGCATTGGGAAACACCACTGTACCAATATCCCTTCCATCCATTACGATGCCTTTTTTCTTACCCATGGACTGCTGCTGTTTTACTGCAAACTCACGCACTTCGCGGATGGCAGCAATCTCACTAACTTTTTCAGCTACTACCAGGTCGCGGATTACATATTCCACATTTTCATCATTCAGGAAAATCTCCGACTGCTGGCTATGATCATTGTACCGAAAGTCCAGTTGTATGTTATTAAGCGCTTCCTTTACTACTTCTGTATTCGTCCAGTCGATATGATTGCGTAAAAAATATAAGGTGATGGCGCGGTACATAGCACCGCTGTCAATGTATACATAGTTCAATTCCTTTGCCAGTTGTTTCGCAACAGTACTCTTGCCACAACTACTCCATCCGTCAATGGTGATGATGATTTTCTTTTTGCCAGCCATGGAGCGAAGATAAGGTGAAAGGTGAAAGGTGAAAGATCAGGATTTCTTCTTTTTGTCGAGGGCCATTTCGATGAAGGGGTATATGACAAGAATACCGGCCAGGATAAAGACCCAGTAAAACTGGCTGGGAGACTGACCGGTTTTGGCTGCCTGGATGAGAAAGGTTTCAATAATTAAAAACAAGATAGCCGTAAGGAATGCAATCACTCTTAATAAGCGAGCTTCGGTCATGGGTTGTAAAGAGACTGAATAAAAAGAGGTGGAGAGATTACTGAACTTTGACTTCAGCGGTCCCACCAACAACAGAATTACTAATGAAAAGGTAGCCACTGCTGGCAAGAGAAACAAGGTAGCACGGGAACTGTATCCATCAACTTCTCCCCTGGCATTGAAATGAGAGGGAATGGTATCCGGAAGAGAAGGATACGCGACAATGGCAAGTATCCAGTTGGCAAGCAGCAGCAGGAGACAGCCGACCGTTAATACTTTAAAATAAAAAGGCTTTTCTTCTTTTTTCAGGCGCTTGCTCATATTCCTTAAAATACAAAAAAAGGCTACCATTTCGGGTAGCCTTGTATTAGAATTTACTTAGAATTTTACGATGCCGATTTTTCTTTTTTAGGAGTAGACTCACTGAGGGTAAAGAAAATTTTATTGTTCTCCTTATCCAGGTCAGCGATCAGCACATCACCCTGTTTGATCGTCATATTCAGGATCTCCTCAGCCAGCGGATCTTCCAGGTATTTCTGCAATGCCCGGTGCAACGGTCTTGCACCAAACTGGGAATCGTATCCTTTTTCAGCGATAAAAGTTTTCGCTTCTTCAGTCAGTTCCAGGGTGAAGCCCAGGTTATTCAGGCGCTTCAGTACACCTTTCAGGAGGATATCAATGATCTGGAAGATATGCCCTTTATCCAGCGAATTGAAGATGATCACATCATCAATACGGTTCAAAAACTCTGGAGAGAAGGTGCGCTTCAGAGCTTTCTCAATAACCGCCTTGTTATTTTCCTCCGAGCTGGCAGATCGGGCGGCAGTTGCGAATCCAACACCTTCGCCAAAATCTTTCAACTGTCGAACACCGATATTGGAGGTCATGATGATCATACAGTTTTTGAAATCCACTTTCCGACCCAACCCATCGGTCAATTGGCCATCGTCGAGTACCTGCAGCAGGATATTGTAAATATCCGGGTGCGCTTTTTCGATTTCATCCAGCAATATTACTGAGTAAGGCTTGCGACGTACTTTTTCAGTCAGCTGTCCGCCTTCTTCATAACCCACATAACCCGGAGGCGCTCCAATTAACCTGCTGATGGTGAATTTCTCCATGTATTCACTCATATCAATCCGGATCAGCGCATCTTCACTGTCAAACATATAGCGGGCGAGAGAACGTGCGAGCTCTGTTTTACCTACCCCAGTTGGACCGAGGAAGATAAATGTACCCACCGGCTTCTTCGGATCTTTCAAGCCTACTCTGTTCCGCTGGATGGCTTTCACCACTTTCTGAATGGCTTCATCCTGACCGATAACCATGCCACGCATGTCATCCGACATTTTCTTCAGCTTCTCACTTTCAGCCTGCACCATCCGCTTCACGGGGATGCCGGTCATCATACTTACTACTTCAGCAATATCTTCTTCGCTTATGGGATACCGTTTGTGTTTGCTTTCTTCTTCCCACTGAGCCTTTGCCTTTTCCAGTTCTTCCTGCAAACGTTTTTCAGTATCACGCAGAGATGCTGCTTCTTCAAACTTCTGGCTTTTTACCACCCGGTTCTTTTCATTCTTCACTTCTTCAATCTTGCGCTCCAGTTCCAGGATCTCTTCCGGCACATTGATGTTTTTCAAATGCACACGTGCTCCTACTTCATCCAATACGTCGATAGCTTTGTCTGGCAGAAGGCGATCCGTCATATACCGATCACTCAGTTTCACACAGGCATCAATCGCATCATCGGAATAATTCACATTGTGATATTCTTCGTATTTGGATTTGATATTGTTGAGGATCATAATGGTTTCATCCACACTTGGAGGATCTACCACTACTTTCTGGAACCGGCGATCGAGCGCACCATCTTTTTCGATATACATCCTGTATTCATCCAGCGTAGATGCACCAATGCACTGCAATTCGCCACGTGCAAGGGCTGGTTTGAAGATGTTGGAAGCATCCAGTGAACCACTGGCGCCACCAGCACCAACGATGGTATGAATTTCATCGATAAAGAGAATCACATCCCGGTTTTTCTCCAATTCGTTCATGATGGCTTTCATACGCTCTTCAAACTGTCCGCGGTATTTGGTACCAGCAACCAGGGCTGCCAGATCCAGCGAAATCACGCGCTTATCAAATAGCACGCGGGATACTTTACGCTGTACAATACGAAGTGCAAGGCCTTCCACGATAGCGGTTTTACCTACACCGGGTTCACCAATGAGGATCGGGTTGTTCTTTTTACGGCGACTCAGAATCTGAGATACTCTTTCGATTTCTTCTTCTCGACCAACGATAGGATCTAAGGAACCGGATTCAGCCAGGCGGGTGATATCACGACCGAAATTATCCAATACAGGGGTTTTGCTCTTTGTGGCGCCTGCCTGTTTGGATTTTTGCTGGCTGTATTTTTTCTCTTCATCAAAATCATCTTCATTCTCATCCGGATATTCACTTCTTACATCGTTGCTCTTAACGACGCCGAGTTCATTGCGGAATAAATCGTAGTCCACGTCAAATTGATTTAAGATTTGAGTAGCGATATTTTCTTTATTCTTGAGAATAGAAAGCATGAGGTGTTCTGTTTCAACAGTCGGACTCTTCAATGCCTTTGCTTCCAAAACAGTAACACGGATTACTTTCTCTGCCTGCTTGGTGAGCGGTAAACTGTTGATGTTGGCAATATTCTTTCCTGTTTTATCCTTCACTGCCAGTTCCACTTCCTTTCGCAGTTCATAGAGATCCACATTAAAACTCTTCAGAATACGGACAGCGGTGTTGTCACCTTCTCTTATCAGCCCAAGCAGCAAGTGCTCCGTACCGATAAAATCATTACCCAACCTCAACGCCTCCTCCCTGCTGAACGAGATGATCTCCTTTACCTGGGCTGAAAAATTGTTGTCCATTTTATAAGTAGTTGTGTGTTATACAATAATAACGAATATTTTTGAGTTTAGGTTTGCTTCACCGCCACCCTAATAACGTCAAAATCCATACTAAAATTTAAACATTATGCAGGTCAAAATTGATACCAAGGAGAAATTTCATGCCATTACCGTCCTGGATCCAAATTTGACTGCTAATATGACAGCGGAACTGGAGGCAAGTTTGGTCGGCTACCTGCAAAATGACGTTAAAAATCTGGTTCTTAATTTCAAGGCTGTTGAATCGATGGAACTCTCCATTGCTGAAACGCTAGTCAAGATACAACAGTCATTTTATGAAAACAATGCCTCCTTTGTACTCTGCGAACTGCAACCACAGGTAGAAAATTATCTTGATGAGCAGCAATTGCTGGAGATTTTGAGTCCTACTCCTACGGAGTCTGAAGCCTGGGATATAGTGCAGATGGAAGAAATTGAGCGGGAACTACTCGACGACGGAGAACCTTTATTCAACAACGATTAAGCTATGATGGCTGTTACGATTTTGGGCAACAACTCTGCCCTTCCTGCATTTGACCGGCATCCCACGGCACAGGTGGTGACCCTGGATGAGCACCTCTTCCTGGTTGATTGCGGTGAAGGCACCCAGATGCAAATGGCCAAGTACAAAATCCGGCGCAGCAAGATTCAGCACATATTTATTTCTCACCTGCATGGGGATCATTATTTTGGCTTGATTGGCCTGCTCACCAGCATGGGGTTATTGGGTAGAGAGCTTGATTTGCATCTCTATGCACCAGCAGATTTATTGACGATTATCAACATTCAATTGAAGGTTGCCGATACCCAGCTGCCCTATCCCCTGCATTTCCATCCGCTGGAATCCGGCATTCTGGTTGAAACCGATAAATTCAGGGTGACCGCATTTTCAACCTATCACCGCATTCCCTGCTGGGGATTTCGGTTCGACCAGGTAAAGGCACCGCGAAAGATTAACCCGGAGAAAGCCATCCGGCACGAAGTTCCTGCTGCGTTTTATGACCGCCTCAAATGGGGAGAAGATTACCGCACCAAATCAGGCAACCTCATTTCCAATGAATGGGTAACGGATCCTGCTCCCGCGCCTCATTCGTATGCCTATTCAGCAGACACCTGTTACAATGAAAGTTTGGTTGACGCAGTCAAAGGAGTGGATCTGCTCTATCACGAAACCACCTATCTGAAAGACCTGGCAGACAGGGCAGCAAAACGTTTTCATTGCACTACGCATGAAGCGGCAAGCATTGCCAGCAAGGCAAATGTGGGCCGGCTGCTGATTGGCCACTTCAGCTCCAAATACGAAAAACTTCACCAATTCGAAGACGAAGCCCGGGAGATCTTTGAGAATACACAGTTGGCGCTGGAGGGAACGACGTATAGGATTTGAGAAGTAAGATTTAAGAATTAAGATTTGGGGTATGGAGTTCAGGCGTTAATTGAGAACTTTTGATCTCGGAAATCCTCTATGCATCTTTAGAAAAATCTTAATTCTTAAATCTTAATTCTTAATTCATTTTCTTAGGTAAAACCTAAGTAAATGCGGCAGTTCGCTTCTCCATGCTGCTTCATTATGTTCACCGATGGGGGAAACGCGTTTGGTGGTTTGAATGGAAGGGGCTGCCTCCTGTAAGGTGCTTATCATCGCTTCCATATCGGATACCATTGTTTTGGATTCTTTCGCACCGGCATAAAAATAATAGGACTGCAGGCCATGCCTGCGGGAATGTATGGTTTCTTCTGTGAGTTGTTTCAGTTGGGGAGCAATCCAGAAAGATGGTGAAAGGACCCCGATTTTGCCAAAGGTTTTGGGATACCAGAGGCCGGCATAATAAGATATCAATCCGCCCATAGAAGATCCGGCAATGCCAGTGTATTTTGCCTGCTTTTTGGTTCGGTACTGACGATCAATATAGGGTTTCAGTTCCTTCACCAGGAATTCCAGATAGGCCCTGCCCTCTCCTTTTCCAAAGCGTTCATGGTCATCCGGATTGTATTCATTCATGCGTTTCATCCCGCCATTATCGATGCCCACCACTATCATAGGAAGCTTCATCCGGTCCAGTTCTTCATCTACCCCCCATTCGCCTGCAAAAGAAGTAGCCGCATCAAACAAATTTTGCGCATCGTGCATATAGAGCACTGGATAACGCTTTCCTGAGCTGGCATAATCTTCTGGCAGATAAATCCAGATCCGGCGTTCCCGACCAAGTGATTTGATCGGGAAGCTGGAATCCATTATTTGAACCTGGGGACTGGCAGTCGAAAACTGGGCTTCCGCAGAAAAATAGTGCAGGAACAGTAACAGTCCCAGTCCGGCTTTATGCATCAGGAAAATTGTTTGATATAGGCTGCCACTTTTTGCTGCAGCTCGGCACTAAGGGGAACCAGGGGAAGTCGCAGGGTATTGGTGATGAGGCCCTGTTCAGCCAAAAATGCTTTCACGCCTGCAGGATTATTCTCCGCAAACAGCAGGTAATAGGCTTCCAGCAACTGGTCGTTGATGCTTTTTGCTTTGGCAAAATCAAACGCAAGTCCTGCATTCACCATATCCGTAAACTGCTTTGGAAGTGTGTTGGCGATCACACTGATAACACCATCCATACCCAGGGAAAGTTGTGGCATTACGAGATCGTCATCACCACTGCAAACCATGAAATGATCCGGACGGTTTTTCAGGATATGCATACACTGAGGCAGGTTGTTCGCGGCTTCTTTGATACCTGCAATATTGGGAACTTCATGTGCCAGGCGAAGCGTGGTAGAAGCTTCCATATTGCGACCTGTTCTGCCGGGAACATTGTACAGGATTACAGGCTTGGGAGATGCTGCAGCAAGCACTTTGTAATGTTGAAAAATCCCTTCCTGGGAAGGTTTGTTGTAATAAGGACATGCACTCAGCACGGCAGCTGCTTTATCAAGCGGTAAGCTGGCCAGGTCTTTCACGAGTTCCTGTGTATTGTTACCACCCACACCTACCACTATTGGAGCGCGACCGGCAACTTTATCATATGTGAAAAGAATGATTTCGTTTTTTTCTTCCTTGCTGAGGGTTGGTGTTTCCCCGGTTGTGCCCAGGGTTACAATATAATTGACACCATTACCTAACTGGTAATTGATCAGGTTTTCAAGTGCTGTATAGTCGACTTCACCGGTAGCTGTAAAAGGAGTTACAATAGCTACACCGGTACCACGAAGAGATTGTCTAAGATTCATTTTGTTTAAGTAAAAAGTTGATTGATGTTGAAAATATTAAACTGGCAATTCATCCCAGAAGCCCATTTTACTGTACTTCTCGATGCGCAAACGCACCCGCTCTTCTGCGGGCACCTGTTTAATTTCCTTCAATGTTTCAATCAGCACTTTTTTGAGATTATCTGCGGCTTCAGTATAATCCCAGTGAGCACCACCAATTGGTTCCGGAACAATGCCATCTACCAGGCCAAATGACACCATATGATCAGGAGTAAGTTTCAGTTCATCCGCTGCTTTTTCCTTTTGCGCCCAGCTTCTCCAAAGAATGGAAGAACAGTTTTCCGGAGAAATTACGGTATACCAGGAGTTCTGCAACATGAATACGCGATCGCCTACTCCAATGCCAAGGGCACCACCTGATGCACCTTCTCCAATTACTACGCAGATCACAGGAACTTTAAGGCGCATCATTTCATAAATATTGCGCGCGATAGCTTCCCCCTGACCGCGTTCTTCGGCTTCGAGTCCGGGATAAGCACCCGGGGTATCGATAAGCGTAACAATAGGTTTGTTGAATTTTTCGGCGAGGCGCATGAGTCGAAGTGCTTTTCGATAGCCCTCAGGGTTGGCCATACCGAAATTCCGGAGCTGGCGCATTTTGGTATTGATCCCTTTTTGCTGCCCTATGAACATCACGGTTTCGCCCTCCAGTTGGGCAAATCCACCTACCATGGCCTTATCATCCTTTACATTTCGATCTCCATGGAGTTCCACGAAATTGGTGGTCATCTTCTGGATATACTTCAGGGTATAGGGACGGTCAGGGTGCCTGCTGAGCTGAACCTTTTGCCAGCTGGTCAGGTTTTCAGTGATCTGCCGGCGGGTTTCCAGCACCTGATCTTCCAGTTTCTTTATGTAATCGGAATTATCAATTTTCGTTTTTTCGGATGAAATCTTTTGTTTCTCGATTTCATCAAACAGGTCTTTAATAGGTTTTTCAAAATCTAAAAACTGTCGGTTTTTATTCTCTGGCATACTATCAGTTGTGGTGTAAAATTAAGGGTTGAAAAATTTTTAGGAAAAGTTTTGTTTTGAATTGGTAAATCCCTTTATCTTTGCCATCCCAATTTGAAACAACGGGATCTAAATCGCAGAGTTTCAGGTTGTTGGAAGGATCGGTAGTTCAGTTGGTTAGAATGCCGCCCTGTCACGGCGGAGGTCGCGGGTTCGAGTCCCGTCCGGTCCGCTCAAGGGGTTTATCAGCAATGGTAAACCTTTTTTCATTTTACTTCACTTTACTTCTAAGGGGTTGATTTTCAGTATTTAATAAGAGGGCCGCCGATCCTATCTTCCTACCTTTATTTCAGGTTAACAGTTTTACTAATCGACTAAAAATCGACTAAAAAAATCGGCTAGTTATGCTGTTGCCCATCAAGTTAATTTGTCCGCCCGGAAAGCAGCGTGCAGACGGCACGTCTACCGTCTTTATTCAGTATTGTTACAGTGCCACCAAACGCACTTTATTAAATACAGAAATCGCCATTCCGGTGGCGTACTGGAACAAAAAACAGCGTTGCATTTCTGAAAAACTTCCTGCTGCATTTGGCCATTATGAACGGTTAAACGAAGAACTGAAACGACAATTCAGGATCGCGGAAGATCTGGTTACCCATTCCAACAAAAATGACTTTCCCAACAAAGGTGCTTTTGTTAAAAAGACCTTTTCTCCCACCCTGGACATTACTACAATTGTTGGTCAAGTTGAACAAGCTATTCAGCAGGAAATAAAAGAAAAGAAAGCCAAACTGGACATCTACTATCAGTTGGATGAATACATAAAAAGTAAACAACGAAAAGTCAGCAAAGCCACCCTCACTGTTTATGGAAATGTCAAATCGCACCTGCTCGCTTTTGAGCAATACCGCAAGCAAAAGATCACGTTTGAAAGTCTTGATTTCAGCTTTTACGAAGATTTTGTGGACTACCTCACCTTCGAGCATATCCACTTACGTCGTCAAATGGTATTGACAGGTTTAAAGCTCAACACCATTGGCAAGACCATCAAGCACCTGCGGGGTTTTATCAAAGACCGAGTAAAGCGCAAGATCATTGCGTCGATTGACATGACGGATTTTAAAATACCGGAAGAAGAAAGCGATGCCATTTATTTAACTCACGAAGAAATTGCTGCACTTTATCAAACTGATCTTTCGGCACATCCCCATTTACTGGAGTATCGGGATTTATTTGTATTGGCTTGCTTGACTGGGTTTCGGTTTTCCGATTTTTCAACCTTAAAACCGGAAGATCTGCAACGGGACATGCTTTATAAAAAGCAGGAAAAATCGGATCATTGGGTGATCATTCCATTGCGGGAGGAAGCAAAGCTGATCTTTACGCGCCAGTTCCGGGACAGGATACCGGTACTAACCAACCCGGAATTCAACCGGCATATCAAAACCATTGGAATGCTGGCAGGCATAACCCGTTTAATCAAATTCTCGTACAAAAAAGGCAACCAAAATGTGGTGGTGACCAAGCCCAAATACGATTGGATCACCTCACATACCGCCCGCCGCTCGTTCTGCACCAATGAGTTTTTAGCCGGTACACCTGTTGAATTGATTATGAAGATCAGCGGCCACAAAAGGACGAAAGATTTTTACAAGTATATACGAATCTCGCCTGAAGAAGCTGCCAATAAGATCAAAGAATTATGGTTGGCGAGGGACGATATGAAACTGATTAAAGAGTCAATTGTAAAATTAGATATTGCCGTCTAATAAACCTCATTCATTCACCCCTAGCGACCGGTCATTTGGGCTGTGGAGGTTTGGAGAAAATTTTGAGCGAAAAAACACAGCCCGTTATGCAATCGGTAACCGCAAGGGCCAACCGAATCGAAGCGCGTGGGCATCGGACCCTCTGGGAACAATACAATATTCTTTTGGCAAAGTAAGTGAATGCGCAACCTTCATTGTTAGCTCTTGAGGCGGAATCCGGGATTGGATACTTAAGAAAAAAGTTTTGACATTTCGGAATTTAGCCATATTTTAAAATGCGATTAAATTATAAGCCATATAAAACCTTTCCAATGAACTTCACCTTCACAAGGCTAGCCTTGCTACTTTTTTTGTGCATATCGTTAATATCCAGTTGTACAAAAACAGATTCAAAAAAAGAAGAAAAAGCGACAGATCTAGATAATACAATTGACAACAGAGAACCGCTGAATTTTACATTCTCAGATATTCATTCATCAAGTAGAGAAAGAAGCGACCTAAAGACAGCAAATCCGAGTGGATCTGATTTGCAACTAATGAAGGTAGGCCCATGTGGTACTAGTTATTCTGGAAACCATCTGGGATCTGGATTCTATAGATATCCGCAGGACACCATTGACGCCTCCGCAATTGTGGAAGGTGGAACGATCAATGTATTTGTTGATGCGACCAGTGCTGGCCCTAATAGGTTCACCGTCTATGATGGTGTTAACGGAAGTATGGTTGCCGCTTCCCCTTGGATGGGAACCGCCAGCTACCCTGGTCCTTGGGGAGGCACTTTAAATACCTATCCAAGTGGCACACTTTCCTTTCAAAGGTCCCCCACTCGATATTACTATCTTGTAACAGAAACATCCTTAAATGGACAAAATGACTTTTTTCAGGCTTCGGTATCCTGCACATCACCAACAGGTATAGTCAAGGCTTTTGGATCAGTAAACATTACCTATTATTCTGCATCAAAGCTCCTGCGGTTTAACGCAGAGTCAGATCTTGCGTACGTTCTTGACAAATTGGAGGCAGATTATGAAACATATAATACGAATTATGAAAATCAATATCCTAATTATGACGCAAATCAATTAGATATTCAAGACTCGATTTTAAATTTTAATGAATGGTAAACGGTGGATAATTTTGAAGCCCTGTTTTCTGGAAGGGTGTCGAAAAGAAAGGATTTACTGACTCTGGAAAATAACTGGCTCAACACAGCAATTGATCTAACGGATGCTACTGACCCAGATTCGCTAAATTATGCTGAAGACTACTTTCACAATGCCCTGCTGAACCAGGAATACAAACTGATTGTCGGAACATCTACATTTCAATACAAGTTGGATGGGCTTTATAAAAATGGTATTAAGTATGAAGAGGATGAAGGTACAGGATCAACCGCTATTTCGGCTTCCGGTGCAGTTATGGCAGCTGCGGCTCCTGTTTTCTGTACATATTGTGATACGTGCAAAAACTGGCAACGAAAATCAAATTGGACAATACAATTTACAGATACCGACGGCAGGAAATGGAAATATAAAAAGGTTATTGCCATAAGAGGGATATCGCCCGATGGAAGGGGATATGTACGCGCTACAATTAAAGGAAGAAGAAAGTCAGGCAGCAAATGGAAAAGGAAGAGAGCTTACTTAATGCTACAATCCAATGGATCGATTTGGTCCTCTCAATGCACCCAGGAAAGGACTTTTAATTCAGGGGTTTATTATTCCAACCGGCCGCGCATATGGAAGAAAGTTCAGTATGCTGCGGCTGGTGTTAGATTCTTTCGTACCAAAAAAGATAAAGTCATAGGAATTTATGGTTTAAGGCCTAAAAATTCAGACACGTGGTACCAGGATAACCTTAAACTTTCTTGGTGATATGATAAAAACAACCGCCGCGGCCATTTTGGCAGTTATATTGAGCATACCTGGATATTCCCAGGATTATGACGTTAATGTGAATTCAAGTTCCTGGGAAATTGCAATCTATCCTAATATCACACAGCGCGCCACAATCACTCACAATACTGCTGCCAAATATCCGCTCGAATCCAGCCCACAAATAAGCGGTGAAATTGGAATAAACCGAATGCTTTCGCTTGGAAAAAGGACAGGATTTCTATTTGGTCTACACTTCGGAATTGCCGGAAATAACGGCAAATACAGCGCTCCTGAAAGCGAAATAGGAGGATCAGGGGATGAAATATACTATTTCAATGGAGGGATGGCCCAGGACTTTACAGCTATGTATATAGCGATACCATTCTTGATAGAACAGAAAATTTTATTGGCGAATGGTCAAAGCCTCTTCATTCAAGGGGGGCCAAATGTTAGAGCAGCATTTGGCTCTTCCTCAAGAGGAGATATGGATGTTATGGAAATCAACTTGCAGAATAATAAGAATATATTTATCAACTTCACCTTTGCAGCTGGCTTTCAGTGGAAGGTAAAGGCAGATAAATTTTTAAAGTGTGGGCTTTATTTTAATCTTGATCCTTCCTACATAGCAAAGGGTGATTTTTTTGTAAAGACCGCATCAAGTTTTGATTCCGGAACTTACAAGGTTCAGGGAAACTGTATTGGACTGATGTTTTCTTTTGGAAAACTTAAATATCGCTAAACCTATCACCCGTTACTATCGCTAAGATACCATTCGAAGGTTCTTCATTCATATTCCCATAGCGACGTAATCCTCCGTCCAACTACATCTTGTTGGAAAAATTTATGGGCATTTTTTCAAGTATATTTTTCAGCCATGCTGCGGTTCAATGCCATGCAGTTTGCAGCTTCCGATAAAGCTATAGAGCATGGCGCGCTTTCAAAGTAAAGAAAAACAATAAAAATCGCAAATAGGAAAATTTTATACTCTATTACGATTTACCGGTGAACTTTTCACAGCTTTGGAGGATTGTCGACTTGGTTCTGATTCAGAATTGCTTTTACTAGGCTTCCCGCCTGAAAACCTGCTTTACCGCAATTGAAACGATTTATTGATAAGCTGGATATAAAATATTTTAAATTGCTTCGATGAATGCTAGTATAGCGACTCAGTATAGTAGCGAGGCTTTCTTCGTAAAGCACGTAGATCAAATACCGTGTTTTCACCCTTTTCCGGGGTTTGCCAAGAACTTACCTTTCCTATATGACACGGGAACAAATAATCGAAGGATTGAAGGTCCTGGATCACATTCAGGAGGTTCGGGATCACTTGTCAGATGCCGGGCTGGATTCATCTGATATTTTTATGCCAGTAATGCGGTTTATTGAGAATCTGGTCCTGGGTCAGTTTAAAGACCATCCTCCGTCGGAAGATATCCGTACAAAGATTATAAACTAGAAAAGCGGGCCGGAGTCCTTACTTGAGCACATCGACTTTTTGGGTCAATCTGACACCAATACGCCGAATCCAATAAACAACCAAAGAAAACAAATCGGTTCTTCAAAATAAAGCAAGAAAGTCCGAAAATACACCGCTTATTAAATTGAGCTACTTACAAATACCGTTAGCTGTACATACTGCAATCTGATCCAGGGGTTGCGAAATTCTAGTGTACATAAACCTGCAGTTTCTCAATTTTTTCATTTAACCACCTACCTAAAGCTCGAATTCGTGGGAATTTTATATCTTTTGACCCAAAACCTTGAATAAACCTAAGACTATGAGAAGTTATGATCAGCTTATTCGGGAGGTCAGAAAACCTCGGGAAATTAAAATCGATATCTCTAAAGTAATCTGTAGCCAGTTAACACTCAAAATGCCTCACGTCCTGAAAGGTATTAAAGATCATCAACTAACAATAAATTCGAAGCCGATTCACTTAACCGAAATAGTCGTCAAGCCAAATATCATTGTCAAATTTCAAGATATCATCATTGAGCTCGACTCCTACCTTAAAACCGTCGATTTCAACCTGTATCTTGAATTAGTCCAGAAAGAACTACAAATAACGTCTTTGACTGATCTTGTAACCGCAGTTAAAAAACCATTTTGTAGCTACATGGTTGCATATCTTGCAAATAACAACTTCGAAGGCTCAAACATCACAGAAAGCCCTTACTTCGATACAGTTATTTTTGAATTGGAAACCTTATATAAGGATAATTTCAAAAACGAACGAGAATCAAAAACTCCAAGGCGAAAGGATCTGGTAGAGTTTTTAACCAAGAAAAGAACTGATTCACTACAGGAATTAACTGACGTTGTGGCGAAACTAACTTCTGGTTTGTTTAACAGGACTTTGTTCAAGTTCCTCCAGGAATATAACAGATCTATTCAACAACCAGGGTTTACGCAACTCGTAGCCCCACTTCTATCGAGTACGCTATATTCAAGGTCTACTATTGAAGCATTACTAAGACCAATCAACGAAGCATCTACAAAGACCGAAGTAGACGAAAAATTTACTCATTTTGAATCAACAAAAGAAATATACAACTCCTACAGTATTTTACTCGATGGCGATAATGCCATCCACAGAAAATGTTTTAAACCGCTGTATAATTATCTATTCGCACTTCTTAAAACCGAATGTCAAACAGCGGACGTTAAACCAGCAATCATTTCCTTGAGCCCCACTTCTCGCAAGTATAACTTTTCCATTCAAAATAGAAAATCCTTTGACCTATTCCTATCAGTTCAGAATTTAGGAGATGGACTTGCTCGCGAAGTGACCTTGAAAGCATTGAACGACACTTTTTCCTTCGAGTCGTATTCTATAGGAACGCTTAAGCCTGGTGAACAACGAGACTTGATAGTTGATGCTCATTATAACAACTTAAAAGATAACAACTATCTTGAAGCCCACATTACTTGGCTCGATGGCTCTGGAACTGAAAAAACTGGCAATTACAAGGTAAATTTTCAATCGCAAAATGCCGACGTACCATGGGACGATCTTGAAAAGATCAAACCATACACAATTCAAGAAATTGACGAACCAAAGAAACTTTATGGAAGGGATCAAATACTAAGAGAACTTGAGCATAATATACTAAGTGAAAAAATTGAGTCATACAAACTTTGGGGACAAAAACGAGTCGGAAAATCATCAATAGTAAAAACGCTACGCACCTTATTTAGTGAATATGAAAAAATTATCGTCGTATGGCGTCCAATTGCCGGACTTAAGAATATCGATCCCGTGCTGACCTTAAACACACTAGGCGAATCTCTTTGTAGTGAGATTTTTGAAGAGCTTGAAAGAAAGTTTACCGACCCGGTAAAAAGAGAAAACTTAAAAAGTATTGAAGTGCCTGAATTCAATGGATCGCTTCTGCCTTTAGAGTTATATATAAAAAAATTGAGAAGACTAGACAATCAACTAAAATTCGTTTTTATTGTCGATGAATTTGACAGAATCAATGACGAATTCTTTGTCCCCGGCAATATCGGTGATACTTTCTCGCTTAATGTTGGTAAAGGCCTGAATAGCTTAAGTTATGTCGGATTTATTTTAGTCGGATCTGAAAACATGCATCTACTAGATAGACAAGAAATGAACTACAACAACTTTCAGGGGAGAGAAGTTGATACCTTCGATAAAAAAACAGAATTTGATTCTTACAAAAATATTATTGTTGGTCCTGTATTCCCACATATCACATACACATCTGACGCAATTGATGCCATATACGAAGCAACGAATGGGAACCCCTATTTTGCCAATTTAATTTGTTCAAACATTTTTAAAATTTGCGCTGCCTATAGAGACAATGAGGTTGACGCAATGATAGTAAACAGAGCTCTAAATATGATTGTAGAATCGTCTCAAAAGGCCCATTTTGAACACTTCTGGGGTGATGGTATAACTGAAGACTCAAGCGTAAAAAAAGAGCGCAAGGCAGACATCCGACGAAGAATATTGGTAAGTTATAGCCTAATCTATTTTCAGACAAAAGAATTCCCATCAAAAGAGCAAATAATAAGGAATTTTAAAAGACCAGTTGAGTTCACAGTAGAACAATATGAGATTGAAAACACTATTGCTGAGTTTTTCAATAGAAAAGTGTTTTTTGACGACCCTGGTGGGACAATAAGAATTAAACCAGCGTTGTTTGAACAATGGTTATGTGGACCGGGCAGAACGTTAATGATCGAAGGTGTGTCTGATCTTGAGGCACTACAACGTGAAAAGCAACTTGAAGCTGAACATGCCTTAAAACAAGAGGAAATCCAGAGAATTTGTGACAATTACCTATTCAAAGGAGAAAAATTAAGGTTTAATGAAGTTGTCAATTACCTAAATCAATTTGGAAGCCCTTTTGAACAAAGGAGAATTTTCAAATTATTAGATTCTTTGTTCTACATTACTAAAGCAGAAATTACTGAGTTTTTTCGCCGAGAGCAAAAAAACTTATTTAGGAAAAATGAATTAGAAATTAAATCTGGCGTTTCGATTCCTAAAAGAGAAAATGTTGAGATATTCTCCTTCCCTAAGACTTTGAAAGAAAATAAAGATCTCGTTGATACTTTCAAAAACCTTAGTCTAATCAGAACTTCTAAAACACTCAAAGATATTGCAGCCCAAAAAGACGCATGGAAACAAAGCGGTGCCGACGATTTGATCATCTTTGAAAGTGTAATAGATAACTTTTCAGATATCCGCAGTGACTTGTTTCAATTTTTGGATGAACGAATACATACTGAAAAAATACCAGTCAAACTGGTGGTCTTATTAATTACTACCAAAGCGAAGGCTGATCTGATTAAGGGGACGTCAGGTTTCCCTAATTGTAAAATCCGGTCAAACTGACCCCCTGTTTTCGCTGGAAGCTGACCCCTTTTGTTCAGCGCAAACTGACCCCCTGTTTTCAGTGCAAACTGACCCCCTGATTATGAAGGCTTAAGGTTGGTTATGATTAGCCTAGTTTTC
>JAEUVF010000011.1 GCA_016787265.1 Flavipsychrobacter sp. | reverse complement strand
TTCTGACCGGGGGATCCAATATTGTTGCGATGCCTATATAGCAGCATTGAAGCAGCACGACATTGGTATCAGCATGACCGAAAACGGGGACCCCTATGAAAATGCCCTGGCCGAACGGTTGAATGGAATCTTAAAAGCCACGTACAACTTAAAGCAAACCTTTTCTACGGCAGCGGAAGCCCAACAGGTAGTTGACAGTGCTATTGACTCCTATAACAACCGCAGACCCCACAGTAGCATTGAAAACCTGACCCCTATACAGGCACATGGGTTAACCGGTAAACTGGAGCGCAAATGGAAAGCTAAGGAGTACAGCAAAGGGAAGTCCATCCCAGCATGTTAATAAATAATAACTTTTATGAATAAATCTCCGCCTGTATAGCTATTTTAGTACTGATATTTTAGGTGTATAGCTATGGAAGTACCAATTATTAACCCTGTATAGCTATACCAGTACTACAAAATCAGGGTGTATAGGTATAACAGTATTAATAATCCATACTGTATAGTTATTTTAGGATCCGACAAGTCAATCACAATCGTTCCTGCACCATTGTTTCGTTCTTATTGAATCGTCAGTGAACCGTCAGTGAATTGTTCTGCAATCGTTCAGGATACCCTGGGAATCTGAATCAGATCTTCCATTCCTCCTTTCTCCTTTGTCTCCCGTCTCCTTTGTCTCCCTTCTCCTTTGTCTCCCGTCTCCTTTGTCTCCCGTCTCCTTTGTCTCCCTTCTCCTTTGTCTCCCTTCTCCTTTGTCCCCTCTTCCATGCCCCTCTTTCACCTTTCACCTTTCACTTTTCACTCTCTCACTTCTCACCTTTCACCTTTCACCTTATCTTCGCTCCATGCCAAGCAGAAAGAAGAAAGAAGAACCAATTATCCTGATCACAAATGATGATGGCGTTACTGCCCCGGGAATCCAGAGCCTGGTAGAAGCAGTACGCGGATTGGGGAAAATTGTAGTGGTTGCACCAGATAAGCCTCAGTCGGGTATGGGACATGCCATCACCATAGGTTCTCCCCTCCGGTTACACCCCGTTCAATTATATGAAGGCATTGAAGCCTATGGTTGTACCGGAACCCCGGTAGATTGTGTAAAACTCGCGGTAGATAAAGTATTACATCGCAAACCGGATATTTGCCTGAGTGGTATCAATCATGGTGCGAATCATTCTATCAATGTGATCTATTCAGGCACCATGTCAGCTGCTGTGGAAGCAGCTATCGAAAGCATCCCTTCCATCGGTTTCTCCCTGCTGGATTACAGCATCGAAGCTGATTTTACTGCCGCAGCACATTATGCACGCATCATTACGGAAATGGTGCTCAGTAAAAAACAGGACAAACACCTGGTGTTAAATGTGAACATACCAGCTGTTCCAAAAGATCAGATCAAAGGAATAAAACTTTGCCGCCAGGCCTATGCCAAATACCAGGAAGATTTTCTGGAACGCCAGGACCCTCACGGCCGCCGCTATTACTGGCTTACCGGAGAATTTCTAAACTTTGATAAAGGCAGAGATACAGATGTTTGGACCTTGCAGAATAACTATGTAAGTGTGGTACCTGTACAATTTGACCTAACGAATTACGTTCTTAAAGCCAAACTTGAAAAAAGCTGGAAACTCGATGCTAAAAAAAGATAATCTCCAACTGGGACTTGTACTGGGATTCATTGCGCCCTTAATCGGACTGGTCATCTACTACCTGATCGTGTTCATGCCACGGCATGTGAGTTTCATGGAATACCTTGGTTACCTGAAGCAACTGAAATCATTGTTAACTGGTGTAAGCAGCATTTCATTAATCGCTAACGCCATTCTCTTTACAATCTATATCAACATCCGAAAAGACAAAACAGCCAAAGGCGTTTTCGTTTCAACGCTTATTTATGGCGTAGTTGTTTTGCTGATCAAACTGGTAGCATAACTCACTATTTCCTCCGCCGCTTTCGCGGATGCATTTCCTCCCTGCTGCAGGAGTTGTCGCAGTTGATCGTAATCACCTGTGATGCGATTCCTGTACTCCTGGTTATGCAAAAGATTTTTCAATTCCTGCACCAGGTTCTGTGTATTCATATCATCCTGGATCAATTCCTTAACTACCAACCGGTCCATGATCAGGTTCACCAATGAAATGTATTTTACTTTAATGAGGCGCTTCGCGATAAGGTAAGATATCTTGTTACCCTTATAACAAACCACTTCAGGTACTCCAAACAAAGCTGTTTCCAGGGTTGCCGTTCCGGAGGTTACCAGCGCCGCTTCTGCCTGCATTAACACCGCATAGGTTGCATTGCTGGTAGTGCTCACATTGGGAAACTTTGCTAATAGCGGCGCATAAAAATCATCGCTTACTCCCGGTGCCTTGGCTACCACAAATTCATACTCCGGAAAAGAAGGTGTTACGGACAACATCACCGGTAATTTTTTCAGGATCTCCTGCTTGCGGCTGCCGGGGAGTAAAGCAATCAGTTTCGGATTCCGTTGAAGTGATGCATTGTCCTGCTTGTATTTTTCTATCACTTCCGCCAGGGGATGCCCTACATAACTCACCGGATACTTCCATTTGCGATAGAAATCCAACTCAAAGGGCAGTATGACCAGCATCCTATCCACCGATGCTTTGATCGTTTTAACCCGGTTCTCTTTCCAGGCCCAAACCTGGGGAGATATATAATAAACGTTGTGAAAGCCTTCTCTTTTTGCCCAGTCCGCCACGCGCAGATTAAAACCCGGATAATCAATGTAGATCAGCAGATCCGGCTGGAACTGACGGATATCCTGCTTGCAGAAATCCAGGTTGCGAAGTATCGTCCGGAGATTTGCCACCACTTCCACAAATCCCATAAAGGCCAGGTCGCGATAATGTTTCACGAGGGTAGCTCCTGCTGCTTCCATCAGGTCGCCCCCCCAGCAACGGATTTCCGCTGCCGCATCTCTTGCCTTTATCTCGCGGATCAGGTTGCTGCCATGCAGATCGCCACTGGCTTCACCGGCGATGATATAATACTTCATGGAACAAATATAGGAAGCTGGAGGTACTTACTTTTTGAGGAATACCAGTTTGATAAACAGGTAGATGAGCGCAGCTAGAAACATCAGGATGGAAATCCGGTTGATCCCATGCATGTACTTGAGCCATTTGGTCTCCGGATTATTAGGATCCTTTTTCTTTATATAAAGATATTCCGCTATCTGACGCATGATGCCCATAACTGCTTTTAGAATTTTAACAAAAATAGCCCTTTTTTGTTCCGCCCCTTCTTCCCTGCGTGATGCTTATCACAGAAATGCTTCCCTTCTTTTTTCAGTTTTGCACCACCAATATGAACCGGATTCTTTTCATACTTCTAGCCCAAATGGCCCTGATAAACGCCGCAAGCGCACAAAACCTGCCTGAACCCGAAACCACCAGGGATACCAGTTCCCTGTTGCATGTGTTTAAGTCAGGCACGATCAATGGCCATGCACGTGTCTTTACGATGGCAACGGATAATGCAAGTGGCATCCGCGACTATGCTGCAACTGCCATCGGGGGCGGATTGCGCTATAAAACAGGCTCCTTTCATGGATTCACGTTGGGCATCGGAGGCTATTTTATTTATGACCTCGCGTCCTCCAATCTGGCTAAACCGGATCCCCTGACCCATGCAGCCAATCGCTATGAAGTCGGGTTGTTTGATATCCAGGATGTTTCCAACAAAAATGATATCAATCGACTGGAAGAATTATACCTGCAATACAAACACAAAACATTCAAAGCCACCATCGGAAAACAATTACCCGATATGCCCTTTATCAACCAGCAGGATGGCAGGATGAGAGCTACCGGAATTGATGGCTTGCTGGTACACTGGAAACCCGGAAAAAATACGGCTTTACAAGCTGCTTACCTCTGGCAGATCTCTCCCAGAAGCACCGTGAGGTGGTTTTCCATAGGCGAATCCATTGGTGTTTACCCTGCGGGATTAGGTCCGGATGGCAAGCCTTCCAACTATAAAGACGCACTCAAAAGCAAGGGTGTTTTTGTAACCAGTATCCAGCAACAAATCAGTCCCGCATTCAGCATTCAGGTTTGGAATCAGTTTGTGGAAAATATTTTTAATACTGCGATGGTGCAGGCAGAACTTCGTAAACCGGTTGGAAATAAGAACACGCTAACCGGCGGACTGCAAGTAATCCGCCAGGATGCGATTAATAATGGAGGAAATGAAGATCCTTCCAAGACCTATTTTACGAAAGGCGGTAAATCACTCGTTCTTGGAGGAAGTATCGGGCTGGAACATCAACCCTGGAATATCTCCCTGAACTATACCCGCATCACCAAAGATGGCCGGTACCTGATGCCGCGCGAATGGGGTAAGGATCCTTTTTATACCTTTCTGCAGAGAGAGCGCAATGATGGTTATGCCGATGTGAATGCGATTGCACTCAAAGCAAATTACAAGTTGGATAAACTGCATTCCAAACTCTTTCTCGGCTACGGACATTATTACCTGCCGGATGTAGAGAATGCCGCATTCAACAAATATGCAACCCCTTCTTATCAACAGTTAAACCTGAGTTGGAAATACGACTTCCAGGCTTTCCTGAAAGGAATGGATATCCAGTTTTTATTTGTTCACAAAGCTGTATTGGGCAATGAGTCCTATGCAGCTAAATACCTCGTGAACAAGGTTAATATGTCGAATTACAATCTTATCTTAAACTATACCTTTTAAATCCGTCAGTATGTTAGAAAAAATCAATCCAGTCTGGTTTCACCGCATCCTTCGCTTCGGCCTCGGAGGATTATTTATTGGCATCGCACTCTTTTACAAGGATGCCTGGCCGATGTATATTTTTGGCGGTATTATATTTATTACCGGTTTTATTCGTCCGCGCAGATGTATTGATGATCAATGTGAATTGTAAATTCAGTTGCGTCGCTGTTTAAAATAGAAGGTAAACAGAACAAAAATCAAACGAATACTGGTATAACAGATCTTCTGCCAGGCACGTGCAGCCCACCCATATTTCTGATGTGCTTCAGATTCCGTAACAGGAACAGATTCCTGCTCAATAATTTCCAGCAACTCCTGTTTTACGTTCGTGGCGAATTTTTCATCGAGTATTTCCAGGTTGAGTTCAATA
The DNA here is from genome assembly GCA_016787265.1 of Flavipsychrobacter sp. Classification (GTDB taxonomy): domain Bacteria; phylum Bacteroidota; class Bacteroidia; order Chitinophagales; family Chitinophagaceae; genus Flavihumibacter. The sequence continues at coordinate 36,722 of JAEUVF010000011.1, read as the reverse complement.
CTGGCATAGGCACTGATAAAATTGATATTGAAGGAGCCTATTGTGGCCCATTTCCCATCTGCACAACTGATTTTACCATGCAATACATTCGACTGATATTCGAATAAGGAGATCTTATTTTTCAATAACCATCTGTAGAGATACCGTTCAGCTTCTTTGGCCAGCCACACATCTGATTTTCCTGCTGCAATCACATAAATTTTCACCCCGCGTCTGACTGCATTTTCCATCGCCTTACGCATTTGCCGACCGGGCAGGAAATAACTTGATAACATATACACTTCCTGCTTTGCATCCTGCATCATACGCAGGTAACTGCTGGATATTTCAGTACGAAAGCGAACCCAGTCCTGCCGCCTTACCCGAACCAGGCAGTTCTCCTCCGGCAATGGTTTTCTATTTTGCGGTAACCTGAACTGAATCGGTTTGGATTTACCCCAGCCTGCTTTATTCCAGAGCTCCAGGCATACCTGGTATAATTTTTCCACGGCCTCCCCTTCCACCAGAACCGCCCAATCGAGCCATGCTGATTGTCCGGGTAAATCATTGTAGCGATTACTCACATTCACCCCTCCTACCAATGCAGTATCCGCATCCACTACACATACTTTCTGGTGCAGGCGCCGACCGAAGTAAAACTTGCGGGCCCTGAGTAATGGTTCAAACCATCTGAAATGCACTCCCCGACCCCGAATCTCCCGGATTCTTTTTTTGGTGAGGTGCAGGGAAGCATATCCATCAACAAGCATATATACTTTTACGCCTCTTTCCGCAGCGCGACAAAGATGCTCCAGCACTTCGCCACCGGTTTCATCTGCATCGAGAATATACATCTGGAAATGGATGGAATGTGTAGCATCATCCAGTATACGAATCAATGTTTCGAAATAAGCTTTCCCACCCCTTACCAGATCAACCCGGTTGTGTGAGGTATACCCTTTTAATGGATTCGGCTTTTTCATCCTACTGTTAATATAGTACATTTAGGCTTAGCTATTGAAGTATGAATCAGGTTTGGGAATTATTGGCAGGAGTTGTGATTTTCATCATCGGAATGCATTGGCTCGAAGATGCATTGAAAAGAATTGCAGGACGGTCGTTTAAACTGTTCCTGAAAAAACAAACCAGCAACAAGGTAAAAGGCATCCTGGGCGGAGCGCTGGTTACTGCTCTTCTGCAAAGCAGTTCGGTGGTGAATATCATGGTGCTTGCCTTCGTGGGGGCGAAAGTGTTACAAATGGAAAATGCACTCGCCCTGATGCTGGGTTCCAACCTCGGCACCACTTTTACCAGCTGGATCATCGCATTGGTTGGATTCAAAATCAATATTGAAGCGCTTGCCTGGCCTTTAACCGGAATCGCGGGATTAATCTGGACCATGCTCTCTCCGCATAACCGCTTTTATTCCTGGATACAATTTCTGCTGGGCTTTGGTTTCCTTCTATTGGGATTGTACTTCATGCAAACCGGTGTTGCCTCCAGCCTCGAACATATTGATCTGCTTCAGTTCAATCGCTTTCCACTGATTGTATTTCTATTATTGGGTGCCGTGATTACTACTATCGTGCAGGCCAGTTCGGCTACAATTGCATTAACACTTTCGGTTCTGCATGCCGGAGGGATCAGCCTGGAAGCGGCAGCAGCTATTGTTTTGGGAGCTGAAATTGGAACCACTACCAAACTGCTGATCCTTGCACAGGGCAAACTGGTTGATAAAAAACGAGTGGCACTTGGTAATTTTTTATTCAACACCATCTCCTCCATACTGGCGTTTGCTGCTATCGGTCCCCTGCTTTATATGATACAGGACTGGATCGGTGTTACAGATGACCTTACCTCACTTGCCTTTTTCCAGACCCTTGTGAATCTACTAGGCATCCTCCTGTTTTTCCCTTTCCTGAAACTCTTCGGGCGATTCCTGCAAAACCTCTACAGCAACAACCAGCAGGATACCAGTTTCATTCATAAAGTGTCTATCAAGGAACCTGAGCTCGCCCTGATGGCTGCACAGGAAGAGATCAAACATTTTATGTATCATACTATCCAATATGCAGTGGATGCAATTGGTATCAACAATTTTCAGTTACCGGAAACAGCCTGGAAACCCAGCCATCAATTTGCCAATGCTGACGACCGGTACGATTACCTGAAAGATGTACATGGCGATATTCAGCAATACTATGTACAACTGCAGGCATCTATTTCCGATAAAGAAGATACCGTTTTGCTGGACCAGTTGGTAGCTGCACTCCGTAATGGTATGTATGGAGCCAAAAGTCTGAAAGATGCAAGGCTGGATGCAGAGCAGCTACGCAATTCTTCCAACGACAGTAAGTATGGTTATTACCAGATGAGCAGGCAGCGCATGGGAGAATTTCTACTGGAACTAACTCCTTTTCTTACGGGAGAAAAACCAGCTACCAGTGAAGAGTTGAAGAAAGCATTTACGGAGCTGGCTGAGCAATACCAGCATTCCATTATGGAGCTCTATGGTAAAAACCGAAGCAAGGAATTGACAGATATCGAACTATCTACCCTGGTAAACTATAACAGGGAATTGTATACGGCGAAAAAATCACTTCTGCTGGCAGTATCGGAACTGATGCTGAATCCCGCAGATGCAAACCGCCTGCGCGAATTACCGGGCTTTATCCGATAAGTTTTGTAATTTTTTTACCTGCCAATTATGACACTACCACCCAATACCAAACGATTCCTGGAAGAAGCCGGAGCCATTGCACAATTCACGGGAAGATTCTTCCGGGAAGTATTTCGGCCCCGATATGAATGGTCTGCGTTTATTCAACAGTGTTATATGATCGGATATAAGTCGCTGCCCCTGGTTGGTCTCACTGGTTTTATCATGGGCCTTGTACTCACGATGCAATTACGCCCCTCCTTAATTGACTATGGTGTAGAAAGTGAATTACCTGCCATGGTGGGCATTGCCATCGTACGGGAAATTGGTCCGGTTATTACAGCTCTCATCTTTGCCGGCAAAATTGGAAGCAGCATCGGTGCAGAATTGGGCAGTATGAAAGTGACCGAACAGATCGACGCCATGGAAGTAAGTGGTACGAATCCCTTTAAATACCTGGTAGTAACCCGCGTACTGGCTACCACTTTTATGTTACCGATCCTGGTATTACTGGGTGATGCCATCTCCCTGTATGGCGCTTATCTTGGTGTGAACATCAAAGCCACTACCAGTTTCAGTTTGTATTATACCCAGGTATTTAACAACCTTAGCTTTAGCGATGTACTCCCTGCCTTTGTAAAATCCTTTTTCTTTGGATTTGCCATCGGTATTATCGGCTGCTTTAAAGGATTCCATTCCAGCAAAGGCACAGAAGGCGTGGGCCGAAGTGCCAACAGTTCAGTGGTGCTGGGCAGCCTGATGGTTTTTATTATCGATTTGATTGCTGTACAGGTAACAGATATACTCGGATTTAATTAAAAGAAAACAGTATGTCAAACACGGAAGCAGCCATCCTTATACAGAATCTTTACAAAGGCTTTGGATCGAACCAGGTATTGAAAGGATTTAACCTCCGGTTGAACAAAGGAGAAAACCTGGCGGTGTTGGGCAAATCAGGCAGCGGCAAGTCTGTGCTGATCAAATGCATTATCGGGCTCATGCAACCTGATGAAGGAGAAATCACTGTGTTGGGCGAATCCATCAGTTCCCTCAACCAGGATCATCTGGATCACCTGCGTGTAAAGATTGGCTTCCTCTTTCAGTCGAATGCACTCTATGATTCCATGACGGTTCGCGAAAACCTGGAGTTTCCATTGCGCCGGCACTGGATGGAAATCAGTGACAAAGAAACCAATGACCTGGTGATGGAATCACTGGAGAATGTGGGGCTCGCACATACGGTAGATTTAATGCCTATAGAGTTATCTGGTGGCATGAGGAAACGTATCGCGCTGGCGCGCACCCTGATCCTGAAACCGGAAATTATCCTGTATGATGAACCTACGACGGGATTGGACCCTATCACTTCCAAAGAAATCAGCGACCTGATGAATGCCTTGCAGAAAAAATACAATACCTCGTCCATCATCATTTCGCATGATATGAATTGTATCCAGCGCACCGCAGACCGGATGATCCTGCTGGTGGATGGTATTGCCTATGCGGAAGGAGAATTTGACACTTTAAAAGCATCCACCGATCCGGTTATTTTACCGTATTTTGAATAAGCCAAGAACCCATGCAGAACAAAAGAACCAACCTGATCAAACTCGGACTCTTCACCCTCAGCGGACTGTTATTCCTCGTGCTGTCCCTATATCTTATTGGCAGAAATCAACAACTGTTTCGTGCTTCCATACTGGTTAAAACCTATTTCCGCCATGCAGGGGGTTTGGTTCCGGGAAACAATGTGCGCTATGCAGGCATCCAGGCAGGCACGGTGAAATCAGTGAAGCTGATCAACGATACCACCATCCAGCTTGAATTATTGATTGACAAAGAAGCCTCCAAACATATCCTGAAAAATTCACTGGCTTCTATCGGCACAGAAGGACTGATCGGCAACCGGGTAGTCAATCTGGTACCTGGTGATGGTCCGGCTGAACCTATCCAGGAAGGAGATGAGATTGCTACGAAAAAAACCATCGATACAGATGCCGTGCTGGAAACCTTATCTGTCACCAATCAGAATGCAGCAATATTATCTGCTGAACTGGTGCAAACCATCACCCGGTTTAACAACAGCAGCGCGGTCTGGAAATTACTGGAGGACAGCAGCCTGGCGGTATCCATTAAAGCAAGCCTCAGCAATATTGAGCAGGCATCTGTTTCAACAAAGCAGCTGACAGCAGAATTAAACCAGGTAATTCATGATCTGAAACAGGAACGCGGACTGGTACAACACCTGATTTATGATACTGTAATGAGTGGCCAACTGGAAAGAACCCTGGCTCAATTGGAACAAACCAGTCAGCAAACAGTTACGATGACCCAAAAGGTAAATGATCTGATAACCGGTGTTCAGAACGAGATCAAAGAAGGAAAGGGACCAGCGAATGCCATCCTATCAGACACCAGCATGACAGGCAGCCTGCATCGCAGCCTGAGTAATATCGAAAAAAGCACTGCTACCTTCAATGAAAACATGACTGCCCTGCAGCATAATTTTCTGTTCAGAGGATATTTCCGCAAGAAGGAGAAAAAGAACGCCAAAGAGAAGAGCAACTGATTTTTATCATAATCTTTAACAACTTCTATCAGGGGATGCTGGCACTGTATTTGGTAACTTTAGGATGAAACAAGATTACCTCATTCTACAACCATTCGTTATGACAAACACAAACAAGATTTTGACAGCATTGGCAACAGGCGTTATCGTAGGTGGAGTATTAGGGGTGCTGTTTGCTCCCGATAAGGGCGAAAATACCCGGAACAAAATTGCTGAAGGTGGGAGGAAACTCTCTGACTCCATTAAGGATAAAATGAACCAGGGAAAAGAAAAGCTGGCAGGCATGCGGAATACCATCCGCGACCGCGTGGAAGAATTTTCCAGCTAAACTAGTCCCGCGCATCTTTTCCAATAGCCCTTCTTAACAAAGCAAGGGCTATTTCTTTATCCCACCTGGCAAAACGACCCCGCTGCACTACCAGTTCATTGCTTTCGGGATGTTGCAGGTAATAGTGGAATACAAATTTCTCGCGTGGATCTTTCCAGCCGATGATCTGGCCAAAGCGCAGGTCGTTGAAGACCAGGCTATCGCCATATTTTTCCACCGTGTAAAACTCCTGGGAAAAGCGGATGAGGTCTTTTACTTCGGGGTGATCTCTTATAGTATCGAGTAATTCATCCTGCCGTGGAAAATATTCAAAATGCAGGGTGCCGGGAGGATCAAACAATGATCGGAATCCAACATGATAGCCGGAATCATTGCCTGCTACGATATACCATAGCCAGTTATTCAAAGGAGCCGGGGTTGTGAAATACCTGGTATAGGGTATTTCTCTTTCAGCCAGAATAGTGCGGGTATCACGATCAATCTTTAGTTTATTCAGGGTCGCATACCCCAGGTAAACGATGGGCAGAATAATACCCAGTTTAATCCAGAAGGGACGCTTTGGACTCATAATGGGAATCAGCAGCAGGGCAATCGCCGCAAGTGCAGGCCAGAAAGAGAAGAAAGGATCCGCCACATAGATGGTATTGAAAGAAAAGCGGCAGTGACTAAACGGTTCGAGCCAGCCGGTGCCATAATTGTTGAATCCATCCAGGAAAATATGCACCATGATTTCAATCCCGAAAAAAAACATCCAGCGATTTAGTGAAATAGGAAGATCCCGGTGCAGTGCTCTGCCCAGCAGTGCCATCAGGGGCGTTATCAGTACCAGGAATAAAATGGAATGCGTAAAACCCCGGTGCGCGAGTAATTCCTCCGAAAGTGGCATCCAGAAACCGGCCACAAAATCCACATCCGGAATGCTTTGTGCCAATCCGCCCCAAAGCAGGGCTTTCTTTCCGATTTTTTTATCCAGAAAAGCTTCGCCAATACAGGCACCTAATGCGAAATGTGTGATTGAATCCATGCTGAATTTTCCACTGAAAAATTAAGAAAGAAAAGCCGCACCTTTTGAAATATCCTTGCTTATCGCTTCAATAGAATTGGTACGAAAGATATGCTCCAGCTGATCCCGCACTTTCGCATAGGCATAATGCAGGGGGCAGGGCTTGGAGGCCGAACAATGCGGTAATCCGAGTCCGCATGCTGTAAAGAGCTCATCCCCATCCAGGGCCAGTACCACCTCCAGCACGGGTGCTTTCACCTGATCAGGGGTCATGAAAAACCCGCCACTGGGGCCCTTGCTGCTACTGATTACCCCTTTTTTCACCAGCATTTGCAGGAGCTTGCCCAGGGTATGTTCATTTCCTTCCACTCCGGAAGCGATTTCCTGGATGGAATATTTATCCCCTGTTTTAAGTCGGGTTGCCAGAAAAAGGACCGCACGTATGCCGGTTTTGCAGGTAATGCTAAGCATACCTCAAAACTGCTGCTTTTTTCCGATTCATCCATAGCCAAAGCAGGTTCAGCAAAGAAAAATGCGGGATCGGCAGAATTGGCTGGTGGCTGCGCATGCCACAACTGAATTTTGGGTTTCAAACTTAGCATTATGAACCTATCTATGATCTGGCAGCTGCTAATTGGCTGCCTCTTATTCACCGGGTTAAAGGCCCAGCAAAAAATATCACCTGCTCACCTGAAAGAAGACCTGGCGCTGGCAGATAAGGCATTGCAGGAAGCGCATCCCGGACTCTTTCGGTATACTAACCAGGCCGCCTATACGCAGCTGGTACGTTCAATAGAAAACGGATTAACAGCACCACTGACAGAAAAAGAATTCTTGGTGAGAATACAGCCGCTGATTGCGCAGATCAGTTGTGGGCATACCAAACTCCTGCCGGCTGAGTACCAGGAAGGAAAATTCTTATATCCGACGGCGCAGGCTTTTCCATTGCGATTGTATTTTGAGGAGCAGGAAGTGTATGTATTGCAAAGTTATGGAGAAGAAACAGGTATCCCTGCCGGAGCGCACATTACCCGCATCAATGGAGTTCCCATGCAGGAGATCAGAAAAAAACTGAGTTCCTTACTGCCTGCAGACGGAGTCATGCAAACCGGTATAACAGCAACGCTCAACCGATCCTTCAATTCTTGGTATGCATTATTTTTGGATGATTCTCCAATATATAAAATCACCTATGTATACAAGGGCAAAAAGCGCACAGCTGCACTGAAAGGGATTGCAGCTGAAATCATTGAGCAGGCAATCGCAACGCAATCAACTGTTACACAAAAACCATTTGAACTGGAGTGGAAAGGGAACACTGCCTGGTTAACCATCCGGACCTTCATGGCGGATAAAGAACAATTCCCCTTTGAGAATTTTGCAGACAGTGTATTCAGTGAATTAAAAGCAAAACAAACCAGTAACCTGGTAATTGATTGTCGGGATAATGAAGGTGGCATTGAAGACTGGGGAGGATATCTCTACTCCTACCTGGCTGATACCAATTTCAGGTATTACGACCGCATACTGGTAAACAAAAAAGACAGTTTCAGTTTTCAACGGTATGCCTGGCTTCCTCCATTTTATCACCAGGCCCGCAACCTGATCCAGGAAAAAGATGGTAAGTTTTACTGGCCACTGCAAACCTATCTGAAAGAACTGCCCGCACAACAAAATCGCTTTACCGGAACTGTTTACCTGCTGGTTAATGGTCGAAGCTTTTCAGTAACTTCAGAACTGGCCGCGGTAGTAAAACAGAACAAGAGAGCCATCATCCTTGGGGAAGAAACCGGTGGTAACGGATACGTGAACAACAGTGGATTGTTTGCCATCCTGCGATTGCCTCATTCCAAGCTGCAAGTGGGCATACCCCTTGCCTCCTTTTATATGAACAGCAATCCGGTGAATGGAAGAGGAGTAGTGCCCGATTATAAAGTGTCCACCACAATAACTGATATCCTGAGCAGGAAAGATCCGGTTGCAGCGTTTGTGCTGAACAAAATCAATACAAGCCATTAATGAGTGCAAAACAACATACAACAACTTATCGGTTGAAAGATAACTGGATCCGCTTTATTGGCATTCCGCTGATAGCTTTTACTTCTCATATCATTTTTTTCAATGAACAACATTATGAAGAAGAGCGATTCGGTTTCTGGCAGATCTTTCTGATCAGTCTGGCTGAAGCTGTGCTGCTTTGGGAAACTAACCGACTGGTGTTACTCTATTTCCACAAACGCTACCCTGAAGGGAAAGATGGAATCAAACGCATCATTGGAATTTTGATCGGCTGTATGCTGGTAACCATATTGGTGCGTTATCTGAATATCTGGTTCTATGATAAGACCTTGTTCTGGGGTTATCTCTTTCCGCCGGAAGGTTATCTCTACAACATCCTGATCGCTTTGCTCTATGTGGTGATAGTAGTGGGCATTTATGAAGGCCTTTATTATTTCAGGGAATGGAAGCGCACATTTGAAGAGAAGGAAGCATTGGAGCGGGCATCGCTTACCATACAACTGGAATCACTCAAAGCGCAGATCAATCCGCATTTCTTATTTAACAACCTGGGCTCACTGGCATCCCTGATCACAGAAGACCAGGAGCGGGCAGTTGAATTCGTGCGACAGTTATCCTCCGTGTATCGGTATGTATTAAAGGCCAATGAAAATCATTTGGTGCCACTGCATATGGAACTGGATTTCCTGGAACATTATTTTCGCCTCCTGAAAACCAGGTTTGAAGATGGCATTGAACTGGAGATTCATATTTCAGAGCAATATGGCAAATGGCAGTTACCTCCCCTCACGCTGCAGGTATTGCTGGAGAATGTGATCAAACACAACAGCATTTTGCCGGATCAGCCATTGCTGGTGAAGCTCTATACCACGAAGGATGGCAAACTGGTGATGGAAAACAATCGCCAGCCGAAGCTGGTGCTGATCGGATCAGAAAAAATAGGCTTATCCAATCTGCGAAAAAAATATGAGTTGTTGCATGAAGGCACCGTGCTGGTGGAGGAAACGTCCTCACTATTCAAGGTAACCATCCCTTTAATCAAAAAAGAAAACTATGCGCTTGCTGATAGTGGAAGATGAGAATTTGCTGGCGAGTCAGCTCACCAAAATGGTAAAGGAGCTGGAGCCGAATGCTGAGATCATGAGCCGGACTAACAGTGTGGCATCAACGATTTCTTACCTGAAAGAAAATGAATCACCAGACCTGATCCTGATGGATATTGAGTTGGGTGACGGACAGTGTTTTGAGATCTTCCAGGAAGTTAAAGTAACTGCACCGGTCATCTTTACAACAGCCTATGATGAGCACACGCTGAAAGCCTTTAAAGTAAACAGCATTGATTACCTGTTAAAGCCGATTGAACCAAAAGAATTGAAGGCGGCTTTTGAAAAATACCGCGAGCTTTACGGCAACCAGCAGGTAAGTTCTTCAACTGAAAAATTAAGTCGCCTACTCAGCCAGTTACAGGGTGAGAGCCAGGTAAAGAACCGGTTCCTGGTCAAAAAAGGGCAACAATATCTGACCATATTAACCAGTGAGATTGCCTGCTTTGAATCGAAGCAGAAACTAACTTACCTGCATACCTATACGAAAAATAAATATATAGTGGATTACACCCTGGATGACCTTGAAAACATGCTGGAACCGGGAGATTTCTTTCGCATCAACCGCCAAACCATTTTACATATTGGAGCAATAGAGACGATTTATCCCTGGTTCAAGGGGAAGATCAAACTGGAATTGAAGATTCCGCTGGAGGAGGAAATGCTGGTGAGCCGGGAGCGGGTGACGGACTTTAAAAAATGGCTGGGAGCTTGACCGGTGCGCCAATTACCGGAAAAATACAGCCATTTATCTAAAATAAATAAAACACTTATACCAAAACTAAGTAGTAACCGTTAGTTCTAAGTAGTTTTGCTTATTGATCGTAAGTAGAACCCTTAGAAACAATGAAAAAGTTATCCGTTACCCTTTTGGCTGTTTTTGTGCTATCCGTAGCTGTAGCCGCCTGGTATTCCAACAATATCACGCTACAGAGCGGAAATTATCAGAATACAGGCTGGAATCAAACACTGACCATAGCAGCCAACAGTGATGTAAAATTTACAGGTTCAACCAATTTTGCAGGTGGTCATCTGATAATCAAGGAAAATGCCACTTTGACCATTCAATCACAGGGTTTATCTGCCAATGGCTCCATTACACTGGAAGCAGGAGCATCCCTGATTGTAAATGGAAATCTTGCGCTTAATTCCGGATCCTCCATTTTGCGAATCAACAAAGGAACTGTAACTGTTTCCGGTAATCTGACACAATCCGGACCCATGGAAATTGGAACCGGCAGTGTGATGAACGTCAATGGCGATATCAGTTCAGGGAATGGTGGCATCACTATTTTACCGGATGGCCGCCTGACTGCAAGAAGGTTCACCTTAAACGGAAGCAATAATGTATCCGGATTTATGGAAGCAACGCAATCAGTTTTAATTAATGGAGGCAGCCTGAATTTTTCTGGTTGTGGTGATTTCAGAACACCTGCATTGGAAATTAGAAATGGGAATCTGTTTACTGGAAATGGTTTTGTAGCAGTTACACAAACTTTTTCCAATGGCAGAAGTTCGGGCTGGTCAGGCCATCCATTAACGAACAGTAATGGAATTGGAGTCTTTTATGGAGGTCCGGCTAACAATGCCAACTGGGGAGCTGCTACCATGACTTCTTCTGCAACAAATCCCTGTTTAAGTATTTTACCTGTTTCATTTGAAAAATTCAAAGCTGTTCCGCAGACCAACAATAATTACATGCTGGAATGGACGGCACCCGAAAATGAGGAAACAGAAAGTTATGAGATCCAGGTATCTGATGACAATATCAATTTCAGAACCATCGAAATTGTTCCTGCCAAAGGACAAAAAGGCGATCTACGTTACCAACAAAAAGTGAATCTCGGTTTTTAATCCCCCTACACTTAAGCCAGACCGTTATGAAAACTACTATAGCTACCACCATCTTCTTTTTTTGTGCCTTATTCCTCCTTAGTTCCTGTGCAAAGGAAACTGCGGAACCTGTTCAAACAGGTCAGAAGCAGATGATCATTCGTATAAAGCAGGTGCAGAAGGATGGAACAGTAACATATTCTCCCCGTGTAAGAGTGCAGGTACGAAGTGTGGGGGAGTGAGAGGTGAGACGTCAGAAGTGAGAAGTGAGAATCTAACATCAAGGCAACATCTTAAGCGCTTCATGTTTTCTCAATTAAGATTTTTAAATGCGTGGGGCGTTTGTCCCACGCGCTGCTTAAACAGCCTGCTGAAATGCTTTGGATATTTAAACCCTAATTCGTAGGCGATTTCACTTACTGTTTTATTTCCTTCAAAAATCAACCCCTTCGCTACTTCAATAATTTTAGCCTGAATATATTCCTGTGCAGATTTACCTGTTTCCTTTTTAACCAGGTCGCAAAAATAACCGGCAGACAAATTCAACTCTGCTGCACAGTAGGCCGCTGAGGGTAAACCCACCAACCGTGGTTTTTCGGAGTGATAATAGTTATTCAACAATTTCTCAAATTTTTCCATTATTCCTTTGTGTACATTTTCACGTGTTATGAATTGACGCTCATAAAAACGCGTACAATAATTCAGGAACAATTCCATAGATCAGAACACCATTTCCAAACTACATTTTCGATCCCTGGCGGGGAGCAGCTTTAGAAAGATCAACAATATTTACAAGTGAATGACGAGTTTCATTGTTATTGAAAACATTGTAATCGTTAATGGTTTCAAACCGGCGTATGTTGTCAATACCTTTGATTTTTACTAGTTAAAACTACCGTTTTCAACCAGCTAACCCTGCACCTGCTAAGCAAATCCGGAATACTGGTAGGAAAATCCGGAATTCATATACCCGGAGCAACCTTCAACAATAGGATCTTTAAAAATCTATTTCACGTAACTTACAGCAAAATAAATGACCATGAGCCAACCCAACAACTCCGTTAACCGGCGAACTTTTCTGAAGTCGTCCGCACTTGCCGGAGGCGGACTCTTACTCAGCTTCACCTTCCTCTCAGCTTTCAAAAAAGGAGAGCTGTCCGCAGACCTGGAAGCCGAAGACCAATGGTATGAAATAACCGGTTACATTAAAATCACACCGGATAATAAAATCAAAATATTGAATCCCAATCCGGAGTTTGGGCAGAATGTAATGACATCGCTTCCCATGATCGTAGCGGAGGAACTGGAAGTGGACTGGACAAAAATTATAGTGGAGATGGGTCCGCATGATAATGTAAAACTTGGACCCCAGTTTACCGGTGGCAGCAATTCTGTACGCATGTACTGGAAACCCCTTCGGGAAGCAGGAGCTGCTGCGCGCCAGATGTTGCTCTTAGGTGCTGCTCAAACCTGGAATCTGCCAGTAGAAGAACTGACTGCCAAAGCAGGGATGATCTATCATGAAAAATCCGGCAAATCCGGCACCTATGGGGAATTTGCATCCAGGGCAGCAACTATACCCATTCCCAAAGGCGTCAAACTCAAAGAAGCTAAGAACTTTAAGCTGGTCCGGAATTCACAAAAGAATGTGGAAGGACAAAAAATTGTATCCGGCAAACCTCTCTTTGGCATCGATTATAAACAGGAGGGAATGTTGATCGCGATGATTGAACATCCGCCGGCATTTGGCATGAAACTGAAATCATTCGATGCAACCGAAGCTTTGAAAATGCCTGGCATTACGGATGTATTCAGGCAAACCCTCTATGAACCAGGTATGGAGCAGGGAGGTTTTGATACGCGAACTTTTAATGAGTTGTTAGTGGTTGTTGGAAAAACTACCTGGGAAGTGATGAATGCCCGGAAAAAGCTGAAAGTAAGTTGGGAGCCGGCAGGTGAAACAAAAGATATCATCAATGGCAGAACCGGCAAAAAGGAAGTTGTCGTTCCTGGTAAATTGGAAACCACCAGTGAACAGCGGAAGCTAATGCAGGAGTATGCAAATCGGCCGGCCCAGCAACTTCGAAAAGATGGTGATCCGGAAACAGCTTTTAAAAATGCTGCGCAAATTATCGAGCGTACCTACAATGCACCCTTTTTGGCGCACAACTGTATGGAGCCGATGAATTTTTTCGCGCATGTTACAGCTGATAAAGCGTTGCTGGTAGGGCCCCTGCAGGCACCTGCCTGGACAGAACCCCTGCTTTCTAAAGTATTAGGTCTCCCGGCTGATAAAATCGAAATACAGATGACCCGGATGGGCGGAGGATTTGGTCGTCGTGCTTATGGGCATTACCTGGCAGAAGCAGCCCTGATATCAAAAAAAGTAAAGGCTCCGGTAAAACTGATCTATACCAGGGAAGATGATATGACCTATGGTATTTATCGTCCCATGTACACAGCTACGTACCGGGCTGCATTGGATGCTAATAAAAACCTGATTGGCTTTCATGTAAAAGGAGGTGGTATACCCGAACATGCGATTCACGCTAATAGGTTCCCGGCAGGGGCAGTAGACAACTACCTGGCGGAAGCCTGGGAGATCCCATCCAATATTACCATCGGAGCATTCAGAGCGCCGCGGTCCAATTTCAATGCAGCTGCGGAGCAATCTTTTTTGGATGAACTGGCAGAAGCAATGGGCAAGGATCCGATTGATTTCAGACTGGAATTATTAAAGCGTGCAAAAGAAAATCCGGTTGGTAAAAACAATGAGTATGATGCCGACCGTTATGCCGGCGTATTACAACTGGTGAAAGAAAAATCCGGCTGGAACAAGGAAGAAAATAAAAAATACAGTCGCGGTGTGGCAGCTTATTTCTGCCACAATTCTTACGCAGCTCATGTCATTGATTTCATTAACAAGGATGGAAAACCAACAGTAGAAAGGGTGTTCAGTGCAGTGGATTGTGGTATTGTTGTGAATCCCGATGCAGCCAGCAATATGGTAGAGGGAGCAGTCATTGATGGAATTGGAAATGCACTCTATGGTGCTTTGACACATAAGGAAGGCGCTGCTGAACAGAATAATTTTCATCGGTATAAAATGATCCGGATGAATGAAACGCCCAGGCAGATTGATGTGCATTTTGTGCAAAATGATATTGATCCAACCGGATTAGGTGAACCACCTTTCCCACCTGTATTTGGGGCGGTTGCCAATGCGCTGTATAGAGCAACCGGAAAACGTTATTATGACCAGCCGTATGGTCCTCAATTAAACAGCGCGAAAAGAGCTTTCTAACAACAAAATTATTACAACAATGATCTCCTTAACTATCAATAACAAAACGTACAACCTGGATGTAGATCCTGCTACACCGTTGTTGTGGGTACTCCGGGACCACCTGGATCTGGTTGGAACCAAATATGGTTGTGGCATGGCGCAATGCGGGGCCTGCACTGTGCATCTGAACGGTGAAGCGGTACGCTCCTGTGTAACAAGAGTGAGCCAGGCGGCTGGTAAAAAAGTAGTAACCATAGAAGGATTATCGGAAACGAATGAACATCCGCTACAAAAAGCCTGGCTGGAATTAGATGTAGCGCAATGTGGTTATTGCCAAACCGGTCAGATCATGTCTGCTGCAGCCTTGCTTAGAAAAAACAGCCATCCAACAGATAAAGACATAGATGCTGCGATGGCTGGGAATATCTGCCGGTGCGGAACCTATCTGAGAATTCGGGAGGCTATTCATTTGGCGGCGGATATGGGGAAGAAGTGAGATGTGAGACGTGAGATGTGAGAAGGGTTAACCGGCTCCTACCCTGTTTTGAATTCTCCTTGAAAGGATGGCGGTGGTTGCTGCAGCAATGGCGGACCGGGTGGATTCATCCAACTCCTTATAGAGCCATAAGTTTTTGCCCCAGGTATCAATGATGGCGCAAACTTCATCGCCGATTCTGAATTCATAAGCGAAAGGGATGGCAAAAGGCATGGCATGTTCCTGCCCGTGTGTATCAATCACCCGTTGTACCCTTACGGTTTTAATGGTAAGTGTATCACCGGCGGCAACCAGCAAGCCACCCTCATTAAAATCGGCTGCCTGGAAAGGTTGTTTAACTGACCAGTCGTGGTTGCTGTACATCACCAGGTTCCATTCCTCGCGTTCTGCTGTGTTCTGTGGTATAAACCTGGCAGAGAACGCATATTGAAAAGCCTGCTCCCGGTACACTTCACTCACCCAGCGGGTATTGGAAGCAAACCTGGCACCTTCCGAGATTTCCTGTTCCTGTGCGAAAACCTGAACAGACTGCTTCCCATCCGTAAAACTATACTCAAATTTATCACGCTGCACCGAGCGCAGGGTGAGCCTATATGGGGACTGTAATTGGAAAACAGATAGGTTATATTCCAGACCCGGATGGAAATACAGAGGATATAGAAGCAGCAGCCTATCTTTATGATTTATCTGGCAGGGATTGATAACACCCCTAAATCATCTATAGTATGCAAGCCCACAACTTAGTACAACTCTGGACAGAAGGAAGAACCCGATTCACGAATCAGCTTTCCAATATTACCGAAGCGGATCTGACCAAAAGATTAGGAGATGCGCCCAATTCAGCAGGGTTTCTGATCCGCCATATTGCGGATGTGGAACTCCTGTTCACAAAAAATGTATTTAAAGCAGAAGGACTGCAGGTACATGCCAAAACAGTGATAGCGCAAAAAGATACAGGCGAATGGACCAACCTGGCGGAATTGCTATCCTATCAGCAAACAGCATTTGAAGCACTAAAAACGGTATTGCTCAACCAGCCGGATAGTGCATGGGAGGAGACCATCACCACCAAAGAATTTGGCACCAAGACAAAAATTGAAGCCCTGGGACGCATCATAACCCATACTGCCTATCATGCAGGACAATTAGCGATCATTTTAAAATACGGAAAGTAAACAGTATGTCAGCAAAGGACTGTGCACCCGCACATGAAAGAAAACGCTTGAGTTTTTTAGACAGGTATCTAACACTTTGGATCTTTTTGGCAATGGGACTAGGCGTTGCGATTGGGTATTTCTTACCCGAATCCTCCGGCTTTATCAATTCCTTCTCTTCCGGCACCACCAATATTCCATTGGCGATTGGCCTGATCCTCATGATGTATCCACCCTTTGCCAAGGTTCGCTATGAGCAACTGAAAGAAGTATTCAGGAACACGAAAGTATTGGGTATGTCGCTTCTGCTGAACTGGGTGATTGGTCCGGTTCTGATGTTTATCCTGGCCATTGTGTTTTTGCATGACTATCCTGAATACATGGTGGGACTCATACTCATTGGCCTCGCGCGATGCATTGCCATGGTGATTGTATGGAATGAATTAGCAGAAGGAAGCAGGGAATATGCAGCTGGATTGGTCGCTCTCAATAGTATCTTCCAGGTTTTGTTGTACAGCGTTTATGCGTATGTGTTTGTAACGGTGCTACCACCACTGTTTGGTGTAACCGGATCTGAAGTTAACATTACGATTGGTGAAATAGCAGAAAGCGTGGCTATCTATTTAGGCATTCCCTTCGCTGCAGGATTATTAACCCGTATGATAATACGCAAAGTAAAAGGCGATGAATGGTACACCAAAACATTCATTCCCTTCATCTCACCTATCACCCTGATTGCATTGCTCTTTACGATTGTACTTATGTTTAGTCTGAAAGGCGAACTGATTGTGCAGATCCCGATGGATGTAGTAAGAATAGCCATACCACTGGTTATTTATTTTGCAATCATGTTCCTGGTAAGCTTTTTCCTGGGCAAAAAAATGGGTGCGGATTATTCCACCAATACCTCAATCGCGTTTACAGCAGCAGGTAATAATTTTGAACTGGCCATTGCAGTTGCCATTGGTGTATTTGGCATCAACAGCGGACAGGCATTTGCAGGTGTAATTGGCCCACTGGTGGAAGTACCTGCATTGATTGCATTGGTTAATGTAGCCTTCTGGATGAGAAATAAATACTATACTTAATTAATTTATCGAGGTAAATCGCAAATCGACACAACAACATTTCCTTTCTTTTTTCCGGTATCAACATATCGGTGGGCGGCAGCGATTTCACTGAAGGGAAATACTTTATCAATAACAGCCTTGCATTTCCCTTTTTCAAACAAATTGCTAATAAGCTGCAAATGCTCGATTTTCTCAGTTGCCATATCCATTCCACCAACTGTTACAAAGCTTCCGTCCTTTTTCAAAAGAGGCTGGCAGCTTTTTTTTGTAGTGTGACCAACGGCATCCAATATGATATCAAATTTTTCATTCAGCAGCGTAAAATCCTGTCGGTCGTAATAAACTACCTTTTCTACTTTGAGTTGTTCCATTAATTCCCTGCCAGCGCTACTGCAAACAGCTGTCACGGTTGCACCATAATAGCTGGCAACCTGAATAGCTGCGCTACCAACAGATCCGGTTGCCCCGTAAATAAGTATGTTGGGACGTTCATATTTCCGGATGCCTGCTTTCTCTAAAAAATAAATCGCAGTATGCCATCCAAAAGGAAGGGCAGCAGCTTCCTCAAAACTTGCAGAGGCAGGCATACGGGTAACAATGCCGGCTTCATTCAGGGTAATGTATTCCGCATAGGTACCAAAACGAAAGCCAGTCATACCGAAAACCCGGTCTCCTTTTTTAAACCGGGTAGTTTTTTTGCCGGTCTCTTCTACTATTCCGGAAAAGACAGTGCCCAGGATAGACCTGCGGGGTTTATAAAAACCAAAGATGATCTTCATGATAATTTTTTGAAACCCACGAACAGCCAAACTGCGAAGTTTTACATCGCCTGAATTTACAGACGTTGCCATAATGCGCACTACTATTTCATTGTCATTGCAGACAGGCTTGGGCACCTCCGTGATCTCCAACTGTTCTGGTCCACCATATCTTTTACAAATGGCAGCTTTCATTGTATGCATCTGCAATTATAAGCTGCCAGTATGCTTCAATTTCTTAACTATTGGTAAGATTGCTGGCGTTTAACCAGCCTCCCTCTTAATCGGCTCAGCGATTCAGGCGTAATGCCTAGATAACTGGCTAACTGATGCTGTGGCACCCGCTGAAACAAATCCGGCCGGGATTCAATAAGAGCCAAATAACGCTCTTCCGCAGAGGAGGTTTTAAACTTGTCTAATTCCAATCTTGCTTTAGCAACTAATTGTTCAGACAGTACCCTGCACATCATTTCAAAACGGGGGAACCTGGCAAAAGCTGCTTGTTCAAGTTCAGGATTCGAGACACAAACTACGGTGTCTTCTACGCAGGAGATGGAATAAAGGGAGGGAGATCCATCAAGAGAAGAGGCAGGGGGTAGCACCTCCATTTCGGTATAAAATTCAGTAGTTTTCTCTTCGTTGTTCTTCAGGCTGAAAGTTCTGAGGCAGCCTTCCAAAACAAAATAACTATCATAGGAAACCTTGCCCTCTTTTAATAGAATTGCACCTTTTTTATATGATTGAATGATACTCAGCTCGCGGATAAGCTGCTTTTCATCCGGTGAAAGTTCCATATAACGTTCTATAAAATCAAAAAGCACCTGTTCCATGGATTAAAATTATGGATAAAAAGGGTTACTTTTTGTGTGAAATCAGAAAGCATGCAATACAAAATGGAGAAGCCCGTAAAGGGCACTATCGAAACCGAAAAATACCAGTGTACCATTGAATGGCGGAATGGGAAGATCCTTGCGGATGAGCCGGAATCACTGGGAGGGAAAGATACGGGACCAGATCCTTACAGTTTGTTGCTGTCTTCCCTGATTTCCTGCAAACTGATAACCCTTCGCATGTATATTGATCGAAAGCAATGGGATATTCCTCAGCTCAGGATCAACGCCAATATGTACCAGGAAACAAAAAATGAACTAACCACCAGTTATATTGATTGCGATCTGATTTTCCCTGAGAGCGTACCGGATGACCAACGCCTGCGCCTGCAGGAGATCGCAAAGAATTGTCCGGTTAGCAAAATCTTACAGGGAGAAGTCAAAGTCCGCATGTTTGCATTCCGGGAACCCGAAACCAAAACCATCCGCTACAGTACAGAGGAAGTAACCGTGGAATGGAAGCCGGAACTGTGCCAGCACTCCACGCGTTGCTGGAAACAGTTGCCCCAGGTGTTTAAGCCTTCACAGAAAAAATGGATTGAGCCGGATGGAGCAGATAAAGAGCGGTTGGAAGAACAGGTAAAGAGGTGTCCATCGGGAGCGCTGGTGTTTATTGATAATAAAAAAGCATAAACGCTGTTCAAGATTATGTACGAACTCTTCTTCCAATCATTCAATGAAAAGGTACCCTTAAGCCCTGAGGAGCAGGAAAAAATTAAAACCTATCTCACGCCGAAGAAATTGCGCAAGAAGCAATATCTCCTGCAGGAAGGAGATCTGTGCAAGTACATCGCTTTTGTAGAAAAAGGAGCATTGAAATCTTATGTCATAGATGAAGCAGGAACTGAACGGATCACGCAATTTGCCCTGGAAGGCTGGACCATCTCAGACCTCTATAGTTTTCTAACCGGCGAACCTGCTACCTATACCATAGACGCCATAGAAGATGCCGAACTGATCCTGATCAGCAAAGCGGCACATGAAGAATTGCTTCAGACTGTACCGAAATATGAAACCTATATCCGTTTACAAATTACCGGTGCCTATATCGCGCTGCAAAGGCGGCTTACGTCTATTATCAGTCTGCCTATAGAAGAACGCTACAAAAACCTGATAGCCACCTATCCCACCATTGTGCAACGGGTTCCCCAGCACATGATTGCCTCCTATATGGGCCTTACACCCGAAACACTCAGCCGGGTACGCGGACGTGTAACAGGCAGAAAATAAACAGCCTGCTCTAAGGCATTGATTAAAATCAAGGAATCTACTTGTCCAAACGCAAGGGAATTTCCTGCGCCAACTCAATGGAGCAGGGGCTCCTCCCGTGGTAGCTTTGTGTTCTCAAATGAAGATAATGAGCACAAAACAAACCATAGCAGTAATTGGGGCATCCGATAAGATGGGTGCTGCGATAAGCAAAAAGCTGGCTACGGGAAATAACAGGCTATTGCTCTTCGCCAGCGAAATAGAGAAGGTGAAGGCCTTAGCCAATGAAATCACAACCGGCACAGAATCCGCAGAAGTGGAAGTGCTGGAATGCCCTACAGATGCTTCCTGGGAAGCAGATGTAATCGTTTTGGCAGTACCCTGCGATTCAGAAAAAGAGATCGCTGAAAAAATCAGGGAAGTAGCCAACCAGAAGCTGGTGATCACAATTCATAATCCCGTTGAACCCTTGCAACAACTATTACCCCATTCAAAACTGGTACAAGCAAGCACAGAAACAATTCAATCCATCATTCAAAACAATAAATAGAACATATGAAAAAGTTAATCGTAATTCTGAGTGCATTCGTAGCATTAACAGCCTTCACAACGCTAAGCAAAACCTGGTCAAACGATGACGCACACTCGCAGTTAGGTTTTACCGTAACACACCTGGGACTGGTGGATGTAAGCGGCACCTTCAACGACATCGATGTATTTGTAAAAGCAAGCAAGCCCGATTTCAGTGACGCAAGTTTTGAGTTAACAGCCAAAGCAGCCTCTATTGATACAAGGGTGGAAGCCAGGAACAATCACCTGAAAAGTGCCGATTTCTTTGATGCAGAGAAATTCCCGACACTGAATTTCAAGAGTACCGGAATCAAAAAAGCTGGTAAGAACAAATTCAAACTGACAGGTGATTTAACCATTCATGGCGTGACCAAACCAGTAACCATGGACCTGCTTTACAAAGGCACTGTAGAAAATCCCATGAGCAAAAAGCAGACAGCCGGATTCCAACTCACAGGCACCATCAAACGCTCTGATTTTAATGTTGGTCCTGGTTTTCCGGAAGCTGTGATCAGTGATGAAGTTCGCATCAAAGCGGATGGTGAATTTATTCAACCTGAAACTAAATAAGTATGAAAAAGATAGATATCGCACTGTTGATTGCAAGAGTGGGAATAGCAGCCTTAATGCTGACACATGGGATTCCGAAACTGATGATGTTGTTATCAGGAGCACCCATACAGTTTCCCCAGGTATTTGGAATGAGCGCTGAATTTTCGTTAGTCCTCACTGTACTGGCTGAAGTGTTTGGATCCATCTTCCTCTTAGCCGGATTATTCACCCGACTGGCGGTAATTCCATTAATCGGTACGATGCTGGTGGCAACCCTGCTGATCCATTCTGCGGATCCATTATCTGCAAAAGAACCCGCCTTGTTATACCTGACAACCTACCTGGTATTGTTGTTTGCAGGTAGTGGTAAATATTCAGTTGATTATTTATTAAAGAAGCGGTTGGTGAAAACAAAGCCTAACAAGATGGAAGTGGAAGATCCTACCTATGCGATTTATCAGTAAGGATAAACAATTTACTAAAGGAAGTACAACAGGTACTTCCTTTTTTGTTTCTCTACGGATGCCGGAGAAGCAGTTTCAATCCTTTAGAGCGAATGTTCTTTTTCTCCATTTTTTCAAATTGGAGTATTGGTACCCAGGGCACCTGGAAGGTATTATCCAGGACTGTCACATTTGCACAGGCCGTTAGCTGCAACGCTGCTTTATCCCCATTTTTTGGCAAAAGTGAAGAGACTTCAATGGTATTGGCACTAAAGTCCAGACCTATAGTAGAACGCGCCTGTACGAGTGGTGCATCATAAACCTTGAAATAATTATTCCGGATTCGAATGTTGCGGTGTACATATTGATTCGGCACCAATTCATGATTCTCCGGGGCGATGGAAATAACAGCATTACCCGGCTCTGAATTGTATCCACATTCTTCAAAGCGATTGTTTTGAATCAGCACATCGGCAACCGGACCGGATTCATACCAGCTGCTGGCATCATTGGCAATCAGGATGGCATGCATACCGGTTCGAACAAAGCGATTGTTTTCAATCCGAACTTTTCTTCTCGTTGTTACCAGTATCCCCCTGGTATTCGTACGCTCAAAATGGGAGTTTTGAATCGTTACTTCGGGTGTCCAGCTGATATTCTCTAATACAAAATCCTGGTTCACTTCTTCCGGGATGGCAGTTTCCATTTCCAGCTCCATGATTCGCCTGTTCAGCAACACCGCCCTCTTTACCTTTCCCAATCCACGCGACAAGAGAGTTGCTCCTTTTACATACGCAACTGTATCGCCCTGGAAAAATGCCTCAAATCCATAGGTCTGATGATGCATGAATTCTACCCGAACCGTATGGCTATTTATCTTTTCCTTCACCTTCAGATGCGTACCGTGAACATTGATAGGATCATCGTGCGCACCCGACATATAACACTGATCGATTACAATTCTTCCCTTGCATCCGGAGAAATGAAAGCAATCAGCAAAAGATGCAATGATCCGATTTGAACCTTCAGCCGGGGCTACTTTTACCCGCTCAAACAGAAGGTTTTCCGAAAACTGGGAAACAATTCCTAATCCGTGCATATAGTGCAGGCCGATATCCTTCAGACTGGTATTAACAGATCGCCAGATCAAGGCGCCGGAATTGTCGCGATACGGATCCCGAATAGTCAGTCGATCTCCCTTTTTCCAACCTGTTTTACTGAAATCACCGGTCACTTCCAGTTGGTTAGGAGCAAGCTCCCGAACCTTACCCTGCTGAATGGATCGAAAATTACTGTAGCGCATAATCCCGGTTTGCGGATCAACCAGAATGGTGTGTAAATTCTTTGCACTCCAACCTTCTCCATACCAGGTTAATTGCTCATTCAGTACCTGGTACCTGGAATCCGGATGAACCTGGAAGTTGACATTAGTTGAAGTAATGGATTGAACGGTGAGTTCAGACATAGTGGGACGTTCATAATCAAAGCGTACACCTTCGATTGTTATATCCCGGCAATCCAGCAGTGCAAAGGAGAGCATCTTACCATGTAATACAATCAGCGTTTGTTCTCCCCGGATATGCAACTGGCGATAGCCTTCGAGCAGCAAACCAATGGATTTTACTTTTGATAAGGTATCGTTCTCGGTGCCATTGCTGATATACAGTTCGCGTTTGGCAGCAAACTCAGGCCATAGATCAATTCTGCCTGCGGGCAATTCAAGCCGGGTGCCAGGCTTATCCTTACAATAGAGCAAGGCATTTTGCAGTGCAGCACTGGCATTTTCAAAACTATTGGGACGAACACCAAAATCAATAGCACGCACAATAGTTGTATCGGCGGAATAGGCCAGGCTGGTCAGACAGAAAAAACAGAACCCAATTGACACTATTTGTAAAAAGCACCTTGTTTTCATGTAAAACAAGTTAGCAGTTAAACCGATAAACCGATTCCAATTTATTCTCCGAAGAAGGTTGTTAATTCACCTGAAAATTGTGGTAAGATTTACACAAACGATTGAGTAAGTAACTAACTACCGCAAATACCGTTAATGGGTAATCAATCAGAAGAAGAAAGAATTAATTCAATAAGCTCCTGCAAATCCGGGAGCTTCGATTGAATAACATCCCAAACTATATCATAATCAACTCCAAAATAATGATGAATTACCCGATCCCTTGTACGAGCCATTTTTTTTCACTCAATTTCTGGATGGTCAGATTTGAAATCCTCATCCAATTTCTTACTCGCCTCCCCAATGATTTCCAAACTTCGAATGATTGCTCTGCATAACACTTAGCAATTCCAAGTTAGAGTTTAACATCCTGCACCTGCTTTAAAATATGGGGACCGATATGTTTGCTAAGTGATTGCGGAGTTACCAATTCCACTTTTCGGTTTAATAGTTCTTCCAGGTAACTACCAAGGTCCATGAAATTATCGAAGCTCTTTTTACCGCGTTCAAATTCAACCAATAAATCTACATCACTTTCCCTGGTAACGGTATTGCGCAAGAATGAGCCAAATAACCCCAGACGTTTAACGCCATAGGATTTTATTTGGTCGCTGTTTCTTTGCAACCTTTCCAGTAGCATATCTCTATCTATTACCGAAGTAGACATAACTCAAATTTACTAATAATTCCCCGCTACACAAACATCCGGTACTTATGCTTAAGCTCCGCACGCCCCTGTCTGGAAATGGGCAATTCCTTGTCTGCTACTAAAATATAAGTGCTGGCTATACCGCGGATATGCAGTTTGCAAACAATAAAACTGCGGTGCACTTTGATAAACAGCTCCGGAGGCAGGTTATCTGCCAATACCTGCAAGGGTGTGCTTAGCAAATACTCCCGGTGCACTGTTACTACTTTGGAGAGCTTATTGCAGGACTCGATGTACTGTATCTCTTCCTGAGGAACGAGTTCCCATTTGCCTGCAGTACGAAATGCTAATTCTTTCATGAGCAACAGATTTAGGGTTATTCTTCAATGGGTGTTTCCAAAGAGATCATGCCCGGAAGCCATAGCGCACGTTGACCAGCTTCCACGCCCCAGATATTGAATGAATCATAGCCGAAACTCACATAACCGCGACTGGTGGATAGTGATGCCTGTTCCTCCCCTAATTGTTTGTAGAAAAATTCTCCTTCCAAGGTGGAGGCAAATGTTTTACTGCCCTCGATTTTAAAGGGTTCACCGGGTTGTTTCCTGACAATAAATCGCGCACTTCCTTTTAAAATAACCAGGCGTTCACGCGGATTCAATTCCTCCGGATAAATAAGCGTTGAGTGAGGCATTAATTCCACCAGCGTACTATCACTCAGGTAAATCGTTTTAGATTGTTCCTGTGTGCTAAGTGTTGTTCTCGTCCAGGTAATTTCAGCAAGTGATTTTCCCCTCCACCACTGCTTGAATGGACCTGTTGGCAAAAACGCATCCACAGCAGACAGAACCAAAAATGCGTATAACAGATACAGCAGAATTCGTTTCACCCAATTAACTTTCCGCTTCGGCTTTCTTTTGTACTGATTCAATACCTGCAGCGTTGCAGCACCTGTTCCCTCTCTATTGATCTCAAGCAGCAAATCAAAGAAATGGCTGTTTGCTTCGCTTTGATTCAGCCAGGCATCAAGCTGGTCCTTTTGCTGGGGAGTAGCCAGCTTCAGGAAAAAATCCTGCAGCAGTTGGGCAGCCTCGGGACTGAGATCTGCAGTTGCAGCAGCGAGTTTGAGTTGATCATTAAGTGTAGTCATTTTTTATACATTTTCCGGTATTCAGCCGGGGTGAGTTGAGTTAGTTTATCAAAATTTTCCCGAAAGGTGGCTTCCCGCAGGTAACCACATTCCTGGATGATATCACGAATGGATTTATTGGTTTGTACCAGTAAATCTTTTGCCAGCATGATACGCAGGTGATTCTGTCGCTTCGCCATGCCCGTACCAAACTGTTCACTGAACAATTGTTTAAGAGAACATTCATTCAACCCCACAGCACGCGCAATCTGAAGCGTGGTTAAATCCTCTGTTAAATGCTGGCGGATATAATTGTCGGCCAATAAAGCATACTGCCGGAGTAACTGTTTATCCTCATCAACAGGAGCCGGTTGTTCCATCTGTTCCAGTAATGCCAATAGCAAATGCGACAACTGTACAGCGTACCATTTCTCCGGAAAGCCAAGTGGCACAGGAGGTTGAAGGATTTCTGCAACAATGGACTGCATTTTGGCTGTGGGCTGAAAACGTCCGGTTGTAAAAACACCCAGGTCCATACGTTTGACCAGCGGTTCAATGTTGTACAAAAGGAATTGCAGCTTCGCGTGATCGGGCAGACAGAGCTGAAAAAGACGCGATCGAAACAAACAGCAGGTGCCAGGCTGGAGCGACCAATCATCCTCCCTGGTACGCAAGCCAACAGCGCCCTCTGTAACCAGCAACAGTGTTAGTGCATCTGATTCCTGTTCCTGATCCAGCACCACTGCCTCCTTACATGCAAAGGAATACTGAAGCAACGGGCCATCCGCTGTAGCATATTCCTGTAGGTTTGAAGTCGGGGTTAACAAGTGTGAAGATTTAACGTGATACAATGCTAAAAACAGTTAAGCATACCTGCAAACAATTGGAAGGGAAATTTGCGCTCCGGACCAAGGTTCCCGAAAGCGTCGAAAATATTCCCAAAACCGTCGCTTTTTCTGGAAAAAATACCCCAGCCAGGACTAGCCGGGGTAATGATGCCTGTTGCTTAAGCAGCAGCAGAAGCATAGCGATCAGACAGGTTGGTAACGGTGAGCCATACACGCTCATGCCTTTCCAGTGCAGCACGCACTAATAACATAAGCGAATGAAACGCATCCACCGAATTTTTACCAATACCCGGAGTCAGCAATTCACCAACGGGCGCGATACAACCCTTGAGTTGCTTCAAGGCGTTGGTAGCCTTGTGCAGCAGGATCAGTGATCTGCCCGGTACCTCCTTCACCAACAGGTGCCACTGGTGGCGATCGCTGAAGCGAAGCGCCAGAGGATACCGTCCCTCCGGGATGCAGGAAATCATACGTTGATTGTTGCGCCAGGGGAGTTCGATGGTGAAGCAGATGAATTGATCGCGGCAGCTCAGGATACCATTCGTACCCGACGAATGATATTCTCTTTCCAAAAGCAGTTCCATAGCTAGAGCGATTTATGGATGACTGCCTTATTGCCTGCCAGGTCGTAAGCCGTGATAGTGGCGAAGGACTTACTGAAGTCTTTCGCGCGGGCATTGGTGGAATAGCACCAGGTGTTGCCCTTACCAGCAGGCTCACCCCTGCCCTCTTCGAGCAATTCACCCTTGCTGTTTTTGAACTGAAAAAAGACCCGTGCCACCCCTACATTATCGGAAGCCTGCACCTCCATACGGAGCGGCTTGCAAGATTTGGATTGATGGATAACCGGATGGCAGAGATGGGGTCCGATCAGTGCATCGCGCAGGGCGAGTTGAAAGATCGATTTGCAATGGGGCGACTGTTCCAGGTAGAACTGGCTCCAGGTAGGATCCTTGCGGACCATTTTAGCAAAAGCTACCGCCTTGCGAAAACGAATATTGGCATCGTTTAAGACATGCTTTTTGCGCTTCGCTTTTTTGTGTTGTTGCAAAGCCTGGAGGAAGGCATCAACCAGTGCTTTAATCGTAATAGCCATAGAAAAGGATTTTGGAAGTTAAAAACGGGATTAACCTTTCACAGCCACCTGGCTAACGGCGCTGGCAACCGTAGCTGCCACACCCATATAACTGGCGATGGTAGTGATGATAGCGGGAAGTGCCACGGGAGAGGCAAGCAGTGCGGCACTGATGCCGGCGAGTGCCAGACCGATATTTCTGAGTTTCAGAAAAAACTTCGGTGTTTCTGCGGTGGCTCTTTGAGTGATGCTCAATTGATCGATATCCTGTTGTTTCATGATTTAAGATTGAAAGAGTTAAAAAATTGATTTTTGAAAAGAGAGAAAGGGGATCAGATCACAGCTTCGAGTTGGGTGCGATTTTTAGGCAGATCTTCCGCGGTTACCCGGATGATCGTACCGGTTGGGGAAGGGATTTCAGATTGAGTGGTATAGATCCAGTCGAAACCATTTTCATCCATGACCGCATCACCCTCTTCAAGCAGGCTACCATCGAGAGTGAAGAGACCGAAGCTCACTTTGGTAACGCGGAAGTTGTCAGTCGCCTGGACAATAAGAGAGTGCCCGGCTGCACCTGAATAACCATCAGTTCTTAAGTCTGCGAGTTCCGGACCTTTAAGTGCATCGAGCACCGCTGCATTGAAAGCAGTTTGATTCTTCTTAGCAATTGCCTGGTAGGCTGCTTTGAGTTCGGGGTTGGCGATAGCTTTTTTCCCATAGATAATCGCGAGTGCAAACTTGCGTTTGACAGCCATCACTTTCTCACTGTTGGACTTTTCCTTGCGGGCTTTAGGAAGACCTGCGATGATGGATTGATCACCTCTCATCCGAAGGGAATACTGTCCGGCTACTTTGCCGGAATAATTACGCGTAAGGACATTGTTAGCTGAACGTGCCATTTTTTTGAGTTTTAATTGATTAAAAAAATGGGAAGCGGATTAAAGGATTGGGCGGACTGGTGTATAAGTCAGGCGGGGCTTGACCTCGTAAAAGCAAGCGAAGTAATTTGACCACTCAGGCACCACTCCGGCACCACTAGTTGACCACTGTTAGACCACTATTGAACCACTAGTGAACCACTCTGGAACCACTCGGGAAAAATATACCGATGCTTTTTGGGATTGGGTAGGGAGGCCATCACCCGGCGAGAAAAACACAGGACCAGGGGCCGGGGACTGTCATCAGAAGAAAGCAACAGAAAATGAGAAGTGATTTATCCCGAAGGAGCATTGGGGCCTTATCTCCCTTTGCTCCATAAGGCGGTCGGGCGTAACCGGTAGTTGCTCTGTTGGTTCTGAATGACAAAACAAGATTAGAAACCAATTTTCAATCAAAAAAATAAACTTCGCGAATCGACAAAAAACCACGACGAACGAACAAAAAAGGCTTCTGAACGACATGTGGGGGGGATGGAAGATGGGGGTATAGAAGAGGGAGGAATGGAGGAAAGGGGGTTAAATTTCTTAAAATGGGATATCAATTGAAGTGATTTCCGGTTTCCCGTATTCTAAAAGCATCTAGAATATCGAAATTGAAAAATATTGTCCAAAACTATTGAGCCAAAATAGACTATAATAAATCAAATAGATTTAAATTATATAACCATTATTATAAATTTTAATCAATTTAAATTATATCAAATGACATTAAACCAGCTTAGTAGTACATTAAAAGAAATGTACTCAAATGCACCAAAAAAAGAACAAGTAACCATGGTTCATTTATTCGGAATAAAATATGCAGAACATCTCCAAAAAATTGGAGTACGAGAAGTAGTTCAACAATCCGGACTACCTATTTCTTACAACACCGAAATAAATAAAGGAATAAACTTAGCTAAGTATGTTAGTCCGAAACAATAATAATTCAATTCTGTAAAAATAAAAACTGTGAATAAAATACTAAAAAGCTCCATTGTACTTCTATTTTTTTCAACAACTATTTTTATTATTCAAGTCAGTTGCCAAAAGACTTCAGATGCACAATCTGGAGGAAGTACATACACATTACCTACTGCAACTACATCTAGATTGGGCGGAATAATCGTTGGAGAAGGTTTAGATGTTACAAACAATGGCACATTATCAGTTAAACCCACCCCATCCACAGCACCAAGCTTAATTTTCTTTTCCCGAACCAATCCTGCCGGTACTAGAGGAGATGAAATTTGGAAAGCAAATATTGATGGCTCTAATCCCCAAAAATTAAATATTACGTTACCGAGTGGCTATTTAATTAGTCTTAACCAGGCAACTCCTGAGACAAATGGATCTGCTATAGTAGTAACAACTGACCAAAAAATCATATTTAGGGCCACAATTTCAAATGCCCCATGGTCTAGTTTATTTTCATGTGATTTTAACGGAAGTAATGTTGTGAAATTATTGGATAATGTAGGAACTAGCTATGCTGTATATTAATTAAATAATAGCCGACATGATTTAATAATTGAAATTATTTCCGGGTATACTTTCTTCAGGCAGTAATCAATAAATTGAGGCGCGGCATTTACAAATGGATTAGTTCATAATCCCATTCGGGGAGTTGTATAATAGCTTCAGCCAGATGTTTGCGGTGGCACTGGCAAATATTGGTTTCAAAGCAGGTGAGGGCAATGCGTTTCTTCTTTTTCAGCAGATGCAATATCTTTTCCTGTGTAGAAACAGTACGGAGCAATGTTTCTTTCCGGTATTTGGCAAACAGCTTGTCGTATTCAGCCTGACAGGTTAGTTCTTGTCTTTGCTCGGAAATTATACCCACCTCCGGTAAATGCAGGTATTCAATTCCTACACTGGTACAGGCATTCAGCAGTTGACTTTTGGTAAAGCCATACTTCATGCTCTGGGGATTGTTTCGTACATCTACCAATACCCGCACATCTTTTCCAATCAGTTTGTTCAGGTATTGCTCTAAAGAAATGCCTTCATACCCGATTGTATAAAGAATGGTTTTGGAAGCGGCAGGTCTATATTGAGCCACTTTTTGAAGCTCTCCGGCATTCAGGTATCTTTCTGCTATTTCACTATGAATGGCATAATAAGGATGCTGTGTATAGGTATGATGTATCAGGTCTTTATAATCCTTGTTACCATGCAGGATAAAAAGCTGATTTAGTGCCATCCGGTCTTTTTCTTTAAGCAGGCTAACATAATCCACCGGGTCTGCCTTTTCAATGCCTTTATTGCTTACCCGTACCTGCCCGTACTTTTGCATCGTGGAAATATCCGCAGCAGCCTGAAAGGAAAAACAGCCGTATTTGTAAGGCACAAAATGATAGTCCGGCTTTTCCTGCTTCTGCGTATAAAGCAGCAACAACTTTTGCAGTTGAGTTTTGCCTAAACTGCCTCCAAAGCTTTGTATGAGGGCTAATATGACCTTACGTCGGTAGAACATACTGCAAAGGCATCAATGCAACCGAAACATCAGGATTGTATGTGCTGCTCTATTTCCTGTTTTATCTTCTTGGCCGCCATTTCCAATTGTTCTTCAGAAATAATTTCAATTTTAGTTTTATCAGTGCTTTTCGACTGTATTTTCTTTGTGATAAAATTGTTTAACTCGGGATGTTCATGAGGTAAAACGCTTAAAAGATAAATATGAACAGGCTCTGTAGCACTGCTGAGTTCATCAAGTTTTCCCACCCATTTATAGACTTTATTTTTTATGGCATCTGGTCTGTTTAAATTAAACGAGACTGATTCAAAACAATTCCATGCACCGTTTTTCCAGGCTTTATCAAACTCCAGTTCATCATTTTGCGTCTTTACCTTATGATGCTGGAAATGTTTTGTAATACCATTTTCATCAAAATGCTTCTTATATACCTTATTCCACACTTCTTTATCCCTTCTGATTTCATCATCTTCATCGATTACATGTATCCTGACAAAACGAGAAAACAAATCCCTAACCGCAACCTCCGCATTTATATCCAGCGTTCTCTTTACTTCTGAGAAAATTAATGCACTATCATCTTTCGGTAAAACCTGTTTTGTAATACCATCCAAAGAAGTGTATTTCTCAAATTCAAACTCCGATTCTAATTGCCGGGAGATTTCTGCTATCGATTGTTGAATAGACTTTATGCATTTAATCAGGTAACGACTGTTCACTTCCGGGAAAAATTCAGAAATCATTCCAATTTTGCTGATGAATTTTCCTCGCAGTATTTTATCCTGAGCATCGTAGAGTACTACGCCCAAGTTTACAAACTCACCGGACACCCTGTCCGGCAGATACCGTAGAACCTGATACTGTAAGGTCTTCATAACATCAGTTTTTTGAGTTCTTTAATAAACGATTCCTTGTGTTCACAAATTTCAGTCAGGTACTCCCTGATTGTTTCAAATTGCGGAGACTGCCACTCTTCCGGGATAAAAGCCTTCGCTGCCTGCCAGAATTCCGGGCTCAAGTTACTCAACCTGTCTGAGAATCCCGCATAGTCAAAATCCCTTCCCTTTAAAAAGGGCAACAGACAATGCCGGTTTATCCATTCTAAGTCATTGGCCCTTAGTTGCCAAGGTGTCGGATTCTTAAATATATCCAATGCAAAGCCAAAAGCGAGTTCATGGTCAAAAATTATAATTTCATTACCATCGGTAATCATGTTCGGTTTCTCCTTTGTACGGTCGGAGTTTTGGATAAAGACATCAAAACAGAATAGCTGCTGGGCAAATGGTAACTGGTTATTATTCAGGACTTCATTAACAAGGATAGTTTTATAACCTGGTACATATTGCGAACCATAATTAAAGCCAATACTTTTGTGGGCAAGCCCCCATGCATCACTCCCTTTTAACAATTCAACAAACTCCGGTGAAATATGGACAAGAACAGCCTTCACCACTTTAATTTCCATTTGCATGGCAATAAATGCTGCCAACAATTCCCGCATACAGGCTTCGGACGACATTCGTTCAGCTCCTCTGAGCTTTACAACATAATCACCCTTGCTACCATTTTGATCAACAGCCGTAACCAATAAAGGTTTATTCGCCCCGGTGGTAAACTGCTGATGCGAGCTGATGGCTTCAACAACCGGAAGTGAATAATCGTTATCGGTTATTTTTATCATGTACTGTTACTTATTTAACTTTAATGCTTCCTTCAACACCTGCTGCAACAACAACTCATTCTGCTCTCGGCTGGTATGTATGCTCTCCTGCAATTCATCACAGATCTTCATTAATTCTTCTATCTTTTTAACGATACGGTTCAATTCTGGTAAACTCGGAAGAGTTACCTTAATGTTATTTGATTGTGTGACAGAAATATTATCCTGCCCAGCAACCCCTTTTGTAACAATAGAATTAATTTCAGACATTTCATTCAAATACCAGAAAATCCATCGGTTTATGCTTTTAACAAATGGTCTAATCAGTACTGCTGCCTGGTTGAAATTGCTTTCAGGAAACTCTTCAGTTATAATTGCCAATTTGCCCAAAGGTGGGCCAACTATATTCATCAAAATATCTCCTGGAAATGCTCTTGATCTTTTTAGCTGGCCTTCATGAATTTCACGTTTTATATATTGCGGCTTATGATGAAAATCGATCTTCTGGTTTTTTAAGTTGTACATTTTAAAATAGGGGACTCCGGACGAAACAAAGGCATCTTGTTTAGGAGTACTTCCACTTGCTATATATGCAATCTCCCCCAACCTACACCAAACCCAATTCTCTGGAATCTCAAAAGGTATTTCATCCGGCTTTATGGGTGGCAGTTCTTTTTCTTTCCTGCCCGACTTAGCTTTCTCTGCTTTTATTTTCTCCAGCAGTTCTTTGGCATGGCCATCTTTGGGGTCTTGCTTTACCAGTTTGCCCTGCATGGCTTCCTGTAAAATGGATTGACGGAATTGGGTTAGTAAATCTTGTTGATAGCTTAGGTTGGAAGAAAGCTCATTGGTATCCTTAAATAGCATTTCAATAGAATTGACTCTTTGATACAAGCCGTTCAATCCATTTTTATTCTTTTCATGTTGAAAAGCCTGTACGATTTCCCGCTGAGTTTTAACATCACACTTTGGCAGTTTCAGGGTTTTTAGCTTCTCGGCGTTTACATTGGGCATTGCAGACCCTGATTTCATTTCAATAATCTGACTCCAGAATAAATAAGAATTCAAGAAGCAGGTAATGAAATCAAGGTCAGCATTCTTATTTAGTCTCAATCTGATTAAATAGCTGGCAAAAACTGCATTCTCAGGAGGATTGCTGACAATAAAACTTTTCCCTGTTGTGCCACCAGTTCTTGCTACCAGAATATCATGATCTCTTAGTAAATATTTTCTATCATCTGAACAGTTACAAAACGGAACAGTATTCCAGTCAACTTTACCATTATTTATATCTGTTATCCTTACGAGTTTGTGACTACCAGCTTCAAGAGCAGATGCAGTGAAACCATACTGTGTAGTTTCAAGATAATAATTCAAAGAAGTTTCTTCATTTTTATTCAAGAGGTATGAGAATAAAACAGTATTCTTTATCTGTTTTAGTATTTCTTCATTTGATGTGATAAAGGTTAACGGTATGAATTTTAAATCTACGCTCATTTAACTGCCGCCTTTAATTGGTTCAACAATTTATCACTCTTCAAAAAAGACTGGTGCAGCATTTCCAACAATTCAACACTGCTATACTCATGTTTGTCTTCTTGCTTGGCGGGGTTCTTGATGTCCAAATCATAACCACGATCCTTAATGCTTTGGATGTTAACCTTCCAACATACTTCCGATTCCTTTCTTTTCTTCCACCATTTTTTTATCGGGTCAAACTCTTTTACCTGTATGGGTTTGGTTTTACTATACGCTTTGAAGCCTTGCGGCATCCGGTGTTCGTAGTACCAAATTTCTTTGGTAGCCTTTCCCTTTTCAAAAAACAGCATATTGGTAGCCACGGCTGCGTAAGGCTGGAATACAGAATTGGGCAGGCGGATAATGGTATGCAGGTTACATTCTTCCAGCAATCGTTGCCTTACTCTTTGTTTCACCCCTTCACCTGTCAGGCTTCCGTCTGGTAATACAATGCCTGCCCGTCCTCCCTGCTTTAAAAGGTGTATCATCAATATCAGGAACAGGTCAGCACTTTCTTTTGTCCGGTAGGTCTGGGGGAAATTGGCTTCATTGTTATTAGCCACTATGCCTCCAAAGGGCGGGTTAGCCAGTATGGCATTTACCCGGTGTTTCTCTGTGTAATTGGTCAGGGGCTGGTCTAAGGCATCCCGGAATGTTATATTGGGCACTTCAATATCATGCAGGATAAGATTGGTGGTAGCCAGCAGGTAGGGCAATGGCTTATATTCCCACCCGACAAGGTTCTCTCCAATGCTTTGCCTATCCTCCACACTGTTGGCCTGTTTCATCAGGTGTTCAATAACACAGGTCAAAAATCCTCCTGTACCACAGGCCGGGTCTAAAATCCTTTCACCCAGCTTGGGGTCAATCATATCAGTGATGAACTGTGTAATGGCTCTTGGAGTATAAAACTCTCCGCTTTTACCTGCACTTTGTAGTTCCTTTAGTATGTTCTCATACAACTCACCAAAAGCATGGCGGTCTTTTGCCTTGTTGAAATCAATCTCATTCAACTTGTTCAATACCTTTCGGATATTGATACCGCTTTTCATGTAGTTGTTATTTCCTTCAAATACTTCCCGCACAATCAATGCCCTTTGGTTGCCTGTGCTCACATTGATGTTCCGTAAAGCAGGGAACAATTTACGGTCAACAAACTCCAATAGTTCATCCCCTGTCATTCCCTCATCGTTACCTGCCCATTTATCCCAATGGAATTGTGCAGGTATGGGAGATTTGTATTTGCTATCCATCAACTCCATCTCCAAATCCTTATCCGAAAAGATTTTGAGAAAGAGCATCCAACCCAACTGTTCTATACGCTGGGCATCACCGTTCAATCCTGTATCCTGCCACATGATGTCACGGATAATTTTTAATGTGCCTGAGATATTAGTCATTTTATAGTTGCCAAATTTGTGGTTCTTCGTTTTGATTTAGTTTGCAAACTACTTTAATTCTGTCTCTGCCATCTAATCGCAGTATATTATCATTTAATTCTAAAATTTTATCCGCAATGTAATTTGGCTGCGCGTTAGTCGTAATAAAAACTCCTCTTTGATAGTTGTATTGAGTAATAAATTGATTTATCTTTTTAAGGTCAGCAAAGATTTTAGCTCCTGTAATATCATGCTCGCATTTTACTTCAATTACGAATGGGTGGGAAACTGCATTGCCGGGCGTATGCATCAAAAAATCGGGGGCGTACTCCCCATCCATCGGATGAAGCCCAAGTGTTTCAATTAATTCTATAATCTGCATTTTTTCAACCTCACCTTGTAAAATAGCACCATTTAAGAAGTTTTGATTAGTTTGCTTGGCGTTATCAATTAGTATTCTCAACTGATGGTATAATTCATAGCAAAATACTCTTTCCCCATATCTATAAAAATTGCCTTCGACTATTCTACCTCTCCTGTGTTGAAGTGCGTTTCTAAAAGCATGAATGTTCTGATATGTTGTTTGATAGTAAGATTCGTGAACACTTCCCAAAGCTGTTAAAATCATCTGCTCGAATTGATTCAGTTCTTCCATATCAAGCAGATTTATAAAGTTCGTTTTCCAAATCCTTAACAGCTTCCAGATATTTATCCCTACTACCAAACTCTTTTATTATTTCAACCGGAGAACCATAATCAGTAAGCGGTTTTACTTTCAGAACTTCCATGCTTTCAATATTCTCTATTCCCTCATCAGCGTATTTGTCCAATAAAGCTTCCAGCACTTTCTTTGCCTGTTCACCGTACTTGGTAAAGTAATTTCGCTTCTTAACATTGTTGGCCCTCTCCTTCCTTGTCAGCGGTGGCTGGTCAAAAGCTAGATGGCAAATGAGGTCGAACAAATCTACTTCCCTTCCTACGGCATCATATAAGGCCTCTACCAATACTCCCTGGTTCAGTAACTCCTCAATAATGGCTTCCTTCTTTTCACTATTGTGTAAAATCCGGTCAAACTGACCCCCTGTTTTCGCTGGAAGCTGACCCCTTTTGTTCAGCGCAAACTGACCCCCTGTTTTCAGTGCAAACTGACCCCCTGATTATGAAGGCTTAAGGTTGGTTATGATTAGCCTAGTTTT
>JAEUVF010000013.1 GCA_016787265.1 Flavipsychrobacter sp. | reverse complement strand
CCTGTTGCTGATTGTATTGTTTGAACACAACGTGCATTGATTTTTTACCCATACCCTAAAATATGAATAAAATATCATATTACATTATTACTTAATATTAAAACTTGACATAAAAAAGAAGCTGTCCTTTTGAGACAGCCTCCCTGGCTTTTTCACCTTTCACCTTTCACGTCTCACACAGTTCCCAGTTCCCAGCCCTTTCTTCTTTCACGCTGTACAAACTGATTGGCCTCTTCAAAATTGGTGATCTTCATGTTCTTTGCATCCCAGAGGAGTTTCTTACGCCCCAGGTATTTATCGTTCCAGCCTTTCAGATTGGGATTTTTCATCATCCAGCTGCGGATAGCAAGGTTTCCGATAAGAATGCTTTCGGTAAATGGTCCTGCGTATTCAAATGGTGAACTGGTTTTTCCTTTACCATATCCTGCGATACATGCATGAACCCACTGTGCATAGTGCCCTTCTGGTACACGCGGAATTGTAGGCGCAGGCAGACTTTCTTTCATTTTAACAGTTGGCAATAACCGGGGATTCTCACCATAACAATCTGCCAGTAATTTCCCTTTTGTTCCTACAAAGAGGATCCCACCATCCCAGTTACCAAACGCTTCACCGGGTAATAATTCATCCGGACGATTGGGCAGCAATCCACCATCGTGCCAGGATATTTTAATATTGCCTTTGCCATCGGTTCTCGGATAATCGAGGTGGATTATAGTTGAAGGAGGACATCCATCCGGATTTGAACTTTCTACCCACATATCCTGCCAGATATTGGCAACAGAACATTCTACTGAACTTGGATATAAAATGGGTAGAATCCGGAATGCCGGGTCAAGGATATGGCAAGCCATATCACCCAGGGCGCCGGTACCAAACGCCCACCAGCCTCTCCAGTTAAAGGGCAGGTAAGCTGGGTTATAATCAATATGCTGTGCCGGTCCAAGCCAGAGGTCCCAATTCAATTCCTTCGGAATCTCATGTTTGCCTGAGGGGGTTGGAATACCCTGTGGCCAAACAGGACGGTTGGTCCAGGCGTGTACGGTATGAACATCTCCAATCATACCCGCATCAATCAGTTCTTTTGCCCTGCGAACCCCATCACCACTACCACCCTGGTTCCCCATCTGGGTTACCACTTTATATTTTTTCGCTGCTTCCGTTAGCAAACGTGCTTCATAAATATCGTGCGTAAGTGGTTTCTGCGTGTAAACATGCTTGCCTAACTGCATGGCTGCCAGGGTAGCATTGGCGTGTGTGTGATCGGGAGTAGAAATGGAAACTGCATCAATCTGATTCTTGTGTTTCTCCAGCATATCCCGGAAATCTTTGTAATACGGTGCTTTGGGATGTGCCTGGCGTGATTTTGCAGCTGCTCTGTCATCCACATCGCAGAGTGCAACGATATTTACTTTGCCAGTTTTGAAAAACTCGGCCAGGTCACTTGTGCCTTTCCCTCCGGCACCAATGCCGGCAACATTCAATGTATCACTGGGAGCAACAAAGCCTTTCCCTAATACATGGCGGGGTACAATAAAAAATCCTGCGGCCGCAGCAGAGGTGCTCCGAAGGAATTTTCTACGCGATGGCGATAAACGGGGCATAATTACAATCGGTTTGATAAAAATTAAAAGATGCCTGAATTTACGGTAGGTTTGTTTACCGATTGCGCATTGAATCAAAAAAAATCTATCATTTTGCGTTAATTTTTGATCATTATGTTAATAAGCTGGTCTGATTTTGAGAAAATTGACATTCGTGTTGGTACCATTCTGGACGCTCAGGATTTTCCGGAAGCGAAAAAAGCTGCCTTTCAGTTAGTGATTGATTTCGGTGATGCAGGGATTAAAAAATCTTCCGCACAAATTACCGGGTTGTATTCCATTGAAGAATTGCGAGGCCGGCAGATAATCGCCATCCTTAATTTCCCTCCCAAAAAAATAGCCAATTTCAGTAGTGATTGTCTGGTTTTGGGAGTATACGCGGAAAATGGGGATGTGGTTTTACTTCAGCCTGACCGGCCCGTAAGAAATGGTTGTAAAATCGGTTAAAATTCAGCTTTTCCTCAACTCCTCTCCCGTAAAACTAATGGGCAGTAAATGGCTGGCTGAATGAATCAGGTATACAGGTCCGGTCTGTCCACCCAGGATAATTCGTATTGGCTCCTGTTGCCTTTTCTCCTGCTCAAGTAAGGATTGTCTGCAAATACCACAGGGTGAAATCGGGTGCTTGCTTTCAGATGCTGCTGAACGAAAACTAATCGACATACTATTAATTGCTGCTCCTGGATATACTACAGATGCTGCAGACAGCACCGTACGTTCGGCACAAATTCCTGCAGGGAAAGAGGCGTTTTCCTGGTTGGTGCCACTTAAAAGTTCTCCATTATCCATTTTTACAATGGCACCCACAAAAAAATTAGAATATGGAGCATAAGCCTGTGATGTTACAGCCCGGGCCGCAACAAGTAAAGCCGCATCTTCCTCTTCCAGTTCCTCAAGGGATTCGTAAACGGTATAGGTAAATTCAAAGGAGTTGGTTTTCATAATTGAAGTTTGGAAGGCTGTCCGGTAATTTAATGAATAGTTCTAAACAGCCGGTTCCAGCGTACTCCTTTATTCAAACTCATCCAGATGATCCAAGCCTCTCCTACTACATGATCCTCTGGTACAAAACCCCAGAAGCGGCTATCCTGCGACTGGTGACGGTTATCTCCCATCATCCAGAAATAATTCATCTTGAAGGTATATTGATTGGTTGGCTGTCCGTTGATAAGAAACTGATCTCCCTGTTTTTCCAGTTGGTTGCCTTCGAAAACCCGGATAGCTCTCTCATATATAGAATAATTATCCGGAGTTAGGGTGAGGGTGGCCCCTTTTTTCGGTATCCATACAGGTCCATAAAAATCTTCAGTCCATTTGTGCTTACCATCATGTGGAAAAATTTCAATAGTAAACTTTGTTGGAGCTACTGCGTCCGGACGTATCAATAAGGGAGTAATTCTTTTAACCAGTCCGCTTTTTTGTAATTTCTCAACGGCTTCTGCAGTGAGCAACATATTAAACATATTGCCACTCAGCCTGGCAAACTCCTGTTCATCATTAATATCAATATCATATTCGTCTTTCATGAATTCCGCATTCAGCGGCTGTCCATTGGTTTCAATTTCATATAACAACTGTGATTTGGGAGGAACAAAGCCTGGCTCACCATTGATATATACCCGACCTTCCCGAATTTCCAGGGTATCTCCCCCAATTGCCACACATCTTTTGATATAATTTTCCCGCTTGTCAACCGGGCGTACAACCAGGGGATAGGTTTCAGGATCGCTTAATATCAATTGTCTTCCCTGCTCCATATTCCCGTTTCCAAATTGGCGGGCAACATTGTAATATGGATACATCGACTGGAACTCCGGCTTGTTGATAACCGTATCACCATCCGGAAAATTGAAAACTACTACATCATTTCGTTTAACCGGACTGGCAAACCATCTGCTATAAGGTAATTTTATAAGTTCAGAATAGGATTTGGTAGTACTGCCAGGCAAGGAATGATGCACAAATGGAACTGCCAGCGGTGTATTGGGAATCCTGGGACCGTAACTCAGTTTACTAACAAATAGAAAGTCATTTACCAACAGCGTTTTTTCCATGGAACCGGTTGGTATCGTATAAGCTTCAAAAATAAAAGTTCGGATCAGGGTAGCGGCCACAATGGCAAAAATGCCAGCATCTACCCATTCCCGTATGGGTGTTTTTTTGTAATGTCTGACACCTTCTGGTCCAATAAAACGGGTTTTGGCATCCATGCCAATCATAGGGAAATAAACGAATGGCAAAAGACAGGTAAGGGCATGTTCCCAGAAACTAAACTTATTGAAACATTTCACAAATTCAATCAGGATGCCCATTGTAACAAACCAGCCTACCACAGGAATAAACTGCCAGAAAAACCAGTGCTTTGGGCGTTGGGCAATTTCCAGCATGGTCCAGGTATTGTAAAATGGAACAAACGCTTTCCATGCCGGAGCATTGGCTTTCTGAAAAAGTTTTGAAAGGCCAAAAGCCGGTAACATCACCAATAAAAGAGAAATCAGGGATACGATCAAAATCTGATTCGTTGTCATTCAGGCAATTTTAGATGTGGGCAAAAATACCATTATAAGGTAATAATACTAGATTCCTTTACTATTTGTAACTGTTTTATGTAAATTATGACATGGAAGACCACAAATTTTTGTTAATCGGAATTTTTACCGCATCCTTGCAACCGGAATGAACCAATTCAGCATTCGGGATATTGAAAAGCTTACCGGGATAAAGGCCCATACCCTGCGGATATGGGAGCAGCGGTATCAATATGATTTTTCCAAACGAAAAGAAGGGGGACATCGTTATTATGACGGAGAGGATTTAAAGAAACTTCTTCGGCTAGCCTTCCTCTATAAAAGAGGGCACAAAATTTCATCTCTTCTCGAATTAGAACAGGAACAGTTGGTTGCCTATTGCCTTCCTGAATTCAATACAGACAGACACCAGGAATCATTCCGCCAATTATTAGCCGCTGTAGCCAGTTTTGACCAGGAAACATTTAACCAGGTATTCCACTTGCTGGTACTTCGCATAGGCATGCAGAAAACAATGCTGGAAATCATTTTTCCGTTACTGAACCTGATTGGAAGTAAATGGTTGTGTGACCGGGCGATTCCTGCACAGGAACATTTCTGCAGTGAACTGGTAATGAAAAAGCTGCTGTTGGCAATAGACGGACTTGAAATGGAATATGCTGAAAATGCAAGGACTGTTTTACTATTTACACCTGCCGGAGAATTTCATGAAATCCCGGTTCTATTCATGCAGTATTTGTTGAAAAAGAATGGTTCAAAGTGCATTTACTATGGCAAAAATGCAGGTATCCAAAGCTTAAAGGATATTTGCGAAGTGCACAATCCTACTCATTTGTATTTTCACCTGATAACGCATCTGGATGATTGCCCGCTCTCTCATTACCTGCAGGAATTGATCAACAATTTTCCTGGTAAGAAAATAATAGCTGCAGGACCTGCCTTGGAAAAACAACTGCTTCCTTCTGACCCCTCCTTTACCTGGTTAAAAGACACCGAACAAATGTTACAGTTTTCCAATGCTGATCCAGTTAATTCCTGGGCACAACATTATTAACTACATCTTCCCGTACGATTGTTTTTCCGGAAAGAATGACCAATCGCTCCACAACATTCCGAAGTTCACGGATATTGCCTGTCCAATTGTAATCACGCAATGCTTCCAAAGCATCAGGATCTATTTCTTTTTTGGCAATACCATATTCAGCACAGATATTTTCCAGGAATTTGTCTACCAGCAAGGGAATGTCATCTCTTCTGTCGTTCAGCGAAGGGACATGAATCAGGATAACGCTTAAACGGTGATATAAATCCAGCCGGAAATTTTTCTCTTCAACTTCTTTCAGAAGATCCTTATTTGTAGCTGCCACCACGCGTACATCCACTGAAATTTCTTTATCCCCCCCTACCCGGGTAATTTTTCCTTCCTGTAACGCTCTCAATACTTTTGCCTGGGCGGATAAGCTCATATCTCCGATTTCATCCAGGAACAATGTTCCTCCACTTGCCTGCTCAAACTTCCCGATACGCTGCTTGATAGCGGAAGTAAAGGATCCTTTTTCGTGACCAAAGAGTTCGCTTTCGATCAATTCTCCAGGAATTGCGGCGCAGTTAACTTCAACTAAAGGACCTGTAGAGCGATTGCTTTTTTCATGAAGCCAGCGGGCTACCAGTTCTTTACCAACCCCATTTTCACCAGTAATTAATACCCGGGCATCCGTGGGAGCTACTTTTTCAATAGTGTCTTTGATTCGCTGGATGGCCGGAGAATTCCCTATCATTTCCTGCACCTTGCCCACTTTCCGCTTTAGTACTTTGGTTTCCGTTACAAGGGAAGTTTTATCCATTGCATTCCGCAATGTAATCAGTAAGCGGTTCAGGTCGGGTGGTTTGGAAATATAATCAAAGGCTCCTTTTTTAACTGCTTCGACAGCTGTTTCAATGGTACCGTGTCCTGAAATCATAATAATGGGAATATCTGGATTGGCTTCCCTTGCTTTATCCAGAAATTCGATGCCATCCAGTTTTGGCATTTTGATATCACAAAGTACCACATCGTAGTTCTTCTCCTTGAATTTCTTTAATCCTTCTTCACCATCGGATGCCTCTTCTACTTTGTATCCTTCATAGGATAAAATTTCGCCCAATGTTTTACGGATGGCTCTTTCGTCGTCTATAATTAGTATATGGGACATGTTAAAATCTGTTTTTTTTGTGGAATCGCCTATGCAATTGAATTGCATTTGTATCTCAACTCTATCAAAAATACCGATAAATGCAATTGCCCCTGATTATGGCAATTATTTTGCCATTTTTTCAAAGATCAGAGAAGTTGAATTCAATTGGAGCCATCCCGGTTCCGGATGGCTTTTCAAGGCCCGTGGTAGTAAAGGGTGGTTAGCCGACTTTCTCAGAAAACTTCAACTGAAGGACGATAAAACCGTTTATTATTATACTGGTCAGCTGAAATTAAACCAGCAGGCAGTGTATGCAGTTCTGGATATTCCAGTCCGCAACAAGCCTTTGTTACAGTGTGCTGACGCAGTATTGCTGATCAGGGCAAGCTGGTTATTTAGTCAGAAAAAATATGAACAAATCAATTTTGTAGCAACGGATGGAACCTGGTTGAACTATTCGGATTGGTGCAAAGGGGTTCGTTATATCCTGAAAGGGAATAAGTTACTAACGGTAAAGCATAGTGGTCAATCGGTTTCACCGGAATTACAATCCAACCTGGATCGCTTTCTTCAGCAGATCTATGCTTTTGTGGTACAGCTTCCCTTTCTAAGCAAATGAAACCGAAGTCAATAAACGCATCGGCTGAACCGGGTGATGTATTTTTGCAACCCGGTCATCCGGGGCATGTTGTGCTGGTTGCAGATATTGCGAAAAATATAAAAGGAGAAACCATTTTTATACTATTGCAGGGATTCATGCCGGCGCAGGATATTCATCTTATAAAATCTTTTCAATCCCCTATTCAGCAACCCTGGCAAAGCTATGCGGGTGGCGGTTTTCAAACAGCTGAATGGAAATTTCCGGTTGGCAGTCTCTACTGCTGGTAAAGTGAAAACGCTTCGTATTTGTACGAAAAAAATCGGGTAGAACTGTGATTGACAGGAGGTATAAGGG
The DNA here is from genome assembly GCA_016787265.1 of Flavipsychrobacter sp. Lineage (GTDB taxonomy): Bacteria > Bacteroidota > Bacteroidia > Chitinophagales > Chitinophagaceae > Flavihumibacter. Next base: position 662,854 of record JAEUVF010000013.1, on the reverse strand, counting down.
ATTGTATTTTTGATGTATCCAAGATCCAAAAAATATCCACCTATGAACAGACTACGTCACCCTTTAAAAAACACCCGCGAAATCAGCGTGTGGCAATTGACTACCAAACTTGTATTATTGGCAGGCGTTTTAATGGCCTACTCGTATTGCTTTCTGCTTACTGTTGGCAGTATGCTGAAGTGAGACGTGAGATGTCAGAAAGCCGATACATATTGAACTGTTTTTAAAAATAAAACCCGTAGGTTCTTACTACCTACGGGTTTTTTATATCGTTTGAAGTCTCACGTCTGACGTCTCACCTTTCACCTTTCACCTTTCACCTTTCACTTCTTCATATACATCACTTCCTTCACCAGCTTCACTGTTCTTGCCACATCGGGTAAGGCAGCAGCTACAAGGTTGGGTGCATAATGAAGTGGCGCATCTGCCGCAGTAATCCTACGGATAGGTGCATCCAGGTAATCAAATCCTTCTTTCTGGATCTGGTAAGAGATTTCAGAAGAGATGGAAGCGAAGGGCCATTGCTCTTCTACGATTACCAGGCGATTTGTCTTTTTTACACTTTCCAGGATTGTCATCCAGTCGAGCGGACGAATGGTTCTAAGGTCAATCACTTCAGCATTCACACCTTCTTTCTCCAGTTCAGCAGCTGCGCCCAATGCAACCTTCATCATTTTATTAAAAGATACGATGGTAACATCGGATCCTGCCTTTTTTACATCCGCTTTGCCAAGTGGGATATAATATTCTTCTTCAGGAACTTCTGATTTATCTCCATACATCAATTCAGATTCCATGAAAATAACGGGGTCCTCTTCATAACGAATGGCCTGTTTCAACAGCCCTTTCGCATCGTATCCGTTGGATGGAGACACTACCTTGATACCAGGAATGTTGGCGTAATAGCTTTCGAATGCAGTGGAGTGCTGGGCACCTAACTGTCCGGCTGAACCATTGGGTCCGCGAAAAACAATCGGACAGGAAACTTGTCCACCACTCATAGCAAGCATTTTGGAAGCTGTATTCAGGATCTGGTCAAGTGCTAATACTGCAAAGTTCCAGGTCATGAATTCGACAACAGGTCGTAATCCGTTCTGTGCCGCACCTACTGCAACAGCAGTAAAACCGAGCTCAGAAATGGGGGTATCGATCACACGTTTCTCACCAAACTCATCGAGCATGCCCTGGCTAACTTTATATGCTCCATTGTATTCAGCTACCTCCTCACCCATCAGGAATACGCGATCATCGCGACGGAACTCTTCATTCATAGCTTCGCGCAGCGCTTCTCTAAATGCAATTGATCTTGCCATTCTTTTGTTTTTATAAGGAGTGGCAAATTTATTGGTTACACTCCAAATGCGCAAAAATTCCACTATAAATGCGAAAAGCCCCCTCTCTGGGGGCTTTTCGCTGAACGGTTTATACTTAATTCTTGAGTCTTTCAGACAAATTCCGGCGGTCTTCCACCAGCACTTTCATTTTTTTCAGAGGCAGCCGTTTATAACTTTCAAGGAAATCAGCCGAAAGGCGGCTGGATTCATTGGTGGCTGCACGAAAAGAACCGGTGGTCAGGTATTTCATAGCACTGGCCAGGCAATCCTCGGTCAGGTCGCCCCATGGTTTATCAAGTCCGTCCGGCACCTGGCTTTCCGGGATAAATCCGTTGAAAAAATTACCCTGGTTTGCACTGTTAACCGTACGGAAGCTAACAGGCAGGATGTACCAGCTTCCAACCGGAATCGGAAAATATCCGACAGGTTTACCATTTGATGGACTTGGTCCAACAATTTTTACCTCTGTATGCGGAGTTAGGCTGTTAATTAACCCTTCACTTGCGGATGCGGTGTTTTGAGAAATAATGAATACAATTTTGGAAGGATTTACTGTTCCCTTCTTATTAAAAAACACCGTGGTATCATAATCGGAGTATTTGTTATTATAGCTTTGACGGTACATGGTTTTACTGTTGGCGGATGTTGGGGCGAGGTAGTTACCCATTTCTTCCCACAGGGAAACGAATCCGCCACCATTGTAACGCAAATCCACAATGAGTTCATTTACTCCCTGCGTTCCAAAATCAGCAAAGGTGGAAGCCATTGCAGATCTAATCTGTGCCTGGTCACCTAAAAAAGAATTCAAAACGATATACCCGATTTTCTTTCCGCCGTTCGTGTAAACGGAATCCAACGCCAGTGGATATTCCTGGTAAGTGCTTGGATTAAGCGCAATTTCCTGGATAGTACCATCCGGTTTTTGAAACTCAATAGTAGCGGCTTTACCACCATAAATGGCATCCACTATAAAATTGATGCTAGCGTCGGAGGTATTGATAGAACTATTTCCATTGATTTTTAACAGCCTCCAGCTTCTCTGGACTCCGGCTTTTCCGGCTGCTCCGTCTTTTTCAACATAGGTTACCCGAAGATCATTGTTTGAGCGGAAAAAGATGCCCATGCCCAGGTCGGCAGCAATGCCGCTGCTGGCATTGTCCCAATCAGCTTGTTTAACAGCGAAACTCCATCGGTCTACCGGATTGGTAAAGCCGGATTCCCTGCTATAGGGTCTGATCGCTTCCATGATTTTATCAGGATCCGCATAATTGCGGCCATTGAAGCTTGCCGGAATCTGGTTGTACCAGAGATAAATATCTCTTGTAAACAGCATTACGGAATCTTTCAGGAGCTGGTCTGCTGTTGGCGGAGTTGGTCCTGGTGGATTTGGTTCCGGGTCTTCCACTTTTTTCTGACAGGCTACAAGAACCCAACCTGCCATCAGAGATAACAACACTATGCGTTTCATATGGGATTTTATTTTCAATTTACGTTTAAGTTTTACGTTTGGTTGCTCTGTTCAGCCAGAAATCGGGATTTTGCTTCAAATTTTAACCAAATCCCTTAATTCTTTAGCCATTAACCAGTCGGTTTGAAGATCGGTGCCCAATAAGAATTCATGGTCTCCTTTTCGTTCAAACCCCCATTTGTGGTAAAATTGAAGAGCCCTTTCATTGTGTTCCCATACTCCCAGCCAAACCTGGTTTACCATTTTCGAAGCTGCAAAATCAAGTGCAAACTGCATCATCGCTTTTCCAACACCTTTTCCGATAGCAGACTGGGTGGCGTACAAGCGGGTAATTTCAACAGTAGGTTCGGAAGGCAAACAACTATAGGGTTGCGTTTCCCAATATCTAAGACGCATATATCCCAATGGTTCACCATCCTGCCAGGCAATAAAGAAATAATTGTCCGGCTCATCTATTTCTGCCATCAGTTGTTCCCTTGAAAACTGTTTATCCAGGAATAACTGCATGTCTTCCGGCTTGTTGTAAGACGAAAAAGTATCTGCAAAGGTTTGCCGGCTCAGGTCTGCCAATAAAGCTTTTTGTTCATTTGTTACCGGTAAAATATTCATCTTGGCAAGTTATGCCAGATTTTCGATTACCATGGCAGAAGCTCCGCCTCCGCCATTGCAGATACCTGCTGCCCCGTACCGGGCTTTTTTATCTTTTAAAATATGGATGAGAGATACCAGAATTCGTGCACCACTGCAGCCTAAGGGATGCCCCAGTGAAACTGCTCCACCGTGAACATTCACTTTAGCGGGATCGAGCTGCATGCGGCGGCTGTTTTCAATTCCCACCACAGCAAAAGCTTCATTTAATTCCCAGTAATCAATATCCTGCATGGACAAACCCGCTTTTGCAACAGCTTTGGGTACAGCCAGTGATGGTGTAGTGGTAAACCATTCCGGCGCCTGTTCCGCATCCGCATAGGAAAGAATCCTGGCAATTGGCTTAAGACCGAGTTCATCCAGCTTTTCTTTGCTAACCAGAATCAGTGCTGCTGCACCATCATTCATCGTGGATGAATTGGCTGCAGTTACTGAACCATCTTTTTGAAAAGCCGGTTTTAATTCCGGAATCTTTTCAAATTTTACATTCCAGGGTTCTTCATCTTTGGAAAATAGTATTGGCTCCCCTTTCCTTTGGGGAATGGGAACCGGTACAACTTCCGCATCAAATTTTCCATCTGTCCAGGCTGCCTGGCTTCTTTTATAACTTTCAATCGCGAACTGATCCTGGTCTTCCCGGCTGATGCCACATTCACGCGCACATTTTTCTGCGGCATTTCCCATTGCAAGGCCGTCGTAGACATCCGTTAAGCCATCTTTTGCAAGTCCGTCAATAAGGGAGGAATTTCCATATTTGTTGCCCCAGCGAAGCTGATCAACATAAAAAGGTACATTGCTCATACTTTCCATACCGCCGGCTACCACGATGGAAGCATCCCCCAGCAGAATGCTTTGCGCACCCAGGGCAACAGCTTTCATTCCACTGGCACACACTTTATTGATGGTTGTACAATTCACTTTATCAGGCAATCCCGCAAATTTTGCTGCCTGCCTGGCTGGTGCCTGTCCCAGGTTGGCCTGTATAACAGAACCCATCAAAACATCTTCTACCTGGTCGGCAGAAAGCTTTGCTTTTGCAAGCGCACCTTTAATGGCAATAGAACCCAATTGGGTGGCGCTAATGTCTTTCAGTGCTCCGCCAAAACTACCCATGGGAGTACGGACGGCAGCAACAATATAAACTTCCTTCATATGGTTTTTTCAGTTGAGTAACGAAAATACGGAATCAGATTCAAATGCTAACAGTTGGTAGTTTCTCTACTTGTCATCCCCCAGTAATAGTACCAGGGGTGTTCCTCCTTCAATTCGTTCAGCAACTAATTTCAGAATGGCTGCAAATGGAACAAACAGTATCATACCTGCTGCACCCCATAGAATACCGCCAAGAATTATGGCGATGATGGTAAAAAGGGTATTTAATTCGAGTTTCCGTGAAACGGCCCAGGGGAAAATTACATTGGCTTCCAGGTATTGTACCACACCAAATACGGCAATTACACCAATAGGATACCAGATAGAATTGTAGGTAACCCAGGATAAGGTAATCGGGAACAGGGAAGCCACTAAGATACCGACATAGGGAATAAAAGTCAGAATAGCGGCGATCACTCCAAAGAGGATGGCATGTGGCACCCCCAGCAGCAGCAAACCAACACTGTTCAAAATGCCAACGATCAGATAAACAGCCAGCATGCCTTTAATAAAATTGTAATAGGATTGAATTGCCAACTGAACGATTTCGGTTATACGTGGCCGGTACTTTACAGGGATCAGTAAAACCAGGGCTTTCATCAAACGGTTCCGGTAATATAAAATAAGAAAACTGTAGATCGGAATCAGAAACAACAAAACGAGGGAAACAGCAGAACTGGTGATGGTCTTTTGTAAAAAGTTGAAAAGATAACCCGGAGCATTGCGGAGCACCTGATCGGTATAGGTTTGTTGCGTAACACTATCAATCTGCCATTCATCATTGAGATAGACAGAAAGATTGTTGATCGACTGGTTGATCTTTTCTTTCAGGAGGGGCCATTCGGATCCGAACTGTCTGAGTTGAATGACCAGCAGGAATACAATACCTCCGAGTAAGATAGTCAGCAAAAAAAGATTGACAAGTATGGCAACCGATTTGGAGAGGCCTTTTTGTTCCATCCATTTACAAATAGGATAAAGAATGAAACTGATCAATAAAGCAAAGCTTAGTGGAATGAATAAAGATCGGCCAGCATATAAAAGTATGCAGCTAAGAACCACAAATAATAATACCTGATTTAGTTTTGGCATATAATAAAGATAAAAAAGGGCCGTGAAATCGGCCCTTTTTTATCAGTTGTTCAGTGGGGAGAAATAATATCCCACTTCGCAAAGAATGAACTCATTCGGAACAATGTTGAATAGTGTCTGGTGCATATGCTTCTGATAGCGTTGGCTTGTCTCCGGCAGATGCTCCACTAATTTCCAGTTGCGGATTTTCAGCACAGCCATTTTACTGGTATCCTGCAAATGCTCCTGGATTAACTGAAACTTTTCGGCAATATGTGCCTGGTCGTTGAAGTACAACTGTTCGTTCATAGGTGTGGAAATTTTCAATGGGTACGTCGATTAAAAACGGAACAGATCTTAAACGGTGCACAAAATAAAATCATTGTTCCATTCATCGAAAAGCTACTTCGATAAGCTATTCCACCAACTCAGCCTGCCGGCTGTATTCTTCCATTAATTTTTTCTGTAATTCATAAGGTACGGGTGCATAGTGGTCGAACTGGATGCTGAAACGTGCCCGGCCCTGGGTAATCGAACGAAGCGAAGAAGCATATTCATAGAGTTCAGCCAGCGGAACTTTAGCATTGATCTTTGTGAAATGCCCTTCTGATTCGAGTCCCTCCACAATTGCCCTCCTGGTTTGTAAATCTCCTATAACCGGACCTGTCAGATCATCCGGACAAATAACTTCCACTTTACCGACTGGCTCCAGGACCTGTGGATCGGCTTGTTGGAAAGCCTGGCGAAAAGCCTGCAAACCAGCCAGTTTAAAGGAAATATCATTGGAATCGACCGGGTGCATTTTACCATCATATACGGCTATTCTTATATCGCGTACATAACTACCCGTCAGGGGACCTTCCTGCATTTTTTCCATAATTCCTTTCAGAATAGAGGGAAGGAAGCGTGTATCTATGGCTCCTCCAACGATACAGTTGTAATAGACAAGATTGCCGCCCCATGGCAGTTTATGTGTTTCCCGGTTTCGAACAGTTAAACCATTTGGTTCAGGCATACCTTCATACCAGGGCTCAATTCGAAGATGCACTTCAGCGAATTGACCGGATCCACCCGATTGTTTTTTATGCCTGTACTGGGCTTCAGCCGTTTTGCGGATGGTTTCCCGATAGGCAATCCGGGGTTTGGAAAAGCGGGCTTCCAGGTGGAACTGGTTTTGTAATTTCCATTTAATTACCGCAAGGTGCATATCTCCCATGCAATGCAACAGGGTCTGTTTCAATTCCGCCGAAACTTCCACCCGAATGGTGGGATCTTCCTCAACCAGCATATGTAGTGCCTGGGATAACTTTTCTTCCTCTCCTTTTACTGCAGGTTCTATAGCCACACTCAAATTGGGGGCGGGAAAACGGATGGGCACCAATTCTATTGGATTCGATTTATCACAAAGCGTATTGTTGACATGTGTATTTTTCAATTTAAGAGTAGCACCCAGGTCACCTGCTGCCAATTCATTCACCGCTGTTCGTTTGTTTCCTTCCACAATAAACAACTGGTTGATTTTTTCACTTACCCGGGTATTGGCATTCATCAATTCCATACCCGATTTGACCACTCCTGAATAAACCTTGAAAAAAGATAGTTCTCCTACATGTGGTTCTGAAACTGTTTTATATACAAAAAGACAACTGGGGGCATCGGATCGGCAGAGCAGGTGCTTTCCCTGTATGGTTTGCTGGGGTGGCATTTCATTGGCACCTGGACAAACATTATCAATGAAACCCATCAACCGGCCGCTCCCCATATTGCGTTCGGCTGACACGCAAAACAGAGGGAAAAGATCATGATTAATCATGGCTTTTTTCAAACCTTCCTTCATCTCATCCTCCTCCAGCTCACCTTTTTCAAAATAATGTTCCATAAGTGTTTCATCGTTGCTGGCAACTGCTTCTACCAGGTCTTTATGCAGTTGCTCCGCTTTTTCGCGCTCCTGTTCCGGGATGGGTAATTTTTCCGGTTTGCCACCGGTATCATGAAACTTGTAGAGCGTCATCCTTAAAACGTCTACAATTTCATGAAAGCCAGCTCCCTGTTGCAAAGGGTATTGTACCACTACGATTTTGTTGCCGAAATGATCTTTTGCATCCTGCACGGTTTTATCGAAATCGGCTTTTTCATGGTCCAGCTGATTTACCGCAAAAAGCATTGGCGTTTTAAAGGATTCCGTGTATTGCCAGATGATATCGGTACCTACTTCAACGCCCATTGCTGCATTGAGTACCATTACACCGGTATCGGCAACCCGAAGTGAGGCGATCACTTCCCCACAGAAATCATCATAACCGGGTGTGTCAATTATATTGATCTTATATCCACGCCATCGGGTATGCAGTAATTTTGAAAAAATCGAGTTTCCTCTTTCTTTTTCCAATTCATGATAATCACCGAGTGTGGAATGGCTGGAAATGGTTCCGCGCCGGGGGATCAGCCCCGCTTCGTATACCATGCTTTCCGCTAAAGTGGTCTTACCGGAACCTGCATGGCCGAGCAAGACAATGTTTTTGACATGTGAGGTGTCGAATTCTGCAGACATAAGGAAGAAGTGAAAGGTGAAAGGTGAAAGGTGAAACGTGAGAAGAAGGAATCACTAATTACAAATTCATACTTCTAAATTCATAATTCATAATTCTAAATTCATAATTCCTACTTCTTACTTCTCATCATTCGATTTTGCGGACGAAATGACGGAATTCATCCTCCACATGATCGAGGGTATCATTCAATTGTTCGTACTGCATCATAATTTCTTCGTGTGCAGAGATAGTTGCGCCCGTAACCTGCCCTTTTTTTTCTTTTTCCCAGCGGGCAATTTGTTCATGCTCTTTGATGGCATGCTTCAGGTCATGGATGTTGATCAATTGAATGTAGAACTGATTCTGGAGGTGTTCAAGTTCTTTGAGTGTGTCCTGATCCTGGAGATTGGTGGAAAGTTGCTGGAGCTTTTCCCGGAGTCTGGTAAAGTCGGCCCTTTTTGTACGGAGAGTAGTGATCCAGGATGCACACTCTCCAACTAACTGGGAAATGTCTGTAGTAACCATTGGAAGTATATTTAAGTGATGAAATAAATTCCTCTGATTCAACGCTGGTACAGGAAGTTTCCGGGCCGGATTGTTCTCTTCTAATTTAAGCTTCTTTTTTCATACCAGTTGCATCAGGAAGCAGTATTTTTGATTTATGCGTAAAACCCTCGAAATTCTGGGAACCGGATTAAAAATGGCACTGGGTGAGTTTCGTTCCAATAAACTCAGAACCTTTCTTTCCCTGTTTGGAATTACTATTGGTATCTTCTGTATCATTGGAGTACTGGCAACTGTAAGCAGCCTGGAGAAAAATGTTCAGAAAGATATTAAGGCTCTGGGTAGCAATACCATTTTTATTGATAAGTGGGACTACAGTGGCCAAATCCCCTATTGGAAATTGCTGAATCGCCCTTCTCCCAAATACCATGAAATGGATCTGCTGCGGAAAGCGGTTCCGGAAGCAGCCAATATTGCATTTGCACTTCAGCGGATGGACAAAGTTGAATTCCAGGATGAAAAACTGGACAATGTCCGGATGTATGGGATTTCAGAAGATTTTTCCAATATCCAGACCATTGAAGTTATTGATGGTCGGTACCTCCAGCAGGCCGATTTTGATTATGCCTCCAATTCAGCGGTAATAGGTTATAAAGTAGCAGAAGAACTATTCGGCAAACCGGAACGTGCTGTTGGAAAACTGGTTAACATTTATAACCGGAATGTCAATATTGTAGGTCTTATCAAAAAACAGGGTTCCTCCATTATTGGAGGTTGGGAATTTGATAACTGTGTGTTGCTTCCCTATGCTTTTATGAAAACCCTGGTGAGGGAAGAGTACTCCGATCCGGTAATTATGCTGCAGGGTAAAGAACTCATTCCCATGAAAGCCCTGCGTGATGAGGTTACCGGCGCAATGCGTTCCATCCGTAAACTCAAACCCACACAGACGGATAATTTTTCCCTGAATGATGTAGATGCGTTTGGTGAATTCGCTGCCGGAATTTTCTCCGGTATTAATATGGGAGGCTTTTTCATTGCGATTCTTTCTCTCTTCGTAGGGATGTTTGGTGTGGCCAATATCATGTTTGTAACCGTGCGGGAAAGGACCCCGCAAATCGGACTTAAAAAAGCAATCGGGGCTAAAAAAATGACCATCATGATGGAATTCCTGATGGAGTCTGCCTTCCTCTGCATATTGGGCGGAATGATTGGATTACTGCTTGTTTTCCTTTTGACACTCGTAATTTCCAGCTCCCTTGGATTCCCGATTACCATTTCCTTAAAAATCATGACCATCGCTGTTTCGATCTGTATTCTGGTGGGTGTGCTGGCGGGAATTATCCCTGCTTCCATCGCCTCAAAAATGGATCCTGTAGTGGCCATTCGCAGTAAATGATGTTATGCCAATTGTATTAGCTATTGAGAGTTCCTGCGATGAAACTGCCGCTGCTGTTTGTAAAGATGGACAGGTACTTTCCAATATCGTTGCCACACAGAAGGTACATGAACAGTATGGGGGGGTAGTGCCCGAACTGGCTAGTCGCGCACATATGCAACATATTGTTCCGGTCGTAGACCAGGCAATGCAGCAGGCCGGCCTGACTCTTGAACAACTGGATGCCATCGCATTTACCCAGGCACCGGGATTAATTGGTGCATTGCTGGTGGGGGCACAATTTGCCAGATCACTTGCTTTGGCACTCGGCAAGCCACTTATAACCGTTCACCATATGCAGGCCCATGTAGTGGCGAACCTGATCGAAGATCCCAAACCGGATTTTCCGTTTTTGTGTCTTACTGTAAGTGGCGGACATACCCAATTGGTTGTGGCTGAATCGCCCACCAGGATGAGGGTTATTGGTGAAACCATTGATGATGCTGCCGGTGAAGCGTTTGATAAATCGGCCAAGCTGTTGGGACTCCCCTATCCTGGAGGTCCGTTAATAGATGTGTACGCAAAAAAAGGTAATTCGAAAGCATTCCGGTTTCCTGAGCCACAGATCCCCGATCTGAATTTTAGTTTTTCCGGATTGAAAACGGCCATTCTTTATTTTATACAGGAACACCAAAAGGAGAATCCTTCGTTTATACAAGATCGGTTGCCTGATATCTGTGCTTCCATTCAGGAGCGGATTGTAACTATTTTACTGAATAAGTTAAAGAAGGCTGCATTCGAAACCGGGATAAAGGAGATCTGCCTTGCAGGAGGTGTTTCCGCCAATTCCGGCTTAAGAAATGGCCTGGAACTCTTGGGAAAAAAATATGGATGGAAAACCTATTACCCGGCGCTGCCTTTTTGCACCGATAATGCAGCAATGATTGCACTGGCTGCATACTATAAATTTTTTGCCGGTGATTTTGCCGATCTTTCTGTAACCCCAACCGCCCGGGCAGGCTGGTAATTTCAAATCAGAAACGTTTTGGCGAATACCTATTTTCAGTTTAAATCTTTTCGTATCAACCAGGAAGATTGTGCCATGAAAGTGTGCACGGAAGCCTGTTTATTTGGAGCCTGGCTGGCGGATGAATTTCGTGATAAAGACCTGCCGTCTGCTCTGGATATCGGAACCGGGACGGGATTGCTGAGCCTGATGCTGGCCCAGCAAGCAAAACTGACGCAAATCGATGCAATTGAACTGGACGAGCCTGCCGGCAACCAGGCAACAGCAAATTTCAAGGCTTCGCCCTGGGCTGACAGGCTGGAGCTTTTTCAGGGAGATGCGCTCAGTTATCCATTTCCCCGCAGGTATTCACTGGTGTTCACCAATCCGCCTTTTTTTGAACAATCTTTATTGTCTCCGGATGTACGATTAAACCAGGCCAAACATGAACGTGGCCTGGATCTGTCTTCGCTGCTTCAACTGGCTGAAAGGGTAACAGAGGTGAACGGATCTTTCGCTATTCTCCTTCCTTACCCGAGAACGGAAACACTTCTTGAAAAAATTTGCACAAGTGAATTCCAACTTCTTAAACGGATGGATATATGCCAAACAGAAAGACATACCCCCTTCCGATCCTTTTGCCTATTTAGTAAAACTGTACCCCGCACCGAAACTTTAACATCCACTCGAATCAGGGAATATGGAAACTATTCTGCAGAATTCATCCGACTGCTTCAACCCTATTACCTGTATCTCTGATTATTTTTTGAACATAAAATAAACGGCTCCCAGCAAAAAGGCAAAACTTACCAGGTAATTCCAGCGAAACGGTTCTTTCAGATATAGCACGGCAAAAACCGCGAATACAACCAGTGTGATTACCTCCTGGGTCATTTTCAATTGAAAACCGGAAAATCCATTCGCATACCCCATCCTGTTAGCTGGTACCATCAGGCAATATTCGAAGAATGCGATTCCCCATGCAATCAGAATGGCTTTCCAGAGTGGAAGCCCTTTTTGTTTTAAATGTCCATACCAGGCTATGGTCATAAAAACATTGGATATAAGCAACAGTACGATGGTACGCATAAATCGATCCTTTGGTGTGGTGCTAAAATTAAAAAAAACCGCACACCTGTGGCATGCGGTTATGAACTGGTGAAAAACAAGATACAACCTCCAATACCAAAATACAATTCAGCTTTTTTTTATGCAATCGTAAAAATCCTCGATTTCTGTAAAATAGTAAAGCACCTCAACAAGGAGATGCTTTAACAGGTTGGACGGTTACTAATACTTAAAAATAGGAGATTAATTCAAATTTCTAAAATCTACCGGTACTAATTTACTTACTCCCGGTTCCTGCATGGTTACACCATAGATTGCATCAACGGCACTCATCGTCATTTTGTTGTGTGTAACAATAATAAACTGACTTTCTTCACTGAAACGACGAATCATATTCGTGAATTTACCCACGTTTGCATCATCCAGTGGTGCGTCCACCTCATCAAGAATACAGAAGGGCGCTGGTTTGATGAGGTAAATGGCAAAGAGGAGTGCAGTTGCTGTCAATGTTTTTTCACCACCACTCAATTGGGTAATGGATGAGGGTCTTTTGCCTTTTGGCTTGGCGATGATATCGATTCCTGTTTCAGCCAGATTCTCCGGATTTTCCAGGATCAGGTCGCACTGATCCTCTTCTGTGAACAGGGCTTTGAATACCTTAATGAAATTCTCTTTTACCTGATTAAAGGTGTCAAGGAATTTCTGATTGGCAGTACTCTCTACTTCGGCAATGGTTTGCAACAGACTGTCTTTAGCGGATACGAGATCATTCTTCTGTTCCAGTATGAACTCATAACGCTTTTTCATTTCTGTAAACGCTTCGATGGCAGTGGGGTTTACTTCACCCAGGTTCTCCAGGCGCTTTTTCATGCGCTCGGATTTTTCCTGTAACTCCTCCACCGGCGTTTCTGAAGTTCTTGGCTGATCGATGATATCATCCAGGTTGATGCGAAACTCAACCTGTAATCGCTCCTTCATTCCAGCCAGTTGCAGTTTCAATTCATTCAGCCGGTCTTTAATGGCTCCCAATGAATGTTCCAACTGGTCTTTTTCTTTTACCTTGGTTCGAAGCGCTGCTTCTTTTTCATTGAGGAGACTACGAATGGTATAATAGGCCTGGTCTGCCTGGTTCAATACTTTCTCATCCTCTTCCTTCTTTCTCATCATGTCCAGCAATCCTTCCTCCGCCTGGTTCAGCAGGTTTTCACTTGCAGTGATATCTTCTGAAACCTGCTTTAGCTGACTTTGATTGATCTCAATCTGATTGGTCAGATCTTTCAGCTGGTTGCTTTTGAATTCCAGTTCCTGTTTTATGGAATTGATGCGACTCTGCTGTCTTGTCAGCGACAGATTGAATTCGTTGTATACTGCATTGGCACTGTTGTATTGCTGTTCGGCAGTTTTATAGGACTGTTCAATTTCAACAAGTCGGGAGCCGGTTTCTTCAATCAATTGCAGCAATTCGGTTAATTCGGAACGGGTTCCGGAAATGGATTGCTGACTGGTTTCCAGTTGCTGTTGCAATTCTTCGAGGCGATTGCGACTCGTGGACTGCTGTGCATGCAGGTTCTCCACTTTATTCTGTAAGGCAAATACCTGGTTGGTAAGCTGGTTGATCTCCTGCTGGGTTTGTTTGATCGCCTGTTCTTTCAGCTGCTCATTATACCCGATTACTTCATTGTGTTTCTCCTGAATGGTTTGCCGGATAGCTGCTACCACCTGTTCCTGGGTATGAATTTCTTCAATTAATTTTTCCAGATTTTTAGCACGACCAATTTTCTTTCCTTCAAAAAGACCTACACTTCCTCCAATAATGGAGTATTTCCCTTTTACATATTTACCGGTCTTTTCCAGGATGATATGTCCGTTGCTGTTTTCCAGCGCCGATTCATCTTCAGCGATAAATACATTGCCCAACAAATGGTAGGCCAATGATTTATAGGCAGCATCCACCTCAATTACAGACAGGGCAGGTAAAGTTCCTGCGGGCACGCTGTTATTGGTTGCGGAATCTCCAAACTGATCAAGCAAAAAGAAATTTGCCTTTCCTTTTTTGTGCTCATCCAGTAAATGAATGGCCTGCAATCCTTCTTTCAGATTATTAACTACATAATAATTAAGGTAAGGTTCCAGTACATTTTCTACTGCTGCCCTATATGCTTCCTTTACATATATGATATCCGATAAAATAGGTGCCTGGTGATTCCAGTTCGGATTGTTATGCAGAAACTTGACACTTTCAGGATAGCCTTCCATTGAATCAATCAGGCTTTTCAACAGATCGTGTTCGTTTTTGCGGGCATCCAGCAAACGGTTCTCTTCAGCCAGTTTTTGTCTTAACTGTTCCAGTTCCTGTTGTGTCAGCAGGATTTGTTCACGCGTACGCTCATGATGTTCCTGCAGTTGTTGCAGATCTTTCTGTCTGCCTTCAAGCTCCTGCTCCTTTTCAGTTCTTTCTTCCTCCAGTTGTTTTAACTGGCTTCCTCTTAATTCCCGCTCCTCTTCTATCTGATGAATGCTGCGTTGTAAATTCAATATGGAGGTATCGGCAACAGCCACTTTCTTTTCTGCTTCAAACTGGCTGCGCTGAATCTGAAGGTTTTCACTTCGGATGGCATCCACTGCCTGCCGCTGTGCATCAAACTGGCTGCGTTTTTCTTCTACATCTGATTTATATCCTTCCAACTGCGACTCAAAGGTCTCCAGTTTGCCTTCCTCCTCTTCCACCTGTTTGGCACTGAATGCAATGCTTTCTTCCAGTCCTTTTAACTGACCATCACTTTTCTGAAGAAAATCCTGCAGACTGTCTTCCTTTTCGCGAAGGAAGTTCAAACGCTGTGAGGCGAGATTTTTTTCGTTTTCCTTTGTTCGTAACTGTTGGAGCAATTCGTTGAACGTGTATTGTAAAGATTGCAATTGCCGTTCCTTTTCAATAAAATCCAGTTTTTCCTGCTCCAGTGCTGCTTCTTCCTGTGCGATTGTGGCATCCAGTTGAGCTTTCTTATCAGTCTCCGCATTGGTCTGCTCATTCAGATCGCGATAGGTCAGATTGAATCCTTCCAGTGCAGCTTTCGCCAGCTCGATAGAAATTTCTTTATAATCCTTTTTTATTTCGTAATACTTCTCTGCTTTTTTGGCCTGGTTCTCAAGCGCCTTTAACTGGTTGTTGATCTCAAACAAGAGGTCCTCGATCCTGGCCAGATCCTGCTCTGTGGCATCCAGTTTCTGACGGGCTTCTTTTTTGCGGGTTTTATAAATGGATATCCCGGCAGCCTGCTCCAGCATTCGACGGCGACTATTATCCTTATCCTTGATAAGGTCATCCACCATACCCAGTTCGATGATGCTATAACTGTCGGTACTTACGCCGGTATCCATGAAGAGGTTCTGGATATCTTTCAACCGGCAGCTCACATCATTCAGGCGGTATTCGCTTTCTCCGCTTTTATAGAATTTTCGGGTAATCGTAACCGTATTGAACTCGGTGGGTAACAGGTTTTTGGTGTTTTCAAAAGTCAGGCTCACTTCCGCCAATCCGGATGCCGAGCGTGTCCGGGATCCATTAAAAACCAGGCTATCCAGGTTTTCTGAACGCAACTGACTGATCTTCTGTTCACCGATTACCCAGCGGATACTGTCGATAATATTACTTTTTCCGCAACCATTGGGACCAACAATACCGGTGATATTCTGGTCGAAATGAACAACGGTTTTATCGGCAAAACTTTTAAAACCCTTTATTTCTAAGCTCTTAAGACGCACAATTATCCAATTTTAGAGGGAAGCAAATATATAGGATTGATTTCAACTTGGAGGGGGTATGGCCCCAATCCACCGGGATAATTCTGTACTTCTTTTGCACAACAGACAGGATATTCTCTTAATTGTATTTATAAAATATATGCATATATTTATCTATTTATTTATATTATAATGATTTATGTATAATAATCATTATTTAAAATAACCTGTAAAAAATACTGCATTATTCCTTTTGATCTGATTTTCAGTTAGGAAATACATATCCTAAAAGCGTACGAAATGTATATTTGGCGCATGAAAATTGACCTTCGTTCAGATACTTTTACCAGACCTACCCCGGGTATGCTGGATGCAATTTCCCATGCAGAAGTGGGGGATGATGTTTTCGGTGAAGACCCCTCCGTAAATGAGCTGGAATCAAAGATGGCCTCTCTTTTTGGAATGGAAGCCGCACTGTTTTGTCCGACCGGTACAATGAGCAACCAGGTAGCAATAAAAGTTCATACCCGTCCGGGTGATGAAGTCATCTGTGAACAACAGGCTCATGTATACATTTATGAAGGTGGAGGAATCGCATTTCACTCAGGTTCCCAGGTAAAAGCAGTGGCTGGAATGCGGGGTCGTATTACAGCTGATCAGGTGGTTTCGGCTATTAATCCGGATGATGTGCACAAAGCCCGGACTTCCCTGGTTTGTTTGGAAAATACCAGTAATCGCGGAGGCGGATCCTGCTATAACTGGGATGATATACTGGCGATCAAACAGGTTTGTCAGATCAATGGGCTGGCATTGCACCTGGATGGTGCCAGGTTGTTCAATGCACTGGTTGCAACGGGACAAACCGCAAAGCAATATGGTCAAACATTTGACAGCATTTCCGTTTGTTTCAATAAAGGAATGGGATGTCCGATCGGATCTGTTTTAATGGGAAGTCGCGATTTCATCCGCCAGGCCCGGAGAGTCCGAAAAGTATTTGGAGGTGGCATGCGGCAGGCCGGGTTCATGGCAGCTGCGGCCAGTTATGCATTGGATCACCATGTTGAGCGGTTAAGAGAAGATCATCAGCATGCGCAGGAAATAGCATCATTGCTTTCCACCAAAGAGTTTATTGGAACCATTCTGCCAGTTGAAACCAACCTGGTAATTTTTGAAGTAAAAGGGCGATATACGGCGGCTACCTTAGTTGATACTTTAAGGCATTATGACATTCATTGCCTTGCTATTTCACCCAGCCAGATACGGATGGTCACCCATCTGGATATCACAAGGGCTATGACAGATCGCCTGCTTCAAGTATTGAATGAATTGTAACTTAGTGCTTTTGCAAGCAAACCAACAACATGTTACCAACCATTAACCCGAGTTCTACCAAGGCCTGGAAAGGTCTGCAGCAACATTTTGAATCCATAAAAGACCAGCAGATGAGAAGCCTTTTTCAGGCTGATCCGCAGCGATTTGAAAAGTTTTCACGTCGCCATCATGACCTGGTGATTGATTTTTCCAAAAACAGGATCAACGAAACAACCTGGCATTTACTGCTGGACCTGGCACAGGAATGCCAGCTGGATCAGGCTATTAAGGCAATGTTCAAAGGCGAACTCATCAATAAAACCGAAGGAAGGGCTGTATTGCATACGGCACTGCGCAATTTTTCAGGTAAGCCTGTGCTAACCGAAGGAAAAGATATCATGCCAGATGTACAGGCTGTTCAACAGCAAATGGCCCGGTTCTGTGACCAGGTACATTCCGGCAACTGGAAAGGGTACACCGGTAAACGGATTCGATACATCGTAAATATCGGAATTGGTGGAAGTGATCTCGGACCCTTAATGGTAACCGAAGCATTGAAACCATTCTGGAAAGAGGGTATCCAACCTTATTTTGTTTCCAATGTAGATGGTACGCATATCGCGGAAACATTAAAAAAAATCAACCCGGAAGAAACCCTGTTTCTGATTGCTTCCAAAACCTTTACCACCCAGGAAACCATGACTAATGCGCATACAGCCAGAAATTGGTTCCTTCAATCGGGTGCTTCTGAACAGGATATTGCCCGTCATTTTGCTGCATTGTCCACGAACGAGAAAGAGGTTGTGAAGTTTGGTATTGATAAGGTCAATATGTTTGGATTCTGGGATTGGGTAGGCGGTCGTTATTCCTTGTGGAGTGCGATTGGTTTATCCATTGCACTGACCATCGGTTACCCAGCATTTGAAGAATTATTAAAAGGAGCTTTTGCAGCCGATGAACATTTCAGCACAACGCCTTTTGCAGATAACATACCAGTACTGATGGCATTAACCGGAATTTGGTACACCAATTTCTTTGGCGCTCAAACAGAAGCTATTTTACCCTATGACCAGTATATGCACCGGTTCCCGGCTTATTTCCAGCAGGGCAATATGGAAAGCAATGGCAAATCGGTAGACCGGAATGGGAATAAAGTGAATTATGCAACCGGACCTATAATCTGGGGAGAACCGGGTACGAATGGGCAACATGCATTTTATCAGTTGATCCATCAGGGGACACCGCTTATTCCCTGTGATTTTATCGCGGCAGCGAAATCATACAATCCGATAGGAGACCACCATCAGAAATTGCTCTCCAATTTCTTTGCGCAAACAGAAGCATTGATGAATGGAAAATCGGAAACCGAAGCCCTGGCAGAACTTGAGAAGGCCGGAATGACTTCAGATAAAATTGCGGAACTGGTACCTTTCAAAGTTTTTGAGGGCAATAAACCAACCAATTCTATTCTTATTAAAGAGTTGAATCCCTTTACATTAGGACAATTAATTGCATTTTATGAGCATAAGATTTTTGTACAGGGTATTATCTGGAATATCTACAGTTTTGATCAGTGGGGAGTAGAATTGGGTAAACATCTGGCTAACCAGATATTGCCGGAACTGGTGGATGATACATTCATAAGCTCGCACGACAGTAGTACAAACGGGTTGATTAATCTGTATAAAAAAATGAGATAAACAGAATTTAAAAAGCAGCTTCGGGGCTGCTTTTTTCATATGTGTATTCTATCCATTTCCGAAAGAAAATAAAATAGGCGGAGGTTTCTTATCTTAGCCGCCAGTCTAAACAT
This sequence comes from Flavipsychrobacter sp., assembly GCA_016787265.1. Taxonomy (GTDB): domain Bacteria; phylum Bacteroidota; class Bacteroidia; order Chitinophagales; family Chitinophagaceae; genus Flavihumibacter. The sequence goes on along the minus strand of JAEUVF010000013.1, from coordinate 643,829 downwards.
ATTCGTAGCATGGCACCACAACACGAGGAAGATTTTGATGCAAACCTGGCTGGTGAGGAAGGTCAATCGGAAGAGACTAAATCCAGTTGGTTTAAGCGGATAAAAAAAGGAATTCTGACTAGTACCGCAGAGAAGAAGGAAACCCCGGAAGGTCTATGGACCAAATGCCCGGAATGTAATTTTATATGTACCATGAATGAGCTGCGGGAGCAGTTATTCGTTTGTCCGAAGTGTAATTATCATCATCGTATCGGCAGTGATGAATATTTTGATATCGTATTTGATCCGGGCACTGTTCAGGTGATGTTTGAGAACATCCGTTCTAAAGACTACCTTGGTTTTACCGATCTCAAGCCTTACTATAAACGATTACAGGAAATCTGGAGCAAGACAGATATTACCGATTCCATTCGGGTGGCTTCCGGTAAGATTAATGAGCAGTCCATCGTAATTGCCTGTATGGATTTTGAATTCATTGGTGGTTCGCTGGGAAGCGTAATGGGTGAACGGATATCAAGGGCAATAGATTATTGTCTGGAACATTCCACACCTCTTATGATCATATGTAAGTCGGGCGGTGCGCGTATGATGGAAAGTGCCTTTTCGTTGATGCAGTTAGCCAAGGTTTCGGGTAAATTATCGCAGCTGACCGATGCCCACATTCCCTATATTTCATTTCTTACCGATCCATCGTTTGGTGGTATCTCAGCGTCCTTTGGAATGCTGGGGGATCTGAATATTGCAGAACCTGGTGCATTGATTGGCTTTGCAGGTCCGCGTGTAATCAAGGAAACCATCAAAAAGGATCTTCCGGAAGGTTTCCAGCGTAGTGAATTTCTGCTGGAGCATGGATTCCTGGATTTTATCGTAGATCGGAAAGAATTAAAAGAGCGTCTGAATACCCTGCTCATCTTATTCAATAATTAAGTCTAAAGAAGGGAGTTGTTGTGGAATTGAGGAACCGGTCGGCCTTTCATGAGTATTTTTTTGAAACCACCTATGTGGCAGGAATTGTATTGGTTGGAACCGAGGTGAAGTCTTTAAGGGCTGGCAAAGTAAGCTTTAATGATGCCTATTGCCAGTTTCACAAAGGGGAATTATACGTTAAAAATCTCCATATTTCCGATTATGCGTTCGGTACTACCCAGCGCCATGAGCCCACACAGGAGCGGAAATTATTGCTGAAAAAGAAAGAGTTACGAAAATTAGAGGGTAAAATCAAGGAAAAGGGCTATACTATTGTACCACTAAAAATCTTTTTTAATGACCGCAACCTGGCCAAAATCGAAATTGGCTTAGGGAAGGGGAAAAAACTCTATGACAAGCGGGAAACCATCAAGAAGCGAGACGTAGAGCGCGACCTAAAACGTTATGTAAAGTAATTTATTGTATGTAAAATATCCTATAGTAAAAGTCCATTATTACTGTGTTTTTTTATTAATTTGACCCTATGCATCGTTTAATTCTGATATCCTTATTATTTATTGGCCTCCGTTCAGAGGCACAAACACTGGCTGGTAGCTGGTTTGGAAAAGCTGACGTGGTGCTGGATGGCACATTCAACAACTATCTCACCCAACTTATCATCAAACAGAAGGGAAATAAAGTCGAGGGCATTTTCGGATACTATTTCCGAAATGGCTACCAAAGCTTTTATGTGAAAGGAACGTATGATCCGAAGACCCGCCAGGTGAGCATCAAAGACATTCCTGTTGTCTTTTACAAGGAAAACTCTATTGATGGAGTAACCTGCAATATGAGTTTTGAAGGTACACTTCGGGTATCCAAGGTAGGTAGTTTTGTAAGAGGTAATTTCCTGTCCGAAGGCCAGTATAAATATACTTGTCCCGAGTTAAGGGTTTTATTCTCGCTCGATTCCCTTGTACAGGAAGATTCTGTTATCAATGAAGGACTTGCCAAAAAGGTTTGGCAGCCCTCTGTGGAAGATGTAATTGTTATGGATGATGAGGATGGTCCGGAGATCCGGAAAGCGACTACGCTGCCAGGATTAGCAAGGGAAACAGTTAAAGGTCCGAGTCTGGATGCCAATTCTCTGGTCTCCAGATTTAAACAACGTCAGACAATTGTTACGTCTGAACTGAAGGTTTCTTCGGATTCCATCCGGGTGAGTTTCTATGATAATGGTGATATTGACGGTGATAGCATCTCGGTTTTCCTGAATGGTACGCCAATATTGGAAAAACAAATGATCTCTGCAAAAGCGACTACGATCTATATTAAACTGGATCCAACCAAGGAATTCCATGATCTCGCCATGTTTGCAGAAAACCTGGGTAGAATTCCACCGAATACGGCCCTCATGGTTGTATATGATGGTGATACTCCGCAGGAAGTATTCCTATCAAGTAATTTGCAGCAGAACGGGTCTGTCAGGATACGGAAGAAGGAAAGTAAAAAGTGAAAAAACCTACTAAAATAAGAGTCGGATATTCAATTCAACCAAGTTGACGGCAGCAGGAAGGATAATCAATGAACGGAATAAGACTACTCTGTTCGTCAGCTTGTGTTGTATTGGTTTTGTGTCTTCGATATTCGGGTATCAGCTATTAAATGAGTTTGCCTTCAATTTTGGTAAAAACCTTGCCGGTGTATTGGTAGCCCCCATTCTTACTGTTTTTTATATTATTTATTGCAGTTTATTTGATGCAGAAAGTAGTGTTCTGCGCTTAAGGAAAGTGCTCTTGCTTTTTATTGTACAGATTGTTCCTTTTATTCCATTATTCGGACAGGAATACCAGCCAACTGCTGAAAGCGATTATTTACGCTACGTGTTTTATGCGAGGAAAATGTTGGAGCATGAAACCTTGTGGGGCAGTGATCAGTTATTTTTTTCAGATGCCGGAAAACATTTGGTTACCCAGCCTGGTTACCGATATTTTTTATTAGTTGAGCTTTTACTATTTGGGAAATTTATTAGAGCAATACAGTTTTTGGAAATTCTTCTGTACCTGATTTCTGTTTATTTTTTTACGTTGGCCATTCATAAAAGCATCAAAAAGGGACCAACCAAAAAAATAATACTACTTGTAATCCTGCTCATAACTCCCGCAGCTATAAAAAATCTTCTGCTGGGCCTTTCCGAATGGTTAGTGCTGATTTTCATGATGTGGGCCTGCTATTTTCACCTGGTGACCCGAAACCATATCATTTCCATCTTCATCCTTGGCCTGATTCCTTTTATCAGGCAAAATTTGCTATTCGGGACAGTACTGGTGTATGCACCTTTATTGAATCAAAGCACAAAAAAATGGTTGACACTCATCGCCTTTATAGTCCCTTTAGGCTTACCTCTTTACCACAATCTCTATTATGCCGGCGAATGGCGTTATTTTGTTGATGTGGCACGGATCCCTTTCCTTACCTATAACGAAAACGAGGTTGCTGTAAATGGTATTAATTATTCTCTGATTGCTAGTAATCTGCTCCATTACATTGGGTTTGACATTATTAATGACCAGGTTACTTTTTCAATAATTGGATTTATTTTTCTCCCCTTATCTGTTTATCTGTTTTTTTTATTGGTAAAAGCGATACGTGTCCCGAAACTGAAAATACTTTTCATTCTATCCACTTTAAGTACGTCAATCCCTACCCTCTTGCTTGGCTCTGCCTACTACCCTAGATTTGAATTGGTCAATGTTATGTTCATGTTGACCACATTTCTGCTTATTTCAAATTCAGCGTTTGGGCGAAATTCAGAGAGAAGTACTCAGGAAGCCTAATGAATTAACTATCGTTATTCAAAAAGATTCCCCTGTGGGCCCTCCTCTTCCAGTGGGAGTTCCCACTCCATTTCGGTGGATTTGGTGAAGTCTGCAAGTTTGTTGCCAACGGCTTTCCAACCCATGACGTCAATAAAATCAGCCACTTTTATTTTCTGGGTCCGACTCTGTGCACCCTTTCCGGAATGAATCAGGAGTACAGGTTTAAGCCTGGTGGTAACGGCTTCCAGGCGGTTTCCTTTCCCTTCCTTGATGAAAAGGAATTTACTCTGAAGAGTGGATGTTTCAATTTTGAATCGCTTTATATTATACTGAAGCTTTTCATTGTCCAGGTATACGGCAGTGATTACTTTTTCCGGGTTGAATTTTTCCAGCAGGAGGATTTTCTCGGGATCAAATCGCTGTGTCATTTCCAGATCTGTCAGTTCATAGTTGCCGTCGTCATAAATAACCAGCAGCTTTTCAGATCCATCAAAATTACCCAGGTATTGTCCTTTTTCTTCCGTATTCAATCGCCCGAATTTATCATCAAACCACAGTTTGATGGCGCTTAAGGTAGATTTGCCGGCTTCCTTCAGTTTCACTGATTTAATAGGGTATTTGGTTACCTGGTTGCCAATGGCACCTCTTCCTTTGATTTCCATTTCTTCGAAATAGAATTCAAAGGCTTTATTCCGGGCGGTACAATTCGGACTTAATACAATGCTGACAACTTCTGCTTCCCCATTTGGATTGGCAGTGAAATAATGTACTTTACTTTTATCAGAACCTTTGGTGAGATCATATTCCTTATCGCGGGTGATGCCGGTAACATTAAAGCGTTTCGCAAAGCTGGTTCCCGAACCCCCATCAACATAAATCATGTTATAGGTTGTCCGTTCATCGTTTTTCTGGAATACTGCAACATGTATAATATCCTTACCGATATACACTTTCTCTCCTACCCTCACCACTTTCATCATTCCCCTTCGCGTGAACACGATAATATCATCCAGGTCGGAGCACTCGAAAACCAGTTCGTCTTTTTTCAGTGAAGTACCTATGAATCCATCGTTCCAGTTAACATAAAGTTTCGTATTGGCGATGGCAACCTGCTTGGCCTGGATGGCTTCAAAGGGTCTGATCTCTGTTTTACGTTCCCGTCCTTTACCAAACTTCTTCAGCAGGTTTTCATAATAGGCGATTGCAAATTCTGTCAGGTGGTCGAGATCGTATTTCACCTGTTTGATATCACCTTCCAGTCCTTTTATCTGGTTATTCAGTTCCTCGATATCCAGGCGATAAATTCTGCGGACAGGCTTCTCCGTTAGTTTGAGAATATCTTCCCGGGAGATGTCTCTCCTGAGCTGCTTTCTGAAAGGCGCAAATCCTTTAGAAATGGCTTCCAGTACCTTTTCCCAGGTTTCATGCTTCTTTTCCAGTTCCTTGTAGATCTTTTCTTCAAAGAAGATTTTCTCCAGGGAGGTATAATGCCATTTTTCTTCCAGTTCACCCAATTTGATCTGCAGTTCCTTTTGCAACAGGCTTTTGGTATTGTCTGTAGCATTGATAAGCAGCTCCTGAACACTCAGGAATCGTGGTTTTTGATCCACGATTACGCAGGCATTTGGAGAAATGCTGATTTCACAATCTGTGAAGGCGTATAATGCATCAATCGTTATATCCGGTGATATACCGGGTGCAAGGTCTACCTGGATCTCCACTTCAGCAGCTGTATTATCTGTTACTTTTTTGATCTTGATCTTACCCTGGTCATTTGCTTTAATGATAGAGTCAATCAGTCCGGATGTGGTAATCCCATAAGGAACACTTTTAATCAGCAGCGTTTTCTTATCGAACTCTTCAATGATAGCTCTCACCCGAACTTTACCACCCCTTTTACCTTCGTTATAGTTGGTAACATCAATCATACCTCCTGTCTGGAAATCGGGAAAGATTTCAAACCGCTTTCCTTTCAGATATTTGATGGATGCATCAATAAGCTCACAAAAGTTGTGAGGTAGAATTTTGGTGGATAACCCTACTGCAATCCCTTCCGCACCCTGAGCAAGCAGCAATGGGAATTTCATAGGAAGTGTGATCGGCTCGTTTTTACGACCATCGTAACTCAGTTGCCATTCCGTAGTCTTTGAGTTGAAGGCAACTTCCAGGGCAAACTTGCTAAGGCGAGCTTCAATATAACGTGGAGCGGCTGCATCATCCCCTGTGCGCACATCCCCCCAGTTTCCCTGGGTTTCAATGAGCAGGTCTTTTTGTCCCATGTTCACCAGGGCATCTCCAATACTGGCATCACCGTGAGGATGGTACTGCATGCTTTGTCCGATGATGTTGGCAACCTTGTTAAAGCGGCCATCATCCATTTCCTTCATGGCATGCAGGATCCTGCGCTGAACGGGTTTCAATCCGTCTTCAATGGCAGGTACTGCCCTTTCCAATATCACGTAAGACGCATAATCAAGGAACCAGTTTTTATATTGGCCCTGTACACCTGAGTCCTGTAAATAGCTTTCGTTTTGTTTTCCTTTCGACATCTTCCTTTCTTATTTATTGTTCATACAGTTCCAATGGCAATCCGTCCGGGTCCTGGAAAAAACTGAATCGTTTTCCGGTGTATTCATCTGTACGGATGGGTTCTGCCTCCACTCCTTTCTGTTCCAGAGAACGGATTGCCTGCTCCAGGTTATTTACCGCAAAAGCGAGGTGACGTAACCCCCTGGCTTCTGGCTGACTTGGCCTTGGTGGTGGATCCGGAAAAGAGAACAGTTCGATTATATATTGACCGTTTAATGTCAGATCCAGTTTCCAGGAATTTCGTTCTTTCCTGTATACCTCCCGGATGGGATCCAGACCCAGCACTTCCGTATAAAATCTTTTACTGCGCTGGTAATCCCTGGCAATTATGGCAATATGGTGAACCGCCTGGATCATACCGTTTCCGTTACTGTTGCACCAGCCAGTTTCAGTTCAAAGTCTTTCATGTTCTTCAGTTCCCCCTGTACTTCAAGTCCTCCGGCTGCAGCCAGTGTTTTAAGTCGCCAAAGCAGGTAGGCATCACCGGTAGTTTGTTTATTTTTGGACAGAAACTGGTGGATGATTTTGCTGGCTTTCTGCCAATCCGCTGTGATGAATTTCCGCAGGTCGGCATCATAATAGTCGTAATTATATTGAGCCAGTTTTTTTCCTCCTTCCAGGATTCTGACGCCTTTGTTTTCGGCAGCCAGCTTCAGCCATTCATCAGGGTCCACCTCAAACTCACTCAGCGTAATGGGCCTGGCCAGTTTTTTGGCTTTCAGGTATTCTTTTGGCGGGATTGTGCTTAACCAGGTTGGGTAAAACAGTTGTCCTTTTTCATTCAGGAAGGGCAGGTTATTCAGATATAGAATAAATATTCTTCCCTGGAACTCTTTCATGAAATGCAGTAGCCAGTAATAGCCACTAACGTCGTGTTTATTCTGTGCAGCCCAGATCCAGACAATTTCGTCGGGATTTCTTCTTAGTGTACCAACCAGTTCGGCGACGGTTTTATAATCGTCTACTTCATTTGTATCTGCCTTCCCTTCGTAATCACCTCCTGCCAATACTTCTTTCCACCAGGATAGACGGGCCTCCCGGCCTTCACCGCGGTATAAGTCCTGGATCGGACCAACGGCGTAATCGTCGCGGATCAGCAAAACTTCTCCCTGCAGGCTTTCATCCATTTCGATCGCCTGTTTTAAAACAGCGATATCCGGCTCATTGAAAACTATATGAATCATGATTCCACAAATTATTAAGGCAGTTCTTCTGCCAGGTCCAGTTCAATTTTAAGATTGTCGATGATAAAATCCTGTCGCTGTGGTGTGTTCTTACCCATATAATATTCCAGCAATTGCTGGATATGGGTTTCCGGCATTACCAGTACAGGTTGCTTGCGCATGTCTTCTCCAATAAACCGGGCGAATTCATCCGGAGATATTTCACCCAATCCTTTAAACCGGGTAATCTCGGGCTTGTTACCCAATTTTTTGATAGCTGCCTGTTTTTCGGACTCGTCATAACAGTATATGGTCTCCTGCTTATTGCGGACACGGAATAAAGGAGTCTCCAGAATATATACGTGCCCGTTCTTTACCAGGTCTGGGAAAAACTGCAGGAAGAAGGTCATCAGTAAAAGGCGGATATGCATACCGTCCACGTCGGCATCGGTAGCAAAAACAACATTATTGTAACGCAGGTTTTCAATCCCCTCTTCTACATTTAAAGCATGTTGCAACAGGTTGAATTCTTCGTTTTCATACACCACTTTTTTGGTAAGTCCAAAGCAGTTCAGGGGTTTACCTCTTAAGCTGAATACAGCTTGTGTTTCCACGTTTCGGGCCTTGGTAATGGAACCACTTGCAGAATCACCCTCGGTAATAAAGATGGTGCTTTCGCGTTGCTTTTGGACAACAGCCTCCTTGTCTTTACCTGTGGGTTCTTCGTTATAATGATACCGGCAATCACGTAGTTTTTTATTGTGAAGGTTGGCTTTCTTTGCCCTTTCGTTGGCGAGTTTTTTAATACCGGCTAATTCCTTGCGTTCCCGTTCACTTTGTTCAATCCTTTTTTTCAGCGCATCTGCAGTGGACGGATGTTTGTGCAGGAAATTATCAAGTTCTTTTGCCAGGAATTCCAGTACAAAATTCTTCATGCTCTGGCCACCTTCTTCCACATATTGGGAACCGAGTTTGGTTTTGGTTTGCGATTCAAAAACCGGCTCAACCACCCGTACTGCTACTGCTGCTACAATACTGGCACGAATATCTGCTGCTTCATAATCTTTCTTATAGAAATCACGTATCACTTTTACATAGGCTTCCCGAAATGCCTGTTGGTGTGTTCCCCCCTGGGTGGTATGCTGGCCATTCACAAAACTGAACAGTTCTTCTCCGTAATCATTATTGTGTGACAGGGCCACTTCAATATCATCTCCTTTAAGGTGAATGATCGGATAGCGTAATTCGTCTTCATTGGTTTTGCGCTGCAACAGGTCCAGCAAACCATTTTTACTGACGAATTTTTTGCCATTGAAAACAATGACTAGTCCGGCATTGAGGTAACAGTAATTCCAAAGCAGGTTTTCAATATATTCTTCCTGAAAATGGAAGTTTCTGAAAACGGTATCATCCGGAAAAAACTGTACCAGGGTACCATTGGATTGCTGTGTACTGCTTTCCTTAAATTCCTTCGTAAGCACTCCCCGCTCAAATTCAGCGGTCTTTTCTTTCCCCTCCCGAAAAGCGGTTACTTTGAAATAAGTACTAAGAGCATTCACCGCTTTCGTACCCACCCCGTTTAACCCCACACTTTTCTGGAAGGCTTTACTATCGTATTTGGCACCGGTGTTGATCTTGCTGACCACATCCACTACTTTACCCAGCGGTATACCTCTTCCATAATCCCTGACAGTAACTGAGCGGTCTTTGATGGTAATTTCAATCTGCTTTCCATAACCCATCATATGTTCGTCAATACAGTTATCGAGTACTTCCTTGATCAATACATATACTCCATCATCTGCACTGCTTCCATCACCCAGTTTACCAATATACATACCTGGCCTAAGCCGGATATGTTCCCGCCAGTCGAGGCTTCTGATTGAATCTTCGGTATACTCCGCTCCTTTTTTAATGAGTTCTGCCATTTGCTTTCGGTTTTATAGCTGTCTTGCGATCTATGCTGCTCAAGCGGGCAAATATAAAAAAGTAGCACCATCTGGCCTCACCGGCTTTCTGCACCCCTGTGGATAACCCGAATTAATAACTAACTGTTTGAAAATCAAGCAGGATAAATTAAGGCTTAATTAAATTTGAAGCAAGCTTAAAAGCAGGTTGCTGGGCTGCCGGATTAATCTTATTTTTGATCTCCCGCACCGGTTAACAAGCTTCACCTGCCTCTTTACTAACCCCGGCAGAGCCTTAACCACACGGCTAGATACTAACCCATTTAGTTCTGATTTACAACCCGTTATATTAGTTTAATTGTTGAAAAATTGTAGCGTATGTATAACTATTCCTTATTGGAGACGAGTTGTTATTACCTGATCCAGGAGCAGGAAGCGGGACCTATTTCACTGATAAAAGTGAATCTGGAAACTGATTACTGTCTGTTCATTACCCGGTTTGGGGAAGCAGAAACAACAGAGTGGAGAAAAAAACAGGATTCCATTCATGAGATCCTGGAGTTATTGTCTGAAGAGAAAATTAAAGAATGGCAAACGGCCTATTACAGCAGTGAGGATGCCTATTATGAAGATGGGGAGGAATAAGCCGGATTAGGTATTGACCCTTAAAACAATTATATGGCAACTTATGCTGATTTACAACCGGGTAATTTTTACCTGTTAAGAGGCGAGAAGGATACTGAGATTGAACTGATCTCTGTATTGGCACTAACCGACAAATGTATGCTGCTCCGCAGTTTCGGTCAGATCGAAGAGGATTTCTGGAAAAAGAGAACTGATCCGATTGAAGAAATAGTGGAAGAGCTCGATTATGAAAGTGCGTCCGCTGTATTGTCTCTTTATGACGAAGAAGAGGAAGAAGATTGGGAGGAGGAGGATGAATAATTCCTCTTCCTATCCCATAGACCTTGATTTTATTGCAACGGAATCGGCAGATCGCGTGCTGGAGAATGAGCAATTCAGACGGTTTCTGGGAACCTATATTGGCAACCTGGATGCGATTGTTCAGGAGCTTAATTTGCAGATATCTGCAAAAGTGGATTGTACGGCTTGTGGCAATTGCTGCAGGAGCCTCATGATCAATGTAACCCGACAGGAAGCGAATCAGCTGGCAGATCGTTTAGGGTGCAGTTTTTCAGCATTAAAGGAGACTCATCTGGAAGAAAGCATGGGGGGCCAATTAATCATCAACACGATTCCCTGCCATTTTCTTAAGGATAATAAGTGTACGGTATATGAAGACCGTTTTGCGGAATGTCGTGAATTTCCGGGGCTGCACCGAAATGGGTTCCGCGATCGGATTTTCAGTACATTGATGCATTATGGTCGCTGCCCGATTGTTTATCATTTGATTGAAGAGCTGAAAGGGATCACTAATTTTACAGTTCAAAATAAGGAACACGCATGAAAAACTGGTTAAGTATTCTCTTGCTGGCTGCCATCTGCTGGAGTTGTAACCTGAATGGCCAATCCGGACAATCGGTTTCTCCAAAAGAATTTCAAGCCTTATTGGAGCAGGGAAAAGCGTACCAACTGCTCGATGTTCGTACGGCGGAAGAATTTAAAGGTGGTTATTTAAAAGGAGCTTTGCAAGCCAACTGGCTCGATAGTAAGGAGTTTACCGAGCGTACCAAACACCTGGATCCTGCAAAACCTATATATATTTATTGCGCCAGTGGTATCAGGAGTGCAGATGCTGCAAAAGCGCTTCGTAAAAAAGGATACCAGGTTACAGAAATGGCAGGTGGCATGAATTCCTGGAAAAAACAGGGACTTCCGGTTGAACAACAGGAGGCCACCAAACAGATGAGCAGTGTGGAGTATGAGAACCTGATCCGTTCTGCGGAGGTGGTTTTGGTAGATGCTGGTGCCAGCTGGTGTCCTCCCTGTCGTAAAATGGAACCTGTATTGAAACAATTGCAACAGGATCTTCCCACTCAATTTAAATTGGCGCCAATTGATGCTGGCGTTCATACAGAATTAATGAAACAACTCAAAGTAGATGCATTGCCACATTTTTTTGTATACAAGAAAGGCCAGCTCGTTTGGCAACAGCAGGGAGTTGTGACCCTGGAAGAATTGAAGGCAAGAATACTTTAACCTTACTCCTTTGCCTTAATCAGGGAACGAATAACCACGCTTGCACACTGGCATCCAAAAATTGCCGGCATATAGGAAATGGTGCCGATCAGGGATTTTTTGGGATAGGCTTTCTCAGTTACGATTACTTTTTCCGGATCGATTTTTTCAGGAGAATACACCACTGTGATGCCTTTGTGAATGCCGTGTTTATGCAAACGCTTTCTCACATAACGGGCAAGCGTACACTCTTTGGACGCTTCCAGGGGCGCGATGGTAACCTGCGCCGGATCCAGCTTGCCGCCCGCCCCCAGTGAACTTACCACCGGAATCCCCGCTTCTACACAGGCTTTGAGCAGCATCACTTTGGGAGACAGGGTATCTATGCAGTCGACAACATAATCGAAAGGGGCAGATTGAACCAGTTCCGCAGCTTTTTCTTTTTCCATATAGGTGGGGAGAACGGTCAGATCCAATTCCGGGTTGATATCCCGAAGGCGTTCTGCCATTACTTCTGCTTTCAGTTTACCGGCTGTGGAATGCAGGGCAGGAATCTGCCGGTTGGTATTGCTTAAATCCACTGAATCAGCATCTACAATGGTCATCTTCCCTACCCCCGACCGTGCGATCATTTCCGCACAAATACCCCCAACCCCTCCCAAACCCACTATCAGTATATGACTGGACCCAAGTTTTTCAATTGGTTCATCACCCAGTAAAAGCTGGGTACGCGACATCCAGTAAGGAATCATAGCAACAAATTTTAAAGCCGCAAAACTAGTTGAAATAAGGTGTAAATTGCCCTCCCCCATGATCTCTCCAACTACCATACAACAAATCCTGAACAGGATTGATATAATTGATGTGGTAGGCTCTTATGTGAAGCTTAAAAAAAGGGGTACCAATTACCTCGGCCTTTGTCCGTTTCACAACGAGAAAACACCCAGTTTCACCGTTTCTGCCAATAAGGAGATTTACAAATGTTTTGGTTGCGGCAAAAGCGGCAATACCATCAGTTTCTTAATGGAACATGAAAAGTTTTCCTATGTGGAAGCTTTACGCTGGCTCGCCAATCGTTACAATATCGAAGTAGAGGAAACTGAAGTAAGTGATGAAAAGCGCCAGCAGCTACAGGCCGCAGATAGTCTGTATATCCTGAATAATTTTGCGCAACAGTATTTTTCCAGGATTCTGATGGAAGACGAAGAAGGTCAGACAATCGGGCTGGCTTATCTGAAAGAACGCGGGTTCACCGAAACCATCATTGAAAAGTTTAAAATCGGTTATTGTAAGGAAGGCAGGTCTGCTTTTGTGCAGGAAGCATTGGCAAAACAATACAACCGCGACCTTTTAATAAAATCCGGACTTGCTGCTGTCAGAAATGAAGAATTGGTAGACAATTACCGGGGTCGGATCATATTTCCCGTTCATAATACTACCGGAAAAATTATCGGCTTTGGTGCGCGCATCATTAAAAAGAATGATCGGGCTCCGAAGTACATCAATACGCCAGAAAATGAGATCTATGTTAAAAGCAGGATCTTGTATGGCATGTATTTCGCCCGGCAGGTAATTGATAAACTGGATGAATGCCTGCTTGTAGAAGGGTATACGGATGTAACCTCCCTGCATCAGGCTGGTGTTGAAAATGTGGTAGCAAGTGGTGGAACATCTTTAACTACGGACCAGATACGCCTGGTAAAAAAATACACCAATAACCTGACCATCGTGTACGATGGTGATGCTGCAGGAGTGAAAGCTGCACTGCGAGGATTGGATATGGCATTGGAAGAAGGCCTCAATGTAAAGCTGGTGTTAATCCCCGATAATGAAGATCCTGACAGTTATGTAAAAAAAGTAGGTGCGGATGTATTCCGCCAGTTTGTAGCGGATAATAAGAAAGATTTTATCCTGTTCCAGGTTGAAGTATCCCTGCGGGATGCCGGCAACGACAGTCAGAAAAAGGCGGCGGTTGTGAATCAGATCGCAGAAACATTATCAAGGATTAATAAGGCGGAAGATTTTACCAAACAGCAGGATTATATCCGGCAATGTGCTGCATTACTAAAGATTGACGAAACCGGATTGAATAACCTGGTGAACAAGTTTATCAGGGAGAAAATCCAGAAGCTGGAAGCAAAGGCTACACCTGAGCAGGAAGCTCCATACGTTGATGGTAATCCGGAAACCGCGGAACCATACGATGAAGGTTTTTTCCTGCTTCAGAAAGATGAATTGCAGGAAAAGGCGGTGGTTCGTGCGCTGATTGAATTTGGACTAAAACCCTGGGAGAATGGTAAGCGGGTTGCGGATTTTCTGTTCGATGAACTGGATGATGAAGAATTTTTTGACAATAAACAACTATGGGAAATCGCTGAAACCTATAAAACCTGGTACCAGGCAGGTATGGAGCCTACGCCAAGGCATTTCTATTATATGGAGAATCAATTGATGAGTGCACTGGTGGTTTCCCTGATGGAATTTCCATATGAAGTAAGTGATAAATGGAAAAATAAATTTCGTTTACCAGTGACCAGCAGGGATGAAATGTATAAGGAAGAAGTACTGTCAACGCTTCGTTATCTCAAACTGCGTAAGATCAAACGGATGATGGAGGAGAACCAGCAGGATCTTGAAAAACCTCATAGTCCCGAAGAACAGATGACCTTGCTTCAAACGCACCAGGCTTTAAAGCAAATGGAAAAAGAACTTTTACAGCAACTGGGAACAGTAATAGTGCGCTAATTGAATTTATTTTTCAGATGGGTTCTTTTTTCCTGCCAGCAGTTTCTCAACGGTGGCGGTTAACCGATTCTGGCGGGTCTCTTCTTTTTTTGCACTGGTAATCCATTCCACATATTCTTTCTTGTTGGTAAAAGAAAGTTGTTCAAAATGTTCAAGGGCTTTTTTGTGTTTCTTCAATTGGAGTTGTTTCTGAAGTGCTTCGGGAATTTCAATTGTACGGGATATAAAATCAACTCCTTCAACAGCAGCCGGTACACCTCCATTGGCGGATGCCCTGCTCAGTTGGGGAATTTGTTCACATTTTTTAAACCGCAAAGCACTCCATACGGAATCGAGTGCAACCTGGCGAACTTCCTGGTATCCTGCACTTACCACGCGATCCCAACTGCAGTCGCGGTTAAGATTCGTTGCGATTTTGGAAGCGGCTTTGGGATAAGCAATCCAGAGTTTGCTTTCTTCATGCAGGGCCGGAAGTACATCTTCCAGAATATTGTTTAACTGATTTTCATTGATCGCAAACACCAGGGCGAAATCAATCCTTCTGCTTTTCAGCAGTGGCGTAACATTTTTCGCGAAAGTGAGCTTGTTAAATTGCTTTTCTATTGAGGATGGTAATCCTTGAATGAGCAGATTCTTTTCTTCTTTGTACTGGAGCTTCTCCATCAAAGCCTGCGACATATCAGAAACTTTTTAATATAAAAGATCAATGAACCGGCTACAAAGGTAAAAAAAATACCCGCCATTGGCGGGTCCAATGCGGGTATTTTTTGAGCTGTAAAATTTATTTATTGCTTACAGGTTTGTAATATTTTAAAGCTTCGGGCATTAATTCCTTCAGTTTTTCAATACGGGTTTCTTCAGCAGGGTGTGTGCTGGCAAATTCAGGTGGTCGGTTACCGCCGCTGGCAGCTGCCATTCTTTGCCAAAGAGGGATTGCTTCCTGGGGATTATAACCTGCCATTGCAGTAAAAGTCAGCCCGAATTTATCAGCTTCGAGTTCATTACTTCTTGAAAAGGGCAGCATGGCTCCATAAGTGGTACCCAAACCATACGCGGTCATAAACAATTGTTGTGTTTGGGCAGGCTTATTGGCGGTAGCTACCGCAAGGGCAACTCCTCCCAATTGCTGTACCATTCCCTGGCTCATTCGTTCATTACCATGTTTGGCCAGGGCATGCGCAATTTCGTGCCCCATTACTACTGCCAGGGCTGCTTCATTTTGTGTAATGGGAAGAATGCCGGTATAGACAACAATTTTACCTCCCGGCATACACCAGGCATTCACTTCCTTGGAGTCTACCAGGTTGTATTCCCATTTGTAACCTGCCAGTTCACTTTGCAGGCCTTTGCTGGTGTAGTATTGAGTTACTGCATTCGAAATACGGGTACCAATACGGCGAACCATTTCAGCGTCCTTGCTTACGGAACTGGCAACAACTTTATTTTGGCTTAAAAAGGATTGATATTCTGTAGCGGCCATATTCTGAATTTCGGATTCAGAAAACAGGGATAATTGATTTCTTCCTGTGATGGGATTCCGGGAACAGGAAGTCAGGCTGCCAATTACCAATAGGGACAACAGTATTTTTTTCATTGTTGTAGCGGGTTTAAACCGGTATATTCAATTCTTATACCAGATGAATACAAAGCTACGCTTAGGATTTCATTTTTCGTTTCCTGTCTCGGTATTTGAGAATCGGAACTTTGCTTTCACTTCCTTTTAAGAGGCGACTGATATTTTTTTGATGGGTAAGAATGACCAGCAGGGCTACCACAATGGCAAAGACCCTGTAAGCATGATTATCTACATTAAATATAACCAGGATAAAAATCGGGAAAGCAATACTGGCAAGGATCGAGCTAAGGGAAACAAAACGGGTCAGATAAAGTACCAGCAGGAAAATACCCGAGCAACAGAGGGCCGTCCAGGGGGATATTCCTATTACCAATCCAAACAAGGTTGCCACTCCTTTCCCTCCTTTGAATTGCGCCCAGATGGGGAAAATATGCCCCAGTACAGCAGCCATTCCTAATCCGATTTGAAAATTGGTAAGAGCCAGATCGTTTTCAATATAGTAGGGAAGCAGTAGAGCGAGTTTAACAGCGGCCAGACCTTTCAGAACATCAATTACCATCACCAGGGTACCCCATTTGGAACCCAGTACGCGGAAGGTATTGGTAGCACCGGCGTTACCGGAACCGTATTCACGGATATCGATCCCAAAATAGTATTTACTTACCCAAACAGCCGTTGGAATAGAGCCAATACAGTAGGCAAGTATTATCAGCAGAGCCTCTTTCATGCGAGTGTTGAGTTGGATTTCAAAAATAAGGAAATTAAGATACGAAAATCCTACGTTCAAAATTCATTTATCCTGTGTCAGTTCCGTTCAAGGCACCAACATAACCAACTGTCCTTATTTGTTTGTTTTACTAACGAAATTGGCAGTGCTTCTATTGCGGCACGCAAATCCGGTTCATCACCAACCAGTAATCCACTGATCAGTATTTTACCACCCGGTGCACAATGCGCTACCATATTTTCAACCTGATCCAGGACTACCCTTTTGTTGATATTGGCCAGAATAAAATCAAAAACAGGCAATTCATCGGGGCGATCCAGTTCTAAGACTGAAATACCAGCTACCTGGTTGCGTTCAATATTTTCTTTTGTGTTCTCTATGCTCCAGCTGTCATTGTCGATAGCTACTACAGAAGCTGCTCCCATTTTAGCAGCCAGGATTGCAAGAATTCCGGTACCGGTACCGAAATCAAGTACGGATTTGCCGGCAAAATCCAGTTCCTGCATGGCACTTACCATTTGGTAGGTGGTACCATGATGACCGGTACCAAAGCTCATTTTTGGAGTGATGATCAAATCGTACAGAACAGCGTCCGAGCCCGGGTGGAAATCTGCTCTAATCAGGCAAAAATCACCCACCTGTACAGGTTGAAAACCTGCTTCCCACTCTGCATTCCAGTTGCGTTGCTCAATGGTTTCAATTTCTGGTGAGAGTCCGAAGGGTTGCAGCAATTCAGTCAGAACCTCTTCATCAAACTGCTCATCCGGGATAAAAGCAAGCAGTTGTTGGTGGTTTTCTTCAAAACCTTCGTAGCCGGCATCCGCAAGGAGCGCAATTAAAATTTCTCTTGTTTCCTGCTCTTTTACGGGAATCCGAACCTGTTGATAAGAATTTGCCATAGTGTAAAAAACAAACCCCGATACAGGACCGGGGTTTGGAGTTTATTTGATCACAGAAATCAGTTCTCACCATCCTGGCGGGGAGCTCCCTGTCCTTCAGGTTTAGGTAACAATACTTTTCTGCTCAGTTTGAATTTGCCTGATTTGGGATCTGTGCCGGTGAGTTTTACTTTTACCACATCTCCTTCTTTCAGTACACCTTCCAGTGTGTCGAGACGCTTCCAGCTTACTTCGGAAATGTGCAGCAATCCCTGCTTGCCGGGTAGGAATTCCACAAAAGCACCATAAGGCTGAATACTCTTCACGGTTGCTTCATAGGTATCCCCTACAGTCGGCTGTGCAGCAATTCCTTTGATCCATGCCATCGCGCGGTCTACACTTTCCTTCTTGGTACCGAAGATGGAAACTTCACCCTGGTTGTTCTTTTCTTCGATATTGATAGTAGTGCCGGTTTCACGCTGCATTTCCTGAATTACTTTACCACCCGGACCGATAACCGCACCGATGAATTCTTTGTCGATGATGATTTTCACCATACGTGGCGCATGGGCTTTCACATCTTCACGGGCTCCATCGATGGTTGCATACATGGCGTCCAGGATATGAAGACGACCTCTTTTGGCCTGCATCAGTGCCTGGCGCATGATATCCATGCTAAGTCCGTCCACTTTGATGTCCATCTGTACACCACAGATACCTTCTTTGGTACCGGTTACTTTGAAGTCCATGTCACCCAGGTGATCTTCATCTCCCAGGATATCTGTCAGAACAGCAAATTTCCCCTCTTTGGTGATCAGTCCCATTGCTACACCGGAAACGTGTTTGGGCATGGGAACACCAGCATCCATAAGGGCCAGGGATCCTGCACAAACAGTTGCCATGGAAGAGGAACCATTTGATTCCAGGATATCACTAACAACACGTACGGTGTACGGGAAATTGTCTCCGGGCATCATTTGTTTCAGTGAACGCATGGCCAGGTTACCGTGACCAACTTCCCGGCGACCGGGACCGCGCATCATTTTCACTTCACCGGTTGAGAAGGGAGGGAAATTATAATGCAGGATAAATTTGGTATAATCAGAAACAGCCGCACTTTCCACCAGCAGTTCATCCAGCGGAGTACCGAGGGTAACGGTAGTAAGTGATTGTGTTTCACCGCGGGTAAACAGGGCTGCACCATGGGGAGAAGGAAGCACATCTACTTCCATAGCGAGTGGACGAACATCTTCCAGCCCACGGCCATCGAGGCGAATACGATCATTGAGGATCATATCCCGCACAACATAATACTGCAGATCACTGTAGTATTTTTTAGCGAGTTTTTTAATAGAATCCTCCAGTTCTTCTCCTTCTGCTACATTATAAGCAGTTTTCAGATGCTCCATCAGTTCCGTACCAATCGCTTCAAAGCGATCGCTGCGTTCGTGCTTGGGCAATGCCGACTTCGCAACTTCGTACACTTTATCTTTTGCGAAAGCCTGCACTTTTGCGAGCAGTTCTTCGTTTTCTTCAGGCTTTTTGTATTCTCGTTTGCCGGTTACACCTTTTTTTGCACGCAGTTCAATCTGTGCCTGAACCTGGATCTTGATTGCCTCGTGAGCAGCTTCAATGGCTTTCACCAGATCTTCCTCACTGCACTCCTTCGATTCACCTTCCACCATCATGATGTTCTTTTCAGTAGCACCGATGATGAAATCCATATCAGCTTTCGCCAATTCTGAGCGGAATGGGTTAATTACAAATTGTCCGTCGATGCGGGCAACCCGAACTTCAGAAATAGGTTCCTGAACAGGAATATCAGAAACTGCCAGGGCTGCAGATGCGGCCAGGCAGGCCAGTGCATCTGGCATTACTTCGGGATCACTGGAAATCAGGGTTACCAGGATCTGCACATCGCAGAAATAATCTTCCGGAAATAAAGGGCGTAAAGCACGGTCGATCAGTCGGCTGGTTAAAACCTCGTAATCATTTAGTTTGCTTTCGCGTTTGAAAAAGGAGCCGGGGATTCTACCGGCGGAAGCGAACTTTTCCTGGTAATCTACCGTAAGAGGAAAAAAGCTTTGGCCCTCTTTGGGCTCTTTGTTGGCAACGGCAGTGGCAAGTATGATACAGTTGCCCTGGCGAACCGTAACGGCGCCGTCTGCCTGACGTGCCAGCTTGCCTGTTTCGATGGAAACCGTGCGGCCTCCACCCAGGTCAATGCTGACAGAAATAGGTTGTGTTAACATGTTAATTCGGATGGTTTAATGCTGTTAGTAAAAGAACAAAAAAGGGATGGCATGCAAAAAACTATTCCCAACATGAGGTTTTCAGTTGGGAATAGTACAGCAATATCATCTTTACTCTTATTTGCGGATACCGAGTTTTTCAATCAACTGACGATAACCAGTCAGATTGTGTTTGCTCATGTAGGTCAGCAAGCGCTTACGCTTACCTACCATTTGCATCAGCCCGCGGTGAGTAGAAAAATCTTTTTTGTTTGCCTGCAGGTGCTTGGAAATAGAACTGATACGCTCAGTCAGCAGTGCAATCTGTCCTTCAATAGAACCTGTGTTCGCAGCATTACCCCCGAATTCAGCGAAAATATTCGCTTTTTTTTCTTTAGTTAAATAAGACATCTTTGTGTTTTTTACGAAACATCCAATTTTATAAACTTCTTAAATTGGCGGCAAAGCTACTAAAAATCCTGCAATTCACTTGAGTTCTCCTAATTTTTTTGGATTTTGCTTCCTTATTTGTTAACTCCCATGCAATACCGGATCGCAGTTCTCGGATGTGGACATATTGGAAAGAAACATGCTGCCCTGGCTGCCCGGTATGGAATGCTGGTAGGAGTAGCGGATATTGTGCCGGAAAAAGCCCAGGTTATTGCTGATAACTATAAAGTCCCTTTTTATAATAAACTATCTGAACTACTGGACCAGGAAAAACCTGATATTGTAGTAATCTGCACCCCCAATGGTTGGCATGCTGAACACAGCATGGAAGCCCTCCGCAGCGGTGCCCATGTACTCTGCGAAAAACCAATGGCACTGACAGCCAGGGATGCGGCAGATATGATTCAGACTGCAAGATTGTTTAATAAAAAACTGTTTGTTGTTAAACAAAATAGATTCAATCCACCGGTTGCCTGGGTAAAGCAGGTGCTGGCTAAACGTCAACTCGGAAGCTTGATTGGATTTCAGTTGAATGCTTTCTGGAACCGAAACACGGATTATTTCAGGCAGTCTGCCTGGCGTGGCACGTTGGAATTGGACGGCGGCCCTTTATTTACACAATTCAGTCATTTTGTAGATCTGTTATACTGGTATTTTGGACCGATGAAAAAAGTTGCTTTCGCATCAGCGGAAAACCGGCTGCACCCAGCTTGTATTGAATTCGAGGATCAGGGTGTGGCAGTGCTGGAATTTTCCTCCGGAATAAGCGGAACGATGCAATACAGCCTGAATGCGCATGGTCGAAATATGGAAGGTTCCATCACTCTTTTCGGAGAAAAGGGAACGATAAAGATTGGAGGCGCGTATCTGAATGAAATCAGTTATCTGGATGCAGATGGGCTGGAGCTGCCAGCATTTACAAAGCTGCTGCCCAACCAGTATGGTACTTATGAAGGAAGCAGCAGCCAGCACCACCTTGTTTATGAAGCCATGCTGAATGCACTGGAAAATCCTGCCAATGGTTTTCTGGAGCCGGAAGAAGCATTTCAGACGGTGGCTATCATTGAAGCCATTTATGCGAAAATGGGAAACCGGAGGAAGCTGCATGAGTAAGCGGATCATATTCACAGTAACCAACGAGCTGAATTATGACCAGCGAATGCAACGAATAGCAGGTTCGCTTGCTGCTGCGGGTTATGATGTAAGCCTGGTGGGTGTTAAGAAGAAAAATAGTCCCGCATTAGCTCCTCTCCCCTTTCACCAAAAAAGAATTCCGGTCTGGTTTGAAAAAGGCAAGCTGTTTTATTTCGAATACAACCTTAAATTACTGGCCTGGTTACTGTTTCAGCGGGCTCAGATTCTTTGCGCCATCGATCTTGACACCATCCTGCCGGTTTACCTGGCTTCCGGAATTAAAAGAATTGTGAGAGTTTATGATGCACATGAATTGTTTTGCGAAATGAAAGAAGTGGTGAGCCGTCCACTGATCTATAAAAGCTGGAAAAAAATTGAGTCTTTCTGCATTCCCCGTTTTCGCATAGGCTATACCGTTAATGAACCTATCGCGCGGATATTTGAAAAGGAATATGGGGTACAATATGATGTTATCCGGAATGTTCCAAAATTATCGGAGAGCAGGTTTTCGTTGGAAAAAGAATCCTTTCTTGTTTATCAGGGAGCGGTAAATGAAGGCCGGCTCTTTGAAGTGTTGATACCTGCCATGCAATATGTAAACATGCCGCTGCATATTTATGGAGATGGTAATTTTCTGGAGCAAACCAGGGAGTTAATCAGGCGATACCGGTTGGAAGACCGGGTGCAGCTGAAAGGAAAACTACCGCCATCGGAATTAAAAGGCATAACGGCAAGGGCAAAGATGGGATTTACCTTATTTGAAAACCAGGGCCTGAGTAACTATTATTCCCTGGCCAATCGTTTTTTTGATTATGTACATGCTGCAACTCCCCAGGTAGCGGTTGATTTTCCCGTGTACAGGCAGTTAAACCAGGATTTTCCGGTAGCGGTTTTGACTTCTGCAACGGATCCGGTTGAACTGGCCGCTTCCATAAACAATTTGCTCACAGATGGGTTACTATATAAACAATTACAGGAAAACTGCCTGAAAATGCGCCAGGAGTGGAATTGGGAGAAGGAAGAAAAAGCATTGCTGGCTATTTATCAATCAATATAAGGTCCTGGTGTCAGAAGGAAAAACCATACATATCGTTAGTCATGACGTGCCCTATCCACTGGATTATGGTGGCGTGCTGGATATTTTTTCAACCATTCGGGCTTTGCATGAACAGGGAGTTCAAATTATCCTGCATTGCTTTGAATATGGCAGGGGTGAGCAACCCATTCTGAATACATACTGCAAAGAAGTTCATTACTACAAACGGCAGGAGGGGCACAAGGGATTCTGTTTTCATCTGCCTTATATTGTATGCTCAAGAAGCAGTGATAAATTGCTCGACAGGCTCAGTCAGGATAACCATCCGATCTTGCTGGAAGGCATTCATTGTTCAGCCTTACTTGGCGATGCCCGATTCGAGAATCGTAAAATCGTTCTCCGGTTGTTCAATGTGGAAACAACTTATTACAAGGAACTCTCCCGTCATGAGCGCTCCCTATTCAAACGAATTTATTTTTGGAATGAAAGCCGGTTGTTATCAAAGCAGGAAAGAAAAGTAGCTGCTTCCTGGCCTGTTCTGACTTTGTCTGAACGAGATGAGGAATATTACAAAAAAGAGTTTCATGGGAAATGGGTGCATTACCTTCCCGTATTTCATCCATTCCGGGAAGTGAAAGCAGCTGAAGGGATCGGATCGTTTTGTCTTTATCATGGTAATCTGAGTGTGACGGAAAATGAAAAAGCTGCGATCTGGCTGCTTACTGAGGTATTTGAAAAATTGAAAATCCCGTTTGTGGTTGCCGGTAAAAATCCATCAGCCAGATTACAACGAATCGCTCACCAGAACACGCACACCTGCCTTGTTGGGAATCCGGAAGAAAGAGAATTACAGGATCTGATTGGAAAGGCACAAATCAATATTCTGCCTTCTTTCAATAAAACCGGTATCAAACTGAAACTTCTGAATGCCTTGTATAATGGCCGGCATTGCATCGTGAACCAGGCAGCTGTTGAGGGAAGTCCATTAGCGCCGCTTTGCCATGTGGCAGAAACTTCAACAGCTTTCCAGCGAATTGTTCAACAGTTATACCATTTGCCCTTTGGAGAAGAAGAAATCCGGCTTCGCAAGAATTTGTTGCTGCAGCATTTTGATACTGCAACAAATGCGAAAGCACTTATAGCATATTTATCGTAGCATTATCCTCCACTCTCCCCTTATCTGTTCTTAATGTTCTCGCAGGATATTTCTGGATAACCGGATAATCGTGGGTGGCCATCACTACTGCAGCACCATAATCCCTGCTGATGTGAAACAATAATTGCATGATTTCGTCAGAGGTTTCAGGATCGAGGTTTCCAGTCGGTTCATCAGCGAGTATCAGCTTTGGAGAATTGAGCAATGCACGCGCGATATCAACCCGCTGCTGCTCACCACCAGACATTTCGAAAGGATATTTAAATCCTTTTGATTTCAGGCCAACTTTGTCGAGCACATCCGCGATTTTTTCATCCATCAGTTGCTCATCCTTCCAACCGGTTGCACGTAGTACAAATTTCAGGTTGTTGTTAACGTTCCGGTCGGTCAGTAATTGAAAATCCTGGAATACCACCCCAAGGTTGCGGCGCAGGAAGGGGACTTTTTTCCAATCCATTTCCTTGAGATTAAATCCTACTACCTGGCCTTCACCTTCATTCAAAGGAAGGTCTCCGTATAGTGTTTTTAATAAACTGGATTTACCTGTTCCGGTTTTGCCAACCAGGTATACAAACTCCCCCCTGTTGATGGTGATGTTTACATCCTGAAGAATAAGATTACTGCCCTGGTATATATTCGCGTTTCTAAGTTCGATTATCTTTTCTGCCATAGCTGGTACCTGATTGATACTGGCAAATGTAACGGTAAATGATAAGTTAACCAATAAAGCCCACCCCTACCGTGCTGTTGGAGCCCTCATCTATCAGGATAAAACTGCCATTGCGTTTGTTAGCGGCATAGGTATCCGCATTTACCGGTTTGGCAGTTTTCAGGGAGATATAACCAATTTCATTTAGTCCAATTTCTTCCACATCATCAATGGTCTTATAATCCAGTACATTGATACTGGCATAGAGATTGGTGATTTTTGCTTTTACCCGGTTGCTGCCATGCTGTAACAGGTAAGTTTTACCTGCTTTAAGCGGCGTATGATCCAGCCAGCAGACCTGTGCGGATATTTCTTTCAATGGAGCCGGTTGCTCTTCTTTTTTTACGAGCATATCCCCGCGACTAATATCAATTTCATCTTTCAGGGTGATCACAACGGAGTCGCCGGATTCTGCCTGGTTGAGTGATTCTTCAAATTTGTAAATATCATCGATAACCGATTCCTGTTGTGAGGGCAAGGCAACAACCTTGTCCCCTTTTGACAGTGTACCGCTGCTCAGTTTACCTGCGAATCCCCTGAAATCATGCCATTGCTCTGATTTAGGACGAATCACGTATTGAACCGGGAAACGGGCAGGAAGCTGGTTCTGGCTTGCGTGCCAGTCGATTCCTTCCATAAACTCAAGTAAGGAAGGACCATCATACCAATCCAGTTGAGAGGATCTGGTAGAAATATTATCGCCATACAGGGAAGAAGCCGGAATAAACTGGAGGTGTTGTTCCTTGTAGTTTGCTTTTTCAAAGAGTTCTTCAAACTGCTGGCGAATCTGATTGAAGGGGTCTTCGGCATAATTCACCAGGTCCATTTTATTCACGCAGACAACTACATAGGGAATGCGTAACAATTGAGTGATATAAAAATGCCGATGGGTTTGTTCCACGATGCCATTTCTTGCATCAATCAGGATAATGGCTACCTGTGCATTACTTGCACCGGTAATCATATTGCGCGTATATTCAAAATGGCCCGGCGTATCAGCAATGATGTATTTACGCGTAGGCGTTGAAAAATAAATATGGGCCACATCAATGGTAATACCTTGTTCTCTTTCAGCGATGAGTCCGTCTGTTAAAAGAGAAAGATCTGTATAGTCCACTCCTCTCCTCTTACTTGCTCTTTCGATTGCTTCCAGTTTATCCGCGGTGATGCTGTTGGTTTCATACAGCAATCTTCCAATCAGGGTGCTTTTCCCATCATCCACACTACCCGCTGTTGCAATTCTTACGATATCCATACAAGAAACATTAAATATTAAACAAATGATTTTATAATTAAACGAATACTCCAGATCATAACGATAATGCCTACCCCAATCATCATGGTTTTGGCGGGTAGTTTACCTGCGAGCCGCGCAGAAATGGGGGCAGCAATAACACCTCCGATCAGTAATCCAGCCACCACTGGCCAGTGTCCTAAACCTGCTGTAAAGAAGAAAGTTGCTGCACTTGCCAAGGTTATAAAAAATTCAGTCAGACTTACTGTTCCAATTGTGTACCTGGGACTTTTGCCTTTTGAAATCAGGGTACTGGTAACGATAGGTCCCCAGCCGCCCCCTCCAAAGGAATCAAGAAAACCACCACACCAGGCAAGCCAGCCAACTCGTTTGATTTTTTTATTTGGAGTTGAATGCTGGAAAGCGCGACTGAATATTTTAAATCCAAGGAACATGGCGTAAAGCGCGATGATGGGCATCAGCCAATCGCCGGCGGTTTCTCCCAGGAAAACCAGCATGGCAGCTCCCAGGATGGCACCCAACACTCCAGGAATCACGAGGTGCTTGAATAATTTTTTGTTCACATTCCCAAAGCGATAATGGCTATATCCACTTACTCCGGCAGAAAATATTTCTGAGGTATGAATGGCGGCACTAACCGAAACAGGGTTAACCCCGGCGGTGATTAAACAGGTGGCGGAAGTAACTCCATATCCCATACCCAGTAAGCCATCCACCAATTGTGCAAGGAAACCAGCCAGCATGAAATACAGGAAATTCTGGTTGATATATTCTCTGGTACTTGCCCAGATTTCAGGCAAGGGAGGAAGCGGTATGGAGGACAGGATCAGGTGTCCAACAATCATTGCTGCAAACAGAATGATCAGTTTGGTTGCAATGGATTTCCATTTTTTTTCTTCGTTAATTTTTCTGGGTTGAGTATCATCTACGAGTACCAGGGTGATATCATTGAGTTGTTTTACCTTCTCGGAAAAATTCCCGTTCATTCGGGACCGAAGCACCTGCATATTATCCAATACCTGGTCCATTTCAGACGGAATGGCTTCATTCAGCAATTCTTTCAGGCGCTTGGCTACGGTAGGTGATTTACCATTGGTGCTGATAGCAATTTTCAGGTCTCCCTTATTAACTATGCTGCCCAGGTAAAAATCACAGAGATCTGGTGTGTCTGCGATATTGGCCAGAATACCTTTTGCTGCTGCCGCTTCTTTTACTGCCGCATTCAGGATTTTGTCATTGGTAGCAGCAATTACCAGGTCTTGTCCATCGAGATCAGATGGCTCAAACAGCTTTTCAACAAGTTGCAGTTTTTCGAAGCTGCTTTGTAATGCTTTAATAGCCGGACTGATCTCTCTTCCCACCAGTTTAATGCTGGCATTGGGAGAAGATTTCAGCAGTGAATTGAGCTTTTCCTCACCCACATAACCGCCTCCCACAACCAGCACCTGAAGCTGGTCGAGTTTAAGAAAGACTGGGTATAAATTATTGACTGCTGTGGGTGTCATTTTCCTTTTGCTTTTTTATAACTGTTTACCTGAACATACAGGTTCGCCTGTAAGCAGGTATTATGAAGAAAAATCGATTGATTGTTTTGTTTGCGCTGTAACTGCTGGTGGATATAAATCACACCTGCTTCCAATTGGCAGTTTTTTGAAAAATGATATCCTGCCAGGATACCGGCGCGGTTCTGATCATACCGGTTGGTTGGCACGTTTTTGCCAAATGCCACCATGATTTCATCATATGCCTGCAGGTATGGAAAGCTGGCCTGCCCGCTTTTCCAGATAATAGGTACCTGGGTCTTTACCTGATAACGAACCCTGTTCGCATACTGATAACTGTTGGTCCTTTCCAGCCAGCGCTGTTCTGTCATTACCCGGTGGCGGATGTCTAACCGGCTCAGCTGGTGACGGTAGGCGGCCATCTGGTAGATTCTGTGTTCATTGGTGAACAGCCCTTCTGTATTGAAAGGGAAATCTCCATATGGCCGGTTTTCAACCCATACATAACCGGCTCTGAAATGCCATTTGTTATTGGGTTTGTAATTGACACCGGGTCTGATCAAACGCTGAAAGAGCGAGCCTGAAAAAGGTGCGTAACGCTGGTTATAATCCAAATGCAAGCCCCATCGCTTTCCAAGATTGGTAGTAGTATTGAGCTGATACCATCCAATGGAATTGTGGTCATGCAAGCCACTAGTTTGGGCTAAGCTCACCGAGGGGGACAATATGTAAATTATAGAGGCCAGGGTTACTAGTTTTTGGGTGAAAGAAAGCATATTTCTTGGCTTCGCCTGCTTAGAAATAACCTTCTTTTTTTCTTTGTTCCATAGCAGCTTCACTTCTTTTATCATCCATACGGGCGCCACGCTCAGAGATTTTCGCTGAGAGAATTTCACGGATGATATCATCGATTTCATTTGCAGTAGATGCAACAGCTGCAGTACAGGTCATATCGCCTACGGTTCTGAATCGAACGATTTCTTCAAACGGCACTTCATCTTCACTGGTATTCAAAAAGTCTGAATATGGCCAGATCATGCCATCCCTTTCAATTACCTGTCGCTTGTGCGTGTAGTAGATGGATGGGATTGCCATGTTTTCTTCCTTTATATAGGTCCAGACATCGAGCTCGGTCCAGTTAGAGATGGGGAATACCCGAACATTCTCTCCGATATTTATTTTGCCATTCAGCATTTCAAATAATTCCGGGCGTTGCTTTTTGGGATCCCACTGACCGAAATCATCACGTACGGAGAAGATGCGTTCCTTGGCACGTGCTTTCTCTTCGTCTCTTCTGGCACCACCAATGCAGGCATCAAATTTGAATTCTTCGATGGCATCAAGAAGGGTAACTGTTTGCAGCACATTGCGGCTGGCATACTTGCCAGTTTCTTCCTTTACTTTTCCAGCATTAATGCTGTCCTGCACATACCGAACAATGAGCTCGGCACCTGTTTCACGAACCAGCCAGTCGCGGAATTCAATCGTCTCCGGAAAATTGTGCCCTGTATCCACATGCAACAGCGGAAATGGTATTTTCCCTGGCCAGAATGCTTTCTGTGCGAGGCGAACCAGGGTAATGGAATCCTTTCCTCCACTGAATAACAATGCCGGTCTTTCAAACTGGGCAGCTACTTCCCGCATGATATAAATACTCTCGTCCTCTAACATTCTCGGAAAGGCGGGTATAATACTGTTGGCTGACATAGTTGTTCTGCTTTTCTTTCTGTTTAATTCAATTTAATACTGGTTTCCTGGTGCAATCCACATTCCTTTTTGGAAGCTTCCCACCACCATCTGCCGGCGCGGATATCTTCACCCGGTTCTACCGCCCTGGTACAGGGGGCACAACCGATGCTCAGAAATCCTTTATCGTGCAGAGTGTTGTAAGGAATATTTTCCTGTTTTAGATGGTCCAGCAATTGTTCATACGACCAATCCAGCAAGGGGTGTAGTTTTATTAACTGGTGTGCCTCGTCCCATTCTGCAAAAGGCAGACCTGCCCGGTTTTCACTTTGGTCGGCACGTAAACCGGTTACCCAAACCCTGGCACCCCTGAGTGCGCGGTTCAATGGTTCAACTTTGCGGATATAACAGCATTCTTTTCTGTTCTCAACCGATTCATAAAAACTGTTCGGACCTTTTTCCGTAAGCAATTGCTCTACAGCAGCAGCCTGTGGAAAGAATGCCTGGATGCGCAGTTTATAACGCGCGATGGTTTTATCCAGCAGGTCATAGGTTTCCTGGAAGAGCCTGCCGGTATCCAGTGTAAACAATTGAATAGGGAGAGCCTGCCGGGCGATCAGATGGGTAATCACCTGGTCTTCCTGACCCAGGGAAGTTGAGAATACCATTCCCTCCGGGAACTGTTCACTCATCCATTTCAACCGTTCTGCTGCGCTGAGGGAAGTCAGTTGTTTATTTATTTGCTGTAGATCCATGTGTTGCTCAATAAAGTCCTTCGATTGATAAATAACGTTCTCCGGTGTCGTAGTTGAATGTAAGAACGGTGCTGCCTGCCGGGATTTCTGCCAGTTTTTTGGCAACGGCTGCCAGTGATGCGCCGGATGAGATTCCCATAAAAATACCTTCTTCTTTTGCGGCACGTTGTGCGTAGGCAAATGCATCGTCTTTGGAAACGCCGATCACGCCATCAATAACTGCTACATTGTAAATGCCCGGAACAAAGCCGGCACCAATACCCTGGATTGGGTGTGGAGCAGGAGAACCGCCACTTAATACAGGAGATAATTCCGGTTCAACAGCGAACACTTTCAGGTTCGGGAATTTTGCTTTCAGAATTTCTGCGCAACCGGTTATATGGCCGCCGGTACCAACACCTGTTATCAGGTAATCCAGACCGTTCGGAAAATCGTTTATGATTTCCTGGGCCGTAGTACGGCGGTGTACTTCCGTGTTGGCAGGATTATCAAATTGCTGGGGCATCCATCCATGGGAAGTGGCGGCTACCAGTTCTTTTGCTTTTTCAATAGCGCCCTTCATACCTTTTTCGCGGGGAGTCAGTTCAAAACTGGCACCATACAAACTCATGAGGCGGCGTCTTTCAATGCTCATGCTTTCCGGCATCACCAGGATGAGTTTATACCCTTTCACGGCTGCAACCATGGCAAGACCTATGCCGGTGTTACCAGAAGTTGGTTCAATGATTACACTATCCTTGTGCAACAGGCCTTTCTTTTCGGCGTCTTCCACCATCGCCAGCGCAATACGGTCTTTGATGCTGGCACCCGGATTGGCTCTTTCCAGTTTGATGTATACGGAATGGTCCGAACCAAAAAGGCGGTTCAATTTTACATGCGGCGTATTGCCGATTGTTTCAAGGATGTTTTGTGCAATCATGGTTTCTGATTTGAGGTGAAGGATAAATTATATAACCCAGTTTAATGGTTCTGTAAAATCTTTTTTATTCTTAACAGTAATGATCGGCTGGTGGTAGACGATGCTCATGGCTGGAACCGATTCCACTATGAAACAGTTACCTCCAATGATGCTATCGCGACCAATTACCGTTTTACCACCGAGGATCGTGCTGTTCGCATATACGATTACGTAATCTTCAATGGTTGGGTGACGTTTGGTTTCTGCTTCTTCTTTTTTCACTGCCAGTGCACCAAAAGTTACCCCCTGGTAAACTTTTACATTTTTACCGATCACGGTGGTTTCTCCAATCACCACACCGGTGCCGTGGTCAATCATGAAGGGTACACCAATGGTGGCGCCGGGGTGAATGTCAATACCGGTTGTAGAATGAGCATGTTCACTGATGATTCTTGGAATCAGGGGAACCTGCAGCCGATACAAAATATTCGCAACCCGGTAGGCAGCAATTGCCTGGAAACCGGGATAGGTAATCACTACTTCTTCAATGGATTTGGCGGCCGGGTCAAACTGCAGCATGGCGGTGGCATCTTCGAGCAGGCAGGTCTTACATGCTTCCAGTTCTTCAAAAAATGCCGTGGCAATTTTTTCTTCATCCAGCTGATAAGCTTCACTAAAGGCATAGAGAATTTCCAGCAGACTGTTTCTGAGGCTATCCGCTTTCCGCTTGTGTTTGTTTTCGTAATTCTTTTCGTTTTCAACTACCGGAAACAGGTATTCGAAAAGATCGAGTGAAAACTCTATCACTCTTTTTTTCTGTGGTACCGAAGCACTCAGGATATATCCCTGTTGTAAACTCATTCGCTTTTGTTTTTAAGCAATTCTTTGATGATATTGTTCCTGTATGCCGGCAAACCAATTGATCTGCTGGTGATATTTTACTACCTTACCCACAATGATGAGAGCCGGTGTTCCGATGCCGGAACGTTCCACTTCCTGACCTATGGTAGTAAGTGTTCCGGTTACTACTTTTTGTTGAGGGAGACTTCCATTTTCAACAACGGCTACCAATGTTTCAACCGGTTTCCCGGCATTTACCAGGTGGCTGGCAATTTCGCCAATATTTTTAACCCCCATATAAAAAACAATCGTTCCTTCAAATGCAGCCAGCATAGGCCAGTCGAAATTCAACCCGGTTTTTTTACCTTTTTTGGTATGTCCCGTTACGAAAAGAACCATCTGGGAGGCATCCCGGTGTGTCATTGGAATTCCACTATACGCTCCGGCAGCCAATGCACTGGTTACTCCCGGCACAATTTCAAATTCGACACCATTTTCTTTCAGAAAGGCTGCTTCTTCAGCACCCCTGCCGAAGATCATGGGATCTCCTCCCTTTAAACGAACCACCTGTTTACCTTCCAGTGCCTTGTCCACCATCCACTGGTTAATGGTTTCCTGGGTGATTACGGAACAGTAAGGAAGTTTACCTACAAAAACTTTTTCCACGCCGGGTTTTGCCCAATCCAGAATTTCCTGGTTTACCAGGTTGTCATACAGAATGGTATCTGCCAGCTCAATTACCGCTTTTGCACGGAGGGTGAGCAGTTGACTATCACCCGGGCCAGCGCCCGTGATATAGACTTTTCCGGTTTGTGGTTTTAAGGATTTCATATTAAAAGAGATGAAAATCAGCTTTGGAATATTGGTGTTTTATGATTTCCTTTCTCACCAGGAAATCTCCAAAATGTTCATTGGGGGTACGTTCTGCAGCATACTGTGCAATCAGCGGATCCAGTTCAGCCAGGATCTCTTCTTCACTGAGGGCTTCCTTATGCAATACATTCATACGGTCACCATTAAACGCTGCACCTAAATACAGGTTGTATTTACCGGGGGCTCTGCCAACAAATCCGATTTCTCCCAGGTAAGGGCGACCACATCCATTCGGACAACCAGTCATACGAATAGTGATCGGTTGTTCAGGAATGCCGTATTTCTCCAGTATCGTATGAATTTTTGTGATCAGGCTGGGCAGGTAACGTTCACCTTCTGCATTGGCAAGCGGACATAGATTCAGGGCAACGCAGGCGATGGCGTGCTGGTGCAGGGGTGTCACTTCCTGGTGTGCTGCCAATCCGTATTGTTCGAGCAGGGCCTCAACTTTAGGTTTCAGTTCTTCAGCAACATTTCCTATGACAACATTCTGATTTCCGGTGATTCTAAAGTCGCCGCCTTCCAGCATTTCAGCAATGGCCCGAAGTCCTTTTCTCAGCTGAAACTGTTCATTGTCTTTTACCCTTCCTCCTTCGATGTATAAGGTATTGAACCATTTTCCATTGGCCCCTTTCACCCAGCCAAAACTGTCTCCATTGGTGGTGAAAACATAGGGTTTGGCAGGTTCAAGATCATATCCGAGCCGCTTATTCAATTCCGCTTTTACAAAGTCAAGTCCTTCTCTCTCGATGGTATATTTAAAGCGGCTTAGTTTTCTGTTCTCCCGGTTACCATAATCGCGTTGAATCGTCAGTAATTTCTCACATACATCAACTACTTTTTCTGTCGGTGCATATCCTATTAAATCGCCGATACGCGGATAGGTATTTTCATCACCGAAAGTCATACCCATACCACCGCCAATCGTGAAATTAAATCCTGCCAGCTGGCCTTTTTCTTCAATTGCAATCAGCCCGATATCATGTGCATACACATCCGTATCATTATAGGGCGGTATGGCAAAAGTGATTTTAAACTTACGGGGCAGGTAGGTTTTCCCATAAATGGGCTCTTCGGTGATATCCTCAACCGGACCGGCTACCTGTTCATCATTTACCCAAATCTTATAATAGGCTTTTGTTTTTGGAGTAAGATGATCATTAACGGCTAAGGCTACCTGTTGAACTGCATCATGAATATTAGAGGTGTAAGGATTTACCGTACACATCACATTACGATTCACATCACCACAGGCTGCGATGGAATTCATCAGCGATTCATTGATTTCTTTAATGGTCGGCTTCAGGTTGTGTTTCAGAATGCCATGTAGCTCAAAAGCCTGACGGGTAGTGAGTTTCAGGGTAGGCATCCCGTATTTATCAGCCAGGTCATCCATGGTAATCCACTGAGCCGGACTCGCCACACCACCAGGTACACGCACCCGGATCATGAAGGAATAAAGAGGTTCCAGTTTTTGTGCTTTTCTTTCTTTATCAAGTTCGCGATCACTCTGTACATAACTGCCATGAAACTTGATGAGCTGCTGGTCCTGCGCATACAGGTTACCGGTAACCTCATCTTTCAGGCTGTCCTGAATGGTACCTTCCAGAAAGCGGCTTCTTTCCTTTATATGTTCAACTTCACTGAGTTTGGATTTATCCTGATTCATGTGGAATTATGAATTATGAATTATGAATTATGAATTATGATTTTAGAATTATACTCACTTCTCACATCTCACTTCTGACGTCTCATTTTAATAAGTGTCTTCCTGGTAACGACCCGTTTTCACCAATTGTTTAACATAGTCCTGGGCTGCTTCCAGGTCAAGTTTGCCCTGGTCCTGTACAATTTGAATGAGTGTCTGTTTCACATCTTTCGCCATACGTTTGGCATCCCCGCATACATAAAAATGAGCGCCTTCCTGCAACCATTGGTAGAGTTCCTGCGCATGTTGCTGCATCCGGTGCTGTACGTAGATTTTTTTATCGGTATCTCTTGAGAAGGCTGTATTCATATAAGTGAGGCTACCCTGCTTCAGGAAACGTTGCCATTCGGTCTGATACAGAAAGTCGGTAGTGAAATGCTGATCGCCAAAGAAGAGCCAGCTTTTACCAGCTGCTCCGGTTTCAGCGCGTTGTTCAACAAAAGCACGGAAAGGAGCAATACCGGTACCTGGTCCCACCATAATGATAGGGGTGTCCTGGTTTTCCGGAAGCCGGAAAGATTCATTGGTATCAATGAACACCAATACTTCCTGTCCGGGTTGTAGAACATCCGCAATAAAATTGGAAGCCACTCCCCTGTGTTCACGGTTATTATTCGAATAAACCACTCTACCTACGGTAAGATGCACTTCTTCAGGATGTGCTTCCAGTGAACTCGCAATGGAATAGAGCCTGGGTTGAAGAGGTAATAAAATAGCAGCAAGCTGTTCTTCATTGAGAGTGCTGGGAAATTCTTTTAATACATCCCAGATATCTCTACCATAAACAAAGGAAGAGAGCGCCTGTTTGTCTGCCAGAATTGAATTCAACTGATGCGCCTGTGCAGGATCATCTACAAAGGCTGTGTAGGCAGCCAAAAAGGATCCGCTAACTGTGGTAAGTTCAGCCTGTTTTTGCAGAAACTCAAACAAACTGATATCTGTATCCTTAATTTGAATGCGGGTATCCGGATTGAATTTCTTGAATCCGAGTAGTCCTTCTACCAGGCTCGAATGATTCTCGACCCAAACTCCCAATGTATCTCCGGGCTGGTAATGCAAACCACTGCCCTCGAGTGACAATTCCAGGTGATAGGTTTGTTTTGCAGAGCCCCGGCCATTGAGCTGAATATTTTCCAGAACAGTGGCACGGAATGGATTTTTTCGGTTATAGGTAACAGTGGCTTCTTTTAATTGTCCGTTTCCGTTAACATGTGTAATTCCACTAACTGCAGGCTGTGCGGTGCCAAAACTTTCCTGCACTTTATTAATGACTGCCTCGATCCAGGATTCAGCAGTTTCTTCATAATCTACATCCGCTTCGAAACGATCGAGCAAACGTGTTGCTTTCAGGGCGCCCAGCCGGGTGTCAAAATCGCGACCGGTTTGGCAATAGCTGGCATAACTTTTATCCCCAAGTGCGAGCACTGCAAATTTGGTATTCGGCATCGCGGGTGCTTTTCTGTTATTAATGAAAGCATGCAGGTCTTCTGCTGCTGGTGGAGGATCCCCTTCGCCATGGGTACTCACTACTACGAGCAACCATTTTTCATCTTTCAGGCGATTCCCCTGGTAGGCGTTCATATCCTGCAAAACGGTGGTAAATCCGCGGGCGATCAGTTTATCGTGCAGGTTTTTAGCCACTTTCCTGGAATTGCCACTTTTGGAACCATACAATACGGTGATACTTTCCTGTGCTGCAATTGGTTCTGTGGTAATTGATTCTTGTGGTACCGGAATCCGGTTGATCAATTGAAGCAGTTGCTGGTTGCTGTGCTGAAGTCCGGTCAAATAACCCGCCAGCCATTGCAATTGCTGGGGATTAAAATGCTCAATAATTTCCTGCACCTGTTTTTGGTCCTGGGAGGAGAATAAGTTCGACGGTAGGGCTACGCTCACATTACTCATATTCAGAGGTGTTTTTCTGCTAAGCAGTTCCACTTAAACGCAGGAGAACTGCCCAGATTGTTTAACGCATCAAAATTATACACTAAATATCATAATTCCTATAGTTTTAATAGATGTTTTAGATAAATGGATAATACTGGAATAAACAATTGAAAAATAAACTCTTACAAATATCTAAATAACAAAATCAGAAGGATCCTGGTAATCATTTTGCATCAGGTGCTGAAGGGTTTTGCCTTCGATAACTTTTAAAGTGGCATCTCTCACTTCCAGGAAGATCAGCCGGATATTACAGGTAGCTTCGGGGTAAGGACAAAGTCGGCAGGGTTCATAAAATTTTTTGCTCACACAGGGAAGTAACGCAATCGGACCATCCATCAGGCGCAGGATGGTAACCATTGGAATTTCTGCTGGGGGTTTCAGCAGATAATAGCCGCCATTTTTACCCGCCTTACTGCCAAGTATACCCGCTTTTCTGAGTTCCAGTAAAATGGCTTCCAGGAATTTGGCTGGAATTCTTCTTTTCTCGGCGATCTGATTAATAGGAATAAAGCCCTGCTGGTAATGTTCTCCCAGGTAGGTTAGGGCGTGAATGGCATATTGAGCTTTTGCAGACAGCATGATCTGGCAGCAAAATACTATTTCTTTTCAATTAGGAAGAAACAGTAGCTGTTCCGTTTGAAAGCTGGCAGATAATGGGTGTCGGGGCTTTTGAAAATTTCTGCTGATAGGCATCTGAAATGCGTTCCACCACTTCATTAATAAAGGATTTGCGGATCAGGTTGATGGTACAGCCACCAAAGCCACCACCCATCATACGGGAACCGATGATACTGTGCTCGAGTCGCGCGAGTTCTACCAAATAATCCAACTCCGGACAGGAAACTTCATATAACTTACTCAAACCAACATGGGAAGCAAACATTTTCTTTCCGAATGA
Source organism: Flavipsychrobacter sp. (assembly GCA_016787265.1). Classification (GTDB taxonomy): domain Bacteria; phylum Bacteroidota; class Bacteroidia; order Chitinophagales; family Chitinophagaceae; genus Flavihumibacter. The sequence goes on along the minus strand of JAEUVF010000013.1, from coordinate 607,302 downwards.
AACGAGATCATTTCTTCTGAGGGCTTCACATCCCACCTGAAGGCGGAGGTTTTCTTCTACCACATATTTACAGCGATTGTAAACCAGGTCGGGTACCTGGTCTTTAAGGGTATATTCAATCATGGCGCGATTGGCATCCCGCAGACTATTCACATGCGGATAAACTTTCCGGAGAGCTTTCACTCCCATTTCACATTGTTCACGCCGTACATTGTATTCGCTGCTGGCAAGGCTATGTTTTACCTGTGAATCCAAAAGGAGGATGGCATACTGATCCAGCGCCAACGGTATGTATTCATATTTTAGGTTACGGCAATCGAGTAAAATGGCTTTATTCTTCATGCCAAACATGGAAGCAAATTGATCCATGATACCGCACTGTACGCCAACAAAGCGATTTTCTGCAGCCTGGGCCAATTGCACCAATTCAATTTTAGGCCAGTTTAACTGCAGGATTTCATTGATTGCATACGCCAGGGCACACTCAATGGCCGCTGAAGATGAAAGTCCGGCGCCTGAAGGGATATCTCCCCCAAAGCAGAGATCCATCCCAAAAAGTTCAACCCCATGTTCATCAAACTCTTTGAGGACCCCAAGGAGAAAATCGGGCCATTGAAGACTGCTTCTTTCCCAGTTTCCCAGTTTTCCGGTATAGGCACTGGTAAAATCTGCGGCAAAAAAATGCAGTTCCTTATCCGTCCGTTTCCGGATGGCAATATGGATGTATTTATCAATTGCGGCGGGAAGAACAAATCCAAGATTATAATCGGTGTGTTCTCCGATCAGGTTGATCCGGCCGGGAGAACTGACAATAATATCCGGCGACTGGCCAAAGCGGGATGAAAATTCCCTGGCGATGTGGGTATGGGCTGCAAGCGAACTGCCTGTTCGGGTAATACTCGAAGAATCCATGAATCGTTGATTACAGTAAACCTCCTAAATTAACACAAATGGGCAAGATCGGATTGGTTTCTTTTTATTCCCTGTTTCTTCCTCTATTTTAACCTCTGGTATTGCCATAAGGTGAAAATACAGTAAGTTTAAGGTGAATATTTAAGAAGGATTTCAATTTCTCACCCCGATTGTTTGCGACATGAAAATTTTACAAACTGAAATTGCACCGAAGATAAATAGTATGTTCTCGGTGATGGAAAGAAAAGAATCATTTTTCAGTGCTCCCCTACACGTTCACCCTGAGTTTGAGCTGGTGTATATAAAAGAGAGCTATGGAAAAAGGATAATTGGAAACCAGATTGAACGATTTGAAGCAGGTGACATGGTGCTGATTGGTCCTTCCCTACCCCATATCTGGATCAATGATAATAGTTTTATAAATGGTCAGGCCGGAACAACGGCAACTTCTATTGTCCTGTATTTTCATCCGCAATTATTTGAGTGTGGGTTATTTGATTTACCGGAAGCGGAGAGTCTGAAAAATATGCTTCGTGTATCCAAACTGGGCATTGCCATCCAGCATGAAACCCGAGATAAGGTAGCAGAGAAAATTGAACAGATATTACATGCGCAGGGATTCCAGCGGATTCTGTTCTTATTGGAAATTCTGCAGTTGTTATCAGAATCTACCGAGCTGGCACAGATCAATGCAACTGAATTCGTGCATTATGATAATAAGAGTGAAAAAGATCGCCTGTGTGAGGTGTACCGGTATGTTCATGAAAACTTCCGTTCGGATATTCAGTTAAAGGATGTAGCGCGGCTCACCAACCTGACGCCTCAGAGTTTTTGCCGCTTGTTCAAAAAGAGAAATAACCTGCATTTTGTAGAATACCTCAACCAGGTGAGAATCAGTAATGCCTGCCGGTTATTGCTTGATAGCGACTGGACCATTTCCGAGATTGCTTACAATTGCGGCTACAAAACGATCTCCAATTTCAATAAATTATTCAAGGAAACCACCGGGTTGTCGCCTAAGCGTTACCGGGAGCAGGCCATCGTTAATGTGCCCCTTCAGGAAGCAAGCTGATCAGGGTGTAATAACAATACGACTAAGCGACTGTGCTGGTTAATCGTATATAAACACTGCTTCCAGTGAACTGTTGTATTGTGGATTGGCCGGATAACTGGAATGGGAAGTGATTTTATTGATCCGGCGGTTTGTGATGTCGCAAACATGTTCCACAATTCTATCGACATAAGCGGCATTGTTACCTGTTTTAATGGTGCGGGTAATTTTAGCCGGATATTTTTTCAGGCTGCTGAAAACCGCCAGGTTATAAAGGGTATAATATTCGTAGAGTCCGACTTCGATGAACAACAGCGGATTAAAATCCGCAGAATCGGAATAACTGTCAATGGTATGCGTAATGATGGAATTACCGGAGGTGGTGATTGCTTTGCTAAGTTCTCCTGAAGCATTGTATTCATAGGAAGTAGCAGTCTTAAGTATGGATCCTGCTTCACTGGAGGAAAAATAATTAAGCTTCGACACTTGTCCATTGGCGTTATAGTGATATTCCATTTTATAGGAAGTGGCTGAAACAAAATCGCGGGTGGTGTTGATATAATAAGATACGCGATTGCCATCGTAGTAATAGGTGTTTTTATAAAGAGAGCGGTTGTCGTACATGCCCTTCATTTTTCCTCCCTCCCATTCAAAAATGGTGGAACCAACCGAATTCAGCAAGCTGTAATTGATTTGTTTAAGGGAGCTGTCAGCATTGTATTGCACCAGGGCGAGGGTACCATTGCTCCATTGAATGGAACGGACGAGTTCACCGGTATTCGGGATTGGGGAATCCTGGGGTTGTGGTGCAGGAACCGGATCGTTCTTATGACAGGCAGAAACGGTGAGCAGTACAATCAGGCAAAGAAAGAGCGGCAATTTTTTCATAAGAACGGTTTTGTTGGTGAAGTAGTGACCTCCAGGGGTACTAAATCGTTGTACCGGCTTGGAAGAAAATCGCAGTTACTTATCAAGAGTGGATAACTGCGCTGAGGAGCCTATATAGAATCTTACGCAGCTGTAATTTAATTTCTACAGGAAATGTCAAGTTTGTCTATTGTCCAGGGTTTGATAAGTAGGGATCTTTGTGGTGTTAGCAGCTCAAAAATACACTTCGATCCAATCACCTGAAAAACCCGTATCATCCAATTATCCAGGTTGAAATAACCAGGTCCGACTCTCATGAAACAGAAACCGGAAATCAAAAATTTGTCGGTAGAATTGGTTTAATGGTAGGTTAATGAGGCAAAGGCAGCGAAACTTGTTGAAAGGAACAGGTTTTGCGCCCATTTGTTTTTTTGGCATTTCATACCATTCAGGTACTTTTTATCGTCCATTCGGGTACTTTGGTCTATCCATTCAGTCATCAAGTATCGTTCGCGCACTACTGTTTGACCACTCCTGGACTATTATTGAACCGTCAGTGAAGCAGTCGTGAACCGTTTGGGAGATAGTTAGAGAGTTGTTACTGCTTCCTGAAAGGATGATAGAAACTCAGTGAGTTGAAGTTAAAAATACAAAAAATAGCTGGAATAAAAATATTCGTTTGATACTGAAGAACTCAATTAAGTATGGTAGATCAATTTGCCGTATTTATTGATTTTGTCTGTGTAGAAACCATATTAGCAATTGCTTGTTTAACAAAATCATTAAGAGACATTTTCTTTATTGAGGCATAGAGTGCAGCCTGCCGATGTAATTCGGAAGGAATTCGAATATTAAATGTGCCTTTGTAAGCTTTTTCGGGTTCTTTCCCTAATTCTTGGCAAGTTTGGAGATAGTCATTTACGGCTTCTTGAAATGCTTTTTTCAATTCTTTTACCGTATGACCTTCAAAGTTTACAAGGTCATTGATGCCCAGCAATTTTCCAAAGAAGACTTCATCTTCACTGCTAAAGTGTACTTCTGCGAAATATCCTTTATATTCTAAGATATCATTCATCTTTTAAATGCCCTCTTTCTTTTAATGTTGAAATAACCTGATCTAATGCATAACGTTTTAAAATGTTACCAGGATGTGGTTTATGCAGGTTAATAATTTGTTTCTCTTTATCTGCATATTTCCTTCTTGATCCACCTGTTTTCCCAGACTTCACTTCTATATATCCAAAATGATTTAATATTCTAATGAGTTCATTCCATGTAAAATCAGCTGGCCTGGATAATAACCGTTCTAATAATTTCCCAATTTTTGACATCGAAACAAGTTGAAAATGTTTTTTTCATAGTGTTAATGTGGTAATTTTTTAGTGATCTTAACTGATTGTGTGCAACTGAAATATAGTTGCAAATTAGTCCATTTTTATGTTCTTTCAAAAATATTTCCCAAATCCTGAAATAATAAAACTGTTTGTTTTATGAGCAAAGTCAGAGTAGCCGCTTTTTCCATTTCATTGGATGGATTTGGAGCAGGCCCCAACCAAAGTTTACAACAATAATTAGGTGTAAGGGGTGAAGAATTGCACAAATGGGTATTTCCAACCAGGAGATTCCAGCAGATGATGGGCAAAACTGATGGCACGCTGGGCATCGACAACGATTTTGCTGAACGGTCCTTTGAAAATATCGGAGCCTGGATACTGGGCAGAAATATGTTCGGACCTGTTCGTGGTCCCTGGCCAGATGAAGAATGGAATGGCTGGTGGGGAGAAGAACTGCACTATCAGGTGGCGATTATAACTAAAACTACTATATTTGTTAGCGAATACTAACTAACTAAATATAGAATCTAGATAAATGACGAAATATTCAACCAGGCAGATTGAGATCATGGAAGCTGCAACGGAGCGGATTGATAAATATGGTATCCAAAACCTGACCATTAAAACGCTGGCAGCTGATATTGGCTTATCGGAACCTGCTTTATACCGACATTTTAATAGTAAAAACGATATTTTACTGAGTATTCTTGATTACTTTATAACGGAAATAAAAAAGAGGAATACTGAAGTTTCCTTTAAATCAGGCAAAACAGCGCGAGCAGAACTAACCGCCATTTTGAAAGTGCTATTAAAATTACTTATCAGTAAGCCTGCCATTGCAAGTGTAATATTTGCGGAATCAATTTTTCACTTTGATACCCAGCTAACCCAAAAAATTAAAGAGATCGTTGACCTGATGCACAAATTGGTGGGAGAAAACATCAATAGGGGGCAACAGAATGGTCAATATTCCAAAATTTGTACAGCTTCCATCCTGACTACGCTATTATTGGGAGGGATTCGTATGACAGTTTTGAAATGGAAATTATCAGGACACCAATCCAATCTGCTGAAAGATGGACTGGCAGTGCTGGATGGTATGTTTAAAATGATTGTAATTAAAGAAAAATAAAATTTTTTGCATCATGAAGTTAGTGAACACTCACAAACTATTGCTGTTTCTGCTGTTACAAGTAGTTAGCATGGTTGCCTTGGCGCAACCAAAATGGAGTCTACAGCAGTGTTTGGACACCGCCTTGATTCTGAACAAACAACTCCGGATGGCGAAAAACAATGTTGCGCAAAGAGAGCAATTGCTGAAGGAAGCAAAAGCACAACTACTTCCAAAGCTAAGCCTCAATGCCGATTACCGGTATTACATGGACTTACCCACCCAGTTGCTTCCCCTGAATATTTTTAATCCCCAGGTGCCTGCCGGAGAATTCAAAGAAGCCCAATTTGGAGTACCCCATACCATCAATGCAAACCTGCAGTTACAACTGCCACTGTATTCACCTCAAGCTTACGGGGCGATTAAACAGGCTGGTTTATTTACAGAACTGGCTGATCTGCAGGTGTTAAAATCCGAAGAACAGCTTTTATATGAAATAACCGGACTTTACTACAATGCACAAATTTTGCAGCACCAATTACTTTTTCTCGATAGCAACCTGCTTAATTCTTCCAAATTGATTCAGAACATAACCCTCCTCAAAGAACAGTTATTGGCAACCGGAACAGATTTGCGGAAGGTATATTTACAGAATACGCAACTTCAAACACAACGCGAATTAATTCAGGCAAAATTGTTCCAGGTACTGGAATACTTAAAATTGTCGATAGGTATTCCAGAGGACATCTCATTTAGGGTTGATCCTATTCAGGAGCCTGTACCTGCACCTGCATATGATGTGCAGATTCCACTCGATGTTCAAATCGTTCAACAGGAAAAAAAACTGCTTGAAATGGAGCTCAACACCTTACATAGGTCTGGAAAACTCCCAAGTGTCAACTTCCAGGCTTTCTATGGCAGTACCGGATTTGGTTTCCATCAGCAACCCTCCCCTTTTCTCAAATTCTATCCGCTTGGATATGCCGGGATTCAGTTCAGCTATCCCATTTTTAATGGAACCATTACTAAAAGAAAAATCACAAAAAAACAATTGGAGATTAGCAATAACCAACTGCAGGAACAATTCCTTACTGATAAAATGCAAGCAGAACTAAAAAATACCAACAGACAAAAACAAGTGCTGCAAAAAGCAATAATGACCAGTCGCGAGCAACTGGATCTGGCGAAAGCTATCTATGACCAAACCTTATTACAGCACAAACAGGGGCTTGCGAATCTGACGGATATTCTCCTGGCTGATAATGCGGTCCGGGATGCTCAGCAACAGCTACTTACTTCCTGGATTGACTTATTGAAAGCGGACCTGGAATTGAAAAAAATAACCTCCAATTTGAACTAATTACACCCACTTACTTAAATGATCAATATGAAACGTACTAAACTGCTGGTGCTACTTTCAATAGTAATTATAGTTGCGTTGGTAATATTCAAACTAAGAACGAATAAGCAGGTGGCTGAAAGCAAGGTTTATACCTATGATAAGGATAAACCGATACTGGTAGAAACTGATACCATTCAAAAAGTTGAAAGACTGTCCACAAAAATTTTTCCGGGCAGTTTTGAGCCCGAAAAAGAAAGTCGGATTAGTTCGGATGTTCCAGGTAAAATTGTAGCTGTTTGGGCAGATCAGGGTTCCTTCGTAACAAAAGGGCAACCCTTGGTTCAGTTGGATACTACTCTCTTGTCCTTGCAATTAAAATCAGTTGAAGTTCAGTTGGGAGGATTGCAAGCAGATGTAAATCGCTATACCATATTAACGAAAGCAGATGCTGTTCAGGGCATTCAACTCGAAAAGGCAAGCCTGGGACTGGCAGCAGCCAAAGTTCAGCAGGCAACCATAATGGCCCAAATTGAAAAAGCTACTGTCAGGGCTCCTTTCAGTGGAGTTATTACTGCCAAGTTAACAGAAGCCGGGGCTTATGCAGCACCTGGTGTTCCGCTTATGCAGCTCACGGATCTAAAGCAGTTAAGGTTTACCCTGAATGTTTCAGAACAGGATTTGCCAGAATTCAGTATCGGTAGATCCTATCGAATTACTGCTGATGTTTTTCCTGATTTACCCTTGATCGGAAGGATCCTTCTGATTGGCAGCAAAGCCAGTCAGGGTAATAGCTTCCCCATCCAGCTCGCGGTTTCCAATTCACCTGAGTTGAACCTGAAATCAGGTATGTTCGGAAAAGTACATATTGATAAAGTTGCTACGGAAAAGCAGATTTATATACCCAGTGCTGCCATTCAGGGAACTGCTGATTCTGCACGCGTTTTTGTAGTTAAAAATGGAAAAGCAGTGAGCAAACCTGTATCGGTAGGTGGCATTACTGAAAACCAAACTATTGTAACAGCGGGCCTGGAAGAAGGCGAGATCATAATCACCAGTGGCTTTATCAACCTGGTTGAAAATGCAACCATTCAAATCAAATAAAGCAAAGAATCATGAATATTACGGAGTTATCCATCAGGCGTCCTTCGCTGATTATTGTATTATTCAGCGTGCTTGCCTTATTGGGGTTTATCGGATATAAAAACCTGGCATATGAACTAATGCCAGATTTTAATCAACCTGTTGTTGTTATCAAAACTGCTTATCCGGGAGCAGAGCCTTCCGAAGTAGAGACTTCAGTATCCCGAAAAATTGAAGATGCACTTTCCAACCTGGAAGGTGTGGACTACCTCGTTACGAAATCATTGCCAAATGCTTCCATTGTTATTGCCAATCTGGAATATGGAACCGATTTGGATCAAACCATGCAGGATGCGCAGCGCTACATTGATAATATTCGAAAGGAGTTGCCGGAAGATGTAGAAACACCTGTGATGAGCAAAGTATCTCCTAATGATTTGCCTATTATTTCCATTAATGCAACCAGTGACCTGGAGGCAACGGATTTTTACCAACTCATGAAAGATGATTTTTTACCACAGCTTCAGCAATTAAAAGGAGTTGCTGAAATAACGCTGTTGGGTGGAGAGGAAAGAGAAATACAGGTAAAAGCTGATAAGGACAAACTGAGGTTACACAATATTTCATTGTACCAGTTGGTAGAAGCCATTAAGCGTTCTGGCCTGGATTTGCCAGCGGGACTGGTTAAAACGGATAAAGAGAGCAACGCGGTTCGGTTGGTTGGGAAATATACTCAGTTGGAGGATATCAGGATGGTTCAGGTTGCCATGCCGAAACCTGGAAATCCGGTTTATGTAAAAGACCTGGCTATCGTTGCTGCGGGAGAAAAAGAAAAAACATCTGTTAGCCGGTTCAATGGAAAGGATGGTATTGGACTTTTATTGAAAAAGCAGGGGGATGCCAATTCCGTAAATGTATCAAAGCTCGTACGTGAAAAGCTTATCCAAATTGAAAACCAGAATCAGGCGGCTGGTGTACACTTTATCATTGCAGATGACAGTACAGATAATACACTTGCAGCTGTTGACTCGGTGCTTGTGGACCTCTTACTGGCAGTGTTGCTGGTGGCACTGGTGATGTTGTTATTTCTCCGCAGTTTCAGAAATGCACTAATTGTACTCGTAGCCATTCCCACTTCCCTGATCACCGCGTTTGCCATCATGTGGCTCTTGGGCTATACGCTTAACCTGATGACATTATTGGCAATGAGTCTGATCATTGGGATTCTGGTGGATGATGCTACCGTTGTTTTAGAAAATATCCAGCGCCACCTGGATATGGGAAAAGAAAAAAGAACGGCCTCTCTGGATGGCAGGATGGAAATTGGCTTCTCTGCATTGTCCATTACGCTTGTTGATGTTGTGGTTTTTTTCCCTATCCTTTTTTTACAGGTATTTGTAGCGGATATGTTGAAACAATTTTCTGTAGTAGTGATAACCTCTACGCTTACCAGTTTGCTGGTAGGATTCACACTTACCCCCTGGCTGGCCTCGAGGTTTGGGAAAAAGGAAGAGCTGTCACCTACCAATTTATTCAATCGCTTCCTGATGTCATTTGAACACCAACTGAACCGGTTTATTGAATGGTATGGTAAGGCATTAAATTGGGTACTAGGGCATAAAATAATATTTACCCTAATCGTGTTGTTGTTGCTGGTAGGTACTGCCGGTATGATGAAGCAAGGTATCATAGGGAAAGAATTAATCGCGACTGGTGATCAGGGTAAATTTCGCCTGTCACTTGAATTCGACAAATCCACTGCAATTGAACAAACCAACCTGGTAGCGCTGAAAATTGAAAATGAGATTCTAAAGCAACCAGAAATAGCCAACCTATTTAGCAATGTAGGAGGGCCTAGTACCGGGATAGGTAGTTTGGGTGTTGGTGCTTCTTATGAAGCTGAATTTACCATTCAATTAAAGCCCAAAAAAGAAATCGGGGGAATTTCAACAGAAAATTTCATGCGAAGCCTGCGGGAAAAATTGCAGTTGGCTTATCCCGGTGTCAATTTTTCTATTGCTGCTTTGGGATTGATACCCCGAACTGCCCCCATTGAAATCATGTTGAGTGGTAGTTCGGCTGAACAGGTGATGCACACAGCCGGTAATTTAAAAACTGTTATAGAACGTATTCCCGGAGCAGACAATGTTCGTTTATCAGTTGAAAGCGGAAGTCCGGAACTACAGGTAATTCCGGATGCAGACAAAATGCAGCGACTCGGATTAAACGCTGCCTATGTCGGTATGAACCTTCGTACAGCCTTCAGTGGAAACGATGAGGTTACATTAACTGAAAATGGTACGGAATATCCGGTACGCATCTGGCTGGATAATTTCAGTCGCCAGCATGCAGAAGATGTACAGGAGCTAACCATACAGAATCCGGCGGGCATACCTGTTAAAGTCTCCCAGTTTGCCGGTTTGGAAAGGAGTTTATCAGCCTCCCTGTTGGAAAGAAAAGACAGGCAACCGGCTGTAACACTAACAGCCGATGCCTTAGGGCGCCCTTCCGGAACTGTAGCTGATGAAGTTGTAGCGTATATTAAAAACAATCCTCTACCGGCAGGTATACAAATGACCTGGGGAAGTGATATTAAAAGGCAGAATGATAGTTTTGGGGCCCTTGGATCTGTATTGCTGATTTCATTTTTATTGATTTACCTGATTATGGTAGCACTCTACGACAGCTTTATCTATCCTATGGTAGCACTGTTTGCAATTCCGGTAGCTGCAATCGGGGCTTTTCTTGCACTGAATTTATCGATGAATCATCTAAGCCTGTTTGCGTTGTTAGGACTCATCATGTTAATGGGATTGGTGACCAAAAATTCGATATTGTTAGTGGATTTCACAAATCAGTTAAAAGCAGAAGGGAAATCCTACAGAGATGCAATCTTGTTAAGTGGAAAAAAACGAATGCGTCCTATTTTAATGACAACTTTATCTATGGCAATTGGTATGTTACCTATTGCAATGGCTAGTGGAACCGCCGCAGAATGGAAAAACGGGTTAGCCTGGGTGATCATTGGAGGATTGTTGTCGTCATTGATCTTAACACTTTTCCTGGTACCTATGATGTATTATTTAGTGGACAGGCTGAAGGAAAAAATAACGGTTAGGACAACCTTAAAAATTGCAAGAAAATAGGATATAAAATGCTACTTGTTCAACCGGGCATCTAATGTCTTCCAGTTACGCATATGCCTGCCTAGTAGGGACCAATAAGCCCGGGAATGATCCTTTACCCGGGTATGGACCAGTTCATGTACAATTACATAATCAATCAGGCTGTAGGGTAATTTAATGGTTTCAATATTCAGGATGATCCGGTTGGTAGCTGTGCAACTCCCCCATCGCTTGTTCATTTTGCGGAATTGCAGTCCCTGGTAAGTGAGGCCGGTTCGCTGGCTTAGTTGCTCAACCCGAGGACTAATTTTCTCGATTGCTTTCTGCTTGTAGAAGTCTAGTAAAGCCGACTGGATTTCAGCCTGGCTGATGGATAAATTGTTTACCGTGATGATAAACCTGGAATAGGTAAACTCAATTTGTACCCGGTCAATTCGTTTGTTTACCACCACCTGTACATAATAGCTCCTGCCCAGATAAGGTAATCGTGAGCCAGTGACAATATCACCTGCCGCTACTGAACGAACCAGTTCCAGTTTATCGATGATCCAACGAGCTTTTTTGAGGATGAGCTTATCCGCCTGTTGGGAGGATACTGCTTTTCCTTTGAGGATCACACCGTCCACATTGTCAACGCTGATGTAATGCCCTTTCAGTCCCTCTTTTTCCTGGAAGACATATTCAATCACTCTTGTCCCATAACGCACACTAGGCATCCTTATTTCGCTTTAGCACATCAATCAATTCAAGGGCCTTGAGTTTGGCTTCCGGTCGTTGCATTTTGGTCGTTAAAAATCGGGTCAGTTTATTTTCAATGTCTTTTTGCACCATGCCTTTTTCTTCCCATCCAACAATATTGAGTTCACCCCTTACCAGATCAAAGAGTGTTCGGGTGGCATCTTCTGCGTCTCCGTCAAAGATCAGCTTCATGGAGTCGTAAATGGCTCTCTCCCGCTCAGTGGTGAATCCTTTGGCCTCCCCTTCTTTCTGGTGATTGATGATCTCATCCTGGATATCAGCATAGGCTTTTAAGAGTGCTGTTTGAGAAATACGTTTCTCTTTATCCAACCGGAGCAGTTCTTCCAGGCGCTCTGCCAGGGGCTTATAGAAATCCGGATTTTTATCCAGTCCCACTTTGATCACATGCTTGAGGTTATTGCGCATTTTCAATTCACGCGTTTGAGGCGAAGCATGCTGAATCTCCTGCCTGAATTTGTCTTTATCAATAATGGAAACCGGCTCTTCCAATAGATGCTCTACTCCCTGTGATTTCAGGTGTTCATCAATCAGCTCCTGTAATAATTGACTCTCCTCTCTTGTTACTTTTAACTCTTCGTCATCAGGAAAAGCATTGCGAGCCCGTAGCCGGATTTCATTGAATAGCTTGAAATCACCAGAATACTTCATGGCCCTGGTATCAGGCAGTACAATGGAGATCGAGGTATTAAACGCTTTCAGCAATTCCTTGAACTGATCGCGTAGGTCCAGGGGTTCAATAAATAAAACTGCCTGCTCCATAAATTTCTCACGATCGTACTTGCGATCCAGTTTGATGGGCTTGAAAAACTCCACCAGTTTGTGGTGATGCATTTCTAGACGGGGCAATTCCTCACTCAGGTTCTTGACAATATCCGTGCGCTTCAGATCTCCGCTGAAGATTTCCAGGGCCTGGATCAGGTATTCTGTAATGCCATAATAGTCCATAATAAACCCTGCCTTCTTGCCCTTGCCACTTCTGTTCACCCTGGCAATTGCCTGCAGCAGGCTGTGCTCTTTCAACGGTTTATCGAGGTAGAGGCAGGAAGCGATCGGCGCATCATAACCGGTGAGCAACATATCTGAAACAATCAGGATGGCTGTATTATCGTGTTTCTTGCGGCCTGATTTCTCTCGGTCAGCTTCATTGCCATAGGGCAATTTGAAATCATCTGTTACTGTTTTGATATATTCCGGGGCTACAACCCAAAGCGGGCGAGGTTCGGTTGGATGTTGTTTATTCCATTCCAGGGTTTCGTAATAGTCGCGGGCGATTTCATCCGACTTGGGTGAACCAATACTCACTACAACTTTGGTTTCAAAGGAATGAAAGCCATCCTTTCGCAATTGTTCAATGATCTGTTTGTACCGGATGGCGGCAGGACGTCCATCACAAACCAGCATGGCTTTGTGTTTGTTGGGATAGATCTTTTCTGCAAAATGGGTAAGCAGGTGTTGTGCGATATCGGTAACCCGACTGGTAGACAACTGGTATTTTTTCAGTGCTTTTTGCTTGAGCAGGTTTTGTTTTTCTTCGGATTCATGGCCGAATTTGGCTTCGAACTCTGCATCCAGTTCTGCTTTTTTAATATCGAGCCGCGCTATGCCTTCATCGTATAATAGCTCTACCGTAGCACCATCCGCAACGGATTCCTTAATCGTATAGACATCCAGGTAATCGCCTCCGTAAAACTCTGCCAGGGTGGATTTCTCTTCTTTGGATAAAGGCGTTCCGGTAAAGGCAACAAATTTGGCATGTGGAAGAACAGAGCGCATGAAAGAAGCCAGGAAACCATATTGGGAGCGGTGGGCTTCATCTACCAGGACATAAATATTTTGCTTGGCAGATAATTGTTCAAGCGGAATTTCCTCTTTCTCTTTTTCGATCCATTTTCCATCCACCTTGATTTTGGTGGTTTTGATCAGGGTATTGTTTATGATTTCCTTGGTAATGATGGTATGTTCCTGTTCCTCTTCCAGGGTTTGGTCGGTGGCTTCAGGTTCTTCTTTCTTTGGTTCCTGGAATTTCTGGAGGGTAGTGGTAATAATTCCACCGTAATCATTGCGGAGCAGGTTATCGAGATGTTTGACAGAACCTGCGCGTTGCACATTTTTAAAACCGATATTGATAAAGGTATCCGTTATTTGTTGATCAAGGTCTTTGCGGTCGGTCAGGATGAGAACGGTAGGATTTTCAAAACCATATTCCGGGGCCTGGAGTTTCCGGGTAACATAGGCCATCGTAATAGACTTACCCGAACCTTGTGTATGCCAAACTACTCCACCATCACCGCTTTGCAACTTGGCAATGGTTTTATTAGTAGCACGGATTTGCTGGTAGCGGGGCAATTTTTTGATAGTAACACCCTCTTCGTTTTCAAAGATTACAAAATGCCGGATGATGTCCAGCAGGTGTTCCTTTTTAAACAAGCTGTAAAGCAGCTTGTCCTGCTCCGATTGCAAACCGGGAATGGGTTGTTTGGGATCTGTCTTAAATACCGAATAAAAAGCTGCTTTGGAATTGATCGCCCCATATTTGCCACCTACCCCGTAGATACAGGCGATGACCTGGTTAAAGTGAAATAGTTTTTCGGAGTTATCCTGGTAAAACCTGAAATCATGAAAGGCTTTATCGAAAGCGTTATGGGCACCGGGAGCTTTGCATTCAATCACTGCCAGGGGTAATCCATTTACAAAGATGATCAGATCGGGGATGGAGTTCCGGGTTTTGCCATGAATGCGCAATTGGTTTACCACCAGGAATTCATTGTTTTCCGGTTGTGCATAATCGATATAGTGAACAGGATGGAATGCTTCCTGGTTCTGGATGGTTTGTTTGAGCGCGAAGGTTCCTCCTTTGATCAGTTCCCAGATCTGCTGGTTGATTTCCATGAGGGAGCTACCCTGGACAGAAGTGATTTTGGAAATCGCCTTATCGAGATTGGAAGCGCTGAGCCAAGAATTGATGCGTATGAGGGCTGCCTGTAAGCGGTTCAGGAGGACAACTTCTGTGATATCGTTTCGTTCGTCCTGGGTTTTACCATCGAGGTATTGATAGCCCAGCTTTTGCAGCAGGGCGATGGCAGGAGCTTCGCTGTATAGGAATTCAGGGGACAAGGTCATTGTTTCCGGTTCAAAGCAATTCCCAGTTCAAAAAACGCCTTTTCCAGCTCACGAAGGGAAATAGTTTCAGTTGAATTTGCTACCCAAGATAATAAGGTTTCTCTGTATTTGAGATAGTTGGACAGTTGTTTGATGGAAAGCGCGTTTGAATAGGTAGGGAATTTTAGGTCGTTCTCGATCTGCTGTGCTGAAAAGAATTCATTCCATCCGCGGGCAACATTGCTGTCGATAATAGGCACAGTATCCGGTGCGATAAAATGCAGGGATTTGGAAACTCCTACTAAGCTGTTATTGATAACGGGGATGAGGGTACGAAATAATTGCTCAAGGTGATGGGCATGTCCTTGTTTGAGTGCCTGCAGGTCCTTGATCAGTTGAGCTTCGTCCTTGATTAGGTGGCTGTTAATCGTAGGAATCGTTGGCATCCAGGAATAGGTATAGGCAACTACCCGCCAGAAGTCATGGATGGTGTTGATGGGCGAATCAAGGAAGATATCATAGGTAAGTGTATACCAGTCGGGGTATGAATGATCTTGATTGGTTTGCTCTGGTTGCTTTGTTTTAATCAAATCATTCAGCTGCTTGTAACTCTCCTGATTTAGCTGCATGGTTGGTTGGGTTAAGATTTACGCGGAGTTTACCGGTTAGGAGCTGCTGCATGAGGCCTTTTTTGAAATTGATATATTGGGTTTTTTTTGCCACAAGAGAAACAATCTTATCGTCAATGGTATTTAAAATAGTTGCAATTTGTTGTTGTTCATGTGTTGGAGGAATAGGAAAATTCAAGTTTCGAATATTCCCTAATGCAACAAATTTCAGTACCCCTCCATTTGATATTTTCTGAAATTGATTTTCTACTATTTTCGACCTTAATACATTTAATGCAAATGTATTTATGAGTTGCTCTTTTTTAAATTTTAAGAGTGCAACATTTTTTATAGAAAATTCAAATTCTTTTTTCACTACAATCGGATTTCCAACTGTACCAATCATTGCAAACAAAATATCGCCGTCATCAACGAATGACCTTTTTGAAAAGTTTAAATGATCTTCATGACTAATGTATTTAACATCGGAAAAATCAAGATTATTTCCCGATAAATTTTTTGAGGTAATAAAAGGAATTCCTTCTTTTAAATACTTAGGACTATCATGAGTACCATCTCTTACATCACAATATTTTTCTAACTTCACTACTTCCCAACTCTCCGGAATTTTTCCCAGCGGGGAATCTTTGAACTTTGTATGGCCGATACCTTTGGTAAGCAATTGCTGCATCAGGCCTTTTTTCAACTCTGTGGTTTGGTTGATTTGCGCTTCAATTAGTTCAATCTTTTCATCTACTGTGGAGAGGATTTCAGCTATTTTTTGTTGTTCGGGAAGAGGGGGAAGAGGGAATATTAAATTTTCTAAAGTTTTAGCACCTACATTTTGTTGGCCACCACCTGCCTGATTACTTGAAAAGAATTTTTTTCCATAGTCTGAGTTAATAAAGTAACAAAGGAAATAACTATTTACATTATCGGCAATATCTCGGATAATTAAAGTTGTGAAAGATTGACTACCTTCTAGTTCTTTTGGAACGACTGCACTTATTCCTGGATAGCCAGTTCTTACGGTAAGAATGTTACCAGCTTTTAGTCTTTTTGATTTGTATCCATTTTCATACATTTCATTAATGTACAATGCATCAGAAATTTCAATTTTGCCCTCCTTTATGTTTTGATTTCTTATTAGGAGAATGCCTTTTTTTGAATAAGCATGAGTAGCAGATGAAGCTATCCCTACAACACATTTAGCAACCAAGCTTAATTTTGTCCATTTCCAATCATTTGGTAGCTCATTAATATTTATTTTATCTTTTAAATCACTCATATCCCCAACTCCTTTAAATAATTAGCCAATTTTGCATCTATCTCCTTTTCCCTTTCTTCCAATTTCTCCAATTCTCGCTTCACCTCCTGTAAATTGATCTCCGGTTCTTTTTCACTGGTATCGATATAGCGACTAATATTCAGGTTATAATCATTGGAGGCGATTTCTTCCCGGTCTACGAGTCGCGCGAATTTTTCACTTATCTCGGCCTGTTGTATTTTCATCGCGAAATGATCATAGGCATCCACGATCTTCTTAATATGCGGATCCAGCAATTCATTCTGGTTCTTGCCTTCCTTATATTCCCCACTGGCATCAATAATGATCACCTTATTCTTCAGGTGTTTCGGCTTGGTTTTGCTGATCACCCAGATACTAGCTGGAATCCCGGTATTGTAAAACAAGGCAGGAGGTAATCCTACAATCCCTTCAATCAAATCGGCTTGCAGTAATTTTTCCCGGATCGCGCCTTCGCTCCCACTTCTGAACAAGGTACCATGGGGTAAAACCACTCCCGCTTTTCCATCCTGCTTCAACACCGCGATCATGTGTTGGAGAAAAGCGAGGTCTGCATACCCGCGCGGAGGAATACCAAATTGAAAACGACCAAAGGAGTCTACCACCACTTTGTTATAATTCGGCGTGACTTTTTTCTCTTTCCCGTTTTTGTCCAGTTTCTGGTCCTGCCCGATTTCAGCAGGTGTCCACCATGCATCCTGGCTAAAAGGAGGATTGGCAATCACCCGATCGAACAACAGCAGTTCCCCTTTTTCATCCTTGTGTTTAGGATATACCAGGGTATCTCCCTTTTCCAAACTAGCATCCAGGTGGTTGTGCAGAATCATGTTCATCTTACCAATCGCCCAGGTACCAATGTTTTTTTCCTGTCCGTATAGGGAGATATTTATATTATTTCCTTCTCTGCCACCGGGCTGCTCTGCCACATATTTGGCTGATTCAATCAGCATACCCCCGGAACCACAGGTAGGATCATAGACTTTATGCTTAGGCAGGGGTTTGATCAACCGAACAATAGTAGTAACCACTCCCCTGGGAGAATAGAACTCCCCACCTTTCTTCCCACTGTCATCTGCAAACTGTTTGATCAGGTATTCATAGGCATCGCCCAGGATATCCGGTGTATAGAGATCACTGTTTTTGAGGGAGTATTGGTTAAAGTGGCGCAGGAGACGTTGTAAAACATCATCACTCAGCTTTTCCTTATCCCCAAACTTGGTGGCTGTCATGACCCCTTCCAGCGAGGTATTATCCCGTTCAATGGCAGCAAAAGCCTTGTCCAGGGCAATGCCAATATTTTCGGTAATCTTTTTGATAGAGTCCCAGCGGGCTTCGCGGGGCACTTTAAAATAGGTTTCTTCCTCGGCCTCCTTTCTGTTGATACCATCACGCTCCATAATGATTTGCACTTCCTCTTCAAACACATCGTTGGTGCGTTTGAGGAAGAGCAGGCCAAAAATGTAATTTTTAAAGTCGGAGCTATCGATACTACCTCTAAGAATATTGGCAGAATCCCATAACCAGGATTCGAGGGTGGAAAGGTCGAGTTTGGGCATTGTTGGTGAAAATAATTTGGAGGAACAAAATAAGGAAAGAGAGGATATAAATTGGAAGTAAAAGTTGAAAATACCTATTGAATAAGCTTTTAGCCTTTTACATTTTGTTTTATTAGCTGTAACTTAGAAAATATTGAGCAATATTCAATTTTAACTGATAATCATTTGATTATCAGTTAAATAAATTAATAACGATGGAGGATAAGAAGAAATACTACAAACTAGATGAAATTGGTTTCATAGGAACACAGGAAAGAAAATCTCCTTTAAAGAAAAAACGGGAATACCAACGTACAGCCACTATTATCAGAAATGAAAAAGCGGCAAAAGCTTTACATATTTAAGAAAATGGTATAAAAGAGCAAGATCTTCATGATTTTAAGTTTATCAATTACACACTTCATTTATTAGCGAACAATACAAGTCAACATGAAAATTTCATTGTTCTTATTAACAGCCCTCTTGTTATTGAACTCATGTAGCAGTTCCGATGGAAAGACACAAAAAATGATTACTTCGTATTTAAGTACAAAAGTTAGAAATCCGAATACGTTGTCAATTCGTAACTATAAAATATATGAGACAAACCCCAATAGTGTACAAAGTTATGAAAGTAAAAAAAATCAAATTAGTGATAAAAGTAGTTTCGTAAATGTAGTATTCTCAGCAAAAAACTCAGACGGCATTGAAGTATTTAGAAATGGTACTTTATATTTTAATAAAACTAAAGATGGTTTTGAAAAATCATTTCCGGAACACCTAGATGTTGAATTTGGTAATCTATCTGGTAGTTGTAATTTTCTTTTAGCAAATCTTGTGACAAATTGGAGCACCCAAAATTATTGCGATGGTGGGAATATTATTGCTGTAAATGTTGATTCTTTAGCCGGCAGCAAAAAATACATTACCAGGATTAATAATGGAACTTATGAAATTAATAGAATGTTGCCAGGGGAATATTTTATAAAAATGATTCATTACAATGTTAATCTTGAAAACATCTACAGTTCCGTTGGCACCAACAAAAATTATTTTCTTCTAATTGAAATTCAGAAAATAATGAGCTTTTATAAAATTTACGCTTGGAGAAAATATGGATTTATCGATAAAACATTGTTTAATGTCACATATAATAAGCTTGAAGCATTTATTAAAGGAGGACGCGAAAGAGAAACATCTGAAGAAGAAGTTTCGGAAATGTGGGGGAATTTTAAAAAAAGTGTAAGCCGCAATTTTATTGATGACCTAGAAGTATCTGACGACTACCTTTTTTTAACTAAATTCTATAAAGTTATAGTAACTCCAAGTATTCCTTCTAGTCAAAATATGGCCATAAAAAACTTCTTCTTTTAGAAATACTTCACCGGATATTTTTGATTGGGCCAGCGCCCAAAAGAGTTTGTTTTTGAAATTTACAAGTTTGAGGCATAAAAAAGCCCCTCAATTTGAGGGGCTTTCTGTGATCCCGCTGGGACTCGAACCCAGGACCCATACATTAAAAGTGTATTGCTCTACCAACTGAGCTACAGGATCTTATCCCGTTTTTAACAACTGTGTTGTTTGATTTGGGAGTGCAAAAATAGGGATTAATCGTTTCGCCCCAAATTTTTTTTATTTTTTTTCTGTTCTTTTTTTTCCAGCTAACAAATTGGCTGCAAACCATTTGCCTCTCCATTAAAGGTGCTTTTTTTTAGATAGGTTTGCAAAAGATAGTTCAACCCATGAGTGAATTTTTTAAAAATAAAGTGATTGCCATCACAGGTGGCAGCGAAGGAATCGGAAAAGCCCTGATTGATCAACTCATCCCCCTAGGTGCTAAAGTTGCCACCTGCGGACGCAGTTATGATAAACTGTATAACCTGCAGATGGAATATACCAATGTGATGCTCCACACTGTTGTGGCGGATGTCAGCAAAGAAGAAGACTGTAAAAAATTCATCCAGTCTACCCTCGACACCTTCGGCAAAATTGATATCCTTATCAATAATGCCGGAATCTCCATGCGTGCTCTCTTTGAAGATGCCGACCTGGACGTATTCCGCCAGGTTATGGAGATCAATTTCTTTGGATCCGTCTATTGCACCAAATACGCACTGCCCAGCATCATCCAAAACCAGGGCATGATCCTGGGTATCTCCAGCATCGCTGGCTACCGCGGACTGCCAGGAAGAAGTGCCTACTCCGCTTCCAAGTTTGCCCTGCAGGGCTGGCTGGAAGCACTGCGCACCGAAATGCTGGATCATAATGTTCACGTGATGTGGATCGCGCCAGGTTTCACGGCCAGCAATATCCGAAACGCCGCCCTCAATGCGGAGGCTAAAGCACAGGGCTCCTCTCCCATGGATGAAACTAAACTGATGACCGCCGACGAATGTGCCCAGCATATCCTGGATGCCATGCAAAAAAAGAAACGTACGCTTGTTCTAACGTACACGGGTAAACGCGCGGTATTCATGAACCGGTTCTTCCCTTCACTGGCAGATAAACTGACTCATAAGTTTTTTTTCAAAGAAGGCAAACTGGTGAAGTAGTACCTTCGCAAACTGTTCATGGCGGTACTCACACTTACATCCGATTTTGGCACCCAGGATTACCTGGCAGGCGCAATCAAGGGGTTGCTCCTGCGAATCGATCCTTCGTTCAACCTGGTGGATATAAGTCATGGTATACGACCTTTCAACTATCCGCAGGCGGCGTATATCTGCAGAAATGCCATCCGCCATTTTCCGGAGCTGTCGTATCATTTAATATTGGTCAATCTGTTTGAGCGCAGGAACAATCATCTCCTGCTGGCGTATCATAAGAACCAGTATTATCTCTGTGCCGACAATGGCCTGCTGCCCATGATCCTGGAAGAAAAACCGGAACTGGTGATCGGTCTGCCGATGGATCCGCAGGTACAGGGGCATGCCCTGCATTGCATCGAAGTGTTTGGTAAAGCCATCGCGGCACTGAACCGGGGTGAACGAATTACGGATATCGGAGAACCTGATTTTCATTACCTGGAGAAGAATCCGCTTAAGCCTTTGCTGCAGGAAAACACTATCGAGGGACAAATTATCTATATTGATCAGTTCGAAAATGTGGTGGTCAATATCACCCGGGAGCAGTTTGAAGCCCAGCGAAAAGGAAGGGGATTCACGATTCTCTTCAAACGCAATGAAACCATTGAACGCCTCTCCAATAACTATGCAGATGTGCCGGAGGGAGAAAAGCTGGCGCATTTTAATGCGGCGGGTTACCTGGAGATATCTATCAATAAAGGCAATGCAGCCGGGCTCTTTGGTTTGCAGGGCTATGGTGAGCAAAGCCAGAATACCTACCTGCAAAACCGCCTTTTTTACCAGACAGTCAGGATTTTCTTCCAATAACAACTATTTTCACAAATTTTTGGGCCGTGGCTGCTTTTAAAAGCATTTACTTTAATTTGCCACGCCTTGTATAAACCAATGCTGTATGAATTTTAAGAAAGTGAACAACCTTGCCGGCTGGGTCATCTGCGCAATCGCCTGCACCGTGTACCTGCTGACAATGGAAGCCACCGCCAGTTTATGGGATACCGGTGAATTTATTTCGAGCGTTTATAAGTTACAGATCCCGCACCCGCCCGGAGCTCCCCTCTTTGTATTGTTGGGTCGCATCTTCGTGGTAATCTTTGGCGGCAGCAATCCTGCCATCGCTGTAAACATCATGAGTGCCCTGGCCAGTGGATTCACCATTCTCTTTCTTTTCTGGACCATCACCCATTTTGCGCGCAAACTGGTGGTAACCAACAACGCTGAACCTACCGGTCAGCAGATTTTTGCGATCATCAGCGCCGGTGCTGTAGGTGCCCTGGCTTACACTTTTTCTGATTCTTTCTGGTACAGCGCCGTGGAAGGGGAAGTATATGCCCTCTCCTCCCTGTTCACTGCCCTGGTATTCTGGGCCATCCTGAAATGGGAACACAGTGCCGATCAACCAGGTTCAGATAAATGGATTGTATTCATCTTTTTCATGATGGGTCTCTCTATTGGCGTACACCTGCTAAACCTCCTCACCATCCCTGCAATTGTGATGGTATATTATTTCAAACGCTATCAGCCAACTGCCTGGGGAACTTTCTGGGCATTTATTGTAGGCTGTCTTATTACCGGTTTTGTACAGGTGGTAGTGATCCAGTGGTCGGTGAAAGCAGCCGGCTGGTTTGATATCCAGTTTGTAAACGGATTGGGTATGCCCTTCTTCTCTGGTTTTATTGCTTTCTTCATATTACTGGGCGTATTGTTTTATTATGGCCTGTACACAGCAAAAAAGAACCATTGGAACTTCCTGCGCCTGGGTATCTGGTGTGCGATCTTCATGTTGCTGGGTTACAGCAGTTATGTAACTACCATGATTCGCTCCAATGCCAACCCTGCAGTGGATATGTACAATGTGGACAACCCGCATTCACTGGTAGGTTACCTGGGTCGTGATCAGTATGGTGATTTCCCCCTTTTATATGGACAGATGTTCACTGCGTCTCCAAAGGATTATGTGGAGACCAAAAAGAAATACTCCAAAGGAGAAGACAAATACGAATTCATTGGCTATGATATCAAACCGGTATATGCCAATGAGGATAAGATGTTGTTCCCAAGGGTTTGGGATGGGGGTACTGATCGTGATCAAACTAAATTCTACCGCGACTGGCTGGGGCTGGCTCAGGATGAAAAACCAAATATGGCCGACAACGTCAGCTTCTTTATGGGTTACCAGATGAACTGGATGTACTGGCGTTATTTCATGTGGAATTTTGCCGGTAAACAAAATGATGTGCAGGGCATCGCGCCAGGAAATGTGCGGGATGGTAACTGGATTTCGGGTGTATCCTTTATTGATAACTGGCGCCTCGGCAACCAGGATGCCATGCCGGATGCCCTGAAAAACAACAAAGCCAATAACAAATTATACTTCCTTCCCCTGATCCTCGGCATCATGGGATTGATCTACCAGTATTTCGCCAACCGCAGAGACTTCATTGTGGTGGGATTACTGTTCTTCTTTACCGGCATCGCCATTGTGCTCTACCTGAACCAGGCGGGCAATCAGCCAAGGGAACGGGATTATGCCTACGTGGGATCCTTCTACGCTTTTGCCATCTGGATTGGTTTAGGTGTATTGCAGGTGCGTGAGTGGCTGATGAAAAAATCAGGCGAACGAATTGCCAATATGAGTGCAGCCCTGGTTTGTTTGCTCGCAGTTCCTGTTCTTATGGGCTTCCAGGAGTGGGATGACCATGATCGGAGCAAAAAAGTACTGGCCCGCGACCTGGCGAAGGATTACCTGGAAAGCTGTCCGCCCAACGCCATTCTCTTTACCTATGGCGATAATGATACCTATCCCCTCTGGTATGCCCAGGAAGTGGAAGGCATTCGTCCGGATATTCGGGTAATCAACAACAGCCTGTTGGGTATCGACTGGTATATCAACCAGCTGCGGTATAAAGTGAATGAAAGTGCGCCGATAGATGTAATCTGGTCAGAAGATCAGATCAGGGGCCGCAACCGGGATTATGTGATTTATAATCCACGTCCCGATGTGAACCAGGAGCGCTTCTATGACCTCTACGATGTAATGAAGAATGTAGTAGGAAGTGAAGATCCTGCATTCAAAGTAGCCTTACAGGGAGGTGAAAGCATCAACTACCTGCCGGCTAAAAAATATGTATTGCCGGTGGATGAGCAGTTGGTGCGATCTAATGGAACCGTGAACGCTGGAGACAGTGTGGTAACTGCAGTTCCTGTGGTAATACCCGAGAACAAGAATACCCTGCTGAAAAATGATCTCGCGATACTGAATATCATAGCAGCAAACAAATGGAAACGTCCGATTTGCTTTACAGCGCCATATACTGCTCAGGAACTGGGCTTTGGTAATTTCATGCGTAAGGATGGATTGACCTATCGCCTGGTGCCAATCTCCAACAATACCGGTTTCAATACCGACTGGATGGTAGACAAGTTAAAGAACAAGTTTGGATTTGGAAGCGCTGATATTGCCGGGGTTTATTTTGATGAAGAAAACCGTCGCCATTTGAATACCATCCGTGCTGCATATGCAGATGGAGCAGGTGCATTGGCAGATGCGAACCGCAAAGACGAAGCCAAGCAGTTGCTGGATATGGCGGATAAAGGAATCCTGCAGGAAAATATGCCTTATGCCATGCCAAGCAGAAGCAATCAGCACAACTATTTCACTTTCCGTTTCCTGGAAGCGGCCTACAAAGCCGGACATACAGCACTGGCTGATAAAGTATCCAAGGCGCTGCACAGGGATTTCGATCAGCAGTTGAAATACTATGCGCAATTGCCGGATCGCAAGCAGGAAGGCATGCGTAATGAGATTGCCGGTGCACAGCAACTGGTTCAGATGCTGCAGATGCTGGAGAACAATTACAAACAGGGATCTACTGTTCAGCCATCTATTGAATCTGGTGGTACAATTGGACAGCCGCAGGACAGTTCAAAGTAATACATACAACTATCTTTGCATACGAAGGCCGCCTGGATATGGGCGGTCTTCTTTTTTAGGCGGCATTGCTAACTTTTTAGGTTATAAGTTGTAATTTATACTGGAGGAGATCAGATAACTATGAAAGGATTCAAGTTTAGTGGGTTCCGACCGGACGAACAAGGCAAAACTACCTTCGACACACTCTTACAACTATTTCTCGAACTGCTGACCTATACCAGTGGTGATGTAGGTGAAGCGTTGCAATGGCTCAATCAACTCGACCGGCAATATGAACTCACCAGTGAAGAATATGGAATGGGGGATTTTATCGATGATCTGAAAGCAAAAGGTTATATCGATGAAGATCCAGCCAATGGCAATATCAAGATTACACCCAAAACCGAACAGGGTATTCGCAAGAAATCACTGGAAGAAATATTCGGCAAGCTGAAGAAAACCAGGCAGGGCAATCACAACAGTTTTAAAAGCGGTGCAGGGGATGAAGTGAGTCCGGATACCCGCCCTTTTCAGTTTGGCGATATGCTGGAGCAAATTGATTTTACGGAAAGTATCCGCAATGCCCAGATCAATCACGGGGTGGAATCCTTCCAGATGAGGGAGGATGATTTGCAGATCCGCGAAACGGATTTCAAAACCCAGACATCCACGGTACTGATGATTGATATTTCACATTCGATGATATTGTATGGGGAGGATCGCATTACGCCTGCTAAAAAGGTGGCGATGGCACTCAGCGAACTCATCACTACGAGGTATCCCAAAGACACCCTGGATATTGTTGTATTCGGAAATGATGCCTGGCCGGTGGAGATCAAGGACCTGCCCTATTTACAGGTGGGACCTTATCATACCAATACAGTAGCGGGACTTGAACTGGCGATGGATATTTTACGCCGGAGGAGAAATCCGAATAAGCAGATCTTTATGATCACGGATGGGAAGCCTACCTGTTTGAAAGTGGGCAGGCGCTATTATAAAAACAGCTTTGGGTTGGATAGAAAGATTACGAACCGCTGTTTAAACCTGGCGGCGCAGTGTAAGAAGCTGAAAATTCCGATCACCACTTTTATGATTGCTTCGGATCCTTATTTACAACGCTTTGTAAACGAGTTTACAGAAACCAACCAGGGGAAAGCCTTTTTTGCGTCGCTGGATCATTTGGGAGCGTTTTTGTTCAAGGATTTTGAGAGTGGGAAAAAGAGTATACTGAGGTGAGACGTCAGACGTCAGAAGTGAGAAGTGAGACGCATGGAGCAGAAAACACAGGAGCAGCAAAAAAAGAAAGAGTTACTAAGAACATTGAATTCAGGAAAGATGAAAAATATTACAAGTATAGCAACATTAGGAGAATTGAGGAAGTCGGGATATAAGGCGAGGTCGGTGAAGGAGGAGATCAGGGAGAACCTGATCAAACATATCCAGACGGGCACACAGCCATTTGAAGGCATTATTGGGTATGAGGATACCGTGATACCGGATACCGAGAGAGCGTTGTTGAGTCGCCATAATATCCTGTTCCTCGGCTTACGCGGACAGGCAAAGACCCGGATGGCACGGCAGATGGTGAACCTGCTGGATGAATACATTCCAACGATTGCGGGATCTGAAATCAATGATGATCCCTTCGCTCCCATCTCCAAACATGCAAGGGATCTGATTGCGCAGCACGGGGATGAAACACCCATTCACTGGGTGCATCGGTCCGAGCGCTATGGTGAAAAACTGGCCACGCCAGATGTAAGTGTAGCTGACCTGATTGGAGATATTGATCCGATTAAAGCTGCCAAC
The DNA here is from genome assembly GCA_016787265.1 of Flavipsychrobacter sp. Lineage (GTDB taxonomy): Bacteria > Bacteroidota > Bacteroidia > Chitinophagales > Chitinophagaceae > Flavihumibacter. The sequence continues at coordinate 580,866 of JAEUVF010000013.1, read as the reverse complement.
CTGCGACTCAATTTTGCAGATGAACAGGTGATTCATTATGGTATCATACCCAGAAGTAACCGGGGCATTTTTGTAATCAATGAAATTCCGGATCTGCAGGCAAGAATCCAGGTAGCGCTTTTCAATATTTTGGAAGAAGGAGATATTCAGATACGTGGTTTCAAACTGCGCATGCCACTGGATATCGTGTTTGTATTCACAGCTAACCCCGAGGACTATACGAACAGGGGATCTATTGTAACCCCTCTGAAAGACCGGATTGAAAGCCAGATCCTGACCCACTATCCGAAATCCATCGAAACTTCCATGGCCATTACAGAGCAGGAAGCGGATGTGAAAGAGGATCAACTGAAGAAAGTGGAGATCAGTGATCTGGTGAAGCGGATCATTGAGCAGGTGGCATTTGAAGCAAGGAACAATGAGTATGTAGATAAGAAAAGCGGTGTGTCAGCCCGACTCACCATCAGCGCCTTTGAAAATGCCATCAGCGCCGCGGAATTAAGAGCATTGGTAAACCAGGAGAAAAAGACACAGGTTTGGATGAGTGATCTGCTGGGTATCATTCCATCGCTTACCGGAAAGATAGAACTGGTTTATGAAGGAGAGCAGGAAGGGCCATTCCAGGTAGCCATGAACCTATTGGATAAATCCATCCGCACCCTTTTTGTTCAGTATTTCCCGAATCCGGAAACCCTGAAAAAGAGAAGGAATACCGGGAAGGAATCCATGAAAGAGGAAGAAAATCCGTATAAACCCATCACACGCTGGTTTGATAACGGAAATCAGATTGACCTATATTTTCAGCAAAAGGATGCTGACAAACTGTTACGGTTATACGCAGTTGACGGACTGCATGCACTGGTGAAAAAATTCTATCCCAAGGCAAATGAAAAAGAGAGTGCCTTACTGATGGAATTTGTATTACATGGCTTGTCGGCCTATTCACTTATCAGTAAAAAGATCATTGAGAACAAGATTGAATTCAAGGATCTGATCGGCTCGATGGTGAACCTGGGCAGCGGATCTTACCGGGATGAAGAATTGGACAGCGAAGATTTTTCCTGACCTAATAAGATACCAATCCGGAACCCGGTATTGAGCGCCAATGCCGGGGCTTTTCCGACTTTGATATTGGTATAATGATAGGCGCTGTATTCATCCGCATAGGAGTTATAAGTGCCCTTGTCTTTGACATTGTCAAATCCATAACCTACACCAAAAAACATATCGAGTACCACACGATCAGCCACTATCCATTGTTTGCCAAATTCCATCATTAAGGTTCCATACACCAGGGTGCGGCGGTCTTTTTCAACACTGTTGTTTTTCTGTAAAATGACATTTTCACTGTAAGCTCCCAGATAAGCAACCGGTTTGAAATAGGAACCCTGCAGGATATGGGCATAGCGAATGTTACGGTTCAGGAAATCAGGTGTTTTGATGAATTTGTAACCAAAGCCAACTGCAGCACCAACAGCACCGCGACGGTATTCCATACTGAGACCGGTAACAGGATCATAGTAATAATCATCAAAGGAAATATTTTTGCCCAGACCAATGAGGGAAAGGCTCATTTCCATAGAGCGCCCCGGTGCCTTACTTTTTTCATAAGTCAGTAAGGTGTGACCAAAAAGCGGGGAGAGAAAATTCAATTTGAGAGCTGATTTTTTCTGATCGGCATAGAGGGAAGGATCTTTTAATTGCTGGTGGTAGGTTTCTACCCTGCCATTGGCAAATACAATCTTTATAAGGCGGATTTTTTCAATGACATAAACCGGTCCGGTTTGATCTTCCTGCAACAGGTATTTAACCTCGTCTACCCCTACTTCCGTAACTTTTGCCGCAATGATCTGACCATCTTTTTTGTGGATCCGGTCCTGGGCTTGAAGGACAGAGCTTCCAATTAAAAACGCGAAAAGGATAAGGCAGGTTCTCATCGTTTTTCTTTGGTTGACCAAAGAACCAGTAATCCTGTTGCATATGCCTTAAATAATATTTACTTCTCTTTCGAGTGTAACTCCAAACTTGAATTGAACACTTTCGAGGATTTCCTGGCTGAGCGCAAAGATATCCTCTCCTTTGGCAGCACCATGGTTAACCAGTACCAGTGCCTGCTTATCATGACAGCCGGCATCGCCCTTTCGATAGCCTTTCCAGCCGCATTGTTCAATCAGCCAGCCGGCAGCCAGTTTAACGGAACCTTCTTTGCCACGATAGGAAATAATTGCAGGATATTGCCCCTTTAATGCGTCGAATTTTTCCTGGCTTATAACCGGGTTTTTAAAGAAGGAACCCGCATTGCCGATCTGTGCCGGATCGGGTAATTTGGAACGCCGGATATTCATAACGGCCTGGGCTACCCGCTGAATGGTAATTTCATGTATGCCCATCTTTTCCAGTTCCTGTTTGATGGCACCGTATTCCAGGTGAAAAATGGGATGTTTGCGCAAGCGAAACGTAACAGAGAGGATGATGAACTGATCGCGGTAGCGGTTTTTAAATACACTGTCGCGATACCCAAATTCACAATCAAGGGAAGTGAAGGTGTGCACCGCTTTGTCCTGTTTGTGATAAGCTTCGAGATCCCAGAATACATCTCTCAACTCCACTCCATAGGCACCAATATTCTGCATGGGAGAAGCCCCGACTTTACCCGGTATGAGGGAGAGATTTTCCAAACCCGCCCAGCCCTTATTGATACAATACTGCGTAAACTCATGCCAGTTCTCCCCTGCTCCTGCCTTGATGTAGACATATTCAGCATCTTCGTGCATTTCCTCAATGCCGCGGACCTCATTACGCAGCACCCAGCCCGGCCAGTTGTTGGTGAAGAGGATATTGCTGCCACCTCCCAATACCAGGACGGATTGTTGTGTAACCGGAGTTTGTTGTACCGCATAGAGAATTTCTTCCAGGCTTTCGGTATCTTCAAAGGACGCGAGCCACCGGGCACTGGCATCGATTCCGAAGGTATTGAATGGTTTCAGTGAACTGTTCTCAAGGACTTTCATATAACAATAATACACCAAAGGTATGAGCAGAAAAGCCTGTTTGTTGGGAGCAACCGGATTAATTGGCCAACATCTTTTACAGATACTCCTGGAAGACGGCTATTATTCGGAAGTGCATGTGCTGGTGCGGAGGTCGCTGAACCAGCAGCATCCCAGGCTGGTGGAGCATGTAATCGATTTCAGTGTGGTGGCTGACTACCGGCCTGCCATACAGGGAGCCGAGACGATCTTCAGTGCGGTGGGTACCACCCTGAAAAAAGTAAAAGGGGATCGGGAAGCCTATCGTAAAGTGGATTATGATATCCCTGTGACTGCTGCAACGGTAGCTGCTGAGTATGGGGTATATGGTTTTATCCTGGTATCCTCCATTGGAGCGGATGCCAATAACAACAGTAATTTCTATCTTAAATTAAAAGGTGTGGTGGAAGAGGCAGTATCCAGGCTGCAACTTCCCCAGGTACATATATTCCGGCCATCCTTACTATTGGGTCATCGAAATGAAAAGAGACTGGGCGAGGGATTGGCCCAGTTGTTGGCTCCTGTGTTTTCCTTATTTATGGTGGGAAAGTGGAAAAAATACAAACCCATCAATGCCTCGGTAGTGGCGTTGGCCATGCTGGAATCTGCCAAATCCGGTGGCAAAGGAATATTCATTCACGAGTATGAGAACATCCTGAAATTTACAAAGGATCTACATCCGGAATAACCGTTACGGATTTAAAGGGCGGTTGCTGGTGCAGATGTGCAGTTAAGAGTTCGATCTGTTCTTTGCAGTGTTGCAGGAGTCCCGCTTCCTTGGGTAATTTAATCACCAGTTCCATGCGGTACTGATTTCGGACACGGTTCACTACTGGTGCAGCCGGACCAACCAGGTACTGCCCAAAATGAGGGTTGAGCCAGTTAGCCATTTGCTGGGCGGCCTGCCTGACGGTATTCTGATCTTTATGCCGGAAGCTCAGCTGGATCATTCTGCTGAAGGGCGGGTATCCAAACTGATGGCGATTGTTTAATTCAAATTCCGCAAAGGCTTTATAATCGTGTTGCTGCACCAATAATAATATTGGGTGTTGCAGATTACGAACCTGGATCAACACCAAACCCTGTGCGCCTTTTCTGCCTGCTCTCCCACTCACCTGTTCCATCAACTGAAAGCCTCGTTCGTTCACGCGGAAATCAGCAAAACCGAGGATGGCATCCGCATCCAGGATGCCTACCAGTGCCACTTTGTCGAAATCCAGGCCTTTCACAACCATTTGAGTGCCTACCAGGATGTCGAGCCGGTGTTGCTCGAAAAGCTGGATGAGGGCATCATGCGCATGTTTTCCTTTGACGGCGTCCACATCCATGCGGGCAATTCTCGCTTTGGGAAAGATTTCCTGAAGGGTTTCTTCAATGCGTTCGGTGCCAAAATTCTGTTGAGTGAACTGGTGATTTCCACAGGCTTCGCAAACTGAAACGGTTGGATAGGAAGTACCGCAATAGTGGCAAACCAGTTTGTTCTGAATTTTATGAAAGGTCAGGGATACATCGCAGTTTTTGCAATGAGGAATCCAGCCGCAGGTTTGGCAAACCTGGTAGGGCGAATACCCTCTTCTGTTTTGAAAAAGGATAACCTGTTTGCTTTGCTGCAATGCCAGTTCGATGGCTTCCTGCAATTGGGGTGTAATAATTGGTTTGGAACGATCCGGCGTATACACCAGTTTGGTATCCACCAGTTGGATTTCAGGTAACCGGATATCTCCATAACGTTGGGAAAGTTCTACCAGTCCGTATTTCCCGTGAATAGCATTGTAATAAGATTCCAGTGAAGGCGTGGCGGAACCCAACACTACACGGGCATTAAAAAGGGAGGCGAGATAAATAGCTGCATCCCTTGCATTGTAGCGGGGCGCAGGGTCCTGTTGTTTGTAGGAAGGATCATGTTCCTCATCACAGATAACGAGGCCCAGTTCCCGGAAAGGCAGGAAGATCGCGGAACGAGCACCGAGAATAATCCTGGCTTCACCTGACTTAACCTTGTTCCAGAGTTCGAGCCGTTCACTGGAATTGAACTTACTGTGATAGATCACAATATAACCGCCGAAATAACTTTGTAATCTGCGTATGACCTGTGCCGTTAGTGCGATCTCCGGCAGCATATACAGTACCTGTTTGCCCTGGAGCAGCATCTCTTCCATCAACTTGGTGTAGAGCAGGGTTTTACCGCTCGAAGTGATGCCTCTTAATAAGCAGACATGTTTATGTGTGAAAATATCGCGAATGGATTGAAGGGCAGTTTCCTGTTGGGGACTGAGCGTAAAAGGAATCTGGATGTTTTTGGGCAGGGAAGCCACCCGATCTACGGATCTGGATTCTGTCCATAGTACATTTTTATCAATCAGTCCCTTTAGTTGGGCGCTGCTGGCTCCGGATTTTTTCAGCAGCTCCGACTGCTTTACCTCTCCTTCTGTTTTGAGCAGGTGGAGATACGCGAGCAGGAGTTCCAGTTGTTTGGGAGCACGGCTCCAGGAATTCATCAGTTCAGCCAGTTGTTCTTCCTGCTGGAAAGGGGGCTGCAGGTGAACATAGGTTTCTTTCTTTTCCTTATATGTATGTTTGAGTTCTTCCCAGACAAAACAAATTTGTTTTTCAAGCAGACGTTTGATAACGGGATAAACATGTGTGGCATCCAGGATCTGCTGTACTTCCAGCAGTTTTAATTCCTTGCGCAGCAGCAGCGCTTCAGCAACCAGGAACTCTTCATCATCGAGATCCAGGTGGGAGAAATCCTCTCCGATGGTTTCATTAAACAGCAGAATGGTTTCACTGCTGAGTTTAAAATGTGTGGGTAAGGCAGCCTGCATCACTTCGCCTTCGGAGCACATGTAGTAATCAGCAATCCATTCCCAGAAAGCCAGCTCCTGCAGGAATACTATGGGTGCATCATCCAGTACATTCAGGATGGGTTTGGGATCAAAGGAACCCGGAGCTTCCTGGTGAACGCGTTTTACAATGCCTGCGTATTTCTTATTTTTTCCAAAAACCACTTCTACCCGCACACCGGGTTGTACTGCGGAAACCAATTCCGGTGGCACTTTCCAGGTAAAATTTTTGGGAAGGGCAAGCGGAATCAGCACCTCAACGAAATGTGTGGGCAGGGATGAAGAATCAAAGTCTGGAAAAATGGATTCCACTGCGAACTATTATTTGGTATAACGAAGCAAACCTGCTTCCATTTGGTTGTAAACTGCCTGCTTCAGTGCTTCCTGGCCTTTTTGTGAATAGGCAGTTACATCTACCATGGGCAAATATACAGCGCGGCACTTACCCGGACTCAGGGAAAACACCGACTTATGATGCAGTCTTTTCACGGTATCTGGAAAGATCAGGGGCTGGATAGGTGTGTTGGTTTCCAGGGCGATGCGAAAAGCTCCATCGTAGAAGGATTTAAGGGGAGCATCGGTTTCATTAAAAGTGCCTTCCGGAAAAATAAAAATGGAAATACCCTGGCGCAGCACTGCTTTTAAGCGGTTTACCGATTGTTGTCTTTGTTCGGGATTTTTTCGGTTAACCATGACTACCGCATTCCTATAAACGAAACCGAAAATCGGTATGCCTGCCATCTCCTGTTTGCCCAATACCCGGATGGGTTCCCGGATGATTTTAACGATCATCGGGATATCCATATAGGAAATATGATTGGCCACAAAAATGCAGGGACGAATTTCTGACTGTTGTTGTTCATGAATGATTTTGGTATGAATACCGATGAGGAAAAGCCAGGAATCGGCCCACCAGCTGCAGATTTTATAAATCATATTGCCACCTTTGATTTTCCCTAAAAAGGAAGCGATAAAAAACAGGGGCAGCAACAACAGGAGGAGGATAACAAAAAGCAAAAAACCGTAGACACTATAAATCGTTTGCAGGATCTTTTTAAGCATGGGGTTCAGGCATTAATAACAGGAACAGCGGTGATCTTTATCCAGGTCGATGCAGGTAACCAGTTTGAGCGCAGACTGACAATCGGCCACCACTACACGAATATGCTGATTATCCTGGCTGGAATAACCTTCAATGGCATAAGTGGGACAGGGTTTATCAGCCGGGTCAGATTTTTGTTGGTTGATCCTGCCCTGTAGGATAATTTCCTTCACTTCAGCCTCTGTGATCTGGCGGCAATCCATCCGGCATCGGCCATGTTTGGTATATATCAGGTTGGAAACCTTATCCGCAAAGCGGTTATTTTCAGCAGGTTGTGCGTTGTTTGTCCGGGTGAGGAACCAGCCGGCCAGCAGCAGCAAAACAAGGAGGAAATAAAGGATCGGGGCTTTCCGCATGGGGCCAAATCTACGTATCTTTGCGGCCCTATGGCCGAAAAAAGATCAGTGGCATTTCATACACTCGGGTGTAAACTAAATTATTCAGAGACCTCGGCGATCAGCCGGTTGATGGAGAAGGAAGGTTTTGTCAAAAAGAATTTTGAGGAGCCTGCCGATGTGTATGTAATCAATACCTGTTCTGTGACGGATAATGCGGATAAGGAATGCCGGCAGCTGGTGCGCCGCATTCAGCGCAGGGCACCGGAGAGCATGGTTGTGATCACAGGATGTTATGCGCAGCTCAAACCAAAAGAGATTGCACAGATACCCGGGGTGGACCTGGTATTGGGAGCTGCGGAGAAATTCAATATTGCGCAACACCTGGAAGCGCTCACCAAATCGGACCAGGCTAAAATCTGCAGTTGTGATATAGAGGAAGTAAGCGGATTCAATGCATCCTGGTCGGTTAATGATCGCACGCGTACTTTTCTGAAAGTCCAGGATGGATGTGATTACAGTTGTTCCTTCTGCACCATACCCATGGCAAGAGGAAAGAGCCGGAGTGATTCGATTCAGAATGTATTGGAAAATGCAAAAAAGATAGCATCCGAAGGAGTGAAAGAAATCGTGTTAACAGGCGTTAATCTGGGTGATTTTGGAAAGGGACCGGATGGCAATAAAAAACACGAAGAAAGCTTTTATGAACTGGTGCGGGTACTGGATGCGGTGGAAGGAATCGAGCGGTATCGAATCTCCTCCATTGAACCGAACCTGCTGACCAATGAGATCATTGAATTTGTGGCAGGCAGTAAAAAGTTTATGCCACATTTCCATATCCCACTGCAAAGCGGCAGCAATACACTGTTAGCGCTTATGCGTAGGCGTTACAAGCGGGAATTGTATGCAGACCGCGTACAGCGGATCAAAACATTGATGCCACAGGCATCTATTGGGGTGGATGTTATTGTAGGATTTCCAGGTGAAACTGAAAAGGAATTCCAGGAAACATTTGATTTTTTACATGACCTGGAAGTAAGTTACCTGCATGTATTTACTTATTCAGAAAGGCCGAATACCGTTGCATTGGACATTCAACCGGTGGTGCCGGTTCAGGTAAGAAATGAGCGCAATAAAACATTGCGTAACCTGAGTTATATGAAGCAACAATATTTTCAGCAGCAGTATAGCGGACAAAAAAGAAAAGTGTTGTTTGAGGGGCATGCAAAAAACGGGATGATGGAAGGGTATACAGATAATTATATTCGTATATCAACACCGTATCGGGAGGAATGGGTGAATCAATTGGTGGAATGGTCACTTTGATTTTATAAAAACTCTGAAAAAAATTTTGCTGAAATCATTCAGCCCTTATCTTTGCAATCCCGTTTAACGACGGGTTGATCTTTTCAGAAGGAAGCATAGCTCAGCTGGTTCAGAGCATCTGCCTTACAAGCAGAGGGTCCGCGGTTCGAATCCGTGTGCTTCCACTTCCCTTTCGGGAGCATAGCTCAGCTGGTTCAGAGCATCTGCCTTACAAGCAGAGGGTCCGCGGTTCGAATCCGTGTGCTCCCACAAAAGAAGCCTCGCATTTTTGCGGGGCTTTTTTATTTTTACAGTAAAGAATCGATTTATGTTCAATTACAAAGAAGGTCAGGAGCATGAATTTCAGGTGGAGGTGGATGTTTTAACGGATACCGGAACGCCCTACCAGCTGATTGTGTGGAACGATGAAGTAAATACCTTTGACTGGGTGATTGAAACCCTGATTTCGGTATGCGGACATACACCAGAGCAGGCCGAACAGTGCGCACTCTTCATACATACCAAAGGCAAGTACGGGGTAAAAAACGGGGAATACGAAGAATTGAAAACCATGTGTGATGCCATCACTGAAAGAGGCATTGGCGCTACGGTAGAAATCACTGCCTGATATGCCTGTTTTCCTGCTGGAAGAAGCACTGCTATTTCCGCCCGTTGAGTTGGCAAATGAAGATGGTCTGCTGGCAGTTGGGGGTGATTTATCCATAGAACGCTTGCTGCTCGCCTATCGCTCCGGCATCTTTCCCTGGTACGATGAAGGTCCGATTCTGTGGTGGAGTCCGGATCCGCGCTTTGTAATATTCCCGGCTGAATTGCGGATACATAAAAGCATGCGGCCCTACCTGAATCAGCCCAAATATGAATATCGGTTTAATACAGCTTTCCGTAAGGTTATTGAATCCTGTGGGAAAGTGCAGCGGAAGGACCAGCCGGGTACCTGGATCCAGCCTGAATTAATTGAAGCCTATACCCGTCTGCACGAGCTGGGGTTTGCCATAAGTGCAGAAGCCTGGGAAAACGGAGTGCTGGTGGGTGGCTTGTATGGGGTCAGGCTTGGACCCTTTTTCTTTGGCGAAAGCATGTTTTCTGTACGAACGAATGCCAGCAAATTTGCCTTTATCAAACTGGTGCAGCAATTGGCAGCCGAAGGCGTTGAGCTAATCGATTGCCAGGTTTATACGGAACACCTGGAGTCTTTGGGTGCAAGAATGATCTCAAGGGCTGAATTTATTCAATTGCTGAACCGGGGACTCTCCTGCTGAATTAAAACCTCGTGCCCAGGTAATGAGGCAACATTTTCCGCCAGGTTGGCCAGTCGTGGGTCATATCTGATCCCCAGATATCCAGTTCATACCAGATACCTTTGTTATAAAGGATGGAAGCCATTGTACGTGCTGCATCCGGTGCTTCATGGGCTCCACTGCCGGAGAGCAGATGGATATGATGACTGTTGCGGATTTGTTCCAGGACGGCATGATCGGAGAGATTGGGCATATAATGAGCCGGACTGTTATAATATACATCCTCATCAAAATAGCCCTTGGTATATTCTGTCAGGTCGTAAACTCCGCTCATTGCAATAAAACCATTGATCAGATCTGGCCTTTTGAAGAAGAGGTTAGCACTGTGCAGGGCGCCAAAGGAGGCACCGGAGACGATAATTGGAGTGTCAAAAGAAGTGTTCATCCGGATGAAGGGAATCACTTCATTGTAAACATAATCATTCCATTGCTGGTGGCGAATGGATTTGTGCCGGGGATCCATCTGATCGTTCATCCAGCTTTCACGGTTGATGGAATCAATGGAAAAGACTTTGATCTTACCGGATTCTATAAAAGGAGCAATGGCATCAATGAGTTGAAAACGTTCATACTCCAGGTAATCAGCTGCGGCGGTGGGAATAAGTAACAGGGCAAAACCATAGTGACCATAACTGGCGATGGGCATTTCCTTCTGAAGTGCCGGACTGTACCAGGAGCTGAGCTCTCTTCTCATAAAGTCTGTTGTTTAAATGAAAATAAGCTAAAAAAATTCCGGTTGACCCGGGTTATACAAAAATTGGATAAATCTGTTTAATTTATTATATTTAGTTGTCGCAATTATTTAAGCGATGCTTACCCCGGCCCGTTGAAACCTGAATCCACATCTAACATTTTTTGAAGGACTAAACGGTTAATTATGAAACGATTGTTCGATTTGTCACAGGCAAGCACTGCTAAACTGGTGGTAATCGTTCTTGCTCTCTACGCAGCCATAGCGGTGGTTACCTTTGTGGTTTGGAGCAGCTAAAAATCACTCTTCCAACGGAATACTGATTCGCGATCCGGAAGAGAGCGACTGATAGAGTAGCCCCCTGATAAAGTCATTATCAGGAGAGGGGGAGATTTTTTCCTTAAAGGATTCCAACCGGTTTCCAATTGCATAAGGATCTTCCAGGTAGCCCATTCCCCAAAACTTTCCTTTTTCCAGCAGGTATACCGCATAGCGTTTGGTGAAATAATGATCTTTTTCAACCAGGGCAACAGTGGGGAATTGTTGCTGGTATTCTTCTATGGCACGCGTCAGGTATTGATTGTATAGCACGGGCTCCTCTAATTCCTGGTTGCCTTCCTGTTCCACTTTTTCTTTTACACGGCGAATAAACTGGTGCCCTTCCTGCAACCAGTTGAAGGTGTGCAGAGCGGGTAAATTGGTCCGCTTTTTTTCAATTACCAGTTGCATGAGCCCATTCCTGTTTTCATAACAGTAGAGTCCGTATCGATGGTGATATTTTTTCTGGCTCCTGTTGAAAGGTGGCCAGAGTTGCCGGATTTCCTGGCTTTCCAGGATCAGTGCCATGAGCTCACTGGCGCATGCTGTGTACCGGATATGATGCACCTGGCGCATCAACTCCTGCTTTCGTTTGCCTTTATCATTGTTGGAAAAATGCGTACGCACTCTTTTGTTCAGGTTGACGGCCTTACCTACATAGAGCACCTGCTTTTTGGCGGATTCAAAATAATACACGCCGGGTCCCTGAGGTAATTGATCCAGTTCTTCCACCGGTAAATTGGGAGGTAAAAACTGTTCCGCATTTTTTCCCTTAGTCATGGCCGTTAGGATCTTTCCCTCATCGGATTCAACCATGCGTGCAAAGAGAATGCTGGTAGCAGCGGCATCTCCTTCTGCCCTATGCCGGTTTTCAATCGGGATGGATAAAGACCTGCAGAGATTACCCAAACTATAACTGGCGAGACCGGGAAACACCTGCCTGGCCAACCGGACGGTACAGAGTTTTTTTGATCGTAGCGGGAAGCCGGCTTCAGCCAGGTGACTTTGCACAAAAGAATAATCAAAATTCACATGATGTGCTACGAAAATCCGGTTTTGCAGCAGGTTGTGAATATGTGGAGCTATGCTCTCAAACGAAGGAGCATCAACGACCATCTCATCTGATATACCGGTAAGTGCTGTAATGGCACGGGGTATTGGTCGGCCGGGATTAATAAGCGTACTATACCTTCCCTCCTCCTCCCTGCCATTGTGCAGGATGATGGCAATTTCAGTGATGGCATTGCTGGAAGCAAAGCCGCCGGTGGTTTCTATGTCGACGATGGCATACATGAGGAAGTGAAAGGTGAAAAGTGAAAGGTGAAAAAGTGAAACGAACACTCAAATTTAGTATGGACACCAAACATAAACAAATAAAATACTAAATAATTTAGCAGGCTGCAGGTGGGCTTAGGTAGCACGGGTAGCTTTTCTTATTTTTGCGGCCCTGCACGAAAGCAAGGCAAGCATATGGAATTGACTAAGAATTTTATGACCGCGGAAGCGGAGGCCAAATGGACTCAAATCTGGAAGGATAAGGCGTATTTCACCAGCAAACCGGATGAACGTCCGGCTTTTACGGTGGTCATCCCTCCTCCCAATGTTACGGGTGTATTACACATGGGGCATACCTTAAATGAAACCGTGCAGGACATCCTGGTACGCAAAGCCCGGATGAGTGGTTTCAATGCCTGCTGGGTGCCAGGTAGCGATCATGCTTCCATCGCCACAGAAGCCAAAGTGGTACAGATGCTCGAAAAGGAAAAGGGTATCAAAAAGGCAGATCTGAGCCGGGAGGAATTCCTTCGCTATGCCTTTGAATGGAAAGAAAAATATGGTGGCATCATCTATAACCAGATCGAGCGACTGGGTTGCAGTGTGGATTGGAACCGGGTGAGCTTCACCATGGATGATCATTATTATAAAGCGGTTATTGAAGTATTTGTTGATCTCTTTAAAAAGGGACTGATTTATCGGGGTGCGCGTATGATCAACTGGGATCCATCCGCTAAAACTGCCCTGAGTGATGAAGAAGTTGAATACAAGGATATCCAGGGCAAACTGTATCATGTTTGTTATCGCCTGGAAACTGCAGATGGTCAGCCTTTGGAAACCTTTGCAGGTAATGGGATTGTTATCGCAACGCAAAGACCCGAAACCATCATGGGAGATACGGCGATTTGTGTGAATCCTAACGATGAACGTTATGCGCACCTGAAAGGTGCATTTGCTTATGTTCCCCTCATCAACCGGAAGATCCCGATCATCTTTGATGAATATGTTGATACAGCCTTTGGAACCGGCGCATTGAAAGTGACGCCGGCACATGATATCAACGATTACAACCTGGGATTGAAACACCAGCTGGAAGTAGTGGACACCCTGAATGCGGATGGCACTTTAAGTGAAGCTGCACAGATACATATAGGCGTGGATCGTTTCAAGGCGCGTAAACTGGTGGTGGAAGCATTGCGTGAGAACGGGCAGTTGGTGAAAGAAGAAGAATACAGTACCAGGCTGGGTTACAGTCAGCGTACAGGTGTGGTAGTAGAACCGCGGATCTCCACCCAATGGTTTGTGCGCATGAAGGAACTAGCTGAACCTGCTTTAAATGCAGTAGTAAGTGGTGATATCCGGATACATCCTGGCGATAAGTTTTTAGCTACCTATAAATACTGGCTGGAGAATGTGAAGGATTGGTGTATCAGTCGCCAGTTGTGGTGGGGACAACAAATACCGGCTTTCTATGCGCCTGATGGAAGTTTCCAGGTGGCACCAACAAGGGAGGAAGCATATGCAGCATTTGTTACCTCTAATGGTTCGGTAAGTTTCAGCGCGGATGATTTGAAGCAGGACGAAGACGTACTGGATACCTGGTTCTCCTCCTGGTTGTGGCCGATTGAAGTATTCAATGGAATTACAGAACCCGGGAATAAAGAAATCCGGTATTACTATCCGACTTCTGTGTTGGTAACCGGCCAGGATATCATTTTCTTCTGGGTAGCGCGCATGGTTATGGCGGGCATGGAGTACGAAAAGCAGATACCTTTCCGGGATGTATATTTCACAGGTATGGTGCGCGACAAGCAGGGACGTAAGATGAGCAAGAGCCTGGGGAATTCACCTGATCTGCTGGAGTTGATTGATAAGTATGGGGCTGATGCTGTTCGCTTTGGAATCATGATCTCCTCTCCTGCCGGAAACGATTTGTTATTTGATGAAGCGGCGCTGGAGCAGGGAAGGAATTTCAACAACAAAATGTGGAATGCGCTTAAGCTGATCACGATGTGGAAAGAGCGGGAGAGCTTCCATCCGGATAAACAAAGTGAGCAATTTGTAAGCATGAACTGGCCCAATGCCTGGTTCCGCAGCCGCTTAAACCAGGTGCGTGCAGAGGTGGATCAGTTGATGCAACAATTCCGTTTGAGTGAAGCTTTGAAGACCATTTATTCCCTGGTATGGGATGATTATTGTAGCTGGTACCTGGAGTGGATCAAACCTGGAGTGGATGAGCCGGTGAATGCATGGCACCTGCAACAGGCTATTGCATTTTATGAAGAGCTGGTGCAGTTGCTGCATCCCTATATGCCCTTTATTACGGAAGAAATTTATCATCTGCTGGCGGATCGGAAAGAGGGAGATGAACTATGTGTGCGGCAGTTTACACCGGTAGATGCCTTGCCAACAGCAGCAACATCCAAAACGGAGGAAAGCTTCCTGGCCGAAGGCGAATTGCTGAAGCAGGTGATCAGTGGTATCCGGGATCAGCGCAACAAGGCGCAGCTCAAGCCAAAGGAAAGCATCCGGTTGTTTGTGAATACGACCCAGACTGAACTGTATCATACGATCCAGTCGATCCTATTGAAACAGGTAAATGCAGCTTCTATTGGATATGTTACAGAAGCAGTACCACAAACCATGGCTGTGGTAATTGGAAAGGATCAGTTTTACATTGAATCAGAAAAGCCGGTGGATACCGGTTTGCAGAAAGAAGACCTGCAGAAAGAACTGGATTACCTGAAGGGATTTGTGGCGAGCTGTGATAAGAAACTGACCAATGAACGCTTTGTGCAGCATGCGAAACCCGAAGTGGTTGAAATGGAGAAGAAAAAAAGAGCCGACGCGGTAGCCAAGATAGAAGTATTGGAAACCAGTTTGGCGAATTTAACATAGGCAATTTGAGAATATTGGTAATTTCAGGTATATGAATTACCGAATTTGGAAACAGGTGGTACTGCAACTGAGTTGCTTGCTGCCTGTTTGTCTTTTTGCCCAGGCCCCTGCCATAGATCGATCCACCCTGGTAGAACTGGCTGAACATCGCAGGCATGAACCGCTCGAATTCCAGCAATTGATTTCAAATTCAACCAACTGGATCAGTTTAGGAGTGCCGGCGGGTTTGTTAATAGGCGGACAACTATCCGGAAATAAAAACATGAAGCTGGCTGCCTGGAATGTTGGCAAAACAATCCTGATTTCAACCGGTATTACGGCTGCTTTGAAATTTTCGGTCAATCGTAACCGACCCTTTACTGAATACCCTTCGGATATTCCAAAAGCCGGTGCAGGAGGAAGCCCTTCTTTTCCATCCGGACATACTTCACAGGCATTTGCAACCGCCACTGCTTTGTATCTTGAGTATCCCAAATGGTATGTGGCGGTACCAGCTTTCGGTTGGGCATCCGCGGTAGGTTACTCGCGCATGTATTTAGGCGTGCACTATCCAACGGATGTGCTGGCAGGTGCCCTGGTGGGCAGTGGATCCGCATTACTCAACCGGCAGATCAATCACTGGATTCATAAGAAGCCACACCACACGGAACATGTGGTGCATTTTTAAGATCAGGGTTTTGCAAACTTCAACTGAGATTCAAGCGCAGCTAACAAATAAATAAGGGATGCTGTTCCATCCATAGTAGGTTCATTGGTGGAATAATCACCATAATCATCATGATACACAACCAGGGAACTCTGGAAGGGCGCATATTCATCCTCGTTAAATAATTTGATACCGATCAGGTTACCATAGATAGAGCCGTAAACCGGTCCATCTACCAGTCCGCCGTCTATGGGATAATTCTTCAGATGGGTAAACGCAGAATGCGGATCCACGGGTGTATCTCCCCAGGAAGGTAATCCATATACCATGCTGGTGCCCCAGGGGTTCATGCCAAAAAGCCAGTCGATATTGGCTTGCGTCAGGGCATCGTACCTGGAATCACCGGTTAGTTGTTTGTACCAGATACCCTGGATGGCAAGAGAAGTAGTGAGGTTATTACTACACCAGATAAAAGGAACACCACGGTGGAAAGCGTTTTGTTTGGATTTTTGCCAAACTGCTTCGAGTCCCTGTTGGTAATAAGCTATAACGGTTGCGCGTTCAGTTCCGGTTGCTCTTTTGGCGAGTTCAAAATGACCGAGGTTAATAAAAGGATACCACTGATAATGATGCGCGGTATCTTTTCCCAGCCAGGGTGTGATGGGTTCCTGTTGCGCATAAGAATAGGCATCGGAAAGTTTATTTAACTGCGCTGCTGCCAGTTCCATATCATCCACCCAGTTATCTTCTGCATAGATATAAGGAGCTTTTACGGAAGCTGTTTGTGTAACGCCTGGTTTGATCAGCGCGTATTGGTAGGCGGTAGATGCTTTTTCAGTCAGCAGCTTACTGTAGGATAGGTTGTTTTGCTGAAATAGGGTTGCTCCTAATGAAAAAGCAGAAGAAAGTTTTGCAGCGGTGGAGGATGTGCCCTTGGTATTATTCACGAATTTTCCTCTTTGTTGTGGTTCACCATTGATAAAATAAACCGGACGTTCATAACCTCTTCCATACTGGCTATCGAGAGCTGGCATTCTTAATGAGATATGATCACGGTCATCGGCGATCTGGTTAAACATCCAGTCGGGCCGCGGGTGCATTTTAAGCAACCAGTCGAGTCCCCATTTGGCTTCATCCATTACATCTGCAATTCCATTATTCCCATCCAGTCCATTTGCCTGTTTGGTATCAGTGAAGGCAGTTGGAAAATCGCGATAGGCCATCAGCAGATGATAGGTGGCATTAGCGGAAGTGGTAGCATATTGCAGGTAATCCGTGGCATCATGCCAGCCACCAACAACATCGATATGTGTGCTGTCGGGCATGGGACCATACAGCGTATAACCATCCCTGGTATGGCAACTGTCTTCCAGGAAGGGATTGAATCCGGTACGTTGCTGACGCATGTACCGCAGGCAAAAATCAGCGGTTCCTTTATAAGCAGTATCAGAAATAACAAATTCAGGAGAACGTGCGCCACCTGCTTCAAGGAAGTAACGACCTGGTTTTTTAAAAGCCGAAAAGTCGAGGCGAAAGGATTGCTGAAAGGGGCCATAGGCACCAAATGCGGTGCCTGCTTTACCCTGAAAGACTTTTTTTCCGGTAGAGGCATCCACCAGGTTGAAAGTATTGATCATCTTATTTTCTTTGGACGCCCAAACAGCGGCTTTGGTACCCCTGGGGAGATAACCCAGTTGATTGATCCGTATCCAGCTGGCTGTGGTTACTGGCGTATTAACCATCCAGCCAATAAAAAGCAGTGCAAAAGGTATTAGAACAAGCAATCGTTTCATGATGGAAGCTTTGGTGGATTGGGCAAAAGAAAGACTAAAATACTGAAAATTGCTTCCTTTTCTCCCGGTCTGATTTGGCTGCGCCAGATGGGATCAGGTTAACTGGCAGGATAAACTGCCAGCGATTGGAGCCAATACTACCCATGCGATCCGGATCTAACAGGTAGGCATAGCGGATGCCGAAACTCACCGGTAACTGGTTCCACCATCGTGTATCAAAATAACATTCGAGTCCGGTTGATCTGAAATTGATCCAACCAGATTGCCTGAACAGTTGCGGATCCTTTGCCCTGGCATAATCGAAGTAGGCAGCTGCCCGCACGCGAAGCAGGTAAACAATTTGTGCCAGTCCGGCATCCGGATAAGCAATCGGGAAATGATAACTGATACCAGTGCGTTGCATCCGGAACAGGTTGAGCGTTTCATATCCCCGGGCAAATGGGAAGTTATTACTGAATCGAATGCCGGGCAGACTATCCCGACCACCAACTGCCCAACCCAGCACCAGGCTGTGATTGCGTACGAATCCTGGGAAATACTGATTGCCTGCAGCTAACCATTGACGTGAGGAGTATCTGTTGATGGCATTTCTGTATTGAAAGCGAATGGTGCCGGCCCATTTGGGAAATATCTGCTGGCGGACCTGTTGTGTTTGAATCGCAAACACCAGTTGATTGTTCAGGTAGGCATAAGAACGATTGCCCAGGGAATCTTTTTCCGGCAACCGGAACCAGGGCTGATTGAAAATGAAGTCAGAGGATAGTGTGAGTGAGCTAAATTGTCTGCCGCTGCTCAGGTTCAACGGCAGTTGTAAACCTGTGCTAAGTTCAAGTTCATTCCAGCGAATATTCCTGTTGCGAAATACGGCCTGTCGGTTAAACGTATAATCGAATCCTGCCCTGACAAAGGGGAACAAACCACCAAAAACCGACTGGAAACCAAGTTTGGTAAAGTCTTCATTTCGATTGTAAGTGGCTGATAAATTGGTTTGAAAATTATTCAGCAGGTTTTGCGAGTGGGCCGTAAGACTGAATTCAGGTTCTTCATACCAGGGTGTCCAGCTATGAACATTTAAAAAACCACTGGTATTCTTATATTGTTTGATTTTCAGCGTAGTGTCCGTATCATAATGGAGGAAGGATGCAGGTGCAGTTTTGTATTGTTCGCCTTCCTGCAGTATCATAGGGAGGGTTAGTATTTGATCAACTGGAAGCAGTTTTTGTACTGAAATGGACCTGGTAACCAGTTTATACCCATGTGCGGTAAACTGCATATTGGTAAGTTGCTGATCCATAACAGCTGGCTGATACGTTCCGGTAAGTTGATTACCGGTATCCAGGAGGGTCAGTTGATTGTTAAAGAATAACAAGGTTTGATCCCGGTTATTGACCGACATCGTGAAAAATACGGAGTCACCTACCGGCATAGGATAACCGATAATATGGTTGGACCAGTTAAAGAGGGCTTTGTGTTCACTGGTAACCAGGTCAATGGCATGAAGAGTCATCTCTCCTTTTCGGCTCCTGCTTGCCGTTAGCAGGGTATTTTTTGCAAAGCGGGGAAAGGAATAGATATAACCCGAATCATTCGGAAATTCTTTCAGCAGTTTTCCATCAGCAGTTAATAAATGAAGGGCGGATTTACCCGAAGCATCCTGTAGCACTGCGATAATTGAATCTCCCGTGGAGGAAAGTGCCGGAGTGAAATAAGTAGTACGGCTGGTTATGCGGTCCTGTTTACCGGTTGCGATATCCAGTATTTTCAAATCTGAATAATCTCTCCAGCCCCAGCGGGTATCGGGTTGGTAGGCCGCATAGAGAATTTTGCCATTGGCATAGGAAAAATAGGAATCCAGGCTTTGATCGCGGACGCGGATCTTCTTTTCTTCTCCTGTTTTTAACCGCAAATAAAATGCAGGTAATTCAGCATAACTCGAGCGTAGATAGAGCAAGTCGCCCGTTTCTGTGTACAGTGGATTTTCTTCATTGATAACCGGCTGAAATTTTCCGGTGTCCTGGTTCACATCCAATGCCTTTTTTCGAAACTCCTTGAATGTTATTCCACTGTATTCATTTACCGCTTTTTGAAAGGGGTAAAATCCTCCCTTCATGGCGGCAGCATCAGTGGTTACTTTATTCCAGAACGAAAGTCCGTATTGTTGTTGTCCATATTGCAGGAGTAAGTAACCCAACTGGTAATGACTGGGAGTAAAATCGCGTAGGGATCCATTCCGCAATTTTTGATAGGAATAATTTTTACCAGCTTCCTGAAGCGCATTCCAGGCATTGAAGAAGGAAGGCATGCGGCCCCTGCCCTGCTCGCTTAAAAGTGTTTCCTGGAACACGGCATCGCCTTCAAAAAACCAATCGGGTACTGTGAGTGCATTGGCGAGTGCTTGTCCCTGTTGGCCTAACAGGAACCTGAAAACTTTTGCACCACCCCGGTTAAAGCGCTGATATTGCTGAAAATGTCGTTGTTCATGCAGTGCCAGTTGTTCAGGCCAGTTAATGCTACCCAATTCAAAACCATTCACCGGTGCAGTCATATACCATTCACTGCGCAATGGAGCCAGCGCCACATATCCGTTTGACTGGGTTGTATGATGTTGCAGGATAACAGGTACTGGGCTGGTTAGTGGAAAAGAAGCAACCCCGTCGATCTTATTTAAAATGCTGGCTACCCGCCTGGCGGTAGAATCCCATCCCACCGGAAAGATTACCTGAGTTCGGGGAGTTTTGATTTGTAACCAGCGTTGGCTTAACGGATGGCCACCAAATTGCTGGGCATTGGCGGTTAAGAAAAGAAATCCGGATAAAAAAAGCAGTACTCCACGCATGTTGTAAATTCTGTCTCAATATTAATTCACTAATTTCAGCGGAGCAAACCTCATCTATGGAATTGTTGGCGCTGGCACTTGCTCCCGGTATAGCGATTATGTGGTTTATCTATTCGGCAGATAAACTGGAAAAAGAACCACTTAAGGCATTGGTTCTTTCTTTTCTGTTGGGCATGTTGGCGATCCTGCCAACCTTGCTTCTTGAAACGGCCGGAGTTCATCTGCTGGATACTTTCTTACCCAAGGAAGGCTGGCTGTATTACAGTTTACTTGCTTTTGTAGTGGTAGCTTTTACCGAAGAACTGATGAAGTGGACCATGGTTCGGCTGTACGCCTACAAACGTACATTTTTCAATGAACCATTTGATGGAATTGTTTATGGTGTGATGGTTTCTATGGGATTTGCCACGCTTGAAAATATAGGTTATGTGTTTCAGTATGGCTGGCAAACCGGACTCCTGCGTATGGTTTTGGCAGTACCTGCCCATGCAACTTTCGGTGTATTGATGGGCTATTATTTCGGTCTGGCCAGGTTCGTCGGTAAAGAAAGGGAATGGGGACTGAAGATCCGGGGTTTGCTGTTGGCAGTACTCTTTCATGGATTGTATGACCTGTTTTTGATGGCGCAACAGGATAATACGATCACGGACAGCATTTCTTCCGGCCTTCTATTTGGAACGGCGGCACTTTCCTTCCTGGTAGCTGTCAAACTTTCCTGGCAAGCGATTAAATTGCATCAGCAAATTGCTTTGAGAAATGAGTGATGCATTAGTTATCAGAAGTGCAGACCAGGATGATATTCCAACCATTGGTTACCTGGCACATACCATCTGGCCGGAAGTATATAGTTCTATCATTCCACCGGAGCAGATTGAGTACATGCTTAAGTTGATGTATAGCCCGGATTCGTTGGAGCAGCAGATGGAAGCACAACAGCATCAATTTATCATTGCCGAGATAGAAGGCCAGGAAGTGGGGTTCGCTGCTTATGGAAAACTGAAAGACGCAACCTGGAAATTACACAAACTCTATGTGCTGCCTTCCATGCATGGAAAAGGAATTGGCAGAGCATTGCTTGACATGGTAGAAGAAGAAGTGCGCACCCATGAGGGCGCGCACCTGGTTCTGAATGTGAATAAAAAAAACAAAGCCGTTCGATTTTATACTTCCATGGGTTTTGAAATCGAAGAGGAAGTTGTCCTTAATATTGGCCATGGGTTTGTCATGGATGATTATATTATGGGCAAGGATGTTTAGTTTCCTCTGCGCTCCGGTCTTGAGTTTCCTCCTCCACTTCTTTGTCCACCACTACCATTGGGTCTGCCCTGATTACCACCAGACGGACGAGAAGGAGCTTCTCTCCTGACTTCCGGCCTGCGTTGTGGTGTTTCATTCCGACTGATCTGTGGACGTCCGGTTCTTTCCATTCTTTCCGGACTATTGGGGCGGGTTACCAAAGGTCGTTGTCCCGGTTGATTTTCAGGCCTGTTGCCATTTCCCTGGTTACCCGGGCGATAGGTTCTGTCGGGCCGGTTTGTATTACCATAACTATTGTTGCGATTGGGTGTATTGTTTCGATTATTATATTCGCGATCTCTGTTGGTACCATAATAATTCCTGTTAGGTCTTACACCAGGATTATTGTTTCCATTGTTCCGGTCATTATTATTTCTGTTATTGTAATTCCCCGAATAGTTTCCACCGTAATATCTGCGGTTATCCCTGCTGGTTATAGCTGGCCTGGACTGGTATACATTATTATACCGGTAGTTTCGGTAGTTGTTTCCGTAATAATTATTGTTTACGATAAGGGTATTGTTTCGATACCCATAATATCCATAGTGTCGATAACGCGGTGCACAGTATGCCGGACGATAAACGGATGGTCCCCACCAGCCACCATGCCAGTAATTCCAGGGACGATGGTATCCATATCCAACATTAAACCAGCCGGTACGGTAACCGAAACCGATGGACCAGCCATACCAGGGAGTATAATGCATATTGAATCCCCAGGTGAAAGGTCTTGGATAATAATAGCGGCGGTACCAGGGACGATAATAAAAACCGGTACCATATACTACTGTGGGACCATACACATAGGTGTTGAGGTAACCGGGAGTGTATCCCATGTAGATATAATCCGGATGCACATCATAGATATAAACATACTTGACAGGATATACGGGGTAACGTGCCGGGATCAGATCCACTTCATCCGGACGAACCGTACTAACCACCCAGGGACCATTCGGAGAGCCGGACTGGAACCATACTCCATTGTCAACCAGGTAATACCTGCGTTTATAGCGAATTACAGTAGCATTTGTATTGGTTGCATAATCCATTCGGGTTCCTTCAATGGATTGGAATTCCGGATCACCGTCATAGTCAACTGATGCTGTTGCTGTTTTTCGGTCAACCCTGGCCGTTTGAGGCAGTTCAGCATCCATTAATGCATTGCGGGAAGCTGGAGTACCTGCAACACTGGCCAATACATTATCTTTTGGTGAACCAACCGGAATGTTGGCAAAATCCTGTGGCAACTGTTCTGCAGGAATGTATTGCCAGTTACCTTTTAAAGAGGAAGAACGATACCATCTTCCGGAGAGGAGCACATAATACTGTTGTGAACTTACATCCATGAACAATTCATTGGGAGAGTTCTCAACGTATAACAAATTGGTGTTGGAGATTGGATTAAAAGCCGCTTCTCCCCTGCTTTGAATCAGTTCGGCGGGCTCCGTACTAACCAAAACTTCAGCAACCGGCCCCTTGTATTCATCTTCATCAAACTCTGAATCAAATTCGGATTTGTCAGCAGTCTCCTGGCTCTTTTCAACGTTTGACTTTACATCTGCAGCAATTCGATCCAAATTGGAAGGAGGATTGGAAGCATAGGTAAAGGGCTGATCCAGCCGGTTAGCTGCGTACCAGTAATTACCTCCGTAGATAAAAATCTTTCCATTGCTTTTAACAATGGTATTGGGAGAGTTCACCACCGCTTCTACGCCCCAGTTTTCATTCTTTTGCCAGATGGGATTCCCATCCACGATTACCAGCAAGCTGGGTTTATCCCGGTAGATGAGTTTGGGAGGTTTGTTATTAAAATCGCCGGCCAATTTTTCTTTTTGTTGTTGTAGCTCCAGGCCTTTTTTCAACTGGTCTTTGGAAAACAACACCCGCTGTTCCGTAACTGCCTGCTCCAGTTCCCTGGAAAGTCTGCCAGTGGTAAACTCATCAATTTCGGCGGGGAATTTTAACGCCGAGACTGTCATCCGCATAAAGCGTTCATAAGAACCCTGCTCCTGGGTATAGGCAGTAGCCCATAAGGTACCAAAAACAGGTTCGCCGGACTCATTGCGATAGTACGCAACGGCCGACTGGAAGACCAGTTCACCGGAGCTGTGGCGGCTGGGCTGGGGCTCATAAACTTTAAGGCGATCGCCCCCTGAAAGGTCAAAGCTGACCGGCCAGGATTGGGCAAAACTTCCGGTGGCAGTCACCAGGAAGGCAAACAGGAAGCCGGATAATAGGTAAAGCTGGCGCATAATTGAAGCTTTAGGTTAACCAATGTACTTCAATAGACCGGCAATGGAAGCCAGCGTTTAATCCGGAAGGACGCTTTAACGTAGATTTTACAAACCCAGGGCGGCTTGTTTCATGCTGGTCGCTTTTTCGCGACCCAGGTATCGTTCAATCAGGTAATGAATCAAGTAAATAAGAGGGGTGCAAAGAATGGCAATGGTGAACTTGTAGGTATACCCCACTATCGCAATGGCAGTCACTCTCGGGAAACTGAAACCCAAAGAAAAATACAGGTAGATATAAGATACTACTACGGTATCAATAAGTTGAGAAAACAACGTGGATACCGTAGCGCGCATCCAGATTCTTTTTTCACCCGTGAATCGTTTGATATGGCGAAAAACGGTGGCATCGGTTAATTGTCCCACCAGGAAGGCTGTTAATGACGCGATGATAATATTCATGCCCTGTCCCAATATCTGGGTGTAGGCAGCCTGCATATCGGGCACTCCCTTATCGGTTTGAGACACCTGCCACCAATCAGCGGGTGCCATGGAGATAGAGAAATAAAACACAAAAAAGGCAAAGCTGATGAGTCCGGCTGTAAGCACTGAGAGAAACCGCACTCCTCTGACCCCATAATATTCATTGATTATATCAGTCATGATAAACACCACCGGCCAGGGCAGCACGCCTACTGAAAGATCAAAAGCAAGGCCGGATTCTCCCAATAGCGTGAAATTAGCTTTTTCAATACCCAGGGTAGATTCGAGAGAAAAGATTTTCACACCAATGATTTCAGCAATCACAGCATTGGCGATGAAGAAGCCTGCCAGGATGATGAACAATCGGGAAGATTTATCTTTAACGATGTGGTGGATCATACAAGGAGTAAATACAATTGAACTAAAATAACGATTACATTCAGTATGCTGATTATGTTTATTTCGGGGCGGGATTTCTTTACCAGTCCCAAATAAATAAAACTGGCCATCCAAGCGATATTGAGTGCAACAGAAATCGCCAATCCGGTTATGAGGATCATGGATTCGGTTACACTTCCCTGTAAGAGGGGAAAATAGCGCATCAGGAAGGAGATCAGGAAAGCCAGGTTGCCAATCGCCGCTAATTTGTTCAATTGAGAAAAAGCCATACGGCAAAAATCAGTTTAATTTGTGTTTCATGTGGGGGTTCAGCATAATAATTATAACGTATAACCGTCCAGGTGATACCCTGGACCTGTTGGACAGCCTGTTACGGCTGGATCAACGGGAACGATATGTATCGGATGTTGTGTTGCTGAATAATGCATCTACAGAAGATTACGAGATCGTGCACAGGTATTTAAAGAAACATCCGGAACTGCCAGTTCAGTTCATCCATGCACCAGGTAATCTGGGTGTGGCGGGGGGACGAAATTATGCAGTGCCGCATAGCAAAGGCGAATGGATGTTATTCCTGGACGATGATGTGGTGGTGGAAGATCCGCAGTTTCTGGTTAAACTTTGGGAAGGGGTGCAGGAACCCTTTTCGGGAGAACTTCCATTAGGCGCTATGGGCTGTAAAGTGCGGTATTATGATAATCGGGAGATCCAGGTGACTGCTTTTCCGCATAAAAATTTTGAGAAGTACAAAGATCGGGATCGGTTTCTGACAGCCTATTATGTGGGCTGTGCACATGTAATAAAGAAGGAAGCCTGGCAGGCGGCGGGTGATTATCCGACTGATTTTTTTTATGGGATGGAAGAATATGATTTGAGTTACCGGATCCTGGATGCAGGTTTTTGCATAGGGTATGATGGGCGGGCTGAGCTGTTTCACAAGGAGTCTCCGCTTGGCCGGAAACCCAGGCCGGTACAGTTGTCTATGATGTGGGTGAACAAATCTAAAGTTGCCTGGAAGTATTTGCCAGTTGGATATTTTATAACCACTGCGTTTTTATGGTCAGGATTTTATCTTAGGAAATCCGGATTTGATTTCAGGTTTTTCTTTTCGAGCATTGCTACTATTCTAAAAATACCCTTTCAAATTAAGAAAGCACCGGTGCGTGCTTCTGTTCGGAACTATCTTAAAGCAGTTGAGGCCCGGCTTTGGTTCTGAAAATATGTCTTATTTTGCCGGCTTAAATTGAAACGCTCGTATGAATTCAGCCTGGTTCAAAAAAGCCGCCCCCCATCTGTACGCTATCCTTGCCTTTCTTGTAATTGCAATTATTTATTGTCAGCCTGCCCTGATGGGAAAGGTAGTAGAGCAGCATGATACCCTGGGATGGAGGGGGATGGCGCAGCAGTCCTTTGAATTCAAAGAGAAGTATGGCTATTTCCCCTTGTGGACCAATAGTATGTTTGGTGGTATGCCGGCCTTTGCTATCGCATTTGAAGGAACGGTAATCCAAACCATTTATTTACAGAATTTATTAACGCTCTGGATGCCGGTTCCCGTGAGTTTTTTCTTCCTGGCCTGTATTAGTTTTTATTTCTTGGGGATTGTATTCAGACTGAAACCGCTGATTGCAGCCATGGGAGCCATCGCATTTGCCTGGGCTACGTATGATCCGGTAATCATAGCAGTGGGACATAATACCAAAATGTGGGCGATTGCATATATGCCTGCAGTGATCGCCTCATTGATGCTGATATTCCAGGGCAGGTATTTGTTGGGTGCGGGATTGCTGGCTTTGTTTTTAGGTTTGCAAACCAGTACACAACACGTTCAGGTGGTGTATTATACTGCAATCATCATGGCCTGCATGAGTGTAGCGTATTTGGTGCATGGAATTAAGGGTAAGGCAGTAAAACCGGTAATTATAAGTGGCCTGGTAGCATTGGGTGCAGGATTATTGGGCATAGCTTCCTATGCGATCAGTTGGTATCCATTGCAGGATTATTCGAAGGAAACCATGCGGGGCGGGAGATCGGAAGTTACGATTGGAAAAGATTCAACCAATCTTACAAAAGGCGGACTGGATAAGGATTATGCTTTTATGTGGAGTTATGGGATCGGAGAAACCATGACCTTTATGGTGCCCAGAATATATGGAGGAAGCACGGTAAGAGCTGCTGCCGGAGAAGCTGTTAGTGAATTTGGAGAAGATACCCGGATGGCTAAAGTATTTCAGGAAAAAACCGGGATGTCAGAAGAGCAGGCAGCTGGATTTGTTAAACAGCTAATGCCAGCCTATTGGGGTGATCAGCCCGGCACTTCCGGACCTGTCTATTTTGGAGCGATTATCTGTGCATTGTTTATTTTGGGATTGTTCTATGTGAAATCCTGGCATAAGGGCTGGATTATTGCTGCTACTATAATTGGTATTGTTTTAGCCTGGGGAAAGAATTTTTCCAGCATTAATTATTTTCTCTTTGATTATTTGCCCTTGTATAATAAGTTCAGAGCGCCTACTATTTCATTAATAATTCCACAATTGACTTTTCCATTATTAGCGGGATTGGGCATGCAGCAGTTTATTGAAGCGAAGGAAAAAGGAACGCTCGATTGGAAGAAGTTGAAGCTGGCCGGCTATGCACTGGCTGGTGTATTGGTGCTTTATATCGGGTTTTATGTGATGGCAGATTTTACATCTCCCAATGATGCTTCGTTGAAACAGCAATTGATGGGCATGATGGCGCAGGGGCAGCAGAATCCGGAAGTGTTGCAGCAGGCACAATCATTTGCTCAGTCTGTAATATCTGCCTTGCAGGATGACAGGAAGTCTATATATGGCAAGGATTTATTGCGTGCATTAGCCCTGATAGGATTGGCCATTGGGTTGATGTACTATTATGCAAAAGGGCGCATTAAATTATCTTTTGTATTACTGGCAATTGTGTCCTTATCGTCATTGGATTTAATCACTGTTGGGCGCAGGTATTTGAATGCTGACAATTTTGTAGATAAGGAAGAGTTTGAAGCGGGATTAAGTCCGAATGCTGCAGATCTTCAGATTTTGCAGGACACCAAACAGCCTTATCGGGTTTTTGACAGAGCATCCGGAGCCAATCCATTTGAATCTGCAAGAGCCTCCTATTTCCATAATTCAATTGGTGGTTATAGTCCGGCTAAACTGGGCTTATACCAGGATCTCATCAATTATCAATTGAGCAAGGGCAATATGGAAGTGTACAATATGCTCAATACACGGTATTTCATTATGCAGAATCCGCAAGATGGGCAGCCGGTGGTGCAGATGAATCCGAATGCATACGGACCAGTTTGGTTAGTGAAGCAGGTGCAGTTGGTGGCGGATGGAAATGCGGAGATTCAGGCATTGGATAGCACCAATTTAAGAGAAGTGGCGGTGGTGCAGGAAAAATATAAGGAATCAGTAGGGACAGCACCGGTGTATGATTCAAGTGCAACAATCACCTGGGTTGAAAACAAAAATGATGTGGTGGTGTATAAGAGTTCAGCTGCAAGTCCGCAGTTTGCGGTTTTCAGTGAAATCTATTATGACAAGGGATGGAATGCGTATCTGGATGGCAAGTTGGTTCCGCATGTGAAAACGAATTATGTATTAAGAGGGATGGCAATCCCTGCCGGACAGCATTCAATCGAATTCAAATTTGAGCCTAAAGCGGTGGCATTGAGTAAGACAATTACTACTGCCAGTACCATTCTATTAGTATTGTTGCTAGTTGCAGGAGCATATGTAGAATACCGGAAGAAGGAGTCACCTGCAGTGTCATAGCACCTTGTAAAACCAGGGTTGGTTCCGGATCATTTTCAGGCTGAGTTTATACAGGCTGGCAAGGTTTTTCCGGTAGCCGGAGATTAGTCCAATGGGATAGCTTTTTCCGGTCAGGCTGCGAAAAAAAGAGGAGGCATACAGCAACGGAAGTTCAAGCGTATATACAGCCAGGTGGATTAGAAACCATCCTGTTCCGAATTGTTTTCGGATTCTAAGAAAATTGGACACCATGATCTGGAGTCCTTTTTTATCGTAGAGATTATAATACCCTTTACCGGAGGACTTAAAGGCTTCATTGGCGGATGCACTTTCGAGGTGAATCACTTTATATTGACCGAATATGGCAAGTTTTCCCTGCTTACGAAGCCTGGAACACCATTCAATTTCTTCAGCATAGAGAAAAAAATCTTCATCCAGTAATCCGGCTTTGGAAAGCACTTCTTTTTTAACGAGGATAAACGCACCATTGATCCAGTCTACTTCAACCAGTGAATCAGTATTGGGAAGATTGGTTTTTTTAGCGTTGAAGAAGAGCGCAAGTTTTTTAACAAATTGTCCGAATACTGGAAGTGGCAGGAAATGATTGATCCCTCCCTTCGCAAAATAATTTCCACTGATCTGGGGACTGCCATCTTCGTTTAGCAATTGAGCACCGGCAGCAATATAAGGGGAATTGATAAAGTCGTGACAGATATTATCCAGGATATTGTTTGGCAATAAGGTATCAGGGTTCAATAACAGGATATTGGCTGCTTTTGCATTTGAAAGACCAATATTATTCGCTCTTGCGAAACCGGCGTTGTAACCTGCATCCAGATAACGAATCATTGGAAATTCCTGGAGCAGTGGTTTGAATTTTTCTGCAGAGCCAGAATTATCGATAATTATAATTTCAAGGTCCAGTTGTGTGGAATGGATATAAGACAGCACACTTGCGCGAATGAATTCCTCGCTGTGAAAGTTAACATATAGGATGCTCAGCTGTTTCATATTGCCTTCTTCAATTTACAATACAAAAAGCAGGATGTCATAAGGGCTTTTGAAACTACACCATACTGAAGTGATGTATTGGAGACCATTGACTGAAAGCGGATCATCTGAAGGATATAGGAAGCTTGCCGTGGATTAAAACCGGTAATAGAAGCACTGCTATTGATTTGCGCATTTCGGATTTGGCGCCAAAGAAAATCAAAATTTTTAATGGAACGAAGAAACTCCTGGTGACTGTTTTGGTATTGCAGGATTGCTGGAAGAAGGGCGGCCTGGATAAAAGTTTTATCCGGTTTTGAGCTGGTGCTGCCTTCTGTAAAATGGGCTACGATCAGCTCTATATAAGCTTTCTGAACAGTTTCGTTTTTGAAGCAGGTAAGATTGAAGTCCCAGTCTGCATGCAGTTTGTATTTTAAGTTATACCCTCCCAGTTGCTGAAAAATTGTTCGCTTATAAAAGATTGCCTGATGAGAGATGTTTTTGGTCAGCAATTTTTCATAGGTGAAAGCGCCATCGTAGCGTTGGCCGGATGTTGACATGAGAACATTTCCATAAATGAGATCAGCCGGTTGCAGGTTAATGGAATCAGCAACTTGATGCAATACCTGCTCATTGAACAGGGTGTCATCTGATCCGAGAAAATAGAGGTATTCTCCTTTTGCGGCTGCAATACCCTTGTTCATGGCATCATAGATACCGTTGTCGGGTTCACTAATGCAGGTCAGATTCAGGCCTTCCAGACGAAATTGGTTAGATAGTTCAATTGTTTTATCAGAAGATTTACCATCGATAACCAGCACTTCAAAATTGCTGAATTGCTGAATTTTTACAGAGGTAAGAGCCGCCTGTATAGTTGCTTCTGAATTATAGGTCGGTATGATTATACTGAAAAAATACATACAGTTTTACGCAAATTTTTTATGCAGAAATGTATGCAACCGCTTAACTGATCTTTTGACAAAGCCAATTAGTTGTGAAATCCCTGAGATGCTGTGCTCATTATTGTTCGACGCAGACTTTTTAGTTCTGTGGTGATTCAATAATTGAAAATAAGGAGAATTTAGTTTTGGATGATTTACATAGTAATTCAGCTGAACCGGCTTGAATTGATTTTTACAATTAAATTCACCTTGAATGCGAAATGCAGGAGACTTGTAATGATTTCCAAACTGGGAAGGCATTCTGAACGTATCCAACTTCCATTTAATTCTCAATAAGGAAAGAATTGACTGGTCCCACCTGTGCTCAATATAAGATGGAAGATTCTTTTTACCCAGAACATTCAAATTGTTTGTATTTGCCTGCCAGTCGCAGCAGAAATAAAGCCAATCCTGCAAAAATTCTATTGTTTTTTCATTCTTTTTTATCAGTAGAAAAGATGCATCAACCTGGTGTTCATACCAGAATTTTCTGGAATCGCAATTCATTTTTACAAAGCAATCACGTTTTGTCCAGGTTGCATTGTCGAGGTTCCCATTTTCAAAAAGGATAATATCTGATTGATTGCCACAAATATTAATGAGTGGATCCAGATTATCAATGATTTCATGTCCGCAATCGGAATATATAACAATGTCATCTGTAATTAACCGGGAAAATGAATCAAGGATAATGAAAGGCTTCCAGGCCCAAAACCCTAATCCTTTAGGCTGGGAAAGTAACACTTCATGTTGACGGAAAAATTCAGTTTTCTTCAAGTCTTCAAAATCCCAGGAGTCAATATGTCTAATTCCATGTCGCAGAGCAGATTGATTAAGTCTGTTTCTGCTTTCTTCAAAAAGAGAATTAGATAGGTTTGTTAAAACAACTTTCATTTCACAGTTTAAAATTCGATATGATTCCTACCGAATGCGGCTGTTCATGTTGACCTACCCATCCATTAATATTCAATAAGTATACATCCTGAATACCAAAAGTCTTGTCGTATTTTTTTATAATCTTAAAGAAAGCGTTTTTCATTTTTCCGACAAGATCATCCCAAACAATAATGAATTTATCATCAAGTAGTCCGTATTTGACAATCATTTCGAATTCGAATAAGATAGCTTCAGGAGTATGCAATGCATCAGAAAAAATCAGATTGAATTTACGGTTTTCCAATTTTTGCCAACTGTTCTGATCCCATACATCTGCACAGAGATAGTCCACGGGTGTTGATTTATACAAAAATGAGGTAAGTGATGAATCTGATTTTTTGATCGATTTTGCCGGAGTGTTCCAGGTCGATTTGTCTTTTTGTGTGAGAATTGTTGTGAGAATTGGATTTATTTCTTCAATATCAAATCCTGTTATGCTTGCCGGCATTTCAATATTCATCATCTGGTGAAAATTCTTACCTACCGAAACACCGATTTCCAGATAATTCAGATCACCGAAATGTTTATAAGCAAGGGCTTTCATAATATCAGTGTAGGTAGGCTCATTATTTAGCTCCTTATTTAAAACAACTTCAATAAAATCCGGAACACCATAATTAAAGCATGATTTTTTAAATGCCTCTCTGTCTATCCAGTTTGAAATTTGTGATTGGATGGACCTGTTTTCGGCAATAACCTTAGACAGTAATTCCTGATCAATTTTAATCTCAGGGTTGGTAGGTATGGAGCTCCCTTGAAAATATTCTATGATTTTTGAAAGCATAATTAGTTTTTAATAGCGATTCTGCCAGTGTAATCAATGCGGTTCAGGAAGAGTTTCAATTTTCGTTTTTCAATAAATTCATCAACTGCTTTCCGGGCACCTGACCAGTGGCCATAATCATCAATAATGAGAATACCACCGGGAACTAAAAGATCAAAAAGATTTTCCAATTCATGTTTGGTTGACTCATACCAATCTGTATCCAAACGGAGCAGTGCAATTCGGTTTAATGATTTATGAGGAATGGTATCTTCAACCTTTCCCTTAATTAAATGAATTTTTGAAACCGGATAACCTGAAGAAGTCATTGTTTTAGCTACTTCCTGTTCTGTAGAATAACACCATATATTATCTCCGGATGTTTTTTCTACTTTGCCGAGAAGATCACTTGCCTTTTCATTATCAATAGAGCTAATATCCAAATCTGTTGGATTGGACATACCCTCAAACGTGTCAAATAAATAAAGATTTCTTTCTTTGGAATTATTATTAAGTAAACGTTTGGCAGCTATCAACATGCTACCGCCTTTCCATACGCCGCACTCAACAATATCTCCTTCAATTTTATGTTTTTCCAGGTAATCAATAGCTTGAATCAGAGCCTGCATTCTTTCATGACTGGTCATAGTTTTACCTTTTGCCAGCCTGATGAGATCTATTTCATCCTGCAGAAAGTCTGATGGAAATTCGTCTTTAAAATTTCCTCTGCTGGTTTTTATATTATTTCTGAATTCAACTTCCAGAAAAGAAGCTGATAACTTTGATAACCATTTATCTATGAATCCCATTTTTAATAATTCAGTGCGAAATTAGGTTGCAAATTTTAATAAATATTGATCTGGAGAAATAAAGGTAGTTTAGACCGGATATTATATATAATATTATTATATAATATATTTGATTAAAGCCTTCTATGTATCTCAGTTGATTATTAAACAAATCGGTTATTTTCGCTCAAAATACTAGCCAGAAACTATCATTAATGGGGGGCATAAAACGTCAAAGCATTCAATCATCCATACTTATTTCGATTGGATTTGCAATTGGAGGCATAAATATGCTGATTTTGGCCCCACGGTTATTAGGTCCGGAACTTTTAGGATTAACCAGAGTCATTACAGATGCAGGAATCACATTAGCAACATTGGCAACTTTCGGGTCAATCCCTGTAATTTATAAATTCTATCCTTTTTACAAAAGTTATCTGCCCAATACAAAAAATGACCTACCCTTTTTAACTGGCATAATATGTTTAATAGGTTTTCTAATTATCTGTATAGGAGGGTATTTTTCCAGTGATTTAATTGAAAGAAAATACATAGCAAGAGCTCCATTATTTGTTGAATATAGCTATCTGGTATACCCTTTTTGTTTTTTTATGTTGGTCTTTATGTGGCTGGAAAGTTTTGGGTGGTCTTTTCAGAAAAGTGTTTTAACAAACGGGCTGAGAGAGGTGGTTCCCCGTATACTGTTTACGATCATAACATTATTTCTGGCATTTAATTTTTTAGAAAAGAACATATATCTGCTTCTCTTTTCACTCACTTACTGTATTCCAGGCCTTATTCTGTTTTATTCTCTTCGAAAAACAAACAATTTCCAGTTTATAACAACGCCTAGTAGTTTAACTCGGCGGATGAAAGGCAGAATGGTCAATTTTGGCTTGTTTATTTTCGGGGCTCATTTTTTGAACTTAATATCCAGAACAATTGATACGTTTATACTTGCTTCTGTTAGTGAAAAGGGCCTAATCGACACCGCTATTTATACAATAGCAACATATATAGTAACATTAATGGAAGTGCCTCAGAGAAGTTTAAATTCAGCTTCTATTCCAGTGCTGGCTGAAGCCTGGAAGAATAAGGATCTGCCTAAAATCAAAAGTATTTACTCTAAAAGTGTATCCAATTTATTGGTTATTGCTTTGGCTATGATGGCATTGCTTTTTCTAAATATTAAGAATCTGGAAGTTTATCTGGGACCTGAGTTTTTAGGAATCAGCTCGGTTATATTAATCATTGGAATTGCAAAAGTGGTAGATCTTGGTACTGGCGCAAATGCACAGATAATTGGGACATCCAGCTACTGGAAAGTTGATTTTATTACAAACATGTTATATACGTTGGTGGCATTACCAATGAATTACTTCCTGATTTCAAAATATGGTTTAATAGGAGCGGCTTATTCCACACTGATATCGATTGTCTTTTACAATATTTTAAGGTTTGGATTTTTATTATTAAAATTTAAACTGCAGCCTTATTCATTGAAGAATTTAACTGCAGTTTTAATTACTGTGGGAACAGCTTTTTTGGCATTATTAATACCCAGGCTGGAAAATATTTATATTGATGCTGTTATACGCTCCATTGGATTTATAATATTATTTATTCCACTCATCTATTATTTTAAAATATCCAATGAATTAAATGAAACGTTGAGGCAGTCCATTGCAAGATTGAAGAAAATGGTTTAATCACATTTCCACAGATATTTTTTTTCATTTTCCTTGAGTACCCGAGCATATATTCTAATATTATCCAAGTTGCCTTACATGAGTGGCATTTTGCATAAAAAATTATTTGGCCAGTCTCAAACCCGTTGCCATCGAATTCACATCTCCCAGAATGTAATACTCTGAATAAGACAATGAATCACCGGAATAACTAATATTTTCCCATGATACATTTACAGGGGTTGCTCTATTTAATGTGTAGTTGATTCTGGTTTTATTTCCGTTGACAAAATCCCAGGTCAACGTATTGGTTTCACCATAATAAAAATAGGTACCTGTTTTATTTGCATTAAACTTGATATACTCCTGATCAAATGCCGCTGTATTACCAGTTTTGCCTCTTTTCCAATAATAGAATTTATCATTTTGCAGAATCGTGATTTCTTCCATATGGTATTCCTTGGCTGTTAAAACGGCAAGAGTATCGATTGGCGGAATCGCAACTTCCAAAGTATCAAGTAGTGTATCCCGCACAATAACTTCACGATCTACTGTATCACGTACAATAACTTCAACTTCTTTAGTACAAGATGTTGATCCAATTTGAACAAACGACAATAAAACAACAGATAGAATAACAGAGTAGGCTTGTACTTTATTTTTCATGTTAAGGCTTGATTTGCCGCCAAAATAGATAAAAAAGCCTACAATCCAAATTGCCGCAGGTATTTTAAATAGAGTTCCAGTCCCTCCATTTTACGCGCATCCAGCTTATAATCTATATTCTCTTTATAGTAGGTAAATAAATCATATGTCTTGTAAGGATACTTCTCAACCACTTCTTTCAATCTTTCCAGCCCATAGCGGTTGGCTTCATTGAATCCTTTTATAAACCCAGGTTCGATTTTTTTATTCGCTATCCATGCTGCAAATACAAAGGGTAAACCGGTCATCTCTTTCCATGCCTGCCCAAGATCAAATACATAAGCAGAGTCTTTTCGTTGCTCCAATGCCCTGTCTCCAATTACAATTCCGGCAGTAGTTCCTTTGATCTGCCCGCGAAAATCATCCCGGGTATCAATTATTTCCGGATCAATTTTCCAAAACTCTTTCATCAGTATCCGCGCCAGCCGTACAGAAGTCCTGCTTTGATAATCCAGTAAAACCGTTGTGATTTCTTCCATGGGAACATCCGAAAACAATCCTACCGATGCCACTTCCCCATCACAGGCGATTCCATAATCACATACAATATGATATTCATTCAATTTGGGTATCGTTGCTACCGGCACCAGTCCGATATCAACCTGATCTTCAATCAGCATCTTCGCAACATTCGCCGGATAATCCATTACCAGTTCCAGCTCCTCCTTCATCATTCCTTGCTGCAGGCCATAAATCAAGGGTTTTGTATTCAGGTATTGCACCGCGCCCACTCTGATTTTTCTGTCCACTCGCTTTGATTTAATTTCGCAAATGTACTGCTAATTCCAGTTAGGAATGGCCAAGATAAACAACCATGGAACTTCAAACTCTCACTGCCATTTCCCCCATTGATGGCCGTTATCGCAATCAGTTACAGCAACTAGATGAATATTTTTCCGAATATGCCCTGATCAAATACAGGGTCTGGGTCGAAATCGAATATTTTCTCTTCCTTGCAGATGCCCGCCTTTTCAAATTACCTGCCAAATCCAGAGCCGGCGTAAAAGCCATCGCTGAAAACTTCAGCCTGGAAGATGCTGCAACCATCAAGGAAACAGAAAAAATTACCAACCACGATGTAAAAGCGGTTGAATATTTCATCAAATCCAAACTGGAACCCCTGCAATTGCAGGACCTGAAAGAATGGGTTCACTTCGGACTCACCTCACAGGATATCAACAACACTTCCATTCCGCTGAGCTGGAAGCAGGCAATGGAATTTGAATACCTGCCTGCCCTGCTCAATCTGACCAATAACCTGCACTCCTTTGCTGCCGAATGGAAAGACATTTCCCTGCTGGCGCGTACGCACGGACAGCCTGCGAGTCCCACCAAATTAGGTAAGGAAATGATGGTTTTTGTAGAGCGACTCAGGAACCAGGTGGAATTACTGGTGCAGGTTCCCTATACTGCAAAATTTGGTGGTGCTACAGGAAATTTCAATGCTCATTATATCGCCTACCCGAAGAAAAACTGGCTTCAGCTGGGGAACCAGTTTGTGGAATCATTGGGATTACAGCGTCAGCAATTCACCACACAGATTGAGCACTATGATAACCTCGCTGCTCATTTTGATGCACTCAAACGTATCAATACCATCCTGATTGATCTTTGTCGCGATATCTGGACCTATATCTCCATGGATTATTTCAAACAGAAAACCAAAAAAGGAGAAATCGGTTCCTCTGCAATGCCACATAAAGTAAACCCGATCGACTTTGAAAATGCAGAAGGCAACCTTGGCATGGCTTCTGCCATATTGGAACATTTAGCTGCTAAACTTCCCATCAGTCGTTTACAACGCGACCTGACTGATTCAACTGTTCTGAGAAATATCGGTGTTCCTTTTGCTCATATCCTGCTTGCGATCCGATCCATTGAAAAGGGTTTGGGTAAACTGGTACTGAATGAAAAGAAAATCCAAGAGGATCTGGAAGCCAACTGGGCGGTAGTTGCAGAAGCTATTCAAACCATTCTGCGGAGGGAAAATTATCCCAACCCATACGAAGCATTGAAAGAGCTCACAAGAGGTAAGGCGGCTATTGACAAAAAGGCGATTCACAGTTTTATCAGAAGCCTGAAAATAAGCTCAGAATTGAAAAAGGAATTACTGGCGATTACACCTTCCAACTATACAGGAAAAACGCCCGACTACTAAGTAGACGGGCGTTGCCTTTATTCTGTTTTATGAATTTCGGAAGTGAAATGAAATTCAATATCCGGATTATTGGTTCGCTCTGTATTCAGGAACCATTCACTCTGCGCTAAATAAACCAGGTGTCCATCTTTATCCTCAGCTATATTGGCTGATTTAAAGCGCGTGAATTCTTTAAGTTTTTCCGGATTTTTACTGGTTATCCAGCAGGCTTTATAATAAGGCTGGGCGCGGAATTCAACCGATGCGCCATATTCCTGTAACAACCGGTATTGAATTACTTCAAACTGCAGTTCTCCCACACATCCAATGATCTTCTTATTGCCACCGAATTGTGTAAACAATTGCGCTACCCCTTCATCCGTCAATTGCAGTAGCCCTTTCTCCAGCTGTTTGGTCTTCATCGGATCCTTATTGATTACTTCCTTGAAGATTTCAGGAGAGAAGGATGGAATCCCGGTAAAATAAAATTCTTCTCCTTCGGTTAGTGTATCCCCAATTTTAAAGTTACCGGTATCAAATAAACCCACCACATCACCCGGATAAGCTTCTTCAATTACATCCTTACTGCGCGCCAAAAAACTGTAGGGGTTATTAAAGCGAACATCTTTATCCAGCCGCACATGATGGAAATATTTATTGCGTTCAAACTTACCGGAACAAACTCTTAAGAAGGCAATCCGGTCGCGGTGTTTGGGATCCAGGTTGGCATGAATCTTAAAAATAAACCCACTGAATTTATCCTCGTCAACAGCCACAGGTCGTTTGGTGGTTTCCCGATCGCGGGGAATTGGAGCAATCCGGATAAATGTATCCAGCATTTCTTTCACCCCGAAATTGTTTACGGCGCTACCAAAAAATACGGGAGCAACCTGACCATTGAGGTAGTCTTCTACCACCAATTCGCCATGTACACCATCCACTAATTCAACATCTTCCCGCAATATGGCAGCATCTCTTTCACCCAGTTTATCATCCAAAACCGGATCAGACAAATCACTGATCTGTACGATATCATTTTCATCCGCACGGGTGTTGGCAGT
The DNA here is from genome assembly GCA_016787265.1 of Flavipsychrobacter sp. Lineage (GTDB taxonomy): Bacteria > Bacteroidota > Bacteroidia > Chitinophagales > Chitinophagaceae > Flavihumibacter. The sequence continues at coordinate 542,276 of JAEUVF010000013.1, read as the reverse complement.
AAACAGGCGAAGATTTTTTTCCGCCAGGTTATACACCCCTTTAAAATCCTTGCCACTGTTGATGGGCCAGGTCATGGGATGCAGATGAATGGATAATTCTTTCTCGATTTCTTCCAGCAGTTCAAACCTGTTTTTACCGTCCCGGTCCATTTTATTGATGAACACGATTACCGGGGTATCACGCATTCTGCAGACTTCCATCAGCCGGCGGGTCTGTTCTTCCACCCCATTTACGCTGTCTACTACCAGTATAACACTGTCTACCGCTGTCAGCGTACGATAAGTATCTTCCGCGAAATCCTTGTGCCCTGGAGTATCCAGCAGGTTGATCAGAATCCCCTTGTATTCAAAGGTCATAACCGAGGTGGCCACCGAGATACCTCTCTGGCGTTCAATTTCCATGAAGTCGGAGGTAGCGTGTTTTTTTATCTTATTGCTCTTTACGGCACCTGCAGTCTGGATGGCGCCACCAAATAAGAGAAGTTTCTCTGTCAGCGTGGTTTTACCGGCATCCGGGTGTGATATAATGGCGAAGGTTCTCCTTCTTTCAATCTCGGTCTGATATTTCATAACGGGCGCAAAGGTACAATTATGAGTGCTTTATGCTGACATTTTATATATATTTAGACAAACTATTACACATGAAAACCTGGTTGTTACCTATCGATTTTTCCGAAACTTCCAAAAATGCCGCCCGTTATGCAGTGGCGCTTGCGAATGAAACTCCTGATGTGAAACTGGTTCTCTACCATGTTTTTGGAAAAATTGCAGCCGGTTCCGATGGCACTCCCCTGGACCTTTCCAACACCACCCGGAAAGATATTGCGGAAATCGCCATGAACAACCTGATCAGCGAACTCGCCCATAGTTCTCCTATTGAAGTGGTTGCGGAAGAAGGTGATTCACTGACCGAAAACCTGGCCCGATATGTACGGCACAATGGTGCCGACCTGGTGGTAATGGGACTCACAGGCGCTTCCCGCATGGAACAACTCCTGATGGGTACCAATGCCCTCAATATGGCCCATGCCGCAGTTTGCCCTGTATTGATTGTTCCCCCACAGGCCAGTTTCAGTCCGGTTAAAAATATCCTCTTTGCAACGGATATGAAAAATGTAAAACAAACCACTCCTATCAAAGCGCTTCGCTCTGTATTGTCCATCTTTAATGCAAAACTGCATGTGGTAAATGTGGATGCTGATCATTATGTGGAACTGACGGAGGAATACAAAACCGAACGCGCCCAAATGGAAGATATCCTGGATGGATTTCATCCGGAATACTATTTTGTCCGGATGAACGATTTCCTGGATGCCGTTCAAACCTTTGTGGAAGACAAGCGTATTGATATCATTATTACTGTTCCACGAAAACACAGTTTCCTCTCCTCCCTGTTCAAGCCCAGCCATACCCGGAAATTACTCTACCATACCCATGTTCCGCTGATCGCTGTACACGAATAAGGATTTGTTTTTATTTCAGTACTTTTGGCATTCATGTTTCGCAAAGCAGCCATACCATCATTTGCCTCCATGGTATTACCGGTAAATTTTTACATACCGGATTAGCGCCTCTTGTTGCTGTTTTGATTTCGTAATTAATAAACTATTTATGCCTAAAGACATTGCTTTTGCCAATGTAACCAGTGAAATTGGTACATTAAAACGTTTGTTGGTTCATAGTCCGGATAGTGGCCTGGGCAAAGTTGTTCCTTCCAAAGCCCAGGACTGGCTTTTTGAAGATATTGTTCATCTCGATACCATTCGTCGGGGCGAATATGATTTTTATACCAAAATCCTGCTTTATTTTCTGGATCCCCAGAAGATAAAAGGCAGGCTTGCTGCCATTGATGATCCAGCCAACACCCGGAATTTTTACAAACCGGGGCATCCGGATTTTCATCGATCCGAAAAAGTGATTGAATTGCAATGGCTGCTGGAAGAAATCCTGCACGATCGCGAAATCCGGCTCAAACTGGTTGCTTCCGTTTGTGCCATTGAAGGTTGCTCTCATGCTAAACAAATGGAGCTACAGGAGTACAGTCCTTCTGATCTTGCCAAAATTTTCATCAGTGGTACGGCCAACGACCAGACCATGCTCTTCCCTCCTATTCCCAACTTTATTTTTACGCGGGATATCGGGATTACCATCAACAATCACATCCTTTTAAATAAACCGGCTAAAAAAGCCCGCACCCGGGAAGCTTTGCTGGTTCGGTATATCTTTTTCCATCATCCGATGTTTGCAGACCTCCGGGAAAACATAATCGAACTGCCGGATACGCATCAGCACTTCCTGCTACCCAGAGAAGGTGATGATAAAAAGGTAACCCTGGAAGGTGGGGATGTAATGGTAGTGAGCAAAGACCATGTTCTGATAGGTGTTTCTGAACGAACCAGTCTCGAAGCAGCTCACCAGGCTGTTCATGCCCTGTTCGAGAAAAACGTAGTAAAAAAAGTATCCATTGTAAAAATCCCGAAGAAAAGGGATTATATGCACATTGATACCGTCTTCACGCAGGTGAAGCGCAACGTATGGGTAATGCTGGGCAGCTTTTCCAAAAAAGCCATCAAAAAAGAAGATGCTGATATTGTTCAGCGTATTCTCGAAGGCAAGAAAACCGATAATAAAATCCAGGTAATTCAGTTCCGTAAAAAGGACCTGGACAACCCGGTTTATTTCGATAACCTGGAAGATCTGTTAACAGATATCAGCAGGAATGATCTCGACTGTGATGAAAAAGTTCGTTTTATCTATTCCGGTAACAATGAGTTTCCCTTTGATGCAAGGGAACAGTGGACCGATTCCTGTAATGTGCTGGCTTTGAAAGAAGGCGTTGTATTGGGCTATGACCGCAATGATAAAACTTCCATTGCCTTCCAGAAAGCCGGGTTCACCGTACTGCATGTGAAGGAATTATTGGAAGATTTTGAAAATGGCACTAAATCACCGGATTCCCTGGAGAATTGTATCATTCTGATGCCTTCCGCCGAACTGTCCAGAGCAAGAGGTGGTTTCCATTGTATGAGCATGCCTTTACTTCGTGACGCGTATTAATTAAAAACCAATCATCCCATGCAGACTACCAATCATATCATGATGATCAGACCCGTTAATTTCAGCTTCAATGCTGAAACCGCGGTCAATAATGCTTTCCAGGTGGCTGGTGCTGCAGATCAGGCCCAGGAAAAAGCACAACAAGAATTTGATCGCTTTGTGGGGTTGCTTCAACAAAATGGAATTGATGTTACGGTCATTAATGATAGCCCGGAGCCCTATACCCCTGATTCCATCTTCCCCAACAACTGGGTAAGTTTTCATGAAGATGGCCGGGTAGTGCTCTATCCCATGTTTGCACCCAACAGACGTGCGGAAAGAAAACCTGCCGTTCTAACGACGATCTTTAAACGCTTTTCGCATTCCGCAATTCTTGATTTAACAGCAGCGGAAAATGAAAATCGTTTTCTCGAAGGCACTGGCAGTATGGTACTTGATCGGGTAAATAAAATTACCTATGCCTGCTTATCACCGCGTACAGAAAAAAAACTGGTAGACGACTTCGCTGAAAAACTGGGTTATACGGCGGTTTGTTTCAGGTCGGTAGACAATAACGGCCAGGAAATTTATCATACCAACGTGATGATGTGCATTGCAGATCGTTATGCTGTTATTTGTATGGACTCGATTCCTGATGCAAACGAAAAACAACTTGTTGAAGCTGCCATTTGCAATTCGGGCAAGCAACTGATCAGGATCACGCTTGATCAGATGAATTCCTTTGCCGGGAATATGCTCCAGGTGCGCAATGCAGCCGGACAAACCTTCCTGGTGATGAGTTCACAGGCGTATTATTCGCTGACACCCGAACAAATCAGTCAACTGGAATCATACAACCCAATTCTGCACTCGGATTTACGCACCATAGAAACCAATGGTGGTGGCAGTGCCCGTTGTATGATGGCGGAAATATTTTTACCGGAATCAGCCAGCTAATAACTGTGCTGCTATCTGCGAAAAGGAACGGGGTTGATAACCCAGTTCCTTTTTTGCTTTCTGTATATTGAATCCCGTTTTAGCCGGACGTTTTCCAGGTTGTGTAAAACTTGTTGCGGTAACTCTTTCTATCAGTCCGGCATCCCAGCCTCCCAGTTCTGCAATTTCCAGTCCCATGCGATAGGGTGTAAATACTTCTTCACCGGAGATATGCCAGATGCCAGTTTTCCTTTGCTCCAGTACCAGTGCAATTCCTATGGCCAGATCATTCACAAAGGTTGGCGTACGAAACTGGTCATCCACTACTTTGATGTTTCTGCCGGCCTTCAGGTTATCGCGAAGCCAGCTGAAGATCGTCGAACGGCCATGACTATACGCATTTCCATATACCAGGCAGGTTCTGACAATCGCCCAGGGAACTTCAGCTGTTTGTACAATTGCCTCAGCTTCCAGCTTCGTTTGGCCATACCAGCTGATCGGGTTCACATCATCTTCTTCGGAATACATTCCTTTCTCTCCATCAAACACAAAATCAGTTGATGCAAACAGAAAAAAACAATTATGTTCTTCTGCATCCAGTACCAGTCGCGCGGTTGCTTCCACATTGATATTGTGCGCTTCTTTTTGTTTCTGTTCACATTCATCCACCTGCGACATGGCAGCGCAATGAACAATAGCGGTTGGTTTTTCCGATTCAATGATGGCCTGTAATTCAAAAGGATGGGTAATATCCGCGGCATAATACCGGACACCCTTGATTTCTTCCTGAAGCCGTGTAGGGCCCTTGCCTGTTGCAATTACTGTATGACCACGCTTCACCAATACCTGCACCAGTTCCTGTCCCACAAATCCATTGGCTCCAGTTACCAAAATTTTCTCCATCCTATTTGCTGATTTTTTTAGGTGTAAGTCCCATTTCCCGGTAAATAAAAGAAAAAATATCGGCCGAAAGTTCAATTGACTTGGTAAGATTGCTTGCACCATGCCCAGATTTTGTATCAATCCGGATAATGACCGGATTGGGTCCTTTGTAAGCCGACTGCAATGCAGCAGCATACTTAAAGGAATGTGCCGGCACTACCCGGTCGTCATGATCCGCAGTGGTAATCAGTGTGGACGGGTACTTCAAAGCTGTACTGATATTATGCAAAGGGGAATATTTATATAAGAAACTAAACTGATCCGGTTTTTCACTGGAGCCATATTCCGCAATCCAGTTCCAGCCGATGGTGAATTTTTGATAACGTAACATATCCATTACACCAACCTGCGGGATAGCAACTTTGAATAGTTCGGGCTGCTGATTTATAACTGCACCCACCTGTAGTCCGCCATTGGATCCACCCTGTATGGCCAGGTAATTAGGCGAGGTATACTTGTTTTTTATGAGGTGTTCTGCTGCCGCGATGAAATCATCAAAGACATGCTGTTTTTTACCCAGCATACCATCTTTATGCCAGGTTTCACCGAACTCCGACCCTCCTCTTAAATTGGCTACAACATATATGCCGCCCTGTTCAAGCCATGTCAGGTTAACGGAACTGAAGGAAGGAGTCAGACTAATATTAAATCCGCCATAACCATAGAGGATGGTTGGGTTGTTTCCGGTAAGCGCCAATCCTTTTTTATGTGTGATGAACATCGGTACACGGGTGCCATCTTTGCTGGTAAAAAATACCTGTTTGGTTTCAAATAGATCAGCCTGATAACCCGGAATTACTGGTGCCCGGAATACCGTGCTTTTTCCTGAAATGGGATCCAGTTGAAAGATAGTAGGCGGATAGGTGTAAGAACTAAATGTGTAGAAGATTTCATCACCCTTATTTTCTGTACTGAAACCACTTGCATTCCCAATACCAGGAAGATTAATCTCGCGGATACGTTTTCCGTTGAGGTCGAACTGGTAAACATGGCTGCTAACATTTTCGAGGTAGTTTACAAAGATGAAGTCTCCTGCTGTTGAACTGCTTCTGATGGGAAATTTTCCTTCCTGCACCAGGGTCCGTGTATTGGAAACAGTCCCATTTTTAAGTACCATTTCAATAATGCGATAGTTGGGTGCTCCATCGTCTGTAGAAACCAGGATCCGGTCGCCAACATTATCAATGAAATCATAATTGGTATTACCTACTTCTTTTACCAGTGGTATCCAGTTTTTTGAACCACTTTTAGTATCCCTGATCAATAGTGCATTGCCCATAAATCCCTTGCCACGATCACTGATTGTCAGTATGCTGAACCGCTCATCCTTACTGGTTCTCAGGGTGTGAAAACGTTGCGGATTGGCAGGGTCTTCATAAACGAGTTGATCCATCGCCTGCGAAGTTCCAATCCGATGATAATACACCTGGTGGTTTTCATTTTTGGTGCTTAACTCTCTGCCTTTTTCCGGTGCAGGATAGCGACTGTAATAAAATCCGTTCCCCTGCCAGGCAATGCCGGAAACTTTGACCCATGAAATCGTGTCCTTTAAAAACTGGTTGGTTTGCATATCACGGACGAGGTAGGTCTGCCAGTCTGATCCCCCGAAGGAAAGAGCTACCACAGCATATTTTCCATCTTTTGAAAGCGAAAAATTTGCCATCCGGGTGGTGCCATCCGTTGAAAATTGATTAGGATCCAAAACCAGTTCTTCCTTACCCCTGAGGCCCTTTGTACGATACAAAGCAGATTGATTCTGCAGGCCATCGTTTTTATAATAATAATAGTATTCACCTTTTTTACCCGGTGCAGAATATTTCGCATAATTACTAACTTCCAGCATCCGGTTTTTCCATTGCTCCCGGAAAGGAATCCGTTCCAGGTAACCAAAACTGACTTTGTTTTGTGCCTCCACCCAGGCCCTGGTTTCAGCACTGTTATCATCTTCGAGCCAGCGATACGGATCCGCAACCTGGGTTCCATGATAATTGTCAACCGTATCCACTTTGCGGGTCAGCGGATAAGATAGTTGTGCAGCTGCCTCAATACTAACATTTGTAAGTACGATCCAACACAGATATTTATTCCACATATGTGAATTGTTTATTGATTTTCAATGTTAAGTGGTGGTTGTAAGGGTATGTAGTGACTACATAATCAAGGCAAATCCTTATTTTTGGCGCGCCTTATCAAACGACTGCCTAAAAATAGGAAAGCTTGTCATGTAATTTAGCATATGTAAAACCAAACTACCTTAATTTAATTCGATGAGCGACAGCAAGGTTAAAAAAATTGGAGTACTGACTTCCGGTGGTGATTCTCCCGGTATGAATGCCGCAGTAAGGGCAGTAGTCAGAACCGGACTTTATCATGGCCTGGAAATGTATGGTGTTGTAAGAGGATATGCAGGAATGGTTGAAGATGATATTTTCAAGATGGAATCACGTTCTGTAGCCAATATCATTCAGAGAGGCGGAACCATTCTTAAAACAGCCCGTTGTAAGGAATTTTTTGAATATGAAGGCAGGAAGAAAGCCTATGAAAATTTAAAGAAAAGAGGAATTGATGGCCTGGTGGTGATTGGAGGCGATGGCAGTTTCAATGGTGCGCTGAAGTTCAGCAAAGAATTTGACATCCCCTGTATCGGATTACCTGGTACGATCGATAAAGATATTGCAGGTACTGATTTTACGATTGGTTTTGATACGGCGGTGAATACTGCAGTAGAAGCGATTGACAAAATCCGTGATACCGCAGATGCGCATGATCGGCTTTTTATAATTGAAGTGATGGGACGTGATGCCGGGTATATTGCTCTTCATAGCGGTATAGCTACAGGCGCTGAACATATTCTGATCCCGGAGAAGAAAACCGATATCGACCAGGTTGTAAAGAGTCTGCAGGAAAAGGAGAAGCGTAAAAAACTGGTAAACCTGATTGTGGTGGCTGAAGGAGATGAATTCGGTGGCGCGGAAGAAGTTGCCAAACACGTTAAAACAAAATTACCTCATATCGATACAAGGGTTTGCATACTGGGGCATATTCAGCGCGGTGGTTCACCAACCTGCCTGGATCGTCTCATTGCCAGTCGTATGGGTTACCATGCGGTGGAAAGTCTGATGGTAGGTCGTAATAATGTAATGGTAGGCATCCAGAATAATAAGATGCATTACACTCCACTTGAAAATGCCGTGAAGGCCAAACAAAAAATCAATGAGGAATGGATGAAGATCGTGAAGATCCTCGCGTCCTGATTCAATCAAAAAAAGCAAGCAACGAAAATCTAAAATATGTCAAAACACGCCTCCAAATACCTGCACCAGGAAATGGATAAAGAAGCAGGCAGGCAACATGCTTTTAAAAGGACCAAAATTGTAGCCACTGTTGGTCCGGCTTGTGATACCTACGACAAACTGCTGGCCCTTGTTCGTGCCGGTGTAAATGTTTTTCGTCTGAATTTCTCCCACGGGTCCCATGAAGACAAGGCAAAGATTATTGAACATATACGCCAGATCAACTCAACTGAACCTTATAATATTGCTATACTGGGTGATCTGCAGGGTCCCAAACTGCGGGTGGGTGAAATTGAAAACAACGGTATCCACGTGAATGAAGGTGATATTCTGACTTTTACTAATACCAAATGTGTTGGTACACTGGAGAAGATCTATGTAAGTTATCCCAATCTGCATGCAGATGTAATTGTGGGAAACCGGATTTTTATCGATGATGGGAAAATTGAAGTAGAAGTTACAGAAATCACGGATGAGAATGATGTAAAAGTAAGAGTAACGGTTGGTGGGAAATTATCTTCCAAGAAAGGAATCAACCTTCCGGATACCAAGATCTCACTGCCAGCCTTAACCGAAAAAGACCTGCTTGATCTTGATTTTATAATTGAACAAAAACTCGACTGGGTAGCACTTTCATTTGTAAAGAGAGTAGAAGACCTGATCCAGTTAAGAACCATATTGAATCGTCACCAGAGCAAAACCAAGGTGATTTCCAAAATTGAAATGCCGGAAGCCATCACCAACCTGCGGGATCTGATCCTGGAGAGCGATGGCGTTATGATTGCACGCGGAGACCTCGGTATTGAAATCCCCATGGAGCAGGTTCCACTGATTCAGAAAGATATCATCCGCAAATGTATGCACCGTGCGAAGCCGGTTATTGTTGCTACCCAGATGATGGAGAGCATGATCGATCGTGTAAAACCCAATCGTTCTGAAGTTACCGATGTGGCCAATGCAGTAATGGAAGGGGCAGATGCAGTAATGTTAAGTGGTGAAACTGCAACCGGTCAGTATCCGGTGCTGGTGATTGAAACCATGAGTAAGATCATCCGCGAGATTGAGACCAAAGCCTATTATTATAACCGTGAAGAAGACCTGACACCACAACCCCACTCGCCATCTTTCCTGAGTGATGCGATCTGTTACAATGCCTGTAAAATTGCCAAAGATGTAAACGCACATGCATTGATCGGTATGACACAGAGCGGGTATACCGGGTTCATGTTGTCGAGCTATCGTCCAAAATCTCCTCTCTATATTTTCACGAAAGAACGTTCCCTGGTGAATCAGTTAAGTTTAAGCTGGGGCGTACGTGCATTCTTCTATGAAGAAGAGGAAAGCCTGGATGATATCCATTCTGATCAGCATGAGATTCTGAAAGAACGTGGCTTTATCAAAGCAGGAGATGTTGTGGTGAATACCGGTAGTACTCCGGTGAAGGAACACCTGGCGACGAATATTTTGAAGATAGCGTTGGTGAAGTAAGAATGTGAGACGTGAAACGTGAGACGTGAGAAGAGATTTCTTCTCACGTTTTTTTATTTGGAGAGAAGGATGAGTACAGAACCGATTAGCATGATGATGGAGCCGATCAGTTTTTGGCGCAGATTGGCTTCACCAAAAATCCGGTGACCCAGCCATACAGTAACGATGATGGATAGTTGAAAAAGCGCAAGTGCATAACCAACCGGCATTTTATCCAATACGAAAATCGTACTGAGTTGCATTGCTCCCACACTAACAACCAGCAGTCCTGCCAGTTTCAAGGAACCATTTTTTCGGTTAAACAAGGCTGTGGTTACAGGAATTTTAAGGACCAGCAACAGGAGCAGGGAAAACAGGGCGCCAAAAAAACACCAGCTGATAAAGGCCCATTCAGTGGAAGAAGCCAACATTACCCGTTTGATAAATACAGCCTCTATTCCTGTTAGCACGAGGGCCAGCAAGCGGTATTGGATTTCTTTTTTCCGGAACAGCCGGAGAGAAAATGGTTCCCCGGGACTATCCAGCACATAATAACTTCCGCCAATAATTAAGAGAATACCCAGTATACCGGCATAGTTGGGATATTCCTGCAACAGGAGCATTCCTGTAAGGATACCTACTATTGATTTGTAGGCATTAATAGGACCTAATACAGAGAGTTCTCCCCGCTCCAGGGCCTTTACCAGGAAAGCGTTACCGGCCGCGCCTGCGAGCCCCCCGGCGATCGAATACAACCAGAATTCCGTTGAAAATGTAAAGCCTCCCAAATAAAGCACAGCCGGTATACAGGCAATGGACAGTAACAGATAGGTATAAAAACTGATCAGCAATGCATCGTTCCCTTTCTGCAGCAATTGTTTTTGAAAAACGTTGGAGAATGCATTGGAGAATATGCGAACCAGAACAGCCAGTGTGGTAAACAGAATAAGGGATGCTTCCATTCCTACTGAAATTGGGCCAGAAGTGCACTGATCTCGGCAGTATCTACGGTCCAGGTTTGTGCCCCTTCAGTGAGTGATGGATTTTTATACTCCATACTGCCATGGGTTATTTTGCGGGCCGAACTGTGAAACTCGTTCAATCCTGTTAACTGTTGCAACCGGGCAATATTTCCCGATCGTATTCCAGCCCCCGGCAATATAATAATCCGCTCCTGTGCAGCTTTTATACAGGCCAGCAATGCACTTAATCCATCCATTACCGTATTGGCTCCACCGGAGGTCAGTATACGCTGGCATCCGGCTTTAATCACCGTTTCCAGTGCTTCCAGTTGATCGGGCACCTGGTCAAATGCCCGATGAAAAGTAACCTCCATTGGATAGGCCAGTTCTACCAATCGGGCCGTGAGCTCATAATCTACCTCACCATTCGGTTTCAAACAACCCAGCACTACTCCATCCATGCCCAGGTCTCGTGCCAGCTGGATATCTGATTTCATGACATCGAATTCCTCGGGACTATATAAAAAATCACCCCCTCTCGGGCGTATTATCGGAAACACTGGTATCTGTACTGCTTCCCGGGCGGCACGCATCATGCCGTAGGAAACGGTGGTGCCACCTTCAGGCGGATTGGCACAAAGTTCTATGCGTCCCCCTCCTGCTTTTTCAATCAGCTGGCAACTATTGATATCAAACGCGATGATTTCCAGCAGTACCTCCATCAGAGCAGGAATTTAGCATCTTTGGTATAGGCACCTTCATTGGTTTGTACCGCGTAATTAAATCCTTTGATTACTGAATACGCACCTACTTCTCCCTGTTTGTTAACCGCGATGAATCCGGCCTGCAGGTTTCTGGCTTTTTCAATGCCATTTCTTTTTACAATACGTTCTACTGCTTTTTTACAGGCTTCTTCCGGCGACAAACCATTGCGCATCATCTCCACGATAGTATGTGTGCCACAGATCCGCACAATTTCTTCTCCCACACCTGTTGCGGTGGCTGCTCCAACTTCGTTGTCTACAAACAAGCCGGCTCCAATGATAGGTGAATCTCCTACCCTGCCAGCCATTTTATAAGCCATGCCACTGGTAGAGCAGGCACCACTTAAATTGCCCTTCATATCCAGCGCGAGCATGCCGATGGTATCATGATTATCCTGCTGACCGGGAACATTTTTCTTCTGTTTACGGTTTCTTTCTTCCAGATGCTCCACTGTAATCATGGGATCGTATTTGGAAGTTTTCAACCAGTTTCGCCAGGATTTTTCTGCTTCCGGTGTCAGGAGGTTCACTTTTTCAAATCCCTCTGACAATGCAAACTTCAATGCACCATCTCCCACCAGTTGCACATGCGGTGTCTTTTCCATTACGAGTCGCGCAACGGACACCGGATGTAATATATGCTCGAGACACATTACCGCGCCACAGTTACCAAATTCATCCATTACACAGCTGTCCACCGTCACTCGTCCATCCCGATCCGGCAAACCACCATAACCTACACTCTGATCTGTTGGATCTGCTTCCGTTACATGTATTCCCTTTTCCAGCGCATCCAATGCTCTGCCATTGGCAGAAAGAATCTTCCAGGCTGCCGCATTGGCTTTTTGGTTCGGTGCCCAGGTGGAGATCACCACCGGTTTGCTTACTTTATTGTTTCCAGAAATACCCGAAAACCCTTGTTTTCCTAAGAAAATTCCGAGTGACCCCAATATGGAATGCTGTAAAAAACGTCTCCTTTCAAGCATATTCAAACAAATTAGGAATCAAAGTAAATCATTTACTGAATTAAATGCTTATCCAATTCTGTACATTTATTCTTTAATTATCACGCTCTGATATGAAGTTTCTCTACTCCGCCCTGATATTGCTTTTTATTTCGATAACATCTTTTGCCCAAACTCCCTATAGCCAGGATTCTTCCTGGATCAGGGATCATTATATCAAACTGGAAGAATACATCCCGATGCGGGATGGGGTGCGTTTGTACACCTCCATTTATATGCCTACCGACAGTACGGAAAAACACCCCATCCTGCTAACCCGCACGCCCTATTCCTGTGCCCCATACGGTAAGGAAAACTGGCGCGCCTTCTGGGATACCCATCTCAAATATTATATGCGGGAAGGTTATATAATCGTGTTGCAGGATGTGCGTGGCCGCTGGATGAGTGAGGGAAATTTTGAAGATGTTCGCCCTTTCAAAAAAAACAAATCCACTACCGGTGCTATAGATGAAGCCAGCGATGCTTTTGATGCCATTGACTGGCTGGTTAAGAATATTCCGCACAACAATGGCAGCGTAGGTGTAATGGGAATCTCTTACCCCGGATTTTATACTACAATGGCTGCCGCCAGTGGACATCCTGCCCTCAAGGCTGTGAGTCCTCAAGCTCCTGTGACCGACTGGTTCATGGGGGATGATTTTCATCACAATGGCGCACTCGCCCTGATGGATGGTTTTCTTTTTTATGCAGGTGGATTCGGTTATCCCAGGCCGTTACCAACAAAAACTGGCCCTGTTAATAAACTGAATATTCCCCGCACCGATAATTATTCCACCTTTCTTTCTATTGGCCCCCTCTCTAATTTTTTGAAGCTTACCGGAGATTCCATCAAGTTCTGGAAAGATCTCTTTGCTCACCCCGATTACGACAATTTCTGGAAAGAGCGGGATGCCAGAACTGCTATGTTTGATATCAGGCCAGCTGTTCTGACTGTTGGTGGATTATACGATGCAGAGGATTGTTTCGGTGCCTGGAATCTCTATAAAGCGATCGAAGCCCAGAATCCGGGCAGTAATAACAAACTGGTGATGGGGCCCTGGTATCATGGTCAATGGGCCCGTGGGGATGGCAGTTCCTTAGGTGCCATCAACTTTGGCAGCAAAACGTCAGAATGGTACCAGAATCACATAGAAATTCCTTTTTTCCAGTACCACCTCAAAGGCAAAGGCAGCCTGGATCAACTTTCAGAGGCAACCATTTTCTTTTCTGGTGAAAACAACTGGAAGAAACTGGATCAATGGCCTCCCCGGCAAATGAACCCCACACCTCTTTATTTTCAACCCAATGGAGGGCTCGACTGGATGCCGGTCTTTGGTAAAAAAACGCCTACCGAATACATCAGTGATCCTGGCAAGCCGGTTCCCTATGCGGATGGCATTCATTTCAACAGAACCCGTGAATACATGATAGATGACCAGCGCTTTGCGGATCGCAGGCCCGATGTTGTAAGTTTTGTTACGGATGAACTGGATAGCAATCTCACCCTGGCCGGACCCATTATTGCCGACCTCCTGGTTTCCATCAGCAGTACAGATGCCGATTTTGTAGTGAAACTGATTGATGTATTTCCAGATGATACCATACCTTCCCTGAGTGGTTTTCAGCAACTGGTCAGAGGAGAAATCATGCGAGGCAAATACCGAAAGAGTTTTGAAGTACCCGTCCCTTTCAAACCCAATAAACCGGAACGGGTAAAATTTGATCTGCCAGATGTAGCGCATACTTTCAAAAAAGGGCATAAACTGATGATCCAGATCCAAAGCAGCTGGTTTCCTTTAATGGATCGCAACCCGCAACAATTCATGAATATTTATGAAGCAAAGCCGGATGACTTTAAAAAAGCGACCATCCGGATCCTGCACGATGGAGAACAGGCTTCCAGAATTGTTTTGCCCATAGTACCCAACCTACCGGACAACAACTGATGAACCTTTTAATTTGGATACGATGATGGCCCCAATTTCTCTGCCCTGCGTTACACCATTATCAATCGCATCGCGGAAATGAATGCCTCCGTAAAGCCTTGATATAGCTGCTTCCTGGGCTGCCTGGCGAAAAGAGCTAAAGCTTCTGGCAGGTAATTCGAACATGATTTCAGTATCATCCGTATAGCTAAAATTATCACCAAATAAATGCGTCAGCACTTCAGCAGCAGCTGCAGATATTACACTGTGCCCACTGGTATATTCCGGAAAGGGTGGTGTCTGTAACAGTGGCATCCATTTGGAGTCGATCTGCCGGTTGATATAAGTTTCCGGACGGATACGGTTACTTCTGTACTTTTCATCCCAGCAACTGATAAATCCATCCATCAGGGTAGCTGCAGTTATAACCTGCACATAAATGGATTTATCCAGCGGCAGGCGGGCTTTGGTACTGGCAATGGAAGCAATATTCATCCAGTGGCCACCCGGACTGATTTTCTTAAACCCTACATTCATATGTCCGGAACTGGCAATGGCAAAGGGATTACAATCCCAGAAGGCCGCAATCTCCTTTTGTTCCTGGTTGGCTGCATTCGCAACGTCATATACTTCTTTCGCCAGCAGATGAAAAGCACTCGTGCTATCAGTACTGAAAACAACCGGTGGCAGGGGTTTGCATTGTTCGCCTGAATCCAGCAACATAGGACGAATCGTTTTCCAATTGGGTTCTACTGCTTCCATATAAGCGGGAGGTGTAGGATACCAGCTGCCGGCTTGCCGGGATGGCGTATACCGGATCCGGGTACTCAGCTTGTTGTACCTGTCTGTTTTGCTAAACGCCACTACATGTGCCACATATTTTCTTGCGATTTCTTTTGAATACTCCAGCTTTGCTGTGGATATTCCCTTTTTGCGATATTTCTCTTCAAAGGCTGTCAGTTGTTTTTCCAGCATAAATCCGGAAGGCAAAAGTTCACGACCCGCTTCATATATGCAATAGATCGCAGTAAATCCCGGATCCAGTTTTTTCAGATCCGGATGGATTTCCAACTCACGGTAATGGCTGAAAAAAGTTGACGGTCGAAGAAGTTCCTTGTTCATCTTCGCCATAAAATCATACGCCCCCAAGGTGGCATAGGTATAAAAGCGTGCTGCTGCAGGTGGATTTACCACATCGTGCATCATCACCATGGTCAGAGAAAAAACAGCCGGTTGCAATTCCTGCTCAAAACCCTTTCCCTGCGATTTCGATTCTATGGCAGTGAAGAGAAAAATACTGATGATTATCCAGCGCATACGAATCAATACTTAATTAATTGAATGGGCATTCCGGTTAAACCAATCAGCAGATAAGAGCTTCCTTCCTTTTGAAAGGTTAGTGCTGATTTACAGTCGCCTTTTATTTTTAAACCGGATTCGGGTTGAGGTATATAACTGAATCCACCTATGCCGTCACCCGCTAACAAACAACCATAGTTGGCTTCTATGCTGCCAATCTTTAAGCGGTTATCAGATTTATTTCCGAGCAGTAGCAAATCCGTTTTTCCATCTTTATTGAAATCCTCCGGTAGAATTTTGGTAATAATGGAAAACTGCGCCTGCACGGGAAGTTCCACTTTTTCAAATCGTCCTTTCCGGTTTAAGAGCAGGACTGTTTTATTTTCTGTGGCGATTTTTTTTCCTGCCTTTGCCAACTCCTCCGCACTGAAAAGTTGCTTCATCGTTGCTGTTGAATAATCTTTGTAGGAGGAAAATTTTCGGCGCATACTGTACATCTGATCGTTTAATTCATCGCGACTTACAAAAGGATAGGAAACACCCTGTATGTAAAAATTCAGGAAAGGATCTATAGAGCCATTCTGATCAAAATCTGCATAGTACAATTCCATTGGCTGGGATGGATCAAATTTCAATTGGGTATTGGCTCCGATATTTCCTGCTATGATGTCCTCATAGCCATCCTTATCCAGATCACTGATGGCCAGTGAAAACCAGAGTCCGTTTAAACCTGGAGGAAAAAGCTGAGTGGTTTTATCAATCCAGTTTCCATTAGCATATTCAAATGCATGGATCCCCATGAACTCACCCACCATCACCAATTCCTTCAGACCATTTTTATCCAGATCCGTCCAGGCGGCATCAGTAACCATTCCTATTTCAGCAAATGGAATGGTGGCTTTTGAAAACTGTCCTTTGCCATCATTGATCAATATAAAGGATTCCGGATTTACCGGGTAAGCGCCTGGAACAATCCGGCCTCCAATAAAGAAATCCATATCCCCGTCTCCATCTATATCCTGTGCTTTTACAACTGATTTGGCAGACCGGTTCGTTCCAGGCAAAGCAGCAGCGGCCAGGTTAAAATTCCCTTTCCCATCATTTATATAAAGCAGATCCTGTAAACTGGAGTCTCCTGCTTCCTGGTAGGCATACCCTCCCATGGCAATATACATATCCGCATAGCCGTCGCCGTTAACATCCGCAAATTCCAGATCACTGATAAAGCGATTGAAATCTGATACGGGAAGGGCGAGCTGCTTTTTTTCAAACTGACCATTCACCTGTTGAAGGTAGATATCCGGACCAACATTCGGATTGCCGGCCAGGGCAATATCCAATTGATTGTTCTTATCAAGATCCGCCTTTTTGATAATGGGACCGGTTTGCGAATACATGAAGGTCATCAGCAATTGCCGTTTGAAATCATTTATTTCAACGGGTTGATGCTGGAAGGCAATCCAGGATTTGGAAACCGCACTAAAGAGAGGTTGAAAAGATGGAGCTGGTGAATTTGGAATCGTATTGCTTCCATAAGAAATGGTGTGATAACCTGCTTTTACACCCGTGAGCACCTGCCGCATTTGATCCGGCCAAATGAGGATTACAGAATCCGCCTGTGATGCTGTACCCAAACCGATATGCTGATTGGCAGGCAAACTTGACAGATAGCCACGGGAAGGATTCACTTCCACATACTGTTTTGAAATGTTGGAATACACCAGGATTTTGGTTCCTATTCCAAAGGGATTTTTGTCTTTATACCGAACCTGGATGTTCAGGTAATTTAGAGGTCCTTTTTTATCGGATGTATTTTCATACACCAGTGCCTCCTGGTTGATCCGGTTCACAACCAGGTCAAGGTCTCCATCCAGGTCAAGGTCTGTATAAACAGCCGAGCTTGATATACCGGAACTGGTAATTCCCCAGGCTTCTTTCTGGTTGGTAAAACTCAGCTGACCGGTGTTCCGGAACATATAATTATAGAGATTGGTAGAAGGCATTGCCTGTACCAGGTCCATGAGTTTGGCAGGTTCCCGATCGATGGCCTTCCTTACCTTGTAATCACCCCAATACCGGAGAAAATCTTTATTGGTATAATCGCGCAGGTAGCCATTGGTGATAAACAAATCCTTATAACCATCATTATCAAAATCAGCAAAGAGGGGGCACCAGCTCCAATCGGTATTGGATATACCGGCGAACTGTCCTATTTCACTGAACGTACCATCGCCATTATTCAATTGCAGCATATTGCGCATGTATTGTTTGTGCAATTGCTGACTGGTCATGAGTTCAAAAGATTCATAGTTCTCCTGTAGTTGTAAGAGTTTCTGCCGTTTATTGTCTTCCGGCAGCATATCCAGATTGATCAGGTCCGGTAATCCGTCATTATTAAAATCGGCGATATCTGCTCCCATGGAGAATTGTGCGAGGTGACGAAAACAGTCGCCTGCTACATCTTTAAAGGTTCCATTTTTATTATTGAGATAACAGTAATCCGGTTCATTATAATCATTGGTTACGTATACATCCTGCCAGCCATCCAGGTTGATATCTGCCACTACTATACCCAGGCCATAGGTAAGCGGATTTTGCCGGATACCTGCATCAGCTGATACATCCGTAAACTTATTGTTGTCGTTCCTGTACAATTTGCTACCAGCGAGTTCATCCACATCTTTGCGGTAGCGGGCCAGTTCCATATTGTCAATCTTTTTGTTGCTGTGGTTCAGCAGAAACAGATCCAGATCTCCATCATTGTCAAAATCAAAAAAAGCAGCCTGCGTGCTGAAGCTTTTATCATCCAGACCGAAGGCAGCGGCAGCTTCTGTAAAAGTTGCATTTTTATTGTTGATGAATAACTGATTGCGTCGTTGATCATCCTCCCCTTTGCCGGAATAACAAACATAAATATCCAGCCAGCCATCTCCATTCACATCGGCCATGGCTACTCCTGTTTTCCATCCGCCAGTTCTTCCTTTCAGCATGGGAGAAGCCTGCTGTGTGATGTCTTTAAACTTTCGGTTACCCTGGTTTAGAAAGAGCTTGTTATCGCCCATATTGGCGGTAAAAAAAAGATCAGGTAATCCATCGTTATTGATGTCACCAACTGCTGTTCCACCGCCATTGAAAAAATATTCATACGACAGCACATTTAGTGCTTCTGTTTCAACGATGGAGTTTACAAATTTCAGTCCGGTTCGTTCAGCAGGAAGTACATTGAAACGGGTGTCCTGGGCATTCGCGGCAAGCGTGAAAACCAGCAGCAGGATTAAAAAAAGCAGTCGGTTCGAATTGGTTTTCATGATCCTTTCAATTTAAGAAACTAATCGCATACAGATTCTTAAAAAAGAACAGGACCGTCACATGGACAGCCCTGTCTTACGCTACATACTAAGAGAACTGCATCTTTCTGCTTAGCGAACCAGCAATTATTTAATTAGCATCCCACCATGTACGTGCGATCCAGGTATCACCTCCCTGCAGGCCACTTACAGCTTCCTGGTAATTTGCACCATTAAATGTAGCCTCATTCAGCGGATAGGGCTGTCTTCTGGGAATCTGGCCACTTGAAAAATTACCAGTGTAATTAACAGCTGTCAATGCTGGGTAACCAGAACGTTTCCAGTTATTCCAGGCTTCTACAAAGTTCATATATGATCCGGCTGTTGCCCAATATTGCTCATTGATTTGTTTCAACGAATTGGTTGGACTAGATACATCCAATGGATTAGCAGCAGCATAAGTGGTAGCGGTACCTGCAGCGATAGTGGCTGCTGAACCATAAATGGAAAGCGATTGCAAAGCTGCCGCTACAGCATTCTGATAATGCTGCGCTGCGGTTCCTCCAACACTGAAACCTCGTACAGCAGCTTCGGCAAGCAGTAATTCAGTTTCTGCGTAGGTTAATATCATTACAGGATTACTCAAATTATGAAATACCTCAATTCTTGGTCTTGAATATTTTCCAATCGGAGTAAGGTCTGCTCCTGCACCAGTACCACCGGGATAACCTGGTGAGTTGGTGATATCGGTGGCACCTCCATTCAAATCCCATCCATTTGGTAAGCCTAATTGATTAGCCGCTGTATTATCTCCAACTGCCGATAAATTATTGTTTGCAGCAAGACCAGCAGGTGGCACTTCAGCAATAGCAGACAATCTGGGATCATTCCTTGATTTCAGGTAATCAATAAATGTTTTGCTCCAACGAACCTGATAAAAATCGGCTGGGGTAATAAGCGCTCTCGTATTGGCATTGGAATAACCATTAGCATTATCTCCCTGGATGTAGCAATCCTCTGCAACCCCAGAAAGTGTACCGCCTGCTGCTGCTTTCTCAGCCCAGGTTTTGGCAAGATTGGCATCCACTTTAACAAGACGCATTGCCATACGAAGCATTAAACTATATCCAAAACGTTTCCATTTGTTGATGTCCCCATCATAAGAAAAAGCATCTGCGCTAAGATTACCGAGAGAAGGGTTAAAGGATTGCAGGGCACCTTCCAAATCGGCAAGCATGGCAAGGTATGCAGCCTGCTGGGAGTCGTACTTCGGACTGGTATTTCCCTGGTCTCCCTGGAGTGCTTCAGAGTAGGGAATTGCTCCATATAAATCTGCAATAAAGGCCAGGTTTAAAACCTTCATAATTACTGCAGCGCTCCTTAGGTTTACCTTGGCAGGATCATCACCTACATTTTTTATTACTTCCTGAGCTCTCCCTGCTCCCGTAAAATTGGCACCCCAGCTGTTTGCCATATAAGTGTTGGTATTACTGGAAGGGGCATATTTATCCGCATTTGAATAATAATTCGCACCACCAGATGTAGTTGATGCAAAAATTTGTGCCCAGCCACTCTGAAACAGAATAGCACCACTGTAGCCCGAGATTGACTCCATATAATTTCTCTGGGAGCTCGGAATAAAATAAGCGGCATCAAAGTTTGCTGGAGAGGATGCGTTTGGATTGGTGTTTAATTCCTCAAATCCTTTTGTACACCCTGCCTGTAAACCTGCAATAAGTATACTAGAATATATAATTAATTTTTTCATGGTGCTTAATTTATTTATTTGTGCTTCCATTTTTAAACTTCAAAGCAAGGTTTAATCCAAAAGTACGTGTAGAAGGAAGGCTGGTACCTTCAATTCCATAATACCGTACATTCGATCCAAACGTAGCTTCTGGGTCTATATTATCGGCTTTCTTCATTAAATAAAACAGGTTTCTACCAACCAATGTAAGCGTTGCACCCTGGAATAGCGGAACTTTGTTAAACAGGTTTTCGCTAAATGTATAACCCAGATTTACCTGACGAAGTTTAATGAAATCTCCATCCAGCACATGTACCTTAGTTACATTCTGTGCTACGGATCGGTAATATCCCTGTGCGTCAGCCTCAACCGTATTCACCTGGCCAGTTTCGGTTACACCTGTAGTTATACCATCCCTTCCTTCCAATGTTGCTTTATGTAAACCACGGAACATGGCATAGTAACTGGTGGCGGAAAGAATTTTATTGCCAAAATTATAATCGATAAGGAAGGAGAAGCTTAGGCTCTTAAAGGTGAATTCGTTATTCCATCCACCATAAACTGTTGGAAGAACCGAACCCATATTGATCAGATTACCCCGCATTGGATAACCGGATCCATCAACAACAATATCTCCTTTTGAATCATATCGATAATCATACGCCCGGATTTGCGGACCAGGCATGCCTTTCACAAATGCTGTAATGGCATTTCCAAGAGTGCCTCTATTCTGTCCCAGTGGTTGGGGGTTACCATCAGCGTCTGTTTCCAGGATTTTGTTTTTAACAT
The DNA here is from genome assembly GCA_016787265.1 of Flavipsychrobacter sp. Classification (GTDB taxonomy): domain Bacteria; phylum Bacteroidota; class Bacteroidia; order Chitinophagales; family Chitinophagaceae; genus Flavihumibacter. The sequence goes on along the minus strand of JAEUVF010000013.1, from coordinate 520,825 downwards.
TTGTGAAGTTCAATGTACTAATCCAGCTGAAATTCTTATTCTTTATCGGAGTTCCGCTCAATTGCAATTCAATGCCCTTATTCTGGGTAGAACCAGTTGGTACAAAACCACTAGTGTATCCGGATGAAACACTGAACTGAGCAGGCATGATTTCATTCTTGGTTTCCCTGGTATAAGCAGCAAGATCAATATTCAGACGGTTGTTGAAAAACCGAAGATCAAAGCCAACTTCAAACTCTGATGTTACAAATGGTTTCAGTAATCCACTTGGCAAGGATTGTCCAAAATTACCAACGGGTGTTCCATTAAAACTATTTCCTAAAGAATAATAAATGGCGGTATTATACGGAGTAATGTTTTCTCCACTTGTTTGAGCATAGGACGTTCTGAACTTACCATAATTCAATATGGATGAATTCAGGAATTCTGTAAACACAAAACTTGCCGAGATCGATGGAGTGAAGATTTGGTTATTATCTGTAGGGAGTGTGGAATAGGCATCATACCTTCCGGTTGTTCCGAGAGTAAGGAAGTTTTTATAACTAAAGTCAAGGGTATAAAACAAAGAATTCACCTGTGATTTGCTATACCCATAACTCCTGTTGAATGCTTCCACATTGGTATATGTATATTGGTAAGGCAAAATAAATCTACCACCACCAATACTTTGTGACTCCGACCGGTTTACCCGTTTGTTACCACCAACCGCTGCATCAAGTTGGATATCATCTGTCAGTGCCCGGTTAACACCTATTATTCCCTCATAATTGGTTTCTGTAAACTGGGATTTGCCAATTCCGTTCAAACTTCCACGGAATTGCTGATAAGCAGTACCCCATGGTGTTACACTAAATGAATTGTCATCAGAATTGTCATATCCCATACGGGCCTGTGCATATAACCAGGGTGTAAAGTCATAACGAATGGTTGGTGTGGCAATAATCCTTCTTCTTCCAATATTGTTAACATACTGGTTAATTACAAAGTAAGGGTTAGTTACATATTCATCATCACTGAACTGAATTTCCCTGCCAGTCACAGGATCATATCCGGGGTCCAGAATTTTTTGATTGATATTGGTTGCCAGGAACATTCCATTATTTGCGTTCATCGGTCCATCACTCAATTGAGGTACATTTTTGCTTCTCTGATCGATGTAATTGGCCAATAAACTCACTGTAAGTTTATCCGTTATTTTCTGCATTGCATTCAGAACAATAGTATTTCTGCCTAGTCCACTGTTGGGCAGAACGGATTTTCCATCATAATTAGAATAACTTAGGCGGAAATTTCCTGCTTCTGATCCACGCGATACTGCTATCGTATTCGTCAAATTACTACCAGTACGGTAAAAATTTGTCATATTGTCCCTAACTGCAGAATAAGGATAGGAATTACCATCAAATTGAATTACCTGTGAACCATCCAGTCGCTCACCCCAGCTGAATCGTGCCGACTGTTGAGCCTGCGCCTGGGTTGCTGGTTTCTGACCTCCAACACCCTGCCCATAGACGTACTGAAAATCAGTAAAGTCTATCACTTTATCAGCCATATAGTTCAGGTTATAGTCAATACTGTAGGAACCGCGCTTTCCACTTTTGGTAGTTATTACAATTACACCATTGGAGGCTCGCGCTCCATACAATGCCGATGCTGACTGGCCTTTTAATACAGTCATGCTCTCAACATCATCCGGGTTGATATTTCCCAGACCGTCTCCATTGTCTGCGCCTCCCCACTCACCGGAAGACCCCCTTTGATTATTCTGCATCGGAATACCATTGATAACAATCAGAGGACTTCCCGCTCCATTCATACTGGGCATGCCACGAAGCAGTAATTTAGAAGTACCACCCGGACCAGAACTCGTGCTTGCTACTTTAAGACCAGCAACCCTTCCAGTTAAGGCATTTCCAATATTGGGTTCCCTTGCTACTGCGAGTTGCTCATTTTTTACAGTTGTTACCGCGTAACCTACTTTCCTGGCCTCTTTTACGATACCTAGTGCGGTTACTACCACCTCATCCAGGCTTCCTTCGCCCTGATCCAATGATAGCATCAAACTGTTTTCATTGGCATCCACCGAAACGGTTTTGGTGGTGTAGCCTACTGAACTAATGTCTAACTGAAAAACTCCCTCAGGTACCGTCATGGTAAAGGAGCCGTTGGCGTCGGTCACCGCCGAGAAATTCTTTCCTTTCACTTTAAGCGTGGCAGAAGGAATTCCTGCTCCGGTCTTTGAATCTTTCAATAAGCCGGATAATTGCCTGGTTTGTGCTGAAAGTACCGAACTGAATAACAGCATCAGCACGAGCAGTCGTAATTCTCTCATTATGCAATTGGTTTAATGATGAAAAAATGGACTTGATTATCAAGTATATTTTCGTGTTACATCATTAAGTGACTCATAATGAGATCTTGTAACAAGTTGTTAAAGAATTTTTTTTAGATTTTTGATCTTTTTAAAAAACCAGTGCAAGTGCCGGGGTTGAACCCAGTTCTTTTCTCAGTTTGGCGGGCAATTCCACTGTCACCTGGTTGCCGGAAACCTTGTATTTCAACTTTTTACCTGTTTGCAACTCCTTTATTCCGACTTTTCCAGGCAAATTGGTTGTCCAGCTAATGGTAGCCGGTATTTCTTCCCCTTTTATTAATTGTATGGCATAACTGGCTGATCCATCTTTCGCTTTAGTAAAAAACAAATCCCCTTCAGCATAATGGTCGGCCGTACGTGTTCCATAAATCGCTTTGCCATTTTTGTTTAACCATTGACCGATCTCCTTTAAACGATCCACTGCTTCTTCCTGTAACAATCCTTCCGCCGTGGGGCCTACTCCCAATAAGAGACTGCCTCCTTTTGCCACGATCTCCACCAGGGTATGCACCACCTGGCGGGTAGATTTGTATTTTTCATTCGGTACATACCCCCAGGCTCCTCCCAGTGTAATACAACTTTCCCAGGGATGATCCAGTTTGGTGGCAGGAATTCGCTGTTCCGGTGTCTGGTAGTTTTCATACGGACCATGTACCGTTCTGTCCACCACCAGCAAGCCGGGCTGTTTGGCTCTTCCATTACGCGCAATTGTAGCCATATCAATGTCCTGGCTCCAGGCAGGAATCGCAGCTCCCCAGTTCCGAACTTCATCATTCACGGTTTCAAGCGGACGTACCCAGCCCCCATCCAGCCAAAGGATATCCACCTTCCCATAATTGCTCATCAATTCATCTATCTGGTTGTGGGTATATTTCTTAAATGCCTCCCATCTCCAGGGAAATTTCCGGATATCATAGTTATTGTTCCGATCTGGTGTTGCATACATCGGCCACCAATAATTTTCATTATGCCAGTCAGGTTTGCTGAAATAAGCCCCGATCATCATGCCTTTATTCCGGAATGCTTCAAATACATGCTTTGCAACGTCTTTTTTTGGATTGCTGGCAAACGGTCCTTTAGCGATGGAAAAATCCGACTGCTTTGTATCAAACATCGCAAACCCATCATGGTGTTTGGTTGTAAACACCAGGTATTTCATTCCTGCGGCATCCGCTGCAGAGGCCCATTGCTCCGGATTGAATTTAACCGGATTGAATTGTTTACTCAGTCCCCAATACCATTTTTTGAATTCACCATAATCAGAGGTACTGTCACGAGTAATCCAATCCTCCGAACAGAGCGCCCAGGATTCAATCATACCCGGAACCGCATATACCCCCCAGTGGATGATCATGCCAAATTTCTGATCCCGCCAGGTTTCCAGTTTCTCTTTTACCTGTGGATCAGAAGGCCATTCGTATTCGGTAGATTGATGATGCAGGTTGTTTTGCGCAACTGCTGATACGGTTAATAATAAACTTGCGAGACTATAAAAAATCGATTTCATATATGCTGTTTAGCGAACTTGCCAGAAAATGGGAAAGTACGTTTTATCCTTGTCCCGCACTGCCACATAATTCACATTATACGTTACTTCATTACCCGGATACAATAGGCGCTTCGGTGGTAAGGGTGCCTGGGGCTGACTGTTAATCCTGAATTCGAGTTTTGGGTAACCTGTTCTTCTCAATTCCGCCCATGCCTGGTTGGCCTGTAATAAACCAAAATGAACCCATCGCTGGATAGCAATTTTTTGAAACTTTTCTTCCTGGCTACCTGATAAGCGGATAGGGTCTTTCTGTAAAAATGCTTCTATCAATTCCGGGTTAGGAATGGGTTCGGGCTTTTTATAACCAGCATTGAGTTGATTCAGGTAATAATAAAACCGGATCGATTGCTGCATTCCCAATTTATACCAGGTCTCCGGATCACCACCACCCCAGCGCAAAAATGCTTCCGCTTTCAGAAAGCTGACTTCGGCGGATGTCATCAATATTCCAGGCAACTTTGAATTATACAGGAAGGTAGCGGAATCCATTATGGCAAACTTTCCGAGATTTACCTGTTGCTGTTCAACTGGCCAGCTTACCGGTAATCCTCTGTATGCTTCATTGGGAACAAATCCGGCTCCGGTGCTTACCCCATACTTATCAAACAGCACAGGTATTCTTGGATCTTCTGCCGGCAGCAATACTTCCTCCAGCATATATTGTGGTGCGGAATAATTGGTTAATTCGGTTAGGGCATCCCGTAAGTTTAAGGTATAGTCAGCCAGTGGTGTCAACAAAATATCCTCCAGTCCCGGATCATAATCAGCCTGCTCACTCAAGAACGGATAAACGCCTGGATTTGTCAGCATGTTGGTTACGGCTGTTTTTGCATAAGACTCCGACACATGTGATATCCGCATGAGCAGCCGCAGCCTTAATGCATTTACATATCGTTGCCATTTTTCCAGCTTTCCATTTAATAAGATATCCTGTGTCCTGAATAAATTCGCTGTTGCCGGATCCGGCACCAACGCAGCAAAATACCCGTTTAATACTTTTAATTCCTCAATCGCTTCTTTGTAGATATCTGCTGCATTGTCAAACTTCGCCATTTTCGCCTCACCACTTGCATTCAAACTGCCAGCTTCACTAAAGGGTATATCTCCCCAGAGATCCACCATCTGGCAGGCCTGGTCATAAAAAATAACTTTGGCTGCATTCAGAAATAGACTTGCTTTTTCTTTTTCATTGGCCGTTAATCCGCTATGGATTTTTTGCATTTCCCTGAACAACGCCATGGTGCCTGTACCACTTCCAATCGGACGATAAAAATCATTCCACCTGCCTTCGGTATAACTTGGATTCTGTAAATACACGCCCGGTGTATTTAAATACCCAACAGTTTGACTATAGATACCCGAATGCATCACCACAAAGGTTCTCATCTCCCAGTAAGATGGACGAATCCGGTAATTATTGAGCAACTCGGTAAAGAGTTTTTCAACCCTTGCATTCGGAAGCTGATCCGGATCATTATACAAACGCTCCAGTTTTTTGGAACAGCCTGTTCCAAGGAAAACCAGCAGTATTAGTATGTATAACGGTATGTTTCTCATTTTTAAAATCCCATTTGAACAGATATGCCATAACTCCTGGTAGCAGCCGTGGTTCCATCATCGATGCTCTGTCTTGTCCAGGCTGTTCCGATGGGTGTTTCAGGGTCCAGGTTTTCCAGGGTGCGCCAGAGATAAAATAAATTACGCCCAATCAGAGACAATCGCATTGATTGAATTTTCCATTTCGCCAATTGCTTCGATGGCAGATTATAACTGATAGATGCTTCTCTCATTTTCAGATAACTGTTATCATATATCGCGCCTTCTTCATTTAATGCATTCGGTCCCCAATAAAACATATTCATATAATAATAGGCTGCATCCACAAGCTGCGAATTCGGTTTGCCATCCAATCCAACTCCCGGCAATATGATTCCATCCCGATATACAGTGGCTCCACCCGGTGCCTGCTGCTGGTGATTCGCCAACGCTATCTTTTGCCCGTTTGCTCCAATATAATAGGGCAGTCCGCCGTATTTCTCATTCCGATACTTTAAGGTAGACTCATACATGCCGGCTCCTAAATTGTATTTCAACGCCGGTGAAACAAGCTGGCCACCAATTCTGTAATCCACCATGCAATCCAGGCTGAATGAGCGATACCTGAATGTATTCATCCATCCTCCAATGACATCCGGCATGATATTACCTACTTTTTTATAGCGTGTATTATCAATGATATAAAGCCCGTTTTCTCCCACTATTGGCTGCCCTTCCGCATTGGTTTTCTTCGGATACACATAGATGTTACCAACCTGCTTTCCTTCTTCTGCCATGATCCGGATAGCGCCCTGTTCCATTTCCTGGTACACCATTTCTTTCACTCCCTCCGCCAGCTTCATGGTTCGGGTGGATACATAGGCCAAATTGATGCCTGTCTTCCAATGAAAATCCTTCCTTAATACCGGAATGGCATCCAGCCCCAATTCAATACCTGAAGATCTTAACGCACCACTGTTCACCAGCCTTGAACTTGCACCCATACTAACGGGGATGGTTAACTGTAATATCTGGTCCCTTGTCTGGTTCTGATACCAGGTGAAATTTAATCCGAGGCGATTGTTCAATGCCACTGCTTCAATTCCCCATTCAATCTCCTTTTTGCGTTCCGGCCGGATTGCGTTATTGCCATACCGAGTCTGTGTTTGTTGGGTAGATACATTTCCGTTCAAAGTTGGTAATACCTGCTGATTATAGGTAATGGCAGCTGTATAAGGTGGTGGAGCATTCCCAACCAATCCATAACTCGCTCTTAGTTTTACATAGTTCAGGAACGATGGAAGTGACAGCGCTTCGTGCAACAAAACACTTCCGTTTACAGATGGGTAGAAATAACTGTTATTTCCTGGTGGCAAGGTGGAGGAATATTCTTTGCGCGCTGTTAATTCCAGAAAATACCGGTTTTTCCAGGAGGCCTGCGCAAATCCGAGATAGGCATAGTGCAAACTGTTGATCCGGTTGGTACGGTTGATCAATGGACCAAATGAATTACTCAGGTTAAACCAGTTCTCTTTTACCAATCCGGCTGATGTAGTGGATAGCTGATCCGTATATTTTTCCTCCCTCACCTGGTAACCTGCATTTAAACTGATTCTCCAGTGGGTTTTGATATTCTTTTCAAAAGTTGCCAGGGCATCTCCATAAATCAGACTATACCTTCCTTCCGAATTTCCATACTGCCCGGTACTCGTTGTTCCATTGAACGCTTCCGGATACTCACTAAAGTTTCGGGTATCTATTTGTAAGCTGGTAAAATCCTGTCCCACCCGGGCCCTGAACCGTACTGCTTCATTGAGTTTGTAATTAAGCGTGGCTACACTGAACAACCGGTTCTGATCCTCCAGTTCCCTGTTTCTTAACTGCGTCCACAATAGATTCAGCGCTTCCACTTTTACAGGGTAGAGAAAGGCCTGGCCAGGATTACGGGCCGCCTGGTCCCATGGTACCCATTTATATCCTTCTCTTGTTTTATAATTAGAGAACATCAAATCCGTTCTGTCCGCCCTGCTTAAAAATCCATCATAGGCGGCTACCACCCGGGTTAATTGAAGCGGACGATTCAACACCCTGGTGTTCACCCAACTGAATACCACATCCGCACTCAGTTTTGGAGAAATTTTATATTGTGTATTCAGGAAAAAGTTGGTTCGCTGCAGATTGCCCCCCACCTGGATTCCCTTGTAATCATTCCGGGTCAGGGCAAGCCGGTAACTCGCCTTCTCCGTTTGATCCGCAAAGGAGATATTAAAGATGGAATTCATGCCGGTGCGAAAGAAATCCCGGTAATTATCCGGCTGCGGACTGTAACGCTGCCTGCTTCCATCCCACCAGGAAACTTCCTGGCCTTCCATACGCGGACCAAATTGCGCCCATGCGAGAAAATTAGGCCGCAGTTCATCTTCTTTGCCATCTCCGTTCATGTCTACGGGGATCCAGCCATCTTCGGTTGCTCCCGCCGCCAGGTTGCTGATCCGGTCTAAACCCGGACCAAACTCATTCTGAAACTTTGGTAAAAAGGCAGCTTTCTCCACTCCCATGGAATAATTGAATTCAATTCCCATTCCCTTCCGTGCGGCCCCTTTTTTTGAAGTTATTACCACCACTCCATTGGCTGCTTCCGATCCATATAAAGCAGTGGCACTGGCCCCTTTTAATATCGTAATACTTTCAATATCCAATGGATTGATGTCCAGAATGCCATTTCCACGAATCCGCTGGTCTGTCCAATACCCCTGGTTATTGATACCGTCAACTCCTTTTTCATTGATATTCCGAATGACAGCACCATCCAGTATGTACAGGGGCTGTGCATTGAAGTTTAAGGAATTCAATCCCCTGATCTGTACCTGCACTGCACTGGTTGCTCCACCGGGTGCCGTGGTTATGCGAACACCTGCAGCTTTTCCATATAAGGCGGATGCAAAATTGGTATTACCCACCCTGCCCAGTTCCTCTGCATCCACTGTGCTGATCGAATAACCCAGGCTTTTTTTCTCACGGTGTACCCCCAACGAAGTAATAACTACTTCGGCCATTTCCTTTTGTACCGGATTCATTTTCACCAATACATACTGGTTGTTTTTTACAGTCAGTTTCTGCGTCTCATATCCAATTGAACTGACCCGGATTTCCACTACTGATGCAGAAGGGATGGAAAACTTTCCCTCTGCATCAGTAGTTACTCCAATCCAGCGACTGTCGCGGTACACTTCTATACTCGCATTGGGGATGGCTTCCCCCTCAGCAGACAGCACTTTACCCTGCAGGTTGTTTTTTTCTGCCATTGCCGTCGGGTTGGATCCGATCGATAAGGTCGCATCCTGCGATTCAATTATTACAAATGTGTTGGAATTTACCTGCTTGAAACTTAAGCCCGTTTCTTTAAGCAGACAACTGAGTATTTTATCAACCGGCTGATTTTTATCCGGACAGGGAACTACCTGTTTATCGCCAAAGGATTTATGTGCAAATAAAAAATAAGCCCCTTTCTTTTCATGAAGTTCCCGAAGGATGCTGAAAAGGGGTCTTTCCCGGGAGTCCTGGGCAAAAGCAGTATTGGACCCAAAACTCAGGCAGAGTAAGAGGAACAGAAAACTGACATCAATTATATTGCTGGCACAGGATTTACGCATTCAATAGCAGTAGCAGTCTTTGGTTCTCCAAAGCCTAACGAACTGCCGGTCCTATTACAACCACTTTTCCGTCGCGTTTCACACTGAATTCCTGGGTAGCTTCCAGTGATTGAATAAAAATATCCAGATTATCAGAAGGCAATATCGCACTGATGGTCATGCCGGATGTTGTATCACCTTCTAACCGAACGTCAATACCATAAAGAGATTCCACGGACCTGGCAACTTCCTCAAGGCTGGTATTTTCGAAGATGAATTTACGTTCTTTCCAGCCAATTACCTGTGAAGTATTACCTGTTTTCTTATGTATTTTACCATTTTCAAGACTGGCCAATTCTCCTGGCAGCAGTCGCACGGTGTCCTTGTTTAATCTTGATGTTAGTATCACGCTGCCTTCCGTCAAGAGAACTTCTGTCTTATAAGGACGCCTTAATACATTGAATTGGGTTCCGGTTACATGAATATCCAGCTCATCCAGGTGTACAATAAAAACTTTCTTTTCAGGGGTAGACTGTACTTCAAAAAAACCTTCCCCTTTCAGCCAGACTTCCCGCTCAGAGTGAAAAATTCCCGGATGACGATACTGTAATCTGGTATTCCCATTTAACGTAACAACTGATCCATCTTCCAGTTTTACACTGGAAATTTCCCCGTACCCGGTTTTTACATCCAGTAGTTCGGGTTGAAAATAGCCTTTAACCAGCCAGGCACCAACAAGCAGCACCAGTACTGCAGCTGCAATGCTGAATGGTTTTCGATACCAGGGAAGGATCGTAGTGCGCTCTGTCAATGCTTTTGATTCATTTTCCACCTGTTCCCAAAACCGGGCTTCCGCCGCAGCTACCTGCATACTTGTAGGAACAGTTTCCTTCAGTTTCAGTTGTTGTAATAATTCGATTGCCTCCTCTACCAGGTAAGGATCAACCTCTCCCCTGGTATGACGTTCTTCCCAAAGCCGGCTCTTTTCTGGGTCGGATTGGTAAAACCAGGATAGAAACTGCTCATCCAACAGTACCTCCTCCAATTTCTCACGTGAATTGTTCATGTTGATATTCTCGTACTAGTATAGTTACAATCTTGTGACACTTGTAACTTTTCTGTGTTGTATTTTTTATATTAAGATGCAAAATTGTTGATAAATTACATACGAAACGATTGCAGAGAGACCAAAACACAAATTTAATTGAAAGCTGCTCAGCCTGATATCAAGCTTTGGGAGGCCTATAAAAATGGGGATAAGGATGCTTTTAGTGCCCTTTTCCGAAAATATTACAATCCTCTTTTCCTTTACGGAAGCAAGATCATGCAGGATCAGAACGCCCTGGAAGACTGTATCCAGGAGCTCTTTATGGAACTCTGGAAGAGTCGCAGCCAGGCGGAGGTCAAATCGGTTAAAGCCTATCTCTTTAAATCTCTTAAATATAAAATCTACCGCCTGCTCAGCCAGCGCAGGATTACTTCAGAATCCTTTCTGAAAGAAGACATGGTGTTTGAACTCAGTCACGATACCTTCCTGATTCACCGGGAAGAAGAATCCGAAAGAGCCAGCCTGGTTATAAAAGCTTTTGATCAATTATCCAATCGCCAGAAAGAAGTCATCTACCTGAAATACTATCTGGGTCTGAGTTACGATGAAGTGAGTGAGATCATGGAAATCAATTATCAGGTTGCCAGAAACCTCTTATACCTCGCCATACGGTCAATGAAAAAAATGATTTCTATGGTAAAGTTGCTAATTTTTATACTTTCGCTCATCCATTAAGCAAAAGACCAAATTAAAACAACCATGGTAGACTCATTCGAGAAGATTCCAGTCAGGATTTTTAACAACCTGAAGGAAGGCTCCCTGTTTATTGCCAACGAAATTGCGGCTGTCATCCGACAGAAACAAGCGGAAGGAAAAAAATGTGTATTGGGAATGGCCACCGGCTCCTCCCCCAAAACGGTTTATGCGGAACTGGTTCGCCTTCACAAAACAGAGGGACTCAGTTTCAGCAATGTAGTAACCTTTAACCTGGATGAATACTATCCCATTGATCAGGATGCGCTGCAAAGCTATAACCGTTACATGCGCGAACACCTGTTCAATCATGTGGATATCAAACCTGAAAACATTCATATTCCCAATGGCGAATTGCCTAAGGACGAAATCAAAAAACACTGCGCTGATTATGAAGCCATGATCGAAGAAGCCGGTGGTATTGATGTGCAGATCCTGGGCATCGGTAACAATGGTCATATCGGTTTCAATGAACCCGGTTCCAGCCGTTTCTCCAAAACCAGGCTGATCACCCTGGACAATTCTACCCGCATTGCAAACTCCTTTGAGTTTCCGAATATTTCTGAAGTGCCCCGCCTGGCAGTAACCATGGGGATTGATACCATTCTCAAAGCCCGGAAGATTTACCTGATGGCATGGGGCCCCATGAAAGCCCCGGTTGTTCAGAAAGCAGTGGAAGAACTGGTGACAGAACAGATTCCGGCCTCGCTCCTGCAGCAGCATAATGATGCCATATACGTGGTGGACGAACTGGCTGCGGCTGAGCTTACCCGCTTCAAATCACCCTGGCTGACAGGTGATATCGAGTGGACTCCTACCATGATGAAAAAAGCCGTAGTGAGCATGGCGCTGAAAACCGGCAAACCCATACTGGGATTGACCAACAGCGATTACAATGATCATGGTTTGGGGGATCTGCTGGTTGAAAAAGGAGATGCTTATGAAATCAACCTGCAGGTATTTTATATGCTGCGCGATGGCATCACCGGATGGCCGGGAGGCAAACCAAATGCGGTTATACCAGCTCACCCCGAGCGTTCTCTGCCTTATCCCAAAACCTGCCTGATATTTTCTCCGCATCCGGATGATGATATCATCAGCATGGGTGGAACCTTCATGCGCCTCCACGATCAGGGACATGATGTACATGTGGCCTATCAGACCAGTGGCAACATTGCCGTAACCGATGAATTTGTAACCCGCTTTATCGACTTCGCAGTTGGTTTTGAAGATATTTCGGGTATTGATAGCAGTAAGTCGCGCGAAATCCTGACTGCCGCACACCAGTTCCTCGCGAATAAAAAACCAAGTGAAAGTGATACTGCAGAGATCCGGGCCATCAAGGGACTGATCCGCAGAGGCGAAGCAAAAGCAACCTGTCGTTATGTAGGTATAAAAGATGAAAATGTACATTTTCAAAACCTGCCCTTTTATGAAACCGGCAGGGTTGAAAAAATGCCAATGGGTGAAGAAGATGTGCGCGTAACCATGGAATTGCTGAGGAAAGTAAAACCGCACCAGGTATTTTGCGCAGGTGACCTGGCTGACCCACATGGCACCCATAAGGTTTGCCTGGATATCGTATTTGAATCCCTGCGTCGCATCAAAGCCGAAGGTGATGAGTGGATCAAAGATTGCTGGGTTTGGTTGTATAAGGGTGCATGGCAGGAGTGGAACATCGAAGAAATTGAAATGGCTATCCCCATGAGTCCGGATCAGGTTATCAAAAAAAGACATGGTATTTTCATCCATCAGTCGCAAAAAGATATGGTGCCCTTCCAGGGTTCCGATTCCCGCGAATTCTGGCAGCGTGCGGAAGACCGGAATGCACAAACTGCTAAACAGTATGCGCAGTTAGGTTTGACACAATATGCTGCTATGGAAGCATTTGTGCGTTGGCATTATTAAAAAAATCAGGGAAATCGGTCTTGAAATTTTTGGAATTTTAAGATCGATTCCCTTATCTTTGCACTCCCTTAACGGGAATGGCTCCGTAGCTCAACTGAATAGAGCATCTGACTACGGATCAGAAGGTTTCAGGTTTGAATCCTGACGGAGTCACAAAGCCCTGCATTTGCAGGGTTTTTTCATTTTAGCAAGTTGACAATTACATGAAAATCTGGCTGATCAGTTTTGGTAAACAACAGGAGACTTCCACCCGGGAAGCACTGGAGGATTTTACCAAACGCATCACCCGCTATTTCCCCTGCGAATGGAAAATGCTGCCTCCTTCCAAACTCACAGAACCCAGCCAGATCAAAAAACAGGAAGCACAATTGTTCCTGCAACAGGTACAGCCGGATGATTATGTGGTATTGCTGGATGAAAGAGGAAAAAACATCAGTTCACCTGATCTTGCTCAACTGATCCAGGAAAGAGCCAATGAAAGCAGGCGGCAACTGATCTTTTTAATTGGCGGCGCCTATGGAGTGGATAGCATTGTGCAGCAGCGAGCCAATTTTACCTGGAGTTTATCCAAACTGGTTTTCCCGCACCAGCTGGTTCGTTTGCTGCTGGCCGAACAGGTGTATCGGGCCTGCACCATTCTGCGCAATGAAAAATACCATCACTCCTAGCATTTTGGGTACTCATTGAAATTTGTATCTTTCGAGCATGATTAGCATTACCCTTTCGATCGTACTATTAACTGTAGCCATATCTGTTTCTGCCTTCAGCAAGGAAAAAATCAAGGAAGATCTGCTCTTCTGGCCAGCTCAGATTGACAGCCAAAAACAATACTATCGTTTTATCACCAATGGATTTGTGCATGCGGATGTGATGCACCTGGCATTTAATATGCTGGCCTTATGGTCTTTTGGTGAATACGTGGAAGGCTACCTGTACAGCAATCCAATGTTGTTTGGCTCCAAAGCCAAACTGGTTTATCTCGGCTTATACCTGCTTGGCCTGGTTGTTTCCGTACTACCCGATTATTTTCAATACCGGAATAATTATGCCTACCGTGCACTGGGAGCCTCGGGTGCGGTTTCAGCCGTAATTTTTTCTTTTATCATGCTGGATCCTGCACAGAAAATCTCCGTCTTTTTCTTACCTGGAATGCCCGGATATATTTTTGGAGTGATCTTTTTGGCCTTATCCGCTTTCCTGGCTAAACGTGGAGGAGGCAATATTGGTCACCGCGCCCACTTCAGCGGAGCCATTTTTGGTGTATTGTACACCATCATCATGGCCAAACTCATTGCCAATATTGATATCATTCCAGCATTTATTGAAACCATTAAATCCCGTTACTAACAGGCAGGCTTACCTGAAAACGAAGAACCTCCTGGGTAGATGGTTTAACCTTAAAACGATCATCCAGGCGTAACCCAACCACCCAGCAGATTTTTTTTCCGGATTCCAGTACCCAGGTATTGTCTTTTTGATTGCGGGACAGTTTTATATCTGTCAAAAACCTCGCGATTTTTTTCTTTTTGGGCATACCCAACGGATAGAAATAATCGCCCGCTTTCCATTTGCGTAAGAGCAGTGGAAATTCTAAACGGCTACCATCCATCATTGCAATCAGGGGATCTGTTGGAAGAGTACCCGGTTCCCCCTTTTGACCCGACCAGTTCAACCTGCCTCCCGGAAATTCAAGAGTACCTGAACGTTCTTCCAATACAATCCATTCATTTACTGCCGGCGCTTTCCTGGACAGGATCAGCCAGTTCCTGTTTTTTAATAATTGGTACCCGCCGCTTTGAATTGTATGACCAGTCTGACTTTCCATTAAATCAACTGCCTGTTCAACCTGCTCTGCACTGAATCCAACCCCATGCAGCCATTCAAAAAGCAGGTATGCGGCCCCGGTAGTTTTTTTCCATTTCAAAATGGGTAGCCATTGCTCTTCTCCTTTCTGTTCAATCAATTTAGCCAGACTTCGCTGCACCTGTAACTCCGTATATGTTGCCAGGCTTTGAAAATTCCGGCTGTTCAGATAAATTCTCCTGATACTATCCGGATACATTGCTGTTATTGCAGGCAGCACCTGGTGCCGGATCCTGTTTCGGTTGTATTTATCTGTTAGATTGGAACTGTCCTCTACCCATTTTAATCCCTTCTCTGTTGCATAGGCTTCCAGCATCGCCCTTTCAGCAAACAATAAAGGCCTGCATACCTGCTCTCTTTTCGGCTGCATGCCTTTGATGCCATTCAATCCGGTGCCCCTCAGCAGGTTCATTAAAATAGTTTCCGCCTGGTCATTGGCATGATGGGCAGTAACAATAAAACCACCCGACTGCACCAACTCGGTAAACCAGTCATAGCGCAGTTTACGCGCAATCTCCTGTAGATTACCTTCTCCACTAAACAGAGCCGGATCAATTCTCTTAACCTGTAGGGACAATCCCCATTCCTCCGCCAGCTGCCGAACAAACTGTTCATCTCTTTCACTCTCCGCTCCTCTCAATCCATAATTCATATGCGCCAACTCCAACTGGTAGTCCAGGTATTTCAATACATGCACCAATACCACCGAATCCATTCCACCACTAACGCCTACCACTAAGCGATCGCACCTGCTGAACAGTTTTTCCTTTTCAATAAACCCTTCTATTTGTTTTAGTAATGTCTGCATGTTTTAAATCGAGTGTTTTCCCTCGTATAATTACCTTTTAAATCTAATACTATCCACTTAGTTTAGATCCAGATTTAATAACGTTTAACCGTACCCGTAACTATGCCAAACCAGGGATTTCTATTTTTATTGATTGATCAGCTGACCTTCGCTACCCTGATTATCACCCTGTTTTTTATTTTCCTGAAAAAAGCATGGCATACACCTGTTTTTTTATTCCTGGCACTGAACAGTGCATACAGTGTTCTCTTATTTCTCGTTGGATGGATCTATGGTTTGTTTTCCATTCAATACGAACTGGTCTCCAATCTCAGCATTCATGCAGATACCTTAACCGGACTCGGAGTACTCTACCATATCTGGCCGGAAAATCGCTACCGTCGTTTCCTCGTCATTTCAGTTATTCCGGTTTTACTCGCCTGGCTGGTTACAATCTTTTTCATGGGCCCTCAAAAGACCTATTACTGGAACCTGATCGCTCCCGCTACCTGGTTTTTACTAGCCGGCACCTATTCCATGTCTCTTCTTTACAAACGCTCTTTCTACCACGAAAACGCTCACTACCTCAGCAAATTCCTGATCATCGCGGGCTTTCTGTTCTACAACTTTGTTTACCTGATCATCGAAGCCTGTTATATTGTTTTTGCCCAGTCTGGTGGCGCCGAAGATGCCTGGCATATCAACTTCTGGAGTTATTTTATTTTCCGCCTGATGCTGCTGGCTGCTATCCTCTCCTGGATTTACCATCCACGGATTTCCACCAACCCAATGGCGATTAATAAATAAGATCCTCCAATGCCGCCCTCAACTCTCCGAATGCATGCTGGTCTCCAGCTGCTGTAGCCTGCTGCATGCCTTCCTGGTATACCCGCACCGCTTCTTCTGTCTGGCCAGTTTTTTCCAGTAATTTTCCTAACTGGTAATAGGTTCCAACATAACCCGGATTGGCTGCCAGCAACTCCTCAAATATCCGTTTGGCCTGCTCCTCCTCCCCCAGTTTTATGTACTCCAATCCCAGTGCATGCTGCAAAAAGGAATCAGTCGGACTGGCAGCCAGATAGGCTTTTAACTGCTGAATTCGGTCCATATAGATTTATAAAAAAATTTATGAATAAAATCCTTGCTGCAAAACTAACAAACGTATATTTGTGTTAAGTAGTTGCATAAACAACTTTTAATCTTTACGAAACGAGCGCTGTATGAAAATTCTAGTTTGTATTAGTAAAACGCCGGACACTACGGCAAAAATAGCTTTCACCGACAACAACAAAAAATTCGCAACGGATGGTGTTCAATGGATCATCAACCCTTATGATGAATGGTATGCCCTGGTGAGAGCCATCGAATTAAAAGAAAAAGATCCCGCTACGGTGTTACACCTGGTAAATGTGGGCGGTGCAGAAAACGATGCGATTATCCGTAAAGCACTGGCACTTGGCGGAGACGAAGCCATTCGCGTCAATATTGAAAGTCAGGACAGCTTTACCATCGCCAGCCAGATTGCACAGGTGGCAAAAGAGGGAGGATACGATCTGGTGTTCACCGGTAAGGAAACCATCGATTACAATGGTTCATCCATTGGCGGGATGGTAGCCGAACTGCTCGATCTGCCCTATGTTTCCCTGGCAACAAAACTCGAACTCGAAGGAAGCAATGTCAAATTGACCCGCGAAATAGAAGGTGGGGAAGAAACGGTGGAAACCTCTCTGCCCCTGGTGGTGAGTGCACAAAAAGGTATGGCCGAACAACGTATTCCCAATATGAAAGGGATTATGGGTGCCAGAACCAAACCCCTGAAAGTAGTGGAACCGGTTGCTGTTGAAGCCCTGACTTCCATTGCCGGTTTTGAACTTCCTCCCGCGAAAGCTGGTGTGAAACTGGTTCCGGCCGACAACCCGGAAGAACTGGTAAGATTGCTTCACGAAGAGGCCAAGGTTATCTAAATTTTGCATCCACTATTAAAAACGATTCTATGTCAGTACTTGTATACATCGATCATACAGATGGAGAAATAAAAAAATCTTCCCTGGAAGCTGCCAGTTATGGCGCAAAACTCGCCAGCCAGCTGGGTGTTGCAGCACACGGACTGGTGCTCGGCACGGTAAGCACTGATCTTTCTGCCCTCGGCAAACAGGGAATTCAGAAAGTTCACCAGGTAAAAAACGATTCCCTCAACCAGTTTGATCCCGGTCAGCAGGCAACAATGATTGCGGAAGCTGTAGGCAGTCTGGGTGCAACTGTTGTTGTATTGTCTAATAATGTAACTGGTAAAGCCCTCGCGCCCCGTTTATCAGCCCGACTCAAAGCCGGACTGGTAGCCGGCGCCGTTGCTCTTCCCGATACCAGCAATGGTTTTGTGGTAAAGAAAGCCGTGTTCAGTGGTAAAGCTTTTGCCCAGGTGGAAGTGACTTCTCCTGTTAAAATCATTTCGCTCACGCCAAATGCCTTTTCTGTTTCCAATGGCGATGGCAGTGCTGAAGTGGCGGAAATCAACTTAACCGTACCGGCAGCAAAAATCAAGGTAACCGGCATCAATAAAATTAAAGGACAGATTCCCCTGAGTGAAGCTGAGCTGGTAGTGAGTGGTGGTCGGGGATTGAAAGGTCCCGAAAACTGGGGTATGATTGAAGAACTGGCCGATCTGCTGGGAGCAGCAACTGCCTGTAGCAGGCCGGTAGCAGATTCTCACTGGCGTCCGCACCATGAGCATGTGGGACAAACAGGCGGCGCGGTTGCACCGAACCTGTATTTCGCGGTAGGCATTTCCGGTGCTATCCAGCACCTGGCCGGGGTTAACCGAAGTAAGGTGATTGTGGTGATCAACAAGGATCCGGAAGCACCCTTCTTCAAAGCAGCCGACTATGGAATCGTGGGCGATGCCTTTGAGGTGATGCCCAAAATCATTGACTCGGTTAAAAAACTCAAGGGAAAATAAAATCTCCGGAATGTGTAAGCAAGGTTGATAATTGAGAGGGTAAATCCCTCTCAATTTTTTATTAAAAACCCGTAGTTTCGTGCCTTCATTATGAGGAAGATAGAACTGGAAATAGTGGCCCTGTCCCACAGCATAACTCAAACTCATTCCTATGCAGTGGTGCTGGGAGAAGTTAACGGATTGCGCAGATTGCCCATCGTGATCGGTGGGTTCGAAGCCCAGGCAATAGCCGTGGCATTGGAAAAAATGCAGCCTAGCCGACCGCTTACCCACGACCTGATGAAAAACTTCATGAGTGCTTTTAATGTGGAACTCACCGAAATCATCATCAGCGATTTACAGGAAGGTATTTTCTATTCCAAACTCATCTGTGTAGGCGAACACGATACTGTTGAAATTGATTCCCGCACCTCAGATGCCCTGGCACTGGCGGTTCGTTTTGGATGTCCAATTTATACCTATGAGAATATTCTCGAGAATGCAGGCATCCTGATGGAAGATACTTCCGGCAAAAAGAAAAAGCAGGTAAGTGCTGCTGAGCGGGAAGAATCCGCGCACGAAGACCTCAAGAGTCTGAGTGTGGAAGAACTGCACACCCTGCTGAATGAAGTGCTCGAACAGGAAGATTATATTCGCGCCATCGCCATCCGCGATGAAATCAATAGCCGGAAAAAATAACCTTCCAATTTGCAGTTTTGATAGTCTTCCCGAATGCAAAAATCAATCTTGGTTTACAGGTAAGCGGTAAACGGGCCGATGGCTATCACAATCTCCGTACAGTCTTTTATCCCATACAACTGGCAGATATGCTGGAAGCCGTAAGGGCGGATGATTTCAGTTTTCAATCCAGTGGCTTGCCGATTGATGGAAATACCGACAACAATTTATGTATTCGCGCGTGGAAGAAAATGCAGGAAGTTTATAACCTGCCACCTGTTTCACTCTACCTGCACAAAATAATTCCCATGGGAGCCGGCCTCGGTGGCGGCTCTTCAGATGGTGCATTTACACTGCGACTGATCAATCAACTGTTTAATCTGAATTGTCCGGATGCACAACTGAACGCTTTTGCACTCGAACTCGGGAGCGACTGTCCATTTTTCTTATTAAATCAACCGGCGAAAGCTGCTGGTCGCGGTGAGGAACTGCTGCCAATTGAATTACCCCAATTAAAAGGGAAAACCATTCTGCTTGCGAACCCCGGAATTCATATATCCACCGCCTGGGCATTTGCACAACTGGATTTGAGTAAACCAGTGCCCGAATTTCCTGCTATTGAAAATTTGCCACTGGAACAATGGAAAGAGACCCTGCTGAATGATTTCGAACCCGTAGTATTTCAGCAACACCCGGAGATTGCAGCCATCCGGGAAAAGTTCTATGCAATGGGAGCTATTTATGCTGCCATGACCGGAACCGGCTCTACGGTTTTTGGCATTTTTGATACTGCTCCGGCTGACTGGAAACAGGGCTTTCCCTCGCAGTACACGCTGCTGGAATCAAAATAATTGGCTATCTTGCCATTGCAGATGCAATCCCAAAAACACATACCTGCTTTTCTGGCGTTCAACCTGGACTTCCTCAATCATTGAAGGAATTGATCGATGCTACATGGGCGTAGTATGCCCTCTCCTTTTTAATTAACCTTTCTTAACTCTTCTAATACAAGACTCATGTCAGTTGCTGTAACTGCGCTGTCTGAAAAGACGCAGTATTATCTTGATTTGGAATCCAATTATGGTGCACATAACTATCATCCTTTGCCGGTAGTATTATCCAAAGGTTCGGGCGTTTTTCTCTGGGATGTGGATGGAAACCGCTACTATGATTTTCTGAGTGGCTATAGTGCCGTGAACCAGGGACATTGTCATCCCAAAATCATCCAGGCCCTCATTGAACAGGCGCAGGACCTAACGCTAACGTCCAGGGCTTTTCACAACAACCTGCTGGGGGAATACGAACAATACATCACCCGACTCTTTGGCTACGATAAAGTGTTGCCCATGAATACCGGGGTGGAAGGTGGTGAAACTGCTATCAAACTGGCGCGCAGGTGGGCCTATGTGAAAAAAGGTGTACAGGAAAACAAAGCCAGGATCGTATTTGCAGAGAATAATTTCTGGGGAAGAACCCTGGCCGCCATCTCCTCCTCCACCGACCCCAGCAGTTATCACCAGTTCGGTCCCTTCATGCCAGGATTTGACCTGGTTCCTTATAACGACCTGCCGGCATTGGAGAAAGCTTTGCAACACCCCGATGTGGCTGCCTTTATGGTTGAACCCATTCAGGGCGAAGCCGGTGTGGTAGTGCCGGATGAAGGATACCTGAGCAGTGTACGGAAATTGTGTACGCGGTATAACGTGTTGTTTATTGCGGATGAAATACAAACCGGACTGGCACGCACCGGAAAGATGCTGGCCTGTGATCATGAAGGGGTGCGTCCTGATATCCTGATATTAGGAAAAGCCCTGAGCGGAGGCGTATTACCGGTGAGTGCGGTATTGGCGGATGATTTCATCATGAACAATATTCATCCGGGTGAGCATGGCTCTACCTATGGTGGCAATCCATTGGCCTGTAAAGTGGCGATGGCTGCCCTGCAGGTTCTGGAAGAAGAAAAGCTGGCGGATCGTGCGGAAGAGATGGGTGCATTACTGAGAATGGAACTTGCCAAACTCGATTCCCCTTATATCGGTACCATTCGTGGAAAAGGATTATTAAATGCGATTGTAATCAAACATTCCAATCCGGATGCTGCCTGGCAGCTTTGCCTCCTATTGAAAGATGCAGGTTTACTGGCCAAGCCAACCCATGGAGATAAGATCCGCTTTGCACCACCATTGATTATATCCAAAGAGCAGATACTGGAAGCGGTGCAGATCATCGGAAACTGTTTGAAGCAATTATAAAAAAATTTTTAAAGGAGAAAAGCCCTTCGGGGCTTTTATTTTTTGCTCAGGTCCATTTTAGGAACAAAGGCCATGACCAGTTGCAAGATGGCAGCAATCAGGTAAATGAAAAAAGCCGGTTGCCGGTCGGGACAATCACCTGCGTGACAGGTGCTCAGCAAAATGAAATTGCGGAAAGCCCAGGCCAGGTTAAACCCCGAGAAGAAGAAATTGACCCGCTTGGCCCAGATCCTGGGGATCAGGAACAGGATAAAAGCGATTGCGCTCATGAATACATTTACCAATCCCGGTTTTCCATAACGGGTACCCTCAGTAGCAAAGCCCGAAATCGTAATATCCGTATCCGGAATCTTCACCCAGGTTACAAAACAACTGACAATCACTACCAATGCCAGGAAAGCTCCAATCTGATTCGCGTATTTCATTTGTGCGAAATTAGGGTACCTTTTTGAAGAACAAATAAATTGTATTAGTTCACGACCCTGTAACATTTTTTTATCCCGGTTATCTATATAGACAGGATATGGAATTTAAATCGCTTTACTCAGCGTATTCGGCAAAAATTTTCCGCTTATGCATGGGTTATATAAACAATGAAGAAAAGGCCCGGGATATAACCCAGGAAACCTTTATTGCTGTATGGCAAAACCTGGATAGGTTCCGGGGGGATGCAAGCATCGGAACCTGGATATTCAAGATTGCAGTAAACAAATGTTTGCAACAACTGAAGTCTGATAAACGACAAAAAGAGAAGCTGGCTAATTATCCGGTGGGGGTTTTGTCAGAATTGTCGGATATGGACCTGGAGGTCAAAGAGAAACGAAAGTTACTGTATGACTGTATCGCTCAATTACCTGAGGCAGACAGGTTGTTGATTGGGTTGTATCTGGAAGACTTGCCTCAGGATAAGATTTCAGAAATCATGGGAATCAGTCATTCCAATGTACGGGTGAAAATTCACCGGATCAAATCATTCCTCACAGAAAAAGTAAAGAAAAATGGAAAGTTTTGACGATATAAAATCCATCTGGCAATTGGAAAAAGCGGATCAGTTGCCACACGCGGATGAAATTGAAAAAATTGCAAAAGCATTTAAAATGAAGAAGCAAAACAAGGCAAAAACATTAATGGGATTGCTGGTTGGCTGTATCCTTGGATACATTGCTGTCTGGATTGGCCTGGAGAATGTACTATGGACTACCCGCGTAGGTTTAATTATCAGCGTGATTGCCATCCTGTATGTGTTGTGGTTCAAATACCAGGAATTGAAAAAAGAAGATCAGGCTGAACCGCTCAACAGTGCGGCGTTTTTAGCACAGTTAAAATTGGAATTGATTAATAAGAAAGAGGAGCAAACAAGGATGATGCTATTTATACTATTCTTCTTTGCAGCCTATGCGTTTTTTATTTATGAAAAAGTGGCAGTCAATAGCCAGTTACTGTTCAAAGGTTACAGCATCCTGGTGGTAGTAATCGGGATCTTCTGGTTCGTGTTCCGCCCCCTCGTCTACAGATCTTACCGCAAGTCGATTCAAAAAACAATAACACAAATCGAAAACATTCAACACCAAATCAATTCCAATGAAGACACTCATTAATCTGGCCCTGCTGCTTCATATTACCGACGAAGCGTAGCCTGTGTTTTCACTCCTCCTTCAATAAGGTGAACACGTTGAATTTTTCGATTTGCATCAAAAACATACTCTAGCTGGATATCAATATCCGGCTCCGATACGAATAATTTAGTTTTTGATTCAGGCCTTAGTTCCAACTCTCTTCCCATATTCAGGAGTAGCCTTCCCTCCTTTTCAACAACTTCAAAAGGAAAGGGTGTTTCAAACTTAGCCTCAAAATCTTTAAAATTGGTACCATTTATCTTTTTATGCTTATAAGGGATAACCATTTCTTTATTGAATAATATACCCGCAAGTCCCTTTGCAAAAAAATCAAGATTGGTTTCTCTGTTTGATAGAATAATGATGGAGCTTTTGTTGTGTGGGAAATAAATCATGGACGAGCTGTATCCGGGGATATTGCCATTGTGAGAATAGGTCTTATGATCAAATAAATAGTCTATAAAAATGCCATAACCTGCGCCTTTGACCGGCTGATTGGGTGTATGCATTTTCGAATAGTATTCCCGTTTCAACAATTTTCCCCCGTGAAGTGCCTGGTTCCATTTTAATAAGTCGGTAACTGTTGAAACCAATCCACCGTGACTATGTACATAGTTAAATGGAACTTTAGATTCTGTTCTAAGCTCAGGGAAAATTCCGCTATATCCGTAGGCCTTATTGGGCAGAATGGAATCCTGGTATAAAACTCTACTCTGCAACATGTTTAGTTCTTTGAAGAATGTTGCTTTAATATACCTGTCATATTGTTCATCGGTGATGAGTTCCAATATATAACCAAGTAACACATAATTTGTATTGCTGTAGCCCCAAAAACTGCCCGGCGGAAAATTTAAGGGCAGCCTTTTAATTTTATTAATAATAGTATCTCGTAATACTTCATGTGGGTAAGGAAATTCCCGGTCAAAAAGTCCTGGATACTGAGAAAATTCTTTTAAACCTGATGTATGATTCAGCAACATATGTATGGTAATACTATCACCACTGGGAAAATCAGGAAAGAATTTAACGATGGGATCCTCCAATGAAAGCATTCCCTGTTCCGCCAGCTGCAATATTGCCACTGCAGTAAATTGCTTGGTTAAAGAGGCAATAGGAAATTTAGAATAAGTGGTATTGGGAACAGACCATTCCCGATTGGCTGATCCAAAACCACTCTGGTAAATGATCTTATTGTCTTTCGAAACCAGGATTGCGCCATTAAAATTATAGGTTTTAGCATATGCTGAGGCATACTTATCAAGCAGTAACTGCTCCCTGGTTTTATTTTGACTGCTAAGGGAAAAGGCGGTCAAAAAAAACAAAAAGACGAGTAGAATTTTCTTCATAAAAGGGGTTGCAGTCAAAACGAAGCAGGTTGTGGAAATATTGTAAACTGGATGATCATATTCAAATTCGGATGTTATTGCCTTTTCTTGAGGATAAAATGAAACGTTTAATATATCCTCATTTATCTCGATTTTTCTAAACTTCTTTACTGCTGTATCCATAAGAAAAAGCATAGTTAAATCCGGGGGACATTTGACGTTATTTGGATTATAGGTACTTGCAAGATCTAAAAAGCCATCTCCATTCGCATCAATGCTTTTCCAAATTCATAACGAGGTCCTACATAAAGAGTATCTATGGAAGTTTCCATTGAACAGTGTATATTTTCTCTGCTTATGTATCAGATATGGTAATCCCGAAGCAATCTTCTTTGTCCATCAATAATTCCACACTGTCGAGCCACATAATACCATTTCGATATAATATATTAAACAATAAAAAGAATAACCTATTTGGCGTTACGCCATTACTGCAACCAAGTTTAATGCTTGTATTGCCAGGTTACTATCACCATCCATTTTTACTTTGTCTATTACCTGTTCTGGCATCCAGCTTTTTGAAAACAACTTCCAGGCTGTTTCAGGATCAATTAATAGTTTAGCGCTTGCCTGAAGGTTGTTGCTTTTATCCAGATTCCAGTCATTTTCTGTTTTGATGATACTCCAAATTCCACCAATACCTGTTGTAACTTCTATTGAAACTACTGTTCCGCTTTCTGCTTCTACCTCCTTGAAGGTATGAGGAAAGGCAAACATAAAGGTATCGATAAAAGGATAAAACAATTCCCTGGTCATAATACCTGGTTTACCAACGGCATCCCTGATTTGTTGTTGATGTAAAAACTTTTCCGTGTATTCCCTGGCTATATGAAACCAATTGTGAAAAGTTTCTTGTCCCGCCCAGGCCACAGAAAAAACAGCTTCATCAAAAGGAGAAAGTGATTTCAAATGTTCATAATATGCTCTCCCTGTACTCTCTAAAAGATCTGTAAGTACCTGCGGACTTAATCTTTTAGTGGCGTTTGTCCAGGACATATTTAATTGATTAAGGAAATCTACAAGTTCTTGATACGAGTTTATATTTTCAGGTTTTTCCCCATAATATGCATCTCTTGAAATCGACAAACCTCTTAAATTTCCATCCAGTAAATGAGCTGCCACATCTTTTACCTTCCAACGTTTGGCAACTTTTTGCATATCCCATTCATCAGCTGTGAGAGATTGTAAAAGCTCCATCAGTTTTTCGTCCAGAATATGGAATAAATGAAGGGTTTCTATTTTTTTATCACGGCTCATTCTACATCTTTTTTTAACAATTTTTACAAGGTCAGATTTCAGTTTCTATTAAATTAACCGATAAATAAGAATTATAACCGAAACTCCAACTATTGATGTGTAAATAAGCTTATTGTATTTGGCCAGCCATTCGGGTAAATAGATATCGAAATTATTCCTCGTTGAATTGGAAAACCTTCTGGCCCAAACTGTTGAAGGGCAATACATTTTAAAAAGTAGCAATACAATAACTTAGTCAACCTGAGTTTTGTTGTTGGGTTCATTCAAACCTTATTAATCTCAATTAATACCAAAGGGAACCTAACCATTTTTTATTCGCAGATCGTAAACAAAGTCTTCTACCTGTATAATTCGAAAATTCTCCGAGCCCTTGTATTTAGGATTAAGCAAATAGTTATACTCCTGCGGAATTACAGCTGATGGAATTTTGATTATTGACAATTCTGCACCTGTTAAAAGATCCGTTCCCATATCTTTTGTGGAAGATGGTGCTGGTGATTCTCTCCAGTTACCTGGGAGATCAGCAATAGACAACTCATGAATGACATTGTCTTGTATTTCATAGGTTATAATACTTAACGATCTCGGAATCTCATCAATAGTTACGTTAACAGTGTATTCTAATATAGCAAGCGCTCTACTTTCTGATGTATAAATGCATGGAGTCAACATATGATTCCATCGACCACCAAACAATCTCGCACCTTCTCCAGAAAGATCCAGACTGAATTTAGTTTTGCTGATCCTGAAAACAAACATTCTGCTTTGGTTTAAGAGTAAACACCATAATCAATTCTGCCAATAATGTTCTTTACCTCTTCTCTACCAAATTGGTTGTTACATACTTCATAGGGCGTTTTTCCGCCTAAGGCATTATTTTCCCTGAACATCCATTGATTAAATTTATCCTCATTTTCAAACACCTCGTATCCATAAGAATAAATATCTGCCAAGCCGAGTATCCTTTCGCTTAACGCACTATTGAATTTCTCAGAACCAGGTTTATTTATTAATGTGGCCCTCGTCACAGATAGCAACTTTGCCAGTTTATCATAATCAAGTGCTGTTCTTATCTTTAATGCTTCCAATTCTTTTTTGCTGATACCCAAACTCAATCTTTCCATCTTTTCAATAGGTGTCATTTGACTTTCCGGTTTTTGCGTGGTACCAGGCAGGATTATTGTTTTCTTGCTGTGAAGTTTGCCTTTACTCTTCCCGGATGATTTTACCTTGAGCATAGTACATTTTTTTACTTATATAAGTATAAAGATATACCAAACTAAGCATTTTGTAAAATGGGGTTATGACTCAGGCGATTACCCCTCCTTTGGCTTCCTGTACTTCCATGGCCCGGATCTATGTTCAGGTGGTGTATACCCATACCTGGTTTTATACAGATTCCGGTTCCATTCCTGCCAGCAATAAAATACCAGGGCATGATTAAAATGCTAAATAACTTAGCTTTTTGATACCCTGCCAAATTACTATTTCCGCATTAAATCAATCGCAGCATTTCACCATTTTTGCAATCTTCCACATCCTGAACATCCATTAATCAGTTTAATAGATTAGAGTAAGGTCGCTTATCCAATTGAGGATTCAGAATTGAAATGGATACAGGAATATTATTCGGTAGGTTTAAGCGAAATGTTGCTGAAAAATTTAATTACGGTCAACAGCCGTATGATTTTGATTCAGGCGTATTAACGTTTGTATCTCCGCTTCAATTTTTAAAACTGGAAATCAACCCTGACGTTGTAGTAGAACCAACCGGATGGCTTTTGTTGATTCATCCTGATTTTTTATGGAATACACCATTACCGATCTTAATATCCCTGGCTTCCTGGTTTTTTGAATCTCTTTATCATTTGCAAAATCATCTCCTGAAAAATCTGGTATACGTTCATTATTATTCATACGTAATAATAATGATCTTTTGCATTATAAAAATAAGAGCCCCAAACTGAGATCAGCTGGGGCTTTAACCTTATCCTGTGGTTATTACAAATCCGTTACCAGAACAACATGTAAAAGGATTCTTGCGCTGGCCGGATTGGTATCAAAAGTAAGAAAACAGGCCTATTTCTAAGTTATTTTAGATACAATCTATCCGCCGGGATGATTTGTTTTGTCAAACCAGGACCACTGTAAAAAGCGTCGAGCCAATAGCCCTGACTGCCATTGAAATGTTCAATTCGAATGGCATGTTTACCTTTAGTCAGCTTTACCTTACCGTTTCTCTCTTGTACACCGTGGTCGCCACCATTGTCTACTACCAGTTTTCCATCGATATAGAGTTTACTTCCATCATCAGATCTGGTAAAGAACTGGTATTCTCCTTCTACAGTGATGTCCAGCAAGCTTTCAGCAACCAGGCCAAATTGTTCTGATCCATCTTTTTGAGCTGCGGTAAGTTTGGAGTCATCCACAAGAAACTCATGCCCGGTAAATTCAGCTACAGGTTTGAGAGCAGCGAAGTTGGGAACATCCTTCCAGCCTTTGCCCTGGTATAATTTATACCGTACACCGTTGCCCTGACCAGATTTTACCACCCGGAAATAAGCATTGGCAATTTTACCTGCTGCTCCGTTTTCAATAATCCGGGCTTTAACAACAGCCGTCTGATCAACTGTGAAGGGGCCGGTATATTTCTTACTGTTAGCATTAGGATCAGTTCCATCTGTGGTATAATAAATGTTTTGACTTTCCTGCTCATCGGCGTCAGCCATGCTTACTACACCAACGGTATCTATCAACAAAGCACCTGTGGGTGCATAGGTAAAGGACCTGGGATAGATAGTAGGTGCATCTTGTCTTTTTACTCCTTTCCAGTTAACGGCCGGTTCATCAAATCCTTCAAATGCAGCTTTAACCGGGCGACCGATCCACTCATACGGTTGTTTCAGATTCAGCGCAAAAGCAATAGTAGCAGAAGCATCATACTGATAAACCTGGTGCTGGATCTGGTGGCCTTTTTTTACACCTGCACCATAAAAGATCATGGGAACAGTGAGCTCTTCAATATCTTCACCGCCATGACCGGAACCAATACCTCCGTGATCGGCAACAATCATAAGCAGGGTATTTTTTTCCATTCCAGCTTTTTTAATGGCGTCATATACTACGCGCACACAGGAATCTGCTTTCCGGATTGCTTCGAAATATTCATGAGTACCATGACCCTGATCATGCCCCGCATGATCCACTTCATCAAAGTGAACCCAGGAGAAAACCGGTTTTTTATCAACGATATAATTTGCAAATGCCTGCACCGTTTCATCCTGAGAAGGATAGTTTTTACTCAGATTTACATCATTGGAATCGAAGAGTCTTCCAAAGCCTCCCCAGTTATAAATAGCACCAACTTCATCGGTTGGACGCTGATCTCTGAATATGGTAAAAATGGAGGGGAAACGAAAATTGGTATCCGAAACAACCGGCTCCACCTGGAAAGCATCCAGCTCCCAGTCGTTACTGGTAATGCCATGTTGTGCGGGGCCCGCGCCCATTATGAGAGAAGCCCAGTTGGGACTACTAACTGTAGGCAAAACGGTGCGAACCGAAAGAGAATAGGCACCAACTGACATCAGGCTATCCATAAAAGCGGGGTTCGCTTTTCTTAAACCGGATGCACTGAATCCGTCAATACCAATTACGACAACGTGTTTGATTTCGCTCGGAGCCTGCTCCTTTTGCTGGCAGGAGGTGAATGCAATCGTAGCAACTACACCTAGGGATAGAGTTAGTTTCTTCATAGCCAAATCTATCCACAAAGAATCAGAGTTTTACTTCTTAAACCGGACATCAATACTCAAATTCCGTATAACAGTGAATCGTATTAGTAATTAAAAAATGCTATACATCTTGCTGGGGCTTTGGGGTACAATCACCCCTCTTTTGGCTTCCTGTACTTACCCGGACCGGATCGGTGCTCAGGTGGTGTATATCCATACCTGGTTTTATAACGATTCCGGTTCCATTCCTGCCAATCCTCCCACTTGGTGGATACCATCACACAATTAAAACCGGTTAGCCCTGGATCCGCCGCCCTGGCTTTATCCAGAAAGAAAACAAAGGCATCGTCCACATTTTTGATGTGGAATTCCTTAAAGCCTTTAACCAGCTTTGCGGCACTGGAAGTGTATGAAATAAAATACCAGGGCATGATTAAAATGCTAAAATACTTAGTATTTCTCAATAATTGCCCGGTTTTTTATCACATTATTGGAAACAGCTTTGCTTCTGGTAGTTTTCTGGATCATGGTATCAAGTACGGTCTTCTGGTTATCTTTCAATTGGAGGAAACGATGGAGGCCGGCTGTCTTCTCTTCAAAAAGAGTATTGCCTAATGAATCAATGGTAATGGTTCCGGAAGGAGACAACTCGAAATATCCTTTCTCCGGCTCAACTCCCTGTAAAACCGATGTCAGGTCCCAGGTTGGCCGATCATAAGGCATGGGTTGATATACTTTATAGGAAACTACCATAGGATGAATATCTCCATTTGAAAAATCATTCAGGATGCTGGTAGCAGGATAGAGCAGTTTGTTGCCTACTTCAAATCCACTTGCAACCAGCGGAACCGGGCAGGTTGAAAAAACCGTTTGCGCTGCTTTCAGATCCTGCAGGATATTCCATTCTGCAAAATCATACTCTTTATTATAAAGTCCACCCATTACCGATACCAGTTTCACTTTTTGCTTAACCAGCTCCAGGCCGGACAAGGGACTGAATTCATCCGGTTGAGATTGCAACAATCTGGCAATATTGGTTTCCGGCCCAACAGCTATCAAAACAACTGAACTGTCTGCCTGTGCAGCAATCAATTTTCGCATCAATTTATACCCTTCCGGAATAGACGCATCCAGTTTGCGTTGTGGAAACAATACAGGTTTTCCATCCACCAGTGTATCGAGAGTTACCGGAACATATTTGTAGGGCTCAGGATTCACGCCATTATAGGCAAAGCCAAGTGGGATCTCTCCCCTGTTGTTCAACCTTGCGTAAGCATCTACGTAATCCACCACACGCGGAAAAGATTTGCTGATGGTAATACCAAGCAGATCAATTTTTTGCTCGGCTTCGTATTGAAACAAAATCTGCAATGCAAGCACATCATCAATATCATTTCCAATATCCGTATCAAAAATAACCGGCACTGGTTTTTCCTCTGATGAAACATTTTGTGCACAACTCATTGCGGTAACAGCTAACCAAAGAAGAGAAATAAAAAGTAGTAATCGCATGTTTGCTGTATTTGTCTCCTCACTTAAGCTCAGCAAGTATCAATTTTTTCTGCTTCATTGTATTCTTCATTGCTTTATCTCTTACGACAGGATCATCGCTATGTATTAATTCGAAAAATTCAGTTGGCACCACCTGCCACGATAAACCATATTTATCTTTACACCATCCACATACGCCTTCTTGCCCACCATTTTTCGTAAGCGCATCCCAATAATAATCCGTTTCAGCCTGGTCTTTTGTATTAATTACAAAAGAAACTGCTTCATTGAATTTGAACAAGGGACCTGCCGCCAATATACTAAACTCCATACCTGCTATTTCAATTACAGCTGTTTCAAAACCGCCATCATTTCCACTTTCATCACTATTAAACTTTCGGAAATCTTTCAGTTTACCATCTTTAAAAATAGACAGGTAATAATCAGCTACTGCTTTGGCATCTTTTTCTACCCACAAATAAGGAGTAATTTTTTGAGTAAACATAGCATTCGTGTTTTCATAGTAAATTTTTGAAAGTCAGGTTTTTAAAGCTCATCCAATGACGAGGAAATAAAACGAAAGATATTGACTTAATCGCCGATAATAATCATGTCGGAAAAGGTACGTATAACTTTACTCCCGCTTCAAATAGACATAATACTGAGCTCTCCCCAGCCACTTAAAAACAGCACCCTTGCTAGTAGCGATTTGCTTCAGAGCATAAAAGTTATTATCCATTACTTTATAACAAGCTAATTTACCTGCAATATCCGTAAAGCAAAGCAATCTTTCTTCTTGTCCAGTTTTCGTATAAAACCATAAAAAATGATTAAGGTTCAGCCTGCTTTCTGGTGCAAACAGAAAACTGAATCCGAAGGAACTATCCTGTTTGAAAATTTCAATATTTTTCAAGTATCCGTCTCTTTCAAGGCGCACAAGTTTTTCATAGTAATAATTACTGTCCAAACTAACTGGAGTATAAATAAACTTGACAAACTGATATTGATCAGTATTATTATTTAGAATATAAATACTTGCACAGTTGCTGCATAGAAGAGAAATTGGCAGTAATATTAACAGCCATCCCTTCGACAAATATTTTATAGGCATCATACTTTTCTATTTAAATCATTCATGATTTAAGTAAAACCAATTGAAGTCGGTCTTTATTCATTTGTACATTTCCAATTCTATGATTTTTAAATTTAGTGCATATAATTCAAGAGGAAGATTTTGAGCCTGTAGAAAAACTACACGCCTGATAATTTTAATCTCTACAATCCTCTAATACGAATCCAGGCGCCTGCATGGTATGTTTATTGAAAGCAGCAGTTATTCACGGACCCAGAACAAGCCATTGTGATACTACTAACTATCCTGTTAAAACCGGATAAAACTAATCAAATTCCGCATAATAGCAGTAGCACCTGTTTACTACCTAATGAAGTCGTTTTTTAATCAGTATTTTCATTACTCATTTTTTTACCTGCAACATGAACCAAACTAAACCCCTTTGCCTGCTGGTAGTTGCACTACTCCTTCAATTATTCGTAGCTGCACAACCAATCAACCGGAAAATCGTAACCCCGCAGTATAAAGAATTATAGCAAAAACTCAGTTCCGGCTGGAATACCTGGTATGCCAACAGTTTTTTATCTCATGTGCTGTTGCCGGAAGGATTTTCCATAAATCTCTGTCTAACACGACCAGGCAATGGGGAATATGTCCGGAATTTCTACAAGGCAGCAGATATCCAGAATCGTCCGGAAAAAATAATACCCGGACTTCGTTCCGATGACGGTAGTTATACCAGTATTACAGTGATCTATAAAGAGGAAACACTTTTTATCCAGACGGCTACTGAAGGGGGTGAGCAGTATATTGTTGCAACTCCTGTAAAATCAAAAGAGAATTACCTGGTGGTGGAAGCTGGTTTACTTTGGAACCGAAATGGAAGTATAGGCAGAAGTGGAGATCAACTGACCGCCATTTTAGGAAATCGAACCATAACCGTGTTCACCACGGAAACTCCTGTGGCCGATGCCTATTCCGTAACCAGCGTTCCCCATCTTGCTTTTTCTACAACAAGAGCCCTGGGTATCTGCACGGGTAAACAACGCAGTCTTGCTGAAATCAGCGCCGTTATAGACAAGCAACGCCGGGCCGCAGAACAACGTATCGCCAGTTATGGGCCACTGTCGGAATCCTTTCAGGCCATGCAAACAATCCTGGCATGGAACGCTACTTACGATGCTCCCAATGAGCGGGTGATCTCCCCCGTTAGCAGAAGCTGGAGCACGGGATGGGGTGGCTTTGTACTATTTGATTGGGATACCTATTTCGCGAGTTATATGTATTCTCTCTTCAATAAAGAACTGGCTTATGCGAATGCAATTGAAATTACCAAAGCAATAACGCCGGATGGATTTATTCCGAATTATCAGTCGCCTTATGGGCAAACCTCCTTTGATCGTTCGCAACCACCTATCGGAAGCAGAGTGATTATGGATATCTACAAAAAGTATAAGGAAAAATGGTTGTTGGAGGAAGTATACCAGGAACTGCTAACCTGGAACAGGTGGTGGCCGAAAAACCGCGACAGAAATGGATTTCTCTGTTGGGGTTCCAATCCGGTAGCGAAGGGCGTAAAGACTATTGAAAGTCATAACCGGCAGGCTGCGGCATTTGAATCAGGCCTGGATAATTCACCCATGTACGACGATATCCCATTCAATATGGAAACCAACACTATGGAACTGGCTGATGTTGGTCTGATGAGTATGTATATTATGGATTGTAATTCCCTGGCAGCTATGGCAACCGAATTAGGTTTGAAGAAAGATGTTGCCGAGCTCAAAAAAAGGGCGGCTCAATACAGCAAAAAGCTGCAGGGCATGTGGGATGAAAAAAGCGGTATTTATCTGAACCAGCGGATCGATACCCAGGAAAAAACCTATCGCTTATCTCCTACCAATTTCTATCCCCTGCTGGCGGGTGTCTGTACCCAGGCACAGGCAGAGCGCATGATGAAAGAACATTATTTTAATCCGGATGAGTTTCATGGCGAATATGTAATACCCTCCATTGCGCGTAATGATTCGGCTTTTAAAGACAATGACTATTGGCGAGGCAGGATCTGGGGACCCATGAACTTCCTGGTATATATGGGCATGCAGCAATACCAATTGCCGGAGGCCAGGGCCGATCTCATCGCAAGATCAAAGGCCTTATTGATGAAGAACTGGAAAAAAGAAGGCGGCATTTATGAAAACTACAATACGGTAACCGGTGAAGGCGGTGATGTTGGAAGCGCGGACGCCTTTTACCATTGGGGAGCACTGCTTACATTTATGGAATTTGTTGAAAAAGGATATATGCGATAACACTATGAAAGCACGTTTACATATTTGTCAAATAATTAATGCTAAAACGGATTTAATCCGATTTTTGTACTCGAATTTGACAAGATGACTATAAAGGAAAATATTTGTGAATATGCCGAACAACCACTTAACAGGCATATCATGATGGATCTGTTAAAAGAGTACAATCGACCAAATGATAAAATAAATGAGTTGGTTAAAAAAGGCGAACTGATATCCATAAAAAAGGGCCTTTATATGCCTGGGCCAAAGCTCAACATTGCCAGACCAGAACCTTTTCTTGTTGCCAATCATCTTTGGGGACCAAGTTATGTTTCATTGGAATCAGCACTCTCCTACTGGGGATTAATTCCAGAAAAAGTATATGAGGTTAGTTCAATAACAACCAAAACATCAAAAGAGTACAAAACACCGATCGAAAGATTCAGTTATTTCCGTGCACCCTTGCCATATTATTCTTTTGGCATTAAACGAGTACACCTAACACCCAGGCAGGTTGTTTTAATTGCCTCACCTGAGAAAGCAATATGTGACAAAATTATTCATACACCGGGCATTTTACTACGTAGCCAGCATCAGGCACTGGCATACTTAGTGGATGATTTAAGAATAGACGAAGAAATGTTGAAAAAACTTGATCTTACAGCTATTCGTTCCTGGATTGAAGATGCTCCTAAGAAAGCAAGTTTAACCATGCTTGTAAAAACGATAAGCGGATTATGATATCAATAGAAACCTACAAATAGAAAATATCAGATTTAGGAGCATTTCTTAATTCTGGTTTTCTATTAAGAATTTCATTTACTAAATCCAGAAATGCTTTGACTTTTCTAGCCTTATCGGCATTAGGTTGAATAAAATCCGAACAAGATTCATCTATTTTAAATTGCATCGCCAGACTATCCCCTTTTACATTAAGATAGGTATAAATCTTTGGCATAATAAAGCAGTTATCATCAAATGACATCATTGCTGAATTTACCTTATCCGGCATCAGCTCATCCAGTTTTAAAGCATAAAATTTGTCAATGACTTTGGCTTTTTCAATCAAATTAAGGTCAAATTCAATGTTCAATGGAGCCTTATTAATGAAAAGTACAGTATAAATACCTTTCATCAGATCTATCTTATAGGATTGAGCGTGCTGAATGATTATTTGCAGGTTCCTGTCTTGCGAAAACGACTCACTGTCCTGCTTATGACTATCGCTACTCTGGCAGGCAGTAATAAAGGCATACATAATCAGCAGGAATCCGATTCGAGTCATAATTTTTAATATAGATGCCTGTTACGATTAGAATCCACAAAGCTATCGAACATTTAATGACCCTATAACGATCAGCAGGGTTTCACCCCCATATTAAGTTTCATTTCCGCTTTCTTTTCAAGATCAACGCACTCACCAACGCAACCACCAACCCAATTGGGAGAACTTCCGAAAAAGTAATCAACACTACAAACAGCGGATTTTTATACAGCTCTTTAAAATCCGCCATTTCTTTAGTTTTTGCCGGCAACTCTTCAGGGGTGCAGTTTTTCAATGCATATTCCGAATAGACATCCATGAAATCCGGCACAAACAAATAATAACTGAACAACCAGGCGGCTACATAGATGGCAGAGCCTATTAATGCAATTAAAGCACCGGTTTTAAAGGCCTTTCCAAAACTGATATACCCATCCAGCTCTTTGTTTCGGTAATTTCTGACTCCAATATAAATGAGGGAAAAAACAACCACCATAATGGCATACCCCACAATATCACTCCCTTTCAGATCAGGGTTATGATACATCCAGTAAATCATAAAGCCGATATTGGCACAAAACACCAAGCCGATAATACTACCAAAAACCAATACATTTTTTTTCATGTGGATTACTATTTTGAATTGGCTCAAATCTACAGGCCGGAACTATCGTTACCCTCATACTTTAGTACCAAAATTCACTTTCAACCGAAATGGTACTAAAGTACGAATGAGCTTATTCAATGATTTTCAATTGTTTGGCTTTTGTGATTGCCTGGGTCCTGCTTTTTACGTCCATTTTGAAATAGAGATTGGAGACATGTGTTTTTATCGTACTTATAGAAAGGAAAAGACTGGCTGCGATATCCGCATTGCTATGTCCCTGAGCCAGGAGTTGCAATACTTCGTACTCCCGGCTATTTAAATTGAGCTTCTGAAGTTCAGCTGTATTGATGGCAAATGGCTCAGACTGCGGAACGATGATTTCTTTCTCCACAATCAATGTTTCAACTCTGGATCGCATAATATGCGATGCTACCCAAATTCCCAGTATGGTAAAAAACAGCGCAACTAGGCCTATATAGATATCAATCGCATTATCGACGAGAACGAATTTCCATTGCAACCATTTTAGCGCAAAGACCAGCATCGCTAAAATCAGTCCATATAATATGATATGCCGAAACTCCTTTAGGTATCTCATTTTCTGTTAAGGGTAAAACTAAAATCCTTATTCCCAATCAGCAAATTTTGTTTGTCATCCAGAAAATAGAGGATGTTTGTATCGGCCTCCATCAGTAAGATGGGATCCTGGAGGCCAGGCAAATTAAGTTGGTAAATATTCGCCCTGGGAGTTTTAAGAAGATCCCAGGTCCCCACAACATCTCTGGGCTGATTGTCTACAATGTTTCTGGTGGTGCAGCTAGCGGGCAATCCTGTTTTGGGGTCTCTGTTTAGGATGAGTCGCCATTTTATTTTAAAGCAATCGGTAGAAGCCTTCATCTCCGGATGCAGGATAGTGAATTCCTGACAAGGGGTTCTTCCCTCAAATACCAGTTTTGATTCAGCAGATTGGGTACCACTGGATTTGAATTTAATAACCCCACCGGACTGATCTGATTTTTGATTGAGGGTATAACTCCAGCCGGCATTACCTACCAGCAGTTGGTTTTGATAATCCAGGATATGGAATATATTGGCATTTATAGCCGCCAGGTTTAGCACTACTTTTCCATCTTTACTCTTTAACGTATAGAGTTCTTGCCACTCTTCTGTAGCGGAAACCTGGTATTTTCCTTCAATTTTTTGCTGTATTCCTCCCTGCTTAAAACTCAGGGTGTTGGGTTGATTTTCTCCGTACTGGATGGCAAGTGTAAAACTTTGATCAGGTTTGAAATCTAGCTCCCATCGGATAAAATCGATAACTGCATCAGATTTTATACCCAGCATCCTTTTTACAGCACTATCACCCGGTGTACTTCCTACTACAGAAAATGCTGAATTATTTTTTGACAAGTTGCCATTAGTCATCAAACTAAATACCAGCAGTATTAAAAGGGAACTTTTCACTGGTTTATTTATTAGGTGTTTCCTAAGTTACGAAGATCAATTCATAACATCTTGCCGTATTCAGCTATTTTAACGGGCCAAGAATGCCGAGTGAGAAGCTATTCAATCAGATGACATTTGTTTTTCACCCCAGGTTCGCATTAAACTAATAAACGGGATTAATTCTTTTCCTGTATCGGTAAGTGAATATTCAACCTTCGGAGGAACTTCTAAATAAACTTTTCTGACAATAAGTTCATCGGCTTCCAATTCTTTTAATGTTTGAGTAAGCATTTTGGGGGTTATACCCACCACTGCTCTTTTTAATTCCCCATACCTCAAAAAACCATCTCTCAATATCCATAAAATTCGTCCCTTATACTTTCCACCTATTCGCTGGAATGCATAATCCACTGCACAATGAGCCTTCTTAATTTTATTATTCATTTATTTATTTTCTTAAAATATTGATAATCAATAATACTATCATTTTAGTATGTAGGATACTTTATTGTATGTAGTTGCTCTAAAGATAATAAGGAGTTTTCTTTGGATAAAATTTTTGAAGACAATAAATCAAAAGCAACAATGAATGCATTAATTAAGAGAGTGCTGCATTTTCCAATAACAAAAATTATCATCGGAATTGTAGTGTGTTTTTCTCTATTTGTAGTTATTCAAAACTTTGTTTTAAAACCATTTTTCTATAGTATTATTCAAGATAAAAGTATTGCTGACCCAATTATTATTTTTATTTCATCCATACTGTTATTAGTTTGCTATTACTACTTATTCCGTTTATATGATAAAAGAAAAATCACCGAACTATCTATAAAACATTTACCCAAAGAAATGTTTGGGGGTATTAGTTTAGGGTTTTTGACCATTTCATTATCAATTTTCATTCTATACTTATTAGGATACTATCAGGCTTTTAGTATTACATCTACTCACTACTCAGCCAGGTTTTTCACTGTATTACTATTTGCGGCATTAGTTGAAGACTTATTTCATAGAGGACTAGTCGTAAGGGAGATAGAAAATTGGTTAGGCTCAAACATAGCCATTGTCATTGCAATGGTGGTAGAATTACAGCATATTTACAACCCCAACTCCAATTTATTCAGTTTTTTTTATTATTTGATTTGGGGGTTCACAATGGCAATGATGTTCATTTATACCAAAAGAATTTGGCTACCTTATTTCTTCCACATAGGATGGAATTTTGCACAGCCTTTTTATGGCTCTAATCTCACAGGAACAAATGATATGGGCAGTATTATTCAATCTAAATTTACAGGACCTGACTTATTAACAGGGGGTGCAACTGGAATTGAAGGTTCAATATTTTCGCCATCATTTCTACTAATCATTGGCATTGTTCTTTACTACCTTGCTAAAAAAGAAGGCAAAATTATAAAAGGTAAACTGTTTAATAGATGAATTAATATTTCTTGAAGCAACCGGATTTCAGCCAATTGACTACCGGGGTTATTTATTTTTCTTACGTTGAATTTCGATATGCATTCGGAGTCATACCTACCTTTTGCTTAAACAACCGACTGAAATGCTGAGGATAGGCAAACCCCAATTCATACGCTATTTCACGTATCGAGTGATCAGCATTCATGATTCTTTCTTTTGCCAGATCAATTACTTTCGATTGGATATAATCCTGTGCTGTTTTGCCCGTTTCCTTTCTGATCAGATCTCCAAAATAGTTTGCAGACAAATTCAACTCCTTTGCAAAATAGGATACAGCAGGCAATCCTGTTTCCTGTGGTTTTTCTGAAGTAAAATAGCTATTTAATAAGGCTTCAAATTTTTCAACAATTCCTTTGTGAGGAGTTTCTCTTGTTATAAACTGGCGGTCATAAAACCTGACGCAGTAGTTCAAAAATAATTCAAGATTGGATGCGATCAGCATTTTACTGTGCTTGTCGATGGACTGCTCCAGTTCGTATTGAATTTTGTTGAAAGCATCAATCACCAGTTGTTTTTCTTTTTCGGAAAGATGCAGGGCCTCATTTACATCATAGGAAAAAAAGGAATACTGCTGAATATTTCTGCCCAAGGAACTTCCTTTAATTAAATCAGGGTGAAACAAAATAGCCCAGCCCTTCGGTTCAAAACTGGTAACTCCTGGCTGAATGCCTAATACCTGTCCGGGTGAAATAAACACCAATGTCCCCTCCTGATAATCGTACTGATTCCGCCCATATTTTAATTCCCCGCAATTCAGCTCTTTTAAGAAAATAGCATACAGGCCAAAATTGAAGGTTTTGGCAGGCATGGGATGGGCTTTTGACAGATCCAGCACCGTGATTAAAGGATGCAAAGTTGAGACACCCCGCATGGTGTTGTACTGTGTAACCGTTTCAATCTTTATGATCCCGGACATGATGGCTTAGTTAGAACACAAACCTACGAAATCCAGCTGCTGAATTCCTTTCAGTACCCCGGAATCAGTAAAACTGGTAAGGATTTCAGTAATTCATATACCAACCGACAAGCAATTATAGAGGAAATTTGTCTTACAAATGAAAGTCATGAAACTAACCAACAGAAGAAACTTCCTGCTCTCCGGAACAACAGCAGCGGCAGCCCTGGCCAGCTCCTCCCTCTTTGGCCAATATGCTGGTACCGCCAAAAAATCGGAACGTATTTTAGGAACTGGCAAACACAGCCTGAAAATAAACCATGGAATGGGACTTGGCTGTATGGGAATGAGCTGGCATCGGACTTTCATTCCCAACCGTGAAGCGATGATTGCATTGATCCGGAAGGCCTACGATATGGGGGTGATTTTTTTTGATACCGCAGAAGCCTACGGCCCCTGGAGAAATGAAGAACTGGTTGGGGAGGCTATTCGTCCCTTTCGGAAGAAGCTAATTTTATGCACCAAATTTGGCTTCAATATTCAGAATGGCCAACTGGCTGGACTCAACAGCAAACCGGCTCATATCAGAGAAGTAGTGGAACAATCCTTAAAGAGATTGAAAACAGATTATATAGACCTGTTGTATCAGCATCGGTTGGACCCGGCAGTGCCAATTGAAGAAGTGGCGGGCACTGTAAAAGACTTAATAAAAGAGGGAAAAGTGTTGCATTTCGGATTAAGTGAAGCTGACCCTGCCAATATCCGCAAAGCGCATGCTGTGCAGCCTGTAACAGCCCTTCAGTCGGAGTACTCGATCATTTCCAGAGACCCGGAAGCTGCCATCCTGAATACCTGTGAGGATTTGGGCATCGGCTTTGTGCCTTACAGTCCGATTGCCAGGGCTTTGTTATCAGGATACATCAATCCGCTAACCAAATATGATCCAGATAATGACAACCGCGATACTTTACCCCGATATACCCCTGAGGCAGTGAAAGCAAACTGGCCTTTAATTGAAGCTATACAGGCATTTGGAAACCAGCGGGGATTAACAGCAACCCAGGTTTCCCTGGCCTGGTTACTTGCCCAAAAACCCTGGATTGTTCCCATACCTGGTACCACTAAGCAAGCCCACTTACAGGAAAATCTTTGGGCTGCCGCCTATGAGTTTTCGGTGGACGAATTAAAATCGTTTACGGATATACTATCAAAAATTGAGATAACCGGGAGCAGGAATTAGTAAGAAAAAAATCATTACTCATCGTAAAATGACTCCCAGCCATAACTGAACGGATATGTAAGCTTATAAACAATTTTTTCTCTTTCGTTCAGCGAATTTATATATGCTGAGAATTGAATCAAGTAGTCTTCCCCTGCTCCCATTCGCCAGAACATATCATTGGCTTCAATTTCGGGGAATCTTTTCCATGGTGGCTGTAATACTTCCTTAAGAGGTTTAAAATGTCCGAATTCATTAATAAAATCACGCACCTCCATCAACACAAATCCCAGCAGATTTAGTCCGCGCCAGGCATAAATATTATCGATATCCTTACTGGATGCCGTCAAACCAATACCCCACACCGTGTCTACGGGACTTGCTTCTACAATAATCTGATTCCCGGTTTCAAGCAAATAGTTCGCTAACGCCGGATGCTGGTTAAACTTGTTAATGTTACCAAGTTTTACAATTTCAAATCTATTTTCATTCCAGACCTGGTCGTCATAGCCATTAACCAGCCTGCCTAGGTCCTTTGCCTCTTTTGGACTTTCACAGTTGATAATTTTTTCAAAACTAGTTGTATCGCCAAATAGTAAAGCCTTGTGAGCCATCATCCAGTGTTCCGCCGTCTTGTATATAATACCGTCTACAGTAAATGGACTAGGATACCATTGACTGAAACAGGATTTGTCGATAGATGAATTGTTATTATTGGTGTGCCCCCAGAAGTAAAGGAACTTTAACTCCTCACCCCTTTCAAACTTTTCAGTCAACCATTTTATATTATAATGATTTGTCATTTTTTTATAAAAGTAAAAAGCTGGAAAGAAATTTTCCAGGCCGAAAAAAGCAGAAAAATAATCACTCTCATGGAAGCCCTATTCTACAGATAATTCTCTTAAATTTTAGCTTTCAATGTTGCTAGATGGCTTTCAGGATCAAAGTTTTTGTCAATTCCACTCGACATACCTTGGTTAAAAGCATCTCGCAGCATACCAATCGTTTGTTCTTCTTGTTCCAGCAGCCGAAGTCCGGCTCTGATTACCTCGCTAGCATTCTTATACCGACCTTCCGAAATTTTGGATGCAATAAAGTCCTCAAAATAGTCACCAAGTGATATCAAGATATTTCGTCCCATTTTAGTGATTTTTATTAAGTTACAAAATAGTGGAATTTCTCAAAGCGTCTTCTTCAACTTCACACTCACCTTATCCCCATCCGACTTAATCTCCACCACCTTTTTTATGCCAGCCACCGCATTCGAACCATATCTATTCACCTCCGTATTGGCAGATGATCCCTGGAACATGCCGTTGATATAGGTATCTGTATAACCTACAATTTCCGTACGCACACTGGTATGAACATACCCAAACTCGGTATACAACAGGTACTCCCCTGCCATCAGATTCACAAATTCAAAACTTCCTTTATCATCATACACGGCCGCTACTTTTAAACAAGCCGCAGCATCTTTGGACAAAGGTATTGACTTCCCTTTTTTGCGAGAGGCTTCATTGAGTTTGACCCATTCCTTGAAATAAGGGGTATAAGGTATCAATAGAATGGCTGTTCCTTTTGGTGCGAATTGTTTTTTATTAATATTCAGTACTGCCTTCCCTCCCAGCAATCCTTCATTTTCATTATCCCTGGCAAAGGCTTCGCCGGTAATTACAGAGCGGCCGGATTTGATCATGGCCAGGGCCTTCTCTTTATCCAGTTTGGTGGTAAACGGATTATAGTCATTCTCCCGGTCTAGCATCAGGATATGCTGGTTCTTTGAATACACTTCGATTTTCCAGAGCCGGCGATTTTCTTTGTCAATATAATAGTCAAATTTATCACCGGTAGCCTCTTCCAATACAGTTACCTGCCATACTTTATGTTCACCGGTTAATTCACTCTTGTATACATTGCTCTTTACTTCTTCAATCAATGCTTTTTTGACATTCATTGCAACGCCCGGCTTATAATCATATACTGCCAATTCACCTTTATAGCCGGTAGCCAATGGTAATGCAGTCAACAAGTAAGGATAGGTATAACTTTCAAAGAAATTACCATTCAAGGTTTCCTGAACGGCTATTTGTTTATTGGTAGTCTTATCCAAATAATAGCCGTTCACTTCTTTGTCAAAGCGCAGGACCATGGTTCTATCGGGAGTAAAGGACGACCTGTACACCGGTTTAAAAGAACCAATTTCCGATATACTGGTATCAATCCATTTTTTCTCTGAATTGGTTATTCTAAGCGAAGTACTCACCTGCAACCGGCTATTGCTTTGCTGGATGGAAATCTCAAAGGACCCAAAGGGCGCCCACTGATTGCCCGATTTGGTAAAACAGGTCATTTCAGTCACTCCATTCCGGATCCACTTTTTATCAATTGAATTCGATGCAGGCGTAATGATGGATTGCGCAAAGCCCGACAGGCTACAGAACATAAGAAATACCAACACATATAATTTCATAGGTACGGATTTGATTTTTTTATTCCCTTATTTGAAATACCACCGGAAGTACAAAATACATTTTCACCAGCCTGCCATCCTGCATCGCCGGTATCCATTTCGGCATCTTTGTTACCAGGCGAATAGCCTCCTGATCCAGTGAGGGGTCAATAGGTTTAACCACAAAAATATCTTCCAGACTTCCATCCTTAGCAATAGTGAATTGCACTCTCACTGTACCTTGTATTCCCTGAACTTTAGCCAGCTGCGGGTACCTAAGATTCCTCGCCAGGTATTTCCGTAAACTGTCCGTCCCACCGGGATAACTGGCTGCTTTTTCATATTCAAACCAGGTGGTATCTGCTCCGTTTATCCCATAGCAGTTGCCAGAGATAAACTTTCCATTTTCATAGATATCATGCCTTCTTAACTGACCATTTTCCCACCAGGTTTTAAAGGCCCCATTTAGTTGGTTCTTTGTATAATGCCGTTCCTGCACGATCCGGCCATCGCTGTAGCGTTTAAATTCACCATGCAGCAGCCTGGTAGGTTCGTAAGGATAAAAATTCAATTCTTCCTGTATGCTACCATCCAGTAAGTAACGAACAACTTTTACCTTTTGCGTATCGGCCTTGTCTTTATACACGACATTATACCGTTCAGCGGAATCCCGGGAAGCAACAAGTTTTCCTGGCTTTGAGAACCATAATGTGTCCTGGGAATAAACGGGGGATGATACCCCAAAAGATACAACTACCAGCAGTTTCAGTAAAAAGCGGACTTTCGATTTCATCGTAATTGGGTGTAATTTTAAATATATCC
Organism: Flavipsychrobacter sp.; assembly: GCA_016787265.1. Taxonomy (GTDB): domain Bacteria; phylum Bacteroidota; class Bacteroidia; order Chitinophagales; family Chitinophagaceae; genus Flavihumibacter. The sequence goes on along the minus strand of JAEUVF010000013.1, from coordinate 476,474 downwards.
CATTCGGTATTTCTTATCTTAAGTTAAGTTCCTGGTTTTATTTTACTAGTTTTTTAAGCGTGTAGGTTCCATTGGGCTGAGTAAGATGGCAAACCCTTACATTTCCTTTTTCATCCAACTCAAATCGGACACTGAATCCGGTTAAACCTTTCAGGGTGAAGGTGTTTTCCCTAAGAGGCTCCAGCTCGTATTCCGGTTGTCCGGGTACGATAGCCTTTAATACACCCTGTGCATCTATATAAATTTTAAATCGTAAACCGGATAATTCATAGTCGCCTTCGTGCTTTTTCAAGCCCTCGCTGGATACAGTTACAGGAACCACCTCTTTCTTAAATTCAATAGGCTGAATGCCATCTTCAAAAGGCAATGTCAACGCCGTGATCGTACCATCCGCTGCAATCTTAAACTCGCCATTCATAGCCTCGCTCCCATCAAATACATCTGCATCTATAGTGAACCTAAAATGATTGTAATTCAGATGGCTAATTTTAAGCTTCCATCGATTAAAGGTTCCTGTCAGCACCTCTTTATCTGCCTGAATGGTAATCTTTCCATAACCCTTGTTTGTATACGTTCCGTTATACTTATCCAGGGCTAGCGACGGCTTTACTGTTTCTGTATTCCCTGTTTCTGCTGCTGCCTTGCTGGCAACCGGTTGTTTAAACAGCGCATTCCAATCACGGAAGCCGGCTCCAATCATCCTGTCAAGTATTAAATTGCTCAGTATACGGGGTACCTGTGAATTGTTTTGATTGACTGCTATATAAATGCCAATACTATCTGTTGGCATAAAGGAAATAAAGGAACTGAAGCCATTGATATTACCACCATGACCAACACCGTATCGTCCTCTGTAGCTGGCAACATACCACCCAAGGCCATAATTAAACAGGTAATAGTCGGACATTTGTTTAGATGGCAGGTTGGGCGATGCAATCATTTGGGAACTTATGGCCTCCTGGTAAAAGTTGGAGGATATAATTTCTTTCCCTTCAAACTTCCCCTGGTTCGTCCATAGGAGTAACCAGTTTGCCATATCTTTTGCGGTGGATACGATTCCTCCACAGGGTGCCAACCCTTGCATCGAAGTTGTCAAAAAGTCCACCCGCTTTATGTTGTCATTTTTATATACGTATCCGTAAGAAAAATCACCCTCCTTGCCCATGGCCCCTGTTGTAGAGTTGGTCATTGCCAGGGTTGAGAACAATTTCTCCTCGATGAGCTCCTCCCAGCTTTTACCATACTGTTTCTCCAATAACCTGCCGATTGCCATATACATATAGTTATTGTACTGGAAGCTTTGCCTTACCGGAGCCGATGCTTCCAAAAAACGAATATTATGTACAAGGGCCTCCCTGCTGGTAGCAGCGCCACTGTACCAGGAAAAATCATGCCTTGGCAAACCTGTACGGTGACAAAGCATATCCCGGAGCGTTACACTGGTGGTGAGTGTTTTGTCCATAAAGGTTAGTTCCGGGAAATAACTCGCGACAGGCACATCCAGATCGATGCCTTTTTCTTTGATAGCAAAGCCCACTAAGGATGCCGTAAATGCCTTTGTGCAACTACCAATGGAAAACTGGGTAGTTGAAGTAACCGGTTTTTTATTCTCAACATCCCGGAACCCATAGCCCTTTGTCAGGACAACTTTACCTTTTTCCACGATGGCAATAGACAGTCCGGGCACCTTCCATTCCTGCAGGATCCGGGTTATCATGGTATCCAAACCAGCCAACCGGTTATCTTTTTTCTGACCGGAAGCACCAAAAAACAGGACACAAAAAATCAATACCAAAGACAAATTCTTCATAAACAGGTTATTTATTTTTACGTAATAAGGGAGCGTTTACTACGCAAAGATGGATGGTGTCCACCTGAATGAAGGCTTATCTTATAAGTACGGACAACAATTAGTTAACTGAAAATGAATGGATTAGATTGTGGGAGCCGGCATTCTATTGAAGTATTTATGGTTCCAACGAATCCGTGTATTTTAAAAACAACTGATTGCTGTTATGTATTGGTTCTAAAAAAACATCCAAAACAGATTCATTGCAATTGTATAATTTAGACAAATCTGCTATTAGTTCTTTTGCAGATTTTTTATCTAAGCTGCCCTTTCTTGTAAAGCCTAGAAGTGAAGCTCCAATTCCAAAAAGTTCATATTCATATTTTTCAAATAAATGCCTTGCCAAAGCATAATTTTCAAAAGGGTCTAAATCACTTGCAAAATAACCATTCGGAAACCCGGAAATCCCCAGATATGGTTCTTCAACGGGTACTATTTTGAGAATTATACGCTTATCTAAGTATTCAAACGGCGAAAGATTGATTTTTTTCAAAATCTGAACCTCGTCTTCATCAATTGTCAGACCTTTTTCGCAAACTGCTGAAAAATCAATATTTTCTGTTTGTTTCAAAAAATTCTCTTTTCTAATAAAAAACTCAGTGGGTGTAGATAGGTATCCGATATGTTTGTTGTTTTCAAAGCAGGCACTGTCGAGCCCTGACAAATCATAACCTTCGGTTTCATCCAGGTCATTTGTCATTATTGAATGCGTACTAGTATATTCAGCCTGATCTAAATTATCCAATGTTATAAGGACTGTCTTTTGGGAATTATCCGTTTTATATTTATTAAATACATCCATTAATTCACTGAAAGAGGTGAGATCCTCTATAAGGTAACTTTCAACTAAAATCTCTGTGAAGGTTAATCCTGGAATAAGCGGTTTTATTTCCATTTAATTCAATTGTTAGTAGTAAACAAGTTAATATAAGTTAAATCCGATATTGAGTCCCGGCTCGGGAAAAATAAATTTGGACCATTTGTCATCCAACTCTTTAAAACCATCCGGCAGTGTAGTATGATAGGCACGATGGGTCATACATATAGATGGTTGAAGAAAAAGCTTGTCCTTGAAGAGTTTGATGTGGTAGCCGATTCGATATGAATTAAAAATCTGAAAACCATTATCGATTCGTTTACCATTTTCATTTGCAAAAATCTGGTAGGCAGGCATTACATCCAGTTGGGCATAGAAAGATTTCCCAAAGAATCTGGCATAAGAAGCCGTTACCCCATACTCCCGAATATAGCCAGGAAATTTTTCTTCCGGTTTTTTGTAAGCCTCATTAAAAAATGGATGTATACCATTTGGCCAGGCGTATTTCCAGGTTTTTGGAGAGAGCCTAACTACATCTTTACCTGTAATCCGATACCCGATATCCAGTTGAACAAAGTTTGGAGGGTTTTTTGTGTCAAAATTTCCGATAAGTACAAATAATGAAGTCCCGATAAACCACTTATGATAACTGCTGTCGGTTTTGGAATATTGTGCATTTACCTGAATATTGCCAACCAACCCTACAGCAAGTACAATACATAAAATTCTCTTTTGCATATCTTTTATTTATTAAACGATACTGCAAAAGTAGAGGTGCGAAAGACTGCTATTCGTTCACTAAAGTTAAGATATGATTGCCCGTTATTTCTTTACCAACCGGCTTCTTAACCTGCTAAGTGATTGAGGCGTGATACCCAAATAACTAGCTAATTGATGTTGCGGAACCCGCTGAAGAAGATCCGGTCTTTTTTGTAGTAAGTTCAGGTATCGTTGTTCTGGTGAGGAAGTTTTAAACTCATCAAAGTCTATTCTTTGTTTGGCTAACATTTCAGCTGAAAACATTCTGCACATGATGTCGAACTTTGGAAATTTACCGTTTACTTCTTCAGTCATATCAGAATTTGAAATGGTAAGCATAGTGTCTTCGAGGCAACTTACATAATAGTCGGAAGGAGTATTGGATAATGCACAAGCAGGTGTCATGGCTTCCATTTCAGTGTAAAAAGCGGTGGTTCTTTCTTCACCATCAATCAGGTAATAGGATCGGATGCAACCTTTTAAAACAAAGTAACTATTATTTGTTTTTTGTCCCTCTCTAAGTAAAATCGTTCCTTTCTTCACTGAGTGAAACAGGTTTAAGGAGAGTAATACGTTCTTTTCATCATCTGTAAGAGAAATGTATTTTGAGATAAAATCAAATAGTAATTGCTGCATATTTAAACAATCTAAATCCCTGGTTTACAATAAGTAAAGGTATAAAAAAGAAGGTCAACGGGTATCGTAATTCTTATAGCCAAATCTTCCAGAAACTCAGATTATTCCCTAGATGAATGAAAATGAATGGATTAGATTGAATCGCCGGTATCAGCAATGCAGGCAAGAAATTCGGAGGGCGACAGTCCCGTTGCTTTCTTAAAATTTTTATTGAACGAAGACTTGGAGTTAAATCCACAATCGTAGGCCAGGCTCATAATGGTAAATTGCCTGCTTTCAGGCAGTGCTGCCAATCGTTTAAATTCCTCTACCCGTAAGCTATTGATATACTCAAAAAATGTTTTTCCTTCAAGTTCATTGATCACCTGCGACAAGTAATTAGGATGCACATTGATTTTGTCTGCCAATATCGAAAGTGATAAATCCGGTTCCGTATACAATTTTTCATCCTGCATGAGTTGGACAAGCCGTTGGTGGATCTCCCTGCTCATTTCCCCTGTAACACCGGAGCTGGCATATTTCCTTCGTGGATTATTTTCAATCACTTCAACCGGCGCCGGAATTACAGGTACCGGCGCTGTTGGATACAGATTGGCAGTGGTAAAAATCCCTACCTGCCTGATTCCAAAATATCCGAGAAATACAATAAATAGGGCAGCCCCTCCGAAAATATAATAGTCGCTTTTCGTAACTACTATGATTAGCCAAATCCCCGCGAGTCCGTATATAAAATAGCGTAGCCAGTTTAGATTGATTCGTTCTTCATAGGAAAACTCCTGACTTATGTTGAGTTTGTGCCTGTGCAGTAACCATAGCGCCCAGAGCACATAAACAAACCCAGACACCTGCAGTAAAATAATCCGGAGTAAGTTGGCTGTCTGGTACCCTTCTCCCCCACTTCGTATAAAAGCCAGCTTTCCCTCAGCCGATCGCAAGAGCACGGGAAAAAAGAATAAAACAACCACCAGGGCGGGGATAAAATGCACCAGGATCCAGTTGCGGTTCCGGGGCAGCTGGTTGGTCATGGCTGCGGTGTACAAGTACAGCATCGGGCCGTGAAGCATGGGAAAGGGAAGGCTTGTACCCAGCAGCCAATGCACATTGTTGGCAGTAATCGGCTGGATACTAAAAACATATAAAGTAAGATGACAGGCAATGAGAAATAACCAGACAAGCAGGATCTTATCGGCAAGAGTTTTCCCCGATTTAGACGCCAACAATAAAATTAAAAGCAAACAGATCCCAATACCGAAATACGCAACCATGGGACTAAGATAAGTCAATTAGGGCCTGTACTTAGGAATCGATAAATGGTGATGATAAGAAATAATACAATGCCTGTATAGGTCCATATTTTATGCCTTGAAAAGCCAGCAGCCTGGTCCACAAATGGACCCGGCTTATTTAATACTATAAATTTTAATCGATTCCAATCCCACAAGAGCAGGTAAAAATTGGCGAGCAGCATGGAGGATGTCATTAACAGAAAGGCAGGAGCTTCAAAAGCCGTGGTCAGAATACAAATACTTAAGATAATAGGGAAATAGACTACCGCACCCAGGGTGCTGAACACCTGGGACATGATAAGGAACCCTGCCAGAAATTGTGCCCAACCTATAAAATACCAATAGAAACCGGACTGGTACATCGACTCTAACAGATGTGATACCGAATGAATCGGTGCATGCTCACCAGATTGAGGTTCAAATCGGATCCCTTTGACTTTTAATATACTAGCCCAACCGAAGGCTGTACCCAGCATATAGCGAACTAAAATGGTGAGCAGTTGGAAACTTATACTTGATTTCAGCCTGGCTATAAATTTTTCCATAGTAGATATGAACACTTAAAAATTAAACCCGAAATGAAACCCCGGTTCTCCGAAGACAAATTTCGACCATTTATCATCCAGCTGTTTAAAACCATCCGGCAGTTTTGTGTGATAAGCGCGGTGTGTAATGGCGATGGATGGCTGTATAAAGAATCTGTCTTTAAAAAGCTTGATATGATAACCGGCACGGTAGGTATTGAAAAGCTGGAAACCATTGTCAATCTTTTTACCCGATTCATTAACAAAACGCTGGATAGTAGGCATTACATTCAGTTCCGCATATAGGCCTTTCCACAAAAAACGTTGATAGGCCACTGATATGCCATATTCGCGCACATAGCCGGGAAATTCCTCTTCCGGCTTTCCATAGGATGAATTTAAAAACGGGTGAATACCATTTGGCCAGGCATATTTCCAGGTTTTAGGTTCCAGGGTAATGACATCCTTCCCTGTAATGCGATAGCCTACATTGACTTGAAAAAAGTCGGGTGGATTTTTATCTGAAAAATTACCCAGCAGAAAGACAGTGCTTCCAATAAACCATCGTTTAAAACTGCTGTCTTCCCTGGCATATTGTGCCTGCACCTGTAAACTGCCTGATAAAACTAAAACAAGTCCAATCCAGAACGATTTCTTTTGCATATTCATCTTAATTATTATTAAAACAGATGGCAAAAGTAGATTGGTCTGTTTTTTAATCCCTTGACTTGAGGTAAGAAAACCGGTGCTAGGAATTAGCAAGATTATGGGTTAAGCAGCAATTTCCGAAGTGCCTCCAATCCGCGTGTTTTTTGAGTCTTGATCGTACTGGGATGCAGGTTTAATTCCCGGGCGATTTCATTGGTATTTTTATCTTCCAGGAAATACATGGTAATCACTTTTTGATTACCCGGCGACAAAGCTTTTAGCGCGTTGCGAAGCAGATGGTACAACTCCGATCGAACCAATTTCTCAAAAGGTGTTTCATTCGTAATATCAGGCACCTGAGCTTTCTGGTGGAGCATGCTGCGCCTTTTTTACGCGCGTAAATAGGCCAGACTATCTCTCTGAACAACTTTATATAGATAGGCTCGGATGGCCCCATAACTATCCAGCTTCCAATGCATTTTCCAGGTTTTAACCAGTGCATTGGAGGCAATTTCTTCTGCAATGGAGCGGTTTTTCAGAATGCTAAAGGAATAATAGCTAAGCGTGGGATGAAAATCCTCGTATAAAACAGCCCCAAAAATAGAGAAACTTCAAAGACTCTCCGCTTTCAAACCTTTCAGTCAACCAGTTAATGTTGTAATGCTTCGTTAACATAAATCCCATGTAGGTATTTTAAATATTGACTAGTTAGTCAAAATAAAATAATCCCTTGATTCGTACCAAGAATTGATTACTGAAAAATCAAAAATTCCCTTTGGAATGGGTCCATCTTTAAACTCAATAGAACAAACTGTTTTCCAACCTAACGGTATAGTGTCAGTCACAATATTAAACTGTTGATTTACATTTTTTAAAATCATTGGATTTCTATAAATAAGAACACCATCAGAATTTAAAATTTTACTGAATTCATAACCTACTGGAATATCGAAATAACAATATTCGACAAAGAAATTGAATGTCCGAGTTCCTGATAATAAATGAAAATCAGGATTACTTTTACTATCAAAAATCCCTAATAATTTTATCCAAGGTGTACTTAAATCTAACATTATTTAATCAATAAACTCACCAATCAATTCTATCTTCTGTTTAATAAATCCATCCACAACATCAGGCTTCATTTCGTTTTGTTTAAATCCATAAATATCCTGACCACAACCAAAACAATATGAAGCTACATCATTTGTCTTACCGCATTCACAATTCCAAATTTCTTTTTCCTTAGAGCTTAGTAATTGCTTTTTAGTAGATCTGGTACCTTTTTCTACAAACGTGATATTTATAAATTCTCTAATTTCCTGTAAATCCAGTTTGTCTTGTTTATTATAATACGCTTTATCATAAGTAGCAATTCGAAGTCCTCTTTTCTGAACCTGGAAATTTTCATTTTTTAATAAACTCATACACCGGGTGAAATCATAGATATTCATCTTTTCAATTATGATAGAAATCCCGGATGCCAACTGTTCATTTTTTTCATTCATTATGGTGTTGTATAACAGATCTAGTTTTTTATCTTCCGGTAACGCATCAAGATAACTAATGAACTGATTGGAAAAAATTTCTGACGATCCAGGCTGAATATTGTCTTTCGCCATTGATTCGGTGAACTTTTCTAAAAGAAATGGGAATACTTCATCTATTTGGTTCGCAGTAATAAAATTCCACACTTCATCATTTAGGTTTAAAGTATTATCATTGGCTTTTTTAAGTATAACCCTTTTATTTCTCAGATTATCAATTCGTTCAACGCTAACATTTTCAAGCTTTTCCTCTTTGCCTGTCAAATTCAGCTTTTCGCCTATCTCCTTTTCAAGCACAACTGCTGTTCCGATCGCTGTTAACATGAACATGGACTTACCTTTTCCTGATATCTCGTCCATATCTATACTGAGTCCAACTATACAATTTGCACCAATTTCATACGCCGCATGCTGAATTCTTTCTATCGCTTCATTGTAAATGGATACTAGCTGCTTCTGATACGTTTGAGATCTTCCACCAAAAACATCGGAGATACCACCCAAAAAATCATTAAACAAATTGGTACCAGCCACTATATGAGCAGATACTGGTTTAAGGTATTGTTTAACTTTAAGCCCTTCAATGGAAGAAGTTGTAAGTACTAAAACATCTTTAGGATTGGCCATGGAACTTAAAATAAGTATAGATAAATAGTAAGAAATTCAATTATTTCGATATTAGTTTATCCCATTTCGATTTAAATTCTTCGAAGCTTATTTCTCCGTTGTTATATTGTTGTTGCAATCTCGTTTGTTCAAAATTTGCAGGTTTATCCGAACTTATATTTTCAATAATATTAGATGCATCATTTTCTGAAAGAGCTTCCCTAATCCCATTTCTAACCGAAGCTTTAACTACATAATAAAATATTATCCAACAAATCAATACTATAAGACTATAAAATATAATGGTCAGTAAAGTCATTGGTCTATGATTTAAAATTATACTACAGATTTATTTGTTCTTTGAAATTATTTCATTTAAACAACGTGTAATGGCCTGTCGAATATCATCAGCTTCTGTTTCGCCTTGTCCCTCGGCTGTGCAGGATGCTACTAATGTGTTTGATTTTGCAGATATGAATTGAATTGTAACTTCAATCGTATAGCCTAGCCCTGCTTTTCGTTTACCACTTTCCCCGTAATTAACTATTAACGTTTGGCCTAATAATTCAGTATTAAGTTCAGCCAATTTGATAAATCCATTCTTCGTCAATATTCCTGTTATGACGTCACTAGGATTAACGCTCTTACTTGAGGAATAATATTGCCCACTAATTGTTACACCTGTACTTGAAGTCAAGCTATTCGTTGTAGAAAGAAATATGTACTTGAAATTTTCAATACTCTGGTACTTTATGCTTGTAGGAGGTTTAAGAGAAACGCATGCATAAATCTGCATCAAAATCAATAAAAAAGAACAATATGCAAGCCTATTCATAGCGATGAAGTTTTGGTATACGGTCGTTTAATTTAAATTTGCTAAAAGCAAAACTTCCCCGCATGAATCTCATTGATAGAGAAAAACAGGATAAGTCATAACAATATAATAATTCCAGAATAATATCTATACGGGAATCCGTAATTTCATGAACGTGTATTATCTCAATTGAGACCATCTGAGATTTTAACCAATAAATTGTAATTCCGGACCATTTTGCCCCCCCCCTGTTCCGATTTAACTTGACCCCCTTATTCCGTAGCAACTTGCCCCCCCGGATTTTTTCATGATTGGCGGCATTCTGGGATGTTGACCCATCAGGTTGCCAACTTATTCCGGATGATCTTGACCCCCTGGGTTGTTTTTATCCACTGTCATTCCGGCACAAGTTGCCCCCCTAAAGGATGTAAAAGAGCAGTTGTAGTTGTAGACTTGCCTCCTTAAAAAACAGCGTTAAGGATGGAAGCAAAACCAATTGCAATTGAACAGCTCGTATTCAACGATTGACAGGCCTGGCCCGCAATACCGTAAAAACCTATCTCAAACGCATGCCGGAAGCCACCGCCGGCACTACTACGGATAAAGAACTGGCCGGTTTATTTTATAACCAGGATACGGCGCTTCAGCAATCATCCCGTTTGCAAGACCTGCTTCGCCATTTTGAAGGTATTGACAAGGAGCTCCCACGGCCTGGCGTTACCCGGCAACTGCTCTGGGGCGAGTACAAGGAACAGCATCCGGATGGATATGCTTATAGCCAGTATTGTGAACACCTGAACATGTTCCTGAACAGGTTCCTGAACAAAAAGGACGTGGTCATGGGTTGTAAGCTTCCCCTAAAACTGGTCCACTAAGGATTAGAGTCAATTTGTTTTTCAAATACTTTATCCACAAAGCGGTTCCCTTCAAATTGTGAAGGTTTTCCGGTCACCGCTTGTGGATAAAGCAGCGGATCTTGCTTCCGGCTTCGGTAATACTTTTCAGCATATAGGAATGGTGATAAATAGCCCAGTGATTTGTGCGGCCTTTCCAGGTTGTAATCCATTCGCCATTCCTCTGCCATGATTCTGACTTCAGCAAGACTTGAGAACAAGTAGGCATTCAACAGGCCGCGGCGTATGCTTCCGTTCTGTCGCTCAATAAACGCATTCTGGGTCCCCATCCTACAAAGAGATTTGGATCAAACAAATCCTCTGGACATTATTCATAGGAAAACTCCTGACTGATATTGCGTTTGTGCCTGCGCAGTAACCATAGGGCCCAGAGTACATAAACAAAGCCCGACACCTGTAGTAAAATAATCCGGAGTAAGTTGGCGGTCTGGTATCCTTCTCCCCCGCTTCGTATAAAGGCCAGCTTTTCCTCCGCCGATCGCAACAGCACGGGAAAAAAGAATAAAACAACTACCAGGGCGGGGATAAAATGCACCAGTATCCAGTTGCGATTCCGTGGCAGCTGGTTGGTCATGGCTGCTGTGTATAAGTACAGCATCGGGCCGTGAAGTATGGGAAAGGGAAGGCTCGTATCCAGCAGCCAATGCACATTGTTGGCAGTAATCGGCTGGATACTAAAAACATATAAAATAAGATGACAGGCAATGAGCAAGAGCCAGACAAGCAGTATCTTATCGGCAAACGTCTTCCCTTCTTTAGGAGCCAACAGTAAAATTAACAGCAAACAGATCCCTATACCGAAAAGTAGATTGATCTATTTTTTTATACCTTGACTTAAGGTAAGAAACAAAATTATGTTTACGCTTTAAGGAAATTTCGTGCTTCACAAACCCTACTAAAATAAATTGACCGGCAGCAAATATGTAAGCAGCCGGTCAATAAAACTTAGGTGCAAAGCAGTATCTTAAAATAGTACTAGATCTGGATATACTGCATAAAACAGTGCGACAATTTTCTCATCTTTCAGGATGTGTCCTATATGAAGAATGGTTTATGCTTACATTAAATCAAAAAATTAACCCCAAAGGTAAATACAGCATTCTGACGGAATTGCACTTCGTTAGTTGAGATAAATTAAATGTCCCACTACTTCTTCTTTATATTGATAGATAACCCTATCAATTCACTGAGCTTTTCTACCGTCTGGGGATCTAATTTGGTTAAAACTTCTTTTACCGCAGCTGGAATTTTACCTCCTCTTGTATAATTTAGTTGACCTGCAACTTGCCCTTTGAGGACAATTAATTCAGCAGGAGTTAAATCCTTTAAAAGGCCCGTTACCTTTGATTTAGAATTTGCCATTTGACTAGATTTATGTGGTGATTAAATTAAGTAGATCAGAATGTTTTATAAATGCTGAATTTCCAGGCGTAAAAGTTTTTCTTAGTGGTTTTAATTTCTCTGAATTCCACATTTCCTTCAAATCATCTGTTATTGCATTTCCTAATTTAAATAAATTTTCTGATTTCATCTTTGAATCTAAATAACAATCACCCGAAGAGTTGATTGATAATTGAAAAATGGCACTACTCATTACAGTAGGAATATCTTTGAATGGGAAAAAATCTTCTTTTAATACATCCTCTGGATTTAAGTTTTCCCAAAACTGGTTTCCAGAACTTATCCCTATCACTCTTATAATATAATAATAAATTAAGCCTAATTTATACAATTCGTGGTCGCTTAAGCATAGGTTAACTAATTCTTCTTTAGCACGTCCATATGGTGCGATAGGATTTAGATACAAATATTTTACACCCAATCCCTTACACAATTCCGCTAATTGTAAAACTTCAGAATAATTATTCTTATGAATTACTGAAGAAACGGTTATTTCAAAACCATTATCAATAAAAAGTTTTATTCTTTTTATTGATTTATTGAATGAGCCTTTTCCCCTAAGAAAATCATGAGTTAATTCTGATGCACCATCCAAACTTACCTGAATGTAGTTTAAATTTTGCAGCTGTTTCAACTTATCTATAATGGTTTGGTTAATTCCATCATAATCGGACAGTAAGCAAAGGTCGAATCCTAACTTATCGGCAGCCCCTAAAATCTCAAAAATATCCTTTTTTAATAGTGGCTCACCACCCGTGAAAATAAGAGAAAAAACTCCCCATTCTCTTAGCTTTATAAAGATTGGTTGCCATTCTTTAATTGTCAAGTCGTTCTTTGTCGACACATTTGGACTTGAACGAACTATACAATGCAGACATCGTTTACTACAAAATTCAGTCACATAAATAGTACATCCAGTTGGAGCTACTAAATAATTATCTGGAACAATATCACCCATAGATATCTCGGTAAACAAAGAAAGTGTCTTGTCACTAGAAGCATCAACAAGTACTTTTTTTCTTTTTAAATCATCAAGAAAAATACCTAAGCAGTCTTCATTCATTTTCAGTCCATCCTGTTTTAATCGTAAAATTAATTCGGTTTTTGTAGCGGGAAATTTCAGGTATTTCAAGATTTTAAAGGCATCTTGGTTATACTGGTAAAACCTCTCTGTAGTGGGATCAAAAATCAGACACCCAAAAAATTCTTGCCTTATCGCAATACCTTTGTTAAGCGCAAATTTCTTCATTTATCAGAAGTTTTAGTTTGTGAATATTGTGTTTTAGAGTAACGGCATAGAAGCCAATGTTTTGTGGTTTGAGGTTGTGGCTGGATTTTAAAATAAATGTTCAATAGGAAAACTGTAATTGAATCTGAAATATTACTGCAATACGAAATAAATAATTCGCCATTACGCTAAACCGCATTAGCACTAAACATTCGGTAGCCTTTTCTAAAAATATTCAGGAAACGTTTTGTAGACTTGGCTGAAACTAGAAAAAAAACAAAAGTTTGATATTGGTTAGATAGTTTCTGTTGCTTTTTTCACCGTCCTAGGCAAATTTAGCCTCACCTCCAGAAAAGTAAAAGCTATACGAAGCGGAGAAGGCTGGAGCTATCTGGCCCACAATCGCCGGCCTTGACTTTTCCTCCGGCTTTGCGGCTAACGGTGGCCTAGGCGGTTCAACTGGCTGGTAATATTCATTCCACACCTGCATCGGCTTTCTGTTACTTAAGCTTCAATGGAACCCGCTTTCATTGTAAAATTGTTTCCATAGTTTTAATACCAAAGGTACTTCATAAATGAATTCAAAATTATACCGTTGTTCTATGCTTCTTTCTATCAATGAATGATAAGCTTCAATAAACGAATTCTCATCCGTTGTAGCCCAATGCGTAAATCTCTGGTTGACACCTTATTCTTTGAGTTATTCGAGAATTATATTGGCAACAAACTGGATACCTTTATCATTGCGTAGGGTGATACCTTCAACAAGGTATTTACCAATTTCTGTGTCCATAACAAAAAAACTTTTGTAGGAGGATCGATACGGCTTCTTGCACAACAACTTCACTTGCTACTAGTTCGCCGTCCTTTGTCACTGTCATAGGACTTGTCTTGCGACCACGCAGTCCCTCGTCCCATTTATAGTAATAAATACTCCAGGGAACGGATGACCACTGTATTGGCTCTGTTGTGCAGACTATGGGAATCTTTTCAAATTGCTGTATCACCTTGACCGCTTCTGCTCGAGGGATTGACTTTTTTAAAAGTTCGGATTTGCTTTTCCAGGGCTTCCACTTCCGGATTGCGTTGCCGGGTATAAGACTGCATATTGGCAACCCCACCTTCATTAAAGCTTTATCTCCAACGATGCAACACAGTGTGGGACAGATTGTGTTTTCATAATGTCTGGCTGGTGCCCAACTGACCTGTTCGTTAATACTGGCATGTTTTCCTAAGGCTAAAAAACTCCTTCTAGACATTGAAATGTCCATAAATTTACTCACATAATTGATTTTATAATTATGCCCTTTAGTTAGGTGGTCAATACTATAGAAACCCCATGTTGACTCAAACCAAAAACTTACTTTATAGAATCAGTTGTTTTTTTAGTCAATGTGCTTCCAATAATTTTTTCGTTCAATCCAAGAATTGTCCCAATTAAAAATGCAGTTACTGGGTCTTTTAAAATGTCTTTAGATGAAAGATTACCAATCTTTATTTCAATTGAATTTTTGATAAATAGAAATCCGAAAATAATAGAAAGAACACCAGTGAAAATAAGTCGTAGTGTTGGCTCAAGCCTATCTTTTTCAATAATTACCAAATCGTCAAAGCCGATATAAGTTCTCGTTATTGCAAATGAGAGCCAAACCCCAATCAATGTTCCACTGACCAAAATTAGCATGTTAGCAATATAATTTAATTGAATGCAGTCGCAATGAACTTTATAGCACGCTAGATAGTTTATGAAAGACCCTGTAAGTAAAAGTGGAAAACAACCAACTAAAGCCCTAATTCCAAGTTGTTTCAAGTATTCATTTTTCTTTTTTCCACTTTCCTTGTCAACAATTTCTTTTTTAAATTGAGTCAGGGCTTTAGTTGCTAAAGAAGGTTGAGCCGTTTCACCTTCAAGACCAGTTTTTGAAATGTAAAAAAGTTGCTCAAAAGCTTTAGCAAATTCAACAGTTTTTGGTTTATAAAGAAGCGCAATTATTGCCAATGCATTACCAATATCTATAACTAAATTTTGTTGTTCATCAGGAATTTCTGCTCCAATTTCAGGTTTGATTTCAAAAATCAAATCTGTTTTACTTTCGTTATGAAGAATGCTATAACAACCTTTTGCCATAAAGAAAAGTTTTAATCAAGT
The DNA here is from genome assembly GCA_016787265.1 of Flavipsychrobacter sp. GTDB lineage: Bacteria > Bacteroidota > Bacteroidia > Chitinophagales > Chitinophagaceae > Flavihumibacter. Next base: position 461,296 of record JAEUVF010000013.1, on the reverse strand, counting down.
GTACGCCCACAAACTGCACATTCTTTGCTTGCTGGTTTAACTATCATTTCTAATATAAATCTGCTTTCCGGAGGACTGGTTTGAGAAGTAGCAATTATATCTTCCAGTCCATCCAATCGTTCTAAAACCTTCAAAAGTTCAGTGTCTGAAAATGATTTTACTCTTTTATCTAGAATATCTCTTTTTATTAATTGAAGTCGATTTGTCAACATATTAATTGAGTTTTAACTTTAGAAATGTATTGTTTTTGTAAAATGGTTGCAGGCTAACCCAAGTATTTATACAATTGGAAACATTAAACCAAAATAAAAAAGCCGCATATTCAATTACCTTCTTTGCGTTCAAGTTTGAAAACTTATTGACCTCGTCCCAAATTACGAAGTACCTTAAATTATAGTAACGAGACGGTTTTAAGAACTTTCAAATTTGCCCTGGGAGAATGATTTTTTTGAAACAGCTGAAGGGTGAATTTCAGTTGCAAAAATCGTTTGATTCGGGAAAGAAGCCTTCGGCAGGAATACAGATTCTTCCTTTAATTTAAGGCACTATTCTACGTATTCTGCTGAAGGCATGTCATCCAGAAAACTATGCGGCCGGTGATGATTGCATTCTATTCTCCATCTTTCAATCTTTTCAGTAGCGTCTTCCAAAGATAAGAATCAGTGTGCATTTAAACACTCATCCCAAAAGCTTACGTTAAAGGATTCCACAAAGGGTTTGTCTGTAGGTTTTCCTGGCCTAGAATAATCAAATATTACCTGATTATCGTAAACCCATTTATCCATTTCTTTCGAAACAAACTCATATCCATTGTCTGTTTGAATCCGCTGTGCAACTAATCCACGAAAGAATTACTACATCACTGACTTTAAGTGATTGTTCTACTACGATAGTAAGGTATTCCCAATTACAATTATCCACTATAATTAAGGATCGGAATTTTCGACCATCAAAGAGCGCATCACTCACAAAATCTATTGATCTGCATTGATAAATTTCAATATTGGAATTCCGTTCCAACCAATGCGAACCTGATTTACTGCGCCTGGGTCTTTTTATTCGAGGGTTCAAGGATTTTTCTATATATATGCGGAGTACCCTTTTATGGCAATCAGTCCAGCCTTCTATTGAAGTAAGGCATATATACACCACATACCATAACGAACTTTTACGGATGCAATCTCATTTATCCTGGCTCTGATGGCCAGGTCTTCCCGGCAATGATGCTGATAGTAAAAAAAGAATGTTGGAAGTGAAGTAAACGACATGCCTTGCGAGCCGATACATTGTAGTTGCGGATCATATAGAAGGACAGCACCTTCTTCTGGGTTGGCCTCAATGCTTTTTTTTGATAACGTCTTGTAGCATGTGCTTGTCCAGTGACAAAACTGCCACCATTTGTTTTAAACGGGCTTTCTCTTCTTATAACTGCCGAAGTTAGCGAAGTTCAGAGATACCTAACCCTCCGTATTTCTTTTTCCATTTGTAAAGGTAGCCTCGCTGATCCCAATCTTCCGGCAAATCTCTTCAACCTTAACCCCTTGCTCCGTATATTGGATCGAAAAGACGATTTGCGATGGTGTAAACTTTGACTTTTTCATATCCAATATTTCATATTTAATGTATGAAAAATTGCCCCATTTTTCCAATTTACAATACTTCGGTTTTTTGGGGGAGTTCACGGGTTATTGCCCTATTTATCTAAATTGTTATGCTTCAGTTTTTCGAAGTCAGGTACATATTCTCTTTAAGGAAGTGGTCTGTTTAATTTATAGTTGCGACCAGATATAGTATGTGTAACCGTTTAAACAGCTCTTACTGACTTATAATTTTTTTTGCCATCCATTACTGGCCTTTCAAGTACAGTATGAATATTTTCTTTAAATTATAGAAGAAATAATCATTTAAACGATTTTTAGGAATAAATATGAATCATTCACTATTTTAAGTGAAAAAGTATTTCTGTATGATACTGTGCCTTCAATAATCACAGAATTGTTTTGGCCACTAATAAATCTATATCTGTTTCGTCATTATTCCGATTTAAAGTTATTTCTTCAACCAACTTGGTATCTTGTTCCCTTACTGAATAAAAGGAAATTTGATCTATTTTGTTATTTAACTTGTTGGAAAGTATTCTTACAAATACTACATTTATAATTTTCCTATTATTGTTATTAAAAAATTCCACCAAAGTAGAATTTTTAAAAATATTACCTCGAATGTCATCTCTAAAATCTCCAAGTTTTCCCTCAGCCAAAACAACATATCTAATATTATAAAGTTCTACGTCCTTTGTATCAGTAAAAGTAACATTTGTTTGACTTGAAGCTTCAAAACTAAAAGTCAAAAGAATTATTGACAAGCCAAAGGCGACTAATATATTAATCATATTTTTCAAGTTTATTTACAAAAATAGAAGTCATTTTCCTATCTAAAATGACGTTAATCGGTTTGTATTTCGTGAATTGCAATTGAGCTTTTACTGATGTTTTACCTTTTGGAAATTTGACATAAATAGCTTTCAAATGTGATTTATAAATAACATCTTCAATCATCATATAATCTAGAACTGTTTCATCGCTTTTTAATGTTGTTTCATGATATGGTACACGGAAACTTTCATTCGATTTGTTTATTGTGAACACCTTTTCTTGAATATTGTCACTCGGCATAAGCTTATTAGTGATCAAGAAAATTAAAAGCCACAATACAATCGGACCTGCAACTTTTATAGTTAAATTTAAATGTGGGATTTTATCTAGTGTAGCATTATGAGGCCAAATTATGAAAAACATTAAAGAAAGATATAATGATATAATTATCAAAGCCAAAAATCTAACAATTTCAAAGTCTAAGTATCCAGGAAATATTATTAAAAATAATATGATAACCAGTACAAATAAAAATGATGAAAACACTAACCAACGAAAATGCTTCGCTTCAAAAATTGAACTTTTAAAACTATCAGATTCTTTTCCTTTAATTTGTTCCTCCATTTTTAAAAAATTTATATTTTGAGACTAATCAATTATTTCGGCCAGTAAAATATTGACTTATTTAATAAAGTATTTTATTCTATTAAATAAGTCAAGCTATTCATTTTTAGAAAATGCTCTTACTTGCTGTATAGTAGTTATAATCTTTACAACATGATTAGTCTTACCTGGTTTTGATGTGTGATTAGCCGCATCTGCTTCAGCATCATTGGAATTACTATGGTGCTTACCAAAGAAATCCCCTTTTGTACATACTGCTTGGTAAGTGACACCTTCTTCAAGTTTAGTCAATTTTGCCATTATGATTTATATTTAAAATTAATAGGAAATGTAAATCGTAGTCCTACAGTATTGCGTTCAAAAAGATTATACTTAGTTTCTGTATTTTTGAATATATCTAAAAATTGATAATAGAGTTCAGCATTTACAATCGATTTTTCATCACCTTTATTCATAAAAGCCAGTAGAATGCCCGCAAAACAATTAGTTATAGGTTTTTCAGATTTTTGAAAAAGCAATTCAGGATTAAAATGTAACGCTGCTATGTTATTATTGAACAAATAATAATACATATCAGAATATAATTTAAGGCTCACAAGATCTTTGTTATAAACACCTTCATAGGCATTATATTTCTTTGTAACACTTCTAGATCCACTTGATGGACCATAATTATTAGTTTCTGAAATTTCGCTTTTGTTTAGAGAAAGAAAATTATCATTGAATCCAAATGAAATTCCAAATGCAGAGAAAAGTGTTTTAAATCCCTGCGAGTTCCAATTATAATAAGACCATTGAATATTTGCTTCATGGCTAACAAAGATTGTATCAATTACTTGATCTGAAAATTGTGCTGTAGGGTAAAATAATTTGAATTTATTATTATTTACTTTGTAACCAAATGTCCACCAGTTTATCTTAAAGCCTTCAACAGAAGAAGAAATACTTAAATTTTCCAACTCTGCAATCCTCTTTGCATGAATATTTCTAATTTGATTTTCCTTGCTTGGTATTAATTTTATTGCTTTGGAAATTGAGTCTTTAAGAATTTCTCTCTTTTCAATTTCATATATTAGGCTTTGCCTGGCTCCTTGATCTACTCCTGAATTTAACAATGATGTAAGACTATCAATTTCATTTTTTACAGTAGTCATTTTTTTAGATAGATTGATTGAATCTCTTTTGCTTAATATATCGAGACATTCGAGATCATATTCGTATTTTATCTTCCTCACCTTTTTGTCATTTAGAATGCCTGAATCTCTATTAATTGAAAGGCTAAGTTTGTTTAAATTCAATAAGTGATACTTTACTTCTACAGAAATTTGAGTATTTAATCGAGAGTTTTCAAAAATAGCAACAAACCCATCAGTAGCTCTGCCACTAAGTTTAGCTGTCAATACAGAACTATTCTTCATCATTAAACTTCCAGCAAAATCAATTTTTCCTTCGGTTGGAGTAATAGAAGCAAAATTACCTATTGTAGTAGAGGATTGTCCCGAAATAATAGCACCAAATTGTTGGCTCATAACTTTTCCAACTAAATTCCCGTTGTCACCGACTTTAATTCTATAAGTGGAATCTATTAAATATGGCAATATATCAATAGTGTAAGGAGATGTGCCAAGACTCCTAGTGATGGTGTCTTGTGCATAAATATTAGTAGACGAAATTTGAAAAAAAATAGTAAAAAGAATATAAATAGTTTTCATTCTATTTAATTTACAAATAGTTAATTAAGTCAAGAGATTATTTACAATGAAGATTTAAAAATGAAAATTAGCTTCAATATTATATGGCAATAAATTATTTTATTCAATTTTATTCAAATACTCCAAAACCTATTGTAACAATTAGAAATCGGGCACTTAGGATAAGCCTTATGTGAGACGAATAATTATTTCACTATGATATTATTACAAATTTTCATTACTATTTCAAATCCTATTTTAGTCAATTGAAATCTCTATTTTGAAATATTGTTTGTTGCATTAGGTGTAATTGAAAAGGACAATGAAGCATTGAACACACTATTTCACATAAAATCAAAGAAACTACTGAAACCATTATCAATCTTCATTAGAACTGATTTTAATAGCAAGTATGAATAACAGGATCATCGTGATTAAATAATCACCAAAAATGTTAAAATATTTAATAAGAAAATTAAATCTGCTTTAAGATTAGTTTTTATAGATAAATACAAATAAAATGGGGATTTCGAAAACAAAGAAAATGTTTCGTTAGGAGGAGGATTGGCAATGCTTCGCCACGTGAGTCCCATGAGAGGGGAGTCACAGGATAAGTACTACTAATCTATATATTAATTTTGAATTATACAATAGCTGCTTAAAAAAATATTTTACTTGAATACTTAAATCTATTTCTCTTTTAAATCGAGTAACCAAACTAGTTGAGGTAAACACAGTTTATTGGATTACGCTACTCACTTTCGCTCCCTCACCAACGCATAATTCCCCATTACCAAACCCACCAACAACTCATTAAAATGAAACCAGTTCGCCCGTTCAATTTCATTCCAGGCATTCCCTTCCTCACTGTTCAATGTTAGCCGGAACATCATCCAGAGCTTCTCCTCGGTATGGACCAGCCGATATGTATCCAGGAACCGCAGAATAGCCTGCTGTTGCCCTACCCGATCGTTTGGCTTGTTTCTCATAACCTGGTTTTGGTAATCCGCCTTTTGATTCGCCCGCCGATATGGTTTACTTCCCGTACATCAATCAGGTGTGCTGCTTCCACCAGTTTGGTCAGATGAGAATGGAGGCCAAACAAATTGATATCCTCCTCTTCTTCCAGAATATTGAGGGAACGAAGGGAATAATCCAGCAGACACTGCAGGTCCTGTTTCCATTTGGCAAGCTCCTGGAACCTGAAAAAGCGTTTGAACACCAGGTATGGATTCGCAAACTCTTTAAAGCTCAGGGATAGAGGAAAGAAATCCCATGCATGAAGCTTACCATGCCATCTCGCGAAGAGATTGGGATCAAACACATCCTCCGGATCGATACAAAGTGGATCTTTTTTCTTTTGCTGATTCATTAGGTAGGCTGCATTGATGATGGATTCCAGCAGCCGGAATTCATCCATCAGGTAACCACGATCCCTTTTCATCCAGCAACTAAAAGAGACGGCGATTTAGATGATTGTTTAATATGCTTCCGGTCATAGGCGATATCGGCGGAATCAAAGAATTTACCCCCCATATCCTATTGAAGCCCGATAACATTACTTCTATAAGTAAGAAAACAATCCTACCTTATATACCATGAATAGAGCAGTCAAACTTATCCTGATCTCGCTATTGTTTTTTACTTGCAGCACCAGAAATACCAACCCACGCAATTTCAGTTTTGAAAACTGGATTGATAATTCACCTACTGAATGGTACACCACACCTGGAAAATATGGAAGCATTCGCAAGGACTCAAATGAAGCAGCATCTGGTAACTATTCATTGAGCATTACAAAGTCTCCAGCAGTTTCAAAGTATGTTTATAAAGTATCCCAGTCCATTTCTGTTCCAAAAAATACAGGTGAAATAATTCTTTCAGCACAGCTTAAAGGAAAAGAAATCAAAAATGGTTATGCAGGAATATTCTACACCGTATTGACATCTACGGGGGACGTACTTTCTTATGAAGATTTTACCAATAAATCTATACAAGGAACTACGGAATGGGAAACCCTAACTACAACCATAAAAATTGAAAGCGAAAAAGCTCAACGCATCAACTTTGGAGCGTGGTTTTTAGGTAGTGGGGAGTTATGGGTTGATGATATTCAGTTAAAAAATGAAACCAGCACTTTAGGAAACAATGACCTAGTTCCTATTCAGGAGTTGGAAGCCATCGATAGTGACCTGATCATCCAATCATCAGAAGCAATTCCTTCCAAACTGTCCGATATACTGTAGATTTCGGAGCATCTTGACCCCCCTGTTCCGATTCAAGTTGACCCCCTCATTCCGGAGCAACTTGACCCCCTGGATTTTTTCATGACTTGTGGCATTCTGGGATGTTGACCCACCCTATTGCCAACTTATTCCGGATGATCTTGACCCCCCTGTGTTTTTTTTATCCACTGTCATTCCGCACAAGTTGACCCCCTAAAGGATGTAAAAGAGCAGTTGTAGTTGTAGACTTGCCTCCTTAAAAAACAGCGTTAAGGATGGCAGCAAAACCAATTGCAATGGAACAGCTCAAACAAGTGCTTAAATTGAAGCAGGAGGGTCACTCTATTAAAAATATTAAACGATTGACCGGCCTGGCCCGCAATACCGTAAAAACCTATCTCAAACGTATGCCGGAAGCCACCGCCGGCACTACTACGGATAAAGAACTGGCCGGCTTATTTTATAACCAGGATACGGCGCTTCAGCACTCATCCCGTTTGCAAGACCTGCTTCGCCATTTTGAAGGCATTGACAAGGAGCTCACACGGCCTGGCGTTACCCGGCAACTGCTCTGGGGCGAGTACAAGGAACAGCACCCGGATGGATATGCTTATAGCCAGTATTGTGAACACCTGAACAGGTTCCTAAACAAAAAGGACGTGGTCATGCACCTGGAGTATAATCCTGGTGAAGAGATCATGATTGACTTTGCCGGCAAAAAAATCAGTTACGTTGATACCACAACAGGCGAACTGATTCCCTGTGATGTCTTCGTTGCCACTCTTCCTTACAGTGGCCTGATTTTCTGCATTGCGCTGGAACACCAGAAAACAGCCGACCTTTTGCATGGTATCAATGAACTGCTCCGCTACCTGCAGGGCGTAACGCAAACCATCACCTGCGATAACATGCGCACGGCCGTTACTAAAGCAGACCGATACGAACCTGTATTTACGGATCTCTGTTATCAGATCAGTGAACACTATGGTACTACCTTTTCTGCCACCAGACCCGGTAAACCAAGAGACAAAGCTATGGTAGAAAAGGCTGTCAACCTGGTTTACAAGTATGTGTATGCACCGTTGCGGAACCAGCATTTTACCTCTTTATCGGAGATTAATTATCACTTCCGGATCCAGCTTGATCAACTGAACCTGCGCAACTACAAAGGTTCTTCGTTTAGTAGAAGAGAGCTGTTCGACCAATACGAACGTCCGCTGCTGCGCGGGTTACCTTCCAAGCCCTGCCTGTTGAAAAAATGCACGATCCTCACGGTGCAGCGTAACTATCATATCCAGCTTCGGGAAGACAGGCTCTATTATAGTGTGCCCTGGCAATATGTGGGCAGCAAAGTGAAAGTCTGGTACGATCAGCAAACCGTGGAGATCTATCACGATCACCAGCGCATTGCACTGCACATCCGGGTAGCTGGTCGCGGATACCATACCATTGGAGAGCACATGCCGCTCAATCACCAGCAGTCTAAATCAGCAAAAGGCTGGACCAAAGAAGAATTACTGACCAAGGCCCGGCGTATCGGAGCTGCTACTGCAGCCGTAGCAGAAAGCCTGCTGGGCAACAGCATTTATATGGAACAGAACTACAAAGCTTGCTTTGGGTTGTTGATGTGTGAGAAGCGCTATGGCAAGCAGCGCCTTGAAGCTGCCTGCAGCCTGGCCCTGACGGGCTCCAGAGTTAACTACACAATGAACAAAAACAAATAAGCTGCCGGTAACGACAAGCAGGCTCGCTTAGCCGACAAACTTTCACTGATGCTTAAGCAAGCAGTAAATTGAAATTATCATTATTGATTTTATTATAAACCAAAATTGAAATAGGAAATACAAAACCGAAGAGATTTATCATTTCATTATTGTAAAAAATGCAATTATCAACCCAACAGCCTCTAAAATAGCCACTCCCAGAGCAATTTTAAAATGATTCTTTTCACGTTCTATTTTTATTTTATAATCAAGAACTTCATCACGTAATTTTTGAAGTTCCAAGAAGTTTTTTTCCGAATTTTCATTTTGTTTCTTTTCTTCTTCAGAAATAAAATATTCGTATGGTTTACCTTCAAAGTTTTTTTGAAGATTACTAATTTTTCTTTTTGTTGGTTGCCTTAGAAGATACGTTTTATTACCCCTCTTATCAATATTGACATCTAACAAATCCAATCTATTTATTTCAGCAAGAACTTCATTTAATGGTAGATATGGATACAGATCACTTAATGTATGCCAAATGGAAGCGTAAATTAAAGGATTAGATTGTTTAAAAAGTAACTGTATTACTATATTTACATATTCATTAAATGAAAACTGATCTGGTGATTGATTTTCTTTTATTTTCGTAATTTTTTCCTCTTCAATTAATCTATTCCTTTCTAAACGTCCTATATCAGTAAGCTGCAATTGCAAATTAAACGTGCCCTCTTTTATAAAATAATTCTCCTTCATCAAAGTATTTAACTGATTTTGACAATCAATCATTGCTTTTCTTGAATCAGAGTCAGCTTCCTTGAAATTTGAAATAATTTCATGAAGTTGAAAATTTGCATATTCTGGGAATCTAACAAGCAGAAATGGTAAATAATGCAAAGCATCTTTAAACTTTTCTTCTTCTGATTTACCTCCAGACTTTTTAATGATGGCCATAAATAAGTATAAAATTGAAAATTAGTTGATAATCACTATTGTCCAACTAAAGTAATTGGATCCGGGGTACAAAATGGAAGTTCAGAATAACCACCCTGATTAGCAAAGTTTGGTTTACCAAAATAAAATCATGTATCGAGCGCTTAATTTTTTAACAAACTGGGTTTAAAATTTGTGACTAAACTGATGTTTTTTTCTGTTTTATGGGGCTCGGATATATGACAGTCGTAGTATCGCTGGAGAATCAATTGCGCATAGTAGACTGATTCGAACTCAAAGCGTTCAATTACTTCCCGTTGAACATTGCTGTGGAGGGCCTCGATATAGGCATTTTCCTGAGGAGTTGCTACATGCGTAAATTCCTGGTTAACTCCTTTATCTTTTAGAAAGTTGCGCACCACAGTTGCAATGAACTGAGCACCATTATCGTTTCGGATGGTTACCTGTTCAATTCGGTACTCCATCAGCAGCAGCGATAGCAACACAATGACATCTCCCTTTTTGATGTTAAACCGGAGCATGTGGGTCAATACCTTACGGCTATACACATCAAGTACAGTTAACAGCAAGGCATTGCGCCTGGCACCATGGATATATACATATTTGATGTCCATACACAAGTGCTCCAGTGGTCGCTCTGCGCGGATCTTGCGGAAGCGAACAAACTGCCGGGGAACGCCAATGGTACCAATGCGTCGGTTAAATAGTAGGTGATATTGTTTGAGTAAGCGATACACTTTCTTGTGGTTAATGATAAATCCCATATCTCGGAGTTCATCACAGATATTTTTGTAGCCGTAGCAACAAAATTCCTGTTGCAGGATTGCTTCCGCTTCTTGCACAACGACTTCATTTGCTACCAGATCACCGTCCTGTGTAACCGTCATAGAGCTAGGTTTGCGACCACGCAGTCCTTCTCCCCGTTTATTGTAATAAGTACTCCGGGGAATGGCTGACCATTGCAAGAGTTCTGTTGTGCAGACCATGGGATTCTTTTCAAATTGGTGTATCACCTTGACCGCTTCTGCTCGAGGGATTGACTTTTTTTTAAAAGCTCGGATTTGAACTCCACTTCAATTTGCTGCTTAGCAACAATGTTTTTTAATAACCGGATTTGCTCTTCAAGGGCTTCCACTTCCGGATTGCGTTGCCGGGCATAAGACTGGAGGCTGGTAACCCCACCTTCATTAAAGCTTTCTCTCCAGCGACGCAACACGGTGTGGGAAAGATTGTGTTTTCGTAATGTCTGGCTGGTACCAAACTGATCTGCTTCGTTAATAATGGCGAGTTTTTCTGAAGCCGAAAAACTCCTTCTAGACTTTGACATGGTTCCTAAATTTACTGACTTAATTGTTTTTACAATTCTATCCAGTCTTTTAGGGGGTCAATACATATGGGGAGCTAGATACAGGCATTATGAACGAGTTTATTCATCCTGAGTTGGGTGTCGTTGACTAAAAAAAGTAGCCGGATCCACTTTTATTCTAAACAAAATAAACTTTAATTAAAAAATGAAAAACTTAAATATAAAAGTATTAAGTAAGAAATATAATTTTATTTACAAATGTTAGATTAATCATCAAATTATATATTATTAAAAGTAAAACGTCTTATAAATCCATTATGTTTAGAAAATACATTTGCTTTAATCTGCTGGATAGTTATGAAGTTATTGTTGCTAAACAACACTTCACGTAAATCATCTTTCATTTTGGATAATTCAATAGCATACTTAAACTCCTCAAAGAAATTTGAGACTGGCTGAGCTTCAAATCTTTGATCTTCAATATAAGATTCGAAAGCCGGAATTAATCTCTTAAATCGACCAGAAGATAATGCCAGCAAGAATTGAACAACTAATATATCTTCTTTCAGTGCTTGCTTGCTTACTGTATAATCCTCATGAGCCTTAACAATTTTGTAAATATTAATAAATCTCTTTAATGCTCTTGGATTTGGACCTATTAACTCTGACATGTCCTGCATAATATTAACTTCATCTTCTGAAAATTTGAGCAATTCAATACTTTTAGAAAAATAATCAGAATATTCATTAACTACTGGATGACTTTCAATATTCATTTTAGTCTTATCATTAATAGAAACTCTTTCATTTATATTTTTTAAATCAAAATTTGAAATCGGATTATCTAGATTGGATTTTGAATTACTAAAAATTGGAGTTTGTTTAGATATTGTTGCCAACTGACGAATCATTTCTTTTACGCTAATGGAAGAAGCATCTTTTAAGTGAAATGCGACTTGAAATATTTTTTCAAGATAGTTAGATGGCTCTATAAAATCTATTCCTAATTCATTATCTAATCCATAAGGTATTTTCCCTGAAAACTGAATAGAATATTTTTTAATCAATGCATTCTTTACCCAACGAGGATCAACACCAACTATAACAACAAATAAAGGAAATGCCATTAGTAGGTTTACAGCTTCAAGTACTTGTACTACATTTTCCTCAGGACAGCGATCCAAGTCATCAATATATAATACAATTCTTTCTAAAGGCTTCTTAAATTTTCCCCTAAAGGCAGCAACCCTATCTGAATTTATAATTTCTTGTTTATGATCAGTAAATAGACCGTTTAGTATTTCGAAATCTCTCCGTATAATCGAAATGATACCTAAATGCTTTTTATAATCTTCGCTTTTAGATTTTTTTTCTATAAATGAATATAACGCTTCAGTTGCAATAGTATTATCTAATTTAAATTGAATATCTGACATTATTGCTTCTGCTTTTTGCAATTGTTCGTTTATTGACAAAAGCTCATCCTTACCCTTTTCAATTTCCAATTTTAAAGCTTTTTCTTCTTGCTGAAATTTTGAAAGATATTCATTTAATTTTTCCTCGTAATCAACTTTTATCTTCCAAAATGTAGCTATTAAAGGCTGCAACTTGTTATAAACAATTTCACATCTTTTCCACGCTGATCCAAATATAAGCATGAAGGTTAATCCAGCCTGAGGTATCAAAAAATTTATCTTACTAATTTTTTCATCAACGAATTGAAGTAAAACTGGAGTTAAGAATATTATAACTAAAATTAGAGTTAGATATAAAAGATTTTTTCCAATTTTTTCAATTCTGAAAAATTCCTTTGCAAAAGTATATTTAGAGCTAATTTGTCTATATAATTCTTTAGGATCGTTCCAGTACTTTTCAGGCACAATCAACTTGAGATCTTTCTTTGATTTTATATAAGTAGAATTATACTCCAAAGAGTCGATTACTGTTTTTTTTACTTGAAATTTCTCATCTATTTCCTTAATTACACTCCAAGTTGTTTTTGTTTGAAGTTTTAAAATATTTTCTTCAACCTCCTTTTTAATACTATTCCTTTTTTCCTCTAGTATGTCAATTTGCTGTTGTATTGATTTTTTTTTACTCTCTAATTCTTGCATACCTTCTTTTGCTATATTAAGAGTGGCATTTAATTCAGCTTCAACCTCCTTTTTTACCTGGAGTGATGAAGTATTATTTGTTATATATTCGTTTAAACCTTCAAATATTTTACTAACAAAGCTTGCCCATAAGTTTGCATCCATATAAGACCAAGCATTAAAATGAATATGCACTACGCCCTGACAATACATGTTACTAGAGTCTATTTCAGAAAGACTCTCTATATATTCTCTTAATTTTCGCATAAAAAAACTTTTGCCTGAGCCCCATTTCCCAAACAATGCAATGGCTAGAGGTGGTTCAAAATTTTTTGAAGAAATTACACGAGCAAAGGCCGTAATGTCTTTTGTAATATTAAGATAGTCAACACCCCTATCAGAATCGCTTATTAAACTAGCAACAATATTTTGTTTTATAGGAAGTATAGTTGAAGAAGGAAAAAGTTTCTGCAATTCAAATGGATCTAAGTATGAAAATACTTCGATTACCTCCCTAATTGCTATAAAATCAATTGGTAGAATAATATTATGAAAATCATGAATTACAATATTAATATCATTGATTCTCCAATCAACCATAATTTTTGATCGATCAGAGAACATATCAGAAACAATACCTATACCTTTTATATTTAGAACACTTTTGTCATTTTGGAATAAATTACAATTCAAAATGACAATATCATTTATTTTAATATTATTAATTACACCTGATATCTTATGTGCATCTTCTACAATTTCCAAAAAACCCTTTTGTAAATATTTTGCAACTTCATTCTTATCTTTTAAAAAATTACTTACTAAATAAAAATTACAATTTAATTTTTCTAAATATTCTTTAACGATATTACTATCATTACTTAAATCATTTTTTAATTGCTCATAAAATAAATATGCCCTATCAATTTTAGGAAAGGAAATAATAAAAAATACTTCAGTTGGATTGTTTGCCTGAAATTTGTTAACGGCTTTTGCTGTTGCTTCGTAGCTTTGTTCAAATGAAAGACCCGCACTCCCAGTCCCCATTAAAGGCAACCAAACTTTTTTATTTATAAACCATTCTCTAAATTCTATAAGTGTACTATAAAGATTTACTTCTAGAGCATTTGCAGGATTGTTATTTCCATCTTTAGTTACAACAAACAAAATTGCTTTACCATTTGTATTTGGTATCGATCCGAATCCAGCTACTTGCAATTGTTCCTTTTTAGGAAGATCTTCAATGGCATACCCATACTGAACTAAAACGAATTCATTCAATTCTCCAAGGTTACCCTCATTATCAATTGATACAATAGATAAATCAGCATCTCTTGGGGAGGCTCCAATAAGTATCTCGTGCTTAGAATTTAATCGTTGATATTTCATAAATATTGTATATATGAAGAATCTTTATGTTACAAATATTTAGCAAATTATGCTACAAGATAGGTTATGTGATATATTTATAATAAAGGCGAAACTCGTTGTTTGATCTTGAGTATTTCTATTTTTTCAAATACATATTTTTCAATTCCTTCCACATTCTCGGTTTTACAAGTGTCAGTTTTCTATCCTGAAAGATTTGTTCTAGCCTCTCAAAACTGAAAACTTTATATACACTTTTATTCAAGTCATTCTCGTTGAGAAATATCAAATTGTTGGTCATATAAAAGGGGAGTTGTAATTATAGCAGACAATGTTGAAGAATTGGCGATGTGGCAGTATTCTATGTTACGTCTGCCCGGTGCCGCTGCTGATTAAAGATACAAAGGTCATTGTTTATTCTATATCTCGGCGTTATTCATCTGCCGAAACCGATGATGATTATCGAACAAAAAACTGAGAATATATTTGTCACCCCGCCATATTCGTCAATGCATTGTTAGCCACAGTTTTTACTTGTAAGTCAACTCTTTTCTATAGAGAAATTCAGTTTTGTCCCTTGTAATTACCAAAGTATCAATGTCACCACCGACAGTTTGTACAGCGGGTTCAAACCTCATTTGGTCTATAGTTGCCCTTATCAAGTGTCTGGAAAAGTCAACAGCATCCTGAAGGTTCATAGCAGCAAACGGTGGCATTCGTTGTTGATTGTTCAGCAGTCGATTTACTACGTCAACGTCACCACCTCGTAAAATTCCATAGTCTATTATATTTTGAGGTTGTATAAGGTTGTGTCGTTGAGAGATGTTCCCAAAAACATCAATTCCGAACACAAAAGGAACATTATTGTCATAGCCTACCACAACAAATCCTGTTCTTGGTATTGGATTATAATTTCTAAAGTGTTGTAAAATGGCATTGACTAAATCTTGTGTTGTTTGAGGCGGGTTTTGAGTTGTCGCTTCGAACTGTTGAACATGATGAGCGATTGGTAAATTGTCAATATGTGCGTCTCCGAAAGTTGCGACACCAAAACGGTGAAACAACTTGAAAACTTTATGCGTTGCGTCCGATAAAACAATGCTCATTTGAACGTTTATAGTTTGTCCAAGCACTTGCGGATTAGGAACCTGTTGCGTCAAAGTTCCTGTTGTCCTGCTGTCGCCTGAAATGACAATTCCTGTCGGTACGTATACACCTACAATTAAAGACATATGTTTGGTGGTTATTTGAAAATTGTGCTTAACGTTTACGTATAGGCGAAAACAAGGTCATTACCAACTGTCCGCCCGGCCTGGCCGATTATTTATTTACAAATGTTTATGTTAATTTGCAATAGCCCACTTGAAATCCTAAAAAGCCTGTTCCCCTGCTGATTAAAGATCAAATATATATTGCCTTTGAGGTTAAGCCCTGCCTTGTCCCAATACGATTGTTAGCCGTATTTCATGGGTTGAAGATAATTTCTGGCCAAAAACGCGGGGCCAATGTTTCGAAAACCTCAGTTAAACCCCAACGAGGTATCTCAGAGCTATAATTTGTCATTGCGTCTCCTCTCGAAAATGTCATAGTGCCTGTCCTAAATCTGTCATATTCAAATCCAACTGGATAAATTATTGATGCTTCAAGTGTAGCAATATTGTCGTCTCTACGAGGGTCTGTTAAGGCGAAATGTGCAGACACCTTGTTTCTCCATTTTAAGACTTCTTGTAGCTCCAATAGATTCTTCATGTAATCATTACAAGCATCTTTTATTTTATTCCTTGATGGTTCCAATTGAAGATCAGCTTCTGTAATAATGCCTTGTTCTCTAGAAACAATGAATCCAACTAATCTTGAATAATTGCAAACAGATGTTCCAAACCAATGAAAAAAGCATGGCAGCAAATTGAATAAGTGTTCAGGTATTGCCGGGTGGCGTCCCCAAACATGAACCATGGCGCCTTTGTTCTCTTCAATTATTTTAAGTTCATGAGGTCTAACACTGTTGTAAAGTGCAATTAATCCGTTTTTCAATTGGTATAAGGCATTATACTCATTCAGGTACTTATCAGGCGGTACTTCTATACACAATGTTTTGTCTACTATGAATTTTGCTTGCTCCATAAAGTTGCGGCTAACGATTTAATATACACTATTAGACGTGCTTTTTAAAACATTAATTTTCAAATAATCAATTACCTTCTTCGCGTCCAGGTAGATTTTAGTTGTGACAATACATTTTTTTAAAGCTTAAACGCCTGCACAAATTGTGGACGCGTTTAATCAGATTGTCAGAGATAGATTTAAAACATTACATTTCATCTTTGGCCATTGCTTCGCCACATGAGTCCCATTCACATGAGAATCACAGGATAAGTATCACTAATATAACTATTCTTAAACAGTTTCGCATACGGGAAACCGTAATAATTGGTTTACCCAGAAACCATAGCCTGAGTGGTTCATGAGTGCTTCATGAACGGTTCATGAGTGCTTGTAGAGTGGTGGTTGAGTGGTGGTTGAGTGGTTCTAGAGTGCTTGACCAGTGGTTGCAGACACCCGAACGGTCGATCAACTACACCCGAATGGTAAAAAGCAAAAGTCCGCAATGGCCTTTTCACCAATACGGACTTTCGATTTTCAGAGGTCCCGAGCAGATTCGAACTGCTGTAGAAGCTTTTGCAGAGCTCTGCCTAACCACTCGGCCACAGGACCCTTTTTTTGAACCGGGCACGAATGTAGGATTTTTATACATTCGTTGCAAATTCCAGCTTAAAAAATTCTTCCTTATAACGCAGTTGCATGAAACCTATTGCCCCCTCCGAATTAATTATTACCAACCGCGGCGCCATCTATCACCTCGATCTCCGGCCCGAGGAACTTGCCCCCATTGTCCTTACGGTTGGCGACCCCGATCGCGTAAAAATAGTCAGCAAATATTTTGACTCCATCGAAGTGCAACGCCAGCACCGCGAATTTGTCACCCATACCGGCACCCTCGGCAATAAACGCATCTCGGTTGTTTCCACCGGTATCGGTCCAGATAATATTGATATCGTGCTTAATGAACTCGACGCCCTCGCCAATATCGATTTCTCCACCCGTACCATCAAACCCGAGCTCTCCTCCCTCTCGATCCTGCGACTCGGTACCAGTGGTTCCCTCCAGGCCGATATCCCCGTCGACTCCTTTGTTGCCGGCACCCATGGCCTCGGTCTTGATAATCTCCTGCACTTCTATCGCCTCGAACAAAATGAAGAAGAACAGGAACTGCTCCAGGCATTCCTTACCCATACCCAAATGCACCATAATATCTCGGCGCCCTATATCTCCGCTGCCTCCCCTTCCCTGCTTAAACATTTTACCAAAGGCTATCACCAGGGCATCACGGTTACCTGTCCCGGCTTCTATGGCCCCCAGGGCAGAATCCTGCGTTTAGGCCTGGCCGCCCCCCAACTGGTAGACAACCTTACCAATTTTAGTTATGGTCAGCACAGGATCACTAACTTTGAAATGGAAACCTCCGCCATCTACGGGTTGAGCCGACTCTTGGGGCATCAGTGCCTGAGCCTCAATGTGATCGTCGCCAACCGGGTCAACAAAACCTTCTCCGCAGATGGACAGGCAGCCGTAGAAAAACTAATTGTGCGCTCACTTGAAATTATTGCAGCTAGTTAACCCCATGGAAATTAACTTCTATAAATACCAGGGTACAGGGAACGACTTCGTTATCCTCGATAACCGCGATGGCCGGTACAGCTCCCTCAGCCAGGAACAGATTCACTTTCTCTGTGACCGACGCTTTGGCATTGGCGCCGATGGCCTCATGCTACTCAATGCCGCAGATGGCTACGATTTCGAAATGAAATACTTCAATGCCGATGGCCGCGAAAGCACCATGTGTGGCAATGGGGGCCGCTGCCTCACGATGTTTGCCTATCACCAGGGCATCGTTCGTACGGTCTATAAATTCATCGCCATTGATGGTCCCCACGAAGCCGAGATTGATCCAAAGGGCCTGGTACGCCTCAAAATGCAGGATGTGCCTACCATTGAAGAACACTCCGGCGATTATTCCCTCAATACCGGTTCCCCACATTATGTAAAAATGGTGAACCGCCTGGAGGATTATAACGTATTTACCAAGGGGCGCGATATCCGTAACTCGGATCCCTTCAAACCTTCCGGCATCAATGTAAACTTTGTAGAAGTGGAAGATGAACACGAAATTTCAGTGCGCACCTATGAACGCGGCGTCGAAGATGAAACCCTGAGCTGTGGCACCGGTGTTACCGCCAGCGCCCTGGTGAATTATCACAATGAACAGGGCTTCAATGAGGTGACGGTGCTTACCCGCGGTGGCAAACTTTCCGTAGAATTCGACCGCGATCGTACCGGCGCCTTTTCCAATATCTGGTTAGTCGGACCAGCAGAAAAAGTTTTCACAGGAACCGTTTTTCTCCCTTAAAAATTTACCGGAGTGATTCAATACTTCAAAAACATCAACCACCAGACGGTTTCCATCCATAAACCTGAAAACGGGGTTTGGGTAAATGTGTTGCCACCACTGAAACAGGAAGAGTTTACCGAACTCGCTGAGGAACTGGATATCCCGCTCGACTTTCTGACCGACTCCCTGGATATAGATGAACGTACGCGTTTTGAAGAAGAGGACAATGTGAAGCTGATCGTGATCAAAACCCCCACGGAAAACAATTCCTTCAACGACAGCGATGCTTTTTATATCACCATCCCGATCTGTATTATCCTTACCCACAACCAGATCGTTACGGTAAATTCCTTTGAGAACGATGCCATCAAGAAATTCCTGAATACCTTCCAGAACCGCCATCCCGATAACCGGCGACTCATGGTGCTCAAGATCATCGAGAAAGTGGTGCAGAATTATATGGAATTCCTCAAGGAAATCAACCACAAACGTAACCTGCTGGAACAAAAACTCTACGATGCCAACCGGAACGAAGAACTGCTCCAGCTCATGCGGATCCAGAAAAGCCTGGTCTATTTCGTAACCGCCCTGCGCAGCAATGAACTGCTCCTGATCAAACTGGAACGCACCAATTTCATGGGCCTCAACGAAGAGGAAAGAGAAATCCTGAACGATCTGATTGTTGATAATTCCCAGGCCCTTGAAATGGCCAATATTTACACCAATATCCTCTCCAGTACCCTCGATGCTTTCGCCAGTATTATTGCCAATAACCAGAACGAAGTGTTGAAGCGCCTTTCGGTGATCACGATCACGTTGAGCTTTCCGGTACTGGTAGCCAGTATCTATGGCATGAACGTGCCCATCCCCTACGCCAACTCTCCCTTCGCCTTTTATATTCCGGTCTTTTTGTCCCTGGCTATTTCACTGGTGATTGGTTATTTCTTTCTCAAGAAAAAATTATTCTGATATATGTTTACGATCCGGGTTTATGGTATTCTGCTCAATGAACAGCAACAGGTATTGGTGAGTGATGAAAAAATCCGCGGCGATTTTTTTACCAAATTCCCAGGCGGCGGTCTCGAATTTGGAGAAGGCACCCGCGATTGCCTGCGCCGGGAATTCCTCGAAGAAATGAATCTCAAGGTAGAAGTGGGTGATCATATTTATACCACTGATTTCTACCAGATGAGTGCTTTCAATCCCAGTCAGCAGATCATCTCCATTTATTATTATGCCAAAGCCCTGGAACCGATTGCTGTGCCACTTCGCCTGAACCCTTTTGAATTTGACGAAGACCAGCACAAACTCTATGAAACCACCCAGGAGATTGAATCCTTCCGCTTTATCGACTGGGATCAGTTTGGAGAACAGGCTGTACACTTACCCATCGATAAAGTTGTTGCCAGACTGTTAAAAAATGGCGGCATCCCTGTGTAAATTATTGATAAGCAAGCATATAACAAGTTACACAAAGGTTTCAGATAAAAAACCTTTATTGTATCTTTGCCACCAAATTAAAAGAATACGCATGTCTACTGTTGCAAAATCAGTTATTGATTTTACTCTTCCCTATAAAGTGGCGGATATCAGCCTGGCAGAATGGGGACGTAAAGAAATCCGTTTAGCCGAGGCTGAAATGCCCGGACTCATGGCTTTGAGAGAAGAATATGGCGCAAGTCAGCCTCTGAAAGGTGCCCGTATTGCAGGTTGTCTGCACATGACCATTCAAACAGCTGTGCTGATTGAAACCCTCGTGGCCCTCGGTGCAGAAGTGAAATGGAGCTCCTGTAATATCTTCTCTACCCAGGATCATGCCGCCGCGGCGATTGCTGCTGCCGGTATCGGTGTTTTTGCCTGGAAAGGTCAAACTATTGAAGAAGCAGATTGGTGTATCGAGCAGACCCTGTTCTTCGGTGGTGCCGATCGCCCCCTGAACATGATCCTCGACGATGGTGGTGATCTGACCAATATTGTGTTTGATAAATATCCTGAGCTGATCCAGCATGTAAAAGGGCTGAGTGAAGAAACAACTACTGGTGTACATCGTCTGTACGAGCGCATGGCCAATGGCACCCTGCCTGTTCCAGCTTTCAACGTGAACGATTCTGTTACCAAGAGCAAGTTCGATAACAAATATGGCTGTAAAGAATCTTTGGTAGATGCTATTCGTCGCGCTACCGATATCATGCTGGCCGGTAAGGTTGCCGTAGTTGGTGGTTATGGTGATGTGGGTAAGGGTTCTGCCGCTTCCCTGCTGGGTGCTGGTTGCCGCGTGATCGTTACGGAAATTGATCCCATCTGTGCCCTGCAGGCAGCGATGGACGGTTTCGAAGTGAAGAAGATGATTGATGCTGTGAAAGAAGCCGATATCATTGTTACTGCTTCCGGTTGTCGCGATCTGATTACTGGTGCACATTTCAAACTGATGAAGGACAAAGCGATTGTCTGCAATATCGGTCACTTTGATATTGAAATTGATGTAGCCTGGTTGAATGATAACTACGGTCATACCAAAGACACCATCAAACCTCAGGTAGATATCTATAATGTAGATGGCAAAGACATCATCCTGCTGGCGGAAGGCCGCCTGGTTAACCTGGGTTGTGCTACCGGTCACCCTAGTTTTGTGATGAGTAACTCCTTCACTAACCAAACCCTTGCCCAGATTGAACTCTGGACCAACGGTAGCCAGTACGAAAACAAGGTATATGTATTACCGAAGCACCTCGATGAGAAGGTGGCCCGTTTGCACCTGGCGAAAATTGGTGTGGTACTGGATGAACTGACTCCTGCACAATCTGAATACCTCGGTATTCCGAAAGAAGGTCCGTTTAAGCCGGAGATGTATCGTTATTAAGTTAGGCTCACGCTATACATAAAAAAAATCCTGGTCATGTACCAGGATTTTTTATTTGCTTACTTACCCAATGTTTTTGCTTCTTTGGCTATGCAGTCTGCCATCTTCATCAGCAATTCCTGATCAGCCGGTTGCAGGCTGACGATGGTTTTTTTATCGTTGCGATCACTGAAACTGATGGTCACCACTTTTTTGGTGGCCAGTTTCGTGAGATTGGCCGGTGTGTATTGTCCGCCTCTCATGATGATATGAAAGAACCCCTCACAATTATCTCCTCCTGCATTTCTTATTTCCATTTTCTGTTTGCCTCCTTCAAATACAAAGAGCGCTTCTGATTCTTCGCCGATGCAATTAGCAGCCGGATTATTAATGATGAAAAACAGGTCGAACTCTTTGCCGTTGGCATCGATATTCAGTTGCACATTCTGCAGGTTGGCGAAACCGGTGGAAAGTTTGGGTGCATTGCTGAATTCATCGTTTCCTTTAATGAGTTTGCAATCGGTTTGTTGTGCCTGGATTGCGGTGCCGGAGAGTAAGAGGGAAATACCGAGTAATATATTTCGCATACGGTGGGATTTCTGGTTGATTTTGGATTCAATTTAGGAAAATACCCAGTATTTTTCAGGCCTAAACAGTTTTGAAATGGTTAAAGCTTGGTTGTTTGGTTGTTTGTTATTGGTAGGTATAGGTTCTTTCGCACAGGTTGCGGAGCCTGCACTGATTCCGGTTCCGGTGGAAGTGAAATATATGCCCGGTTCCTATAGACTAGGCAAAGAACTAACGGTTAGTTTTCCTTCCGGATTGGAAAATAAAGCCTTTCTGCTGGAACATCTTCGTTCAAAATTTTCAACAGCGGCCGGCATTGAAGTAAAAGAGGTAGCCGGTGGCAATGCTCAATTATCCCTCAGCACTTTTGTAACAGATACGATTCAAAACTTCGAAAGTTATCAGTTGCAAATTAACCAGCAGGGAGTTAAACTGTCGGCGCCTTCTTCAGCCGGACTCTTTTACGGTCTGCAAACCCTCTGGCAATTATTGCCTCCGGCGATTGAAAGCAAATCAAAAGCAGAAGGCGTGAATTGGTCGCTCCCTTATTGCAGTATCAAAGATGCGCCCCGGGTTGGCTGGCGCGGACTCATGTTAGATGTTGCCCGCCATTTCTTCACCAAACAGCAGGTGAAGGATTTCATCGATCATATGGCGGCTTATAAATACAATCGCCTGCACCTGCATTTAACCGACGACCAGGGCTGGCGCCTGGAAATTAAAGCCCTGCCTAAACTCACGGAAGTGGGTGCTTTCAGAGGAGAAAGAACCGGTCGCTGGGGTGAATTCGGCAAGCAGGATCCTAAGGAGCCTAAAACCTATGGTGGTTATTATACCCAGGAAGATATTAAAGAACTGTTGGCTTATGCAGCGCAGCGGCATATTGCTATTCTGCCGGAAATCGACATACCCGGACATAGTATGGCCTTCTTAGCTGCTTATCCGGATTTGAGTTGTACCCCCGGTACGCCCTACCAGGTAAATGGTGGCGATCGCTTTATGCACTGGCCCGGTGGTGGCAAGTTTTATGGTGATATCGATAATAATCTTTGTCCGGCTAATGAAAGAGTCTACGGACTGCTGGATACCATCTTCACCGAAGTAGCGGCCCTCTTCCCCATCGAATACATCCATATGGGTGGTGATGAAGCTTACAAGGGCTGGTGGGAAAAATCTGCAGCCATTAAGGATCTGATGAAGCGCGAGAAACTGAAAGACATGCACGAAGTGCAGAGTTATTTCGTGAAGCGTGTGGGCAAAATCATCGCCTCCAAAGGAAAGAGAATGATGGGCTGGGATGAGATCATGGAAGGCGGACTTGCACCAGGTGCGGCTGTCATGAGCTGGCAGGGTGAGAAAGGTGGTATTGCAGCTTCCAAAATGAAACATCCCGTGGTGATGTCTCCAAATACTTACACCTATGTGGATTTATACCAGGGTGATCCTTTGTCGGAGCCTCCTACTTATGGCATGGTGCGCTTGAAGAAATCCTATGAATTCAATCCGGTTCCCGAAGGTGCTGATCCGGCCTATGTATTAGGCGGACAAGCCAATCTCTGGAGTGAGCGTTTGCATACGGTTCGGCATGCAGAGTATATGTTATGGCCAAGAGCATTTGCTGTGGCAGAGTCAGTTTGGAGTCCGCAGTCGAAAAAAGACTGGAACAGTTTTGTGAATCGTATTGAGCAGCATTTCACCCGCTTCGATCAGGCCGGCATCAATTATTCCACCAGTATGTATGATCCGATGCTGACAGTGCGCTTGAAGGATACTTCAGTGGAAGTAAGCATGCAGACAGAAGTGCCGAATCTCAGCATTCATTACAGCTTTGATGAATTTCCGCCCGATAATTTTTATCCTTTGTATAAGGACCCGATTGTATTTCCTGCGGGTGCCAGTACCCTGCGCGTGCAAACTTATCGGAATGGCAAACCCATTGGTAAGTTGATGATCTTACCACTGGCAGACTTAAGAAAACGGATTAGGAAATAATTAAGGTTCGAACTGAAATTTTACCAGTCGCCAGAATTGGTCGAGTGCCATCAACCTTGTTTTGAAAAAGCTGATCAGCTCCGGCCAGTCGGCTTTGTTCAATACCGAAGCGCGTTCAAGGCTCACATAAATGCGACTGATTTCCTGTCCCGTTTGGTTATGGGTGTTTGGTTCCCAGATCCAGTCGTCATACCCCGTAGTTTCAACTAAAATATTTTTTAGTTGCTGAAACTGTTGAAATACCTGAAAGCGTACCAATGGATCGGGATCTGTTAACTGTATGCCAACATTGGCACCCCGATTCGGGGTATCCATGCGAATAAAAATATGTTTGACGCCGGTTTTGTAATTAATCCAGTTCTGCGGCTCGCCATCAGCCGATAAAACAGGCGCCATATAGGTCCCGAATGCGGTGTAAAAGGCCTGTCTGACGGCCGATGCCTGCTGTTTTGAATACATGTCGCAAAAATAAATGCGGAAATGGGGAAAAAAACAAGGAAATTAGCAGGGTGTTAGATATACTTAGCACGGGAATTGCTTACCATAAAACGGAGCTGGATTTATTTACCGTTTACTGAAATCATATGCAGATACAATTTGTGAAAAACATTCAATTCACCCGTTTGATCAAAGCGGAAGGACGCCTACGTGAATTCAATTTCAGGAAAATGAGGGTGTTGCAGGAAACATTGTTTTCTATTGATGTAGTGGATGATCGTGGTAACCGCATTATGTTCCGCATGCGCAAAGACGACCAGCACTGGACCATCATACCACAACCCCTTCCTCAATGGGTTACTGATCAGGAAAAACGCATGAGTGAGATGATTGAAGAGGAATTGGCCTAAGTTTTATAACTTTCCGGTCTGCAAAATAAATAAAAGCAATGGCCGGAATCCTGGACCTGGTTGGGAATACCCCACTCGTTGAACTTAAGCACGTTATCGTTAATCCCAATGTGACCATCCTCGCCAAACTCGAAGGCAACAATCCGGGTGGTAGTGTGAAAGACAGAGCTGCCTATGGAATGATCAAGGGCGCATTGGATCGGGGCGAAATCAAACCTGGAATCAAACTTATTGAAGCTACCAGTGGCAACACCGGCATTGCATTGGCGATGATTGCCAGTTTATTCAATGTAGAAATTGAACTGGTAATGCCCGAAGACGCTACCCGCGAACGCGTACTCAGCATGGAAGCTTTTGGTGCCAAAGTAGTACTCACTCCCAAAGAGAAATCCATGGAAGGCGCGATTGATTATGCCAATGCGCGCGTGGCTGAAGGTGGTTACCTCATGTTGAACCAGTTTGCGAATCCGGATAATTACAACATGCATTATCGCACAACCGGACCGGAAATCTGGAGAGACACCAATGGAAAAGTGACGCATTTTGTTTCTGCGATGGGTACTACTGGAACCATCATGGGGGTATCAAGATTTCTGAAAGAAAAAAATCCCGCTGTAGAGATAATCGGATGTCAGCCGACGGATGGTTCAAAGATTCCCGGCATCCGCAAATGGCCCGAGGCTTATCTGCCTAAAATATTTGATCGCAGCAGAGTGGATCGCGTGATTGAACTGGGAGAAAAAGATGCACGTATCATGGCCAACCGGCTCGCGCGCGAAGAAGCCATCTTCAGTGGCATGAGCAGTGGCGGTGCAGTGCATGCAGCTGTTGAATTATCCAAAGAATTAGACTCCGGTGTAATTGTTTGTATCATCTGTGATCGCGGTGATCGCTATCTCTCATCAGACCTGTTTGAGAAGAAATGATCCGATTCAAAGTTGAAAACCACAAAAGCGAAATCGACGGCACCGGTTGTTTTGCTGCGGAACGCATTCCTGCAAGAAAAAAAATAGGGCAACTCGGTGGTGAAATCATTTCGGTTCGTATGGCGAGGCAACGCATCAAACAACAGAAAAAAGTAGCAATGGTGGAATTCGGAGATGGGTATGCACTCGATGCATCCATCAATGCCAATGCATTACGTTATGTGAATCATTCCTGCGCGCCGAATACTTACATGCGCTGCTGTTATCAGAAAGTAGAATTCTACAGCTTGCGACCTATAAAAAAAGGCGAAGAATTAACCTGCAATTATGGTGAAACACACCATGAAGGAAAACGCCGTTGCACCTGTGGTGCACCCAACTGCATCGGAAAGATTTAAAAGATTAACAATATCCACAAGCTGTGTATAAGTAACTTTGTAAGGAACGTAGGTTACGTTAAATTGTGAATCATAAACCTGTGCGCATTGACTGAAAAAATTATCAACCTCGAAACCGTTAACCCAATTGAATTCTTCGGTGTTAACAATGGTAAACTGGATATCCTAAAAAAGAAATTTCCTCTCCTCAAAATATTATCACGCGGTACTCAGATCAAATTAAGCGGCGCACCTGAACAGGTGGATACAGCGAAAGAAAAAATTGATCTCATTGTGCAATACCTCGAGCGCAATGGCCACATGAGTGAAAATTATTTTGAACAGATTCTCGGTGGCGATGATGCTGAAACGGTGGACAATTTCATCGACCGCAATCCCAATGATATTTTGGTTTTCGGTCCGAATGGAAAAACAGTTCGCGCACGTACGGCCAACCAGAAGAAGATGGTGGTAGGCGCCGACAAGAATGATATCCTCTTTGCGATTGGTCCGGCTGGTACAGGTAAAACCTATACCGCGGTTGCGCTTGCAGTGCGTGCACTGAAGAACAAGATCGTCAAGAAAATTATTCTTACCCGTCCGGCTGTGGAAGCAGGAGAAAGCCTGGGTTTCTTACCGGGTGATCTCAAGGAAAAAATCGACCCTTACTTACGCCCATTATACGATGCCCTGGATGATATGATTCCGGCAGACAAGCTTGGTTATTACATGAGTAACCGAACCATTGAGATTGCGCCCCTCGCCTACATGCGCGGACGTACACTCGACAATGCGTTCATTATTCTGGATGAAGCCCAGAATGCTACCGACCTGCAGCTCAAAATGTTTTTGACGCGGATTGGTGCCAATGCAAAAGCCATTATTACCGGCGACTTGACCCAGGTAGATCTTCCCAAGAATCAGAAAAGCGGGCTGGAAAAAGCAGTCCGCATTCTGAAAAACGTGGATGGCATCTCCCATATCGCCCTGGATGAGGAAGATGTGGTGCGCCACCGACTTGTAAAAGCCATTATTCGGGCTTACGACAGAGAAAAAGAGCGGGAGCAGCAAGCTCAGTAAACCTTTGGGCGCCAGTTTCGCAACTGGCGCCTTTTCTTTATGTTTGCAGCTATGAAAAAAACAATCCTGGCTCAAGTTTTCATGCTTTCCGTCATCATGCTGGCAGCCTGTTCCGATCCGAACAACTTTACCCCGGCAGAAGATGCGCAGGATGCAGGTCGCGAGTTCATCCGCGCCTCCCTGGATGGCAACATGCGCAAAGCAGAGTTTTATCTCCTGAAAGACTCTTCCAATAACATGCTGTTTGAAAAATGGAAAAAGGATTACTACAATAAGCTTTCCACCGAAGAGCGGGTCTCCTTCAAGAACGCGAATATTCTGCCGATCAAGATTGAGAATGAAAACGACTCTACGGTTCACTACTCCTTTTCCAATTCTTACAAAAGCAAGGACACTACCGTCATCAAAATTGTAAAAGTGAATGGAATCTGGCAGGTCGATCTGAAAGAATTACACTAAGCAAACCAACTGAAACAAAAACAAGCAAGATGTTAACTGTATCACACCCCTGGCATGGTATTCCTACCGGCGAACAAGCTCCCCGTGTTGTTACGGCGGTTATTGAGATTCCACAGGGTTCAAGAGCCAAATACGAAATCGATAAAGAAAGCGGTTTATTAAAACTGGACCGGATTATTTACTCTTCCTTCTATTATCCCTGTAACTACGGATTTATTCCCAAGACCTATGGCGATGACAAGGATCCCCTGGATATCCTCGTAATTACCAGTCAGCCTGTACAGGCCATGTGCCTGATGGAAGCCAAGGTAATTGGAGTGATGCGCATGATCGACAGCGGCGATGCAGATGATAAGATCATCGCGGTAGCAGCTAATGATCCCAGTGTGAATTATTACAACAATATTGAAGAGCTGCCCAAACATTTCTTTGATGAACTGCGGCATTTCTTTGAAGAATACAAGCGCCTTGAAAATAAGAGCGTGGTGGTGAATGAATTCCAGGATAAAGCAACTGCCCTGAAGATCATTCAGGATGGTATCGCCTTTTACAAAGAAACTTTCCAGAAATCATAATGCCCGCTTCCGAACTCATACTGATTATTGGGATCGGTTTGCTGGCTGGTGTATTAAGCGGACTGGTAGGCATCGGTGGAGGAATCGTGCTGGTGCCTGCCCTCGTTTATTTTCTCAAGTATAGCCAACACCAGGCACAGGGCACTTCCCTCGGTGTACTGATGCTGCCGGTGGTGTTTTTAGGCTTTTACCAATACTACAAATATGCCCAGGCACAGGGCACTCCCATTGATTTGAAAGTAGTGGGACTGCTGGCAATTGGCTTCATTTTAGGCGGACTGCTCGGAGGAAAAATTGCTACCCGCATTGATGGAGAACTGATGAAGAAAATCTTCGCGGTGCTGATGCTGTACTCCGCCGTTAAATTACTCCATTGGGACCAGGCCGTACTGCGCTGGATCAAATCAGTCTTTAGCTGAAATAACGTTTGATGATCCGGAGCTGGTGGGTTCTTTTCTTTTGATCGCGACTTATAATTCCCTGGTGATCGATATCATCTATTCTTACTTTGCCGGAGGAATGAATGATTTCATGATCGTTCAGCAGGATGCCTACATGGGTGATTCGTCCATCCGGTTCATCAAAGAAAGCCAGATCACCGGGTTGAGCTTCTTGTAGAAAACCAACTGATTCTCCTTCTGCTGCCTGCATCCAGGCATCTCGTTGCATGTGAATACCTAACTGGCGATAGACCATCTGTACAAAACCACTGCAATCAATTCCTGCAAAGGTTCTGCCGCCCCAGAGATAGGGGGTGTTCAGGTATTGCAGCGCGATCTCCTGTAGTTGGATATGTTTGTCCTCATCGACTGTGTTTATCGTGAGCCCGGTAAAGGAAATAGAAAATACGCCTGCTTTAATTGGTTCGGGGTAAACAGGTGTACCCATGAATACCGGCATCGGTTGTCCGTTTACGTTAGCAAAGCCCAGTTCCCGATCGTAATAGCCTGATGGCTCGATGAGCGTTGCCAGTTCCGCAAGTTGAATCGCCTGGCACCAGCCTTCATAACCATCGTGCAGGGAGCGGATCTGCAGCCAGCCGCTGACACTGTTATCCAGCACATGCACCTGCTCACCCAGGAGCAACTGGCTGGTCATTTCACTGCGATGGTTAGGTGCTTCCCGTACGGGACAAACAGATACAACGGGGATATAAATCGCTTCGGTAAACATATTCAACACAAATTATGGAAAACGCGCCAACTGGCATCTCTATTAAAAATGATAAATTGTACCAGTGAATAACGACAAGTACAACCATATCAGCGAACAGGAACTACTGCGCCGGTTTTACCAGGATCGGGATAAGGAGTGGCTGGGGATCCTGTTGCAGCGGTACACGCTCCTGCTCCTGGGTGTTTGTATGAAGTACCTGAAGAATGAAGAAGCTGCCCGCGATGCCGTGCAGCAGATCTTTCTGAAAGCTATCACTGAACTGGAGAAATACGAGGTGGAATTTATCAAGTCCTGGTTGTACATGATTGCCAAGAATCATTGCCTGATGCAGTTTCGGGATAAGAACCGGCAAATGGTCGAATTATCCGAGCAGATGGCAGAGGTGGAAGATCACGAGGAAACTTTATCCATCAGGGAAAAAGACCAGTTGCTCGACTGGATGCATGAGAGTATAAAAAACCTGAATCCGGAGCAGCAGCAATGTGTAACTTTATTCTACCTGGACAAGAGAAGTTACCAGGAAGTATCGGAACTAACGGGCTACAGCATCCTGCAGGTGAAGAGCAGTATTCAGAATGGGAAACGAAACCTGCGCCTGATGATACAGCGCAGGCTGAAGGAAAATGAAAGCAGCAAATGAACAATTTACTCAACATATTAACCAATAGCAATAAGGATATCGACAATCAGTTGCTGATGGACTATATCAGTGGGAAATTGTCACATTCCGATCGCCATCTCGTAGAAGCCTGGCTGCAGGAAAACGAATTTGAATCCGATGCACTGGAAGGACTGGAAGCTTTTGGCAACAAGGAAGAATTGCAGCGTTATGTCAACCAGCTCAATAAAGAATTGAAGCTCTACCTGCAATCAAAAAAACAACGCCGGGAAAAGAAAAGGATCAGGGAAAATCCCTGGACTTACCTGGCGATTCTCCTGATCCTTGCCTTTTTAATTCTGGCCTATGTGGTCTTGCAATTAATCAATCGCTAATAGAGCGTTTTATTCTCCATCGTTTTCCATTTCTCAAATACAGATCCTGCTTCGGGATGGATTACATGAATGAAAGGGATTTGTCTTTCTGCATGGGGGATTGCGATCTCTTCATAAATGAAAGAGTCATCAAATCCGGCTGCTGCAGCATCCTGTTTGGAAGCTGCATATACAATGCGTTCCGGTCTTGCCCAATAGAGTGCGCCCAGGCACATGGGACAGGGCTCACAGGATGCATAAACCGTGCATCCGGTTAACTGGAAATCGTTGAGTTGCTTACAGGCTTCGCGGATGGCTACTACTTCTGCATGCGCCGTGGGGTCATTGGTAGCGAGCACCCGGTTATGGGCTTTTGCCAACACCTGGTTGTCTTTCACGATTAAACAACCAAAGGGTCCGCCCTCTCCTGCTTCCATGCCTTTCAATGCTTCAGCGATGGCCTGCTCCAGAAAAAACAGATCCTTGTTCCCGGTTTGCTCCATACTTACTGGTATTGAATATACAGCGGGCGTGGTTTTAACTTCATCAGTTCTTCTGCTGTCAGCAAACGGGATGGCGTTTCTTTCAGGTCGTTTTTATAGAAGATCTTGAAGCCGGTGTATTCAACCGGTTCGGTGTAGATGAAATGTTTGTAGGTACCAATCTTTCTGGCAGGCGCTCCCCAACCATCCATATGCATTACGATCTGCACTTCGGGACGGGTTTTGATTTGCTGATAGTTTTTCACCATCGGGCGGGTAAAGCGATGCACCACCAGCACTTTGGGAGGCAGGTTGTATTTCTTCACCATATTGGCCAGGTACTCGGTTGCATAGTTGATATCGGCTGCATCAAAGGAACCAATTACTTTACCAGGTGCCTGTCCACCTTTCATGGAGAACTCGGGGTCAATGCCCAGGTGTACATTCGGCATAGCGAGGTATTTCTCCAGCTCAGGGATTTCTTCCTGCAGGGTACCTAATCCCACCTGGATATCCAGGAATACGATGGCATCAATCATCTTGGCGATGTTCAATACCGAATCGATTTGCTTGAAGGGCATGCGCAGGCGGTATTTGCCTGCCGCACCCGGACTACCCTGTGCGGTTACACAGATATAATGCAGGGCGGGTTGAACCGGAGTAGCAGGATCAGCAGCTTCCCAGTTTTTGATTTCCACTTTGAGGCGGTCAATCATTTGTTTGGGAGGCAATTCTCCGAGGATACCCATCCGGGTACTATAGAGGTTGCCATAATAGGCAATGATGCGTTTGAAAGGAAGGATGGCTCCTGGCAGAGGGTAATCCGTTTTAACGGGCCATTTTCCGGAACTGTCTCCATTCACCATATGGACCATTTGCTGGTTGAACAACGCGGTGTCCAGCGTTACGGCAGGAGGAGCAGGTTGAGTTG
Organism: Flavipsychrobacter sp.; assembly: GCA_016787265.1. Taxonomy (GTDB): domain Bacteria; phylum Bacteroidota; class Bacteroidia; order Chitinophagales; family Chitinophagaceae; genus Flavihumibacter. The sequence goes on along the minus strand of JAEUVF010000013.1, from coordinate 429,283 downwards.
CAGCTGCTTCAGTAGCAGGTGCCGGAACTTTAGTTGTGTCACCAGTTGCTCCGATTGCAGCGGTTGTAGTGGGAGCGCTATCACAGGCAAATAAGCTGGCTGCAATAGAAATACTTGCGATGGTTGTAAACAGGTTATTAGATTTCATAAACACTTTATTCAGGGTCTTTAAACACAAGCCTTCAACGTTGTTGAAGGCTTGTTTAGTATTTCAAATATACTGATCGTTCTTATGCGGTGGTGCCGGGTGTTGGTTCATCGCCGTCGAACTTGTCCTTGAGCTTGGCCCACCAGCCACCGGCTTTGGTTTTCAGCTCTTCCCACTTCTCCTTGGCCTCATCATCCCAGGTGTCCACTTCTGCACTTAACTCATCAATTTTCGTGCTGGCTTTTGTTTTCAGGTCAGCAATTTTTTCATCACTGAATCCTGTTTTGGCCTGGAACTGTTTCCAGAGCGCTTCTGCTTTGTCTTCGATTTTGTCCCAGCCATCTTCTACTTTGTCCTCAAATTTCTCCCAGGCATTTTCTGCCTTGTCTTTCAGATTATCTGCACTTGTACTCATAGATAATGTTTTAACGGTTACTGTTTTAGTCGCTTAAATTACTGAATTTTCGGGCGATCAGCAACAATAATTAATCATTAAGCACCTGTGTAAACAACCCCGGATGTGGGGGTTTCATGCAGTTCAATTTTTGCCAGCAGGGGTAACAGGGGTTTTACCTGGTCCCAGATATAAACGGCGATTCTTTCGCAGGTTGGATTTTCCAGTCCGTCTATCTTATTCAGGCATTTATGATCCAGTCGGTTCACTACCGGCTTTACTACTTTTTTGAGGTCCGCGAAATCCATTACCCAGCCCAGTACCGGGTCCAGTGGTCCTTCTACCCAAACCCGCAGGCGATAGGTATGTCCGTGCATTTCCTTGCACTTATGTCCCTCAGGAACATTGGGCAAAAAATGAGCGGAATCAAATGTAAACTCCTTGTACAGCAACATATTCTATAAATATCGCGCGAAGGTACTATTAAAGCTGCATCCAATCAGGCTCTTTTCTTTTTGGCCGGCAGGTATTCCTGCAGGTGTTTCACCAGTGCGGAATGCGTTGGTTTGCCTTCATAACGTTCATCATTGATGAAGATAGCTGGCACATCACGCACGCCTTTGTCAACACCTTCTAATAAATCGGCTCTTACAGTCCAGCCATATACGGAGTCAACGAGTTTGGGGATCAGGTTTTTATCCATCACACCGGCTTCGCGGGCATATTCTTTCAGGCTGATAGGGCCAAGTCTTCTGCGATGTGCAAACAACAGGTGATGCATTTCCCAGAATTTGCCTTCCTGAATGGCTGCTACTGCAGCCTCGGCAGCTTTATGAGAATGCTGGTGCACCCTGGTTAAAGGGAAATGGCGGTATTGAAATTTGATCTGCTCAGGGTATTGCTTCAATAGTAAGTCGATTGCGTCCTGGGCTTTGGCACAGGCTTCACTTTCATAATCGCCGTACATGATCACTTTTACCGGGGCCTTTTCATTTCCAATCCAGATGGTCCGGGGTTCGATAATTTCTATCTTGTTCGAGTTTATCATATTGCTCTTATTTTTTAGAGCAGTTAGTTGGTATGTATAAGACAATCTTAGTTGTCAAATGGTTGTTTCTTGTTGGCGCGTATCATCTGGCCAAAATCCCAGTTTTTTACCATGGCATCTACCGTTTGGGCAATTCTTTTGGCCCTGGTGGCTTCTGTTTTGGCATCTGTTATCCATTTGCTGAAATAACGCTGGTGACCTGGGGTTAACGAGTTAAAGCATTGATAAGCAGCTGGTTCATCTTCCAGGCAGGCCAGCAGATCGGGGTCTATTCCAGGTTCGGCGGGGTCCCATTCAAGGGCGATTGCTACAGTTGCCCCCTTTTGCTTCCCCAGCTTTTTGCGCAGGTCAGCTTTCAAAGGTAGGATAAATGCGCCATCTCCCATGGGTAAGAGTGCCTGTCCGGTGATGGGCAAGGCATCCAGCTTTCCCTTCACCCGGAAGGAGATTTTGCAACCCGGGTTAAGTTTTTCCGCTAGCTCCCTGGAAATCGCCAGGTAGGACCAGCCGGTTTTTTCTCCCTGCTGCGCGAATTTTTCAATTTTTAGGGTTGCTGTGATCATGTTGCGTGTTTACTCCGCCGAAGGAGGATTACTCCGCCTTCGGCGGATGGCACCGGTCGGGTGAGCTATAAAACAGGTAATCCCTGCACCTCAACTCGTTCCACGGGGTCCAGGGCCTGCCGGAAATCTTTTGGGATGGTGTAGGTCTCCATCAGGGCCGGATCAATTTGGTACTGCGTCAGTTCCTGCACGCGATGAGCCTCCAGGGCAGGTTTCAGCCATTCCAGGGCCAGTTCATCCGGCAGAATCAGGGGCATACGTTTCTTTTTATTATGCACTTTGCTCATCAGTTCATTGGCGGCGGTGGTTACAATCGCAAAACTTGTAACATGCTCCCCGGTCTCCCGATCGGTCCAATCCTGCCAGATACCTGCCATATAAAACACTGACCGGTCGGGTAAAAACACAAAATAAGGCACGGCAGTTTCTTTTTTCGCGCCCTCCAGCTTCACATGCCGCCATTCATAAAACCCCGAAGAAGGAACCAGGCAGCGCCTTTTCATGGCAGCTTCTTTGTACAGGTTGGAGGCCAGCATTTTTTCCCCGATCGCATTGAGGGTAGTATATTTCTGGCGCGCCGTTTCTACTTCTTTCCAGCTCTTCACCCAGGGCGCCAAAAATTCCCAATGTGCCTGCACAATTTCAAGTCCGCCTGTTTCAGCTGCCCTTACAATCGGCCAGCTGCCATATTCGAACCCACTCTGCATGGCATAGGTTAAGGCTGACTGATCCGGCAAGCTCAGGGTCATGTCACCTATCGTGAACACCCTGCTTTCCGGAACAATCAGCCTGTTATAGTAACACATACCGGAATTTACTTATTCATTTCGAAATACCACTACTCCAGCAAATACATCTACCAGTACGGTTTTATTTTTCTCAATATCTCCCATCAGGATGCGTTTGCTCAACTGGTTCACAATTTCCTTCTGGATCAAACGCTTCAGCGGCCTTGCTCCAAATACGGGATCAAATCCATGCTCGGCCAGGTAATCAATTGCATATTCACTGAACTTGAGTTCTATGCCATTTTTAGCAATGAGCTGGCGCAGGTTCTCCAGTTGGATCTTAATGATGTTCCGGATATCATTGCGCATCAGCGGCTGGAACATGATGATTTCATCCACCCGGTTCAGGAACTCGGGACGTATGGTCTGCTTCAGCAATTCCATTACTTCCAGTCGCGTACGGTCTACGATCTCCTCTTTATTGTCTTCGTCTACAGTTTCAAAATTATGCTGGATTATATGGCTACCAATATTGCTGGTCATGATGATGATGGTATTCTTGAAATCCACCACCCTGCCTTTGTTATCAGTCAGGCGGCCATCATCCAATACCTGCAGCATCACATTCCATACATCCGGATGCGCTTTTTCAATTTCATCCAGCAATACCACGCTATAAGGTTTACGTCTAACCGCTTCCGTTAGTTGTCCGCCTTCATCGTATCCCACATAACCGGGAGGCGCACCCACCAGGCGGGATACTGTATGCTTCTCCTGGTATTCACTCATGTCGATGCGTGTCATCATGTGCTCATCATCAAACAGATAAGCTGCCAGCGCTTTTGCCAGCTCTGTTTTACCCACACCCGTGGTACCCAGGAAAATAAAGGACCCGATTGGTTTTTTAGGATCACTCAACCCAGCCCTGCTTCTGCGAATCGCATCTGCTACTGCCGTGATGGCTTCCTCCTGTCCTACTACCCGCTCGTGCAAATGATCTTCGAGCTGCAGGAGTTTTTCTTTTTCACTCTGCAGCATTTTGGCTACCGGAATACCGGTTGCTTTTGCTACTGACTCAGCAATATCTTCAGCATCTACTTCTTCTTTCATAAGGCGACTGCTATGCTGGCCATAAGCTTCGAGTTCAGCAGACAAATCAGCAATGATTTTTTCCTGCTCCTGTATCTTTCCATAGCGGATCTCTGCTACTTTTCCATAATCACCATTCCGTTCTGCTTTTTCAGCTTCGAGTTTGTAATTTTCAATGGTTGCCTTGGCAGTCTGCACTTTCTCCACCATTTCTTTTTCCTGCTGCCACTTGGCTTTCAGGGTATCGCGCTCAACACTCAGGTTGCCTATTTCAATGCTTAATTCTTTGAGTTTTTCTTCATCGTTTTCACGTTTGATGGCTTCGCGTTCAATTTCCAGCTGCCGGATCTGACGATCCAGTTTATCCAGCTCTTCCGGCATGGAATTCATTTCCAGCCGGAGTTTCGCGGCGCTTTCATCTATCAGGTCAATCGCCTTATCCGGCAGGAATCGATCACTGATATAGCGATGCGATAATTCCACTGCTGCGATAATCGCTTCGTCCTTAATGCGAACATGGTGGTGTGTCTCATACCGATCCTTGATTCCTCTCAGAATAGAGATCGCATCTTCCACACTGGGCTCATCAATCATTACTTTCTGGAAGCGACGTTCGAGTGCCTTATCCTTTTCAAAATATTTCTGGTATTCATTTAAGGTAGTTGCTCCAATCGCACGCAGCTCCCCTCTTGCCAGTGCAGGCTTCAGAATATTCGCGGCATCCATAGCACCTTCACCACCACCGGCTCCAATCAGAGTGTGGATTTCATCTATGAAGAGGATGATCTCTCCATCACTTTTGGCTACTTCATTCACAACACCTTTGAGGCGCTCTTCAAACTCCCCCTTATACTTAGCACCCGCAATTAACTGTCCCATATCGAGTGCAAAAATGATTTTACTTTTCAGGTTCTCGGGTACATCGCCATTTACAATACGCATGGCCAATCCTTCCGCGATAGCTGTTTTACCAACACCGGGTTCACCTACTAAAATGGGGTTGTTTTTACTTCTGCGGGAAAGGATGTGCAGGGTTCTGCGAATCTCTTCATCCCGGCCAATTACAGGATCCAGTTTGCCATTGCGGGCCATCTCATTGAGATTCTTCGCGTATTTATTCAGGGTATTAAACTGGGTTTCCTGGGTTTGGGACGTGATGTTCCCTCCTTTTCTCAATTCCTTGATGGCAGCTATCAATCCCTTTTCAGTAAGACCGGCGTCTTTCAGCAATTTGGCAGTGGTATCGTTCCCCTGCTGGATGGCCAATAACAAATGTTCCGGTGTTACAAATTCATCTCCAAAGGATTTGAGTGCCGCACCAGCCCGAAGGATGACATTATTGGCATCCCGACTGATGGATTGAGCAGGCTCTGTTCCCTGTGCTTTGGGCAGTTTGGTCAGGAGCTGTTCCAGCTGCTGCGACAATTGAGATACCGCAACTGCATTCTTTTTCAGCAGGTACTCAATGGGAGAATCCTGCTGCTCCAGCAAGGCTTTCAACAGGTGTTCTGTTTCAATATTCGTATGCTGGGCATTAAAGGCCAATTGCTGGGCCTGTTGTATGATTTCCGCGGCTTTGACGGTAAAATTGTTCAGGTTCATATTTTTTTCTTTTCAAGGTTCTATTCTATCCTTCAAACAATAAACCAGCTTGAAAATCAGGCAACAATGACAGTAAAATCTAATATATCCTGACGAATGAGCCGATTCTGTAGAAAAAACATGAATTTTTTTCAGGTTATAAAACCCTAAAAGGAATTTTAACGTTAAGACTCCAAATCCCTTTGATAATTTAGATTCAAATCCTTCTTATGCGATCCATTCTCTTTTCAACTTTTGCCCTTTTGCTGGCAGTTACCGCGAGTGCGCAAACAACCCCAGTACAGGCAAAACCGCTCCGCAACAACCAGGTTGATATTCCCGCGATCACAGAGGGACTTGAGAAGTATAAAAAAGACCTGGGCAATGATTTTGTGGTGATTGTGCACAAGGATGGAAAAGATGTGTACAGAAGAGAATTCGGAGAGTTAAGAGCCGCCAGCCAGGAACCGATTGGAGCTGCCAGTCAGTGGTATACCGCAGCCCTGGTGATGAGTTATGTGGATGAAGGAAAACTTTCCCTGGAAGATAAACTGGGCGATTTTCTCCCGATTTATCAAAGTTATTCTAAAGGTTATATCACCCTGCGTATGTGTCTCTCGCATACCACTACCATTGAATCGGATCCTCCCATTTTCAGAACTGCGTTGAAAAAGAAAAAATTCGATACCCTGGAAGAGGAAGTGGCCAGTTTTGCAAAAGACCGGAATATGAAGGGCCGCCAGGGCACCCAGTTTTATTATGGGAATATTGGTCCCAATATCGCCGGCCGTGTACTCGAGCTGGTGGCGAAGCGTCCTTTTGATCGCGTGATGCGTGATCGACTGGGCAAACAGCTGGGTTTAAAGAGAACCAATTTCATGAGTGATGGCGTGTATGCAGAGAACCCATCCGCCGGTGGCAAATCATCCGCGGATGACTATATGAAGTTTCTGACTATGTTGCTGAATGATGGTAAAGTGGGAGAAACCAGGGTGCTCTCTGAAGCTTCTGTAAAAGAGATTCTGAAAAAGCAAACCGGTGCAGCCAGTGTCGCATACTCTTCCCCTATTTCACAGGGAAACGATTATGGTCTGGGTTGCTGGATTCAGGAAAAAGATGCTGCCGGAAACGGAACCCTGGTGAATTGTCCGGGTATCAGTGGCACCTGGCCCTGGATCAACAAATCAAAAGGTTATGCTGCAATTGTATTCACTAAAGGAGAACTGCCCGATCAGAAACGCATGGTCTTTGAAGATATCCGCGAACTGATCGAGCAGCATATTAATTAAGCAGCTTCTTTTACCAATACCAGTTTGGCCCTGTCGGTGTTGTAGATTTTTTCGTAGAACAACAGCAGGTCGTTGTACCTGTTGGCGGGGAATCTTCCTTTGTTCAATTCCAGTCGCCGGATGTATAAAATGCTATTGTTCTGGATCTGGGTACTTACTTCGTATTTTCCAAAGGGTGTACTGAGTGGGTCCAGTTTGATATCCCGTTCAATTTTATAACCTTCCGGCAAACTGATCCGAACCGTATCTATTTCTATCTTTTCCTCCGTGAGGATGATATCAAATAGTCGGTTGGTATCCACCGTTAGTTTATGATCCCATTTATTTAAAACATTGGGAATAATAAACAGGCGTTTGCCGGTAAACTGCGCATAGTGGTCAGCGGAAATGTTCAGCTTTTCATCAATGAAAGGAATATCACCCGGCGTTTCCTTATAATCGAATGATCGAATTGTGTACTGTGGAAGATCCAGTGATCTTTGCAGGTATTTCTGTTTTTCCTCGGCAGAATAAGCATGCACAAAATGATGCAGATCATCTCCCAACATCGCCTTGTAGCGATTGCTGGCAGTAATGGTTAACTGTCCTTCTTTATTCAGACTGGCCTCGATAGATGAATGATATTGATTAGCTGTTTTGTCGTACGCAGGTGTTTTAACCAGTACACCTCCATTTTCAGTAATAAGCAGTGCGTGGCGGTTACCTGTAAATCCACCCATATAACCCGGTGCAACTGTCTGACTGGTACATTCCAGCCAGGTAGTGTCTTTGCCCATCGGAACAGCACAGATGACATGATTAAAGGGGGAAGAGGGAAAATCAACAGGAATATCACGTTCATCCTCACCCGCACGGATTAGTGCATAATACGACCTGATGCCTACCTCTTTCAGAACAGCCACCATATAATTAGTCAGTGCCTTACAATCGCCATAACCTTTGCTCGCAACATATTTGGCAGGAAAGGGAACCCATCCACCAACACCTAACTGGATACCTACATAATGTGTTTTGGATTGCATATAGCGGTACAGCTTCTCTACTTTTTCCCGGTCAGTTTTGCAGGTTGCTGCGATTGCTTTTACTTTTTGTTTTTCTTCTTCCGGCAATTCATCCTGTCCGTCTATAAGTGTTTTTATAAATCTTCCGAATTCCTCCCAGGTAGACATATCACCTTTAAAATTCCCCAGTTTAAAGGTAGAAGCACCCAGCGATATATATGGAGCTACTTCATGTATGGGGGGTGCACCATATTCAGATGGCACCGCACTCAACTGACTCACCTCCCATTTCTCTGTTTTCTTCTTTCCATTACTGGTTGACATCCCTTTCCCGGATATGTTCCAGGTCTTGGTGCGATAGGTATAAGCCGGATCCGAAATGATTACAAAGCTGCTGTTCTCCACCGCCATGCCTTTACCCCTGATCGGGCTCCAGCCCGGCAGAAACATGGTCTGGTTGTTGGTTGATTCAGATATATACTCAATGGTGTAAGGATATTCGCGATGTTCGAAGGAATGATATTTCCTTCTGTCATCCACAATCATCTGCCCATTTCCCTGCACCGGTATATCCGTGATTTCTGATTTTTTCAGACTGCGGATTTTTTGTCCCATCGCATTGTACAGATTGCCTTCGATTTTATCAATGCTGGACATTTTATCATAGGTATCACTCCAATAGGCATAGCGGGCGCCTGCTTCATTCAGTACCGTTAACACAAAATGCTCCCGGACAGTTACTTTTCTTTCCGAATGAATTTCCAGGATCGTTTCCTGTTTCCGGATCACCGAATTCGCATATTTGAGTAATCCTTTCGGAATGGTAAAGGATGGATATTCATCTGCCCGGGTCGTTCCCGCAACTACCAGCTGAACCAGCAGGAATAGTATTAGTTTGTTTTTCATGGAGCGACTTTTTTCAATACGATTTGTTCAGCCTGTTTATTTATCACAAAACCAAAAAACTCCCGCAGCGATTCATATTCATCCGGAGCAAAATAGGCTTTCGCCAATACAACACGGGTTCTTAATTGGATCCGATTCGGTTCTGCAGATACCAGGTATTCAAAATAGCCATCCCCGTCATTGAGACCAACTTTGGCTGACTTGGGTATTTCATCCACTTTATACCCTTCGGGAATTTCAAAATTCAGCAGGTAGGTTTCATCAATGCGATAGGGCATCTCAACAGGGAAAGAACGTGTGGGTGATTGAAAGGGATTTTCTTTACTGAAGGGATCCAGCACCGGATCGATATACAATACATCTGCCGCTTCATTTTTGGTTTCAAAATCATAAGTGATTTTTATCGGCAGATCTTTTTTCTTTAAAGAATCTATATGGGTATTGCTGATTTCATATTCCGTTCCAAACCTGGTTTTAATAGAATTAAAAACCGCGTCTTCGCCCTTTTCTCTCACCAGTCCCCTGTAATACGTTGAACTTACATAGCCCATGCTGGTTTGGATACTTCCTTTTACATCCTGCGGAGAAGCTACCAGGGTAGCCAGGGTTACTTTCCGTTCAAGAATAGAGTCAGCAGCCAGACTGATAGGAAGTGGATCCTGCATCAATACCCGCGCATGACCATTGTAACACCTGGAAGGCAGACGTCCGAAACCAAGATCCGGCTCGGAGGCATCCAACAGGTAATCCGTTTCACCAATTAGCACCGCACATACTACATAATTAAACCGATCCATCAAGGGATACAGTTCATGCGTATATCCCCTGCTACGCGTACCAAGAATGATGGGATAGGCCGTGTAACCAAAGGATTTTAAGGCAGCAATCAGCATGAGGTTGATATCCCCTACACTACCGGTTTTGGTTTTGATTACATTTTTAAGATTCCCGCTGGTATAGATGCCGCCGTTTCCATTCCAGGTGAAATTATCCCGGAAATATTCATAGATGCGTTTAGCTTTTTCGGTTTGGTCTGTAATTCCGTTAACATGCGGTTTAATCAGCTCTTCCAGGCTTCCATCTACCTTATCCATAGCCAGACCAAAACTTTCTGACTTCATCAGATCGGAAGTTACTTTTTGCCAGTTTTCCATCACCATGATCGGTGCCTGGTTCGGATACCGGATACTGGATAACTGGAACTCAATTTTACTCCTGTAATTTTCAAGGGTGGTGATGAAACTCTCTGATTTAAGAGATGGAATTTCTTTCATCACCCAGCGTTTCATTTTAGCCATACCCGAAATCACAACATCACTTCCGGCAGCAGAAGTGGTAGAAGTCCGGCCCCCTCTGATGCGATAGGTGCGCGAAACATCCTTAGTAGTATTCAGGTGATAGGAATGATATCCCTGCGAGAGGTATACATAATCGAAATATTCAGGAATTTCAACTTCATATTCACTCCACAATGTTGGATATTCACTCTGAAATGCCCAGTCGCGGAACTGAAAAATATAATCCGACTTCAATAAATAACTCAATTCAAAGATGGAACCTTCGCGTAAGGCTGGCAGTGAGAATTTTTTATCGGATCTGTTTTTTGAAACTTTTTCTGTAAAAACCTGGTTGTTTTCCAATTTGGTTTCAACTACAGTTCCATTCTCCAGGTTATAGGTTACGCCATTAAATCGCCGAACTTCTTCCCGCATATCACTGCTGGTGCTTGAGAACAGCGGAATTTCAAATTTCCCTGCATCAATACCACTTTTATCTACTATATAAACCCGAATTTTACGCTCGAATTCATATCCAAATCCACCATCATTGTTGGGAACGATTCTTGAAAAACCAATATCCCCCAGGATGATCGCATGTGCGCCGGTATCAAAGGAAGGAAGGGATTGTTTGAAATCTTCCGGACTAACTTTACCGAATTTAAAGGAGGGTTTGTCTTGTGAAAAAGAGGAAAAACTGAATAGGGATACTATGAATAATAGCAGATATTGGACTCTGGATAGCATAAGGTTTAGCGTTTAAAGTCCGAAAAATTGTAAATTTTAGTGAAAATTCAAAATAGTTCAGCAACAATTCGTAAGATTTCTATAGAACTGGGCTTCAGTTACTGTGGCATTTCTCCGAGCAGGTACCTGGACGAGGATGCCCGGCGGTTGGAAAACTGGTTGAATAAGGGTTATCATGGAAGCATGCAATACATGGCCAATCATTTTGATTTGCGGGTGGATCCTTCCAGGCTGGTTCCGGGCGCAAAGTCTGTGATCACTTTGCTGATGAATTATTATCCTGCAACACAGCAGCCTGAGCAGTTACCAAAAGTATCCAAATATGCCTACGGGCAGGACTATCATGAAATCATCCGGGCTAAACTGAACCTGTTCCTGGAGCGGATCCGGGAGGAGATTGGAGCTGTGGAAGGAAGAGGTTTTGTAGATTCTGCTCCTGTACTGGAAAGAGCCTGGGCAAGAGAATCCGGTATTGGATGGATAGGTAAAAACGGGAACCTTATCACCCGAAAAGCAGGTTCCTTTTTTTTCATTGCTACCCTGATCACCGATCTGGAACTGGATCAGTACGATGATCCATCTGCGAAAGATTATTGTGGCACCTGCACCAAATGTATTGATGCCTGTCCGACTGATGCCATTGAACCGGACAAGGTCATCAATGGCAGTAAATGCATATCTTATTTTACCATTGAATTAAAAGCGGAACTGATTCCTGAGGAACAGAAAGGAAGGTATTCCGACTGGATTTTTGGATGTGATATCTGCCAGGATGTTTGTCCCTGGAACCGTTTCTCCTCTCCTTCTGCAGAGGCGGGATTTCAACCCATTCCTGAATTATTTGAACTTTCCGCTGCCGACTGGGAGGAATTGGGAGAAGAAAAATTCCGGACTATCTTTCGTCATTCACCTATCAGGAGAGCCAAATACAAAGGAATACTCCGGAACCTTCATTTTGTGAACCATCAGAATCCGTAACGACTCACCAGGTCAAGATGACCATCTGTTTTGATACGGAACTGGTAGAGATGTTTCTTTCCTACTACAAGGGCTTCGGTACCCCTGATGATAATATCAAAAGCATCTTCAATATCCAGTTGTTGTTTCAATTCTATAGCCTGTTTATTGGAAACATTGTACACTTTCAAGCCGGCTTTTCCATCACAGATATAAACAAATGGATCCTTTAAAGCAAGTCCGTGTGGATTACTCAGCAGATAGGTTTTGATCAGTTTGGGCTGCATTACATTACTCACATCCAGGATATCCATTTGATTCAAACTACCTCCACAGAAGTTGCCGGTACGCAGGGTTACATACGCAAACTTATCATCCGCCACTACCGGATCACAGGCACGGGCGTGCGTAAACGTACCCTGCAGTTGTGGACTTGCCGGGTTTTGAATATCCGCGATATACATACCAGTGCTGGAACCGATGAACAATTTGTCTTTGAAAGGATAGAGTGTTTCAATCCCCCAGCCCAGCGCCAGTTCTCCGGCAAAGCTTGGATCAAGGTAATTCGAGAGAGAATAAGACAGTAGTTTTTCCGAATTAACAACAAACAAATTATCATTTACGATGGAGAGGCGCGCCATGGAACCAGCTTTTCCTTCCGGGCTTTTTGTTCCCACATTCAATTCTGCAAAAGAACAGTTTATGCAACCAAAACCAGGCATAGGCTGACCTCCATCGCCAATATCTACCGTAGTATCTTTTTTAATCCAGTCAACAATTACCTGGGAGGGATCCAGGTAAAATCCATTCACATACCTTCTATCCGGGAAAACATTGGGGATCGTTTTTTTCAGCACGGGATTCAGGGGTTCACTGATGTCCAGTACCAGCAAATCCGTATACAGATCTGCGTAGAGGGTAGTTCCTTTAACAGCAATATCGATATTACCGGGAAGTGCTATAAATGCTTCGGGTTTTGGAGCAGCCGGGTTTCTGTTATTAATGATATGAATGCCGCGGGAGGGTTCGCTCATGAAAATCCAGCTACCCAGCCAGTATATCTTTCCGGTTTCTTCAATCTTCCTGGCAGGCGTTGCAGAAATTCCAGCCAGCACTGCAGCTTTGGAAGCAAATACCGGGGTCTGGATCGTATAAGTTCTGGTTACCTTGTCTTTTATACAGGCACTGAATAACAGGCAGGCGAATACAGCAAGGAAGATTTTCCCCTTTGGCATAAGCAGTTTCATAGCAATCTATTTTGATTTATTGAACAAGAACCGCGCATTTAAACCAACTGTGAGCAGTCGTTTGTTGCCGGCCGTTTTATCAATATTGGAAAGCTGGTAATTCAGGAAGGGACCAGCAGACAATGATCCGCTACTTAATTGTAATAACCGGTAATTCAAACTGGTTTGTGCACTGGTCTGGAATTTATTAACCAGGTCATTGTTCTGGAAATAAGCACCAGCAGCCTGGTCATAATGTAAGGCATCCGTACGAAGCAACACTCCAAACAGGAATCCATTATTCCAGGAAATGCGTTTCTGGTTATCCAGGAACCATCCGATTTCAAGGGGGATCTGAAGGTAATGGTAAGCGTTATAATAAGTTTTGCCATCATTACCGGCACCAGTATAGGCAGCAGTGCCAGCAACATTCTGCAGTCTGAAATTGGTACTCATTGCACTGCTATCGATTTTTCTTCCAACTTCGATCCGGTTGGAAAAATAAGCATACTGGATACCGGTAATAAAGTTCAGCTTGCGACTGATGGGCTTACTCAAACCAATACTGGCCTGAAAAGAGGGACCGGCTTTCACTTCAGAAGGTCTTGGATCGAGCGCAGCTGCAGTTCCCGGAGGTTGCAGGGCAATGTTTCCGAAGGTATTCTCAAAACGTGGTGCATAGCTGGTTGTCAATCCTTCCCGCATGGAGCCTGATCCCCCACCAATTTGCATGGCAAGGTTCCAGGATTCTATTGTTTTCGAAGGTTGTTGAACGGAGGTCAGCAAATCTGAATTGAGTTTGGTGTCTCCGGCTGCTGCCTGTTTTGGTTCTATCTCACCGGGTACGGTTGGATTGATTTCACTGTTCACCAAACGGCCATATAGTTCCTTTTGCACTGATTCATCCGAAAGGATCTGTTGATTCTTTTGCGTTTCAGAACGATTGGTTTTTTCAGCTGCAGCCAACTCCCCGGAAGAAGCAAAGGAACGGGGTTTTCCGGAAGCTTTGTTCAGATGTTTGCCGGCTTTGTTGGTGGTTTCAGTGGTAGCACTAACCTGTTGATTTTTTTCACCGGAAATGGAGGGCAACTGCGTTATACCTGAGGACTTTTCAGAACTCGTAGATTCAGCTTTTTGTTCAGACGAAGCAATTGATTGCTCCTTAGAAACGAAATCTTTATTCCGGTTTTGATCTATTGAATTTGAAACAGAAGGAGTAGTGTTGGAATCATTCGGTGACGATTGTGTTATGGAAGAGGGTGCAGGACTGTTGGATAAATCCGGGCCAAAAAACCAGATGGAGAGTCCACCGGCCAGCATAGCTGCAGCCAGCCAGTACCAGGCAAAACCTCTTCTTCGGTCTTTTTCCTTTATTTGCGCAGCAACCCGTTCCCATACTTCCGGGGATGGCTCAAGGCGAAGTTCATTTGCCTTTTGCTGAATGGATTTATCAAAATCACGATCGGGCATAGTGAGTTGATTTTACTGATTCGGATTCTTTTTGCAGCCAATTCATGAGAAGGCTGCGGGCACGTGCATATTGAGAGCGGGAGGTTCCTTCATGGATTCCCAGCATGGCACTGATTTCTACATGTGAATACCCTTCAATTGCATGCAGGTTAAAGATGGTTTGATAACCTGGAGGCAACTGGCGTACGAGATCTGCGAGTTGTTTGGCATCCAGCCGCACTTCCGGATTATCGGGCGACACCGGGTGCAGATGTCCCGGTTGTTCTGAACTGAAGGAAAGGTCGTATTGATACCGACTGTTTTTCTTCAGGTAATTAATCGCCGTGGTTACCATAATCCGTCTGATCCAGGCTCCCAGATCTCCATCCCCGCGAAACTGCGCCAGGTAATGAAAGACTTTGACAAACCCTTCCTGGAGAACATCTTCCGCATCACTCATTGATTTGGTATACCGGTAACAGACCCCCAGCATCTGCGCAGCATACTGTTCGTACAGTGCTTTTTGCGCAGCCGGTTTCCCTTTCAGGCAGTCCCTCACCAGTTGGTGTTCATTGGTCATATCCTTGTAATAAAGCTGACAAAGTACGGTCGGGCTTCGTTGCATCCCTGTTAAAACTATTTTATCATGTGATTCTCTATCGGGATGGTGATAAAGACTGATAATTGGTTAACCGGCATAAAAAAAGCCCCCGTCTGGCGGAGGCTTTCATTCAAACTATTTGAAAATCAGGAAACAGGAACGGATGCCTGGGTAGTATCCCATTCCATAATCAATTTACCACCTTCAATTCGGATAGTGAAATTCTCCACCGGGGCACTTGTTTTACCTACCGGTGCACTGACTTTTAATACATCTTTATCCTTGTGTTTCTCATATTCATAGGCACCCCACTGCTTTAACTGGCTGTTCAGAATGAGGGTCCATTCTTTTTCATTCGGGATTACAAACAGGGTGTAGGTTCCGGCTTTAACTGGCTGGCCACCCAATGTTCCGTCTTTTTTGAAGGTAATTTCAGTTGCTTCATCAGCCCCTGCTCTCCATACTTTTCCATAGGGCACCAGGGCACCAAAAATATCCCTGCCTTTTTTAGCAGGTCTGCCATAGGTTACACTTACGTTTTCTGAACTAACCGTTTCATGCGGACTTTTCCGGTTTTGTGCACAGGCGGGAAGCATAAAGCTAACAGCTACCAGGGCCAGTAATAAGGATTTCATATAAATGGCTTTTTTTTAAAATTAAGGATTCGATTCCACAAGCGACTTTAAATTTCCAAGACTTTCATCCATAACGGGACCCATTTGTTTGTCGTAAACAATGCTGCCCAGTTTTTCCCAGGGGTACCAGGACAGCTCAAATTCGAAAAACCACTGTACGGTGGTGGTTCCTTCTCTCACTCCATATAACATAAAATTACTGGTGATATTCCGATCGCCGGTTGCCCATTGATATTGCAGACTGGAATCCGTTTTGTTATTGAACCGGACATCGATTTTCTTTATACTGTCCTGGAACCAGCGATTCCATTCCGGCCAGCGTTGTTCATTTTCAAGATAAGGCAGCACCTCTTCTTTGGAGGCCTGGATGTCAACCGCCCTGGAAATCCTTACAGTGGAAGGTATGAGACTGGTAAAAGCCGTCAGCAACAGGAAAAAAAACACGATACTGATGAGCAGTAATTTGATCAGGCGCATGCCCCGGGTAAAATTTAATTAACGAAAAATAAGTTCAAAAGGGATTCTTGCCTGCACCGTTCCAATACCTGTTTGAAGTGATTCCCACTCTTCGTATATACGGAACCAGTCATCCCCTATGGATTTACGAATCGACTGACTGGATACATTTTTTGAAAAATTACCGGTGAGTCGCTCCAGCCAGTTGATGCGTTCCGGAAACTGACGAATCCGGTATCCATCCACCTTAGCCATTTTGGCTGCTGCAGCAAGGGCATCCTCCATGCCTCCGATCCGGTCCACCAATCCAAGTTTAATTGCCTGGTTGCCGGTCCAGATTCTTCCCTGGCCAACACTGTCTACTGATTGAACCGACATCTTCCTGCCTTCTGCCACCCTGCTCAAAAATGTTTGATAAATACTATCCACACCTTCCTGAAAGAATTTTTTCTGTAAGGGACTTAAAGGTTCTGTAACGGAAGGGGAATTGGCATAGGGACCAGTTTTCACGCCATCAAATGTAACACCCAGTTTATCCGAGAAAAATCCCTGCATATTGGGCACAATGGAGAATACCCCAATGGAACCGGTAATGGTATTGGACTGTGCGAAAATGCTGTCTGCTCCGCAAGCCATATAATACCCACCGGAAGCAGCCACATCTCCAAAACTTACAATAACTGGTTTGTCTTTTTTTGCCAGCTCGATTTCTCTCCACATGTTTTCACTGGCCATGGCACTGCCACCACCTGAATTGATCCGCACTACAATTGCTTTGGTTTTGGAATCCAGCCTGGCTTTGCGAATATAATTCCGGAATTTATCTCCTCCGATCTGAGTTTCATCACCCTCACCATCTACGATATTGCCTTCTGCATAAATTACAGTGATCCGGTCAGTTCCTTTTCCACCCAAAGCGGCAACCGCTTCCGCATATTTTGCGAGGGATACGAATTTAATCTTGTCAATAGACGAGTCACCCGTTTTGCGACGGATTTCTTCTTTGACTTCATCTTCGTAACGCAATCCATCCAGGAGTCCCAGTCTTTCTGCATCACCAGCAGTTCTTACCAGGTTGCTATCGGCCAGTTGTCTTAACCTGGTGGCATCTATCTTTCTTTGATCACCTATTGATTGGAGAATATGTCCGTAAATACCTTCCAGTAATTCCCGGCTTTGAATTTTGTTGGGTTCCGTCATTTTTTCTTCCCGGAACGGCTCCGTGGCACTCTTGAATTTTCCTGCATAAAAAATCTGTGGTTCAATATCCAGTCTGTCCAATGCCTTTTTAAAAAAAACATATTCCATGCCCAAACCCGTCCATTCCAATCCACCTTTAGGATGACAATACAATTTTTCAGCAACAGATGCTACATAATAAGCCTGCTGTGGGATTACTTCACCAAATCCGATTACAAATTTCCCGGATGCTTTGAATGCAGTAATTGCCGCGCGAATTTCTTCATTGGTTGCGAACCCATTACCATTGCTGCCAGCTTTCAGATAGAGTCCGTCAATCTGATCATTGTCTGCAGCATGTTTCAAAAGTTGTACTGCATCATATACGCCTGGTTGAGAATACGGCTCCTCTCCTTCGAAAACTGCAAAAGGATCTTCTTTGGTTTGTTCCTTCAACGCCTTACCCAGATCAAGGTAGAGAACAGAATGTGCTTCCAACTGCACCGCTTCCTTACTGGCAAGTGCACCAGCAATTCCGATCAGCATAAAAAAAGCCAGCACACTAAAAACGAACAAGGCAAGTAATGCAGCAAAAAAGTATTTAAAGAATTGTGCCATACGAACGCTTGGTTAAAAAACGGATTAACTGATATTTGAGCCTGTAAAGTACAGAATCTATGCATACAGCCTACCTGTTGATGGGGGGGAATATTGGAAACAGGGAAGAATACCTTCAACAGGCAGTCGGCCTGATCAGTCAATTGGCAGGTACGGTTGAAAAGCGCTCTTCCATTTATGAAACAGCTGCCTGGGGAAACACTGATCAGGCTGCTTTTCTGAACCAGGCTATCCGGCTCCGCACCCGGCTGTCGGCATCAGAGCTGATGACCACGCTGTTGTTGATTGAAGAGAAAATGGGCAGGAAAAGACTGGACAGGTACGGTCCGCGTGTAATTGATATTGATATTTTATTATATGACACTGCCATACATGCAACGCCACATATCCGGATTCCACATCCCGAATTGCCTAACCGTCGGTTTGCATTAGAACCCCTGCATGAACTGGCACCTGACCTGGTGCATCCCATTTTGCATAAATCCGTACACGAACTATTAAACAGTTGCAAGGATCCGCTCCCTGTTTATAAACTGACAACATGAATTATCACTATATAACCATTGAAGGAAATATTGGCGCCGGAAAAACTACATTGGCACATTTGCTGGCCAAGGAGTACAATGCACGACTGGTACTGGAAGAGTTTGCAGACAATCCCTTTCTGCCCAAGTTTTATGAGAATCCCGGACAATTCGCTTTTCCATTGGAATTATTTTTCATGGCAGAGCGGTATAAACAATTAAAAGAATTAATTCATACCAAGGACCTGTTTCATTCGGTAACGATATCGGATTATCTTTTTACCAAATGCCTGCTTTTTGCCAAGGTGAATCTTCCGGAAGAAGAGTTTCGGTTGTATCAACGGTTGTTTGAAATCATTCACCAGCAAATGATCCAGCCTGAAATCCTGATTTATCTGCATGCGCCGGTTCAAAAGCTGCAAAAAAATATCCGCAAACGAAACCGTCCTTATGAGCAGCATATACCGGATGAATATCTTTTTTCCATTCAGGAAACCTATACGCATTATATCAAACAGCATAATATAAAAACACTCTATGTAGATGCATCCAATGCTGATTTTCTGGGCAATGAAAAGCATGTGCGAACCATCATGGATGCCCTGGAAAAAGACTATGATGATGGTCAGCATTTTATTGCATTACCCTAACCCTGTTGTATGACCGAACTTCAATCCATTGAGCAGGCAAAGCAGGATCCTCTTGCCAGTATGCGATTACCCGAATTCAGGTTTCTGATGGCGGGACGTTTTACATTCATAATGGGATTAAGAATGATGGCAACCCTGGTAGGCTGGTGGCTCTATGAGTTAACCGGAGATCCCTTTGCAATTGGACTGGTAGGATTGTCGGAAGCCATACCGGCCATCTCACTGGCATTGTATGCAGGTCATATCATAGACTTGTCAGACAAGCGAAATTTACTGCTGAAGGGCATTGCCTTTTACCTGGCTTGTGGTGTTGCCCTGCTGACGCTGGCATATACGCTTGCAGGATCCGGACAAACCAACTTATTGGTAGCCGGGATTTACACGATTATTTTTTGCTCTGGTATCATACGATCTTTTACCGGTCCGTCTTTCTCTGCGATACTGGCCCAAATGGTACCACGTCCCCTTTTGGCCAATGCCATCACCTGGAACCAGGGCATCTGGCTGACGGCATCCGTAATGGGGCATGCAGCAGGTGGATTTATCATTGCTACGGTTCATGCAAAAGGAACACTCTGGGTGATCTGTTCCCTGATCCTGATTGCCTTTGTTTCCCTGTTTCAGCTGCTGCCCAAACCAGCTTCCATCAGAGCAGGTCAGCAAAAAACACTGGAGAGCGTGAAGGAAGGTTTGCGCTTTGTATTCCGTACCAAGGAAGTATTGGGAGCTATGACGCTCGACCTGTTTGCAGTACTCTTTGGCGGATTGGTAGCCATGGTACCGGTATTTGCGAAAGACATATTGAAAGTGGGACCCATTGGTTTTGGCTGGCTGAATGCTGCAGCTGATATCGGCGCTATTCTGGTAATACTCACCTTAACTTTTTTTCCAATGAAAAAGAATCAGGGCCGGACACTTTTCTTTGCCGTGGGAGGATTTGGACTCTGTATCATCATTTTTGCACTATCCAAAACCTTCTGGATTTCATTTACAGCGTTGCTGGTATCGGGCGTATTGGATGGCATCAGTGTGGTGATCAGGGGAACTATATTGCAATTAAAAACACCTGATGAAATGCGGGGGCGTGTGATGAGTGTAAACAGCATGTTCATCAACAGCAGCAACGAAATCGGTCAGTTTGAAAGTGGCGTAGCAGCACGTTTCCTGGGAGTGGTGCCATCTGTATTGTTTGGAGGAACCATGACCCTGCTGGTGGTTTTTATCACCTGGTTCAAAGCGCCTTCCCTAAGAAAAATGCATTATTAGGATCAGGGTTCTGATTGAATTAACTCCACAATTTTTTCGCGCTCTCCTACTATCCAGATAATATCATCCCATTCAAATTCAGTTTTGGAATCCGGGTTCAGAATTCTGTTTCCGGCACGTTCGATACCCACCACCAGGCCATTGGTTTTTTCCCGAATACCAGAATCGCGAATGGTTTTCCCCTTTAACTGGTTGTGTTCATCCACCCGTATTTTCATTAACCGAATTTCTTCTTCCTCCGTTAACAGCGGCATGGATTCAGGCTCAACAATAGGCCGGAATACCTGCAATTGCTGGTCGGTTCCGATGACTGCCAATTTATCGTAGGGATAGATTTTTTCCGTACGCTGGGGAGCCATGATTGTTTTTTTTCCTCTTTCAATGGAAGCAATATTAATACCATACCGTTCGCGCCAGGCCAGGGTTTCGAGGTCTTTTCCCAGGCAGGTGGCTTCGGGACTGATAGTAAAATGAGCAAGGTGCGCGTCCCAGGGGCTCAGGGTACTGTTCGCACCGGTATTGGCAACAATTTCACGATGATGGAGGTTCGTCATAAACCTGCGTTCGATTCGCGCGTAAAAGGCCTGAAGTCTTTTGGAAAAGATAAATAAAACCACGGCGAGTACAACCACTGCACCAACCAGGGCGATGACCACCGAAAACAATTGATTAAGCAACAGAAAGAGGTAGAATACAGCAAGCAGGTTTCTTAGTATTTCCACCATTACCAGCGGACCATGGTTCACCTGATCGTTCAGCCACAAACTGGTATACGCCCCGCGTTGCAGTTTTTTAATCGTTAATGCCCAAATAAAAGGAGATGAAACCAGCAGGGTCAAAACTACCGTCAATACATGGGCGGTGACCGGTTGTTCCAGTAAGTCTACCAGCCATGGATCAACGAATTTCACAGCAAGAAAAATAGCAGTAAGAATAATAACCGAATTGAGCACGATGATGTTGAAATAGGTTCGGAAAACCATTTTCCAGTCGGCATCAGCAGGAATCTGTTGTGCTCCGGAACTGTATCGGTTCAATCGGTTTCTCCATCTTGCAGGCAATGTTTTGTCAATCCATTTGTACAGCGGAATCGCTGCCTTGATCATAAAGGGAGTAGAAAAAGTGGTGATAACAGATACGCCCACTGCAATCGGGTATAAAAAATCAGACGTAACACCCAGGCTCACGCCCAACGTGGCGATGATAAATGAAAATTCTCCGATCTGAGACATACTCATACCGGCCTGTAAACTTTGTTTTAAAGGTTGACCGGAAATAAAAGATCCAATCGTAATATTTAATGTTTTCCCGAATATCACGGCCAGTGTGATAATCAGAACCGGAAGACGATATTCCCACAGGAGGGTCGGATCAATCAACATACCTACTGATACAAAGAACACGGCACCAAATAAGTTCTTAACCGGTTGCATCTGGTGTTCAATATCCTCGGCCTGTGTGGTTTCTGCCAGAACAGACCCCATGATGAATGCACCTAAGGCCGCGGAAAATCCAACATATGTAGCCAGTATCACCATCCCTAAACACATGCCCAGGGAGATGATCAACAGGGTTTCATTATTCAGCCATCGGTTGATCCACCGGAAAAAACTGGGAATTACCAGGATACCAAACAAAAACCAAAGGCTTAGGAAAAAGACCAGCTTCACCACTTCGATCATCAGGTCGACACCCGAGAACTGCTGGCTTACAGCAACGGTAGAAAGCAACACCATTAATAGCACCGCAACTATATCTTCAATAACCAGCATCCCCATTACCATACTGGCGAAACTGGTGGATTTCAAACCCTGCTCATCAAATGCTCTTATGATAATCGTAGTAGAAGAAATGGATATAATACCGCCCAGGAAAATACTGTTCATGGTAGACCAGCCTAAAATGCTACCGGTAGTATAACCGAGCAGAAACATTCCGGTAATTTCAAAAATACCTGCAATGGAAGCTGATCCTCCCACCCGCATGAGTTTTTTAAAACTGAATTCAAGTCCAAGGTTGAACAATAGCACCACCACCCCAATCTCCGCCCATATCTTAATATTTTCTATATCAGCAATTGTAGGGAAAAAATTGAAATTCGGACCAACTAACAAACCTGCAATGATATAACCCAATACGAGCGGTTGTTTCAGCCGCTTGAAAATGAGGGTAGTAATGGCGGCCGCCCCAAGTATCAATGCCAGGTCTTTAATTAAAACAGGTAAATGCGCCATAGTCGCAAATATCGGTTAGTGGAACCGTTTTCACATATGTAGATTATTTTAATTTGAGGTAAAGATTTTCCAGGACGAAAAAAACAGCCGGACAAAAACTGCTGTTTTTCAGCGTAAGTGGAATTCTTTTAAACAGTACATCTTCATCCGTATAGGGAAAGCGGGCACAATCGGATGGCCGGTTTTCATACACGCTGCAGGCATTATCAGCTCCCAGAAATGGACAGGGGGAAGATTTGGTAACATAGTCGCCGTCCTGGTCGAGCCGAAGGTATTGTTCAATGAACTGGCTTTCTTTCATTCCAAGCGATTTACTTAACCGCTTGATATCTGTTGTTTTGAATCTGGGGGAATAATTTTTACAGCAGGCAGCACAGTCCAGGCAATTAATTTTCTCAAATGCCTGTTCATGTAAATCCGGGATCAATTGCAGCATTTTGTTTTTGGGTGCTGTTTCCAGCAAACGTTTGTACGCCTTCTGTCGTTCAACAGATAATTTTTTCCAATTCGGTGCTATGCTGTCCATTTGGCAAAGGTACTGCCTGGTTGAACAAAAGGTGCTGTTCGTCTGCCCAGCAAATTGTAACTTTGCACATCCAAAAAGCTTAACCGCACATATTATGAATTTATTCCAAGCACAGTCGAATGAATTTCTAGGCCGTCATATCGGTACGCTGACAGATACTGAAAAAATGCTGGCTGCTATTGGTATGGGGTCACTGGAAGAACTTGTAGATAAAACCATTCCGTCCAGTATCCGGAAGAAGGATACACTGGCTGTTCCGGATGCAGTAAGTGAAGCGCAATACCTGCGTGAGCTGAAAAACATCTCAATGAAAAACCAGGTATTCCGTAATTATATCGGACAGGGATATTATGACACCATCACGCCCAGTGTCATTTTACGCAACCTGTTTGAAAATCCGGGATGGTATACACAGTACACTCCTTACCAGGCGGAAATTTCCCAGGGACGACTGGAGAGTCTGTTGAATTTTCAGACCATGGTGGCGGATCTGACCGGATTGCCACTTGCAAACGCCTCTCTGCTGGATGAAGCAACTGCTGCTGCGGAAGCAATGAACATGTTTTTTCACCATGTTAACCGTACCGATGATATTCAGAAGCCCTGTTTCTTTGTAGACAGTGCCATCTTTACTCAAACCCTCGACCTTATTCATACCAGGGCTTTACCTCTTGGAATTGAAGTGGTGGTTGGTGATTATAAAAAAGCGAATATTGATGACCGTTATTTCGGTGCACTGGTGCAGTATCCGAACAACGAAGGCAGTATTGAGGATTTCCGTTCCTTTATAAATGAGCTTCACAGCAAAGGCGGATTTGTTGCAATGGCAACAGACCTGCTGGCACTTACCCTGCTCACACCTCCCGGAGAACTGGGTGCGGATGTTGCACTTGGTTCCGCACAGCGATTTGGTGTACCCCTGGGCTATGGTGGTCCACACGCTGCTTTCTTCAGTACCAAAGACGAATTCAAACGTGCGCTGCCTGGAAGAATCATCGGCGTTAGTGTAGATGCCAAAGGCAATCGTGCACTTCGCATGGCGCTTCAAACCAGGGAACAACATATCAAGAGAGAAAAAGCAACTTCTAATATCTGTACTGCCCAGGCATTGCTCGCCAATATGGCTGCCATGTATGCGGTGTATCACGGTCCGGATGGGCTGGTTGCCATCGCAAAAAGAGTGGCACTGCTAACCAAAACCCTGGCAGCATCATTGACAGAATTGGGATACGAGCTTATCTCTAAAACCTATTTCGATACATTGACAATTGCTGTAAAAGATCCTTCCGCTATCCGGGAACTGGCTGAGCAGCAAAAAATCAATTTCCATTATCTGCCTGGCAAGCTTGGAATTTCCCTGGATGAAACCACTACTCAGGATGATTTACTGGATATCATTCATGTATTTGCAAACGCGGTTGGAAAAGACAGTTCAAGTCTAACGTTTAACTACGACAGCATCCTGGACAATATACCGGCGACGCTCACCCGAACTTCAGAATTCCTGACACATCCGGTATTCAATACGCATCACAGTGAATCACAAATGATGCGTTACATGAAATCGCTCGAGAACAAGGATCTTTCTCTTAATACATCCATGATTTCACTGGGCAGCTGCACCATGAAACTGAATGCAGCTACAGAAATGATTCCATTGAGCTGGGCGCACTGGAGCAAAATGCACCCCTTCGCCCCTCTTAGCCAGGCGGGTGGCTACCAGCAGATCATCAGCGAACTGTCTGACTTCCTTTGTTCCGTAACAGGCTTTGATGCCTGCAGCATGCAACCCAACAGTGGCGCACAGGGTGAATATGCCGGACTACTTACCATCCGTCGCTATCACCTGGCAAACGGTGATACACATAGGAATGTTTGTCTTATTCCGATTTCTGCGCATGGCACCAACCCTGCGTCTGCGGTTATGGCTGGCATGAAAGTGGTGGTGGTGAAAGCTTTGGAAAACGGATACATTGATGTAGCTGATTTCAAAGCCAAAGCCGAGCAATATAAAGATGTGCTTGCCGCTACCATGATTACCTACCCCAGTACCTATGGTATTTTTGAAGAAAGTGTAAAAGAAATCTGTGAAATCGTACACGCGTATGGCGGACAGGTTTATATGGATGGAGCCAATATGAATGCACAGGTTGGCCTCACTGCACCCGGATTGATTGGTGCGGATGTTTGCCACCTGAACCTGCACAAAACCTTCGCGATTCCGCATGGTGGTGGTGGTCCTGGAATGGGCCCGATTTGTGTGAAAGCTCACCTGGCAGCGCATCTTCCCGGGCATTGGGCAACAGCCAGCACAAGTTCCGACAAAAATGGCGCTGTTTCTGCAGCTCCTTATGGATCCGCCTCCATTCTGCTGATCAGTTACGCATATTGCAGACTGTTAGGTGCTCATGGATTGAAACTCGCAACGGAATATGCTATTCTGAATGCCAACTACATGAAGGCAAAACTCGAACAAGCCTATCCGATCCTGTATACCGGTGAAAATGGAACCTGCGCGCATGAATTTATTGTGGACCTGAGGCCTTTCAAGACATCCGCCGGTATCGAAGCAGAAGATATTGCCAAGCGGCTGATGGATTATGGATTCCATGCTCCTACCCTGAGCTTCCCCGTTCCTGGTACGATCATGATTGAACCAACGGAAAGTGAAGACAAGGCAGAACTGGATCGTTTCTGTGATGCCCTGCTTTCCATCCGGAAGGAAATTGCAGCCATCGAAGAAGGCAAGGCAGATCGTGCTGATAATGTTTTGAAACATGCGCCACATACTCAGCATGTTATCACAGCAGATGTATGGGAACTACCTTATAGTCGTCAGCAGGCTGCATTCCCATTAAACTATGTAAAGGAAAATAAATTCTGGCCATCTGTAAGCAGGGTAAATAATACCCACGGAGACCGTAACCTGATTTGCACCTGCGAACCGGTTAGCTCCTATGCGGAAGAAACAGCCTGATTAAAAACCGGATTTCATTCTTGTCAGAAGCTGGGTACCTGACCAGGTACCCGGCACTATGATACGCCGGATGGTATACATTGGATCATTTTGATCCCGTACAGTAGAAAGAATGAAAGCTGATTTTAAACCTCTCATTTTTAATTGTGGGATTGCTTCGGGGTTCCACAATCCAAAGGGATAGGCAAAATGCTCCACCGGTTTACCGATAATTTTTTCCAGGGCAGCTTTGGGTTTTTCAATCTGTTTAACCCAATCCTCGCCCTGGTATTTTTTTACATTGTTATGATCCCAGGTATGCAAGCCAATGCAGTGGCCTTCATCTGACAAGGCTTTAATCTGATCTGCTTTCATGTAATTGGGACGGTTGATTGCCACCGTCATGATAAAATAGGCAGCTTTCATCTTATAGGGATCCAATACTTCTTTGGTAATATCAAATTGTTCATCGCAACCATCGTCGAAGCTGATGAGCACAGATTTTTCCGGAAGTTCTTCACCTGACAAAAGATAGTTCCTCAACTGATCTGGAAGAATGGTTTGATAGCCACTATCCTGCAAGGCCTTCATCTGATCTTTAAAAATATCCGGCGGAACGATATAGGGTTTGGCAGTCGGACTATCATCCGGTTTATACGGCCGAATCTGATGGTAACATAAAATTGGTATCTGTCTTCTATTCAGAATGGATGAAGCACTGCTATCCAGTTTGGGAGCTGGAAGGACTTTAACAGGGGGCGCAGCAACGGTTGCAACACTATCTGCATCCGGACCTTTTACCTCTTCATTACTAGCTGCATTCGTACAGGATAACCATCCTGCCGATGCCATACAAATTGCTACTGATCTCCACCAGTTTTTCATATTCTGTGTTTTTCATCATCATGGATCCTAACAATAACGGCTTGGCCCTGTTATTCTTATCCCGGTGGATAAAAAACGGGAAACCTTTATCTTCGTTCGCATGCCGGTTAAAGATTATTACCAGGTGTTGGAAATACCATTTAATGCCAGGGAGGATGAGATTAAAAAAGCCTATCGGCGACTGGCTATGCGGTATCACCCCGACAAAAATACGGGGAATCCATATGCTGTTCAACATTTCAGGGAAATCCAGGAAGCCTACGATGTTTTATCCAACCCGGTAAAAAGAAGTGAATATCACCAGGCAAGGTGGCAGCATGCAGGTCAGTCATCAAGGTTTGATTCGCCTGTCCCCCCCAGTCCTGAATTACTCTACCAGGAAGCTATCAAAATAAAAAATCATGTCCGGCAACTGGATGTATTCCGAATGAACCAGGATGCGCTGGCTGCCCAGATCAGCCAGTTACTCAATGAACGGCATATCTCCATTTTAACAGATTCCGGCAAACCGGTATTGATACGAAATCTCGTGGAGGCTGTTTTATTTTCCATGTATCCGCTTGGTTTCAGGTTTTGGAAAAATCTGGTACCGGAACTGGTGCGGATAGCCGGCACCAATAATCAATTGTTACAGGAGATTCGGGATGCAGAAAGAAAGAAACTTCGCGAATACAACTGGAACCGGTTTCAACCCTGGATCATTCTGTTGATTGTGGCATTAATTTGCCTGCTCATTTATTTTATTGCCTAAATTTCCGATATGAAAAAACAGGTCTTCTTTGCATTCATCACCTTATTCCTATCCATTATGACAACAGCACAGGATTATTACCTGTATACAGGCAGTTACACCAAAGGCAGTAAAGACGGAATTTATATCTTCAAAATTACTGTTCCCTCTGGTCAAACCACCCTTATAGATATTGTAAAAGATATTGAAAACCCCTCCTACCTGGCAGTATCCAAAGACGGACGTTTTATGTATGCCGTTTCAGAAATGGCCAGTGATCACAAAGGAATGATCTATGCGTTTCAACTGGATCCCCAAACCGGAAAAGCACAATTGCTGAACCAGAAAGAAAGTCGCGGTGAAGCCCCCTGTTATATTTCCATTTCCGAAAATCGAAAATGGATAACGGTTGGTAATTATAGCGGGGGAAATCTCATTGCCTATGCAATTGATAAGGATGGAAAACTCACCGATCAGTATCAGTTAGTACATCATGACGGGAAGGGAATTAATCCGAAGCGGCAGGAAAAACCACATGTACATTCAGCTGTTTTCACGCCTGATAATAAACACCTGCTGGTTCCAGACCTGGGTACAGATAAAGTGATGATCTACACCTTTAACGAGAAAAAAAATCTCCCGATTGGTGGCACGCAGCAGGGCTTCGCAAAAATCACCGATGGCAGTGGACCAAGGCACCTGGATTTTCATCCCAATGGAAAATGGGTATATGTAATTGAAGAAATGGGAGGAACCATCAGTGGCTGGAAATACAATAGTGGAAGCATGGAGAAATTTCAGCACATCGATGCCCATCCTGAAAATTACCAGGGATCCAGGGGCAGCGCCGATATTCATCTTTCTCCTGATGGAAAATTCCTCTATGCCTCCAACCGCTATGAGGCCAATAACCTGGCAATCTATTCTATTGACGCCAAAACCGGCATGTTGAAACTGGTAGGTTTCCAGGATTTACCAGGTAAAAAACCAAGAAATTTTGCCATTGATCCAACCGGACAACTCTTACTGGTTGCCAATCAGGATTCAGATTCTGTAACCGTATTTCAGCGTAACCAGGAAACGGGCAAATTACAGCTGCTTCCTGTTGAAATCAAAGCTGGCAGTCCGGTTTGTCTGAAATTTGTTCCTATTGGAAAATAGGTCATTGAACTGCTGAAAGAATTTTGTTTACAAAGGTTTCGGTATCAAACCAGCGACTGTTCGCAGTTTGTCCCAAACGAACAATGACCAGGTCCTTAGACGGGATCATCAGAACCTGTTGTCCTTCATAACCACTGAAATAATAAAGATCTGCAGGAAGGGTTGGATATTTTCGGTTGGCAGTACCAATCGGGTTGCCTGCATTCAGCCAGATCTGGAAACCATATTCGCCCTGGGGCGCAGCGGCAACCGGCTGGGTAGCCTGCTTGACCCAGTCCTGCGGTAATAATTGCTCCTGGTTCCATGTCCCGTTTTGCAGGTACAGTTGTCCGAGACGGGCCCAGTCGCGCGCAGTTGCAAATACATAAGAGGATCCTACAAAATTGCCGGATGCGTCCGTTTCCATTACTGCGCTGTACATACCTAATTTATAAAACAGTTTTTCATACGGATACCGGTAATAAAGTGAATCTCCCAGGGCAGACCGGATGATACCTGAAAGAATATTGCTGTTCCCGCTGCTATAATAGAATGTTGATCCGGGCTGCACTTTTAATGCATGAGAAGCAGTATAACCAGCCATATCCGCTTTACGAAACAACATATTGGTAGCATCGGTTGCCTTGCTGTAGTTCTCTTCAAAATCAAGACCGCTTGTTTGCTGAAGCAAATTCCGAAGGGTGATTTCGGACCGGCCATCTGTAGAAGCTTTCCAGCCTGCAACAGGTGCAGGTTGATCCAGTGCTAATTTCCCATCTTTTACCAGCATTCCAACCAGGGTGCCGGTGATGGATTTGGCCATTGACCAGCTAAGGTGGCGATGATGGCGGTCGAATCCGGGCGCGTATTTCTCTGCTATCAGGCTCCCCTTATGAAGAACAACTACCGCACGGGTACGAACCGGCTCCTCTTCTTTTTGATTCGCAAATGCAAAATTCAGGGCCTCCTCCAGTTTGCCTGGTGAGAAGCTGGCAATTGTTGAATCCGGAAGCCGGTCGCCCATAGGCCAACTTATCGTGTCGGGATTAAGTTTGGGGAGTTCAGGCAATTGCCAAACCTGGTTCTTTAACTCCTCTTTTGATATTTCATTCACCAGGGTACATCCTAATCCGGGTCGGAATACAGCAGTCTGTTTCGCCAATCCCATAACTGTAGCCACTACTGAGCTATCCGACAGAACCTCCACTGAGGCAAGTTTCAGCGGGAACCTGCCCAACTCCTGTTCCTCCACAGATTGAAGGGTTCTTTCTCCCAGGTACATACAGGAGCAGGCCATTTTGGCACTGTAACCGGTTAACACAGGAAAGGCCTTCCAGCAGTAATATACCAGGTAACCGAGGGTAAGTAACAGGATTGCTGCAAAGACTCTTTTAATCCGATTCATTTCCTTATTCTTTAGGATCAAATAGTTTCAATTGTCGTTTAAATCTGCCATACGGCAGAATACGTTTAGCCAGTGTAAAGCGATAATTTCCTGTACTAAAACGATAATCATTTTTGGAGCTGGCGCCCCGAACCAGGATGGTATTTCCAACCAGTGAAAAGTTCAGGTTCCAGTCGTTGCTGTTATACCCGGCAACCGCACGATAGATAAAATTCGGACTGATGGTTAATTTATCACTGCGTTGCTCGTTTTTGAATTCCCTGGAAATACCAAAATCCATATTAAGCGTTGCCGCGCCGGTTATAAAAAAATGTTTTTTCACCACCAGGGTATAGGCATATCCTGCACCCGGACCAAATTCCAGGAACCGGACCCGCCAGATATCACGCTGGGGATAATCAACGGAAAGTGTATTCGGAACGAGGGCTGAATCACCGCTTACAGAACCTGCATAGATTTCTCCGCCATATAATAAAGTGCCCGCTGATTTTTTTTGCCATTCACTTTGAAGAAGGGCTGCACGATAAGAAAACATTTTTCCGTTACGAAGCTTATAAACCGCCAGCCCAAACAAAGAAATACCCAGGTCAGGACGTAAATAATACGACCCGGGGTCAGCATGACCGAGTCCCTTTGGATTGAGATAATAACCTTTATAAAACTGACCGAAAAAATCGATGGTCCAGTTGCGGGTATAGATATGGCTTTGTAAATCCAGGTATTTCGTTTTACCTCTCCCCCTTTCCGGATTTAAAAAAGGAAATCCATAAGCCAGGTTGAGAGTAAACCAGCGATAGGTTGCACCAACACCCATATTCAGGGTTGAATTCGGACGATATTTAAGATTGGCAAGTTTTCCTGGTCCCTGCAATAAAATGGAAGTGTATTTGCGGGAAAAAAAGAAACGGGTGGTAATCAGGCTGTCGTAGGTTTTAATGTAATTGGTGTCGGTACGTTGGGCGATTGCAACCTGCATCGGTTGTTGGGCCAGTACAGAAGGACAGGAGGCAACAAGCAGGCAGCAACAAAAACAGGTATAAAGTCGGGCAATGACGCGCATACAGGAAGTACAAATTTGCAGTAATTAGTTGGTACGCCCCTGCTTATCTTTGCAAAATGCATTATGTTTCAGCAGAAGGATTGGGAAAAAGTTACGGCATCAAGCCCTTGTTTGAAAATATTTCCTTTCACATAGAAGAAGGTGATAAGATCGCACTGATTGCGAGAAACGGTTCCGGGAAATCGACACTGTTAAAAATACTGGCCGGTCGGGAAACGCCGGATAGTGGAACCTGCTGGATTCACAAAGATGTGACAGTAGCATTGTTTGACCAGGAACCTGAATTCAATGAGCAGGATTCCATTCTTGACAATATTTTCCATCACGAGCATCCAACCCTGAATGCCATTAAAGCGTATGAGGCAGCCAGTGAACTTGAAAATACTGATTTACTCAATACTGCCATTGAAAGAATGGATGAAACCGGGGGCTGGGATTTTGAAGCGAAAGTGAAACAGATCCTGGGCAAGCTGAATATTCACCAGCTGAACCAGCAGGTGGGCACATTATCAGGTGGACAAAGAAAACGAGTGGCCCTTGCAAGAACTCTAATTGATATCGGTTTCGATCACAAACACACCCTGCTGATCATGGATGAACCTACCAACCACCTGGATATCCAGACAGTGGAATGGCTGGAACATTTTCTCAACCAGGAAAGAGTAACCCTGTTGCTGGTAACCCACGACCGCTATTTCCTGGATGCGGTATGTGAAGAGATTTGGGAACTGGATGGTTCCGAGTTATATACTTATAAGGGCGATTACGAGACCTATATGGAACGGAAAGCCGCCCGTATGGAGCAGCAGGCTGCAAGCGTGGATAAGGCCAGGAATGTTTATCGCAAAGAATTAGAGTGGATGCGGAAGCAACCCAAGGCCCGTACTACCAAATCCAAAAGCCGGATAGATGCGTTTGCGGAGGTGGAGGCAAAAGCCAAACAGCGACTGGAAGAGCAGGCACTGCAACTGCAAATGAAAATGAATCGGCTGGGTGGAAAAGTGATCGAATTAAAAAAACTGTACAAAAAATACGACGATAAGGACATCCTGAAAGGGTTTGATTATACCTTTAAAAAAGGAGACCGCATTGGAATTGTGGGACCTAACGGTGTGGGTAAAACGACGTTTCTCAATATCCTGCAGGGCATAGAACAAGCGGATAGCGGAAAAGTAAATATTGGAGAGACCATCGTGTTTGGCTATTTTTCACAACAGGGACTGACCTATAAGGAAGACATGCGGGTAATTGAGTATGTCAAAACCTTTGCGGAGAATTTCCCCCTGGCCAATGGAGGCAGCTTGAGTGCCGCACAATTCCTGCAATTATTTCTGTTTACACCGGATCAGCAATACAGTTATATCAGCGCCCTGAGTGGTGGTGAAAAAAAGAGGTTATTGTTATTAACGATACTCTTTCGCAATCCAAACTTTCTGATACTGGATGAACCTACCAACGACCTTGATTTGCCTACCCTGGCTGTTTTGGAAAACTTTCTGTCAGAATTCCAGGGATGTTTGCTGATCGTATCGCACGACCGGTATTTCATGGACCGGCTGGTTGACCATTTGTTTGTTTTTGAAGGCAATGGTTTTATCCGTGATTTCCCGGGCAACTATACCATTTATCGGATCTGGCAGAAAGAACAGGAACAAAAATCCATAACCGGACCAGTAGTGGCAGGTTCCAACCAAACAGCTCAACAGGTAACAACAGCTTCCGTTTCTAAAAAGAAATTATCGTTTAATGAAAAGCGTGAGTTTGAGCAGTTGGAAAAGGATCTTCCAAAACTGGAGAAGGAAAAAGCCGCTTTAAGTGAAAAACTGGCATCGGGTCAGCTTGAGTTCCAGGAACTGCAGGAGATTTCCCTGAAAATCGGCAAGATCAGTGAAGAGCTGGAAGAAAAGGAAATGCGATGGCTGGAATTAAGTGAACTGGCGGGTGCCTGATGAGCATCAGAAATAAGCCTTTCTTTTCAACTGCAGGAAGACTGCTGCAACCAGCAGACACAATGAACCATTTATAAACCAGGTAAAACGGAACCCTGCCGTTTCAGCTAATTGGGAAGAGAGCAGTGGTCCCAGTGTTTGAGCCGCCGACCAGGCCATGGTATAAAGAGCGGCGTATTGACCTCTGTTGTGGGCACTGCTTCGATTGATCCAGAAACTGTTCATAAAGGGCATAGACAACATCTCCCCTGCTGTAATAACCAGCATTAATAAAAAAGCGACGGGCAGCGCAATACTACCCAGGCCCATAAGCAGGTAAAAAACACCTACCAGGCCAACGCCCAAAGCGATATAAGTAAGTTGATTCCGGCGTCCTTCCAATTGATAAATCAGGATCATTTCAACTACTACAATCAATATTCCATTAAATGCCATCAGCATTCCGATCTGTGGTTCCGTGAAATGAAGTACCTGTTTGAAATAAACAGATAACGTAGTGAACATTTGAAAAAAGCAGGCTGCAAACAGCGTGACGAGAATAATAAAAACATGATAGGGATAATCTTTGTAAACGGAACGACTATCCTGAACAAGGGATTGCTGTTGAACTTCCTTTCGTTCTTCTGTATGGCGCGCAGCTGCCTGTTTTAAAAATATTACCATCAGCACCGCGGCCATAAAATTGGAAATACCATCCACCCAAAACAACCACTGATAACTGAATTTGGCAATGATGCCACCCATGGCACTACCAAAGGCCCAACCCAGGTTTACGGCTAACCGGTTGAGGGAATAAGAACGGGTGCGGTTTTCAGGCGTACTGTAAAAGGCAATGGCAGTGGAATTAGCCGGACGAAAAGCTTCATTCACAAAACTCAACAGAAACGTAAACAGGCAGATAAGGTAAAAAGACTGGATAAAACCGAGCACAAAAAAAAGTGCCGCTCCGCCCCCTAAAGCGGCCAGCTGTACTTTATAAAATCCGATTTTATCTGTTAACCGGCCACCCACAAATGCACCCGCAAATGCTCCTGCGCCAAAACAGCCAAAGACCAAACCGGCATCACCAATAGAATAACCCATATCCGGACTGGTAAGATAGAGTGTCAGGAATGGGACAACCATCGTTCCACTCCGGTTGATCAGCATGATCAGGGAGAGCAGCCAGGTTTCTTTTGAAAGCCCTGCATAGGCAATCTTATAGGAGGAGATGGTTTTTGAAAGCATAAGGCGGCACAAAATTATTCTGTGCCACCTATCAGCGAGTACCGTTTAAAAAGTTTTTAGGTAAATTAACTACCAAACACTTTTTTAAGAATATCATTCACCCTTGCAGCAGGGTTGGTCCTGATTTTTTTCTCTTCTTCCGCCACATAATAAAAAATTCCATCAATGGCTTTTCCGGTTACATAGCTCGAAAGATCGGGGTTTACTTTTTTCAGACTTACTTTATTGTATGCATCGAAAACAGCAGACCAATATTTTGTAGCTCCGGTTTTCTCCAGGGAAGATTCAATAACCGGACGAAACGCACTGACCAATTCCGGTGAGGTGGATTTTCTGAGATAGCCAGTAGCGGCTGTATCGGCTCCACGCAGAATACCAAGGCCATCCTGCACGGTCATTTGTTTTACCGCGCTGGCGAAAATCGGGGCGGCTGATTTGGAGGCATCCTCTGCAGCACGGTTAATACTCAAAATGGCATCGTCCACCAGCTTGCCCATGCCTAAAGCCCTGAGCTTTTGTTCTACCTGGCGCGCTTCCTCCGGCAATAATACTTTTACAGCGGCGTCTTTAAAAAATCCATCCGCTGCTGATAATTTATCTGCGCTGTTCCGGGTTCCGACAGCCAGCGCTTCTTTTAAACCGGAGATAATTTCTTCTGAAGAGAGACCTGAACCGGACTTGTTTTTATTCAGTAATCCGCCAGCTTTTTTAAGCAGGCCACCGGCACCGTTTTCATCCGATTGTGCCTGTGCTGAGGCAATGAGAGAAATGGTAAGGAAAGAAAGTAATAGTTTTCGCATAGGTATATATTTGAATCAGTACTGCTAAAATAAACGTATAAGAAGAAAGAATAGATGTACAGAGTCATCAATTAATGTTAAAAAGGATAGTATTTTCGTTGATTCAATAGAAACTATGCATAAAATTCTTGTATCCTCCGCTTTACTCCTATGGACTACCGTATCCATTGGTCAGGCCACCAAAAAACCGGCAACTGCCGGGACGGCGAAAAAGCCGGCAAGTACGGCAGCCGTAAAGAAACCCGCTACCCCTGCAGCGCCTGTATTGAAAACAGCCAAAGACAGTATGAGTTATGCCATTGGCATGAGCCTGGCCAACTTTTATAAGGATCAGGGTATTTCAGATATCAATACCCAACTGGTTTCCAGGGCTTTGAACGATGCATTAAAAAATCAAAAAACATTACTCACAGAAGAACAAATGAATATGAGTATTACCAATTATTTACAACAACTAAAGAAAGAGAAATCAGCTGCTGCCAGAAAAGCAGGTGCTGAATTCCTGGCTGCCAACAAAACCAAGCCTGGCGTGATTGAATTACCAAGCGGACTACAGTATCAAATCATCCAGGAAGGAACCGGTCCAACACCAGGTCTGACTGACAAGGTAAAATGTCATTATCATGGAACCCTGATCGACGGAACAGTATTTGACAGTTCAGTAGATCGTGGGCAGCCAATTGATTTCCCCGTTAATGGGGTGATTCGTGGCTGGATAGAAGCGCTGCAACTGATGCCGGTTGGCAGCAAGTGGAAACTGTTTATTCCTGCCGACCTTGCCTATGGCGACCAGCAGGCCGGGGCAAAGATTGCTCCCGGATCAACGTTGATATTTGATGTGGAGCTGATTGAGATAGTGAAGTGAAAGGTGAAAAGTGAAAGGTGAAAGAAGGTCAAACGTGAAAAGCGAAAGGTGAAATTCCAAAAATGAAAATAGA
This sequence comes from Flavipsychrobacter sp., assembly GCA_016787265.1. Taxonomy (GTDB): domain Bacteria; phylum Bacteroidota; class Bacteroidia; order Chitinophagales; family Chitinophagaceae; genus Flavihumibacter. The sequence continues at coordinate 393,101 of JAEUVF010000013.1, read as the reverse complement.
AAAAGCCCGCACTGTTGCGGGCTTTTATTATTTTGACTTTTCACTTTTGACTTTTCACTCCATTTCACCTTTCACTTTTCACCTTTCACCTTTCACCTTTCACTTTACTTCTATCCTCACCTCATCACTCGACACCCCCCCCTTATCATCCATCACGGTGAGGCGGAAACTGTAGGTTCCTTTTTGAATATTGTTGAGGGCTGTTATGGCAGCACCTGGATTCACGATGTCAACAGCATTACCGGAAGTCTGTACCCAATGATACCTGGAAATAATACCGTCCGGTTCCCTGGAAGAAGTTCCATCAAGCTGGATGAACTCCGAGCTGGAAATAACTATATCTTCTCCGGCATTAGCAGTGGGTGGAATGTTGCCATTTTTTGAAAAGGCTGTGGATATTAACAGCGAAGCTGTCAGAAAGATCAGATTCATAGTACGGATTTTTTTCTTTAACGCCTGATCCTTCTCGATTATTATGCCAATTCCTGGTTCAACCTGCTAAAAGCTTCTTAATATCCGGCGTTGTACATCAAATCATAATATTCATGTGCCATCCGGTTACTTTCGAATTGATACCGGACATCCCGCATGCCATTTTTCACCACCTGCCGCCAGGTATCGCGGTTTTGATAGTACAAAGGCAGGATCTGCTCTTCCAGGATCCGGTATAACATATGCAGATCGTATTCATCCTGTTCATGCGTATTCATGTTAGCATAGTCCGCTTTTGGAATTACGAATCCGTTGTTACCATGATTCACAAATTCCGGGATCCAGCCATCATCGGTACTAAAGTTCGCGGCTCCGTTCATTGCTGCAGTCATACCACTGGTTCCGGATGCCTCCCTTGGAACACGAGGATTATTGAGCCAGCAATCTGCGGCTTGTTTCATTCTTTTGGAGAGCGCCAGTTCATACCCAACCACAACAGCCATGTTTTTATGCTTTCTGCTTAGGTGAACCAGGTGATTGAAATCATTGATCGCCGGATAATCCATGGGATATGGTTTACCAGCCCAGATGATTTGTACAGGGAATTTGGAATTTTCCAGCAAACGTGTGAAACGTTCTGCATCCCGGGTGATCAGGTCAGCACGTTTGTATCCTGCAAAACGGCGTGCCCAAACAATCGTGAATACATCCGGATTGAATTGCTTTCCGGTTTGATCCGCCACGATTTCAAAAGCACGGTGCTTCAGGTAACGTTTCCGGTCATCCCAAAGATGGTCATTCCCTTCTTCCATGAAACGATAGAGTTGCTTATCTGCCCAGTATCTCCAGTTTTGCGCATTGGTGATGGAAATGATCGGGCAGGTTCCCGGATGTTTTTCCCACATCGCCCTTGAAACATGGCCATGTAATTGAGAAACACCATTGGCCTTGCGGGCAAATCTTAATGCCACCAGGGAATGGTTGAACTGGTCATCCTGGATGCCGGTTAAATGTCTGACCTCATCCAGCGACAAACCACAGAAATAACTCATTTTATGGCAGAGATAGATATCATGCTTTTCATTTCCGGCTTCTTCCGGCGTATGGGTAGTGAAGACCAGTCTTTTACGAACTTCTTCCAGGTTGTTACCGAAGCGGCGATAGAGGTAAAATCCGGCACTGATGCCATGTGCTTCATTGAGGTGGTAAACATCCGGATTGAATCCTATTTCATCCAGCAGTTTCGCTCCACCAACACCCAGGAGGATAAATTGCGCCACTTTGGTTGCCACATTGGCATCATACAAACGGTGCGTGATGGTTTGAGAAACATAATCGTTTTCAGGCAAATCTGTACTCAGCAGGAATAAAGGTGCTGTCTGATACGTATCTGGTGGCAGGTACCAAACTTTCACCCAAACCGGATGATCGTGAATGGATATCTGAAATTTAATATGGGTATCCTGTAAAAAACTGTACTGTTTTTCCATCCAGGTAACCTGCAGGGTCTGGTCCTGGTTTCTTGCCTGATCGTAGTAACCAAACTTCCAGAGAATTCCGATCCCGATCAGGTTCTGCCTTAATTCATAAGCACTCCTTAAATGAGAGCCCGACAGAAAGCCAAGTCCCCCACTATAAATTTTAAGTGGCTGGTGAACAGCAAACTCCATGGAGAAATAGGCCACTCTTTTGGAATAACGATCATCGCCCTGGTAGGGAACACTGAAATTTCTAAAACTCATATGGCATCAATAGTTTGACAAATGTGTATTAAATACGCAATTTAAAGTATTCACTGGAAATAAGGTTTTTTACTTCTTTTTACGTGAAGCAGGAGCCGCAGCTTTTTTCTTTCGGGTATATTTTCCTTCAAAAAAACATTTGATATCCCTGTAAGAACCGCAACCCTCCAGTTCTTTCATGGTAACGGTGTTACCTGAGAACGTAAAATCAATAACGCAGGGACCGTTGTTTTCCGTATATCTGGCAGAGTTTGCCCCTGTAATTTTAGCATCTCCTTTCAGCTCTCCGATACATTCTCCCTTGTCTTTTTCGAAATGTACAAAGAAACTTAGGTATCCCTTTCGATGGCTGTCTCTGAATGAAACCAGGTTCCGGCTCTCACCCAGATAATCACCCGCATGTTTGCTGGTTGCAGGAAGTGTATCAATCGGATTAATCAGTTTACCCTTTTTGTTAGCCTGATCATTGGATTCTGTGAGAATCAGCATGAAAATACCTTCAGGATTGTAAATAAAAACATCTTTGTGATATAAGATCTGTCCGTCCGGCGCTATACGCTGCTGCACAGTGGTAATTGTATACCTGCTGTCAATATTGGCAACTTTTTGTTCGTTTTTTACAGGTGTGGAACTACTTATCACCAACGGCAGGGCAGCCTTAAAAGAATCCTGTTCAAATACAAGCGCGTAAGCAGCCCGCTTGGCCCCTAAAGCAGCTTTCACTAAAAGATAGGTTTCGGCATCCTTCACTTCCATTTTTCCTATGGGATACAATTGCGGTTTGGTCTTTTTCCCGAAAACCGGCTGTAAAACAGAATCCGGCACGAATTGGGAAAAAATTTTATTACCGATCCGGAGTGAATCGGGCGACTTCTTTGTCAACATAGTATCCGCTAAATGAAAGGGAAGTTTAATCGCTGGAAAAAACTCAATGAATTCTGAAACCACCACTTCTTCCGTATCCAGCAATTGCTTCTTTTTGGAGGTGCAGCCAGCGAGGCCAAACAATACACAAATAATAAGCAGACGGGTTTTCCAATGCATTGGTCAGGTTTTCCTTGAGTCGCTAAAATAGTTTATTTCAAATACCCCCCATTTTTTGTCCCTGATTTTTTTTTAGATTCGCCTAAAAAAGCTCCTTTGAAGTACTCGACCAGTAAAGAAAATTACATCAAAGCCATCTACCATCTGGAACAGGAAGACCCTGTTGTAAGTACCAATGCACTGGCTCGTCAACTGGCTACCAAACCAGCCTCTGTAACGGATATGCTAAAAAAATTACATGAGCAACAACTTATTCACTACGAGCCATACAAAGGGGTACAACTGACGGATTCAGGCAATAAACTTGCTTTACAAATTATTCGGAAGCATCGCTTGTGGGAATTTTTTTTGGTCGAAAAGCTTGGATTTGGTTGGGAAGAAGTGCATGAAATAGCGGAAGAACTGGAACATATCAGCAGTAAAAAACTGATTGACCGGCTGGATGATTTTCTTGGAAAACCAAAGACTGATCCGCATGGTGATCCGATTCCTGATGCCGCGGGGATTGTACCAAAGATTGAAAAACGTTGTTTATTGGACCTGCCAGTGGGAATAGCTGCTGACCTGATAAGTGTTTCGAATCAGTCGGCCGACATGCTTGATTTACTCAGGCATCATCAGATAGAAATAGGATCCCGTTTAAAGATAACCAACCGGTTTCGGTTTGACCGGTCCATACAGATAACCGTACAGGGTGGTCCACCGGTAACCATTAGTGAACAACTGGGTGCTCATTTATATGTTGCCTGGGCAACGGAGGATTGATTATTTGCGCTGGCGAACCAGGTGTTTGAGCCTGCTAAACGTTTCCGGTTTGATATTCAGATATGATGCTATATACTTCTGTGAAACCCGCTGCATCATATCCGGGTGTTTATGGATATACTGCAAAAACCGTTCTCTGGCGGTTAGCCGGAAATGAGATAAATCGCGCAGCTCTTTTCGTATATACATTTCTGATACCATCTGTCTTGCCAGTTTGTTCAAAACAGGAATTTCAGTGAAAAGCTTTTCGAGATCTTCCTTATGAATGGAAAGAAAGGTACTGGCTTCAATGGCTTCAATATAACAATCAGCCGGTTTTCCGGTATGAAAGGATAATTCGGCATGAATGAAATGTCCCTCTGTTGATAATTGAAGGGTAAATTCTTTTTTACCTACCCGCATGAATTTCCGCACCACTCCACTTACAATAAAATTGAAATAATGATCCACTTCCCCAGGCTGAATAAGCAGGCTTTTTTTATCGAGTTTTCGTACAACAAAATAGCTGGTCAGGACTTTGAACGCTTTCTTTGAAATGCCACAATAGGCGTTCATGTAGGCAAAGAGTTGCTGGATGGCCGGCTGATATGGTTGTAATGCAGAAGATTTCATACGACTACCCGGCTGCTTTTACAAAATATTGTTTCTTAAACCGACTGAAGGTTTCCGGTTTTATGTCCAGCAGGGAAGCCAGGTATTTTTGTGGTACACGGGCCAGCAGGTGCGGATTTTCTTTAATAAACTGGACAAATCGTTCTTTCGGACTGCTAATCATTCGGAAAGTATCTGTTTTTTCTTTCACCAACATCCATTCAAGGATAATCAGTCGCCCCATTTTTTCAAAGTTCACACTATACTCATACAAGGACTCCATACCGGATTTGGTAATAAAAGCCAGGGTACAGGGTTCCATTGTTTCGATGACAAAATCGGAAGGAACACCGGAAAGGAAGGATACGGATGAACTGATGATCTGACCTTCCTTTGAAAGCTGAACGGTAATTTCCTCCTGTCCACGGTAGAAATACTTTCGTACGAGTCCTTTTTCAATAAAGTAAGTATGCTGTTCCAGTTCTCCGATATTGGTAAGTACCTGCCTGGGCATACAGGTTAAAATCTGGATATGCTGACGAAGTACTTTTCTTTCGGCATCGGTCAATTCTACAAATCGGTTAATATAGGCAAATACATTGGTCCCCATCAGCTTCATATCCATACAAAATTACTGGAATCCGGCATTTGATATTTTTATCATTTGAATTTTTACGCATTTGCATTAGGTTTGCAAACTTGCATACATAAATCAGGCAACCATGACTAAAAAAATTAAAGTGGCCAATCCGGTGGTAGAACTGGATGGCGATGAAATGACCAGGATCATCTGGCAATTTATTAAAGACAAACTAATCCTGCCCTACCTGGAACTGGATATAAAATATTATGACCTCGGAGTAGAACACCGTGACGCAACCAATGACCAGGTAACAATTGATGCAGCAAATGCTATCAAGGAATATGGTGTTGGTATCAAATGTGCAACCATTACGCCGGATGAGGCAAGGGTGAAGGAATTTAACCTGAAACAAATGTGGAAGAGTCCGAATGGCACCATCCGGAATATTCTTGATGGCACTGTTTTTCGGGAGCCGATTGTAATCAATAATATCCCCAGGCTGGTTACCAACTGGACAGCCCCGATTATTGTAGGAAGACATGCTTTCGGAGACCAGTATCGTGCAACCGATACTGTGATCAAAGGGAAAGGAAAGCTCACCATGACCTTTACACCTGAAGATGGCGGAGAACCGCAGACTTTTGAGGTATTCAATTTCAAAGGGGATGGCGTGGCCATGGCTATGTACAATACGGATGAAAGCATCAAAGGATTTGCGCGCAGCTGTTTCAATATGGCACTAAGCAAAAAATGGCCGCTGTATCTTTCCACCAAGAATACCATTCTGAAAAAATACGACGGACGTTTTAAAGATATCTTTGAAGAAATCTACCAGAATGAATTCAAGACAGCTTTTGATGCTGCTGGTATTGTATATGAACACCGTTTGATTGATGATATGGTGGCAAGTGCATTGAAGTGGAATGGCAATTTCGTATGGGCTTGTAAGAACTACGATGGAGATGTGCAAAGCGATACGGTTGCACAGGGATTTGGATCACTCGGACTCATGACCTCTGTATTGATTACACCGGATGGCAAAACCCTGGAATCTGAAGCTGCGCATGGAACGGTAACCCGTCACTATCGCGACCACCAGGCTGGTAAACCAACCTCTACCAATCCAATCGCTTCGATTTTCGCATGGACCAGAGGACTTGCGTTCCGCGGTAAGCTGGATAATAACCAGGAACTGATTGATTTTGCCAACCAGCTGGAGGCTGTTTGTATTGAAACAGTTGAAAGCGGTAAGATGACCAAGGACCTGGCCGTTTGTATTCATGGCAACAAGGTAAAACACGGCGAACATTTCCTTTACACACAGGAATTCCTGGATGCAATCGATGAAAATCTCCGTAAAAAACTGGGAGCTTAAATAACAAGTCCCTTAATAAAAAAGCGTCTGAAGTTCAGACGCTTTTTTGTTTTACATTCTTTTATTCACGATTTCCAACTGCTCTTTCACGTTGTTGAAGTTCCGCTTTCATACGGTCCTGTTTAACCTTATCTTCCCTTCCCTCCATTCTTTTTTTCGCAAACATAGCATCCATTTCAGCCTTTGTCGGCATAGGTCTTTTATGGGGAAGCCTTGCCTGTTTGGCCTTTAATTCAGCCCTGCTCAGGCGTCGATTATGTTGTGCATTTCCATCTAAGCAATTGCCCAGAATGAAGATCGTCAAGCTCAGCATCAGAATATTTTTCATATGATATTATTTTACGCTTACTAATACATTTATTTTACCGATTCCGTTACCGGAAAAATCCTGCAGTGCTTTTCCCAGTACCTGTCCCACTTTTACTTTATCAGGATCTGCTTTCATGGCAACACCAGGAATGCTGGAGGTAACAATCAGGTCGCCTCTTTTAATTGCACCACCTTCCAAACATACCTTAGTTGGTAATACCCCTATTACACCCATTGGCACGCCAATGCTAAGGTCTCCTTCTGTGGCATTTTCTTCTGTCAGTAACAAGCCTGGTTTAGTAGCATAAACACCTGCTACCAGGGTAGAATAAGCGCCACTTGATTTTACCATCTTACGGTCATCCGTAGTTGAAATTTCCAATACATCACCAGGTTCGTAGGAGTTTTTATTACCTACTACCGCGAACAATTCAGCAACGTCGGCACCGGAGTTGGTGGTACCGCCATTAAAGAAACCACGACCGTTTTCATCAATTCGGGCTACATTGGCTCCATTGGTTTCAAAAATTGCATGGCTTGCTCCTCCAGCCAGACCAATTACAGACTTTACTCCGATACCACCGGTAAAACCATCTACGTTGGTTTCGGCAAGTAATCCAATTCCTTGCGGAGCATATCCTAAGATCGCTGCATAAACGCCACCATTAGTGGCAGAAAGAGCAGGTGCAAAATCTGACTCAGTAAATGCATTGATAGCATTGCCATTTGCTGCGCTGGAAACATTAATTGCTGCATGCTGATCACTAAACGTTGATGCAAATATTCCGTCTCCTGTTCCAGTAAGAATACTTATACCATTTCCCCAACCATTAAATACCTGAATCGCCTCAGCTGAGTTTGTACTGTAATCCTGATAAAATCTTGCGGCACTATTATTCTCACTGGTTGCATGTAATCCGGCTTCATTTACACTTCTCGCATCTACACCGTATGATGAGTTTGAGCTTCCATATACACCAACACCACCTACAGACTCTCCATAGATGGCAGTACCATTTCCACGATGCCTGCCAAAAATTGCATATCCATTAAAAGTGGATGTACTTGAAACTTCACCAAATAATCCGGTGGCAAGAAAGTCTGGCGATGCATTGGTAATTTTACCAGCAATACCTATTGCTGCGGGACCGGCTGAATTATTGCTTCCGGCAATAGCGGTTCCATTCCCAGAATTGGTCAGACTAAACATTTCTCCTGCAACATTGGTGGTGTTAGTGAATGGGAATGTCAATCCACCTCCACCAGCATTATCTGCTGCGGGTGCCCACTGGGTACCGTTATATTTAAGCACCTGGCCGTTTGCCGGAGCAGTAGCAGCTACAGCAACTCCATTGATTCTCCCTACAGTAGGGTTTGGATAGGTCCCGGAAAGATCACCTCCCGCTGCTCCACTGGCAGGTAAAGAGGTAGGAATAACACCCGGAGCAATTTTGGCAGCGGTAATCGCACCATCCTGTACGTTGGTGGTAGCCACCGCGTTGGTAGACAGTTTTGCATTGGTCACTGCATTGGCAGCAATTTTATTGGAGCTGACAGCATTGTCTGCCAGTTTGTTTGAGTTCACAGCTGCATCGGAAATCTTTGCAGTGCTTACTGCACCATCCGCAATTTTGGTATTTCCAACCGCGCCATCTGCAATCTTTGCAGCACTTACTGCACCATCCGCAATTTTGGTAGCACCCACTGCATTGTTTGCAATGGTTGGATTCGGATAGGTACCTGTAAGATCACCACCTGCAGTTCCACTCACTGGTAAGGAAGAAGGAATTACACCCGGAGCCAGTTTAGCTGCGGTAATCGCACCGTCCTGTACGTTGGTGGTAGCCACTGCGTTGGTAGACAGTTTTGCATTACCCACCGCACCGTCTGCAATCTTTGCAGCACTTACTGCACCATCCGCAATTTTGGTAGCACCCACTGCATTGTTTGCAATGGTTGGGTTTGGATAGGTACCTGTAAGATCACCACCCGCTGTTCCACTCACTGGTAAGGAAGAAGGAATTACACCCGGAGCCAGTTTAGCTGCGGTAATCGCACCGTCCTGTACGTTGGTGGTAGCCACCGCGTTGGTAGACAGTTTTGCATTGGTCACTGCATTGGCAGCAATTTTATTGGAGCTGACAGCATTGTCTGCCAGTTTGTTGGAGTTCACAGCTGCATCGGAAATCTTTGCAGTGCTTACTGAGCCGTCTGCAATTTTGGTATTTCCAACCGCGCCGTCTGCAATCTTTGCAGCACTTACTGCACCATCCGCAATTTTGGTTGCACCCACTGCATTGTTTGCAATGGTTGGGTTCGGATAGGTTCCAGAAAGATCACCACCCGCTGTTCCACTCACTGGTAAGGAAGAAGGAATTACACCCGGAGCCAGTTTGGCTGCGGTAATCGCACCATCCTGTACGTTGGTGGTTGCTACCGCATTGGTAGACAGTTTTGCATTGGTCACCGCATTGGCAGCAATTTTATTAGAGCTGACTGCATTGTCTGCCAGTTTATTGGAGTTCACAGCTGCATCGGAAATCTTTGTAGTGCTTACTGAGCCGTCTGCGATTTTGGTATTACCCACCGCACCGTCTGCAATCTTTGCAGCACTTACTGCACCATCTGCAATTTTGGTAGCCCCCACTGCATTGTTTGCAATGGTTGGGTTTGGATAGGTACCTGTAAGATCACCACCCGCTGTTCCACTCACTGGTAAGGAAGAAGGAATTACACCCGGAGCCAGTTTAGCTGCAGTAATCGCACCATCCTGTACGTTCGTGGTTGCCACCGCGTTGGTAGACAGTTTTGCATTACCCACCGCACCGTCTGCAATCTTTGCAGCACTTACTGCACCATCCGCAATTTTAGTTGCACCCACAGCATTGTTTGCAATCGTTGGGTTCGGATAGGTTCCTGTAAGATCACCACCTGCAGTTCCACTCATCGGTAAGGAGGAAGGAATTACACCCGGAGCCAGTTTGGCCGCGGTAATCGCACCATCCTGTACGTTGGTGGTTGCTACCGCATTGGTAGACAGTTTTGCATTAGTCACTGCATTGGCAGCAATTTTATTAGAGCTGACAGCATTGTCTGCCAGTTTATTGGAGTTCACAGCTGCATCGGAAATCTTTGTAGTGCTTACTGAGCCGTCTACGATTTTAGTATTACCCACCGCACCGTCTGCAATCTTTGCAGCACTTACTGCACCATCCGCAATTTTGGTAGCCCCCACTGCATTGTTTGCAATCGTTGGGTTCGGATAGGTTCCAGATAGATCACCACCTGCAGTTCCACTCACCGGAAGCGAGCTTGGAATAACACCCGGAGCCAGTTTGGCTGCGGTAATCGCACCATCCTGTACGTTAGTGGTAGCCACCGCATTAGTAGACAGTTTTGCATTACCCACCGCGCCATCTGCAATCTTTGCAGTACTTACTGCACCATCCGCTATTTTGGTAGCCCCCACTGCATTGTTTGCAATGGTTGGGTTCGGATAAGTTCCTGTAAGATCACCACCCGCTGTTCCACTCATTGGGAGCGAGCTTGGAATTACACCAGGAGCAAGTTTAGCTGCGGTAATCGCGCCATCCGCTACTTTATCTGTAGTAACCGCCCCATTGGTAATGGAAGGATTGGGATAAGTACCTGTCAGGTCGCCGCCGGCAGTTCCACTCACTGGTAAGGAAGCAGGTATTACACCAGGTGCAAGCTTGGATGCGGTAATCGCACCATCTGCTACTTTATCAGCGGTAATGCTTCCGGTTGCAATTTTTGCCCCGTTTATTGCACCCTCTTTGATTGTTGGATTTGGAAAACTTCCATTCAGGTCGCCACCCGCTGTACCAACAGGATTGGCAGATTCTGCTCTGAAAGCAAAAGGCACGCTTGTAAGTGGGCTTGTTCCCATTGCTACAAACTGATTTCCGCCTTTTGGATCCATTTCAACCTGCAGAAATTTGGCAGTACCGGTTGACCAGTTGATTCCATTTAATGAACCTGAAACCGAGCTCGCTCCTTCCCCACCAATAGCTGTGGAAAAAAGACCAAACTGGTTGGTTGTAACTGAACGTGTTTCCTGGTAAACTACAGCACCGGTTGCATTGGCATCGCGGATCGTTAGTCGAAGATTAATCGTTTGGTTAGACAATGCGGTACCGTAGGTGTTTCTTGCGATACCCTGGTAATTGATCTGTTTTGGCACCTGTGCCATCAGGGAACTGCACAAAAACAGGCCTACCATAAATGGCAAAACTTGTTTTATCATGGAATTGGATTTTTGCGGTTAAAGGGGTTAGTTGATCTTAACTATTTTATAAGAACCTTTTTTTATTTGCGATCCGGTAACTGGCTCTAATTCAACATACAAAACGTAATTACCGGCAGCTAATCTGGTCATATTAATGGATTGCGTATGTCCATAGCCGTAGTATTGAAAGCCGACCTGAGTAAGCCGGATTCCTTTTTCGTCGTACAACATACAGCGCATATAACCAGGCTGTCTGCCGGAAATTTGAACCTGAAGAAGTGAACGCACAGGGTTGGGGAGAATTTTGATTTCACCTGGTGCAAATGCCGGATCTGAAACAAGAATCAGCTGACGACCCAGGTCGGGCTGTAGTAATCCCTGTGTCAGGATAAGCGATTTGTTTTCCGACTGCCTGGTATCAATTCGTACCAACTCTCCAATACTCCATTCAACAACAATTTTATCATTGTTAAAATGGCCGCCACCTGTATTTACTATGGCAGTAGAAAGATCCTGGCTATTGACCAGTTGTGAGGTACAAAGCAGTAGTCCGCATGCAGCCACCAATGGTTTTAATGAGTTGGTGCAAAACATAGTTTGGATTTCTTGGGGTCCTTATTTTTTACGACTCAGAATCATTTTCTGCGTCATAACCTGTTCGTCTGCGATTACCTGGATCGGATAAATACCATTACTCCAGTTTTCAAAACCATTCAGCATGATAGTATTCGATCCTGCAACCAGTTGAACAGGCTTCTGGATCATTAACGCACCAACCGCATTAAAAATTTTAATTGTACCCAACTGATTTTTAGAAACTACTATAGACAAACTAGTAGAAGTACGAACCGGGTTCGGAAACAGTTGAAATGAACGCTCTCTTTCTGAAAGAGCCAGTTTGATCGTGTTGGAGAAACGAATGGTCCCATCCTTTCGAAGAATCCTGACCCGGTAAAATACCTGGTGTGCCTCAACTGCTCGAGTATTATCATCTATTTTATACTCGGTATATCCTAATATATTACTGACAGACATTGATTTAATCCCCGTAAATGATTTTCCATCTTCGGAACGCTCCAAAATCAATTCCTCCACCTGCTCATTGGCAGATAATCCAAGGTTAAGTTGCGCGATATCTCCCATGGACTGGCCTTTAAGCTGCATGCGATTTAATGGCAGAACACCACAATTGGGCGTTTCCATTACCAGCACGGTATCCTGGGAATAAATATTACATCCATTTAATAATTGCTGACGAACGATATAAGTACCTGGAGTATCAACAGTTATACTGTAACCAAAAGTATCGCTTATGATATTTCCATCCGGTGTGCTCCAGGTATAGACAGAAGAAGGCAGCGGATTGATTACCGTTAGTGTGCTGATCGATTCATCCCCGCAAATCATGGGAATATCCGCATAGGCATCCGTGGCTTCAAAATTGAAAAAGTCGAAGGGGCCTACAAAGTCTTTTAATTCAGCGGTAAATGATGCAGATGACCTGGTTTTCACAAGAATACGACGGAATGGCATATCACACTGGCTTCCACCTCCCAGCAGGTTGATCGGGTCCAGTCCAAGGGTTCCCATATTCACAGAGAATTCAAGAAACTGATTGGCATCATAGTTATCCTGCATACTATCATCCCGGCGAATGACCTTGAAGGGTCCTCCCCAGGTAGCCTGGGTATTCTGCAATCCGAGGTAAAAATTCTTTCCATTTTTGGTTTTTATTCCGGCATAGCCATAAGTTGCGCCATTGTATTCACCGTCAAATGTTCCGTCCCAATCAAAATTGGGACTATTAATTAATAATGCATCCTTATGTACCCAAACCCTGGCAACCAGGTTTTGCAATCCACTTCCGCCGAATTCAGCCGAAAAAATCACATCCCCCGGAATCGTCACCGCACCGCTGGAAGGATCAAACTGCCAGCTGGTATGACCGGCATCTGGACCATATCCAGTGAATTTTTGTGTTGCCCGATCATAATATATATCTGTCTGGTAAAGCTCAAAATCAAAATAACGGCTTCCAGAAGTGGCATCAATTGCAATACCCCCAATGAAAAAAAGTGAATCTGAGATGGTATGTAAATTGGAACTTCCTGCCCTTCGAACATGAACCATAATGTCCAGGATATCATTTTTTTGCGGGATATTACCCTCTATAGCACCTGTCCAGAGGCCCGGACTACCGCCATTTTTATTCGATTGGGCATATACGGTAGAATCAGAACCATGGTAATCCCGGATATACACGGCATCGATCAATCTGCGCCCATCCAGAATACTCATTGCCGGATACTTCATGGTTCGGAAAAATGGCAGACGCCTGAAAGCCATATCTGTACTACACCGTTGCACATAATAGTTGGCACCGGTAGTATCAATCATAAAACGTTGTGCTCCAGTGATGTTTGAAAACCAGTCGTGGCTCATTGTAGATGGCAACTGGGTTGGACCCAGAAAAGGAGCGCGAAGCTCTCCATCCACACCAAAACTGGCTTTTAGATTAGCTGTTGTTATCTGGGCATTCAGATAATCTTCCCCAGAAATGCATAAAGCGAGTATCAATAATAGCTTTTTCATGAATACAGGATTTGGTAAAAGAAGAGATACGACGAAAATCAATCGCCGGATTACCTGAATACAGAAAAGCTAAAAAATGATAATTGAGTGAAACTGGTTCCCGGGTTTTGTAGACCAGAATACATGGTGCTGGGTACAGTTGTTTTCATAAGTGGACTTTTTGGACAAAGGATCGGATTTAATACTAACGCCAAACTATAGAAAATATTCTAATTAAACTACCTAATAACCATTAAATATTAAATATTCGTATATTTTCATTTGTCCGTCCGTAGATCCCCTAAACAATCACAAGTACATCTTCAACAACAATAAAAAAAAGGTCGATACCATTAGGTAACGACCTCTCTTACAATCGTTTAAAGAATGCCATCCTGAGATCAGGACGGCCTCTAACGATTGCTTGCCATATGAAAATTCTTATTTTTTCAGAGAATCAACAGCAGCTTTAGCACTGTCAACAGCTGCAGCAGCAGTAGAGTCGATAGAAGCTTTAGCGCTATCAGCAACTGCTTCAACAGTAGCAACAGTTGAATCTACAGCAGCTTCAGTAGCTTCAGTAGCAGTTTCAGCAGCATTGTTACAAGCAGCGAAAGCGGCGATAGCCAGTACGAACAGGACCTTTTTCATTTGTTCTTCGTTTTGTTTTGAATGAATGATTTGACATTTATACCGGAATTGGAAAAAGGTAACCTGCCCGCTCAAAAAAAAAATCAAGATTTTTTTCAGGGTTACTATTTGTTATTTTGAGTATTAAATATTGAATAGTGACTTCGGATCCGATAGAAAAAGCATTGTTGGAAGGATTGGCCAGGAACGATCGAGCCGCTACTATTACCCTTTACAGGGAACATTTCGGAATGATTCAAACACTGATACTCAATAATAACGGATCAGTTGACGATGCCCGGGATGTGTTCCAGGAAGCAATGGTAGTATTGTTTGAAAAAGTGAAATCCGGTGAATTTGAGTTAAGCTGTCAGTTGAAAACCTACATATATTCTATATGCAGGAGGCTCTGGCTCAAAAAATTAACTCAAAAACAGCGCTTTGTTCCGGAACTGGAAGGCACGGATTCCTGGATTGCAGTCGAAGACGATCTGGAGAGTTTTGAACAGCAGGACCAGGCTTTCCATTTAATGGAAAAAGCCATGAATAGCCTGGGTGAACCCTGCAGAAGTTTATTGGATGCGTTTTACCTGCAAAAAAAATCCATGATTGAAATTGCAGCTGCTTTTGGATATACCAATGCTGACAATGCAAAAACGCAGAAATATAAATGCCTTACCCGATTGAAAAAAATATTCTTCGCCCAATATAAAAACCTGGAAGTATGAGAGAAGACATGCAGTTACTGGAGGCTGTTGAACGTTACCTGAATCATAAAATGAGTCAGGAAGAAAGGCTTCATTTTGAGCAGTTGCGTGCTTCCAATCCGGATATCGACCATTTGGTAGTTGAGCATCAGGTCTTTCTGCAACAAATGGAAAATTTCGGCAACCGGAAACAGTTCCAGAGTTCACTTTATGACATTCATAATGAACTGATCAGCAAGGGAGAAATCAAGCCGGCCCAGCCAAAAGTGAAAGTTATCCAGTTGGTTGACAAGTATAAAAAGGTATTTGCCCTGGCCGCTTCCATTGCAGGTATTACGGCACTGGCAATTTCCGGACTGGTAACCTATTTCACTCCCAAAAGCAATCCTTCTGATATAGCCCAGCTTAAAAAGGAAATCAACACGGTTAAGATCAGTCAGAAACAAACCCAGAACGAGATCAATACTTTAAAGCATGCGCCCAACCGTCCTGCTACACCTGGCAAATTTGGCGGCACTGGTTTTCTGATAGACGGCAAAGGCTACCTGGTAACTTCTGCGCACGTGGTTGCGAAAGCTGATTCAGTATATATCGTTAATACAAAGGGCGAATACTTCAAGGCAAAAACACTTCATGTAAACGATCATACAGATATAGCCATTTTGAAAATTGAAGATCCCCGTTTTGAGCAGGTTCGCCACCTGCCTTATGGTATCCGCAAAGCTAAAGCAGATCTTGGAGAACAAATTTTCACACTGGGATTCCCCCGTACAGAAATTGTTTACAATGAAGGCTACCTGAGTGCCAAAACCGGTTATAATGGTGATACGGTTACCTACCAGATTGCCATTTCTGCCAACCCCGGTAATTCAGGAGGTCCTATTTTCAACCAGCATGGTGAAATTATAGGTGTACTGAGTGGCAAACAGGTTACCGCTGAAGGCGTTGTTTTCAGCAGCCAGAGCAAAAATATTTTCAGAGCACTGGACTCTCTGAAACAGGATAGCAGTACTACCATTCGTATTCAAAGCAATTCTCCGGTTAAAGGGATTGACCGGGTAATGCAGATTAAACGGATCGAGGAATGCATTTACAATGTAATGAGTTATTGATCTTATAGCTGTTTCAAGCGAATATTCTTATACTGAACCCACATCTGAGGAGCTACATGGAGTTGTAATCCAAGTAATCCGGTAACTGATCTGTTGATGGTATCCCTATCCAGCACCGAACTCATTTTTTTCCCATTGATAAAATGCTCGAGTCGAAATCCTTCTGCCCGAATTACTAACTCATTCCAGTCAGTAGTATTGATCGCATTTCGAAGTTCCTCCCGGGTACCTAAACTGTCGAGTATCTGTGGAGGCAGTCCTGATTTAAGTTCTGCAGACTCCCCTCTTTTTGCCAGAAAACCTCTCCCCCGCTCCTCATAGTTCTGACCAGTATAGGTATTGGCTCCGTCTATATCAGCCTGGTATCCTTTAAGGGCATACTTCAGCCCCGGCACTTCCTGACTACGATACTGAACACCGCTATTTCCCTGGTCGCTTATCTTGTATTCCATTGTCAGCTCAAAATCTGATGGTAAGGTTCCGGTATAAATCAGAAAGGTATTATGTTCCAGCGGATGCTCAGGCGTAACCTCTCCCCAAATGACACTATCCCTGATTTTCCAGTAACTGGTATCTCCTTCCCAATTTGAAAAACTGACTCCATCAAAAAGATGTTTTGACGGTTCATTTTTTACTGGTGATGTTTCACAAGATGCCAGTATAACTATGCTCAAGAAACACCAGGAATACAAACGATATCCAACTTTTTGAAGCATGTTGTTATTTTTTTGTACTGAATAAACTATCCTCCCGGTTTCCTCCGGTTTTCAAATACGCAAGCAGGTCCTTTAATTCTTCCGCATTCAGGCGGTTAACCATGTTGGGCAACATCGGAGAAATTTCTGACAACCGGGTCCGGACTACTTCTGTCCTGGAAACTGTCCGGTGTTCCTGGGGCGCAAATGGATTCTGGGCAATGGTATAAACGTTTTCATCTTCCTCAATTAATCGTCCCATTATGGTTTTACCGTTTCGCAAATAGAAAACCGTAGCGCCATATTGATCCGATATGCTTTTACTGGGTTCTATTATGGCTTCGAGCATATCCCTGTAAGAAAAGCGGGTACCCAACTGCGTTAGATCAGGGCCGCTTACCCCTCCATCTCCCTTCATTGTATGACAGGATGCGCACAAACTGGTTACGAAGAGTCCCTGTCCTCTCTCGAAATTCCGTTTGCTCATTCCACTGTCCACATATTTCATGGCATCCTCTACCGTCCAGTTGCGACCTGGTCCTTCAGGCTGAACAGCCTTTCCGGATTGCGCCACCACCGGCCGATTCGCAATGGAATCGCCTGAAAGGTTATTGAAATAGTCAAACCTTTTCCTGGGAATACCGTTCAATGCCTGTTTTCTTGCCAGGTTAATAAAACCGGCATAACTATGCCCGCCCTGAAATTGGAAAGCCTTTGTAAACCAGGAAAAATAATCCTGCATCAACGACTCATTCATTCCACTTTTTACCTGGCTCAATACTGTTGCGTAATAGGTCTGGTTTTGCGGCGGAAACTTTGCGAGTGTTCCTGCAATCCCCATTCCATAGTCCGGGTTACGCATGATCAGGTCGGCTGAACTGGTCAGATTTTCTTCTTCCACCCAACCCTCTTCCTGCGGCTCCAGCATCAATTGAACTGTAGCTTTGATAGCGGAACTGTCTTCCAGATAAACCAGTACTTTGCTCAGCTGCCGGTTATAAAGCGGTTCTTTGGGAAGTGGGAAATAGGCGCCAAAATAACTGACCAGTTCATTTCGGGTTCTTTCGTCAGGCTTTGTGGAACGGCTTAACATGATTTCAACTGCCCGGATAAGGTCCAGTTGTTGCAGCCGATCGATTTCCCGGAAGGGGATTTTGTTCAGGATATTTTTTACAATAGTCCAATCCGGTTTTGTATCCGTCTTTTTAGCCAACGCCAAAGTAGCTTGTACAAGTTTAGCGGGTTCTGTTGCAGCTGTCAGTTCTGGCTTCCAGGTATTCAGCGGAGATCTTTCCAAAATTTTCCTTGCAGCAAAACGGATACCGGCATCCGCATGGTCCAGGTGGCTCCATGCAAGTTCCCTTCCCTTATCATCCGGATTAACATGAAACCCTTCCAACTGTCTGCGAAGGCTGTTTTCCGGGCTAAGTTCCGGCTTGGCTAGTTCTTCCTTTTTCAGGTGTCCATCACCGTAATAAACTCTGTATAGATCAGACTCCAGGCGCCGCCCACCAGTTAAAAAATACAGGGCACCATCCGGTCCGATAACGCCATCCGTTAGCGGTAATGGAGAGCCCGAAACAAATTCTTCACCCTTTGCTGTATACGTACTTCCGGATGGAGTGGGCCAGATAGCATAAATAATACCAAAACTCCAGTCAAAGGCAAATAAAGCCTGGCGGTATTTTTCAGGGAAGGCTGCATCCTTACCGGATACCATATTGGTTGGTGAACCCTGTCCGATATTTAACACTGCAGGACGGGAATCCGAAAAGGAGGAATGCCATTTCGCTGTTCCCGGGCGCCAGCCCAATTCACTGCCACTGGTTACATGACAGATTCTTGTTGGCCTGTACCAGGGGGTACCCATATCCCATTCCATATCGGAATCATAGGTAAACATATCACCGGCATCATTAAATGCAAGATCAAAAGGGTTTCTGAAACCGGATGCATAGAGTTCCCAATCTTTACCGGTTGAATCAACTTTAGCAATCCAGCCTCCAAGCATCCCAACTGTATTATCATGCCCATTCGGATCACGTAACAATGGTATCAGATTATCCAGTTGAGCATTAGCTGAACTGCGATAGGTTTTCATCTCCGGCAGTCTGGTGAAATTTCCTGCAATTACAAAAAGCGATTGCTGATCGGGTGCCAGCACAATGGAATGAGGGCCATGTTCTCCTTCTCCTTCCAATGCTTTTAACAAGGTTACAGAATCATACTGATCATCGTTATTGGTATCCTGCAGCCGGTACAGGCCACTGCTTTTAGGATAACTGCTATCACCACCATGATTCACCATTACGTACAAACTATTAAATGCATAGAGTAACCCATGCGCATAGCCGAAATTGAAATTGTCGACACGTAATGGCTCTGCCACCACTTTATTAACCGTATCTCCGATAACAGGGATGGTCATACGATACAAACCACCATACTGATCAGAAGCAATGAGCCGTCCTTTATTATCAAAAGTCATGGCAACCCAGGAACCTTCCTCATTTTCCGAAGGCCCGAATAATCGTTCAGCCCGAAATCCTTCCGGCAACTGCAAAGCTGCCAGTTTTGGATCGGAAGGAACTGTATAGCCGGGTGATTTATCTTTACAGGCCGCGAATACGAATATTACAATCAGCAACTGGATTAAACCGGTACGGTTAAACATGCATTCTTTAAATTTCAGGCGTTATTAATTAATAATTCTGGAATCGCTTTTCCTTTGCCATCCGGAGTCGTATAAAAAGGTCGTTGTTCTATTTCTACCTGCGTTTCTTCAGGAATACCCAGGCAATGATAGATTGTCTGATGCAGCTGCTCTATCCGAACAGGATTCTCTATGGTTTTGCAGGGGCGCTCATCTGCAGTTTTGCCATAGACAAATCCTTTCCTGATTCCTCCTCCAAAAAGCAGTACAGAGCCGGCATCAGTAAAATGACGATGCATGCCGTAGAACTTCATATCATGTAAAATATCCGGTTGATCCACCTGTTCCTGAACTTTCAGATCAGGCTTGCCCTCCACCATCATATCCCGGCTGAATTCACTTGCCAGGATGATCAGGGTCCGGTCGAGATGTCCCGACTGTTCCAGATCTTTAATGAGCTGGGCAATGGGCGCATCAATCATTTTTTTCATATCAATCATTCTGGTATGACCATTCTCATGAGTATCAAAACCAAAGAAGGGCTCATATTCGGTGGTTACACTAATGAAGCGGGCTCCCTGTTGGGTTAGTCGTTTGGCCATGAGACAACCCAGGCCAAATCTTCCGGTATTATAGATATCATAGGATTCTTTGGGTTCAAGACTTAAATTAAACGCTTTTGCTTCCGGAGAATTCAGCAACCGGTAAGATTGTTCCATGGATCGCTTCAGGGATTCTTTCTGATAATCACTTCCAAATTCACCAAGCGGACTTTGATTGACCAGTTCTGTGTAAAGCTGATTTCTTTTTTCGAAACGTTTTGCATCCATACCAACTGGTGGGCGAACTGCATCCAATCCCTGCGATGGATCCGGTATTAAAAACGGCCCAAATTCATTCCCTAAAAATCCGGCAGTATGGAACGCTTTCAATTCTTCTGCTTCTCCAACAGAAAAGCGTTGTCCAATATCTATAAAGGCCGGAATCACGGGGTTTTGGGGTCCCAGCAAATTGGCGATCCATGCACCAATATGCGGAGCAGCTACAGTTTGCGGAGGTTCATAACAGGTATGCCAGTGGTATTGGTGGCGGGCATGCAGAATATGTCCCATATCCGCTGCCGTATAGGAACGGATCAGGGTCCCTTTATCCATCACCTGCCCAATTTTTTCAAGTCCCTCTGAAAAATAAATACCATCCAGACTGGTTGGTACGGCCGGGAAGGTGCTTAACACGCGGTTGGCATCCATTCCTTTTTCAAAAGGACTGTATCGTTTGGGATCAAAGGTTTCAGTATGTGCCATTCCTCCAGCCATCCATAGCAGGATGACTGTATCCGCAGAGGAATTGATTTTATTAACCGGCTTACAACCAGGTAACCACCCGGCGATAGGAGCACCGGCTGCCATAGCAGCCAGACTGGCTCCTGAACATTGTTGTAGAAATTTACGCCGGTTCCATTTTGAACTTGACATGGTGATGGGCTTGATTAGTAAATTAATTGAAATTCAGGATGCATGGCCATAATCCAGAGAAAATCCATAATTGCTTCCTGGCCGGGTTTATTTCCCAATTCCTTACTGGCCAGTTTAAGTTCCTCATTCATTGGTTTTCTTCCCAAAGCATTCCTGTAAACTTCTTCAATAAGTACCGGAGTGGATGCATTTCTACGAACCCAGTTACCAGCAGCTTTTTTAATTCCTTCATGAAATACAGAACCATTGGTCAATTCCAATGCCTGAATCAGGTTAGCCTGGGAACTTCGGCTAGTAGTAACTGTTTCACGTGCAGGCCTGCCCAATGCAGTCAGAAAAGGATCATTCCTGACCAGTGCCGCTCTTGCAAAAGACATGATGGCAGATACAGAATCAGGTAACAGATTGCTAACAATGACGCTATCCGGATACAATGGCTCGAATGCTATTGCCACTGCGTCTGCAAATTGTTCCGCCGTCATGCGTTTGCGTATCATACCACTGAATTTGAAATCCTTTGCCAGCAGCATTTCTGGTTCTTTTACAGACACACTGGGCAACTGGTAGGCTTCCGAACTCATGATGGTAAACAACAGCTTTTTTAAATCCGCCCCTGAACTGGCAAAATCATATGCCAGCCAATCGAGCAAATCCTGGTTCCAGGGCTCATTGTCCATAGCATCAACCGGCTCCACTAATCCTCTTCCAAAAAGCTGGGCCCAAATCCGGTTTACCAATGTGCGGTACAAGCGGCCATCTTTGGGTTGTACCAATTTGTCTGCGAGTTGTTCCAGCCGTTTTTGTTTGGGTAAATTTTTATCAATTTCCCCAAGCTGAGGGTATAAGATCCGGGAATCTGCCCATTTGCCGGTGGGTACATCACACCGTGCAATCTGCAGAATCGAATCTGAGAAAAGGTTGGCAAAACCATAGGCATCTTCCAGTTTCCAGTCGCTTATAAAACTATCGTGACAACTGGCACATTTTAAATTCAGGCCCAGGAATACCTGGGCAACATTCTGCGCGGCCTGCATTTCCGTACTTTGACTGGAGTTGATGGTGCCGCGCCACTGTATACCTTTGATGAATCCTTGAGATGCAGGTCCGGGATTCACCAGTTCCTTTACCATCTGATCGTAGGATTTATTTTCATACAGGGATTGATACAGCCATTTGGTTATATCAAAACGTCCACCTGTTATGTATCCGGTTCCGGTATAATCATTCCTAAGCAAATCATTCCAGAAGCTCAGCCAATGCTGGGTATATGCATGTTTACGATCCAGCAGGGAAAGAATCAGGTGTTGACGTTTGTCGGGATTATTATCAGCCAGGAAAGCATCAATAGAATCGGGTGCAGGTAATAAACCTACAAGGTCCATATAAACGCGCTTTATAAACAGCCGGTCTTCAATCCGGGCAGGCCATTTTTGCGTTGTTTGTTTAAAATAGGAATTCAGTAAACGATCTACCGGGTGTTTATAGTTGCCTTCTATCGGGGGCAAATCCGGAAGCCTGGGTTCAAGTGAAGCCACCCGATAAAGGCTTTTCAATTCACCATCGGGCCAGGGTGCGCCATTATCAATCCAGAATTCCAACAGTTTGATTTCTTCCGCTGACAGGGCTTTGCCCTTGCCCGGCATTGCGTCTTTATGAGATCTGGGCAATTTGATCCGCCGGATCATTTCTGATCCACTTGCATTGCCTGGTTGAATCACCGGACCATTTTCACCCCCTTCAAAAATAAATTCCTTTTTGTCCAATCGAAGTTCTCCCTTCACTTTAGCAGCACCATGACAACTGTAACAATGATGTGCGAGAATACTGCGCACCTGGAAATTCAATTCGGCACCGCTTTTTTCATCCAATGGACCAGAGAAGGAGGCAAAATTAATTCCTGATGGTATTTCGCTACTGTTTTCGTCTTTACCCGAGGGTAACACACTGGTAAGATAATCCTCACCGTGAGTAAGCGAAGCTCCAAAATGACCGGCCACCACCATACTAAAAAAAGAAAGCAACAGAAACAGAGAAC
Organism: Flavipsychrobacter sp.; assembly: GCA_016787265.1. Taxonomy (GTDB): domain Bacteria; phylum Bacteroidota; class Bacteroidia; order Chitinophagales; family Chitinophagaceae; genus Flavihumibacter. Next base: position 370,133 of record JAEUVF010000013.1, on the reverse strand, counting down.
CCATTCGGTGATTGCGGTTGTAATACAAACCAGTGGCCAGCACGCAGAGGAGAACTGTTGAGATTCCGGTCCATTGGTGTACATCCAATACTTCACCGCCATATGAATCTGAATTGGCCAGTAAAAGACCGGCTATTACGGATAATACGGAACTAATAGCAGCAACACTCAGAATGATGCGAATCGCGGGAATTAATTCGACTTTATTTCTGAAAAGCCTTAGCAGGTCCAGCAAAAAAGCGACTGCAATTAAACCAATCGGAAAATGGACCAACAGTGGATGCAGCCGACCAATCAGTACCCAATACCAGGCTGTAATAGTTGTGTCAGAAACCGGATCCGCCCAAACCAATACAGGCAGGAATAGCAGAAATAAAATGTAAGCTACTTTCATTACAGGCAATCAAATTGGTGCTTAACTTAAGAAGGGAACGTGGATTCACTGTCCTGTTCTGTTCTGAACAACGAATCAACGCTCCCTTTTCTGTGTCAAAAGATTGCCCTGTGTAATAACAAAAATCCGATAGAATTCTACTTCCAAAGATTAGTCGGATACTCTCCGGCTGCCACCAATGCATCGAGGCTTGCCTGAACACTTGGAGCATCTTCTTTATATGTTACACCAAACCAGCTGGAACTTGTTTGAATAACAGGAATAACCCCTTTGCCAGATTTGATAAAGTCATCCGCCACGATCGGAATGAAAAATTCCGCCTTGGGTTCCTGATAATGTTTTTTTACAAAATCGTTGAACATGTCCTGGCTGATAGAGAAAACAGACGGATGAAAACACCAGAAGTTCATAGACACACTGGAATCCAGGGGGAGTTCCGCCGGCTCCTGGTTATCGTCGCACATAATTTTTCCATCCTTCATGGAAATATTCAGACGTTCTGCAATGGATTCGAGGTTTCCGGCAGCATCAACGCGACAAACACCCCGATTCACCGTACCATGTTCACTAAGCGTTTTCAACAGTTCATAACCAATGATCGCATATTTATTGGGACTGCAATCTGTGGTCAGGAAAGTATAGGCCTTTGAGAACGCATCACTGCCATAAAAATCATCTGCATTGATTACAGCGAATGGTTCCTTAACTGCATTTTTTGCACAAAGAACAGCGTGCGCCGTACCCCATGGTTTAGTTCTGCCTTCCGGAACATTCACATCCGGCAGGAAAGAATCAAGACTTTGAAACACATAATCAACAGCGCATTTCCCATCCAGCTTCGAACCAAATACTTCTTTAAAATCCTGTACGAATTCTTCCCTGATGATAAAGACAACTTTGCCAAATCCGGCACGGATTGCATCGTAAATGGAATATTCCATAATGGTTTCCCCACTTGGACCAAAAGACTGAATCTGTTTTAAACTTCCATACCTGGATGCCATACCTGCTGCCAGAATTACTAAGGTTGGTTGCATTCTTCTATTTTTGTTTCGGGCACGAATATAAATCATAACAATGACTTTATCCATTGATACCGACCTCATTACAATTGATAAAATCCAACTGTATCCGGATCAGCAGGTGGAAACAAACATGTTGCGACTGGATAAAATCCATTCACAAATCAGTGGTAACAAGTGGTTTAAGCTGAAATACTACCTGGCGCAGGCTGTTCTGGAAAAACGACCTGGTCTCATCAGTTTGGGTGGTCCCTGGTCGAATCATTTACTGGCAGTGGCAGCGGCTGCCAGGGAAGCGGGGCTCAAAAGCATTGGTGTCATTCGGGGAGAAGCACCAGTTCAATACAGCGAAACCCTTCAGGACCTATGCAACTTAGGGATGAAACTGGATTTTGTAAGTCGCAGCGCTTACAAAAACAAAACTCAATTAACAGATGAACTGAATCAATCCTATCCCGGTTTTCTCGTGGTTGATGAAGGAGGCCAGGGACCAGCAGGTGCAAAAGGTGCGGCGGAGATACTTCAATATGTTCCCGACCTGCCAGCCTATACACATATTCTTTGTGCAGTTGGAACCGGAACGATGCTGGCCGGATTGACACTTGCTGCGGAAAAGCAGCAGGTAATGGGCATATGCAGTCTGAAAGCAAAAGAGGAACAGACGAATACCATTTTAAACATGTTTCCTGCATTGGCAAACAGGTTTGAGATCCTGACAGATTACCATTTTGGTGGCTTTGCCCGCTACAATAAAGAACTGACGGATTTTATGAATCAATTTTACCGGCAAACCGGTATTCCTACTGATATTGTTTATACCGCAAAGCTCTCTTATGCCTGGCAGCAGCTGTATCTGGATAACTTCTTTCCGCCAGGTTCCCGGATACTGTTAATACACAGTGGCGGCTTGCAGGGAAACCGTTCACTGCCACCCGGCATTTTGACATTTTAATTGTTTTTAAAGCATGACGACTGCCTTATATTTGTTCCGATGATGCATCCAAAACGTTTATTATTCCGGCTTGGTCCGACTCTTCTTATACTTTTCATAACACTGGCCGGGATCGCACAGGATACCCTGCCTGCCTTCTCTGCTGAGATCAAATCCAAAAACCGCATCATCATCAGCTGGACCAACCCATATGGCTCCAAAATCAAACAACTCAGCATCCAGCGTTCCAGGGACAGTAGCAGATTATTCAAAACGATTATCACCATACCGGATCCAACTGTTTTGCAAAATGGATTTGTAGATCAGAATCTGCCGGATACCAATTTTTATTACCGCGTTTATATCATGCTGGACGGTGGTGAGTATGTTTTTAGTCCGGTTCGAAAAGCCCGAACAATTCCACCTCCTCCCAAACATATTCCTATAACCCGTAAACCCGAACCTCCGGTTAAGGAGGAACCCAAAAAACCGGAACCCGTACAAAAACCCAAAACAGTTGAACCTGAAAAACCTAAACTGCCCGTTCCTCAGCCGGAAAGATACCTGGTGATCAAAAAAGGGGATGAAATACTCGGTGAACTGAATGAACGCTTTTTGCAAAAATTCCGCGACTCCGTGAGTATGCGCACAAGAGATACCATTTTGTTGGCGAGTCGGGATACCCTGTTGATCAAACCTTTTCAGCCAAAGGAAATTTACAGCGTTTCGAAATATGTATTTATGGACAAAGCAGGGTTGATCCATGTAGAATTACCCTGGTATGCCAGAAGAAAATACATTGTGAAGTTTTTTGAAGAAGACAAATCTCCCCTGTTTGAGATCAGGGAGGTACGCGACGCAGTTCTTTTGCTGGATAAAGCCAATTTCATGCAGGCAGGCTGGTATCTTTATGAAATTTATGAGGACGGAAAGCTACTGGAGAAAAACAAATTATTTGTGGGAAGGGATTTCTGAGTTTAGTCCTGATGCCAGTTCCGGTTGAGTTCCAGTTCAAAGACTTTTTCAAATTCACCTGTGAGCACCTGTTTTACTTCTTCCATATCCGGTTTTTTTCCCAATTCCAATTCCAAAGAGGTAACTGATTTCTGACGAATCCCGCAGGGAATGATCATATCAAAATAGGATAGATCGGTATTTACATTAAAGGCAAATCCGTGCATGGTAACCCAGCGACTGCAACGAACTCCCATGGCACATATCTTCCGTTCTCTGCCAGGAATGGATGGATCCATCCAAACACCTGTTTCTCCCGGAGAACGTTCCCCCTTCAATCCATAATAGGCCATGGTGCGAATGATTACTTCTTCCAGGTTGCGAAGATATTTCCCTATATCGGTGTATATTTTTTCGAGATCCAGGATGGGATATCCAACAATCTGACCGGGACCATGATAGGTAATATCTCCTCCCCGATTGGTTTTAAAGAATTCAATTCCTTTTTGAATACGGGTATCCTCATCTATCAGGATATGTTCCATTAATCCACTTTTTCCAAGCGTATACACGGGAGGATGTTCAACCAGGAGAAAAAAATGCCGGGTAGCCTCCTTATTACCGGATGCCTTCAACGCCAGGTTCTCCTGCAGGAGTTTTTCCTGGTAATCCCAGGCGGGCTGGTAAGACATCTTACCTAAATCACGAAGGAACAATTGCTGCATTTTGCAAATGTACAACGGACTGCAGCGGGAATTGTATTTTTGCGAAAATTTGAGCATATGGCGATGGATCCGGCAGAAGAGGAACTGGAAGACCAGGCGGAAAGTTCTGATGAGTTATATGAGCAGCATTATCTTAAAATTGATGGAGGTCAGGAACCTTTACGAATCGATAAATTTCTGGTAGCCCGGATTGAGTACGCCACCCGCAATAAAGTACAGAAAGCAATTGATGCAGGCCGGGTGTTGGTGAATGGTAAACCTACCCAGTCCAATTATAAAATCAAACCTGGGGATGAAATCGTGGTGTACTCTCACCGCGAAAAAAGAGGGGAACATATTGAACCGCAGTCCATGCCCCTGAATATTGTTTTTGAGGATCCGGATATTATGATCATCAACAAACCTGCGGGGCTTGTTGTACATCCCGGATCCGGCAACCCAGACGGAACACTGATCAATGGAGTAGCCTGGTACCTGCAGCAGCAGAATCCGGGAATTACGGAGGAAAACCTGCCCCGCTTTGGACTCATCCACAGGATTGATAAAAACACCAGCGGATTAATGGTGCTGGCCAAAACCGATACGGCTGTCACCTCACTGGCCAAACAGTTTTTCAATCACACCGTATACCGCAGGTATATTGCCCTGGTCTGGGGTGATCCCGCCGAAGATGAGGGAACAGTAATTGCGCATATTGGCCGGCATAAACGTTTCAGAAAATTATTTGATGCCTACCCGGAAGGCGAATATGGTAAGGATGCCATTACCCATTACACCGTACTGGAACGATTCGGTTATGTATCCCTGGTAGAATGCCGGCTTGAGACAGGAAGAACACATCAGATCCGGGTGCATATGCAGCATATCGGGCATCCCCTGTTCAATGATGATTTTTATGGTGGCGACCGAATCGTCAAAGGCACGGTTTACACCAAATACAAGCAGTTTATTGATAATTGCTTTGCTGTTTGTCCCCGGCATGCTTTACACGCCAAGAGTATTGGCTTTCAGCATCCGCGCAGTGGTGAAGCGATGAAGTTTGAATCAGATCTGCCAACTGACATGCAGGAACTGATAGAAAAATGGAGGCGTTATGTAAAATCAAAAGGAGATCTACTTTCCGAATCCAAATAAGGTGGCTGTAAAGATTCCCCGTTCTCTTTTTTTGAAAGCAACTTTCCAGTCTCCTGTATAACGAAGCAGGGATGGCAACAAGAGCTCTCCCACCCTGGTCATCTCCACTTCCATTCTTACATCAAAATCGTATACACCTGCCCGGTAGCTAAGGTCATACCGGCGTGCGAGTATGCGCATATCTGAAGGATGAAACCAGGTATCAACCCGGTTTATCACTATATCAGATCGTTTTCCGGCAGGCAAATCGGGCAGTGCGGCTATCCTGAAAACGTACACATTTTCGCCTTTGTAATTTTCCATATCAAGCACAAATTCATAGAGCTCCGACATGGGTGGTTCATAGATGTTGATTTTGTCACCGATAAATGGAATACCCGGGATCTTTCTTCCGGGATTAAAAAAAAGCATCTTCAGCTGCTCTTTGTGTTTTTCCAGTCCGCGTTTATGCTTCAGGCTGAGTTCTGCCTGAGATACCGAATTATTCTCCCCACAAATTTTTCCATTGGTAAAAAACAGACTGGCATACATCTCCATGGTGGTATAATTCCAATCGCCGTTTTTGTCTTTAATATCGCCTGCCAGTTTTTCCTCCTTTATCTCCATTTCACGACAGCCCTGTGCAAAGGTCTGAAGGGTTCTGCTCTGTAATGAGCCACTCACGTTACCTTTCTTATCCATCATACGCACATCATTTAATGCCGTATAATTGATCTCCCGCAGGTTTTTAAATGCGCGATAAAAACTGGTATCAAGCTGGATTCTTCGAACAAAACCCGGCACATCCAGATTCGACAAAACCACCACTTCTTTAAGGGTAACTATTTTATCATCAACTGTCAGCAGGGAATCCTGTGACCTTACCGAAAAAGGATGGCCAATGAGCAATAGAAAAATACACAGTACGGATATGGAAGATTTCAAGAGCGGTTATTTTGGAAACAACATTCGGTAATCAACCCTGATTTTCCCTTTGGAAATATCATCCAGTTTGCGTTTCAGCAAAGTTCTTTTCAATGGCTTGATATGATCAATAAAAAGTTTGCCTTCAATATGATCGTATTCATGTAAAATGACACGGGCAGTAATTCCTGTAAAAGTTTTTTCCTGGGGTTCAAATGCATCATTCAGATATGTCAGGGTAACGGTTTCTTTGCGCATGACATCTTCCCTGACTTTGGGAATACTCAGACAGCCTTCATTATATGCCCACTCCATTCCGTCCAGCTGTTTGATCTGCGCATTGATAAAAACTTCGCGGATCCCTTCATCTCCGGGGTATTCCTTTTTTTCGTCCTCTTCCAGGTTATGAATGATTTGAAGACTGTCCACCACAAATAACCGGATGGGACGATTGATCTGAGGCGCAGCAAGGCCTACTCCATTGCTGTTGTACATGGTCTCCCACATATCAGCAATCAGTTGTTCCAGGCCCGGATACTCTTTATCAATCTCCACGCCAACTGCCCGTAAAACCGGATGGCCATATGCTACAATAGGTAAAATCATGAATCTTAAAGAATTAGCGGACAAAGTTACGAAATCCGGCCCAACCATTCCTGCAATAAGATAGTAGCGGCGATTTCATCCACCAGGGCTTTATTCCGGCGGGCTTTCTTTTTGAGTCCGGATTGCAGCATGGTCTGCTTCGCCATTACGGATGTATAACGTTCATCCACTTTTTCAATAGGTAACTGAGGAAAGTTTTTCTGGATCTCCCTGATAGCAGCCGCAACCAGGGGAGTTGCATGGGTTTCGGAATCATCCCAGTTACGGGGATCACCTATTATAATGCGTTCAACCTCTTCTGCCGCCAGGTATTTTTTAAGAAAAGGAATCAATTCTCTGGATTCAATGGTAGTTAGGCCGGTTGCAATTATCTGAAATGGATCTGTGACTGCTATTCCGGTTCTTTTTCCGCCATAATCAATGGCCATAATTCTGGGCATGGGTATCTATTTTAACGGACCAGCAGATCCGCAATCACAAAAAGCGCAAAGACTACGCTGGCAATTCCATTGGCTGTCATGAAGGCGAGGTTTACCCGGCTAAGATCATTTGGTTTCACGATGGAATGCTGATAGATGAGCATGCCGGTAAATACCAATACACCAATCCAGTACCAGGCACCAAAATGTCCCTCCAAACCAGCCAGTACCACACTGGTTGTACTTAATAGATGAAGCAGTTCAGAAATCCGGAGCGCTTTCTTTTTTCCCAATGCTGCCGGAATAGAATGCAACTGGTTGGAGCGATCAAATTCTTCGTCCTGCAAAGCATAAATGATATCAAATCCACTCACCCAAAAAATCACGGCAAAAGAAAACAGCACTGGAAGCCAATCAAAATATCCTGTAACAGCCAGGTAAGCACCAATCGGTGCGAGGGATAATCCCAATCCCAATACCAGGTGACAGAGTGCTGTAAAACGTTTGGTATAACTGTACCCTAGCACTACGAGCAAAGCAACAGGGGATAAATAAAAACAAAGCGGATTGATAAAATAAGTAGCTGCGATAAAGAGCACAGCATTGGCAATCGTAAACCAGAGTGCCCGGTCTGCACTGATGATTCCGGCAGGAATCTCGCGGATAGCGGTCCTTGGATTTTTTGCATCAAACTGGCGGTCGAGGTAGCGGTTGAAGGCCATCGCCGCACTCCTGGCAAAGATCATACAGGCGATCACCAGCAGAAACTTCAGAATAACCAGGCGGTAATCCTGGGTTAATAAACCAAAATACCCGGTGGAACCGGTAGCAGCCAGGAAAAAACCAATCATCGCAAAAGGCATGGCGAAGATGGTATGACTGAATTTGATCAGGCTCAGGTAATTCTTTACGGTTGACATCGGTCTTATATTTTTTTTCTAACCAGTTCCCACAATACGATTCCGGCTGCAATGGAAACATTCAATGAATGTTTCATTCCAAACTGGGGAATTTCTATGGATCCCTTGCACATTGGTAATACAGCTGCATCAACGCCATTTACCTCATTGCCAAAAATCAGTGCAATTTTCTCATTGGGTTCCTGGTACAACTGGTTCAGGGGTATGCTGTCTGTCACCTGCTCCACCGCGAAAACCTCATAGCCCTGGTTCCTCAATTCCTCCACTGCTTCACTGGTTGTAGCATAATAACGCCAATGAACTGTTTCGGTTGCACCCAGCGCTGTTTTATGAATATCCCGGTGGGGCGGCTGCGGGGTATAGCCACAGAGATAAATAGCTTCGATCAGGAAGGCGTCTGCGGTACGAAAAACACTCCCCACATTATGCATACTTCTAATATTATCCAACACCACCACAATGGGAATTTTTTCGGATTGTTTGAACTCATCTACTGATTTTCTTCCCAGTTCTTCCAGGCGAAGTTTACGCATGCTGCAAATATACAAAGATTGATTCCCAACTTTTCCCCACCGTGATTTCACCCGGAGGGGCATCTGAGGGAAGGCCCTATATTTGCTGCCTATGTCGAAATCGAGTGCAGACACCCCTTTGATGCAACAGCATAAAGCAATTAAGCAACGTTATCCGGATGCCGTATTGTTGTTCCGGGTAGGGGATTTTTATGAAACATTCGGACAGGATGCCATCATCGCCTCCCAGGTGTTGGGCATTACCCTGACCAAACGAAACAACGGAGCAGCTTACTCATTAGAGCTGGCCGGCTTTCCCCATCACGCACTCGATACGTACCTGCACAAACTGGTAAAAGCCGGTTATCGGGTGGCCATTTGTGATCAGCTCGAAGATCCCAAACAGGCTAAAGGAATTGTGAAGAGAGGAGTAACAGAGATGGTTACCCCGGGAACCACGACCAACGAAAAACTGCTGGAACATCATAGCAATAATTTCCTGGGAGCTTTATTCTTTGCAGACCAGGAGCAGTTTGGCATTGCCTTCCTGGATATTTCAACGGGCGAATTTTTCCTGGCCCAGGGTGATAAAGAATATGCCGACAAACTCCTGCAAAGCTTTCAGCCGGCGGAAGTACTGTTTCAACGCAACAAACAGAAAACATTCAAGGAAAATTTCGGCAACCGCTTTTATACCTACACCCTGGATGAATGGATCTTCCAGGATACCTATGCACAGGAAACCCTGCTCAAACATTTCCAGACCCATTCACTGAAAGGATTCGGGGTGGAAGAACTACCATTGGGACTGGTAGCTGCAGGTGCAATACTGCATTACCTGCGGGATACTGAGCATCCCAACCTACAGCATATTTCCTCCATGCAAAGGATCGACCGGGATGATTTTTTATGGATGGACCGGTTCACTATACGTAACCTGGAATTGCTGGGAGCACCTAACAGTGAAGCACATTCGCTATTGAAGGTGCTGGATCATACCGTATCTCCTATGGGTGCGCGCTTATTGAAAAGATGGATGGTATTCCCCTTGAAAGATCTCTCCAGGATCCAGGAGCGGCTTGGACTCGTAGAATATTTTATCGCACAGGTAGAGGAACGCAATCAAACCAGTCATCGTATCAAGTTATGTGGCGATGTGGAGCGTTTGGTAAGTAAGATCCCCCTAAAAAAGATTGGTCCCCGCGAACTGATCCACCTGGCAAAAGGATTGCAACAGGTAAAAGAAATACAGTCGGCCAGTTCGGGCGTAACCAATGAATACCTGCGAAGGCTCGCCAACGCATTGAATCCATGTACCTATATCGCTGAGAAGATATTGCAGGAAATCATGGAGAACCCTGCCCCTACCACTGCCAAAGGAAATTATATAGCAGATGGTGTACATGCTGAACTCGATGAATTGCGATCCATCGCCAGTTCCGGCAAGGAGTACCTGGTGAAACTGCAACAGGAAGAGGCTGCAAAAACGGGCATACCATCACTCAAGATTGGATTCAACAATGTATTTGGATATTACCTGGAAGTAACCAACACGCACAAAAACAAAGTGCCGGAAAGCTGGACCAGAAAGCAGACCCTCGCCAATGCAGAACGTTACATTACGCCCGAATTAAAAGAGTACGAAGAAAAAATCACCGGGGCCGAGGATAAAATCCTGGCACTGGAGTTTTCGATATTTGAATCCCTGCTGAATGAGTTGCAGGATTTTCTGGCACCTATTCAGACCAATGGCAATATCCTGGCCATCCTGGATTGCCTGATCTGTTTCGCGAACAATGCGATTCAGTTTGGGTATAAGAAACCAGAACTAAGCGAGCAGGTAGATTTATACATTGAAGAAGGTCGGCACCCGGTGATTGAACGGTATTTGAACCCGGGTGATCAATATGTATCCAATACCATTACCTTAAATAAAACAGATCAGCAGGTCATTATCCTGACGGGTCCCAATATGTCGGGTAAAAGTGCCTTGCTCAGACAAGTAGCGCTGATAACACTGATGGCGCATATGGGAAGTTTTGTGCCTGCTACCAGGGCAAATCTGCCATTAACAGATAAAATATTTACACGTGTAGGTGCATCCGATAACCTGAGTGGCGGGGAATCCACTTTCATGGTAGAGATGAATGAAACTGCCAGCATCCTGAACAATGTAACCCAACGCAGCCTGATCCTGCTGGATGAGATCGGAAGAGGCACTTCTACCTATGATGGCATTTCCATTGCATGGAGTATGGTGGAACATTTACACCAGATTCCACAACAGCCGCTGACTTTATTTGCTACGCATTATCATGAACTGAATGAACTCGAAAACAACCTGGAGCGGGTTCGGAATTATCATATCACCAACAAAGAGGTAGGAAACAAAATCATTTTCCTGCGTAAACTGGCCCCGGGTGGAAGCACCCATAGTTTTGGTATCCATGTGGCCAGGATGGCCGGAATGCCTGCATCCCTTATCCGACGGGCTAATGAAATTTTATCGCAACTGGAAACGCAGCATATTCAGTCGATAGATGAAAAAACACCGAGAGTACATTCACTGGATGAAAAAGTAAAAGAGATCGGTGGCCCCAAAATGCAGCTTTCCATCTTTGATGTACACAGTCAGACATTTGAAAACATCCGGACATTGCTGGAAGGCCTGGATATCAATCGACTTACCCCCGTTGAAGCCTTATTAAAATTGCAGGAAATTAAAAACATGATCCGCTGATTGGTTAACTTCCGGGTATGAAAACAATTCTCCTGGTTATCACCATGCTATTTATGACAATAGCAGGCAAGGCAACAACAGCACCGGAAACTATGGTAACACTTTCCAATTATATTTTCAGTGGCAAAGCAGAAATCGGTAAGCTGATCAATGGTAGAATTGAAAAAGTTGAAGTGGTATCCAACCGCGACTATTTCACCTGGAAAAAAGGACAATTATACCTGTCCAAAAAAGGGCAACAGGCCATCAGGGAAAAAAAAGAGCTGACAGTGGAACTTACCTACCTGCTGGAAGGAAAGCCTGAGAAAAAAGTCTTCCGGATTTTGAATGATCAGTTTCATCGCAACCCTGTAATTGCGCACCGGGGTGCCTGGAAAAAAATACCTACTACTGAAAACTCCATCAAAGCCCTGCAGCAGGCCGTAACATTGGGATGTGCAGGTTCTGAATTTGATGTGCATATGACAAAAGACGATAGCCTGGTTGTAAATCATGATGCGCATTATAAGGGAAAAGCAATTGAAGAGTATACCTATGCTGAATTAGCCAAAGACAGACTGGACAATGGAGAAATGCTTCCAACACTCCGAGCCTACCTGGAAGAAGGTATGAAACAATATGGTACCAAACTGATTGTGGAGATCAAACCAACAGACAAGGGTGCTGAACGTGCAGCTCTCCGTGCCCGTAAAACAGTGGAGCTGGTACATGAACTGGGGGCACAGGCATGGGCAAACTATATCAGTTTTGATTATAACATCCTTCTGAAAGTGCAACAACTGGACCCGGCTGCGCATGTACAGTTTTTGAATGGCAATAAATCACCGGATGAATTGAAAAAAGACAACATGCCCGGACTTGATTATCATTATTCCGTGTTTCAGAAAAATGAAAACTGGATTTCGGATGCTAAAAAATATGGCATGGTGCTGAATGTATGGACCGTAAATGATGAAAAAACACTCCGGTATTTCCTGGAGAAAGGATTTCCCATGATCACTACCAATGAACCGGAATTATTATTTCAGCTTCTTAAAACATCCCCTTTAATTTCGCAATAACCTGATCGATTTCTTCTTTCGTATTGTGTTTGGAGAAAGAAAAGCGAACCGCCACTTTATTAGGGTCGTTGTTGAAAGCACGGATCACATGTGATCCCAAATCAGCGCCACTGGTGCAGGCACTTCCGCCGGATGCACAAATACCATTGATATCGAGATTAAAGAGTAACATTTCAGATTTCTCTGTTTTCGGGAATGCAACATTCAATACCGTATACAGGCTTTTACCGAAGCAGTCGCCATTCAAAGCAGTTCCCGGAATTTCCTTCAGCAATTGATGCGCCATATAGGATTTCAATTCCCCTATATAGGCGCTGTCTTTTTCATAGTTGGCCATCGCAAGCTCAAGGGCTTTGGCAAAACCAACAATGCCATAGAGATTTTCAGTACCCGCCCGCATGTTGCGTTCCTGCGATCCGCCATGAATAAATGGTTTGATCTGCACATTTTCATTGATGTACAAAATACCTACCCCTTTTGGTCCATGAAATTTATGTCCGGCTCCTGTAATAAAATGCACCGGTGTATTGCGCAGATCAAAAGGATAATGCCCTACTGTCTGAACCGTATCTGAATGAAAAATGGCATTGAATTCTTTACAAATCTCCCCTACCCGGTGAATATCCGTCAGGTTGCCAATTTCATTGTTCGCATGCATTAGGGTTACCAACGATTTGCCATCATGGGCAGCAAGCAATTCTCTGAGCTGCCCAAGATCTACATGCCCGTCTGGCAGCACCCGAATCCAGCTAACCGCTATACCATGGCGTTTCTGGAAGTACTCAACTGTATGCAGGGTAGCATGGTGTTCAATAGGAGAACTGATGATATGCGTACAGCCCAGATCCAGAATAGCGGCCTGGATTGCTGTGTTACTGCTTTCGGTACCACCGGAAGTAAAAAAAATCTCGGCAGGATGGGCACCCAGCAATCTGGCAACCGTTTTGCGGGCATTTTCAATTCCCAAACGGCTTTCCCTTCCATAAGAATAAATGGAAGATGGATTACCGAATTTATCGGTCAGGTAAGGCATCATAACTTCCAGAACAGCCGGATCAAGGGCCGTAGTAGCTGCGTTATCCAGGTATATGCGTTGCACAAGAATGATTTAAATAAAAAAAGCTCGCTGGTACCAGCGAGCCGCAAATTTCCAAAATTATTCTGATTAATCCTTTTTCGGATTTATTGGATGAATTCTTTAATGTCCTGCATCAGGCGCAAAGCAATATTATTGGCAGTTGTTTCAAAATTACTCTCCGCATAAATCCGGATAATCGGTTCAGTATTGGAGGTTCTCAGGTGTACCCAGTCGGACTCAAATTCAATCTTTAATCCGTCTTCCGTATTAATCGGCTGCTTTTTGTACTTCTGCTGAATCTGTTCAAAAATCTCCTGCACGTTGATTCCTTTCTCCAGCTCAATTTTGTTCTTCGAGATAAAATAATCAGGGTAGCGGTTTCTGAAAGATTTGATACCATTTTTATGTTGTGCCAGCGCGCTAAGGAAAAGACCAATACCGATGAGCGCATCACGGCCATAATGAAAATCCGGAACGATGATGCCACCGTTTCCTTCTCCACCAATAACAGCGTTTACTTCTTTCATTTTCTTCACCACGTTCACTTCACCAACAGCAGAAGGATAATATTCACCACCATGCTGAAGGGTTATTTCTTTAAGTGCTTTGGTGGAAGACATATTGGAAACCGTATTGCCTTTGCGGTGCGAAAGCACATAATCAGCAACCGCCACCAGTGTAAATTCTTCGCCGAACATACTGCCATCCTCACATACAAAACAAAGTCTGTCTACATCCGGATCCACTGCAATACCAAGGGCAGCTCCCTGTTTTTTAACTTCGGTACTTAACCCAGATAAATTTTCCGGGAGGGGTTCAGGATTGTGAGCAAAACGTCCGTTTACTTCTTCATTGAGAACGATTACATCTTCTACACCAAGTGCCTTCAGCAATTGTGGAATCGCCAGTGCGCCAGTGGAGTTGATGGCATCAACAACAACTTTAAATTGTTTATTAGCAATCGCTTCTTTATTTACCAGCGGATAATCCAGTACTGCCTGGATATGTTTTTCAAAATAGCTGTTATTGGTAGTTACAGAACCAAGTTTATCAACTGCAGCAAACTGAAATTTCTCATTAGCAGCCAACTCCAGCACGCGTGCACCCAGTTCTGCGGAAATGAATTCACCTGCGCTGTTCAACAACTTCAGTGCATTCCATTCTTTGGGGTTATGACTTGCCGTCAGAATGATTCCTCCATCTGCTTTTTCCCAAACAACTGCCATTTCTACGGTTGGAGTAGTACTGAGTCCCAGGTCAACAACCTGAATTCCTAATCCAACCAGTGTTTGCGTTACCAGCTGGCTAACCATTTCACCTGAAATTCTCCCATCTCTCCCAATTACCACCCTGGGAGATTTTTGATTTTCCATTAAAACACTACCATAGGCGGCAGCGAAACGAACAATATCAAGAGGTGTTAAATTTTCAGTAGGATTACCGCCGATCGTTCCTCTAATTCCGGAAATACTTTTTATCAATGCCACTGGTCACAGGTTTATGGGTCCAAAAATAAAGGTTTCTGCCTTGTGGTGAGCAGCTTAAATATTGAAGATTTATCAAAAATTGGCCGGCTCCGATTACATTTGGTAAAAATATTCAAATGGCAGCGGTAGAATGGTTCGAAAAATGGTTCGACTCCCCCTACTATCCGATCCTCTATCACCAGCGTGATGAAGTTGAAGCGGACGCGTTTGTGGACCGGCTAATCAACCATTTACAACCAGTGCCCCCAGGTTCTAAAGTATTGGATATTGCATGTGGCAGGGGGCGACATGCCATACGTCTGGCTTCCAAAGGATTTGATATTACCGGAATCGATTTATCCCCACGCAGTATTCAAGCGGCTCAACAATACAGTTCTGATACGCTGCATTTTTTCCTGCATGATATGCGTTTACCCTTTTGGGTTAATTATTTTGATTATGCATTTAACTTCTTTACCAGTTTCGGTTATTTCCGAACGGAAAGAGAAAACTATAATGCCATACGAACCATTGCCAATGCATTGAAACCCGGAGGCACGCTGGTTATTGATTATTTAAATACGCACTACACGGAAGATCATCTTGAATCGTCCAGAGAAGAAGAATACCAGGGTGTAAAATTTTGCGTTACCAAATGGTTTGATGAAACTCATTTTCATAAAAAAATTGAGGTCATGGATGAACAGCTCAATGAACCGCTGCTGTTTACAGAGCAGGTAGCAAAATATTCATTGGGAGACATGACTGACATGCTTGCCTTTCACCATCTGCAGGTCCAGGAAGTTTATGGAGATTATTTATTCGGTCACTACGATGTAAAAAAATCGCCCCGTATGATTGTGCTGGCGAAAAAATTTCTCCCTCCTATTTAGCCGCATTTTTCTTGTTGTGCAACAGGAGATATCGGGCTGTTTCAAAATAAGCCTGCGACCACCATTCATACCAGTCATTGGGCGGCTCCGGTTTATCCTGTGCTTTTGTAAAATCTGCCCAAACCAGACTCTGAACATTTCCCTGGAGCGATTTTGAATAATAATACTGATCGTAAATAATACCCCGGTTCTTATTGTTGATATCCAAAATAAAAGCCCTGCTCTCAGTGCCCTTGCCGGAAAAATGCATGCTGGCAAGATCCCTGCCAAGAGTAGTATTCCGGTAAGGAATATTGGCAATACCTGCAATGGTAGGCAATACATCCACCTGTGAAGCAAGATCATTTATCCGCTTCACCGGAATTTTTCCGGGTGCATAAAAAAGCAGCGGAACATGGTTCGAAGAGAGTGAATTTTTTGTCCAGGAGGCAGGAAACAACGGGCCTGCATTGCCGGCAATTCCATGGTCGCCAATAAATACAAAGAGCGTATTATCAAAATAAGGCGCTGTTTTTGCTGCTTCCATAAAGGTTTTAAAACTATAATCAGTATACCGGAATGCATTCAGTTCTTCATTGGATTCAAATCCATACTTGCGTAAACTATCCAATGGAAAATTTACGATTCCCAATGCTTCGCGATCTTCTTCCGGTATCGTATAGGGGCGATGATTATCGGCGGTTTGAATGACAGCAAAAAAAGGATGTTGTTCTTTTCGCAGGATTTTATCCGCCTGTAAAAAAAGATGTTTATCACTTATGCCCCAGACATCGATCTTAGGAGCATCGTAATCCTGTTCTTCGAAAATTTTTAAACCGCTTATATTATTGTTGAGTATGCCCCGGATATTCGCCCAGCTTGTGCTACCCCCGATGAAATAATATTTGCTATGGTCTTTAAATTCATTTACAATCATGTGCTGATCCACCATCATGGGATTGCGACTGGAAGTTTTCACCAGTTCCACATCCGGGATGCCGGTCAGGGTTGCCCAAACCCCTCGCGCAGTAGCGATCGTTGGTGTAAAACAGTTGTCAAAAAACAATCCGTTCTTGCATAATTCAGCGAAATAAGGTGTTGTATTCAAGGGATTGCCCCACATCGAACTTTTATATCCACTAAAGCTTTCACAAATCACCAATACCACATTCGGTGTTTTGTCACCAGTCCAGTTTGCTATGGAATCTGGCTGCACCTGCCTGGAGAAAGTGAGGGCGGCGCTATCCTTTTCAGTTACACTCAGCCAGTCTGCCATTTGGTTATAGGAGGCACGAACCTTTGCAATATCATAAGAAGTAGACCGGAAACTGAAAGAACTAAAAAACGACTGTATGGGGTTCAGTGCGATATTGGCTTTAAAATCAGAGCCCAGGTTGAAGGCATCACTCCAGCGAAGCGGATACTGTCCCACCCGGCCGAAAATCCCAATGGCAAAAACAACACCCAGGATTATTGGGTTAATCCACTTATAAGGCGTGGCGACCGTGCTGGCCGGCTTTTCTGTCCAACGAAAAATTCTCCGCAAGCTTAACAACATCAGCCAGGTAAGAACTATAATCGCAAGCAATAACTGAATTACCGGATAGGTCTGCCAAACCATACTGGCGGATATTCCGGCATCCTGCAGAAAACTAAGTGCACTGGCATTCAGACGCTGGTTCAGGTAGCGGAAATGAAGGAAATCAATAATGTAAAAAATGATCAGTAACAGGAATACAAAGCCAAGTACCCAGGTCCATCCTTTTTTGGCAGCCGGATTTTTAAATGGATTCAATGGCTTAAATGCTCCAAGTATCAACAATACCAATCCGATAATGGACACCAGGCGGAGGTCATAACGCAATCCCAGCCAGAATACCGGCCAGTTGGAAGAAGATGATGAGCCGGGAATGGAAAATATCATCCAGGTGAACAACCTGGCCACACTCATGGTAAGGAGCAAAAATAACAGGACCAGTAAAATCCATCGGATCAGTGGGGACAATCGAAACATGTGCGCAAATTTCGCAATTATTTGCACATACCGGTTTTATTCTTGCTAACTACTTATTTTTGTGTAAGTTGTAATAAGATATGGAATTTTTAAACCGGCTGGTGGAATGGGACAAGCACCTGCTTCTTGCGATTAATACCCACTGGCAGCATCCGGTGCTGGATTTCCTTTTCCAGCATATCCGGGAAACCTATTTCTGGATCCCCTTGTATCTTTTTTTCATTGTTCTGGCAATTCAGAACTTTGGCAGAAAGGGATGGTGGTGGATTCTGTTCGCCATTTGCACAATTGCGCTCACAGATCAATTCAGCAGCAACCTGATTAAAAATAATATTATCCGTTTACGTCCCTGCAGGGATCCTGAATTAATGGATCAATTGAGGTTTTTCGTTCGGTACTGCCCCCGCAGCAGCAGTTTTACCTCTTCCCACGCAACCAATCATTTTGGATTTGCCACCTTTGTTGCTACCACCCTGCGTCCCTACCTGGGCAGCTGGATCAATTGCCTGTTTGTATTTGCCGGCATGGTGGCATTCGCACAGGTTTATGTAGCTGTACACTACCCATTAGATGTACTGGCAGGCGGTTTGCTTGGATTCCTGCTGGGTATGCTGATGAGTAGTATCTTCAATAAAAATATTGGCCTGCCCAAATTGGCTGGCAGCTGAATTAAGCAATCATGATAGAGATCTTTATAATATTTGGTTTAATACTGTTGAATGGCCTTTTTTCCATGGCCGAAATAGCACTGGTTTCAGCAAGAAAAGCAAGGCTCGAAGCACAGGCACAGAGAGGTGACCTGAGAGCCAAAGAAGCATTGGCACTAGCCAACCATCCGGATACATTTTTATCAACCGTACAGATTGGCATAACCCTCATTGGTATCTTAACCGGTATATTCTCTGGCGACACTGTAACGACGGATGTGGCTGCCTTTTTCAAAAATATTCCCTTTTTAAGCGATTATAGCAATGGGCTTGCTACTGCGGTTGTCGTGATTGTGCTCACCTATTTCAGCATGGTGCTCGGAGAATTATTACCCAAGCGAATCGGGTTATCCAATCCGGAAAAGATCGCGAAGCTGGCAGCAGGCCCTATGCGCGTCATTAGTGTGGCAACGCACCCCTTTATCTGGCTGTTAAGCAAATCGACTTACCTTCTAACCCGACTGCTGGGTGTAAAACCCAATGATTCACAGGTAACGGAAGAAGAGATTAAAGCGATTATCAGTGAGGGTACTGAACAGGGTACCATTGAAGAAGCAGAACAGGAAATCATTGAGCGGGTGTTTCATTTAGGCGACCGGAATATTACCTCCCTGATGACGCACCGCAGTGATATCATCTGGTTTGACGTAAATGACAATGAACAAAGCATTAAAGAAAAAATTATAAAAGAACCACATAGCATTTATCCCATTTGCGATGGCGATATTGATGATATAAAAGGAGTGGTTTCTATTAAAGACTTATATATCACCAACGATCTTACACTGTTTAAACACATTATGAAACCAGCGATGTTTGTTCCGGAAAACAATACCGCTTACAGAGTGCTGGAAAAATTCAAGGAAACACAGCTGCATTCCTGTTTTATCGTGGATGAATATGGATCTGTATTGGGTATGATTACCCTCAATGATATTCTTGAAGCAATTGTTGGTGATTTACCTCAATCTGATATTGAAGATTATGAAATCATCAAACGTGATGACGGTTCCTACCTGGTAGATGCACAAATTCCTTTCTATGATTTCCTTTCCCGGTTTGAAATGACCGACTGGATGCATGAGGGAGAACAGGAGTTCAATACCCTTGCCGGATTTATATTACACAAACTGGAACGGATTCCGCATACCGGCGATACCCTTGAATGGAAAGGATTCCGGTTTGAGATCATTGATATGGATTCCCTCCGGATTGATAAAATACTGGTCACTATTTCCCAGGATATCCGGGAAGGAATGGATGATGAAGATTAAAAACTGGCGCTGAACTGTCTTTCCGGATTCATGACCTTTCCACTCTTTCGCTGGCCGTTTGCATTCAGGTGAATTAAATGGATTTGTTGATCCAGTACATTGTACAAGAGTGAATTTTCAATAGCCAGCTGTTTTACCTCTGCGATATTGGAGACCTGGACATAACACCAGGCAGCTTCTCTTTCTTTTTCATATCCAACATATTCCAGTGTAACTGGCTTGCCGTTTACTTTTAAATGAAAATTATTCTGAATATATTGGAAAATCCAGGCATCAGTCTGTTTGGCATCTTTTGGATTGGTGAGGTCTACGGTTGTTTTGTATTGTGCTGAAAGACCTCTTTCAAAATCATCAATAAATAACTTGATACTGATTTCCAGTGTCTGGTCGGCTTTATTGTGTTGCACTTCGGTTACTCCCACATAAAAAGGATGCATCCAGCTCATCCAGGAAACCAGCATCCATTTAAACAAAATTGCAGCCATTGAACATTTTTATTTTTCCAGCACAAAACTCTGTTTTATTTTGGTAGCTTTCGAATTTATGCAGGATTTTAACCTTTACTTCGGGCTCGGCGTAGAACATATCCTAACCTGGGATGCGTTGGATCATATATTATTTGTTTCTGCACTTTGTCTGCGTTACAAACTGGAAGATTGGAAAAAAGTAGCTATCCTGGTAACAGCTTTTACCATCGGTCATAGTCTTACGCTGATATTAAGCGTTTTTGGATATGTAACGGTATCAGTTCCATGGATCGAATTTCTGATTGCACTTACCATTGCGGGTACTGCACTGATTAACCTGTTTTTCAAACCGGATGGTAAGCGGGAGAAATTACCCGTTATTTATTTCTTCGCGCTGTTCTTTGGTATGATACATGGTTTGGCATACGCCAACCTCCTGCTTGACCTGGAAGGCGGGGAGAACCTGACCAGTCATTTACTGGCCTTCAACCTCGGTATTGAAGTAGCGCAATTATTAGTGGTAGCGGTTGTCTTGGCGCTATCCTTTATTTTTGTAGAGAAGTTGAAAATTCCTCAATTGTGGTGGATTCGGGTTTGGTCTTTACTGATTTTGCTATTCGCCCTTAAAATCGCATGGGAAAGATTCCCGGAATTACTGAATAAAACACAAACAGCAATAATAACAACAAAGCAATGAGAAATCTCCTACTTGCATGCCTGGGTTTATTGTCGGGTTCGGCAATGGCCCAGAACCTTCAAAACAACCCCGGCTCTAATCACGGGAATAAATTCGAGCAGCTGGGTACGATTCTGCCTACGCCGAATGAGTACCGTACCGCCAGTGGTGCACCTGGGCCAAAATACTGGCAACAGCGTGCAGACTATGACATCAAATGTGAACTGGATGAAGAAAAACTCCTCCTAACCGGAAGTGAAACCATTACGTATTACAACAACTCTCCGGATGTATTGTCCTATCTCTGGTTTCAACTGGATGAAAACGAGCACAGTTCTGAAAACAATGCTAATTACCAGGATGCCAGCACCATGGGCAGACAAACCGTTGACATGCAGCTGGACCGTATGGTACCAGAGAAAAATGACAACGGTGTGAATATTCTGAAACTGACTGATGCATTGGGTAAACCAATGAAGTATACCATCAATAAAACCATGATGCGCGTTGATCTGGCAACACCCCTGAAGCCTGGTCAAAAGATCATCATGAAAATTGACTGGAATTACAAGATCACCGATCGTATGAAAGAAGGCGGCAGAGGTGGTTATGAATTCTTCCCTGAAGATGGCAACCATCTTTTCACCATCACGCAGTGGTATCCCCGCCTGTGTGTGTACAGTGATTTCCAGGGCTGGCAGAACCACCAGTTTACAGGTCGCGGTGAATTTGCCCTCACGTTTGGCAATTTCAAAGTACAGATGACCGTACCTGCTGACCATATGGTTGGTTCAACAGGTGAGTGTCTGAACTATGCACAGGTATTGACCCCTACGCAAATGGCCCGTTACCAGAAAGCACAAACCGCAAAAGATGTGGTTGAAATCGTAACCCTGGAGGAAGCTAAAAAAGCGGAGAAGTCAAAAAGCAAAGCCAAAAAAACCTGGATTTATAAGGCAGATAACGTACGTGATTTCGCCTGGACATCCAGTCGCAAGTTTGTATGGGATGCCATGCCTGCAACAGTAGAAGGCAAAAAGGTAATGTGTATGAGCTTTTATGGAAAAGAGGCCTATGGATTGTATCGCCCTTATTCCACCAAAGCGGTAGCACATACCATTAAAACCTACAGCAAGTTCTCTATCCCCTACCCTTACCCGACCGCACAGAGTGTGGAAGCGTCTAACGGTATGGAATATCCGATGATCTGTTTCAACTACGGACGCACTGCTCCTGATGGAACGTACAGCGAGAGCACCAAATATGGTATGCTGGGAGTAATCATCCATGAAGTAGGACATAACTTCTTTCCGATGATTGTAAACAGTGACGAGCGTCAGTGGAGCTGGATGGATGAAGGGCTGAACACTTTTGTGGAATACCTGACAGAAGAATTGTGGGATAATAAGTTTCCAAGTCGCCGTGGTCCGGCAGCAGGCATTGTTGATTACATGAAGCTGCCCAAAGATCAGCTGGAGCCGATCATGACCAACAGTGAAAACATTATTCAGTTTGGTCCGAATGCGTATTCCAAGCCGGCAACCGGATTGAATATTCTGCGTGAAACCATCATGGGCAGAGAGCTGTTTGATTTTGCCTTTAAAGAGTATTCACGTCGTTGGGCGTTCAAGCATCCAACACCTGCGGACCTGTTCCGTACTTTGGAAGATGCGAGTGGAGAAGACCTGGACTGGTTCTGGAGAGGCTGGTTCTATAGCACGGATGCAACTGATATCGCTATCGATACGGTTAAATACCTGACACCGGAATTTGCAGATCTGCCTGCACAGGCAACCGGAACAAGAAAGATTAAATTAGCGAAGCCCCAGGTGAATGAGTTTGAAGATATCTCCAAGATTCGCAACCGGGAAGACAAGAATATTGTGTTTGAAACCGATCGCGATACCACCCTGCGTGATTTTTACTGGAGATATGCACGCGGAATCGAGCCTTATGATACTACTTCCTATGAAGTACCAAGCAATGTGAATGTGGAGAAAGCGGATGCGGCTCTGCAGACGAAGTATGGCAACAAGCATATTTATGAGATCGCATTTGCTAACAAAGGCGGACTGGTAATGCCCATCATCGTTGAGTTTACCTATGAAGATGGTACCAAGGAAGTGGATCGCATTCCTGCCCAGATCTGGAGAAAGAATGAGAACAAAGTAACCAAGGTATATGTGAAGAATAAGAAAGTGAAGTCCATTCAGCTGGATCCGATGAAGGAAACTGCAGACATCAACGAAGGCAATAACAGCTGGGGTACTATTGCTGCTCCAAGCAAGTTCCAGTTGTACAAATTCAAGCAGGCTGCACGCGGACAAAGCACTGGTATTACGCCAATGCAGAAAGCGATGGAGAAGAAGAAAGCGTTTTAAGTGAGATGTGAGAATGGAGGAATGGAAGAGGGAGGAATGGAAGAGGGAGGAAAGGGAGACGTGATCACTGATAAATAGAGAAGTGGGTACCAGAGGTCTGGTACCCACTTCTTTTTTTATGCTACACATGCAGAAATAGCTTTTACCTGGCTATATGGCTATAACGAGTATTGAGCCAAATGAGGCGAGTTGTGAGCCAATTAAGGGTGGTTCTGAGCCAATCAGGGTCGTTTTCGGACTATTTTCGGAGAATTATGAGCCAATTAAGATTTTTCATGAGCCAAATACACATTGCTCACCAAACTGAAACCAGATGGTCGGAATTGCAGTAGCAGCATGGTTTTCAAGGCAAAACATGGTCCGGTTCACCCTTCTCTTCAGATCAATTTTTTTTAGTTCATTCTACGCAATCCTACGTTATCCTACGTCTTTCATCTGACCCACTTGCAGCCCAACACCGTCCCTGGACCGCTACTCTTATGCTCCTTCCTCCTTTCTTTCCCTATTCCTTTGCTCCATCTTCCATGCCCTTCCTCCTTTCCTCCTCTCCTCCTTTTCTCCCTCTTCCTTTCTTCCCATCTTCCATTCCCCCTTCCTTCCCTGCCATCCTTCCCGCGGCACGGAGCTGCTGGTGTATAATCCACTCCAGTTGCCCGTTCACACTGCGGAATTCATCAGCGGCCCATTTCTCCAGTAGTTTATATACATCTGCATCCAGGCGTAGTATAAAATTCTTTTTATCTGCCACAACGGTTTATTTCATTAAATAAATATTGGAAAAGCTTCCGTCCCAATTATTGATACAGTGTTCCTGTATTAAGAATGGGTGTCGCGGCTTTTTCTGCGCACAGCACAACCATCAGATTGCTGACCATCGCAGCTTTTTTCTCTTCATCCAGGTGTACGATTTCCTTTTTAGACAACTGCTCCAGGGCGAGTTCTACCATGCCCACAGCTCCTTCCACAATTTTAGTACGAGCAGCAACAATGGCGGTGGCCTGCTGACGCTGCAACATTGCACCTGCAATCTCCTGCGCGTAGGCAAGGTGACTGATACGTGCCTCAATAATCTGAATACCTGCAGGTGCTAACCGGTCTGACAATTCTTTCTCCAGCAACTCGTTCACTTTCTCACCCCCACCCCTAAGCGTAATAGTAGCATGTTCATCTTCAAACTGATCATAAGGGAAACTCGTGGCCAGGTGACGGATCGCCGCTTCACTTTGAACTTTTACATACTGCTCGTAATCCTCCACTTCAAAGGCTGCTTTATAGGTATCAGCAACCCGCCATACAATCACGGCTGCAATCTCGATGGGGTTACCCATACTATCGTTCACCTTGAGACGGGAGCTTTCCAGGTTCTCCGCGCGTAATGAAATCTTTTGTTTGGTATAGAGCGGATTCACGAACAACAACCCATTCTCCTTAGCAGTACCAACATATTTACCAAAGAAGGTAAGCACCCTGGAGTGGTTGGGGGAAATCACGATCAGTCCGGCCGAGAGGAAAATCGCCGAAAGCGATAATATCACTCCGGCTGTAATCATCCAGCCATTCCCATGACTGTTTGCGAACAAGGCAATACTTACCGCCAATAAAACCAGCGTAAGGATTAAGGTTAAATAACCGGACATCGGTTTAATGATCTTTTCCATATTAGTATGATATTATAATGATATCAAATTTAAATCAACGGAAGGATATCTCAAAATTTCTTTATCATTTATTTGTGAACCAGATCGGGTATTTTTCAGTTAATTTCTTCAACCTATTTTTAGATTCTATGCGGATTGCTTACTGGTTTCGTTCCCTATTGGTAGTAGTACTGCTCTTCCTCCAGTCTTCCCTGATGGCCGGAAAAGTGGACACCCTGAGTTTGTATAGTCCGGCTATGAAAAAAGACATGAAATTCATAGTAGTGGAGCCTGCATCCAAAGCCCCTGCTAATGGTTTTCCTGTTGTATACCTCCTGCACGGTATGGGTGGCAGCTACAATTTATGGATAACAAAAGTGCCGGAACTACAACTCGCTGCAGACCGTTATAATTGCTTGATTGTTTGTCCGGATGGTGGTCGTACCACCCTCTATTTCAATAACCCGCTGGACAGCTCCTACCGTTTTGAGTCGCATTTTATAAAGGAGTTGATCCCCTACATTGATAAAAAATATCCCACCTCAAAAGATCGCCGCTTCCGGGCAGTAGCCGGACTCAGTATGGGTGGATTTGGAGCACTTTTCATGGCCTCTCATTATCCGGAGCTGTTCGCAGCTGCAGGCAGCATGAGTGGCGCACTGATGGTGGATCCTATTGCAAAATCGATTATCGCAAAATCGGGTGATAAATCGGTGGACACCAGCTGTTGCCAGATTAACTGGAACCAGCTGAAAGCATTTAATACCGCGGATACCACCTTGAAGGAAACAATCGCCTTAGCATTGGAATGTGGAACAGATGATTACCTGCTAATGGCGAATCGATCGGCACACAAACGACTCACAGAAATGAAGATTGCACATGATTATACAGAACGTCCTGGCAGACATAACTGGGATTACTGGCAGAACGCCATTGATTATCAGCTGTTGTTTTTCAGAAAGCGCTGGGATCGGTTTGAGCAAAAGGATCAATAACCAACAGATCCATCTCTCACCCTGACTTTTTTCTTGCCCGAATTTTTCTTTTCAAATTCCAGCACTTCTTTTGGTTTGGCCACTTTTTTTGCCCCCATGGACAGGGTATCAGCACCCAGGGTAGATGGATTGTTGTTTTTCTCAATTTTACCCAGGGTATAGGTTTCGGTTTTGACGATGAGTCCACTCGCCGGATCAAAATAATTCCAGGTTCCGTGTTTTACGGAAGCACCTTCATTTTTCACAATCACCTGTTTGAAATTGCCGGGTAGCAGTACATCTTCCACATCAATCGTATCATATACTTTATCCGGATTAAATGCTCTCCAGGATTCTTCCCGGAATACATTGCCGGCGTTATTAAAGTATTGCGCTTTCCCATCCAGAAATCCCCAGCGATAATTTTCAATGGCCATCAAATCACCCATCAGGCTGTATTTCCGCCACAACCCTTCTTTGCGGTCATCCACGTATTCTCCTTCTTCTTCATAGCCTCTTTCACCCCGGATAGTTTCATATCGGTGCACCCAGGGGCCCTGTTTCTTTGCCTGCATATCCACTTTATTCAGGGTATCCCCCTTCACACCAATAATATAATCCTTCCACTGTGCAAAGGATGGTAAGGAAATCAGCAGGGATATGATCAAAATCCAACGCATTGTTGTTATGTTTGATTTTAACTAAAACGAAAATTTAACTGCCATGGTATTTTCAGGCTCTGTTATCCGTCCCAATAAATATGCCGGAATCCTCTGTCTCTTCCTGGCTTTACAAAGCTATGCACAAATCCGCCCAACCAGTGGTGAGGAGCGTCTTAAAGCTTTGCAAAAGCGGCAGGAAGCCCGGGCGAACAGCCCATTAAAAGACATCGCCTTCCGGAATGTTGGTCCGGCGATCATGGGTGGACGGGTAGTTGACATGGAAGTCAATCCCGAAGATCCGACTGAATTCTACCTGGCTTATGCTACTGGTGGGCTCTGGCATACTAAAAACAATGGCCTCTCCTTTACGCCCATTTTTGACCAGGAAATGGTGATAGGCATCGGCGATATCGCCATTAACTGGAACAGTCCAAAACGAACTATCTGGCTGGGCACCGGCGAAGTAAATAGCAGTCGCTCTACCTATGCCGGCATCGGGATGTACAAATCATCCGATAATGGTGCTACCTGGACCTACCTCGGCCTTTCGGACTCACATCATATTGGTGAAGTGGTACTGCATCCGTCGGATAGCCTGACTGCCTGGGTGGCGGTAATGGGACATTTATACAGTCCGAATAAGGAACGCGGCATTTACAAAACGACGGATGGCGGTAAAAGCTGGAAGCAGACCTTATACATTGATGAAACCACAGGCGCAATAGACCTTCAGCTCAATCCACAGCAGCCCGATGAACTCTATGCAGCTATGTGGTACCGGACCCGCTCTTCCTGGAATTTTGAAGAAAGTGGTAAAACCAGTGGCATTTTTAAATCTACGGATGGTGGCAATAACTGGCAACTGATAAGTGGAGCAGGATCCGGATTTGTGACAGGTGCAGGAACCGGAAGAATTGGGCTGGCGGTATATCCTAAACAACCCAGCATAGTGTATGCAGTAGTAGACAACCAGGATTCACGCGAAGTGGTGGCTAAAAAAGAAAATGATTCTACCTATCAGCTGGCAGCCTTGAAAAACCTCGACAAGGCAGCTTTTCAGCAACTGGACAGCAGCCGGCTTAAAAAATTTCTCAGCACCAACCGGGTACCTGCTGAATATACAGTTGAACGGTTAAAGCGGATGGTGGCAATGGATTCCATTGCCCCAACAGCACTGTATAATTTCCTGTTTGTGGACGATGGCTTTCAGAATAAATCGGTAAAGGGATGTGAAGTATATCGCTCGGAAGATGGAGGAAAGAGCTGGACTAAAACCAACCTGAAGCCCATTGATAATTACAGCAGTTATGGTTATTATTTCGGAAAGATCTATGTATCGCCTTCCAATCCGGAACGCGTTTTTATTCTTGGAATTGATCTGATGGTATCGGAAGACGGAGGCAAAACGTTTGCTTCAATTGATAAACCAAATGTGCATTCGGATCATCATGCGTTGTGGATCAATCCGCGTAAAGATGATCATATCATCAATGGTAATGATGGAGGCTGTAATATCAGTTATGATCGCGGTGCGGAATGGTTCAAGGTGCAGGCGCCATCCGTTGGACAGTATTATGCCATAGCTGTAGATAAAGCAAAGCCCTATAATATTTACGGAGGCTTGCAGGACAATGGAAGTTGGTATGGTCCTTCCAATCACAAAGAGAATATGTACTGGATGGAAAGGGGTGAGTATGCGTACAAGCGCATCGGTGGTGGAGATGGGATGCAGGCCCAGGTAGATACCCGAACCAACCAGGTGGTGTATACCGGTTCTCAATTTGGATTTTATACGCGGATCAACCTCGCAAACCGCGAGCGCAAAATGATTCGTCCGCTTCATAAAATGGGAGAATATCCATTGCGGTTTAACTGGCAGACACCTATCTTACTCAGTACACATAACCAGGATATACTGTATTATGGATCAAGTAAGTTTCATCGTTCCCTGAATCGTGGAGATCAGTTGCAAACCATGAGTGATGACCTCACCAATGGAGGCAAAACCGGGGATGTACCATTCGGAACAATAACCACTATCTCGGAATCTCCCCTTCGATTCGGATTACTTTATATTGGTACAGACGATGGCAATGTGCAGGTAAGCAAAGACGGTGGTGTTACCTGGACAAAAATTGGTCTGCCTGTAAAAAAACAACCCGGATTGCCGCAGGGATTATATGTATCAAGAGTAGTAGCGAGCAAGTGGAAAGAAGGCAAGGTGTATGTTACACTGAATGGATATCGCAATGATCATTTTACTGCGTATATCTATGTCAGTGAGGACTATGGTCAAACCTGGAAGCAGCTGGGATTGAACCTGCCTTCAGAACCGGTGAACGTACTCAGAGAAGATCCAAAGGCAGAAAGTATTATATATGCAGGCACAGATGGTGGATTGTATGCCAGTCTGGATAATGGTATCAGTTTCCATGCTTTCACCAAAGACTTACCGGCAGCGATTCCGGTTCATGATCTGGCGATCCAGGAAGAAGCCAACGAACTGGTAGTCGGTACCCATGGCAGAAGTATTTATATCTGCTCACTCAGCGGCATTCAAAAACTGGTGCCTGCGGATGCAAAAAAATGATCAGGGTAAGAAGAACTGAAGGGCTAACTCATAGCCTTTCAGTCCCAACCCCGCAATCGTTCCTTTTGCCTTGGCACTGATATGAGATATTTTTCTAAAGTCCTCACGGGCATGCACATTGCTGATATGCACTTCAATCACCGGACTGGTAATGGCCGCGATGGTATCTCCGAGGGCAACAGAAGTATGGGTATAACCACCGGGGTTCAGGATAATGCCATCCACTGAAAAACCCACGCGCTGAAGTTCATCAATTAATTCCCCTTCCAGATTGGATTGAAAATAACTAATGCTGATGGCGGGATATTTGGCCTGAAGGCTTTGAAGGAAACTTTCAAAATCCTGCGAGCCGTAGATGCCGGGTTCGCGTTTTCCCAGCAGGTTTAGATTGGGTCCGTTTAGGATGGCAATATTCATAATTCAGTTAGCTAACAATAAGGAATATACGAAGAGACTGATTCGCTTTCCATTTTTGATTTCGTAATCACGCAACAGTCCCTCTTGTTTAAAGCCTGTTTTTTCAAGGAGCCGGCAACTGGCCAGGTTTTCTGATTCAACAGTAGCTTCCAGCCGGTGCAGTTTAAATAAGGCTTGCAGTTGCTGCAGGAAAACAGGAAGTACTGTTTTCAGTATTCCTTTGCCCTGGTATTCCGGCACCAGCCAGAAGCCGATTTCCATCTTTTCATGCCGGGGTTGATAGTCATAACCGGCTAGCACGCCAACAGGTTGTTGGTTCAGCCCATCAACAATCTTCCAGGCGGCACCACGCTCCTCTTTCACCAGGTTTTCATAGAAATCCATTTGAGCTGCAGTAGACTCCAATGAATCATATGAAACCCCATAGAATTTAATCACGGCAGGATCACTCAGTCCTTTGAATACAAAAGGCTGATCGGATCTGACAATAGGTTCCAGTAAAAAGTCGCCTGCTTTACAAGCACTGAGCTGCAGCATGCATTAAAACTACGAATTAATTCTTCGAAGCCTTAATCATACCGATGAACTCATCAAACAGGTAACGACTGTCATGTGGACCGGGAGTACTTTCCGGATGGTATTGAACGGAGAAAGCAGGTTTGCCTTTAACGCGGATACCTTCAATGGAATGGTCATTCAGGTTCACGTGCGTGATCTCAATATGATCGGCTTTTTTCACTGCTTCCGGATCCACACCAAAGCCATGGTTCTGTGTAGTGATTTCACATTTACCCGTGATGAGGTTTTTAACCGGGTGATTTAAACCGCGGTGACCATGGTGCATTTTAAACGTCGGTATGCCGTTGGCAAGGGCCAGGAGCTGGTGCCCCAGGCAGATACCGAACATGGGTTTGTTGGTTTCCAGAATGGATTGTACTGTTTTAACGGCATAGTCCATAGGAGCTGGATCGCCAGGTCCATTACTGATAAAGTATCCATCCGGAGCAAATTGCTGCAGTTCTTCGAAGGAAGTTTTGGCAGGATATACGCGAACAAAAGCACCGCGGTCCACCATACACTGCAGGATATGTTTCTTCACACCGTAATCGAGGACAGCAATACGCAGGTCGCTGTTGGGATCGCCCATTTCATAGGGTTCAGTAGTGCTCACTACACTGGCCAGTTCCAGTCCGTCCATAGAAGGCACCTGGCTCAATTGTTTCTTTAATTCTTCCACATCGAAAAGCTCGGAAGAGATAATGCAGTTCATGGCACCTTCGGTACGTACTTTAGCAGTGAGTGCGCGGGTATCCACCCCTTCAATAGCAATAATATTATTCTCTTTGAGATATTCATCCAGGGAACCTTTTGCAAGGCGGCGACTGAAATGTTCTTCGAGGTTTCGACTTACAATACCACGCACTTTAACAGAACCGGATTCCACATCTTCATCCTTAACGCCATAGTTACCAATATGCACGGAGTTCATAATAATCACCTGGCCATAGTAACTGGGGTCTGTAAACACTTCCTGATAACCGGTCATACCTGTATTAAAACAAAGCTCACCGGTAGTGGTACCGATTTTACCAAATGCCTTACCATGGTGAACCGAGCCATCCTGCAGAACGAGGATAGCTTTTTGTTGAGGAGTTTGTTGCATGTGTATTGGGAAAAAGTTTTGCAAATATCTGTAAAAAAAAGGCAGAATGGAAAACCATTCTGCCCATTATTGAGAATCAATCATTCATCCTTATTCAGCCGCTTTTTCGGGGGTTGATTCAGCGGGAGTTTCAGTGGCTGCAGCAGGAGCTTCAGCTTTCGCTTCAGCAGCTTTTTTACCACCACGACGAGTTCTCTTAGCTGGTTCAGCTTTTGCTTCAGCAGATTTACCGTAAACCTCGTTGAAGTCTACCAGTTCAATCAGAGCTTGTTCAGCATTATCACCAGGACGAGTACCCAGCTTCAGGATACGGGTATAACCACCGGGGCGACCGCCAACTTTGTCGGCGATGGTGCTGAAGAGTTCAGTAACAGCTTCTTTGTTCTGAAGATAACTGAACACTACGCGGCGATTGTGGGTATCGTTTGATTTAGCCTTAGTAATCAGGGGTTCAATGAACACACGCAATGCCTTGGCTTTAGCCAGGGTAGTTACAATACGCTTGTGCTCGATCAGGTTGATACTAAGGTTAGCCAGCAGGGCTTCTCTATGGGCTTTCTTACGACCCAGGTTGTTGATTTTGTCTCCGTGACGCATGACTTGTTGTTTTACGGCTGCACCGTGTCAGGAATTGCAGCCTGATTATTGTGAAAGGTGAAAAGTGAAAGGTGAAAGAATCATCACGAGATCACTTGTTCATCTATTTCACATCGAATATTACTTCTTAATTCTTACTTCAAAGTTCTTACTTCCATTCAGTCTTCCTTGTCGATTCCCAGTTTTGCCAGGTCCATACCGAAGCTAAGGCCGCGCTCATGTAACACCTGCTCGATTTCAGCCAGTGATTTCTGACCGAAGTTGCGGAATTTCATGAGGTCTTCCTGCTCGTACTGAACGAGTTCGCTGAGGGAATTGATTTTGGCAGCTTTCAGGCAGTTGAATGCACGAACGCTGAGGTCGAGATCTTCCAGTGGAGTCTTCAGCACCTTGCGCAGTTGCAGGGTCTGTTCGTCTACCAGGTCTTCTTTCTTCTCTTCCTTATTATCGAAGGTGATGTTCTCATCGGTGATGATCATCAGGTGCTGAATCAGGATACGGGAAGCCT
This sequence comes from Flavipsychrobacter sp., assembly GCA_016787265.1. Lineage (GTDB taxonomy): Bacteria > Bacteroidota > Bacteroidia > Chitinophagales > Chitinophagaceae > Flavihumibacter. Next base: position 337,826 of record JAEUVF010000013.1, on the reverse strand, counting down.
GCTTCACTGCTTCTTCAGGGTGAATGGTTCCGTCCGTTGCCACATCCATGATCAGTTTTTCGAAATCGGTTCTTTGTTCAACCCTGGTATTTTCAACGCTGTATTTAACGTTTTTGATGGGGGTATAAATAGAGTCGATAGGAATATAACCAAGAGGCGCATCTTTCAGCTTGTTTTCTTCTGCAGGAACATAACCACGGCCTTTACCGATAGTCAGTTCAATCTCCAGTTTTGCGGAAGGATCCATGGTGCAGATCAGCAGTTCCGGATTCATAATCTGGAAGCTCTGCGTACCATCCTGGATCATACCGGCAGTAAACTCGCTTTTACCTTTAATATGAAGCACCACCTTTTCGTTGGCAACTTCTGTATCAACCACCTTTTTAAAACGAACCTGCTTAAGGTTCAGAATGATATCTGTTAGATCTTCTGTAACCCCTTTGATGGTAGCAAACTCATGTTCAGCCCCTTCAATTCTGATACCCACGATCGCAAAACCTTCCAAAGAGCTGAGCAGTACCCGGCGAAGGGCGTTGCCGATGGTAACACCATAACCTGGCTCTAAGGGACGGAATTCGAATTGTGCTTCAAAATCATTTGCTTTCTGCAAAACGATTTTGTCGGGTTTCTGAAAGTTTAAAATGGCCATTTGTATGTTCGATTTACGTTTTGTATGGGTTATTTACTCGACTCTATTACTTAGAGTACAATTCCACGATCAGTTGCTCCTTAATGTTTTCAGGAACACTTTCCCGCTCGGGATACGTGATGAAAGTACCAGTCATAGTAGTCTCATTCCAGTCGATCCAGCTGAACTTCTGATTCTTACCGCGAACCTGGCTGGTCAGACCTGTTTTTTCGTCTGATCCTGGTTTGAAGGTAATGATATCACCGGCTTTCAGTTGGAAAGAAGGTACGTTTACCACTTCACCATTTACCATGATGTGTTTGTGGCTAACCAGCTGACGGGCAGCAGGACGGGAAGGCGCGATACCCATACGGAAAACCGTATTATCGAGACGAGCTTCCAGTAATTTGATCAGGTTTTCACCAGTAACACCTTTACGACGGGAAGCTTCTTCAAAAGTTTTGCGGAATTGCTTCTCCAGTACGCCATATGTGTACTTGGCTTTTTGTTTTTCGCGGAGCTGCAGGGCATATTCACCCAGGCTCTTACGCTTACGGGCAGCACCATGCTGACCGGGAGGATTGCTGTTCTTGTTCAGCCATTTCCCATTACCGAGAATGGGTTCACCGAAGATTCTTGAAATTTTGGTCTTTGGACCAGTGTAACGTGCCATATCAACTTGATTTTTTAGTTGCGATGTACAATCGGTAAAAATCTTAAAATAAATTGTACACCCATGTTAGAAAATACAAAATCCGAAACCCAAAGCCTGTTAAGCCTTGGGTTTCGGTATATGAAAAAAATTATACGCGGCGTTTTTTCGGAGGACGACAACCGTTATGTGGTAACGGTGTAACGTCTTTAATCATTACCACTTCGATACCCGACTGACTGAGAGAGCGGATAGCACCTTCACGGCCTGAACCGGGACCTTTCACGAATACGTCAACACGCTTCAAACCGGCATCCAGAGCGGTTTTGGCGGCATCTGCAGCAGCCATCTGAGCAGCATAGGGAGTGTTCTTCTTAGAACCTTTGAATCCCATTTTACCGGCAGAAGACCAGGAAATAACCTGACCATTTTTGTTTGTCAGGGAGATAATGAGGTTATTGAAAGTGGCGGAAATATGAGCATCACCATATGCGTCCACCTTCACTACTCTTTTTTTGGCAGCGGCTTTAGCGCTGTTTTGTTGTTTTGCCATTACTTAGATAATGAGGTAATCTTTAAAAAATTCTTCCTGGTTCACCTGAGCCAGGACAGCTACGCTCCTCCCCCTCCTAAGACCGGATCTGGTAGCGGTAGCTCTATGTCTTACTTCTTAGGAGCTTTTTTCTTACCAGCAACTGTTCTACGCTTTCCTTTACGGGTGCGGCTGTTCGTTTTGGTACGCTGACCACGAAGCGGCAACCCTTTACGGTGACGTAAACCACGGTAGCAGGCGATATCAAGCAAACGCTTGATGCTCATCTGTACCTCAGAGCGCAACTGGCCTTCTACTTTGATTTCGTCGTTGATGAAATTACGGATAGCCGCTAATTCATCATCATTCCACTCATGCACTTTCTTGTTATAGCTGATTCCAGCATTATCAAGAATCTGCCTGGCGGTAGAACGACCGATCCCGAAGATGTAGGTCAGGCCTATTTCGCCTCTTTTGTTTTTTGGTAAGTCAACACCGGCAATACGAGCCATAATCTGTTTCTATTTTCAATTTTACAAATGACTGAAGCTTGCAACAGATAAGGATTAACCTTGTCTTTGCTTGTAGCGGGGGTTCTTTTTGTTAATCACATAGAGCCTTCCCTTCCGACGCACAATTTTGCAATCGGCACTGCGTTTTTTAATGGATGCACGAACTTTCATGATGCTTGTGTTATTTATATCTAAAAATAATCCTGCCTCTTGTCAAATCGTACGGACTCATTTCCACACCTACCTTATCACCAGGCAGAATCCGGATATAGTGCATTCTCATTTTTCCTGAAATAGTTGCGAGAATTTCGTGTTCATTCTGAAGTTTCACCTTGAACATCGCGTTCGAAAGTGCTTCCACAATAATTCCATCCTGTTTAATGAGTGCTTGTTTTGCCATACAGATTTTGGGAGCGCAAAGATAGTATTATTATTAGTCAAAATGAAAAAAATGGGGAAAAAACCCCAATTTATCGAAAAAAAGGAGGAATGGAAGACGAAAAAAGGGAAAAATGGACATCTTTTGTCCAGTCTTCCATTCCTCCCTCCTCCATTCCTCCCCTTTCCTTTCTTCCCTATCTCCCCAACTCCACCTTGGTCATATCATAATAATGATTCTGGAGTTCGTGCACAGACAGCGGTTGTTTGATGTGGCGGCGGTCTTCCCGGTACCAGATCTCATAGTCCTGAAACCCGTCTTTTTCAGTCATCAGGATCCGGAAAGGGCCTTTTTTATATTTGACCCAGCCATCTCCCGGAATCTCTTTTTCAAATCCAAATTTCATCAACTGACTCTCATCCAGCGGTATCGGACGAAGATCTTCCGGTTTAAACCAAAATTCCTGAACCTCGGTCTGAACACAGACCTCCTTGTCTTCCTTATTCAGTTCATTTACAATTCCTTCCCAAAGTTCCCCCTCATATTCCGCCAGCACATAATCTCCTGGTTTGATTTGATTGAATTTGATCATATGGCAGATAATTTAGTAGTAATATAAGGAAAAAGGTGAAAGGTGAAAAGTGAAAAGTGAAAATGGTCAATGAGGTGAATAAGGTGAAAATGGTGTTTAAATAACAAGTGGATACCGGACCTCCAGTACCCACTTGTTTTGGAGTTCTCCCCAACCCTTTGACATTTCACGTCTCACGTCTCACCTCTCACCTCTCACCTCTCACAATCTTTCACTTTTCACCTTTCACCTTTCACTTCCTTATTCCGCCCAACTCATCGTATACCCCTGGTTCTCAATTTCAAGGGCGGTTTTGGTGAGCTGGAGGGGATGGAAGGTATCCACCATCACAGCAAGTTCCCCGGTTTCCTTTTTACCGATGCTTTTTTCAACAGCACCGGGGTGCGGGCCATGCGGGATACCGGCCGGATGCAGGGTAATCATCCCCCTGGTAACATTTTTACGGCTCATAAAATCGCCATCAACATAGTACAGAAGTTCATCCGAATCGATATTGCTGTGATTATAAGGTGCAGGAATGGCTTGGGGATGATAATCGTACAGCCGGGGCACAAAAGAACAAACCACAAAATTATGGGCTTCAAAGGTCTGGTGAACCGGCGGCGGCTGGTGTACCCGACCGGTGATGGGTTCGAAATCGTGGATACTGAATATGAAGGGATAACAACATCCGTCCCAACCCACCACATCAAAGGGATGATGCCCGTAATGCAATCCATACAGGATCCCCTTCTTTTTGGCTTTGATCAGGAAATCACCCTCCTCATCAATGGTAACCAGGTCCTGGGGCGGCCGGATATCACGTTCACAAAAAGGAGAATGCTCCAGCAATTGACCATACCTGGACAAATAACGTTTGGGATAGCGAATCGGACTAAAGGACTCGACTATAAAAAGCCGGTTGTCTGTTGTGGCAAACTCAATCTGGTAAATGGTACCCCGGGGAAGCAGGATATAATCGCCATAAGAAAAAGGCAATTTGCCATATTGGGTTAGCACAACGCCGGAACCTTCGTGCACAAAAATCAGTTCATCGGCATCCGTATTCTTGAAGAAATAATCCGTCCTGCCTTTCCGGGGAGCAGCCAGTACTACATGGCAATCGTTGTTCACCAGGATGGCTTTCCGGCTTTCCAGATAATCATCCGCAGGAGGAATCTTAAACCCTTCAAAACTGCGATGCTGCAGCATTTTTTCTTCCGCTATTTCCGGCATCACGGAAACAGGCGGATCTGTGTGGATGATCTGGGTTGGCGGATGACAGTGATATAAAATGGAATAATCGTTGGAGAATCCTTCCGTTGAAAAAAGTTGCTCAGAATAGAGGGTTCCATCCGGCTTTCTGAACTGTGTATGACGTTTATGGGGAATTGTTCCCAGTGTATGATAATGTGGCATAAATCAATCGTGGCACGAAAGTACAAAATCCTATTTTTACCCATGACCCGAATTGCGCTTTTGTCTGACACACATGGTTATCTCGATCCCCAGGTATTTACACATCTTTCCAACTGCGACCAGGTTTGGCATGCCGGAGATTTCGGCAGTCTTCAATTGGCCAAAGAGCTGGAACAGCAATCCGGCCTTCTGTTGAAAGGAGTATTTGGCAATATTGACGGCACTGATATCCGTTCGGTTTATCCGGAGGAAAATTGTTTCACCTGTGAACAGGTAGTGGTATTCATGAAACATATTGGGGGATATCCGGGGCGTTATGCACCAGGAGTAAAAGCAAGATTAAAGGAAACGAAGGCCGGTTTATTTATATCCGGACATTCACATATTTTAAAAGTGCAATTTGATCCGGAATTGAACTGTCTGCATATGAATCCGGGTGCTGCAGGCAAACAGGGATGGCACCAGGTAAGGACCATGATCCGTTTTGAAATTGATGGAACGGAGATGCGAAATTGTGAAGTAATTGAACTTGGCAAGCGGGGCTGATTTCCGGAATTTGATGTAACTTTTCTTTCTAACCAGCTAACAGCTATTCTATGTCAAACACTATTAACCGCCGGCATTGGCTGAAACAGTCGACACTGGCAGCTTTGGGATTAACTGCATCTCTTAACAGTTTGGGTGGAGAAGATTATCTGCCCAAAGACCTGGATCAACTCCTGCCCAATTCCAACCCATCACTAATCAACCTGGGTTCCAATGAGAATCCCTATGGATTATCACCCCTGGCTAAAAAAGCGATCAGTGACCTGATTGGGCAGGCTCATCGCTATCAGTATAATATTCCGCATGTACAGGAATTCCGGAAACAATTAGCGGATTATTATGGCGTAACAACCGATCATCTGCTGCTGACACCAGGCTCCGGAGAAGCGCTTAACCTGCTGGCCCGTCATTATTCCAAAGGCAACCTGGTGACCGCTACTCCAACATTTGGAATCCTGCCCAACACGGCGAAAAAAATCGGTGTACCGGTAAAAGAAATTCCGCTGGATGGTCAACAGGTGCACAACCTGGATGCCCTGGCAGCAGCTATCGACCCGGATACAGCACAAGTATATATCTGTAACCCGGCGAATCCAACCGGCACTGTAGTACATCCTGACAAACTGAAAGCATTTTGTGAAGAAGCCAGCAAGAAGACGGTAGTCACGATAGATGAAGCCTATATTGATTTCCTGGATGCGCCATATAATGAGTCGATGCTTTCCCTGGTAAAAAAAGGGAATAAGAACATTGTCATCATCCGGACCTTCTCCAAAATTCACGCCATGGCGGGCATGCGGGTAGGATTTATATTGGCGGATCCCTCAACGATCAAATCCTTACAGGAAAACTATTTTGGCAACAGCAATTTTTGCATGAGTGCGCTTTCGCTGACAGCGGCGATGGCCAGCCTGAAAGACACCAGTCACAGCATTCAATCCAAAAAACTGAATGCGGCAGCACGCCAGTATACAGAAGATGCATTAAAACGTTCAGGCTTTACCGTTATACCTTCCTACACCAATTTTATCTTCTTTCATTTAAAGCAATACAAAGGGGATTTTGCTGCGGATATGCTGACTAAGAACATTGTATTGAGATCAAGTGAATTGCCGGATGGCAAATACTGCCGGGTTAGTATCGGCACCCTGGAAGAAATGAAAGCCTTCCTAAAAACCATGGAAGGCATGAAATTCACCTAACAAAAAAGCCCCCGATCACATCTGTAATCGGGGGCAATTCATAATTCACAATTCATAATTCACAATTCCTAATTGGCCAACCATCCTCTTCCCAGTTCTTCCCGGAACGGCCAGGGAACAAGGAGCAGAATTAGCAGCAGTGCTGCAACGAAAAGGCCAAATGCTTTTTTATGCTCTACAGCGCCGGCAGTTGCAGGCTTTCCTTTAGAGCGTCCAACAGTGATCAATGCAATCACCACCAGCATTCCCACCATGTGTTCAACCGCGAAGAAACGTTCCGCGGAGGATTTCATCACTTCACCAAAACCTTTGGCCTGGATGAGTTTTAATCCCCATGGACCAACAAACCACTGGTACAAACCAACCAGCAGGGTGATATGCGCTGAGATCATTAAGAACAGATCTACTTTTCTGTCTGCGGCAGTATAACCTGCTTTTTTGCTCATGCCGGTGTAATGGCGATAAATGGCAACCAGCAACAGGATCAGGATGATCCAACGTAAAAAACTGTGTAAATGCAATAGTCCCGTGTACATATTCTTTGGTTTTGATGATTCAATTATTCCACCCAGTCTGCTACAAATATATTCGTATCGCGCGTTCCACCATTATTTCGGTTACTGCAGAATACAATTTTTTTACCATCATAGCTGAACATGGCGAAGGCGTCAAAGCCTTTATCGCGACTAATCTTGATCCGGTTGCTGCCATCTCCATTCATCATATACAGGTTAAAAGGAAATCCCCTGCGGTATTCATGGTTGGAAGCAAATAGAATGCGTTTGCTGTCGGGCATAAAGATGGGCGCCCAGTTGGCTTGTCCCAGGCTGGTAATTTGTTTAATATTGGAACCATCTGCATTAGCAGTAAATACTTCCATATTGGTTGGTGCCACCAGGTGTTCGGCGAGCAATTCTTTGTAGGAGGAGATTTCTTCGGCTGTTTTCGGGCGGCTTGCTCTCCAGATGATTTTTTTACCATCCGGACTGAACCAGGCTCCTCCATCGTATCCGATATCATGTGTGATGCGCTTTTCTTTACCGGTTTTCAGATCCATGATATAGAGTTCCAGATCACCATCCTTATCACTGGTATAGATCATTTTTTTACCATCCGGTGAAATGGTTGCTTCTGCATCATAACCTTTGGCATTGGTCAGTTGCTTCACAATTACGCCATTGGTGTCTGCGAGAAAAATATCATAGGAAGGGTATAAAGGCCAAATGTATTTGTTGCCATATTTGGAACGGTCCGGAACCGGGGGACAATCTTTTGAACCCAGGTGCGTGGATGCATACACGAAATGTTTACCATCCGGTAACCAGTAGGCGCAGGTGGTTCTGCCTGTTCCTGTACTAACCAGTTTGGGCACAAAAGGCTCTTCCGGTTTTGTTGGGATTTTACCAATATAGATTTGATCACATGGAATACCCTCTTTTACATAGGTTTTCTGAAAAATCAGGTATTTGCCATCATAACTGAAATAAGCCTCGGCATTGTCACCGCCAAAAGTCAGTTGACGAAGATTTTTAAAGTGTGTCTCTTCCGGATAATGTAAGGTATCAGCAAATGCAGCAGGCTGGTTCCCGACGGATCCATGCTCATTTGAAAAAAATCCTGAAAACACCGCCAAAAAACCCGCGGCAATCCATGAAATCGAACTCATAATAGCTTGTATTTACCCGGCAAATGTATTGGTATAAACTCATTTTTACTGAAAACCATAGATTTGACAGATGAAATCATGGTTTGCCGGGTTAATAATGGGTGTTTGGGCAATCAGCACTGCCTGTAACAATTCGACCACTGAACAGGGTGATGTCTCTGAAATTTTGACACAACCACCCTTTCGGAGCCTAACAGACAGTATTGCGGATGCTCCTGGCAACACTGAATTATACCAGCGTCGGGCAGCATTATTGTTGCAACAGGATGAACTGCAGTTAGCTCATGCTGATCTGGCAAAGGCCTGGGAACTACAACCATCCGAGGCAATTGCAGAACAACTGGTGAATATTTTATTCATGCTTGGGAATACGAGGGAAGCGATTCGGTTTCTGGAGGAGCTGATCAAAAAGTATCCTGAAAACAATGGCTTTCAGAGACGCTTAAGCGAAGCGCTGGTAAACAATGGCGCGACGAATGAAGCAATCATGGCTTACAATAAAATGTTAGCAGAAGACTCTGCTAATTTCGAAGCCTGGTATGAAAGAGGGCTGCTCAACCTGGAGCAAACGGATACTGCGGCAGCCATACGCGATCTGGAAAATTCCTTTAAACTCCAGCCATTATTATTAACCGGACTGACATTAGCCAATATATATGCGGAAAAGAAGAATGATCGCGCTATTCTGTTGGCAGACCAGGTGATCGCCCGTGATAGTTCGGGGGAGATGGCCGACCCTTATTTCATTAAGGGCATTTATTATGTAAACACAGGAAATAAAACAAAAGCATTGGAATTATTCAACACCTGCATCCGGATGAACTGGAAATTCCAGGAAGCCTATGTTGAAAAAGGGATCATTTATTTTGAAGCCAACAACCTGGACGAGGCATTGCAGCAATTTAAGCTTGCCGCCACCGTTACTAACACCTATCCTGAAGCCTATTACTGGCAGGGCAGGTGTTATGAAGCGCTTGGCATGAAACAGGAGGCATTACTTAATTATGGACGCGCCTATTCGCTGGACAAAACCTTTAAAGAAGCCATTGAAGGTGCAGAAAGAGTTGAAGGAAAAGAATAATTTTATTTAAGGAATAATTACCAAGATGATTGTAGCCCCCTCTTTATTAGCCTCCAATTTCCTCCACCTGGAAGCGGAAGCCCGAATGTTGAATGAAAGTGAAGCCGACTGGTTTCACCTGGATGTAATGGATGGAAGATTTGTAAACAACATCAGTTTCGGGTTACCCATCATACAGCAACTCCGAAAAACGACACAAAAGTTATTTGATGTGCACCTGATGATAGAAGAGCCTGAAAAGTACACGGAAGCGTTTGCAAGAGCCGGGGCCGAAATCCTGACGGTACATTATGAAGCCTGCCGGCATTTGCACAGGAATATACAACAGATCCGCGACCTTGGAATGATTCCCGGAGTGGCGATCAACCCGCATACACCGGTTCAGCTTTTACAGGATATACTTCCCGATGTTGGAGTTGTACTGGTAATGAGTGTCAATCCCGGTTTCGGTGGACAATCCTTTATTCCTCATACCTACCAGAAAGTAAAAACGTTAAGACAACGGATCGATCAGTTAGGCCTGGATGTGAAAATTGAAATTGACGGCGGAGTTGACCTCTCCAATGCCAGGCAGTTAAGTGAAGCAGGTGCCCATGTACTGGTTGCCGGGAGCGCTGTGTTTCATGCACCCGATCCCCGCCAGGTAATTTCATCGCTCAAGCATTGTGACGCCTGATGAAGTGGGTGCGATTTATTTTTTTGTTGGGAATATTCCTGTCTGCCGGTTTAACCTTGCTGGCTCAGGTAACAACAGCCCGGTTGAGCGGCAGGATTATTGATCAGGATGATCAACCAATTCCTTCCGTAACAATTACTGTACTTGGGAAAAAACAATCGGTTCAATCAAACGACAGCGGCTTTTTTCAACTAACGGTTCCGGCAAACCGCGCATTTGCCCTGGTGTTCAGTCACGCAGGATATATCACTGTCCAACGGAACTTTCTATTAAATGCCAGCGAAAATGAATTTGTACCCATACGAATGTTACCAGGCAAAACAGAACTTGCAGAAATAACGGTAACGGATGAACGCAGCAGGAGAGAATCCGGGCTGGTAACCATCAATCCCAGGCAGGCCATCAACATTCCATCGCCCGGTGGTGGAATCGAAAGCCTGATCAAAGTATTTGTGGGGTCCAATAATGAGCTCACATCGAATTATAATGTAAGAGGTGGCAGCTACGATGAAAACCTGATTTATATAAATGATTTTGAAATTTTCCGGCCTTACCTGGTAAGGAATGGTCAACAGGAAGGGCTCAGTTTCATCAATCCTGAAATGACCCGCACGGTTCAGTTTTATAATGGCGGTTTTCAGGCGCGGTATGGGGATAAACTCTCTTCTGTTCTGGACATTCAGTATAAAAAGCCCAAAGCATATGGTGGCTCAGCCTATGTTGGTTTATTGGAGCAGGGATTTCAGCTGGAAGGGAGCAGTAAGAAAAAGCCCTTCACCTATTTAATCGGCGTCCGTAACCGTAACAACCGGAATCTGCTGAGCAGCCAGGAGACCAAGGGGAATTATGTGCCTTCTTCTGCTGATCTGCAGGGATTGTTTACCTGGAAATTTTCAGAAAAATGGTCAGCCGAGTTTTTTGGCAATCTTTCGCGTACCCGCTTTGAACTGGAACCCTCTTTCAGTCAGCCAAGCAGCTCTGTCTTCTCTCCTTTTTTCACCAGTAATATTGGACTGGATATTTATTTTGAAGGACGTGAGAAGGATCGGTATTCAACCAGTATGGCCGGGTTATCGGTAACCAAACAGGTAAATAAAAATCTTCGATTGAAGTGGCTGGCATCCTGGTTTGAAAACAGGGAAGCCGAAGCCATTGATATCAGCGGGGCGTATTTATTTGGAGAGCGTTCCTTTGACCGCAGCAGACCAGAATTCGGTCTGATTGTGAATCCGCTTGGTGCTGGTGTATTTCAGCAATATGCCCGCAATCAACTTAAAATTGGTGTGGTCAACCTCAGTCACAAAGGAACACTGAACAGGGGAAGACATTTTCACCAATGGGGCTTGTCCCTGGACAGACAACAGGTGCGGGATCAGTTGCGGGAGTTTGAATACCAGGATTCGGCCGGATACAGCCTGCCTTATCAACCTGGAAATCTCGCCTTGTTTAAAACCCTTCGTTCAGATGCGAACCTGGATATACATCGGGTAGCTGCTTATTGGCAGGACAATATCTCACTGGGGGATTCATCCGGCACAGTACTTCAACTGGGAGCCCGGATCAACTACAATGACCTGAATAAAGAATGGCTGGTATCACCCCGGGCAGGTATCAGCTGGAAACCCTCCCGCTGGGAAAAGGATATCATTTTTCGGGCGAGTGCGGGCCTTTACATGCAACCAGCATTTTATCGGGAATTAAGAAGGTATGATGGCAGTCTGAATACCGATGTAAAAGCACAAAAAAGCTGGCAGGTAAGCGGAGGATTTGATTATCATTTTCCTGCTTTCAACCAGGTATTACGATTGAGCACCGAAGCTTATTTCAAATCCTTATGGGATGTAGTGCCGTATGATATCGACAATGTTCGATTGCGCTATTTTGGAGAGAACAATGCCCGCGCCTATGCAACCGGCCTGGAAGCGAGGCTCTATGGAGAATTGGTGAAAGATGCAGAAAGTTACCTGAGTATCGGGTTCATGCGTACCCGTGAAGACATCAAAGATGATTTCTATTATAAGTACACACTTAATGAACAGAACCAGCCTGTTGACAGCACCCTGACACAGAATGGATACCTGCGCAGACCAACTGACCGCCTGCTGACCATCGGAATGTTCTTTCAGGATTATTTGTCCACCAATAAAAACATTAAGGTTTACTTCAATGGTCTGTATGGTTCAAACCTGCCTTATAACATACCAAATTCTGTGCGCTACCGGAATGCCCTGTTCATAGATCCTTATATCCGGGTGGACCTGGGATTCAGTGCCCTTTTGCTGAACAGTGACCGGTCGCGCCGCCGTCGCCATGCCCCTTTTCGAGAATTCGAAAACATCTGGCTCTCACTTGAAGTCTTTAACCTGGTCGACCGCGCCAATACGATCTCCTACCTGCTTATTAAAGATTTCACCAACACCACTTATGCCATACCCAACCGTCTGACGCCACGGTTGTTGAATGTAAAGTTGGTGGGGAGGTGGTAAGCATGAAAGAGGGCGGAAAGGAAGAGGGAAGAATGGAAGAGGGACAAAGGGAGACCCAGGTTTACCAGTTTTTGTAAAGCCGATAGAGTTGAGCTGCAATTTTTCTATAACTACCTTGCAAGACTTCATATTTTTCTAAAGAAATATAGCCACAATCCATCGAAATTTTTAGAGCAGCAATCGTTTCCTCCGTTGATCCCAAAGCATAAATAAAAGCCTTCTTAGTTTCATTTGGATAAAAACGTCTGCCCCATCCTTCTGCAATATTCAAAGAAACTGATCTGGCAGCACGGTTTAACTGAGAACATAAGGAATACAACTCCGGAGCAGGAAATTGTTTTGTTAACGCAAATACTTCCATTGCCAATTCGAGAGAGCTCAGATAGACATCCATATCCTCAAGTTTTGAAATCATGAATGGAATTTAAATCTTGCAATTGCTTCAAAAAACAGTTTTTCCACCCATCTTTCCTTGTCTTGTTTTCCTTTCCTCCATTACTCCATCTTCCATTCTTCCATCTTCCTTTCCTCCATCTTCCATACCTTTGGCCCATGACAAAACTCTCAGTCAATATCAATAAACTTGCAACGATCCGGAATAGCCGCGGGGGGAATAATCCAGATGTGGTGAAGGCAGCTAAGGATGTACAATTATTTGGAGCAGATGGTGTAACTGTTCACCCGAGGCCGGATGAAAGACATATCCGTTATGCGGATGTGCGGGCTATCAAACCGAACATTACTACAGAGTTTAATATAGAAGGAAATTGCAGGGAAGCAAAATTTATTGATCTCGTATTGGAGATAAAACCGCACCAGGTGACACTGGTACCGGATGCAGAAGGACAAATCACTTCTGACCATGGATGGAATACAATTGAGCACAAGGAATACCTGAAGGAAATGATCCGGATTTTTAAACAGGCCGGTATCCGTACTTCCATTTTTGTGGATCCGGTTGTAGAGATGGTGGAAGGCGCTGTTGAAACCGGAACCGACAGAATCGAATTATATACAGAAGGATATGCCCGACACTTTCCTGAAGACAAAGAAAAAGCAGTAGGTCCTTATGTGCAGGCTGCCAAAAGAGCAAAAGAACTGGGACTCGGAATTAATGCAGGACATGATCTCGACCTCCATAACCTGGGCTATTTTTCAAAACAGATTCCATTCCTGGATGAAGTATCCATTGGGCATGCGCTGATCTGTGATGCGATCTACCTGGGACTGGAAAACACCATCCAGTTGTACCGCCGGCAACTGCAACCATAATTTTTTTTAAAAAATAAATCCAGCAGAAATCCTTTCTCGTAGGTATCCAAAACCAATAAACTGGATACCATGAAAAGGACAACAACACATTTAGTTGCCTGTGCAGCACTGGCAACACTCATCAGCTTTAGTTCCTGTAAAAAAGAAGATAGTCCGGGTATGGAACCCAAAGGACCAGACATTGAATTTCTTGTATTGGATGAAGGCAATAAACTGGTTCGATTTAATGCAGCCGCTCCACGGATGCCAATCAGTACTGTTGCGATTAATGGATTACAGGAAGGTGAATCCCTGCTGGCAATTGATTTTCGTCCGGCTACCGGTCAGCTATATGCGCTGAGTAATACAAGCCGGCTACTGGTAATCAATCAAAGTACAGGCAATACTAACGCCATCGGTACTATGTCCTTTAGTCCGGTATTAACGAGTACGATTGCAGGATTCGATTTCAATCCTACTGTTGATCGTATCCGCATTGTTACAAGCAATGGCCAGAACCTGCGGGTACATCCTGAGACGGGCTCAGTAGTGGCTACTGATGGGGCTATTAATGGTGTGACTAATGCAATGGTTACTGCGGTCGCATATACAGATAGCAAAGCCGGAACCAGCAACACCACCCTATTTGACATAGATACCGAAACCGATATGTTATACAAGCAGGACCCACCCAACAATGGAAGCCTGGTAGCGGTTGGAAAACTGAACAATGATTTCAGTGGCGAGGTTGGATTTGACATTAGTCCGGATAACAGCGCTGCACTGGCTGTCAACAATAAAAACGGTAAAGCCCAGTTGTACCAGATTGATCTGTCAACAGGAAGTGCAATGAAGATTGGTGAATTGATGGGAGTAAACAATCCGATGGGATTAGCCATCCCGACTGATCCTGTTGCATATGCAATCGGTGGTGGCATGAACCTGCTCATTTTTGATCCTACAGATCCCATGCCAGTATCAAAAGCAATAAGCGGACTGCAACCAGATGAGACTATTGCTGGAATCGATTTCAGGCCAGCTAACGGTGCCCTGTATGCGCTGGGAAGTTCAGGCAGATTGTATGTTTTAAACACTTCCAGTGGAGCTGCAGTTGCGGTTGGCACAACTGCATTCAGCACTGCCTTATCCGGAATGCATTTTGGATTTGATTTTAATCCAACTGTAGACAGAATCAGGGTGGTAAGTAATTCCGGCCAGAACCTGCGACTGAATCCAAATGATGGAAGTGTAGCAGCAGTAGATGGCAATCTAAACCCGGGAACTCCATCCGTAAGCGGAGCTGCCTATACAAATAATGTACCAGGTGCAAGTTCTACTGTCTTATATGATCTGGATTGCGGAGCAGATAAATTATACCGACAGGATCCTCCCAACAATGGAACATTAGTGGAAGTTGGACCAACCGGAATCAATTTCGAAAATGCGGATGGATTTGATATAGGCGGGCAGTCGGGAAAAGCCTGGGCCATCCTGACTGTAAACGGAAGCTCGAAACTCTATGAAATCAATCTCAATACAGGGGCAGCAACCCCATCAGGCAATTACAGTTTTAGCGGAACCATCCATGGTTTTACGGTAGGACTGGGTTTCTAAGCACTTACACTGATACCACAACCAAGGCCGGTTCATTCCTGAACCGGCATTTTTATAAACTAAACCAATAAGTAAATTTTGCTACCAGGGCCCGGTTTTTTACAGACATGTATTCGGGCAGGTAGTTGTCGGTATATACAATGAAAAAATCGGAAGCAGGTTTATAGCGCCACTGTAACCGCGTATTCAGGTTAACATTTTTGGTCTGCTCATTATACTGACCGAAAGCAGTAAAATAAAAATTATTGGTGAGTGTGACATCCACTCTTGGTCCGACCAGCCAGAAACTTCTCCTCCCCCAGGTACCCGGCACCCGAATATCATTATAGGTGCTGCTCATGGTGATTCCCACATAGGGCTGAAACCGATAACCGAATTCACTGGTCAGTTGCAGACGGCTACCATTGTTGTAATAACCACCATAACGGATATTCGCAGCGTATGTAAACAGGCTTTTGGGTTTGGAAATATATTCGATGTAGGCGGTATTGAAATGGTGTTGCGTGCCGGTTGCCAGTGAGTCGGATCCGGTATTGGTCGGATCAAAAGGCATCAGTAATTCAATATAAGTTTTCGATACATAGGCATTGAGCACTGCCTGGTTCCGAAAATTGGTGCGATACGTCAGACTGTGTTCATAATCTGTTTTTCTTCCCTGTTCATTAGTATAATAAATTGTTTGAAGCAAAGGACCGTGACTGAGCACGGGAGATTTTTTTGGAAAAAATAAATAACCGGCCTGCGGATTAAACTTGAGATATCCGGTCCTTGGAACATATCCAACCTCCGCCTGGAAATCCTTACCTACATATTCGTGCTGCCAGGAAAGAAACCATTGGCGGCTGGTATAATTGAGATTGGCAGCAGTTGTGATGGTGCGGTTACCACCAACCGGACTAAACGACTTTAACACCAGGGCCTTACCGGTCCAGTAATTACCGGGCGAAGCAAGGTTGTATTCAAGACCTAAAGTTCGGTTGTATTGACGGTGTTCCGGAGTTGCAGGATCCTTATCAGGTTCATAATTGACGGATTGCTTATTGACAAAAAGGAACCCGATATTGGATCGTGAAAAGACTTTACGCTGAAGCGATAACACTGCAAAATTCTGAACCGGCAAATCTCTTTCCGGAACAGATTTGGTTTGCATATCCATCAGGCCGATGCGCCAGTCTTTATTGAGTTTTCCACTGAGCCGGGCACCAAACTGGATGGGTACATTCAGGCCGATCCGTCTGGAAAAAAAAGGCCGGATATTTGTATAACCGAAGTTTCCGAAAATATCAGCATTCTCTAAAAAGAACTGCCTTCGTTCCGGAAAAAACAATTCGAAGCGATCCAGGTTGGTCACCTGCCGGTCTACTTCCACCTGTGAAAAATCCGGATTAACGGTTAGGTCTAAATTCAGAGAGGAAGTAATGCTGATTTTTGCATCGGCACCAATATCTTTTCTATAATCTGTAGGGGTTGCCTTATCATAATCTTTGGACAGCCCTCCCAGCACATAAGGAATCAGTGAAATATTCGCACCCGTGGAAGGAGGTGGCGCATCCCAAACAAGATTTCCTGTATACGCCAGCGAAACCGTTGGGAACTGCCTGGGAACAGGTGCCCAGCTGCTCTTTTCGAAAGCCTTTAAATCGTTCCGACTGAAATTGATGCCCCAGTTGGTAATTCCTTTTTTATAGCGAATTGATTTAAAAGGGACGGCTGCTTCAAACACCCAACGATCCTCATAATTGACAACTTTTGAAATCCATTTATGATCCCAGCTGAGATCCATTTTCCCACCTTCATAAATAAACCCATCCCACTGGGCACCTGCAGCATTGGCGCCAAATGAAAAACCGCTGGTCTGATCTTCAAATGGATCAAAGAAAAACAGGAAGTTGTCATTTTTCTGAAATGCAAAATCTCTTCGTAAAGATTCCACTACAAAATTACCGTTACGACCATGATAACACACCGCCACCAGGTAAATAAAATGATCATCGTAGCTCATCTGTACTTCCGTTTTGACATTAGCAAAACTGGTATCCATCGGAAGTACCATGAAAAAATCACGAGCCTTGTCCGCTTCCTGCCAGGCTGCATCATTTACAATACCATCGATCTGAACGGGTTGGGAAGTTTTACGAATGGAAAGATTGTACTTATTATTAACCTTTTGTGCGAAAACAACATTTGTCAATATCAAACAGCTGCCTGCTAACTGGAGCCACCTTAAAAATTTCATGCCGGGTTGTAATTAGTCTGGTACAGGAATCCTGAGTGTTTGCAGCGTTTGCCATGAAATTAGGACAAATCCTGAAATTCAGCAACTTGTATACATTTTCATGAACTTAATGCATGCCGGATTGTTGTTTCACTCAGATTATTATAATTTGATATGAAACAATCCTTTCCTATGCGGATTATCCTTAGTATCTGCTTTTGCCTTTTTATAAATGAAACCGTTTTGGCTCAAACCTCCGGCGCCATCAGTGGTACAATTCTGGATCGGAATACGCAAAAACCTGTTATCGGAGCATCGGTTGAAGTACAACCTTCCAAAACAGGAACAAGTACAGATTCACTCGGAAGATTCCGGATCACTGGTTTAACGCCCGGTTCTTACTCTATCAGCATTACAGCCATTGGATTTGCTGATAAAACATTAACAAACCTTGTAATTACATCCGGAAACGAAAACAACCTGAATATAGAACTGGAACCAGCAGGTGAGAATTTAAATGAAGTAGTGGTGAGTGGCAAACGAGCTACGGTAAGAGCAACTAGTCTCGAATCGCCCCTGAGTATACAAAGATTAACCACAGAAGAAATCAAGGCCAACCCTGGTGGCAACTTTGATATCAGTCGGGTTATCCAGTCCCTGCCCGGAGTAGGTGGCGGTATTGGAGGTGGTGGTTTTCGCAACGATATCATCATTCGCGGCGGTGCACCCAGTGAGAATGTATTTTATCTGGATGGAATTGAAGTACCGCTGATTAATCATTTTGGCACTCAGGGAAGCGGCGGTGGTCCGCAGGGAATTCTGAATGTGAGTTTTATTGAAGATGTCAAGCTCAGCAGCTCGGCTTTTGATGCCAGGTATGATAATGCCCTAAGCAGTGTATTTCAATTCAAACAGAAAAATGGCAATCCCAACCGGCTGCAGGGAAATATCAGACTAAGTGCAACAGAACTGGCTGCCACTTTTGACGGGCCGATCAGTCCAAAAACAACTTTCCTTGCAAGTGCCCGCAGAAGTTATCTGCAATTGTTATTCCAGGCATTGGATCTTCCGATTCGTCCCAATTACTGGGATTTTCAATTCAAGACCAATACCCGGATCAACGACAAAACCACTTTGCAGGTATTGGGCATTGGGGCGATTGATGAATTTCGTTTTGCTGCACCCAAAGAGGCAACTCCGGAAAAACTCTATGCTGTAAACAGCAGTCCGTTGATCAATCAATGGAATTATACAGTTGGAGCAAGCTTAAAGCGATTGACCGATCGCGGTTTCTGGACTCTTTCCCTGAGCCGGAATACCCTCAATAACAGGGCAGACAAATACGAAGACAATGATAACCCATCAGAGGGAACCCGCACCTTCCGGATCAATAGCCAGGAAACGGAGAGCAAACTTCGGTTCGACCAGACCGTTAGTATAGAGAAGTGGAAAATCACCTATGGCGCTTCCGCCCAGTATGTACAGTTCAGCAATGATTTTTACCAGCTGTTTCGTCCGGCACTGACGGATGAACAGGGTAACCAGATTCAGCCAGCTGAAGAACTGCGAACTGATACAAGGTTAAACTTTTTGCGTTATGGTGCCTTCATTCAAACGGGCCGTAGATTGTGGGAAGACCGACTGGCCATCAGCGCCGGTATGCGGGTAGATGGAAATGCTGCCGACAACAGTGAGACAAATCCTTTTAAACAATGGAGTCCACGCATCAGTGCGAGTCTGGCCCTGGCCCCCGACTGGAATTTCAGTGCCAGTTATGGGCTTTATTATCGGCTGCCAGGTTATACACAGCTCGCATATGAGGCAGGTCAAACAGGCGTCCTGAACCCGGGTGCTTATATCCGAAGCAGACACCTGGTAGCCGGATTTGAATGGCTGCCATCCAACAATACCCGTTTTACGCTGGAGGGATTTTATAAAAAATACGGCAATTACCCGATCAGCATTTTGGATGGAATCAGTTTGGCAAACAAGGGAACAGAATTTGGAGCCGTAGGGAACGAACCGGTTGTGCAGGATGGTGAAGGAAAAGCTTATGGCATTGAATTTTTTGCACAACAAAAACTAAGCAAACGATTCTTTGGAGTGCTGAGTTATACCTTTTACAGATCTGAGTTTACCGGACTGAATTCAGAATGGATAAGATCAAGTTGGGACAACCGTCACCTTTTAAGTTTAACAGCAGGATATAAACTCAACCGGAACTGGGAGATTGGATTAAAGTTCCGTTACCAGGGTGCAGCACCTTATACACCGTTTGATCTAAACGCCAGTCAATTGAATTATTTAACACTGGGTACAGGTGTATTTGATTTCCGCCAAACGAATACATTGGAACTACCGGCCTTTCATGCGAGTGATATCCGGATTGATAAAAAATGGAACCTGCGCCGGTTTACACTGGATCTGTACCTGGATATCCAGAACTGGTACAATTCGAAAAATCCGGGCATTCCCCAATATACCTTCCAGCGAACTGCTGACAATAGTGGTTTCCAAACCACGGATGGTCAACCGATCCGGCAAAACGGAAGTAATGGCATTCCTGTGATACTGGCTAATAATGACGGCAGGTTATTGCCAACACTTGGGTTTATTGTGGAGTTTTGATGCACGGGGGAAAGGAAGAGGGAGGAAAGGAAGATTGTCTTCCATTCCTCCCTCTTCCTTTTCTCCTCTCCTCCATTGCTTACTGCTCCTTGCACCCTAACACCTCACACAACTTACTCTGCAATTCTTCTCCCCGTAGATTTTTTCCAATGATGATACCATTGGGATCGATGAGCAGATTCTGAGGGATCGATTGAATCTTATATTGAAGAGCGACTGCATTTTGCCAATAATTCAGATCACTGACCTGTGTCCAGTCGAGTTTATCATCCTTGATGGCTTTCAGCCATTTTTCCTTGTTGTTGTCAAGGGAAACCCCCAATACGGTGAAATTTTTATTTTTAAACCGGTCATGCGCCAATACTACATTCGGATTTTCCTGTCTGCAGGGGCCGCACCAACTGGCCCAAAAGTCAATCAACACATATTTGCCACGGAAAGATGATAAACTAACCGGGATACCGGAAGGATCATTTTGTGTAAATTCAAGAGCAGGTGAACCAATCCGGCCTATCTTGCTGTCTGCAATTCTGGCTTCCAGGAAACGTCCATAAAAACTGGACTTTACCTCAGGTGTAAATCCGGCAAAACTTTTTTCAACCAGGTCAGGATTTTCAACTACCTGCATAATGGTTGCCCACATAAAGGGAGCCACCACCTGGTCTTTTTTTTCAGCAGCAAATCTTTCACCGGCTGCTGCAATGTTATCAACCAACTGCCGATACAACTGCATCAGACTGTCTGTAACGCCAGACTTATTAGCGGCCTGTGAGAGCTCCGAATATTTTCTGAAATAGGGTTCGAATTGTTGCTGAAAGGAGATGAAACCATCATGAGAGACAGATCCTTCCAGTTTCAATTGCTGAATCGAATTGATATCACCGGAGATTTTCATTTTTTTATTCTCCAGAAAAAGTAATCCTTTTTTATCCGAAGGCAGGAAGGAGATATGATACAGTTTCACATCTTCAATGGCACCATTTAATTTGAACTGGTTTTGCTTCGAAACGGATTTAGCCAGGGTATCTGCAGGATTATCCGGGTCTGTTATTACAACAACGGATTTATCAGGAAGACCTGTTATCGTTCCTTCAATCTGAAAGCCCTGCTGGGAAAAGCTTTCAACACTTCCAAAAACCAGGGCTACTAATGGGGCTATACGGAAAATCAAATTCATACGAGTACATTATTTAGCATGTCGATCCTTCAATATATCTATCACATCCTGCAACTTGAATCCTTTTGCATTCAGCAGTATGAGGTAGTGAAAAAGAAGGTCCGCCGATTCATTTAAAAACAGTGCGTCGTTATCATCCTTTGCTTCAATCACTGTTTCAACGGCCTCTTCACCAACTTTCTGCGCGATCTTATTCAATCCCTTTGAGAACAACTTAGCAACATAAGAAGAATCAGGAGAGGCCTGTTTGCGCAAATCAATAATATCTTCCAGGTAAAACAGAAAATCTTCCTGGTGATTGCGTTCACTCCAGCAGGTATCTGCACCGGTATGGCAGGTTGGTCCCAGAGGATTTGCCTTAATCAGCAAAGTATCCTGATCACAATCAACTGCCATGGATTTTAATTCCAGGAAATGACCACTCTCCTCTCCTTTAGTCCAGAGCCTGTTTTTTGAACGGCTATAAAATGTCACTTTACCGGTCTCTTCTGTTTTTTTAAGAGCCTCTTCGTTCATAAAGCCCAGCATCAACACCTTTTGGGTGGTATGGTCCTGAATAATTGCCGGAACCAATCCATCTGCATATTTCTGAAAATCAACTTTCATACCTTCAAATGTACTCAATTTTAAAGCTACCCGATCCGAACCGGAATGCCTGCCGTTGACAGGCTTTTCTTTAAATCCGGAATGGCAACTTCCTTGAAATGAAAAATACTGGCTGCCAGGGCAGCATCTGCCTGGGCCTTTTGAAACACATCCACGAAATGCTCTACCGTTCCACCTCCTCCACTTGCAATTACCGGAACCGGTAGCCGGTTTGCCAGTTTTCCGGTAATATCCAGTGCGAAGCCCTGCTTGGTTCCATCATGATTCATGGAAGTGAGTAGTATTTCGCCCGCCCCTAATCCAACCGCTTCCTCCGCCCAATCAATACAGCGGCGGTCGGTTTTGGTACGCCCGCCATTGAGGTATACATACCATTCTCCATCCTCTTCCAGGCGCGTATCTATCGCCAGCACCACACACTGGCTACCAAACTGTTTGGCCAGTTCTGCGATCAAAGCCGGTCGTTTGAATGCTGCTGTATTTACGGATATTTTATCGGCTCCGTTTTGCAGGAGCAGGCTTACATCTTCTACACTGCTGATACCACCACCAACTGTGAAAGGAATATTAATCTGGTGACTGATTCGATTCACCAGCTCACTTAATGTTTTTCTTTTTTCAACCGTTGCTGTGATGTCCAGGAAAACCAGCTCATCGGCACCCTGTTCGGCATACAACCTTCCCAGCTCAACCGGATCCCCGGCATCCCGAAGGTCAACAAAGTTGGTTCCTTTAACGGTGCGGCCATCTTTGATATCCAGGCAGGGTATGATACGTTTCGTCAGCATTTTCAATTTCTTTTTTGTTCATTAAACCGGGTAAGTTCCGGAAGAGAGATCCGGTTCTCATAAATGGCTTTCCCTACAATGGCTCCGCTACATCCTATTGCTGCCAGTGCCTCGAGGTCTTTCATATTGCTTACACCCCCACTGGCGATCAGCTGCAGCTCGGGATACGCTTCAAGAATGGACGCGTACAGGATTGTAGCCGGACCTTCCAATTTACCATCCTTACTCACATCGGTACAGAAAATCTGTTTTAGTCCCTTTGACAGATAGTTTCCAATAAACTCACGGATAGGAATATCCGTAGTTTCCAGCCATCCCGAAATGGCAATTTTTTCTTCCTTCACATCCGCGCCCAATAAAAATTTATCAGCCCCATAAGCCTGGATCCATTGAATAAAAAGAGCTTCCTGTTTTACTGCCAGACTTCCTATTGTTGCCAAGGCAGCACCGGATTCAAAAACTATTTTCAGGTCCTCTTCTTTTTTAATACCACCGCCGAAATCAATTATCAAGCCTGTTTTTCCGGCCAGTTCTTCCAGCACTTTCCAGTTTTTTACAGCGCCTGCCTTCGCACCATCCAGATCTACCAGGTGCAGTCTTTTTAATCCCGCATCCTCAAACTGTTTTGCCACTTCCAGCGGTCGTTCGTTGTAAATGGTTTTTTGCGCATAATCACCCTGGGTTAAACGAACACATTTTCCATCTATCAAATCTATTGCAGGAATTATTTCCATTATCGCAGCGCTTTTTTTATGATGATATAATCAATTCCATTTTTTTGCCATGCCTCCCCATCCTGACAAAAGCCAAAACGGTTGTAAAAACCGAGAGCAGAAACCCGTGCGTTACACCAGATAACAGCATAGCCTTGTGATATTCCATAGTCTAATACTTCCTGCAGTAACCGTGAACCATAACCCTTTCCCTGATAATCTGCCAGGGTAGCAAATTTCCGGAATTGCAGGGACCGGCCATATTTTTTACTGTTAAAAAGAGAGATCACTGAAACCAGCCTGTGATTTGCAAAAAGGCCCCAATGAAGGGCATCTTCATCACCGGCAACCTGCGCCAGTTCCGCAGCTTGCCCGGGATACATAACTTCCTGGCGGATCGGCAATACTACTTCGAGAGGGACCGATTTAATTTCAAATTCAGGCTTCATCATAATGGTGAAGCCTTTTTAAGATTACTTATTTTTTCAACTGCTTTTACAATTGCAGTTAGGGCGATATCAATATCTTTTGCGGTGGTTCTGTAGTTAACAAGTGCCGCACGAATGCAGGACTCACCCTTATATACCGATGGCGTCATAAAAACCAGGCCATCCCGATTCAGTTCATTTAATAATTCTGGAATAGTCAGGCCATTTGTTTTTTGGGGATCCGGCTGAAAGCAAACCGTATTCAATCTAACTGGAGCGAGTAACCGAAAATAACCGGTTTCTAAAAGTCTTGAACCAAATTCATTGGCGAGTGATATGCAATTTTCAACCAAGTCCCGGTACCCGGCTTTACCATAAGCCATCAGGCTGAACCAAACCGGCAGGGCTCTGAAGCGCCTGCTATTCTCCGGCACATAATTCAGGTAGGAAAATTGTTCCCAGGGATTTCCCAGGTAGGGCGCTGCCGAGTTCTGAAAACTCTGCACCTGGTAAACCGCATGTTCTTTCCGGGTAAAGATCATGGCGTTGTCGTAGGGGACATTCAGCCATTTGTGAAAATCAACGGTGATGCTATCGGCCAGTTCCCAGCCTTTCAACAGGGGAGCATGCTTTTCAGAAAGCGCTGCAAAGGCTCCAAATGCTGCATCAATATGAATCCAGCAATTACGGGATTCTTTGAGCTGCGCAATTGCTGCCAGGTCATCAAAATCCACACTATTTACCGTACCTCCACTTGCAATCAGGATGAAAGGCTGGTTTGGATCAGCAGGCAGTTTTTCCAGTAATACCTGGACATCCATTGCTTCCCTGTCCGGTAAAGTTGGAATGATCTCTATATTACCACTGCCCATACCCAACATAGCCAATGCTTTCAGACTACTGGAATGGGGAGCAGCAGAATAAACAGGTATGGATACCCGAAGTCCGTCGCGTGCGATATCCTGACCCAGTTGTTGTCCGGCCCACTGCCTGGCACCTGCCAATCCGGTAAAATTGGCCATGGTAGCTCCTGTTACAATTGCACCCATAAAATTTTCCGGCAAACCAAATAATTCAAGCAGTAGCTTTACGGTTTGAATTTCCAAAAGGGCTGATGCATCTCCAATACCGGTGGACAATTGCGCATTCTGATCAAACACAGCAGTAAGCCAGTCGCCCAGTATGGCTGCGGGTGTTCCTCCTCCGGTAACAAAACCCCAATAACGGGGTCCCGAACTGGCAACGATATAAGGGTAAAAAAGATTTTTGAATTGAGCGAGTGTATTCAATGCACCAGAACCATTTTCAGGTAATGCAGGCCAGTTGAGAGCACCCGGATGGGAAGTAGTTGCCCGATCTGGCAGTTCTTTCAGATAGGCAGCTCCTGCATCTTTTGCAGCTTCCAGAATTTCAGCCAGCTGTTGCAGGTCTTCCTGAATGCTTACACTCATATCTTTTCGATGAAGTTTTTCAGAATCTGTTCTCCAACAGCCGCCGATTTTTCCGGGTGAAACTGTACTCCATAAAAATTATTACGGTGCAGGGCAGAACTATACGGCTTGAGGTAATCGGTTGTGGCAATAGTATCCGGACCTATCGCTGCATAATAACCGTGTACAAAATAACAATAGCTGTTTTCTTCGACCCCCTCAAAGAGTTTGGTTTGCAGATTAGAAATTGTATTCCATCCCATCTGCGGAATTTTGTAGTTATGCTGGTCAGCTTCAGGAAGGCCTGCTTTTAAAGAATGAAAAGACTGAACATATTCTTCAAAAATCCCCAGGCACACTGTATCATTCTCTGCTGAATGTGTACACATTAGTTGCATTCCCAGGCAGATACCCAGTACCGGTTGCTGCAAACCTTTGATCAACTGATCCAGTTTTCTTTCGCTCAGGTACTGCATGGCTGTACTTGCTTCCCCTACACCCGGAAAAATGATTTTATCAGCTTTCTGCAGCGTCTCCAATTCATCTGTCACGATTGCTGTTGCACCGATTCTTTCAAGTGCATAGAGTACACTCTGAATATTTCCTGCATTGTATTTAACGATTGCTATTTCCATGCGGACGATCTAAACTATTGTACTTAAAAATTCTTTGGTAGCAGTACCCACTTCTTTTGCTCCTTCCAATGCTTTGATATAGGCAGTTCCGATGATTGCACCATTTGCATGTGCACAGGCGGCATCAAAACTTTCGCGGTCCTTAATACCAAAACCAACCAACACGGGATTTTTTAACTGATACGAAGCAAGTCGCTGCAGATAATCCTGCACACTGTTCATTTGTTTGTTGGCTCCCGTTGTTGACGAGGAAGAAACCGCATATAAAAAACCGGTACTCAGTCCATCCAGTTTTTTAACCCTGTGTTCAGTAGTTTCCGGTGTTACCAGGAATATGAAGTCCAGGCCATATTTGCGTATAATGGAGCCATACTCTGTTTCAAATTCATATTCAGGCAAATCGGGCAGAATCAATCCATCCACCCCTACTCTTGCAGCATCCGCACAGAATCGTTCAAATCCATACTGCAAAACGGGATTCATATACCCCATCAGTATAACAGGAACGGTTATGCGATTCCGAAAACCATCCAACTGTTCAAACAACGTCGCAATGGTCATTCCATTTTCAAGCGCAACTGCACTACTTTGCTGAATAACCGGACCGTCAGCCAGTGGATCACTGTAGGGAATACCCAATTCTACCAGGTCTGCTCCGTTCGCCTGTAAAGATTCCATCACTGGCAGCGTACTATTGAGTTCAGGATACCCGGCCGTACAATACACATTTAAAACGCGTTTATGCTTCTGTTGAAATAATGCTTGAATTCTGCTCATATCAATATGCTTAACTCGTCAGTATTTTTTCCATTTTTATATCAGATCTTTTGTAAATCGAATTCCCCACCGGTATTTCGACAAATCCGAATTTTTTATACAGGTGAAGGGCCGCTCCTAGTTTGGTATGGGAATATAACTGAAGAACAGTAGCACCTTTCTCTTTTGCAGCAACAATAGCATGCTCCACCAGTAAATGTCCGGTATGCCGACCCTGAAAGGCTGAATCCACGGCCATTTTGGATAATTCGAAACTATGATCTCCGGTTTTGATTAAGGCATAACATCCGATAACCTGGGCATTTAACAAAGCGAAATAAATAAATCCGCCTTTATCCAGATAATAGGTGCGCGGATTGCTCAACATTTCTTCATCCACCGGTTCCACTTCAAAATAGGTTTCCAGCCAGGCCTTATTCAGTCGTTTAAAATCCGGTGCCCAGCACTCCTCAAAAGGTTCTATCGTTATCAATTCTTCCATCAGATGCCCATCATTTCCATTTGTTTCATGTAGGTAGCAAGATCTTTATCTCCTCTACCGCTCAAACACACTACCACCTGGTCGGTTTCCTTTAAGGACAACTGAGACAGTGCTGAAAATGCATGGGCAGTTTCCAAGGCAGGAATAATCCCCTCCATTCTTGCAATATCAAAAGCTGACCGTAGTGCGTCCTCATCTGTTACTGCCAGAAACTGCCCCCTTCCGCTGTCAAACAGATTAGCATGTAAAGGTCCAATGCCAGGGTAATCGAGTCCGGCTGATATACTATGCGGTTCCACTACCTGACCATCATCCGTTTGAATCACCAGGCTCTTGCTACCATGCAATACACCTGGTTTTCCCAGGGCTGTAGTTGCAGCAGAAAGTCCGCTGTGCACGCCATGGCCAGCCGCTTCCACAGCAACCAGTTGAACGGATAATTCATCCAGGAAATGATAAAAAGCGCCTGCTGCATTGCTTCCGCCACCAACACAGGCAATCACATGGGTGGGCAGCTCGGAGCCGGTTTTCTCTTTCAGTTGCCAGCGGGTTTCTTCACTGATAACACTTTGAAACCTGGCCACCATATCCGGATAAGGATGTGGCCCCACCACACTTCCTATAATGTAATGCGTATCTGAAGGATTGTTGATCCAGTCGCGGATAGCCTCATTGGTGGCGTCTTTCAGGGTTTTACTTCCACTGGTAGCAGCCACTACTTTGGCACCTAACATACGCATGCGGGCAACATTGGGTGCCTGTCTTTCAATATCCTTTTCACCCATATAGACAATGCATTCCACACCTTTCAAAGCACATACAGTAGCTGTTGCCACCCCATGCTGGCCTGCTCCCGTTTCCGCGATGATTCTGTTTTTGCCCAGCTTTTGGGCCAACAGAATCTGACCAATGGTATTATTGATCTTATGCGCCCCGGTGTGACATAAATCTTCTCTTTTCAGGTAGATATTGGAACCATATGCAGCGCTTAATCGTTTCGCAAAATAAAGTGGTGTGGGTCTTCCTACATAATCGCGCAGCAGATCCCTGAACTCCAACTGGAAGGATGGCTCCTGCATAATTTCAAGGTAGCGCGTCTGTAGCTCTTCCACATTCGGATGCAACATTTCCGGAATATAAGCACCACCAAATCGTCCGTAATAACCGTGCGCATCAGGCTGTTGATAGGTTTGCATATTCATTTGCGTATTAATCGTTCAATTCTTTAATAAATTTTTGCACCAGTTTTAAGTCTTTTACACCCGGACTCGTTTCAAATCTGCTGTTAATATCCACAGCAAACATCG
Organism: Flavipsychrobacter sp.; assembly: GCA_016787265.1. GTDB lineage: Bacteria > Bacteroidota > Bacteroidia > Chitinophagales > Chitinophagaceae > Flavihumibacter. The sequence goes on along the minus strand of JAEUVF010000013.1, from coordinate 309,426 downwards.
CTTTTGCTTCTGGCTGGATGGAAAATTCTTTCAGCGCTTTCACATCATCCGGCTCTATTCCACCACTCAGAAAATAGGGTTTTCCTATTTGTTGCGATTTCAGCATACTCCAGTCGAATTTTTTACCGGTACCACCATAGCCCACACCCATGGTATCAAATAGGAACATATCGCAAACATCGAGGTAGGGTTTGATCATCCATTCAATACTATCGTTTTCACTGAGACGAAATGCTTTTACCACGGATACGTAGTCCGCAATTTTTTCACAGTATTTCGGCGACTCATCTCCATGTAACTGCACCATATGAAGACGGCATTCATCCACCATCTGAATCACTTCATCCACACCGGAGTTTACAAACACACCTACTTTGTTGATCTTTTTTTCTTTCTTAAGGTCATTGGTTGTAAGATACCGTAGCACATATCTGGGACTCCTCGGGTAAAAAATAAAACCGGCGAATGTAGCCCCCAGCTCCTCCAACTGATCAACCTGCTGAAGCTGGGTCATGCCACAAACTTTTACTCTCATCATTCCATTTCTTTTTTTAAGTGTTAAGTGTTCCTCATATGGTATGTATTAATTTAATCTCAGGAGTATCAGTCCCGTTAGATTAAACTACCTTATTTACCTTCAGTTCCTCCACAAAAGCTTTAAATGCCTTTGCCGGATCGGCTGCTTTCATAAACTGTTCTCCTATCAAAAAACCATCAAATCCATTTTCTTTAAAAAGCTGTATGGTTGCTATTTTATCAATACCGCTTTCCGCCACTTTAATTGCATCTGATGGAAGCCTGGATGCCATCTCGAGGCTTTTTTCAATATTGACTTCAAAGGTTTTCAGATTTCGGTTATTGATCCCGATAATGGGAGTAAAATCATTTACATGCCCCAGTTCTTCTTCATCATGTAATTCCAACAATACACTCAATTGCATTTCAGCAGCAAGCATGGCTAAATTTCTGGTTTCTTCAGGTTTAAGGCAGGCTGCAATCAGCAGAATGACATCCGCCCCAATCGCTTTTGCTTCAAAAATCTGATAAGGATCAATGATGAAATCTTTTCTCAGCAGGGGAATATTCAGCGATCGGGCAGCCATCAGGTCCTGGGAGGAACCTCCGAAAAATTCTTCATCGGTTAAAATGGAGATAGCCGAAGCACCGGATTGAGCATAGGCTGCGGTTACTTCCCGCACATCAGCAGTTCCGTTAATTATACCCTTGGATGGGGATTTTCGCTTGAATTCTGCAATGATGCCGGTTTTGGAGGGATCCTTTAAAAATTGCGCAAGCGAGAAAGTGGGTCTGAAAAAATGAGGTTTTCTTTCCAGCAGATCCAACGGTTGCCTGCGTTTGCGGTCCTCCACTTCCTTTCGTTTGGATGCCACTATGGTGTCGAGAATATTCATGCCTTATTGAAGTTCAACGAGTTTTTTAAGCGTTTTTCTTGCCTTGCCGTTTTCCAGGCTTTCAACTGCTGCATGGTAGGCATCATCATATGTTTTATAGTTGCCAGTGCTTTTCAGCGCCATAGCAGCATTTGCCAGTACCACCGCATTCTGCGCCCAGCTGCCTTTTCCATCCAGTATATTCAGGAAAATTTTAGCTGCTTCTTCCACGGAATTGCCTCCATAAATATCGGAAGGCTGGACCATTCTTTTGCCCATTTGTTCAGGAGTAAGCAGTTGTTCTCCTTCATTGGTAATCACTTTGGCATCTGAGGTCAGGGAAATTTCATCATACCCATCCAGGCTGTGAATGATTGTAAAAGTACCTCCGGTTTGCTGTAATAAATAATTATACACCCTGGCCATTTCCAGATTATACACACCCACTACCTGGCAGGAAGGCGTAGCTGGATTTACCATCGGCCCCAGCATATTAAAGAAGGTACGCATGCCGAGATTTTTCCGGATCGGAGCCACCACTTTCAGTGCCGGATGAAACAGCGGCGCATGTAAAAAACAGATATTGGTTGCTGCAACTTCTTTCTGTAGATCAGCAGGGTCGTTTTTAAAACGATATCCCAATTGTTCCATTACATTGGAAGCACCACTGATGGAAGAGGCACCGTAGTTTCCATGTTTTGCAACTTTTTGTCCTGCACCGGCTACAATAAAACAGGCCAGTGTAGAAATATTAAAGGTATTCTTGCCATCCCCACCGGTACCAACAATATCCACCAGGCTATCTGCTTCCAGCCGAACAGGAACACATAGTTCCAGCAAAGCATCCCTGAAACCCTGCAACTCTTCAATAGTTACACTTCGCATAAGGTAAACTGTCATGAAGGAAGTGATTTCATGCTCATTGTACAATCCCTTACCAATGTTCAGCAACACGTCCTTTGCCATCACCCGGGTCAGCGATTTGTGTTCAAATAAAAACTGTAGTATCTTTTTCATTGTCTATTTTTTTTCGTCTCACGTCTCACGTCTCACGTCTCACTTCCTCAACCAGTTCCTAAGCATCCTCTCCCCATCCGGCGTCAACACACTTTCCGGATGAAACTGCACTCCCTGAACATCATAGGTTTTATGCCGAAGTCCCATTATCTGTCCAGATTTATCCAACGCTGTAATTTCGAGGCAATCCGGCAGCTCTTTATCATCCACCACCCAGGAATGATACCTACCTACTTCAAGCGTTTCCGGTAATCCTTCGAATACATCACCTTCCTTTTTCTCCAGATTGGCCACCTGCTGAATAGGCGTTGCAACTCCATGATAAACATCCGCCAGATTAATCAGCCTGGCACCAAATGCTTCGCCGATCGCCTGGTGTCCCAGGCAAACACCCAGGATAGACTTGGTTGCTGCGTACTGTTTGATGAGCGGTAGTAAACTTCCCGCTTCAGCAGGAATGCCCGGACCAGGAGACAGAATAATCTTATCGTATTCGGCCGCCTTTTCCAATGGAAGTTGATCGTTTCGCACAACATCTGCTTTCTCTCCGGTAATTTTTTCTACCAGGTGAACCAGGTTATAGGTAAAGGAGTCGTAATTATCAAAAACTAGAATCTTCATGATGATTTGGTACTTATGCTTTCAATGCAGTTAATGGATAGATTGCGCCAGTTCGATTGCTTTTTTCAGCGCACCCAGTTTATTGTTTACTTCCTGTAATTCGCTGGCAGGCTGACTGGCAGCAACTACTCCGGCACCAGCCTGGTAGGTTAAGGTATTCTGCTTACTCAGCAGGGTTCGAATCATGATCGCATGATTACAATTACCATTGAATCCCATAAAACCAAGTGCCCCACCATAAAAGGAACGGGCAGTTGGCTCGAATTCATCAATTAACTGCATGGCCCGGATTTTTGGAGCTCCGCTCAACGTGCCGGCAGGAAACGATTTGGCCAGCAACAAAAACGGATTCGTATCCTTTGGAACACGGCCAGTAACCTCACTCACCAGGTGAATCACATGGGAGAAATATTGAACCTGTTTATAATGTGCTACTTCTACCTGGTCACATATCCTGCTCAGATCATTTCGGGCAAGATCCACCAGCATTACATGTTCCGCATTTTCTTTAGCATCCGCCAGTAATTTTTCCGTTTCCTGCTGGTCCAGCAGATCATCGCCACTTCTTTTATAAGTACCAGCTATGGGATGCACAACTGCCTTGCCATTTTCTATAATAAGTTGCGATTCGGGTGAAGATCCCATTAGTTTGTAATCGCCATAGTCAAAAAAGAAAAGATAAGGTGAAGGATTTACACTTCTAAGCGCCCGGTATACATTGAATTCATCTCCTTTAAAAGGCTGACGAAAACGGCGACTGACAACAATCTGGAATACATCTCCCCGATGACAGGAACGAATTCCTTTTTTCACCATTTCCATATAATCTGTATCGGTCATGTTGGAAGTTTCCCCACCATTCAGTTCAAACGGGTAAACCGGTACATCCTTGCCCCGAATCAGGGACTCCAGCATATTGCTGTCGGATTCGACTCCATTGATCCTGTTTTCACAGAGATACAATTCATCCTTAAAATGATTGATGGCTATAACGTACTGGTATAACCGATAACGCATTAGTGGAATGGCCGTTTCTTTACCTGGTTTTTCGGTAAAACGGATCGTATCAAAAAACTGTACAGCATCGTAGGTGGTATATCCAAACAAACCTTGTGCAATACCTTTAATTTTATCTCCAGGCTCTGCCACTTCAAAACGTTGCATAAAATTCCAGAGTTGATCCGGCACTTCTTCGGGGCGCTGAATGGAAACACTCTCTGGGTTTTGACCAGGTAGTTTGTATTCAATACGCGTCAGATCACTAATCTCCATTCCTCCAATGGCGTTGATACAAATAAAGGAGTAACTATTATCTGCAGCATGGTGATCCGTACTTTCCAGCAGCATCGTATCACGAAAACGATCCCTCAGCCGGAGGTAAATTCCAACCGGTGTAAACAGATCCGCCAGCATTGTTTTAACCGTTGTTTCGATTCGTATTTTCTTTTTCTCGTTGCTCATAGTTGTTGATTTCCAGCAAAAATTAAAAAACCCCGATGGGTTACATCGGGGCTTTAATTATGTCATCCTATACAATGGACACAGCATTACATTACCCCGGAAGAGTTTGTATGCCACCACCACTGGATAGTTTGAATGTTTTTTGTCATATCACTGCAAATATGCAGTACCAAATTGGAATGAACAAAATTTTTTTCAGTAGCTTACTTAAAATATCCGGTTATGCTTGTACATCATACCCAAAGAGATAGCAAGGGAGTATTTTATATCGGCGACAGCGATTCCCCTATTGCTGAACTGGTTTATACCAAACCGGCATTTGATAAAATGATCCTGGAACATACTGAAGTGGCGGAGGAACTAAAGGGGCAGAACGTAGGTTATCAACTGGTTGAAGCGGCAGTTGAATATGCACGCCAACACCAGTTCAAAATTCTTCCTCTTTGTCCCTTCGCCAATGCGGTTTTTAAAAAGAAACCGGAATACCAGGATGTATTGATGAACTAAAACACATTTTATGAAACTTGTAATATTCGGAGCTACCGGCCAGGTTGGAAAATACCTGGTACAACAGGCCCTCCTGATGGGCCATCATGTTCGTGCCTTTGGCAGGAATGTACATGAGTTACCTGATGAAACACACCTGCTTGAAAAAATAAAAGGGGCTGTATTTGATCCGGGCGAAGTATACAACACCATCAAGGGAACAGATGCCGTAGTAAGTGCACTGGGTGGAAGTTTTGACGGCACCGACAAAACCCGCTCCCTCGGGATACGCAACATAGTAGAACAGATGAAGGCCGCCGGTGTCAAACGTATCGTAGCATTAGGAGGCGCAGGCGTGCTTGATCATCCGGATGGCGGATTGGCCATTGATCACGAATCCTATCCTCCAGAATATATTCCAGTTGGCAAAGAACACCAAAAAGCCTGGGAAACCCTGGTGGATTCCGGCCTGGACTGGACCTTTGTTTGCTCGACGGACATCATCAACGCGGATGTTACAGGTGGATTTCTGACAGCAGTGAATCAATTACCTGAAGGCGCGAAAGGTCATATTAATGCAGGCGACCTCGCACTATGCATGTTGCAGGAGCTTGACAGGAACTCACATATTCAGGAACGAATCGGTGTTTCTGCCGTGTAATTATAATACCCCTTTGGTTGAAGGCAAATAATTACTGAATGGATCACGCTTTACGGCCATCCGGATCGCTTTTGCAAATGCCTTGAAGATGGCTTCTATTTTATGATGTTCATTCTCTCCGCGGCAATAAATATTCAGGTTGCATTTAGCTGCATCACTAAAGGATTTGAAAAAATGAAAGAACATTTCCGTTGGCATTTCTCCAATTTTCTCCCGTTTGAATTCCGCATCCCATACCAGCCAGTTACGTCCACCAAAATCAATTAGCACTTTGGCTTCAGATTCATCCATAGGCAAGGCAAATCCATACCGCTCAAGTCCTTTTTTATCGGCCAGTGCTTTTGCAAAGGCTTCTCCCAATGCAATGCCGGTATCTTCAATTGTATGGTGTTCGTCAATGTGTAAATCGCCGGTGGTTTCTATAGTAAGATCCAGTTTTCCATGCCTGGCAATCTGATCCAGCATATGGTCAAAAAAACCCAGCCCGGTTTGAATACTGGCTTTTCCGGAACCATCCAGGTTCAACCCAACCCTGATCTTAGTTTCATTCGTATTACGCTCATGTTCCACTTTACGCAATCCAAGTTTCAGGAAGGAATAGATTTCCGCCCAATCGCAGGATTCCAGCGCTACGGTTGTTTCCCGTAACTCCATTGCTTTATCCTTAATCTCCGCACCACCCAGTTCCGGGTCAAGGTTTAACCAGATAGCTTTTGAGCCCATATTTTTGGCCAGTTGCACATCTGTAATGCGATCTCCAATCACATATGAATTTTCCAAATCATATTCCGGATTATTCATATAATGAGTGAGCATACCCGTACCAGGTTTACGTGTAGGCAGGTTTTCATGTGGATAACTTCTGTCGATCAATACTTCCTTAAAAAAGATCCCCTCCCCTTCCAGACTTTTCATAACAAGGTTGTGGAGTGGCCAGAAGGTATCTTCCGGAAAACTGGCCGTTCCCAGTCCATCCTGGTTGGTAACCATTACCAGTTCATAATCCATCTCGCGGGCAATCCGTCCCATGAATTCAAACATTTTGGGATAGAAGGTCAGCTTGTCAAAAGAATCCAGCTGGTAGGTAGGAGGCGCCTCGTTAATCAGGGTGCCATCGCGGTCGATGAATAAAACGCGTTTAGCCATAAGGGTTATTATCGCTGAAAGTTACTGATACTGTTTCAAAGCTTCGATCAATTCCGAATTTTCTTTTTCTGTTCCGACTGTAATCCGCAGGCAATCGGCACAGAGTACAACAGATGAGCGATCCCGCACAACGATGCCCTTTTCCAGGAGGTATTGATAGATTTTTTTTGCACCTTCTACTTTTACCAACAGGAAATTGGCGTCAGAGGGATATACCTTTTGAACAATCTTCAATGCAGGCAATTCTTTTTCCAGCCTACCCCGTTCCTGCACCAAAACCCGGATCATTTCATTAACCTGTTCCACTTCATCCAGCGCTTTCAATACCAGTTCCTGTGATGCCTGATTGATATTATAAGGTGGCTTCACCTTATTCATCACTTCAATTATTTCTTTAGATGCGAAGGCCATGCCCACTCTCAGGGCTGCGAGTCCCCATGCTTTCGAAAGCGTTTGAAGAACCACCAGGTTAGGATAATCCTGCAGGTCTGAAAGAAAAGAACGCTGTCTGGAAAAGTTAATGTAGGCTTCATCTACCACAACAAGTCCGTAGTAATTGTTGAGCAGCGCTTCCACTGCCCCTCTGTGCAGGGAATTACCAGTTGGGTTATTGGGTGAGCAGAGAAAAATGATTTTAGTAAAATCATCCACCGCTTCTTCCATTGCGGGCAGGTCCAATTGAAAATCGGGAGTGAGCGGCACCTTTTTGATCTGTACATTATTGATGTGTGCACTTACCTCGTACATTCCATAGGTTGGCGGTACAATCAGGATATTATCCATCCCTGGTTCACAGAAGGCGCGGATCAGTACATCAATACATTCATCGCTTCCATTGCCAAGAAAAATATGTTCCGGGGTAACTCCCTTGATATTGGTGAGTTTTTCCTTTACGGCCATTTGCAGGGGATCGGGATACCGGTTGTACCATTTCAACAGTGGTGATCCCAGTGAATTTTCATTGGCATCCAGGTATACACTTGCTTCCCCCTTGAATTCATCGCGAGCAGAGGAATATGGTACCAGGTCGCGAATATTGGGTCTGATTAACTCATTCAGATTAAACATGATTTTGCATTCTTATGGTTACTGCCTGGGCATGTGCATCCAGTCCTTCTGCACCTGCCATTTCTACAACAGAAGGACCGATTGCCTGCAGTCCTTCAGCGGTTAGTTCCTGGAACGTAATTTTCCTTACAAAAGAATCCACACTCACGCCACTATACGCTTTGGCATACCCGTTAGTAGGGAGGGTATGATTGGTGCCGCTGGCATAGTCTCCCACACTCTCTGGTGTCAGGTGTCCAAGGAATACAGATCCCGCATTTACTATTTTGTTTGCTAATTCACTGGCCTGATCGCTGGCTAGAATGAGGTGTTCAGCAGCATACAGATTTAAAATCTCCAATGCCTCGTCTGTATTTCTAACAACAATAGCAGAACTGTTCAGAAGTGCTTTTTCTGCCAGTGTTGCCCGGGATAATTGTTCCAGTTGTTTCGTGAGTGCTTTATCCACTTTTTCAGGCAGGGTTTCATCGGTGGTTACCAGTACTACCTGGCTATCCGCACCGTGTTCTGCCTGGCTCAACAAATCAGCTGCAACATAGGAGGGATCAGAACTTTCATCAGCAAAAACCGCCACTTCCGAAGGACCGGCAGGCATATCAATGGCCAGGCCATCGCGCTGCACCAATTGTTTGGCACAGGTTACATACTGATTACCCGGACCGAAAATTTTATATACCTGCGGAATGGAGTCCGTACCATAAGCCATAGCAGCTATGGCCTGTGCACCACCCACTTTAAAAATACGGGTAACTCCCACGAGTGAAGCGGCGTAAATAATGGCCGGATGAAGTTTTCCTGTTTTATCAGGAGGAGAACATAAAACGATCTCTTTGCAACCAGCAATGGAAGCGGGTATGCCCAGCATCAGGATGGTTGAAAAAAGCGGAGCTGTTCCACCCGGAATATATAAACCGACCTTTTCAATGCCTACCGATTTGCGCCAGCATTGGATACCAGGCATGGTTTCGATGATTTCAACAGGTTGTACCTGCGCCTGGTGAAAGCGTCGAATATTAGCAGCTGCCAGTTGCATGGCTTCTTTGAGAGCAGTGGTAACCAGATTGGCTGCCTCCACTTTTTCATGCTCTAACACTTCCAGCTTATTCAATTGAACACCATCAAACCGGGATGTATATTCAAGCAGAGCCGCATCTCCCCTGCTTTTCACCTCCAACAAAACAGTCTGTACGGCTGACTCTAGTGAGGAACTGTCCATAACAGGCCTCGCCAACAGGGATGCATACTCGCTTTTTTCAGGATAGCGTACGACTTTCATATACTCAGATTATCATTTTTTCAATAGGAACTACCAGGATTCCTTGTGCACCGGCCGCTTTCAGTTGTTCAATGATATCCCAGAACTGGTTTTCGCTCAGTACACTGTGTACGCTGCTCCAACCAGGTTCTGCCAATGGCAATACTGTAGGACTTTTCATACCAGGTAACAGGGAGATAATTTCTTCCAGTTTCTCATTAGGCGCATTCAGCAGCACATATTTATTGTTCTTTGCTTTTTTTACCGCCCGAATCCTGAACAGCAAACGTTCGAGCACCTGCATTTGTTCCGGTGACAAATTTTCATTTCGGATTAAGGCTGCCTGGCTCTTCAACACTACCTCAACTTCTTTCAGGCCATTCATAAAAAGAGTTGAACCAGAGCTAACCAGGTCAACAATAGCATCTGCCAAACCAATTCCCGGAGCGATCTCAACAGATCCACTGATTTCATGAATCTCTGCCTTCACACCTTTGGACTGAAGAAAATTTTCAACCAATACCGGATAACTGGTTGCAATGCGTTTCCCCTGTAATGATTCAACACCGCTATAATCATCCTTCCTGGCAACAGCAATGCTTAGCCGACATTTGCCAAACCCGAGACCTTCAACTATCTGAACCTTTTTATTCTTTTCAAGCACTACATTCTCTCCAACGATACCAATATCTGCAACTGCATCTTCTACATACTGGGGAATATCATCATCGCGCAAAAAATAAATTTCAAGGGGAAAGTTTTCAGCTTCCGTCTTCAATTTGTTGATGCCGTTTTTGACATCAATACCACAATCCTTCAACAATTTGACAGAATCCTCATACAAACGTCCACTTTTCTGGATAGCGATTTTTAATTTCTGTTGCATATAGTTATATAAAATAAAGAGGGCTTACCGGTATGGTAAGCCCTCAAATGTTATCAATAGACATCAAACATCCTCGCTTACCGCGCTGGCAGTAAAACATGATGATGATGAATGTTGCTGTTTCTTTTCATTTCGGATGCAAAAATAGGGGTATCATATAATATATACCAAATTTTTTAAGATCTCGTAAATTAGACCCATAACACACACATATGAAAAAATTGCTTCTGTTCGTATGCTTGCTTGGATTTCAAATCCTGGTGATTGCCCAGGAGAAGTCCGGTTACCAAACACCTCCTAAGGAGATCATGGACCTTGTTATGGCTCGTCCTACACCAATGGTAAGTTTTAATGCAAAAGCCGACCACATGGTTTTGATGCAGCGTGCCAGTTTACCTCCTGTAGAAGAATTGGCACAACCTGAATACCGGATAGCCGGTTTACGCATGAATCCGTCAAATTTCGGTGGAAGCCGCCAAACCTATTTTAATGGTTTGCAAATCAAAGAAATTAAATCAGGTAAAACAGTTGATGTTTCCGGGTTGCCTGCAGATCTGCGCGGCAGTTCTATGCAATGGAACCCGTCCCAGCAAAGTTTTGCTTTGCTGCATTATGGCAGTACTGGCATTGACCTGTATACGGTTGATCTGTCACTGGCTGCTGCTAAGAAAGTGAACCAACATCCGTTGAATGATGTAGTGGGTACCAGTTTTATCTGGCAAAATGATTCCACCATTATTTACAAAGCTGCAGTGAATGCTGGCAAAAAAGAACCAGTTGCTCCAATTGCTCCTACTGGTCCGGTTATTCAGGAGTCAATGGGAACTGCTGCCGCATCCAGAACCTACCAGGACCTGATCAAATCACCTTACGATGAAACATTATTCGAACATTATGCTAAGGGTCAGTTGTACCGGTTGCAGATAAAATCCGGGAAAGAAGAGAAGCTGGGCGAAGCAGCTATTTATCGCAGCTTTTCCATCTCGCCCAACCAGCAATTCCTGTTAACCGCCACCCTTGAAAAACCGTTTTCCTACCTCGTTCCCTGGAGTGGTTTTCCAACTACCTTTACGGTTTCAAATCTGAAAGGAGAACAGGTACAGACCATTGCTAAAAATCCATCATCAGAAGGTGTACCCATTGGCTTTGATGATGTAGCAATCTATCCGCGTTTTATTACTTGGAGAGATGATCAGCCTGCCACGATTTATTTTGTGAAGGCATTGGACAATGGCAAAGGAAGAACCCAATCGGAATACCGGGATGGAGTTTATTGCATTGATCTGACTAAGGAAAAAGAACCCAAACTCTTTACTAAAACAACAAAAAGATACCGGGGAATTGAATGGGGAAATGACCAGGTAGCCCTGCTCTATGAAGGGATGAATGCTGACCGTAGTTATCGGATCAACCTGTTAAATCCGCTAACAGGCGCACTGGATAGCCTGCAGCAACGCAGTAGCAACGATCAGTATAACGATCTTGGACAACCGATAACTACCCGTAATCAGTATGGCCGCAATGTTATTCAGGTATTGAAGAACGGATCTATTCTGTTGACTTCCAGTGGAGCATCTGAAAAAGGTGATTTGCCCCTACTACGATCCATGAATCTCAAAACAAGAGCCATTAAAGACCTCTGGAGATGCCAGGAAGGATCCTATGAATATGTGGTTCGGGTACTGGATGCAGAAAAAGGTGTATTCATTACGCGCAGGGAAAGTCCCACTGAAACGCCCAACTACTATGTACGCAATCTTACAAAAAAGATAGCGCCGGTTGCTCTGACACAATTCACCAATCCCTATGAACAGCTCGAAGGGATTAGTAAAGAAAAGATCAAATACAAAAGAGCAGACGGCATTGATTTGACAGCAACCCTATACCTTCCAAAAGGATATGACAAATCGAAAGATGGTCCGCTGCCACTATTGATCTGGGCTTATCCACGGGAATATAAATCTGCTGCGGATGCTGCCCAGGTAAGAGGCTCACAATACACTTTCCCAACCATTTCCTATGGCAGCCCGATATTCTGGGCAACACAGGGATACGCGGTAATGGACAATGCGGAAATGCCAATCGTTGGGGAAGGCAACAAAGAACCCAATGACGCCTTCATACCCCAGTTGTACCTGAATGCGCATGCTGCCATCCAGGCTGCTGCCAAAATGGGTGTGGGAGACAGTACCCGGGTTGGCGTAGGCGGACATAGCTATGGAGCTTTTATGACAGCCAATCTCCTGGCGCATACCAATCTTTTTAAGGCAGGTATTGCCCGAAGTGGCGCCTATAACAGAACACTCACTCCATTTGGATTCCAGGCAGAAGAGCGCACTTACTGGCAGGCTCCAGATGTCTATTTTAATATGAGCCCTTTCAGTTTCGCAAATAAGATTAAAACACCGATTCTTCTGATTCATGGTGAAATGGATAATAATCCAGGTACTTTCCCCATTCAGAGCGAACGATTCTACAATGCGATCAAGGGACATGGCGGTGTAACGCGTTATATTTCGTTGCCTTATGAAAGTCATGGCTATGCAGGCAAAGAAAATATCCTGCACATGCTGTGGGAACAGCATCAGTGGCTTGAAAAATTCGTAAAACAGGCCAGGTCTTCCACCGGAGACGGAAAGAAAGCATTCTAAACCCGCTACCTGACGCTTTCGTCGGAGGCCCCGGCGAAAGCGTTATTTTTGCACCATGAGCAATTCCATTGGTTCGGATATACAGCGGGCTGCCGATTGTCTGAGGGCAGGTGATTTGGTAGCCATCCCTACGGAAACCGTTTACGGATTAGCCGGCAACGGCTTATCAGAAGAGGCTGTTCTGAAAATCTACCAGGTAAAAAACAGGCCGCAGTTTAATCCCCTGATCCTGCATTTCGCCAACTATCAACAACTTAAACAACTGAACCTGGAACTGCCCCCAAAGGCCCAGGCATTGGCTGCCAGGTTTAGTCCGGGTCCGCTTACCTATGTAATACCGGCTTCTTCACAAATACCAGCCATCGTAACGGCAGGCACTCCGGCGGTTGCTATCCGTTTTCCCAATCACCCGCTTACGCTGGAACTACTTCAGCAACTTGAATTCCCACTGGCCGCTCCAAGTGCCAACCCCTCAGGATATGTGAGTCCCACTACGGCAGCTCATGTTGCCAATCAGTTGGGCGATAAAGTTTCCTATATTCTCGATGGCGGCGATTGCCAGGTTGGGCTGGAATCCACGATACTATCTTTTCTGGAAGAGCAACCACGACTATTGCGGTACGGTGGAATTTCATTGGAAGCTATTGAAGCTGTAATCGGTCCGGTTGCCCTGCCACCGGAAGGATATATTGATAATCCGGTTGCCCCGGGTATGTTGGCAAGACATTATGCAACCCGGCACCCGCTGAAGTTTGGTAAGATTGCCGACCTTACAGTGGAAGCATTAAAAAATTATGCGCCTCACCAGATTGCAACAATTAGTTTTCAGCAGGAAATACCTGGCATACCCGACACGAACCAGTTTATACTGTCATCCAACGGCGAATTACCAGAAGCTGCCAGGAGGTTATTCAGTGCATTACGGCTGGCCGACAGTATGAATATTGCTGTTATCCTTGCAGAACGATTTCCGGATGAAGGCCTTGGGCGCGCTATCAACGATCGGCTGCTAAGAGCTGCCACACCGCTGAAAACAATTGATTTAACTCCGGGTTAAACCCTGAACGGAATCCTTAGTCTAATGGATATGAGCAGAATTCTACTGGTATTTACCCTGTTGATACTGAGCCATTCCGGATTTGCCCAAAAGAAAAAAAGCAGTACCGGGAAAACAACTGCCCCAATGGTGGACAGTATTGCTTTTCATTTGTACACCGACAGCCTGAAAAAGGGTGTTCATAATTACATTAATGTAGACGGATTGGTAGCTGGCAAAAGCTGGTATCCACTGAGTGCCGAGGATATCCGATTTGAATCAGACGAAGGTCAATTTGAAGGCAACAGCCTTGTATTGCCAGTCGATTTTAGCAAGGAAAAAGTTACGATAACGGCTACCTATAGGCGAAATCCAAAATTGCGCAGGCAAATCACGATTTATATAAAAAAACTGGAGGAGGGCCCCCTGAAATCAAAGGAAGAAATCATGGAGGAAATCCGCAGGGGAGGAAAAAAGAAAAGAGGCCGGTAGGGCCTCTTTTTAATTACATTTTCTTGGCATCTTCCAGGAATTTCGCCAGGCCAATATCGGTTAGCGGATGTTTCAGCAGACCAAGGATGGAATCCAGCGGACAGGTACAAACATCAGCACCGAGTTCAGCGCATTTGATAATATGATTGGCGTTGCGAATAGAAGCTGCCAGGATCTCTGTCTTAAAGCCCTGGATACTGTAAATATTCGCAATCTGGCCGATCAGTTCAGCACCTTCCCAACCACTGTCGTCGATACGTCCAATAAACGGAGATACATAGGTTGCACCGGCTTTGGCAGCGAGAATAGCCTGTCCGGCTGAAAACACCAATGTACAGTTTGTTTTAATTCCATTATCTGTAAACCACTTGATCGCCTTAATACCATCTTTAATCATGGGAACCTTAACTACAATATTTGGATGGATGGCAGCCAGTTTCTTACCTTCTTCCACCATAGAAGCATAGTCAGTGGACAACACTTCTGCACTGATATCACCGTCAACCAGTTCGCAGATGTCTTTATAATGCTGGATGATATTATCTTCTCCTTTAATACCTTCTTTAGCCATCAGGGAAGGGTTGGTAGTTACACCATCTAATATTCCCAATTCATTGGCTTCTTTGATCTGGGCCAGGTTGGCCGTATCAATAAAAAATTTCATGTAGTCGATTTTGGTTTTACGCCAGCGAAGATAAGGAACAAAGGAGACAAAGGAGACAAAGGAGACAAAGGAGACAAAGGAGACAAAGGAGGCAAAGGAGACAAAGGAGGCATGGAAGAGGGAACAATGGAAGATGGAGGAAAGGAAGAAAGGGGGAACGGGAGTTAAGAGTATAAAAAATGGCAGGCTTATCATATCGCGCCGCTACGACCACCTACCCTTGCTGCCTTCCGGCCCTGGGGGAGTTCAGTAGGAGCTGGCCGTATGAGACCTGCCGGTGCAAAAATAAAGATTACAGAGTAAACAGTAAAATATAATTCGTGTTGTTATCGATTACGTCCTCCAAGTGAATTAATCCGTCCCACTGCCACCAATTCATCAGAGCGGCCTCCCAAACTGCGGTAATAAACCAGCACGGTATAACTATTTTCGGTTTCCCAGAAATTGCCCTCTGTTTTATCCGTAACAAAAACATCCCGGGCTCCAGTTGCCTCTTTCAGCGCATAACCATAATCGTAATATCCCTGCTTTAGCCAGATGGAAGTTTCATAAACTCCTTTTTCCTTGTTATATGTCATTTTTGCCTGCGGATCCTTTCCGTAATTGGTCAGCTCACCAAACACAAACAAGTCCTGCCGGAAGGGCATTCCCGCAGTTGGACGGAAACTAAACTGTACGGATGCATAATCGCCCTGCCAGTAAGGGTTCATTCCATCCAGGGTTTCATTGAAGAACATGCCGTTCCCATCCCTGTAATACACTACCCGCAAGCCCGAGCGGTCAATATCCGGTTTTACGAACACGGTTGTTCCGGTTTTTTCATATACGGCACTATCCACCCGCTCAGACTGCAATCGAAAACTCCGCAAATCCAGCCACCTCCATTCTTTACCGGCCGCAAATACAGCATCCTGTTCCGTATTGTATTCCAACTGGCTCTGACGAATAAACGTAGGTTTCAATCCTGTTTTTGCATTATCCCAACGGTTGTTCTGTAACAGCACTACCTGTACCTGCTGCATGGGATTCACCAGGTTGAGTTGCCGCATATTCACCGTAAAAACAAGTTTCTGATGAGTAGTGAACACCTGGTTATTAAAAGGTTGTTGTACCTGCAAACCAACCGCTGCCTTTTCCTCCACTACCAACACCCGACGGGTAAAGGAAAGCTGGGAAGGATCGCCATTCAGAAAAACCTTCAGCAGGTAATTCCCTGAACGGGAAGGAGCCGAATTCCGGTCGGGGATCTGTGCCTGGTAATGTGTATAACGGGTAAGTGCAACCGAAGAACTCCGGTATGTAGTAATTCGTTGCTGCGAAAATCCCTTTATGTAATCCATGCTGTTCAGGTTAACCGGCGTCCAGTCTGCATTACAAAGCTGCCAGGCATAGGAAAAACCTTTGGTTCCTCCTTCCCTGTCATCAAAATGAAGTTCCAGCTGATCAGCCGAGCCTAGCCGGATAATGGGATACCCTAATGGATTACCCACCGGAAATAATTTCACCTGTTGAATATTCGTCTGATAAACCTGGTCTGGTTCAATTTGTTGAGCCAGGGCCGTACACCCAATACAGGCCAACACCCAGCTAAATAACAGTTTTCTATACATGAAATTTTTTCTTGGTGATTGTTTCACAGGGAGCAATCTACAAAACGCATCCGGTTAAAAATAGTTTTCTCACCTATATTTGGCGACTAAAACCATGCCGATTGAATATCGCCGGATTTATTGCACGCAAAGTTGCTTTTAACAATAATCAATCCTTTTCCCGGTTTATCATCCGGCTGGCGATTGCTGCAACCACTATCAGCGTAGCTGCTATGATCCTGGCACTTGCCTTTACCAATGGTTTTCAGTCAGCCATCAGTCAGAAAATTTTCAATTTCTGGGGACATATCCGTGTACAACATTACGAGCCTACCAAATCAGTGATTTCTGAGGAATATCCGATCGACCGGAATGATACGGTAGAACAGCTCCCCAAAACACTTGCAGGCATTCGCGGCATCCAGGCCTATGCCACCAAAAACGCTATTCTAAAAACTGCCGAAAGTCTCGAAGGAGTGCTGTTTAAAGGAATTGATCAGTTGTATGATTCGGTACGCTTGCAGAGTTTCCTGAAAGAGGGACGTTGGATGCAATTCCCCGATTCCGGTTACAGTAATGAAATCGTTTTAAGTGCTTATACCGCCGGACAACTCAAACTAAAAACCAGTGATCAGGTCCTGATCTATTTTATTCAGAGCGATGGGAGTCCGCCCAGGGCACGCAAACTAACGGTTTCGGGCATCTACAAAACCGGCATTGAAGAGTACGACAAACTCATCGCAATGGGAGATCTCCGGTTAATACAGCGCCTTAATAACTGGTTGCCAAACCAGGTGGGCGGATATGAAGTATTTCTTGAAAAGCAGGAAGATATGGACCTGATGAATGAAGCAATTTTCAGTCGCTTGCCCATGTTGTGGAACAGCAAAACCATCTTTGAAATATACCCGAATATCTTTGACTGGCTGTCCTTGCAAGATCAAACTATTGGAATCACCCTGATCATTATGATCATCGTAGCCGTACTGAATCTGATCACCTGCCTGATCATCCTGGTACTGGAACGCACCCGGATGGTGGGTATTCTCAAAGCCCTGGGTGCCAGTGATCGCACCATCCAGCATGTTTTTTTGTACAACGGTGCAATAATAACCCTGATGGGCATTGCGTTAGGCAACCTGCTCGGGTTTACTCTCTTATGGCTGCAGAATAAATTCAAATTCATCCGCCTGCCTGAAGACATGTATTATATCGACAAGGCTGAGATCCTGGTTATTCCCTGGCAAATAGTAGCAGTGAACCTTGGAACCTTCCTTATCAGTATTGCAGTGCTGACCATCCCGAGTCTGATAGTCAGAAAAATCCAGCCAGTGAAAGCGATACAATGGAAGTGAAAGGTGAAAGGTGAAAAGTGAAAGAAAGGTGAAACGTCAGACGTGAAAAGGGAGACGTGAGATGTCAGATGTGAGAAGGGATTTGTACTCCAACAGATCTTCTCCTCAGTCTCCAGTGTAATTCATCCCCATCGCCTCCAGTCTCCTTTGACCCCCTCTCCTCTGTCTCCCGCCTCCATTTATTTCTGTTCCCATCGTCTCCTGTTTCCCGTCTCCTTTCTTCCATTCCTCCCTTATTCCACCATCCCTGCCAGCAGGATGCCTGTTGCTACAGCCGCGTTGAGAGACTCTGCAGCACCTTTGCGTGGGATGGTTACGAAATGACGCAACACTTCGCGTAACTCCGGGCGAATACCTTTCGATTCATTCCCAATCACCAATGCTGCCGGCTGATGGATTTTGAGCTCTTTTAAGGAGGTGCCATCCAGCGTAGCCGCAATAAAATCACGATGCGCATGCGCTTTCACATAGCCAACCAGGTCTGTATAAATAATTTCAACCCTGCCAATGCTGGCCATGGTACTTTGTACAACTTTGGGGTTAAAAGCATCGGCGGTATCCTCACTGCAAATGATTTGCTGAATACCAAACCAGTCAGCAATCCGGATGATGGTACCCAAATTTCCCGGGTCCTGAATTCCATCCAAAACTAACTGCCAGCCACCCGGCTCAACTGTAAGATCCGGCTTTTCAAAAACTGCCAATACCAGGTTGGGGGTCTTTAAAAAGGAGATTTTTTCAAGCTCAGCATCCGTCACCATCACAGCCCAATCAGCCGATTGCCATTCAGGATAAAGTTGCCACCAGCTTTCCAGGCCATATACCTGCCTGGGCCGCATATGTGGCAATGCAAGCAGTTCTGCTACGGTTTTTGTCCCTTCTGCAGCAAATACGCCTTCCTCATCTCTGAATTTTTTATGGCTCAAACTTTGGATATATTTGGCCTGATTTTTCGTCATCATTTGCATTATTTTTCAATCAACTATGGCTTTTACCAAGAACAACAACTACATCCGAACAAACTGGCTCCGGGTGTATGGTTGCGTTTTGCTGTTCCTGGTTACCGGGTGCAAGGTCATTAAAAATTATCCCAGTCCCCAGCCCTTTGTTTATAAAACTACGATCAAACTGGATGCGAAACTCCCCTCTTCTGAAAGAGCAAATCTTATCGGCAAGATCGAAAACCAGTTATCCGACAGTCTGCAGGTCCGTTACACCAAAAAGGGGTTTTTAAAAAAGCAACTCGACCGCCCGGCTGTTTTTGATACCTCCTATGCCGTCGAATCCGTTAAATATATAGATGATCTCCTGCGCGCCTATGGATATATGTACGGAAAGATCAGTTGGGACAGCTCCCTGACCCAGGTGGAAGATCAAAAAAGAGTTACAACAACATTTCGTGTTAACCCAGGCAAAGTATTACGGCTTGACTCGATCGGATTTGATTTTCATGACAGTACCCTGCAAACCCTGGTGCTGAGCTCCCGGAAAGAAACCACCCTGAAAAAGGGAGATCCCTATTCCAATGAAAAGATCTCCGCTGAAATTGACCGGATGCTGAATGTTTTCCGCGACAATGGCTATCTCAAAATTTCCAGGGAAGATGTGTATGCAGAGGTAGATACCATTGTGTCCGCGTTGATAGATCCCGGACTCGACCCCTTTGAACAGATCCGGTTACTGGAAGAAGTACAGAAACGAAGAGAAAACCCTCAGATTGATGTTATCTTCAAACAACGGGGTACCGAAAATCCGGAACATCTCCAGCAATACAAGTTTCGCTACATTCGATTTTATCCGGATCTCTCTATTGTTGCCGATAGTTCTGCGTTTGCCAGAAAAGATACCGTAAGCCGCCGGAATATCAGTGTGATCCGTTCCCGGAACATGATAAAACCTGCCTTTCTGATCCGCAACAACCATATGCTTCCGGGTACCCTGTACCGTCAAAAAGATGTTTACCGGACCAACAATGTTTTTCAGCAGATGAGTGCATGGCAACAGGTCGGGATCGATTTATTCCCTGTTGACAGTTTAGGTGTGGTAGATGCCGATATCAATATGTACCTGGCTAAAAAACAGAATATTTCCGTGGATGTAGAAGCCAGCCGAAACGCAACTGATCTTATCACAACCACCAATCTCTTCGGCCTCGCGCTCAATTTTGGCTTACAGGATCGAAATCTGAGCAAACAATCCGTCTTAGCAAGCACCAATTTTCGTTTTGGTATCGAACTGGGGAATCAGGGTAGAATCATTCAAACCTTTCAAACCAGCATCACCCAGAGTTTTACCATTCCCAAATTTGTCACCCCCTTTAAAATTCCTAGAGAACGGAGGTTACAGAGCTCCAGAACCCTGCTATCAGCCAGTGGTTCAGTTACCAATCTTCGGGATTTCCTTAGAGTACAATCCATAAATACTGCTATCGGATATGAATGGACCAATGCCAAGAACAGGAACTGGTATTACAGTCCGCTGAATGTGGAATACGTTCGCTTATACAAGACCGATAGCTTTTACAAACAGGCTGCTATTATACCGAATCTCGAAAATTTTTACAATGATGGCCTGATCATTTCACAATACCTGATTCTCCGAAATGCATGGGCCCGCAACAAAAAAGTGTATAACCTGAAAATTCAACTGGAAGAAAGCGGGGGCATATTCGGCAATTTCAAACAGTTTGATCTGAGAGCCCGCCTGTTCAGGTTTGCGAAAGCGGACATTGATTTCAGGCATTATATTAACCAGGGAACCAGTTCCTGGGCTTTTCGTTTTTTTATCGGAATGGGCCTCCCTTACGGTAAGCAAAACGATTCACTTGGTAATATCATCACAGAACCCAATCTCCCCTTTTTCAAATCCTATTTTGCCGGTGGTCCCAGCAGTATGAGAGCCTGGCAGGTACGGCAACTGGGACCAGGTTCATCCAAATACTTCCAGGGCACCAATACGTTTCGATTTGCTGATTTTCAGTTGGAATCCAATATTGAATACCGTTTTCCCCTGGGTACACTTTTTGGCATAAATCTGAAAAGTGCCTTCTTTGCTGATATCGGAAATATCTGGTACCGCAACAACCAGGGTAATCCCGCACTGGATGACGGTGTATTCCGGTTCAAAAATTTGTACAGGGATATTGCTGTTGCCGGAGGCACCAGTCTCCGACTTGATTTTAATTATTTTATGATACGGTTCGACTGGGCATACAAATTAAAAGACCCGCTCTTTGCAGCTCAGCAGAATGGATGGTTTCAAAATGTGAATTTGTTGAAAGGGCAATTCCAATTAGGAATTAATGCCCCCTTCTAACTGTTGCTGAATATAGCCGGCAGCCATCTCCATCGTTAACGCATCTTCTACTTTAAAAGTTCCGATTCTGGTACGGCGAAGGCTGGTCAGATAAGCACCGCATCCGATCGTCTCTCCAAGATCGTTCGCTAAACTGCGTATATAGGTTCCTGTTGTACAAATCACCTTGAAATGAACCATTCCTGCTTCCAGTTTAAGACAATTGAATTCCTGAATGGTAACCGGTCTTGGTTCAAGTTTAACCTCTTTTCCTTTACGTGCCAGTTCATAGACCCGCTGACCATTAATTTTTATAGCAGAATGAATAGGCGGAACCTGCATGATAGGCCCACGAAATGCCTCCATCGCTGCATCCACTTCCTTATAGTCAATTTTATGTCCGTCTTCCCGGTACACTCCATCTTCTTTTATATGATACCCCGGGGTTGGACGCGGTGCTGATTCAAGATCGTAGGTTGGCGTGGACGCTCCCAGTTGAAAAGTGCCGGTGTACTCCTTTTCCTGTGCCATATATTCATTGATCTTCTTGGTAAATTTTCCGGTGCAGACTATCAGCAAACCCGTTGCCAATGGATCAAGAGTACCTGCATGCCCTACTTTTTTTGTTCTGACCTGATTACGGAGTTTCCTAACTACGTCGAAGGAAGTCCAGTCAAGAGGTTTATCAATCAATAATACGGCGCCTGCCGCAAAAGGATTTTCCCTGGTAGTATCGTGCGTGTCTGTCAATTTTTTTCCGCAAATGTAAGACCCTGTGCCTTAGCATACATCACTACCACTCATTCTGAACCGAATCTTCAAGACTGCTTTTGAGTTGTTTCCACGAAGTTTCAATCGGCTCAGGGGTTTCAAAGGTTTGTGGAAACTTCAGGATATATTTTTCTGCTGTCGATTTTCGGTCTTTGGTCAATGGATGCGTGCTTAAAAATCCGGGCAGGGCGGTACCCGACTCTGCCTTTTTCAACCGGTCCATCAGGCCAATCATACCTCTTGGATCCACTTTATTGTTTCGCATGAGTTCCATTGCACTGGCATCTGCCTTTTCTTCGAGAGATCTTGAATAAGATAGTGATCGTAATTGATCTGCCTGCCCAACAACTGCTCTACCAATCGACCCAAGATCACCAAAGACCATAGATAAAAGAACAGATCCGGATAACTGTCTGAGAATGGACCGGAGGCTGTGTCGTTCGTTTACGTGGCTGGCTTCATGACTAAGCAAAGCAACTAATTCTTCCGGCTCATCCATTTCATCGAGGATTCCTTTATAAACCACAATATGCCCCCCTGGAATGGCAAACGCATTGATTTCCTTTTCATCCGCAACCGTAAACTCCAGTTTATACTGATCACTCAGATTAAGTTCAGCTGCAAACCGGGTCAGCTTTTCCGTTGCCGCCGTATCAATTTTTAATCCTTCCGCCATTGACGCATAAATCATTTCGCCTAATTCTCTTTCCTTTTCTGTTGAGACCAATTGCAGACCAATACCTGTTATCATTGAGATCAGCAGAAAATAAATACCAATTAATCCAGCAGCTATGATGAGTAGCAGCACAGGCCATTTCCAGTGCTTTTTAGCTTTTGACGAAAACTTACGGATATTGGTAAGCTTCTGGTTCAGTTCCGGCCAAAGCAGATGATTAACGGAAACAGTCAGTCGTTCATAACCATCCGGCAATAATTGAAGTAACGCTTCTCCGGCATTTACTTCCAGCAGCCGGATGCTGCCTACTGCAAATGCACCAATAAATGATTCATCCAGGGCATCGTATAATTGGATGGCCTGATCAAATAACAAAATCCGAACCTGCCTTGCAGGTTCCTGCTGCCTTGCCTGGTACCAGACTTCATGTTGCTTATCGAGCATTTCGCAAAATTAAATAATCTGCCTGGCCTTCCATTCAAGGTATTTGTTAATGGTTTGTGTGGTCAACTGTTTTGGCGGTGTCAGTACGGATTGAATCCCATATTTCTGCAGCTCTTTAACCATTCGCTTTTTTTCCAGGATAAATTTTTCGGTTATGACTTTTATATAAAGTTGTTCCAGGTTTTCAACAGGGTGCTCTGCCTGCTCCTGCAATTCGGTATTTTCAAAAAACACAACCAGCACCTGGTGTTGCCTGGCCAGTGCCCTTATATAGGGTAACTGCCTTTGCAAACTGCTCATCGATTCAAAATTGGTGAACAGTATCAGGAGACTCCGATGGGTAATACGGCTTCTCACCAGTGTCACCAGTTTTTCATAATCCGCTTCCAGAAAATTCGTTTGCTGCCGATAGAGTGTTTCTGCCAGCAGGCTCATTTGCATACCTTTACGGTCTGCAGGTATGAACTGACCCATATTTTCAGCAAAACAGATCAAACCTGCTTTATCATATTTCACCAGAGCCACCCGGCTTAGAACCAGGCTTGCATTTATTGCGTAATCAAGTAAGGTCATGCCTTCAAATGGCTGTTTCATTACCCGACTTTTATCAATTATACAATAGACCTGCTGGCTTCTTTCGTCAGTATAGTTGTTCACCATCAGCGCTCCACCTTTTCTCGCAGTTGCCTTCCAGTTAATGGTTCGAAGATCATCTCCGGGCACATAATCTTTAATTTCTTCAAACTCCATACTGTGTCCAACTTTCCTGATTTTCCTGTTTCCGATATCAGATGTAGTGGCATTGTGAGCCAGGAGTTCATATTGCCGGAGGGAATGAAAAGCAGGCCATACCATCACTGTTTTTTGTGCTGGCAGATTGTATTTACGCTCAGCAAGGGATAGCGGAGATCTTACCAGTACTATAATATTGCCAAACTGATATTCTCCCCTGCTTACGGGCCTGAATGAGTAAACCAGTTGTTTTTTCTCATTTGCCTCCAATGCAACCGGAAGCAAAAAGTCACGAGCCTGAAACTGAACCGGTACTTCATCCAACAGATCCGCACTTATGGCAAAGGGATAATCTGATTGAATCTCGAGGTGAATTTTATTTTCATCACCATTGCTGAATACATCGGCCATACGTCGACTTGCCTTAACACCTTTCTTTACTCTGAACAATAACAATATATCAATCAGCACCAGAAGCAGTAGTAGCCCCAGCAGTATCAATCCCAATTCAAACAATACGGAAAAAAAATGAGCAACCACAAAAAAGCAGGCCAGTCCAACCAGCATTCGCATCAGTTTGGGTGTAAAAAACAACCGCTTAAAAATGAATTCTTTTCCAGCCATCAGCGGGGGACTTCAATGGTTTGCAGAATTTCCCGAATCACTTCATCAGCAGTACCTCCCTCCATTTCCTTTTCAGGTGTTAAAATAATGCGGTGGCG
The DNA here is from genome assembly GCA_016787265.1 of Flavipsychrobacter sp. Classification (GTDB taxonomy): domain Bacteria; phylum Bacteroidota; class Bacteroidia; order Chitinophagales; family Chitinophagaceae; genus Flavihumibacter. The sequence continues at coordinate 285,008 of JAEUVF010000013.1, read as the reverse complement.
TAAAACCGGGGCAGTTACGAATACCACATCTTCGGGAGTTATAAAATCTCTTCCATTGATTGCTGCGTAAGCTTTGGATGCATTTAGTATTCCAATAGAAGCCCGGGGAGAAGCACCCAGGTAGATATGTTTGTGATTACGGGTCTGGTTTACAATGGAAGCAATAAATCCAAGTAACTTCTCTTCTACATGGATTTGTTTCACCAGTTGCCTCAACTGCAATAGTTGCTCCTTGTTTAATACAGGGCTGATACCGTTGAGCAAATTTTCAGCGCCTTTCTCGTGATGTAATTTGAGAATGGTAATCTCTTCTTCAATGGATGGATAATCTATAAGAATCTTGAATAAAAAACGATCCAGCTGGGCTTCCGGCAAATGATAAGTACCCTCCTGTTCTACCGGGTTCTGGGTTGCAACTACCAGGAAAGGAGCATCCATTTTATAAGTACTTCCATCAATAGTTACCTGCTTTTCTTCCATTACCTCAAAAAGTGCAGCCTGTGTTTTGGCAGGGGCACGATTGATTTCATCAATCAGTATAAGGTTGCTGAAAATCGGTCCTTTCCGAAACTGAAAACTGGCCTGTTGCGGATGGAAGATACTTGTACCGAGAACATCTCCCGGCATCAGGTCGGGTGTAAATTGTATGCGCGAAAATCCTACATCCACAGCTTTACTTAGTAAACGGGCAGTCAGTGTTTTGGCTACCCCCGGAACCCCTTCCATCAGCACGTGTCCATCAGCCAGCAATGCCACCAGTAATAATTCAACCATCGCTTCCTGCCCTATTATTACCCGGGCAACTTCCTGTTTCAGTTCATCAACAGCCTGGTTGAGTTGTTGCAGATTTGTTCTTTGTTCAAAAAATTGTTCTTCCATCAGGATCGTTTTATATGAAATTGTTCAATTAAATCATTCATGCGCAAGAGATCTTCGTCCGACACCGCACCGTGTTCCTCTATCATGCGGAATTCATAAAACAGGCTGTCAAGCAATTCCTGCCCCACTCCGCTTTTAAGAGACAACTGCCTCACAAGCTGATCTCCCGCCAGATTGCTCTGAATATGATAATGCTGCCGGATAAATTCCAACAAATGGGCTTCCATTTTTCTGGCAAGATCAGAATTGTCTTTATGCTGGTAATACAGCCTTCCAATGGTTGTTACAAAATCAAGTGAACTATTTTCAGGAGGAGTAAGTACAGGAATAACTTTCCTTCTCCTTTTCATTTCACTGAACAGCAACACTGCCAGCAGCAGCAGGATCGTATACAAAGCCCATTTGAGAGAAGGATATTTCATAAATACGCCCAGACTGGAAAAATTATCTGTTTCATTCCTGGGTGACCTGAAATAATTATCCCACCAGATGAGAGCATACGCACGGGGTAGTTCGCTCAGCAAATCTGACCAATACCTATGATTGTTTTTATGAAGCAAAAAAAAATTCGTTAACTGCAAGGGATTTGCATGCAGTGTTATGGTTCCTGAATCCATTTTCAGACGGATGCAATTTGGCGCACCTGAAGAAAGAGTGCCAAGTGTTTCCCAGCCTGAATTCTTATCCATTTTAAAATAACGGGACATTGTTTCACCTGGATACCCATAGGTCTGATACCTCTCCAATGCCGAACTTCTAAATGTATAAAGCGCTGTATCCACCTGAGCGGTTCCAGGTTGATAATACACATTCTCTACACCAAGGGAATCCAGAAAAGAATCATCTAATTGCATAGCAGCAATGACAAGATGGTTCCCTTTCTTCACAAATCCAAGCAGCTCGTTTTTTTCATCCTCTGTTGGTAAAAACCGGGGTGAAACAATAATATAAAGTTCCGGCAGCGGGATTTGGGCTTCTGATGAGTCTTCCGCTTCCTGATAATACTGCCCAATATTATAAACCGGCGATTCTTTGAGAACGGAAATTTCGCGAGCCTTCGGAAAATAAGTTGACAAACTCGTATAAGCGTACCAGGTACCATAGGGGATTTTGTCCTGATACCACAAACTCATCCGGGGATTGATGAACTTTGTATCACATCCGGAACAGCCTACCATACAGCAGGTTATTAACAACAGAATGATGCTATCCAACCGGGTTACCTTCATACAAGCTGATGAAATTTCAAAAATTCCTGTTTGATGAGTCTATATTTATCAGGGTCAGCAGTGAACCCACCATAACACACGAATTCATACACTCTTGAGAGCTGACGAAACTGTTCAAAATGCGGGTAATTTCTCAATTGTTGCAAATACGTTGCATTGGTCCATTCGGGGTGATAATCCAACAAACCTTTACTTTTCAGTAAGTGGAGTGTTTTAAGGTACTGCAGCCTTACAGATTCACTGTAGTTCTGTTGAGCTTCCGCTTTCATTAATAACTGATCCAGATCCGGTTCATCCATAGCTGCCGGACCAGGATCACGTTTTTTCCGTGAAGTGGATTTTTTGGTAAACAGCAGCATATTCCGTTCTGTCAGGATCCGGTATAAAATAAAACCCAATAAAAATATCAGGAGAACATAAATAATTATTTTAGGCCATCCGCTATTCAGGAAATCATCCAGCCAATCCAGCTTTACTTCTTTTTCTTCGTTTGGCTTTTTAGGCCAGTAAGCAGGGTCATTCGCATACCTGAAATCTTTTAGTGCTTTCAGTGAATCGATTTGCTGTACCGGCATTTCAAGTTTATCCTGCGCATAACTCACAGACTCCAACAAGAAGAGGATTGCTAAAATGGTCAGTCCGCCATATAAGATTCTTGCTTTCAGCTTCAATCAATTAAACTTGTTTTTCCAATTGGATTTTCTTTGCTACCCGGATCGGATAATAAATAAAGTACCATCCAATAAATGTAAAGGATCCGGCCAATATCAACAGACTTAGCCATACCGGCATTCCGGTATGACGGGTTATAAATCCTTCAAAAAAAGCAGCACATAAAAATACAGGAACCAATCCGACCATTATTTTCAGCCCGTCTTTTACACCATAGCGCAAAGACTGCAAGTGCGTATAGGTGCCAGGAAAAAGCAGGCTTTTACCAATTACCAAACCGGCACCACCGGCAATTACAATGGCAGAAATCTCCAATGCCCCATGTATCCAGATAACCAGTACAGATTCCCAGCCTAACCCCTTCGCAAAAAAGAAATACTGAAAAGAGCCCAGCATCACGCCATTTTTAAATAACATATATATTGTTCCGACACCTGCAAAAAAACCGGCAACAAACATATTGAATGCAACCCTTATATTATTAAGTGCGATGGCAAGAAACATGTAAAGCTCCCCTTCCTGTTTATAAACACCAAATGGATCTCCCCTGGATATATTCTCTTCCGTCATCTCTACATACTGATTGCCCAGAACACCCCGAACAAATTCCTGATCTTTTGATGAAGAAAAAACGGCAATTAATGCAAAAACAAAAAAAACCAGGAAAGAATAAAACAACATCCTGTGGTGCCTGCGCACAACGAGTGGCAATTCGGTTACAAAAAACCGCCGAAACCTGGATGTCTCTTCTTTTTTATTCCTGTAGATAGAAAGGTATTTTGAACTGGCCAGACCATTCAGGTAAACCGTCACCTGGCTTTTGGGATAAAAGGTTTTAGCATATCCAAGATCATTCACAAGTTCTGTAAACTGTGTAGCCAGTTCATCGGGTCCACTGGCACCATCTTCCTGAATGCTTTTCCACTTTTCTATATTCGATTGCAGAAATTTCCCTTCACGCATAGGACAACAATATAAGGTCAAAATTTTATTTCCGGAAATCAGTATCAGGTATTATCTTTTCACACTGTACTATGCCCGTAACAAAACTTCATACCGGCTTTAACATTGAGGTAGAATTTACAATCAGTGCATTTCACAAACGTCTGCTGGCCTGGTTTATTGACCTTATCGTAATTCTTGCATATACCTGGCTGGTTAATAAATTCGTAGACACGTTCAAAGCGGGACCATTTGATTCTTCCCTGGGCTGGCTGGATATTCTTGTATGGATTCCGGTTCTGTTGTATTTCCTGATCGCTGAAGTTACTATGAATGGCCAGTCGCCGGGTAAACGCCTGATGCGAATAAAAGTAATAACAGCAACCGGGGGACAACCAACACTCAGTCAATTCCTGATTCGCTGGTTATTTCGATCTGTAGATTTTCCACTAATGGTGTTTTTTTCTCTGATTTATTCTATCTGGCCCTGGTATTTATTCCCCCTGTTATTCACCGGATTGATCAGTTTTATACTAACTCCGCTTTCCCAACGAATAGGGGACCTTCTGGCTGGCACCATTGTAATAGATACCAATACAGAATCCGCCTGGCAGCATACTGTTTTCACGGAGGTCGAAGAAAATTACCAGGCTGTATTTCCGGGAGTAATGAAACTAAGTGACCGGGATATGAACACTATCAAGCAAGTCTTAATCTACACCCAAAAAAAACCCGGGGATCAGGTTGTTGAAAGGGTTGCAGACAAAATAAAAATGGCACTCAAAATCGAAACTGATCTGAGTGCCAAAACGTTTCTGGAAACCTTGTTAAAGGATTACAATTACCTTTCGAGAAGATGATTTAAAAAGAAGCCAATCCAATTATTGCCACGCCTACAATTGCAAGCAGATAGATTGCCAGTAAAATAATAGTCAGAATTCCAATGAACCGAAAACAGGATTTCAGATTCCTGAATGAAGTTTGCAACTTAACTGGTTCACCAGCCTGGAGAGCGGCCTGCATTCCAGTTGCAAATCGGTACAAATACAAACAAGGGAAGAAGTACAAAGCAGACAGGGCTATGTAAATAATCGGAAGGCCGGCGGAAAACATGCTTCCCATTGCGCCTGCTAACTCTGCAGTATTAATAGAAGAAAATGCGAACATCATTCCCAGCCCTATCAATACGATCAGGCCACATACGATAAAGCCAAGAATGGACAAAAATTTGGCCCACCTGGCAGTTTCTTTCAGGTAACCGGATGACTGATCATCGATTTGTAATTCAAAAAGATTCGTTTGGGTTGTTTCCATTATGATTGATTTGGTTTAAAACAATAATCATTGCGCTCCCCAGCCAAGCATGGATGCGATTCCGGTAAATAGAACAAAGATTGCATACAAACCAATTACCAGAAAAGTCCAGATTGTGAGGTACCGGAAAAAAGAACGCAGACATAACAGTGAAATTGTCAGGCTGGTGGAATTTTCCTGCCCTGTCATTCGTTTCAGATGAAATCCAAATCGGTACAGCCAACGAAAGGGGAAATAAAGAAACAATACACCTAAAAGGCTGGCAATACTGGTTGTTGCTGCCAGATCTCTGACAGTTTCCTCTTTTACCTGCAATACAACCAGGGTATATACAGACCTCAGGCCAAGGTAAATTAATCCAATCAAAAACAGGTATCCGGCAATTGCGAGCCAACGCGCCCATTTGGCTGCATCCTGCAATAACAACCAGTTACCCGCTTCCACTTCGATGCGCTTTTTTGAACTTTCTGCTTCCATAATGATTAAAACATCAATATAAAAAAAACATGCAGAAGCCCGTAAGCCCTGCATGTTTATATTTTTTCAAAGCACCCGAAATCAATAGGCTCTTGCGAACAAAACGCGCTGGGTGCTAGGCTTACCTGTCAGGATACAGGCACCATTCTCCTGTTTGTTTCCAAGCGGAATACAGCGGATGGTTGCCTTCGTTTTTTCTTTGATGGCTTCTTCTGTTTCAGCAGTTCCATCCCAATGAGCTGCCAGGAAACCTCCTTTTTCATCCAGTAAACGTTCGAATTCAGCCCAGTCATTTACTTCTGTAATGTGACTGTCCCTATAAGATTTTGCCTTTTTGAACATATTCAACTGGATTTCATCCAGCAGATTTTTCACCTGTTCGGCCAGGTTCTCAAGTGGCAGGGTTTGTTTTTCTTTGGTATCTCTTCTCGCAACTTCAGCCACTTTATTTTCCAGGTCACGGGCACCGATTGCGATCCTTACCGGAACACCTTTCATTTCGTATTCAGCGAATTTCCAACCCGGACGGGAATTATCACTGTCGTCGTATTTCACCGAAATCCCCAAGGCCTTCAAATCCCTGATTATTTCATCCACCTTTTCTCCAATCATCGCTTTCTGTTCATCACCTTTGTAAATAGGTACAATCACTACCTGCAGCGGTGCAATTTTTGGAGGCAAAATCAATCCCTGGTCATCACTGTGGGCCATTACCAATGCTCCAATCAACCTGGTACTAACGCCCCAGCTGGTTGCCCATACATATTCCAGTTTATTCTCCTTCGTCAGGAATTTCACATCAAATGCTTTCGCAAAGTTTTGACCCAGAAAATGGGAGGTCCCAGCCTGCAGGGCTTTACCATCCTGCATCAGCGCTTCAATGCAATAGGTATCCTCTGCTCCGGCAAATCGTTCAGAAGGCGTTTTTACGCCCCTGATCACGGGAACAGCCATATATTCCTCCACAAAGCGGGCATATACATCCAGCATTTTTTCTGTTTCCTCAACTGCTTCTTCTTTTGTGGCATGGGCAGTATGTCCTTCCTGCCAAAGAAACTCAGCGGTTCTCAGAAAGAGCCGGGTTCTCATCTCCCAGCGAACAACGTTTGCCCATTGGTTGATCAAAAGGGGCAAATCACGATAACTCTGTATCCAGTCTTTATAGGTATTCCAGATAATGGTTTCAGAAGTCGGACGTACAATCAGTTCTTCTTCCAGTTTGGCTTCCGGGTCTACCACCACTCCACCCCCATTCGGGTCATTCTTTAGCCGGTAATGGGTTACCACAGCACACTCCTTGGCAAAGCCCTCCACATGGGCGGCTTCTTTGGAAAGAAAGCTTTTTGGAATGAACAGCGGGAAGTAAGCATTCACATGACCTGTTTCCTTGAACATCCGGTCGAGCTGGTCACGCATATTCTCCCAAAGGGTAAACCCATAAGGTTTTATTACCATACAACCCCTGACTGCAGAATAATCCGCAAGTCCGCCTTTCAGAACTAAATCGTTGTACCACTGGCTATAATCCGCTTCCCGGCTAGTAATTTCTTTACTCATGCTAACTGATTGGGTTTTAACATTTAACTTGCAACGAAAGAATAAAAATCGCTGTCTAATTTGTACTTTAGTAGAGCGAACGCAAAAGTAATTTTTTAACTCATTAATCGCTGAGCCATGAACCTCAAAATTTCTTCTTTACTGGTAGTAGCTGCTGCTCTCACGCTGAGTAGCTGTTCCTCCGTATACAAATCCGGTCAAACGCCGGATGATGTTTACTTTTCTCCAGGAAGAACGGGTGCGGCCTATGCATCCGGTGAAGATGACAATGGTTCAGACTATCTTGCCACCAATCAGCGTCGTCGGTACAATGATCGTTACAGTGACCCGAGCTATGCAGATGATCAGTATATGCGGATGGCAATCGCAACCGGTCGTCGTCCCATGTTCTTCGACGACTTTGCCATGATGAATCCATACTACCGCAACAATTATGCATTTAACAGCTGGATGGTTTGGAACAGTCCCTGGAACAGTCCCTGGAATTCCATGTACATGTGGAACAGCTTCTACAATCCCTATTGGGGAGTTGGTAATGGCTGGTATGGGGGTGGATTTGGAATGGGCTGGTCTCCCGGATGGGGAACAGGTTGGGGTACTGGCTGGGGCGGTGGTCACTGGGCAGGCGGGGGCATCATCAACAAACCCGGATACTATATTGCTCCACGCCCAAGTCGTCCGAGATCTGGTTTTACCATGGGCAGTTACCTGAACACCAATAATAACAGGAACAATTACCGTGTCAATAATTCTTATTACGGAAACTATAACAACCGGAATAATTACAACAATAACAGGAGTTTTAATAACAGCAACAACAGGAGCATGTATAATAACAATCGCTCCAGTAATTCCGGATCCTTTGACCGGCCGACCCGCTCCTATACACCTTCTTCCTCCCCGGCCGGCGGTAGCCGCAGTGGTTCATCCGGTGGTGGCGGCGGAGTAAGTCGTCCAACCCGATCAGGAAACTAAACTTACCAAATAACGTATCGGAGGAAACAACCAAAACGGACCGTTTCCTCCTTTTTTATATATATCCTGTATCTAAAGTAAAGGCACATGCGAAAAAAAATTCTTCTTGTATCCTTCAGCTTCAGTTCACTTATTGGCTTTTCCCAGGTACCCGAAGATGCCCTCCGGATGTCCTGGAATACACCTGGGGGCACCGCCAGAAACCAGGCCATTGGCGGTGTGATGGGATCACTTGGCGGTGATATTACATCCAACTTCATTAACCCTGCCGGTATCGGTATTTACCGAACCAGTGAACTGGTAATCAGCCCGGGATTTAATTTTTTAAATAACAACGGAACGTTCAGAGGTACAAAAGCAAGTCAGAACAATTCCAATGCTTTTTTTGGCACCAGCGGCTTTGTTCTTGGTATTCCTTCCAATCCGCGAAGCCGTAATAAAAACAGCAGCGCCTTCAGTATCGCCATCAACCGGGCAGCAGATTTCAATCAGAAAATCAATTATCACGGTCAAAACGATTTCAGCTCTTTTTCAGAGGCCTATGCTTCCGAAATTGCCAATTCAGGCTTATCACTGGATGATGCATTAAATTCCAACAGCATCTCATTCCCTGCCCGAATGGGTCTATATACCTACCTGGTTGACACCCTTACCACTCCGGGTTTCGGCACTGAAGTAGTGGCATCCCCGCTCCGATATGCTTTTGAACAGGATACCGCCTTTTTACTAAACCAGAATAATTATATTGAATCCAAAGGTGGCATCACAGAGTTAGCTTTCAGTTTTGCCGGTTCCAGTAAGGAGAAAATCTTTTGGGGTGTGAGCCTGGGAGTGCCCATTATGAATTATGAACGTGCCAGCACCTTCACGGAATCGGATGCTACCGGAAATACCAGCAACTACTTTAAGGAAACCTACCTCCGGGAAAGATTTACCAGTCGTGGTGTTGGACTTAATTTGAAAATGGGATTGATTGTACGTCCTATTGAATCAGTTCGCTTAGGTGCTGCTATCCATACCCCTACCATTTATGGCATGCGTGAAACCTATGATGCTGAACTGTATGCTGACCTGGAAAATTACAATGCTCCAACTACGGTGGATGTAAGTACACTAAATGAAGGATTTACCCCAGAATACCGGTATGACCTTACCTCACCCTGGAAATTCCTGGTAAGTGGGTCCTATATTTTCCGGGAAGTTGCAGATACCCGGCAGCAGAAAGGTTTTATTTCGGCCGACCTGGAATATGTTACACATGCTTCCAGCCGTTTCCGTGATGCAGAGCTGGATGGTTCCGGCAGTAACAACTATTTCAGTGCGGTGAATAATGTTATTCGAGATATTTATAAAGGCACACTGAATTTAAAACTGGGTGGTGAGCTGAAATTCAACACCATCATGGCAAGGGCCGGATTTGCATACTACGGCAATCCATACCGGGATGAAGCATTAAACGGAAAGCGCATGTTCATCAGCGGTGGTTTGGGATATCGCAATAAAGGCTATTTTATTGATCTGGCCTATGTACATCGTATTACCAATGATGTGAACTTCCCTTACCGGTTGAATGATAAAGCCAATACGTTTGCGGATCTGCGTGGTGGTGGTGGTAATGTAGTGGCTACAGTTGGTTTTAAGTTCTAAGAAAATCTCTCCACCAGAATCCGGAATCTTTCACGGTTCGGAGCTGTGTTTTGAAATCAACATGAACCAGCCCGAACCGTGCTTCATATCCTTCCGCCCATTCAAAATTATCTGTCAGTGTCCAGGCGAAATAACCACCCAGCTTAACTCCTTCCCTTTTTGTTTTTAGCAGCGCCTGCAGATAGGATTGGAAGTACCGGATCCTTTCCTGGTCGTGCACCCTGCCCTGCTGTACCTGGTCTTTGAAAGCTGCTCCATTTTCGGTGATCATGATTTCTTTGATAGCACCATATTTCCAGAATCTTCGGATAATGTGCTGGAACGCATCTGCATTGATCTCCCAGCCCATCGCAGTAACCGGCACCTTTCGCTCTTTGGGTTTAACTTCAACAGCCTGGATCAGCGGTATAAAAGAATGATGTTTTACAACTATCGGAAAATAATTCTGCAGTCCGATAAAATCCATATCAAACTGCATCTGCTCTGCAAATTTCCAGCTCTTATTCTTCCGGTTCATTTTATTAACAATCCCCCTGTCATCTTCCGGAAACCCTTTTCCCAATAAGGGCTCAATGAACAACCGGTTCATAAACAGGTCAATCCGTCGGGCAGCAGCAATATCAGCAGAACTATCCGTGAAGGGAATCACCTCCGAACAGGAAAAACTGGTCCCAATAGTGGCATCTGGAATATACTGACGGAGGATTCTTCCACCATCCGCCTGTGCAATTGCAGCATGATGCACCGATTTGAGAAATCCATCCAGCGATCTCCTTCCGGGCGCGTGAATACCCAGCATATGTCCCAAAGTTGTAAATCCGGATGGTTCATTCAGTACCAGCCAGTGTTTGACAGCTCCAAAGTTTTTTGCACAAACTTTCGCATAATGGCGAAACCATCGATTGATGAGCGGACTTTCCCATCCCCCTTCTGCCTGTAATACCTGTGGCAGATCCCAATGATAGAGGGTAACAAAAGGTGTTAATCCCAGCGAAAGACATTCATCTATCAACTGCTGGTAAAAAGCTATCCCCAAAGCATTCGCCTTTCCGGAACCATCCGGTAAAATTCGGGACCAGGAAATGCTGAATCGGAACGAATTAAATCCAAGTGCTTTTGCCAATAACAAATCATCCCTGTACCGATGATAAAAATCACAGGCTATGGTAGGCCTTGCGCCTTTTTTGATCACTCCTTTTCTCCTGGCAAACTGGTCCCAGATAGAAGGCGACCTGCCATCTTCGGATATTGCACCTTCATTCTGGGCGGCAGACAAAGCAATGCCCCAGTGAAAATCCCTGCCAAATGATACCGCTTTCATCTCAGGTGCAACCATGCCGGGAAATTAGCAAGTTGGTCCGTTCTTCCGCATTATCAAATCATGAAATCTGCTGGTGTATGTAATTCAGAATGGCTTCTTCATCAGCCGGATGGTACCACTTAAATGCGGTATCTTTTTTAAACCAGGTCATCTGGCGTTTGGCATATTGCCTGGTATGTTGTTTTATTTTTTCCACAGCCTCATCCATTGACAATTGCCCTTCCAGATACATAAAAAGTTCTTTGTATCCAACTGTTTGCAGTGCAGTTACAGACTTCCAGGATTTCCCTTCATTGGAAAGCATGCTGTAGACCGATTTAACTTCTTCCAGCAAACCTGCTTGCATCATGTGATCCACCCGTTTATTAATGCGTTCCACCAACTCCTCCCTGGGCAATTCAAGCGCAATTTTAATGGTTTGAAAAAATCGGGGCTGGGTATGACCGGTTTGAAAACTTCGGATACTCCTGCCCGTAGACAATATAACTTCCAATGCACGCAGGAGCCGATGAGGATTCTGAATCTCTCCGGTAGAATAATAGAGCGGGTCCTTTTCTTTCACCGTCTGCTGCAACCATTCCAATCCTTTCTGACCATACTCCGCCTGAATGGTTTGCCGAAGCAAGGGTTCAATTACTGGTAATTGATCCAGGCCATCGGTGAGTGCCTTGATATACAAACCGGTTCCTCCAACTATTACAGCAGTTGTATGCACTGTAAAAAGCTGTTGAAGCAATTCCAACGCATAATTCGCATAACGGGCTGCATTCCACTCGTCCAAAATAGAATGGGATGCAATAAAATGATGCGGAACGGTGGCCAGTTCCTGTTCTTCCGGCCTTGCTACGCCGATGGAAAGTTCACGATAACATTGACGGGAATCAGCTGAAATAATTTCGGTTTTCAATGCCTGGGCCACCCGGATGGCCATTGCTGTTTTTCCAACGGCAGTGGGACCAGCAATAACTATACTAAAATTCTTCTTCACTGCTTTCTTCTTCAGCACCTAAGGAATCGCTCTCATCGTCTTCCCCCTCTCCTTCGGTCCCGAATCCTTCTGCTCCGGACTGGAGATCGTATTTCTCCTCCATTTCTGCCAGTTTATCACCCACCAGTCCCTTTGTTCCATATTGTGATGGGGCGATCCCTTCTGTTCGAACCAACGCCGGGTATTCAATTTTCGGATTCTCTTCTTTCGAAACATTGATCAGCTCTACCAGAAAGGTCCAGTTGCGGTTGAAATCATACTGATAAATAAATTTCTGATTGGGATCAAAAATCTCCGTACCAATAGTGGTAGCATCCATCAGCAAGGGTTCAACTACGTACTGCTTGTCATATTTTTCAAGAGAGATTTCCCTGCCACGCTGCCAGTTATCATTGCTGCGGTAGAAAGTAGCCGCATGTTTGGAATCAAATTCATACGCCTTTAAAATAGCCTGGTGCAGATCCAGGAAATGTTGCTTATGCCGGATTGCAATATCCCGGTAAATACTGTCATCTTCCTCAAAATACACCCTGAACTTCAGAATTGCCATAAATACCTGCTGTTGATTTCGGGCCTAAAATAGCACCTTTTATTGAATATGAAGGATGCTTTACCGCTTTGGCTCAAGGTTGTATTCCTTCGCTTTATCCACCATGAGGTTATACGCGGCCTCATAGGTATTGGGAATCACGCCATCCAGGATCGCTTCCCGAATTGCATTTTTTATTTCTCCAACAATTCGACCAGGCGCCAGGCCAAAAATATCCATAATAAGTTCTCCTGAAATCGGCGGTTGCCAGTTCCGGATACGATCGCTCTCTTCCACCTCCTGCAACCGTTGTTTCACCAGTTCAAAATTACTTAGATACTTTTTGACCTTGAATTTGTTCTTCGAGGTAATATCTGCAGCGCACAACAGCATCAGGTCTTCTATTTCATCGCCAGCATCAAACAGGAGACGCCGAATGGCACTGTCTGTTATATTTTCCTTGGTCAGACTGATAGGTCTTAAATGAAGCTCAACCAGTTTTCTTACATACCGCATCTTTTCATTTTGGGGCAGCTTCAGTTTCGCAAAGATTCTCGGCACCATTCGTCCACCCACCACTTCATGGCCATGAAAGGTCCAGCCATGCCCAGCTTCAAACTTTTTGGTAGCCGGCTTTCCAATATCATGTAAGAGGGCTGCCCACCGAAGCCAGAGGTCACTTGTATGAGCGGAAATATTATCCACCACCTGCAGGGTATGATAAAAGTTATCCTTATGCCCTTTTCCATCTATATACTCTGCACCTGCAAGATCTATCATCGGTGGAAATATGATATGAAGCAACCCTGATTGGTACAACAGGTCAAGTCCGATGGAAGGCTTTTCACTTAGCAGTATCTTATTTAATTCTTCGGTTATACGTTCCTGTGAAATAATACGGATTCGTTCAACATGCAAACAAATTCCTTTCCAGGTGGTTTCTTCAATCGTAAAACCAAGCTGGGAAGCAAAGCGTATCGCACGAAGCATGCGCAGGGGATCATCGCTGAACGTTTGCCCGGGTTCCAGCGGGGTTCGGATTATTTTATTTTCCAGGTCTTTGCGGCCCTCAAACGGATCTATCAAAATCCCGTAATCCTTCTCATTCAGACTGACAGCCATCGCATTTATAGTAAAATCCCGCCGTAACTGATCTTCCTCCAGGGTGCCCGGTTCTACTTCCGGATTTCTGCTGTGGTAGCGATAACTCTCTTTTCGTGCCCCAACAAACTCCACATCAAACTCCTCAATTTTCAGCGCTGCGGTACCAAAATTTTTATAGAAAGCAACACTTGGAGCGGGACTGAATCGCTGGGCTACAGCACGGGCCAGTTCAATTCCATCGCCCACGCAAACGATATCCGCATCTTTTGTGAGTCGTCCTAATAATTTGTCGCGAACAAATCCCCCTACCACATAGGTTTCCAATCCCAAATCTGCAGCTGCATGTGCGATTTTTTTGAAAACAAACAACTCTTTCGCTGAACAGGTAATTTCCATCGGGCTGCAAATTAGTTTAATTTAAGGGGAAATTTCAGACCATGGTCAGCTCTGCTGCTGTTACTGTTTCCGATTATCTTAATGAACTCCAGGAGGATAAACGACCTGTTATGCTGGCATTACGCGCAAGTATTCAGAAAAATATCCCTAAAGGATTCCAGGAATGTATGCAATATGGCATGATCAGTTATGTGGTTCCGCATTCCCTTTATCCTGCAGGTTACCATTGTGATTCCAGGCAGCCGCTGCCTTTTCTAAGCCTGGCAGCACAAAAAAACCACATTGCCATTTACCATATGGGTATTTATGCAGATCCTCAACTGCTTAGTTGGTTTCAGGAAGCGTTTGCCACTCGTTACCCCTACAAACTGGACATGGGCAAAAGCTGTATGCGTTTTAAGAAACCAGACCAGGTACCTGTGGATCTCATCGGTGAACTGGCTTCAAAAATGAGTCCGAAGGACTGGATCAGCCTCTATGAAGGGCAGCTAAAAAAGAAAAAGTAGCACTTGTATCAATCTTTTTTCAGGGTTGATTGCATCAAATCAAATAAGGATTGAATTTGTTGTTCAATACTATAATGTTGCTCCATATGGAATCTGGCTTTTTGACCCATGTCCCGCATTTGATTCGGATTTTGTAACAGCTGCAAGATTCCTTCCACCATTCCTCTTTCATCCCATTCGTCCACCAGTATTCCGGTTACCCCTTCTACCACCGCATCCATGATTCCGCCATGACGTGTACTTACAATGGGCAATCCGCTGGCTGCAGCTTCCAGAATTGAATTGGGGGTGCCTTCCATGTCTCCATTGGTAGCTGTAACAGAATGCTGTACAAAAAGATGCGCCCGCTTCATATAGTCTGCAATTTTATCTGGCGCCAAAATGCCAGGAAACTCAACAGAGGACTCAATCGATAAGGCACGAACGAGTTGCTGACATTGCTCAAAAGCTTCTTCCCTCCCACCAATCATAACCAGTTTTGCTTCTGGAAACACCCTGACTACTTCATAAAAAGCACGAATCGTTACCTGTGGCGCTTTTTTTTCTGTAAACCGTCCAACTGCGAGCAGTAACGGATAAGCTGCTTTTTGAGCAGGATCCGGGTTAAATTGATTTAGCTGGATGCCATAGGGAATAATCTTCACTTTTTCTTCTGGTGCACCAAGCTGAACCAATTGTTTCTTCATCACTTTTGAAACGGCAATAATGGCCGGAGCATAGTCGAATAAGAGGCGATAGCCTGCACCATATTTTTTAAGTACGGAATGCTGGGTGGCATCATATCCATGAAAATGCGGAATCAACGGAATGTTCAATTCCCTGCAAACCGGCACCATGTGTACAGCAGACAATCCATAATTAGCCAAAACCAGTTCAACCTGGTTGGATAAAAGAAATTTTTTCATTCCGTAATTGCTGAAAAAATTATTCCGGTTCCCAGTTATTGCTTTCAGCACCAGGTTGCCAATCCAAAAAGGAAGGGAATGGATCCTCCTGCCATCCTCTACCCTGGCTGGCATCCTGCCGGAATGAAGCGTAAGCACCTCACAACGTTTTGAGAGTTCATCAATCTGGCGTTTGATAAATGTTTCCGAATAGGTTGAACGTTGGGAGCGGGTAATACAAATTCGCATGGGTGAAGGTTGTACTTGCCGAAAATCCTGCAAATGTATAGGATTGCAGGAAATTCGATCGGATATATGCAGTTATTCTCCGGGATGGTTTGAAAAAGTGTGGTGTTGATCTGAAGCACAATATTTCCGAATGGTTTGAGCTTCAGCTGCTTTATCAGAGAACCACGAAAGCATTTGCCGGATGAGTTCCTGATCGGAAACATCAGCTGTTGCAGGCATCGCTTTAATGAGGCGATTAAGTTTACGTTTTGCCAGAAATTTTGCCAGCCAGGCAGGTTTACGTATATCCAATAGTGTGTATAAGGGTATGGTTTGCAATTTTCTTCGCCATTCGTTTAACGGATCACCAGGCTGCTGCGGGCGGTCATGTATTACAGCTGCCGTTGGTAAAACCGCCAAATGATAACCATGGTATTGAATCCGGGCTGCATAATTATTATCTTCCCCATAGTGATAAAAGACAGGATGAAAAAGTCCGGTTTTTTGAATACAATCCATCCGGATTAGCCAGGCTGCAGCATTGACAAAGCGAACCGGAACCTGGTATTGAACTTTCCCTGTTTCCAGATTTTTCATCCATCCTTCAGGACTCATCTTTTTCCTTGCCCGTTTCAGGTATCTGGCAAAAGTGCGATCCAGTTCCTTTCCCCCAGGTGCCAGTTGTATAGGACTGAGTACGCCTACAAAGGGTGATTTTTTTAGCTCCTCTACTAATTGTTCAAGCGTTGTTTCAAAAACATAAACATCCTGGTTCAACAGAAACACAAATTCAGCCCCTCTTTTGATTGCAAGGCTGATACCAATATTATTCGCAGCACCAAAACCCAGATTTGAATCCAGTTCAATAAGTTCTACCTTCTCAAATTGCTTTATTATCTCTACCGTTCCATCAGTAGAAGCATTATCCAGCACGATTATATGAGTGGTAATACTACTTCGACTAAGTGCATCCAGTGTGGTCTTAAGCCATTTTTTTCCATTATAAGTAACCACTATCGTATAAATCACTGGCATAAGCGGCGTATCTTTGTCCTTTTGAGTTACACAAATATGCAGTTATCTGTTATTATAACCACCTATAATTCTCCGGAATGGCTTGAGAAAGTGCTCTGGGGATTTGAAGCGCAAAGTTTCCGTGATTTTGAGGTGGTCATAGCCGATGATGGCTCGGGAGATCCGACCCGCTCCCTGGTGGAAAAAATGACTGCGCTGGTCAACTATCCAATCCAACATGTCTGGCACGAGGATATTGGGTTCAGAAAATGCACCATACTGAACAAGGCCATCACCGCGTCCCGCACCAATTACCTGGTTTTTACCGATGGGGATTGTATCCCAAGAAAGGATTTCCTGCAAGTGCATGCCGATCGCCGCGAAAAGGATCATTTTTTATCCGGAGGGTATTTTATGCTCCCGTTGTCGATTTCAAAAGCCATAACAAAAAATGATATCCTATCACAGGACTGTTTCAAACTATCCTGGCTCAAGGCAAACGGGCTTCCGGCTTCCTTCAAAAACAGCAAAATTGCTGTAAAAGGTGGCATGGCTGAATTCATGAATGCCATTACCCCTACAAAAGCAACCTGGAACGGGCATAATGTTTCCGGCTGGAAAGCCGATATCCTGGCGGTTAACGGATATGATGAACGAATGCGTTATGGTGCACTGGACCGTGAGTTAGGTGAACGCCTGATGAATAAAGGTATAAAGGGAATTCAGATCCGTTATAGTGCCATTTGCATCCACCTCGACCATTCCCGCGGTTATAAGAATACAAAGGATATCAATTTCAATAAAGGTATCCGAAAAACAACGGCCGATGAGAAAAGAACCTGGACAGATTTCGGAATTGAGCGAACGCACCGGTTCCCTAATGATCCGGAAGAACAGCCTGCCTGAAACCCACCAGCGGAGCGCGAAAACGCTTAATCAGGGCAAAGAGATGCTGATCCTGGACTAGGCTCACTTGTGCCGATTGACCATTTCCCAGCCATTGCTCCGCAATCCCTAAAAGCCCGTCCATTTCCAGCCATTCACCCGCTTCCAGCTTTTCGGTGTCAGTAAGATCGTAGGCACTGATGTATTGAACCAACTGACGTTCATCAGCAAATAGCAAAACAGGGCTACCCATTGTCTGCAGCTCTTGGAGTTCCCGCCATAACGAAGGCTCCAAAACTGCATCCCAGGCGGCATTTGCCACTATCCCATTCCAGTTGTGACACTGAACCTGTATGGCTTTCCCGGCTCGTAAGGCCGCCAGGTTATTTTCTATAAGCTGCTCAAAATCAGACATGCGGCAAAATTATAGCCCAGTTTCTATTATCTTCGCCCCAAATTTTGCTATATGAACTTGCACGAATACCAAGCAAAGGAATTATTGAAGAAATACCAGGTGCCGGTGCAGGAAGGCATCGCCTGCAGCACCCCTGCTGAGGCAGAAGAAGCCTATCGCACTATCCATACACAGTACGGCAGCAAGTTTGCTGTTGTGAAAGCCCAGATCCATGCTGGCGGTCGTGGTAAAGGAAAAATCCGCGGAACTGAACAAAGAGGGGTAGCCGTTGGAAAAAACGCAGAAGCCGTTAAAGAAATCGCACAGAATATATTGGGCGGTACTTTGGTGACCATCCAAACCGGGGAAGGCGGCAAAGTGGTAAACAAAGTGCTGGTAGCCCAGGATGTTTATTATGAAGGACCCAATCCCATTAAAGAATTTTATCTCTCCATTCTGTTAGACCGTGCAAAAGGTCAGAATGTAATCATGTACAGTACAGAAGGTGGAATGGATATTGAGGAAGTGGCCCATAATACACCGGATAAAATTTTCAAGGAGTGGGTTCACCCGGGCGGACCGTTGCAGGCATTCCAGGCTAGAAAGATCGCCTTTAACCTGGGACTGAGTGGTGAAGCTTTCAAAAACTGCGTGAAGTTTGTTACGAATTTGTATAATGCATATGTGGGACTGGATTGTGCCATGCTGGAAATCAATCCTCTTTTCAAAACATCCGATGAAAAAATCATTGCGGTGGATTGTAAGATGAACATTGATGACAATGCGCTTACCCGTCACGCTGAACTGGCCAACCTGCGCGATTTGTCAGAAGAAGATCCAACTGAAGTGGAAGCAGGCAAATTCAACCTGAACTTTGTAAAACTGGATGGTAATGTAGGCTGTATGGTGAACGGTGCCGGACTGGCAATGGCTACCATGGATATGATCAAACTCAGTGGCGGTGAGCCTGCCAACTTCCTGGACGTAGGTGGTACAGCTAATGCGCAGACCGTAGAAGCAGGATTCCGCATCATCCTGAAAGATCCAAAAGTAAAAGCGATCCTGATCAATATCTTCGGAGGAATCGTACGTTGCGACCGGGTGGCCCAGGGCGTAATTGATGCTTATAAAACCATGGGGAATATCGAAGTACCAATCATTGTACGCCTTCAGGGAACCAATGCGGAAGAAGCTAAAAAGCTGATCGATGAAAGCGGACTGAAAGTTCAGAGCGCCATTCTTTTAAGCGAAGCTGCTGATTTGGTAAATAAAGCAGTAACTGCTGCCTAACAATCAGGCATAACCGAATACAAAAGCCAGGGAAATAGTTTCCTGGCTTTTTTTTATCTTAGAAAGATGAAACAGTTTCTTTTTTTCCTGATTATCGTTTTTGGATCAAAAGCGACCCTTGCACAACAATGGAAACTTGTATGGTCGGATGAGTTCACCCAACCTGGATTACCTGACCCTTCCAAATGGGACTATGATATTGGAGGAAATGGCTGGGGTAACCAGGAGAAGCAGATCTATACCAGGGCTGACCCTAAAACCGTGAGTATCCGAAATGGATCGCTTTTTATTACGGCGCACAAAACGGCGGATGGGAAATATCACTCGGCCAGGTTAGTTACCCGGGGAAAGAAAGACTGGCGGTATGGCCGCATTGAGATTCGTGCCAGGCTGCCGAAGGGGCGTGGTGTTTGGCCCGCAATCTGGATGTTGCCTACGGATGATGCCTATGGCGACTGGCCAACCAGTGGGGAAATTGATATCATGGAATTTGTTGGCTACAACCCGGATTCAGTATTTACCAGTGTGCATACCGATGCCTATAACCATATGATTGGCACACAGAAAACAAAGGGGCATCTCTTACGGATGAACTGGCAGGATTTTCATGTATATGCCATCGAATGGCTGGAAAATCATATTCATTTTAAAATTGATGGCAACACCGTTTTCAGCTTCAAAAAGGAAAAGGATGAAGCGGAGGTCTGGCCATTTGACCAACCCTTCTACCTCATCCTGAACCTGGCTATTGGTGGTACCTGGGGCGGTCAGAAAGGCATTGATGACAGCATCTTTCCGCAATCCATGGAAGTCGATTATGTGCGGGTTTCGCAACCCGCAGCCCATTAAGGCGTTTTTTTAGGGGGCAGCGCAAAGGCTTTTGCCTCATGTTCAAAATGACCTTTGTGTGAGCCATCACAGAATGGTTTATTTTGAGACATACCACAGCGACAAATACTCACGAGTGTACGTCCGCCCAGGTCATAAAGATTACCATCCTTATCTCTGATTTCAAAATCACCTTCTACGCGCAGTGATCCGTTGTTATTAACTGTAATGATTGTTCCAGCCATCATGTAAATTTTAGGATGCTAAAATAAGGGATTAATTTGCACCATGCAGGATGCTGAAAACATAGTCACAGTCACCCGAAACTGGATCAACAACGTTGTTATCGGTTGTAATTTTTGTCCATTTGCAGCCCGGGAAATGAGGCGTAACAGTGTTCATTTTGAACTGGCATCCGCAACTGGTCCGGAACAGGTACTGGACCAGTATCATAAACTGCTTCAGCAACTGGATGAAAATCCTGCTATCGAAACAGCTTTTCTGATTTTACCGGAGGGGTTCAGCGATTTCATGCGCTATCTTGATCTGGTTGAAATGGCAGAAGATCTGATAGAAGAAGAAGATTATGAAGGGGTTTACCAGGTGGCAAGTTTTCACCCAGACTATCTTTTTGCAGGATCCGACAGCGAGGACCCTGCCAACTACACAAACCGGTCCCCCTACCCCATGTTGCATCTTTTAAGGGAGGAAAGTATTGAAAAAGCATTGGAACATTATTCCGGTGATCCCGACGAAATCCCAGAACGAAACATCCGATTCGCCAGGGAAAAGGGCCTTGCATACATGAAAAGGCTGTTTAATAGCGGCATTTAGACCGCTTATCCTTATTTAAACATCCTTAACCCCTACAGCAGCACGCTCTGCTTAGTTTTGCGGTCGATTCCGAACCGGTGAAAAATAGTTTGAACTGAAATAGGGGTAAGCAGCAGGCAGGTTGTCGAATAGTAAAAGACCCTGTGTCGTTGAGTTTATCCATATCATACCAGCACCAACATGAACCAATGGCCACTATTGAAGCCAGACAGCCCATAGTTCGCACCGATTACGGATTGTTGCGATTTGAAGAGGTATTTAAAACTCATTTTAAAGCCCTTCACGCGTATGCCTATACACTGGTACGGGAGGAAATGCTGGCCGAAGAAATGGTACAACAGGTTTTCTACAAACTCTGGGAAAAAAGAGAAACACTAAAGATCGAATCATCCGCAACTGCTTACCTCTACCGCTCTGTATACCACGAATGCCTGAATTACCTGAAGCACCAGAAAGTAAAAGCGGCCTACCAGCAATATGCAAAAGCAATGCCCGAAGCTGCCACTGGTGGAGCGGCTCAAAAAATTCAATTGAGTGAGCTTCAGCAACACCTGAACAAAGCACTAAGTGAATTACCGGAACAATGCCGTACGATTTTTCAAATGAGCCGGTATGAAGAACTCAAGTACCAGGAAATTGCCGACCGCCTGGGTCTTTCCGTTAAAACCATTGAAAACCAGATGGGCAAAGCGCTTCGGCTGCTGAGAGAGAAACTGAAAGATTTTTTGCCTGTATTATTATTAATCCTGCTCAACCTCTGATATGCAGCCCTTCCAATCCAATCATGCGATAGATGAGCTGCTGGTCAGCTACCTGCTGGGAGAAGCCACGGAGGAGCAACAGCGATCCGCCCTCGAATGGATCAATACCTCACCGGAAAACGAACGGTATTTTCAGCAATTCCAACAGATTTGGGAGAAAAGCCGCGAACTGGCGGCCAATTCTTCAGTAGATGTAAACGCTGCCTGGGAAAGGATGCGGGAAAAACTGGAAAAAGGGGGAATGGAAGAAGGGAGAAATGGAGGAAAGGAGGAATGGAAGACAGGAAGAAGGGAAGACGGAAAGGTGGTGAGTTTGGCAGGATGGTGGAGAAGAGCGGCAGCTATCCTTGCAATTGTGCTGACGGGCGCTTTAAGCCGGACAATCTACCAGCAATGGACAAACGCCGGATGGATGGAACTGGTCAGCCAGGAGGCGACGCTTCAAAAAGTACTACCCGACAGTTCTGAAATCACATTAAACAAAGGCGCAATAATTGAATATCCAAAACAATTTGCCAGGAATAAACGCCGGATTAAACTGAAAGGAGAAGCATTTTTTGATGTAAAAAGAAATCCCGAACAACCCTTTGAAGTAGAGGTCAATAAACTCACTGTTACAGTATTGGGCACTTCCTTTAATATTCGGGAAACGGATTCTGTTACAGTTGTAATAGTGGAAACGGGAACTGTTCAGGTAAGCGATGGTCACCAGTCCATCGTGTTAAATGCGGGAGAACAGATTATTGTAGGTAACACTAAAAGGAGCTGGACAAAGGCTCAGCAAACCGATAAACTCTATCAATATTACCGAACCCGTACGTTCAATTGCGACCGTACACCCCTGTGGAAACTGGTGGAAGTATTGAATGAAGCCTATGATTCAAATATTGTAATTATCAATCCCGATATCCGGGAACTGCCAATAACTACCGTATTTGAAAACCAGCCCCTGGAAGAAGTTTTATCGATAATATCCCAAACGCTGGACATTACTATCACCCGGAAAGACGATCAGATTTATGTGGAGTAATTGCATAACCGTACGCAGCATCTTCCGGAAAATCATGATACTATTTGGTTTTCTGGGTATGATGAACAGCCTGCAGGCACAGGAACATTTGAATAAACAAATATCCCTTTCAATAAACCGGCAGCCAATCGCAGATGTATTGGAGATCATCAGTAACAAAGGGAATTTTTACTTCAGTTACAACTCCAATATCCTTCCTAAAGACAGCCTTGTAAGTTTGCCGGCGGGTACCCGATCGGTACGCAATCTGTTGGAACTGCTGTTACCGACTGGTTTTGAATTCAGGGAAAGCGGACAGTATATTATCATCCGGAGAACCCCTCTCCAACTCAGCCTGGTCATAAAGGAATCCGCCACCAATGATAATCATTATTGGGTAAGTGGATATGTCAGGGATGATCAAACCGGCGAATTGGTTCGGGATGCCAGCGTCTATGAAAAAGACCGGTTAGTTGCAGCCCTTACCAATCGGCAGGGATATTTCCGGATCAAGTTAAAAACACGTTACCCCCGTGCCAGTCTGACTGTCAGTAAAGAATTTTACAAAGACACTACTGTCACGATTCGAACAGGTTTTAACCAGGAGGTTCGTATCACACTGGCGCCCGTTGATCTGCAGGGCGCCACGATTGTTGTTGGTCCGGCCCGGTTACCCGCCCCCGATTCCCTTTATATGGCAATCCCCCAACCCGATAGCTCTACCCTGCTCTATTTGTATAAAAGGATGGATTCGCTTCGGGTGCAAAGAACTGCCATCGGCAAATTTTTCCTTTCTTCCAAACTCAAAATGCAAAGTATCAACCTGAGCCGATTTTTTACAGTAAGGCCAGTGCAGGTTTCGTTTACTCCCGGTCTCTCCAGTAATGGCAGGATGAATGCACAGGTAGTCAATAATTTCTCCTTTAACGTGTTAGGTGGTTATTCCGGAGGAGTTAACGGAGCAGAGCTCGGTGGCATATTTAACATCAACAAAAAAGATGTGCAATACGCACAGGTAGCCGGTGTTGTGAATATAGTGGGCGGTAATATGAAAGGCGTGCAGGTTGCCGGAGTACACAATATGGTACTTGATTCCGTTACAGGGGTGCAGGTAGGGGGAGTTGTCAACTTTGTTAAGGGATCTTTTACCGGTGGACAGATTGGGGGTGTTATTAACTATACCAATCATTCTGTGACCGGTCTCCAGGTTGCCGGAGTTGGTAATGTGAGTGGCAGAGAAATGAATGGGGTTCAGATCGGGGGCGTATTTAATTATGCGAAAAAATTAAATGGTGTTCAAATCGGATTGATTAATATTTCAGACAGTTCAGATGGATATAGCATCGGCCTGATCAATGTTGTATTGAAAGGATATCATAAGCTGGCTTTTTATTCTACGGAAGTTTTGCCTTTTAATGCCGCTTTTAAAACTGGCAACCACAAATTATACAGTATTCTTTTGGGTGGAGCGCACCCGGATACCGGCAGACGGGTAGTTAGCTTTGGTTATGGCATCGGAACTGAAAGACGCCTGGGCAAGCAGTTCTCACTGAACCTGGAAGCAAGTACCCAATATGTTTTCCTCGGTAGCTGGGAATACACCAATCTATTGACCAGGGCAACCGTAAATCTGCACTGGAAGATCAGCAAACATTTTTCGTTGTTTGCAGGTCCTGCATTTTCGGTTTATCAGTCGGATCAGGATGTTAAGTTTCACGGTTATGCATACCCGATACCAGAAGCAACTTACAAAACAATTTCACTTGGTGGAAATCGCACCGGTTGGCTGGGCTGGACGGGAGGCATACATTTATTCTGATATTTTTTTCGCACACATAGGGGTAAAGGCAACGATCGTTGTCGGATTAAAAACGATTTTATGTATCGCAGGATCTTTAACCTTATTCTTATTCAATTCATGTTTTTGTTGCCGTTGGCTGCACAGGTAAAACAGACCATTAAAGGACAAATAACAGACCAATTATTACAGCAGCCAATAGCGGGTGCAACAGTGGAAATTATCGGGCAGCGAAGAAGCACTACCACTGATGCGGAAGGTAATTTCAAATTTTTACAGGTGCCCATTGGAGTACACCAGATTCGGATTTCTCATGCAGGTTATAAACCCATCCTGCTTGAAAATATTACACTGAATGCAGGTAAAGAACTTGTATTGAACCCGGGCATGGAAATGGATGTTCAGGCGCAGCAGGAAGTGGTAGTTAAAGCGCGTGGTGTTCGGTCCAAACCTTTAAATGAGCTCAGCCTGGTAAGTGCGCGAGCCTTTTCAGTAGAAGAAACGCAACGATATGCAGCTGCCGTGAATGATCCTCTCCGTATGGCAACCAGCTTTGCAGGAGTAATTAGTGTTAATGACGGTGGAAACCATATTGTAGTACGCGGAAATGCACCAAATGCATTACTCTGGAGAATGGAAGGCGTTGAAATTCCAAATCCCAATCATTTTGCCGTTCAGGGCAGCAGTGGAGGTGGTATTTCCATCCTAAGTGCTCAGGTACTTGCCAATTCAGATTTTGTAACGGGCGCATTTGCAGCAGAGTATGGAAATGCAGTCGGAGGTGTTTTTGATCTGCGGTTGCGAAAAGGCAACAACGAAAAAAGAGAACATACCATTGAAGCCGGCGTACTTGGCATAAATGTAGCAAGCGAAGGGCCGTTCAGTAAAAAATATAAAGGTTCTTACCTGGTAAACTATCGCTATTCGACTCTTGGTTTGCTTAGTAAAATGGGCTTAAAAACCGTTGGTGAAGGAAGTACTGACTTCAGCGACCTCTCCTACAATATCAACCTGCCTGCGGGCAAAGCAGGACAATTTACCCTATTTGGACTTAATGGCTGGAACAGCCAGGATCTTCCAATGGAGAAGGACCCCGCCAAATGGGAAGAGGAATGGAATCGCTATGGGGGCAGGTACAGGGGGGGTACCAATGCCAATGGACTTACTCATTCCATCGCACTCTCCGATCGCACCAAACTAAAAACCGCCCTGGTTAATAGCGTTCAGAAAAACACCAGCGATCAGCAATATGTAGAAACTCCGGAAACAATCATTAATGCCTTCCGTGAAAAATTCAATACCCTCAAATGGACATTGAGCAGTACAATGAACAGCCAATTGAACCGGAACCAGGCCATTCGCACAGGTGTTATTTTCCAGCAGATTGATTTTAGCTATCTGCAGCGTTCCAGGGAAAATAACCAGGCACCGGTTGAAGAACGCATAAATGTGAAAGATCAGACACAATTATTGCAGGCTTTTGCTCAATGGCAATACAAGCCATCGAATCAACTGGTTTTAACAGGCGGCTTACACTTTATGCACCTGATGCTGAACAAATCAACCGCGCTGGAACCCCGTTTTGCCATGCAATGGACACCGGATGCCAAAAACAGTTTTAGCATTGGTTATGGATTACATAGCCAGGCGCAGATCATGGGTGTTTATTTCGCCCGAACAAAAATCAACAACGACTGGATTCACCCAAACAAAGAGCTGGGATTTACAAAATCACATCACCTGATCGGATCCTATTCCAGGCAATTACTGAAAGGATTGAGATTGCGAACTGAAATTTATTATCAGCAACTCTTTAATGTGCCGGTTAGCATTTTTGACACCAGTAGTTTGTCAACGGTAAACATTGGTGAAAATTATATCCTGGATCCTCTTACGAACAAAGGAAAGGGAAGAAATTACGGGATCGAAATCTCCCTTGAAAAGCAATTGCGAAATAATTTCTATTTTCTTTTCTCCAACTCCTTTTATCAGTCTAAATATACTGCTGCTGATGGCCTGGAACGAAACACCCGATACAATGGCGGTCATGCCAATACACTAACGCTGGGAAAAGAATTTATTCATCCCGGTAAACAACGCAGTTTCGCTGCCAACATAAAAATCATTTATGCTGGTGGTTTCCGGGAAACACCAATGGATGAAGAGGCTACCCTCGAACTGGGGTATGCAAAATACCGGGAAAACGAGGCATTCACCATTAAAAATCCAGCCTTCTTTCGTTCCGATATCCGGTTTAGCATGAAGTGGAATGCAACCAATATGACACATGTTTTGTCGCTGGATGTTCAAAACCTGACCAATCGCAAAAATATATATGCCCGCTATTTTGACAGTGTCAAAGGTGAAATCAGCACGGTCTACCAGGCAGGAATCATACCGGTGATCGCTTACCGACTGGAATTTTAATTATTAACCATTCAGATTTTATACCATGAAAAAAAGCAATCTTTTATTTGCACTGCTGGCGCTCTGCATAAGTGCCATACTCCCCTCCTGTACCAAAGTGAACGGCAAAGGCCCGGTTGTATCAGAAATCCGGGAACTGGGAAATTTCACCAAAATTGATTTTGGAACAACAGGACGACTCTATTATAAAACAGGTCCGGTTCAGCGTGTTGAAATCCGTGCACAACGTAATATTCAGGACGTAATTGAAGCGTATGTCAGCAATGGGGAGCTCAACCTCAAAATCCGCAATAACACAGTGATTCATTCGCATGAAACCATTGAAGTATATATTGAATCGCCTACCATTAATGGCTTCAAAGTGAATGGTTCCGGTGATATTTATGCAAGTGATCCAATTGAAACAAACCTGTTTTATACAGACATAAACGGTTCCGGAAAAATAGATATCAGTGAACTAAATGCCACAAAAATGGAAGCAGATGTAAATGGAAGTGGAGATATCATCATCCGTGGCGGAGTGGTAGAAACTGCCAAACTGGATATTTCCGGCAGCGGTGATATCAACATGATTGGATGTGAAGTAGCTGAAATGAAAACAGAAACCAGTGGTTCCGGTGATATGCGGGTATGGGTAACCGGTAAACTGGATGCCCGGATCAGTGGCAGCGGCTCAGTAAAATACAAGGGCAACCCACAAGTTACTGTAAAAGTTTCAGGGTCCGGAAGAGTAGAGCCTTACTAAGCACCGGATAACAAAAATGCGATGTTAATACAAAGGACCTAATTTTGGCACTTGTATTAACATCGTACTACAATGACTTCATACGACCTGGTGATAATAGGAGGAGGCCCAATCGGTTTGGCTTGTGCGTTGGAAGCAGGTAAAGCAAAACTCAATTATGTGATCCTTGAAAAAGGCTGCCTGGTTAATTCACTTTATCATTATCCGGCCAATATGACCTTCTTTTCAACTTCCGAACGCCTGGAAATAGGGAATGTGCCATTTGTATCAAACAACAACAAACCAACCCGTGCGGAATCGCTCGAATATTACCGCCGGGTTACACAAAGCCATGCCCTGAATATCCGGTTGTTCGAAGAAGTAGTATCTGTAAAAAAAAGCAAGAAAGGTTTCACGATTACCAGCAGTAAGGAACGCTATAACGCCAGTTATGTGATTATTGCTACCGGTTTTTATGATATACCCTACCAGCTAAATGTACCGGGTGAAGAACTTCCGAAAGTCACCCATTATTACAAGGATCCGCATTTTTATGCCTTCCAGAAAGTGGCCGTTATCGGCGCCCAGAATTCAGCTGTGGACGCCGCCCTGGAAACCTGGCGAAAAGGCGCGGAAGTAGTTATGATCATCCGTCAGCCAGCAATTGGAGAAAGGGTCAAATACTGGGTAAGGCCTGATATCATTAACCGCATTGAAGAAGGTTCCATTAAAGCATACTTCAGCAGCCAGGTTTCAGCTATTCGTGAACGTGAGATAGATATCCTTACACCAGAAGGTCTGGTGACGATTGCCAACGATTGGGTACTGGCCCTCACGGGCTATGAGCCCAACCTGGAATTTCTGAAAGCATGCGGTATTAGATTGAGTAAGGATGAGGTGAAACAACCCGAATACGATCCTAAAACACAGGAAACCAATGTACCCGGACTGTACCTTGCCGGAGTAATCTGCGGGGGTATGAACACCCACAAGCTATTCATTGAGAATTCACGGATTCATGCGGAACACATAATAAAGCATATCCGCAAAAAAGAACGAAATGCGGCAATCTCAGATAAAATTGGAAAGCAGCAGGATTAGCAATAATCCCAGAACAGAAATAAGGGATTCCATAATCGTCCAGGAAAGCAGGGTCTCCTTGACCGTTAACCCGTAATATTCTTTAAACATCCAGAAGCCGGTATCGTTCACATGGGAGCAAAAAACACTTCCGGCTCCAACGGATAACACCATCCATTCAGGGGATACACCGGTGGATACCACCAGGGGAGCCAATATACCGGCAGCAGTAATTCCCGCTACCGTAGCTGAACCAATGATAATTCGGATGGATGCCGCAACCAGCCAACCTGCAATCAAGGGAGGAAACGCATACTGTGTAAAAAAACCTGCTACCTGGTCGGCAATACCGGTATCTGTCAAAACCTGCTTTAACGCACCCCCACCTGCAATCACCATCATAATTACGGCAATACCTTCTATTGCGGAGCCATAATATTGCATCAGCAACTGTACGGAAACACCTCTTCGAATACACAGAAAATAGCCTGCAGCCAGTGCAGCGATCAACATCGCCAAAACAGGGTCGCCAATCGCCTGTGTAATTTGCAATAGTTTTGAATCAGCAGGTAAAATGGTAACCAGTAAAGCCGGTAAAGCAATCAACAATACGGGCAATATTGCAACCAGCAGGCTGGATGCTACAGACGGCAGCGTTTCTTGCTCTTCAGCTTTTTCTTCCAGAATGGGAATCGTACCAAAATGGCGGAAGCGCTTTCCAAATTCAATACCCGCAATCCAAACAAGTGGAATCGTTACCAGTAACCCATACAGCATTGTTTTACCAATGGACGCTGAAAAAATAGAAGCGAGACTAACAGGCCCCGGATGTGGTGGTAAAAAACCATGCGTAACCGATAAAGCGGAAGCCATCGGTATGGCAACATACAGGAGCGGCACTTTTGCGCTGGCAGCAATGGTAAAAACAAATGGCACCAGGATCACAAAACCTGCATTATAAAATAACGGAATACCTACCAGCAATCCCATCAGTAAAACTGCCCATTGAATACCGGAACGACCAAACCTGTCCATTAAATACCTGCTGATAACAGTAGCAGCACCGGTTTTTTCCAGCACCTTACCCTGCATGGCACCCAGACAAAGGATCAGCGCCATACTGCCAAGCATGGAACCCACTCCTTTCTCCATAGCACGCATAAGTACCGGAACCTGCATTCCGTTTAATACACCTATCAGGAGCGTTGCAGCCAGCAAAGCAAGAAAGGGGCTCCATTTGTTCAGTGTCATCCAGAACAACAGGCCCAGCGCCAGCAGAATAATTAGAAATGACATAAGCGTATAAATTCTTGGTATTGGTTACGGTAAACCTGTCTGTTTGCAGCAGCCGGATGAACCGTATGGTAGGTGAATGCAAGCACTTCTTCGAGTTCAGTCCATTCTTTCAAATAACCTGCAGCCTTCATCCCAATCGCTATAGCACCCAATGCGGATGCATCTGCCTCTTCCTCCCCAACTTCGATAGTCCGTTCCAATACATCACTCATGACCTGCACCCACCAGGCACTTTTAGTAAATCCTCCACTTGCTTTTATACTTTGTACAGGTCCATACACTTTTTCAATCCGCTCCAGTAACTGCCGGAAAATAAAACAGATCCCTTCCACAAGGGCTCTTTTGAAATGCGCCTGCCGATGCTGAAACCGAATACCGGCAAATATTCCCGTGGCTCCTGCATTCCAGACGGGTGCCCGTTCTCCTCCAAAATAGGGCAAACAGACCAGTCCCTCACAGCCAGGTATAACCGAAGCAGCCTCCTCTTCAAACTGATCCAGCAGCATGCCCAATGGCGCCGACTTACCCATGATTTCTTCTTCCCACCACTGTAATACAATGCCACCATTATTGGTTGGTCCGCCGCATACAAAATGAGTAGTATCTAACTGATAGGAAAACAACCCGCTATCAGGATCAGCAACAAAATTGGGCTGAACCATCCGGATGGCACCGCTGGTTCCAATGGTAAGACTTGCAGTACCAGGCCGCATCGCTTTACTGCCGATCTGTGCCAGGCAGCCGTCGGAACCTCCCAAAACATGAAGTAGCTGACATCCTTCAATTTGTAAACGGCTCTCTTTCCGAACCCAATCAATTGCCTGAACAACCGGCAACTGATCCTTTCTTACCCCGGTTAACTCCAATGCCAATGGATGCCAGTCCCCTTTTACCGGATCATACATACCAGTTGCGGAAGCCATGCTGCAATCCGTTTCCCAGGCACCTGTAAGATGAAACCAGATGAACTCTTTTATCCCGATACATTTGTACGCCTGGTTCAGCAATACTGTATTGGATTCCTTCAATTGCCACAATTTAGCCAGTGGCGACATAGGATGAAAGGGAGTACCCGTTTCGTTCACCAGCGTATGTATCCTGGAGTCTGCTTTGTACTCATTTACCAGGGTCAGGCTACTGGTATCCGCCCAGGTGGTCAATGAACTGATGGGTACGGCATTTTCATTCACCAGCATCAGGCTATGCATGGCAGCACTTAGGGAGAGATAGATTATTGAATCACGAGGATCGATAACCGAAAATGCATCCTCCAACAGCTGTTTCGCCAATACAAGGATCTCCTGTGGATCCAGCTCTATTGTAGTTCCATTCTTATAAGACGACTTGGCCTGGTGCAGCAGATTACCCCTTTCATCAAGGACAACCAGCTTGGTATGTGTGGTACCCAGGTCCAGTCCGGCAAACAATGGCATATTCGGTATTACTGTCCCGAATATAAGGATACATTCTGAGGTCCTTCAAAGCTTTGTACGTAAAGAGGGAAATAGCGGGTACTGCGACGATTATTGGCTAATTCATTTTTCAGATAATTCGCCATCGACTCCAGGTGATAACCATCCCGCTGGTCAAAGTCATTCAATATTAGATCAGAAGCTTCCCGCTGGGCCAGTTCCGGCTTATCAAGGTAGAAATAGAGTTTACTCAGTATGAAATGGGTGGCATAACGAAGTTTCCGGTCATGTTTGCTATTTCCATCATACTCACGGCGAACTTTTTCGAAATAGGCAATAGCAGGTTGTACTTCCTTCCAGATAGGCTCGATCGATTCATTGGTATTGATTTTGAACAGCGCATTCTTTACAATACCCCAGTTATTGCGGAACTGGTTGTACTCCGGATGTTTACGGTTAGACACAATCCAAACCATATCGGATACCCGCTTTTCGAGATAACCGTACTGACGGGTTAGATTACCCGATAATTGATAAATCGTTTTATAAAGCACTTCCCTGCTAACCTGGGTGGTCAGTACCACCATATTAAGCAACACATTAAATGCAGCAATTTTATTACCTACTTCTGTTCCCTGGTAGGTAAATGTCTGCTGGCGGTTTACCATCTGGTATTCATCAATCTGTCTTCCTGTATAATCACGTATTAAAACACGGGCAGCATAGGTATAGGTTAGACGGGGAGCATACCACATCTTTTTACTTACAACATTCCCGTTTTTGTCTTTTTTTATTTCCTCCCGCTGGTTGATATCGGATTTGGTAATAATCAGATCTTCCATTTTTAATTGTACTGAAACATGTCCATTGACAGGAAGCCATTTCCAGCCCATGATCTCCAGGCGTTCAGCCGGTGACTCATTCCCTAGTGCCAGTTTCATAAGCGGTCCAAAATCACAGGAAAAATCATACGTACGAAAACTACTGTCCAGGGGTAATTGCGGAAGCTCCCGGTAATTTACCTGGAAGGAAAAGCGGTCGAGGTCGACCCGTTGTGCCATTGCTGTTACAACCAGCACCAAACAGGTAAAGAGTACACTAATCTTTCTCATTTGGAAGGATTGGATTTCTCTCTAAAACGCCCCCGACCCTGCTTTTAGTCTATTTTCCGCGTTTTTTCCACACATTCAGAAAAGTGGATTCCAGGCTCAGGAAATAATTATTGCGGGCGATTCGGGTCGCATTTCCGGAAGCCTCGAACCTGGCTCCCAGGTTTAACTTTGTAGCACTGTTGAAAATCAACTGAATAGCCGGTGCAATATCAAGATAATGGGTACCCGGCCCCAACCCCTTCATACCCAGTACTTCAAGGTATAAATTCAGGTTAATCTGCTCATAATCAGCATAGGATTTTGGAAAAAGCAGGTACCCCGCAGACAAACTGTACATCAGGGCATCCTGATCGTGCATATCCCCCATCGTTCTGAATTTCTCATCAAAAACCCGCATATAACTGGCTGTGCCGGAAATAGCCAGCTTATGTAAAAGTTGCGTTCCGATTAAACCAAACTGAATCCCGCTATTGTCTCCATCCAGGTTCATTTCGTCATAAATCATGTTGTTCCGGCTATAGGCCCCATCTGCAAAAGCAGCCATCCGGAAATGACGATGTATGCCATCTTCAGAAAAAAAACGCCATTTAACATAGCCCTTAACGGATTCCCAGCGCTGCCCTGATTGATAAAAATTGGAAAAAGTAGTACTCACCCGGCCCATCCAGTTTTTGTGCAATCCAACCATCAATTCTGGCATATAGCGCTGCCGGATCATGCCGGATTGTGGCAAATCAGCAAAGCGGGATGTAAGTTTCGCACTGAGTGATTGAGCCGGCAGGTTGGAGGCAGGATCCGTAAATACATATAACTCCTGTGCCTGGGTACCAAATGAAAAGAATAGACACCCAAGTCCAATCCAAAAAAATTTCATCGCAATTATTTTAAGCCCTGGCGCAGCACTAATTCCACTTCGCCAGCACCTGGATCAATGGATATGATCCTTCCCGTTTTGTCCAGTAAAAAGGAGGTTGGCAATTGTTCAATCCCCCATGCCAATGCTACCGGCGCGTACCATCCACCGGCTTCCCGGGTCTGGACCCAGTTGATTTTATCTGCAGCTACCGCTTTTTTCCAGGCAGCTTCTTCTTCATCCAGGCTTATACCATAAATTTCAAACCCCTTTTTCCTATAAAGATCATAGAGGGGGCCCAGTTGTTTATTCGATTTTCTGCAGGGAGCACACCAGCTCGCCCAGAAATCCACCAGCACATAACTACCCTTCAAAGCAGATAGTGTGATTTCCTTTCCAGCCAGGTTTTTCAACCGGATCTCTGGTGCCATATCTCCTATTTTCGGTTGCGCATATCCGATAGCAAACGAATATACCAGTAAAACAGAAAGAACCGTTTGTTTCATACCATAAAATTAAATCCGGGTGCCCGAAAACACCCGGATTGTTTCAATATTAAATCGTCACGTGATAAATGCGGCTGTCGGCCGACAATCCTTCTTTTTGACAGCAATCACCCGCCTTTCCTGTCTGAACGCAGGACATGGAACTGGATTTACTGTATTTTTTGAATTCCTTTGCCGGAATGAAGTTTTTATCAACGATGGTTAATACCTGCTCACCGGAAAGGGTCTGCTTTTTTACTGATAGAAAATGAAAGGTTTTCCCTTCGATGGTAGCATGTTCATCCTGCGCCACGGCCAGCTGATCAAAATTTCCTGTCAGCTGAAGTTTGGCTACCGAGAATCCCGCATCTTCCACTCCTTTGCGCAAAGCATCAATATCAACATTTGCGCCTTCTTTGAATTCAATCTGAAAAGAAGATGTTTTAATATCCGGTTTAACCGATTTGATAAAACTTAATTGTTCCAGTGAATTATTGATGGCTTTTGTGCAGAGTGCACAGGTAAGCCCACTCGCCTGTAAACTGGCTTTTGAGAATTGTGCATTGGCATTCATCCCAAACAGCGCCAGTAAACAAGCTAAAATTACTTGTTTCATAACATCTGTTTATTTTGATTAGAATGCTTATTTTTTACAACAGTCCCCGCCTTTGCTGCACTTACCATCCTTACAGCAATTTCCTTCCTTGCAGCAATCGCTTCCTTTTTTACAAACACCATCTTTGCAGCAGTCTTTGCAATGACCTGCTTTTGCGTGGTCTTTGGAGCACTTTCCGTCTTTGCAGCAATCCGCAGTTGCATCAGTAGCACTTGAAGAAGCAGTGGCGTCTTTCCGGTCGTATTTGCAGCAACCGTGTAAGTTATCATACACCGCCTGATCTGCAGTAAACTTTTCGGTATCATAGCCTGCATTTGCAATAGCCTGCTGGATTTTATCGGAAGAGGTTTTCTTAGCCTTATAACTTACCTGCAATACTTTGGTTTCTTCATTCCAGTCGGCACTGGTTGCTCCAGCATTGGAAGCTGCCGTTTCGATGGTCTTTTTACACATGCCACAATTACCCCAAACCTTAATAGATTCGGTATTCTTCTGGCCAAAAGCAATTGTTGTTACAAATAAAAAGGATACTAAAGTGATGAGTTTCATGATTGTTGAACTTGAGATTTAAATAATAGATAGTAGGGCAGACTGGTAGTCTGCATAGCATAAACCATCCTTATCTCAAATTCTGAAAATGCAATAAAGCGACTGAAAACCCGGGTCTTCACCAACTGGCGGCCCATGCGCCGGAGGTAATACAACTGCTTTCAAATCAGTTTCGGGCTGAAGCCATTCATTCCAGGGAGCCGGATTCAAAATTGCAACAGGAGCTTCAATCTGGTAATAGGTTCCGGCTGCTTTCTGATCATCGTCAACTTTAACAAGTTTTACCTCATCCTTGCAGCAATGCGCAAATTCCTCTGTTTTAGGCATGCCACATTTACCGCAGGTGCCTTCCTCTTTTTCATGGGCAAAAACATGCAGACTCGCATCTGCAATCCGACCCATGCAGTGATGAATCTCCACCAGCAGTCCACTGGATACCAGCAGGTACAGAAAGGCCAAGGATATGGTTAACAGTTTTTTCAACAAAGCAAAGCTACTCTCTTTTTTAAGATTTCAAAGTCCGGCACTGTTAAAAACATCTGATTTTCGTCAGTTTACAAAGCTCCAGAAGATTCCGACACGGATCATTAGTCCCTGGTAGGGATAATTGGGCGCAGCCAGGTTATTGTTGTAAAAGCCGAAAACGCCGTTTCGGGAAACAGCCGTATTCAGGTTTTCAGCCCTGACATAAGCGGCAAAGCTGCGAATCCTGAAATGTACATAGGCAGCAATATCGGGGAAGTTCAACTTCAGGGTAGCGGTATCCTGGAAATAGAACCGGGCTAACAGGGGTGAATAAAAATCAGCCTTATAGGCAGTATGATATTTACCCTCCAATCCGGCTGCAAATCGAAGATTCTTGAAACCCAGCGTACCTTCATACCCAAACCGGTGATGGGTGAACAACAATGGCATATTAACCGGTCCATCCCCTGCCCGCTGTTGTAATTGCACCCGCGCCATCCAGTTCCAGCGACGCCCCACTTTAAAATTTTTCTCCGCGCTTACTTCCAGTACATTAAACAAGGCAGAAGCCTGAGCAGGTTTATAAAAGTCGGTGAAATAGGAAAAATTGCTAACCAGGTAATAACTGGCGGATAGGTTCCAGCGTTTTAACGGGTTATCCAATGAACCATAAATACGGGTTATATTTTCTTTGTTAAGCGAAGACAGCCCAACCAGGCTGAAACTGCTGCCGGGTTCAAAAATATAGGAAGGCGTCCTGTTCACATTCTGAAAACCTGCCTGGATATAACCTAACTGCTTACTTATGTATCGTTTGATACTGGCATTCAAATCAAAGTCGGCATTGTTATAACCTGCCAGGTAGAATTTTCCGTTGGCTTCCAGGTCCCATTTCTGGTTGCGGGTTTTATTCCGGTATTCACCATGAATAAACAGGTTGTAAAAACTGCGCTTACCGTCGGTGAAAATACCCGTCATGTTTTGAAGAGAAATACCCGCTTTTAAATATTGCCGGGCATTTTTTTCATCCGGAAAACTGTACAGTGAAAAATCATTAATCACATCATTCCAGGACTCTTCTATTGAAAAGTCATTAGCTGGCCGAATCAGGAAATCATAATTATTAATATAGAAACTATCCTGGGGTTGCCGGTCAAAATACCGATAGCGATGCCGGTTATACTGAAGATTGTATTCAATTCTAAGCTTTGGGTAAAAAAGCGGAATTACAGATGAATCCGTTACAATACTGTCTTTTCTGCCAAGATCATACTGTTGCCGAAGCAGATAAGTGGTGGTTCTTTGCCTGCTTCCTGCATTGAGTACACTGTTGAGTACATTTCGGCGATAAGGAACAAAATCCCCTAATTGTACAGGGATCGCACTGCGTTCCCTATAACTTACCAGGTCAGACATATAGTCATAATCATCCTGTAAACCTCCGTTTTCATTGGCCTGCATGGAATTCGACAATGCTATGAAATACAGATGATACCGTTTATTCGGTGAAGTATAATCTGAATTAAACAGGTAACGGCTATGGTTAGTCGATTGATTCTTGAACATTCCCAAACTGTTAATCAGGTTGTACTGAAACGCAAAATTCCAGTTGGGTTTGATGTTCTGGGTGTGCATTACATTAATAATTTGTTCTGCATTGCTTCCCAGCAGATAACCCAGTTCCGAATAGGGCCGGGTAGTCTGAAAAAAACGAACCTGGTCCAACCGCAGTTTGTATGGATCAAACGCATGAAAGCCCGGATCCCAGCCACTTTTCAGAATAGGATTAAATCCCAGCGGTCTGGCTGCCAGTCCGAGGTTACCCAGGTACACATGATTGGCTGGCACCGGGAATCTCTTATAGAAATCAACAATAGAAGAATCGAGACGTTGAACGGTAGCCGTGTCGAGATAGCGAAACCAGATCGTGATAGAATCTTCATTGCTATCACGTCTTTTCAAACTATCCTGTGTTGTTGATCCTCCTCTCATACCTCCTCCTCCCATACCCGGCAACCGCCGCATGGGGTTTTGCGCATAGGCATCCGTGATACCCAGCAGAAAGAAAAAGAATATACTATAAACAAGAGGTGAGCGCATCAGATCACTTGTACCAGTTCTTTAAAGATGGCGGTCAGTTTGGGTTCTGCAGCCGCTGCTGCTTCGAGCACTTCCTGGTGTGTAATAATATTTTCTTCCTCACGAATTCCCAGGTCCGTAATTACACTGATCGCGAATACCTGCATATCCATATGGCGGGCAACAATAACTTCCTGCACCGTACTCATGCCAACAGCATCTGCTCCGATCAGGTGCAGCATTTTATATTCCGCACGTGTTTCAAAAGTTGGCCCGGTAACTCCTACATATACCCCCTGATGAATATTTATACCTAACCGCGACGAAATTTCCTGAGCTTTTACGATCAATTGTTTAGCATAGGGTTCGCTCATGTCCGGAAAGCGCGGGCCCAGTTCCGCTTCATTTTTTCCGATTAGCGGATTAACGGTAAAAAGGCTGATCTGGTCCCGGATAATCATCAGATCTCCCACATTAAATCCGGGGTTCATACCACCAGCGGCATTACTAAGCAATAAGGTATGGACTCCAAGCAGTTTCATTACCCGGATCGGATAGGCTACTTCACTGGCAGAATACCCCTCATAAAAATGAAAACGGCCCGACATAGCCAGTACTTTCTTGTTGCCAAGTTGTCCAAAGATCAACTTGCCGCTATGCCCTTCGACAGTAGATACTGGGAAATGTGGCAGGTGTTGGTAGGGGATTTCTTTCTCCACTTTTAGCTCAGCCACCAGGTTACCAAGGCCACTGCCCAATACAATGCCCACTTCCGGAAGGATGGAGCAATGCTCCCGGATAAAAGCGACCGTTTCCTTTAATTGATCCATCAATGCTGACATATCGGTTTTTCCATAGTTTTTTTACAATAACTACGGGGCGCAAATATAAGGATTGAAGTACCGTAGCCGGTGACTCTCCCCTAACTATATGTCATTTTTAAGAGTCCGTCCCGCCAATTTGGGTAAAAATCCTGGCATGGCACCATAGTTGACCTATCGAATAATCCGCTGCTGCCCTATGTAAAACAGGCAGTATGTGTTATTTTGTCATAACAACAGATGATTATGAATGAACGGAACTTTTTATTTAGGCCGGAAGACGAAATGGACTTTATCCCCATAATTCCCCTGAACGAGCATGAAAGCGATGATGGATCAACGCTGGAGATAACCGGCGATCTGCCCATTCTTCCGCTGCGCAATACAGTTTTATTCCCGGGCGTGGTTTTACCGATCACCGTGGGTCGCGATAAGAGTATCAAAGCAGTTAACGATGCCTATAAGGCAGATAAACTGGTAGGAGTTCTGGCGCAGAAGGACAGTAATGTGGAAGATCCCAAACAGAACGACCTGGAAGCGGTTGGAACTGTTGCCAAAATTGTGAAGCTGATCAAGATGCCTGATGGTGGCACAACCGTTATCATACAGGGCAAACGGCGATTCAAACTGGAATCCTTTACAACAGAGGAGCCCTATTTCAGAGCAAAAGTTGCTCTCCTGGAAGAAGGAGAAGCCCCGGCAGATGACCAGTTTGCTGCTTATGTGGCCAATATTAAAGACCTGGCCACGCAGATCATACAGCTTTCTCCGAATATTCCATCAGAGGCTGCTATCATTCTGAAAAATATTGAGAACCCGGCATTTCTGATACATTTTGTATCCAGTAACCTCAATACAGAATTACATGAGAAACAGAAAATCCTGCAGTCTGATGATATCGGCGAAAGGGCTGATATCCTCATGCAGCTGTTGCAGCGGGAATTGCAATTTGCGGAACTGAAAAACAAACTCACCAATAAGACCAAAACGGAGCTCGACAAGCAGCAGCGCGAATACTTCCTGCAGCAGCAAATGAAGAGCATCAAGGAGGAATTGGGCGGCGACAGCAATGAGCTGGAGATAAAAGAGATGCGGAAAAAGGCCGAACAGAAAAAATGGCCAAAAGCAGCCGCTGAAATGTTCCAGAAGGGGATTGAAAAACTGGAACGCATGCATCCTTCTACGCCGGATTATTCCATCGTATACAACCATCTCGACCTGATGCTGGATCTTCCCTGGGAAGAATATACCTCAGATGAGTACGATCTGGATCATGCGAAAAAAGTGCTGGACCATGATCATTACGGAATGGACAAGATCAAGGAAAGAATCATTGAATACATAGCCGTGCTGAAGCTTAAGGGCGATATGAAAAGCCCTATCCTCTGTTTTGTAGGACCTCCGGGTATTGGTAAAACATCTCTCGGCAGAAGTATTGCCAGTGCTATTGGCCGAAAATATGTGCGCCTGGCATTGGGTGGCTTACACGACGAGAGCGAAATCAGAGGGCACCGTAAAACCTATATTGGCGCGATGCCTGGCCGCATTCTGCAATCCGTTCGTAAAGTCAAATCTTCTAACCCGGTAATGATCCTGGACGAGATCGATAAAGTGGGAGCCGATCACAGGGGTGATCCCTCCTCTGCCCTGCTCGAAGTACTCGATCCGGAACAGAATCATACTTTCTATGATAACTACCTGGAGCTGGAATACGACCTCAGCAAAGTATTATTTATTGCAACTGCCAACAATATCAACAATATCCAGCCCGCATTAAGAGATCGCCTGGAGATTATTGACCTAAGCGGATATGCGGTAGAGGAAAAGGTAGAGATAGCCAAAAGGCATCTCATCCCAAAACAGAAAGAAGCACACGGACTCGACAAAGTAACCATCCGCATCAGCGATAAAGTCCTTGAAAAAGTAGTTGAAGATTATACCAGGGAGAGTGGTGTTCGGGAGCTGGACCGTCAGCTGGCTGCGATTATGCGGAATATCGCGAAAGAAGTAGCCATGCATGGTAAAGCGAAACCTACCCTAACGATTGCGGATATCACTGAAATCCTGGGCAAACCCCGCTACAGCAATGAGATCTATAAAACAGCCAATATGCCAGGCGTTGCGGTTGGCCTCGCATGGACCTATGTGGGAGGCGATATTCTTTTTATTGAAACTACATTGAGTGACGGAAAAGGAGAATTGAGGCTTACCGGAAACCTGGGTAATGTGATGAAGGAAAGTGCCTCTACAGCACTTACCTACCTGCAGGCCAATGCTAAAAAACTGGGAATTGATCCTGAATTATTTCAGAAAAGAAATATTCATATTCATGTACCTGAGGGGGCGGTTCCGAAAGACGGTCCCAGTGCCGGTGTTACCATGTTAACCGCTTTAACTTCCGCCTTTACAGGAAGAAAAGTAAAACCTTATCTCGCAATGACAGGAGAGATTACTTTGCGTGGTCAGGTATTACCGGTTGGAGGCATCAAAGAAAAAGTGCTTGCAGCCAAAAGAGCCGGTTTAAAAGAGATTATTTTATGTTGGCAAAACGAAAAGGATGTGGAAGAAATCGATCCTAATTTTATCAAAGGATTAAACTTCCATTACGTAAAACAAATGCAGCAGGTATTAGACCTCGCTTTACAATAATTTTAATAAACAATCCAACGAGTTCATTGTAATTAATTACGATTGAAATTTTTCATGTTGGTTGTTTTAGGGTTAATGATCCCCCATGTCAATGGGGGATTTTCTTTATTTTACCGGTTCAATCCGGTTAGCTGAATGCAACTGCTGAAATCGCTTATTGTTTTCTTATCTGCCACTTGTTTTAATTGGTTCAGTGTTCCCTTGCTGGCGCAAACTGCAGGAGGGCAGGCCATTTTTAGTTTTCTACGTCTTCCAACAGGTGCCCAGCAAAGTTCTGTTGGTGGCGAAACCACCAGCCTGATCAGTCGGGATCTGGGCATTATTCACCAGAACCCTGCTCTTTTGCGCCCTTTTCATCATAGCCAACTCTCACTCAGCTTCACACCCATGCCTGCCGGCATCCAACAATATTATCTTGCAGCAGCTGTTTACAAAGAAAAAATCGCCACGGCTTTTGCTGCCCAGGTACAATACATCGGATATGGTTCTATCATGCAAACAGATCCTTCAGGAAACGAGTTGGGCAATTTTAATCCACGCGATTACCAGGTACAACTGACTGCCTCCAGGCGATATCTCGATAAATGGCACTATGGAGGCTCGCTACAATTCATTCAGTCAAACTATGGAGCATACCGGTCAAGTGGAATGGCGATTACACTGGGAATGAATTATTTCGATAGCACCAGGCAATTCCAGGCAGGCCTGGTCATGAAACACATGGGTATTCAACTGCGTAATTTTGTTCCGGGTCAAACAGAAAATTTACCCTTTGAACTACAGGCGGGCATCACCAAACGACTGGCCAGGGCACCTCTTCAATTTTCCGTAACCTTGCGCGATTTGCACAGACTGATTCTTTATAAACCAGATAGCACCATTTCAAGCGCTGACCAGATTTTTCAGCATGTTGTGTTAGGTGCACAGGCATTTATCGGTGATAAAATTGAACTTGGGGTTGGATATAATCATCTCCGTCGAAGAGAATTATCCATCGCCAATACCAGTAATGGCTTAACCGGTTTCTCATTAGGTGCGGGCATCCTGATCAATCGCTTCCAGTTTCGTTATGCGAGATCATTTTACACAAATGTGAAGGGATACCATCAGGTAAGTATGAATTATGATTTAGGAATTATGAATTAGGAATTATGAATTGGGTATTTCTAAACCAATTCATAATTCACAATTCATAATTCACAATTATAAATAGCTCAGTTTCGTCTTTGGACTTAACGTCAGCAAGGTTTCATACATCAACCGAATGGTTTGCTCGATGTCGTTTTTATGCAACATTTCTACAGTGGTATGCATATAACGCAGTGGGATGGAAATTAACACTGATGGACAACCGTCGTTGGCATAGGCAAAGGAGTCTGTATCGGTTCCAGTACTTCTGCTCACGGTGCGCATCTGCAGAGGGATACCGGTTTTTTCAGCAACATCCTGTACAAGGCCCAATAGTATATTATGTACTGCCGGACCAAAAGTGGGTGAAGGTCCTTTTCCACATACCACATCTCCTTCAATCGCTTTACTGATCATGGGGGTGGAAGTATCGTGGGTCACATCAGTAATAATGGCAATATTGGGTTTGATCCTTCGGGCGATCATTTCAGCACCCCGTAAACCAATCTCTTCCTGCACCGCATTCACCACATACAGTCCATAAGGAAGTTTCTTTTTATTTTCTTTCAGCAGTCGGGCCACTTCTGCGATCATCACACCTCCGATACGATTATCAAAAGCGCGGGCAACATAATACCCGTTAGCCAGTTCGTCAAATCCATCCTGGTAGGTTACA
This sequence comes from Flavipsychrobacter sp., assembly GCA_016787265.1. GTDB lineage: Bacteria > Bacteroidota > Bacteroidia > Chitinophagales > Chitinophagaceae > Flavihumibacter. Next base: position 242,175 of record JAEUVF010000013.1, on the reverse strand, counting down.
ACAGCGCCCACGTGTATGCCAAGTTCTTCCACTTCTTTCTTGGAACGGGCACCGCAATCAAGAAACAGGTTGTCCACTTTTGCTACCGGCTCTTTCTGATCGGGATTCGATAAACGGGTATGAATAGCAGGCCATCCGAATACCGCTTTAACCGGACCTTTTTTCCCATGAATAAATACACGCTGCGATGGCGCAATCTGATGATCCACTCCACCATTGCGTTTAAGATATAACAATCCTTCGGGGTTAATATAGTTGACAAACCAACTGATTTCATCCGCATGCGCTTCAATTACTACTTTAAAAGGCGCGTCCGGATTAACTACTCCTACTGCCGTTCCATAAGGATCTACAAAATAGGTATCCACATAAGGTTTGATATACTCAAGCCAAACTTTTTGCCCTTCCGCTTCGAAACCAACCGGCGAAGGCGTGTTCAGATAATTTCGCATAAAAGCATGCGACTTGTCTGTCAAAATCGGGTTAGGCTGCTTTTCTTTTTTTGCTTTTGCCATAGAGCCATTGATTTAAGTTGTCAAATATACAATCTACAAAGTTCCAAGACCTACAAGTATCGCCTGCACCAACATCATTCCGTCAACACCGGCGAGATAAATATAATCGTTGTTGATTTTCTTTGTCTGTTCGATTACCAAACGGGTTAACACCGCCGATAACAGCATCGCATGAAAAAACGGATAATTCCCTGTACGAAACAACTGTACCAGGGAAATCAGCAGAAATAGTAACAATAAACCATCCGCCAGCCGGTAAGTGATTTTTATACCTAGCCGTACCGGAAGGGTCCGGATTCCATTGGTTGCATCCAATTCCTTATCTCTCAGATCAAACAGCAGGCAGAGCACAAACATAAACAGGAAACGCCTTATGAAAACCAGCCAGTAACTGGTCATATCTACCCCCTGTTGATCTGCTGGAAACCAAACGGTGACCAGGGTCCATTCCAGTGACAATAATCCGATCTTCAGCAACCCATATTCCTTTAAAGGCCTTTTCACAAAGGGTAATAAAGGAAAGGAATAAAGACTGGCCAAAACTGCCAATACTACCAAAACAATAAAATGCCGGGGTTCCAGCCAGAACATACTGACAATAACCACTACCAGTCCGATTCCTATTAATATTTTTTGAGTAAACCGATTGCGAACCGACCAATCCTGCCGTTCACTGGGAAAAGCATGCTGCTTTTTAAAGAAGTAATGAAGATTGTATTGTAAAATGGTTGCACCAAAAACAAAACTATAAAGGGACCAATGACCAGGCTGCAATCCAAGTAAAAGATTTGTCTCCCAGCACAGGGCAACTGCACAAAGCCCGATGAAAACAGCACTGAAAAGTAAAAAATCTACAGAGTTGCGCATGTTTCAAATCTACTGTCCCAACAGTACAATTGGTGCAGTAGTGATGGTATCACTAACATTACCGGCCCTGTCTTTTACAGCGATTCGAAATATCAGGGTATCATTGGAATCATTTCCACCCTGATTATTTTGAATAGGCCTGTAATAAAAGACGCGCTCCATACGAATTTCGATTTCTCCGCTTCTCCTTTCGGGGAATTCCGGCAAAGAGGGATAATCAGCAGAATAATTTGATCCACCCAGCACCGACCGTACATTCTGTAAAACAGCCTGGTAATAAACAGAAGAATCCCGTATTCCAGACAGATCACCTTCTTTATCGGTATACTCCAGGGTAACTGAAAAAATCGCTTCATTATCAGCAGGTACCACGCGGCTCTGGCTCTTTATTTTTATAGTTGGCCTGGTTTCAAATTTATCTTTGCTGCAGGCTGCAAAAGTCACCAGTAGTATAAAGAGGGGTACCAGTTTCTTAATCATAAAGCGTCTATATTGTGAACGAATTTATCAACAACCCGTTGATTTACCTAACATGCGCAGTGAATTGATTCATAAAATTTTCTCAACTCCGGCCATTCAGCGGGAGGCTCTCATACTGGATGTTTTTCACTACCAATATGAAAACAATCTGGTATACAAAAGGTTTTGCGATACCCTGCAACGGCGACCAGGGCTGGTCAAAACAATCGAAGACATCCCATTTTTACCCATCCGTTTTTTTAAAACACATGTCATCAAAAGCGGATCTTTTCAGGAAGAAGAATGGTTTGAAAGCAGTGGCACCACCAGCACTACCAACAGTCGGCACTTTATCCGATCCCTTGATTTATATAGGGAAAGCTTCCTGGGTTGCTTCAACAAATTTTATGGCAGTCCTACCGACTGGTGTATACTTGGATTACTACCTTCCTACCTTGAACGCCAGCATTCCAGCCTGGTAGTGATGGTGGATGAACTGATCCGCAGGAGTGCTCACTCAGAAAGCGGTTTTTATCTGTATGATCAGGAGCGATTAAAAGAAACCCTGTTACGCCTCCAGGCAACAAATCAAAAAGTTCTATTATTCGGTGTTACCTATGCACTGCTTGATTTTGCTGAAGCCTATTCATTTCCCCTTCCAAATGTTACCATCATGGAAACGGGCGGTATGAAAGGCAGAAGGGAGGAAATAACCCGCGCAGCTTTACATGAGCGACTGGCAGCCAGTTTTCCAGGAGTAGCAATTCATTCCGAATACGGCATGACAGAACTGCTTTCACAAGCTTATTGTGGAGATAACGGTCGTTTTTTTTGTCCCGACTGGATGACAGTTCTTCTAAGGGAGGAAGATGACCCGCTCAGCCTGCTTCCCTCCCCTGCCTCGAATCCGGCTTATGAAGGCAAAGCAGGCCTGATCAATATTATTGACCTGGCCAACCTGGATTCCTGTGCCTTTCTTGCAACTGATGATATGGGCAAAAGATACGTGGATAACGGATTTGAAGTGCTTGGCAGGGCTGACAACAGCGATATCCGCGGCTGCAGTTTACTGACGATCTGAAAAAAAATAATTTTTCACGCAGCAATTTAAAATCACTTGCAGTCTTATTAAGCAGGTGGATATTAAAACGTTATCTGCTAACTGACCAAATCTTACTGCTACTTGCTTACCAGCCACTAACCGGGGATCGTATGATTCCCGGTTTTGTTTTTATTCAAAGAAGAGTTCGTCTACAAACACCCAACCCGGATCACCTTTTCCAGGATGCCAGGATGGCAGCACAGGAATATGTTTCACAATGATTTTCAATTGTTTATATTTTTTTTCCGGAAGATTTAGGGTAAATATTTTTTCATATTGAGCCGTATCCATGGTATGTTGCCGGGGAATTTCGGTTGCTACCAGTTCCGGTTTCCCATCCTTTTCCAGACCCCAAACCTGGATTTCCTTGGGCGGCATAATATAGCTGCCAATTCCCACCAGGGTGCTTACCGACAGATTCCGAAGGCTTCTTGGTTCTTTGAATTCCACCTGAACTTCCAGATCCCGGTCTTTATATCCCAGCCATTTACCGCTCCGGAAATTACCGTCTCCTTTTATTTCATCCACCAGGGTCTGGGCACCGGAACCCTTGTAAGACGGATCTGGCGCAGTAAGTAAGCGAATGGAATCCGGCTTTCCTCCAGAACCAAAAAATTGCCGGCTGATGGTAGTACTGCTGATCCATCCTTTTTTAAAAGCGCGGACTTTCACCAGTGTGGTTTTATTAATAGTAACCGGTCCTTTATAAACAGGCGACTGCAGGCTGTCGGGTTCTGAACCATCCAATGTATAGCGCAAATCTGCCCCCTGTACAAAATGCTTGATTTTTAGATCGAACGGTTGACTGAATATCTGCACATCATTCTGAACAATGGGTGGATTCAGTTGAATAAGAATGGTATCTCCGGCAAAACCAGTTTCCAGCCGGGTACTACCCCAGGCTTTCTGAAGAGCAGGCAGATCTTCCGGACGTACCCCGGTGCTCCAGCAGTAAAGGGCTTTCACCGGTATAGGGGTTGCGCTTAAACCTGCCGTGGTAACTGCTGTTCCCGACAAACTCAGTTCACGCAAAGCAGGAAGCTGTTTTAACAGCGGCAATGCTTTATCTGTAATGGAGCTGAAGGACAGATTCAGATTTCGAAGATTTGGAAACTGCCTGAGCAGTTCCAGGTCCTTATCCGTTACCGGCATCCGGTTCAGATTTAAATGAACCAGTTGTTCTTTTATTTGAAGCAGGTCTTTCAATTGTTCCGCCTTAAACTGGCTGGCACCAAAATAATTCACTTCAAGAGCCGGTGATTCGGCCGCTATCGGTTGTACTACCCTGTAATGCGAATTGAGCTTATCAATGACTGATTCTGAAGCGGGAGAAAAAGCATATACCATCTCATCACCACTCACAAATAAGGAAGCCGCAAGTAACCGCAGACTGTCGGTTTCCGGCAAATCCGCCAGTTTACCTTCCATTTTGGATCCAGATTTAATCCAATGGTACAAAATGGCAACTTCCTCCTCTGTTAACTGGGGCTTCCCTTTCGGAGGCATATGCTCCTTATGATTGAGTGGCAGGTGTACCCTTTGCAGAAGGAGTCCGTATTCCCTGGCGGAAGTATCCCAGAGTAGTCCGTTTTTTCCACCTCTTAAAAGTGATGCCGCAGTTTCCATTACCAGTTCACCTTTAGCCTTCGAACTGTTATGACAGCTTACACATTTAGCTTCCAATATGGGCTGGATGACATGATCATATACAATTGCTTCTTCAAATGCAACCGGGGGACCACTTTCCGTTCCCTTCACAGGGGCCAGCAGAAAATCATCCCCATGGGTCAAAACTGCACCCTGGTGTCCGGTGAGTATCAATCCCAGTATCATCAGGGCACTGGAAACCGACAATGGAACCTTCCGTGCCTGCATCCATTTGCGCAGATGATACCATACCAAAGCAAAGACAGACAAAAAAACTCCACCCCATTTGTGTAGTGTAACGGCATCCGAACCATAACCCTCTTCCCGGGATAGAATCCATCCAAACAAAGCGGAGAAAACAGTAAGATTTAAAGTGCCCAGCCAAAGCAGGTCCATTCCGGTTTCATTACTGCCGGCCTGCGGTATCCACTCCAGGATCAGCAACAGCAATAACAATACTATTGGGAAGTGCAATAATAAAGGATGCATTCTTCCGGCCACCTGCAGCCAGGACGGAATAACCACCCATTGTTCAGCAAGGACAAAAAACAATAATAGTGTATTGGCTGCAAAAGCCAGGTTATACAGGAGGGTTTTCCAGGTACGCATCAGGCGATAATATCTTTTACAACGGTTCCTGCCACATCGGTTAAACGGTAGCGGCGGCCCAGGTGTTTAAATGTTAGTTTTTCATGATCCAGGCCCATCAGATGTAAAACCGTTGCATGAAAATCATTTACATGCACTGGATTTTGCACGATGTTGTAACCGAATTCATCAGTTTCTCCATATACGCCGGGTTTTACACCACCTCCAGCCATCCAGATGGTAAAACAGCGCGGATGATGATCCCTTCCATAATTGTCTCTTGTTAAGGGCCCCTGGCAATAATTGGTTCGGCCAAATTCGCCGCCCCAGATCACAAGGGTTTCATCCAGCAATCCTCTTTGTTTAAGATCGGTAATCAATGCTGCAGATGCCTGGTCTGTATCCATGGCCTGACCCCGGATTTCTCCCGGCAGGTTTCCATGCCCATCCCAACCCTGGTGATATAATTGTACGAAGCGAACTCCGTTTTCAGATAGTTTACGTGCAAGCAGGCAGTTGGCAGCATAGGTACCCGGAACAAGACAATCAGGTCCATATAACTTCACGATGGATTCCGGTTCCTTACTCAGATCAGTTACTTCCGGAACAGCAGTTTGCATGCGGTAAGCCATTTCATATTGCTGGACTTTTGCATTGATCTCAGGATCTCCAAAGGCTTTGAAGTTTTCATTATTCAGAGCTGCCAGCTGATCCAGCATGGAACGACGATCCATTTTGGAAATAGCCTCCTGGTTATTTAAATACAAAACCGGATTTTCTCCACTGCTGAACTGCACTCCCTGGTGAACGGAATCAAGAAATCCGTTTGTCCACAATTTGGAATAAACCCCCTGACCATTGCCACGTCCTTTTGATAAAAGCACGCAATAGGCCGGCAGGTTCATATTCTCGCTACCCAGGCCATAACTCAGCCAGGCTCCCATACTGGGGCGGTTCCCAACCTGTGCTCCCGTTTGGAAAAACGTTAGCGCAGGGTCATGATTGATCGCTTCCGTGAAAATACTTTTCACAAAACAAATATCATCGGCCACTTTTGCGGTATGTGGGAGAAGTTCACTGATCCAGGCACGTGCCTGCCCATATTGCGAAAATTTAAAAGTGGAACCCGCCAATGGAAACTTTGATTGCTCAGCAGTCATTCCCGTTAATCGTTGTCCCATTCGGATAGATGCCGGCAAATCCTCTCCAAATCGCTCATTCAGCATTGGTTTATAATCAAAAAGATCCAACTGGGAAGGTGCACCATTTTGAAACAGGTAAATGATCCGTTTGGCTTTCGGTGCAAAATGAGGCAATCGCTTTAAAATAGCCTCTTCGGTTTCCTTCCCTTTAAAAAGATCCGGAATCAGCAGTGAACCCAAAGCCACAGAACCAATACCTAAACTCATACGGCTTAAAAATCGCCGGCGGTTCATATTAAGATGGAGTTGATATACTTCTTTTTCCATAACTAAGATTTTACAATGGCCTCTTCCATATTGTACATTAGGTTAATGGTCTTCATGAGTGCCGCCTGCCGAACAGCATCCAGTTTAGGATCCTGTGGATACTCGCCCACTTTCAGCGTCGCTTTGGCATCCAGCTGGCCGGCGCGAAACAGTTCCAGTTGTTCTTTATGATAACGAACAAGAATGGACAACTCTTCTTTTTGAGGAGCGCGACAAAGAATGCGACGGAATGCCGTTTCAATATTCGTTTGTTCATCCTTGTTAGATCCCAGAATTTTTTGTGCAAAAACCCGGGAAGCTTCGAGTATCGTTGGATCATTCATCATTGCCAGTGCCTGCAACGGCGTATTGGTTTGCAGTCTGGTTACTTCGCACTGATCCCGATTGCTCGCATCAAACAGGATCATGGAAGGCGGAGGAACCGTTAATTTGATAAACGTATAAAGACCGCGACGATATAATTTTTCACCTTTATCCTGCTTGTAAGTAGCCAGTTCACCTCTTCCTGAAGTAGCACTTTCCCACAACCCCTCTGGTTGGTACGGCTTAACGCTGGGACCTCCGATTTTAGTTACCAGGAGCCCACTGGATGAAAGTACCAGGTCTCGTACAAATTCCGCTTTCAGCCTGATTCTTGGGGCATGGGAGAGATAAATATTCTCCGGATCTTTTTGAAGTGCCTGTTCACTGACTTTTGCAGATTGCCGGTAGGTGTTGGAGCTTAGGATTTTCTTAATAATGTATTTGATATCCCAATTGTGTTCCATGAAATCAACAGCCAGCCAGTCAAGCAGTTCAGGATGTGTTGGAAGTTCACCTTGCATTCCGAAATCACCACTGGTTTTTACCAGGCCCCTGCCAAAAAACTCCTGCCATAGCTGGTTTACAAATACCCGTGCAGTTAAGGGATTATTCTTGTCTACCGTCCATTTAGCAAGCCCGAGCCGGTTCCTTGGTAATTGTACTGTATCGTATTTCATTACCACTGGTAATGCCATTGGCTGTACCCGTTCTGTTGGATGGTCATATACTCCGCGATTTAACACATAAGTTGGCCGGATGGTATCCAGTTCACCCATCACAGAGATTGAAAGAGAGCCGGTATCCTCCCTGTTTATGAACGATAAAGTGGATTGGAGTTCCTCGTTTGAAAGTGTCAGAATTGGATTCTTGGCTGGCTTTGAAACAGACACATCCCCTTCATAACCGACTTCATATGTATTATTGAAAAATGCGAAAAGACTGAAATAATCCTTTTGTGAAATCGGATCATATTTATGATCATGGCATTGTGCACATTCAGCGGTGAGTCCGAGTAATCCTTTGGTATATGTTTTCGTTTTGTCGAGTACATATTCAATCCGGTATTCTTCCGGAATCACACCACCTTCTTCCGTGTATTTATGATTTCTAAAAAAAGCGGTGGCCAATACCTGTTCCTTGGTAGCATTTGGCAACAAATCGCCCGCCATTTGCCAGGTTACAAACTGGTCGTAAGGCATATTTTCATTGAAGGCTTTTATCACCCAGTCGCGCCAGGGCCATTGTGTCCGGATATTATCATCCTGGTAACCGTAACTGTCGGCATATCTTGCCAGGTCCATCCAGTGAACGGCCATTTTTTCCCCATATTGGGGAGAAGCCAACAAGGTTTCTACCAGTTTTTCGTATGCATTTTCAGATTTATCATTCAGGTAACGCTCGATAAGGGACTCGTCGGGTGGAAGTCCGGTCAGGTCCAGACTCACTCTTTTCAGCAGTCTTTCCTTATCCGCTTCTTCATTCATCGACAGCCCTCTCTCTTTCAGTCTGGCAAGGATGAAATAATCAATTTCGTTTTTTGCAAGGTCTGATTTGATTTTGGGTAATTCCTTTTTTTCCGGTTTTACAAAAGCCCAGTGAGGTTCATATTCCGCACCCTGTTCGATCCATTTTTTCAATATGGCAACTTCATCCTGCGATAAGGCCCCCAGGTGAGAATCTGGGGTAGGCATAATATAACCAGGATCTGTTGAGATTACTCTTTTAAATAATTCTGATTCCTCTGGTTTACCAGGAACAAGCGCAAAAGCACCCTTTGTTTCCTTCAGGGGTGCAAATGCAAACTCGGGAAGGTCAAGCCTTAAACCAGCTTCGAGTTTGTTTTGATCCGGACCGTGACATTTAAAACATTTATCGGACAGAATCGGCCGTACATGATAGTTATAACTAATCTTACCTGTATCGGAAAATCCCTCCCCGGAACTATTCAGACAGGCAGTAAATGCAATCGCTGCTACAATCAGACAACAAACAGCGACCAAGATTTTTCTCCTCATTTTCTATTGGCTTATGGTCGTTTCCAAATGTACATAAACAATACAGCATCCATCTATACTGCATTGTCAAAAACATAGCTTATTTTGCCAGTGCCGGACTCCTATATTTTGTAACTTAAGGAGATAATTGCCGATCCCTGGCCGATGGCACTGTTTTTTAGTACCCGCTTTCATTCATCCTTAAACAACTTACTATGAAAGATTGGCTTAGAACATTAATTGCCGGGTATGGGGCGTACAAATGGGGCGGTGGTTGCCTTGGAACGATCGTTGTATTCCTGCTTTTATATTGGTTACTGGGTGTAGTAGGATGTTAGGCCTCCGTCCCATAATCATTTTTTTTATTATCATTTTCCTGGTATTGCTGGGGATAGGAGGCTTTCGCTATTGGGTAAAATCAAAAGATGTTACCGAAACAGTTAAAGACAGGGTTATAACCTGGGTTAAAGAAGCAACCAATGGAACCTATATCCTAAGCATTGGCGACTTGCATATTGATCCCGATAAACAAAGTTTGCTTGTAAGTGAACTTATTTTTGAACCTGCCGCCAAAAAATCAGGAGCTGGCACTAGCTTTAAATTCAGAATGGAAAACCTGTTGATTAACAATGTTTCAATCAGTTCTTTTCTGGAGTCGAGCTTACTGGAATTGTCCAATGTTACCATTGCAGGCGGAGAATTTGAAATCATTCAGGGCTCTGATAAACCTGAAACTTACCTGCCCCCTACCCTGAAACCAGAAAAACGGTTTTCCAAAAAAGGATTACGGGGTGTAAAAATTGATTCCATTCAGCTTTCTCAACTGGATCTCACCTACAAGGCGAATAAAAAAGGCAGTACCAGACTAGAATCTGTTCACCTGGACCTGTATGATTTTCATACCGATAGCCTCTTAAGTAATTCATTTACCCCCCTTCCAGTCAAACGTTTCCGATTAGCCATTCAAAACCTTAAAACAGAACTGGCGGATAAGGAATACGAACTGAAAGCTGAACAATGTATCATTAATGGTACCCAACATATTCAGGCAATAATCAAAGACATTGAATTGAATCCTACTGCCGGAAATTCACTTGAATCCATTGCTGCTAAAACACCCGTTCAAATGGATGTCTACCAGCTAAGGATACCCGAAGTGGTAATTGACTCACTCGATTACCGGGCATTTCTGGAAGACAGTATCATCCGTACTCCCATGATCGTGTTGAACAAACCGTCTCTGATTATCTTCAATGACCGAAGCAGACCACTCTCCACCCGATCCAAAATCGGCAAAAATCCTCATCAGCTGATTCAACAGCTGACCTACGGATTAGATGTGCCCTTACTGCAGATAAAAAATGGTGCTGTAACATATAACGAAAAAAACAAGGAGGGTACCGCAATTGGTAAGCTGCATTTCGGCACCATTACTGGAAATGCAGGCCCCATTCAGAAAGGAGTTGAAACAAAAGGCAGCCTGGAACTGGATCTGGAAGCCCATCTTATGGACCAGGTACCCATGAAAGCAAAATTTTATTTCCCACCCGGAGGAAATGGCCAGTTTACAGTAAAGGCAGCGATTCAGCCTTTCCAACTTGCTGTTTTGAACCCCGTCATTCAGCCTTTGGCACGTGTTGAAATCCGAAGCGGCAAAAGTCACCAGTTAAATTTTACTATTCATGGCAACGACCAGGGTGCGGAAGGGCGGGTTCGATTCACCTATGACAATTTAAAAGTGGATATTCTTAAAGAAAAAGAACCCGGTACCACCACAAAACGACCGCTGGTTAGCCTGCTGGCCAACCAGTTGCTGCTCCGTACGAATAATCGCGCCGATGACCGGAAAGACCATGAGTTTCTGGTTCGGGAAGAACGGGATCCTGCCAAGTCATTTTTCAATCTGATCTGGAAAACCCTGTTTGAAGGGATAAAAAGCAGTTCAGGAATTCGCCCAAAGGACGCTAAACCTGCCTGAAATGGATAAAAACGCTGGCATAAAAGCAATTTAACAGGTTAAAAAAGCCTTTAATGTTTAACCATTAGCACATGATGGGCTATCTTTGCAAGTGTATTTTTTACACATTCAAAAGAGTAAAACATGGGCACTTATAAATATATCGGACTGATCGCTACCCAGCAATTGGAAATGCCAATCCTGTTAAGTTCAGGAAGTTTGGAGAATGGGTATAAACTGAAAAAAGTACTGGCACAGGATCAGACCTTTTCCAATGGCCTGGCTGAGTCCTGGTACCCGGGAGTGGAAGTAGTTGCCAATATTTCAGACATACTCGAAGACGACAATATTGAACTCGTTGTGGTGGCAGGAAAATCGGAGAATCAAGTAGAGCTGATCAGACAGGCGACGGAAGCCGGCAAATTTGTGCGGGTAATTTAAGTTGCAATTATTAGTTTGCCTTATGCAAACTAAACTACATACCGCTTTCATTTTTGCCCTGAATATTTTGCTGCTGCAATCTGTTGTAGCGCAAAACGAAAACAAATCCCGCAACATGAGTGGCAATCCCTTGTTTCCCGGATGGTATGCCGATCCTGAGGCCATCATTTTTGGGAAACAGTACTGGATTTATCCCACCTACTCGGCTCCCTACGACAAACAGGTATTTTTTGACGCGTTTTCTTCACGCGATCTTAAAACCTGGACCAAACATAGTCGTATTCTCGATACGAGTGCCATTAAATGGGCACGTCGGGCTGTATGGGCGCCTTCAATTATTGAAAAAGACAATCGTTATTTTCTGTTTTTTGGTGCGAATGATATTCAGAGCAACCAGGAATATGGTGGTATTGGTGTAGCAGTAGCAGATAATCCGGCTGGTCCGTTTAAAGACCATATTGGAAAACCGCTGATTGATCGCTTTCACAATGGTGCACAACCCATTGATCAATTTGTTTTCAGGGATGACGATGGTCAGTATTATCTGTATTATGGTGGCTGGAGACATTGCAATATTGCAAAACTCAACCCAGACTTTACAGGATTTATTCCCTTTGACGACGGTACCACTTTCAAAGAAATTACTCCGGAGAAATATGTGGAGGGCCCATTTGTATTTAAGCGTAACGGTAAATACTATTTTATGTGGTCGGAAGGCGGCTGGACCGGTCCCGATTACAGTGTAGCATACGCGATAGCTGATTCACCAATGGGCCCATTCAAAAGAATTGGGAAAATTCTGCAACAGGATCCCGCAATTGCCAATGGCGCCGGACATCATTCCGTTATCCGTCATCCAAAAACCGACCAGCATTATATCATTTACCATCGTCGGCCCCTTACCGAAAAGGATGGTAATTCAAGAGAAACCTGTATCGATCTTATGCGTTTCGACGAGAATGGTTTTATCCTTCCGGTTAAAATCACCAAAGAAGGTGTAAAAAAATCCCGCTTATAAATTCTTCCAGTTAAACTGATGAACTCCGGAGCCTAACTCCATGAAATGGGCTCCGGTTTTTCCCTGTGCCGGAATTCTAAGCAGGCCTGTTGCACCAGCCGGTATGGTAACCCGGTAACGGACCGAATTTCCAGTACGCTCCCAGGCAGATTCAATCTGTCCCCATACCGACTCATAACTACAGGAAAACTGGTCCAGCTTTTTAGGAAAATTGGGTTCGAGGCGAATCACCTGAAACCCTGGTGCTGTTTCATCTGGTTTGATTCCACCCAGGGCCTTATACATCCAGGCGCCGATCTCACCAAACATGATGTGATTCATGGAAATATCAGATGTGGCATTAATGGGCCAGTTTTCATACAGGGTGGTAGCACCATTTTTTATCCACCAGCCCCAGGAAGGAAATGTTTCCCTTGATACCAGTTCATACGCCAGGTCGGCATATCCATTGTCACTTAATGCATTTAAGATGGTTTTGGTTCCCAGCAACCCTACATCAATCTGCCTGCCATCTGCCACTACCCGGTTTGCCAATGCTTTTGCAACTACTGGTATCAAACTATCAGGAACCAGCTTCCAGTGTAACGCAACACTCAGTTCCGTTTGTAATCCAGTACCATAAATACCTTTCGATGCATTCCAGAACTTCCGCTGAAAAGAATCATAGATTTTTTCAGCAAGTACTGTATAACGGTCAGCATCAACCGATTTACCAAGAAGTCGGGCAGCTTTTGCTAAAATCACAACATCCGTATAATAATAAGCGGTGGATGTAAATTCAACAGGCGTTTGGGATTTGACAGGAACCCAGTCGCCAAGGCCCCAGTAACAAATGCCATCCGGACTGATACTTTCGAGATACTGAACATATCGTTTCAATGCATCATAGGTGTGTGCCAGTAAACTGGTATCACCATAAAACTGGTATACATTCCAGGGTATGATCGCGATGGTGCTGGTCCAGTCCGGACCGTTCCCCCATTCATATCCCCACCCATTGGAGGGAATGATAGATGGGAATACTCCATTGGGTTGCTGTTCATCCAGGTGATCCTGTAACCACTTTTCATACACCGTGATTCCATCAAAATTGAATAAGCCGGTTTCACTTGCTATATGCGCATCTCCTGTCCAGCCATTTTTTTCACGTTGCGGACAATCCGTTGGGTAACCAAACATATTGGATAAATAAGACGCATTAGTGGCAGCCCAAATTTTGTTTAATAATGGACTGGAACTGCTGACAGCACCGGTAACCGGCATATCCGAATGCATGAAATAAGCCGTTACTGATTCTTTTGTCAGTTCAATTGGTTCACTTGCTGTTACTTCAACATATTGAAATCCTTTGTAATTAAACCGCGGACTAAACTCCTCCATTCCCTTGCCGGAAAGGATAAAGATATCTGTCTGGAAAGGGTCGGAATTATCCTGCGGACGATAATGCACATCGATATTGGACAAATCTGTTCGACCACTCTCATACAGTCGTTCGGAATGCCGGAGCTTTACAACCGTTCCAGGTTTGCCTTTCAGCCGGATGCTCGAAACACCGGAAATATTACGTCCCATATCGAGCACATAAACAGTATCACTGAATTTTCGGATTGATACAGCAGGTATTTCCGTTACCCTACGTATCGGATGCAGTGCCTGTGCAGTTACCAGCGGAGCCGGTGCCGACCGATAAATGGAGTTGCTCCAGGTAGTATCCACAAATCCGGATTTATCCCAACCTGGCATTTCCAAACGCGCATCATAATGTTCTGCAGTATAAATGCTGGAGAAAATAACCGGTCCGGTATGTGTTTTCCACGCACGATCGGTACCAATCGTTTCCACTGTTCCATCTTCATATTCAATTCGAATATCCAATACAAAAGTGGGGCGATTCCGCCAGGGGGCTTTATGAAAATCCCAAACAGCAGTTGACTGGTGATTGTACCATCCATTTCCTAAAAGAACGCCTGCCGCATTATTTCCGTTTATCAATTCACCAGTAATATCATAGGTGCAATACAACAAACGGCGATCATACCTCGTATAGGTAGGCTCAAGCCATGCATCACTGATCCGTTTGCCATTCATGCTCAGTTCAAATAATCCACCTGCTGCAATATAGGCGCGGGCAGACCGGATTTTTTTACTAACCGTAAATTCTTTTCGGAAATGAGGCAAGGCCTTTTCATCGATTGACTTACTATCGCTGATCCAGCTTCCTTTCCAGTTACTGGTATGCATTTTACCCATTTCAAAGGATGCCCAGGCAGAATAGGGTGAAACTGATCCTAACTGGTCCCAGTTACGAATCCTCCAGAAATAGCGCATGTAGGGCTGGAGTTCAGGTCCATTATATCTGTAAAACAATATCGGTGACACAATTTTACCGGTCCGGTGAAATGCACGTTCTCCTTTTTTTACAAAGTTGGTATCTGTACAAAACTCAAGTTCAAATGCAGTGCTTCGAACTGATTTATCCAAACTGTTGATTTTCCATCTGAACCGGGGGTTGGATTGATCAAGTCCAATTGGATTAATCAGGTTTTCAACAGACAAAGAACTAACGGTTACCCCTATACGAGACAAACCATCCTGCACTGTCCTGTTTTGTCCCAAAATTTGCCCGGCAAATACTGTATTTACAATAAATACTACTGAAACTAAACGAAAAACTATACTCATGTGTTAAATTTAAGGAAACCTTCAGGTTTTATTGGCTTCCTTTGCAAAATGACACGTAGAACCTCAGAAATATTGGCCCCTTTTTATCGGTATTTTATATTCCTGTTTGCAACCTTACCATTTATTTCCAAGGCAAATGCACAAGCACCAGCTGATGATCGGATTAAAATTACCGGTATTGTAAAAGATGCAAAAACGGGAAGTGTGGTAGCATCTGCTTCTATCACTGCTTTAACTGCAGTTCGAAGAGAAGGAGCTGATGCTGATACATTAACTAATATTTCCATTACTGATCCGGAGGGTAAATTTGTGATTACTGCTCCAAGAGGTATTCGTACGATTATCCAAATCAGTGCGGTTGGTTTTGGAATGGAAGAAATGCCCGTTAATATTTTAACCGGCATCAGTGCTTATGAATTGGGAGAGATCAATCTTTCAACAGAAGCCTCCAGTTTGGCAACTGTGGTTGTGACAGCCAGAAAGCCATTAATGACCGTTGGTGTCGACAGAAGGATCTTCAATGCGGATGCAGCAATTACCAGTAAAGGCGGTAATGCCGTTGATCTGATGAGACAGATCCCTTCCCTTTCAGTTGATGTTAATGGCAGTGTTTCACTGAGAAACAATTCTCCCCAGATTTTTGTAAACGGACGTCCTACTATTCTTTCGCTTGAACAAATTCCGTCTGATGACATTGACCGGGTGGAAGTAATTACCAACCCTTCTGCTAAATACGATGCTGGAAGTACAGGTGGTATTATCAATATTATACTGAAAAAAAACCGCAAGGGCGGAATGAACGGAGTTGTTACACTTGGTGCAGGAACCCCAGAGCTGTTTAACGGTGGACTCAGCCTGAACTACCGTAAAAACAAGGTGAATTTATTTGCCAGCGGAAATTATAACCAGTCGGGGGGTATTGCAAAGGGAGAAGCTTATCGCGAAAATAAAAGCAATGGCCAGATAACTGATTTTTTTAATCAGCAGACCGAAAGAGAAAGAATGCGTAAGTTTTCTTCTGTCCGTTTTGGCATAGACTATGACATAAATGATTTTAACAGTGTTTCGATTTCACAGGGTTTCGTTAAAGGTGCTTTTGAAAACGATGAAGTACAGCGCCAGCAATATTTCGCAGCAAATGGTCAGCCTACCCAAACCGGTCAGCGTTTTTCAACAGATGATTTCAGTTTCAATCGTGCCAACACACAATTAAATTACAGAAGAACCTATACAAAGCCAGAAAAAGAATGGACAGCCGATGTCACTTTTAATACCGGAACCAATGGAGGAAATGGGGACATTCGCAACCTTTTCTATAATATGGAAGGACAGTTGGTTTCAGTCCCAAATACTGTAATCAACGACGCAACGGGAAATGGTACACAGGTTACCGTTCAAACGGATTATGTAAACCCGCTATCTGAAAACAGTAAGCTGGAATTTGGAGCAAGATCCTATCATAATTACTCAAAAGACAAACTGGATGTTTTCTCCCTTCAGTCAGGAAACATGAACAAACTTCCTTTGAGCAATAATTATAGTTTTCGGGAAATGGTGAATGCCGTCTATGGCAACTATTCAAACAAGCTTGGCAAACTAGGATACCAGGCTGGTCTCCGGATTGAACAGTCAAGTTTTACAGGTGAATTGATTGACAGTTCACGTAAGTTTGGATATGACTATCCTTCTAAAGGGAACAATTTGCTGAATGCGTTCTTTCCAAGTTTATACCTCACATACAGTGTTAAAGAAGGTAGTGATATCCAGGTAAATTTCTCCCGCAGGATTCGCCGTCCAAATTTCTGGCAGATTAATCCTTATGTAGATATTACAGATCCGTTAAATATACGGAAGGGAAATCCTGAACTCCGGCCTGAATTCACCAACGCTTTTGAGCTCAACTATAACCGGACCTACAGTACAGGAAATGTTTTGGTGTCCAGTTATTTCGCAAACAATACGGAAGATATTACCATGTACAGCGATACGCTTAGTACTCAAGAATATCAAGCCCTGGGTAATGCTGCTATTGATCCGAATGCAATCCTGAATACATTCATAAATGCCGATCGTACCAACAGAATGGGACTTGAGCTTACCTGGCAACAGCGGATTGGAAACAGCTTCGATATTACACCCAATTTCAACGCGCAATACAGGGATGTGAAAGCCAATGTAAAAGGAATTAATTTAAACAATACCGGTTTTAACTGGAGCACCAAACTGATGATGAATTATAAGATCAAGCAGCCTGATGCTAAATTCTTCAATAATTTTTCTTTCCAGTTATCGGGAGAATATGAATCTCCCCGGGTTATGCCGCAGGGCAAGACCAAGGAACAATATTATATGGATTTTGCAATCCGGAAAGATTTCCTGAAAAACAATGCAGGCACCCTTACATTCAATATAAACGATGTTTTCAACAGTCGCCGGTTCGGTAGCATAACGGATACTGAAAACTTTTACCAGGATTCTTATCGCCGGTGGAATGTGCGGACAGTACGTCTGACTTTCAGCTATCGCTTTGGACGCCAGGATCTTGATTTATTCAAAAAGAGGGATGGCGGCGACCGAAACGGGGGTGGCGATACGGGTGAAGGATAAAATGTTGAAAACTTTGTTTTTGGATTTGGACTTATCCACTTATTTTGGCATATATGGATCACCCCTATTCCACTCTCCAAACCATCTACAACATTGTCAAGGATGACTCGGATCCCACCAGTTATCCCTGCAAACCGGCACAAATCATTGTGCGCCAGTTTTTACCCTGGGACACAATCCTTGAGCATATCCACCAGCTAACCCGTGAGGGATTGGTTGAATTGCAACAACAGGAACGTTTCACCCTGGTTAAGATTACCCATAAAGGCTTTGCTTTATGTAGCTCCGGTGGGAAAACTGCGGACCTGAATCTCAGTGCCTGAGTTAAAAAATATTTTCAAGCGTTAGTCCATAGTTGAACAGGAGGTTTTCTGACTCTGTAAATTTCACTTTATTATAAGTCAACCCAACTGTGAGGCTTAACCATTTTTTCAACCGAAACGAAACGGTATTGGTAGTTCTGAAAATATAATCTTCTCCATCTGCGAAAGACTGCTGCCAGAAATGAACGCCATCCAGGGTTATCAGTTCATACAAAATCAGCCGGTTCTTTAACCGAAGGGAATTTCGTATTGTTTCGTACCCGGTTCTGCCATATTTATCAGGTTCCCGAAGCGCTGATTTTTCATAAAGCAATCCATTAGAAACTACGAGATTAAGCTTATTGGAGTTAACCAGTGTATATCCAATTCCACCTCCAAACTGGTAACGATCATAAATTTTTAAAGAAAGACTTTTTTCATAACCGGCCAGTCCCCAATAATACAATTTGCGGGTATGCTTGAATAAATCGGCATCTACAATAAACAGAAAATCATTGTTCGTTTTACGGATTGGATTCTGCCCATAAATCCAGTTACTGAATGCATTTACCGTCAATATCTTTTTATCTACACTAAAGCGCAGCGAATTATTAAAGATATAAGTAGTCCCATTGACCGCCGTCCGGTTGATATTTCCTGTACCGGTAAAACCAATGCGATAAATAGTGGTATCCGGCTCTTTTTTAAATACACTGTCTTCCTTTTGGGCGATACCTGGAACAGATATCAGGAGCCATCCAAGAAGTAATCCGATTGTCCTCATGATTCGGCTTTTGGTAAGCCGCAAAAATAAAACATCAATGGTTACGGGTACTCTTATTAAGAACGGAATCCCGCTCAACCATTTGAGTTGCCAATACGATATTGGAGGGTTCGGTTCCAGATTGTTCAATTTGCCTGACCAGCACTTCCACGGCCTTTTTGGCCATTTGTTTGATCGGCTGACTAACTACCGTTATACCGGGTTTGCCAAGCCGAAACAAATCATTATCATCGAAACAGATAACAGACACCTGTTCCGGAACATTGATACCCAAATTGCTAAAGGCTTCGAGCCCGGCTACACCGAGGTTGTTGGAAGTAAAAAAAACGGCGTCAAATCCGGCTCTTTGCCTGTTGAAAAACTGGGCCAGCTCTTTTACCTGTTTTTCTTCGGGCCAGCCAAAAGGAATTTTCTTAACCAGGCTTTTATCAAATGCCAATCCATTTTTTTTAAGCCCTTCCAAATAGCCGTCAATTCGTTGCTGCATCTGAATCTGATCGGTATCATTGGTTACAAGTGCTATTTTTCTGATCCCTTTGGAAGCCAGGTGATTCACTGCATCCAGACTACCGTTGAAATTATCAACCGTAACAAAATTGGAATTCAGATCCGGAAAATAGCGGTCAATCAAAACCGTAGGTCGTTTTTCATCGATCAGTTTTTCCACCTCCGGCAGCATGAAAGTGGTAGGGGCTATAATATAACCATCCATGTGTTTATCTACCAGCATGTTCAGGATATTCCGGCTTTTCCCCTCATTGTTTTCACTGCTGCAGAACATTACGGTGTACCCTTTTTTATCCGCTTCCTCTTCCACCACTTTGGCCAGATGTCCGAAAAAATAGTTGGAGATATCATCCACAATCAGCCCGATGGTATTGGTTTTACCGGTACGCAGCCCCTTCGCAAAATGATTGGGCCGGTATTGCATTTTCTCCGCCAGCTTCTCTATTTTACTGGCCATGTTTTCACTGATCTTCATTTCCCTGGCCCTTCCATTTAACACAATGGAAACCGTAGTTGCCGATACACCGGCAGCTGCAGCAATGTCTTTTATGGAAACTTTTTTTGCCATGAGTTGGGTCTAGCCCGGCATAGTTACAAAATAGCTTTTACTTCTGCGATGCTTACCGGCCTTTTTTTCTCCACCGACCATTTAGCAGCTGTTGCGATCACTACTGCTTCCAATCCATCCTGTCCGCTTACCGGAATCGGCTGGTTGTTTAGAAGAGCTTCAATAAAAAACTTCATTTCATTCAGGTAGGAAGCGGCATATCGATCCATGAAAAAATCAAGTGGGAGCGAATGATGAATCCCCTGCTTATCATACACAATATTGCGGTTATGCAGATTATTCTCTACCTGTAACATGCCTTTATTGCCAAAGATCTCAAGTCGCTGGTCGTACCCGTAGATTGCTTCCCTGCTGTTGTCAATCACTGCATAGGAATCGTCTTCAAAGATCAGGGTTGTAAGAGCCGTATCAATGTCACCAGCCTCTCCTACTTTCGGATCCACTAATACTCGTCCCTGCGCATATACTTCTTTAACTTCTTTTTGCATGAGATAACGGGCCATATCGAAATCATGAATAACCATATCCATAAAGAGCCCCCCTGAATGTTTGATATAATCAATCGGAGGTAAGCCCGGATCACGACTGGTAATTTTCACAATTTGAACTTCACCGATCCTGCCCTCTTTAAGTTGCCTTTGTGCATGCAGAAAATCAGGATCGAACCGACGGTTGAAACCCAGCATCATTTTGATACCAGACTGCTGCACCTGGTCTACCAATTGTTTGGTAGTGTTCAGGGAAAGATCTACCGGCTTCTCACAAAAAATATGTTTACCATGCTGCAATGCAAGGCGTATCATATCCGCATGTGTACTGGTTGGAGTACAAATCAATACGGCATCCACTTCTGGTTTTGATACCAGCTCCGCAGCATCACGCGAAAAAGGTATGGTGGTATATTCACGCGCAAACTGGTCAGGATTATAATCACGGTCAGCCACACCCGAAATCTGCACTTCCGGAAAATGACGTAAAATATTATTCAGGTGGATCTTTCCAATACGACCCATTCCGATCAGTACAAGGGATAATTTTTTCATGTTGGTTAAATGCTTGGTTTTGGTGCTTGATTATAATTGAATGGAGGCCAGGTATTCGCGATTTTTACGGGCACATTCCAATGGTTGTCCCATACCAGGTAATACATCCTGCTCCACAACAATCCAGTCTTTGTAACCTTCGTCTTCCAGCAGGTTTTTGATGGCTTCAAATGGCACGGCACCTTTTCCCAATTCGCAAAAAACGCCGTTTTGAACCGACTGAAAATAATCCCAGTTTTGTGTAGCCGCTTTATCCCTGACTACCGGATCAAAATCTTTAAAATGTACATGCCAGATCCGGTCAATATGCTTTTTTATAAATCCAACAGGATCCGTACCTCCACCCAGCATATAATGTCCGGTATCAAAACAAAGTCCGAGTACCGATGGATCCGATCCCTCCAGCAACCATTCAATTTCCTGCGGTGTTTCCACATAACCGGCACCGTGATGATGGAATACGGTACGCATACCATATTTTTCCTTTACAGCACGAGCCAGCGCTTCAGCATTTTTGGCAATTAGCCGATACGACTCCCGGTCCAGCAAATCGGTTACTTCCACCCTGCCCGCTTTTTTTGTTCGTTCGGGCACCGATCCATTCTCATCCGCAAGTACGATAAACGCATTCGGATAACCAGCCGCATGCATGAGTCCGGCAGTACGTAATGCCCGTTCAATTCCTTCTGCCTGCGCTTCCGGTTTCACCAGGGCAACAGGCACAAAAGCACCGAGTAATTCCAGCTGACGTTTCTGTAATTCTGTCCGAAGCGCCGCAGGATCTGTTGGCATGAATCCCCAATCACCCAGTTCGGTTCCACTATATCCTGCAGCCTTCATTTCATCCAGCACCTGTTCAAATCCTTTTTTCTCTCCTTCCAATTCAAATTCCAGCACACCCCAGCTGCAGGGTGCATTGGCTACTTTTATGGTTTGTTTTTCAATAATATCCTGTTTCATAACAGTTAAGTATAAACGTTAAAATTTACGGGTCCATTCTTTAGGCCATCTTTCCACAACCACTTTGGTTTGGGTAAAAAATTCAATGGCATGTTTGCCCTGCCCATGCAGGTCGCCAAAGAAACTTTCTTTCCAGCCACTGAAAGGAAATTGTGCCATTGGTGCTGCAATACCGATGTTGATACCAATATTCCCAGCCATCGCTTCACTCCTGAATTTTCTTGCGCTGTTGCCACTTGTGGTAAAGAGACAGGCCATATTACCATAGGTACCCCGATTGATAAAGTCAATCGCATCGTCCACGTTTTTCATATGCACCAGGGTCATAACCGGACCGAAGATTTCGGTTTTGATAAGTTCTCCATCAAGCGGCAATCCTTCCATGATGGTTGGGCGGATAAAGTTTCCTTTTTCAAATCCGGCTACTGCCTGATTTCTTCCATCCAGCAAGAGTCTTCCTCCCTCCTGTACACCTTTATCAATCAGGGTTTCGATGCGTTGCTTACTTTCCGGAGAAATAACGGGACCCATTTCGGAGGTGCTTTCCAATCCGTACCCTACCAGGCGTTTTTTTGCCGATTCATAAAGGGCATCTTTGATATTGGTATCATTATCCACCGTAATAACAACAGAAGCTGCCAGGCAGCGCTGTCCCGCACAACCATACACACTATCCGTAATAATCTGGGAAGTCACTTCAATGTCGGCATCGGGCAGGATCACAACCGGATTCTTGGCTCCACCCTGTGCCTGCACTCGTTTGCCATTGGCAGTCCCCCTTGCATAAATGTATTTAGCTACCGGTGTACTACCCACGAAACTGATCGATTTTACCAATGGATGATCGAGAATCGCATCCACGGTTTCCTTGCCTCCGTGCACCAGGTTCAGCAATCCGGGTGGCAAATCAAGTTTATCAATCAGTTCAAATATTTTCATCATCGTCAACGGCACTTTCTCCGAGGGTTTGATGATCATACTGTTGCCGGTTGCAATTGCATACGGCAGAAACCAGAAACTGATCATCGCCGGGAAATTGAAAGGCGCAATACAGGCTGTAACACCAAGTGGCTGCCGGATCATAAATTCATCAATGCCGGTTGCCACATTCTCCAGGAATTCACTTTGCATCAGCATCGGGGCAGCACAGGCCACTTCCACATTTTCGATGGCGCGCTGGATTTCCCCCGCCGATTCCGCCAGTGTTTTGCCACATTCAAGCGTAATCAGTTTAGTGATCTCCTCTTTATTTTCTTCCAGTAACTGTTTGAGTTTGAACAGGGGCTGAATTCGTTTCAGTACGGAAACCGATTTCCAGCCAAGATACGCTTCCTGTGCAGCCAGTGCGGCTGTTTCAAGATCTTTGGAAGTGGCAGCGCCAAAGGGAACTTTTGCCAATACTTCCTGGGTTGCCGGATTCAGCACATCGCGGGTTTCAGCACATACGCTGCTGACCCATTTTCCATTAATATAGTTTTGTAGTACCTGCATATCATTTTGTTTTTAGCTTAAGAAATAATACACCGCAATGGTGGCCAGTACCAGGAAAATCGAAACCGGCTTGGTGTATTTCCAGGGTTCGATATTTACTTCACCAGTATGCACCGGCTGATAAGGATTGGTATTTGGATAAAATTTGGAAACCACCAGCATCACCAGGATATTCAATACAAATTCAATTCCCCAAACATGAATGAAATGGATATCCACTTTTAGAATAAAGGTGGTGAGCAGGTAAAATGCCAGGCCGGTGAAGATGGCAACTTTTGCTCCTGTTGCAGAAATTGATTTGATAAAAAATCCACTCAATAACACCGAAGCAATCGGAATAAAAAAGATTCCATTCAGCTCCTGCAACATCTGGTAGAGTCCATCCGGTGCTTTGGCTACCATGGGTGCCACCATAATTCCAAATACAGCCAGAAAGATGGATGCCCACTTACCTGTTTTCACCAGTTTCTTTTCATCCGCCCCTGGATTTATTTGCCGTTTGTATACACCCAATGTAAACAGCGTTACCGCACTGTTTAATACTGCGTTTACTGTACTTAATACCGTCCCCAATACCACCGCTGCAAAGATACCGATCAAACTAACCGGCAGTACTTTTTTCACCAGCTCAGGATAGATGGTATCCTGGTTTTCGTAGAGTGAATCACTGAAATAATAGAATCCGATTACGCCCGGCAATACAATGATCAGTGGCATCAGAATTTTAAACAACCCCATGATCAGAAAACCTTTCTGCGCTTCTTTCAGATTTTTAGCACCCAATGCTCTTTGTACGATAACCTGGTTCATACACCAGAAATAAATCTGGTTGATGACAAGTCCTGTAAACAGCGTACCGAAGGGCAACACAGAATCTGAACTGCCAATCGAATTGAATTTCTCAGGAGCATGTTCGTACACTTTTTTCAGCCCGCTTGCAATATCAGCTTCACCTATTTCATAGAGCGCAAAAAAGGGCACTGCCAGTCCGCCTATAAACAAACCAATCCCATAAATCATATCCGAGTAAGCGATGGCTTTGAGTCCGCCAAATATGGCATACACAGAACCCAGCACTCCAATCAGCACAATCATCCACCACATAGATTCTTCCTTACTGATTCCAAAGCGATCGGAAACATCAAACAGGGTTTCAAAATTGATCGCTCCGGTATACAGCACAATTGGAAGCAACGTGATAATAAATGAGAGTATCAGCAGCAAATTGACAATAGTATGCGTGGATTTGTCAAATCTTAATTCCAGGTATTGGGGAATGGTGGTTAATCCCATTTTCAGGTAACGTGGAATAAAATAGACTGCGCCAAGCACCAGCGCCAATGCACTGGTAACCTCCCAGGCCATCACAATAAATCCGTTTTTATAAGCTGCTCCATTCATTCCGATCAGGTGTTCGGTAGATATATTCGTGAGCAACATGGATATTGCGATCAGCCAGGCTCCGAGTGACCGCCCACCGAGAAAATAACTTGAGGCGGTTTCAAATTTAGCACTGCGCATTTTATACCAACAGTAGACGCCTACAAAAACAGTAAACAACGCAAATGTTACAATGGCAAGATTCATTCGTTCGTATTGGAGGATTAGTAATTGCGCTGCTTCGCTTTGTTTTTCTTTAATTTTTCATAGGCTGTTTTCACACTGGCATGCGTTGACACTTCCGCAACCGGAACCTCCCACCAGGCATATCCCCCTACCCTTTGCTCGCGATCCGTTTCTATGTAAACCACAGTTGTGTTTTTATTTTTCTTCGCCTGCACCAGCGCAGCCTCCAGTTCTGTCCGTGTTTGCGCCTTGATTACCGTAGCTCCCATACTGGCAGCATTCGCCGCCAGATCAACCGGCAGTATACCACCATCCAACTGGCCGGTTTTTTTATTGCGGTATTCATACCTTGTTCCGAATCCTTTAGTACCAAGTGACTCAGATAAACCACCAATACTCGCATATCCATTATTGTTGATCAATACGATAATGAGCTTCATCTGCTCCTGAACTGCGGTTATGATTTCCTGGCTCATCATCAGGTAACTACCATCACCTACCATCACATAAACTTCCCGACTGGGATCCGCCATCTTGATTCCGAGTCCGCCTGCAATCTCATACCCCATACAGGAATAGCCATATTCCAAATGAAAGCCTTTGGGATTGCGGGTTCGCCAAAGCTTATGCAAATCTCCCGGCAAACTACCGGCAGCACATACCATCACATCTTTGTCGTTGGATAGTGTATTCACCGCGCCAATCACTTCGCCCTGGCTGATGGGTACGGGATGATTGAGTTTGTAAACTGAATTCACCACTTTATCCCATTTCCTCGCTTCTCTTTCCTGTTTAGCACGATACGCATCTGAAACCTTGTACCGCTTAATGGATTGCAGTAGTTCCTGCAGTACTGCTTTCGCATCTCCTACCAGGGGAATAGCTGCATGTTTGAAAGCATCAAATTCGGTGACGTTGATATTAATAAAACGAACATCCGGATGTTGAAAGGCCGATTCAGAAATTGTGGTAAAATCGCTATAACGGGTTCCAATGCCAATTACCAGGTCTGCTTCCGCAGCTGCAGTAATCGCACCGGGAGTACCGGTAACACCTGCCGCACCAAGATTTAATGGTTCGGCATAATGTACGGATCCTTTGCCGGCAAAGGTTTCCATTACTGGTATGCCGGTTCGGTTAATGAACTCCGTTAGTTCCTTACTGGCTTCACTATACAGCACACCCCCACCTGCAATGATGATGGGCTTGCGTGCTGCCTTGATGGCTTGTAATGCAGCAGCAAGAGCTCTTGCATCGGGACGATTACGCTGGATGGTCCACACCCTTTTGGCAAAAAACTCTACCGGAAAATCAAATGCCTCCGCCTGTACATCCTGTGGCATACAGAGCGTAACAGCACCAGTTTCAGTAGGTGATGTGAGCACCCGCATTGCTTCAGGAAGTGCTGTAATTATTTGCTCCGGACGATTAATACGATCCCAATAACGGGAAACCGGTTTGAAACTATCATTTACGGAAATATCCTGGCTCCAGGTAGATTCAAGCTGTTGCAGAACAGGTGCCACTTCCCGTTTGGCAAAAATATCGCCGGGTAATAAAAGGACGGGGATTCGGTTAATGGTGGCCGTTGCAGCACCTGTAACCATATTGGTAGCACCCGGACCGATAGAGGTTGTACAAACCAATGCGCCCAGGCGATTTTTCATTTTCGCATAAGCAATGGCGGTATGCACCATCGCCTGTTCATTGCGACTTTGAAAATAGGGGAAGGAAGGGTATTGCAGCAGGGCCTGCCCGATACCGGCCACATTCCCGTGGCCGAATATTCCAAAACAGCCACCGAAAAATTGCTGTTCTTTTCCATCTCTTTCCACAAATTGATTTTGCAGAAACAAAACCGTTGCCTGCGCCACGGTCAATCGTTGTGTTTTCTTTGCCATATGAATTCGTTGATCAGTTTAATCGGTGAGTCCGCCGCGTTCTTCAATCAGTTGCATTACTTCGGATAATGTAGGCATATCATTCGCACATCCGGGTCTTTGTACTACCAGCGCACCGCAGGCATTTCCAATACGGCAGGCTTTGGAGATACTCCATCCCTGTACAAATCCATAAATAAATCCACCTGCAAATGCATCGCCCGCACCCAGCACATTCAGTACGTCCACCGGGTAACCAGGAACATCCTGAGGTTCATTACCCGCTGCATAAATGGTTACACCTTTGGATCCTTTTTTTACAATGAGCACTTTTACACCTGCATTCAGTATCTGTTTTACGGATGCTTCCAGGTTGCCTTTCACTTTAGGGGCGGATACCTGCTGGTGTTCAATTACCACATCGTTGATATCCTGCAGCGTAGCAGCCAATACCTCCTCTTCTGTACCAATGGCGATCGTTACCTTCGGTAAAATGGCACGCACCATCAGTCCGAAGGACCGGATATCACTCCATTGATCAGCTCTGAAATCTATATCCAGAATTACCGGCACATCCTTTTCATAACCCTGTTCAACTGCGTAAAAAATAGCACTTCGGCTCGGCTCCTTGCTCATCGCATTTCCGGACACCTGAACTACTTTAAACTGACCAACATCCGCGGCGGCCACATGGTCCATGGTGATTTGAATGTCCGCACAGTTATCTCGGTAAAAAACCAGTGGGAAACGATCAGGAGGTTCAATGCCCAGAATCACAGCACTGGTACGTGCACCCGGAATTCTGGGTATATAATCCGTTACGATCTTTTCTTTATTTAGAAAATTCAGAATGAAATCACCTGTTTTATCCTGGCCTACACCGGTTAACAGGGCCACATTCAGACCAAGCCGGCCGGCCCCTACTGCGATATTCAAAGGAGAGCCTCCAACAAATGCGTTGAATCCTTTGATATCAATAAAATCAGCTCCGATATCCTGTGAGTATAAATCAATAGAAGAGCGACCGATGGTCAGTAAATCCAGTTTTTTCATGTTGGTTGGTCTTAGGGTTGATTGTTCATTTCTGCAGTTACCATGGGAATTCGCGGATCTCTGAATTTCCAGCTGTCAAATAACCAGCTATGATCCGGATCGGGTGTATTGGCCAGGGATTGATCACTTCCTGCAAGAAAATTCAGGTAATAACAGTTGTAACCATGCAATGCCACCACCGGATGATAACCTTCCGGTACCAATACCGCATCGTTGTTGCCGGCCCGCAGCATTTCATCCAGGGAACGATCACTGGTATAAACCTGCTGAATGGCAAAACCGCCTGGTTTGTCTATTTTATAAAAATATATCTCTTCGAGATCAGCTTCCTTCAATTCACCGTTTGCATCCAGGATACGAACATCATGTTTATGCGCCGGGAAAGAACTCCAGTTTCCGGAAGGTGTATACACTTCAACAGCTACCAGTGATGAACAACCGAACCCCGGTTCAATCAGACTGTTGATCTGACGGGTTGCATTTTCACCTCCCCTGATTTCAATGGCTGCCTCCTCCGGTGTTTTGAATCGGGCCGGGAAATCTGCTTTGGCTTTCACCCAGCCCGCAGCGATGTCAAGTATTTCACTGGTGGCCGTCAATTTGAATTCGGTATGACGCGGCAGATAAAGACTGTGCGCGATGCCGCTGAAAACAGATTTACGGCCATTGGTGGTGCTCCAGGTACCATGGTTGGTTGCTACGGTGTAATTACCACTCAGCAGAATAAAACCATATTCATCTTCACCCGTATAACCTGTCCAGCTTTCGCCCTTTTTTAATAAACGAGCTTCCATATTCAGGTGCTCCCACCCTGCATCCGCAGCCGTTATACGCTGGTAAACAGATTCCCCTTTATTGGGATGTATTAATAAATTCTTCATTCCTGTCCGATTATCGTATGTTGTATTTCCTGTATCAAAGGTTGTAAAGCGCGCGACTGTCCGGCTGCTCCCATCAGTTCAAAACGATTCAGCATGAACGTCTCATAAGATTGCATATATTTTCTTCCCGGCACCACCGGATCGATCAGTTCTGGCTGATTGGCAAAAAATTCCCGGTGATCCCTTGTCCATAATAAACGAAGGTCTGTTGCGATATTCACTTTACAGATACCGAGCTGTATGGCTTTCTTCAGTTCTTCATCTTTTACACCGGATGCATCGGGTTTCAATTTTCCACCATACTGATTGATGGCTTTTACCACTTCCGGATCTACGCAGGAACTGCCATGCAGTACTAATGGAAAACCAGGTAATAATTCCTGGATTCTTTCGAGTATGTGAAATTGAAGGCCCTGGCCGCCACTGAATTTATATGCACCGTGACTGGTACCAACTGCAACTGCCAGAGAATCACAGCCAGACCGTTCCACAAATTCCTTTGCCTGTTGCGGATTTGTGTATTTGGCATCAGCGTCATCTACTGACAAATCATCTTCCACTCCACTCAATACACCGAGTTCTGCTTCCACTACAATACCGTGACTATGCGCTTTTTCCACTACCGCCCTTGTTCTTTCTATATTCAAATCAAAAGGATCATGAGAAGCATCAATCATAACAGAGGTATAGCCCTGCTCCATTGCGGCAAATGCATGTTCTTCATTTCCATGATCCAGGTGAATCGCATATACCACATCCGGGTAAATATGTGCTGCAGCCTGAATCATGGATTGCAACATTACGGGATGCGCATAATTCCTCGCAACGGGTGTTATTTGTACCAGAATGGGAGCCTCCGCACGATGCGCTGCTGAAAAGAGTGCCAACACCTGCTCCATCGTAAAAATATTTACAGCAGGGATCGCATAACGTCCATAACAATGTGAATAAAGCAGACGGGGAGAAACCAGCATAACAATCGTTGGAAAGGTTACTAAATCGTTTTAGTAAAACGTTAAATTAAAACTTTCAGGCAAGAAATCAAAATAATTTTTTGTCAGCTTCCGGGTGCCTGTGATTCAAGCGCAAGCACCAGTTCCAGCTTTGGAGGAATCCCGGAGGAATCGATTTTTGCCTGATCCACTTTAGTTTCCCAGAGATACAATTTTTTCAGGGAGGGTAAAGAAGTTAACAAAGGCAATCCGGCTTCTGTTACCTGGGTTCCGTAAAGATTCAGGTATTCTAATTTTGTGAGTTGCGGCAGAAAAGAGCATCCTTTTTCTGTGATTGGATTACGATTCAGATTTAGCTTGAAGAGACTGGTTAATGGCGCCAGTGCCTGAAGGTCCGCATCTTCCAGTTGACAATTTTCCAGTTGTAACCAAACCAGTTGTTGCTTAACTGCTGTCAGCACCGATAGATCGGGCTTGCTACTTCCCTTTCCGTTAAATTTCACTTCCAGCAGATTGCCTGTTTGGGTAAGCAGGTTCACCCGGTACCCATTCTGCAAGAGTGCGTCTATTGCTGCAGGATCCGGAGCTGGTGCAACATGCCCTGCTACCGCCTGCTGATCAAGTCCGAAAAAACGAACCAGCTCATCCCGCCTTTTGGCATTGGGAACAAATGCGGTTACCCGTTGGCGTTGGTGTGCTCCTGTTTCGATCCACCATTCCAGTATGGCTTTCTGCTCGTCTGTCAACGGTGTTTTACCATCCGTTGGCATGAACTCTTTATGATCTTCCGGTAAACTGATCCGGCGATAAAGCTCACTGGTGGCAAGGTTGCCTGGAACCACCCCGGCGCCGGATTTTCCACCCTGTAAGATGGCAGCGTGACTGGTAAGCAGGTATTCGCCTTTTTTCTTTTCTTCACTGTGACAACTTACACATTTCGCTTGCAGTATCGGCATAACCACATCCTCAAAAAGATAGGCTGAATCCAGGTCGCGGATCTGTCTTGCAGTACTGCCTGCTGCTGCCGTTGAATCTGACGCTGCAAAGGGACTGTATTCCGTCAGATAAGCACCACCGTGAGTAAGTGCACCGCCCCAGTGGCCTGTAAGTATCATTGATCCGATCGCACTAACGATACCGACTAAACGAAGAATAGGAAAAGCAGATCGCTGACTTTTCCCCTGTATTAAATACGTTATAAATACTACCATTGATAGTACTGCCACAAGGATCCCGCCATTTCTGTGACGCTCCAGGGTTTGTGATTCATATCCTCCACCTGAAGACAGCAACCATCCGGTAAGAATGGATAGTCCGCCACTTACAGCTGCCAGCAACCACAGTATGGTTAATGCATCTGTTAGTCTGGCGGATTTCTTTTTCCATTGTACCAGGTGCAGGACCATTGCGAAACTCAGCAATCCGATTGGCAGGTGCACCAGCAAAGGGTGAAAGCGCCCGACAAATAAAGAAAATTCAGGGTTTAATTGCATACACTATCTTATCAGGCCAATATGTCTTTTACGATATTTCCATGAACATCGGTTAACCGGAAATCACGGCCACCAAAACGGAAAGTAAGTTGTTTGTGATCAATACCCAGCAGATGCAACATAGTAGCATGCAGGTCGTGAATGGTTACCGGCTTATCAACTACCCGATACCCATAATCATCTGTAGTTCCATAAATGGTTCCACCTTTTATACCGGCTCCCGCCATCCACATACTGAAAGCAGAAGGATTGTGATCACGTCCGTCTGTTCCCTGCGCAAAAGGTGTTCTGCCAAACTCACCCGAAAAAACAACCAGGGTTTCATCAAGTAAGCCCCGCAGTTTTAAATCTTTTAATAAACCTGCGATTGGCTGATCCACTGCATGAGCGTTGCGTTCATGTCCGGATTTCAGGTTAGAATGCTGGTCCCAGCGATCAGCATTTCCTCCTATATCCGGACAGGTCAACTCAATAAACCGTACTCCCCGTTCAACCAGTCTCCTGGCCAGTAAACACTGTGCTCCGTAATTCCGGGTATTGGGATCCGGCGAATCCAGCCCGTACAATTTTTTAGTGGCTTCTGATTCTTCTTTGAATTCAGTTAATTCAGGAATCGAAGCCTGCATTTTATACGCCAATTCATAATTGGAGATGGCAGCTTCGATTGCGTCATTTCCATCCATGCTATTCAACAAATGCTGATCACGCTTTTTCAGAAAAGCCAGTTTTTCTTCCTGGATGCCGGCAATGGAATCCAACGGTTTAATGTTTGCCAGTGGCTCTGCTCCTGCTCTCAATAAAGAAGCCTGGTAAGCAGCAGGCAGAAATCCGTTTTTGAAATTATCCAACCCACCAGGTGGGATCAAACCGCCATCCAGCACCACATAACCGGGCAGATTGCTATTCTCCGAACCAAGTCCGTAATTTACCCAGGCACCCATGCTGGGGCGCCCCTGCAAACCACTTCCTGTATGTAAAAAATAATTCGCATTGGTATGTTCCGGAAAATTGGAAACCATGGAACGAACCAGCGCCAATTCATCCGCACAGCTGCCGATATGTGGAAATAGTTCACTGATCTCCATACCCGACTCTCCGTAACGATTGAACTCCCAGGGACTTTTCAGAATCTTACCGACATCGCCAAACTGTGTGGCATCCATCTTGAATTTTTTGGCAGGGTCTTCTCCATTTTCTTTTGCCAGCCGGGGTTTGGGATCAAAGGAATCCACCTGGGATATCCCACCATCCATATACAGGAAAATGATATTTTTCGCTCTTGGAACAAAACCAGGAGGAATTGGTCCGGCACCGAGCTGATTCAGCAACTGGTTTTTACCAGCTTCCACGCCGGAACAGGATGGGAGCAAACTTCCAAACATGCTGAGCATAGCAAGGGATCCGAATCCGCATTTGCATATGCCTAACATTTCCCGGCGACTAAGTGGTCGTTGAAACTGATTCATATCAATTGAGATATATAAATTCTTTCAGGTTAAAAATTGTATGAACAAAATCTTTCCAAACTGTTCGGCTGTTCTTTTGCGTTAGATTAGCCAACAG
The DNA here is from genome assembly GCA_016787265.1 of Flavipsychrobacter sp. Lineage (GTDB taxonomy): Bacteria > Bacteroidota > Bacteroidia > Chitinophagales > Chitinophagaceae > Flavihumibacter. The sequence continues at coordinate 209,482 of JAEUVF010000013.1, read as the reverse complement.
GGCATTGGCTTCCAGAATTTCTTCTTTGGTTGCGGATCTGCCCAAACATGTTCTGTACAACCATTGTATTTTTTCCTCATTGTTACGCAGGCCCATTTTATCCAATCGTGCTGCCAGACGCGCCGCTTCCTGCATAACAAAGGGATCATTCATCAGGATGAGTGATTGTGCCGGCACATTGGTCACTTCCCTCTTTCCAAAACTGGTGAAGGGAATAGGACGATCAAAACTGGTTAGTATCGGATCCAGGAAATTCCTGCGAACCTCCAGGTAAATGGTTCTTCTGCCGGCACCATCCAACGGTCCGGATTCTGACGGCTTGCCCCTGCCATTCATAAAGGACGTGATATGCTGGGGAACAGGTTCACCATACATTGCTGTGTCTAACCGGCCAGATACTGCCAACATCGCATCCCGGATTGCTTCTGCTTCAAGCCTTCTTAATGGGAAATAAGACAGGTATATATTCGCCGGATCTTTTTCCTTGCTGCCTGCTACAGGCAAAGTGGAGCGTTGGAAGGTCTCCGATAATACTATTGTCCGGATCAGTTGTTTTACTGAATAGTTATGCTGCTTAAAGGAAAGACTCAGATAATCCAGCAATGCCGGATGAGATGGAAGTTTTCCCTGCAATCCGAAATTATCTACGGTTTCAACAATTCCTCTGCCAAACAGATGATGCCAGATCCGGTTAACGAATACACGTGTAGTCAACGGATTGTTTTGTTCCAACAGGGCTTCTGCGAGTTGAAGTCGTCCACTACCGGGCACATCCAGGTTGTTGGATCGGGTACCCAGGGCTGTTAAAAAAGTGCGGGGCACTTTATCTGCAGATAATTCCTGGTGATTACCCCGAACAAAAACCGGACTGTTTCTTCCAAACCCATCTGTAACACCATAGAAGAAGCGAAGGGAATCGCGCAGTGCTAACCGTAGTTGGGATTCCTGTTCCAGGAGTGCCTGTATTGCAGGTTCAACTTTTCGCTTTTTAAACTGCCGATTCAAGGCGGTAACTGCCGGCTGCTTATTTGCTGGTTCAACCCATTTGTTATTGTACGTGATAGCATAACGTGCATCTACATACGAATCGGGACGCTGAACGAAAACATGATTTTCATATACACCCGGCATCAGTTCAATATAAGCTTTATGCCCCTTCCATTGCGCTACATCAAATACATATTGTTTCCATTTTGTATCGTTGACCCGCTGTTCAATATTTCCATAAATCGGCCAGCGGATCAATTGGAAATTATCAATCACAATCCGGATCACGGATTCCCTTCCCGCGGCTTCTACACCAACAAAATTGGTGGAAATGGTAAAATCGGGGGAACGAAGTGCACCATATATACCAAGGGCTGTTTTCCTGCTACTGGCCATTCCTTCACGAATACCAATTAACTGAAACTGATCATTAAAGACCGGATCTCCAAGTGTGGTTGTTTTTCCAAAAGCATGTCCGTCTGATTTCCAGCCGTCCAGTTCCTTACCGGTAAAATTACCCAATACCTGGTAGCCTGAATCGGCAGGCATTGTTGCCGGCTGATTATTCGTTTGTTGCAGAACGTTAGTAGTACCCGATTCCAGTAATTGCTGATGCGCCCATAACTTCACCTGCTCCTGAATTCCTTTCAGGTTTTCGAGGGATTGTTGTTTGGAAGCCTGGTTAACAGGTTGCGGACTGAACCTGGTGCCTTCCATAACTCCATAAAAAGAATAGTAATCTTTTGCTGAAATCGGATCAAATTTATGATCATGACAACGGGCACAACTAATAGTAAGGCCCAGGAAAGCTTTGCCTGTTACATCTATCATATTATCAATCCGGTCCGCTTCATCTTTTCGTACATCAACCGGACTGTGGGTACCTTCTGCCATGGTCAGAAATGCCGTTCCCAGTATGGATTCGTTTTCATTGCCCGAACCCAACCGGGGCTTTGGCAGTAAATCGCCTGCCAGTTGCTCTCTGACCAGTTGGTCAAAAGGAATATCTGCATTAAATGCCCGGATCAGGTAGTCGCGGTACCTCCATACTTCCTGGATAGGATAATCAAATTCATGTCCGCGTGTTTCAGCATAACGGGCGATATCCATCCAATGCCTTGCCCATCTTTCGCCGAACCGGGGAGATTGTAAATAATAATCCACCATCTTCACATAAGCATCTTCGTTAGTAGCAGACAAAAAGAGCTGCTGTTCTTTTTCTGTAGGTGGCAATCCGGTTAACAGATAGGATACCCTGCGCAAAAGGGATTCAGCACTCGCTCTTGGAGCGGGTTTGATTCCACGTTCCTCCAGTTCCTTCTGAATGAAATAATCAACTGCATTCTCATCGTATTTTTTTTCCAACAGGGAACTGTCAGGCTGAATAAAAGCCCAGTGAGGATCATAGGCGGCGCCCTGGTCAATCCATTTTTCCAGAATCGCCATTTCCTGCTGTGTTAACTTCAGATTGGATTCGGGTGTAGGCATTACCTGGTCGGGATCCTTATGAAAAATTCGTTCAACTACCATGCTGTTGGCAGCATGACCGGGATCAATGGCACGGCCTCCATTCTTTAAAAGCGCTGTTGCTCCTTCGTAGGTATCGAGACGAAGGTTTGCTTTCCGGCTGCTTTCATCCGGACCATGACAGAGATAACATTTTTGAACGAGAATGGGTTTTACGTGATAATTGAAATCCACGGTATCCGGCACACCGGCACTCGCATCCGTACCACATCTGCTGAACAGTGCAATTGTTATAATCAGGCCAGCTACTACCCAGGTTGATTTTTGCCGTAAAAACCGGAAGCCCATAATGCAAATCGTTAGACTTCTAATTTAGCCAATCCTTGCTGAGCAACCTTATTCTGCCTGTAAAAACCTGGCTGTTTTACGCATACTGGAGAATAAATTCCGCATTTTGGAGAATTTCCTCATTACAGATTAAGCTTTCGTTCCCGTGCAAGGGTGGTCCATTCTCCGGAAATTTTTCCGTCCTCAACAGTGAATGCTTTATTATACAACGCTACAGTTGGACAAATATGCCAGGGCAGTCCAACTAATAATTCTCCCATCTTTATTGCTGTGCCTGGTTCAGCTTCAAAGAAGAAATGCTCCTCACTATGTCCAACGGGTGTGAGTCCGGATGCATTCAACCAATGCACTCTTTTATCAAGACTGTTTTCAGATGCAATAGATTTATGACCAAGATCGGTGGTGATGCGATGCGTACCAGGTTTTGAAACTACCCTGCTTAAAACAACAGCGGCCGGAACAAAAGGAGCATCGGATAATTTGATGGAATAGGATTGATCCCAGTAGACAAAAGTACCCGGACTGCAAACCAGGTCGGGATAGCCAGCAAGGATGGGAAAACTGGGCATCCCTCCTGCAATGATTTCCAAATGATTAAATCCCCGATCTGCTAATATCGCTTTCATTTTCCATACGGGAGCAAAAGCTGCTTCCACCCGTTGTCTTCTCAGGTCAGGATCAGGATCAGCAATATGTCCGTCGTAAGCATGCAATCCCTTTACGGTTATGCCTTCCCGTTTGTTAAGGTCCAGGAAGAGCTCCACAGCAGCCTCATCCGGTTCCATTCCGGTGCGGTGCATTCCCACATCAAGATCAAGGTACACGGAGATGGACAAACGAAATGCATTCGCTTTTTCCAATAAAGCCAGGGCAGTTACCTCGTTGTCCACCAGGCAGGAAAATTGGGTGTCTGGATACGTCAGCAGGAGCTGCAGGAAGCGATCAATTTTTGGTCCGACCGGCTGGTAAGCCAATAACACATCCGGCACTCCCTGCATGGCCAGCATTTCTGCTTCTGCGATCGTGGAACACTTGAATTGTTGAATGCCGGCTTCCAATAACAGGCGGGTCAGCTCCGGCGATTTATGGGTTTTAGCATGGGGCCTCAACCGTTTTGGATCCCCTACTAACCGGATAGCAGTCTCAATGTTCTGCCTGACCCGATCCGGGAATACAACGAGGGCGGGAGAATCAATCGTCTCCATTCCTTTAAATACAAACCATTCTGCATCCTGTTTCATAAACAGAAAGATAAGGATAACCACAGCTCTTCTTTTCATTTATCGAAAAAGTATAAAATAATAGTCTAGTTATTTGGTAGGATTAAAATAAATATTACTTTTACAATCTCTATAAGTTTAATAGACTATTACCTGTTATTTCGGAACGAATTGCATATTCACTTAGGAATGTGTTGTTTACACATTACTAGGCATTGCCACTTATTGCTTAATAGTTAACCAGATCAGAAACCATGAACAAGATTTTAGCTACGCTATTTTTAACTTTAGTAAGCTTTTTAGCTTCGGCACAAAGCCGGCTTTCCGGCATAATCAAGGATGAAAAAGGCCAGCCGGTTGAGTCGGCCACCATTAAAATCAAAAACACGAACCGTTCTACGGTGGCGGATGCAAAAGGCCAATTTACCTTAACCGGATTGCCTTCCCTTCCTTTTACGCTTCAGATCAGTTCTGCCGGTTATGCACCCGCGGAACTGCCCTTAAGCCAGCTGAAGGATTCTTCTATCACGATCATTTTACTGGAAAATTCACAACTTTCGGATGTAGTCATTACATCCCGCAGGCGGGTGGAATCGGCCCAGGATGTACCCATCCCTATTTCAGTTTTAGGGGGCGCACAGGTGGAAGATGCAGGAGCTTTCAATGTGAACCGTTTAAAAGAACTGGTACCAACTGTACAATTGTATTCATCCAATCCGCGTAACACAACCTTAAATATCCGGGGTATGGGATCCACGTTCGGATTAACCAATGATGGCATTGATCCGGGTGTAGGTTTTTATGTAGATGGGGTTTATTATGCAAGGCCAGCCGCCACTACGCTTGACTTTATTGATATTGAACAGATAGAAGTATTAAGAGGTCCGCAGGGAACATTGTTCGGAAAAAACACTACCGCCGGTGCCTTTAATATTACCACCAAAGCACCGAAATTCAAACCAGGAGCGAGCTTTGAAGTAAGTTATGGCAACTATGGTTTTGTTCAGGCAAAAGCATCGGTTACCGGAGCCATTACCAAAAAACTGGCAGGGCGTATCTCCTTCTCCGGAACCCAGCGGAACGGGCTGCTGGAAAATGTTTCTACAGGGAAACCGGTAAATGATCTCAATAATATTGGTGTACGGGGACAATTATTATACACACCTACCAACAAAGTAAAGATCACTTTCATAGCAGATATGACAGATCAAAAACCGGAAGGATATGCACAGGTGGTTGCCGGTGTGGTTAAAACCCAGCGGGCTGGTTATCGGCAGTTTGACAGCATCATCGCAGACCTGGGTTATCAACTCCCCTCCCGCAATCCATTTGATCGAAAAGTAGACCATAATACTACCTGGAAATCAGGTAACCAGTTGGGTGGACTCTCTGTAAATGTGGATGCTAAAATCGGTGGCGGCACCCTTACCTCCACTACCGCCTGGCGTTATTGGAACTGGGATCCAAGTAATGACCGCGACTTTACCGGATTACCAGTGCTGACACTTTCACAAGCCACTTCCAAACACCAGCAATGGACACAGGAAATCCGCTATGCCGGAGAATTCTCTTCCAGGCTGAGTGGCGTTGCCGGGATCTTCCTGATTGGACAGGATTTAAAAACAGATCCTTACCATATCGAAGAATCCGGAGCTGCACAGTGGCGCTTTTCTCAAAGCAGTACCAGCAGTTTATGGCGTACACCCGGACTATTTGAAGGATATGGCATCCGAACCCGTTCACGGTTGGAAACTTTTGGAGCTGCGGCATTTGGTCAGTTAGACTGGGCGATAACAGATAAACTACATGTGTTACCAGGCATTCGGTATAACTATGATCGCAAAAAAGTAGACTTTGACCGGCAAACCTATGGCGGCCTTCAGACAGAAGACCCGGCCTTGCTGGCGCTAAAAAGAGCTGTGTATACTGATCAGGCATTCAGCGCCGATGTGGATGAGAGTAATATATCCGGACAACTAACTGTAGCGTATAAGGTACGATCTGATATCAATGCCTTTGCAACCTATTCGCTGAGTTATAAACCGGTCGGTATCAACCTGGGTGGATTACCTACTGCCAATGGAGAAGTGATGATTGAACTGGCCAGGATCAAACCGGAAAATGTTACGCATTATGAAGTAGGATTGAAAACTTCTCCGAGCCGGAATTTTATATTTAATATCGTAGCACACCAGACCGATATAAAAGACTACCAGACGCAGGTACAAACTGCTGAAGTGGGTGTAAATCGTGGTTATCTTGCCAATGCGGAAAAAGTAAGAGTGTGGGGAATTGAATCAGATGCGAACTATAAGATTAATGACCACCTCACTTTGTATGCGAACCTTGCCTTCACAGAAGGAAAATACCTTTCCTTCACCAATGCTCCTGTTCCCCTGGAAGAAACCGGATCTTCTACTTCTTTCAAGAATGTTTCCACTGGATCTCTTCCGGGAATTTCAAAATGGGCTGGTTCTATCGGAGGTGAAATCCAATCCGCGGTTAAAAAAGCATTCAGTAAAGAAGGCCGTTACTTCCTGGCAATCGACAACTACTTCCGTAGTGGTTTCTCCTCCAGTCCCTCTCCTTCGAAATATTTAAACGTTCCCGGATATGCGCTGTTTAATGCGAGAGTCGGATATCGTTCAAAAGAAGGAATCAGCATTTTCCTCTGGGGCAGAAACCTGCTAAACAAAAATTACTTTGAGCAATTGCTGCCAGCCGCGGGAAATGCAGGGCATTATGCAGCAGTATTGGGAGACCAGCGGACTTATGGAATTACACTTCGGTATGCAATCAATTAATTGAATAAATATTTCATTCACGAAGCAATTTTCGACGAAAAGCGGATGGATTCATACCCGTAACTTTTTTAAAAATTCGGGTGAAATGACTCTGATCTGAAAACCCGGACAGATAACTGATATCTGTAAGACTGTATTGCCTATCCCGCATTAGCTCTTTGGCCTTGTCAATTCGTTGTGTTCTTATGTATTCGCCAAAGCCCTGGTTGTTAAAATAAGTTGGAAATTCTCTTGAAATATAGGAAGGATGTAAACCCAGTGTAGTTGAAATTTCTTTGAGGCTTAGCGCCGTATCAATATGATCCTGTAACAGATTCCTGAGTTCGTGCACCCACTCAGGAATCTGTTTTTTTTCTCCCTTACCCTTCTCCAAAAAACTGCTGTATATTTTCCAAAGCAGGTTTTCGTAGGGTTGTTGTAAATGTGTTTCTTTTTGCAGATATTTTGCCCAGCTGTATAAAGCATCATACAAAACCATTCCATACTGCAACAGTTCCTGATCGTCTTTGAAGTTGTGTGCAAGTCCGGCTGATATAGCCCATAATCCTGCAACCTGTGGTGCGAGTTCATGCCGGTCAGTATCTGCGCCTCTCACTATTGGCGCCATTACTTTAAGCGCCTGGTCCTCTAGCTGATATTCTTTCAGGAAAGCATCAAACGTGCAATTGCCCCCATTCCTCCTGCTGCGAGATGGCAGGTAGCCGCCCAAAATAGAATAGTATTGATGAATTGTATTTAATTGACCAGCAGGCCACTTTACTTTTTAATATAGGCGCCATAAATTGATTCAAACACCGTCCTGATTACCCCATTATACCCGTTCACGTAGGATGGATGACAACCATTACTAATCACCACGATCCCCCATTTTTCGGCTGGATCAAAAAACATGGCACTGTACAATCCATAGGCGGAACCAGTATGTCCGACCAGCTCTTTATCAGCTATTAACCGGGTTGTTTTGTGCAATGCCAGACCATAATTTTCTTTGGAGGACAGAGGGGTCTGCATCTGCTGGCTAAGCTTTCTGGGGATAATCCTTTTGCCATTGCTCTTTCCGTAATTCATATGCATCATCATATAACGGGCAAGGTCAATCGCAGAAATCTTCATGCCTCCGGTTGGGGAGAAAATGGGTGTACTATATCCCATGGTATAGTTTCGGATCTCCTCACTGCGGGGTGCATATGCTCCCGGTGAAGCACGGAATCCGATGGTATCATTTACATATTCATAAATCGTAGCAAATCGACTGGCATCCAGTGAATCAATGCAATAACCGCCATACAAACCCAACGGATCGAGTATATGTTTTTTTATATACTGATCAAATCGCTCCCCACTATACTTTTCAATGATGGTACCAATCATATTAAAATTCAGATTGCAATACTGGTATCCTTCTCCGGGAGCATAGGCGTTATAACAACTATCGGCATTCGGATTCTTTGCCGGGTTGATGGCATCCAGGGTAAAATAACCCTGGCGGTCGTTGATGCTGGAACGATGAGATAATAAATGCTCCAGCGTAATTACTTTATCCGGATACCGTGGATTGCGAACGTTGAAACCAATCAGCTCACTTACATCATCACTTAGTTTAAGCTTGCGGGCCTTCACCAATTGCAGAATAGCTGTAGCTGAAAAGGATTTGGAAATAGAAGCAATACGGAAAATATCCGTATTGCTTAATTGAGTTTTTGATTCGAGCTCTTTGTACCCAAAATTCTGACTGTAAACGAGCTTATTGTCTTTTACTACGGCAACCGCTATGCCTACTGCCTTTCCAGAATCTATTAGGTGCTGTATGGTCTCCTCTGCTCTCTCTACCTGCGCACCCGCAATAGCGGGGAGCAGCAACAGTAGCAGGGATCTGATAATTAATTTATACATAGTATTAAATGTGAGACGTCAGACGTGAGACGTGAGAAGAGCGCCCAATTCCTAATTCACAATTCATAATTCATAATTCTCTCTTCTTAATTTCCTTTCCGATTGGCTTTGCGTTGCGCCGGCCATTCTCCCTGCTTACCTGTCCGTGGGTTAACCGGCAACACGGCTTTTTCCCTGGATGTTTTTTCAGGTTCTTCGCAGGCCATATACACCAGGATAGCAGTGAGGATAGCATTCTTACGCACATCATCAAATACAATCTTATCGTAGGTATCCCGATTGGTATGCCAGGTATAGGAACCATAGGACCAGCTCTTGGAACTCAGTGAAAAGCCAGGTGCACCCACAGCTATAAAAGAAGCATAATCCGATCCGCCACCACCGGGAGAACCAGGAAAACGGGTTTCAATTTCGTTACGGATTTCTTCAGGCACTTTGGACAACCATCTGCCCAAATAATCATAGGCATGTAAAAATCCCTGTCCCGATATATTTGCCACCCTACCGGTACCATTGTCCTGGTTGAATAAAGCCTGCAGATTGGCAACGATCTCCGGATGATCTTCTACAAATGCACGGGATCCATTCAGTCCCTGCTCCTCACTACCCCAATGACCTACGAGGATGGTTCTTTTCGGATTGGGATACACTTTTTTTAGAATGCGCATAGCTTCCATCATCACAATGGTGCCGGTTGCATTATCTGTAGCACCCGTGCCACCATCCCAGGAATCAAAATGGGCGGAGAGCATTACATATTCATTGGGCTTTTCTGTCCCCTTGATTTCAGCCATGGTATTGAAAGTTGGTACGGTTCCCAGTTCTTTGGAATCAGCACGTACATTCAGTACCGGTTTAACGCCGGATTCTGTCAGGCGATAGAGCATGCCATAATCTTCCAGTGCCACATCAATCGTGGGAATTTTGGTGGTATTAGCGCCAAAGATTTTATTAACCCCGAAACCGGAAGACCAGTTGCTTAAAATAATGCCGGCTGCACCTGCCTTCTCAATAGCCAATGCAAGGTCTTTGGCATTTAATCCGGTTTTGCTGATTCGTTTTCTCCACGCAGCTGTTTGTGCTTCTCTTTCTTTTTTCATCTTTTCAAAGGAATCCGGAGTAGCCCATTCCTGCCAGTTGTAATCCGGGCGACCGGTAGGCTGATTCATGGAAATCAGGACAAACTTGCCTTTTACATTGGGCAGCCATTTTTGAAAGGAGATGGAATCGGGTTGATCGGCCAGGATGATGGTTTCGCCCGTTACGGTTTTCCCTTTGGTGCTTGGGCTCCAGGCCAGTTGCATTCCTTCCAGGGATTTCACTCTTGGTGATACCATGTCGATATGAGTGATGCCTCTCTCCCAGCCTCTCCATTCACCCCAGTTTTCCACTCTGGCATCGATGCCCCATTCCTTATACCTGGCAATGGCCCAATCGGCTGCATTTTTCATTTGAGGCGTACCTACGAGACGCGGTCCGATACCATCTGTCAACTGGTGCGCCAATACTTCCAATTGTGATTGTTCAGTAGCTTCCTTTACAATAGCTGCTACTACCAGGGAGTCATTTTTTTGCGACCATACAGTAGTGCTAACCAGAAAACAACCCGCTACAAGGGTTTGCTGCAGAAATCTCATGTTCGTTTAAGTGTTGTTGTTAGGCTTACAATTTACGGAATTAGGGTAAACGACCGTTCGTTGCTCCAATTTTGGCTCATTAATACGCATAAATCTAATAAGTACGTATATTTGTAAAGTAAAGGCAATTGAAATGAAAACAAGATTAAATCTGACTATTGACCAATCTTTGCTGGAAAACATGAAAGCATACGCCGCAAAAAAGAACATAAGTATCTCAGAATTAGTAGAAATATATTTCAAAAAAGTTTCCCGACCAGCTAAGAAAAAGAACATTATTCAATTGGTAGACCAATTGAAAGCCCCACACATTGAAAAGAACGCTGATCTGAAAAAACTATATTACGAGGAACAAAAGAATAAATATGGCTTCTAGAGTGTTCCTTGATGCCAATGTATTATTGGACTTCACTTTAAAGAGAGAAGCATATCCAGTTGCCCGGGAAATCATGAACCTTGTAGTAAACGGTCAGGTTCAGGCATTTGTAACTCCTTCCATTATTCATATTCTTGGATACTGGCTAACAAAAGAATATGGAAATGCAAAAGCAAAAGAACTTTTGCTTACTATGTTATCGGATATAACTGTCATAGATATTAATCATGAAATAACAGTAACAGCTTTACATTCTAAGATAAAAGATATAGAAGACGCACTTCAGTACTATTCAGCAATTCATCACAAAATAGACTTTTTCATTAGCAGGGATAAAGAACTACAGAAGGAAGCGATCCCTGCGTTACCTGTTTATTCTCCACTGGAATTTTTAAAAGAGTTGACTTAATCCTTTCTCGCCGGGCGAAGGAATAATGCTGCAGCTTTTATTAAAGTTATATTATTATAGGGTATTTATAGGGTTTTTGTAGGGTTTTCATAGGGTTATTATAGAGTCTAAAGCCAATGAAACCCCATTAAATTCTAATTAAAATGTATATATACTGATTAAGAATACTGTTGAATTACGTATTTTAATAACTACACCAACCTTTTAAACCTATGGCAAGTAGTAAAACCTCCATCCTGAAGGATTATAGCGGCAAATTGGGTGATCAGTTTGTACTGAAGAGATACGGCGACAAATCGGTGATCTGCAAGCTCCCAAAAAAGAATAAGCGAAAAAAGCGAACGGAGAACCAATTGCTGAATAACCAATTAATGGCAATGGCTAATAATCTAGCCAAGGCAATTATAGCAGATCCAACGCGAAGAGATGCTGCACAATTACACCTGAACGTTACGCGCAACAAATTATATACAAGCCTGGTAAAGCTCTATTTTCAACAGGTTAAACAGGCCAAAGAAAATGGACAGGAGATTCCAAAGAGTATAACAATCATTGCAGGTGTTTGAACTATTTCTTTTCAATCAGCTTTTCCAGCTTCGAAATCATTTCTTTAGGTTGCTGCAGCATCGGCTCATACAGTTCAATCATCTTATCAATCCCCCTTTATAAACCAAATTCCGTACCGGTGATACCCTTGCCAACGCTTCTGCAGAGCAACTAGCATCTATCAATACAAAACTGGCTTCGTCACCGGTTTTGGGCCATTGCTGCTCGCCTTTTCGGTTGAGAGGTGTAATACCTGCGGTAGCCAGACCTAAAGATTGGGAAAGCTCCAGCTCGGTTACCATCCCATATAATTGCGCCATCAGATTCGCTTTTTGCAATACACTGCCGGTGCCAAAACTATTCCAGTGGTCAATGATGCTGTCGTTGCCGGTTACTACCTGAACTCCGTGTTTTAACAAGGTGGGAATGGGCATCTGCAAACGCCCCATTGGTATGGTGGAGGCTATGCCAATTCCGGCTACCGCCAGCTTTTCGGCTATTGCTTCCTGTTGGCTTTCATCCAGCGATGCCAATACAAAACAATGACTTAACCAGGTCCGACTTTTTAATACAGGGTTTTCATTCACCCTATCAATCAGGTAATTCACCCCCTTTAATCCATCTGCACCACCCTCATGCAAATGAATATCGATTCCCTTATCATAATCCAATGCCAGTTGCACAGTGAAATCCATGGTGCGATGAATATTTCCATCAATGGATGCTGGATCCAATCCTCCTATAAAATCAATGCCCGACTGAGCAGCTTCTTTCATTAATAAAGTAGAATCACGGTAATAGAGTCCATGTTGCGGAAATGCTACCAGCTCGGCACCAAATCCCTGCTTCTTATTTTCTAATGCCTTTTGCAGATTTCGAAGTGATTGCAACTGCGAGGTAGGTTCAATATTGACATGACTTCTTGCAAAGGCCGTACCTTTCGATTGCAACAATTCGATTAACTTTTCTGCCCGATAGGTAGAGGTCTTCAGCATTTCGGGAAGCATCTCCTCTTCCATTGCAATCATATCCTTAACCGTCCTGTTTTTACGTATCCGGGCTTTCCAGGGACCTCCATAAAAAGTCTTATCCAGATGAATATGCAAGTCTTTGAACGACGGCAGCATCAGATAATTCTTTGCATCTATTGCTTTTGCGCTATTCGTATTGGGTCCTATTTTAAAAAATTTCCCATCTCTCAATTCTACAGAAAACAGGTCTGTTTTAGTAGCTGCCACATCCTGCCCCTCCCATTCAAACCCGGTTTCGAGGCGAACATTTTTAATCACAAATGCCTGTTCATTTCCTCTTTCAATTTCTGCTGTAACAATAGAATTACTTCGAATTGCCAAACCAGTTCCCGCTCCTGCTAATAATGCCGATGAATTTTTTATAAACTCTTTTCTAGATAGTGATCCTTTCATATACCATAACCTTCTTGTCCGGTTAAAAATAGTAATTCCTTCGATAGAATATAGAGCATCGTTGATGTCAAATTAAAACGTGCTTTGGGGTATAGAATTGGCCCCGGGCGTGGTCGGAATTACTTTAATGGAAGGTCAATAAATACGCTAATCAAGAAGGTATTGTCACGCACTTTTGTATCTTTTAAAGTTGCCAGGTTATTAAACGAAATTAGATAGTCAGCCTTCACACCAATACCAATATTACCTGTATTGAATTTCACTCCAAGTCCCGTGTTCATTCCAAAAATAAAATCGTTGAATAATTCACCTTGAAATTTTTTGTCATAGACTTTCATGTCAACCCGTGGACCTACACTTGCAAATGGTGTAAACCTTGGTCCCTTTAATTTAAAATCAACCAGGGTATTAAGGGTCACATATCCCAATTTTGCGTGAAAAACATCTTCCCTATATCCATTTCCAGGACTATCGCTAATAAAGATCAATTCACTTCCGGCCTTATAGTGATATCCTACATTGGAGGAAATAGTAAAGGCTCCCTTATTGAAGTACTCAATACCGACAAATGCAGCCGGCTGAACTGACAATTCATCAAAAATATAACTCCCGGGAGAAGTGCTCCACTTGAGGTTAGAAATAGTTGCTCCAGGTGCGATTCTGATGGTTTGTGAAAAAAGACAATTAGTTATTAAAATAGATGCAACAAAGAAAAAATATTTTAACAGATTATTTTGTTTCATTTTTTCTTTGCTTTTGGTGGGTTGGTTAGATTTCTTTTAGTCAATTCCAGGTACGAAATAAACTTCCGGATCCATTCCTGGTTCTTTGGAAGTAAAAGTCTGGAGTCTGAAAGCTTTAATGTATAACTTCCATCTGGGACATTGCTTACCAGGTTGATTTCATATCCGTCTCCATAAGTCCTTCGTATATTATCGATGGTATAGTGGAAATTCCCTGCTTTCATTACTTCTGGATTGTAGTACCTTCTGTTTATGCCATCATTTTTAAGGTTTCGGAATTCATTGGTAATTATGATTAATGAATCCAAGTCTTCTTTGTAAATAGGATAACGACCATTATTTATATCATCCTTTGTAATGGTATTCGATAGCGTTGCTGGCTTTTTCCAGTTCCTATCAAGCAGTAAGTAGTCTTGAGAATTTGCATCAACAAGAAAGGCAATTAAGCATAATGGTAATAAAAAAGCTTTTTTCATATTATAGGTTTAATATCCTGACGGCCCCCAAAAGTACAATGTCAGCCCTGGGTGAAAATCGGTAATTTGAGCCAATGACCAATAGTAAATTTCAATTCCACCCCGTACCAAGGCATAAATAGCTTTTACTTTTTGCTACTGGGCTACTTCTTGCTGAACCACTGAAACCTTCTTACTTTCAAACTCAGAAAACAGACCACCATGCTGGATATTGTAATCGATTCAAGACAGGCTGCCATCAGTGAGCATATCAGGGTTAAACGCATTCTGCCTTTTCGCCAGCGCAGAATGGTAGGACCTTTTATCTTCATGGATCATGCAGGTCCGGTTACCTCCGCGCCTTCTCCCATTTCCAAAATGGATGTGTTGCCACACCCGCATATCGGATTGTCTACCGTTAGTTACCTGCTGGGTGGCAAGGTTACACACCGCGACAGCCTGGGCGTTGAACAGGTTATTGTTCCAGGTGAAGTGAACTGGATGACTGCCGGCCGGGGCATTGCCCATTCGGAGCGCTTTGAAGATCCGGCTGTTTTACAGAATGGTCAACTGGAACTGATCCAGACCTGGGTGGCACTGCCGGAAAAAGAGGAAGAAGCAGATCCTGCTTTTGAAAATTTTAAACCGGATCAATTGCCGGTTTTTACAGATACCGGTATCTGGATGCGACTGATCGCAGGAAACGCCTACGGATTACGCAATGAGGTAAAAACCTTGTCGCCGCTCTTTTACCTGCATGTAGTACTGCAAGCCGGCACCCGTTTTGCCCTGCCACAGGAACACAGCGAGCGGGGTCTTTATATTGTTCGTGGTACACTGGAAACAGGCGGACAGTTGTATCGCGAGGGACAACTGCTGGTGTTTACTAAAAAATCAGACCCGGTAATTTTAGCCAAAGAGAATTGCACCCTCATGTTGTTGGGAGGTGAGCCACTAGGCGATCGGTTCATTTGGTGGAATTTTGTATCCTCCCGTAAAGAACGGATTGAACAGGCAAAAGAAGACTGGAAACAGGGACGGATCATCCTGCCACCAAACGATAACCATGAATTTATTCCCTTACCAGAGGATAAATCAAAACCCGCCGGCGGTCCCAGTCCGGTGCCACTTTCCTGATTTCCAATATAAATTAACTGTTTTCTTTCAGTAATTTTTCCGAATTCGTAAACCGGAGCGCAGGGTCCCACGGTAACTTTGCGCCATGAAAAAAACCGTTCTGTTCTGCCTTTTGCTTGCTCCCCTTTTGGCGCTGGCTCAAAACAATACACTTTTACGGGCCGATTTCTGGAAAACGAATCCTGATCTCGCTACTGTAAAAGCCGAAATCGCCAAAGGAAACAATCCTTCAGAAGCCAATGGAGGTAATTTTGATGTGGTGACCATGGCGATTAATAACAATGCAGCCACTGAAGTAATCAAATACCTGGTTTCACAGGATGGGAATGGTGTTGGAAAAAAAACACATGATGGCCGGATCTATTTGCATTGGGCCGCTTCCCGGGGAAATCTGGAGGTGGTGAACTACCTGCTTGAAAAGAAATCGGATATCAATTTTGGGGATGACCGGGGTACCATCCCGCTGGTATTTGCACTGGCAAACGGACAAACCAATACGGCCGTGTATGATGCGCTCTTCAAAGCCGGCAACAATCCCAAACAAAAATTCCAGAATGGTGCCAGCCTTTTATTGCTAGGTATTGCCAATGACAAAGACTTATTACTCTCTGATTACCTGGTAAGCAAAGGTCTCTCCTATTCTGATACGGATGATTCAGGCAGAACCGCTTTCGATTATGCAGCACGTTCCGGCAACCTGGAACTATTGAAAAAACTGAAAGCAAAGGGAGTGAAACACAGCAACCAGGCCCTGCTCTTTGCCGCTCAGGGCGGTAGAAGTGGCGGAGCCAAACAGGAAGTATATCAATACCTGGTGGAAGAATTGAAAATTCCGGCAACTGCTCTGGGTGAAAACGACGAAACCGTGTTGCCCTACCTGGTTCGTCGCCCTAATCAGCAGGAAACCATCCAATATTTTCTGAGCAAAGGCGTAGCTATCAACATAGCAGATAAAAAAGGTGAAACTGCGCTTATGCATGCGGTTCAGTTCAGTACTGCTGAAATGGTTGGCTGGCTGCTTGACAAAGGAGCTTCGGTTATGGTTAACAGTAAGGAAGGAAACCTGGGATATTACCTGTTGCAGTCGTATCGCAGTCCACGTCCAGGCGAAACACCAGTTGATTTTACCAACAAGCTGAACCTCCTGATTGCAAAGGGTGTTAATCTGAATGCAGCTCAACCGGATGGCAATACATTGTATCATCTGGCAGTAGCAAAAAACGATATTCAACTGTTTCAGTTACTGGCTCCCTTAAAAATTGATATCAATGCAAAAAACAAGGATGGCATGACGGCCCTGCATCGCGCAGCACTTGTAGCAAAAGACGATCAGTTGTTGAAGTACCTGGTATCCATCGGGGCAAAAAAAGAGCTGCTCACCGAATTGGACGAAACAGCGTATGACCTGGCCAATGAAAATGGATTTCTGAAAGAGAAAAAAGTGGCACTTGATTTTTTAAAATAAGCAATAGCAATTCATGAGAATAGTTATAATGAGTTTGGTAATGAGTTTCCTGGCATGGGGTTCAACAGCTAATGCCCAGCAAATCAAATACAAATGTTTGTTACAAACCACCAGTTATACCGGGGAGGAAGCCTATATCGTGGTATCCCTGATCAACCCGTCGGGCAACTATGAAAAGACACTTTATATAATGGGACCCGATAAACAATGGTACAACAGTTTTAAGGAGTGGCATAAACAGCAAAGTAAAAAGAAGGAAAACCTGAGTGCGATAACTGGTGCTTCTGTTGCAGGTGGTGATCGGGCAAGTGCAACTTTTGTACTGGATGAAAGTCTCCTGAATAAAGGATATAAACTTCGGTTTGAAAGTTCGGTGGAAGACCAGCAATATCATATGGCCGATGTAGAGCTACCGATGACAACGGAAGCCCTTACTCAAAAAACAGAAGGAAAAGGTTATATCCGGTTTGTCAAATTAAGTAAAGTTCAATAAGGGGATTCAATCGTTCGAATGACAGCATCCATCTGGCGGACATCGCACCTGGCACTGGCAATCGTTTGCTCCCTCTTCCTGCTGGTTGCTGCGGTAACCGGGGTGGTATTGGCTGTAGATGTGATTCGTGAAAAAAATCAGCCTTACAAAGCCGAAGGATTTGAACAAATCAGGTTGTCGGAATCCCTGCCGGCATTAAAGGAAAAATATCCGGAACTACTCCAGCTAACCGTAGACTCGCACGGTTTTGTGAAAGCAGAGGGATTTGAT
Organism: Flavipsychrobacter sp.; assembly: GCA_016787265.1. Lineage (GTDB taxonomy): Bacteria > Bacteroidota > Bacteroidia > Chitinophagales > Chitinophagaceae > Flavihumibacter. The sequence continues at coordinate 191,808 of JAEUVF010000013.1, read as the reverse complement.
GCAGATGGCAATGAAATTAACGGATATGTTCATCCGAAAACCGGCGAACTACTGGGAACACCCATTGTTCAGTCGGATTTTGTACAATGGAACCTGGCCCTTCACCGATCCTTGTTTTTGCATGAAACAGGGAGGTTTATAGTTGGTATTGTTTCCTTTCTGTTGATGCTGATTGTGCTATCCGGCACCCTGCTGATCATACAGCGACAAAAAGGCATCCGTCATTTTTTTGATCGTATGAGCCGTGATTTTATTGCTCAGTACTATCATGTAGTTGCAGGCAGGTTGTTATTGATTCCGCTGCTATTACTCGCAGCAAGTGGCACGTATTTATTCCTGGTGAGATTTGAGTTGCTGGACAAAAAAACGCCTCAGGAAACAAAAGTTGCAGCACTCACGGAAACCAGTAAACGATCCCTGGAAACGTTTCCGGTATTCCAGGAAACCCGGCTGGCGGAAGTCGTAAAGATTGAATTTCCACTGGACAGTGATCCGGAGGAATATTTTAAAATACAATTAAAGGATCGGGAATTAACCGTTCATCAATTCACCGGAGCGGTAGTGCAGGAAAAAAAATACCCGTTGGCGCAGATTTGGGAAAGCATCAGTCTTGACCTGCATACCGGGAGAACCAGTAGTATCTGGGCAATCGTGATTGGCATTGCTTCTCTGAATATTCTCTTCTTTATTTATTCCGGATTCCGGATCACGTACAGGAGGCTGGGCGTTAAAACACACAATCGCTATAAAGCGGAAGAAGCGGAATTTATTTTACTGACAGGTTCTGAAAATGGCAGCACCCTTCGGTTTGCACAGCAGGTACACCTGCAGCTAATGGCGAATGGGATTAAATCCTACCTGTCAGAAATGAACCGATACCAGGCCTATCCGGCTGCCCGTCAGTTGCTGGTATTTACATCAACCTATGGTTTGGGAGATGCGCCAAACAGTGCCCGGTTCTTTGAAAAGAAGTTATACCAGGATCCACAATTACAGGAAGTAGAATTTTCCGTAGTAGGTTTTGGTTCCCGCACCTATAAAGATTTTTGCGGTTATGCGGTACAGGTAGATGGCTGGCTGGAACAGCAATCCTGGGCCAGGAGAAATCTACCCTTGTATAGTGTGAATGATAAATCCACCGAAGACTTTGTAAAATGGGTGAAAGCATGGGCAGCAAAAAACAGGATTGCGCTGGTGGAGAGTCCGGTAAAATACGGCGGACAACCACCTGGTTTGCAACAGTTACGCATAAACGAAAAAACTACTGCAACCGAGCAGGATCTGAACTTCAGTGTAACCCTGAAAATACCGCGATCAGCTACTGTACGTTCCGGCGATCTGCTGGCAATCTATCCGGCGGGTGATGAACGGGAACGCCTTTACTCTATTGCCCGAATCGGCAACAGGATGCAGTTGGTCGTGAAACTCCATGAAAAAGGGCTTGGATCTCAATACCTGCACAACCTTAAAGCGGGTGAAAAAATCAAAGCGAGAATCATTCCCAATCCGTCTTTTCATTTGCCGGAAAAAGCACCTGAAATTGTATTGATTGCCAATGGGACCGGGATAGCACCGTTTTTAGGAATGATTGCTGAAAACAAGCCTGGGCGTCCGATGTATTTGTACGCAGGGTTCAGGCACCGGTATACATCCGTAAAAGGCTACCAGGCGCTATGCGATACTGCCATTCAAAACCAACAATTGAAATCAGCCTCCTTTGCCTATTCGAGGGAAGAAAATCCCGCTTATGTAATGGATTTAGTCCATCGTGATGCAGCCTTTTTTGCAAAACTGCTGGCATCGAATGGAAACATTCTTATTTGTGGGTCCTTAGCCATGCAGCAGGATGTGGAGAAAGTACTTGATCAGATCTGCCTGGAAAGAAATGGTAAGGGCCTCTCCTTCTATAAAGCAAGGGCACAGGTACTGGCAGATTGCTATTAATTTTACTTTATGAAGAAATTTCTGCTGCTGTCAGGCATTTGTTGTTGTTTTCTTACAGTAACCGCACAGGTAGTACGTAAGCGAACAGTTACTTTAATGGGCAGCCGATTTGATATTTCAATTGTTGCAGCAGACAGCATTACTGCTGAAAAATACATTGACAAAGCGATTGCGGAAATTGACCGGATCGAACAACTGATCTCCGACTGGATACCCGGCTCCCAGGTGTCTGCAATCAACCGGATGGCAGGGATTCAGCCGGTTAAAGTGGACCGGGAACTACTGGAACTCACGCAACGGGCGCTGCAAATATCCGAATTAACAAATGGAGCTTTTGATATCAGCTTTGCTGCCATGGACCGGATTTGGAAATTCGATGGCAGTATGGAGCAGTTGCCCGATTCGGCTACCATTCAACGGGCTATTGCGAATATTGGTTACCGTTATATAGAACTGGATACCCTGAACAGTACCATTTATCTTACACGCAAGGGAATGAAGATCGGTTTTGGGGCCACCGGTAAGGGCTATGCGGCCGATAAGGGGCGGGCATTGATGAAAGAACTGGGTGTTCCGGCTGGAATCATAAATGCATCGGGAGATCTCACTACCTGGGGTAGCCAGCCGGATGGAACGGCCTGGAGAATCGGGGTTACCAATCCATTCCGTCGATCCAGGCCGGCTGCCATTTTAAAAATGAATACCGGAGCCGTTACAACTTCAGGGGATTATGAAAAATACGTGGAGATCAATGGGAAACGCTATTCCCATATCATCAATCCCAAAACAGGAATGCCCAGTTATGGCTTAACCAGTGTATCGGTTATAGGACCGGATGCAGAAACCTGCAATGGATTCAGTACCGCCATCATGGTGCTGGGCAAAAAAAAGGGACTGCAGCTGATTAATAAATATCCAGCGTTCGGTTGTTTAATTGTGAATACAAAAGGAAAAAAACACCGGTCAAAATATTTTAAAAAAGTATTGCAACAAATTGCATCAACTCCAGGTAGCTAATGGAAGTATGCCATTTAATCCCAGAAGCACACAGAGCTGCGCAATCATTAATACAATGTAAAAATCAAACTTTCTACATGCATTTTCAGGCTGCAGCAAGTACCGAACAATAGCAATCAAACAACCAACCGGCAATGCTATACTGCCGGAATAAAGAATGACAGTAGCAAAATTTTTATCACCCAGATAAATTATCCCATTCACTGCTGCCATTACCATACCGAAAAGAAGCAGCCATATTGAAAAATACAGAAATGAATAGGCTTGCTGCATAAAACAGGAAGGATGTTTGATCAGTTGAATGGTTCCGGATACTAACAAAAACAGGATACAAAGAACTCCCATTGTTAAACTGATCAAAGGAAGAAAAATATGACTCCAGCTTACTTTTTTTAACGTCTGAATGCCGGTAGTAAAAAAAGCATCCCCTTTTTCATTCTCATAAAATAAATGAGAATATTCCTGTTTCCCGTCCGCAATAAAAAGACGATTATCTACAGATTTTAACTGTATTTCTTTTTTCTGGAAGGGAGTTATTGAAAATTTTTCTTTTTTAATGGAAACTTTGCTGAAGGAGGTGATGCGCTCCAGCAAGTGAAAAGGTTCTACTTTAGGAAGGACAGGTATATAATAGCCAGCCAATTTTTCAGGAGGAGCTTCATGCTGAGATTTGATCCGGGATGTGTTGACAGGAAGACCCAAATCTAAAATAGTAATCAGCAGGCTGTTTAACCGCTCATAGTCAGCTGTTTCACTGTCCATATTACAGGCAACAAAAAAGCCTTTTCCTGCTTTAGGAAACAGATACAACATCGCCCGAAAACCAATAATATTTCCACTATGCGCAAGTCCGACTACCCCATGCCGGTCTCTTGCCACAGCACCTAAAGAATACCCGACCCGCAATCCCCCTTTTGCGGCAATGGTGTTTTTCTGATTCCCGATCTGATCAATTAAATCCTTACGGATAAAATATGCTCCATTGATTTGACCCTGATCCAACAGAAATTTCATGAGTTTACCCATATCCTGCCCAGTAGTGGTAAACTGTCCGGCCGGTCGAAGAAAAATGGCCATAGCCGGGGCTATTTCTCCATTATCAAAATGTCCCATTGCCAGCTCAGTATTTGCATCAGGTCCAATTTGCGAAGAAAAATGAAAACTACTCTCATGCATACCTAACGGCTTTAACAGTATGCTATCCAGATAGTCTTCATATCTTTTTTTTGCAATCGCTTCAATCACCATACCCAGAATAGTATAACCGATATTTGAATAGGAAAACATGGTACCTGGCACTGAGTAAACATTCAGTACTTCAGGTTGGTTGCTGTAAAAAGCCTCCAGTGGCATATCAGGTGATGCGCCAGAACTAAAAAAATGCCATATCCGCAAATCACTAAATCCGGCTGTATGATCAAGTAAATGCCGGATGGTAATCGGGTTTTTCGATGCCCAGGGATTGTTTACAGGTAATGCAGGAAGGTATTGGAGGACATCATCATCCAGCTTAAGTTTATTTTCGGTTGCCATCCGTAAAATCCCCAGGGCCAGAATAGTTTTGGTAACAGATCCAACATGAACCTTAGCTGATGCAGTAAGTTGCTCGCCGGTATTTAAATTTTTAAGCCCCCTCCCAAAAACCTGAACAGTATCAGACTGAATCACGGAAAAAACTGCTCCTGATAATTTTTCCTCTTGCAATAAGACTGCCATGCGATTTTCTATGGAGGGAGAAACAGGCTGTGAAACTGCTATGAAAGATAAAAATAGACTAGCCAACAATAATACGGGAACCCTATATCTCATTTCCTAAATATATACTAGCATGGGGAAGAAAAAATTACCTTTAATCAATAGTTTAATGAAAGTTCCTATTCTGCACCCCGACTAGTATAAATGTGAAATTTCGGGTATTATATTATTATTAGCCTTCCATTAATTTAGTATTACTAAACTTTTATTTAGTATTTATTATTAAATTTAAGAAGATTTTTAAGCCTAAGTTTCAAACAATATGGACAATCGTCGTGAATTCCTCCGAAAAGCAACATTGCTAACAGGCACCGCAGGCATTGCAAACAGCCTGCCTGCTTCCATCCAGAAAGCCTTCGCCATTAATCCGGCTCTGGGATCAACCTACCTGGATGCCGAGCACATCGTTTTTCTGATGCAGGAAAACCGTTCTTTTGATCATTGTTATGGAACCCTTCAGGGTGTGAGAGGCTTTAATGATCCAAGAGCAATCACCCTGCGCAATAAAAATAAAGTATGGGCACAATCAGATGCCACCGGAAATACGTACACGCCTTTCCGGCACGACCTTAAAGACAGTAAAATCACCTGGCTTGGGTCTCTTCCTCATGGATGGAATGATATGACAGAAGCCAGGAATGAAGGACATCACGACAATTGGCTGGAAGCCAAAAAACCAGGCAGAAAGGAATGTCAGGGAATGCCCCTGACCATGGGCTATTTTGATCGGCGCGATATCCCTTTCTATTATGCCCTGGCGGATGCATTCACGGTTTGTGACCAGCATTTCTGCTCTTCCCTTACAGGCACAACTCCCAACCGGCTTCATTTCTGGACAGGAACCATCCGGGAAAAACACGATCCCAATAAAATAGCCAATGTATATAATTCGGATGTAGATTATGGAAAAGAGGCTTCCTGGAAAACTTTTCCGGAATACCTGGAAGACAATGGTGTTTCCTGGAGAATCTATCAGAATGAAGTGAGCCTTGAATCCGGATTTGAAGGAGAAGAGGAAGCCTGGCTCGCCAATTTTACCGACAATCCGATTGAATGGTTCAGGCAATACCAGATCCGTTTTGCTTATGGGCACCGGCAATTCCTTCCGAAAGCTGTTCAGATACTACCTGGGAAAATAAAAGAAATCCAGGATAAAATCGCAGCCACTCCTGCTACTGATCCAGGCTTACCCCGCCTGAAAAGGCAATTGGAAGGACTGGAAAAAGGATATGCCTATGCACAAAAAGCGGTTAAAGAATACACCCAGGAAAATTATGACCGCCTTAGTCAGCGGGAAAAAAATCTGCACGAAAAAGCGTTTAGTGATAACCGTAAGGATCCAGATTACAGGAGCCTGGAAAGCATAACCTACGACGATAATGGCACTACCAGGTCCATGAAAATACCTAAAGGGGATGTCCTGTATCAATTCAGGGAAGATGTGAAAACCGGAAAGCTGCCCACAGTTTCATGGGTGGTTGCGCCTTCCAATTTTTCTGACCATCCCGGCTCTCCCTGGTATGGTGCCTGGTACCTGAGCGAAGTGATGGATATCCTAACCCAAAACCCGGAAGTTTGGAAGAAAACAATTTTCATTCTGAACTACGATGAAAATGATGGTTACTTCGATCACGTTCCTCCATTTGTTCCACCCAATCCATACCAGCCAAATAGCGGGAAAGCATCTGCCGGAATCAACTGTGAGGAAGAATATGTTCACAAATCACAGGCATGGATGAAAGATCCTTCCAAAGCAAAACATCTGGAAGGGCCTATTGGACTCGGGTTCAGGGTTCCAATGGTAATAGCTTCTCCCTGGTCTCGCGGTGGCTGGGTGAATTCAGAAGTTTGTGATCTCACCTCTCCGATCCAGTTCCTGGAACATTTCCTTTCACATAAAACAGGAAAGAAAATCTATTCAGAAGAAGTAAGTGCTTTCCGCCGGACCGTATGTGGAGACCTGACATCTGTATTTCGTCCGTATAATGGCGAACAACTTAAAGCACCCGCTTCGGTTGACCGGATCACTCACCTGGAAAATATTCATAAGGCTCAGTTTAAGGAAATGCCGAAAGGCTTTCACAAATTGTCGGACGCAGAACTGGCCGCACTGAATGCAGACCCAATGACCTCGCCCTATGTGCCCGTGCAGGAAAAGGGAACAAGACCTGCTACTCCCATCCCTTACCAGCTTTTCGTAAATGGAAATTTTAACAATGGCCGCTTAGAGCTGGTATTTGAAAACAGGAAAGATCAATTTGGAAATAAAACAAGTGGGGCACCATTTATCGTGTACGATGCTGTAACAAATGCAGCACCCCGAAATTATGTAGTAAAAGCAGGTGATCGTTTAACGGACGAATGGCAACCTTCATCCGGCGCCACTCATGTTATGGTACATGGACCAAATGGCTTTTACCGTGAATTCAAAAACGGAACTGCGAACCCCGGTCTGGAAGTGCTCTTTACCTATGAAGAGCGCAAAGGCAGCAAACAGCTAAGCGGCAATGTGGTTGTAATGATGAAAAACACCTCCTCACGGTCACAGGTAATTGAAATTACTGACCCCAGTTATAAAGCAGCTCCTGTTACTAAATCCATTGCAGCAGGGAAGGCGGCCAGCGTGGTGATAGACATTAGTAAAAATCAAAACTGGTACGACCTCATAGTACGTATTAAAGGAAACAGCAGCTTTGAGCAGCGATTTGCCGGACACGTAGAGAACGGACAGGTAAGTACTACCGATCCTTTAATGGGAGGCGTAGTTTGATCAGGAAGGCAGAACAATTAAAGGAGTTTCTCCTTCATAAACCAGCTCATTGATCAGGAATTTTCGAAACAACTGATCAGATAATAAACGGGAACCCTTTTGAACAATCAGAATTTCATCAACCTTGTTATTGATGACTTTCCGAATGTCTTCAAAAGGGCTTTCACCTTCATAAACTTTGTATTCAGTGGGAAATCTGGTGGAAAAAAGAGCAGTCAGCTCATTCAGCTGCTTCTCAACATTTTCGGTTTTCTCATACGGTTGAGCAAGATAAAAAAACTGGATCCGGGTTTTCCCATTGTCCAGGAATTGCAAAAAATTATTCAATGCAAGTACATTAAACGCGTGTTTATCAGAAACTGCTATCATCAGCTTCTCGTGAGAGAACCGGTTTATATGCCTTGGAATCGCTACAACTACTTCGTTGGTATGTTCGATTACATCCAATGCCACACTACCAATAAACAATTGTTTAATTATGCCTGTACCCTTGAGCCCAACAAACAACAGATGTTCAAAAGGCTGGGATAAAAGAGCTTGTAAAAATTTTTCAAGCGGACCATCCGTCACTTCAACTGAGAATACGGTACCTGGCGGAACAAGCTCTTTGGCAAATGCTTCCAATTTATATGCGGCCTCTTCTCTTGCTGCCAGTGCCATGGCCTGCTTACTTTCAGTATCGACAAGCGCGGGAGACATAACAAAAGTCTTATGTACCAGTACTAATTCAGCTGCAATAGAACGACACCAGTCAGCTGCATACATTAAAAGATCCTTTGAATAGGACGAAAAATCAATCAGTACAATAAAACGCTTTTTCATGCACTCAGTTTTTAATTGTTGTGGGAGAACCAGCGAGGGTCTGATGCACTTTTTCAAAATCCGTTTCGCTGTCGGCAAGCACCATCAATACGTCATCCGCTTCTATAATCGTTGAGCCACCCGGACGAATATACTTATCATCTCGTTTAATCATGATTATAAATGCTGACCTTGGGAAATCCAGGTCTACAATCCTTTTATTGATTGCCATATAACCCGGATGTATTTCAATTTCCTGCATGGAAGACTTTGGCAGATCCAAAACCAGTTTTTCCGCATATGAGATGGGCTTCACTTTCTCCGGCAACACAACCTGCAACCATTTAGCAACCAGTCCCAGAGTGGTACCCTGTATCAATACAGAAGTAACAGAAATAAAAAATACAATATTGAAAATCGTATGTGCCTTATCGATACCTGCCAACAAGGGGTAAGTGGCAAATACGATCGGAACAGCACCTCTCAGTCCCACCCAGGAAATATACAACCGCCGATTCATCCGCATTCGGAATGGGATCAGGCAAATGAATACGCTCAAGGGCCTGGCAACCAGGATCAGGAAAAGTGAAATAAGCAAACCAACACCCGCAAAAGGCAACACTTCTGACGGAAACACCAGCAGGCCAAGCGTAAGGAACAATACAATCTGCATCAACCAGGCCATCCCATCATAATTCTTAAAAATGGTTTTTTTATGCATGAAGGGCTGGTTACCCAGATACACAGCGCAGATATAAACAGCAAGGAATCCGTTCCCACCAACAGCATCTGTTGCAGAAAAGGTGATGAACATGAGGGATACCACCAAAACAAAATAGAGTCCTTCAAAATCGAGCTCAATTTTATTGATAAGATATTTACTGATTTTTCCAAAAGTAAAACCAGCCATTCCACCCAGGATCATCTGCTGAAAAAAGATCGGCACAATAGAAAGCAGGGACTGATCCTGATGCGTAACAAGCGTTAAAAAAGCAATGGTAAGAACATAAGCCATTGGATCGTTACTACCACTTTCCAGTTCCAGAGTGGGACGCAGGTTAAATTTCAGCGCCAGGCTTTTGGAGCGCAGCAGAGAAAATACTGCGGCCGCATCTGTAGAAGAGACTATGGACCCCAACAGCAAGCTTTCATAAATAGTGAAATCAGTAACATACCAGACAAACAGCCCAAGAGAAATTGCGGTAAGTAAGACCCCTAATGTAGATAATATCAGGCCTTCCTTTAAAATAGGCTTTACGGAAGTCCAGTTGGTATCCAATCCACCTGAAAAGAGGATGAAATTTAATGAAACGATCCCGATGAACTGTGCCGTTTCGGGATCGTCAAAATGTATACCACCTATACCATCGGAACCAGCGAGCATACCAATGGCAAGGAACAGCAACAAGGTAGGTACTCCAAATTTATAGGAGGTTTTACCGGCAATGATGCTGATAAATAATAAAAGAGAGCCGACTAACAGTATATTTTCAATCGTAAGATTCATGCATATGACTTAGCCTATGCATTTAAAATACACTATTTAGCCGGAACAATTTTTAAACATTTCCATAAATATTTGACTGACCACCATCTATTGCGATGGTTTGTCCGCTTACATAGGAGGCGGCATCACTCAACAAAAAAGCAACCACCTTTGCTACTTCTTCCGGTAAACCCAGTCGTTTTGTTGGATTGGCTTTGGCATATTCAGTTTCAGCGTGTTTGGGGTCCTCCGGATTAATCTCTTTAAAAGCTTCCGCCACCATTGGTGTAAGGATTGCACCAGGCGCTATTGCATTGGTTGTTATCCCATATTGGCCATATTCCAATGCCGCATTTTTAGTCATACCGGAAACAGCATGTTTACTGGCAACATAGGGCGTCTGATTCAACACCCCGCGAATTCCTCCTACTGAAGCCACGTTGACGATTCTTCCATATTGTTGCTTTTGCATTACCGGAAGAACATACCTCATGCCATAGTAAACACCCATCAGGTTGATATCAATTACTTTCTGGAATATCGCCAAATCATAGTTTGTCATAGATGCCTGCCGGCCTTCAATACCCGCGTTGTTGTACAATCCATCGATTCTGCCAAACTCCTTTACCGTTTCATCTACATATTTTTTGACCTGATCTTCTTTACTGACATCTGCCACCAGCGTGAGTAAGCGAATACCCGGATATTGTTGGCGGACCTCAGCAGTCGCTTTCTCCAGCACTTCTTTGTTATAATCAACCAGGGTCAGATGCGCTCCCTGTGCCGCCAGCTCCTTTGCGGCTGCAAGACCTAAGCCCATTGCCGCACCTGTTATGATAATTACTTTACCTTTAAGTGTGCTCATAAAACGATTTTTAATTATTAGAAATTTTTACGGATGTCATGGTGAGTGACCCACCTACCAACTGATCATTGAAAAAATCAACCTTATCTGCTGGTCCCTGTAATGCAAGTGAATAAAGCAATGGCAAATAATGTTCAGGAGTTGGAATAGCAAGCTGAACTTCTCTTCCAAGCGAACCGTACTCCATCAAAGCCTTATGATTGCCTGAAACGATAAGAGATTTAAATTGTTCATTTGCTGCAATTGCCCAATCATATCCAAATCCGGGATCATCCAGCCGGCTCCAGGCAACCATCCGGAGATTATGAACCATATTGCCGCTACCTACAATCAAAACACCTTTTTTTCGTAAAGCAACAAGTTCCTTTGCCAGTTCATAATGAAAACGGCCGTCTTTGGTATAATCAATACTTAACTGTAGTACCGGAATGGAAGCATCCGGATACATATGCCGGATGATTGTCCATGCTCCATGGTCCAGACCCCAGTCGTGATCCAGTTCTACTTGAGTAGAGCTTATCAATCCAGCCGTTTCGGTTGCGAGTTGCGGGTGACCAGGAGCCGGATATTGAACAGCAAATAATTCATCCGGGAAACCACCAAAATCATGAATGGTTCTGGGAAAATCCATGGCCGTGATTTTAGTCCCCCTGGTAAACCAGTGTGCTGAAACCACCAGTACTGCTTTAGGAGCTGGAATTTCTGTGGCCATTTTGGTCCAGCGGCGACTGAACTCGGTGTCCTGGATACCATTCATGGGGGACCCATGTCCGATAAAGAGCACCGGCATCATAAAATCCTGATCCGGAAGCGTGGAGGTAAAATTTCGAAAGGCCGGGAAGCCAGCTATTGACATGATTCCAGTTGTTAATGATTGAATAAATGATTTTCGGTTCACAGAAATCTTTAAAACAAAATTACCCTTTAACACAAGGTTAGTCCAATGAGTTTCGTCAAGAAAAAGTCTTGACATTAATCAAGAGAGCCGGTTACATTATATTCCACTTCCAGCAACTCCAACCTGCCATACTGAAACCTGCCATCCGGACGATCATACCACAATCCGGCCTTCGTCCCCAATCTATATCCATTTATTACTTTATAATCTGAAACAGGAGTCGTCCAGGGATAATTCTTATAGATTTTACCATCCGTTTCAAATCTGTCATTTGAAATAAAATTAATCAGCTGACCATCCGGCGTAAAATGTAAAATGGCGCTAACACTAAACGGAGGATTGGTAAAGCGCGCAATAACCACTGTATCATTCACCTGCTCCCATTGAATGCGTTTATCAATCAGGGCGCCCGGCGCAATAACACAAAAATCATTTAATACTGTAACAGTTTCGGCCTGTTTGAGCTGATCGCCCTTTGCATCAATAAATGAAAACCAGTTTAAAAATTTTACATTAAAAATTGCTCCGGATGTTTCATAACTATGAATACCAGACACCGGCATTCCGGCTTTGGTTGCCGTAAACCGAAAAAAGCGGGATGGTTCTTCCGTGAAATTATATTGCATGGTTTTCATTGGCATATAGGAATCGCCCGGATTGGAACGCATACCACCCATAAACACGGCCCTGAAATTTAAAATCTTTGGTTTCCCGACTGAATTCGTGTAGCGAAGATATTTTTTTACGATTGGGGGCAAATGCACCATATCTGCCTCTGTAATTAGCTGCGAACGATTTGTAGCATGGCTTTTAAGCTCTGATTCCACCAGTCTGTCGAACTTTTTCAGCATCCTGAAAGCACCGAATTCCACCACTACTAAAACCAGCAGAAGCAGGTTCAAAATGGTACCATAACGGGCCTCTTTCCAGTTTGATAGAATAAGACACTGAGAGATCAATAGTGCCACCATCCCAGCAAACCAGGCATATTTGGCATTATTAAAATAGAGCCAGGCAAAAAGCAGCAGTAAGATTCCGGTTACAACCCATAACCAGCCAAATTGATTCGCTTTTAGTAAACCGATGAAATGAATTCCGGCATGAAGCAGTATCAACACCAGGAATATGTTTTTCATATTGAAATTTACAACATTGTGGACACATTCACATCAATGTCATTAATCAGCACTAACACATCAGTTTTCTGATATTTTCTGCATACCCCCTGCTGACCTTAAGAGATAAATCATTCTTCATTACAAGGTAAGTATCACTTTTTGCCCTGTAAAGTTCCCGAATGTGGTGAATGTTAACAATAAAGGAACGGTGAATCCGGAAAAAGATGGCAGGATTCAGCTTTTGTTCGAGTACACCAATTCCAAAATTACTCAGGTAAAAACAATCACCTGCATACACCCTGGTATAGTCCTTTTCAGCCTGCAGATACATAATTTCATCAATGGCGACACTTATCATTTTTTGACCATTTTCCAGGAAAATCCTGTCATAAAATCCTGTTGTGGTATCTGCGGCAGATGCAGCAACCGCCTTAATTTGCGCATGACTATAACTGTTATGATGAATCACTTTTTCAACGGCCCGTCTGAAGCGCTCCCTCGTATAAGGTTTCAGCAAATAATCAACAGCATTGGTATCAAAAGCCTTAAGCGCATACTGGTCATATGCTGTAGTAAATACAATTTGTGGTATGTGTACTAATTTACTGATCACCTGAAACCCGCTTAGACAGGGCATTTGAATGTCCAGAAAAACCAGCTCGGGCTCCAAACGGTTTATAGCAGCTACCGCCTCTAAACCATCCCTGCATTCACCAATGATTTCCAGCTCGGGATAAGCCTCCAGGTATTGCCGGATGATCAGTCGCGCTGCATCTTCATCATCTATAATCAGTACCGTTTTTGGATGCATGGTATTGTATGGGAATTTTAAAAGAAAAAATCAATCCGGAAGGTTCATTTCGGCAGATTTGCATTTTCTGGTAATACAATTTGTCCAACCGCAACATTGTATTCTTGAGTCCGATTCCAGCACCTGATCCAAGATCACTGAGTTCTCCATTATAACCCAATCCAGAATCGCTCACCTGAACCGTCACAAATCGGTTTTGCTCTCTGCATTCAACCTTGATCTTACCTCCATTTCTGGATGGGCCAATTCCATGTTTGATAGCATTTTCTACTAAAGGCTGTAACAGCATGGGGGGAATCAGAATATCTGCGATTGTTTCCTCAACAATTATCTCCACTTCCAGCCGATGAGTAAATCGCTCTTTTTCCAAGGCCAGATAGGTTTCAATAAATTCAAGTTCGTCTGATAATGGAACCAGGTCTTCCTTGGTGGATCGAAGTGCATAGCGAAACGTGTCAGCAAGTTTAGCAATCAGCTCCCGCGTCAATTCCTGCTCTGGTTTCACTGTAGCACTGATACTATTTAATGTATTGAAAAGAAAATGAGGCTGTATCTGTGCTTTCAATGCTTCTACCTCCGTTTGATATGCGAGGCTCAGAAGTTCCTTTTCCTTCTTCAATTGCAACTGGGATTGTTGCCAGAAAAAATAAGCATAGAACCCGGAAAACTGAATCACATAAAACATATAAGGCAGGGCTACATCCAGCCACAGGAGAGACCTGCCAGTTTTCATATCCATACCACCTGCCTCCAGTATTTTGTATGGAACCAGTCCCCCAACCAGCAGGTAAACAGCAACTGTAAACAAATGCAGCCAAATAGTTGAAGACACAGGCCGTGCTTTAAGTTTTCTGAAAAACATCCACCAAAATCCAGCAATGATTCCAATTCGAATGGAATAACCAAGTATCAATTCTATGGCTACCGCCTGAATAAAGGCAGCTTTAAATGCTGCGTTGCCAACAGAGCTGTAAATAATTATAAAAAAATAAAACAGCAGAAATAAGGAAGAAAATCCAATCCATACCAGCAGTTCACCTGCAGTTATTCCCCATATCCATTTTCTGTTGAAACCTTTTTGCATACGACTCCTTCAGCACTAAAATATGCAATGGGCCGGGAGCACCTATCCATTGTCCGATGAACGGTGGATTCTGCCTACCAATGGCTCCTGGAGTCGACCAACTTATCCTGAGATCATCTTGCCCTGACCCTGAAAACGCCCTGAATCGGCAATGAAAAATCATCGTCACAATCGCGGTTCCTGTACACCCTGCCATTAAATTCACCCTGGATAAAGGTTACACCATCTTCCTCTATCACTTCTGCTGCTACAGCACCAGGTGATGCTACATCGTCGCAAGCATGTGTAGAGATATATCCATCCGTCAGGGTCAGTACATATCCCATCACCCCGGTACCGTCTTTTAGGTCCTCGTTCCAGGGATAGACCCTGCTTTTCAGTTCAGTTCCAACCCCCATCATAAGCGATATACTTGGTGTACCACTGGAGGTTTTATGGGCACCCACTACAGACAGGATGCCATCCTGATGCACAAAATAATGAGCGGGAAAACTTATTTCATCAGTGCCGGCTGTTGCAATAAAATAAGTCTCCTGGTAAAAGCGTACTCTTTTGTAAAGCTGTAATGGTTGGGATAACCGGATTCTGGGAAGAGTATCTTCTGGTATAATCCTGTTTAAATCGACTGAAATCGTCACATTTGCGGCACCTGCAAACTGGGTTGGTGCTTTGAACGTAGCACCTGATTTATCCTGACTTACAGAGAGGTTTCCTTGTCCGGTCAACTTCCAATTGGATAGTTTGTTTTTATCACTCAACGGTCTGCTCTTACCAATTGCCCGTTCTTTATGTTCAGGAGCCAACAGGTAAGAATCCGTGATTTCAATGCTTAGTTTTGATTCTGCTCCTGCTTTAACCGCATCCGGATTTGCATTTAACCGGAACAAGGCGAAGGGAGCCCAATCAACAAATCGGTCTGTCGTAACCGTTAGTTTCCGATTGGCTGCATCCAGATTGGTTTCAGTCATAAATGACCATACCCCATCATTTTTCTGATAGGCAAGAAAGAGAGCATCTTCCACGGTTCCGCCAATATCTTCATCCGAATAGGTATAGATCAGTTCTACGGGTTTAAGTAATGACAGTCCCTCCGGCAATAATCGGTAAGCAGTCAACCTGCCTGGATGCAGGGTATTTTCTATGGGTTGGATACTAATGACGGTTCCTGCAGAAACAGCACCTGCAGGCAGTTTTACGAGGAGTTTGCCATCACCTGATTTTAATTCGCCGCCGGCAGAAGGGATGGTAGCGCTGACCGGATTGCCGGCAGCAGTTCCACGGGGTCTGATTTGAGGATCAGGCGTAATTGCACCCGGGCCTTCGTTTTCGCGATTGCAGGATGCATACGAGAATATCAGTACCAGGGCTGAAAGGATCAAAAGGAATAAAAGCCTGGATCTTGTTTTCATATCAGGGCATTTGAATTTTTACATCAATGGATCTCCAATTTCCGGTATAGGCGGCGGTGCTGCTTGCCTGAGCGCCATCGGGATTAAACCAGACTGTGGTGGAACCTACTGCCTGCTTCGGTGAAAGGCCAAAATTGGAATTGGCATAAGGACCAATCTCCTTCAGGCGAAGGTCTCCGCCACCAACAAGGCGCGCAGAAATTTTATAGCGACCAACAGGAATATTTACAATCGTAAAATTGAGGTTGCCGGTTTTCTTTCGAATTACAATGGTTTTACGTTCCGCTGCATGAAAAAGCCATTCTTCGGGTTCAAGCCGAAGCTCAAACTCAGATCCTTCCAGCAGTGCACCGGCAGGAGCCCAGATATCGCCGGGTTCTTTGGTATCATAACTGATGAATATGCTTCCACCAAAATAGTTTCGTCCAAACCAGGGCTTTTCACTGATTGCCTCCGTTTTCCCTCTGCCATAGGGAAGTAACACGAAGTTTTTTACTACTCCTTCTTCGGAAGCAAAAGAATTCAACGTTGAATCTGCAGGAAATAAACCAATAGCTGCTCTTCCGGCGCCGTAATCAATGGTATATGCGGCAGAGAAAAATTCTGCTGTACCGAAGGGGATACTGAATTCATAATATCCTTTTTCATTGGTAACCCCGGTACCATTCGAATAAACCCCACCTACAACCGAAGAACGAATACCAATATGGGCTCCGGCAATTGGTCTGCCATAACTGTCTTTTACAAAACCGATCGCTTTGCCTGGTTTAACGGAAAGTGATTTGAATGCAGGAACTGGTTTGCGCTGGTTACCCATTACATTTACATGATCTGCATTTTCGGAAAGATTAAAACTGGCAGTAGTTTGTGGCAAAGCACTGAATGCGAGTTCTTCAAGTACAACTGGATCCGGTTCATTAGCAGGACCTTCGTTTTCTTTTTCGGTGGTACAGGCGTACATAGCTATTGCGCCCAGGACTACCAGGGGGATAAGGTGTTTCATTGGAGCAAATTGCAACAGGAAAAACCTGCCTTTGTTGTAAATCCGACGGAATGCAATTAGAGCCGACGGATTGCGCAGACTTCCATAAATTATGTACATTAACAGTTCAAACTTCTCCAGAAATATGATTACCATCGACAACTACCTGGATAGCCACTTTATCCATCGCAGCAATTGGCTCAGGGCTGCAGTATTGGGTGCAAATGATGGCATTATTTCCATCTCAAGTCTGGCCATAGGTGTAGCAACAGCCAGCACAGAAAGAGATCCAATTCTCCTGGCCACCATAGCCGGACTAGTAGCAGGTGCATTATCAATGGCAGCCGGGGAATATGTTTCTGTCAGTTCACAAACCGATATTGAAAAAGCAGATATCGAACGGGAAAAACTCGAATTGGAGCAAATGCCCGAAACCGAATTATCCATTCTGGCCCAGATCTATGAAAAGCGTGGATTGAAAAAAGAAACAGCCTTACAAGTTGCGAAAGAGTTAACAGCAGCGGATGCGTTGGGGGCACATATCCGGGATGAGTTAGGCATCAATGAAATCAGCCAGGCCAAACCCATCCAGGCAGCCTTCGCCTCAGGCGCTGCGTTTACTGCGGGAGGTATCCTGCCACTATTGGTAACACTCTTTGCTCCGGTCTCCAACATGGAATATTACCTTTATGGATTTACGATGCTTTCTCTGATTATCCTTGGAGCTGTATCCGCAAAAACAGGCGGATCAAGCATCGGTAAAGCGATCCTTCGGATTGTTATCTGGGGAACTATTGCGATGGTTTTATCAGCAGTGGTTGGTTATCTGTTTGGAGTGAAAGTGTAGATCGTTAATTGAAAAGAAACCCTATCCAATGAATAAGAAGTTATATTATGTCGCTATTCTATCACTTTTAATCATCCTGCAGAGTTGCCAGAAAGAAACATCAATTAATAGAGAAAAAACCTGCTACCATACAAAAGAAAGTGTGATTTCAGACAGTACCGTCTATGCACTTACCTATCATTTTGATGAATTGAATCGATTGATTTTTGTAGACCGGCCTATGGGAAGAGATGATAGTATTTCTTATCAATCGGATAAAATTACCATTTCCTATACTCCCGGGGGAAAGGAATGGTACGTAGTATTTTACCTGAACAATGAAGCATTGGCAGCGTCCTGCGAAATTTACCTGGATGGTACCCTCAATACAAAAAGATATTTCACCTATACACCAGATAAGTATCTGGCAACAATGAGAGACTCTACAAAATCTGGCATTGCGGATTATACCCTCTCCTACACCAACGGGAATTTAACGGAATTTGAAATACGGTATGATACCATTGTTGCTGTCAACCGGTTGGAATATTATCCCGAAGACGTAAAATTCTGGACTTATCTGCATACCGCATATTTTGTTGGAAATGCGGTTTATTATCCCTGGTTGGGCAAACCCAGTAAAAGTCTGCTCAAATCGATCCGTTTTGAAAGGGGTACCGGAATAGATTCCCGTTACACATACGAGTTGGATGAAAAAGGGTATATAAGCAAACGCACCCGAATCCTCGATAGTTTTAATGCCAGTTCAGAAGCATTTATGGAACATGAGTGCAGATGACTACACTACTTTTGTTTAGTTAGTTTTTATCAGTTTCATGGTTCGTAAAATACCATTTTGCCGCACCGACAGTATATATACGCCGGGTCTCCAGTTATTTCCAACTCTTATCTGCGACGACTTACCACCAGTAATAGTATGTCCTTCCAAAACCTTACCCGTCAGATCAAAAATCTGAATGTGAACAGGTTCTGCTTTGCTGTTAATAATTTCCAGCAGAAATAACTGGCTACTTGGATTTGGCCACACCCGAACGGAAACTGCACTTGCATCATTATTAACATCCTCCTCCATTATACGCTGTAGCGAACCTTTATAGGACCCAGTATTTTCTAATCCGTCAAGAATAGTGGCAATAGCAGAGGCATCGCCACCCAGGGAAGCTGAAACGGTTCCATTTACTGCACTACCTAACTGAACAACGATAGTTTCTGAAGGTTCCGGCAACCCATCATTCACGATTGGTATGGATACCCATTTTTCCGTTTCACCAGGTATAAAGGAAACTATCGTGCCTGTATTTGTTTCATAATCAGTTCCTGCAGTTGCAGTTCCGGTAGTTGTGCGATAAGTAACACTTACTGTTTTAGCACTTGCGCTACTTAATGAAATCCTGAGAGAAAGAGCACCCGTTCCTTCATAGGCGGCGGAATCAAAAATCCGAATTGCCGGAACAGGATCATTATCTACGATCGTCGCATTGACTGTGCCGGTTCCGGATATCCTGGCATTTACAGCATCTGTGAGTTGTATTCTGAATGTTTCGTTTAGTTCATCCAGCTCATCAGGAAGGATTAGCAACGTTATTGTCTGAATGGTATCCCCATTTCCTGGAAATACTACCTGCTGACTAAAGCTTTCAAAGTCAATTCCACTCAGGGCTGTAAGATTACTGCTGTTCACCTGAACAGAAATATCCTCTGGATAACGCTTACTAATCCGAAGCTTCATTGTCATTTCTACTGCACCGGCATCACCTTCTGTTACATTGGCAGCAATAGCATTGATTGTTGGGTAACTATCATCGTTGGTAATATTGATTCTGTAAATGGTATTTGTGACTGTTGCATTGGTTGGCAAATCAAGAATAAGTTTAATCTGCTCATTTCCTTCCACTATACCATCGCCAAAAACGGGCAGGCTAAATGTTTCGAGTGTATCCTCCGGATTAAACGTAAGTATTCCTGTGACTGCCTGATAATCAGTTCCATTTGTTGCACTACTGTCTATCGTTGTGTACCTGACCGTTACGGGCAAGGGATAAGCGCGACTTAATCGTACTGTTATGCTGACTGGCTGATAGTCATTCGTGTTACCTTCCGGTATATTTATATTCGTACTAATAACTCTGGGCAATTGGTCATTATCTGTGATAGTAAGCCTACCTGTTGGATTATTCAAACGTGCATTGACTGGATCTGTCAGATCAATCAAAAGAATTTCATTAGGCTCATCAATGCGGTCAGCTTTTATCAATACCGGTATGTACGCGAGCGTATCCCCTGGTGAAAATAGTATTGTCCCGGTTGTGCTCAGATAGTCATCACCGGAGCTGGCTGTACTATCCCTGGTTTGATATTGCAGACTAACCGCTTCCGGATAGGAAGCACTTAACCTGACTTTAACCTGAAGGATAGAATCCGAATAATCCCCTTCCCGAATACTTGTATTCGCAATAATTATTGCCGGGTAGGAATCATCATTGCGAATCATACCGTAGGCATTTCCGTCGATTATATTTCCATTAACCGGGCTTGAGAGCTGAACTGCAATAAACTCATCTGCTTCTACAATCTTGTCTCCAAGAACGGGCACCCGAATGGTATCACGTAAACGTCCGGGTTCAAATGTCAGGGTGCCGGAAGTATTTAAATAATCTGAACTTTCAAGTGCAGTACTGTCGATAGTTGAATACTGAACTTCGATTGTTGCAGTAGAAGCGGCATTTAATCGAACTACGAATAACATTTCTTTTTGTCCGGATGCACCTTCGGTTACTGTTCCGGCGTTATTTATGGTAATATTTCGGAACAGGGCAGGATTCGATTTCAGCAGAACAACAGCATTCGGATTGTATTGTACGCTATATCCTGCGGGCAGATTCGTTGTATTGAAACTGCCAGTCAGCGTACCTTCCAGGCTTTGAATGATCAGGTATTCACCGGTAGGTATAGACGAAAGTTCAATCACGTCCAGGTTACCTGCCAACACATAATCACCTCTCAGGTTTAAAAGATCATGTCCGATTCCCGGACCAGCTATATTCCCTAATTGAATTTGAAGATCATCTAACCTTACAGTACCTCCATAAACTATTATCTCAAGGGTTCCCAGGGAATCCCCCGGCTGTATTTTATTAAAATCATCGGATATCCCATTGGACTGAATTATGCCATAACCACGAAACGAGCCATTTCCCGAGATGGACAGACCGGTGAATGTCCTGCTACCTCCATACTTATTGTATAATCCATCATTTACAAAACCTTCAACTACC
Source organism: Flavipsychrobacter sp. (assembly GCA_016787265.1). Classification (GTDB taxonomy): domain Bacteria; phylum Bacteroidota; class Bacteroidia; order Chitinophagales; family Chitinophagaceae; genus Flavihumibacter. Next base: position 170,746 of record JAEUVF010000013.1, on the reverse strand, counting down.
ATCCAATCATCTGAATTACGATCATTCCAGGTTCCATAGTTCCTTAACACTGCATTAATTACTGTAAAATCACCTCCATCATGGTTAACGGTGCCATAGTTCTCAAATTGATTAAATTTCTTTACTCCAGAACCGAACATATTCAGGACTCCTCCTGTATTAACAGTAAAGAAATTTGAATAATTTGAAATATCACCTCCCTGCATATCGAAAATGCCATTTATAAAAATATAGCCGTTATTTTCGATTACTCCTCCATTCATTATCAATCGTCCATTAATGGTCAGTGTTCCACCATAACCCAAAAATTGACCATTAGATAGGTAGCTATTGGGTTTATCCAATAATAGCGTTCCTCCTATTTCCACTGTCAAAGACTTAACCATACCCGGATAAGGTTCATAAACCGGATAATCACCACTATATTCAAAATCCCAGTTAATGGTATGCCCATCCAGAATTCTTATATCATGGTCAATAATACCTGGTATTCTGGTTGCAGCAGACCAACTGCTATTGTCTTCTGAAAATTCCCAGGAAGTAATTGCGGACCAGTCACCTGATTGTGCAGAACGAAAATAACCTGGAGTTAAAACCACTTCCTTATAAAGAAATACAGTATTGCCTCCATACCTAACCGAATATCCTGGAGGCAGATTAGCAGTACTAAAAGTTCCAGTCAGGGACCCTGCTAAACTCTCAATGATTGTATAATATCCATTCGCCATTGCCGAATACTCAGTAACATTCAGTGTGCCACTTAACGTATAATTTCCACGTAATTGCAGGAGGTCATGACCTTTGCCTGGTCCTTCGTAACTCTGCAATTCAATAGTCAACTCCGAAATGGTAATAGGCTTAAGTGTTTTAAGAACCAGGGTATCAAAAGAAGTGGTACCAGCACCCGGACTTATTTTAGGCACATTGGTTGAACCATTAAGAAATTCCACAAAACCAAAACCACTAACTGTACCTGTACCGGAAAAATGGACTGCATCGAATACTCTGGTTCCACCATTTCTGAAATAGATTCCATTATTGGTAAACCCATTTATGGAAAAAAATGAGCCTGTTGTCCGATCATTCCAACTACCATAATTGGCAGGAGCTGCGCTAAAATGGAAATCTCCTTCATCCAGATTAACAGTACCGTAATTTTGCATGCCCATAAATCCTTTTGCAGCCGGTCCGGATGCTGTAAGGACTCCGGAACTGTTAATTACTATGGGGCTTCCGGATACTCCTCCCTCTGTAACTGAAGCCAGGCCATTAATTATTAAAGGATAATTACATTCAATACTGCCGCCATTTATTACCAGCGAACCATTGATAGTAATTCCATTACCATCTTCTTCGGGTAAACCTATCAGCAAATAATAAGATGAATTAACTGTTAATGTTGCTCCATTGTCAACAATAAGATCATCAACTGCTGAAACCACTTCACCCAATTCATTTCGTGCATCCGAATAAATTCTGTTCCATGCAATTGTGTGCCCGTTAAGTATACGAATACTTTCATCCTTATGGTCCGGGAATCTGGAAGCCGTTATCCAGGCGATACTGTCAGTTGAAAATTCCCAGCTAGAGGGATCAGTCCAGTTACCTGATTGGGAAGTACGAAAATGCCCGGCAGGTACAATCTCTTCTTTCACCAACACAATGGAATTGCTATTGTATTGTATGGTATAACCAGGAGGTAAGTTGGTATTGGTGAAATTTGCACTTAAAGTACCCTGCAGACTTTCAACAATGGTGTAATCCCCTGGTGGCATTGTTGCCAGTTCTGTTACATTCAATGTACCACTAAATGTGAAACTCCCCCGTAATTGCAAAAGATCATGACCAATACCAGCGCCAGCTGTATTGTTTAATTCAATATTTAACTCCATTGTAGCAATGGGCTGTAAGGATTTCAACTCTAACATTCCAAAAGGCGCTCCGGGTGAAATTTTATCTATTACCGTGGTAGCATTACTAAATTCAATATCTCCGAATCCAGACAACATTCCTGTACCGTTATAATAAACACCTTCGTAAAACCTTGAACCTCCAAATCTGGTATTTACCCCATTATTGGTAAACCCATTAACTGAAGAAATTACATCTGGAGTTCTATCATTCCATGTTGCATAATTTACCGGAACTCCACTAAAATAAACTTGCCCCTGATCAAGATTTACAGTCCCATAGTTTTCCATAAACATAAATCCTTTTCCACCGGGGCCAGTAGCGTTTAACGTCCCCGTAGAATTAATCACAACCAATCCCCCTGAAACACCACCTGCTGAAACATTCAACACACCATTTATTATAAGCGGATAATTACACTCAATACTTGCAGTATTAAGTTCCAATGTGCCATTAATTGTTATTCCTGTGCCTTCAGTTTCCGGAAGTCCAATAATCATTGAATACGGAGTATTCACAATAAGCAAGGCACCTGATTCCACAACGAGATCATCAACTGCGGAAATAACATTTCCATTCTCATCTCGCAATTCAGAGAACATTCTGTTCCACGCAATTTCATGTCCATTGCGTATAACAATTGCACCATCCAAATAATCCGGAAAATGGGAAGCAGCAATCCAGTTAGTGCCATCGGTTGACATCTCCCAGGTTGCCAGACTGGTCCAGGTGCCCGACTGAACAGAACGGAACTTATTTACCTGGGAAATTGACTGGTAAGCCATTAATACTGCAAGGACCAGTATAGCAAGTCGTTTAATGGCAATAAACGTCCCGCTGCCCTTTTTGGGAAGAAGTTTCATAGAAAAGTTTAAAAATGTAAGGGAGTTTTACAGGGATGAGCGAGCGCTTTCCTAAGGTTATATCAAGATATGATAAATATTTTAATATTTAAAATTTTGCTAATAAAAAAAGGGAAACCCTTGAAAGCTGCTGCTATCAAGGGTTTCCCTTTTTTATCCGTGCCCAGGACTGGATTCGAACCAGCACACCTCGCGGCGCCGCCACCTGAAGACGGTGCGTCTACCAATTTCGCCACCTGGGCATCCGTTTGTTGTTTAACGGGGTGCAAATATAGGAAATCAGGGATTCCTTCCAAAAAATCCGTTCCGGTTTTAAAAGTTTTTTTCACCCCCACTCCGCCGCGGCGGGTGCCACCGGTCGGGTGGGGCTATTTGGATTTCCAGCCAATCATTGTTACCCCCAGTACTACCAGCACGGTTCCGAAGAGCTGAGGTGCATGCACGGGTTCATTAAGGAAGAAATATGCCTGCGCAATGGTGGAAACAGGACCAATGGAAGAAATAATAGCGGCATTGTTGCTGCCAATACGTTTCATTCCGGCAGTCAGAAAAAAAGAAGGTAAAACCGTTGCAAAGATCGCCAGCATCAGCCCGAATTGAACCTTCTCTCCTGTCCAGTCGAATCCTCCTATCCCCTTCTCCACCAGGTAATGTAAAAAGATTCCGCCCGATGCCGCTAACATGGCATATGCATTAAACCGGGTTGCACCTACTTTGGGTATCATGCGCCCACTTCCCGCCAGGTAACCGGCATAGGTAATGGCACATATAAAAATCATCAGAGAGCCGAAAAAGAAACCATCCTTTCCATAGTCAATCTGCAGTTCTCCATAGTAGGCTATGCCAATGCCGAGATAGGTGATCAGCAAAGCCCAGCCCTGCCGCCTGCTCAGTTTCTGTCGAAATAAGAAAAAATTAATAAACGCCGTAAAACTCGGATACAAAAACAGGATCAACCGCTCCAATGCTGCAGATATAAATTGCAGTCCGATAAAATCAAACCAACTGCTGGCATAATACCCCAGCAATCCGCAAACAATCACCCAAAGCCAGTCGCGCCGCGATACAGTTGTCCCTCCCTCTTGCCGGCTGTTCCACCATGCCACCGCAATAAAAAAAGGCACCGAAAACAACATGCGCAACATCAGCAGGCTGATCGCATCAATTCGCACTTCTCGGTAAGCCAGCTTCACCATCACGGCCTTGGTCGAAAACAAAACTGCACCGGTAAAGGTCAAAAGAAACCCCCACCAGTGCAGTTGCTTATGTGTTCCAGTTCCCACTTACACGCTCACGTTGAAATCACGCAGCGCATCATTGAGGCTGGTTTTTAAATCGGTACTTGGTTTCCGCTGACCAATGATCAATGCACAGCTCACCTGGTATTCTCCTGCTGCAAATTTTTTGGTATAAGAACCCGGAATCACAACACTGCGTGCAGGTACCCTTCCTTTGTATTCGATAGGCTCAGAACTGCTTACATCAATAATTTTGGTGCTCTGTGTCAATACCACGTTTGCGCCAAGCACTGCTTCTTTTTCCACTATTACTCCTTCTACTACAATACAACGGGATCCAATAAAACAACCATCTTCAATGATCACAGGAGCTGCCTGCAAGGGCTCCAGTACACCACCAATTCCTACTCCACCACTCAGGTGTACACCTTTACCAATCTGCGCGCAACTGCCCACAGTTGCCCAGGTATCCACCATGGTGCCTTCATCTACATAGGCACCGATGTTTACATAACTTGGCATCATCACTACATTGCGACCCAGGAAAGCGCCATAGCGGGCGATAGCATGTGGTACAGCACGAACTCCCAGTGATGCATAGTTTTTCTTCAGCAACATCTTATCGTAAAACTCAAAGGGTCCAAGTTCGTAGGTTTGCATCTGCTGAATACCAAAATACATCAGGATGGCCTGTTTCACCCACTCATTCACCACCCATCCGTTTTCACCCGGACTCGCCACGCGAAGACGACCTTTATCTACTTCTTCGATTACGGCACGAACCGCATCTGCATAATCAGCTTCTTTAAGAAGTTCCCGGTTGCCCCAGGCTTCCTGTATCATTGCTTGTAAAGACATCGGTAAAGAAAATTTTTGCAAACATAGCGCAAATGAACGTTGCACGGCCAGCTTACAATATTCTAATACCTACACCCACCTGGAATCCTTTGTTCTTCCAGGCATTATTGATATCTGAATTAATCTCTCCCGAATTGATGTCATTAATATTTGTGAAATAGCGGCCGGTAATGTGAAAGCCCCCAAAATTAAGCTGAGCACCACCTACTATGGATACCACCCCTGCATTGAAAGCATCTCGTCCATTTTGAAGGAGATTCTTTTCTTGGTTCAGCAATACTCCAAATTGTGGGCCTAAATGAAGGGAGAACCAGTCCAGCAACCGATAGTTCAGTGTTATCGGAATAGCCAGGTAATTCAATTTTACTTCTTTCCGATTTGAACCGTCAATGGCATTATTAATGATATCTTCAAAATCATCCGCCGTTCTTGTCCGATATTCGGTCCACATCAACTCCGGTTGAATGAACCATTTTTTTCCTAATCCCACTTCTGCAAATCCTCCAAGCTGATACCCATAATTGAATTCATCACTCATGGCTTTACCATCAACTTTGGTCATATTAGCACCACCTTTAATTCCGAAATGGAGTCCCTGCGCCTGTGTTAGGGTTACTGACAGCAAGGCCAGCACGAGCAAACTAAGTTTGGATTTCATAATGTTGGTTTTGTGGAAAATTAGCGCCAATTATATGCCAACGGCTATGCATGCCTGTTAAATAAAATGCAAACAAAACCGGATTAAACCTTTCACATTTTCCTAAGTCAAACGAGCTCCAAAATGGTAATCTCCGGTAATATGCCTACTCTTCCCGGGTACCCGATAAAACCAAATCCCCGGTTTACATAGAGTTTCTGCCGCTCGGTTTCGTAGAGTCCGGCCCATTGCTTGTAAATATATTGGACGGGGCTCCATTTAAACCCAGGCAATTCCACTCCGAATTGCATTCCATGAGTGTGACCGCTTAGCGTCAGATCAATATCAGGATAAGTTTGGCGCACTTCTGCATCCCAATGGCTGGGATCATGACTCATTAATATCTTAAAGGGATATTCTGCTGCTCCCTTGTATGCATTGGATAAATTTCCATACTTAGGAAAATTTGCTTTTGCTCCCCAGTTTTCAATTCCAATCAGGGCAATTTTTTCTCCTTCCCGCTCCAACACCACATGTTCATTCATCAGTAATCTCCAGCCCATGTCTGCATGCAACTGAATTAAATCAGCCAGATTTTTTTCTTTTGCAGCTCTTGATTCCCATTGAAAATAATCGCCATAATCATGATTACCCAAAACGGAATAAACGCCAAGGGGCGCTTTCAACTGTGAAAATATTTCTTTATAGGGTTCCATTTCCACCGCTCGATCATTCACCAGGTCACCCGTAAATAAAATGATGTCGGGGTTCAATTGCTGTATACGATCCACACCTTTCTGCACAGCTATGGGATCTGTAAAACTTCCGCTGTGTATATCGCTGATCTGTAAAATCCGCAAACCCTTAAATGCGGCCGGTAAATTTCCGTAGGACAAACGGTGACGCTTAACCGAATAATTGTATTTATTCGTAAACCCATACATAAACGTTCCAAACAATGCAGAACCGGCTGCCAGGCCCAGCCAGCTGAGAAACGCAGATCTACTTATTCCGTGGTCATTTTCTTCAGAAGCTGCTTTTGCTTTTGGAATAACTTTACCGGCTGTGAACTGAACGCCCCGGCGAACATCATCCACCAGGAAAAAAACACTCGCTATCAATTTGGAGAAAAAGAGTCCGACAATAGTGGCAAATACATACGAACGTACCGTCTTAGGCCAGTTATTTGCCCCAAGTTGCGGCATAAAAACAAAAACAACCGCCACTCCGATTGATATTACCCAAAATCCGATCAGCATTGTCTGGCGCGATCGTACGGACCAGGCTTGCGTCACATGGCGCAATGCCTGAAATACATATAAATCAAGAATCAGCAGGAATACCAATATCACCCATATCATGCCGGAACTTCTCATTGAATTGTATTAAAAAGCGACAAATTCATCCAATTGCTGGTGGATTGCTCTCAGGGTTGGCTCGTCCTTGATGCTGCCATCCAGGTTCAGTAGCACATTCACCAACGATATTGGAAGTTTATTATGGTGTACGATCATTTTCAGGTAATGAAGGATCCCGGTCAGGTGTTCCATACCCCGGAGATTGCCTGCCCGGCCGGTTGATACTCCCACCAGCAAGGCCTTTTTTCCCCACCAGCAGGACTGGATATCACTGCTATCGAACAAGGATTTCAATACACCCGGTATACTTCCATTGTATTCCGGGGAGATGAAAATGAATTTGGAGGTGGGAACCAGCATACGGGTCTCCAGATCGCGGATCTGGTCATTACGGGTACTTACATCCAGGTTTTCCAGGCTCAACAGTTTAGCCTCAATTCCTTTCTGAGCCAGTAGGTCTTTATATTGCTGCGCAATTTTCAGGGTATTACTTCCGGTACGGTTGGTTCCTGATACAATGGTGTAGTTCGAATTCATGTTATACTGCAAAAATCTGCCTTTGATAACAAGCACCGCTTCGGTTTGTTCCGGTTATTTTAAGCCGAAACGTTATTTTTGCTGTCCCTGGTCAAAAAAAGTGCAGATTATGCAATATACATATTATGGACATTCCTGTTTTTCGGTCGTGATCAACGGCAAACACCTGCTCTTTGATCCATTTATTTCCTACAATGAATTGGCAAAGGGAATTGACATAAATAATATCAAAGCGGATTATATCCTGGTTTCTCATGGGCATTCGGATCATATTGCGGATTGTATCTCGATTGCCACCCGAACCGGTGCGAAAGTGATCACCAACTGGGAGATTCACGAATGGCTGAACAAAAATGGGGTAGCCAATACCCACCCCATGAATACAGGAGGTTCCTGGGATTTTGGTGATTTCAAGGTAAGGTGTACCGTTGCTCAGCATTCCAGCAGCCTTCCAGATGGCTCTTATGGAGGTAATCCAATGGGATTCATCGTTTACTCCGATGCCGGCAATTTTTATTATGCCGGTGATACAGCCTTAACCCTTGATATGCAATTAATTCCGCGATGGGCAAAACTTAATTTTGCGGTCTTGCCAATTGGCGACAATTTTACCATGAATGCCTCCGATGCACTGGCCTGCGCTGAAATGATCAAGTGCCAGCAGGTTATCGGAGTCCATTACGATACTTTCGGATTTATCAAAATCGATCATCGGGCCGCCCAGGATTTATTTTCCTACGGCGGCAAAAAGTTGCACCTGGTAGCAATTGGTGAAAGTATTACGATTTAATCCCATACCCGAAAACGAAGAACGAGGAACTGAATTATGGCAAGAATCATAGGAGTAGCGAATCAAAAAGGTGGTGTAGGCAAAACCACCACAGCCATTAACCTGGCAGCGAGTTTTGCCGTACTGGAATTCCGTACCCTGCTGGTGGACGCGGATCCCCAGGCGAACAGCACCACCGGAACCGGATTCGACCTGCATAATATCACGCAAAGCCTGTACGACTGTATGGTGAATGGAACCCCCATTCGGGATGTCATCCTGAAATCGGACATTCCGCACCTGGATGTGGTACCATCGCATATCGACCTGGTGGGTGCCGAGATTGAGATGATCAATTATCCCAACCGGGAAAATGTACTGAAAGGAATACTTGCCCCTGTTCTGGACGACTATGATTTTATCGTAATTGACTGTTCCCCTTCATTGGGACTCATCACTGTTAACGCATTGACAGCGGCAGATTCGGTAATCGTTCCTGTGCAAACGGAGTTTTTTGCCCTGGAAGGATTGGGCAAATTGCTGAATACCATAAAAATTGTACAGAACCGCCTCAATCCGGAACTGGAAATTGAAGGTATCCTGATGACCATGTACGATGGCCGTTTGCGTTTGTGCAACCAGGTGGTTAGTGAAGTTCGTCGTCATTTCGACGAGCTGGTGTTTAATACGATCGTACATCGGAATACCCGTATCAGTGAAGCGCCCTCGGTAGGCAAGCCGGTTATTCTTTATGATGCATACAGCAAAGGATCCGTAAATTATCTTAACCTCGCCAAGGAAATCCTCCAGAAAAACAATATGACCCGCATCAGCCAGGAAGACCGTGTGATGGAAGAAGAAACGGAAGACGGAGGCGAAGAATAGCGGGGATTCTGTTTCACTTTTCACGTTTCACCTCTCACTTTTCAATCATGACCAACCCAAATAAAAAAGACGCGCTCGGTAAAGGAATACGTTCCCTTTTGCAGAATATTGATGCTGATCTGAAAAACACCTCCGGGCAATTAAAGCCCCAGGTAGTAGAGCAGGCAACTTCCATGTCTCGCATCCCAATTACCCAGATTGAAACCAATCCCAAGCAACCGCGTCACGATTTTGATGAGCAGGCACTGAATGAACTGGCTGCTTCTATTAAAATTCATGATATCATTCAGCCCATTACGGTATCCAAACTGCCATCAGGCAAATACCGGCTGATTTCCGGAGAACGACGTTTTCGTGCATCCAAAATAGCGGGACTGAAAGATCTTCCAGCCTATATCCGCCAGGCGGATGACCAGCAACTGCTTGAACTGGCACTGTTGGAAAACCTGCAGCGGGAAGACCTGAATGCCATCGAAGTAAGCCTTAGCTACAAGCGTATGATGGATGAATTGAATTATACGCAGGAACAGGTGGCTGAGCGCATGGGTAAAGAAAGAAGCACTGTTGCGAATTATATTCGCCTGTTAAGACTCCCTCCTGATATCCAGGTAGCAGTTCGTAACGGGGATATCAGCATGGGACATGCCCGCGCACTGATCAATGTGGATCATGTAGACAAGCAACTCTATATTTTTAACGAGATCAAGAAGAGTGGACTTTCGGTACGCCAAACGGAAGAACTGGTTCGGAAGATGTATAAGGAAGACGGTGCCGCTGTTAAAACTGCTCCAAAAACCAGCCTGCCGCCTGTATACAAGAAAATCGAGGATAATTTAGCTTCTCATTTCAGCACAAAAGTGAAACTGAGCCACAATAAAAAAGGGCATGGCAGTATCACCCTGGAATATTATTCCATCCAGGAACTAAACAAGCTGCTGGAAGCAATGGGTGTAACGGTGAACTAATTCATGAGCAGACTACAACTGGTATTGTTTCTGACGCTTTTTTCCGGCTCTTTCTGGAGCCTGAAAGCTGCTGCTGCCAGTACTCCAGGTCCTTTCAAAGATTTGCATTTGTTCTTTACCGTTAGTAGTGCCGGTGTGCAGCCGGTATGGACAGATACCATTCCTGCCAGGAAAGATACTCTGCGTTCAAAAGCTGACACGCTTTCACACGCAGCTGATAGCCTGGCGCTTTCGCCTAAAAAGGTGAAGGCTCCGCACAATCCGCGAAAAGCAACTATCCGTTCCGCAATTATTCCCGGATGGGGTCAGGTCTATAATAAAAAGTACTGGAAAGTGCCCATAGTTTATGCGGCACTTGGCATAACAGGTTATGTGTTTTTTGACAATATCAAAACCTACCGGGAGGTTCGTTATGCCTACCAGGTTACTGTTACTAAGGATACGGCAAACTATGATAAAGTTGCTCCTTACCTGAGAGTATTTGTCGAAAATAACGCGGCTTCCTCTCTGGATAACTACCGTCGGGAATTCCGTCGGAATATAGACTATTCCGTTTTGGTTTTTCTTCTTTTCTGGGGCCTTAATGTGGTAGATGCAACAGTGGATGCTCACCTGAAAGAATTTGATGTGAGTCCCGAGCTCAGCATGAAACTCAAACCACTACTGCCCAACAACACCTATCAGTTGGGTGTAGGCAATACAGCCGGATTATCGCTTGTGTTTGATATTCACAAAGCGAAACCCGGCCGGTTATGGGCGAAGTGAGAAGAGCCTTATCTTTGCGCCAAAGGTTGCCATCTGCGTAACCTGCCATAATTTCAAACCTTCAATCTTTTACTTTGCAAATCGCACTTATAGGATACGGAAAAATGGGCCAGGCTATTGAAAAAATTGCACTGGAAAGGGGTCATACCATCGGACTTAAAATTGACCTTGATAACAGGCAGGACCTCAATGAATCAAATTTGGCAAAGATTGATGTTGCTATCGAATTTACCAGTCCTCATAGTGCTTTCGATAATATAATGGATCTTTTGAAATACAATACTCCTGTTGTTTGCGGGTCAACCGGATGGCTTGATAAAAAAGAAGCGGTAGATGAATACTGTCTGCAGCAACAGGGAGCATTTCTCTATTCCAGTAATTTTTCTGTTGGTGTAAATATCTTTTTTGAACTCAATAAAAAGCTGGCTGAACTGATGGCTCATCAGACTGAATACCGTGCTTCCATGGAAGAAATACATCATACCCAGAAAAAAGATGCACCATCCGGCACTGCAGTTACGCTTGCTGAACAGATTCTTCACGCTATTCCGCTCTATAAGAATTGGGTTAACCATGCATCTGGTAAAGCCGATGAACTTTCCATCATCAGTGAACGCATCGATCCGGCACCCGGCACACATAAGATAAAATATGCTTCCGCCATTGATGATATCGAAATCATTCATACCGCACACAGCAGAACCGGTTTTGCAACAGGTGCAGTAATGGCAGCTGAATTCCTGCAGGGGAAGAAAGGTATTTATGGCATGAAGGAGGTGTTGGGATTTTGATTACCAGATAAGTTTCAGGAATGATTTCAAAGAAAACGCAATACGGATTGAAGGCCTTGAGCTATATGGCCAAGCGGGAAAAAATGGATCCAATATTAATCGCGGATATTTCGCTGGATCAAAAAATTCCCATCAAATTCCTGGAAGCAATCCTGCTTGATTTGAAAAAAGCCGGCCTCCTTGAGAGTAAAAAAGGAAAAGGTGGTGGCTATTATTTTGCCTTACCTCCCGGCGAAATAAAAGTAGCATCGGTAATCAGGTTACTCGATGGACCGATCGCCATGTTACCCTGTGCCAGCCTTAACTTTTATAAGAAATGTGAGGACTGCAATGAGCTGACCTGCGGACTCAACCATCTTATGAAAGAAGTACGAGACGCCAGCCTGGCTATCCTGGAAAACAGAACAGTTGCGGACCTTGCATTTCTCTAAGGTGACAATTATTCTCCCAACAAACGGTTCACTGTTTCTTCAAACTCCTTTACGTATTTCGTGTGTTCTTCACCGGTAGCCGGACCAAAAAATCCACTGTGCACCTTTTTAATAGCACCATCTCTTCCAACAAAAATAGTTGTTGGAAAAACTTTAATTGGTGTTAACTGAGGTAAAGTCTTTTCTGTGCGAAGCGTATCCGAACTGGTAACACCCGTAATCAGCATAGGATATCCCACATTGAACCGATCTTTAAACTTACGCAGGCTGGCACGGGAGCGATTCATATCAGTACTGTATTCATATGCCAGGGAAACCACTTCGAGTCCCCTTGCTTTATGCTGCTCATAATACCTGCTTAGAAAACGGGTTTCATCCATACAATTTGGACACCAGGAACCCATAATTTGTACTACCACCACCTTGTTTTGAAAGCGCGCATCCCGTATGCTTACAGTATTGCCATCGATATCCGGAAAACTGAATTGCAATGGCTGAGCATCTGGCCGAACATGAACCTGGATACCATCCAGCGGCAGACTGGCTGCTTCATTCCGTTTGGCAGAAAATGTTTCCATATGTTTGGGGCCAGAGTAAAAATAACCGCCATCAATTTCATTGGCATTGCGAATATTGGCTGAAAAAACATATGCGTGACTGCCATCAAAAGTGCTTAAAAACATACTGTCGCCGCGAACAATTCCTTCCAGGAATCGATAATCTCCCGAAGGAGCCAGGATGGTTCCTGTGAGATAAGAGCCTTTCTGTTCAAGTTGGGCAACTGCAGGCCGCGGACTCCCATCCGGCCGGATAATAGTCATCTCCCATTTACCGGTCAGGTTCAGGTCAGGTGCAGCTCCGGGTTGAAAGCGATCCTTAATTCCTGGTTTTGCCACCATTGGCATAACCGACAATACCGTGCTGGTTCCCTTTCTCCACTGCCCTTTCAATGAACCATCTTTTTGAATTTGCAGATAAAAGGCCGACTCAAAAAAAGGCAGATCAATTAAAACAGAATCCCCCTTATGCCTGATATTGCTAACAACCAGTCGCTCAGTTGCATTTAAAATGGTCATTACAGGTTTCCCCTTTTCATTCCGCCATTCAAAATTAAATACAATAGGCAAACCGGTTTCTCGGAGCAGTTCAGCCTTCCAGAGACCCGCTTTCAGCGTTTGTGCCTGTCCGATTAAGCCGGATAAACAGAATAGTACAACTCCTGTAAATTTTCGCATACACCTTAGCATAATGCCGGCAATTTACGGCAGCCAGCCGGTTAAGTTGAGATTTTAACAAGCTTACTGAGCTTTCAGATTGGCCAGCATATCAGCCGTCATTCGCTTGAGATCAAAATCCTGTTGCCAACCCCAATCTCTCCTGGCAATGTGATCATCAATACTCTGTGGCCAGGAATCGGCTATCGCCTGACGATAGTCGGGTTCATAGTGCATGGTGAAATGTGGAATATGTTCCTGGATCGCAGTGGCAATTTCCCGGGGAGAAAAGCTCATGGCGGAAACATTATACGAAGTACGAACGGTGATCTTTTCAGCCGGAGCCTCCATGAGTTCAATAGTTGCCTTGATGGCATCTGGCATATACATCATAGGCAGGTAGGTATCTTCCTTCAGAAAGGAAGTATATTGTCCTTCTTCCAGGGCTTCGTGAAAAATCTCTACCGCATAATCGGTAGTACCTCCGCCTGGAGCTGATTTATAACTGATCAGACCGGGATAACGTAAACTTCTCACATCCACTCCATACCGCTGGTGGTAATAGTTACACCAGAATTCCCCCGCGTATTTGGAGATTCCATATACAGTAGTAGGTTCAATAATGGTATACTGCGGGCAGTTTTGTTTTGGGGAAGTAGGACCAAAAACCGCAATGGAGGATGGCCAGTAAACTTTGGTCAGTTTTTCCTCGCGTGCAATATCCAGTACATTCAAAAGGCTCTGCATATTTAAATGCCAGGCCAGGTTGGGGTTCTTTTCTCCTGTTGCAGAGAGAATCGCGGCCAGCAGATAAATTTGGGTAATATTCTGCCGGATCACCAGCACATGCAGCATCTCTTTGTTCAGGGCATCAATGGATACATAGGGGCCTGTGCCTTTCAGGAGTTCATTTTCCTCCCGGAGGTCAGAAGCGAGTACATTATTATTCCCATAAATCTTTCTCAATGCCAGGGTCAGTTCCACTCCGATCTGACCGCAGGCGCCAATAACCAGTATTTTTTCTTTCGTCATAGCAAGCGCAATTTCGGTTGCAAACCTACATACAAAAAGCTTTGTTTTTTCACCCCTTCACTCCACCGACCGGTGGCATCCGCCGCATCGGAATGAAGGGGTGAATGGAACCCTTATCTTTGCAGGATGGAAAAATTTCTGCAAGACCTGTTCAGGGGACAATCCTACGACGAGAAAAACTTTTTTCTGATTGCCGGCCCCTGTGTTATTGAAAGCGAAGAACTGCTCAGCGAAGTGGCAGAAAAAGTTAAAGCCATCTGCACGAAACTCGGCATCCCCTATATTTTCAAATCATCTTATCGCAAAGCCAACCGAACCAGTGCAAGTTCCTTTACCGGACTCGGAGACGAACTCGGTTTAGACCTGCTTCATAAAACTGGGCAGCGTTTCCAGTTGCCAACCACCACGGATATCCACGCGCACGATGAGGCCGCTCCTGCTGCGAAATTTGCTGACATACTGCAAATTCCCGCATTTCTGTGTCGCCAGACCGACTTGCTGATCAGTGCGGCTGAAACGGGTAAAATCATCAACGTAAAAAAAGGTCAGTTTCTTAGCGGTCCGGCTATGAAGTTCGCTGTTGAAAAAATCCGCCAGGCGGGTAACGACAAGATTATCCTGACAGAAAGAGGCACCACCTTTGGTTACCAGGACCTGGTAGTGGATTACCGCAATATTCCCTGGATGAAGGAACACGGTGTTCCGGTGGTGATGGATTGCACTCATAGCCTGCAGCAACCCAACCAGACTTCCGGTGTAACAGGAGGTAATCCTCAACTGATTGGTACCATCGCCAAAGCCGCTCTGGCAGCAGGAGCAGATGGACTCTTCATAGAAACGCATCCAAATCCGGCAGTTGCCAAAAGTGACGGCGCCAACATGTTGAAACTCGACCTGCTGGAAGACCTGCTGACCAACCTGGTAAAACTACGAAGGGCACTTTAAAACGTATAAACAGATTATAAGACCAGGTTAAGAATTAAACCTCATCCCGGGTATACCAGTCTCATCCAGTAATTTCGTTCAATTGTCACATTCTTCTCAGAAGGATACCGTTGAATAGTTAATTTTACAGCTAATACCCAGTTCCTGAAACGAGTACTTAAAATAACCGGTTATTTAATCCTGTCGCTTCTGCTATTGGTTGTGCTGGTGTATTTTCTCCTGCAGGTATCATTCGTACAGAATTATATAGCCCGGCATGCCGCCAACCGGTTGTCAAAAGCTCTGAAAACCGAGGTGAAGGTAGACCATATCGACCTGGAGTTCTTCAACACCCTTTCCCTGAATGGCACTCTGGTCAGGGATCAGCATAAAGACACACTGCTTTATGCCGGCGCATTAAAGGTAAATATCACCGACTGGTTCTTTGTAAAAGACAAGGTGGAACTTACTTATATCGGACTGGAGAACACCCTTATCGATCTGCATCGGGTGGATTCTGTGTGGAATTACCAGTTCCTGGCTGATTACTTCGCAGCTCCCCCCAGTCAGAAAAAGCAGAATCCGATCCAGTTATCGGTAAAGGAAGTTTCGCTGAAAAATATCCGGCTATTGCAGCGGGATGAATGGAGAGGTGAAAACCTGGGGCTATCGCTTCAATCGCTCGATCTGCAGGCCGAAGTTTTTGACCTGATCAATAAAAATATCCAGGTAAAAAATCTGTCGATCGTTCAGCCCATTTTCTCCATTTACAATTACGATGGAAACAGGCCACCCAGAGCCCGAATGGCGAGCCTTCCCCTCCCGCCCAATGATCCTGATCATTTGAGATGGAACCCGGGTAAATGGTCGCTGGGGATTCGCAACCTGACCATTCGGAATGGAACCCTTAAAAACGATATTGAAACCGATCGGGCGCCCTACTATTATTTCGATGGTGCCCATTTTCAGTTCAGCCAGATCAACAGCCAGATTCGCGATATCAAACTGATAAATGACACTTTCAGCGGCGATATCCAGATTGCAACCAAAGAGAGATCCGGCTTTGAAGTAAAGAAACTGAAAGCTCATATGCGTTTCCATCCGGAAGCGATGGAGTTTCGTCAACTTGATATACGTACGCCCAAAAGTTACCTTAAGAACTACTATGCCATGCGCTATGATACGTTTGATGACATGAGTAATTTCATCGACAGTATCCGGCTGGAAGGTAGTTTCACAGATGCCATCATCCACAGTGACGATATTGCCTATTTCGCACCGGAATTAGCCAACTGGAACACCCGAATCAGCCTGAGTGGAAAGGCATTCGGAACCATCAGTAATCTCGAAGGAAAAAATGTAATCGCGAAAGCAGGAAATAACACCTACCTGAATGGGGATTTTGTACTAAAAGGCTTGCCCGACATCAAAAAGTCCTATCTCGATGTAACGGTTCGTGATTTCAATGCAAGCTATGCTGATGTGGCACAATTCTTTCCAGTTATTAAAACGATTAATGAACCAAGGCTGGATCGCCTTGGTTTTATAAAATTCAAGGGAAACTTCACCGGATTCCTGGATAATTTTGTAACCTACGGCACCATCGAAACAGCTTTAGGTACATTGGCAACCGATGTGAATATGAAATTTCCGGAGAAAGGCGCGCCCTTGTATGAAGGAACCATCCAAACCGAAGAATTTAATATCGGGCAATTCATAGGCAACAATTCCCTTGGCGCTATTGGAGTAGCTGGCGATATAAAAGGAAGAGGATTTACATTACAATCGCTGGATGCCGGGCTGAAAGGGTACATTCCTTTTATTGTATATAACGGTTATGAATACCGGGATATAGAAATTGATGGCAAATTTGCAAAGCGCCTCTTTAACGGAAATGTTGCAGTGAATGATGAACACCTGGAAGCGAAGCTAAAAGGGTTGGTTGATTTATCCGGAAAGATACCCCGATTCGATTTCAGTGCGCTTGTGGTGAATGCGAATCTGCGCAGCATGAAATTCACAAAAGAAGAACTGGATTTCAATGGTACGTTCAATGTAAACTTTTCAGGCAGCAACATCGACAACTTCCTCGGATTTGCCCGTATTGCAGATGCCTCCGTCTTTAATAACGGGCAACGAATTTCTTTCGACAGTCTATATCTGGAAAGCAGTCTACAGGAAAGCGGAAACAAAACAATTACCGTCCGATCCAATGAATTTGAAGGTATACTTGCGGGAAAATTCAACATCTCCTCTTTGCCTGATGCCTTCCAGACTTTTCTGAACCGATACTATCCGAGTTACATCGCAGCTTCAAAAACACCAGTTGACAATAATTTCAGTTTTTTCATCACCACGCGTAAAGTGGATGATTATCTGAGCCTGCTGGATAAACGCCTGAAGGGCTTCAACAATTCCACTATCAACGGACAGCTAAATACCAAAGAGAACATTTTTGATGTGGATGCCGAGATCCCGGAATTCGGATATAACAAACTCAGTTTCTACGATGTGAAATTTACAGGCCGGGGGAATTTTGATTCGCTTGCAGTTAATACAACCGTGGGAGATATCCAGGTTAATGACAGTCTGCATTTTCCCGGATCCGTGGTGAACATCAGTGCCAGTAATGATCTCTCTAAAGTTTCCATACAAACCAGTGCCAACCAAACCCTGAATCGCGCTTCTATTGCAGGGGAAGTACAAACATTGAAAAATGGTATCCGGGTTCAGTTTTATCCTTCCAGTTTCGATATCAATGAAAAACCCTGGATCATTGACGACGGAGGTGAAATTATCCTGAGTAAGGAACTGGTAACAACAGAAGGTGTCAGGATTTATAGTGAAGACCAGGAAATCATACTCAGTTCCGCACCTTCGTCGATAGGTAAGGGCAATGACCTGAAAGTGGAGTTAAAAAAAATCAATATTGGTGATTTTGCTCCCTTCTTTGTAAAATCAAACCGGCTGGAAGGTTTATTAACCGGTGAAATTGAACTCATTGATCCGTTCAGCAATCTGCAGGTGGATGCCGTTGCAAAAGCGGAACAGTTTCGCCTCGACAATGACTCAATCGGCGTATTGGATTTAAGCAGCACCTATTCCAGCAAGTCGGGTAAAGTAACTTTTAAAACGATTTCTCTAAATGAAAATTATAATTTTAATGTAGCGGGATTAGTAAATACTACTGACAGTTTATCAGACCAGGTGGATATAACGGCAAACCTTAGCCGAACCAAGATCAGTTTATTGCAGCAATACCTGACTGGCATATTTGAAAAACTGGATGGGCATGCAACGGGTCAGCTGCGCATTGTAGGCAAAGGCAACAACCTGAAATACCTGGGAGATGTTAGTCTGAATGAAGCAGGATTACTGGTGGATTATACAAAAGTCTATTATAAAATTCCTGCGGCTCAGATCAAGTTTACAGATGGACAAATAGATTTTGGCAAATTTGTTTTGCAGGACACCTTAGGTAATAAAGGGGAACTGACGGAAGGAAAGCTCTATCACAACAACTTCAATGATCTTGCTTTTGATTTTTCAGTAAAGACCAATAAGCTGTTATTACTCAATACCACTTCTGCTGACAATAGTCTGTTTTATGGAAGTGTAATTGGTCGGGCCAATATGAAATTCAGTGGTCCGATGTACGACATGCAGATGGAGATCAGCGGTGAACCAACAGACAGCAGTAATATTTATATTGCAACCGAATCGAGCCGACAGAATGCTGAGGCGGATTTCATCATTTGGAAAGAGTATGGTAAGGAAATGACTCCATACAAACCCTATGACCGCGAATCCAATTTTACCGTGTCACTTGATATCCGGGCGAATAATATGGCTGTGGTAAACATGATCATTGATGAAGCAACCGGAGATATTATAACGGCAAGGGGTAATGGAAATTTAAAAATGCGCGTTGGTTCCAAAGAAAATCTGAGCATGACGGGCCGGTATGATATTGAAAGCGGATTTTACAATTTCAATTTCCAGGCCTGGAAGAAAAACTTCATACTGTTACCGGAGCGGAATAATTATATCAGCTGGAATGGAGATCCCTATGAGGCAACTTTAAAAATTGATGCCCTGTATTCAGCGAATAATGTAAAATTCAGCGACCTGCTGAGCAGTGGGGGCTTTGGTATCAACGACCCGAATGTAACCCAGTATCGTGGAACAGTAAATATCATTGCCAATATAACCGAGAAATTATCACAACCTAAGATCCGCTTCCGGATTGAATTGCCGGCGAATAGTCCTTTACGGAACAATTACCAGGCAAGTACGCTTTTCAAAATCATCCAGGAAGATGAGAACGAATTGAATAAACAGGTATCCTACCTGATTTTGTTTAATAATTTCGGTCCGCTGACTGCCGTGGGCAGCTTACAGAACAACAGTGCCTCCTTCGCCAATACCGCATTTGAGAGCCTGGTGGTGAGCAGTATTTCAGGATTTTTATCCAGCGTTTTGTCGAATGAGTTCTCTAAAATTCTGCAGAATGTATTCAACGATAAAAGTCTCAAGTTAAATATGAATGCGGCGTTGTATAGCGGGACCAACCTTACCGGTCAATCGAATACACAGATCCTGTTACCTGACCGTACGAACATAAATCTTAGTCTGGCTAAAAGTTATCTGAATGAACGGCTCACTTTTATGGTAGGCAGTGCAATTGATTTCGGGATCAACTCCCGGCAATCGGCCACTTTCCAGTTCCTGCCCGATGTTTCTGCAGAATATAAACTGACCCCGGATGGCAAATTCAGAATCACGTTTTTCTACCGGAATAACTGGAGTTATGCCTACCAGAGTGCACTGCAGCGATCAGGGGTTGGTCTCTCCTATCGCAAGGAATTCGATCGCATCTGGGAACTTTTCCGCCGAAAGAAGAAAAAGACAACAGAGGAACTTCCTGAAGATGAATTAGGAGTTAAGAATTAGGAATTATTAGTTATGGCGCGGATTCGTTCCCCAATTCATAATTCATAACTCATAATTCATAATTTATAATTTGTGTCCCAGCTTATCCCGCTTGGTTTGCAGGTAGCGTTCGTTGTGTGGGTTAGGGTTAATCCGGATTGGCACAGTATCTATAATTTCAATACCATATCCCATCAGGCCAGCCCTTTTCTTTGGATTATTGCTGATCAGTTTTAGTTTTGAGATTTGCAGGTGGCGGAGAATCTGGGCACCTACTCCATAGTCCCGCTTATCCATGGGGAAACCAAGGTGAAGATTGGCCTCTACGGTATCCATACCTTCTTCCTGGAGTTTATAGGCCCTGAGTTTGTTCATCAGGCCAATGCCCCTGCCCTCCTGGTTCATATACAATACCACGCCTTTCCCTTCGGCTTCTACCAACTGAAGGGCTTTATGCAATTGTTCGCCACAATCGCAGCGCAGAGAACCAAGGATATCGCCCGTAAAGCAACTGGAATGAACCCGAACCAATACAGGTTCGTCTTTATCCCATTCGCCTTTAATGAGGGCTATATGTTCGTTATTGGTGTGTTTTTCGCGGAAAGCGACCATGATAAAATGGCCGTATTTGGTTGGCATATCCACCCGAACCACTTCTTCAATGAGGGTATCCCGTTTCAGCCTGTATTCAATCAGGTCTTTGATAGAGATGATCCTGATACCAAACTTTTTAGATATTTCAAGCAGTTGAGGCAGGCGGGCCATGGTACCGTCTTCATTCAGGATTTCAACCAGGACACCAGCAGGTTCACATCCGGCCAAACGGGCAAGATCAATGGTCGCTTCTGTATGGCCGGCACGGCGTAACACCCCGCCTTTTTTAGCTTTTAGCGGGAAAATATGTCCCGGACGCCCAAGCTCCTCCGGGCGAGTATCCGGATTGATCAGGGCCTGAATGGTTTTAGCCCGGTCGTGGGCGGAAATACCGGTTGTACAACCATACCCGAGCAAATCTACAGATACCGTAAAGGCTGTTTCGTGGAGGGCGGTATTACTGCTAACCATCATATCGAGTTTAAGCTCCTCACAGCGATCTTCCACCAGCGGGGCACAAATCAGTCCCCGCCCCTCTTTGCTCATAAAATTGATTACCTCGGGTGTCACATGGCGGGCGGCGATCACAAAATCCCCCTCATTTTCACGGTCCTCATCGTCCACCACAATCAGCATCTTACCTTCCCGGAAGTCTTCAATGGCACTTTCGATACTATCCAGCATAAACCAAATTTTAGCAAAGCTACGGTAAAGACATCAGACAGCTAATATTAGAGAATTCAGCAACTTATCCAAGGTAAACAGGCAGATTACAATTTGTTAACATTATCTAAATAACATAAGAAAATTATTCAGTTTCTTTGCAGCAAAATTGTAAAACACACACATTATGCTTTTGAAGAGAATTGTACGACTGGTATGCCTTTTGATGGCATTCACGGTCAGCGCAACGGCTCAGGTTACGACCAGCGGAATGACTGGAACCATTAAAGGTCCGGAAAATTCCAGTCTGGCAGGTGCAACCATTAAAGCCACTCACATGCCTTCTGGAACAGTTTATTCTGCTGTTGCTTCTGAAAGTGGCGTTTTTAACATCCAGGGTATGCGCCCAGGCGGCCCTTACACGGTTGAGGTATCTTATGCAGGTCTGCCAACAAAAACATTTAACGATGTCTACCTTACATTAGGTGAAAACTTCGTGTTGAACCAACAATTAACCGGCGATAAAGGTGAATTGGCAAACGTGGTAGTTACAGCCGCAGCTCGTTCAGGAAGCAGATTTAACCGTGATAAAACCGGAGCTGCTACCAACATTAGTGTTACCCAATTGAATCAATTACCCACTATCAGCAGGAGCATAGGTGATTTTACCAGGATCACACCACAGGCAAATGGTAACTCATTTGGTGGCCGTGATGGACGTTATAACAACCTACAGGTGGATGGTGCCAACTTTAACAACGGATTTGGACTTAATGACAACCCACTACCCGGAGGTGGCGGACTTTCCCTCGATGCGATTGAGGAAATTCAGGTAAATATTGCCCCTTATGATGTTCGCCAAAGCGGATTTTCCGGAGCTGGAATTAATGCAATTACCAAAAGTGGTACCAATAAATTCTCCGGATCGGTTTACGGTTACTACCGTGATCAGGATTTTGCCGGCAATAAGGTAAAAGGAGCTGAGGTAACCCGTGCGGCATCAATAAATAAAACTTATGGAGTGCGCTTGGGTGGACCGATTATTAAAAACAAACTGTTTTTCTTTGTAAACGCGGAAAGAATTGAAAACACAGGAGCTGGTGCAGGTGCCGTAAATCTGTGGAAAGCATCTGAAAACGGCGTAAGTGATCCGGCTAATAATATTGCCCGTACCCGCCGAGCAGATCTGGAGGCAGTTAGAAATCACCTGATCAACCGCTGGGGATATGACCCGGGTGCTTATCAGGACTATGCGAATGACAATACTGAAAAGACCAATTCCGTTCTTGCAAGAATTGACTGGAACATCAGCAACCGCCATAAACTTGCGATTCGTTACAACCAGGTGATCAACGAAAATCCTTCTCTGGTGAATGGTAACTCCGGTCCTCAGCCAAGAAGCGGTATTAACCGGGTTAGTGAGCAGTCTATGGCTTTCGCCAAAACAATGTACACTACCAAAAATATTGTTCGTTCTGCAACCATCGAACTGAACAGCCGTTTAGGTACAAAATGGAATAACCAGTTACTGGGTACATTTAGCCGAATTCAAACCACCCGTTCCTCTCCCAGTGAGTTATTCCCAATGATTGATATTGGAGACGGAACCGGAACATCCAGCAGCTACGTGAATTACATGACTGCCGGTTATGAACTGTTTTCCTACGGGAATGATGTATTGAATGACAACTACAGCATCATCAATAACCTGACCTACACAGCCGGAAAGCATACTATGACTTTCGGAGGTAGTTTTGAAATGCAGAAGTTTGGTAACCAATATCTCCGGATGGGTACCTCCTATTATCGCTATGCGTCCGTAGATGATTTTCTGAAAACTGGTACTCCGGATGAAGTTGCACCAATTCAGTTTGGTCTTACCTATTCATACCCTGGGCAGGATAGTTATGCACCCATTAAATATGCTCTGCCTTCTCTTTACTTCCAGGATAAAATTACTGTAAATGAACAACTGAGTGTTACGCTTGGATTAAGAGCGGAAATGCCCTGGTTTATAAACAAGCTTACTGCTAATGCTGCGGTAGATGACCTGGCACTTCAAAATACAGCGGGAGAACAAACCTTCTACTCCACAGGTAGCTGGCCTAAAAAAAGAATCATGCTGTCTCCAAGAATTGGATTCCGCTGGGATGTTGAAGGCGATCGTTCGCTGATAATCCGTGGTGGTTCCGGAATCTTTGCCGGCCGCGTTCCTTTTGTATGGCTGACAAATATGCCATCAAATTCCGGGGTAATTCAAAACACCGTTGAACCTGGAAGCTATGCTGCTTCAGCTCCCTGGATTGGTGATATCCGTTTTAACCCCGATCGTCTCTACTGGCTAAACAATACACCTGCAAGCGCGCAAAATGTATTTATTCAAAGTCCAAGAGATGGTGTGCCTTCTTCTCTTGCATTGGTTGATCCGAATTTCAAAATGCCGCAAGTTTGGAGAACCAGTATCGGTTTTGATTACACCATCCCAGGATCATCCCTCATTTTCACCACTGACCTGATGTATACAAAAGATCTCCAAAATGTATACCAGTTCGGAGCAAATCGTAAACCATCTGGTTCAACCCTGAATTACCTGGGTGATGATCGTGAATACTATCCGAACTCCGCATCTTATACCTATAATCCTGCTCTGGGTGGCAATGCCGGAAGTGTATTGACCAATACAACGAAAGGACATTCCATCAACCTGACAACAGGTTTTAGTCTGCCCGCAAGAAAAGGAATATTTGGTTCAATTTTCTATAGCACCACCATGGCCAGCACAACCTCCGACAACCCGGGTTCAAACGCCAGCTCTGCATGGGGTAGTAGTCCGAATATTAACAACCCTAACGATCTGAGGCTCTATTCTTCTTCGAATGCATTACCTCACCGTATCGTAGGTACCCTGAGTTATCGTGTTCAATATCTGAAAACATTGGCAACTACTGTTTCCTTTTATTACAATGGTTCTCACCAGGGTCGTTATTCCTACACTTATAATGGCGATCTGAACGGTGATGGTATCAATGCCGATCTGTTGTATATTCCGAACAATGCAGCTGATTTAAAATTTGCGCCAATCGCTGCATCCGGTAATGCGCCAGCTTTCACGGTTGATCAGCAGATCGCTGCGTTCAACGAACTCATTAACAACGATTCTTACCTGCGCGGCAGAAAAGGTCAGTATGCAGAACGCAATGGAGCCCTGCTTCCATGGCTGCACCGTGTTGATGCCCGCCTGCTGCAGGATATTTTTGTTAATATCGGAAAACAAAAAAATACGCTTCAGTTAAGCATTGACGTTATTAACCTGCCCAACCTGTTAAACTCCGATTGGGGAATTCAGAAGACGGTGATCGCATTCGCGAACCAACCGTTAAGAAGGGCAAGTGTGGATGCCAATGGTGTTCCAACTTTCCGTATGTCTACCGTACAGGTAGGCGGACAAACTGTTCTTCCAACAACTGTTTTGCGGGATGTTACCACCCTCGGAACAACCTGGAACATGCAGATTGGCTTACGCTACATCTTCAACTAAGAATCGAATTTGCAATAAAAAAAAAGCTGCCTGATATCGGGCAGCTTTTTTTTAATCAATACACTTTGTTCAAGTTGCAAAGGCCCAGTCAAGGAATACCGGCATAGCTTTACCCCAGGTTGCTACATCGTGCTTTCCATCGGGTAATTCAAGGTAATACATATCAGTCGTGCGACTATAACCTTTTCTTTCCAACTCAACCATCAAGCCAAGAGTATCATCAATGGAATCAATAATTCCATTTCCATTTCGATCATTGGTTTCGTCGAGTGTTCCGGTACAAAAGAAGAACTTCAGCCAGGGAGCATAATTTCCTTTTCTTACCAGGTCATGTATAATGCGATGTTTATCATCATCATAATCAGGTTCTGTCTGATCAATCATCCTCCACCAGAGCGAACCTGAAAAAACCCCCACTTTGGTAAATTCATGCGGATGAGCCCAAACAATATCCAGGGCCGACAACCCACCCAAACTAAAGCCGGCAAAAACTTTTTCACTGAAATCCGGATATCCGAAATCCTGTCTGGCGGCTGGCAATAATTCCCCGAAAATAAATTTCGTATAATCATCCGCTTTAGCTCCTCTGCCCAGGTAATCGGGAACACCGGCTGTTCCGTACTCCATTTTACGATCCGCACCAGCATGAATAGCAACCGCAATCAGTGGAATATTTCCTTTACGTTCAAAAAAATCTCTGAAAACCTCCACCCAGTTCATGGTAGCCATATCCTGGCCATCATTGATAAGCAATAATGCCGGTCGGTGCTGGTGGTTCAGAAAGCCTGGGATATAGGCATCTACTTTCACCTTGCGACCAAGGTAATCAGATTCAATTTCAGTAGCAATAATATCAATTGTCAAACTGGTCTTCTCCGGGGGCATCAGGTCACTCATAACTGTTTACAATAAAATAATACAGGGCGCTGAAAATACAGGAAATTGGCGAAAAAAAAACTATATTCAGGTTCGATCTTTACCATTAACCAATTCAAGTACAGATGAAGAAAATTGGCATTTTATTTGGCCAGGAACGCAGCTTTCCGATGGCCTTCATAGAGCGTGTAAATAGTAAAAACATTGAGGGTATCCTTGCCGAACCGGTACGCATCGATAAAGTGATGCAGGGAGAGGCCACCGAGTATGCAGTAATCATTGACCGGATTTCCCAGGATGTGCCCTTTTACCGGGCTTTTCTAAAGAACGCAGCCCTTTGCGGAACAGCCGTTATCAATAACCCATTCTGGTGGAGTGCAGATGAAAAATTCTTCAACAACTGCCTGGCTACAAAAATCGGGGTACCCGTACCCAAAACTGTTATACTCCCTTCCAGGGATCTTCCGGCAGATACTACAGATCAGTCATTCAGCAACCTTGCCTACCCGCTTGACTGGGAGGGTATTTTCAAGTATGTTGGTTTTCCGGCTTACATGAAACCCTTTGCCGGTGGAGGCTGGAAAAACGTGTACAAACTGGTTAGCATGGAAGATTTTTTTGAGAAACATGGTGAAACCGGGGAATTAGTGATGTTGTTGCAGGAAGAGATCATATTTGACGAATACTACCGTTGTTATTGCATTGGAGGAAAACATGTTCGGATCATGCCGTATGAACCGCGAAATCCGCACCATCTGCGCTACCAGGCAGGCTTTTCTCCCAGCCCGGAAAGGCTGAAGCAAATGGAAGAGATTGTTTTAAAAATCAACCATTACCTGGGATATGACTTCAACACAGTAGAGCTCGCGGTAAGAGACGGTATTCCGTATGCGATCGATTTCTGTAACCCCGCTCCGGATGCAGAAATCAAAAGTGTGGGTGAAGATAATTTTGCATGGGTAGTTGAAACGGCGGCTAATTATGCCATTGAAAAAGCGATGGGGCATCAGCCTGGAAAAGACAACCTGACATGGGGCGAATACATCAAACGCAGCGCCGCCAAAACCTCCTTAACATCCGGATTATAATCAATTCTATTTTTTTCACCTTTCACCTTTCACCTTTCACCTTTCACCTTTCACCTTTCACTTCTTATTATGTCTCCAATCAACTATAGCCAATTCACGCTGGGTATTGAAGAAGAATATATGGTCCTTGACCCACAGTCGCGCGAGCTTAAAAGCCATGAACAGAAGATTGTACTGGAAGGGCAAAAAATAATCAAAGACAAAGTAAAAGCAGAGATGCACCAGGCCGTGGTGGAAGTGGGTACCGACATCTGTAAAGACATTGACGAAGCATTAAAAGATGTGGCTACTCTTCGCAATACTATTGCAAAAGTTGCCGGCGACCTTGGTTTTTCAATGGGTGCCGCCGGTACACATCCTTTCAGTCATTGGGAAAGCCAGCTTATTACCGATCATGTCCGTTACAGTGAAATCGTTAATGAATTGCAGGAGGCTGCCCGCAGCAACCTGATTTTTGGCTTACATGTACACGTAGGAATGGAAAGCAGGGAGATGGCCAATCATATTGCTAACAGTACCCGGTATTTTCTTCCTCATATTTATGCGTTAAGCACCAACTCCCCTTTTTGGGAAGGCAGATTGACAGGTTATAAATCATTCCGCACCAAGGTATTTGACAAATTCCCACGGACAGGCATACCCGAATATTTTGATACCATTGAAGATTATGATCATTATGTAAAGATGCTGGTGAAAACCAATTGCATCGACAATGCCAAAAAGATCTGGTGGGACCTGAGAGTTCACCCATTCTTCAATACGGTGGAGTTTCGCATTTGTGATGTACCACTGACTACACATGAGACCATAATCATAGCAGCTTTGTTCCAGGCGATCTGCGCCAAAATTTATAAGCTGCGCACCAATAACCTGAATTTCATCCAGTATTCACGGGCACTTATAAACGAAAACAAATGGAGAGCCAGTCGCTATGGAATCGATGGCAGGCTTATTGATTTCGGTAAAGAAGAAGAAGTAAATACCCGTGTGCTGATTTATGAATTACTGGATTTCGTGGATGATGTGGTAGATCAGCTTGGTAGCCGGCATGTTCTCTCGCTCGTTCCTAATCTGCTGGAAACCGGCACTGGCGCCGACCGTCAGATGAAGGTATACCAGGAAACCAACAGTATGGTATCGGTGGTAGATTATATCAAAGATCAATTCCTATATGGCATCTAACGTACTAACGTGGATAAATAAACGCAGTTTGCGCTTGCTGTTGGTGCTTATTTTTAGCAGTGTCTGCCTGATACAGAGTTCCTGTGTTACCACAGCCTCCTATGACCAGTATGTATATAAGGAATCCACCAGCTTAAAAGTAGATGCACTGAAACTGATGGATAAGGCGGAGAAACCCTATGGTACACAGGAAAAAGAAATAGAGAAATTAACGGATCAGCTGGATAAACTCTACGAATACGAAGTACATCGCAAAAAAAATCAGTTACGGATTCAGATGTGGAACTTACTCAGAAATCCGGAGAAAAACCTGTTGGGCGGCTTTCTATCCCGCTGGAAAAAAGAAGGCCAGTTAAACCTCAGTTTTATTTCTGAAGCAAAAATCATAGTAGGCAAAGCTTTTGACCAGCTTGCAGAACTGGAAAGCGGTAAACTTACACCAAAGGAACTTCAACAATAATCACAATCTAAGCTGTTATAATGGCTGAAGCGCTATCATTTGACGAGATTTTCAAAACCCTCAAAAAACAGGTGGAAGAGCTGGCCAGGCTCTTTGTAAAAAACTACACCAAAGCCGCCATCAAGGATGGCAGAAAATTCCTCGACGACACCAAAGAAAGCCTGAAACGCTGGACACTGCTGCTCACGGAAGGAAAGTTAACCACCCAGGATTTTGAATGGCTGGTACTGGGTCAAAAAGACCTTGCCCAAATGATTGCGCTCAAACAGGCGGGATTGTCTCTTATCCGGATTGAACAATTCCGCAACAGTTTATTATCGCTGGTTGTTGATACGATTTTTGGTATCGTTTTATAATCAAAATTTCAGTACTTGAAAAAGCTATTCCAATTTATCGGGGCCCTTATAGTTATGGGCACCTGGGCCTGTTCCAGTAAAAGCGAAGCTGATCTGCTTATCAGGAATGCTGTTATTTATACCGTAGACAGTCAATTCAGCAAACTAACAGGAATGGCTATCCGAAACGGGAAAATACTGGAACTTGGAGAGGATGCCCAGTTAATGGCAAAATACCAGGCTAAAGAAGTTTTGGATGCAGGCGGAAAGTTCCTTTACCCGGGTTTTATTGATGCACACTGTCATTTTTACCGCTATGGTTTGGGTTTGCAAACTGCCGACCTTGTGGGCACTAACAGCTGGCAATCCATACTGGACACACTCGTACAATTTTCGTCCAATAATCCGGAAGGATGGCTGATTGGAAGAGGCTGGGACCAGAACGACTGGCCCAATCAAAATTTCCCTTCCAATGAAGACCTGAATCGTTTGTTCCCTGACCGTCCTGTATTATTAAGCCGGATTGATGGACATGCCGCAATCGCCAATAACAAAGCCCTTGCGCTGGCGGGTATCAAAGCCGGAGATCAGCTAACTGGCGGCACCATCGAAGTAAAAAATGATGAGCTTACCGGTATCCTGATCGACAATGCCATTGAACTCGTAAGTGCGAAGATACCCGCCCCAACTGCAACCCAGATGAAGGAAGCACTGCTGGATGCACAACGCAACTGTTTTGCATTGGGACTCACAACCGTTGACGACTGTGGTCTTGATTATACAGAAGTGGAATTCATCGACAGTCTTCAAAAATCCGGCAACCTGAAAATGCGGGTCTATGCCATGCTCAGCGATGCCAAACGCAATTACGACTATATTCTTCCAAAGGGCATCATCAAAACACCCTTTCTAAATGTACGATCATTTAAAGTGTATGCAGATGGTGCGCTGGGTTCAAGGGGCGCCTGCCTGATACATGATTACTCTGATGCTCCCGGAAATAAAGGATTTTTACTAAGCAATCCGGAACACTTTGATTCTGTGGCCGCATTGCTTGCCAATTCACCTTTCCAAATGAATACCCATGCGATTGGAGACAGTGGCAACCGAACCATTTTAAAAATCTATGCAAAACACCTCAACGGTCAATCAGACCGGCGATGGAGAATTGAGCATGCACAGGTAGTTCATCCGGAAGATTTCAGACTTTTTGGAGCGGATGGAATCATCCCTTCCGTACAACCAACGCACGCCACTTCTGATATGTACTGGGCCGGGAAACGACTTGGACCTGATCGGGAAAAGGGTGCCTATGCCTTTAAACAACTGATGGAGCAGAATGGCTGGATTCCTTTGGGAACCGATTTCCCGGTGGAGGATATTTCCCCATTCAAAACTTTTTTTGCTGCGGTATTCCGGCAAGATTCGAAAGGCTACCCACAGAACGGGTACCAGGCAGAAAACGCACTCACCAGGGAACAGGCTCTTCGTGGTATGACCATCTGGGCGGCCAAAAGCAATTTCGAGGAAAATGAAAAAGGCAGTCTTGAGCCAGGTAAACTGGCCGATTTCATTCTGCTTGACCGGGACTTACTCACGACGCCGAAAGACTCCCTGCTCTCCACCCATGTCCTTGGTACCTGGGTTGGCGGTCAGAAGGTGTTTTAACCCTCCACCCGACCGGTGCCACCGGTCGGGTGGAGTAAAGGAGAAATCTTTATTTTTGCAGCTATGGCAATGGATTTGGGTAAGATTAGGGTAGCCATTCTGGACCTTTATGAAGGGCTGGAAAACCAGGGAATGCGTTGTATCCGCGAAATATTAAACCTGTATGCTGATCAGCATCAAATAGACCTGGAATGGGATGAATTTGAAGTTCGCCTGCAGCAGCTGACACCTGATTTAAGCTACGATTTGTACATCTCAAGTGGTGGTCCGGGTTCACCACTTAAAAGTGAAGGGTCAGATTGGGAAGCGGCATATTTTGGCTGGCTCGAATCCGTAGAGGTTTTTAATAAAAATCCGCTGCATCTCCGTAAAAAACAGGTTTTCTTCATTTGTCATTCCTACCAGCTGGCCTGCCGGCATTACGGAGTGGGAGAAGTTTCCGCCCGCAAATCAACCGCTTTTGGAGTATTCCCCGTTCACATGTTACCAGGAGCTGAGAAAGAGCCCGTTTTTCACAATCTTAAAGATCCTTTTTACGCGGTTGACAGTCGTGATTTCCAGGTAATTCGTCCGAACTACAACCGTATCCGCCAGATGGGGGGCAAAATTCTTGCTATAGAAAAGGAAAGACCACATGTACCACTTGAACGGGCTATGATGGCTTTCCGCTTCAACGAATACATGGTGGGTACCCAGTTTCATCCTGAAGCGGATGCCATTGGTATGAGTATGTATCTGCAGCGGGAGGATAAAAAAGAAACTGTCATCAAAAATCATGGCTATGAAAAATGGCAAAGCATGATCGAACACCTGAACGATCCGGATAAAATCCTGTTTACGTATTCGCAGGTACTCCCCAATTTCCTGAATCATGCAATTGGACAAATGGCCTTTGCAGAAGCCAGATAAAAGCGGCAATTCTGTATCTTCAGGCAAAGGCAAAATTTATGGTTTCATCCTGGCGGACTTCCTATAACCAGCAATTCACGAAAGAACGATACGAAGCATTTTTAAAAGACCTGCACAGCAAATACCCGGGAGCGATTGAATTTCGCGTAGCGGAAACACCTGTCCTGGCCGACAAAACCTTCAAGCAGAAAGTGCTGGATGCCTGTGAAAGTATTGTAGACCGTATTCTAGAACCGGATTTTTTATCTGTCACCGAACGCAGCATTCCTCCTGCTGAAAGGGTACCAAATGAAACGCCCTTTGCGCACATGATTGCATTTGATTTCGGTATCTGCGAAAATGAACAAAAAGAACTGGAGCCACAATTGATAGAAATGCAGGGCTTCCCTACCCTGTTCGGATTCCAGGTCTATTACCCGGAAGTGCTGAGACAACATTTCGGGATCCCGGATAACTACTCTCAATTTCTTGGCGGAAATACCAAAGAAACCTACCTGGAAGAACTTCGTTCCATCGTACTTGGAACGCATCAGCCGGAAGAAGTGATTCTGCTGGAAATCAAACCGCATGAACAAAAAACCAGGATCGATTTTTACTGCACCCAAACCTATCTTGGCATCCAACCGGTATGTATAACCGAACTGGAGCAGGAAGGGAAGGCGCTTTATTATACAAAAGAGGGTAAAAGAATTCGTGTAAAGCGCATATACAATCGCGTTATATTTGATGACCTGAACGCGCAGAAAGATCAACTGGGCTCCTATATTGATATCACTCAGGACCTGGAGGTGGAATGGGTTCCACATCCCAACTGGTTTTACCGGATCAGCAAGTTCACCATGCCCTTTATCAAACATCCCTATGTACCTCCTACCTATTTCCTAAATGAGCTGGAAAGCATACCGCCAGATTTAAGTCAGTATGTGCTGAAGCCATTGTTTTCCTTTGCCGGACAGGGAGTGGTTATAGATATCAGTCCGGAAGACATCAGCGCAATCAAAGATCCACAGAACTGGATCCTGCAGAAAAAAGTACAATATGCAGATGTCATTCCCACTCCCGATATACCTGCCAAAGCGGAAATTCGCATTATGTATCTCTGGAAAGATGGATGGAAACGGCCCAGGCCAGCCATCAACCTGGCACGCCTCAGCAAAGGTAAAATGATCGGTGTCCGCTACAACAAAGACAAAGAATGGGTGGGCGGATCTGTCTGCTTTTTCGAACAATAAAAAATTCCAATATGCAACACCTTGATGACATTACTGTAAAAGAAGTCCTGCCCGGATTATTTGGAAAATTTCTGCATGGAGAAAAATCCTCCCTGGCTGTTTGGGAGATCCGAAAAGGAGCTGTACTTCCGCTCCATGAACACGAAAACGAACAGATCACCTATATTCTGGAAGGAGAACTACAGATGACGATCGGGGAAAACACAACCGTTTTCAAAGCTGGAAACCTTGAGGTAATCCCCGCCAATATACCTCACAGTGCTATCGCATTGACAGACTGTAAGGTAATTGACAGCTGGGCTCCCGTTCGGGAAGCTTATCGTTGATTATTCCTCTTCCGCGGAATTCTTAAGTTTTCCCAGTACGGAGTATGCACTGGCGATTACCAGCTCCTCATTTTCCAGGTTCAGCGCAGTACTGCTGATGGCAAGCAATCCCTTACCAGCTTGTTCTGTTTGCACTTCCACCATTTCAAAGGTCAGGGGCTTCACCTGGCGGAAAATGTATTGATTGTTGCCAAACCGCACCACTGCTTCTTCGGGTACTGTTAATGCTTTGCGCTTATCGAGAAACACTGTGGCATTCAGAAACATTCCCGGCATCAGGTGATCCGGCATTTTCTCAAAATGACAATGCACGGTTCCACTTCGGTTTTCATCTACATTGCGGGTAAAAATTAAAATCTCACCCGGGTATTCGATTTCAGGCTCATCCACAAATTGCATACTAACACGCTGGCCTACCCGAAGTTTTGCCATATCCTTTTCAAATACGGTCAGCGCGCCGTGCATATCATCCGGATTGATCAGTTCAAACAAAACATCCGTAGGATTTACATATTTACCAATGTTCACATTCACTTTGGAAACATATCCATTAATAGGTGAACGAAGAGCAACGGACCGTGATAAGTTATCCGGCGTTAACAGTTCCGGCTGCAGGCCTACCAGCCGAAGTTTTTCACTATAACCTTTTAGCAATACCAGCTGGCTTTCCACCTCTGTGCTCACCTGCTGCAACACCTTATCCGCATTCACTTTGTTCTCATTTAGAATCCGCTGACGCTCCAGATCCTGCTTAAAATATTCCAGTTTGCTTTTGGTAACCAGGTAGTCCTGCTGCAATTGCACCAGGGCCTGATCCTCAATGGTACCAATCACCTCCCCTTTTCGCACACGCATGCCCGGTAGTAAGCGGGTTGATTTTAAATAACCTCCCAAAGGAAAACTAACCGATACAATATTCTGAGGGGGTACGTCCACAACTCCGTTTACGGTAAGTGTACTGCTGATTTCTTTTGATACCGCCTTACCGGTTACAACTCCTGCCATTCGAAGCTGACTGCTGTCCAGCTCAACCTGATTGGTAAGCAATTGTGATGCTGCTGTTTCGGATTTGGGTGCTGCAGCATTACAGGCTGCTATTACCATAACCGATATTATAATTGATAATTTTTTCATTGTTCTTAATTTCCATTTACAAAGTTCATTTCAACCAATTGCATATTATAAGCTTTCACTGCATCCAGATAATTCAGCCTTATGTTGATGCTTTGATTCATCAACATGGTCCATTGCAGATAATCAATCTCTCCGTTTTCATAAGCAGCCCGGGCCTGTAACTGCAGGGCGTCTGCCTGCTTTTTTCCGGATTGTCTGAAATAATTTATCTGATCGCGTGACCTTTTCATTTCCTCTTCCAGTTGTAGTTGCCGGTACTGAAGCGACTGCAGCAAAGCGGAAGCCTGCGTAGAAGCCTGCTCCGCCTGGATTTCGGCGGCTTTAACCCGGGTGCGGGTAGCTTTCATAAACAAGGGAAGTCCCATTGTAAAATTGACTGAATGAAAGCGGTAACCCGGACCAAAATACAGATCATCTACTCCATTTTTGGTCTGGTAACCAACAATGGACATATTGGTATACCCTACTGTAAACTCTGGCAGCAACTGCGCCTTTTCAGTTTTGCCTGAAGCCCTGGCAACTTCTCCCAATTGCTCCAGATAGCGGAGTCCGGGTGCTCCGGTTAACCCGGCAGCCTGAATAGGTTCCAGTAACGGCTCCTGGTAAACAGGCTGATAATAATCAGTTGTATTTGTAAGCGCCATCAATCGTTGCTGAATCGCCCGGCGATCCTGCATCAATTGGCGCAACTGCAACTGCAATTGTTCCAGCATCGCATCCGCTGTTGTTTTTTCCAACTGGTTAGATTCACCGGTTTGTAAACGCAATGCTGCTGCTTTCCCAAACCGGCTGTAAACCGTATCAAGTGATTGTAAAACCAACTCCCGCTCCCGGATGTCTATCAATTGCAGATACAAGATCCGGATTTCTCTTTTGAGTTCATTCGCCTGAATACCGGTAGCCGCTTTCTGTAATCGCTCCTGCTGCGCATACAGATTCTTTTGAGTCTTATACACTGCAGGCAATTGCAATCCCTGGTTCAAAAAGAGCCGATTGTCATTGAATACGGAATTAAACCGGCCATATTCAATGCCCAATGCAGTTTTGGGTAACTCAAACGTTCCTGATTGCAGCACTTTAAAATAATCCTCCTGCTGCCTGGCTGCTTTTAAACCAAGGTTTTGCCGCTCTGCCCGCACCAGTAACGAATCGAGTGGAACAGGAAGTTCATTTATCACTTGTGCCTGTACGTTAGTAGACCCCAAACCAGCAAGCATGATTAATACCATGGCTGCGGTCTTTTTACCAATACCCCATTTTTTTTCAATCCACACATACAAAACAGGAAGGAGAAAGAGTGTTAGAATAGTTGCCGTTAACAATCCCCCAATAACAACGGTTGCAAGCGGGCGTTGTACTTCGGCACCCGGACCGTGACTAAGCGCCATCGGTAAAAAACCAAGGGAAGCAACAGATGCCGTCATTAATACCGGACGCAACCTCAAACTGGTTCCTTCCATAACAATATCCTTTAGTGAATGATTGCCTTCTTTTTTAAGGCGATTGAATTCTGCAATCAATACGATCCCGTTTAAAACTGCCACACCAAAAAGTGCAATGAAACCGATACCAGCTGAAATACTGAATGGCATATCACGCAGGTAGAGCGCGATGACACCACCGATTGCAGATAATGGAATGGCTGAAAATATTAGCAGCCCGTATTTGATGGATCCAAAAGAAAAATACAGCAGGAAAAAAATAAGCAATAATGCAACAGGTACGGCAATCATCAAACGAGCTTTCGCCTGCTGCAGGTTTTCAAATTGTCCGCCGTAATGCACATAATAACCGGCGGGAAACTTTAAACTGCGATTGACTTCTTTACTCAATTCACCTACCACCGATTCCACATCCCTGCCCCGAACATTGAATCCCACCACAATCCTGCGCTTGGCACCTTCCCGTTGAATCTGATTAGGCCCTTCCTTGATCTGGATATCAGCAACCTGGTACAGGGGCACCTGCAAACCGGTTGGAGTAGGCACCAGCAACTGCTCAATCTGGCTGATATCCTGCCGGCCCTTTTCACTCAATCGAACCACCAGGTCAAAGCGTCTTTCATTTTCATAGATCAGGCCAGCTGACTCTCCTGCAAATGCAGCACGAATCAGGTTATTGATATCTGCAATTTGCAATTGGTAGCGGGAGATCGCAGCCCGATTATAGGTAACTACAATTTGTGGCAGTCCTGTAACAGTTTCAACATATATATCTGCAGCCCCTTCCAGTTTCCGAACTACTCCGGCAAGATGATGCGCATAAGTAGACAATGAATCCAGGTTCTCCCCAAAAATCTTACACACCACATCCTGTCTTGCACCGGAGATCAGTTCATTGAAACGCATCTGTACCGGGAACTGGAAACCGGCTGTGAGTCCGGGTATTGTTGCCAGTTCCAGGCTCATTTTATCCGCCAGTTCATCATAGGTTTCAGCGCTGGTCCATTCCTCTTTTGGCTTCAACTGAATGATCATATCACTCATTTCTATGGGCATTGGATCGGTTGGTATTTCCGCTGCTCCAATCCGGGTCACTATTTTTTCTATCTCAGGGAATTTTCGGAGCAGCAATCCAGCACCCTGCTGGGATGCCTCAATAGAAGTGGTAAGGGAACTGCCAACCAAAACCCGTGTATCAACCGCAAAATCGCCTTCCTCCAATTCAGGGATAAACTCTCCACCCAAACGGGTCATCAGGAAAATGGTAAACAGGAAAACCACCAGTGCTCCACTAAGCAGCCAGGCAGGTATAGTCAGTGCTTTTTGGAGCAGCGGACGATACCAATTCACCAGTTTATCCATCATTCGATCAGAAAGTGTCGGCTTGTGATTGAGTTTTTTACTTAATGCCAGCGAGCTCATCATGGGTACATAGGTAACCGAAAGCAGGAAGGCACCAATGAGCGCGAAACTAACGGTCATGGCCATGGGCCGGAACATTTTGCCTTCAATTCCAACCAGCGACAAAATAGGCAGGTATACAATCAGGATGATGATCTGGCCGAATACAGCCGCATTCATCATTTTGCCGGATGCATGTTCGACTTCACTGTTCATCTCGTCCTGGCTGATATGCCTCGCTTTTTCATAGGTTTTACTATGATAGAGCCGATGCATAACGGCTTCCACAATAATAACGGCGCCATCCACAATTAATCCGAAATCAAGGGCACCCAAACTCATCAGGTTACCAGACACTCCAAAAATGTTCATCATGATCACAGCGAAGAGCATGGCCAGCGGAATCACAGACGCAACTATGAGTCCGGCTCTTAGATTCCCCAGAAATAACACCAGAATAAAAACCACAATCAGAGCGCCTTCAATCAGGTTTTTCTTTACTGTTGAAATAGCATTGTCTACCATTTTCGTACGATCGTAAAACACTTCCAGTTGCACCCCTTCAGGTAAGGATTGCTCAATAACAGCAATCCGCTTTTTTACATCTTTCACCACCTGGGAGGCATTAGCGCCTTTTAACATCAATACTACTGCACCGGCAACTTCTCCTTTATCTGCGTCTACCAGGGCACCATAACGAACAGCGTGACCGATTTTTACTTCTGCCACATCGCGCAGGTAAACTGGCAATCCGTTACTGGTATTCCTGATGTAAATGGAACGGATATCATCCAGGGACGTTGCCAGTCCCTCTGTGCGGATAAAGAGCGCTGCCTTATTGCGTTCAATGTAGGCGCCTCCGGAATTCTGGTTATTCTTTTCCAATGCGGAAAAAACATCCGCAATGGTGAGGTTCATACTTTTCAAACGGTCAGGCATAACCGCTACTTCGTATTGCTTGAGTTTGCCGCCAAAACTGCTTACATCTGCCACACCGGGGATACCCAGTAATTGGCGACGAACAATCCAGTCCTGGATGGAACGCAATTCCGTAAGGTCAATTTTGCTTTCGTAACCCGGCGCGGGTTTTAGTATGTATTGAAACACTTCGCCCAAACCAGTGGTGGGAGGTGCTATTTCAGGAGTGCCAGCCAACTGCGGTATTTGTTCCCGGATCAGGGTAATCCGTTCGGCAACCTGCTGGCGGGCCCAGTATAAATCGATATCATCATTAAAAACAATGGTAACTACAGATAATCCGAACCGGGAGATGGATCGCATTTCGTGAATACCAGGAATATTGGCTGTGGCCTGTTCAACGGTAAAACTAATCAGGCGCTCCACTTCAGGCGCTGCCAGGGTAGGGGTAACGGTTATCACCTGCACCTGGTTGCTGGTGATATCCGGCAGTGCATCAATTGGTAACCTTGAAACCGAATAGGCTCCATATCCGATTAATCCTGCTATAAATAAACCGATAATCAGCTTGTTCCGTACGGAAAAGCGGATAATTGCATTCAACATTAAATTAAGGTTTTACATGATCAAAAAAAATCGAAATGATCATGTATGCCTGGGAGGCTGGAAAATATTGTGGAGTGCACCGGCTCTTGGGAAGTCTGCCCGGTGAATATTAAATTCCCTTTCGATGCTTGCCTCCCTTGGTCGGAGGTCCAGCTGAACCGGTTCAGAAAGGGCAACAATGGTAGTATTAACGCAATGCGTTGTTTTAAAAGGAAGCTGACTATCACGTTGATCATCGTTGTCCTGAATAACCTGGCCAATATAATGATCAACGAAAAAATCCAACAGGGAGATGTCCTTATTCAATGCACGATGCTCCTGAAAATGCACGATAAGAACCGGCAGTTTCAGTACCTGGTGCAATTCGGTTTGGGTAAGCACCAGCAAAACCATGAAGAAGAGAGTGATTCTTGGTTTCACAGGGTAAAGATAGGGAAAGCCGGAGGAATGGAAGAGGGAAGAAAGGAAGAGGGGCCATTCTTTCCTCCCTCTTCCATTCCTCCATCCTCCATGCTACTTACTGATCCGTACGCCTACAAATACCCGGCGGCCCTGGTTGGGGGCATACATATAGGTTGGATCAAAGCTGAGTGCGTAAGGATTTTCGGGTGTGGCAATTACCTGTCCGCCAGCACCGCGCACCACCTGTTTATCAAACGGGTCATGAGCACGTGCAATCAAAAATGGATTACCCTTATCAGGCGTGAAATCCAGCAGGTTTTTGACTCCCCCAAAAAATTCAACACCAGATTTCCATTTTTTGGTGACTTGCAGGTGCTGGAGCGTCCATACAGGGGATTCAGGTTTCCTGGGATCCAGGTCTGACACCAGTGGTAACAGCATTGGACCATAGACGGAGCCTGTATAATCAGCCGACCAGCCGGCATTACCAAAGCGATAAGAGAGCGTCCAGGTGCCCGACCATTGTTCGGTCAGGAGTTGCCGGCTGCGTTGCATCTTTCCCTGGTCATCACGGTTTGAAATTCGTACATCCTGCACCGTTAGTCCGGTTGTAAACCTTAACCTGCTGCTCAACTGTCCTTCCAGATTCAGGCTGGCACCCAACGACTCCGCATAGCCATCCAGGTTAGCATATATTATCTTGTCTGTATTGGTAATATAATCCGGAACAATTCTGTTGGAAAAATAAGTATACCATCCGGCAGCTTCCAGGTTCATGAAACCGTTACCAACAACCAGCTTGCGACTGTAATTGAGGCTGGCATTGTAACTCCTTTCAGGTTTCAGGTCTCCCACAATTTCCACTTCCCTGGCCCCTGTAAGAGCTGCATGGTCTTCAGTAAACAGATTCACCACCCTGAAACCGGTACCCATATTCAGGCGTATATAATCCTTATCGGACATTTTCCATTTGTAAGCCAACCTGGGAGTAAAAATAGATCCATGCCGTCGGTCATAATCGTAGCGCAATCCGGTGAGCAACTGGTGCTGTTTATGCAGTGAGATGTCATCCTGTAGAAAAATTCCGGGAATTAATACTTTATCGGGTCGGTTGGTTTTTCCATCCCGGCCCAGCGTAGCCGGTGTATTATCATCGTAATAGGTATAACGGCTAACAATACCCGAAAGCAACTGGTGTTTGCCAGCTTTTTTTTCCCAGGTCAGCTGACCAAAACCAATGTACTGATCCGCATCATAAATTGTTGCCCCATAAGCGGACCGCTGCTGGTGCGCGGTTGCAGAAAAAGAAAAAAGCAATTTTTCGGTTGTTGGTAACTGATAGTTACCAATCCATTCGAACCGGTTGGTACTAATCTGTTCTCCATAGCGCTCCTCTCCTCCACGGAATGCGCGTGTCCACTGCATTTCCCCTCCCCACCGGTCCTCTGTGATAAAACGTACAGCCATACCGGCCTGGCGCCCCTGCTTACGGTCCCATTGAATTTTGCTGAATAAAGACAACCGGTTCTGCAAGGTTACATCCGTGAAATTGTCCTTGTTTTTATCCATGCGATGGGTATAATTAAAATAATTGACGCCTATCAATGCCTGGCTTTTTGCGCCTGTGCGGATTTTAAAACCCGCGTCCAGGTTATGCTCCCGCCAACTGGTTCCTGTATATTCAACAGAATAGCGGGGAGCTTTCGCGGGGTTTTTAGTAATCACATTAATGAGTCCACCCATCGCTTCAGATCCATATAAGGAGGAAGCCGGGCCCTTTACCACTTCGATCCGCTCCACCAGAGAACTGGGGATCCCCTGTAACCCATAAACGGTTGCAAGGCTGCTGACAATCGGCATGCCATCAATCAGGACCATCGTATAAGGCCCTTCAAGACCATTTATATGGATATCTCCCGTATTACAAACATTGCAATTTAATTGCGGACGAACACCATTCACCAGTTGCAGTGCATCAAATAGACTCGGAGTTGGATTTTTGCGAAAGAATTGAGCGGAATATACTTCCACCGGAACCGGGCTGGCAGAACGAACCACGGCCCGCATGGTTCCACTAACCACTACTGCGTCCATCTCTTTTGAAGTAGATACCAGTTGAATTTGTTGCTCTCCTTTTTTCCAGTTCCATTCACGTGCTTCATACCCAACCGCAGACACCAGCAAAACGGCCCGATCCTTACCCAATTCTACCAGGTTATTGAGTGAAAAATTCCCCAGGCTATCCGCCAAAACGGACTTCCCACTGGCTTTCACTTTTACCGTTGCAAATGCTACCGGTAACCCTGAACCCTCTTCCACTACCTGCACTGAAAACCCTGAAACCTGCGCCTGGCCTGTAATAGAGAGCGCCAATAAAAAATATCCCACTATCCGGTATCTCATATTTAGTCTTGTCTAAATTTATTTTTAGTCAAATATAGATAGATTTTTTATTTGTATCACAAAATAAATATTACTTTTTTCTATACGATTCTGACGAATGGCACGTTATCTGCATAGAAGGCTCTAAAATTTCAATCATGCACTCAAGGAACGCCGACAAATTATTTATCGCAGCCATCTTTACCTCCCTGGTATTGTTTTATGGGCTGTTTGCACTGATTCTGGGTTAAGCACCTAGATTTGCGGAATGGAATGCAAAATCCGGCCGATACGGCCCGGGGACAACCCGGAACTGGCCCTGATCATTCGAACCGCTTTAACTGAGTTTGGTGCCAACAAACCAGGAACTGTCTATTACGACGAATCCACCGATCACCTATTTGAATTGTTTCAGACTCCGGGCAGCTGTTATTTTGTTGCGGAAGAAGGTAAGCAGCTATTGGGGGGTGCCGGACTCTTTCCTACGCCCGGATTGCCAGAGGGCTGGTGTGAGCTGGTAAAAATGTACCTGCGAAAAGAAGCGAGAGGATTGGGATTAGGGAGAAAATTAATTGCTCATTGCCTGGAAGAAGCAAAACGCAGAGGTTACCACACGGTGTACCTGGAAACCATGCCGGAATTGCGCAAAGCGGTAGCCGTATACGAGCAATTCGGTTTTGAATACCTCGATGGTCCCGTTGGCAATTCAGGTCATTTCGGCTGTGATGTCTGGATGAAAATGACGCTTTAGCGTTTACGATAGGTGTCTACAATACCACGGGGCGACAAATAGATCTGAAAACCTATCCGTACTACCACACCCCCATCACTTGGAATATCCGAAACCTTTGAATTTACATAACCCACAAGGGTTTCTATCGCTACATGTTCATTTACAAATGCGGCTAGTCCCGGACCGATAAAAAAATCTGCTCCGTTCACTGTGGATCGAAAATTGGGATTATCAAATTTGTTGGAAGTGAAAATGTATTCGGATGCGATAAAGGGTTTGAGTTCCTTCTTGCCAAAATAATAACGCACAAAAGGTCCGACACCAAACACCGTGGTTTTGTTATCCCCTGTCTTATTATAAGAAAGTTGAAAAACCCCGCCCGCCGCAAAATTGTTCAAAAAGAAATAACCGGCGGCAGGATTCAGACTAACCGTGGTATTCCGACTGGTATTCAGTGCAAAACTACCACCGACCAGCCAATCCTGTTGCTCCGTTTGAGCCGTTACCCCTAAAGCAAGTACCAATCCGAAAAAGAGCAGTGTGATTTTTTTCATAACTGATGGTTTAGGACTTCGTATAATCCACTGAAAAGGTACAACTTTCCGGTTGCCAGTTCTTTACACTGATATCTTTTTCTTAATTTTTTTCCTTTTTGAAAGACTCTTCCTCCGTCAATCTCAAACAGGGCTCCTTCTGGTAATTCCTCCACCAAAACCTGCTTCTGATCGGGGTGGTCATGATTTCTGAGAATCCGCATCAGGTTTTCGTCTGCACAACTACTGGCCGGCAGGTTATGCAGACTCTTATTCAGGGCGGCTTCCACATCACCCGGAAACAATCCTTTACCCAGAAACTGTTCTAGCAGGTGCCTGTATAATTGCTTCCACTCTTTTCCATGGGATTGAACCCGGTTGCCATATTGTTCAAAGGTTACCAGGTGAGCCAGCTCATGGATCAGGGTGATCAGGAAAGCATAGGGATTCAGATTGCCATTTACACTGATCCGGTGATTACGGTTAAGGTGTGCATGGCGATAATCACCCAGCAGGCTGCGCCGTTCACGGCTTATCGTCAGGTGCACCTTATAATAGTGCAGGTAGCGGGCGATCGGTTCGTAAGAGCCATCCGGCAAAAAATGTGAAAGCTGGTTAAGCGGGTATTCCTTTTTGGGCATGGATCAGCTCGACTTGCTTTGTTTGAGGACGGATCGCAATTCGATAATGGTGTATACTACATAAAGAGCCATCGCTCCAAAAAGAGCTGGTTTATTAATGGCATTGCGGTTGAGGTACATGTAAACAAAGGCAGCAAGGGCACCGCCAAATAATTTTAAAAGCATCCCGGAATACATATTTCGCATAAATACGTGGGTGGAGCTGTTGGCCATGGATCGCAAATGAAGCCAGAGGGATATAAAGAATATTCCAAAAAGCAGGAGATTCGCTACCAACAGAACGCTGGTATCGAGTCCGGCCGCGGACAGGCGCTGCTGAAAAACAATCAAGAGACCATTTACGGCAATAAAAAACAGCAAGAGGGGGAGCAAGGCTTTGCGGGAATCAGTTCGTTTTTTTTCCATTCGATTTACCTGCTGTTTCTTTTACCAGTTTGAAAATAGTAACAGCGATTACCAGCAAAGGTAAGATCCAAACGAATAGGTGCATAGAAAAGCCTTGCCGCTTATCTATCCAGATACCGGCCCAAACAGCCAGTCCCAGGGCCACCAGCAATTGGGTGCCCAGGGAAAGGTATTTCAATAAGTTGTGAGAACTATCAGGCAGCTTTTGTGTCTTTCTGCTTTTCATTTACCATAGTAGGCGCTGCTGTTTCAACCCCCATATGACAGGCCCCGTTAAAAGTGGCAGCTGGTTCAATTTGCAATTTTCCCGCATGGATATTGCCATTGACCGTACCGCTGGCTTTCAATTGGAGCAGTTCCTTTACTTTAATCGTTCCGGTTACTTTACCCATGATATCGGCTTGCACCCCATGGATATCGCCTTCTACGACTCCGTTGGCACCGATTACTACTTTGGCAGTACTGTGGATATTGCCGATCAGTTTCCCATCAATACGGAGATCCCCATTACTGGAGATATCTCCTTTCAGGGTAGTTCCGTTGCCGATCAGGCTGGTACTGCTGGTTGTGCTGCCGGATACTTCTGCTGCAGCTTCAGATTTGGATTTTCCGTTGAACATGATCTTGGATTTAATCGGTGGTTGTTTCTGTTACCGGTATATTCAGCAGGGTGGTATCCAATGCTACTGGCTCCTCACCCTGTAATACCCGTTTAATATTTAACAAATACTGATCTTTATAATACATCGCCTGTTCCAGCGAATCGGTACGGATCTTCAATTGTCTCAATTCCTTGGTCGCACTGGCCGATCCGTAACCCGGAATATACAACTTTAACGGTGTAAACACAATTAAAGCTACGGTCAGGCTGGTCAATAACACAAAAATGGTACTCAATCCAATGTAAACACTTAGCCGCGATAATTTGAAGGTTACCACCTCTTCGTAACTGTCGTCGTTCATTACAACCAGCCGATACCTGTTACGTAAACGCTTAAGGGTGGTATTGGTATTGTTTTCAGGCATTAAAATTGTTCAGTTTTTCACGTTAAGCCGCCACAACTTACATAAAATTCGAGCCAAATTATTTGGCTAACTTTAAAATAATTTTCTTGTGGGTATGTTATTATCAATTTAGTTTGCGCAGATGATCAAGATC
The DNA here is from genome assembly GCA_016787265.1 of Flavipsychrobacter sp. Classification (GTDB taxonomy): domain Bacteria; phylum Bacteroidota; class Bacteroidia; order Chitinophagales; family Chitinophagaceae; genus Flavihumibacter. The sequence goes on along the minus strand of JAEUVF010000013.1, from coordinate 126,009 downwards.
CAGGGCCTCCCATACCTTGCTCCCTTTATTCTATTCCTTTCCTTTGGACTACCTGGAATGGGGCAACCTACGCTTGACCCTGACCTTCAAAAGCAGAAGCCAAAGAAATACGAAAACCGGATCCTCCGGGCTGAAAAGACCGGCGAAAAAAAATTCACTGCTCCCCGCCGCTTTTTCCAGAATACCTATACGCATTATAACTATGTGTTCAATGCTGAAACAAAGCTTAACCAGGTGCTGGAAGCGGCCAAACTACAGCATATTGACCGATTTTCTGAGTTGCTTTCCTTTTATAATTACAGTCTGGAAGCCACTTCGGCACAGAAAACCGAACTGGATTCCGTGATTTACAAAGTAAATGCGGGGGTGTTTTTACATGATTTACGCAGCGACTGGATGGACAACCTTTACCTGGCTATGGGACAGGCATATCTGTTAAGGAATACGCTGGACTCGGCCTTTATGACCTTCCAGTATATGAACTATGCGTTTCACCCCAAGGATCCGGACGGATATGACCGGGTGATCGCGTCCAATTCCACCGAAGGGGGAAATGCCTTGAAAGTGTCTACTGCAGAAAAAAGAAATATTCTCGACAAAGCTTTCTCCAGGCCTCCCAGCCGTAACGATGCGCTGGTTTGGCTGATCCGTACCCACCTGGAACGCGAAGAAACCGGACAGGCAGCCACATTGATCCAGACCCTTCGCAATGACCCCCAGTTTCCGGAGCGGCTCCATCCCAGGCTGTATGAAATGCAGGCCTACTATTTTTATAAACTGAAGCAATACGACAGCGCTGCTGTTTACCTCGGAGAGGCGCTTCCGGCAGCTTATAACAAGCAGGAAGCAGCCCGTTGGGAATTTTTAATGGGCCAGTTGTTTAAGAAAGCAGCCTCAACGGAGCAGGCGATCGATGCCTTTGAGCAGGCTGCCAACCACACCCTGAACCCCGTGATGGAGGTTGCAGCGCAACTGGAGATAGCATTGTTATCCGGAAATAGTGAAGGCCGAAACTGGAAAACAGTGGTGCAAACCCTTGAAAAGATGGCCAGACGGGAAAAATACGCCAGCTATCGTGATTTGATTTACTACAGTATCGGACAGCTGGAATACCAGAACCAGGCTTACCCGGAAGCACATCAGCATCTGCTTAAAAGCATCCGCTACAGCCTTCAAAATCCTGAACAGAAAGCAAGCACCTGGTTGCTGCTGGGCGATGTTGCTTTTACACAGAAACAGTACCAGCCGGCAAAAGCTTATTATGACAGCGTAGAAAATAGTCTTATCGCAGAGACTGAACTTCCGAAACTGGAACAACGAAAGCAGGTATTGAGTGTTGTTGTAGCACAGATGGAAATAATAGACCGGCAGGATAGTCTGCAGGCACTGGCGGCGATGCCGGAAGCCGAACGAATGGATATTCTTAAGAAAAAACTTCGTCAACTGAGAAAACAGCAGGCGGCGCTCGAAAGCGCTAATGCACCTGCAGGCAATAATTTCCCTGGCTTCAATAATGCTGGCAATCAGCCACCTGCTGACCTTTTTGCATCGGGCAGTTCTACGGAGTTTTACTTCTATAATAATTCGCTCAAAAGCAGGGGCTTCAATGAATTCCGGAACAAGTGGGGCAATCGTCCCAATACCGATAACTGGCGAAGAAGCAGTAGCCAGAGCAAACCGTTATTCAGTAAGGAAAAGAAAGGCAATCAGCAGGATGCATTGGAACAACCAGATGAGGATGCAAATCTTGATCAGTTACTGGAGAATATCCCTCTAACCCCTGAAAAACTTCAAATTTCCAAAGATTCGGTGGCTCAGGCCCGTTATCTGATTGCGGTTACGCTTCAGAACAAACTCGAGGATTATGCCGGCGCAGCATCAGCATATGAATGGTTACTGGAAAATTATCCAGGCGGACAACTGGAAGCAGATGTGCTCTATAACCTGGCAATCTGTTACCGGATGTTGGGTAAGCAAGGTGATCTGGCGGCTACTACTAAACGATTGAATGAAAAATTTCCTCAGTCGCGACAGGCGCAACTAGCCAATAACCCACTTGCTGTTCAGGCTGCCGACAGTTTACAAAGCAAACAGGCAACCGCCACTTATGACCGGATTTACAATCAGTTCCTATCAGGGCAGTTTCAGGAGGCTGTAGCAGCAAAACGCGCAGCGGATAGTTTATACGGCTCCCATCACTGGACACCACAGTTGCTTTACATTGAAGCAATTTATCAAATCAAACAGCAAAACGACAGCCTTGCCATAACCGTATTGGATCAGGTGAAACGCCAGTTTCCCGAACATGCGCTCGCTGAAAAAGTAAATACGATGATTGATGTACTTAAGCGAAGAAAGGAAATTGAAAGCTATTTAACGAATCTTGAGGTTGAAAGACAGGCAGAAGACTCTACCCGCTTCCAGCCATTGCCGGAGGTAAAAGCAGCTGAAACACCTGCTCCAAAAGAAATAAAGGCTGCTGTACCAGTACAAAAAACGGTTGTAGCGCCACCAAAAGCCGACAGTTCCCGTCTTAAGAAAGAGGCACCAAAATTGCCGGTAAAGCCATTGTTCAGCCGGCATGCGGAACAGCCACATTTTGTTGTGATTGTGCTGACAAATGTGGATCCTGTATATGTAAATGAAACCAAGAATGCCTTCGATCGCTATCACCGTGAAAAATATTATAATCTGCCCATGAATGTGGCCGTTACATCTCTGTCTGATACAGTTAAACTGGTTACCATTCGCGGAATGGCGAATGAATCAGCAGCACTGGAATATATTGAAAGAGCAAAAGCGCTGGCTGAACGTGATATCATTCCGTGGATGAAAAAGGAAAGCTATTATTTTATGCCGGTAGCAGAAGACAATCTGAACTTATTACTAGACAGCACCAATCTGCCGGCCTACCGGAGTTTTTTGGAACAGGTATTCCCTAATTTAAAGTAAACCGGTTCGTTCGTAAAACAACAATATGAAACAGGTAACACGCGTATTTTGGAAAATTTTCTTCATTGGCTTTGGCTTATTTCTCGCGTTGATTTTATCCATCAATCTTGGATTATTTGGCAAACTGCCATCACTCAGTGAATTGGAGAATCCGTCGATACTTCAGGCAACAGAAGTATATGCTGCGGATGGAACATTAATGGGGAAGTACTTCAGGGATAGGGGTAACCGGAGCAATGTTGAATATCGCGATATCAGCAAACATGCTGTTAATGCCCTGATCGCTACAGAGGATGAACGATTCTTTGACCATTCGGGCATTGACGGAAAATCGGTTTTACGGGCGATAATATTTCTGGGTCGTGAAGGAGGAGGTTCAACCATTACACAGCAGTTGGCGCTTAATATGTTTGCCGAACGCTCCAAAAACCCACTGCTTCGTGTTATCCAGAAATTGAAAGAATGGGTAATTGCCATCAAGCTGGAACGAAATTTTACCAAGCAGGAAATACTCACCTTATACCTCAACACCGTTCCTTTTGGAGAGAATGTATATGGGATCCGCAATGCAGCGCTGACATTCTTTCAAAAAGAGCCAGATCGGCTGGCTCCGGAGGAAGCGGCTGTTCTGATCGGATTATTAAAAGGCAATACTCTTTATAACCCGAGAAGAAATCCCAAAGCGGCTGTTAGTCGCCGTAATGTTGTGCTGGACCAAATGATCAAAAACGGTTATCTCACAGAAGAAGAAGGGTCAAAACTGAAAAAGAAACCAATTGCACTGAATTACCGCAAACAGGATGAAACAGCGGGACTGGCACCCTATTTCCGTGAAGTGCTCAGAGAGGAAATCAAAAAATGGTGCAAGGAAACCACGAATCCGGCTACAGGTGATCCTTATGACATATACAAAGATGGATTGAGGATTTATACAACGATTAATCCACGTATGCAGATTTATGCGGAAGAAGCCGTTGCCAAACATATGCCGGTATTGCAGAAAGCCATGGATGCACAGGCATCCATAAAGAAAGGAACTGTGTGGGAAGGACGTAACAGTGTGCTGGAAGCGGCTATGAAAGCAAGTGATCGTTGGAAGAATGGTAAGGAAGATGGAATGACGGAAGAAGAATTACGGAAAAGCTTTAAAACCAAAACTCCCATGAAGGTCTTTGCGTGGAATTCCCGCAGAGAAAAGGATACAGTAATGACTCCCCTGGATTCCATTAAATATCACCGGCAAATGCTTCAAACATCCTTCATGGTGATGGATCCGATAACGGGTGAAGTAAAAGCATGGGTAGGCGGTATCGATTTTAAAACCTACAAGTTTGATCACGTAAACATTAACACCAAACGCCAGGTAGGTTCCAGTATCAAACCCTTTTTATATTGCCAGGCCATCGAAGAAGCCGGATTTACACCTGAAACTCCGGTTGAAAACGTGGCACAGGACTTTCCTGGCTTCGGGATGGTACCAGCGAAAGGAATTTGCAAAGGAAATACGGTTTCAATGGCAACAGCCCTTACCTATTCCTACAACTGTGCAACAGCCTATATCATGAAGCAGATTGGGCCCAAACGTTTTGTAGAGTTCCTGCATAACATCAACATAAAAAGTAAAATGGACCCCTACCCTTCTATTTGTTTGGGTGCAGTAGATCTGTCGATGTATGAAATGTTGTATGGCTATACCATGTTTGCCAATAATGGTTTCAGCACAGAGCCCATTTATATTACACGTATTGAAGACAGAAATGGAAATGTGCTGGAAAGCTTCCAGACCAAAATGAACCAGGTAATCAGTGAATCCGCGGCTTACACAACTACCAAAATGTTAGGCGGACCGGTAGAAGTTGGTACTGCTGCCGGATTGAGAGCCCGTTTAGGAGCTGCCGAGATGGCGGGTAAAACAGGAACTACCAACGATAATGCAGACGCATGGTTCATTGGATTCACCCCTCAATTACTGGGTGGTACCTGGGTGGGCTGTGATGATCGTTTCATCCGCATTGAAAACAACCTCGGATATGGCGGACAGGCATCAAGACCCATTTGGGAATATTTTTTCCAGAAAGTGTATGCCGACAAAACGCTTGGAGTAGATAAAGACGTACGCTTTGCGCAACCAGAACAAATGCGCAATGAAGTCATGTACGATTACATGAACATTATTGATCAGTCGCAACCTCCGGGAGCTGAAGGGGAAGACCAGGGAAATGGAGCAGCGGATCAATACCTGATGGAACCAGATGATAATTACGTACCTATTGAATCAGAGATTCCAAAAGAGGAACAGGATGTATTGAAAGAGGCCCGGCAATCGGAGAAAAAGAATGATAAGAATTCATCAGAAAAACCAACAACTGATGAGCCAAAGAAAAAAGGAATACTGAGAAAGATTTTTGGAGGCAAGAAGAACAAGGAACAATAAAATTTCATAGGTGACCTACCCATCCTGAAGAATTCCTTCGGGATGAGTAGGCCACAGGTTTAATGGTACTTTAGTTTATCAAAAAGAATTCTTTCCATTGTCCTTTATTGGGATATACCGCATCCTGCAGTACCAGTGAAATTCCCGGCAATCCTTCCAGCAGAGACATCTCCCGATCTTCATAATCAAGATTTATATTCCCACGTTTCAGAAATTCCAGGCATTTCTGAATCCAGGTGGCTGAGGCCTTCTCATAATATGCATGACCGCTGATGGTGAACAAAGATTTATACATCGCAGCAATACCGGCGGCTCCATGACAAAATTGAGCATCCACACACATGGTAGAGGAAATATCTAACCGATCCAGTGAACTGGCACCAATCAGGTCAGCGATTTCCAGGTATTGTTTTATACCGAAGCTTGTGCCTGCTTTATATAGCAGGAACGCCTGGTTCAGGTCGCCATAACACCATCCCATCCTGTTGTTATATGTTTTTTCCCTGGTAGCTTCATGAACAGTGTTGGGAAAAATAGAATGCCTGTTATTTTCAGGATCAGTTGGCATGGTTTGTTTTAGCAGAAGAGAAATCATAGAGCGAATAGTATCATGCAATTGCTCAAAAAGCAATCCTTCTTCAAATGCTTTTAGAAGCACCAGAATAAAACCTGTTTGACCATGTGATAAACTCAGATTAATCTCACTTGTTTCTTCCTTTGAAACAAAATAATTACGAATAAAACTACCCTGTTTGGTGTGCACTACCTTTCTAAGTATCGCTTCTATCAGACATTCCGCATGCAATTGAATCGCAGGATCAGGCAACCTGTCTATGAAGTAGTTTAGTACACCAAAGGCTCCATGCAGATAATCATTGAAATCATGCTCAACCTGGTGAAGCGCCTGCTTGAGCAGAAATTTATCTATTTCTTCAAACTCGAGGAGATCCTGGTAGATGTATTGCTTCTTTGTAAGGTAATTCAGAAGCGACATAAAACCGCCCAGCCCATTGCTTAGTGAAGGATTCAGAAGAGAACTTCCGCTTTCATTGAATTTACAAAAAACTTCATCCAGGTAGTTGCGGCCTCTTTGTATATGCTCTTCGGATCCAGTATATTCAAAACTGCTGTAATGATAAAGTGACAATCCCAGTTTTCCCTGGAACAGAGAATCATTAAAGATTTTTCCCGAATTAATAGCGTGATCAATCGTTTTGATCTGACCGATGATTTCTTTAGAAGTACTGTTTGAATTTGTAGTCAAAAATTCAGCAGGATATGGGTTGACTTGCATAACTTTTATTTACAGGATAAAAGTAAATGCCGTAATCACAAAATTTAAGTTTATTACACTAACCGGCTTTTTGTAAGGACAGATCCCTTACTTCATAGTACTATCACGCGTGCGTGATACCAATTGATCTTTATACACATCACCAATGGGAACCTGCTCCACCCGGTTGCGCAGTTTCAGGATATTGTTTTCGATGGAAACAATATTTTTAAACGGTACAATAAATGAGCGATGTACACGTACAAATGTATTCTTAGGCAAACGATCCTCTATATCTTTCAGATTTAAGAGTGTCATGATTTTCTCCTTGCCTTTATGAAAGGCAACATAGTTTTTTTGTCCCTCTATAAAATCAATTTCATCGTAATTAATTTTAACAAGTTTGCCTTTCTGTTCCGTTTTTACAAAAATATAATCATTGGGAATGGCGTCTACTACTGCTACTTTCCCTGCCATAATTATTCCCATTGCCCGTTGAACAGCTTTCATGAAACGTGGAAATGCAATGGGCTTCATCAGGTAGTCCACTGCTTCATAGTCAAATGCATCGAGAGCAAAATCTGAATAGGCTGTACAAAATATTACCTTGGTGTGATTACCAACAATTTTCAGAATATCGATACCGCTCATTTCTTCCATCTGGATATCTAGAAATACAAGGTCGGGTTTATGGCGGTGAATAAGATCAATTCCTGTAATGGGATTTGTGGCTGTAGCAATAAGTTCCAGGTGTTCAATCTTGGAAACATAATTTACCAGCACATCAATTGCTGCCTTCTCATCGTCAATAATCATGCATCTAACCATACGATATCAAACATACAGGATTAACTCCAGTGTATAGAATTCCTCTTCATTATTTGTCGTTACCTCATATTTTCCCTTATAGGAAACATCCAGTCGTTTCAATACATTCTGAATTCCTATTCCACTGCTCTTCTCAATCACGTTTTTCTTTTTCTTATTACGGCAATAAAATCGGACCCTGTCCTGGCTGGCATCCAAGCGGATAACCAATGGATGGGAACTGTTTTTTAATTCTCCGTATTTGAGCGCGTTCTCGACAAAGGTAATGAATACCAGCGGTGGAATGGCAAAATCTCCGACTGGTCCGGTAACTGTAAAATCAATTTGGAGTTCGTTTGAAAAGCGGAGCTGGTGGATATCGATGAGATTCTGGAGGTGATGGATTTCATTTTTGAGATTAACCATTCCATTATCCTTATCTAGTCCCTCTATGCTATACCGCATGATTTCCGATAATTTCAGGATATTATTGGCAAGTTCGTCTGAATAATACTGTGCATGGGAAAACAGTGTATTCAGGGTGTTGTATAAAAAGTGAGGGTTTACCTGTGCTTTCAAGAAGTTATATTCAGTATGTAATTGCTGGATTTCCAGCTGACGATTATTCAATTCGAGTTCCTGAATTCTTTTTTGTCGTTCCAGGGAATAAATAAAATAGCAATATCCTAATGCGAATATGGTGTATTGCATCTGATAGGCTAAGGATAAGCCGATTTGTTCCCGGTCGGAAAAAAAACTTACCGTTACTTCATTTCCAAACAGCAGATTCAGCACATAGCGGGCAAAATGGAATACTGGAATAAAGACTATTAACAGTAATAAATTGGTAATTCTTGCTTTTTTATTCGCAAAAAAGTTTTTGAATAGAACAAAACTGCAAAAATAAAACCAAGCAATACTTGGAATGAAAAAGACAAGAGATTGTAATAGGTAAAAATCACCGCGGGTTACAAACACCATTGTCTGCGTAATCCCTATCCAGCCCAGCCAGACTAATGCATGCCGGGTCATATTTCCATAATTTTTTTCCAGCATTCAGAATTTGTTTTAACAACATAGATACAAATTCTGAATGCAGCCGCCAAAAATCACAGCCTATATTACTAACCCACCCTTGGTTGTTGGCTTTGGTGATGTAGTATTACAAATTTCTACAAATGAAGGAATAAACCGAATATCCTGTCCTTTAACAAAAGGCTGCTGACTGGTAGAAACTTCTGCCTGTTTTACCATGATTGCAATTGTTTTCTTCTGAATGTTCAGTTTGGATTTGATTTGCTCGGGTCTCATTGTAGAAAGATTTATTTGTTGATGAATAATTATTTCAACAAATGTATCCCGGCAACAACCCGCGGCCGTATCTACTACACCAACAAGCGTATTCTAGGTACGAACAGGTTTTTTTCGCATTTTTTCAGAATAATAATAGCGATAGAGCAGATCATAACAGATCATTTCATGTTGCCTTGGTTGTGATGGAAACAAACGATTCAGTTGCATATGAATAAGGCTCGCTACCAACTCTTCAATTGTTGGTTCCAGTAACTTTTGATTTTGCAGCAGCACGATTTGCTGCACTTCCCTTTCCATTTCCAAAACGCTGAAACCCTCTCCGGTATTGGTTTCCAGCGCAATCTTTAATTGGTCTCGATACTTTCTGTACAAATTATCCAACTGTTGCTTTAAGAGTTTCCCTGTATGAAACTCTTCTGCAAATGCTGTTTTAAGCTTCTCCAACAGCATTGTCTTCTTATCATGATCCCATCCAAAACAATTCAGCAATACATCAATTCCTTTCAATCCCCAGATCCATCTTTCCTGTTCACGCTCATCCCCTTCATTTTTGCATAACCATTTTACAGTTGCGATACTATTTTGGAAAAACAAGCTTTCCACTGCTGTTATGGATCGGGTTCCATAACGCTGAATCTCCCGCTGGTACGTATCCAACTGAATTTTCCAGACAAATCCCTGTTGCTCAAATCCAGCAATATACCTGCTGATCAACTGTATTACTTTTCCAACCTGTCCGGGATCACATAAATGTAGCCTGAACCGAATATGAAAATGGGGATCTGAATAACGGATAAAGAACCACTTATATATAAGGCCTTGCTTTTCCAGGTTTTGCGTTAGCGGATACAGGCATTCTGTAAGCAGCTTTTCCGCTGAACGACTTCCACAATAGATCTTATAATACAGCCATTCAGATCCGATTGAAAACCGGTCAGTGATTGGCTGTGGTACATGATCCTGCAGCGCATCCGAATAGGTTCGGCCCTGCTTTTGCAAGATGGCAATGAATTGATTGGCATGGTTTGCCCCCCTGGAATTCTTCACACCGGTATGGCTGCTATATAAATACTCCTTTATAATCAGCACCTGGCGTTTGGGTAGCAAATCAAAAAACAATTGCTGAAGCAGGGGTTCCGAAAAATCAATCAATAATTCATTATCTCCGTCAGCTAATACGATGCTTCCTGGCAGATTCCATTTAATTATCCAGGATTCCAGCACCTGACCACGTTTTTCTTCAGCAGCTGCCAACAACTCATCCCAGTCTTGCTTTTCCATTCTCCAGGTGGCAGGATGCAATAACACATTTTTATACTGTACGGAAGGCAGGAATTTATGAACCTGTGCTACCCCACCCCAGCTGAAGTGACACCCATTTGAAATACCCTGGCTTTGCAGATCACATAAAAACTCATAAACAGGAAGCGGCTGATTTCGAAAATTATGCGCGCTGGATAAGCGAGGAATAATCTCTCTGTTTAATTTACCGGATCGCAATACCAACCGGTTGTTTCGTACTGAAACCAGCAAATCATTAGCCGGAATCTGGTATTCACCCGCTACAGATGATTTTGCCAGGTAAGGAATCTCATATTGCCGGAATGCCGGATGTAATAAAATATTTCCCATTCTGCTTTCCGGCAGATGAACGATTTCTGCATACAAAATGCCTGGCTCCAATTGCTGCTCCATCTGGGTTACGGAGTTTACAATCTTTTCAATTTCAGGTGAACCATGCGAAAATCTGCCTAATAAAATAGCCGCACTGGTACCTCCTGCGGATTCCAGGTATAAAAGCTGTTTTTCTTCATCCAGCAACCGAAACATAAGTGATAAGGATGGCGCTGTATTCACTTCCTGACGGTTAAACTTTTCCAGGTCCTTTTCATTCAGTTCGATCACCCGTTTATGCTGCTCCACGGCTTGCCGGATCTTGGTATCCCAGAATTTTTCAAGCTTCCCCCAGGTTATATTTTCCGGAATCTCGGGTCGGATAAAAATAAAATCATTCAGGAGCGGACTTAATTCTACTCCCGAATTGCCCCTGTACGGAATGCCTGTTTCTGTATCCAGAATTTCCAGCAAGGGCATTTCCCTGTCTTCATAACGCTCCTGAAAAAGGCGTATAAACTCCTGCATGCCTTGCTCCTGGACTGGATTTAAGCGATGTAATACTTCCATCGCCTCCAGCAATTGATCCTGAAACCGTACATCTATCCGGTTCTGCTTAAGGGACAAAAAGAGATCACACTGAAACAGTTTGCCTGCATCAAACCCGACAGGCAGCCTGGTCAGTTCCTCCTGAATAGCCAGATAGGCCTCCGGAGGATTGATCCCTTTTACATCCAGTAGTTCCAGTCTTGCCGCTGCACCCGATAAAAAATCAATCCAACCTTTCAGCCTTCCCTGGTTATCAACCGGAAGTTTTTCCAGGATAGCCTTTAATTGAAAAATAAACTCCGGACCAGTAATTGCCGGCTCCAATTCACTAACCAACACCTGGGCATCAATTAGCCCATTAATAAAGGCCATCGCTTCCTCCATTGAAACATCTGCATCCAGTACCCGGGCCGCCAACTCCTCTATTTTTTGAAAACCCGATGCAGCCGAAAGTACGCGGTCGATATATTCATTGCGCTGAACCGAACTTATTTTATGGATGCGTTTTCCTTCCTGGTAATAGTACTCTACATAGCGGGCTTCATCACCGATGGTGTAAAGCGTTGAATTCCTGGCAAAACCCAAATTTTCCTTAATACCAGCTTCACCCGCCAGATGTTGGGCCAGTGCGCAGAGATAATGCATATCAAAACGGGTGTGGCGAAAAAAATGATCCGGATCGATAACCAATTCCGTTTCTCCCGCGGCCCATTCCACAACCGCGCAACCGGAAAAAAGTCCAAATGGAGTACACCGACTATACATTCGTGTGTAATACTTCAATATTGCCTGCTGTATTTTTTTTAGACCACGCGCATCGGGTTGTTCTCCTTCCAGCATTTTCTTACAGGCGGTATAAAGTACGGGAGAAGCCAGGTATAAGGCTTCCATAAATTGCCTGTCCTTCAGCAATTCCTGCCAATTACCAGTATGCAGTTTCGCCGAAAGTGGGAAATGAGGAACCCGCAGCACCAGCTGGGGTTGGAATTGATAACGTTCTTTCATCAGTACAATCTTCCAAAAAAAAACTGGTCCGCGGGGCGGACCAGTTTTAAATATAAGCTAATTGTTATCGATTATTGACTAACCTTGAATTCAACACGGCGGTTCTGAGTACGACCAGCGGCTGTACCGTTGTCAGCCACCGGCTGATCCTGTCCAAAACCAACAGCATTCAGACGCTCTGCAGCAACACCTTTTTTAACCAGGTAAGCAACTACAGCAGCAGCACGCTTTTCAGATAATTTCTGATTGAACTCGGCTTTACCGGTATTATCTGTATGCCCGCCGATCTCAACTTTCAGTTGAGGATATTGCTCATTCAGGATACGTGCAGCCTTATCAAGCTCCTTACGGGCAGCAGCAGTGAGGGTTGAACTTCCTGTAACGAACTGTACAGCACTTGCATTGAATTTGGAAGCTTCCAGTTTTGGACAACCACCATTGTCAGCAGGACCTGCCAGATCAGGACAACGATCTTCTTCATCATTTACACCATCATTATCACGGTCAGGGATCGGACAACCCTGGTAACGGGCAACACCAGCTACGTCTACACACTTATCTTCTTCATCGTTAATTCCATCACCGTCGGTATCAGGAATCGGACATCCATTATATCGGGCAATACCTGGAACATCCGGACACTTATCATCCTTGTCAGCGATACCATCGGCATCTTTATCAGGGCAGCCCTGGAGAGAAGCAAGACCCGGGATTTCCGGACAGGCATCCACTGAATCCACCACGCCATCTTTATCTGTATCAACCGGCTCAACCATTGGAGGGGGCGGGGGTGGAATTACTTTTACTTCTTTTGGCTTGCCGATATTACCCGCAAAACCAATACTATGATAGAAATGATTCTCAGTTGTGTTGGTAACTCTCATTCTGTACTGAGAGTTGATCAACAGGAAAGCCTCATCGAAGAAGTTCACCTGCCAACCCACCCCTACTGGTACAATCGCACCATAATATCCCTTGAATTGGGAAGCCGCCAAACCTGCTGACAGGTAAGGAGTAACCCAATATTTATCAGAGAGCATTTTAGCATTTACCATGGCATCCCACTCAAAAAGGGCGCCATCCCCAACCGGACCTTTATCACGAATCGGATATTCAAGAAATGAAACGCCCAGGGTTGTAGAAAAATCAAGGTGATTGGTTAAACCCTTCAGGTAATTCACACCAAAACCAAAATTATGATTACCCAGTTTTGCCCACTGTTTGTCTTTCAAAACAGTACTCAGAGAAGAATTGCGGATTTTCTCAGGTGTTTCAAAATCATTACCGAAGAAATGAATTCCGAGTGCGGGGCGCTTTTTATAATCATTGTTTTGTGCGAATACAGAAGAGGTAACGGTGCATCCAACCAACAATGAAACTATTAATTTCTTCATATGCGTAGTTTATTTAAACTGCCGCAAAAATAAACCCTCCTTCTTAAACTTGGAAATTATTTATTATCGATAGCCTGCTAATCTTCAGCCGGTTTCTTTTTACCCAACACTTCCACCTTTACTTTTGTAAGCCCCCTGGAATAAAATCCAAGCTTTTTCGCCGCAGCACCAGAAAGATCCACAACCCGCATATTGGCATGATGCAGACGATCATTAATCTTTACAATTACAGAGCGTTTATTTCTTCGGTTGGTAACTTTCACCCAGGTTCCAAATGGAAGGCCATTGTGGGCAGCTGTTAGTTTACTTGAATCATATTTTTCACCGCTTGCCGTTAAACGGCCCTGAAATTTGGCTGCATAGTAACTGGCCACCCCATATTGAACGGAATCAAGATTAACAACTCTTTTCTTCTTTGAAACCTGGACTGAATCCTGTGCAAAAATGGTTTGTGCAGTGAATAAAAAAAGTAAACCCAGAACAGGTAATACGGTTTTTATAGTCATGGATTATTTAATTTGGAAGCAAAATACCTTTCCTTTAGGTGTTTGTCTTCCTCATAAATATCGGGAAAAAACCGGATTTCACCATCCACCCCAGCCGCTGTTATATAACGGATATAGATAGGAACCTGCGGAAAATCACTGATGGTCTTTTTTTCCTGGCGAAGAATCAATGCACGGATCGTATCCCGATGATACCGTATCTCATTGTTGCGGACAAGAAAATGAGATAAATCCTCCCATTTCTGTACCCTGACACAACCATGACTTAATGCGCGGTTATCCCTGGAAAAAAGCCCCCTTGCATTGGTATCATGCAGATAAACACTGTACTTGTTACGGAAATTGAATTTCATTACCCCCAAACTGTTATCATCACCCTGCCGCTGTCGTAAAAGATAGGGGAAACTGTTTTTCGTTACTTTGTTCCAATCAATTGTTTCCGGTGCTATTACACTATCGTACCGGTCAACCACCATGAGATTTTCTTTGGCCAGGTACTGAATATCTTTCCTGATCTTAGGCAGCATTTCTTTAAAAATAATACTGTAGGGAACAGTCCATTGCGGATACGTAATAAAATTGGTAATGGAACTGTTCAGCACCGGTGTTGGCGTTTTGGGAGTTCCGACAACAATTTTTGATTGAAGTGCAACTGTATCATAATCCATCACTTCAAGCTGATAAGCCGGTAGATTAACCCAAACATAGGTTTCCGGCATCGTATCGGGCAGCTGCCGGTATCGGTCCAGGTTCAGCGCTATCGTGGTAAAATAATCCCAGTCGGTAGTATTCAGACTGGCAACCGTTAACTGAGCAACAAAGCCAGTAGTTACGATGCCCTTGGAAGCCTGGAATTGCTTTACTGCTTTTGCATAAACCAGTGAATCATCTCCGGCCACCCAACTACTATCCAGAAATCCCATCGACTTCAATTTCTTAGCTACCACCTGTACAAATGCCATAGAATCCGTTGCCGGGTACTGAATTTGTTCAACGGGTTGAAAATTGGCTTTTTTCAAAAATACCGCGAGTGCTTTTTTCAGATCCTGGTATCCTTTGTGTTTAGGTTCCAGGCGAGTCAACATCGTTTGTACCTGTCCGCTACGATGCAACGATCCCAGCAAATTCAGCTTCTCCTCCTCCGTAAATACCGAATCCTTTCGGATAGTGATACTGTCGCGGTTCAGGTGTCCGTATTTAAGATGATGAGCCATCTTCCAGCAGGCATCAGTCAGGAGCAGATCTGCCCTTGCCCAGAGTGCTGCATTTTTCCGGCTCATAGCATCCAGGATGATTTTATTCCGGATTTCCAGTAACTGTGTATGATGATAATCAGATGGAAAGAGTCCATAGGATTTTGCCTGGCTGATGGCGACAAACAGGCTATCACCTGCCGGTTTCCATTGATCGCCTTCACTCCAGATGGGGTGATACCCGTTTCGCTCATAGAATTGTTGCATCAGGAGATGTTCTGACAACAGCACGCTGTCTTTCAGGTATCCATCCCTGTTAGACATATAACTAAGCAGTTCATGAATCTGTTCACTGACCACCATCGGAACTTCTTCTTTCCTGTCCACCAATACCACTTCCTCAGGCGCGGAAGAGTTGAAACAGCCGGTTAGCATACTGAATAACCATAGAATTCCAATGCTGCGAAGTATATTTCTCATATTGACTGATCTACCCTCGTCCTTAAATATAGTATTTATGGAAGGACCCGGGAAATTTGTCCCGTCTGTATCATCAGATCCGCCAGCACAATGGCAGTAACTGCTTCCAGAACAACGGGTACCCGAAGGGCAATACAGAGATCATGCCTTCCTTTTACTGAAAACGTCTCCTGCTCACCGGTTTCCCAATTCAGTGTCAGTTGGTCTTTTGGTGTGGAGGAAGTTGGTTTGATGGCGATCCTGAATACGAGTTCGTTTCCATTGGTGATGCCTCCTACGATTCCGCCGGCATGATTGGTACGTGTTTTTCCACTACTGTCTTCAATCGCATCATTGTGTTCTACTCCAAACATACGGGCCGCTGCAAAACCGGTTCCAAATTCTATTCCGCGTACAGCGGGTATGGCAAAAACGGCATGACTGATCAGTGACTCTACCGAATCAAAAAAGGGCTCGCCCAGGCCAATGGGTAATCCACTCACCCTGCATTCCACGATTCCTCCAATGGAATCCTTGGCATCAATTGCTTTTTGCAATCCTTTTTCCAGATCGGCTTCTCCCCCGATTTCAAGTATGGTTGCTTTTACAGTGATGGAGTTCAGCATTTTTTTTGCCACCACTCCCGCCGCTACAAGGCCAACTGTCAACCGGCCGCTGAAATGACCACCTCCTCTAAAATCTTCAAAGCCACCAAATTTGTTATGGGCAACAAAATCCGCATGTCCCGGTCGGGGAACAGCACGCTGCTTTTCATAATCCCCTGAACGGGTATTTTTATTTTCAAAAAGGATGGTAAGTGGAGCACCAGTTGCTTTTCCATTAAAAAGTCCGGTTTGAAACAGCGGGAGATCATCTTCCTTGCGGGGAGTCGTTCCTTTTTGTGTACCTCCTTTCCTTCGTTCAATATCTACCAGAAAATCTTCCAGTTGAAGTGGCAATCCGGATGGCACTCCATCAATGATCACACCTACTGCCGGACCATGAGACTCCCCAACGATGGATACCCGAAAATTACGTCCGAATGAATTCATGCTTCTTGTTTTAGTTTGGCTCCCAGTGAACGGATATGTTCATAAAAATCGGGATAGGATTTATTGATAGCTTCCGCTTTTTCGATAGAGGTGGCGCCCTCCGCCTTTAATGCAGCCACTGCACAAGCCATTGCAATGCGATGGTCATGATGGGAATGAACTGCTGCTCCTTTCAATCCGTTTCCTCCTTTGATCAGCATCAGATCGTCCTGCAGTTCAACAGGCAGCCCCATTTTTCCAAATTCTTCCTGCAGCGTCAGAGCGCGATTGCTTTCCTTATGCGTAAGCCTTCCCACGCCTTCAATAACCGTGGTGCCTTCACAATAAGCGGCAAGCGCAACCAATGGCGGAAATAAATCCGGACAATCAGTTGCATTAAAATGAAAAGCTTTCATCGGCACCGGTCGAACGGTAATTTGTTCCGGTTCAATACTGATGCCTGCTCCACAACTTATCAGGGCCTCCAAAATTGCTTTATCCGCCTGTGTAGAAAACACATCCAGTCCTTTTATAATTGTTTCACCTGCAATGGCTGCCGCTACCAGTAAAAATGCACCGCCACTCCAGTCGCCTTCAACGGTATAAGTTCGGCTATCCGTTACTGTTGGGCGAATCCCGGTAAAATGAAAACTTTCATAGTTATTGTTCTGCGGCACTTCCAATCCAAAATCTTCCATCACTTTAAGAGTGAGGTCAACATAGGGTTTACTTTTCAGATTGGTAACTTTTACGGTTACATCTTTTGCACCGGAGGCTGCATAGGCCAGCAGAATACCCGTCAGAAATTGGGAACTGAGCGATCCGTCAATAGTAATATTTCCGGGCTTCAGGGGGCCCTTCACTACCAGCGGCAATTTGCCCTGGCTGGATTGTACCGAAACCTGCAATTGTGGTAATACTTCATCAAAAAAATCCATGGGACGGGTTACCAGGCTACCCTCTCCGGTAATTGTGATAGCCTGTTCATTCAGGGCCACGAGTGGAGTAAACATCCGGATACCCAAACCACTTTCTCCACAGTGAACTGTTGTAGAACGGGCATGGATACCCGAAGAACGGATCATCAGTTCATTTTCTTTTTGTTCGATAGTTGCACCCAATGCCTGGATCACGCCCAGCGCAGCTTTATCATCATTTGATTTTCCGGGATTACGGATGATACTGGTGCCACCTGCAGCAATAGCAGCCGCACAGGCGCGTTGCATAGAACTTTTGGAGGCTGGCGCCCAGATTTCACCCTGTATGGAAGAAGGCTCTACCGTTACTACCATTATGCTTTATTATATCTTTTCTATTAATTGTTTAACCTGAGCCAGTGGAAGTGTATGAATTACCCCTTTGCCTATTTTTTGAAGCAGGATATAATGAAGATTGGAACGTTCTCTTTTTTTGTCGTGTTTCAACACATCAAATACTTTAGTTCGATCGAAATCTGCATAAGTGGGCAATCCATACTGTCCGATTACCTGTACCAGGGTTTCCGTCTGTTTGAATCCAAGCAGCGCTTCCGATAAATGCGCCGCATAGGTCATGCCAATGGAAACCGCCTGACCATGTGAAAGCTCATATTGGTTTTCGAGGGCATGCCCGAGCGTATGGCCGAAGTTCAGCAGCTTTCTATCGCCCTGTTCCGTTTCATCCAGCTGTACCACTTTGGTTTTCAGTAGAGCATTTCTGCGTACCAGTGCTGCTATTTCCGATTTCTTCTTCTGGTACCAGGCGGCATCATGTTCTTTCAATTCTCGAAACATGGCAGCATCCTTGATAGCAGCATGTTTAATGATCTCAGCAAAACCATTCTGCCATTCGGTAGTTGGAAGGGTTTGGAGCAGACTGGTATCAAAAAACAGGAAAGAAGGTTGGCGGATAGTGCCTACCAGGTTTTTATACACCCCCACATCCACTCCATTTTTACCACCGATGGAAGCATCTACCATTGCCAACAGGCTGGTTGGTATAAACCCGGTTCGGATTCCCCGCATGTATATGGCTCCCACATAACCCGCCAGGTCGGTTACCACACCACCTCCCAATCCAATAAGGGTTGTTTTGCGGTCAGCTTCCATTTCGATGAGCGAATCAATGACAGTATCCGCCGTTTGCTGGATCTTGTATTCTTCGCCAGCTTTAATCACGATGGTATTCCAGCCTTTCAGTTTTGCTTTACAGGCTTCAAATACCTTTTCATCGGTGAGGATGATGCTATGTGCTTTATCAGCAACATCTTTCAGTTTGGATAAACTCGCACCAAAATAATAGTCGGTGATGGTTTGCCCGATCCGGATCTTTTTATGTTCCATGCGCCCTGCTTAGCTATTCATGATTTTATTCTGATGGTTGATGGACTCCATGTGTACCGCATCAAAATAACGGGTGATGAATTCTTTGCTCAATCCCAGTTTATCGCCTTTCAGGAAAGCACGATCCAGAATCTCATTCCAGCGGTTGGTTTGCAGGATGGTAATATTGTTGTTCTTTTTATAAGTACCGATCTGTTCAGCCACTTTCATACGCTGTCCCAGGATCTGCATCAGTTCATCATCGAGGTGATTGATCTGTTGGCGAAGTTTTTCAAGTGCCGCATGATAGGCTTCAGAATCCACATCTTCTCTTCTCCAGATAATGCTGTTAAGCATTTCTGCCAGGCGGGCGGGGGTTACCTGTTGTTTGGCATCACTCCATGCATTGTCCGGATCAATATGGCTTTCGATGATCATGCCATCGTAATCAAGGTCAATGGCTTTCTGCATCACATCCAGCAGAATATCTCTGCGTCCGCAGATATGGGAAGGGTCATTGATCATCATCATTTCCGGGAAGCGGCGTTTCATTTCAATTGCCAGGTGCCACATCGGAGCATTTCTGAATTCAGTGTTACCATAGGAGGAGAACCCACGATGAATTAATCCGATCTGACTAATGCCTGCTTTGGCTACCCGTTCAACAGCACCAAGCCACAATTCAAGATCAGGATTGATAGGGTTTTTGATCAATACGGGTACATCCACTCCCTTCAGGGCATCGGCTACTTCCTGAACACTGAAAGGGTTTACCGTGGTACGGGCACCGATCCACAAAACATCCACGTCAAAATGCAGCGCATCTTCCACCTGTTTGGCGGTAGCAACTTCCACTGCAACAGGCATGCCAGTGAGTTTTTTAGCCTGTTGTAACCAGGGCAGTCCCTTGGTTCCAATACCTTCAAAAGAACCCGGACGTGTACGTGGTTTCCAGATACCGGCTCTCATGATATCTACCTTTCCGGTTTGAGCCAATTGCTGGGCTGTTTGTAAAACCTGCTCTTCCGTTTCCGCGCTGCAGGGACCCGCGATGATCAGCGGGCGTTTTGCCCATGCTTCCTGTGTTACCTGTTTCATTGTTTTGTTGTCGGTTGCTTGCATAAAATTACTGTATTTAAAAAGTTTACTGTTTAATTCCTCCTTTCCTCCATTTTCACTTTTCACTTTTCACCTTTCACTTTTCACCTTTCACTTTATTATCCTGCTTATCCTGTTCGCATTCTGAATCAGTTCCTGCAAATATTCATAGTTCTCTTTTTCCAGGCAGGCTTTGAATTTGCGTAACTGGGAGATATGTTCATTGAGAACATCCAGTACATTCTCCCTGTTTTGCATAAAGATGGGTACCCACATGGCTGGATTCGATTTTGCCAGTCGAACCGTACTTTCAAAACCACCACTCGCCAGTTCGAAAATCGCCTGGTCTTCCCTTTCCTTTTCCAATACCGTATTGGCAAGTGCGAAGGAGGTGATATGGGAAATATGACTCACATAGGCAGCGTGTAAATCGTGATCGTGTGCATTCATTTCCAGCAGGTGCATGCCGATTTTCCGGAAGGAATTTTTTACCCAGGCAATAGCATCTGCATCGCTTTCTGCTGTGTTGCACAATACCACAGCCTTATTTTCAAATGCATGTTTTACAGCGGCAGCAGGGCCGCTGTACTCGGTCCCCCACATGGGATGGGTAGCCACATAACGGCCCCGGTTGGGATGCTCTTTCACCGCATCAATTAATTGTCCCTTGGTGGATCCTGCATCCAGCACAATCTGATGGCTCACCTGGTCCAAAACCCTGGGCAGTAATCCCGTCATTTTATCAACAGGAATACAGAGGATAACTACATCCGATTCTTCGATCGCCTGCTCCAGCGGCAGCACTTCATCCACCAAACCCAGTTCCAGGGCTTTTGCGGCATGATCCGGATTGGCTTCCACGCCAATGATGCCGGCAGCCATCCCTTTTTCGTTTAACTGCAATGCCAGCGATCCGCCAATCAGTCCGATCCCTACTATCGCAATTCGTTTGCGTTCCATGCTATTTTCAGCTTTTTTTTGATTTTTTTGTCTCCCCTGTCCCCTTTGTCCCCTTTGTCTCCTTTGTCTCCTTTCTCCCATATCTCCGGCATTTTACCGTCGGAAAAATTGACCTTCGGTCATACCTGCTCCCTTACCCGACCAGAAAAATTCCTCTTCCGTATTCTCTCTATCGCTTCCTTCAATTTTTCTTCCGGACTGCAAAGGCTCACCCGAATAAACCCATTACCTGCAGAACCGAAGATACCACCAGGTGTAATGAATACATTCGCGCCATAAAGAATAGCATCACTCATCTCAAAACCGTCCTTGTACAGTTCAGGAATTTTTGCCCATACAAACATGCCAACCTGTTCCGGATTATATGTTGCATTCAATTCATCCAGTAATTCAAATACCAGTTTCCTGCGTCGGCGATACACTTCATTTACTGATGCATACCAGTCGCCTCCTAACTGAAGGGCTTTTGCTGCTGCGAGCTGGGCAGGCAAAAACATACCGCTGTCCATATTGCTTTTGAATCGGATTACTTCCTCAATACGATCTTTTGCGCCTGCAAGCATACCGATTCTCCAACCCGCCATATTCTGGCTTTTACTAAGTGAATTCAACTCCACCACCACTTCCATCGCACCTGG
The DNA here is from genome assembly GCA_016787265.1 of Flavipsychrobacter sp. Classification (GTDB taxonomy): domain Bacteria; phylum Bacteroidota; class Bacteroidia; order Chitinophagales; family Chitinophagaceae; genus Flavihumibacter. Next base: position 104,482 of record JAEUVF010000013.1, on the reverse strand, counting down.
TACAGCAAGCAAACTAGCAGGACGTTCGTTCAGGATAAAACTATATGGATTATCATGGCAGATCAGGATCTGATTTTTTTTCGCGAAGGCGATTAATCTTTCATAAAATGCTTCGGATGGTATTTGTCCCGTTGGCATGTGCGGATAATTCACCCACATCAGTTTTACCTTACTCAGATCCATTTTGTCCAGCGCATCCAGGTCCGGCTCCCAGTTTAAGGCTTCTACCAGTTCATAGGACACCGGTTCCCCACCTGCCAACTTCACCGCACTGCTATACGTTGGATATCCCGGGTTGGGAATCAATGCCTGATCACCAGTATTTAGATAGGTCATGCAGATATGCATGATTCCTTCCTTACTCCCGATCAGCGGCAGAATTTCAGTATCCGGGTTCAGTTCAACATTATACCAGGTCGCATACCAGTCGGCCATTGCCTTGCGCAGAACCGGAGACCCTTTGTAACTCTGATAAGCATGTACATTGGGTTTGGCGGCTTCTTCCTGCAGGGTTTTAATCACGTCGGGATGTGGAGGCAAATCCGGACTTCCAATTCCCAAATTTATAATCGACTTACCTTCTTTGTTGAGTGCATCAATCTCGCGAAGCTTTTGAGAAAAATAATATTCACCAATGCCATTCAGTCGGTCTGCTGTTTTTAGCTTCATCATTGCTTACCATTTTTATAAATTCCGTAAACCTGAAGACTCACAGTCAGCGGTTCGATTTCATTCATTACTCCCTGAAACTGTTCCATGCTGTCGAATTCCATATCTGCATGAAAACTGTATTGCCAATCGCTACCAGGAATAGGAAAACTCTGCAATTTGCTGAGATTAATTCCCCCTTCCGCGATCCTGGTCAATACTTTCGCAAGGCTTCCCCTGGAGTGATCGGTATGAAAATTAACAGAAGCTTTATTGGCATCCGGAATTTCCTGGGCCATATCCCTGCGTTGCAGAATGAGAAAACGCGTGTAATTGTTTTTCATCGTATGGATATTCGGAGCCAGCACTTCGAGTTCAAACAGATCAGCTGCCAGTTTGCTTGCGATGGCAGCCGCATGTTTGTTATGTTTCTGGTGAATATGTTTGGCACTGAGCGCAGTATCCTCTGTTTCCACCAGTTTCCAATTGAACTTCTCCAGGTAATCGATGCATTGCAGAATGGCCATCGGATGTGAATGCACTTCCCGGATATCTTCCAGTTTTACACCTGGATTTACCAGGAGGTTCTGTTTAATCTGGAGATACACTTCGCCTACCACCTGCAGATTGCTTTTCTGAAGGAGATTATAATTGGGAAGAATACTGCCTGCGATGGAATTCTCTATCGCCATCACACCACCTTCGCTTTCTTTTTTGCTGGATGCTATTTTAACTACCTCGCGAAAGGTATCGCAGGGAATGACTTCAACATCCTTGCCGAAAAATTGCTGAGCTGCCACCTGGTGGAAGCTTCCTTCATAACCTTGAATGGATACTCTTGTTGCCATAAAAAACAAGAGTCCCGGGCTTTCGCCGGGACTCTTTATGTTTAATTTTAGTGATCTTAATTCGTTGATCTAACACAAAGCATCGCCGGCCTTCTGCCTGTAAAAAAGTAGAAGTAAAAATAAAATCGGCCAAATGCATTTGCTGTGATCATGAAGTAAAAATATACAATGATTGAATACAACAAAAAAGTTTTTTCCTTACAAATGTTAGTTAAACAGCCTTATTGCAGGCGTTTCATCTGTTGTTCATCCATTTTTCGAAACAGGTGAAAAGGTTTGAACGTACGCCAGTTATCCAGTTCCACCAACTCAATAATCCGTTGCAATTTGGCTTTTCGGAAATCGTACTGGGTTTGTTCCGGCATGTTCAACATAACAGCCCAACCGTTTTCATCCATCATTTCTTCCAACCATTCTTCATAGTAATCACGGTCTCCGGAATGGTAGTTTAACACATTTTCAGCTATGAAGATGAATTTATGAATCCCTGATTCCTGGAACTTATCAATCACCTCCCGCTTGAGTTGCATGATATCGTTTTCAATGGCGTCATTCCATTCACCCAGGAGCTCAATAATGGCGTATTGTTCTTCGTAATCTGCCATTATTACTTTCAGATACAATGTTCTGGATCCAAACTCATCCCATTGCGGATGAATATAGAAATTGTAAATAGTTTGGGAATATTCAAACTCGGAATATACGCGTCCATAGAAAGGAGATCGCTCATCTTCTTCACTCACATAAATATGGCGCCAGTTGTAAAAAGGTTCAATTTCGTGCACCCCGGCAAGTTACTAAGTTCTCCTAAATCTGCTTAGGCCGGATGAGCTGCCTTCCAGGCATCCACCGCTTTTTTAACACTACCGTATTTTAACAACAGTCCTTTTGCCGCTTCATAGTCGTCCAGCCTAAGTTGCTGCAAAACCATATTTGTTCCCCGGTCAACCAGCTTTTCATTGCTGAGTTGCATGTTCACCATTTTATTGTCTTCCACTCTTCCGATTTGTACCATGACTGTTGTGGAAATCATATTGAGCACCAGTTTTTGTGCAGTTCCGCTTTTCATCCGGGTAGATCCGGTTACGAATTCAGGACCCACCACAACTTCAATCGGAAAATCAGCTTCCTGGCTTACGGGAGAGTTCGGATTGCATGAAATGGAACCAGTGAGTATACCATTCTCGCGGCATTTTTTCAAAGCGCCGATCACATAGGGGGTGGTGCCGCTGGCAGCAATGCCTACCACCACATCTTTTTCATTAATAAAATGTTTTTTAAGGTCCTCCCAGCCCTGCTGCATACTGTCTTCGGCATTTTCCACTGCTTTCTGGATAGCTTCTTCTCCTCCCGCGATTAATCCGATGACGAGTCCGTATGGCATGCCATAGGTGGGCGGAATTTCACTGGCATCCAGAATTCCCAACCGGCCGCTGGTACCGGCTCCGAGATAAAACAAACGTCCGCCGGCAAGCATATTATCCGTAATAGCGGAAACCAGTTTTTCAATTTGCGGTATTGCTTTGGCCACTGCCAATGGTACTTCCTGGTCTTCCCGGTTTATATTTTGCAAAATCTCTGACACCTCCATTTTTTCCAGGTGACGATACCTGCTTTCCTGCTCGGTTACTTTAACAAATTCGGCCATATGCTTGCGTTGATCTTGAAATTATTTATGGTACTGAATCAACCCTTCAATCGGATGCTGAAGGATCTTTCCCAACTCCAGTTCATAAGATGAACAAAGGTCGGAAACCACATCACGGAAACCAAATGCAACTCCACCTACAAAATGAATCGGATAGTTCCAACTTTCCTTGTATTTAATCACATGCTGAAAGAAGAAATCATTCAGGCCGTCTTCAATGATGTTTTCGATCATATAATGACCCCTGTTTTCAGCCAGGAAAAGGGTGAAACTGGCGAGAAACCGGTTGGGCAAAGGATGTTTATAGACCTTGTCCAGGATATCCACATCCTTCATTTTAAACTTGTCTTCAAACCGGTAAGTCAGTTCTTCGTCAAAGGTTTTATACAGATAATACTGGATTACTTTTTTTCCAAGATAAGCACCACTCCCTTCGTCGCCTAAAACATAACCCAGCCCAGGACTGTTTTTGACAATTTTTTTTCCATCATAATAACAGGAATTACTGCCGGTACCGAGGATACAGGCGATCCCTTTTTCACGCTGACAAACAGCCCTGGCGGCCCCCATCAGGTCGTGATGAACATCTACCGGCTGATCCGGAAATACCCGTTTGATCGCTTTCTGCACGGATTTCCGGTTAGTCGGGTTTTTGCAACCGGTACCATAATAGTAGATCGCTTCCAGTTTATAACGACTGATTTCAGGGTATAAATCCCGCCGAACCAGCTCTTCGATTTGGTCAGTATTTAAAAAATAGGGACTGATGCCCAGGGTGAAAACCGTTTTTTTAACCTTTCCTTTATCCACTACACACCATTCACATTTGGTAGCACCACTGTCTGCAAGTAATATGGCCATGAATTCACTTTAATACTGGAACGAAAATAAAACTATGTTAGCATACTGTCTGCAATAATATGGGGACTTGCTCCCTTCAATTCAGTAATTTGCAGCTTTAGATCGTAATATGAAGCAAGGAAAAAAAGTTCAGGTTTGGCTTCCCCTGCTGTTCGCGGTTGTGATGATCGCAGGGATGGTGGTGGGTTATAAACTACGCGATAATACGCAGGTTGCCAGCAATGTTTTCAGGTTTGATACCAAAAGATCACCCCTACAGGAAGTACTGGACCTGGTGATGTTGAAATATGTTGATAAAGTAGAAGTGGATACACTCGGGAATGCTGCCATACAGGACATGCTGACCAAACTGGATCCGCATAGCAATTTTATACCGGCTCAGCACCTGGGAGCTTTAACCGAAGATCTGCAGGGAAATTTCCAGGGCATCGGCATTGAATTCCAGCTATTCCGCGACACTGTCAATGTCGTAAATGTGGTACCTGGCGGACCAAGTGAAAAAGCAGGATTGCAGGTTGGCGATAAGTTTCTGACAGTAGGTGATACCAGTGTAACCGGGGGTATCAGTACGGATCGCATCAAGGAATTATTACGGGGTCCGGCCGGATCTGAAGTTACCACTACCCTGTTAAGAAATGGCAAACCAATCACGCTGACCATTACCCGCGGAACAATCCCCCTACCGTCCCTCGATGCAGCATATTTACTGGAACCCGGAACAGGATATATGAGAATCAGCAAGTTTTCCGAAACGACATATGAAGAATTCATGGCTGGTTTGGAAAAATTGCAGGAACAGGGAATGAAGTCGCTGGTACTCGACCTTCGGGGCAATGGAGGCGGCATATTGGGAGAAGCGATTGATATGGCGGATGAATTTCTGGATGGCGACAAACTGATTGTATACACTGAGGGTAATAACATGAAACGCCAGGAATACAGAGCTCGCCGGAACGGCCTTTTTGAACAAGGAAAACTCGTACTCCTGATGGACGAACAATCTGCTTCCGCAAGTGAAGTACTTGCTGGTGCTTTACAAGACTGGGATCGGGCCACGATCATCGGCAGACGTAGTTTTGGCAAGGGCCTGGTGCAGGAACAATACCAGCTGAGCGATGGGTCAGCCTTGCGCCTGACAGTTGCACGATATTATACGCCAAGTGGCCGTAGCATTCAGAAACCCTATGATAAAGGAATTGAAGAGTACCAGGACGACCTGCACAAACGATTTGAAAATGGCGAAATGAACAATGCCGACAGCATTCATGCAGCCAACGGTAAAGCCTATAAAACCAGTAAAGGCAGAACAGTATATGCTGGAGGAGGAATAGTACCGGATATTTTTGTTGGTGCCGATACCACCCTTTTATCCAGTTCAGTAACTGCTTTATACCGGAACAACACCATTGGCAATTTCACCTACCTCTATTATGTCCGCAACCGTGCTACCGTAGACGGATTTAAGAATCCGGTTACTTATAATGAGGCAACCCGTTTTTCTGAAAATGACTGGCAAAGCCTCAAAAAGTTGGCTGAACAGGACAGTGTTAAAGTGGGTGATTTCACTTCCGCCGACCGATCCTTTCTGGCTGAGCGTATGAAAGCCCTTATTGCCCGGTATCGCTGGAGAAGCGAAGGATATTTCCAGGTCCTGAATACAGGTGATGAAGTGGTAAAGAAGGCGATGGAGGAATTGCAGGGAAAGGGGGACAAAGGAAACTAGGAGACTAAGGAGGCATGGAAAAGGGAGGAAAGGAAGAAGGGAAGACGGAGGAAGGGAAGAGCTGACACCTAAAACAATCAATTAGCACTTGACCGAAATCCGGGCGTTTCTAAGGAAAAGCAGGAGCCTCCAAACAGCGAAGCAGGAGTTATTGAGGATGCCGGAATGGCTGGAAAAGAACAGCCCAATGGCTGGAGAAAGAATACCCGAAATGCGGGAAGACGTGAGACCTCAGATGTAAGACGTCAGAAGAGGGTTTTTAAATTAATGCATTGCCTGCGGCTACTTTAAAAACCCTCCGGTTTTAAATACAGGTATAAGGTTTAGTATTCAGGATGAAGGTTCAGTATTCAGTTAAAAGGTTCAGCATCCAGGAATCAGGTATAACAATTGGAGTCTTCCCTCCCCCCTCTTCCCTTCTTCCCTCTTCCATTCCTATTATTCCCCCTTATCCAACAGTTCCTTCTTCTCAATCTGGTAGGATCTGATCAGGCCAAGACCGCCACCGATAGCAATCAGTGCGAACCAGAGGGCAGGGTTTTCTTCATCGTGCAGCATATACTTGGTAATAATATAAGCAAGAGCCAGTCCGATACCAGCGCCCAGGAAGAGCAAACCGTTCTTTAGGTTGCGATAAGGTGCCGGACGATTGGCGAACTCTTTTGGATTCAGCCCTCTTTCAATCATCGCCATATTTTCACGGCTTTTCAGATAAACAATACCAAATACCATGGCGAAAGCGCCCAGGGGAACCAAAATGGGGATTAATACTTCTGCGGTTTGCATACAATGTATTTTATAGTTGTGTTTTAATTGTTTCTGTTCAATCAGACTACCGCTTCCGGATCCAGGTTACAGCAGCGAAGAATTTTTTTTTAGCTGTTTGAATTTTCCCGGACCAGCCACTAACCGGGTTCTGAGTATATGACTGCATGGGTTTACAACAGGTTACAGGTAAAGCTGAAAACTCCCCAACTTATCCTACTTTTATATAGTTTACTCCAACCTGTAACCTACTAACAGCAGCCCGCGTCCTATTACCAGTAATGCAACCAGCAACACCTGATAACGAGATCATACAAATGGTGAAAAATGGCAATCAGCAGGCTTATAGCCAGCTGGTGACCAAATACCAGAACTATGTGTTCACCATTGTGTTAAGATATATCATGAACAGGGAAGATGCGGAGGAAGTGGCACAGGATGTGTTCGTTAAAGCCTATAAAAGTCTGGCTGATTTTAGGGGAGAAAGCAAGTTCAGTACCTGGATTTATACCATTACCACCACCAGCTGCCTGACTTTCCTGAGGAAGAAAAAACTGGACGTACATTCGCTGGATAATGAAAAGGTAATGGCTCATGCAGAGCAGGTGGATAGCGGAATGCGGGCGAACCAGGTGGAGCAGAAATCCAGGCTGGCGATGGTAAACCAGGCAATTGCCCTTCTTTCGCCGGAAGATGCACAGGTAATTACCCTGTTCTACAAAGGAGAACAGAGTCTGGACGAAATAGCGCAGGTAATGGGACAGGAAACCAATGCCGTAAAAGTGAGGTTGCATCGGGCAAGACAACGACTTCGGGATAAGATGGAAAAATTCTTCCCACAGGAAGTCCGCGACCTGACCAATTAAAACACCAATCATCATTCAAAATTTTTACTTCATGTCACAGAATATAGAAATGGAAGCCCGCCTCTGGGAATACATCGACGGGATAGCGAAACCGGAAGAACGTTCGGTGATTGAAGCCCTGATTCAAACCCAGCAGGAATGGAGGGAGAAATATCAGGAGATGGTACTACTTCACCAGGAGTTGCAGGATCACCTGGAGCTGGAAGCCCCTTCCCTGCGATTTACCAAAAATGTAATGGAAGAAATCACAAGACTGCATATTGCTCCCGCCACCAGTAGTTATATCAATAAAAAAATCATCTATGGAATTGCGGCTTTTTTCATCACCCTGATTGTTGGCTTTGTTGTATTTGCCATTGCACAGGTGGATTGGAGCAGCGGCACAGGCAGTAGTGGATTTGAATGGAACCGCGTTGATTTCTCCGGAATATTCAACAACCAGTTCGTGAATATTTTCATGATGGTGAATATTATACTGGGATTGATGCTATTCGACCGGTATCTTTCTGCACAGAAAAAAAACTGGAAAAAACAGGCTTCCTGAGTCAACAGCTTCAAAACGGCAAAATCACTCAAACGGTTGCATATGGAAGGGTCAGATCGAATGCTTAAGTTCGGTTTATAAAAGCCCCTATCCATTCAATCTAACATGGAACAACAGATTTTGCCAGCCTATTTGAAAGAAACAAGCAATCTTTTAACCGAAACGTTCGGATCGGGGTTGATCAATACTACCTGGAAAGTAACCGATAAAAATCGCGCCTATATCCTTCAACGTATCAACCAGGACGTATTTAAACATCCTGAATGGATAGCGTCTAATCTGAGACAGATTGCAGGGTATTTAAAAACTCATCATCCCGACTACCTGTTTGCAGAACCCATCAAGACACTCGACAACCAGGATCTGGCTATTTCGGAAGAAGCAGGTTATTTCAGGTTACTTCCCTTTATAAAAGACTCACATAGTATTGATGTGGTAACAGAGCCTTCCCAGGCTTATGAAGCAGCCAAACAATTCGGACGATTTACAGCGCTGCTCGAAGGAATGAAGATGGATGAACTACACCTCACTATTCCTGATTTCCATAACCTTACTTTACGATACGAGCAATTTGAGCAGGCCGTTGCTTCCGGATTACCGGATCGCATTCGGAATGCCGAACCTGAAATTGCTTATCTGCAGGGCAAATCAGGAATCGTTACCACTTATCAGACTATTTGCAATAACCCTGCTTTCCGCTTGCGTGTTACCCATCACGATACCAAGATCAGCAATGTATTGCTGGATGCTTCCAATAAAGGGCTCTGCGTAATTGATCTTGATACTGTAATGGCCGGTTATTTCATCAGCGATGTTGGTGATATGTTACGCACCTATCTTTCTCCTGCCAGTGAAGAGGAAACAGTCCTTGAAAAAATCAGCATACGCACCGATATTTTTGAAGCAATTGTAAAAGGTTATCTCGCCGAAATGAATTTCATCCTTTCACAGGAAGAAAAAGAAGCATTTATTTATGCAGGCAAGTTCATGATCTATATGCAGGCTATCCGGTTTTTATCTGATTATCTGGTGGGAGATACTTACTACGGAGCCCGTTATCCTGAGCATAACCTGCATCGGGCGCGTAACCAGATCCGCCTTTTGCAGGAGCTGGAAGCGAAAGAACCGGAACTAACGGAAATCCTCAATCGATATATTCATCATTCAGATCAAACAAAATCAATATGAGCTCAAACAGAAGAAAATTCCTGCGGAACCTTACTATGGGTACCGGCGCCCTGGTCAGCAGTTGGCCGGTGCTGGGAAAGGACCTTTCCGAAACGGCAACCCATCCCGCAGCCAAAGCCTCACCATCTTTCAATATGTGCGGATATGCAGCCCCCAAACTCGACAAAGTTCGCATCGGCTTTATCGGGCTGGGCATGCGTGGTCCGGGAGCCGTTGAACGAATGAGCCATATTGAAGGAGTAGAGATCAAAGCGCTCTGTGATCTTTATCCTGAACGAGCAGCTGCCGCTCAGCAAATACTTGTTAAAGCAGGATTACCCAAAGCAAAAGAGTTTTCAGGAGAAAATGGATGGAAACAGGTTTGTGAGCAGAAAGATATTGACCTGATTTATATCACCACACCGTGGGACCTGCATACCCCTATAGCAGTGTATGCGATGAACAATGGCAAACATGCTGCCACTGAAGTACCTGCAGCCCTTTCTGTTGATGAATGCTGGCAGCTCGTGGAAACATCCGAGCGCACCCGCAAACATTGCATGATGCTGGAGAACTGTTGTTATGATTTTTTTGAACTGCTTACACTCAACATGGCACGGAACGGACTGTTTGGTGAAGTGCTTCATGCGGAAGGTGCTTATATCCATGATCTGCTCGACCTTAATTTCAGCAAGAAAGGATACGCAAACATGTGGCGGTTAAAAGAGAACATCCGTATGAATGGAAGTCTTTACCCAACACATGGACTCGGGCCAGTTGCACAATGCATGAACATCAATCGGGGCGATCAGTTCGATTACCTGATTTCCATGTCAACCAATGATTTCACTATGGGTGCACATGCCGCAGAACTGGCTAAATCCGATTCGTTTTTTTCCCCTTATGTAAATCAGAAATACCGGGGCAACATGAACAATACCCTGATTCGCACCCATAAGGGAAAGAGCATACTTATTCAGCATGATGTAAGTTCCCCCCGCCCCTACAGCCGTATACACCTGGTGAGTGGTACCAAGGGGGTGGCGCAGAAATGGCCTGGCCCTGAGAGGATCGCCTTTGGCCACAGTTGGCTAAAACAGGATGAACTCAAGGCAATGGAAGAAAAATATACTCCGCCCATTGTTAAACATATCGGAGAAATCGCTAAAGGCGTTGGAGGGCACGGTGGAATGGATTTCATCATGGACTGGCGATTAATCGATTGTTTGAGGAATGGATTGCCGCTTGACCAGGATGTGTACGATGCCGCACTATGGAGCTGTGTGATTCCGCTTTCTAATCAGTCGGTAAATAACCGAAGCCGAAGTATGGATATCCCCGACTTCAGCAGGGGTAACTGGATTACTAATAAACCCGTGGACCTCACCTTGAATGGCGGAGGCAATACACCGGTAAGAAAAATTGAAAAAAGCGGCAAGCAACTTTAAAAGAAGGTTTTCCTTTGGTTTTACTTAAACCCGATCTCAGCAATGAGACGGGTTTTTTTTATAAAAAAATTGGCAGAACGGTGGTTCGTAGAAACAATCCATCGCCTGCCAACAAAACGACTGCTAAATTGCTCATTCTGGAAAACCAAAACGATCCTGAAAACTAGCCCGTTTTTCACCAGATATATAATACTATTTTAATCAATTCTTATACTTTCATTCACGTTACTGTATATCCTTTTTTTTTAGTACCTTACTTCAGATTAATACTATTTTGACCACTGTCACATGAAAAACGATCTGCTTAGAGAAATCACGCCACTCACTCAGAGTGATTGTTTTACGCTGTTTTCCCGTATAAAATCCGAGTTCGATTTCCCCCTTCACTACCATGAAGAGTATGAATTAAACTTCATTGAAAACGCTCCCGGCGCAAGGAGGATCATTGGCGATCATATGGAAGAAATTGGCCCGCTGGAATTGGTGTTGGTAGGATCCAATCTTCAGCATGGCTGGTTCAATCACAAATGTGAGAGCAAGGATATAAAAGAAGTAACGATCCAGTTTCAAAAAGATCTTTTTGATGAAAAATTGCTCCGCCGTAATCAGTTAAGTTTTATCAGGGCAATGCTGGAAAAATCAAACCGTGGTATCCTGTTTTCGCAGGAAACCACCAAACAGCTTGCCAGTCGTTTAAAAGCGTTGAATCAGAAACATGGATTCGACTCGGTATTGGAATTATTCTCTATTCTGCATGACCTTTCCACTTCCAGAAACATGCGGATTCTTTCTGATGCCAGCTTCAATAATGCAGAATATTTCACCTATAACAGTCGGCGTATCAGCACTGCCATGGACTATCTCAACAATAACTATGAGAAATCCATCTCATTAACAGATGTAGCCAGGCTCGTAAATATGTCTGACGTGGCTTTCAGCCGTTTTTTCAAAAACAGGACCGGCAATAATTTTATTGACAGCCTTATTGAAATCCGGTTGGGACATGCATCCCGCCTGCTTATCGACACTACGCATACAATTGGTGAAATCGCCTATCGTTGCGGATTCAATAACATGTCTAATTTCAACCGGGTATTCAAGAAGAAAAAAAGTTGTACACCCAAAGAATTCCGCGAAAACTACAATGCAGTCGGTACCGGCAGCCGGGTATTTATCTGATCAGCGGGGAAACAGGCTGGCATCAATCCCCGGAATAATACGCAATGCATTTTTGTAATATACTTTTTTCAGCACTTCGTCTGGTAAATCAAGTCCGTACATACGCCAGAAAGCATGGTATTTCTTATGGTAGGGAAAATATTCGTCAGCCGTTTCAAGTACCCTGAAATAAGTGGCATATTCAGCAGGCACCCAACTGTCTTTACCAAATAGGATACGATCCTGGAATCTGAGAAAGAAAGCATGGGCTGTGCGGGGTTGCCGCCCCAGTTCTGCAATCACGGCACCAAATTCCACCACAACATTGGGCAGAGCGGTAAGTAGGGAGTCCAGCTTTTTCAGGTTATTCGGATACCATCCAAAATGAGCCGCAATAAAGACGGTACCCGGATGCTTTTTGAACATCCGGTGCTGCTCGGCTATTAAATCTTCCCAGGGAGCAGGATCTTCTTTCGAACGTTTGCGGCGCGGATGTGTGTAAAGTTCCAGCAGTCGCTCATTTTCATTTGTTAATTCCTCCCAAAAGGAAGCCGGATCTGCTGTATGAATCAGGACTGGAATCTTCAGCTCTCCGCATTTTTTCCAGATCGGATCCAGGCGCGGGTCATCCACGGTTACCCTGTTGCCCCTGGCATCCTTAACTGAAAATCCAAGGTTTTTAAACACTTTAAGACCACGCGCGCCATTGTTATAATCTTCCTGTAATTGTTTCACCGCTTTTTCCGACCAGGCTTCGGTGCCAATACCGGAGAAATCGATATTATGAAAAACAATGAACCGGCCCGGGTACTGTTTGCGCGCATTCTCTACTTTCTGTTTAAGTTCGGCACCATTGCCTCCACTCAAATTTACCATTACCCTCATATTAAGCGCATCCATATTGGTTATGAGATCATTCAGTGAACCGGACCCCATCCGGTATTGGTGATTGTGCACATCAATAAACGGAAATTTCGACCGGTTTACCGGATTTTCCGGCACTATAAGAGTTGAAGGAGGATCATAGGATTCAAAATCAATTTTAGGCGATTGGGCAAATGCAATCCTGGTAATACCCAACAAAACGGTACCCAGAACTGTAATTCGTTTAAGCATATCAGTTTAATTAAGCAGGTTGGTGACGTATCTTGCGCTCAGTTTAATCAGAAACATAAAAATATGGCAAGAGGACGGTACAGGAACAAGGAAGATAACACTGAGGAGCGTCCAAAAGTTAAAGTTTCCAAGGAATCGCTCCGCCAGGCTCTGGTGCTGTTCAGGTACCTTAAGCCCTACCGCGGTCAATTTATCCTGAGCCTCGTTTTCATTGCTTTATCTGCTTTAACCACCAGTCTGTTTCCTTTGTTTCTGGGTAAAATGATTGATGCGGCGGTTCCTGGGGGTGGTGCCAGTGTAGTGCCCGCCTCGCCATCGAATCTTCCTTTTGGTCAGGAATTGAAAGAAGTGAAATGGAGCCTCAATACCAGCTTGCTCTTTATTTTCATCACGCTCAGTTTTCAAATGTTCTTTTCCTATATGCGTGTATACCTGCTTACAGCAGTGGGCGAACGTTCCCTGGCAGGCATGCGGAAAGACGTATACAGCAAACTGCTGAGTATGCCCATGTCCTATTTTTCTGAAAAAAGGGTGGGTGAACTCAGCAACCGGATCTCCTCGGATCTTTCCCAAATCCAGGATGCCATTTCTTTTACACTCGCTGAATTCCTTCGTGGAATCTTTACGCTCGTAATCGGACTAATTTTCATTTTCTGGATCAGTCCCGAACTGGCATTGGTAATGCTGGGTGTTGTGCCTGTTATTGCAATTCTGGCAGTCGTTTTTGGCAAGCGCATTCGTAAGATGGCAAAGAAAGCACAGGATGAACTGGCAGAAAGTGGCACCATTGTTCAGGAAACTTTCCAGGGCATTACCGTTGTCAAAGCATTCACCAGTGAATTTCATGAGATCCAACGGTATGTCAAGAGCATTTTCGCTGTTGTAGATACTTCCATAAAAAATGCAAGGTATCGTGGAGCATTTGTTTCTTTCATGATCTTCAGTGTGTTCGGAGCCATCGCTTTTGTTATGTGGTACGGTGCCAATATGATTCAATCAGGTGAACTAACCCTGGGGGCGCTTACCATGTTTGTCATCTTTTCCATGTTTGTAGGAGGCACTTTTGCAGGTTTCGCTGATATGTTCTCCCAATTGCAAAAAACACTGGGGGCAACCGAAAGTATCCGCGAAATCCTCCGCAGCGAAAGCGAACCGGTATCATTGGAGGCCATCACCGTTGCCCCGGAAAACCGCATCCGCGGCGATGTACAGTTTGAACATATTTTTTTCAGTTATCCTTCGCGTAAAGACACACCGGTATTAAAAGGACTTCACCTGTCTGCACAAAATGGACAGCAGGTTGCGATTGTTGGACCCAGCGGTGCAGGTAAATCAACGCTTGTATCCATGCTGCTCCGTTTTTATCAACCGGATGCCGGTGAATTATTTTTCGATGGCAAGCCGGCCTCCCATTTTCCTTTGTCTGAATTAAGAGCCCAGATGGCTTATGTGCCGCAGGAAGTACTACTGTTTGGCGGTACCATCCGGGAAAATATTGCCTATGGAAAACCCGATGCCACCGATGAAGAAATAACAGAGGCAGCTATCAAAGCCAATGCACATCGTTTTATAGAAGCTTTTCCTGAGCAATACAACACCATCGTTGGTGAAAGGGGAATCCAGTTGAGTGGCGGACAAAGGCAACGAGTTGCCATCGCAAGGGCAATTTTGAAGGATCCCGCTATCCTTATACTTGACGAAGCCACTTCCTCACTCGACAGCGAAAGCGAGCAACTTGTTCAGGAAGCCCTGGATAATCTCATGAAAGGCAGAACCTCTTTTGTAATCGCACACCGGCTTTCCACCATCCGGAATGCTGATAAAATTGTTGTAGTGGATAAGGGAGTGGTACATGAATCAGGTACCCATGCTGAGTTGATGGCAAAAGAAGGCCTTTACCGCAAACTCAATGAAATGCAGTTCGAGTTTGGGGTGGTTACCCAGTCAGTTACTGAAACCATTTAACCTATGCGAATAAAAGTACTGTTGACAGGAACGTTATGGGGGCTTTTTCTAACTAACAGTCAGGCACAATCGAAAACTAATATCCGTTACAAAGACGTCCTTTTTGAAAAGGTAGATCGTAAAAGAAATCTGTCATATCAGCAGCAGCCTGTTTCTGGCATCAAAAGAAAGTTTCATAAATTCGACTGGTATGAATCCGGTGACGACAAAAACCGTCTCCGGCCTCTGATCATTGCGATGCATGGCGGAGGTTTTAAACTCGGCAATAAATCATCCGACAGCACTCCATTCTGGGCCAGAGAATTTGCCAGGAGAGGATATGCAGTAGCATCTATCAATTACCGGAAAAGCAAAAAAAAGCCACTCTCCCGTTTTGAAGACCTCGCTGATGGATGTTTTGAAGCGTTGAAAGACCTGCAGTTAGCGATTGATTATTTCAGGCTGAATCACCAGCAATACGGCATCGATCCGGATAAAATAATCCTTGCAGGAAACTCAGCAGGTGGAATGATGGCGCTTCATGAAGTTTGCAGCAGTGAATCGGAGTTCGCTGCCTATCTCAAACGACCTGACAGTTCAAGCCTCGATACCACGCACAACCCAAACAAAGTACTGGCAGCCATCAATATGTGGGGATCCATTTATGACAGTACCTGGATTCGCAATGCCAGGATACCTATTATTTCCATACATGGCAGCAGAGACCGGGTTGTACCTGCGAATAATCCGGCTGGCCCCTTTTTCGGAACAGAAATCATTGAACGGGAAGCCCATCGCTCCGGTGTTGCCTATTATGTCCATTTATATGAAGGTGCCGGACATGAACTGCATAAACATTTCAATCCGCTATTGGGTGGAGGGCCGGGTGCCAGGCGCCGCTGGCGCGATATGACGCAAAGGGTTGCCGCCTACCTGCAGCAGGAACTTAATTTAAGGGATGTTTCTCAATAAGGGATGCAGTGCTGCTGTATGAATATTTCTCCAAACACGATTTAATTCGGAATCTTCATTAGCGGCAGATAAGGATTGAAATCCATACAGTTCCTGAACCAGCTTTAACCCCTGTTGGGTAAGGCCTCTTGCTTTGGCACAGATGCTTTTGATTACTTGCTGATCCGGACGCTGGCCTTGTTTCACTTCACCCCAGTTTTCCCTGCATTTTTGCAGAAGGGCTGTCCTTAATTCATCAAATGCCTCTGTTGAAACCCTGCTATGATGACCGGCCAGTTCCAGGAATCGTTTAACCATTCCTGTTATATTGAAGACTAGTGTATAAGAAGCCAGCAATTCAAATGGCAACTGAAAGACAGGGTCCGGGTGAGAGGCAAGATGAGGGACAATTTCAAAAAATCTCCGTGAAGCAATCCATTGTGGCTTAACCAGAAACCCATGACTTGAGGTAGCTTTCATACCCATAGTTGACCAGTTACCAACCACCCCTATTTCCTGCCTGTCCAGTAATACAGCTACTATGCTTCCCTGCTTGCTGAAATTGGCCGTGAGGTAGGTAGCATTGGACACACCGCTCGCATGAGGCCATTCGCCTTTTATCCAATACCCCCCATCCAATGGTGTAGCTAATCCTCCTGCATATCCACTCCCAGTGATGCACAAACCTTCCTGAATCAGTAACTCAGACCGGAGGGTTTTATCCAGAAAACCAAGAAACCAGTGAGCCCCGCTGCAAAGTGTAATGGTCCATCCCAGCGCGCCATCCAACCAGGCAAGTTTTTCCAATGTTAACACAGCTTCCGGGAATTCCATTCCCATTCCTTTCAAATCTGCCGGAAGATAGAGGTTCAGCCAGTTGGCTGCCACTATCTGTTTCCATACAGGTTCAGGTAATTCACCTCTAAGTTCAGCTTCCCGGGCTGTTTGCCGCACCAGTTCAATAAAATCCTGTTCAATTATGTTCATCGGCTTGTGATCACAATTTTTCCGGCACCGTGATAGGAATGATAGTCATTGTTGTACATGGCATCTGCACTTACAGGCCCTTGCTGGAAAACCCCGGGAGATACAGCACGCACTGTATAATAGTACACTTGCCGGCCGGCATTGGCGTTCACGAATAAATGCAGCCGGTCATCTCGTATATCCATCGCAGTTGGTGTACCTGCATCTTTGATCCAATCCATACCAGGAATATCTTTTATCCTGGGATTTTCAATTTCAAATCCGGCTGGAAGGAGATCCGTTATTACTACATTGTCAATACTGCCCGAGTATGCTTTTTCAAGAGTAAGTTGTACTACTACGAGGTCATTCTGCCGGAAGGTTTTGCCGGCAATCGGTTTCCCATTACGGTCAAAGAAAGCTCTGCGGATTTTCAGGTATTGATCCTCCTGTTTGTAAGAACCGGTTGAACTGATCCCCTCGGCTTCCCACCAGTAAAAAACGGGGCCTCCTTTTGCACTTATTTGTACAGGGCCATTCCCCAGGGCTGTTGATTCAATGTTTAGCATTTTTTCATTCAGCGTTCCGATCGTTTTACCATTACTTTGAATAGTAGCAGTAGCGGAATTACCAGACTGGCGGGCTGCCAGTTTTCCCAGCGCCAGCATTCCAAATGCTGCTTCCTGGGTACTGAACCAGTTTAGCTCTTTAAATCGTTGTGATAAATTTCTTGCCATGCCCGCCACTTGTGGATGATCCGGTTGTACATCAATCAATACATTAAGTGCAATTGCTTCATCCCGAAGAGGAGAATAAAAACTTCCTCCTGTAACAGCAACCGAGCGTTCTCCTGAAAAGGCCGAGGGCAACAATTCAGCAAAACGATTCCGATCACCCGCCAGGGCATATGCTGCCGACAACAAATATTTACTGTCGAGACTCAGCTGATCAGGTTTGGATTTGTAATAATTCATAACCGAAATATTCGCTTTACCAGCAAGTGCCAGCACATATAAACTATACGACACTTCTTTGGGCGCTATTTTCTTCTGCTGGTTATCATTAAAGTAATAGGTTATGGTGTTTCGAACACTCAATCGCTGGTTTATATAATTCAGCAGGGTTTCAAGCAAAGAACGATCTACCTCAAATCCCGCCTTCCTTGCTTCCAGAAGGAAATGAGCCGCATAAATACTGGTCCACCATTGTTCGGTCCGGTCATTATCCCATAAGCTAACAGCACCATTGTACAATTGTCGCATTTTTATTTTGCGGATGGCTTCCAATACATTCGCCGCTGCCGCTTTGCGCGATGCATCTCCTTTCTGCAGCAACTCACTCAACTCTCCAAAATACAATTGTGGAAAGGCCGCAGAAATACTCTGCTCTGTACACCCATACGGATAGTTTACCAACCTTTCGAGGATCTTTCCCAGTTCCAGCACCGGAGAACGACTAACGACTATTTTTTTCCGCACGGATGCCGGCATAAAACCAGGATCTCCAATGTTCAGATTTACAGAACCATTTGCATTAACAACTCCTGATCCGGTTCTTTTCTGCAAAGTAGTGGCAGGCCGAACCGTGATATCGACTTCTTCAGAATAAGTAGCCCCTGCTGCTTTCACCTCAATTCTCACCTGACCATTCCCGATAGACGGTTGCGCAACTGCTGTAAATACAAGTCGTTGTTCCGAATTAGCATCAATAGAAACCGGTTGTTCTGCAGCTCCGGAGGCTGTTATTGAGCCACTGACTTTGATGGTGGCAGAGCCGGCCATTGATTTGGCAGTTGTATTACTAAGCGTTACAGGTATTTCAATACTAT
Organism: Flavipsychrobacter sp.; assembly: GCA_016787265.1. Lineage (GTDB taxonomy): Bacteria > Bacteroidota > Bacteroidia > Chitinophagales > Chitinophagaceae > Flavihumibacter. The sequence continues at coordinate 86,001 of JAEUVF010000013.1, read as the reverse complement.
CACCCGGACTCATAAACCTGGGCAAAGCAGTACTAATGACAACAGGATCGGCAATTTTCATTGTTTTTTCTGCTGACCCGAATCGGTTGCCTGTATGTGCAACCGCCATTAACCGAACCTCCCCGGAAAAAGCGGGTATCTCAACACTAAACGAAGCTTCTCCATTACTACCAGTGCTTACCAGTCCGCTCCAGTATGACAAAATCTTGACCCGTTTATTGGGCATAGGATTCACCCGCTGGTCCATTCTCAAATCGCCGTCTCCACCAGTACTGCTTCGGGTTGCTTTCAATTCGGGAAAGAGAAGGGGGTATAAATCAAACCCATTCACACCGAGGGCTCTGTCTGCATAAAAATGTGTATATGGATCCGGAGTTTTAAAATCAGTAACCTGCAATACTCCATTATCCACGGCAGCAAGGGTAACCATCGCACCCGGCACCGCCTTTACGCGCACCTGCTGGTTTTTTTTCGACCGGCTCGATGCCTCCGCGATAATCTCAACAGGAACAGAACGTCGCTTATCCCTGACCGTTATCCCTTTAAAACCATGCGCAACGGTCAGTGGCAGATCACTTACAGTATGTGGTTTCACCAAAGTAGCTGATATAAATACATTGGGTAAATGCTTCTCAGTGATCGGTAAGGTAAGCGTTGCACTACGTTTTTCAACATTCAGGTATTGATAGCTCAGCACCTTGTCCTGCTCCATCGTTATCAGCAGGCGACCGCTAAACGGAGTTTTGAACAGGAGTTTCACTTCCTCTCCCGGGTTATATACTTCCTTATCGGTTTCAATGTCGATATTGCCGTCTGTATTTACCTCGAAAGAGGAATAATCTCCACCCCAATGTCCATAACTGTAGAAGGATCTGCTAACATAAGTTGTACTACCGGGAAGGCTTAACCGAAGTTCATAATTACCCGGCGACCTTGGCACAAAACTATAAGCGGAATTCTCCCCTGAAATGCTTATTGTAGTACTAGCCAGGATTTTTTCCTCCTTCTGGCTTTCATAACGGAAATACTCCCCACTCTTGCTTAGTACGGTTCGGTATTCATGTTTGATTACTTCCACCATTGCTTGCTGACCATTTAATACCTGCGCTGTTTTATTCAGTGCGATCAGGGGAAACTTCACTGCCTGGTTCAGCGGGAAATAATCATACCCATTGTCGCCAATTCCGAGAAAGGCATCCTGCGTACTGATATCCGCCTGCACCATCCTGCTTACCGGCCTCCCCGTTTCATCAAAAACAGTAGTGAAGAATTTTGCCTGCAGCATACCGATCATTTTGTATAGGGCTGGAACAGTATAGGAAATACGTGCCTTTCCCTCTGAATCGGTTTGCCCCTCTTCCATTTTTTTGTCAAAAAAGCTTTGCTGGTTGGTCAACGCAAACTGGTAGCTCCCGTATTTTTTTGGGGTAAACAGCACCTGTTTTACCTGGATTTCCGTTTCATAATTGCGGTTAGCGGCAGGCGGACCAAAAAAGTTTTGAGCTTCTAATGCCAGCGTGGCAGTTTCACCGGGTTTGAGTTCTTTTTTGTCCAGGCTGGTTTGCACCTTGATACGATCGGGCACAAACTCTTCCACCTGAACAGGCAGACTTGCCAGCAGTACATCATTACCGCTATATAATTCCAGCATATAAGTTCCTGTCAGGGCAGCAACCGGAAGATCAATACTTCCATCCGTGCTACCTTCTTTATTCAATGTTTTACGGAAACTTTTCATTTCCTTTCCGGTAGGGAACAATACCTTACCCTTTACCGGAAAATCAGCTATCGGGTTCCAGTTATAGTCGCGCACGATAGCAGCAAAATGCACCTGTTCACCCGGACGATAAATACCCCGCTCAGTATACACAAAGGCATCCAGTCCCGTGGCATTCAGCTGCTTTCCAGCTACTTCAAAACGGGAAGTGTTCACACGGGTATTTCCAAAGAGCAGATAGTTGAAGTCCGTTGCTGTTTTGGCAATGACCATTGCCGGACGAAAACCGGCCTGTTCTTTACGGGCATAACTGATTTCGGCAACGCCTTCTGCATTGGTGGTACCCATACCCAACACCTGGTTATTGGCCCCGTAAGCCACCAGGTTTACACCCGTTAACGCAGTAGCCGATGCAATTGAATTTGCAAATACAAAAATCTTTTCCTGTCCTTCTTTCACAATCAGTCCGATATCTGAGAGAGAAATCATGCGATTATCGCTCACCCAGTAGTCGTCCATTGAACGTACCTTAATATGATAGGCCCCTTTAAGTTCTGGCAACCGATCTTCCAGATTGAATGCAAGCAACTGAGAAGAACCAACACGCGGAAGAGAGCGGGTATCTATTTCTTTTTCATAGATAACATCACCCAATGCAAAATCACCTTCACCATCATAATAATATTCATCATAGCCTGATACTCCATTGGACTCTTTCGGATAATATCCATAGCGGTTCGCTGCAAGGAGATTGGATTCATAAATTTTGGAAACGACCAGTTTAATCTTTGGTACATTAACGATTTTGATCTCGATATTCCGGGCACCTTCTGCAGATAAATAGCTGGCCTTGCTATTCATAAAACGAACGGAAGGTTCCAATTCTCCAAATGCAATCGACTCGGTTTGCTCTTCTTTTAGTTGTCCGCCTAATCGGCCCTTCAATCCTTTTTTAAATTCCAGCTGGTACGACTTTTCCGAGTCAAAAGCGTCACTGGTGATCATAAATCCATCTTCCATAAGTTGTACCTGGAATGCAACTGAAGGATCCAGTGAAATGAAATTCTTCAACCCCGCTTCCACTACCTGCTGGCTGGTGCGTACCAATATCCGTCCGGTAGTTCCATCATGTTCGGGTTGAACTCCATTGATTGTCAGTACATAGGGTGATGCCAGCACCACCGGCAGTTTAACCACTTCTTTCAACCCCTGTTTTCCTCCATCCGGAGTCAGGCCTTTGTCCAGAACCAAATCGAGGGTCAGGTCTTTATCTTCTGCTTTTACTCCCTGCAGACGGACCGAAATTTTGGAATCCTTTCCTACCGTAAGCAGTGAATACGCAATAATCGTTTCTCCTTTTAGTATACGAAGTTGTTCTTTTAGTTGAGCAGGATCCAGAATGTAATTGAAATACAGATCCAGTTGCGGAACCGGGCTGGTACTACCCTCTTCCGGTAACACCCAGGCAGCGTTTATTTCATCCAGTTGGAGCAGGGGTGTACTGAATTGAATTTTTTCACCATTTTTAATCTGGTTAAAGGCGGAACCCTTTAGAATAGCAGAGGTAAGTCGTCCTGTATAACTTGTGGCGGGTTGTAATGGAGCTGCTGGCGAAAAAACCAGCAGATTGGATTGTTCCCAACGAAATTTCCCCCGGATAGCCGGTTCAAACTGAATATATTCCGTAGAATCCCATCGATTCAGCAAACTGTCGGAAACGATGGGGTGATTGAAGCGAAACACCAGGTTTTGTAAAGGCATCACTTCTTTTTCGGCATTTGTATATTCAAGCACTACTGCTTTTCGGTTACAGGCCAGGAAGGAAAACAACAGGATAAGGAAAAAGGGGAATCTTTTGAGGGAAAACATAGCTGGTTGGAATTGTCACCAAATGTATCTACTAGTTTAACGAAATCAAAATATCAGAAACCAGTAAGTTTGTTAAAGCAACCGTGAATCTTGAAGTTTTCCAACCGAATAAAAAAAACAGTCTTTTTTCTGGCAGGAGCAGGAATGCTTTTTATATTATTGTTGTTGTTTTTCCCTCTCCCTGATGAACCGGAATGGTCGCAGGTTATTAAAGACAACAAAGGCAGAGTAGTTCATGCCTTTTTAACTTCAGATCAGAAATGGAGGATGAAAACAGAACTGGATGAAATCTCTCCCCTCTTACAGAAAGCAATACTTGAAAAAGAAGACCGATGGTTTTACTATCACCCCGGTGTTAATCCTATTGCTGTAGTCCGGGCAGGTTGGAATAACCTGGTAAAAGGCAGAAGAACATCCGGTGCTTCCACCATTACGATGCAGGTGGCCAGGGCAATGGAACCTGGCAGGCGAACCTGGTGGAAAAAAATTTCCGAAAGTTTCCGGGCAATGCAACTGGAGATCAGGTACAGTAAAAAAGAGATCCTGCAACTCTATCTGAACCTCGTACCATATGGTGGCAATATTGAGGGTGTAAAATCAGCATCCGTCTTATATTTTGAGAAAAGCCCGGATCATTTATCCCTTGCAGAAATCATGGCATTATCGGTTATCCCTAACCGCCCTAATTCTCTTGTAATGGGCAAGCACAATGACCGGATAATTTCAGAACGTAACCGATGGCTGGAACAATTCAGGCAGTATCATATTTTTTCAGAAACTGATATACGGGATGCCATGGAAGAACCGCTAACTGCCTATCGTCATGCGGCACCCCGATACATTCCACATTTATCCCATAAAATGAGAAAATCAGGAGCCCGCTCCATTCCAACTGCGATTGACCTGAATACTCAATTACAAGTAGAAAAACTCGTGGCCGATTATATTCGTCCACTCAAGTACCAATCGATTCGAAATGCAGCAGTGATGGTAGTGGAAAATACAGGTGGAAAAGTTATCAGTTATTTGGGCTCCGCTGATTTTAATGATCTGTCAGATGGCGGACAGGTGAACGGCGCGGCAGCTATCCGCCAGCCGGGCAGTACATTGAAACCACTTGTATATGGATTGGCCATCGATGCCGGCCTGGTTACTCCCAGGACAATACTGTCTGATGTGGCTACTAACTATGAAGGGTATGCGCCGGAAAATTTCGACCGTCAATTCAATGGAGCGGTTACCATGGAATATGCATTGGATCACAGCCTTAATATTCCTGCAGTAAAAACACTATCCTTACTGGGTAAGGACAAACTGATTGAAAGTCTTGCGGGCATTGGCTTTCAGCAGATCAAAAAAGACAGGCGTAAACTGGGTTTATCAATGGCATTGGGTGGTTGCGGTACCAGCCTGGAAGAACTGACCGCATTGTTCAGCAGTTTTGCACGCGGCGGGATTTATCAACCACTTCAATTTACCACGACTGATACCGTTCAAAACCAACAACCCGTTCTATCCACTGCTGCTGCCTATATGATCAACCAGGTCTTAAGCAAGGTAAACCGCCCTGATTTTCCATTAAGCTGGCAAAGCACTGAAAAAATGCCCAGGATTGCCTGGAAAACAGGCACCTCCTATGGCCGGAGGGATGCCTGGAGCATTGGTTATAACAAGCGTTATACTATTGGCGTTTGGGTGGGTAATTTTTCGGGAGAATCCGCCGCTTCTTTAAGCGGAGCAGAAACTGCAACACCCCTGCTTTTCCGGCTTTTTAATTCCCTTGATTACAATTCAGATCAGGATTGGTATGCCCAGCCCGCTGATTGTGATATAAGAAAAGTTTGTGCAACAACCGGTCTGCCTCCTGGTGAATTCTGCGAATCACAAGTTACAGATTATTTCATTCCCCTGGTTTCAGGAAATAAAACCTGCGAGCACAGCAAAGAAATTGCTATTCGCCTGGATGGTATGTATTCCTATTGTATGCAGTGTTTACCGATGGCAGGTTATAAAAAAGAACGTTACCCGCTTTTTGATCAGTCTTTATTACGCTGGATGGATGAACGAAAGATTAGTTATAAAAAAATCCCTCCGCATAACCCTGATTGTGAGCAGGTATTTCGGGATGGTGCACCTGCCATTCTCTCCCCCCGCAACGGGAGTAACTACCTCATGGAAAAAAGCAACCCGGAACCGCTTTTGCTACAGTGCCAGGCTGCTTCGGATGTACTGCGGGTCCACTGGTACATCAATGATCGCTTTTATAAATCAGCCGGGGTGAAGGAAAGAGTGTTCTTCCAGCCTGTAACCGGACCTGTAAAAATTTCCTGTACAGATGACAAGGGCCGCAACCGGGATATCCGGATCCAGGTGCAATACTGGGGAAACTGAACCATTTTAAAATCTGCCAAACTTAAAGGTGATATTAGCCGATACCCCACTCAGGTCTTCATCACTCAGGCCTTTACTATTGGAGCCAAAGGCACGGCGGTAAGAAACACCCGGACTGAACCGCATCCAGTTTGTCAGGTTCAATTCCACCTGCGCGCCAGGTTCCATCAGGAAGAAGAAATTCGGATTGCGGCTGTCATAGTCATCCCAATGGTCGTAATCACCGCGATCGTATTGCAGTATGAAACCAGCACCGGTAAGCAGGTTCACGGCAAAATGAACTTTTTTGGTGGAACCGACCACATATTCTGTCATCAATCCGAATTGCCCGTATTGATAGGTCATTCGTTCTCCGTCCCAGATTTTGTTAGCATCCGGTACAGCGATCCGGTTGGTAGTGGCTCCACCGGCAATACCGATAAGAAAAGAACGATTGACATACCAGCCGCCGTACACTTCATTAATATTGGCAAACTGGCCATTGATTCGGGTAAACTTATTGGAGATGGCTCCATATCCACCGGATTTACGAACGCCGTTGGATTTAAACAGGGTTTGGTTTTGTTGCGCCCTTAAAGTCAGATTTCCGAGGGTGAGCAGCACGATTGCTGCCAGCATTGATTTGAACGTCATGATTCTTGCTATTTGAGAATCCGACAACCAATGACACCTTTACCCCTATTCAGCTTTCAAAAAAAATCAGCGATGCTCAAAATACGCTTTGGCATTGTGATAACAGATATCCGCAACAATGCTGCCCATCCAGTTCCGGTCGTTTGGCAATAATCCCTTTTCCATATCAGTACCAATCAGATTACACAGCAATCGCCGGAAATACTCATGCCGGGAATAGGAAAGAAAACTCCGGCTATCCGTAGTCATACCGATAAAACTGCTAAGCAAACCAATATGGGAAAGTGCGTTTAATTGTTTTTCCATGCCATCCAACTGATCCAGGAACCACCAGCCCGATCCAAACTGAATTTTACCGATGGTTTTCCCATCCATAAAATTGCCGGCCATACTGGCAAATACTTCATTCAGCGCAGGATTTAAGTTATATAAGATGGTTTTAGCCAATTGATCAGTCTGGTCCAGGGCATCGAGAAACCTGGCCAGGCGCATGGACTGCTGGTCATCACCAATAGAATCCACTCCAGCATCAGCGCCCAGCTTTCGCAGTAAGCGTGTATTGAGATTCCGGATGGCCCCCAGGTGAAACTGTTGCACCCATCCCTTTGCATGATAACTGCGGCATAAATGCAGCAGGATAAAGCCAGACAAAGCATCCGGTGCCTGAACCTGGTAGTTTTTGGTAGCCAGCAAAAGTCGGAAATCCTGCTCTGCCTGTTTTTTATCTTTCAATTGCGTTAGATCCGGTAATTGAACAAGTCCAAGATCCGCCACCCTGCAACCATTTGCATGAAAATATTCAATACGGTTATCCAATACCGTTAATAAGTCATCGAGCTCATGTATGGATTGCCCGCTGGCTGTTTCAAGTTTTTCAATATAACTCATCCAGGATGACTGGTTGGTAATATTCAACACCGGATCGGGCCGAAAACTGGGAAGCATTTTAAATTCACCCCCCTGCTTTGCAAAGCTTTGGTGATAACGGAGATCATCACAGGGATCATCCGTAGTGCCTACCATTTCCACCTTACGGTTACGGATAAGCGCCTGCGTACGAAATTGATCTGTCTTTAATAATTCATTACAATGCCTGTAGATGGAATCTGCCGTATCGATATGCAGGAATTGATTAATACCAAACGGATTAGCCAGCTCCATCGCACTCCAGTGAAAGAGAGGATTGCGGATGGTTCGCGGTGCAATGGATGCCCAGGCCCTGAATTTTTCCTCATCCGGGGCAGAACCGGTGATCTGTTCCTCTGCAATTCCCAATGACCGCATGGCCCGCCATTTATAATGATCACCTTTTAACCAGATCTCTGTTAAATTGGAAAACTGTTTATTGGTGGCGATCTCTTCCGGGGACAGATGGCAATGGTAATCAATAATTGGAAGGTCTTTGGCATAATCAAAATACAAACTTCGGGCAGACTCATTCTGTAAGAGAAAGTTTTCCCCCGGCCATTGATCAGACAGTTTTTCCATGTACACTAATTTCTGCATGTTAGAATTATACGCCACTGAAAATGGAGAATCCTCCATCAATTACTACCTGTGAGCCGGTTACGAAACGGGATGCATCACTTAACAACCAGATCAGTGCACCGGTCAGCTCCTCGGGTTTGCCAAAACGTTTAAAAGGGGTATTGGAAACAATGGCATGGCCGCGTGCAGAAAGTGTACCATCGGGCTGCCAAACCAGTTTACGATTCTGTTCTGTCAGGAAAAAACCTGGAGTAAGCGCGTTCATACGGATCCGGTCACCATATCGGTTCGCCAATTCCACGGCAAACCATTCGTTATAACAATCAACGGCTGCTTTTCCAAGATTATAACCTAATACTTTGGTGACGGCCTGCTTGGAATTCATGGAAGAAATATTCACAATGCTGGCAGTTTCATTTTTCGCCAGGGCGGGTCCGAAAACCTGTGTCGGCAGGATAGTACCCCAAAGATTGATATCCATCACGGTTTTCATCCCCTCTAGATTCATGGTGAAAAGATCTTCTTCGTTTTGCAAAACCCCAATCGGCATATTACCGCCTGCTCCGTTTACAAGACCGTCAACTTTTCCAAATTCCTTTACAACCTGATCACGTGCTGTCACCAGCTCTTCTTCTTTCATTACATCCGCCACCAATGCAATTGCCTTTCCTCCATTTGAGCGAATCTTTTCCGCCCTTTGTTCCGCCACTGCGGCATTCCGGCCCAGCACACCAACTGCCGCACCGGCATCAGCAATCGCTTCTACAAAAGCGCCACCTAAAACACCGGTACCTCCGGTTACTACTACTACTTTTCCTTCGAGAGAGAAATTGTTTAAAACAGACATAATGGAAGTATGAAGTGAGAATTATGAATTATGAATTATGAATTATGAAGTGATTAACTACTTCATACTTCTAACTTTAATTGATCTGTAGTCTACTGCGTCGCCATGGTCCTGTAACAAAATATGTCCCTTGGGGGCCATTCCGAAATCTTTCCAGTTTGCGTATTTACTACGGGCAACCAATGCATAAAAAACAGGGGTTCCGCGTACGTATTCGACTACTTTGTATCCATTTAAAAAATGTTCGACCCGATTATCAGGGTATACACGAATCATCCCCTTGTTCCATTCCCCGGTTTTCCGCCTTGATTGATCCATTTTCAGGGAAGGGATCAGATCATACAGTGATGCCATCGTACGATTTCCTACCACCCCCATTTTTGCATCAGGATGTTTTTCATCGTCCAGCACCTGGTATTCGAGGCCAATTGCAGAACCGCTGCTTTGTTCGTTTTCGGTAACAAAGTATTTCACGCCGCTGTTTGCTCCAGGTGTAATCCGGAATTCAAACTGCAGTTCAAAAGCACTGAATTCTTCTTCTGTAACGATATCTCCGCCGTTGGTGGATTCACCCCCCCCACCAGGAAGTACACTTAAAATACCATCCTGAATCCGCCAGCCTTTTTCCGGAAACTTATCCTTATGTGCTCCTCTCCAGCCTTTTGAATCCACGCCATTCCAGAGCAGGCTTACACCCTGTGCTTTTTCTTCAGCAGAGAGGCTGTTGGGATTCAGGTTTACGATAAAAATAGGTTCACCCTTATGGGGCTGGAGATTGGTTGTCTTAATTCGGATATTTCTCCATTTGATTTGCTTGCCTGGCTGGTCGTTTTTTCCGATGGAATGTACCTGCAAAGCGATAAAGCCACTGGTGAGCATACTGTCTTCCAGGTGTGCGGTTGGTATACCATTCACAAACGTACGAACGGTTTTGCCCAAACACTCAATCCGGTAATGATTCCACTGGTTGTTTTTAAAGGCAGTTTTCCCATGCTCATTATACTCCAGTGAATACAGCCACAACCTTCTTGCTTCATCGTAGATACCACCACTCCATGCTCTTTTGGAGGGATCAATTTCCATCTGGTAACCGTGCACACGACCATTCAAATAATCAGCCCTGCTCTCACTGCGAAACTGAATACCGGAGTTCATGCTTGGGTCTACCATAAATTCCAGCTCCAGGATAAAATCAGTATAATTTTTTTCAGTTGCAAGGAAAGAGTTCGGCTCACCGGAAACAGTCGTGCCTACAATCGCCCCATCTTTCACTTCATACCTTGCTTTCCCATTCAGTTGCTTCCAGCCCTTTAAATCGCGGCCGTTGAAAAGCGATGTCCATTGTTCGCGACTATTTTGTGCTGCAGCAATTAAAAACAGGAATATGCTGCCAATTGTCAATAGCAAATTTCTCATACCAGTTATTTGAAGTTATAATTTCATTTCCCACCCCTTCGCATACTCACGGTGCCAAAGTTGAGCAGCCTGTTTATCATTAAGTATATGTCCGTTAACCGGATCACAATTCAGGACCCGGCCGGTTCTCCAGGAGATATTTCCCAATTGCGCCAGCAGGGTACTTCTATGGCCTTCCAATATGGGCGAAGTCAACGCCTGTTGTTTGCGGATGGCTTCTATAAAATTATGCAGATGGATGGTATCCAGATTGGCACCCATCCCAACTGTATTGGTGGCATCAATCTTTCCAATTTCCGTGTCTACTTTTTTGATGAGTTTATTATCCAGATCATAGACCTGGTAATCATCACCTCCGGGAATCACCATCGTACCTTTTTCACCGTAAAAGATCACTCCTCTTCCGCTGCCTTCCACCGTATGCGGATTGCAACTGCGCGACTCCCACAACATTGCTTTCCTGTCGGGGAATTCCAGAGTAATGGTTTGTGTATCGGGGGTTTCCCAGTCGTCGTTAAAGGCATATCGTCCACCTGCTGACATCACTTTGGTGGGATAGTCCACCCCCAACCCCCAGCGCATCACATCTATTTCATGCGTTCCATTGTTCAGTGCTTCACCGGTTCCCCAGTTCCAGAACCAATGCCAGTTATAATGAATGAGGTTATCCCGGTAAGCCATACGGGGCGCGGGACCCTGCCAGAGTTCATAATTTAGGTGTTCAGGTACAGCTGCCGGCTTCCCTTTTCCAATAGATTTGCGATTGGCGGCATACCATCCCTTTGCGAAATATACCCGGCCAATAGCATCATTTTTCAATTCCTGCATGGCCTGCTGCACTTTGGGAAATGAACGGCGTTGATTACCCATCTGAATCAGCTTCCCATATTTCTTTGCTGCTGCCACCAGTATCTCTCCCTCGGCAGGATTATGACTGCAAGGTTTCTCAACATATACATGTTTACCAGCCTGCACGGCCATCAGGGTGGCTGGTGCATGCCAATGATCCGGAGTTGCTATACATACGGCGTCCAGATCTTTTTCTTCCAGTAACTTTCTTACATCTGTGTAACCTTTTGGTCTTTTACCAGTCTGCTTCTGAATAGCAGCAATTGTTTTTTCCAACACCTGTTTGTCTACATCACAAATAAACCCTACTTCCACACCTTGCATTCCAGCGAAGAGTTCCGCCAGATAGGCACCTCTGCTATTGGTACCCACTACACCTATTACAACCCGCGAGCTGGGCGGCACACCCGCTTTCATAAAATGAGGGAAAAATAATACTCCTGTTGCAGCCAGTGCCGACTGCTGGAGAAATTTTCGACGGTCAGCCATATGTTTAATTTATGGTAAGCATGTTGTTCCTAAAATTGCACTTTCCGTAGCTTACCCCCAAGTTTTCTTATGCAAACGTTTACGGCCTGGCAGCACGGATAGAATCGCCTTCCAATAAAACTGAAGAAAGTGTTGGCGACCCTTCCGCCGGATAGATTTTCTTCTTTTTGATTACTTTAAAAAGTAATTCCGCTGCTTCCTTTCCTATTTCAAAGGCTGGTTGCACGATGGCCGAAAGTGAGGGACTCAGAAACCGGGCAGCTGCCAGATTGGTAAAGCTGATTAATTGATAGTTTTCCGGAATGAACTGTCCCTGTTGTCGACTGATTTCATACAACAACAAGGCCATCGATTCGGATGCGCCCAAAAAAGCATCCGGCTGATGGATGGCGATAAATTCCTTCAACCTGGCAATATCCTCATCCGGCCGGCCACTACCACTAAAAACCAGGGGTTCTGCAGCTGGCCTGAATTGTTGTACAGCTTTCAGGTATCCTGCCAACCTGGTACGAATAATGTACAGATCCGGATTCAGTCCAAGAAAGGCAATCCTTTCGGCTCCCCGCTCAATTAACAAACGAGTCGCTTCATAACTAATCACTTCATTATTGGTACTCACTTTCGGCACATCCAGTTCATTCACCAGGCGATCGAACAAAACCAGGGGGTAATTAGAAGTCACCAACTGTTCCAGGTGCGCATATCCGTTTACGTTATGAGTTACTGAAATGAGTAAACCATCCGCCCTGCCATTACCCAGGAGTTGAACAAATTCGATTTCCTTTACGGGGTCTTCGTGCGTCAGGTAGATTAATACATGATAATTGTTTTGCCGTGCGATGCTTTCCACACCACTGATGACCTGCGAGAAAAAATGATTTTCCACTTCCGGAACTATAACGGCGATGGTTTTACTGGAACCCGCGCGAAGACCGCTGGCATACACATTCGGACTGTACCCAAGATCATTGGCAGCCTGTTTTACTTTTTCCCTGGTTGTTGCTGAAATTTCATGGCTGTTCTGCAAGGCACGCGAAACAGTAGCAATGGATAACCCCAGCTGCTCAGCTATCGTTTTTATGGTTATCCTTTTCATCTTATTCCTCCAGGAAATCCAGATCCCTGCCATGCGTTTCAGAGATCGTCAGCGTTGAATAAATACCGATTATAAAACAGATCAGGCCTACCATTGCGCCTGCCTGAATCACGCTAAGTCCACTTTTAAATACTCCATAGAGAGTAGTCATTCCTACCACAGTACCACGAACCATGTTCGGAATCGTAGTGGCTGCTGTTGCTCTTAAATTGGTTCCAAACTGTTCCGCACCGATCGTTACAAACATGGCCCAGTAACCTATTCCAAGTCCCAGTAACAAACTCACTCCATAAAACATGGTGGCAGATCTGATTCCTGCAAACAAATAAACCAGGCTGGCTGCCAGGGTAAATAACATCATATAGAGTACTGCTTTTTTCCTCGACTCCAGGGCATGACTGATCACACCGCTCGACAAATCACCAATGGATAAACCCACATAACACCACATGATGGATAGTCCCGGTTGTATGGGCGTTTCTATTCCCAAAGCCTTACCGAATTCATTGCTGAAGGTGGCGAGAATCCCAATTACAAACCAGGTTGGCAATCCCATTCCAATGCATTTAAGGTACCGTACCAACCGGTCTTTATTGGTGAACAAGGAAAAAAAGTTTCCCTTTTTTACATGATGTTGCTCTTTTAATGCAGAAAAAACGCCGGACTCAAATACCCCTACCCGCATCAAAAGAAGGGCGATACCCATTCCACCTCCAATGAAATAGGCCGTTCTCCAGTCGAAGAGTTCCACTGTAAAATACGCAGCCACTGCACCCAGCAGACCTACTCCGGCAACCAGGGAGGTTCCAAGAGCACGTAATCTTTTTGGCAATACTTCGGCTACCAGTGTAATGCCAGCCCCCAGCTCACCTGCAAGCCCGATACCTGCAATAAACCGGAGTATCTTATAAGTATCCGGATCTTTTACAAAACCACAGGCGATATTGGCCAGAGAATAGGTAAGAATTGATCCAAACAAGACCGATAATCTTCCTTTTTTATCGCCTAAAACGCCCCAGAGAATGCCTCCTATCAATAAGCCGGTCATCTGCCAGTTCAGAATGGATGCGCCAACGGTGGAAAGTGAAGCTTCATCCAGTCCCATGCTTTTTAGACTGGGTATTCTCACAATTCCAAACAACAACAAATCATAGATATCTACAAAATAACCAAGGGCAGCAACTATAACCGGAATACTAAACAGATGCTGGAAGTTCGTTTTCTGCATATCGGGTAATCAAATCGTTTAATAAAGCTTTAAATATAATTTATCTCAGTTGAACACCAACCACCGAATCCAATTCAGCAGATTCCGGATGAAATAATTTGACGCGATTTCCACCCTGAAGTTCAATAGTTAACAGGCATCCGTAACCGACAAATTCAACTTCTTTTACCTGTCCTATCAGCGGAGCTGTTCCTATTGCACCCAGCTCAAGCGCTGCCGGTCGAATGATTTTGGCAGAATCTGTTTTCTCTCCGCTTAACTGCTCCCATTCCAGGGAATTTATTACCGAATATGCTCCAAGCAATCCGGCTGTATATTCATCCGCCGGGGAAAAGTATATAGTAACTGGGGCGTCCTTCTGCAGTTGTTTTCCATCCCGAAGGATAAGCAGCTCATCTGCCCAGCTTAGCCAGTCGCCCGGATCATGGGATACCAGTATCCAGTTAATCTGCATGGCTTTCCCGAGATCCAGCATCACCTGCTTCATGGTCTGTTTATGGAGTGCATCCAGGTTGGAAAAGGGTTCATCCAGCAGAAACAATAACGGTGCACCAACCAGCAGACGCGCCATGGCAATACGTTGCCTCTCCCCTCCCGATAACTGATCTGTTTTGCGATTCAATAAATGATCAATCTGGCAAAGCCGGTAAATTTCTGCCGCATCCTGTTCCCTTACCTTTTCTGCGTAGGATAAAATTTCTTTCACCCGATAGTTATTCCGCAATTCAAAATGCTGCGATAAATAGGCAATTCTCCGGTGACCAGGGATCAGTTTCTCCCAGGCTTCTTCTACGCGCTCACCCTGCAGATATACAGCGCCGCTTTTCAGATTTTGCAAGCCTGCAATGGCTTTCAGCAGGGTTGATTTACCCGATCCGGTTTCGCCCGCAACAGCCAGTTTCTGTCCAGCCTGTAAATTCAGGCTGATCGGATACAAGGCCATCCGTTCACCGATTTTCACTGAAATCTCTTTTACCTCTAAAATGGGCTCATGCATGTTTCTTCCTCCAGTACATATACACAATGGCGGCCAGGGTTATGATGGCAGCACTGTAAAACAATCCGGGTATGCGTGATAGGTTATCCTGGTATACTGTTCCCGCAATCAGGGCTCCCAGTCCGATACCGGCTTCAAGCGCAATATACATGGTTGCCATCGCTTTGCCGCGTTTATCAGGATCACTCATATCAACGGTCCAGGCATTGATTCCAGGAGATAATATGCCGGTTGCAATTCCATACAGGACGCCACCCGCCAGTAATCCCCAGCTGCTTTGCCAACTTGCGATTACAATAAGCGATAAGACCAGCATAATCAGACCGCCCCTTATTACTGTCTCACGACCACGCCTATCCGAAATCTTTCCGGCTATAAAACGCACCACCAGCGAAGCGATGGTAAATACCATAAAAAACAATCCCTTATTATGGATCCCGATATGGTCGCCCCAATCCGGCACAAGTGTCAGGATGGCCCCATAAGAAAGATAGGAAAGCAGCGTCACCAATGCCGCAGGCAATACCTTCCACTCAAAAATATCGTTTCGCCCAATCTGAAGGTGACGCAACTGAAAACGTTGCTTTTCAGGTAATGTCTCCTTCATGTTATACAGTATGGCAATGGACAAAAGGGCAAATAATGAAGATGCATAAAACAATATATGAATAGAGTAATACTGGACAATTGTACTTCCTAATGCCGGCCCCAATGCCATACCGGTACTGAAAAAAAGTCCGTGAATACCCATTGCTTCTCCCCATCGACCTACCGGTACCAGATCTGCTACATACGCAGCAGTAGCGGTTGGTTTAAATCCGGTAGAGAAACCATGTATGAGCCGAAGTAATAGAAAACCTGCAACAGAAGTGAGGATCGGATATAAAAAGCCACATACAAAACAGACCAGACTACCAATTGCCATTACTGGTATTCTTCCAACAGAGTCAGTCAGTTTTCCACTGAAAGGCCTTGATATTCCTGCCGTTAGAGTAAAGAGTGCGATTATCAATCCTTTGTATTCTGCTCCACCAAGACTTGATAAGTAAGCAGGCAATTCGGGTATCAACATATTGAAGCTGGCAGAAAAAAAGAGAGAACTCAGGCAAACCATTGTAAAAGGCCAGTTATAAATCGGATGTGCAGCTGCCCTCATTTCAAAAATCGTTTCACGAGTTCCTTCCACTCTTCTTTTGTGTCAATATCCGGCATGGTGGTTCCTGCCTGACTGTACCAGTAACAGGCATTCCAATTATCACCCTCCACCCGGTGCAGATAGGCATGCAGGAGTGCCGACTGCTGATCAGGTAAATCCTGTATAAGAGTATGCGCTTTTTCCCAGTTACCAACACCTTCTTCCCATAATGCCTGTTGGCAGATTGTTAGACCGGAAGGTTGTTGCCTCTTTTTCACCGACTCAAAAAAATCATCAACCGATAAATGCGCTGCCATATCAAATTGGTTTTACCGGTAATTGAACGATATTGATCCAGAAAGATTCAATGGATTTGATCACAGTTATAAATTTGGAAAAATCAACCGGCTTGGTAATATAACAATTGGCATGTTTGGAATAGGTATCATTGATATCCCGTTCAGAAGCAGAGGAAGTCAGGATGACAACGGGTATTACTTTAAATCGCTCGTGCGTTTTTATATATTTTAAAACTTCCTTCCCATCAATTTTAGGAAGATTGATATCCAGCAATATCATATCCGGCTCATCCGCATCCGCAAACTTTCCCTCTTTGTTGAGGTATTGAATTGCTTCTTCTCCATCGTTTACAACTTTCACATTGTTCGCCAGTCTAATACTTTCAAATGCTTCCAGGGTGAGAACAACATCACCTTCATTGTCCTCTACAAGCAGTATCTGAATTGGTTCCATGCAGGTGTGGCTAATTTGCGACAAGTTACTTTACAATTGTGAAATAGAAACTGCTTCCTTTTCCTGGCTCTGAATCCACCCATATTTTTCCTCCCATTTTCTCAACAATTCGCTTGCAAATCGAGAGGCCAATACCTGTTCCGGAATAGGTTTTTTGCTGATGCAGGCGTTGAAATACCTGGAAAATCTTATCAGAATAGCGCATATCCAGTCCGATTCCATTGTCCTTTACATAAATCGTCCAGTTGTCTCCGCTATCCTCAACCCCTACCTGTACCAGCGGATCCTTATCTCCTTTGTATTTTAAGGCATTGCCCAGGAGATTCTGCATCAATTGCAGCAATTGTGTATAATTAGCCATGGGTATAATAGGCAAATGTTCGGTAAGGATGACAGCGTTAGATTCTTCAATTTTGGCTTTCAGCAAAATCTGAACATCCCGCATAACCAGGTTGAGGTCAACCGGTACGGCATTGGCCAAAGTATTGCCAACCCTGGCATAATCCAGTAACCCGTGAATCAGGTCTTTCATCCTGTTTGCACCATCCACGGCAAATTCAATATAGGTATCCGCTTTTTTATCGAGCTGCCCCTGATAGCGCTGTTTAAGCAATTGAAGAAAACTGGATACCATTCTTAAGGGTTCCTGCAAATCATGCGAGGCTATAAAGGCAAATCGTTCAAGATCGGCATTAGAGGCTGCCAATTCTTCCGCTTTGACCAGTAACTCCTGGTTGAGTTCTTCCAGTTTCCGATACGCTATTTTGAGCTCTGTAATATTTCTGGCAAAGCAGGCCGCACCTTCAACTTCCTCCCTGTCATTCCGCATTGGGGTAAAGGAAACCATATAATACTGAAAATCGTTTTCCGAATCCTGGATGTATAATTGCTCCGCTGTAAATGTTTCTCCTTTGAGTGCACGCTCATAAAGCGGTTTCCATCTTTCAATTATTGTATAGGGTAACAAATCCGACATGATTGGCATTCCTTCTTCCATTGGCTCACCTGTGAGGGCAAGATAGCCATCCAGAAAGGCGTTGTTTGCAACGATCAGTTCCATACGGTTATTGTAAGACCAAATCATATCACCCGTATTGTTAATCAGTGCATCCAGGTTTTGTTTTACCCGTAAAATTTCATTCACAAATTCTTTCCGATGGGTAATATCCTGGGTTGCACCAATCATCCGGATTGCCTGCCCTTCCGGACTCCGGATAATAAATCCCTTATCCTGCACATGCGCCATCTTTCCATCAGCCTTCAGAAACCGGTATTCATCCTGCCAATAGTTTGCATCAGGATCTTTCAGCACTGCCCCCCTTCTTTTCAAAACCCCCTCCAGATCTTCCGGGTAAACCCGTTTCAGCCAGAAACCACTATCCCTGCAGGCTTCCATACTATCGTATCCAAACAGATTTTCCAATCCACGGCCTGTCCGGATTACCTCATTGGTGAGCAGGTTCCAATCCCAGATTGCATCATTGGTAGCCCTCGCTACCAGATTATATCGTTCATTGATTTCAAGAATTTCGGCCAGGTATTTTTTTCGTTCCGATATATCCGAATGAATGCCATAGACTGCTTCTACATTACCTTCTTCATCCAAAATGGGACCGGCACTGAGGTACAAATCCAGCAATTGCCCCTGCTTACCAAGTATTTGCACTTCACCAGAAAAATATCCTCCTTTCAAAATAGTTTCAAACATTTCCCAACCCTGCTGCTGGTTGGCATAGGTGAGGGCGGGAGAACCCATATTTTCAATTTCATCCGGACTATAACCCATCATTTCCTGAAGGGCATGATTGAGATAACTGCTGTTTGTAGACGGTGTATAAATGGCTACCCCTTCTTTTGAACTGTCAAGTACTTTTTTGAACTGCACCAGGTTACGCTCAGCTTCTTTCAATTCAGAAATATCTTTTCCATAACCGAAAAGAACCCCTTCTTCATATACCAGTTCAGAACTACTCCAGGTAAGCCATTTCCATTCCTGCCTGACTGTTTTAAAACGACATTCAAATTTCACCATAGGATATCCTGCAAAAGCTTTTTCCAAAACATTCAAAGCATCGTAAAGGTCTTCGGGATGAACAAAGGAGAGAATGGGATTGGACAAAATATAGTCTTCATCAAAACCCAGCAGGCGGATAAAAGCAGGATTTACTTTCTTGAAAAATCCGTTGGCGCTGGCCATACAAAGAGGATCCGGACAATGGGTAAAAAACATGGTGAGCTCCAGCTCACTCTTTTTGGTATTTACATCAATACCCATTTTAGATCCCAGTTCCGCACAAAACTCCAGCAGTTCTTCATCAGGCTTTCTTAAATCAGGATAATAAAACTGGAGCAACGAGATAGTCTGCTCCTGAAAGATAACCGGAATAATAAGAGCACTTGTTTGCCCGGGTCCATAGTCTCTGAAGGCAGGTTCACTACGTTGCCACAATTCTCCAAGAAAGTGTGCAGACAGATACAATTCCCCGATTTCATCTCTTTGCACTCCCCATTGGGCTGACCGCATTAATTTCAACTTTCCTTCATTCAGCAACCATGCATTGGCACCAACTGCATCGAGATAGGTTCCTACCAGGCTCAACACTTGTTGCAGGGCGGTTTCTATTTCCTTACTTACCAATATCACTTCTGTTATCCTGGCAAGGAGCCTGTCCTGTTCCTGTCGTTTACGAATCCCTGTTATATCCCGAGAAATCCCAACCAGTCCGAGCACCTCTCCAGTTTCATTTTTCAATGGAACTTTGGTGGTAAGAGCATATCTTAATCCCCCTTCTTTCGGATATAATTCCTCTTCCTTGTTTAATATGGATTGTCCGGATTCCAACACGTTCAGATCGTCCTGCCAGAAACCAGTCGCTTTTTCTTCATCCAGTAATTCAGTGATTGTCTTTTGTGTTACAAGAGATTCCGAATCCACACCAAACAGATCAAGCTGTGCTTTATTGCAAATCAGATGCCGTCCCTGCCTGTCTTTCACAAAAATATAATCCGGGATATTGTCAATTATAGCACGCAGGCGGTTCCGTTCTTCCTGCAAATGTTTTTCAACTTCCTTCACCGAACTGATATCCACGACCGCACCTATCATTCGTAGCGCAACGCCCTTTTCATCCCGGATTAAAAATCCTTTATCCTGTACGAAGGCAAATTCACCGTTGGCTTTTTGAAACCGGTATTCACCAGCCCAGGTATCCAATTTTTTATTAGCCAGTACCGTATTCAAATCGGATAAAATCTTTTCTTTATCCTCAGGATGAATCAGGTTCTCCCACAAGCCGGGATCAACGAAATCTCCTTTTTGTTCGTAACCGAAAAGTTTTTGAAATCCATCCCCCCAATACAGGTGATTGTTTTGCATATCCCAATCCCAGATCGCATCTGAGGTGGCTTTATTTACCAATTCGAATCGTTCATTGGATATACGAATGGCTTCAGTTCGGTTAATCTCCTCCGTTATATCCTGTGCTGTTCCTTTAAATCTCACTGCTTGTCCCAATGCATCCATTTCAAACGCACCACGCTCCCGAATGTATTTGATCGTTCCATCAGCCAGCACAATCCGGTGAACTGCATCTAATTTTTTTTCATCTCTTAAACAAATTTCATTGACCGTAATAAAGGCTTCTTTATCCTCAGGATGTATGGTTGAATAAAAATATTCAAGGGTTGGATCTTCATCCGGATTCCGCCCCCAAATTTTATAGGTTTCTGCAGACCATGTCATTTGCTGCCGAACCAGATCCATTTCCCAATATCCAAGATGGGCCAGGTTCTGAGCTTCAGCCAACATCGCATTCATGTGTAATAATGTATCCTCTTGCTGCTTCCGGTCTGTTACGTCACGAAACACATCTACTACCCCCCTGACTTCAGGATCTTCCAACAGGTTGATCATATTACCTTCCAGCCAGCGCCATTCACCGTTCCGGTGTTTCACTCTTGTTTCCGCTCCTTTAATCAGCTTACCGGGACTGGAAAGCATTTGACTCCATCTTTCCTTTACCTTCTCCAGGTCATCCGGATGTAACATCTGAAAAAGATTCAATTGCCTGCATTCTCTGTCTGAATAACCCAGTAATTTGGTAACATTCGGGCTTACATATAATACGCTTCCAATCTCGCCAAGCAAGACCACTGCATCCATACCGGTTTCCAGGAGTGTTTGCAGGGTTCGTTCCCTTAGAGCATTGGTATTTATCTCAACGGTACAGTATTTTAAAAGCACCAATCTATGAGCCTGGTTCTCCAGGAGAGAAATGTCCATCTCACCGCTATATGCCTGATCTCCAACCTTAAATATTTTGTTTTTAATGGTCCTTTCAGGATGATCCGGAGTAATTAAAGGAAGGGTTGCTTCCAGTTCTGCAATCCAAAACGGATGAAGGAACTCGCGGATATGCATACCTGCTTCCACAGTGTCAGTGTATACAAAAACAGAAGATAGAAGAGAAAAATCTGCCAGCCTGCATTGTTGGTCAATTACCAGGTAGTCGATTTTCAGTCGCCGCAATAAGGCAACCTGTACCTGGGTTTGAAGTAAGGTAGGCGGAGGATTCAAGGCTATAGGTTAAAATCAAGGTAAACTAGTGATTTGCCGCGTATTCTGCTGTAGAAATTTAACGAAATAGCTATCTGCACAATAAAATCCCTGTTCCAGGGTTATAATAAATACTAAAAATCCGTATATGAAAAGTTTCCGTACCCTGCTGATCGCAGCGATCCGGCATGTCCTGCTGGTATGGGGAATCGCCCTCGCCTGCATCACTTTTTTTTCCAACAAACCCGCTGATCAGCGCCTGGGCTGGTATATTGCTGCCGGCGCTCTGATCCTGTTCCACACACTGGTGCGGGTTCGACAAACCAGATTACAGGCCCGTTTAGCGGCTTCCTAACAAGGGCTGCAAATAATTCCAGATGCTGTTGGCCACCAATTGGTGGCCTTCCGCTGTTGGGTGAATCCCATCCGCCAGATTCAGGGCCGGCTCTCCCGCCACTCCTTCCAGTAAAAATGGTATCAATGTAGCGTTATTGCTTTTTGCCAGTTCCGGAAAAATGGATTTAAAATCTTTTGCATAATCCGGGCCCATATTCGGTGGCACCATCATCCCGGCTACCACCAGTTTCACCTCCGGATTAGCGGCTTTCACTTTATCCAGTATACCCTGTAGATTTTTCCTGGTTTCCGCTACCGGTATGCCTCTCAGACCGTCATTTGCCCCCAGTTCCAATACAAATATGTCGGGCTTTTGCTGCAGGATCCAGTCGATCCGGGTCAATCCCCCGGCTGATGTTTCTCCACTCAGTCCGGCATTGATCACTTCAAAACCCAGCTTCAACGAGTCAATTTTCACCTGGGTCAGGGCAGGAAATGCCTCTTCCGGATCCAATCCATATCCTGCAGTTAAACTGTTTCCAAAAAAGATCAGTTTCTTTTCTGCCAGTTTTTTTGCAACAGCCGCTGGCTGCTTTTCCTGCTGCTTTTCTGCTCCACCACCACAAGCCATCCATCCCACTGCCAGCAGGATTAATCCTAACAATTTCAACCTTAGCATATTTACCTTGTTATTCGACATATAAAACAGTTATTTTACCAAATGAGTTTGACAACAACCCCAATTCTGGAAGCAGTTGGCCTTTCCAAAACCTATCCTTCTGCAAACCAGCAGCTCCAGGTGCTACAAGATATTAGTTTTTCCATTCAACCCGGCGAAACGGTTTCCATCGTTGGCCCTTCCGGCTCTGGTAAAACCACCCTGCTTGGGCTATGCGCCGGGCTTGACCGGGCCAGTTCCGGGTATGTGGCACTCAACGGGATCCGGCTCCAGGATCAGTCAGAAGATGCACTAGCCGGCATTCGCAATAAGTATATCGGATTTGTTTTTCAGAATTTTCAGCTCCTCCCTACCCTTACCGCACTCGAAAATGTAATGGTGCCCATGGAATTGAAAAAAGAAAAAAATATCCGCGCGCGTGCACTGGAACTTCTTGACCAGGTGGGACTCGCCACCCGCACCCACCACTATCCCTCCCAACTTTCTGGAGGTGAGCAACAGCGGGTTTCCATTGCGAGGGCCTTTGCCAATCAACCGAAAATTCTTTTCGCGGATGAACCTACTGGTAACCTCGATGCAGAAACTTCTGAAAAAGTGGAATCCCTGCTCTTTAACCTCAATAAAGCGGCAGGAACCACGCTGGTGATGGTGACCCACGATCTTGAACTGGCTGCCAAAACCGGCCGGATTATCAAACTCAAAGGCGGTAAACTCGTTTCAGACGAAAGCAACAGGGAGGTAGTTATCCTATGAATACTGCCTGGATTTTTCAAATGGCCTGGCGCGATAGCCGCCGCAACCGCTCAAGGTTACTCCTCTTCATTTCTTCCATTATTCTGGGCATTGCCGCCCTGGTAGCGATCTACGGTTTAGGATATACGTTGGAACGCGATATTGATTCACAGGCGAAAACATTGATTGGCGCAGATCTCGCCCTTGATGCCAACCAGCCCCCTGATCCTGCCATACAGCAACTGATCGACTCTCTCGGGAAAAGGGGTAAGTCCGCCTCCGAAAACAATTTTGCCTCTATGATTTATTTCACCAAATCAGGAGGTACCCGGCTCGCACAGGTTCGCGCAGTCAGTGCTGGCTTTCCCTTTTATGGCCGTCTTGAAACCCGGCCGGTGAATGCGTATGAGCGATTTACCAAACAGGAAGGAGCCCTCGTTGAGAGAACCCTGCTCCTGCAGTTCAATGCCCAAACGGGAGACTCCATCCGGGTTGGTGAAAAAACCTTTTTAATACTTGGAGAAATTCTGCAATCACCAGGTAAAACCGGTTTTTCAGCGGCGGTTGCTCCGGCAGTATGGATTCCAAAACAGGACCTGAATGCCACTGGCCTCCTTCAAAAAGGCAGCCGGATCAATTATCTCTACTATTTCAAATTCGATTCCGAAAAGATAATCCAAGAGCTGGTTCCACGTATCGAAACCACGCTGCAGGATGCTGGCTGGGATATTGAAACTGTTGAAAGCCGTAAACGCAATACCGGCAGGGCTT
Source organism: Flavipsychrobacter sp. (assembly GCA_016787265.1). Taxonomy (GTDB): domain Bacteria; phylum Bacteroidota; class Bacteroidia; order Chitinophagales; family Chitinophagaceae; genus Flavihumibacter. Next base: position 62,020 of record JAEUVF010000013.1, on the reverse strand, counting down.
TCGAAGACCTGAATGAATTTCTGAAACTGGTAAGTTTTATAGCACTGCTCCTTGGATGCATTGGTGTGGCCAGTGCCATTCATATTTATGTCAGGGAAAAAATAACTTCGATAGCCATTCTCAAATGCATGGGGGCTACCAATCAGCAGGCTTTTCTGATTTTCCTTATGCAAATGCTGGCAATCGGTTTGATCGGAAGTATACTGGGCGCCATCCTGGGCACAGCCATTCAGTTTATCCTGCCTGCGGTATTCAGTGATTTTCTTCCGATCGAAATATCTATGCAGGTTTCCTGGAAAGCAATCGCACAGGGTATCCTGGTGGGACTGCTGGTTTCATTGCTTTTTGCACTTTGGCCTTTATTGGGAGTTCGGAAAGTATCGCCACTCAATACCCTTCGGGTAAAGGCAACGCATAACCGCTGGTGGCAGGATCCCTGGCGATTACTGGTAGGCGTTGGCATATTGGCTTTCATTTTCGGTTTCAGCTGGTTACAAATTGGTACCGCCGGAGCTGCTGCAGGTTTCACCCTGGGAGTGATTCTGTCTTTCCTTTTATTATCCGGTGCTGCCTGGTTGCTGATCTATGGAATCAGACGATTTTTTCCCAGCCAGCTTGCCTATGTTTGGCGCCAGGGATTCGCAAACCTGTTTCGTCCCAATAATCAGACGGTGATATTGGTTGTTGCAATTGGCCTGGGTTCCAGTTTTATTGCCCTGCTTTTTTATATCCAGGAGGTACTGACCGGCAAGGTCCAGATGGCAGCCAGTGAAAATCAGCCGAACCTGGTGGTATTTGACATACAGCCCGCCCAGAAAGATTCGCTATTTCTGCTTACCAGGGAATTTCAACTCCCCGTGATCCAGGATGTACCGATTATCACCATGCGCCTCTCTGAAATCAAAGGATATAGTGCAGCTGATCTGAAAGCCGATACTACCATCGACATTCCACGAAGGGCATTTGACGGAGAGATCCGTGCCACCTACCGCGATAGCCTAACCGAAGCAGAAACACTTGTGGAAGGAAAATTGCAGGATTCCGCCCGATCTGTCGATGACATTCTCATATCTATCGAGGAGGGTTATGCGAAAAGACTAAAAGTGAAATTAGGTGACGAAATTGTATTTAATGTGCAGGGCGCCCCGATCCGTACCAAAGTGGGAAGCTTCCGGCAGGTCGACTGGAACAGGGTACAAACGAATTTCAGGGTCATCTTTCCAAAAGGAGTGCTGGAGCAGGCGCCTAAATTTCATGTACTGGTAACACGGGTACCATCAGCCGATTACTCTGCAAAATATCAGCGTGCCCTGGTCGAAACTTTTCCAACGGTTTCAGTAATTGATCTAAACCTGATTCTCACCGTAGTGGATGATATTCTCGATAAAATCCGGTTCGTTATTCAATTCATCGGAGGGTTCAGTATTGTGACCGGCATTATTGTGCTCATCGCATCCATCCTGATCAGCAAATACCAGCGTATGCAGGAAACGGTTTTGCTCCGAACATTGGGAGCAACCAGCAAACAGGTGTTTGCCATTACAGCCCTGGAATATTTTTTCCTTGGTGCGCTCGCAGCTTTCACCGGAATTGTATTAGCTCTGATTGGAGCAGCATTGCTGGCGCGATTCAGCTTCGATACGATATTCATTCCACCACTGTTACCAACCCTGCTGATCTTTATAGCTATCACCGGATTAACAGTACTGATCGGACTGCTGAATAGCCGAAGCGTTCTGAAAGCGCCTCCGCTTTCAATTCTGAATAGTGGAACTTAAGCAGCCCGCTTTGTAGTATCTTGCAGAAAAACAGGGAATGTCGAAGGAAGTTATCGTAATAAAACTGGGAACTGCCGTTATCAGCAAGGTCGATGGAACGATTGATACTGCTATCATAAAAAAAGTAGCAGCTGAGATTGCCACTTTAAGCAGGCGTTACAATATTGTACTGGTTTCCAGCGGTGCGGTTGGAAGTGGCAAGAAATACCTGAAAGCGTATAAGGGAAGTTTGCTGGAAAGGAAAGCGGCCGCGGCTGTTGGTAATCCGATCCTTATTCAACTGTACCACAAATACTTTCAACAACATTCCATCAATGTTGCACAAGCGCTATGTGAACGCGTACATTTTTCCAATCGCACACAATTCCTGCAATTAAAACAAACTTTCGCTACATTTTGGGATAATAATATCGTACCCATCGTAAATGAAAACGACCTGGTTAGTAATGTGGAAATCAAATTTTCCGATAATGATGAACTGGCCACGCTGATCGCCATTGGTTTTGATGCCAGTCACCTGATCTTATGTACCTCTACCGGTGGCGTGCTGGACGATCAGAAAAAAATCATTCCACTGGTTGAAAAAGTGGATGGATCGGTGATGAAGTTTATCACAAAAGAAAAAAGTGGTCCGGGTTTAGGTGGCATGTTATCCAAACTTACTTTTACCCGCCTGGCTGCTTCCCTCGGAATTGAAGTGACCATCGGTGGGTTAAAGGGCAATCAGCCCCTTCGTGATGCACTTGCCAGGAAAAACGGAACCAGCTTCCTTGCCAAAAAATCCAATCTGCGTGCACGTCAGAAATGGCTGGCAAGCGGATCGATCACACTTGGAAAAATCACGGTAGATAAGGGTGCAGCCAAAGCATTATTGAACCGGAAAAGTTTACTCACTATTGGCATCACTAAAGTGGAAGGAAAATTCCTGGAAGGAGAAGTCATTCAATTGATGGAAGAGGATAACACTATTTTAGGTGTTGCCAAGGCGAAACTGGATGCAGCCTCCATGGAAGCACATCGTGTCAGCAAAAATGTAATTGCAGCTCATGCAGATGACATTGTACTATTCAACGACTAATCATGATCAACATAACCAGCTCCCTGCAAAAAACTCATAAAGCAGCCAGAACCCTGCAATCCCTTTCCAATTCAGCCATCCAGAAGCTGCTAGTGGATATGGCAAAAGTACTGGAAGAAAAACAAGCAACCTTACTCAAAGCCAATGCAGGTGATCTTTCCCGCCAGCCAAAAGACAATCCGCGTAACGACCGGCTGCTGTTGAATGAACAGCGAATCAAAAACATAGCCGCGAGTATGCGAAAAGTGGCGAAACTCCCTGATCCCACCGGCAGGATTCTGGAGGAACGTACCCTCTACAATGGCCTTCAGCTTAAAAAAATAGCGGTTCCATTGGGAGTGGTTGGTGCGATTTATGAATCACGTCCGAATGTCACCTTTGATATCGCAGCGCTTTGTTTGCGTAGCCGGAATGCAGCGGTATTAAAAGGAAGCAGTGAGGCTTCAGATACCAATGCAGCGGCCGTAAAACTCATCCATTCCGTTTTAAAAGCACACGGACTACCTACAGCGCTTGTGAATTTATTGCCACCCGACCGGGAAGTAGTGCAACAACTTTTTGAAGCTACCAACTACCTGGATGTGCTGATTCCACGCGGATCGGATCAGTTGATTCAATATGTGCGCCAGCACAGCCGCGTTCCGGTGATTGAAACCGGTGCCGGCGTTTGTCATGTGTACGTTGAAAAAAAAGCGAATCTGAAAAAAGCAGTGGATATTATTGTTAATGCAAAGACCTCCCGGCCATCCGTTTGTAACGCTGCAGATGCCATTCTTATTGACAAAGCTATTGCCCCCGCAGTATTGAACGCAATACAGGCACCCTTCACTGCTTTTGAAGTGGAGATTTTTGCTGACCCGGCTTCTTATAAACTGCTAAAGGGTTATCCATTTCTTCGTAAGGCAACCAAAGCGGATTTCGGCAGGGAATTCCTCAGTTTGAAATGTGCTATTAAAATTGTGGATGGAATAGATGAAGCATTGGAACACATTGACACCTATTCCACCAAACATTCGGAAGCAATTGTTTCAGAAGACAAAAAACAATGTGCACGTTTTATTCGGGAAGTAGATGCCGCAGCTGTCTATACAAATGCTTCTACGCGTTTTACAGATGGCGAAGAATTTGGCCTTGGTGCAGAAATTGGGATCTCCACGCAGAAACTACATGCACGCGGTCCCTTTGCGTTAGAGAAACTGGTTACGGAGAAATGGATTTTGGAAGGTGACGGACAGATACGAAAATAAAATTCAGAGTACCAGCTGTTCAAACAGTTTTTGCAGCGCCATATTAGGCTCTTCACAAAATCCCGGATGCACTTTTGAACTTTGCAGGATCGTACTCCTGGTGGCTGTCAACCAGCGAAAGCGGCTAGGTTGATCCAGTTGTGCAATTTGTCCTCCTTCTTTCCTACCATTACAGATACGTTCAAAGGATTCCAGGTACTGTTTTAGTTCTTCAATATCAAGCGCTGCAAACAGTGCTTTCAAGCGTAGCTCATCCAGGTGAAATTTACACTGAAGAAACCGGGCTTCCCTGCTGTATAGCACTACCCCTATATTGCAAAATTCCTCCCGCTCCACCCTGGGAACCACCCGCAAAACGGCGTATTCAAATAAGCGCTTTCCTTGCATCGATCGCCTGGTTTAAAAAGATGGAAGAATGTGTAAAACGATTCCACAAAAATGTTTTATAAACAGTTCGCTGTTCATCAAAGCTCAGCTTGCTATCAGCAGATAACCAGTCATCCGGGATGAGCTCAACGATGGCATCAAGCACGGATTTATCAATTTTTTCCCTGGCCAAATGGTCTGCCGCTTCCAGTTCATTGGCAAACGGAAGAAGCACATGGTCTTTGATTGCAGCAAAAGGTTTCATACTCTGCGATTCCCAATCGTCCCAGCTGTGGTGGAAATACAAACAAGCTCCATGATCAATCACCCACAATTCCTTGTACCACATCAGCATATTGGTATTCCGACAAGTGCGATCCACATTGGTCAGGAAGGCATCCATCCAAACAATTCTGGATGCGATTGTAGGATCCGGTTGAATTACATTCGGATCATAGGTAATAGAACCGGATAAGTAATGAACACCGATATTCAATCCAACGCTGGCTTTCAGCAGATCCTGGATTTCTTCATCGGGTTCTGTTCTGCCAAATGCCTCATCTATGGTTGCATATACCAGTTCCGGTACTTTCAGTTCCAATAGTTTGGCAATCAATCCACCAATTAATTCCGCAATCAATGCTTTTGTTCCCTGTCCGGCTCCCCTGAATTTCAACACGTATAAAAAACCATCATCACCTTCAGCAATAGCAGGCAATGATCCACCTTCACGCAAGGGTGTAACATACCGGGTAACCGCTATTGTTCGCATTTGATATGTATTGCTGTCTTTCATACTTGTCAAAACTAACCGCTATTTTTTATAATTGGACCAGTTGATCATCAATACACTCAGTAGTATGGTAATCAATCCAAGCACCTGCCAGCCATTTACTTTTTCATGCGCAAAGAGTACTCCCAGTAATACTGCGATTACCGGGTTTACATAGGCGTAGGTTCCTGCCTGTGCAGCAGGTCGAACAGCGAGCAGGTAGATATAACTCATAAAGGCGATCACCGAACCGGGAATGGTTAAATATAATAAGGACAACCATCCACCGGCACTAACCTGGCCCCATTCAAAACCATTCCACTCACCGCTTAAAAAACTAGGTAAAAGCGAAAACAATCCGGCCGCCAATAATTGAATACCTGCACTGCTTGCCACATCCACTGCAACAGCTTTGTATTTTACATATAATGAACCAATCGTCCAGGCAATACAACCGAGTAAAATAACCCCGATCCCTGTGATTTGCATCCAGCCTTTTTCTGCCTGCAGGCCATTTCGCACTCCCGCTCCAAATAATAAAACAATCCCAACAAAACCCAGTATAACGCCCATGATCACCCGCTTATCACCAAAATAGTAGGGCCATTGTTTTCGATCCAGCAAGACAAACCAGATGGGCAGAGAAGCCACAAGAATGGCAGCTAATCCTGAACCCAGGTATTGCTGTGCCCATAATACGGAGCCACTGCCACCAACCAGCATCAGTATACCACCCACACTGTTTACGATTATCGCTTTTTTCCCGGGCATTGGTTTCTTACTGAAAAAAGACCAGGCAAGCAGTAGTAATCCCGCAATGGCAAAGCGCATTGAACCCATCAGGTAAGGAGGAATGGTAGCCAAACCAAACTGTGCAGCGAGGTAGGTAGAACCCCAGATAAGGTAAACTGCTGCAAAGGCTAAAATAACTTTTAGAGACAATTGAATGAATTAAGACGTAATGATACTACATTTTAACAATTAACTTATCCACAGCTATACACAGATATAATCTATTGATTACAATGAACATAGATAACTTATACAGCAGTACATACGTAGTCATCGTAGTTTCCCTTAGTAGTAAAACCTTGCATCACCGGCAGCTGTGCACTATTTTTGCACCATCTTACTTGATCAGGCTACCGGACAATTGAAAAACCCAAACTCGTCCGCCCCCCGGTTTCCTGATTAACTCATCCAATCTTCCTGTGATTTTCCAGTTCTGATTATTATTATCCATAAGCCTGGGTCGGCATTGTTCATCTTTAATGTACCCGTATGTTAAGATCTCAATCGCTGAAACTCATTCTGGTTCTTTTTTTATTCGTATTCATCAGTGCATCGGCGCGCAATTCCATGCGTCAGCGGAATGTACAGGCTGAAGCTGCAACCCGTAGCCTCAGTTCTTTTAACGTATTTAAGCCTGCAACCTATTCCCATCATTATGGACTGCAGGTTTATATAAGCAATTACAATAAGATGCAGTCGGAGCTTTTCACAAAAATTCAGAAAAGCGAAAAAGCCAATCTCAAATTAATTGACAGGATTTTTACAAACTATAAACTTCCCGGAGAATTAAAATACCTCGCTATTGTAGAATCGGAAATGAAAAGTTCTGCTACCTCAAGAGTTGGTGCGCTTGGTGTTTGGCAACTAATGCCATCAACTGCAATGGATCTTGGCCTTCGTGTTGACTCTACCGTTGACGAACGTTTACACCTGCAGAAAAGCACAAAAGCTGCTGCTCTTTACCTGCGTGATTTGCACAGATCATTTAATGATTGGTCTCTTGCAATTGCTGCTTATAATTGTGGCCCTGGCCCTGTGTATAAGGCCATTAAAAAAGCCGGCTCAAAAAACTATTGGGATCTGCAACAATTTCTTCCGAAAGAAACCCGTAATCATGTGAAAAAACTAATGGCAACGCAGGTGTTCTTTGAAGGCAAATCAAACTTAGCGGACTACTATGATGGTTCCCTTGCGAGTAAATAATTCACCTGTATCGCAAATGAATTCGGCAAAATACACGTAGGTTCCTGCTGCAGCGGGATTTCCGGAAATGGTACCATCCCATCCAGCCTGGCGTTCACCGATCTGGAAGTTTTTACGTTCAAAGATTACATCTCCCAATCGGCTGTAAATCCGTAAACTCTTAACCTCACGGATACCTTTTCCGATTAAGTTAAACCGGTCGTTTTTACCATCGCTATTGGGAGTAAAGGCATTCGGTATGGAAACATTCTCAGAGCACTCCAGCTGGAACCCTATCGCATCTGTAGCTACACAACCATATTGGTTCTGCACGGTAATAGTGATGGGTGCATTATCTTTTGGAAATGCAATTGGATCAGGACAAGTTGCGCAGCTTACGAACCAGCGGGGCGACCAGGCATAACTTACTACATCTGCACTATAGGTTGGTTTCAATTGCACCTGCTCGCCGGTTGCGAGTCGAATGTCAGCGCCAGCATCCACGGTGGGCAGTTCCCTTACCAATACCATTACCTCAGCAGTATCCGTAAAACAATTGTAAGCATCATAGCCAACAACTTTATAACGGGTATCTGTAACCGGATTAACAACCGGATTGGGATTAGTGGATGAACTCAATCCTTCTCCGCTAATCCATTGATAGGTAGTGGCGCCGCTAACCGGGAGGTTTATAGAAAAACCCCTGCATATAGCTGTGTCTTCTGCCAATTTCAGTTCTATGGGCTGCGCAACTGTAACAGTAGTAGAATCCATGCTAAAACACCCAAACTGATTGGTTACGGTAACATGGTAGCTGGTAGTAACTCCTGGTGAAATAACAGGATTGGGAATATCCAGTCTGCCTAACCCTTCAGCAGCTTTCCACTGGTACTGAATACCATCTTTAACAGCCAACTGTATTGTACTGCCTAAACACAAAACGGGATCTTTGGGAGTTAATCCGGGTACCGGATTCGGATTCACTAATACATTCCAATTGACAGTATCCCGGCAACCATTATGCGCAACAATCAATTGTACCGGATAAGTGCCTGCCTGCTCATAACGGATATTGGACACCAGAGGCTGGGATGCCACCACTCCATTTCCAAGTGTCCATGACCAGTCCAGATCCCCTTCCCTGTCGGCAGTTCCGGTAAACACCAGCTCCGTGTTTTCGCATACTTCTATCGGACCTGCGATAGCCGCCTGCGTAACGCGATTAACCTTAATATCAACTGCGGAGTTGGCGGTGCAGCCAAATGGAGAAACTATCTCAACCGTAGCATTGTATGATCCCGGTTGGTTAAAATAAAAGGAAGGCTTCTCAGCATCACTGTTCTGGCCGTTTCCTGATTGCCAGCGGTACGTTAGGGGTAATCCCAGCTCACTTGCTGCCAGGCTGATAGTAGCAGGATCCAACTGAACAAATCCTGAATCGCATACCATGGCAGGTTCCGCCTTAGCGGTAGTTTTAAGTTGATCAATAATTATTTTATCATCAATCCGGGATGTTCCTGCACAACCGGATTGATCTTTCATGATAAGTGCAGGCTGATAAATACCCGGACTCAAATATTTATGAACAGCAAATGTATCCGTTGTTTGCAAAAGCGTTCCATCACCAAAATCCCAGGTGAAAGAACTGGCATTTCTTACCACTGCACTTAACTGAACAGAAAGATCCTGGCAGCCGAAAATTGTGTCGGCAGACAAAATCGCATATGGACCCTTGATCTCAATAGGAACTTTCAGAGAATCGATGGTATTATTGAATCCATAAGCATACAAGGTAACCGTATACAATCCAGGCAAATCATAGGTACTTGATACATTATCCAGGTTACCGGCACTCCTTCCGTTGCCGAAATCCCACCGTATTGACTGGTAATTATCGGAAGTATTGATAAAACTCGCAACAACTGGCGGACAACTATTATTATTGATATAAGAAGTTGTATAGGTAAATCCGGCTGAAACATCTTTTACCACTACCACTTTGTACGCGGTGTCTTTGCATCCGGTAACCATATCTTCCGCAATTAAACGTACGGTATCATTGGTATTCCTGGGATAGTACTTACTTACCCAGTAGCCCTGATCGGTAGAGCCATCCTGGAAAAGCCATCTTAGGTCAACAAAATTGTAGGGATAAACATCTGTAGTTGAAAAGAATCCTACTGAAGTTTGTGGAATCACGCGCTTCGGATTAAACTCAAAATCAGCTTTTGGACCATATGCTCTAACCATTTTTTCCATAGAGCCGGTTTCGTGATAACATCCTTCAGCATCTGTAACTTTTAATTGTGCATAATAAGCACGTGGGGATTCATACCGGTGTTTTACCGGATTTCCAGTGTTCCTGGCAAGCTGCTGGTTATCACCAAAAGACCATTCCCATTTTACGACTGGTATATTATTTTGCGAGCGAGACAGATCAATAAATTCAATGGAATCCTTGAAACAGGTGAATTCTGAAGCTGTTTTAAAATCAGCAATAGGTCCTTTGATTACAAGAGGCAATAAATTGGTAGTATCCCTGCAGCCAAAATTCTGGGACACCAGCACCACCTGGATACCTTTTTTTGCCGGATCCAATCCTCTATAACGTCCATTATATTCGGTAGTCCAACGCTGCGTCAGTGATTGCCCGGTACCTTCAACCCGGCTACCATCTTCAAAATACAATCCCTCAATTAAATAATGTGTACCATAATCCCATGAAGTTGGGCGGGGATTATTTTCCAATCCGTTTATTTTGATATCAATGGAGGAACTGGAGCATAGCTCTGTTGTAACCGAACTTAAAACAGGATCTTGTTTCAACAAAACCGCCACATCAATGGAATCACTCACGGAGCAGGTTTCATTGGTAATGGTTAGTTTTACTTTATACGTTCCGGTATTTGAATAGGTATGTGAAATTGTTTCCTGTCCGTTTGTCCATTTCACTGGCGCGGTTCCATCACCGAAATCCCAGGAATAGGTTTCCGCCTGCCGGCTGTTCTGGTATACAGTAACTTCCCCTCTTGTATTTTCGCAGGTATTGCTGTAAAAACTGATTTCCGGAAAGCCGGGCTTTATCCTCACATAGTTCTCCTTGCGCATGGTATCTGCACAGTTACCATTGTAAGCGATTAGTTGCACAGTGTATTCTCCTTCATTCTGGAACTGGTGAATGGCATCCGAACCACTAAATCTGGTTGGACCAAAATCAGAGAACTCCCAGGCATAACGCGTTACCCTACCGGTAGTTAAATTGGTAAAAAAGGCAGGCGTATTACCACACACCACCAGCGGATCGGTAGTAAATGCTGCTTTGGGTTTCTGATCAACCACCACCAATGTACTCTCACTCCCCTTGCATCCCGATTTTGTTGTGTAATTTAATTTAACAGTAAATGATCCTTCTTTTGTAAAAACATGAATCGGTTCAGCCTCCGTCGACCTGGTACCGTCTCCAAAATCCCATTCATAAGTGCTGATCTCTTCGGAAGAATATGTTCCGAATTTATTTCTAAGATTGATACAACCGGAGGGTGCTCCCTGCAGGAGCAGTATTGAAACGATGGGCTTGGATATTTCCACATATCGCAGCAATTCTGACTGGCATCCCTGTGCATTTTTCACCTTCAGTCCAACCGTATATCCACCATAATTGGGAAAGGTATAAGTTGCTTCTTTGGTAGTAGCAAATGTTTGACCATGGTTAATTGCCCAGCTCCAGTTAACTACAGATGCAGTTGTATCTGTAAATTTCACCGTAGCAGGCGTACCACAACTAGCTCCAAAATCCACTACAAATCCATTCAGTTCCGGACCGGCTTTTACCTCTACTTCTTTTGTAACGACCTGCTCGCAATTGCCAAAACGCGCGCGCATTGTTAGCGTTCGTTTACCAGGCAGGTAGAATGAAAAATCAACTGGCGAATTACCAACAGAATATGCCTGGCTGCCATCATCTGCCAACCAGGAAACAGAACTGGGTGCCGGATTACTGGTATTCTTCAACTCAAAACTGCTGTTATTGCAGATCAGATCCGGCAATTCGAAACTGGCGGCAAAATCAGCAACGCTTATAGTCACTGGTGCACTGGTGGCAGTGCACCCAAATTCATTTTTTACTGCCAACTGAACATTAAACCTACCTTTTTTATTGAAGGTATGGGAAGGCGACGGCGTTGTTGAAGTGGATCCGTCTCCAAAATTCCAGGTATAATTCAGGGTACCCGGACCACTGCTTGAATTGGAGAACTGCACCGGATCATCTGTCTCACATACAGCCTGGTCGGTTACTGTAAATCCTGCAGTAATAGGAGCCAGAATTTCAACCAATGCGCTCTTTTCAAGTGTTCTATAACAGCCATAACTATTTGTAACAGTTAAACTTACGGAAGCTGATTGAGCAACCTTATACGTATGCGAAACAGTTTTTTGATTGCTTCCCTGCAGCAAACCTCCGTCTCCGAAATCCCAAAAATAATTAGTAATGCTTCCATCACCTGCAGTAGAAGTACTGGTCAGTTCAATCGGCAATGGCGCGCATCCTTTCAGGACATTTGCATCAAAACTCACTTCCGGCTTTTTATACACCGTTACTTCCATTGTTTTGGTGGATGTTTGGCTCCCATCTTTTGCAGTTAGGGTTACCGTGTATTTTTTTTCTTCGTTATAGGTGGCACCGGGATTCCTGAGCGTTGAACTGTTCCCATTCCCAAATGACCAGGAATAGGTAGTTGAGGAACTTGCTCCGGTAGATGTATTGGTAAAAGAAACTGCATGGGGTGCACAGCCTCCGGGTTTATCAATGGTGAAGTCTGCCTTTAATTGTGCAAACGTTGGAAATGATAGCAACATCAGCACAAATGCCCATACATAAGCAGATTTGGAATAAGGTTTTGGTGGCATCTTAGATAAACTGGCAGAACCAGCCAGCTGCAATATAGCCTGATGTTGCAATAAACGCAAGCGCATATACAGGTTAATTTTTCATTATTTTGCCCAATGGATTATTTCAGGCAACTGGCCGTGGCGTTAAAACAGGAATGGCAGGAAGACAAAAAAAACTTTGAAGAACAGGTACTCAGAAGTTCTGTCCAGGATCGGAGAAACAATGGATACAGCTGGTACCCGGTTGCCATCCGGGATACCGAATTAGGGAAAGGAGAATACCTCACTGTACAGTTTGAACGCAACACGCATACCCAGATCCCCCATTTTTTCAGATTTGGCGGGGCTGCTACACTCTTCTCGCAACACCAGCCGGATACCAACCGATTGGAGGGAATCATTACTCATGTTTCCGGCAATACGTTGAAAATCAATTTCCGAACAGAAGAACTACCAGATTGGGCCGACGATCGCAAACTTGGTATTGATCTCGCTTTTGATGACAACAGCTACGAGGAAATGCGCAAGGCGCTTCAACTGGCAGATGCATTAAAAGATAAGAGAGAAGAAGGCAGACTTATTCGCATCCTAACCGGAGAAGAAACTCCCGCATGGAAGAGAGAACAATCCGGTTTCACCAGTCGAGCTCTGAATGAAAGCCAGCAGGCAGCTGTAAGAAAGATAGCAGATGCCCAGGACCTGGCGATTGTTCACGGTCCGCCTGGTACTGGCAAAACCACTACGCTGATTGAAGCCATTAAAAAACTGAGCAGCACAGAAAAAGGTCCGCTGCTGGTAGTTGCACCCAGTAATGCGGCGGTGGATCTGTTAAGCGAAAAAACGGCGGATGCCGGACTCGCCGTTCTTCGTATAGGCAATCCCGTTAGAGTATCCGAAAAACTGCAGTCGTTGACGCTGGATGAAAAACTGTCTGCCCATCCCCGCATGAAAGAAATCAGGCGAATGAAAAAACAGGCGAATGAATACCGAACCATGGCGCACAAGTACAAACGGAGTTTTGGCAAAGCAGAATGGGAACAACGAAAAGCATTGTTTAAAGAAGCACGGGCCATCATGAAGGAAGTGGATGACTCCATGGAATATATGACCCACGATATCATCGAAAAATCCCAGGTGATAACAGCCACCCTGGTTGGTGCCGCTCATTATACCATTGCCAGCCTTCGATATGCTGTAGTAATAATGGATGAAGCTACCCAGGCACTGGAACCCGCAGCCTGGATTCCCATACTGAAAACCAACAAACTGGTGCTGGCAGGAGATCACCAGCAACTGGCACCAACAGTCAAAAGCCAGGCGGCTGCTGAAGCGGGACTCTCTACATCTCTCTTTGAAAAACTGGTGCGGCGCTGGCCCGAAACCGTCACCATGTTAACAACCCAATACCGGATGAATGAAGCTATCATGGAATTCCCGAACCGTGAATTTTATGAGGGCAGATTAGTGGCCGATGCGCAGGTGGCAGACCATACTATTTATCCGGGGGATAGGCCATTTCTTTTCATTGATACCGCCGGTTGCGGATTTGAAGAAAAACAGGTGGGCACCAGTACCAGCAACCCGGAAGAGGCCGCCTTCCTGGTAAACTATTTTTTACGCTACTGGAAGGAACTAAGTGAAGCAGGTATACCTCTCAAAGACCTAAGCATCGGAATTATTGCACCTTATAAAGAGCAATTGGAAGCCATCCGCCTGGCAGTTGAAAACGCAGGCTCCCCTCCTTTTGGACAGCAACTTTCCATCAATACCGTAGATAGTTTCCAGGGGCAGGAACGGGACATCATCCTTATTAGCATGACCCGTTCAAATCCAGACAGCCGGATTGGATTTCTTTCTGAAATACGGCGCATGAATGTAGCGATGACAAGAGCAAAGAAAAAACTGGTCATCATTGGCGATAGCAGCACACTCGCTCAGCATGCCTTTTACGCTGAACTAATAGAACTGGCGGAGAAACGAAATGCCTACCAAAGCGCCTGGGAGTATCTGTAAATCTTACTGTTGTGCAAATACTTTTTTGAGTAATTCCGTAACACGGGCAGCAGGATCCTGGCGGATCTTTTGCTCCTCTAATGCCAGCTCATGAAAAATACCCGCAATCGCTTTTTCGGTTACATAGGCTGTCAGGTCGGTATTTACGGGCGTTCGGGAAACTTTGTTGTAAGCAGAAAACACATCGTTCCAGTATTTGGTAGCATCCACTTTTTTTAATGAAGATTCTATTACCGGACGAAACGCTTCAGTTAAGGCGATATTTGTTTTCTCTTTGAAATAATTCGTTGCTGCAAAATCCCCTCCTTTTAAAATACCGACTGCATCATTAATGCTCATTTGCTGGATGGCATTTTTAAAAATAGGAAGAGCTGATTTGGAAGCTTCTTCCGCCCCCCTGTTCATTGACTGGATGGCTTTATCTACAACAGAACCCAAGCCGATATTTCTTAATGTGGATTCAACTTTCTGCGCTTCGGGTGGCATCAGGATTTTCAATGCGGCATTGGATAAAAATCCATTTACGGCACTAAGGCGACTGGTACTATTGGTTGCACCTACACTAAGCGCCTCCTTTAAACCTGCTGCAATTTGTACTGTATTGGTTTCTGTACCGGTTGGCAATCCGCTTAAAATCTGCTGGGTACTTTCACATCCTGTGCCAAGCACCAATACGGTTAATGTAATTAATACGACTTTTTTCATTTTGTTGGATTTTAGCTGAAAGCAATACTAAGAAGAATCATGGAAACAGCCGCGATAACGGTATTTAATACATTCACCCAGTCATTCGTCAGCAACCCTTTTCGTTGCAAAGCTGCGCCCAGCAGGGAATCAGCAAGATTACCCAATAATCCGGCCAGCACAATCCCTGCAAATTGCCATCCGAATGACTGCAGGAATCCATAAACAAGCGCAATCAGTACAGCCCCCATAAGTCCGAATGCCAGGCCTTCCAGGCTCACCACTCCATCTGCGCCGCGTTGATCAGGACGTCCGGTCAGGGAGTTGAAAAACCGGCGTCCATACAGGGTTCCAAGTTCTGAGGAAAGCGTATCGGAACAGGCAGCTGCAAGGGATGCGGCCACTATTAACAGTCCTTCCTCTTTCCAAACTGGAAAGAACAATGCCATTGCTCCACCAAGACCAGCCACACCCCCATTTGCCCAAACCTGGCTAGCAGAACGGTCCGCTTTATTTTTCCGGATTTCGTTTGACCATTGCTGTTTGGCTGATCTTTTCCAGCGAGTAGTTCCTGCACCACACACAAAAAACAATGCCATCATAAGAACTCCTGTAATTCCGGTTCCCAGCCAGATCAACCAGGCAAGCAAAGCGCCCGATGCAGCCGCCGGCTTATTTAACAAACCCGCTTTCACTGTTAATCCTGCCAGCAGGAAAAACAGCAAAAAAACAGGGAGAATAATTATCAAATCCATTTATAGCATCGCTTTCCAATAATGCAGCCAGTCGAGCATCCGGCTCGTATATCCATATTCGTTATCAAACCAGGCAATCAGTTTGACCTGTCTGCCAACCACAGCGGTTAAACTTCCATCAATGATTAATGAATGCGTATTCCCTTTTATATCGGCAGAAACTAATTCATCTTCTGTATAAGCCAGGACAGATGCATAATCATTTTCAGACGCTTTTTTGAAAATTGTATTTACCTGCTCCCTGCTTACTTCCTCTTTCATCTGAAGCGTAACATCTGTCAATGCCCCATTGGTAACAGGCACCCGGATCGACATAGCTGCCAGTTGACCTTTCAAAGGAAACAGCCTGTCCAGAGATTTAACCAGATCAATTTCTACCGGGATGATGGATTCAGCCGCTGCACGCCCACGCCTGAATTGCGGATGTGCAGTATCCACCAGTTCCTGCCGGGAGGTATAGGAATGCAGGATATTAAAGTGAGCGGATTCGATTCCAATAGATTGCATCAGGTAGAGGATATGCGTACTGCAATTGGTCATACATCCCCCTGGAGAAACAATATCTACACTGGCATCCAGTTGGTGCTGATTGAAGCCATAAATCAATAGGGGAATATCTTCCGAACCGGTAGTTGAAAGCAGCACTTTTCTTGCCCCGGCTTTCAGGTGTTTCTCTGCACCGGCCCTGCTGCTAAACCTTCCCGAACATTCCAGTACCATATCAATCCCCAAACCATTCCAGTCAAGGCAAAGGGGATCTTCTTCCTGGAATGCACGAACCTTTTTGCCCTCAACAGTTATCCATCCATCTTCCCGTCTGATTGTCTTGTGCAATGGCCCATATAGAGAATCATATTTCAACAGGTAAACCAGGTTGTCCACCGGCATCACATCATTAACTGCAACCAGCTCAATACCTTCCTGATCCAGCAACCGGCGAAACAACAACCGACCGATCCTGCCCATTCCATTAATCGCTACTCTCATATGGGGAATTTTGGGCGCAAAGATCAGTAATTAGTTCGTATTTTACTGAAAACAACCGGCTTGGAAAACAGGTTCTACCTACCTCATCCGCTTTTGCAGGATAGCATTCACTGTATCATGCCGGTGCATGCCGTATTTGATGCCATTCATTCTGGCCTTCCCTGCTTTTATCCACCTACACCGCAAAATTCCTTATTCCTCTACCTGCGGGATCCAATTAGTGCTCAACTTGATCCAACACAAGACTTTAAACCACAACCCAGAGCTGTTATTGTCGGCCCCCAAACAAACCCGGTTTATCTCCTGCTTAACCAGGAGCACCTTGCCATCCGGATAGGGTTTCATCCATCCGGGTTATACCGCCTTTTGGGAATTCCCCTTCATGAACTGGTGGATAAAAGCTTTGATGCAACTGATTTCTTCGGTCGCCCCCTGACTCTCCTGGTTGACCAGTTACAGCACTGCAATGGTTTCGACGAAATGGTTTACCTGGTGGAACGATTTCTGCTTGAACAACTGGCTCACCAGAAAGCATTCGTTCCTTTTGACCAGGCGATCCAGGTACTGCTGCAATCAGGCGGCAATTGCAGCATCGATCAGATTGCCTCCCTTGCCTGCCTCAGCAATCGTCAATTCGAACGGGTTTGTAAAGAAAGGATAGGGATCTCTCCAAAATACTTTGCGCGACTGATACGATTCTCCCGTGCATACCGTATGCATGAAGAACAACCTCATTATACATGGACAAGCATCGCACACAGTGTCGGGTATTTCGACCAGATGCACCTGATCCGCGATTTCCGTGAATTCACGCATCAATCTCCCCGTGGAATTGAAAAAGAAATCAACCAGGCACCCCTGAAAATGCAACGCGACCTCCGGTTATAATGTCGGATTTGTACTAGTTTACACCCAATGCAACAGTGATTTTTACAGTAAATAAATCGTTATGAAATATTGTTTACTGTTATTGCTGACTGTTTTATTACAAATCCAGGCACAAGCCCAGGATTATTCACGACTCGGTAAACTTGAAAAAGAACACTTCACCGTTTATTTTAGCAATGGCTATCAGGCACGTGCAACCGAAATTTCCAACCTGGTGGATACAGCTTTTTCTTATTATGCCAATCAACTCTCCTTTCAACCGAAAGTGGATCTGTTGGTACTGGCAGAAGCGGATTGGACTACCTATTCCAGGTTTAGGCTGGTGTATGGAATGCCGCATTATGACGATCAGCGAACACTTATTGTTGCGGCACATGATAACCCCTTTTGGAAAAGTTTTATCCCACCCCTCAGCGATCTCCCGGAGCAATGGAAATCAGCTTTAAAAAACACGTATAGTGTTCCCAATGGCAGTATCAGCGCAATCGCATTTTTTGATATACTGGCTCTTCATGAACTGACCCATGCATTTCACATGCAGGCAAATATCAATATGCAACGCAAATGGATGGGCGAATTATTCTGCAATATCATGACCCATAGTTTTATTGCAGAAAAGAAAGCGCAATTGCTGACGCCGTTGACAGTCTTTCCCAATTTTGTGGTGGCGGGGGGATATCAGCAATACAAGTTTACCGGCCTGGAGCAACTTGAAAAAAATTATGACCTGATTGGCCAGGAGTATCCGCAGAACTATGGCTGGTACCAGTGTAACTGGCACAAAACTGCCGGTCATTTTTATGACCAGTACGGACCCGCATTCGGACAAAAAATCTGGAAGGCCTTTCAATCTCAACCTTCCACACTTTCAGACGCTGAATGGAAAACATTTCTGAAAGCGCAGCAATTAGCACCATTAGTAAAGCTGCTGGAAAATTGGCCGGATTTCGGACCTTAGTTGTACAAATGAAAGCATATGATCACATTTATTGGAATGGGATTGCTGGGTTCCAACTTTACCAAAGCGCTCCTGAAACAAGGCAATACCGTACAGGTCTGGAATCGTACATATGAAAAAGCAGTAGCTCTTGAATCCGCCGGAGCGAAAGCCATCCAGGATATACAGCAAGCCGTTAAGGGCATCCAACGGATCCACCTCACGCTTTCTGATGATGCATCCGTAGACAATGTATTGGCGGCCGCTGAACCGGCGCTTGAAAAAGGTTGTTTCATCCTGGATCATACCACCACCTCGATGCAGGGTGCCATCGATCGCACGAAAAACTGGGCTGCAAAAGGAATCCACTATGTACATGTACCGGTATTCATGGGGCCTGCAAATGCACTCGAAAGCACCGGGTATATGCTGATTTCCGAAGCAGCACCCATTCTGGGCCAGGTACTTCCGATGATCAGCCCGATGACCGGAAAAGTATTGCAGTATGGAACCAATACTGGTCGCGCTGCAGCCATCAAACTAATGGGCAACTCTTTCCTGATAACCATGACCACCGGCATTGCCGATATGTTGGGCGTTGCCAAATCAATGGGTGTGCCCAATGAAGACATTACCAACTTATTTGAGAACTGGAATGCAGGCGCCACTGCACCTGCGCGACTAGCCCGCATGCTTAGTGGAAAGTACGATCAGCCTTCCTGGGAATTGCAAATGAGCCGAAAAGATGCGCGTCTGATGCTGGAAGTTGCAGAAGCAGCCGGCAAACAACTCGCTATCTTACCCGCATGCGCAACCGAAATGGATCGCTGGCTGGCAAAAGGGATGGCGGAAAAAGACTGGACGATTATCGGTTCGGAGCACTTGTAACCGTTTCCTCTTTGCTTAGACCGCTAACCTGGAAATAGAGCACCGGTTTTTCATCTCCGTGGAACTGGCAATCCACTGTAATTTTATGTTTACCCGGTACTATTACCGGCAGGTCCCGATCGAGTGTCAGGGTCTGCCGGTGATTTCCCTTTACATCGTAAACCTGTACCTGCCGTTTGCCTTCTGTAACCAGGGACTCCCCTGCTAACAGT
Source organism: Flavipsychrobacter sp. (assembly GCA_016787265.1). Classification (GTDB taxonomy): domain Bacteria; phylum Bacteroidota; class Bacteroidia; order Chitinophagales; family Chitinophagaceae; genus Flavihumibacter. Next base: position 42,551 of record JAEUVF010000013.1, on the reverse strand, counting down.
TCTACTGGCAAACTGATTTCGTAATAATCATCCACCTGCAAACTGATCCTGCCGATTTTTCCTTCCTTGCCTTCGGCATTCATCCGGAACTGAACTGGTTGTTCTTTCCATTGCTGGCTGAATTCAAACAGGCTATGTGTTGGTTCTCCTGGCTGGCGAATAAAATGCTCCCGTTTGAACAAAGGAGATTGTTCATATTGAAATAATTTCCACTTACCTTCTGCAATTTTATCCAGGTGAAATGCCAGTTGCGTATTTTTCAAACGCTCTTTCTGATCCGCGTTAAATGCACCCGAATTCCTGGCAGCTTCCCATTCGCGGATAGCGTCCAGTAAAAGGCCGGATCTTGGATTTTTCCGAAGCGCGTCTGGTCTTGCCACCATTGCAAACCCTGCTCCATATCCAGCCGCCCTGGCCAGCATCCATTCCATTTCAGGTAAGGTAGTACCGGCTGTAAGCAAATACCAACCCAGCATCGGAGGCATCAGGTTACGATGAAACAATCCCTGGTTATCGATCCGGTACTGTTGCATGCTTTCCTTAAATCCACCATACCAGGGTTCACCCCAATTATAATAGGAACCGATATGCCAGTAAAAAGTTTTACTGAGACTGGTACCGGCAATAAAATCGTGTTTCACCTGGTCGTATACATCGTTTGCAAAAATTTCCAGCGCATAATCACCCTGGCCGGATGCCAATGCGCCTTCATGCCCGTCAAAATCCAGGTGGTTCACTCCGGTCTCATTCATCAATTGCGCAATATTGGATGCCAGTTCCCGCTGCATATTGAAATCAGGAAAGAACACTTTATACCCATGATCAAATAATTTACCTACCACTGAACCCGCAGCATGTGCTGCCGGTGTTGTTCCAAAAGCGCCTCGCTGGCAATCCAGCAAACGGTAGGGCGCTTCTTTGGTCACTGCCCGATACCGGATCAGCTCTTTTCCGATTTTTACTGTATGCAATTCATTCCCTTGTTCTGCGCTAAAATATTCGGGAGATCTAACCACTATCTCCTTTTCACTGGCATCGATAGCCGAAACCAGTATAGAACTACCGGTAACGCTTAGCCGATCATCTGGCACCGGGGTAACATAGGTATCATTAGTGGTAATGAAATTGGTAAGTGTATGCACACCAAAAAATAAACCCGCTGCTTTTGCTTTTGCAGCACTTTCCTTCAATCCTTTTCTTCCATTGGGGAACATCGTACTGTCCAGCTCAAAATGGCCCCAGGAACTGAACGGCCCTTCATGATAGAGCGAGATCAGTCCCGCTCTTTTGGTATATGCGATCATCTCCTCCACATCTTTCTCCCCGAACGAGGAAATCAGGTAGGATTTTCCAAAATAGGGCGACTTCTTGAACCATATACCATTGATGGTAGGATGAGGTAACCCTTCTGCCAGTTCAATGGCGCCCAGGCGGTCCAGGGTTGCCGGCTCCGCACAACTGAAAAATGCCAGCTTGCTTCCATTTACCGACTCTCCTTTTAATGCCGGAACCGGCATGTTTTTCTGTACACCTCCCCAGGCATCAACGGTTCGGTTTTTATCGCGATTGATGCTATACGCCTGCATGGTACTGCCCCAGGTGTACTTACTGGCGGCAATGCCTCTTTCCCAGGTAGAACCTTCTTTATTCGGATAACTTCCTCCCAATGTTTTGGGATTCAATACCTGTATACCAATGGCTACCTTGTCATCGCGCACTACTCCAATCACTTCTCCAACTTGTTTCGTTATAGTAGTTGGAAAAGGACCCCAGATTACCGCATCCAGCAATTGTTTAGGTTCCGCTCGAACCAATTCAAATACAAGGTGGGTAGACCGGATGCTTACTTTAATATCCGCCTGACCTTTAATATCCGGATAGGATAAACGAATGGTCTGACTAGCCTTATTCCAGGCCGCTTTGGCTGGCAGGAATTTTTTATCGCCAACAACCAATTGCAGAAGAGGGGCAATCGTATCAGTGGCGAGATAATTTTGTTGATTGGGCAAATGTGTGATGGCAGTCAGATACCCCTTTGCATCCAGCTTCAGTGCCAGTTCGCCCGCTTGAAGATTAACCTGTGCACTTGCAAACGGCCCCATTAAGAGCAATAAGAGACAATACAGGAGAGCGCCTTTTTTCATAACAATCGTATTTTGATAACCACCACACAATCTGTGGATTTTTTTGTATCATTCCATCTTTAACAGCTCGATTGGATTAGGAATTGAAATCATTTGGTAATTTTCAGGCCATGAAACAGGTATCTTTTGCACTGCTTATTACCGGGCTCCTGCTGGCCGGTTGCGATAATTCCATGAAACCCAGAACCAGCAACAGCTTCGAAGAACAGAACCAGAAAAACAGGCTGGCCGGCACCCCCCTGCCCAACCTGCAATTGGTGAATATCAAAAATGAACCATTCGACCTGGCTTCTTTGAAAGGGAAAAAAGTTCTGGTGAACCTCTGGGCAAGCTGGTGCGCACCCTGCCGCGAAGAAATGCCCTCCCTGGATGCGCTGTACAAAACCATGGATCCAGGCAAAGCCACTATTGTACTGTTAAATGTGGACAAAGACCGGCAGAAGGGTGTTGACTTTACATTGAAAAACAATATCCTGTCGCCTGTGTATTTTACCGACCAGGCCCTGCCTCCTGTTTTTGAAGTATCCGGTATCCCAACCACTTTTATCTTCAATGAAAACGGCGAATTGGTTGACCGCATAGAAGGTGCGCGTGATTACAGCACGGCCACCTACCAGCAGTTTTTTCAGTAGCTTAGGGAAAGTTTCCTGATATATGAAAAGACGAGACTGGCTCCAATTACTCGGCGCTTCCACCCTGGGTGCCTCCTTACCTGGTTGGGCACAACCTCCTGCTCTCCTGCAATCCAAAAGAAAAGGCAGTTTTTCGCTGGATGGCACGCGCCTTCGGTTTTATCATCCCGATATCAAACAGGCATTTCAAACAGTGGTGATTGCCGATACCCATTTGTTCCGGGATGACGACCGTGGTATTCCTTACCAGTCATTCAGTGGCCGAATGGCCAAAGCCTATAACCAAACCCAGCATTACCTTACCGGGGAGGCCACCAATCCCGAAAAGAGCCTGGTTGCTGCACTCCATCTGGCTGCTGATAAGAAAGCAGCATTAGTCGCATTAATCGGTGATATCGTCAGCTTCCCATCTGAAGCCGCCGTTGATTTTGTGCTTGATAAAATGAAAATCGCGGGATTACCCTATGTATATACTGCTGGAAACCACGACTGGCATTATGAAGGCATGCCCGGCAGTTTATCAGCTTTACGAAGCGAATGGATACAAAAGCGCTTACTCCCGCTCTACCAGCAACAGCACCCACTGATGCAGGTAAAGGAAATACAGGGAGTTCGCATGGTAATACTCGACAACTCCAATTATGAAATTACAGCAGAACAATTAGCGTTTTTTAAACAGCAGGTTCAGACCGGGCAACCTATTGTATTGATGGTGCATATTCCACTCTATGCACCAGGCAGGTCCGTCGGTTTTGGCTGCGGCCATCCGGATTGGGGCGCTAAAACCGATCGCAATTTCGAACTGGAAAGAAGAGAACGCTGGCCTGAAACAGGTCATACAACTGCAACGATGGATTTTCATCACGCGGTATTCAATGCACCCAATGTGCTAGGTGTAATTGCCGGGCATATTCACCGCCCATCCCTGGATATTATTAACGGTATCCCGCAGGTGGTTAGTGAAGCCAATGCACGCGGGGCATGCCTGGAAATTGAATTTATCCCCACCAGCTGATTCATTTTTGTATGCATAAAAAAATCATTCACCTGTTCATCTGCGTATGTTTATCAGCGCTCGCACAGGCTCAACACCTTGATATTAATTCCTCCAATTGGAAAAAAGCAATCCAGGAAACGGATGAACTTTTTAGAGATTTTGCCACCAAAAACAACCAGCCAGGATTCATCTATGGCATTGTTGCAAATGGCAAACTGGTGCATCTAAAAACTTCGGGTATGGCTAACCGGGAGATGGGGAATCCTGTTAAACCCGGCTCTGTTTTTCGTATTGCTTCCATGTCAAAAAGTTTTGCAGGAGTTGCTATCCTGCAATTGCGTGATCAGGGCAAACTGCAGCTTGATGAACCAGCACAGCTCTATATTCCGGAGCTATCTGACATACAGTATCCTACCACCGATGCACCACCGATCACCATTCGTCACCTGCTGACTCATGCAGCCGGATTTCCGGAAGACAATCCATGGGGCGACCGTCAGCTGGATATATCAGAAGACAGCATGCACGCCATGTTCAAAAGAGGGATATCCTTTTCTACGAGTCCGGGTACCGCCTATGAATACAGCAATATGGGATTTGCGATGCTGGGTGCGATCATCAAAAAAGTTACGGGCATGTCCTACCAGGAATACATTGAAGAGTATATCTGGAAACCACTCGGCATGCACCATACTTATTGGGAATACAGCGCTGTACCCGATAGTACACTGGCTATTGGATACCGCTGGCTCAATGCTAACTGGGAAGCACAACCGATGGAACACGATGGTGCATACGGTATCATGGGCGGCATCCTTACTACCGCAGAAGATTTTTCACGATATATGAACTTCATGCTAAGTGCCTGGCCGGCCAGAAATGGATCCGATAACAGTCCGCTTCAAAGAAGTTCCCTTCGCGAAATGCAGCAACCATGGAATTTCGCCGGTCTGAATCCAAACTACAAATTCCCGGATGGAAGGGTTTGTCCTACTGCTGCCGGCTACGGATACGGACTCCGATGGAGCAAGGATTGCGAGGGCCGTATAACGGTGGGGCATAGTGGTGGATTACCGGGCTTTGGCAGCAACTGGACCATCCTGCCGGATTATGGAATCGGCATTGTAAGTTTCATCAACCAGACCTATGCACCAGCCACCACTTTAAATATTCAGTCACTAGACCTGTTGGTAAGAACAGCAGCGCTGAAACCCAGAACTATTCCGCCAACTCCTATCCTGCTCCAACGTCAACAGGAACTTACTGCTTTGTTACCGGATTGGAAAATCGCTGAACAATCGCCCATCTTTGCAGAAAATTTCTTCTTCGATTACCAGGTTGACAGCTTACGGAAGGAAGCCAAAACGCTTTTCCAGGCTGCGGGCAGAATTCTCCGCAGTTCTCCTGTTATCGCGGAAAACAACCTGAGGGGAACGTTTACGCTGCATGGAGAGAAAGCCGATTTAAAGATTTATTTCACCCTTTCACCTGAGCAGCCAGCCAAAATTCAGGCTTACCGGTTACGATTGGAACCGCGCGAAAAATAGCTTAATTACCGCGATACGTGGAATATCCAAAAGCGGATAAAGTAATCGGCACGTGATAATGTGAGTTGTCTTTGATTTCAAAAACTATTTCCACAAAGGGATAAAAGCTTTCCATCTGCTGTTTTTTAAAATAATCGCTGGTTAGAAAAACAAGTTTGTAGACCCCCGTATGGGACTTTCCTTCCGGCAAAAAATCACCGACACGGCCATTCTTATCTGTAATTTTTTGATCGACTATCAACCAGGATTTGCCAGAAGGATCCATTTTTTCTAACCGAATAGGCACGCCAGCCGCAGGAGCTCCTTTTGATATGTCCAGAATATGACTGGAAAGCTGATACTTACCCGACTGCGAAAAACCTACCAAAGAAAAAATTGTAAACCAAACTGCCAGTAGTACTGATTTCATAACGAAGTTATTTGAATGAGAAACAGGAAGAGATGAAAAGAATTTACCGCACGAATGTTAAAATATACCCTAACAGCGCACCACCCGCAATAATAAACGCACTGTTAATACGGGGATAAAAAAAGGAAACCAAAAATCCTGCAATTGCAATTAAAATCATTCTCCAGTCGGAAATGGTTTGCTGGCCCATTTCAACCAATACGGCGAGGATGATAGCCACTGAAACAACATTAACCGTATCGAGAAATGCTGCCATAACAGGAGATTTTCGCAGCAAGGGAACCAATCGCTGCAGCAGCGCCACAAATAAAAAGGAAGGAAGAAAAATACCAACAGTAGCAGCCATTGAACCTCCAAAGCCACCCAGTTGCCAGCCAATAAAAGTTGCAGCAGAGAATACAGGTCCAGGGGTAAACTGTCCCACTGCAATCGCATCCACTAACACCTGCTTCGACAACCAACCCGTGCTGACCAATTCGGCATCCAGGAATGCAAACAGGACATATCCGCTGCCGTATAAAATGGAACCGATCTTTAAAAAGATCCAGAAGATTTTCCCATTCATCAGAGCCGGTGCCTCCTGAATGATCTGTAAGATTGGAAGTGGCAGGAATCCTTTCATACTGCGATTGACTTGTGCATAATGCAGCAGCATACCGATTGCCCCGGCTCCAAACAAAACATATATCTCATGCATACCTGCCAGCACAGCAATCAGCGCCAATATCCCCATCAGCACCAACTGCATATTTTTCACAGCTTTTTTACCCAGACTGATCATCACTGCAAATACCACGGATAAAACAGCGGGCTTGATTCCATAAATGAACGGTGCCACTTCCGGCAATTGCCCGTAAAGCTGATAGGCCCAGGCCAGCATACCCGTTATCAGTACAGCTGGAACAATAAAGCAAATCCCGGCCACTACCAAACCCTTCCAACCTGCCCGTTCATACCCGCAGTGCATGGTCATTTCCGTGGAATTGGGTCCGGGTATCAGGTTGGTTGCACCTACCAGGTCCAGGAAATGTTGCGCACTCATCCACTTGCGTTTGCGCACCACTTCTTCTTCCATCATTGCGATATGCACAGCCGGACCACCAAACCCGATTACTCCAAGTTTCAGAAAAACAGCTGCCACTTCGGTTAGCCGCTGCCGTTGGTTCGATGCTGTATTTGCCGCTGTTTGCTGATCCATAACAGCCACTAAAATACTAATGGCCTCCCACATCTTTGTCAGAGAAGTTGCTGTACTATGTTAACAGTTTTTCCATTAATATTTTTTTGCCCCCACCCTTCGCATCACCTTATGTACGGCGTTTGTAATCCTGTCTTCCACATCATCCGCAAAAGGTCCGGGGTGACCATAATAGATCATGCTTTCCCCACCTTCATAACCGCCTTCATCCAGGACTTTTTTGGAAGGGACATAAAGTTGTACATCGTTGCAGTAGCCAGCCACAAAAAGGTTCTCCCTGGGATAGGTTTTTTTGTATAATATGGAATAATCCACCACCACTTCATCACTGAGCCCAAGAATGGTAAAATCATTATTGAAGCGCACGGCCTGAATCGGGTAGGAAAACTGACTGGTGTTCCAACCCTTGTTATAAGCCTCCAGCATCAGCCTGGCCCTGCGTTGCAGAAATTTATTTGAGCTGAGAATATCTTGCTGAAATACAGAGCGGTCAACTGGCCTGAAGCTTAGGCTCACTACCTGAAATTCTGTCCGGATCGGCGCCCGCACAGGATTCATCGCTTCCATCAACACCTTGCCGACCGCGTTTGCCAGCTCAGTGCTATGCTGCTCGACCAGTGCGGATGTACCTCTGGGGTAAGGATTTTGGTCACCCGCACAACCCATCAGGAAAAGCGCGGTAGCGCCGGGATGAGCAGCTTCAATTTTCGTTTGTGCCACACCGGCATAGTCGCCGCTGATGAGATTGTTTTTATCCACCAGGGTGGTATTATGGCAGGCATAGCCAAAGAGTACCGCCTTGATGGAATGATCTTCTGATTCCACTTTCAATACCGGAACATCATGATCCACCGCACCTTTGGGAAACAGGGCATCCCGCCTGTTGATGGCGAAACCAGCACTTCCCTTACCGGTGAATACCTTTGCCGGGAAGAGCCCGCGCATTGCTTCTTCAACTGCTCCAACGATCTGCCGGGAAAGCCGCTGAGTATAGGTGGCGATTCTTGCCTGTTCAGCTTCATCAAAATCATAGATCACATTGAGGCAGGGCCAGATCATGGGACCGGCATGGGTATGGGAGGAATTGATCAGCAACTGTGAACGTTGAATCCCAAATTGGGCGTGCAAGGCGGTGAAAACATCCTCCACTATTTCTTTTGACAAACCAAGTACGTCAACAGCCACAAAAATGATGCGATTGTCTTTGCTTTGCTCCAGCACCAGCACTTTTGCCCAGATGGAATGTAATACCTCTTTTGCAGGGGCGGTGCGACTGGCATAACCTGTAAGCCAGAAGGGCAAATCAGGAGTGATGTTCACCCTTGCAACACCAGCCTTCAGGGAAGGGCTGTCTCCTGCATGTGCGGAAGCAAGGTTCAGCAGCAGACCAAAGGCAAGGATCCATTGATGTATTCGCATGGCCGGGTCATTATTTCTTTTTTAGAGAAGGTGCAGGAATTTTTACCAGGTCAGTACGGGTGGTGCCGTTTTCGGTTATGCGTGCCAGTGTGTAAACGGTTCCGTCTTTTGCCACTGCAATGGAATTTACATACAGCGGACGCTGGCCATCGGGATAAAATATCGCGCCATGATCTTTATAAACATTGTTCCTGGTATCATAGGTGATGAGGTGCAGGTTTTCCAGTCCCTTTGCTTCCCCCTTGGCAGTTTTATCCTTCCCCCTTACAAGTTCCCCGTTTTCATAAATAGGGGCACCGGTGAGATAGTAGAGGGTGCGCTGATCAGGTCCGAATGTGAAACCCAGGTAGCCGTAACTGAACTGATCAAACATACCCGAAGCCCTGGAAGTTTCAGATGTAATCCTGTCTATAACTGTGATGCGATCTGCCGCAGGATCAAATTTGAAAAGGTAACCTGAGTTGCCATGTACGCCGTAAAAACATTTTTCTATGGGGCTCCATTCGATCTGCCGCCAGTTATAGCCCATATGTCCGGGTGAAGACGGATCATACAAACCGAAATAATCCTTCCTCATATTCTCCTCACACTTTTGAAATCCGGTTGCCCCCGCGGTATATTTTAAAATATCACCTTCAGAATTGGTCAGGTATACGTCACCGTTATCCTCGTTGATGGCAATGGAGCGGCAAAGTGTCCTGTAGTTTGAGCCCGCTCCGTTTTCCCCTTCACCAGAAACAGGGCCCAGATTAGTCATTTTGTTGGTAGCTATATCCAGGGTCACAAAGTAACCAGTAGGCCATGTGATGCCATACAGCATACCTCTGCGGGTATCCATATTCATGGTGAGCACACCTTCCTGGTGAGGAGCCACACCAAGGTTTTCGAAGTGGCCGGTTTTCAAGTCATAGGACAGGAAAAAACCACCGGGATAAGGTTTGTAGCCAGCGGGAGGTATGCCCATTTTTTCCATACCATCGACCATCGAATAATAACCGGCATGGGTAGAAAAATAGAGTTTCCCATTTGCCTCATAAAACCGCGCATGGCTTTTACCCTGGGATACAGACTTCTTCTCCTTTTCCCCTGCAGCTTCGGTGATATCACCGCAAAGTTTGATTTGACCGGTTTTGGGATTGTAGGCATACATCATTCCACCGGTATCGATAGACAGAGAGCTCAATACATAATACACATTACCGTCACTGGCAATGGAAATTGCATTGTAGGTATCGTGGGCAATGGGAAAGCCCGAGTTAAAAATTGCTGCGGTAATTCGTTTGTCCTGGGCGTTTGCTTGCAAAACTGTATTGGTCATGATCAGATAAAAAATGGGTAAAAAAATAGAGTTCTTCATACTGGCTACTTATGATTACTGTAATTTCTTCAGGTCCTCTGCGTTTTGGTAAATTTTTTCAATAGCATTGCTGATGTCATCCATATCTTTTTGTTCCGCCAGTAAAACAGAATGAAAAATCCAGACTGCTTCCTCGTTGCAGAGGCGATCATTGAGTGGGCACTGGTTGCGCTCGTTGTATTTGTTGATATCCAGCTCGCGGGCGGAGTACATTTTCCTGTAGTTCTTTGACTGGAAAGCATTGGCCAGGTAAGGCATTTTGTTCAGGGTTGAATAACCTTCCGAGCAGGGAATGCCTTCCGCCTGCATGGCTTTAATAAATGCAGTGCGGGACAGCCCTTTGAATGTTTCCTTTTGATAACGGAAAGCGAAAATGTGGAAAGCAGCCCTGGTAACATGGTCATACAATTTATAGGGGACAATACCGGGAATCTGGATAATTTTTGACCTCAGGTAAGCTGCGTTTGAATTGCGCCTGGCCGTTTGTTCTTCCAGCCTTTTCAGTTGAACCAGTCCGACGGCTGCCTGATATTCCGTCCACCGTAGTTTATTACCTATGATAGCCGTACCGGCGCTTACATTGCCCACGGATGCACCATAGGGGTTGCCATAATTGTGGTAGGAATAGCACTTGTCCATGAATGACTGGTTGTTGCTGGTAATAGCGCCGCCCTCTCCAATGGCGAGATTTTTGGAATTTTGGAAACTGAAACAGCCTGCATCACCAAAACTGCCCACGCGTTTATGGTTGATCTCGGCAAAATGAGCCTGGCACGCATCTTCGATAACCAACAGGTTATGTTTTCGCGCGATCCGATTGATAGTGATCATATCGGCAGGCAGGCCCAGGATATGTACGGGAATGATGGCCCTGGTCCGGGAGCTGATCTTCGCTTCAATTTTGGAAGTATCTATCTGGAAAGTCTGGAGATCGGTATCCACAAAAACCGGCATAGCGCCGGTGGCCAATACCGCCTGTACGGTGGCTATGAAGGTGTACACGGGCACGATTACTTCATCCCCTGCACCGATATCCATCTGCAGAAGTGCGGTAATCAGCGCGTTGGTGCCATTTACTACGGAGAGGCAGCGACTGGTGCCGGTTTCCCTGGCCCAGGTAGCTTCAAATTCATTTACCAGGCCGGCCCGCGACCAAACCCCGCTTCGCAGGGTCTTCATCACCAGTTCATCGTCTGTGGCATTGTTCCAAACCGGCCATTCCGGCCATGGGCTGGTGCGGATGGGAGAACCACCTAATAGGGCCGATTGCCCGGAATAGCCAGCACGGGGACCCAGGGAGTAGGAACCAAGAGGAGCCAGCAAAACACCGGCGGTTGCCAGGGAACTGTTTTTCAGAAATCTCCGGCGATTTTGAATTAGCCTGTTTTTCATTTGAATAGTGTTAGTTGGAAAGAATTTACCATTTACGAACCATTGCCTTTCTGGCCTTATCCAGCATGGCATCAGGACGAACGGGAAGTCCGCCCTTCCGTCTGCTTTCATGGGCCGCTTCCATAAAGGCATAAATTTCCAGGGTCTCTTCCTCGGGCACAGGGGAAATGCCGGTTTTGAAAAAGCTGATGATCTCTTTCAGCAGAGCATCGTAACCGGAATAGGGGCCGATTCGCTCAATGCCTGATTCACCAAAAACCGTTGCGCCGTATTCATTTTTTCCCGAGCGGGTGCCCCTGAAACTTCCGATGCGGCCATCCTTCCAGGTGCCTGTCACCAGGTCGGTTTTGGGAGAATAGATTCTCGAAACCTCCAGACAACCGGTGCCCATCAGGGCATAGAGCATCTCCACACCATGGATGCCATACCAGAAAAAATCGGGGTGAGTGGGTTCCAGCGGGGCTGGACTGAAAGTATCTGCACCAAGAATTTTACCGACCTTTTTTCCGCTGGCAGTTTCCTGAACACCTGCATTGTAGCGAAGTGAAGAGGAAGAAAAAACCGGCACTTTAAATGTCCGTGCGGTATCATATACAGCCACTACCTCTTCCAGCGAGCTGGCAACCGGTTTATCAATAAAAAGGCGCTTGCCGGCTTTCATTACCTGGAGAGCCTGTTCAAGATGGGGGCGACCGTCATTGGTTTCCAGCATCACCACATCCACCCGTTCCAGCAGGGCTTGAATGGAATCAACAATTTCCACATCAAAGCGCCGTACATAATCGGTGTAGAGGGGAATCCTGTCTGCACTGCTTTTGATCTCTTTGCTGCCAAAAGGATAGGCTGCAACAACCCTGTAGCCTTCCAGATTAGTGCTTGGATACAAACCGTTCAAGGCATTTACAAATTCTGTGCTATGGGAAGTATCCAGTCCAATGATTCCGATCCTTCCACCAGCAGGTATGGGTAACCGTGAGGTATGCTGAAACGGCGTATCAGCAGGTGACGGGGCAATGGCAGATGCCGCACCAAAAGCAGGAATGCTGAGACCCGCTGTGGCCAGAGACAGCCTGCTTATGAATTTTCTCCTGTTAAATGAATGGCTCATACTAAACTTTTACGCCGGTAGTTCCACCTTTTTCCATGGAAATGTCGATTGGCTTATTCGTCTTCCATTTACCGCGTGTAAAGTCGGGTACGGTGATCGAGTTGGACCGGTTGGCTACTGACCAAACGGATAAAGGAGATATGGAGGACCACAACGCGGCGTCGTACACATCCTGGTCAAGTGGAAGGCCGTTGCGCAGGCAGTCGATCGTTCTCCAGTCCATCAGGAAATCCATACCACCGTGTCCACCAACCTGTTTGGCTGCCTCACCGATCTTTTTCACAATAGCGGGGGTGTATTTATCTTCCAGTAGTTTCACTTCTTCTTCAGACATCCATTCGTGGCCGGTGGAATAACGGCCAGGCTCAGGGTATTTCAGGGCAACAGCTTTTGTTCCGCTGACGAGTTGTATACGGGAATAAGGCCGGGGAGACGACACATCGAATTGCACCATGATGGATTTGCCTTTGCTGGTGCGGATATTGGTGGTATTCATGCATCCGTTGTAGGACTTACCCGCGTAGGGTTTGTAAAAAGCATCCACGGCGGCCAGTTCATTGGCCTTTTTGCCCAGCACGAAATCGTTGTTTGATAATGATACCAGGTAGTCCATTTTATCTCCGCGATTAATATCCATGACCTGGCAGATGGGTCCCAGGCCATGTGTTGGGTAAAGGTTTCCCTTCCTGGCGGCCATCTCTTTCAGTTCCCACATCTGGTAAAAATGTTCCTTTGAAAATACCAGTTCCGACAGGTCATGAATATAGGCGCCTTCACAATGCATTACTTCGCCAAAGAAACCCTGGCGTACCATGTTCAGCGTGGTCATCTCGAAGAAATCGTAGCAGCAGTTCTCCACCATCATGCAGTGCTTACGGGTCTTCTCGGAAGTTTGCACCAGCAGCCAGAGTTCTTCCAGGCTCTTGCCCGCCGGAACTTCTACACAAACGTGTTTGTTATGGTTCATGGAGAAAACCGCCATGGGTGTATGCAGGGCCCATGGGGTGAGAATATAGATCAGGTCGAGGTCTTCACGAGAGCACATTTTTTTCCAGGCCTCGGGATCGGTGTGGTATAACGTTGGCTGGTGGCCGGAAGCGCTGATCATATCGCTGGCCAGTTTCACCCTTTCGGGGCGCAGGTCGCAAAGAGCTTTGATTTCCACCCCTTCGATCTTGTTCATTCTGGCAACGGCGTCGATACCACGGAAGCCAATACCGACAATTCCTACCCGAACTACGTCCAGCTTCGGTGCAGCATAACCGCACATATTGAATGACTGTGACGGACTGAAGGCCGCTTGTTCTTTAATCCGGTCAAGGTCTTCAGGGGTGCTGGCAAAATTGCTCATCCATCCCGAAGCCAGTCCAAGTCCGGTTAATCCTGATTGTCTTAAAAAGTTTCTCCTGCTGTTGCTCATTTGGAAATTATTTATACAGTTGTCGAATCGTTAATATTTGAATGGCTTTCCCCCTACCAAAACCTCCTGGCTAACTTCATCAAAACTGGCTTTGAAACCCGTACGGGAAGCAGCAGTAGTCATGATGTTTGCAATAGAATGGTAATACCCCACTTCAACCGGAGCATTCGGAGTTTTTCTGCTGCGAATACATTCCATCCAATTCCTTACATGAGCGGAAGTATATTCATCACCACCGGCATTTGCACGCACATCTATTTTAGCAGTTCGGTCTACCAGCTCCATATTGGGAAGCAGGTGAGCGCTCATATTCATTTCTTTTGCGAAGGCTTCCGTTAGTCCGCCTGCAGGAGAAATCCTGTTTGTATTCAGGTTAAGTTCACCACCAGTGGAGTAATAAATTTCGGTGGTGATTTCATCACCATTTCCCATACGGGAAGAAAAAACCACCTGGAAGCCTGTTTTCGGATCATCGGAAGGACCATAATCAAATACTGCCGTAGTTGTATCCCAGTTGGTGCGGCCATCTTTCCACACATAATTACCACCATTTGCTACAACACTGCGGGGATGATTGTAACCGCTGTACCAATGAACGGTATCGATCTGGTGAGACATCCACTGTCCTGGCTGACCCGAAGAATAGGGCCAGAAAAGCCGGTACTCGAGGTATTTGCGCGGGTCAAAGGAATCTGCCGGACGGTTCATCAGAAACCGGTTCCAATCCAGGTCTTCCTGGCGACATTTAGACACCAGAGCCGGACGCCGCCATCGCCCGGGTTGGTTCACATTCCAATACAGCTCAACCATATTGATTGCCCCAAATTTGCCTGATTTAATAAATTCATCCGCGGCCATATAGTTTTTTCCGCTCCGTCGCTGAGAGCCAATCTGAACAATCCTGCCGGATGCTTTTACAGCTTTCAGTGCATTCCTGGCATCTTCCATCGTTTCTGCAAAAGGCTTTTCACAATAGACATCACAATTGGCGAGGACCGCTTCCCTGGTCTGCAATGCATGTTGGAAATCCGGCGTACTAATAAAAACGGCATCCACTTTACCACCTTCATACAATTCATCATTATTTCGGCAGGCACGAACGGAATGTCCCAATTGCTGCTGCAGAAAAGCAGCGCCTTCTTCACGCCTGAGTCTCCATAAATCAGAAACTGCAACTATGTCAAAGTTCAATTCTTTATAATGTTGCATGAAGCTGGGAAAAAGGGCATGGCGAAAACGATCTGAAAACCCAATCACACTTACTCTAACACGGTCATTGGCTCCCCTGATTCTCCGATAACTGGCAGCATTCATGGTTAGGCCGCCCAGTAAGGTTGCAGCCATGGTAAGGGCAGATTGCTGTACAAATTTTCTTCTGGTTACTGGCATAGCATTTCGTTTATGGTTTGCTTTGGGTCAGATCTGCTACAGGAATATCTGCAGGAAAAGGTGCTGGTTGAAGATTTTCAGTACGGATACTGATATTCCTGAAAAATACTTTATGCCCTGCCTCCTCCGGCTTATCTACTGCATGCACCTGGAGACCAATGAATCCGGACCGGTCGATACTGTCAATCACATAGGCAACCGGATGACCATTGATCCAGGTTCGTGTTTCTCTGCCAATACATTCAATTCTGAAATGATTGTACTGTCCCACTTTAAATGCATTTTTTGCAGGCGGATTTTTATCCAGCGGATAGAGCCACCCTCTTCTTTCTTCATCATAGATACCACCCGTCCATGACCTCGCTGAAGGATCAATTTCAACCTGGCGTCCATACACAAGACCAGGTTTCTCCGGACTATTAAAATGGCTTCTGAGCTGAATTCCTGAATTACTCGACACATCATCAATTTTCGCCTCCAGTTCAAGTATAAAATCATCATACTCTTTCTCTGTAACAAGAAAAGAGTTTGCTTTATCTACTACAGTAGTTCCCACAATCGCACTGTCCTCAACAGAATAAGTTGCAGTACCAACTATCTGCTTCCATCCCTTAAGCGAGTTGCCATCAAAAATTAATACTGAATCATTCTTCGTATTTTCTGATGTCCGGTTTTCAGTGCAGGCAACTGTCAGGCTACAGGCTAGTGTTATTACAGCACAAAAGCGCTTTTTGGAAAATTTCAATTTATCGTTCAACACAGAATAGTTTTATGTTTTTGTTCTGTTCAAATCTAATAAGGTTACCAGGCCATTCTGTTCATTAATTCACTTAATTTATATACTTTTTTAACAAGACCTTCAATATATCCAAAGGTATTTATAAGCGCTTTCATATATATAAATAGCATACATATAAAAAGAGCCATATACTTCAACCTGCACCCATCCGGACGGCATAAATGGAGAAAGGAATAACTGTGTTAAAAAAGTATATACAATCAGGAGATTTTTGTAGAATTTAGAAATATTCATTCAATACTTTTATCTGGCCAAGACCAGGAAAAAAACAATCAAATGATGGCAGAAAAGGTACAGCCGGTTTTCCCCATTGAGGGAGACATCGTTCATGCAAGAGATGGCATGGTTCACTCAAATGGGATCACCGTTATAGCAATTATCAAAGCACCCAGTGGAAGTCAGCTTACCGTAAATGGTATTCAGGCAACAGAACAGAATGGAACCTTTAAGGCTCCCCTGAACTTAACAAAATATCGGAATATCATAGAGATACAGGAACAACAAACCGGAGAAACACTACAATACCCGGTTTATTGGGCAAGCAAATTCGCCGGTGGATACCGGCTTTCTATTGATGACAATATTCGTTTCATGCAGGATATTGCCGAACATGTCAACACATACAACAGCATATTTGACAACCCGTTTCTGAAGAACCTGAAACGATTGCACGACCAATATGAAATCCGTGTTCACCTGAATATGTTTTACCAATCAGAGCAGGGTGACTTCAATCTTTCTGAATTCCCGGAGAAATTCGCTACTGAATGGGCAGCACAACGTCACTGGATTCGTCTCAGTTTCCATGCCTACCAGGAATTCCCGGACGCTCCATACAAACATGCTTCATTTGAAACAGTTAAAAAAGATTGTGACCTTGTACAAGCTGAAATCAAAAGAATATCCACCGAAGCTTTAATGGGACCAGTTACTACTGTACACTGGGGAGAGGTAAATCTGGAAGGATCCCGGGCACTCCGGGCAGCAGGGTATAAAGGACAATTAGGTTACTTTAATGTAGATGACAATCTTCCTCCTGTTTCATACTATCTGGATGTAGATAAGAGGCGCCACATGAAAAAGCGCTTCATTTGGAAAGACGAGCAGGAAGACATTATTTTCATTAGAAGCAGTGTAGTGTTGGACGTTAAAACAAAGGAGGAAATTATTCCATTCCTTGAATCGTACAGAAAAACATCAGGACTTCCGCCTTACGCCGACTTTCTGATTCATGAACAATACTTTTATCCTGATTACAAAGCCTATCAACCCGACTACTTCGAAAAGATCGAGACAGCGGTTCAATGGGCACAGCAAAATGGATATCATCCGGCATTTTTAGAGGAATGCATTTTTAGCTAACTATTTTTTTATGCTGTTCACAAACGAAACATACCAAACATTAAGAGCAGATGCAGCAGATAAGATTCTGGTACTACCATTAGGTGCCACAGAGCAGCATGGTCCGCATCTGGCTACAGGAACAGATTCTGATATTGTAACCTCCATTGCTCAAATGGCAGAGCAATTGCGATCGGAAAAGATTGTACTGGCTCCTACTCTTCCCTTTGGATCCAGTCATCACCACCTTGATTTTGGTGGAACCATAAGTATTGCGCCTGAACTTTATGTAAAACTAATTTGTGATCTTGTCAGGTCACTAGTTCAGTCCGGTTATCGCAGAATTGTATTACTCAATGGCCACGGCGGAAATATAACACCGGTAAAGCAGGCTCTTTCTGTATTAAGCAGGGAGTTCGATGCCACTACTCCTTCCTATTTCGCCCTGGCAACCTATTGGGAATTAGCCGGAACTACTTTTTCAGGGGACGCTCCAATGCAAAGTCCGGCGCTTAGTCATGCCTGTGAATATGAAACCAGCATGATGCTTCATTTATATCCGGAAAAAGTTTGGATGAACCGGGTACAACGAGCTAACAGACCGGCACAAAATGGATATATCGCTTTTGAAGATGATATCCCTTACAAGGGCATATCTATTGTAAAACAAACTCCCTTCATATCTAACAATGGTTGCAGCGGAGCGCCTCAACTGGCAAGCAGCGAAAAAGGAAATCACCTGATCGGTACTGCAGTGAATGCACTCTTGCAATTCCTGGACTCCTTCTCAGAATGGCCACTATTAACAAATCTGAAAAATACTGATTGTTGAAAAAAGAAGTTAAACATCCCGATAAACAATCGCATACGGGCTCCTATTCAGCAGGAGTTATAGCCGGAGATTTTTTATTCATCAGCGGCCAGGGTCCGCTGGACCTCAGTACCGGAGAGGTAGTACATGGTACCATTGAAGAAGAGACAATGCTGACCTTATCACATATAAAAAAAATAACAGAAGCAGCAGGAGCTTCTGTAGACAACATCGTGAAATGTACTGTTCACCTGCAAAACATCCAGGATTTTGACCGGTACGACAAGGCCTACGCATCTTTTTTTAAAGGTATTCTTCCAGCAAGAACCACTGTTCAATCCGGATTATCGGATGGCATTAAGATCGAAATTGATGCCATTGTATATATCAAAAACAACCGCACCGACCAGCAATTTATATGACGCAAAGAATACATATTGGTACAGTCGGACTCGGATTAATGGGTAGTAGTATCACGACCTGTATACTGGCTGCAGGTCATCCTGTTACAGCCCTTACTGATCAGCCAGACAAAGCGCCGGAAGCCCGTAAAAGAATTTTAACCTACCTGCATGAATTAAACAGGGAAGGAATGCTGCAGGATTCACCGGAGCTGATCATGGAAAGACTGACCATTACAAATGATCCTCAATTATTGAGCACACTCCCGGTTGTGATAGAATCTATTACAGAAAATGTAACGGAAAAGAAAAAGTTGTATCAGCAATTGGAAACTGTGCTGGATAAAAATGCCATCATAGGCAGCAATACCTCCGCGATTCCGGTTAGCATTTTACAGGAAGGTCTTCAACATCCGCATAGAGTCTTCGGTATTCATTGGGCAGAACCTGCACATATCACAAGATTCATGGAAGTCATATGTGGCGATAAATCAGACCCTGCGCTGGCAACGATCATCATCAGGCTGGCCGAAAGCTGGGGAAAGGAACCCTCCCTTTTGAAAAAAGACATCCGGGGTTTTATCACCAACAGGATTATGTATGCCATGCTGCGAGAGGCATTTTACCTGGTTGAAAACGGATATGCCACCGTAGAAGATGTTGATCGGTCACTTCGCAACGACCTCGGTTACTGGATTACTTTTGCAGGTCCTTTCCGGTTCATGGATATTACCGGCATTCCGGCCTACTATACGGTAATGAAGGATCTCTTTCCAGAATTGAGTAATGCTACTGAACCTCCTTCCAGTATGAAAACACTCGTAGCGGATGGAGCAAAAGGTCTCAGCAATGCAAAAGGATTTTATCCGTACACAGAAGAATCCGCCCGAAAATGGGAGGAGCTCTTTGTTGAATTCAGCTATGAGATCCGTAAGCTGGCAGAAAAATACCCACAAAATATTGGAGACAAATGAACCCTACAGAGATACAATCCATTCTTGCAACGGAAGTAGTTGTACCGGCCCGGCCAGGAAGTCTCAACTCTGAAGATGTACTGGACAAAGATCAGAATTTCGCGAAAAAATTCCTGACTGGTGGCAGTTGGACAGAATTCGCCATACAGCCGAAATGGATCATTCAGATAAAACTTCGGAATGGACTAACGGGGATCGGAGAAACCTACCGGTCATCCTCACCCGAAAAAATCAGAGAGGCAATAAAAACGCTGACGGGTCGTAACATCCTAACCCTGAACTGGAGGAGATTACCGATTACCGACCAGCGAATCTATGAAGCTT
The DNA here is from genome assembly GCA_016787265.1 of Flavipsychrobacter sp. GTDB lineage: Bacteria > Bacteroidota > Bacteroidia > Chitinophagales > Chitinophagaceae > Flavihumibacter. Next base: position 22,889 of record JAEUVF010000013.1, on the reverse strand, counting down.
TCGAAACGGCCATTCTTGATCTGGCTGGACAAATTGCGAATGTTCCTATCTCCCAGCTATTAGGAGGCGCTTATCGAAACAGAGTAGACTGCAATGGATGGACAGGTCGTCGTAATCCTGAAGATGCGGCACAGAAGGCATATGAAGCCATGCAAAAGGGACATAAAATCTTTAAGTTCAAATGCAGTGATGAGGATCCCGTTCGCTTATGGACAGCTGCAATCCGGAAAAAATGTGGCACTTCCATCAAAATAATTCTGGACCCGAATCAGCGCTGGAACGATGTAAAAACAACCATCCGGCTGATGGAGGGAGTAGATGCGGAAGTAATGTACGGATTGGAAGACCCTATTCTGCATGAAGACGTAAAGGGCTTCGCCTACCTGCGAAAAGTATTAAAGGTTCCCCTGTTCCGGCACATTTCCCTGCCCTATACACAGGACATCCGGGATATCATTCGTTTCATTAAAGAAGAGGCAGTGGATGGATACAACTTTAATGGCAGTGCATTCAATTCTGTATTGTTGGCTGAAATCGCTCACCTGGAAGGGAAATCCTGCTGGAGAGGTTCGGAAGTAGATCTGGGTATCTCGGAAGCAATGGGTGTTCATATCGCCGCTGCCAGCATCAACTGCACCATCCCCTCAGATATTTTTGGAGAACTGGTTCGGGTAGATGATTTAATTGAACAACCTTTACAATTTGAGCAGGGTTCCGTTCTGGTTCCTGATGCACCCGGCCTGGGTGTTAAGCTGGACCAGCAGGCATTAAAACAATTTGCAACCGGAAACACAATCAGCCCGGAATACTGAATAACATGAATAAAAAATTAATAGCCTGGATCTTATTGTTCTGCTGTAACCTGATGTGGGCATTACAATTTACCAGCATCAAACTCACACAGGACCAGGTGGGACAGTATTTCACCGTTTGGGCTCCGATGTTATTGTCTCTGTTTTTGTTATTTCCATTTGTTGCAAAAGACTATAAACAACAGAACAGAAGCTGGAAAGACATATTGCTTTTCCTTCCATTGGCTGCCCTGGGCGCTTTTCCATCACAGGTACTGATGACTGCAGGAACACGGTATTCATTAGCCAGCAATGCTGCTATTATGGTTTTGATTTTACCGGTTCTCACTGCTTTGCTTGCTTTTCTGCTGCTCAAGGAAAAAATGACAAAAATCAGGTGGATTTGTTTTGGAATAGCAATCATTGGTGTTTTACTCTGTTCTACGAATGATATCAAACAAATGGATCTTGGTTCCGAATATGCTTTTGGCAATCTGTTGATCTTTATTGCACTTATTGGGAACGCTTATTACAATGTTGGGTGTAAAAAAATTGCCCATCGTTTCAGTGGCATGGAAATGGTTTTTTACACCTACCTGATCATGGTAGTGCTGCTAACACCATTTGTTTTTTACTATGAAGCTGACACATTCTCCCGAATTGGCGATTTCACCTTAAATACCTGGATTGGAATGGGGTCTTTAACACTCTTTCAGAATTTCCTTTCAATGGTATTGTTTTTCATAGCACTTAAAAACCTGGAAGCAACGGATGTTGCTTTATCTAACTACCTGATCACTTTTTTCGGATTACCCATTGCAGCTATCTGGCTGGGCGAAAAACTTGGCACACAGGCCATCCTGGGTGGCACACTGGTCCTCGGCTCCATGCTGCTGCTGACCCTCGTGGAAAACTTTAGCAAAAAAAACAAACTAAAACTACAATAAACGATTCAACATGAAACTCAGCGATGATCTCTTAGAAGGAGTTATTCCCATAATTCCAACCCCTTTCAAACAGGATGAATCCATTGATGAAGAAGCTTTAAGAAAACTGGTAGATTTTGCCTGCTCCTGTGGCATCCAGGCAGCCTGTCTGCCTGCATACGCCAGTGAGTTTTATAAACTTACCGATGAAGAAAAATTACAGGTAGTAAAGATTGCGGTAGACCAGGCAGCCGGAAGAATCAAGATCGTTGCCCAATCCAATCATGCTTCCCTTCGTTCTGCTATATACCTGGCTCAGGAGAATGTGAAAAACGGAGCAGATATCATTTCATTGGCAGTACCAAGAATCTTTAGTCTTCCCGAAGATTCTCTGATGGAATATCTCTCAGATTTCCTGGCCGCAATTCCGGAAACACCTGTATTAATTCAGGATTTCAACCCGGGAGGCGCCTCTATCAGTCCGACATTTATTCAAAAACTGAAAGAGAAACATCCCAATTTTAAATACCTGAAACTGGAAGAGCCGCTCTGTGCACCAAAATTTGAAGAGATCATCAAAATATCAAAAGGAGAAATCGGACTTTTTGAAGGCTGGGGTGGATTGTATATGCTGGAATTAATCCCCATTGGAATTGCCGGCGTAATGCCGGGTCTCGGCGTTGCAGATATTCTTCAAAAAGTTTTTCAACTCAGAAAAGAAGGCAAACACGGAGAGGCATTTACCATATTTGAAAGAATCATGCCACAGATATTCTTCTCCCTTCAAAACATGGAACTTTTCCATTATGCCGAGAAAGAATTATTAATGGCCCGTGGTATTCTGTCCAACAGCATAGCCCGTAAAGCAGCTTATATCCCTGATCAGTCTTCAAAAAATTATATTAAAGAACTAAACCAACGTGTGCTTTCCCTGGTAAATGATATTTCCTGACCGAAATACAAACAGGCAGGCAACCAATCTTATTCTTATGGTACAGGAATTATCCAATCAGATCGCAGTTGTTACCGGTGCCGCTTCAGGCATCGGTAAGGCGATCACTTTTAAACTAGTTGAAAACGGCGCCAAAGTCTACGCACTTGACCTCAATAAAGAAAAACTGGAAACTTGTTTTCAGAATCATCAACCTGGCATTACCTCTATCCCCCTGGATGTTACCGAAGAACAACGGGTAAATGAAGTGATGAACCATATCCTTCAAAAAGAAGGAGCTATACAGATCCTGGTTAATTGTGTAGGTATAACCGGAATTACAAATATTCAAAGTCACCAGGTTGACGCCAGTAATATCAATCATGTATTCAACGTGAATTTCATGAGTTGCTTTTATACATCGAAGGCTATTTTGCCCCATATGGTGGAAAACAAATATGGACGGATTCTTCACCTCGCATCCATCGCCGGAAAGGAAGGAAACGCAGGCATGCTGGCCTATTCAACATCAAAAGCAGCATTAATTTGTATGGCGAAAGTTCAGGGCTCCGAATATGCCCAATCAGGAATAACTATCAATGCTATGGCACCAGCAGTTATCCGGACTCCCCTTGTTGATATGATGCCAGACCAACAGGTAAAATACATGACCGATAAAATACCGATGAAGCGTTGTGGCACCCTTGAAGAAGCCGCCAATCTCGCCTTGTACATAGTATCACCGTCAAACAGTTTTACTACTGGTTTTACATTTGATTTGTCAGGAGGAAGAGCTACTTATTGAATACTATCAGGTTTTGAATACATCATGAAACTACTCTATTTTAGAAAAGGAGACAGCATTTTTCCCGGCATTCTGACTGACCAGGGAGTCTTTGATCTTGACAAATTCCAGGCTGACCACGGAGGTCGTTTATATGTAGGAAGCTCTATCACCAGGGATGATCTTCCTATCCTTCAAAACATCGTTCAGCAGGCCATAAACCAGCCTGCCTATTTTTTGAAGGAAAGTGAATTACATATCACTTCCTGTGTTCCTTTTCCATCAAAAATCATTTGCATTGGCCTGAATTACCGCAAACACGCCATTGAAAGCGGAATGCCAATTCCGACTATCCCGGTTGTTTTTACCAAGTACCCCAATACACTGGTTGATTATGGTAACAAGATTGAACTTGGGAAGGTTGGCTATCAGTTCGACTATGAAGTAGAACTGGGTTTTGTTATTGGCAAAAAGGCAAAAAACATATCCAAAGAAGAAGCACTGGACTATGTACTTGGGTATTGCGTGGCAAATGATCTTTCCTGCCGGGACTTACAATTCCGAACCAGTCAGTGGTTGATGGGAAAATCGCTGGATCATTTTTTACCACTTGGTAAATACCTGGTTACTACAGATGAAATTCCTGATCCGCAGGCACTCGAACTCTTAACACTGGTTAATGGTGATGTCCGACAAAAGTCTAACACTGCCGATATGATTTTCACGGTGGCGGAAATAATTGAAGATCTGACTAAACATTTTACATTGGAACCAGGCGATCTTATATTAACAGGAACGCCTGAGGGAGTAGCTATGGGAATGCCGGCTACACCATGGCTGGTTCCAGGAGATGTAGTGGAAGTAACGATTGAGAAAATCGGCACGACAATAAATCAGATGAGCTGATTTATTGTCGTGAAAAAAATCTCGCAGAATATTCCTTTGGAGTAACTCCTGTATAACGCTTAAAATGACGGTAAAAGTTAGACTGATTTTCAAATCCGGTCATAAAACCGATTTCAGAAACACTGTAGGCATCTTCCAGCAACATCTGGCAAGCATGACTGATTCGTATTTCAGTAACATAATTTGAAAAAGTCTTCCTGGTATGATGTTTAAAATAACGTGAAAAGGAACCAATGCTCATGTTAAGTTTGGATGCTATGTCTTCAATATAAATTTCGTTTCTGAAATTCTTCATGATGTATTGAAATACAAGGTCGATCCTGGAAGCGTCTTTATTATTACTTACGGTAAACTCCTTACTCAGCACACTGGAAACATGTTTGCTTGTAGATAATACAATCAGAATATCCAGCAGTTTCATCAATCGTTTTACCGGAGTTAGATCCTGCATCTCATAAAGCTGGTCCCGAACATAATCATTTGTCTGGTCCTGGATTACAAGACCAAGATTTGACCGGTTCAATAATCGTTTAACGAGTTTCATCTCTGGCACCTCAAAAAAAGAGTTTCCAAGGAAATCATCCGTAAAGTGAATAAATATGGATTTTGCAACAGTTTTTGAATTCTTATAATAGCTTTCACTATTACGATATAAATGCGGAATATTAGGACCGATTAAAACCATGTCATTCGGCTGGAATAAGCTTACCTGGTCCCCAATAAATCTCGTACCTTCTGATTTCTCAATCAGTGTCAATTCATACTCCTTATGAAAGTGCCAGGGTTTGTCAAAATAGCTGCACTCCCAATGTTGATAAACGAAGGATGAATCCGGTTCCGCTACTAATTTGTGTAATTGCGGTTTAATAGCCATTAACCTGATATTTACAATAATTTATATCTAAACAAACTGTTGTAATATACAATTTCATCAAAATTCCGGATGAAAAATCTCAACAAAAGAAGCTGGAGCAACATGATTGGGACCGGTCCTGACACGATAATCTATCACTTTAAGCAACAACTTTTGCCAAAGCCCATATTCAACATCAAAGCGGCCCAGCATGGTCTGCAGCCGGTAGGGCAAACTTTCCATTAACCAGGCAGCGCTGTAATCTGATTTTAGTGTACCCAGTTCATCCATGACATCCTGAATCAAGCCATGACAGAGATAGGATAAATCGTAAAACACAAAATTATTCTGTTTATGTAAAAGCATGGCATTATCCCATCGTTCACAGATAACCCGGGCAAACAGAAACCGTGTAGCCTGGTAGTGAATCAGCCTTGCTGTTACACGCAGTGATTCCAAAAATTCCCGTTCTGCAGGACCCGACAATTTAAATGCTTCAATCAACAATGATTCTGCCTCTTCTGTCAGTACCCGGACACTTTTCAGTTCCTTTTTATGCGCTCCGGAAATATTAAGAAAATAATTACTAAAAGGATTCGACCAACTTTCAATGATGGTACCTCCAGGCATATTACTGGTATTGGCACCAAAACAAGTACGAAGTAACTGAGTAGCATCGGCCAGCCTGCTTAATACCTCCTGCACCTGTTGGTGGGCGGCCGGAAATTCCGACATGGAAAAAGCTTCCTCAAATTTTTTTCGATCCGGAGCTGTCCCCTGCCATGCAGCTACACAGCCATATCCCATAAAAAGCCAGGAGGGTCTGACCAATGGTTCAACAGCATCCGTCCATACCGATGTAATAAAGCCCCTTGTCCCCTCTTTCAATCCGACCCGAAGGCAAAGATCAATGTTATCATAGGTATATGAAGCAGCTGGATAGATATGGCCCCAACCGGAAACTGCGGGCTGGGTAAAAAATTTTTTCCCGGCTTTCAGAACCGGATCAAGGTAATGATATAAGGCTGTACTGTCTGGTGAATATTCCCATATAACCGGAATAACATCATTCGGAAAACGGGAAAGGATATCCGGATAATAATTACTCATATCTGTCCAGGCCATCACCTTTTTATTATACTTTTTCAACTCATCCTGAACTGCCACAAGATGCTTCAGCCACAGAGACTCAGCCTGTAATGTACTATCATACTCTTTGGCAATACGATGTGTTTCCCATGTTTCATCAAAACCTACATGAATAAAAGAACTTGGAAATAATTCAGCATACTGTTTTATCCAGTTTTTTAACAGATCTGTTACAGCAGGTTTTCTGGGATCAAACTCATGACCATAATCTCCTATTCCAAGATCCGCAAAGCGCTCCAGTTTAACAAGATCATGTTGATGACCATAGAAGGCCATAAAAGGAATCACATCAATATGTCTTTCCATGCCATACCGGATAATATCACGGATCTGATCTTTCGAATAACTTTGCTTGAAATTAATTTCCTCAAATCCTTCGAGTGCAATACTTACTTCATTATAAAAATAGTATTGGTTCATTTTCCATCTGGACAGAAAGTCGATCTGTCTTTTAATTTCATCCACAGTAAGCAAACCGCCATGTGCGAAATCCATCATCACCCCCCGAAACGGAAGCTTTGGTCTATCTTCAATAGCCACATAGGGAAGGTAATAACCATCCGCTTTTTTCACTATCAGTTGCCTGAGTGTTTGAATGGCATAAAATAATCCGGTACTGGTAGTTGCTGTTATCCGTATCCCCCGCTCATTTATATTAATCGCATACTGCTCCCTGTTACTATCAGATATAATTTCCGCAGTATCGGGTATTTGTCTCCCTTCTTCCAAAATCTTGTACTGAAAGGTTGCAGCGGTTGGGCTTGTTGTTCTTTTAACCGGTTTACCAGTGGTGACGCTGACATGCTTTGTCCATTCCTGCAATGCAAAAGAAATATCTTTTTTAAGCGCGGAGGATTGAAATACCAAAAGTTTTTGCAGCGGCCATTGTCCGTTTCCATAGACCAGCCTGGCTGGTTGCGGAAAAACAACTGGATTGGACTGACTCTGTGATGTCAAAGTCAGCAGCAGAACAGAAATAAAAGCAAGGAATTGTTTCATAAGAAAAAAAAGTGCTGCCTGTAGAGTAACTACGGGCAGCACATAAAATTAAGAAAGATTAATTCTTATCCCACCATAAAGGAGTAGTAACCTTATCTGCACCTCCCAGCATTTGAACCGCATTTGTAACAGCAGCACTATTGGTTTGGGATTCCGTAGTCAGGAAAGGCATTCTGCGGATAAACTGATTCTCGGTAATATCCGGGTTTTCGCTATGAATAATATTATACAGTTTAGGATACCCCGAACGTCTAACTTCTGCCCATCCTTCCATACCATCTGGAAACAGTGCCAGCCATTTCTGCTGCGCAATCTGCTTTCTCTGCATGTCTGCACTTCCACTGAACTTGATTGGATAGTCATTAACTGCAGGTGAATTAAAATAATCATTCAAAGCAGTAGGGGTAGCTTCACTTTCAATATAATTTGAAACCACAGTTGAATTTGTTATACCCCATTGTTGCATAGAAGTGGTAATTCCTGCCGTATATAAATCCTGCGCAGAACCACCCATATTCCAACCATTCAGCGCACCTTCAGCCTTCAGAAAATACGCTTCTGCAGCATGCATGATATTCTGAGGAACATCATAATTGGTTACCCACCTGTTGGTTGCAGGATTCCATGTTATCCATTTTGTTCCCAGATTGGAATTGTATAACCGTGAATTGATAGCAAGAATTTTCTCTGAAGTATACAATCCGTTCCGAACTCCTGCATATTCTCCGGTTGCTACAGCTGGCTGGAAATAAACAGGAAGCCTTGGGTCATTATATCCCTTCAGAATTGATGCCATAGCAGCACTCATCCGCAGATCATCCCAACCCGCAGTAACCGCCAGTCCATTGTATTCACTGTAATTGATCTTGTTCTTGGGCATGTAGGCATCATCATCAATGGTAGTCATGACACCAGCCGTAACAGCCGCTTCTGCTTCTCTTTTTGCCAGATCAGGCGCAGCTTTGGATACACGCAAAGCAAGCCTTAGTCTTAATGTATTGGCAAACTTAATCCAGGCTGATACCGGATCTGCCTTTTTGCTATACAACAAATCAAAATTGCCAAATGGTTTTTTACCGGTATGCGTTTTCAATACGTTCACTGCACTTGTCAAACGGGTGAAAAAATCAAAGTAAATGGAATCCTGTGGTGTATATGCAACGGAGGTTTTACCGGATGCTGCATCAAAATAAGGAACTGGCCCGAAATAATCGGTTACGCGGTGAAACATCCAAACCCACCAGATATTCGCCAACGCATTTTCAGCAGATTGTGGATCGGTATTCTCCATGATGGTTTTTAACTGGGGCGCTGAACTGATATAAACAGGGTTCCACACGGAAGGCATCCAGTTTTGTACCACTACATAACGATCTGTCGGGAAAGATTGAGCCGCCTGGGAAAAGAATTGCGAATAGATAGAACCAACGGTTCCCTCTCCAACTTCAAAGTTATCAGGACTAAGAGTGGGTGACATCAGGGCATTGGCAAACATATAAGGATATTCATTGGGACCAACAGTACTCAATGAATTGGCATCCGTATTTATTTTTTCAAAATTCTTTGTACATCCTGACAAACCAAGAGCTACTACACCAAGGCAAAAAAGCCAGAATGAAAGATGAAGTAGTTTAAATTTTATTGTTACTCGACGCATAATTTGAATATTTTAAAATGTAAGCTTACAGTTAATACCAAGACTTCTTGTAGAAGGAAGATTATAGTACTCAATACCCTGATAGTTGCTGTTACCAAAACTGATTTCAGGGTCAAAATCCATCTTGCGCTTACCTATACCAGGTATATCCAGGATGGCATCTCCACGATACAGGAAGAAAAGATTGCGGCCATATAATGATACCCGGGCAGATTTCAGGAAGCCCGGCAGGTTTCTGAATTCATATCCCAGAGACAGTTCACGTAATCTCACATTGGAAGCATCATAGGTGAAGAATTCACCCCAGCTATAACTACCCTGTGATACAGTTTGCCAGAATTTTTCAGCATTTACAGCTACGGTATTTTTGGAACCATCGGCCTTTACACCTGGTATTACCCATGAATCAGCCTCGCGATTCGCTAATGTCACCTCAGAAGTTCCGGCATATGCAAACTGCGCTGCAGAACCTGAAGTAATCACTCCTCCCAGTTTTCCGTCAACCAGTACTCCAAAACTCCAGTTCTTATAACGGAAGGTATTGTTAAGACCAAGTGTGTGCTTAGGATTATAGTTCCCTAAATTGGAAATCGTGTCTTCCCGAACAGGCAAACCATTATCGTTTACCAAGAGTTGTCCGTCTTTTCTTTTCCAGGTATAGCCATACAAATCACCAAATTCCCCACCCTTTCTAACCACAGGAGTGGAAGTCCGGACGTTTTGTGAAGATCCGAGGTAAATATATTTAATGGATGGATCCAGTTCAACTACCTTACTCTTATTGTAAGCATAATTCAGACCAATATCCCAGGTAAAGTTTCCATTCCGAACAGGCTGGATATTCATCATAAGCTCTACCCCATTGTTCTGAATATTTCCTGCATTGATATAAGAACTCACATAACCTGAGGAAGCAGGTGTGCTTACCAGGAGTAACTGATTCTTTGAATTTGATTTATAATAGGTCAGATCAAATCCCAAACGATTGTTGAAGAAGCGCCATTCTGTACCAACTTCAATAGAAGAAGTGAGTTCAGGCTTCAGGTTTTGGAGTGCTTTTACAGTGCTGCTTGAAATATATCCTCCATAAGCACCCGTGCGATAGGCGTAGGTCTGATTGATCAGGTAAGGATCAGCATCATTACCCACCTGTGCATAAGAAGCTCTTACTTTGGCAAGATCAACCCAATCAGGCAGTTCAACCATTTCAGACAACAAGGCCGTCAGACCCACAGATGGATAAAAATAGGAATAAGGCGAAGGCAGTGTACTGGACCAGTCGTTTCTGGCAGTCAGATCCAGGTATAACATATCCCTGAAATTGAACTGAGCAGTTCCATAAACAGATTGCAATTTACGATTGGCATTGGAAGTGTTGGCTAACAGCGCCGATCCAAAGCGCAGATCGTATTTATTATTGATATTCAATCCATCAGCAATAGTTGATCGTACCCTTAGTTTACGCGTCAGATCAGAAGCTCCAAGGTTATACGTAATCTTCAGATCTTTTGTAATGGAATTGGTGCCGCTTAATAAGAGGTCCATGTTCATCTCACTTACAAAATCATACTCTTCAGAGAAATACCCACCTGCTTTACGCGCATAATTCGGGGTGTTATTAGCATATGCCTGCGTAATAAAATCAGTGTAATTGTCGCTGCTTACTCTTGCCTGAATATTTAACCAGTCTGTGAGTTTGTATTTCAGAGAGGTGAGTCCCATTACACGACTACGGGCTTCATTTCGGCTGGTATTATATACCGTCCAGTAGGGGTTAGTGTATACTGGATCTGATGTAGTCCAGTATAACGGACTTTCCACTGAGCTAGCTACTCTTTTATAGTTCTTATACTGATTCAGATCAGCACTTCGTGGTATGCGATACAAATTGGCTGCAACCATACCATCACCACCGGTTCCGGGTTTGTTATATATATCCTGCAGAATATATGTAATCCGGCCATCAGCAGACAGACGATCCGTAATGTTAACACCAAGACGTGCATTAAAGGTATGTCTGCGCAGGTAGTTGCCGGGTACAATACCATTTACAAAATTATTGGCATAAGACAGGTAGGACTGAACTTTTTCATTTCCCGCATTTACACCTACTGAAAAATTGGTAGATAATCCAGACCTGAAAAAATCTTTGATATTATTCTTATTAGCCTGAAGTTTAATATTGTTACCATTGAAATCCTGAACAGTTTGTCCCTCCATCTTTGTGCCATAACTGATTGGTGTCAAAGCAGAGTAATTACCTCCGGAACCCTGGCTGTAAACATTTTGCATCTCCTGCAAAATCATTGGAGATTCTGTTGAAACACCAGAGTTTACATTAACCGACATACGTCCGGATTTCCCTTTTTTAGTGGTAATCAGTATAACACCGTTACTAGCCCTGCTGCCATAAAGTGCAGCACCAGCGGCCCCTTTCAGTACACTTAAAGACTCTATGTCGTCCGGATTCACACTGGATAAACCATCGCTGCCACTGTGACCACGATTATTACTACCAGCATCATCCCTTACCTGTCCGGATGGCGTTGAGTTGTCGATCGCAACCCCATCCACCACAATCAATGCATTGTTGGATCCCTGGATGGAGCGGTTTCCTCTTAAAACCACCCTGGCAGCTCCACCAGGACCATTTGCAGAGCTGGTTATGGTTAAACCAGCCACTTTACCACTGAGCGTGTTGGCTATATTGGCATCCCGAACCTCATTTAACTCTTCGCCACTCAGTCTTTGTGTAGCATAAGTAAGCGATTTTGCCGTACGCTGGATACCCAATGCTGTAACAACCACCTCATTCAGTTCCTTGTTTTGAGGCTCCAGTGTAATTATAGCAACTTCCTCTGAACGCCGTGCACGCCATTCAATAGTTCCATAACCAACTGAAGAAATTACCAGTATACTTTTTTCAGAAGGAACATTGATAACAAAACCGCCATCCTCGCCAGACGAAATACCAGCAGAAGCCCCTTTAACAAGTACAGAAACTCCGGAAATAGGTGATCCCGAGTTTTTATCTACAATCTTTCCTTTTACAGAAAAACTACCGGCTCCAGAAACCTGAGCCTGCAGGGTACTGGAATTCAGCAGGCAGATCAGCCCAATTAGCACTAAAGACAACTTCTTTAAAGTTGTTTTCATTGAATCCCAACTACAATGTCTGTTGCAAGTTTCCTGAAAATTGGCATCAGGGAAACTTACGATTTCTTTAAAATCCATAAGCTAGAAGTTTTGGTGGGTTTAAATTTTGACAAGCAATTCACATGCGGCAAAAAGACATTCGTTGTCGCAAAGCATTCGTTCGTTTTTTTGAATTAAGACAGTATTCAGGCATCACTGCCAATCCAAATTTATTACCACCAATCTTCTAAAAGATTCAATAATCAGATAAAGTTGTATACTTTTTTAACATTTGGAAAAAATAAGCGCATATCACAAAAAACAGGATATAATTAGGTTTCATAGATAAATAAATTCAATTTCAACACTATTTTACTATCAATGGAACAACTATAGTATGTTAAAAAAACATAATCAATACCTAATAATTCGGTTATTCTTATCCGTTATATATTAAAACTTTATTGTACAGTATGAAGCGGTTCGGTCAATCCAATGATCAGATTTAGAAAGAAGTTTCTTCCCATTCGAGGTACTCTGTTCCAATCTGCAAACGTGGTATAATAGTGATTGAACAGATTGTCTACCCCTACTCTTACCTGTATGGAATTTTCCTTCCATTTAAACTGGTATCCCCCTCCCAGACTTGCGATGGTATATGCAGGTGCAGCAGTTTCTCCAAATAGCTGACTGTACTTCGCTTGTTTTACTGCACCATCAATGCTGGCCTCCGCAAAAAAAGCCGCCCTGCTAAATTGTAAACGGCCTCCATAAGAGAAGGGTTGGATCATAGGCAGATCAAGCTGTTCATTTGTAAACCCTCGACGGTAAATCGCTTTCCCATTGATGGATAAACCGGAAACTATTGCATAGCTGGCATTCAGACTTGCAGAGTAAACAGTTGCAAACGGAACCTGCTCATAAATTTTAATACCAGCCGCGCCAATTGTCATAGGTATCAAACCTGGCGCCGGTACTCCTAAAATATAATTACGGATATGAAACCAGTTCCCCTGCCCCTTCACACTAATCCGGTCATTCGCATAGGATGCAGTTCCATTAAGGGAAAAAGATTGCTCATTTTTCAAACCGGGATTACCGATATAATCAAACCGGTCAAAACTGTTAAACAGATAAAAGCCATATCCTTCCGACACACCAGGTGCGCGTTCACTGTAAGATGAACCTAAAGAAAATCGCCAGTTGCCGGGTTGATACTGCACACTCCAACCAATATTTTTCAGAAACCTGTTTTTCACTGAAGGCATATCCGGATAAAATATTTGCAGACTTTTTATTCCGGATTCATCTTTTACAACATGTTGCTGATAACCGGCACCTGCTGAACCAGTGAGTGTCCATTTCCGGTGAAACATAAAATTATCCTCCGCAAAAATACCCGCATACCAGGTATGCACATCCGGCCATGTAAGCATAAACATGTCCTTTTCTGCAGGATCATTGGGGTACATGGTCATTTCCGCCAGTGATCGGTTATGATGTGCGGTGGCAGTGAGTTTGAACTGGTGACGGGATAATGCACCTTCGATTCTGCTATACATTCCCGTTGTTGTACTCCATCCAGGCATATCCATGCGAATTGGAACAACCGGACGTTTTGTATCATCCATAACATGTGTTACTTTATTATGATACAGTTTCGTTTCCCATTCCTGCCAGGTGTTTGACAGGTGGTGCTTTGTGTAAGCAAGAGAGGCGATGACAGCCTTTGCGCCCGAAACATCCATTGGAAGTGCAGGGTATCCGACATCACGTGCGTCATCATAAATAACAGAAGCTTCCACCTGTGAGTGGTTATCAATTTTGTATCCTGCAGCAGCAGACAAATTGAATTTGGAAAACTGGCTGTAGCTGATTTCCTGCTTTTTTCCATCGCGATAATTTGCCGCTTTTCGAATGGTGAAATCAAGATCAGAATACCAGCGGCTTCGGCTGTACTGAAGATCCGTGCCCAATACGCGTTGCCGGTTATTAGACTCAAATCCACTGAAGATATTGGTTGAAAAACGATTGTTTCCAAATCCGGATTTTTTACGTACAAGGTCCAGGCTTCCTCCAATGGATGTACCATGTGCATTTCCCGACTGGCCATTTTTAACATCGGCCCTCGACAGATTGGTGGTTTCCACATAGGAACTGACCGGATCCATTTTATCAGTACAGGCACCGTAAATGCGCATGCCATCAATAGTGATCACAGAGCGCTCTGAAGATAACCCGTTTAACATCAGCTCCCAGGCATATGCACCTCTTTTAATCAGATCAACCTGTTCATGTGAGGAAAGATATTGATCCAGCGTACTTAACAGATTGCTGTTTTTATTCCGGCTTGCCTGGCGGGAAATCACAATCACCCCGCTTAATTCCTGAACTTTTACAGAGTCCTTTTGCGCAGGCACTGTCTGACCTGCGGATGACAGGCCAGACAGTAACAATGCGCAGCATAATAGCTGCTTCATAAACTGAGTTTTAAAATTCTACTTCAAAAAACAGGCTGCTGGATTCATTATCACCGGCAACGGGTTCCCCTTTCACAACAGTTCCATTCGCATTCTGCAACTGGAGATTAATTTTCCAGTAACCCGTCATGGTAAGACTCAGTTTTCCCCGGTAAATCTTATCAGCGCCCTGCGTTAGATGAATATTATTGGGTGATCCATGATTACCCATACCAGGCATGCGCGGATCAATCTGGATGGTATAATTATCTACCGGGTCGAATTGCATCATGTTCGTCATCGTGTAGAGCAAAACACTCATATCATTCAATGCAACTTTTGGATTGGAAGGTTCCATCATCGCCAGCACATAACGTTTGTTATCAGACCCCATTACAGATTGCACTTTCCTGCGTATTGGATCTGTTACCTGAATGCGTTCTTTTATCGTATAAGTTTGCCCATTAATGGTATAATTGAGACTCAACTCCCAATATTCCATATCGTTTCCCTGCATTTGGAAAACAATAAATCCCTGGTAGGTGTATTGAGCTCCCTGTTTTTTTTCAATGACTGAAAAAGGACAGGAATGACTCATATTCATCATTTTCATAACCGGCATCCAACTACTGGTTGCATTGTCAACAAGGCTGCCACTGGTAGTTTTTATCTGGAAATAAATGGAATTATATCCGGTTTCAAATTTTCCGCTAGCAGTGTACAGGTCTATAGCATGAGTGGCATTCGAGATTGTTTTAACGAGTACCAGACCTTCCAGTTCATCCGCGGGTGCGGGCTTTTCATCACTTTTGGAACAGGCAGTAAACAGCAGGGCAAGGGATAACAGTCCCCATATAAACAGAGATTTCATTTTTATAAATTGAAAAATTAGACAATAGATAAGTAAGGGCGTTTATGCTATTGTCTGAGGAGGGCGATCTGTACGGGAAAGAAACTGAAACTGATATAAATTGGAATAAACGGCAACTGGAGCAGGCTGATTAGTTACCTGAAGAGTTGGCAATTGCAGCGTGATTTTTTCTGTTGGTTGAAAGAGCAGATACTCAGCCTGCAGTGAAACAAGGGTTTCATTGGCGGCTTTACGTTCCTTTTCTTTCAGAATCTGGGAGAGTTTACATTTACCATCACAATGCAACTGCGGACGGTCTTTATTAACGCAGAATGTATTGATAAATGCAGTTGAATCTACCTGGTAATACATCAGTAATACGGAGTTTTTCATCGCTCCGGTCAGTACCACCAGCAATAAAACACTGGTTATTATGTTATGAAGTAATTTCACCCGATTTATATACCGGGCAAAATTACAATTGCTTGATCTAATTCCAAAAAGCATTAATCAGGAAGAAAACTGATTAATATCAGGAAAATCGGCTTATAGCCCATTCAATACTGTTACAGCATATTTGTCTGATAAGGTTTCAATTAACCTGGTAAGTTGTTCATCTGAAGGCGGAAACGGATTCATTATTTTTGGAGTGGTATAACAGGGCTCACTGAATTCAACAAAATAATTCCAGAAATTGCCGGGCGTTAAAATAGTTAGCATCCTTGCACTTTCAGTAATTATTTTAAAGCAATGATGAACCATTCGAGGCGCAAACAGACTTTCACCAGACCTACGTCTAAATTCTGTATTATTAACAAAAAAAGAAATTTCTCCCTCCAATACATAAAAACTCTCATCCTCCTTTTCATGAACATGTGGAGGAGGTTCAGAACCTTTTGGCAAAACCATATCAAGAACCGCCAACCTACCTCCGGACTGTGCAGGACTAATCAATGTTCTAAAATAACCGCCCTGGTAATTTCGATAAACTGTAGCCTCCGAAGCATTATTTGATTCTGGTATCATACGTTAATTATTCAGAAACAATATTGAACAGAAAAAATCAGTCAATCAATTTATATCGATTAAATCCATATCAAATAGACAAAAAACACAGGTCATGAAAATTTGACGCTATAAACATTCCGAATCCCAGTGAATATGTCGACAAAAACCATATTTTGTCTACGTTTCCATAGCACTTCCATATTTCCGGTTAATTTTAGTGAATCTATGATAAGCAGGATTATTTCAAAACACCCCGTTATAAAACATATAGCATTATGGTTCTTTGCCTACCTGCTCCTCACCTATATTTATGGAACCGCATTTGAAAGCTTTGAATTAGGCATTAAAGTAATTGCACTGCTTCTACCAGTTCACATCACTTACTTTTACCTGTTAGACTATTTTGTTGTAAGGCATTTCTACATAAAAGGGAAATATTCACAGGCGTTTTTTATTACCCTATTTCTTATGCTAATTGTTGCTCTATTTTACCGGATTGTTGAAATTTTCATAACTGACCCCTATATAATCAGGTACTACTTAAAACACAATCCAAATTTTTCATGGGATAGGATGCAGATGAATAAAACCCAACAACTATTTAACCCGATTTTTTTCGTAACTGCAATCGAACGCAGTAATGCAGTCGTATGGATCGGAATAACTTTTCGACTACTTACCCTATCACACGAACGAAAACAATTTGCACTCCAGGCAGAACTGGACACATTAAAAGCTCAGCTACATCCTCATTTTCTATTTAATTCACTGAACAATATTTATTCACTTTCCCTTGACAAATCAGATAAAACACCTGAAGTAGTACTGGGAATTTCCAATATCCTGAGATACTCACTTTACGAATGCACGGCACAGAAAGTCTCTTTAAAAAGAGACATAGACATCCTGAACGATTACATTAAATTAGAACAACTCAGGTATGAAGAACGACTGGAATTGAATGTATTCATCTGTAAGAATACAAATCAGCTGGATATTGCACCATTACTGATGCTTCCACTCGTTGAAAATGCATTTAAACATGGTACTGAAAAAACAATCGACATACCATGGATAAATATTCAACTGCATATAAACAAAAACAATCTCACCCTTAACATCAGCAACAGTAAAGCCAACTATCAGGAAATTAATAATAACATTCCAGGAAAAATCGGAGTTGAAAACGTCCGAAAGCGCCTGGAACTTTTATATCCGGGAAAACATGAATTGAATTTCTTTGATGAGGAGGATTGCTTTATTACAGTACTCAATTTGCAATTAACAACCGAATAATAAGTTGAATGTCAATCAGAACAATTATAGTAGACGATGAACCGCGAGCTGCGGAAGTTATAAAAAAATACGTACAACAGGTTCCTGAAATAGAATTAATCAGCACTTGCAACAACGGCATCCACGCCTTCCAGGAACTACAGGAAAAATCAGTTGACTTACTCTTCCTGGATATTAATATGCCAGGACTTTCAGGAACTGAATTAATCAGAAGTCTGCAAAATCCACCCCTGATCGTATTCACAACTGCTCATTTGGAATATGCCATTGAAGGATTCGAACTGAATGCTGTTGATTACCTGCTAAAACCAATCCCCTTTGATCGCTTTCTTAAAGCCATAGATAAGGTTTTGAATCTGCACAAATTACAAACAATTGCTTTACCGGTATTCCAGCCGGTAAAGCAATTTGTACCGGATAAGCCCTTTTATATCTATATGAGAATTGACAGACAACTAGTCAAACTGGATACAGAGGAAATTCAATGGATAGAAAGTGACAAGGATTATATTAAAGTCGTGACAAAAAAGACCACCTACATGACTAAACAAAAAATCAGCGCTATGGAAAATCTATTACCTATCTGGGCCTTTTTACGAGTACACCGGTCTTATATAATACCACTGGATAAAGTCAGGGGATATAATCCAAATTACCTGATGATCGAAAACAAGAAAATCCCGATTGGCAAAAACTATAAACAAATTTGTATGGAAAAATTTAATCCTGGCAATAACAATGCACCTATTTTTATTGATTAAGCCCGCCTTCTTAATCTGAATTTACCCGTTATTTGCCTGCTGGTATAATTACAGCCGGACGAAAGAGTGTATACAGTGGCTGATAAATCCCCTTCAATTATTCCACCAATTGTACCAAAACGGGTTATTGTAAGTTTGCCTTTTCCATAACGAGGTGTCGGCTCATTACAGACATAATACATTCCCTGATACATGACCTGTAATTGGCCGGACAGAAAAACCTGTAAACCAAAATTGTCTGGCGTAACTGAACTTCCCATATCATAGCTTCCGGGCTTTGTAGCATTCAGCGTAATATTGACACTACCTGTCAGTCCGGTTCCGGCAAGAACAGAGGTTGTTCCTAATAAAGCAGCGTCAAGCGATAATCCAGCATGACTGGAGCCATTAAATTCCCAAATAAAATATTCATCCGGAGTTAGCTCTACAGGAACCTGAACAATTACTAATCCAGAATTACCTGGTCGGTCGGGATAACGCTGGCTTACCATATTTTTGATTCTCGCACCCACGGCAACTGTTTGTGGTTCTGTGATAACCTCGGGCGCAGTATAAATCGCAGTTGCATTTTTCCTATTGGATATAATTCCTGGACCATTTACAAACCATTCCTCCATATTTTTATCTGGAATAATAATAAGAGGAGAAAGCAAATCATCTTCTCCCGTTACATCACTATAATACGCAATTAACTTAACTTCTTCCCTGGCAGAAACGGAAGACTTATCTGCCTTTATATAAAACATACGATCCACCACCCAGTCGCTGAAATGTCGGGTCTTAACCTCCAAGCTGCGATTTACTTTATCAATATTAGTCTGAATTGCCCTATGCCAATATCCTTCTTCATCCTGATATGCCATGTATAAATCGTTTTCATTAGTTCCAACCAGATCTTCGCTGGTATACCTCATGGTTATTTTTATATCCTTTTGAAAATTTATGTTCTCAGGACCTAACCTATACGCAGTACCAGTTGCTGCAGCCAGTGTTTTCGAAACTGGCTGAAGCGTAAAAGTAGTGGTAGCACTAACAGCCCCAACTGGAATGTCAATGCGGATAGCTCCATCCATAGATTGAAGGAACCCTCCTTCCGGACCAATCATTTTACTAATCACTGCTCCAACAGCTTCTCCACGATCAACTGGAACCGGATGATTATTACCCTGATGTTCCGTGACAGTTTTATTGCAGGAATATGCAAATAATAGTAAACAGCATGCCCACAGTATTGTAATTAAAGATGTTTTCATTTCAGTATTGACTATTTGATTTCCAGTAAAGTTTTTGTTGATGTTGTATTCGTCACCAGTTCTTTAATCTCTCCATTTGGCAATACCACAACTGTAACCAGGCGTGCAGTACTTTGTTGTTTTATAGTTCCTATTCCATGCGCTACCCAAACAGTAATATGTTCTTCTCCATTTGACTGGTATTCACCCTCGTTATTGATGTTTATTATTTTCGAACGGGTTGAATAAATGAATTTATTACACACAAAACTACCGGCAGCCACCTGAACAGTTTCTACACTGGAAACGCCAGGCTCCAACATCAAATGCTGCTCAAGTGAAGAAGGTTCACCATTATTGGTATATTCAATGCGCTGCCCCTGCAGTGATGGTCCAGACAATGAAAGAATACTATTTTCCCTGATAAGATTTTCCATTGTCAGGTAAGCAGGATAGCCAAACAACTCCGATTTTACTACCTGAATATTCGGCATTGCATCGAACAGCTTCAATGTTTGATTCCAGGCTTCAGGAACAACCAATTCATGGTAGGTTTTTCCTCCCTGAACAAAGACTTTATTTTCCATATTCATGGAAGCATCAGGAGTTTCCAACAGTGAATGAAGGTTATAGACAACAATACCTGAGGAGTCCTTTTCACCTGAAATCCACTGGGTCGCTTTACCTGCATAATTTCCATCCGTTTCAATCCTGTAGATATATTTCTTGTTCTTTGCAGGAATAAAATTGGCAGGTGATTCCTGATCAACCTCTTCAACCGGACTTTTTTCACATCCGGATGCAATAATTAAAAGGAATAAAATAGCGGTAAGCTTAAACGAAATCTTTGATTTTTTATAATTCATATAGAGGAAATGGTTTATCATGAACAATACTTTTTTAATAAACGATGCTTATAACCAGTAACAATTGCAATCAGGTTTAACATTGCAAAGAGAGGAAGCATCAATAACCGCGGCCCGGCAATATGCATATCACTAATCCTTGATACCACAGCGAGCGCCAGCGGATTTCTGGGGATACCTTTTTCATCCGTTTTACGATCCTTTGCCAGTCCATATAATATCCGCAATGCATTTTCAAAACCTACAGAGCCAGGTTGAATGATTGTAGTAAAAACTGTCGGAACTAAAAATTCATTGGAAAAACAATGCCATTGATCTCTCTCCACCACTAATTTTTCACCAGCATTAAGGTGGATTTTCTTCTCTTTAAGAGTAAGCGTCAAAATCCCTTTTGTAACAATAAAGGTTTCGGAAAACTTTTTATGAAAATGCATTGGTGTTCCGCCACCAGGCATAAGCTTTACCTGCAACGTAGTGATCCTTCCATTCGTTGAGCGGGAAGATTCAGTAAAACTCACCTCGTCCTTGATAATGGGGTTGATTATTGTTTCCGGCATTTTGCAATGCTAAATCAAAGATGGATTCTCTGATTTTTTGATCGACATAGAATTGATTTGAGAGACAGACGAATGAATTCAACTGATGTATGAAAACAAATTAACCTTCCGTTACCAAAGATTTAAAAGCTGCAAGGAATGTCTCTAATTCCTTTTCTGTCAATTTATCGGTTAGATTACCTTCAGGATCAATTTTTGCCTTAACTCCCTGTATCAGCAATGTTGTTTCTTCAGTAAACTTCGCCATTAGCGTGTTCATGATCAGCTTCAATTCTTTATGCCCGGCCATTCCACTTGCGGAAGCCGTAATCAAACCTGCCGGTTTACCATTAAATATGGTTGTCGCAACACACCATTCCAATATATTTTTCAGTCCTGATGGTATACTGAAAATATATTCCGGACTACAGATTATCACGCCATCTGCATGTTCTATTGCTGTTCTTAGTTCATTAATGGATGAAGGTGGACAGTTCGTTGAAAGATCAGGATCAAAATGAGGAAAAATTCGCAAGTCATCATATACAATTAATTCAAAAACAGGCCCTAACCGTTCTGATAGATACTTGACTATTTTATGATTGGCCGAATGCTTACTTGCGCTTCCAACAATTATTACAATTTTCTTCCCCTTTGCTATCATACTCCTTATTAATCGAGCAGCCACCTGATCCGTTCCCAGGAAATCAGGTAATGCAGTATTGAAATAGTGGCAAACAGATTGGCCGCTTTAAATAACTGGAGGCTTCTCAACATCCAGAATCCCAGTACAAACAATAGGACTTCCAGTAACAGGCGAACCCAACCGGGTATTGCTACGATCGCTTTACCAGGGTCACCGGGAACTTTGAAAATCCCCCAAATCAGCATTCCAGAGAGCGGTATAAGCAAACTGAACAGGTATTTTTGGAACCCATCAAAACTATGCCACGACCAGTAAGCATAGATACCAATCAGTACAAGCTCAAGTCCGAAACGTAACAGCAGATTAAGTGGGTGATTATGCATTACCCTAAATTAATAAAACCTGGTTATTGTTTTACAAATTCCACCCGCCGGTTTAAAGCTTTATTGGAAGGTGTATCATTGGATGCAACAGGCTGAGTTTCCCCCTTTCCTTCAGTATCTATTCTTGCGGCATCTATACCAAATGTTTTAACCAATTCACTCTTTACGGCAGCTGCCCGTCGTACGGACAAATCAAGGTTTGCGGCATCGTTTCCATCAGCATCTGTATGACCAATGATTTTTATTTTAACATGCGGATTTTCAGTTAATACATCGGCAATGCCTTTCAGTGTGCCATATGATTCAGGTTTTACTACATCTTTATTTACATCAAAATAAATACAGTAGGAAACCAGTTTACCTTCTGTAATAAGCTTGCTGCGCATATCGGGTGCACCTATTGCAATCCGTACGTTGCTAATCATTGCTGCTCCGTATTCAAACCTAAGGCGATCCGGTTTTACACAACCGCTTGGGAAGGCTTTGGGTAAATCAAAGATTTTGTTTTGATCCTGATAGAGCCTGATTCTTGATTTCTGTACCCAGATGGCAATATGATATTTCTGGTTTACTTTTTCCTTGTATTATTCACTCAAAGTGACCCCCTTTATTCAGTCTAAACTGACCCCCTATTTTTCACTCTGTTATGTGGCTTAAGATTCGTCATGATTTGATAACTAAAAATAGCTCAATAAAGTTATTCTTCAGTCTTTCTTTTTCT
>JAEUVF010000012.1 GCA_016787265.1 Flavipsychrobacter sp. | reverse complement strand
CAACACAATAACGCAACACTCACCTCCTTACCTTCCAATTTTGAAACAAAACGTACACTAGCAACATTACCCATACCAGCCTCCATAAAGCTCCCTATACTGAAAAAGAAAGAGGCCGCCTCTTTTGAGACAGCCTCTTTTCAATTATGATTTGAGAATTATGAATTATGAATTTGGGAAAGTGTTCCTAATTCATAATTCATAATTCTCACTTCCTTCATTCCGCTCCCAGGCTTGTCATCACTTCCATGCTCACCCCGGTAGTAGAATAACCACCATCATGGAAGAGGTTCTGCATGGTCACCATACGGGTCAGGTCAGAGAACAGGGTAATACAGTAATTTGCACAATCTTCCGCAGTGGCATTGCCAAGGGGTGCGATCGCGTTAGCATAATCGTAAAAATCACCAAAGCCTTTAATCCCTGTACCGGCCGTGGTTTTGGTGGGCGATTGTGATACTGTGTTAATTCGAACTTTTTTGTCTTTTCCGTAATGGTACCCAAAACTGCGGGCGATGGATTCCAGCATTGCTTTGATATCCGCCATATCAGTATAAAAAGGATAGGTTCTTTGTGCTGCCATATAGGTCAACGCCACCACACTTCCCCATTCATTGATAGCATCCAGTTTTTTTGCTGCTGCCAGCATTTTATGCAAAGACAGTGCGGAAACATCTATCCCCTTCTGGAAATAATCGTAATTCAATTCTGTATATGGAATATTCTTGCGGATATTCACACTCATGCCAATTGAATGCAGGAGGAAGTCAATTTTCCCACCCAGCACTTCCTGGGATTTGGTGAAGAGATTCTCCAGTTCCTCCATATTGGTAGCATCGGCCGGAATGATCTCTGAACCTGTCTTCTCAGCCAGTTTCTTGATCTCTCCCATACGCATCGCGATGGGTGCATTGGTCAAAACAATGGTTGCACCTTCAGCATGCGCTTTTTCTGCCACTTTCCAGGCGATGGAGTTTTCATCCAATGCTCCGGATATGATACCTCTTTTGCCTTTCAATAAATTATAGGCCATAATGAAAATTTAAAATTGAATAGTTATTTCGGAGCGAAAATAAGCAGTTACGGGTATTTTTAGGCGTTCGCCAGCAGTTCCTTTGCATTTTCTATTGCGATTGCAGATGGTTTATCGCCACCAATCATTTGTGCGATTGCTATCACCCGCTCCGCCTGGCTTAATACCCTGATATTGGTTTGAATCGTTTTACCTGCCTTTTCTTTGTACACGAATAGATGACGATCCGCTTTGCCGGCAATCTGCGGCTGGTGGGTGATGCAGATTACCTGGCGACTGGAGGACAGTTCCTTCATAATCATTCCGACCTGCAAACTCGCTTCACCAGAAATACCAGTATCAATTTCATCAAATATCATGGTGGGCAGGTTCACTTTTTTAGCAATGAGCGATTTGATACATAACATCAACCGGCTTAGTTCTCCCCCACTGGCTACTTTTCGGATGGATGCGAACTGGTTACTCTTATTGGCATCAAATAAAAAGTCGATAACATCCATGCCGGTGGTACCCGGCTCAACTGTTTCCATCTGCACTTTCAATCGGGCATTCACCATCCCCACTCTTACCAATAATTGATTTACCTGCTTTTCAATTGAAGGAATTTGCTTTTTCCTACCCTCGCTGATTCGTCCGCCCAGGTTTTTCATTTCCTGTTCGGCAGTCGCGACCTGTTGTTGTAGTATCCGGATTTTATCATCCAGCTCTTCGATATTTCCAAGACGGCCACTGAGCTCTTCGTGCAAGGCTACCAATTGCTTTGTTTCCTGGAACCCATGCTTCTTGAGCAGTTTATAACCAATGTTCAGACGCTCTTCAATTTGCGATATGCGTTCGGCGTCATAATTCACTTTATCACCCAGGCGATCCGCTTCTTCTGCTAAATCATCAAGTTCGATCTGGGTTGCTGTGAGGCGAGCCTGCAGTTCCTTCAGTTCAGCAATTGTATCTGTAAAGGGTGCTATCTGTTGTGCCAGCTGCTTGAGCGTTTGCACAACCGGCTGCTCACTGTATTTTAGTTGTTGTGTAAGATTGGAAAGCGCAAGCTTGATACCTTCAGAACTGTTGAGCAGCTTGCTTTCCTCTTCCAGTTCTTCCAGTTCATTCTCCCTGAATGAAGCCTCCTCCAGTTCATTGAATAAGAATTGCAGATAATCCTGCTCTTTGGTGCTGTTGAGCTTTTGTTCTTCTATTGCAGCCAGTTGTTTTTTACTGGTAAGCCAGTGCTGGTATTTTTGCTGATATTGATTGATCAGGTCCGGGTGATTGGCCATTGCATCCATCACCATCATCTGAAAATCAGAAGAACCAAGGGAAAGCGTATCAAACTGGCGGTGCAGATCAACCAGCAGGGAGGATAAATCCTGCAACTGAGTAACTGAGGCCGGGGTATCGTTTATAAAAGCTCGGGACTTGCCATTGGGACTAATTTCGCGTCTCAGGATGAGTTCATCCTGGAGGTCCAGTTCTTCGGCCTCCAGAAATTGTTTGACCTCCGGCTTGTCTGGCACTGAGAAAATGCCTTCCACTACGGTTTTTTTCTCGCGGTTTAGGATTACACTGCTGTCTGCACGCTGTCCTAAAATAAGCGAGAGGGCTCCCATTAAAATGGATTTACCCGCACCTGTTTCACCTGTAATAATCGTAAGACCTCCATCAAAGCGGATGTCCAGTTCATCTATGATAGCATAATTCCGGATTCTCAGTTCCTGCAACATACACTCAAATATGCCGGCAATTTAGGGAATAGTTGCCGCCGCTTCAATCGCCCTTTAAAAATTCCGTCAAAAAACGTCTCCACCCGACCGGTGCCACCCGACCGGTGCCACCGGTCGGGTGGAGAAGGGTGCAAAAAAAGGCCCGCAACCTGCGGGCCCAATCTCATCTCACGTCTCACGTCTGAAGTCTCACTTCACCTCCACTCCGTCGTTCAGCTCATTGTCTACGAGGATCCGACCACAGTTCTCACACACGATAATTTTTTTACGCTGCTTGATTTCACTCTGACGCTGAGGAGGAATCGCATTAAAGCAACCACCACAGGCATCACGCAGAACAGGCACTACAGCCAGACCGTTGCGGTAGTTACCACGGATACGGTCATACGATAACAGCAGGCGAGGCTCTACTTTATCGCGGGCTTCAGATGCCATTTTATTGAAATGCTTTTCTTCTTCTTCAGTAGTAGCGATGATCTTTTCCAGCTCATCTTTCTTGTGCTTCAACACCCCTTCCTTGGTTGCGATCGCTTTCTTCGCTTTGTCCAGACCCACTACTTTATCAGAGATCTCTTCATTCGCATCTTTGATATGCTTTTCAGCCAGTTTAACTTCCAGCTGCTGCATCTCAATCTCTTTGGTGATGGCCTCGAACTCGCGACTGTTCTTAACATTGGTACTTTGCTTTTCGTACTTCTTGATCAGCGCTTCCGCTTCCTTAATGGCTTCTTTTTTCTGGTTGATGAACTCATTGATGCCATTGATCTCTTCCTCGATACGAGTCTGACGGGCGTGTAATCCCTGAATCTCATCTTCCAGATCACTCACCTCAATCGGCAATTCTCCTTTCAGGATCTGAAATTCATCGATTTTGGATTCGATCTTCTGCAAGCTTATGAGAGAAACCAGTTTTTCTTCAACCGAAAAGTCTTTGACAGTTGCCATATTAGTGTTTAGAATTAACTATAATAATTCACCGGGTTGGTTTTCACCCCCGTTTTGAAGACGGCAAAGGTAGGAAATTTTTTGGCCAAAATATCATAGAGCAGATCAACCGTGTATTGCTCACTCTCGAAATGCCCGATATCCGCAATCACCAGCCGGCCATTCGCCTCAAAAAACTCATGATATTTCATGTCTCCTGTGATATAGATGTCAGCCTTATTTCGTAAAGCGCTGTTAATCAGGAAACTACCTGCTCCACCACAAACAGCTATCCGTTTAACCCACTCCTTTACAAGCGGACTGTGCCGAATCACCGGAACCTGGAAAACCTGCTTCAGCTGCTCC
Source organism: Flavipsychrobacter sp. (assembly GCA_016787265.1). GTDB lineage: Bacteria > Bacteroidota > Bacteroidia > Chitinophagales > Chitinophagaceae > Flavihumibacter. The sequence goes on along the minus strand of JAEUVF010000012.1, from coordinate 304,421 downwards.
AGAAAGGACCGGACAGGCATCTTTTCCTCCAACTCCCCTACCAGTCCCGATCCAATACCCGGGTGATTGTTGCTAAGATTATACAGATCATAGGCCACTTCCTCATACGGGTGGTTCGCCAGCAAGGCTTCCAGCACCCGGGATTCCTGCAGTTCCGGGTAAATCACCTCCACCCGCGACTCTTTTTCATAGTGCCGGGATCCCCGTTGACCCACATAGGGATTTGCGGCTTCCCCTGCCTTAAAACTGCCCACACCCTCCACCTGGAATCCACATTCGCTGTATTGGCCAATGGTTCCGGCACCTGCCTCAAAAAGTGCAGTTGCTACCTGATCGGCCTGTGCTACCGGGACAAACGTTACTAGCTTCTTCAGCAAATCTCGCTTGGGCTGCAAGGGTTTCCGGTTGTTCAATTTCAGTAGATCTGCAATTTTTCCATTCACGCCATCGATCACATTATCCAGGTTGGTGTGGATGGCATAAATCGCGATATCCTTCTTGATAGCAGTGATGATGGTTTTTTCCACATAGCCATTTCCGGTGATTTTCTTCAACCCGGAAAATACAATAGGGTGATGCGCAACCACCAGGTTATGACCTTGTGTCGCAGCTTCCAGCACAACTTCTTCAGTAGCATCCAGGGAAATAGTGATCCCGGTGCAATCCCAGTCGCGGTTTCCGGTAATCAGTCCGGCATTGTCATAGGACTCCTGCAATTGCAGAGGTGCAATCTTTTCCAGCACCTCCAGTATAGTGGCAATTTTCATATACCAAAGATATACTGCCTGTGGCTCAATATTTGTTGCAGATTTATCCCGTCCCTCTTTATAACCATTAAACTTATTGCAACATGAAAAAGCTTAGCTGCCTGCTGGCACTTGTAACCTTATTTAGTTTTACACCAATTGCCCCAGACCCCATATCCGATGCGGATCGTGCACAATTGGTTGCACAACTTGAAAGCACCCGCGACTTGCTGCTTAAAACGGTAGAAGGACTCAGTGAAGAACAATTTAATTACAGAGCTGCTGAAGGGAAATGGACTGTACTCGAATGCCTGGAGCATATTACATTATCCGAATCGGCACTTTTGGGCTGGGTACAGCAGTCCTTACAAACCCCGGCTGATCCATCCAAACGTTCTGAAGTAAAAGTGAGCGATGCAGATCTGCTGGAGAAAACGCCCGATCGCAGTCAAAAATTCAATGCACCGGAAATGTTACAACCAAAAGGAAGCCAGCAAAATGCGGCTGCTTTGTTGAAAACATACCAGGAAGCAAGAGCAAAAACCCTGGAATATGCGAAAACCACAAAGGATGATCTGCGAAATCATTTCATACAACATCCTGCCTTCGGAACCATTGATACTTACCAGGGCTTGCTGATGTTGTCTGCTCATTCCAAAAGACATACTCTTCAGATGCAGGAAGTAAAAGCGAATGCAAACTTCCCCAAATAGCTCGTTTTTTGTCCTGCTTTAGATTCAAACCGCTGCCTGACCAACCGGGTGGCGGTTTTTCCTTAGATTGCAGCAGAATTCCTGCCTATGGACCAACTGTTGACTACCTCATCCTTGTACGAAAAGTACAAAAACTGCTTACAGGAAATTGCGGACATCCGGTATGCTACTGCATTGCTCCAGTGGGATCAGGAAACCTACATGCCGGCTGGAAGTTTGGCTACACGATCCAGGCAGATTGCAACATTATCCGAATTAGCACACACAAAATTTACAGATGCATCAGTAGGTGAGTTACTCAAGGCCTTATTGGAGCGCACAGATTTAACTGACGAGCAACGATCCAACCTGGAGTTAAGTAACTATGATTATAACCAGCAGGTAAGACTGCCGGCCGCATTTGTACGCGAACTCAGTGAAACCGTATCACAAGCCTTCAATCACTGGGCGGATGCAAGGCATCAGAACCGGTTTTCGATTTTCAGTCCCTGGTTAAAAAAACTCACAGCGCTAAAGAGAAAAGAGGCGGACTATTTAGGATATAAAGTTCATCCCTATGATGCGTTGTTAAATCAATATGAACGGGGTTGCACCAGTGCACAACTGGATCAGTTATTCAGCATACTAAAACCTCAACTAGCGGAACTACTCACTGCAATCAGGGAACATCCGCAAGTGGATGACAGCCTTTTGTTAAAGCAGTATCCGGAAGATCAGCAATGGGCATTCAGTATGGATATGCTCAAAAAAATGGGGTATGATTTTCAACATGGAAGGCAGGATAAGGCAGCACATCCCTTTACCGTCAATTTCAGCGCTGAAGATGTGCGCATTACTACCCGGATAAAGGAGGATGATATCAGTTACATGACCTGGAGTACGATTCACGAACTGGGACATGCTCTTTATGAGCAGGGGTTGCCCAAAGAACAATATGGCCTTCCATTAGGTGAGGCGGCAAGTCTTGGCATTCACGAATCGCAGAGCAGGTTATGGGAAAATAATATAGGGCGAAGCCTGGCCTGGTGCCGGTATTTTTTACCTGTACTGCAATCTTATTTCCCTGGCCAGTTAAACGGCCATACACCGGAAGAATTGTATCGGGCCATCAACAAGGTACAACCCTCCCTGATCAGAACGGAAGCGGATGAACTCACTTATCATTTACATATAATCATACGGTATGAATTAGAAAAGGCATTGATTGAGGGAAGCCTTGAAGTAACAGATCTGCCATCCGTCTGGAATACAAAATATGCACAATACCTGGGAATTGAGGTGCCGGATGATGCGAGGGGTTGCCTGCAGGATGTGCATTGGAGTCATGGCAGTTTTGGGTATTTTCCTACCTATAGCCTTGGCAGCCTGTATGCCGCTCAAATTTCAGGATGCATTCAAAACGGGCTCCCAGAATTCGAAAAATTTCTACAAGAGGGGCAGTTCGACACAATAAAGGATTGGTTATCAGTTCGCATATACATTCACGGAAGAAAATATACGAGTGAAGAATTATGTAAACGGGTTACTGGAAAAGGGTTAGATCCTGCAGATTTTATGCAATATGCCAGGGACAAATACCGTTTCATCTATGCATATAAACAAGAGGGTAAAGTACTATGAAAAAACTGGTCTGGATAAGCATCATGGTATGCCTGTTAGGGGCTTGTTCCAAAGCCATAGAGGAAAAGAAAGAAGATATTATCCTGGATGCTATGACCAATGGCCAGTGGTATATATATTCGTTTAAAGAAGGAAATACTGATATTTCCAGTTCCTTTTCTCCTTATACTTTTCAGTTTTACCGTGATGGCAAAGTCAGTGGTTTCACACCTGAAACGGAGGACAAAGGAACCTGGATTGGAGATGTCAATACACTTTCGATCATCACTAATTTTCCGGCTGCATCAGAACCGGTTTCTAAGCTGAATGCTTCCTGGAAAATTACCAATAACACATGGGACTATGTAAAAGCAGAGACAACGGTCCAGGGAATTAAACATCTGTTGCATCTGAAGAAGAAGTAGAACCATGAAAAATCCAATATCCGTAGTTATTCCGAATCCCTTTGGAAACAAGTTGCTTTCTGAAAAAACAAAAAACAGCTTGTTGATACGTAACCTTTTATTCTGCCTATTGCTGCTGGGTGCAGGTCCGCTGTATGTCCAGGCGCAGACACCTGTTGCCAATTTCACCTCCAATGTAACGCAAGGTTGCGCGAGTTTATCCGTGCGTTTTACTGATCAGTCAACCAATAATCCGGATTCCTGGGCCTGGGATTTTGGAAATGGTCAATTATCAGATCTGCAGAACCCTACCGTTACTTATTCACAACCTGGAGTGTATACCGTGCGCCTCACAGTGAGAAACGCCAGAGGCGTGGATGGTGTGGTTAAAACAAATTATATAACGGTATTTCCTTCTGCCCGCATTGATTTTAGGGCCAATACCACTGTTTCCTGTATTCCAGCCGTAATACGTTTTGAAAACGGAGTTGCAGTACAGGGGCAGGGTCAAATCACTTCTTATGCCTGGGATTTTGGGGATGGCACCACCTCATCAGATCCCAATCCAGTTAAAACCTATACAACACTTGGTTTTTTTACGGTGAAACTGACAGTAACAACCGATAATGGCTGCGTTGTAACTTCTAACCGGACCCGTTTTATACGAATTATTGGAGGAGTAACACCCAATTTTGATTTTAATCGACTGGACGCCTGCAATACGCCAATCGGGGTAAACTTTATTAATCAGTCGACAGGTCCGGGTACATTAACACATCGGTGGACATTTGGAAATTCAGGCACATCAACGGACAGAAATCCTTCCACCAGTTATAATTCAACCGGTAATTACAATGTGAAGCTTGTTGTTAATAGTAGTTATGGTTGTTCTGACAGTATAACCAGGTCAATTGCGATTACTGGCAATCAAACCACTTTCAGTGGACCAGCCAGTTCCTGTCCGAATAAACCCCTGAATTTTACCAACACAAGTAGTCCCTTGCCCAATAGTACTGAATGGGATTTTGGAGATGGCACTTTTTCTTTTGAAACCAATCCGGTTAAACTATATACAACACCAGGTACCTACACTGTACGCTTAACCAATCGGTATGCAGATTGTGACGGAACCACAACCAGAACCATCACCATTACGAATCCGCCTGGTGTAGATTTTGCTTCGGATGATACAAGTGGCTGTCGGAATCCTCATCAGGTGCGTTTTCAAAGTACTGCATCCGGCGCCAGTAGCTGGTCATGGGACTTTGGGGATGGTACCACCTCTACGGATCCGAATCCCACCCATACCTATACTGCTTTTGGTCAGTATGATGTTCGGTTAACCATCCGGACGGCAGACAGTTGTACTTCAACGATTACCAAACCTGCATTTATTAAAATTAATCCACCAATTGCTCCACAGTTGTTGAACGGAACTGCGGGAGGTTGTGTTCCTTTTACTTATACGCCACAACTGGATCCTTCCACCATTGGAGACATCGCAAGTTATGAATGGGATTTTGGCAATGGAGTTACCAGCACCTCTCCTACTCCAAGCGTAACATATACTACTGTAGGAACTTATACACTGCAATTAAGAGTAACAACCAAGGGCGGATGTATTGAAACGATCAATATTCCTAATGCTATAAAAGTTGGCACTAAACCAACTGCCAATTTTACGGTTGACAGAGACAGCTCCTGTGCAGGAACACCCTTTCAATTTACCTCTACTTCAACTGGTGCAGATGAATGGAGCTGGGATTTCGGTGACGGGGGAAGTTCAGGTGCGGAAAACCCGGTTTACCGATACCAGGATACGGGTTTCTTTAATGTGCGTTTAATTGCTATCAACAATGGTTGTCCCGATACTTTAACCAGAAGTAATCTGGTGTATGTAATGGCTCCTATTGCACGCTTTTCCCCTAGATTTGATTGTGGTAACAGACTGAGAATAACTTTTGAAGATGATTCGATTCTGGATCCCACGCATGGTACAGCAACCTATTTCTGGGACTTTGGAAATGGACAAACATCCACACAGGTTAACCCAACTGTAACATACGCCAGTTATGGCACGTATAATGTAACACTAACCATCACCGACCCGATATGCAGTTATACCCGAACGAGCCGGTTAAATTTATTCCCATTAGTGAATAATTTCTCCATCAGCAAACCAAGCGTTTGCCGGAATGAATTATTCACCTTAACTGCAAGCGGAACAGATGCTGCCAACATAAAATCCTATACCTGGGTAATTGAGGGGCAGCCAGCAATTGTGGGTGGAAGATCTATTCAAACCAGGGTTCCGGTAAACGGAGTGTTTGATGTATCACTTATCATGGAGGATATTAATGGCTGTATCCTGGCTAGAACCATAACCGATATGGTAACGGTTGTGGGCGCAATTCCAAATTTTTCAGTAGTGAATAACGGAGGTTGTGTAAATAGTGAGGTTACTATTACTGACCAGTCCACTCCTGCGGGATCCATTGTTAACTGGCAATTTAATTTTGGTGATGGTGAAACGGCAAGTTACACAGCAACTCCTATTAATCATGTGTATCGTAACCCGGGCTCTTACTCGATTAAACTGACTGCTACTGATAATATAGGATGCGTAGACACCATTACGAAAACAGCGGCTGCCAATATAACCAAACCCTTCGCCCGATTTGCGGCTGCGCATACAAGTTTTTGTCCGGGTGTAGATCTCCCCTTCCGCGATTCATCATCAGGCAACAACCTTACCTATCGTTGGGAATTCGGTGATGGAGGAACTTCCACTGATCAGAATCCCCTGTATCAATATTCAGGACCGGATTCCGTTTATACCGTTAAATTATTTATCCGCGATGGACAGGGATGTGAGGATTCGCTGATCCGCCAGAATTATATTCAGATACTATCTCCCAAGGCTGATTTCACCATGATTGATACATCTGCCATTTGCCCGCCTTTGGAAACCAAGTTCACCTCACACGCTTCAGACTACGATTCTCTTTATTGGGATTTCGGTGATGGCAATACCAGTACCTTACCCAACACTAATAATTTTTTCAATACTTATGGCCGTTATACGGTACGTCAGATTGCAATTGGAAATGGCGGATGCAGAGATACTGCAATAGGACATGTGAATATTTATAACCCATTTACGGATCTGGTATTTAATTACAACCCGATTGAAGAGTGTAACCAGATCACTGTAAACTTTAATGTTGTTCCTCCACCCAATACCAAGTATTACCTTGTTTTTGGTGACGGCGCTGCTGATTCATCTCAAGCTAATCTCGTAACCCATACCTATCGCTTCCCCAACTTTTATCGTCCTTTTGTGAGATTGATAGACAGCCTGAACTGTGAAGTTCCGGTAGGAAGCAGACCAACCATCATGGTGAAAGGCGTTATCCCGGCCTTTAACACAGATACCCGCGAGTTCTGTGATACCGGTTCAGTTAACCTGAGTGATTTCAGTATCGGAAATGACAGTGTAACGCTTCGTCGCTGGGATTTTGGAGATGGATCACCCAATGTGTTCAATGAACTGAATCCAAAGCATTCTTTTGCAGAGCCTGGTCGATATGTAATTACTCAATTTGTAACTACTGAAACAGGCTGTGAGAATAGTTTTACTGATACGGTACGAGTATATAGAACTCCACAGCCGGTGATCAGCGGTGCGGATGAAATCTGTCTGTTTGAACTATTGGGCCAATCCGGTTCAACTGTTGTACCCGATAGTGCAACGATTTACAGATGGAGCCTGGGCAATGGACAAAATGCCAATACAAAAGATATTACTGTACGGTACACCAATAGTGGACAGGCAACCATGAATTTAACCGCTTCCGTAGCATTTGGTTGCTCTGCTTCTGTTAGTAAAGAAGTTACCATCTGGCCTTTACCTTCTATTCAAAATGTTCCTGAAATAGTAATACCACTTGGTTTTGAAACAACCCTACCCATCACCTATAGCGATAATATAACTCAATATACCTGGACTCCTTCAGATGCGTTGAGTTGTACCAACTGTCCGACACCTGTTGCGAATCCCAAATTCACAACCAACTACAGGGTAAATGTTGTAGATGCTAATGGTTGTCGTTCATCCAGCAATATTGTGGTTAGAGTTATTTGTGAAAACAGGAATTATTTCATACCGAATACATTCAGTCCGAATAATGATGGACAGAATGATGTATTCTATCCCAGAGGAAGAAGTCTGGATCGTATACAATCTATGCGCATCTTTAACCGTTGGGGAGAAATGGTATTTGAACGCAAAAACTTTGCACCTAATGCGGCATCCGAAGGATGGAATGGTTTGATCCGCGGCCAGCAGGCAGCATCAGATGCCTATGTATATATTATCGAAGTGATTTGCGAAAATGGACAGGTAGTAGCGTTAAAAGGAAACGTTACAATTATCAGATAACCTATGAAAAAGATCTTTAACAATATTATTCATCTACTGCTGGCTGCGCTACTGGTTTTCAGCTGCCTCATTTCAGAGGCGCAGGACATCCATTTCTCGCAGTTCTACGAAGCACCTCTGCTTCGAAATCCATCACTGGCCGGTATCTTTACAGGTGATGTTCGTGCGCAGATTGTATATCGGGATCAATGGAACAGTGTAACCAATGCTTTCAAAAGCGGATCCGTTAATGCCGAATATAAAATGCCGGTTGGCGGAGGAGATGACTTTATCACGGCTGGTTTGCAGATGCTTTTTGATAAAGCAGGAACAGTTTCACTTACGACCACACATTTGCTACCCGCTATCAACTATCATAAATCATTGAGCAGCGAACGTAATATGTATTTGTCGGTGGGTTTTATGGGCGGACTGGTTCAACGACGTATTGATCGTTCAAAGATTACCACCGATAATCAATATGTAGGAGGCGCGTTTAACCCGGCTCTGGCTGATGGGGAAACATTTATCAATGCGAACTACAGCAACCTGGATGCCAGCCTGGGTGCCAGTTTCAATAGCAGTTTTGGACCAGATCAGCAAAACAATATGTTTATTGGTTTGGCCTACCATCATATCAACAGACCACGGAATTCGTTTTATCGCAATGTGAATGCGGCACTGCACCCGAAATGGGTAGTTTCAGGTGGCGTTAAATTTGATGTGGGAGACCAGGCTTTCTTTAACCTGCAGGGAGATTATTCCAAACAGGGACCTGCAGATGAAATAATAGGAGGAGCTATGTACGGATATAAAATCGGAGATCCGGAAATGCCTGATTATATTGTTCATGTTGGTGCGTTTATGCGTTTACGTGATGCCCTGATTCCTGCTGTAAAAATCGACTACAATCCATTTTCCATTGGCCTTAGTTATGATGTGAATGTTTCACAATTAAAAACAGCCAGCCAGGGAAGAGGAGGTTTTGAATTATCAATTACTTATATTGGCTTCCTGAACAGAGATAACTCTACCAGGGAGAAAGTTTTCTGTCCCCGTTTTTAATCTGTCCCTCAGTAAGACCTATTTTTGGTTATTGACTGAAAAAACAAATCCCGGCCAATGGCTGGGATTTTGTTTAACAATTTGACATTAATTCTGTTATTTCAAAAAAAAGTTATGAGCAAAGTTGGACAACCTGCCCCTCTCTTTAGTTTATTTGATTCTGAAAAGAACAAAGTGAATCTTGCCGATCAGAAAGGTAAGAACGTCGTATTGTTGTTTTTCCCACAGGCTTTTACCGGTGTATGTACCACAGAACTGTGTACGGTGAGAGACTCAATCAGCCAGTATAATAATACGAATGCACAGGTATTCGGCATCAGTGTGGATTCTGTATTCACCCTGGGAAAATTCAAGGAAGAGCAGCAACTGAACTTTCCCCTGCTGAGTGATTTCAACAAAGAAGTTTCAGCCAGTTATGATTCCCTGATACAGGATTTTGTGTTCGATATGAAAGGAGTATCCAAAAGGGCTGCTTTTGTTATTGATAAAGAAGGGATTATCCAATATGCAGAAATCCTGGATAAAGTAACTGATCTGCCAGATTTCAATGCGATCCAGGCTACCCTCGCAGGTCTGAATTAAGTAGTTTAATAGAAAAATAAAAACAGGGGCTGAGCAACGCATCAGCCCCTGTTTTATTTTAACAGGCAGCAATTGTATCTTTGAAAAATTAGGTTTATTTTGTGCTAAACGCTGAAACCCGGAATCGAGAATGAGGATATTTTTTACACTATCCATAAGTCTGTTAATCGCCTGTACTGGACTTTGCCAATCCGGCAAGCCTGCTGCTGAGCGTCCGGTTATACGTTTTTACCCCAACCCCGCAATTACCCAGATTACATTTGATTTCAACAAATCAGTAGAACGGTCCTTTACATTCCAGGTCTTTAATTTCCTTGGGAAAAAAGTGTTTGAACAGAAAGAGGTTCAACCCAAAACAACCATCGATCTCAGTGATTATTACCGCGGGATCTATATCTTTCAGCTCCGCGACAAAACCGGGCGGGTTGTTGAAACCGGAAGATTTCAGGTAGCAAAGTGAGATGTGAGACGTCAGACGTGAGAAGGTCTTCCTTTCCCCCTTTCCTCCCTGCCTACACCACCTGCACAATCAGAAACTTCAGATAATGTGTATTTTCCTGTCCCCATACAATGGGATGGTCACTTGCCTGTGTTTGGTAAACCACCTGCCTTAATGTGCGTTTGGCGTCTTTGGCAGCCATCTGGATAATTTCAAGAAAGAGTTCAGGCTGTACCAGGTTGGTACAGGAAGTGGTAACCAGAAATCCTCCCGATTTGATCAGTTTCATGCCCCTGAGATTGATCTCTTTGTACCCGGTAATAGCTTTCTGGATGGTTTCCCTGCTTTTGGTAAAGGCAGGGGGGTCGAGCATCACCACATCGTATTGGCGGCCTTCTTTGGCCCATGCTTTTAGTACATCAAACGCATTCACTGCTTCAAAGCGGCAGCGGTCTGCATACCCATTCAGTGCTGCATTCTGGTTGGCCTGCTCCACTGCGGAGGGGGAAATATCGAGTCCCAGTACAGATTTAGCTCCATAATGCGCGGCATGAATCTCAAACGTACCGGTATAAGTGAATGCTCCCAGCACATCTGCTCCTTTTACGATATGCTGGATGGCGCGGCGATTGTCCTGCTGGTCGAGGAAATAACCTGTCTTTTGTCCATTTTCAATATCCACATAAAACTTAAGCCCATTCTCATTAATGATGATCCTGGTATCAAAGGGGTCGGATAAAAAGCCCTTGATTTGTGGCAGTCCTTCCAGTTCCCGCACCGGAACATCGTTTCGTTCATAAATGCCTTTGGGCTTAAAAATAGCCTGGAGGGCGGCCACGATTGCCGGCTTCCATTTATCCATCCCGAGCGCCAGGGTTTGCAGCACAAAATAATCATTGAACTTATCAATGATCAGGGCTGGCATCCAGTCGGCCTCACCAAAAATCAGGCGGCAGTTCTCCGTATACCCTATTTTCTGGCGGTATTCCCAGGCTGATTTAATTCGGTTATAGAAAAACTGATCATTGATCTCCTCCTCTTTTTTGCGGGTCAGCAACCGAACCAGGATCTGGGATTTGGGATTGGCATACCCTTTCCCGATGAATTTTTTATCGTGGGTGAACAGACTGACAATATCTCCACCATCCAGGGGGCCATCTACTGTGCCCACTTCATTCGCAAATACCCAGGGATGACCATTTTCGATCCGCCTGCTGACTTTCTTTTTGAGGTATACATTCGTCATAGATGCGCAAAGGTAGCATGGAACCGGAAGGAATAGGACAAATTGTCCCGATTTCCATCAATGGCAAAAAAATTGCCCCATTAGGATGATCAAAAAACAAGGCAAATCAGCTGAACTGCCAGGGGGCTATCCCGCCAATAATGGCAGAAAATGCTAGGTTTGCTGCCAATTTGTACGATATGGAAGAAAAAGAATTCAAGTCAACCGAGAATGAAATGGACATCAATTCCGACAGCGATGTTCCGGGAACAACCCATCTGAACGAACCAGTAAAGGAAGTCAGTGAATTTGAAAAACTGGAAGTTGAACTGGCCGATTTGAAGGACAAATACCTTCGGCAGGCTGCTGAATTTGACAATTTCAGAAAGCGTACAGCCAAGGAGCGTTTGGAAATGATCCAGACAGCAGGGAAAGAGGTAATCGGACAGCTGCTGGAAGTACTGGATGACATGGAAAGAGCTGAAAAACAGATGGAGAGCAGTGAAGACCTGCCTGCCCTGAAGGAGGGAGCCTACCTGATTTTCAACAAACTCAGAAATGTATTGCATGGTCGCGGGCTAAAAGCAATGAATGCGAAGGGTACTGAATTTAATCCCGACCTGCATGAAGCCATTACGGAGATACCTGCGCCCAGTCCGGATCTGGCTGGAAAAGTGATTGATGAAGTGGAAAAAGGATATTACCTGAACGATAAGATTATCCGGTTTGCCAAAGTGGTAGTCGGTAAATAAAAAAGCACATGTCAGCAAAAAGAGATTATTACGAAGTATTGGGGGTGGCTAAAACAGCCTCTGCGGATGAGATCAAGAAAGCCTACCGGAAAGTGGCTATGCAGTATCACCCCGACCGTAACCCCGGAGATAAAGCTGCGGAAGAAAAGTTTAAGGAAGCCGCGGAAGCCTATGAAGTGCTCAGTGATGCGGATAAAAGGGCGCAGTATGACCGGTATGGACATGCCGGTGTAGGGAATGGAGCCCGTGGCTACGGAGGTGGTGGCAACATGAACATGGATGATATCTTCAGCCAGTTTGGCGACATCTTTGGGGATGATATCTTCGGTTCTTTCTTTGGCGGTCAGGCTGGCGGTCGCGCACGCGGCGGGCAAAGAGCAAGGGGTGTCAGGGGAAGTAATCTCCGTGTTAAGCTGAAGCTGAATTACGAAGAAATTGCCAAAGGTGTAACCAAGAGCATCAAGGTAAAAAAATACGTATCCTGCTCCACCTGTTCAGGCAGTGGTGCCAAGGATAAGAGCAGTATTCAATCCTGCGGAACCTGTGGAGGATCTGGCCAGGTTCGCAAAGTGACCAGCACCTTCCTCGGTCAGATGCAAACCGTAACTACCTGTCCGACCTGTAACGGTGAAGGTTCTACCATCACTGCGAAATGCGGAAGCTGTAAAGGAGAAGGAAGGGTTTATGGCGAAGAAACTGTAACTATAGATATCCCGGCAGGTGTGCAGGAAGGAATGCAACTCAGTGTTTCCGGAAAAGGAAATGCCGGCGAACGGGGTGGATCACCGGGGGATCTGATTGTACTGATAGAAGAAGAAACACATAGCCAGCTGCACCGCGATGGATTGAATGTTGCATTTGATTTATACATTTCCATACCGGATGCCATCTTCGGAGCCAATGTGGAAGTACCCACCATTGATGGCAGAGCCAAAATAAAAATTCCGGCAGGCACGCAGAGCGGGAAGATTTTCAGATTAAAAGGGAAAGGATTTCCTGCAGTAAACAGTTATGAAAAAGGCGACCAGTTGATTCACGTGAATGTATGGACGCCGCAAAACCTGACCAGTGAAGAAAAGGCAATGATTGAAAAATTACAGCAATCCGACAATTTCCAGCCGAAGCCGGATAAAAACGAACGAAGTTTCTTTGACAAAGTGAGAGAGATCTTCTCCTGATAAAAAAAGCCGCAGACAATCATCTGCGGCTTTTTTATTATATTTCTAGGGAATTTCCAATGTATTCCCACTTTTAAACAGGTAGCTCATGACCGAGTCAGGCTTCCAGGACCTGGAACAATCAATTATTTTTCGCCTTGAAAATGGGCTGGATAAGCGATTAACCTATCACAACCTGCAACATACAATGGATGTATTAAAACAGGCGGTACGTATTGCTGGTGAAGAAGGTATAAAAGACAATAACCAGTTGTTACTACTGCGGGTTGCAGCACTTTATCATGATATTGGATTTCTGGACACCTATAAGGGACATGAGCTAAGATCCTGTGAAATCATGCTGGAGGATCTGGGGAATGGCAAGCTGGAAACTTCGGAACTGGAATCCATCAGGGGAATGATCATGGCAACCAGGATACCACAAACGCCCACAACAATCCTGGAAGAAATCATCTGTGACGCAGATCTGGATTACCTGGGAAGAGAAGATTTCCCTCCCATCAGTCAAAACCTGATGAAAGAGTTTCTTGAATATGGTATAATCAAAACCGAACAGGAATGGGATCCAATTCAAATAGGATTTTTTGAAAAGCACCGGTATTTCACGAAAAGCTCTCAAACGAATCGTCAGCCAGGAAAGCAACGACATCTGGAAATACTGAAGAATCGCCTGCAAAGACAACACTTAAACAAAGACGGGAAATGAGAAGCAACCGGTTCTGGTTGAATCTGCTGAATATTCAAAAGCAGGAATGGCCATTGGTAAAAAAATTATTCTGGTTACAGTTTTTTCAGGGTGCGGGAATCTCCTTTTTCTTTACTGCAGAATTTGCCCGTTTTTTGGAAAAGTTTCCGGTACACGAGCTACCCTGGGTAATGGTATTGTCCTCCTTGCTGCTTTGGTTAACCGGCTTCGCCTATACCGTACTTGAACATCATATACCATTTAAGAAGTTCAATGCAGCCATTATATTTTTTATGGCAGGAACGATGTTACTGGTTCGGGTAGGCAGTACTGTAATAACAGATAACTGGCTATATTATGCCAGTCTGGCCTGGTTTTACGTATTGTACTTACTAAACAATCTGGAGTTCTGGGGAATTGCATCCAGGCTGTTTAATATCCGGCAAAGCAAACGGCTGTTTGGGGTGGTAAGCTCGGGAGATATTCCCGCAAAATTTATCGGGTACACACTTGCCCTGATAGTTGTTCCTTATACCGGGACACTGAACCTGTTATTACTTGGTGTAATCAGCATGCTCATTTCGATACCTTTTTACAGATCGATTGCCAAATCTGAATCAGTTCATTTTGAAGATGTGCATGAATCAGATCGGGTACATCACTCCAGCCATCCGGTCAGGAACCTCTATCTGACATTTGTATCAAATAAAATAATACGTCGAATTGCGATTATATCCCTGTTGGCAACAGCTTGTGTTATTATCGTTAATTACGGGTTCTATGCAAAAATTAAGGAATCCTACCATAATGATGTAGAACTGGCAAAATTCATTGCGTTTTTTATGGCAGGCTTGCGCATCATTGCCCTCATCACAAAAACTATTTTCACCAGCAGGTTAACCACCAATCTTGGAATTCAAAAGTCATTATTTATAACACCACTGCTTTTACTTGGATTAGTTTCTATTATAATTGGCACCTCCTATTTCAACCAGGATGAAAGATTTATATTTTTCATATTCGGCGCCTCCTCCATAGCTGTTGATGTATTGAGAACTGCCATCAACTCTCCTGTATTGCTTACCATTATGCAGCCACTTCCTATCCATGAACGTATGCGTGCACATAACATTATAAAGGGAATCATGGACCCGTTTGCCACCCTGTTTTCAGGTGTTTTGCTACTACTGCTCTTAAATTACCATGGAGACATTAACCTGCTTACACTCTGCTATACACTTATCATTCTTGTAATCGGCTGGCTGACTGGAATTGTTTTTGTAAATAAAGAGTACGTCAATATGCTGGTTACTACCATATCGAGCCGATATTTTAGCCAGGAAGAATTTACACTTAACGATTCCGGAACACTGAATAAAATAAAAGAAAAAATAGAACATGGATCCGAGCAGGAAGTGCTTAGCATATTATCGATGGTAGCGAGCAAACAAAATCCCATTTCCATTGAATTACTGAGATTGTTTGTAAATCATCCGGCTGACGCTGTAAAAAAAGAAGCCATCCGGCTGGTCAGCAGAAAGAACATCTTTGAATTGCAGTCTCAGCTGAAGGACCTCTCAGGTACTGCAAATAGCAGAAATGTTTCAAAGGAAGCGACACAGGCTGTTTGCAAACTAACAGACTCCTTGTCAGAAGCTTTATTCCATTACAATCAGGCCGATACGGATATTCAGGAAGCTGCTGTTTGTGGAATGCTTTGTAATAAGCAAAAAAGCATTCGGTTTACTGCTGAAGAAATCATTGCTACGCTCATACGTTCAGCCTCTCCGGAAGAAAGGAAAAAAGCCCTGGACATTTTAGGTATTGTGGCAGATGAATACGAACATCCTCTGCATTCAGTATTATTAATCAGCGAAAAAGACGATCCGCTTCTGGAAAAAGGACTGTCTATCATTGGGCATGCCACTTCTTTGGAAACAATAAAAGCTGCCATGCAGTGCTATATTCAAAAACCCAAACTGGTAAAATCAGCTCTGTTAAGAGCGGGAACTAAAGCTGTACCAGAGATTGAAAATTTTCTGCGGCATCAAAGATTGTCGCATTCGGAATCCACTCAATTAATTTTATTAATAGGAAAAATTGGAGGTGAGGAAGCAAGACTGGCATTGGGAAGGCTGATTTCAGAGAAAGAGGCAAATCTGCCTGCCACCATTAAAGCCATGTACAGAAGTAAATACAAAGCCGTGCATGCCAGCAAGTCGTTCCTGGAAGATATTGCCAGGGCGTACATAAGGTATGCAGTAGAGTTATTATTCATGCAACGGAAACTGCAGGAAAAAACGCCTGCATCAGGTTTACTTCAAAACGCCATTCAAATTGAACTTACCGAAATAAGGGAACTGTTATTGTGTTTATTTGGATGTATCTATGAACGAAAAAATATAAAGAAATCCAGAACTGCCCTGATGGCCAACAAAAAAGAAACGATTGCAAATGCAATGGAAATAATTGAAGTGACTGTAAAAAAAGAGCTAAGTAAATACTTCACTGCCATATATGAAGACAGTGGAATCGAAGAGCGATGCAATGCACTTCGCTCAGTTTACCAGTCTGGTGAATTCAAAGGAATCGGAGCTATTCTGGATAGAATATTATCGGAACAACCAATTATATACCAGGATTGGACCAAAGCCTGTTCATTGTATGTTGCAAAAAAATACGCTATCGAAATTGATCCGCATTATTGTACAAAATATCTGAAAGCAGAGAATCCTTTATTACAGGAAACAGCGGTATTTGCCAGCAATTAAATCATTTGTATGAGCCACAATTCCCAGGATCCGTTATTACTTATAGAAAAAGTGCTGATCCTTAAATCCTTACCGATATTCAGGGAAACCCCGGAAAATATCCTGGCCGACCTGGCACCTTTGATGGAAGAAGAAGAATTTGAACAGGATACACTGATATTTAATGAAGGGGAAATTGGTGATTGCATGTATATTATCCACCGGGGTTCGGTGCGCATACATAAAGGTCAGACCAATCTTGCCATTCTCGGCGACAAAGAGGTATTCGGTGAACTATCTCTGCTGGATGCGGAAACAAGATCCGCGAGTGCAACCAGTACAACGGATTGTACGCTATTCAGAATTGACCAGGAGCCGTTTTATGAACTAATAGAAACCAGGCCGGAAATCGCAAGGGGATTCATTAAAATCCTCTGTAAACGATTAAGGGCTCAAAATGAAAAAACGGTTCAACACCAGCGTTAATCCCGGAAAACGGGTATTTTTCCCCTTGCAACATATGTATAAAATTGTAACTTAACACTCTATATATCCCAGGGAAAATTTTCACGTATTCTTGATCTTACCCCTTTCTCATCGTACCATACGGAACTCATTTTAACCCCAAACCCGAGTTGTTGACGACCGCTTTGAAGGCGTGTCCCTGCAATTCATAATTTTTAGCAAATGAGAATCTTACGGACGAGCGCCAGGCTGCTTTTTCTGTTGTTTTTTGGCATTCTTACGATTTCAGCGGGCTCTGCCAGCGCCCAGGGAAAATTAAGAGACTATGTACTTTTCAGCGGGGAGATAAACGCTGCCTCCTGCGGTATTGAAATTGGAGGAAATTCCATCCTTAATACGGGCCTGACCGGGTCCTTTGGTCCGGTTATCACAACCGGAACAGTGGTATTTGGGGGAGGCATCCATACTGGCAAAACCATACAACTAAGTAGTTATAACAATATTACCGGTGCCATTACTGCAGCCAATTCTTCTCAGTCCTTTAAGGCAATCCATTTAGGTTCCTACTCGAAAGTCGTAGGCGATATTGATGCAAATGGAAACATCTATATAGCCGGTGGAATAATCAAGGGTACCATTACACTTCCTGATGGAAAAAACTATTCCGGTCCGCAACCAGTTGATGGAGTAGTTCGAAAGCAGATACCCAATCTGCCAAATCTTCCAGCCCTTCCGGAAAAACAGCAATTTCAGACATCCGTCACCAAATCCATAAAATATGGAGGAACCATCAATCCGGGTGAACATGGTAAAGTTGAACTATCAGGGGGCAAAACACTGGTACTGAATGGTGCGGGCACCTATGTTTTCAATCAAATAAAAAACAGTGGCGGTACCAATACTTTCGTTTTTGATTTTCAACAAAACCCAGCGGGGATATTCAGGTTGCTGATTAAAGGAGATGTAGACCTCGGAAAACTGGCAGTGGTAATAAAAGGAGGAGGCTCTGCATCCAGAATTTATGCTGAAGCACATGGCAGTGGCTCTACCTGTTCGGATACCAAAACAGCCTGGAAACAGTTGGGTACATCAAAGTATGAAACCGGATCCTCCTGGTTTGGAACCATCTTTGTACCCAATGGAGAAGTATTGATAGGTGGAGATTATGGATCTGTAAAATATACAGGAGCAATCTGGTCTGCGAAAAAAATCAAAATCGGGAATAAGGTGGAATTGGTGCATGTTCCACTGGAACAATGCGAACAGCGACCTGATGCCAATGCTGGAGCAAACACCGTATTGTCCTGTACCGCACAACCTACTGCCACTTTAATCGGAACCAGTAGCAGTTCGAATGTATCGTATACCTGGACCGATCTTTCCGGCAGCATTTTTTCAACAACTGAACAAGTGCAGGTAACAGCTGCAGGAGAATATATTTTCATTGTGAAAGATCTGCATAGTGGCTGTAGTTCCAGTGATACGGTTACGGTAGAAAACAGGCCTTTGGTTTGTCCACTATACGAGCCACCACAATCCGGGAAAGTGGGAAGTTTAACAGGAGCAGAACTTGATTTTCTGTCGCGGGGACCGGAAATCAATACAAATACCAATCAGCTATTTGTAGTTCAGGAGGGCTCTGCCTACCTGGAAATTATTGCATTTGAAGGGAAGCGGGAATATGTTGCCGGTTTGCTGACAGCGCCAGGAAACCCCTACGGACTGGTTGACACCATACCCAATGGAACAAATTCTCTCATCATTACGGGAAGAATGCCATTTGCCAATTTGCAACTGCTTTCCACCTTCAATCAGGACAATGAACGTACACCGGGTGAACAATTAATCAATTTCTGCAGGCCTGTTTATTCTGCTGTTTCAGCGTTCGGGCAAACCACGAGTCAGGGAGACAGCTCTTTTGCAACCAATCAGGTCAGAGCTGCCTATGGCGTAACCGGTAATGGAATTAAAATCGGCGTTTTATCAGACAGTTACAATACAACGGGAAGCATTCCATTAAATCCGCCTGATGGTGGTCCGGCAAGAACAGATGTTCAAAACGGAGATTTACCCGGACCAGAGAATGCTGCCTTCCCTACGCCGGTGGAAGTTTTGAAAGAGTATCCCTTTGGCAGGCGTTCTGATGAAGGCAGGGCGATGTTACAGATCATACATGATATTGCACCAGGTGCTTCTCTTGCATTCAGAACAGGATTTGTAAGTGCGGGTGATTTTGCTCAGGGAATACTGGAACTCCAGTCTATTGCACAGTGTGATGTAATCGTAGATGATATCACATTCATAACCGAACCTTTCTTTAAAGACGGAAAAGTTGCGCAGGCAGTGAATACCGTAACGGCACAGGGTGTTAGCTATTTTTCAGCAGCCGGCAATTATGGAAACAAATCTTACCAGCGTACGTTCAGGCCTGTGGCGGCGCCATCCGGAATTGTGGGACAGGCACATGACTTCAGTGGCACAGGTGATGTATTTCAACGAATCCGGCTGGTACCGGGCACTTATACCCTCGTACTACAATGGCAGGATGATGTTTATTCCATTGGACCGGAACAGAATGGTACGGTCCATGATTTTGATATTTACCTAACGAACGATAATGGTACCACGCTGTTTGGTTTTAACAGGAATAATATTGGTGGTGATCCAATTGAAGTAATGCCATTTTATACTGAGGCAACTACCTTTACCAATATCCTGATAGTAAGGGCAGGGGCTGCACCCAATGCTTCCAACACGCCGGTAAATCTAAAGTATATCATTTTCCAGGGTGAAGCAACCATTGAAGAATACAATGAAGGAACCAGTACTATAGTTGGACAGGCAAATGCAGCCGGGGCAATGACAGTTGGAGCAGTGCGATATACCAAACCATTGAATCCGGCCATTCCCGGCTCTACTGTTTCCGAAACATTTTCATCCTATGGCGGCACACCTGTAAATGGCACAGTTCGTCCCAAACCTGATTTTACCGCACCAAATGGAGTGAATACTACTGTAGCACTTGGCACCAATGATTTCGATGGCGATGGCTTCATCAACTTTTTCGGAACATCTGCAGCAGCGCCGCATGCAGCAGCTGCAGCGGCTTTACTCATGGAGGCCAACCGGAAATTTGTAAATCCGGCCAATACATTGCCTCCGGATCAGGTTAAGGCACTATTTCAATCAACAACAATTGACATTGATCAGGCAGGATTTGATCCGCAATCTGGAGCAGGATTAATTCAGCCGCTAGCTGCAATAGGAAGTTTTGCGGCGCCCAAACCGGTAATTGAAACAATAGAAATTCCTGCAGAAACAGGAACGCCGCCCCCCTCAAGTCCGGATTTTCAGTTCACGATAAAAGGTGAATTTTTCAGACCAGGTTCGCAGGTGTATTTCCGGTCACAGCCGATGAATCGTACTGACTATGCTATTTTAAACAGCACAACAATTGAGGTCAGGCCAGGAGCAGTGGCAGGTAATCCTGCCATACAGGTATACACTCCGCCAATAAGTGCAGGCGGGCAAGATGGAGGTATTACGGAGCCGGTATTATTATTTGATATTCCAAAGAAAAAAATAACCATAGAGCTGGTAGATACGGTAAAAAAATTCGGAGAGCCGGTTCCGATTCAACAGTTCAGGGCAATTATTTCGTTAAACGGAGTGGACATTAATGAACTGGGAATTACTGCCTCTTCACTTGGATTAGGCAACCTTGAATTCAGTACCAATGCCACTCAATTCTCACCTATTAATTCCCCTTATTATATTCGGGCGAAGATGCAGCCACTGGATTTACAGGACCCTGCAGCAATCGCTTTATCTGAGTTATATGAATATCCGCCAACCACAGAAGATGGCAGCTTTATAGCACCGCAAACACCAGATGGAACGCTCAGAGTGCTGAAGTTACCAGTGACCATTGAAGCAAAAAGGAAACAGCTTGAATATGGTCAGCGAATAGCGGATTTTGAATACAATTACGGTTTGATTGAGGGTACCCATACCATTCCAACTGAGCAAGAGGCAGAGGTGTTGGAGCAGCTAAAATTACAACATGAACTATACCGGATCAATGATGCAAGTGCATTGGTTGACGGAAGCCAGATTGCACCGGATGTATTTAATCAATTGAATGATCTTGGTTTCCTGGTAAGTTTAAGGGGAATTGTTAGTCTCCGTGGAATTGTAAGCTTACGTGGTATCGTAAGTGGTGTACCACAATATGAAACAACCAGTGTATTGGACCTGTCACCCGGTTCCATAGCACAATATTTTTCGGGAACGCCAACCATAACCATGGAGTCAACGGATGGTATTTCCAACCTAAGAGGCATTGTGAGTTTGAGAGGCATTGTAAGTCTGAGAGGCATTGTAAGCTTAAGAGGTATCGTAAGCACTCTCAGCAATACATCGGCATTGGTTTCAAGCGAAGGCTCGGGTGATGCCAGTAAAGGAAATACTGCAGTAATTGTAGACGAGGCAGATATTGAGGAAGGTGACGGACAATTGGAAACATATCGGTCTATTGCATTGATCACCGGGCTAACGGCAGGTACACATAAAATAATTCCTGCAGCGCTCCTTTCTGAGAATTTTGAAGTCACTTATTTGCCTGGCACATTAACCATCAGCAAAATGCCCCTAACCATTTCTGTTAGTGATAAAACCTATCCTTATGGAACAGTTGATAATAACTATGACACAACTGTTCAATGGCTTCAATTCAATGATCAGGTAAACAATGTGTTAACCGGAGAGTTGGGCTTCACAATTATAGATAACGCAGGCAATCCGGTATCCGGACATGCACCGGGCGGCAACTTCAAAGTGATTCCATCGGGAATTAGCCTGATAGAACCTTCGAATTATGAACTAAAAATTGATTCCGGAAATCTAACAGTAACACCTTTATCGGTACGGGTGGTACCTGATAGTCTGGAAGTTAAAAAAGGATCTCCTGTTCCAGCCTATACTTATCAATTCCGGGATATTACGGAGGAAAACCTGGTGAAATTACAAGCGCTGATAGTTCAAGCTCCAGCGTTTAGCAGTGCGTATGTACCAAACTGCAAAGAAGGTGAATACCCGATAACAATAAAAAATCCGATGGTATTGTCTTCACCATCCAGCTTTACCATCGAATATGGAACTGCTGTGCTGACTGTAGTTGGGCATGATAAGAAAATTAAAAAAATCAAACCGAAATTAATCTGCATAGAAGAATTGAAGAGACCGGTCAATGGATTTAAATACAAAGCCAACTTTGCCTATGAGAATGACAATGATTTCACTGTAGTTGTTCCAATTGGAGACCAAAACAAAATACGCGGAAGAGGTCGGTTCAAAGAAGATCAACCAACCCAGTTCTTACCTGGCGGAGGAAAATTCTCCATCTATTTTGATGGCAGCAAAATCACCTGGTTAATAAACAACACAGGTATCAATCAATATTCCGCCATGGCCAGTGAAGCGAGCTCCAATTCTGCAAGATGTAAAAACTGGCCAAATACAGGCCATGTGGCAAACTTCTCTGAAGCCCCGGGTGAAGTGGAAACAACTGGAACTGACAGAATATATCCCAATCCGGCTAATCAGGTTGTATTGTTAGAGTTAAATACAGAAGAAAGGCTGACACCGGATCAACTGTATATTTCTTCCATCAATGGACAAAGGCATACGGTTTCGTCCATGCATGCTGCCGGCAAATTCAAATGGCAATTGAACATTGGAAAATTACCAGCCGGACAATATATTTTGATTGTTCAGCTTAAATCCGGACAAAAAATCTTCAGATTCACTAAATTATAAAACCAGTATCTACTGAATATCAAATTCATGAAATGTAAACCATACGGATTACTTGTTTTCCTTCTGCTGGCAATTGGTCAGGTTCAGGGTCAGCAGTCTGTTATTGACAGTTTAAAAAAAGCGATACCAGCAGAAAAATCTGATTCCATCCGGATAAACGGCTATTTAATGCTGAGCCGGGAATTCATGAATTCTTCTGCTGATTCCTCTTTTCAATATGCTCAGCTGGCAAGTCAGCATGCAGCTCAGACAGGTTTTAAAAGTGAACAGGCCCTGGCAGTTAAGACAATGGGAAACATACGATATGTGCAGGGCAATTATGTTGAAGCAATTCAGTATTGGCAGGAATCACTCAATTTATATGAAGCAATTGGTGACCAAACCGGTGTATCAACTGTACTAAGCAATATCGGTGTAGTTTATTATAACCAGGGAGATAAGATCAAGGCGCTTGATTTTTATCTGCGTTCATTGAAAGTAGCAGAAGATCATAAATTGAAACTTCGGGAAGCTATTGCACTTAATAATTTGGGCACGGTTTACCATGATAATCCGGAAACGCATAACAAAGCACTTGATTATTTTATCAAAGCCCTGCCCATGCTGGAAGAGCTGGGTGACATGGATGCATATGGTACCACAGCAACCAACTTAGGTGAAATTTATACGGCCCGAAATGATGAAAAAACCGCCATGCTGTATTTCGAAAAAGCATTGAAAGCATTTCAGGACAGTATCAGCATGTCGTATACCTTGAACAAAATGGGGAACCTTTACTTTCAGAAAAAAAATCTGGATGAAGCGATCCGCTACCATTTGCAGGCCTATAACATGACACTCAAGCTGGATGCTAAACTGGAAATGGCAGAATCTTTAATCGGACTGGCGGATGCCTATCGGGAACAGGGATTTTTGAAAACAGCCATTTCAACCTATTTACAGGCAGAACTATTTGCAAAAGAAACCAATTCATTTGCGCAATTGGAAAAGTTGTACAACGGACTGGCGATTACCTATCAGCTGTCCAAGGATTATCCAACTGCATTAAAATACCAGAACCTGTATTCCAGTGTAAAAGATTCGATTTATAACTCCGCATCTGACCAGAAATTATCCAGGCTGATATTCAATTTCGAAATTGAGAAAAAAGAAAATGAAATCGACCTGCTAACGAAAGACAAAGAATTAAAAGAGCTTGAAATAACACGGCAGAAATTTGCAAAAAATGCTTCCCTGATTGGACTATTGCTAATTGTTGCAATTGCTGTAATGTTATATCGCAACTACCGGATGAAAGCCAAAACAAATGAAATACTTGATAAAAAGAATGAGGAAATCGAAAAACTGCTTTTAAATATCCTGCCTGCTGAAGTGGCGAATGAATTAAAAACACAGGGCGTAGCAACCCCTAAATATTTTGAACAGGTTTCTGTCCTGTTTACTGATTTCAAAAGTTTTACAAAAATGGCGGATGTGCTCTCGCCGCAGGAATTGCTGGAGGAACTCAATGAATGTTTTATGGCTTTCGATGATATCATAACAAAATATCATTTAGAAAAAATTAAGACCATTGGTGATTCCTATATGTGTGCAGGAGGAATTCCAAGTCCGGATCCTGATCATGTTAAAAATATTGTTGCAGCTGCTTTTGAGATCATTCAATATATGGAAAGCTGGAATCAGGAAAGAGCTAAGAAGAATATGGCACCCTGGGAACTTCGGGTAGGCATCCATGTGGGTCCGGTTGTTGCAGGTGTTGTGGGTAAAACAAAATACGCCTATGATATCTGGGGCAGTACAGTAAATATTGCCAGCAGGATGGAAAGCAATGGAGAACCTGGCCAGGTTAATGTATCCGAAAATATTTACGAGCTGATCAAAAACGATTATCCATGTACCTACAGGGGAAAAATTACAGCAAAAAATATTGGAGAAATTGACATGTACTTTGTTCAGCCAATAACTCACCAAAACAAATTGGGCTTGAGTTTGGAAGCCTTTCCTTTGTAGTAGATTTTTTTCGCTTTCTCCACCAACCCAATCAGTTCCTGTTGAACCAGGTCATTCTGGTTGGAAATGGGATTAATAATAGTAAGTACATCCTGCAAATTAGCCGGCTTAACAAACCTGGATTCTTTCAATACAGATCCAAAGAGCGTAATACCTGCAGCCATGCGATAGGTGTATGGCAGGGTTTGAAAAGACTGAATCCGGCTATCCGTCACTTCGCGGATCAGCGTTTGGCGGAGACTGTCATTCGGGTGTTTATAACTCAATTCTATTTTTGCAAGTAATGCGCTGGAATCATATTTTTCTGTAGGTGTTAATTCAAAGATGGCCATCAGGGTATGCCCTGAACCAACCTCTCCCCCTTCGAGCAAACCATCGCCTTCAGCTGATAGGGCACTGAATTTATTATCAAACCCGATCAGACGGTAGTTCTTCACATTGGCAGGATGAAAACTTACATGCAGTAAAGCATCATCCGCCACAGAATACATCGTTTGTGTCAATTCCTTTACCAGCACTTTCTCTGCTTCTTTTTCATTATCCAGGTAAGCAAAATTCCCGTTTCCCTTTTTAGCCAGCACTTCCAGTTTGGAATCCTTGTAATTACCCATGCCAACTCCAAGACAGGTGAGATAAATTCCTTTTTGTCTTTGTTGCACGATCATCCGTTCAAGCGCTTCTTCAGAGGTTTGTCCCACATTGAAATCGCCATCGGTTGCCAGAACAACCCTGTTGTTGCCATTGGGGATAAAGGTACTTTCAGCCAGCCGGTAAGCTGCCAGGATACCTGATTCGCCGGCTGTGCTTCCGCCAGGAGACAATTCTTCAATGGATTTATTAATCTTTTCTTTTTCAACACCCGAAGTAGGCTGCAGCCAAACTCCGACTGTGCCTCCATATACCACAATTGAAATCGTATCAATCGGGCGAAGGTTATTCACCATCAGCTTAAAGGCTGTTTTAAGGAGGGGCAGGCGGTTGGGCATATCCATTGAGCCGGAAACATCAATCAGGAACACCAGGTTACTGGGCGGAACCTGGGCCATGTCCAGTTTTCGGGCACTTAGCTTCACATAGAAGAGCTGATTGGCAGGCCGCCAGGGGCACTCAGACAAACTGGTACGGATTGAAAAATCCTGGCCAGCTTCAGGCTGTTCATACTCCAGGGCAAAATAATTCAGCATTTCTTCAATTCGCACAGCATCCGGCGGCACTGTGCTACCCATATTAATAAAACGACGAATATTACTATAGGAAGCTTTATCCGTATTCACTGCGAAATCAATAGTGGGAAATTTGGCCGCCTCCATATAATCGTTCTCCCGCAGACTACTGTAGGTTTCACCGCCTACAGAGAATTTTGCAAGCTCGGCGGGTTTGATATCCCGGGCCAGCGACATCAGTCTTTTTTCAGGCTGGGATGCCTTCTTTACCAGGAGGGGTAAAACGAGGTTATTTTCCTTATTGCTTTTTAGAAGAAAGGTGGAAACTTTATAGCCATCGAGGCTCAGTGTAACCGAGTCCTCCGCTTTGGCAGAGGTGATACCAAAACCACCCGAAGCACCGGAATAAAAGAGGTAGCCCGTAGAATGCATGGTCATTTTTACATTCGAAAGCGGCTTCTGGGTTTCATCCCTTATCTCACCTCGAAAATAATACTGTGCATCTGCGTACGATCCTGCCAGTACAAGGATTAATATGGCAACTACAGTTTTCAGGACGGCGGGAATTACAACTCGAAATTAGGTCATATTAGGTTTTAGGGGTACCAAAAAAAGCCGATATAGCTTTAATGGTTCTCCTTTAACTGGTAAATCTCCGGAATATTGCGTCCAAGCCCATCATAATCTAATCCATAGCCCAGTACAAACTTATCCGGGATACTGAATCCCAGGTATTTGAGTGGAACCGGGAAGCGCGTGGCTTCCGGTTTGTGCAACAATACAGCCAGTTCCAGGGAGGCCGGTTGCTGGTGGTGTAACTGGGGGAGAAACTCATGCAAGGTTTTACCGGTATCTACAATATCCTCTACTATAATAACATGCCGGTCGTGGACATCTGTGTCCAGCCCAATAGCAGTTATCACCTGGCCGGTAGACTTGGTCCCTTTATAAGAAGCCAGTTTAATAAAACAGATTTCTGCGTCAATGCGGATGGCTTTAAAGAGATCTGAGGCAAACATAAAGGAACCATTCAGGATGGCTATAAACAGGGGTTTCTTTCCCTCATAATCGCGATTGATTTCTGCTGCCAGTCGCTGTACCTGCCCATTGATTTCTTCAGCCGTCAGATAGGGCTCGAACAGTTTATCCTTAACCTGTAAAACAGACATATCAGTTTGTGTAAATAAGTAATTGTTGGCCGGTTTTCAGTCCATTAGTATTCAACCGGTTCCATTCTTTAACCTGCTCAATACTAACTCCGTATTTTTTACTGATACCGTAGAGGGTTTCCTTTTCCCGCACGATGTGCTGTACCGGTTTTTGTTTAAAGGATGCCTGCTGTACCAAATCAGTTGGTCTGGAACTGGTATAAGCCAGCTCGGATCTTTGTTTCGGACGTTTATCTCCAGCCAGCAGCGGTTGTTTGGGTGATTTTTCTTTCAGGTACAAACGCTCCCCTGGTGCCGGCTCCATATCAGGGTGCAGATGGTTTAATTCCAATAGAGAGCCATAACGAATACCTTCCGCCTGCGCAATATCATACAAGGTTTCATTGGATGCTACAATGTGAAAAAGTCCGGCACCGGTCTTCTTTTTTCGTTGCAGAAAAATGAGCTGATCGGTTGCCAGCAGATCACCCTCTCCCGGGGTAATATCGTTGTAATCGAGTAGACGCGACAAAGAAACCCGGTGTTCATCTGCCAGTGCAAGTAAACTGGTACCAGCTTTTGCATATAATACCTTCGTGTTGTTGATCTCAAATACACCGGAAGGATGATTTGATACTGCCGGTGGAACTGGTATTTCTATAACATCCTGCTTTGGCGGACGAATACCAACCAGCAATTCATCGGATGGAGCTTTCTTACCGAGAGCAATCAGCGTATAATCCTGCAGGTTATAGGTTTCAATCAGTTTGATCAGAATCTGGGAATACCTGATATTAGTTGCATAACCCGCTTTTTTGAGTCCATAAGCCCAGGCTTCGTAGTCGGTTGGATCGATTCTGAAAAGAAAACTATACCGCTGGTTTGACTTCAAAAAATCTGAATGATCCCGATAGGAATCAGAAGCGGATCCATAACTACGGAAACATTCCCCTGCTGCATCATCATCGTGATATACTTTTTCGCCGGTCCAGGTAGACTTGCACTTAATCCCGAAATGATTATTCGAGCGCATTACCAGGTCACTCTGGCCGGCCATGGTTTCATGGATTCCCTGGGCCAGTTTGATGGCTGCAGGTACACCGGTTCTGAGCATTTCATCAACAGCGAGCTGCCGGTATTCCTGGATATAAGCCAGTACAGTCGGGTTTTGCTGGGCATTGGTCCGGCTGATAAAAGCGAAGAACAGGATCAATAGGATTGGACGCTTCATGATCTTAGTTTTTCCGGATTAATAAAAGTCCGTCGCGAAGGGTAACCAAACTGGTTTCCACCCTTGGATCAGACTTTACATGTTCATTAAATGAATGTATTGCTTTGGCATTTTTTCCACTGATCACGGTTTCAAGCACCTGACCATGAAACAACACATTGTCTGCAATAATCAACCCACCTTTTCTGAGCCTGGGAACCACCAGTTCATAATATTCAATGTACCCGGTTTTATCTGCATCGATAAAAACCAGGTCCCAGGTAAAAGGCAATTGTGGAATAATGGTGGCAGCTGCACCAATCATCAGATGAATCTGATTGGCATAGGCAGAACGATCAAAATATGCTTTTGCTGTTTCTGCATCTTCCTGCCTTATTTCAATGGTATGTAAGTTACCGGTTGGAGTCAGTCCTTCTGCCAGACAAAGTGCACTGTATCCTGTGAAGGTTCCGATTTCCAGGATGTATTGAGGTTGAACGAGCCGGCTGAGCATAGAAAGAAATCGCCCCTGCAAACGACCACTCAGCATATGCGCATGCGGATGATTTGCCTGCGTATACTTGTTGATCTCCTCCAACAGGGGTGATTCTGCAGAACTAAACCGCTCTGCATATTCATTTATCGGCTGATGAATCAATTCCTCCAAGTGGACAATTTGTGCAAAAATAGGCCCAAATTTTTAGAAATTCGGCTGCAGCGGATGTTTACTATAGAAATGTAAGACCTGTTCGGCAACTTCATCAGCAGTATCCACCATTTTCAGCAGGTCCAGATCCTCCGGAGAGATATAACCTTCCTTCAGCATGGTCGATTCCAGCCAGTTCATGAGTCCGCCCCAATAGGAGCTATCCACCAGGATCAGCGGCACCTGTAACATTTTTCCGGTCTGGATGAGGGTACCCACTTCAAAAAATTCATCCATTGTACCAAATCCACCGGGCATCATGACAAAACCCTGGGAGTATTTGGTAAACATGGTTTTACGAACAAAGAAATATTCGAAATGCAGGTTGGCATCCCGGTCGATATAAGGATTGGCATGCTGTTCAAAGGGGAGTTCGATATTCAGTCCCACGGATTTTCCACCACCCAGCTGGGCACCTTTGTTGGCAGCTTCCATAATACCCGGACCGCCACCTGAAATAATACCGAAACCTTCATCTGCCAATCGCTTGGCTACGTCTACAGTCAGTTCATAAGCGGCGTGACCTGGTTCAGTACGTGCTGAACCGAAAATGGAAATACAGGGGCCCAGTTTGGCCAGTGCTTCAAATCCATCCACAAACTCTGCCATGATTTTAAAGATCTGCCAGCTCGACTGCGCCTTGGATTCACTCCAACGCCTTTGCTTCGTCATACGGATTGTATCGTTCATCGTCTTCCATTTTAAGGTTAGGAGACAACAATGCCACCCATTTGATTCGATGGATGGCATCGTAGGTTTACTTACTTAAAACGTAGATTTTCCTGCTTTAGTTTATGCCAGGGCAGGTTTTTTGGAGATCATTAACAAGCCCAGGAAAGTGATTAATCCATTGATTAACAGCAGCTCAATACCGATCTGGTAGCCACCCAGCAGTTGATTTGCATATTGACTGATCAGGTAACTGAGTACCGGAGACAGCAGACAGATAATGGTAACAGTAATACTTTCGGCAAACTTCCTGTTGGTCAGGATACCGAAAGAAAAAAGTCCGAGCAGGGGTCCGTAGGTATAACCTGCCAGATCCAGAATAACCCCAATGATAGATTTGTTGTCAATGAGTTTGAAGATCAGGATGCAGGCCATGAAAACCACAGTGAAACTCAGGTGAACGGTCATGCGTATGCGCTTTTGATCCTTTTCCCCCAATGAGGGATTTCTCTTGATACCAAGCATATCGATACAAAAGGAAGAAGTAAGAGCGGTCAGTGCGCCATCGGCACTTGGAAAAAGAGCAGAGATAAGGGCGATAATAAAAATCACAGCAGTGATAGGTGGAAGATAACTCAGGGCGACAGTTGGAAACAGATCATCACCAGACACATCCAAGCCTTTCTGTGCAGCAAAAATGTATAGCAATCCACCCAGCAGAAGAAAGAGGAAATTCACGAATACAATGATCACACTGAAGGTCATAATATTCTTCTGTGAATCCTTTAAGGTTTTTACCGAGATATTCTTCTGCATCATTTCCTGATCGAGGCCGGTCATGGCGATGGTGATAAAAGCACCACCCAGGATCTGCTTCAGGAAGAAGCCCTTGCTGTTCACATCGAAATTGAAAATATTGGTATACCCTTTTGCGGAAAGCGCAGACATAGTTTCACTGAAATTGAGACCCAGGTTGTTCATGATATAGATAACGCAAACTACCAGCCCGAGTAACATGAAACTGGTTTGCAGGGTATCGGTATAAACAATGGTTTTAACACCCCCCTCAAAAGTATAAAGCAGGATCATGAGCAGAATGATCAGTGAGGTAACAATGAATGGGATGCCCAGATCGTCGAGAATAAAGAGTTGAAGCACATTGATTACCAGGTATAATCTGGCAGTTGCGCCGATGGTACGTGAAATGATAAAGAACAGCGCGCCGGTTTTATAGGCCGTGAACCCAAATCGTTGTTGCAGGTAATTATAAATGGAAGTCAGGTTCATTTTATAGTAAATCGGTAATAAAACATACGCGATAACTATATAACCCAGCAGGTAACCGATAACTACCTGCATATAACTGAAAGCGGAGGTTGCCACGGTGCCGGGAACGGAAACGAATGTCACTCCACTCAGTGAAGTACCGATCATTCCGAATGCCACCAGCATCCAATTCGAATTTTTGTTTCCGATGAAGAAACTTTCATTATTGGAATTCCGGGAAGTGATATAGGCAACAACCAGTAAAACAGCGAAATATGCGATCACAAAGGTGAAGAGCAAAGTAGAGGACATGCGATAAAGATTTTATAAAATTGCCACAATGTAAATAGGAATACGCTTACTTTGACACAATTAAACTATGAATATAAAAGCAATTGCTGTTTTCTGCGGATCGCAGACCGGCAATAACCCAATATTCGCCAAACACACAGCAGAACTGGGCAAATTACTGGCCATGTTACAGATAAAACTGGTATATGGTGGTGGCAAAAAAGGATTGATGGGTATCATCGCAGATTCGGTGCTGGAGCATGGTGGGGAGGTGATGGGTGTGATTCCCAAGGTATTAACAGAATGGGAGCAACAGCATACTGGAATTACAGAATTGGCGGTTGTGCCCGATATGCATACCCGCAAGCGAATGATGTATGAAATGAGTGATGCAGCGATCATTTTGCCGGGAGGCTTTGGAACCATGGATGAATTTTTCGAAATGCTCACCTGGAACCAGCTGAAAATTCATGATAAGAAAATTTACCTGTTGAATTCAGCAGCTTATTATCAGCATCTGATCCTGTTCATGCGTCAGGCATCCAATGAACAGTTTTTATATGAGCCCTTTGAGGACCGGATCATCGTATGCGATAATCCGGTGGAGTTGTTCAATAAAATTCAATAAGTCTTAGAGTCCGGCATTAAAGCCAATGCTCATAAATATATTTTTTCCATAAGGAGTGCTGGGATTAGGTCCTATTCCGTCCTTATTTAAAAGATCGTATTGTGCCATGATGATCAGGCCACCGGCTCTGCCTGCAGGCAGATAAGCTCCTGCCCCTGCCAGGAGGGACGGCAGAATTTTCCCATTAATGGAACTTTTAACTTCCTGTTGAGAAGTGTATTTTATATTACTTCCCCAGATATAATTCATTTCCGGTTGCAATTGAAGAAAACCCTGCTTAATGGGATAAAATCGTCCGAACAGATTCATCCCTGCAACACCATACCGGTCTTTTTCTACCACAGTTCCACCAGATCGATATTTTCGTTGCAAAAACTGTCCGTTTATGCCAATACCGGCGGCAAAAAGATCATTGAACCGATAACCCAGCTGCGGAGAAATATTGATGAAGGTAAAGTTGCCAAAACTGAGGCCAAAGTTGCCTCCAACGAAGAGCCGGGTTCTGTCGAACCCCTTGGGTGTTTCAGCTTCCGTATCATCCTGTGCAAACAGACTGGTAGAAATAAGACATAGGCAGGTAAGTGCCAGTACGATTCTTTTCTTCATGGGACAAATTTACTCTAAAAAGTGGGACAGAGAGATTGCCGGAGATTTCCCTGGCCTTCACTATAAAAACCATGTTTTAAGAGCGAAAATTCGATAGCACCACGCGCATTATTGTATTGAGAGAGAGACGAAGTGGTTACATCATAGGTAAAACTCATCCTGAAATTCTTCCATTGAAATCCGATCAGCGGAATAAGGGACTCCCCTACCCTGTAATACATACCTCCAATGACCTGTGTTTCACCATCACCACTAAGATTGTAGTTAGCGCTTAATCCACCTACCAGTTCAGAGGCAGTTGCCTGATTGGTATAATAGGCCATCG
This sequence comes from Flavipsychrobacter sp., assembly GCA_016787265.1. Lineage (GTDB taxonomy): Bacteria > Bacteroidota > Bacteroidia > Chitinophagales > Chitinophagaceae > Flavihumibacter. The sequence goes on along the minus strand of JAEUVF010000012.1, from coordinate 271,559 downwards.
GGTTGACAATCACCTGATCGTTCAGTTTCACACTGGCATTCACAAAACCGATATAACGGGGAGCGAGTCTGTTATCAAAACCAGACTCCGTAAAAAAAGTTTCTCTCGGGCGATTAATATGGTGAACAGAGAAACCTCCATTCACATACAGATCTTCCGTTGGAAAATATGCATAGTTTAATCCCACCTGCATATCCATATAACTGGTGCTGGTAGAATTGAAAACTACGCTGGTTGGAACCCCTGCATCAAAGAACCCGGTAGCCTGGTTAAATTGATCCGGAAACTTCAGGCGGGTAGGGTCAATACGTTTATTTGCCCAACCCAGGTTAAATCCGGCAGAGAGTAAACTGGACAATCCTAACATCTGGTGATAGGCCAGTGATCCGTACACTTTGGTAGAGGTTAAGTTTCCACTTCCGGCAACATCCCTCAGGATTACTCCCCCCACACCTAACCATCCGCTTTCTATACGATCGCGCATGATCTGAGCATCGCCAAATATGCTGATGGTTTTATAGGGCACATCCATCACATTGATAAACTGACTCCGGTAATTCGCACCGATCCGAAAATCCGCATCGGGAATAAATCCGGTATTCGCAGGGTTGGTGGTAAGAGGGGAGTTGAACCACTGCGAGAACCTGAGATCCTGGGCATATGCCTGGTTTATGGTCAGAAGCGCCAGCAGGCAGCAAAATCCGAAGCGCCACAAGTACATTCCACGTTTCATCATTCTACTCTTTTTGTGTTAACGGATCAGAGTTATATCACCTTTTTTAGTGTCCCTGGAACCATCAGTAAACTCAACTTCCAAAACATAGGCATAGGCATCCATCGGTTGAACAACACCGTTGAACCTTCCATCCCAACCAATTTTGGTGCTATTGGATTCAAATACTTTCTGACCAAAACGATTGAAGATCATAAACCGCATTCTACCAATACCAAAGCCCCGAACATAAACAATGTTATTGGGAGCCGGTCCCAGGGGAGTAAAGGCATTTGGCACATCCATACGCGGGGAGATAAGCGCTTCAACAGGGGCGCAAACCGTATCTGCACAACCCGATTGATTTACTGCTACCAGGCAGGCATTAAACTGACCGGTACTATTGTATTGATGATCAATTGGCAAACGGGTTCCGGTATTCAACGTCTCACCATCCCCAAAATTCCACAAGAATGCGATGGCATCTGCTGAAGAATTATTCAGGAAGGAAGTGGGCGTATTTTCAATAGGGGTAACCGGACTATGAGTAAATGCAGCAGTGGGCGCACTTTGTACAAGTACTTCTCTAAAGGTAGAATCTATAATATTACAGGTATTGGGATCTGTAACGGTCAGGGTTACCCGATATCGCCCAGGATTTTGAAAAATCTTTACAGGTGTCTTATCGGTTGAAGTAGTACCGTCACCAAAATCCCATAAATAGGTTTGACCTGCAATACTATTATTTTCAATAGCAGCAGTATATGGTGCACATCCATTGGGGAGATTAAACCTTGCTACTACTAGCGGTGCAAGATTATATTCCCGGGTAAGCGGATCACCAACATTACAGTAAACGGTATCCCGCACCGTCAGGCGGATTCTGTAAGTACCGGGAGACTGATAACTATGTATTACAGGGCCTGGACCGGAGATAAGACGCGTTCCATCACCAAACTCCCAGAGGAAACTGGTATCCGTAAAAGGTTTACCAGGAGGTGGTGTTGAAAGGTTATTAAACCTGAATGATAAGGATTCACAGGGATCCAGTTTCACCGCATTGAAATCAAGCAACGCCTCATCCGCCCGAACCCGCATATTGATATAGGCAGTATCTCTGATATTACAACTGTTGGAATCCACCGCAATTAAACGAACCGGGAAATCACCAATACGCGTATAAGTATGCTGTACTTCAAAATTGGTTGTAATCAATTCAGGCGAACCATCGCCAAAATTCCATTCATAGCTTTGTGCGTTCCGGATCGTATCTCTTAATGAAACAGTAAGGGGAACGCAACCGGATGTATCAAAAACACCACCAATAGCAGCTGTTACACCTGCACCCACACCAGCAAAATTAAAGGCGATTTTAAGGGCCGCGAGATTACATTCCGCTCCATTATCTGTATTGTGTGCTCCGGAGTAGCGATTTGGGCAACACCAGGCGCCAGGGGTTACAGGAAATAAGGGTCTGTTGGTACTAAGGGACTGACTATAACAATTGGCGCACATGGCCTGGTAAATAACCCCTTCCTGATCGAACCTGCTGGTACCGCCATCCACATGCTCTGAGAAATTACCATTCTGCCCAAAAAAAGTAGCATAAAGCAACTCAGTTGCATCGCGTTTGATCACAATGAAATAAAAGTCGTTGTTATCAGTAGAACGCTTGATAGCATCATTTGTTACCGGCATGTTATTCGTACCTGCCATTTCAAAATTGGCCAGATTGGTTCCTCCCCAGCCGGACACATACACATTCTCACAACGGTCTACCAGGAAAGCGACAGGTGAAATATTGGGCAAACTGGAATTGGTTCCGTACGTGGTGGTGTATACCCAGGCGGACAGATCAGGTCTGAGTTTACCGATAAATTGTTTTGCTCCGGCAGTACCATAAACTGCATTGACCCTTGGCCAGGTACCAAATGTGATTCCCATTATGTAAGGATCACCCTGCCGGTCGAACTCAAAACCAAGTACTGCGTCTCGCTGCGGTGTACCGATATATGTTGATTTTTTATGAACTGATCCATCACCGGAGAAGATGGCAATGAAGCCATCCGGCTGGTTTCCTCCAAATGTAGGACCCAGGGTTCCGGATTTGTCACCAGGAAAATCATCACTCAGGGTTGCACCACAAATCCAGATATCTCCATTGAAAGGGTGAACACCTAATACAAATCCTGCATCAAAGCCTTTTCCTCCCAGGTAAGTGGATAACAACACATTTGACAGGGTTGGATCGGTCTTAATCAGTACGGCATCCTGTCCTCCTCCAAAAGTCTTATACGGAGCATTCGCGGTAGTAAAAAAATTACTCGAACGGGTACAGGAAGCCAGGTAAATATTACCAGCCCTGTCTATATTCACTTCACTTCTGGCATCGTCTCCATAAAAATTAATCAGTTGCCGGGTAGTACCACTGTGGCTGTCGCCGGAGTTCTCTCCATCACTTCCTGTACCACCAATCCGGATGGAGCCGACCAGGCCGGTTCCACTGGGATTTAGTTTCGCCAGAACGATATCGTATCCTCCTTGCGGGCCAAAAGAACGAAGTGCAGGAAAATCAGAGGAACTGGTTCTGCCCGCAATCACAAGATCACCCTGCGGATCTACTATTAAACTGTGGGGCTGGTCGGAATTGCTGCCTCCAATATAAGTAGCGTACACCCGCTGACTACCGGTAGGATCAAATTTCATGATTCCCATATTGAATCTTCCAGCAGCCGCCTGCGGCACCTGATAATCTTCCTGAAAAGCTCCAACGGAAGTTGGGAACTCGTCACCAAAAACAATACCTCCACTGTACAAACTTCCATCCGGACCATAAGTTGCAGTATAGCCCCAGTTATCAGACTTACTTCCAGTGAACGTAGCGAATATCAGGGTCGGATCAATTATTAATGGTGCTGTTTTATCATAGGAATCCAATTGAAAGAAAACCTGGTTTCCCCGAACGGCATAACGGGATGGAATTTCTGTTCTGCCTTTGGTACCAACCTGATAGGTATAAGGGGGCAATTCCCGCACTTCTCCTACACTTGTTTTAATTACCAGTTCACCTTTACTTAATGATAGTTTATCCACTCCATCGTATTTCATTACAATCTGGGCGGGATTCCCTCCAGGCTGTACGATAAATTCATACTTCAGAAAACCCTCATCAGAATAATAACGAAGATCAATATTCGGGTATACATTCCGGTAAGTAACGGTACTGTATACACGACAATTGGATCCAAACCTGGAAGGGTCATTTCCAATAAAATAAGACACAACACCCGGTAAAGGTTTTTCCGGAACAAGCTGCGGATTGGCAGTCATTCCAACCAGTTCCATTCTATAAGCGTGGGAACGCAGAACAAATTTTTCATCCGTTCCCTTCCCTTCAGTTGGTATGGCTACATTGGCTTTGGAAGCTGTTGATTTATTCCTGTTTCCTTTTCCACTACCGGAGGGTTCATCATGCATATGACCATGCCCGATCGAAGCCCTCTTTTTAAGATCATCTGGATTATGCTGCAATACAGTGAATCCTTTATGCTGAAGAAAAAATGCTCCGTTGCCGAGATCCCCTTTATAGGTTACAGAGGGATCCCACTGCCCTTTGTTTTCGACAAACTCAAGGCCAAGGGTATTCTTTTGCGCAAAGCCAGCAAAAGAACATAGGGTCAAGATGAATATTTGGATTGTGCGTCTCAAGGTCTATTGAATTTACATCAAATAATCGGTTCCTCCAGCCAGTAGATTTACGATATCCTGCTCCAGGCCAGTTTTCCTTTCTGCGCCTGAAGGTAGAATTTTAATGCGCTGTTTTCCTCCCGCTTTAGTTCCGGATCTGTTTCCAGCACCTGCGTTGCCTGGTATTTTGCAGCATCGAGCCATTGTTTATCTTTTATTAAATCTGCTAGCTTGAAGTTCAACATTCCACTCTGGCGTGTGCCCTCAATATCACCCGGGCCTCTTAGTTCCAGGTCCTTTTCTGCAATCCGGAAACCATCATTTGTAGCACACATAATTTTCAACCGTTCGCGTGCCTCATTGGTTAGCTGGGAGCCTGTTAATAATATGCAAAAACTCTTTTCACTTCCTCTCCCGACTCTCCCTCTTAACTGGTGGAGCTGTGATAAACCGAATTTTTCCGCGCTTTCAATTACCATAACACTTGCATTGGGTACGTTAACACCTACTTCAATCACTGTAGTAGCTACCATGATCTGAGTATCGTTTTGTACGAATCGTTGCATATTGGCTTCCTTGAGATCCGGCGCCATTCTGCCATGCACCATACTGATCCAGTACTTTGGCTCGGGAAAAAATGCTTTGATGTTTTCATATCCCCGCATCAGGTTTTCCAGATCCAGTTTTTCGGATTCTTCAATCAGAGGAAAAATGCAATAGGCCTGCCGCCCCTTTTGAATTTCCTCTTTTATAAAATCCATCACCTGGGCCCTTGAATAATCAAAACGATGAACGGTTGTGATGGGTTGTCTGCCGGGTGGCAACTCATCAATAACACTGTAGTCGAGATCCCCGTAAGCGGTCATGGCCAGCGTTCTTGGAATTGGAGTGGCTGTCATAACCAGCACATGTGGAGGAATATTTGCTTTTTTCCAGAGGCGCGCCCGCTGTGCCACACCAAACCGATGCTGCTCATCAATAATGGCCAATCCCAGCTGACGGAATTGTACGGGGTCTTCCAGTAAGGCATGTGTTCCCACCAATAAATGCAATTCGCCCTCTGCCAGTTCCTTCAGTATTTTTTTTCTTGCCGCAGCTTTTGTGGATCCGGTTAACAATGCAATTTTAACGGGCATCTCCTGTAATAGTGCAGATAGTCCCTGGTAATGCTGAGTGGCTAAAATTTCGGTGGGTGCCATCAGGCTGGCCTGAAATCCGTTATCTACAGCCAGTAACATGGAGAGCAACGCCACAATGGTTTTGCCGCTTCCAACATCCCCCTGGAGGAGCCGGTTCATTTGTCTGCCATGCGCCATATCCTGCCTTATTTCCTTTAACACACGTTTCTGCGCATTGGTAAGTGCAAAGGGAAGATGCTTGTGATAGAAGTTGTTGAACTGTTCTCCCACCTGGGTAAACACCACACCCTTTGAATACCGGTGTCGTTCGAGTTTGATCAATCCCAGCCGTAATTGTGCAATAAACAGTTCTTCAAATTTCAACCTGGCCAGTGCCCGCTGGTAGGCCAGATCGGATGGCGGAAAATGTATCTGCTGATAGGCTTCATAGCGCGAAGGAAACTGGTATTCCCTTAACAGGGATGCCGGCAGGTTTTCAGGTAGATCTCGTTCCTGCAAGGCTTCCAGCAGGGTATACAATAATTTGCCCAGTTGCCGGCCACCCAGAGATTTCGCTTTAAGTTTTTCAGTGCTTGGATAGATCGGCTCCAGGAAGGCTTTTCCACCTGCCTTCGCAGGCGTATATACTTCCAATTCCGGATGGGTGATCTGAAGCATTCCGTTAAAATATCCAGTCTTCCCATAAACGAGATAGGCCTGCCCGGATTGAATGTTTTTTTGCAACCAGTTAATGCCCTGGAACCAGACGAGTTCCAGCACCCCCGTTCCATCTTTGAGTTGAGCCACCAGTCGTCTTGATCTGTTTTCTCCCAGTACCTGCAGGTTCTGAATGGTACCGGCCACCTGGATGTATTCCATGGACGGATTAACAGCAGCGAGTTGCGTAATTTTGGTTCTATCAATATGACGGAGCGGAAAATGATCCAGCAGATCGCGGAAGGTGAAAATCTGAAGCTCCTTTTTCAGGATATCCGCCCGCAACGGACCAACCCCTTTAAGGTATTCAATCGGACTGGATAATATGGGTGCATCAAAGTTGATGGAAAATAATTTGGGCCCAAAATTAGCATACCGCGCTTACTTCTGTGATTCTTTCAATCCGGTATAAGTTTTAGGAGTGGGAATGAACTCCTTTCTGCCACTTTTTACTTTCAGCAGGGCCCTTAACATTGCAAACATCAATGCAGGTAAACTGAGTAATGCTTTTATGGTGGGAGATGAATAATACCTGGAAGGCATGGCGATAGCTAAGGTCAGCAGAAAAAACAGGAGCAGGCTCAACCACCATCCCGGAACAGGAAAGAAAAAAGCCCAGCCTGTCGCATATCGAATGATAACCAGTATAAGAATGGCAGAAAATACAACCAGGTAAAGAGACCTGGGGAGGAGTAAATTCTGAACCAGCTTATTATAATAATGCCTGTCTTTCCGAATGCCGACCATATCCGGTTCCCAGAACATTCTGAGATGGTACCACTGGGCCTCCAACCAGCGCAGGCGTTGTTTTTCAAACACATCGTGACTGGCAACTTTTTCATCCAGTACCCAGGCCTCAGGCAAATAATGCATCTGGATGCCTCTTTTAAGCAACTGCATGTCTATTTCCCTGTCTTCACCCGGATTTTCCAGAATGGGTTTCCAGTTGAAAATAGCTTTGAGCAGATTAAACTCGAATGCCATTCCAGAGCCGGAAGGAGCCGCAGAAAAACCAAGCGCCTGCTGCCCCTGGCGAAAGAGGTGATTATTGATTTCTTCACTGATCGCATCCAGCAGAGCAACACTGGTTTGTTCATTTTTTGCAGTCCGGTGACACTGAATAGCCGGATGTCCGGCTTGAAAGGCATTATTTACCAGCCGAAGGCAATCCGGTTTCATGATATTATCTGCATCGAGCAGAATAACCAGTTCGTATTGACCGGGCAGCAATGTTTCCAATGCGGCATGAATGGAGCGGGATTTCATTCTTGTACTTACCTCCAGTACGCTTGCACCAAGGTGCCGCAATTCCTGCACAGTGACCGGTTGCAAAGCGTCTGCCACTACCATCAGATCAAATTTTTCCCGCGGATAATTGTGAGCAATTGCTTCCTGAACGGTATGACAGATGATATGATCATCACGGAAACTGGGTATTAAGACCAGGATTCTGGAATATTCACTGGCTTCGGGGATGGGTTCTTCACGATACATAAGTCCGGCTATTGCAACCACCAACAAGTAGGTGATGCTGCAAAACAGATAGATAAAAATCAACAATCCGGCTATGTATAAAAATGTTATCACATCAATCGGGAAAATATAAAAAAAGAACCGTATTCTAAATCTAACCTAAAAAGCCGGCGTTAGGCCGGCTTTATGTTGAGAACTAAATTAATCAGGAAATATTTGATTTTTGAATCAGGGCTGGAGGCGTATGTGCAATGATCCATAAATCAAATAGGAAATTCTGTTTCTGTGCATAGGTGATATCCAGTTTGATCCGTTCTTCCACCGACATACAGTGGCGATCTTTTTTCCGGATCTGCCATAAACCCGTTATGCCGGCAGGAGCCATAAATCGCTTTGACCATTCATCCGTGGTAAGCATGGCCGCTTCGTATAATGGTAAAGGCCGGTTACCAACGATAGACATATCACCCAGCAATACATTAAAAAATTGGGGCAATTCATCCAGGCTGGAGTTTCTCAGGAAACGACCAAAGCGGGTTGCACGCGGATCATTGGTGATCTTGAAAAAAACACAGCCCTGGTCTTCATTGTATTCATTCCGGTGTTTAACTGCATCCTTCTGAGATTCGGCATCAAGGCGCATTGTACGGAACTTGTAAAAATTGAAGATCCGATACCCACGCCCTGCTCTTTTAGAGATATAAAAAACAGGACCTCTGCTTTCCAGTTTGATAATCATAGCAATCAGTAACATAAGCGGACTCAGGGCAATGAGCGCAATGGAAGATACCAGGATATCAAATAATCTTCTCCCAAATCCAAGCGGTGTCAGTTTAGCCTGTTCAGCTACCTGCTCCATTTTGTATTCAGAACGGGAGCAGTTTCTCTTTTTCACTTTTGAAAGAAAATCAACCCGCTGAATCAGCTTGTCATCTGCTTTACGTGTATCGATAACGTCATCGAATAAACGCATCAGCATTTCTTTATCTTTTGCTTCCACCATTTTTCCGGCTGAATCCATAATCACCGGAATAGGACGGAATTTTTCAATCGACTTCAGATAGGCATTCAGGTTAGCAGCTTCAGCTAATTCCAAATTTCCTTCAACAATTATAACTTGTGGTATAGTTTTTGATTGAGAATCGATGCGCTGAAGAATTCCGATCGCCTTTGAAACGGATTCAGCAGCATAACCACCTTCAAAAAGGTGAACCAGATAATCGATATTGCGGGAATTTTTACCAATAAAGAAGAATTCCCTGGTATGTAATACAGCCACCGGTGCGGCCTGATGCTCGCGGGTAATTGAATACCGGCGATAGGTAGGCTGCTGGGGAGCTATTGGGGTTAATTGTAAAGTTTGTTCCATTCAGGTAAGATTTTTTACGAAAGCATACATCAAACCACCTTCAACAGTTTTTTAGAACTGGCTACTGGCGATTTGACCAAGGCTTCCAATGTTTTAACAAGGTCAACGGGATTAAACGGTTTGTGAAAGGCGGCTTCCACTTCATAACGGGTACAAACAGTTGCAATTTCCTCTTCTTCCAAAGAAGAAATTACTACCATTGGTATATTCTTATACAGCTCACTTGTTTTAAAGTAATCAACAATTTCCCAGTTGGCAGTATCCGGCAGTTCAGGATCTACAACAATTGCAGATGGCAGTTCTGACCTGGTCAGCCAATACATTGCATCCCCTGCTTCAGAAGCAGTGATTGCTGAGAATTGTTCACTCAAAACAGTGTGCAGTAAAAATCTAATCGACTTACTAGCGGTGATTACGAGTATTTTTCTTTTCATCCTTGAATAATTAAGTTTTGTTAGAAACTCAATTTTTCAATAGGAATTCAATTGGAACGGTTAGGCTTTCAATGGGTACTTGGAACAATCTACATCAGTTTTAGCTGATGGGTAATCAGAAAAATACTACTAATGGAGGCGAGTTCTTAGGATTGTGGAACGGTAAGCAAGCTTCCTAAGTGCATGTACTTAGGCTATCGTGGGGTAAAAGTAATATATATTTCGATTTTAAGAAATCTACGGAAGACTTTTTTCTATTTCAGCGTAAAAATACTTACTCACGCGAGTCCTCCACCGGTTCCGGATTAACGGGAATCCTTATGCGGCTTGCTTTTTCCCACCTGGCATCTGTTCTGCCTGAAAGGTATTTTACAAGGCCAGCCAGGATTGCCCAATGCATGAAAACAAAGTAGTAAGGGATATATACGACAGGCCATTTCGTATTTGTACGAGCCCCCAGCCAGCCAACTACCGCCAGGGTATAAAAAATGAGCTGGGCCAGTCCCGCCAGATCAAATACCCAACCACTTCCTTTAACTACCAGGTAAACAGTACTTACTCCCAGGATAATCAACGCCGGAGCCGCTGCTACCCAGCGCAATACTCTATGTGAAATGAATTGAAAAAACAAAAGCGGGTTGTTGCTGTATTTCCAGCTTTTTGACAACCTGTATAAAGCCTGGAACCCTCCGGCTGCTATCCGGATTTTTCTTTTCTGTTCCTCTCCCAGATTGAAGGAACCTGTTTCCACCGCCCTTGCTTTCGGTTGATAAGCAACCCTGTAACCCGCTTCACAAACCCGCATCGAGAGTACAAAATCATCCAGCACGGTATCAGGTTCAAGTGGGGTAAAAAGACTGGTCTTCAGCGCCAGCAATTCCCCAGCCGCCCCTACTATACTATACAGCCGGGCATCGTTTCGTTTCAGAAAGGATTCATATTTCCAGTACAACCCCTCTCCTTCTGAGGAAAGTTCCCCAGCCTCAGAACTCATCACCAGTTTTTCTCCGGACACTGCCCCCACGGCCGGATCGGTAAAGGGTTGCACCAACTCAATCAGTGCTTCCTCATTTAATAAGGTATTTGCATCTGTTAACACAACCAGCTCACTGACTGTTTCCAGCATAGCCCTGTTGATGGCCGCTGCCTTGCCAAGCCGCTCCACCCCATGTAGCAGGTCTACCTGGGGAAATGCCCGAACGATCTGTTCTGTACCATCTATCGAACCATCCGTAATAACCAGTACCCTGAATTTTTCCCTTGGGTATCTTAAAGAGAGCGTGTTTCGGATCTTCCCGCCTATTACCGCGGCCTCATTGAAAGCAGGGATAATCACTGTCAGTGATGGCAATTCCGAATCTGATATTTCCTCCCGGTTAGTTCTCTTTTTTCGCCTCACGAGTAAATACACCAAGAACCCATATCCGATATAGATATAAAATATCAATAGCAGGCTACCCCAAAACAGTATTTGAAAAAAAAATTCCATGTTGATTCCGGCACTTAGCGATGGCCAGCCACCAGTGCGGCTGCACCAAACACGCCTGCACTATCGCCCAATTTGGGTGCCAGAACAGGCGTATCCAACCGGTTATTGAAGATATGTTTTTCGAGACTAGCCTTCCCTTCCGTATAAATGCTGACAATATTACCAACCCCTCCACCAACAACTATCACATCCGGATCCAGCAGATTGGTGATGATGGATACCGCCTTGCCAAAATTTAAATGAAGCCGCTCCATTGTCTGAATGGCCGCCTCTTCACCCTGGCGGGATGCGTCCACAATTTCTTTTAAACTCTTTTTTAATCCTGAAACCTTGCTATAATAACGTTGCAGTGCCGGTCCGCTTAAAATAGTTTCTACACAACCAACCCGACCACAATAACAGGGTCCGCCGGATTCATCCAGGAATATATGACCCCATTCTCCGGCGATTCCATTTTTACCTTCCCAAATCTCTCCCTTATGAACAATGCCTCCTCCTACCCCCGTTCCCATGATGATACCAAATACCAAGCGTGCATCCGGCACATCCTGCTTAACAGCCCCCCAGTGCGTTTCCGCAAGCGCGAAGCAGTTGGCATCATTGGCCAGTACCACTGGTATCCCCAACTCATTTTCAAGGTCTGCTTTCAGTGGATTCCCATTCAGCGCGGTGCTGTTACAGTTTTTCATGGTTTGAAGAACCGGATCCAATACACCCGGTGTACCAATTCCTATTCGGTTGGGAACCAGGCCTGATTCCTCCGCCATGCGTTTCACCAGCACTCCAATCTGGGTAACTATATGCTGATATCCCTTATCGGCTTCCGTTGGGAGGCGGGTTCTCAGTATCGGCTGCGGATCACCGGTACCCGGTAAGATTACCCCCTCAATTTTTGTTCCTCCAAGATCAATTCCCCAAATGGCAGTTGGCATGATTGCTTTTTGAGATCTAAAATAATCAAACTTTAATCTCTTTCATTTTAGGAACCAGCAGGTGCATAACTCCCCAGGCCACCAGGTAGGCCATGGAACAAACCAGGAACATGATAAAATAACCTGCTTCAATTTTGCCCAGGGCCTTGTAATGATCAAATAGAAGTCCGGCCATCTTGGCAATTAAGATGCCGCCCAATGCACCAGCCATCCCGCCCAAACCGGTTACCGATCCAACGGAAGACTTGGGAAACATATCGGATACGGTGGTGAATATATTGGCACTCCAGGCCTGGTGAGCCGCAGCAGCCAGTCCGATGATCAAAACCGCCAGCCACATATTAATACTTCCGAGCCATTGTGCCAGCATCACCGGCAAAGCTCCCAGGGCATAAATGAACATGGCAGTCTTGCGACTTCTGAATACCGGCCACCCGGATTTGATAAAACGTAAGGGCAACCAGCCTCCAACCACGCTACCTATCGTTGACATCATGTAAACCAGTGCAACCGGTATGGCGATAGCAGTATTGTCCATCTGATACTCCGCTTTCAGGAAGGAAGGCAGCCAGAAGAGATAAAACCACCACACCGGATCAGTTAGAAATTTACCAAGCACAAAAGCCCAGGTTTGCCGGAATCCAAGCAGGCTGAACCAGGGGAGTTTTGGACTATTATCGGTGGTTGGTTCCTGTGCTGAATCACTGTTAATATGGGCCAGTTCCTCACTGTTTACTTTTGGATGAACAGCAGGAGCTTTGTAAGATTTCAACCAGAAGATCAGCCAGATAAAACCGGTTGCAGCTGTTAAAATGAATGCCCACTCCCAACCCCAGGTAGCCGCAATATAGGGAACAGTCAGTGGTGCCAGGATGGCGCCCACATTGGCTCCCGAATTAAAGAGTCCGGTTGCCAGTGCTCTTTCTTTTTTGGGAAACCATTCCGCTACGGTTTTGATGGCTGCGGGAAAATTACCGGCTTCCGTTATCCCTAATGCTGCTCTCGCCAGTATAAACCCAAATGTTGAACTCACCAGCGCATGACCGCCGGCAGCAAAGCTCCATCCAATGATGGCCAGTGCATATCCCATCCTGGTTCCTATCTTATCAACCAGGGGGCCCATCAATAATAAACCGACAGCATAAGATAACTGAAAGGCAATTACAATATCTGCATAGTCTGATTCAGACCAGCCAAATTCCAGTTCAAGCGGGCCTTTTAATAAACTTATAACCGCACGGTCGAGATAGTTGATCGTAGTAGCAAAAAATACCAGTCCGCATATCGTCCACCGATAGTTCGTTTTTTCATTTTTCATATGGTCAAGTACATTTATTTTACCTGTTTCACCAGTTCCAGCGCTCGTTTCGCATCCTTTGTTATCTGCGCATAATCACCACTGGCCAGCAATTCCTTCGACAGGAATTTACTGCCCAAACCTACTGCGCTTACTCCCGCCCGAAACCAGGCTTCCAAATTATCAATCGTTAGTTCTACTCCACCGGTTGGCATAAAACTGAGTTCCGGAAATATATCCCGGATACCTGCCATGAAAGAAGGGCCCAGCAGATTTCCGGGGAAGAGTTTGATGAACTCAGCCCCGGTAGCTTGCGCCAGTAAAATCTCGGATACCGTCATGGCTCCTGGTATCCAGGGTTTACCTGCTGCATGTACAGTTTCTCCTACTGACTGTACAGTACCCGGACAAATCACCAGGTCTGCACCTGCATCTAGAAAAGCAGTAGCCTGAGCCGGTGTTTTGATGGTGCCAATTGCCAGGATCAGATCCGGCCAGCTGGAATTTCTTTTTTTGATCAGTTCCGTAAAATGACCCAGGGCCTGCTCTCCCCTATTGGTAAACTCCACTATCCGGATACCGCCATCATACAATGCCTGCATCGTTTGTTCACAAACACCATAATCAGGATGATAAAATAATGGAAGTACAGCCTGCTCTCTGAGTCTGGAATAAATAATAGAATGATCAGCCATGATTAGCAATTTTTTTACATATGGAAGCCAGGGTTTGACGGGTAAAATCGCCCTTTTCCTGCAGTTTTCCAACCGCAGCAGCTGAAGCCAGGTTTACTGTGTCGGCAGCATCCTTTTTCTGGAGAAAACTATGAATTAATGCAGCCATGAAACAGTCGCCACTGCCAACCCGGTCTATGATGTTTTGAATCTTCCATTCGCTGGAAACGACCTGGCCATCCGTACTATCCAAGGTTGCGTAATAACAGATACCTTCCTGCTGATCAAAGCGAAAGGTATTGGCTACCCAACTACAGGATGGTGCCAGCTCACGGATATAGGCAGCCGTAGTTGTGGCCTGTTGGAGATAAGCTGCTTTAGTTTTTGATGCTATCAATGAATTATCCAGTGGTGCTCCAAGTAATTCAGCTGCCGACCAGATATTTCCCATTACAATACTGCAATGCTGAATCAATTCCGGCATAACTTCTTTTGGAGCTGAACCATATTTCCAAAGTTTATTCCGGTAATTGAGATCAACCGAGATGGTTAATCCCAGGGAGACAGCGGCTTCAACGGCTTCTTTGCAGACAGCTGCGGCAGTTGCATTGAGTGCGGGACTAATCGCGCTGAAATGAAAGAGGTCACAATCGGCGAGTAAATTTTCCCAATCCATTCTTCCAGGTTCGAGGGTGGCAAAAGAAGACCCTGCCCGATCATAAATAACTCCTGCATTTTTCAGATCAGCACCCTGGGGAAGAAAATAAATTCCGATGCGATTTCCGGTACGTTGCATGGCAGAAGTATCTATTCCCATGCGCTGCATTTCACGCAGCACATCATCGGCCATGCTGTTCTCAGGCAAAGCAGAAATATATTTAACCGGGTGCTGCCAATGGCTGAGTGCGGCCGCCACATTGAACTCGGCTCCGCCCAGGTAAACCGGCATAGACGCCTGCTGCATCCATACAGCCGGTAATTCAGGTGACATCCGTAAAAGAAACTCTCCCAGGCAGGCGATCTTTTTCATCAGTTAACTATTAAAGGTTGCTGAAATGCTTTAAGCTCCTCCTTCAGAAATGCTTCAAAACTGGCAGCGTCTGCCAGCTTTGGGTCTGATTTTTCCCATGCAGCATAAAACCTGAATCGGTTCAGCTGAGTTTCACTGGTTTTCATTTTTACCAGGTAGGTATTACGAATATCCGTATCCGAATTTTTTGCAGCAATGAATTCCTGTAATTCATTTTTATTCAGCAGAATGGCCATTCCGAGCTGATCCTTGTTTTCACTTTGGAGATGATGGGTGTACAGGGCTGCTGCCTGGCCTTCCGTGATTTCTTTATTGGGTGCATCATATAAATTCACCATACCGGTTACCAGTGAAGCATTTGCGGGCAAAGCGGTAACACTCACTGCTGATTCATAAAATAGCTGTCCGCCCCAGATCCGTATTTCTTCGGTTAAGGATATAGGTGAGAGATCAGGATGAAGTTTCCAGTTTTTATAATGCATCCTGAATACTGCACGCACCGGACCATCTGCCACGCGTTCATAAATCATTGTTCCCATATTGGAACCACCTACCCGAACAAGGGTATCCTTTCCTTCAATATCCGGAATATACAAAGCAAGTGCGCCCGCGCCCAGGGAAGCCCCCACTTTAAGAAGATCCATTCCCCAATCATTAAGTGTATGATAATTGGAGGTACTGTCTACTCCCACTTTATCCAACACCATTTCCGGCTTGAGTTTGCCCCAGATATCTTTTCCATTGCGTGTATCATAGTAAAGCCGGAACCCGACGCGGTTGTTTTCCCAGGCGGGACCTTCCGTCAGAAACGGAGGCAGCTTCTGTTTACTGAAATCAGTTGGCCGCTGATTTCCATCAATGGTATCTGCTGCAAGGGCAGGACCAAAGCTACCATCTTTCAACAGTCGCTGATGGCGCACATGTGCTTTTGAATCCGTGGTTTCGGACGGTTTTGCATCAGATGGAAGCAGTGTAACTGCGAGTGTTTCCTTAGGAGCAAAATCATACAGAAAAACCAATTCATCCCACTCTCTATCACCGTTTAAATCATCAAACTGAACAGCTGTTTTGTTTTTGTTGATCATCACCTCGTAATAAGGTGCCGCTTTCCCAATTGCTTTTTGGGCAATGGATGTACGGGATAAAATCACCAGGGCAGATTTTCGATCCGTTTCAGCAGGATTGACTACTTCCATTTCAAAACTTCCAGCCTGAGGAGAACAGGCACCTACTGCAAGTGAAAGTGACAACAAAAATAAATAGCAAACATTTCGCATGACAGGCAGGATTTGTTATTTCAGGGTTTCTATTGGAGCCGGATCCATATCGGTGTATGTATAATTCTCTCCGGCCATCCCCCAGATAAAAGAATAACTGGCAGTACCACAACCGGAATGAATGGACCAGGGTGGAGAAATAACAGCCTCGTGATTAGCTATCACCAGGTGACGGGTTTCTGTGGGTTCACCCATAAAATGCATGACCCGCTGATTGAAATCCAGATCGAAATAAAAATATGCTTCCATCCTACGGGTATGCGTATGCGCAGGCATCGTATTCCACACACTTCCTTCGGCCAGTACAGTAAGTCCCATTACAAGTTGACAGCTGTGAATTCCCTCTTCGAAAATGTATTTGTAAATGGTTCGCTGATTGGAGGTTGAAATCGCACCCATCTGAACCGGCAACACTTCTTCTTTTTTCATCAATCGTGTTGCATACTCCTTATGTGCAGGAGCAGACAACAGATAAAAAACTGAAGGATTGGCTGCATCTGCACTTTGAAAACGTACGGATTGAACACCCTTTCCTATATAGAGACAATCCAGTTTGTTTACTTCATAGCTCTGTCCATCAGCAATTATTCGTCCTTTGCCACCCACATTTATAACTCCTGCTTCTCTTCTCTCCAGGAAATATGCTGCTCTCAATTCCGGATGATTCGGTAATTCCAGCACCTGTTTGACAGGCTGAATACCCCCAATAATCATGCGGTCGTAATGAGTGTATACAAGTTTTATCTGATCTGATTGCACCATGTTTTCAATCAGAAAATTTTCCCTGAGTTCCGAAGTTCCCATAGACCGGGTTTCTTTCGGACTTTGCTGAAAGCGAATCTCCATACTGTTTTGCATTACGGGCTAAACTAAGGATTCAGAAAGCAAAACACCGGCAGCGTCTGCGATTTAATTATGCAAACGTTTTCACTGAATGGACTTTCACTTCTCAATTCCAAGCTCTTCCTGGATTTGCTCCAGGCTTTTACCCTTTGTTTCGGGAAGAAATCGAACTACAAAAATGAGGTGCAAGACCATCATCACGGTATAAAACAGAAAGGAGTAATAACCTCCCTGCGGACTTCCTTCCACGATGATCGGGAAGGTCCAGGATATGATGGCAGCCATAATCCAATGAGTGAAACTACCCAATGATCCTCCCTGGGAACGTACTGAATTGGGAAAGATTTCTGCAATAAAAACCCAGATGACAGCGCCCTGTGAAAAAGCGAAGAATGCAATGAAGCCAATCAGGTAAATCAATACCAGTTGATTACCTGCCATATCTCCTCTGAACGCCATAGCAGTTAGTCCCAAAAACAGAATCATTCCAAGCGAACCGATGATGAGCAGTTTTTTTCTTCCAAAACGGTCAATCATGGTCATCGCCAGTAAGGTAAACAACAGGTTGGCAACTCCAATATAAACAGGCTGTAAATATGCATCCGCCTGGGAAAATCCAGCCATTTCAAATATGCGTGGCGCATAATACAGGATAGCATTGATACCGGCCAATTGATTGAACATGGCAAGCAGTACGGCAAATAAAATGGGTTTTCTGAATTTTGAAGTAAACAGTTTCTCGGGAACAGGATTTATAGCACTGGCGGATTCGTCCTGGATCTCCGCAACAGCCTGGTGATCACCAGTTCGTTCAAATATTTTTTTTGCCTCATCAGGTTTTCCGTTGATCCACAACCAGCGCGGACTTTCCGGAATGCTTCTCAATAAGATTGCAAAGAGGATGGACGGAACCACCATCACTCCGAGCATCCATCTCCAGGAATCTTCGCCCATACCAACAAATAAAAAATTTGTAAGGTATGCTACAAAAATACCAGCTACAATATTGAGTTGAAAAGAGCCTGCAAGTCTTCCTCTTATGTTTGCCGGAGCAATTTCAGATATGTACATGGGGCCTACCACAGAGGATGCTCCAACTGCCAGTCCGCCTATAAATCGAAACAAAATGAACAACTCCCAAATGGATGTAAGCGAACATCCAATAGCGGATAACAGATATAAAAAGGCGATGGCCAGCAATACTTTTTTTCTACCAAATCGTTGTGCCGGCATTCCTGCAATCAGCGAGCCGATCACGGTTCCAATCAGACTGGAGGCTACTGTAAATCCCTGCCATCCGGAGCTCAGGTTCCATAAAGATTGAATTGTTTTTTCTGCTCCTGAGATTACAGCGGTTTCAAATCCAAACAAAAAACCACCGAGTGCAGCGATAAGAGAAACACGTACGGCGAAATTAGTTCCGGAGCTATTCCCCATTGATTGTAATTTTAGGCGAGCAATATTTTTTAAATATACTGTAGAAAAGCTAGTGAATATTCAATCGATTACCATAAAAGATATTGCGAAAGCGCTGAATCTTTCGTACTCAACAGTTTCAAGAGCACTTAAGGGAAGTTACCAGATCTCGGAACCCGTAAGGGAAAAAGTGCTGGCTTATGCCAGGGAACACAATTATCGTCCGAACCTGCTCGCCCAGAGTCTTAAGAATAAAAACAGCCGATGTATCGGGGTGGTTTTATGCACCATCCCCAACAGTTTTTTGGGGGAAGTCATCAATGGAATTGAATCCATTGCATCTTCCAAAGGATACCTGGTTATCATTACACAAACCAATGAATCACTGGAAAATGAAAAGAAGGCGCTTGACCAGCTCACCATGCGGGCAATTGATGGCCTGCTCATTTCTGTGTCAACCGAAACCAGGGATGTAAAACATCTGGAGCCATATCATGAACGTGGCTTGCCCATTGTTTTTTTTGACAGAATCTGTGCAGGACTGCCTACCCATCTGGTACAATCCGATAATGAAGGCGGAGCATTTGAGCTCACCAAACACCTGCTGGATCAGGGCTATAAACGTATAGCACATATTACCAGCCCCACTCATCTTGCAATGACGCAGGAGCGACTGAAAGGCTACCGACGCGCCTACAGGGAAGCAGGTTTATCGGTTAAGGAGGACTTACTGAAACACTGTGCACACGGAGGAGCAATTGTAGCAGAAGTTGAGCAGGCACTGGATGAATTATTTTCATTACCCGAACCACCTGATGCTATTCTGGCCGCCAGCGACCGGATGACACAATCCAGTTTTCAGTATTTAAGAAGAACAGGCAAAAATATTCCGGAAGATGTTGCATTGGCCGGGTTCAGCAATTTCAGTGCGCCGGAGCTTTTTTCACCTGCATTAACTACGGTGGTTCAGGACGCATTTGAAATGGGGAAAAGGGCAGCCGGACTCCTGATTGAACGAATTGAGAAAAAGCACAAACCATTCGATCCTGAAAAAATAGTGTTACCGGTTCAGTTACAGGTGAGGGCTTCCACTCAACAGACAATCACCAAATAATATCCGGTATGTCTGGAAATAAGCTGCCCCAAACCCTTCAGCAACTGGAATATTCTGCCGGAAGCATCCTGATAGAAATCCCTGATGAGGAAGCCATTCGGCTTAACTATCAGCAAGCAATAGCCGAAGGCAAAAAAAATGAATTTCCTTATTGGGCACGGATCTGGCCATCAGCCTGGGCGATGGCTGAATACCTGGATGAACACCCTGATTTATTCAAACAAAAAAAGGTAATTGAGTTTGCAGCAGGACTTGGACTGCCTTCCCTACTGGCAGCAAAGGAAGCAAGAACTGTTATAGCATCTGATTACCTGGAGGAAGCAATCAATTGTATACAAAACTCCATTACAGCCAATCGGTTTACTAATATGAAGGCTGCCATTTATAATTGGCGGGATGGCTTGCCCGATTGGGAAGCCGACCTGGTATTACTCAGCGATACCAACTACGACACAGAAGACCAGGCTGCAGTTGAAAGGCTTATAAGACATTATTTGAACCAGGGTTCCACCGTTTTATTAACTACCCCACACCGTCTGGCGGCAAGAGAATTGTTGCAGTCGCTCCATGAATTTTGCCCGCATACGGAAACCCGGGTAGCAAAAGAAACTGAGATATCTGTCTACAGGTATTCGTTGTGAGTATTACCAATCGCTACAGGAAGCCGGCCTTAACAAATGTATACCTGCTTTCGACACATTATTCTTATACATTTCCTTTGCAAGCATTTCCTTCCATTTGGGATGACTGAAAAACGTTTTCCAATGCGCTTCCCGGGAAGCAAAATTTTCGAAACAGGTCAGGTAATAAAAATTCGGCATGCGGCTTCCGGTAATAACCTCTCCATAAAAAGCAGCATTGAAATCCAGTTCTTTAAACAGTTCAATTTCACCGCCTTCATTAAACATGTGCACCTTGCTTTTATAACGGTCTGCCGTAGCCGATTCATAATTGCGCAATTCATAAATACGGTTTTGACGTTCTGTTGAAAATTCCGGCGTTTGCAATGGAGGAGCCAGCTTAAAGGATTTCATCCAGACCGTTTCAAGCCGGGTAAACGGTGGCTTATCAAATGGTGCATTGATAAAAAATGCAGCAGTCTGCTGGTAAACCGGATCTTTTTCAAGACGGACACTACAATCCGCAGCAGCCTGTACTGAACTGAACGAAAAGATTATATAGATGGCGGGTTGACTTATAGTATCAGCCGGACTTGGTTCAAGCACCCCGATATTCTTAATCTTCAAACGATGTAAGGCAGGCAGGAGGGCTTCCTCCGCAAATCGGAGAATAGAAGCTTTTTGTTCCTGGTTTTCGTACCGGTAAATCCTCAGTTCATACCATTCCTTTTTCGTTTGTCCTTCACTGTTGATAAACGTCAGGGAAAGCAGTGTCAGCAGAATCAGACGTAACATGATCGGTATTATTATTTTTCCTCAATTTGTTCAACGGGGAAATGATCCGTACGGAAAGGAGCAAGTGGCAGTCCTGCTGCAGACTCCATGTTCCCGATACTTGTATTTCCAAAGCCGTATCGAACAAACATGGGATTTTTGAGGTCAGGATGCCAGAGAACCACTGAGTTCTTTTCAATTTTGATTTTTGGCACCAGCCAGTTTTTACCATTGATATCCGAGATCAGCCAACCCTCAGGATTAACCCCCTTCATACGGATCCCTTTTTCTGCGTAATTGAATTTCACCAGGATTTTTCCCTTTTCAATAACAGATGAACTATACTCCGGACTTCTGTAAGCTTCGATAGGAAGTTTGTAGGTGGATGCCAGTGCATATTTAGCCAAACGTGTGCCAACCGGTTTTTTTCTCGAAGGATGAATATCAGTAACCGTATCAACCAGATCAGTAATCACTACCATCCCTGTATTGGGATGAGTAGCCGCTGCAGCCTGCGCTTCTCTCAATAATGCACCAATACCCGTGGTACCATATTTAAACGGCGCTATCTGTACGTAATAAAAAGGCAGGTCTTTTTTAAAGGCAGCTCTCCAGCTATCGATCATGTTGGTAAACAATTGCCGGTAGGTGGAATAAGTACCTGTATTACTTTCGCCCTGGTACCAGATCACTCCGGCAATTCCATGATTGGTTATGGGCGCGATCATGCCATTAAATGCCTTAGCAGGAGCGGTAGGCCACCAGGCAACTTTTTTCTGCTGGGCGGCGGCAACTTGCAGCTGGGGATCTGCCTGAATAACGGCCTCGGGCGTCCAGGCTTCTGCAGGTGTACCACCCCAGCTTACATTAATCAAACCAACAGGCACATTCATTTTTTCATGCAGGTTTTTTCCAAAGAAATAGCCTACGGCACTAAAAGATTTTAACTGATTGGAATCTGCTTTTGCCCAGGATGCCTTGAGGTCATCCTGTGGAAAATCAGCGCCGGTTCTCTCTACCTGAAAAAGTCGAATCGAAGGATTGGCTGCTGTTGGAAATTCCTCGGCGATATCTTTCACGCCTAGGTGATAACTCCACTCCATATTAGATTGTCCTGAACAAACCCATACCTCACCAATCAGGACATCTTCCAGCACAATAGTATTACCGCTGGTTAAGGTAATGGTGTAAGGCCCCCCTGCAGCAGGAGTTTTTACTTTGAGTACCCATTTTGCCAGGTCAGATGCAATTGTTTCATATTGCTTATTATCCCAACTGGTTGTAACTGTTACTTTATAATTGGGACCTGACCACCCCCAAAGATTGACAGAATCTTTTTGCTGGAGTACCATTCCGGATTGAAGAATCGCCGGGAGTCGTAATTGTGAAAAACCGGTACTGAAAACCAATATAAGCAGTACAGGCAGGCATCGTTGGAGGAAATTTTTCATTCTCCTAAAGTACAAAAAGGGGCCCGGAAGCCCCCAAAAAAATATAAGCTTTAATCCTACACTTAACCTTATAATTTTGAAACCACTACATCTTCAACCACAGTGCGGTTACGCTCTATTTTGAAAACTTCGGTTTGCACCTTACCATTAACAGTTACGGCAACTTTTAATTGAATCGGCTCCAGGCTGTTGTTATCAATCTGGAATTTGCGGGTAATTTTCTTTTCAGAAGTAGTTGCCGTGTAGAGAATGTATCCGTCCAGGTCTCTGAGTTGAACGGTAACATCTTTCCCTTCTTCATTGTCGAGACTGATTTCAACAACAGGAGACTGGTTATTGCTACCAACGTACTTTACCTCAACAGGAACGCGATTTTTGCTGGCTCTTTTTTCTGTATTAGCCAGAACAGGATTCGCAGAAACAGCCAATAAAGCAGCGATTGCCAAACTTGCCAGCACTGATTTCAGATTCATACTTGTGTTTTTCATTGTAATACTTTTTGCGGTTAGATAATTTAAAAGCTCTTTGCGGCGGCAATCGGAGATGGAGGCAATCGGAGACTATGGAAGTAGCAATCGGTGGGAAAACTGCAGCTCTGTACTACTGCGTTGATGAAGCAAACATAAAACAGGATTTCTGGTACTGCAACCCGGATTTTGTTGATTTTACTTACATTAAACCTCTTAAAGAATTATTAAAACCCGCTACAGTAAAGGATTTCGGGCGAAATAACCAATGATGCCCAAGTACAATCAATCTTTTTTTTACATTCATTGCCTAATTGCTGTAATATGATTTTCAGACTCCAACTGTTGGCTGCTTGTTTACTGGCAGGAATAGCCACGCAGGCACAACCCAAATTCTCCCTTTCGTTTAATCCTGATACGAGTATCGTAACGCCCATGGAAGTTCTGGTCAAAGGCCAGAAAGTCCCCTACAAGGCAATTGCAGGTACACTTCCCGTATGGAATGAACAGGGAAAGGCTATAGCCGGACTCTTTTACACCTATTATGAGCGAACAGATAGTAAAGACAGAGCCAACCGGCCACTGATATTTTCCTTTAATGGAGGTCCGGGATCTGCTTCCGTATGGATGCACCTCGCATTTACCGGACCCAAAATATTACATATTGACGATGAAGGTTATCCCCTTCAGCCCTATGGATTCAGGGACAATCCAAACAGTATTCTGGATGTGGCGGATATCGTGTTTATTGATCCGGTAAATACCGGCTTCTCCAGGATAGTGGATTCCTCTGTTCCAAGGTCAACCTTTTTTGGTGTGCAGGCGGATATTAAATACCTGGCGGGATGGATCAACAGTTTTTTATCCCGATACCAGCGCTGGGCATCACCCAAATACCTGATTGGTGAAAGTTATGGCACTACCAGAGTATCCGGCCTCGCACGCGAGCTGCAGGAATCACAATGGATTTACCTGAATGGGGTGATCCTGGTATCTCCCACCGAACTGGGTATTGAAAGAGGTAGCGCCACCGACGCGGCTTTACGTCTTCCCTATTATGCAGCCACGGCCTGGTACCATAAAAAACTGCCAGCAGACCTACAACAAAAAGATCTGTTGCAGGTGCTTCCGGAAGTTGAGGAATTCACGATGCGGGAAGTATTACCAGCCATTCACAGAGGCGGACAACTAAGCAGCACAGAGAAAAAAACAATTGCCGCCCGCATGGCAAACTATTCCGGGATTTCTGAACAGGTTTGGTTGCAGCACAACCTGGATCTGCCTGTCAATTTTTTCTGGAAAGAATTGATGCGTGATAAAGGATTTACCATTGGCCGGCTGGATTCGCGCTATCTGGGAATCGACCGGAAAGAAGCAGGAGATCGTCCGGATTACAATGCCGAATTGAACTCCTGGTTACATTCCTTCACACCTCCCATCAATATGTATTTGAGAGAAACGCTGAAATACAAAACGGACTTCAAGTACAATGTATTTGGAAATGTATCACCCTGGGACCGCAGCAATGATCAAACCGGTGAAGACCTGCGTAAAGCAATGGCTATGAACCCTTATCTGCACGTAATGGTACAATCGGGTTATTATGATGGTGCCTGTGATTATTTTAATGCGAAATACAATCTCTGGCAACTCGATGCAGCTGGAAAATTTACTAAAAGGATGAGTTTTAAAGGTTACCGGAGCGGGCATATGATGTATCTTAGAAAGGAAGATCTGGCGAGCAGTAATGAAGACATTCGTCAATTTATCAAACAGAGTCTTCCAGCATCCAATCAACCGGCAAAATATTAATCATGATTCCAGTAAATTATATCCGGCAGTATTTTTTGTTACTAGTGCTTGTTACCAGTTTGAATTCCATTGCACAAAAACCACTTACTGATTCCTTTCCGGTGCGTGCCTTCAGCATTGCAGCTCCAACACAACAAAACCTGGATTCTTTCCTGGTTTTCATGCAAAAAGAACTGGCTCCCCGAAAAATTAATCGCCTGGTATTAAGGGTCGATTATGGTTACCAGTTTCAGTCACACCCTGAACTCATTGACACTCCTTTTCTCCGGAAAGAAGATGTAAAAAAACTGGTGACTACTGCACGTTCCACTGGAATAGAAATTATTCCTCAGATAAATTTGCTTGGGCATCAATCCTGGGCCAGCAAAACAGGAAAACTCCTTCGTGTATACCCACAGTTTGATGAAACACCCTGGGTTCAAATGCCTGAAAAATATGAATGGCCTAATAAAGACGGACTCTATTGCAAAAGCTACTGCCCTTCTCACCCGGATGTACATAAAATAGTCTTTGCATTAATGGATGAATTATGTGATGCTTTCGAATCGAATGCTTTTCATGCCGGAATGGATGAAGTATTTTATATCGGAGAAGAAAAATGTCCACGCTGTGGTGGATTTGATAAAGCTGAATTGTTTGCAAAAGAACTAACTGCCATCCGTAACCGATTAGCTGAGCGTAATCGTAAACTCTGGATCTGGGGCGATCGTCTCATTGATGGAAAAACAACCGGCATTGGGATGTGGGAAGGAAGTTATAATTCCACGCATCGTGCCATTGATCTGATTCCTAAAGATGTAGTGATCTGCGACTGGCATTATGAACGGCCTGATAAAACTGCTGTGTATTTTGCGATGAAGGGTTTTTCTGTTATTACCTGTTCCTGGAATAAACCGTCTGTGGGTGTGCAACAGGTGCGGGATATGGCAGAGTTCCGGCAGTCGGCAACCGGCCCCATGAAAGAACGTTACCTGGGTGTAATGGAAACCATCTGGTCACCAGTTACTTCCTTTTTCAATGGCTATTATGAGAAAAACAAAGACGACCGGAAACAACCACAGGTCAATACTCCCTGGAATTGTTTCAGGGCGATGTTTCCGGAGAAGTAACCTCTGTAAACGTAATCATCGACAAAGTTACCAATAGAAGTCGCGGTTTCGGATTTGTAGACATGCCCAATTCTACAGCAGCTGAAAATGCGATCAAAGAATTGAATGGTGTTTCCATGGAAGGATAAACCATCAAAGTAATGAAGCCACGCCACGCGAAGACCGTAACAATTCAAGCGGCCGCAACTTCTATTGATTCTTTCTGCAATTTATTTTCTAAGATGCCAGGCTTTGGGTTGAACAAAGGCTCGTATTCCAGTGTAAGATAAAGTAGAACCCAGACCCGAATGCTTTCTTCCTGACCAGGGAAGATTGGCACTCACCCGGTCACAACAATTCCAGTAAACCGTTCCGGTATTCATTTTCCTGAGAATTTCTTCTGCTCTCTGTTCATTGGATGTATACACAGCCGCTGTTAATCCATAACTGGTATCTTTCATTAAATCAATTGCCTCCGCATCACTGCTCACTTTCTGAATACCGATAACCGGACCGAAACTTTCTTCCTGCATCACCCGCATGGAATGATTCACATTGGAAAGAACAGCTGGCATCATATAATAGCCAGGTTGCTGAAGCCGATAACCACCTGTTACCAACTCCGCTCCTTTGTTTTGTGCATCCTGGATCTGATCCAGAATAAACGCCAGTTGCTCCTTGCGCGTAAGTGGACCAATATCAATTCCTTCTTCTTTCGGATTTCCAATTTTCAAGGCCTTCGCCTGCTCTGTGAATGATTTCAGGAATTCATCGTACACTTTTTCGTGCACATAGATTCTTTCTACCGCACAACAGCTTTGACCATTGTTATACACCACTCCTTCCAATGCAGCGCCAGCCACCTGGTTGATATCAGCTACTTCATCTGTAACATATAGCGGATCTTTGCCACCCAGTTCCAACTGACAGGGAACCATTTTCTCAGCTACTTTGGATGCAATGATTTTTCCGGTTCGATTGCTGCCTGTGAAATAATATCCGTTTAACGGAAGATCCAGCAGATAACTTCCCACCATTCCACCACCCAATACAGTCAGGAATACATTTTCGGGTATGCCAGACTGATAGAGTAAATCAGTAATAGCGAGACCCGTTAAACTGGCAAACTCAGACGGTTTATAAAGCACCGCATTACCACCAATCAATGCCGGAATAAATACATTCACTCCCACGAGGTAAGGATAATTCCAAGCTGATATATTGGCGATTATACCCAGCGGTTCATAACTGATTCTCTCTTTTGTGGCGCCATCCAGCACCATCCACTCGTCTTGTAACCACTTTTCAGAATTATTGAGAAAGAAAGCGATTCGCCCTCTTGCACCATTGATTTCATTTCTTGCCTGTTGGATGGGCTTTCCTACTTCGTCACTCAGGATGCCCGCCAGCCTTTCAATTTGCTCTCCTAAAGCCTGGTCAAAACGCCGGATGCAACTGATTCGTTCGGTTAGTGGAACTTCCGCCCATACCGGTTGTCCTTTTTTTGCCAACTCATATTTTTCCTGAATGGATTGCTGATTGTCTCCTTCGATGAGCGCCAGCACCTCTTCAGTAGCCGGATTTGTAACAGTAAACGTACTCATGATTGTTCTCTGATGGTTTGTAAAAAATGTTCTTTAACTGCTTGTGATAATGGATTCTGTTCTTTGTTCAGCATTCTTTCCGGATGCCATTGTACGCCGATCAGAAAAGGCTGATCTTTTTCATCTATCCATTCAATGGCTTCGATAACACCTGTTTCATCTATTGCACTGATTCGCCAATCCGCGGATAGTGTGGCCCGATCCAATGCCTGGTGATGCGCACTGTTCACCTGACCAACTGTATTTGCGGACCAGGCGGCAAGGCGGCTTCCGGGCTGTAGTTGTACCGTGTGCTGCTTATCCTCGTCCGTATCTTTCTTATGACGAAAATTTTGCGCTCCCAGATCCTGGATTAATTTCCCCCCTTCCAGCGTGTGCACCAATTGCATCCCCCTGCATATCGCAAGTACCGGAGCCTGCTTTTCTTTGGCATGGCGATAGATAGCAGTTTCAAATTGATCCCGATCAGGTTGATAACTATCCGGTTGGTTTGGATACTCGATCGCACCCTGATAAAATACCGGATCAATGTCTACACCACCCGTTAATACATAAGCATCGCATTGCCTTACGGCATCCAGGCTGGGTGTTTCAAACGACAACAATACCAGTTCCAGGTCTTCGCCAAGATCTGCTTCCGTAAACCAATCCCAATAGTTCTGAAAATTGGTACGGGAAAAACTGATCCCGATTTTCTTTTTCATCTCTCTACAGTGCTTTTTTATAAATCGCCAGGAAATCTTCCCTGCTTACCGGTTTGGGATTGTTGGGATGACAAAAATCTGCTTCCGCAAGGCTGGCAAGGGTTTCCAGATGTTCTTCCTTTACCCCAATTGCAGCCAGGTTTTCGGGTAGGCCTAACTGTTCGTTCAAATCAAACAGATAAGACACCAGTGAAGCAGCATCTCCGCCGGTAACATTCATGGACTGTGCCATTCGCTGGAAAGCTGGTTCCAATCCGGGTGCATTAAAATCCATTCCATAAGGTAGATTCACTGCATTCGCTAATCCATGATGGGTATCCAGCAAAGAGGAAAGCGGATGTGCCAGGGAGTGCACGATTCCCAAACCTTTCTGAAAAGCAACCGCACCCATCAGGGAAGCGATCATCATCTTGGAGCGGGATTCCAGATCCGGTTTTTTTGTTGCCTGCAGAATGGATTCACTGATCAGGCTCATACCCTGTAAGGCGATGCCTTCACACATAGGATGAAATCCTTTTGCAATAAATGCTTCCATATTATGTGTCAGTGCATCCATCCCTGTAGCGGCTGTTACAAAGGGTGGCAGATCCATAGTCAGTACCGGATCAGCAAATACCATTTTCGCCAACAGCTTGGGGGAAAACAAAATACGTTTACGATGCGTATCATCCTCGGAAATAATGGCACTACGCCCAACTTCACTTCCTGTTCCACTGGTGGTAGGCAGCGTTACGAAATAAGGTACTTCTTCCGTTACATATTTATCGCCACCAATCAGGTCATCATAATCAAACAAATCGCGGTGGTGATGAATGCTTAGTGTAATCGCTCTCGCCACATCCATACCGGCACCGCCGCCAATTCCTACAATACAATCTGCACCGGCTTCCTGAAATGCCTGCTTTCCTGCCAGTACATCTGATTTTACCGGATTCTTATGAATGTTGGAAAACACCTCCGGTTTTAATCCCAGTCTTTCCAGATCAGCCAGGATCTTTTTGAAGAAAGGTAAATCACGCACGGTAGGATCGGTAACAACCAAAGGGCGACTAAATCCTGCCGCTTTCAAATGTGGTCCCAATTCTTCGGATGCCCCTGCACCGAAACGAATGGTAGTTGGAAAATTATACTGACGTACTACATCAAAACTTGTCATAAACTGCTATTAAATGATTTCTAAATATCGTTGTGTTTCCCAATTGGTTACTACTTTGGCAAATGCTCTCCATTCCCATTCACGCGATGCGGTGAAATGGTCGGTGAAGGCATCCCCAAATAATTCCCTGGCAACCGGTGAATTTTTCATGGCCTGGGTAGCTTCATGCAGGTTGGATGGTAATATACCATGATCCTTATTCGCATATCCGTTTCCGATAGTCTCCGGAATTTCGAGTTTCATTTTGTTCTTAATACCATACAAACCCGCGGCCAGACAGGCAGCCATTGCCAGGTAAGGATTGCTGTCAGACCCCACTACCCTTGTTTCGAGTCGCGTTGCATACGGACTACCCGGCAATGCCCGCAGTGCAGTGGTCCGGTTATCAACCGCCCAGGTTAAAGTGGTAGGCGCCCAGGCTCCTTCCACCAGTCGTTTGTAGCTATTAATTGTTGGCGCTAACATGGGTAGAATATACGGAAGACAGTAAAGCTGCCCCGCCATATAACTTTCCATCAACCCACTTATATGGTTAGCCGAACCGGCGCTGTAAAACAGGTTCTCTGATTTATCCAGTGTCCATAAACTCTGGTGCACATGTCCACTGCAACCGGGCAATGTTTCACTGACTTTTGCCATAAACGTAGCAAGATAGCCATGTCTGTGGGCGATTTCTTTCACGCCAGATTTAAACAACACGGCTCTGTCTGCAGCTTCCAGGATATGACCATACAATACCGCAGCTTCGTATACCCCCGGGCCCGTTTCTGTATGCAGCCCCTCAATGGGCACACCAAATTTTGTCAACTGATCAAAAAGATCCTGGCAAAAAGAAGCCTGTTGGGAAGCTCTCAGTATGGAATAACCGAACATACCCTGGGTGATCGGTTCAAGCGATTGAAAATCGCGGATCTCGGATGGGCGTTTGTAGTTAAACCATTCAAACTCCTGGCTGAAAGAAGGATAAAAACCCATGGCCTGCGCTTCAGCATCAATTTTTTTCAGCAGGCTACGCGGACAAATATCCAGGCTATAACCCTTTTCATTGGTGAAGTCGGCCAGGAAAAATGCGCCATTGTCTTCCCAGGGAATCTGGCGGAAGGTGGAAATATCAATAGTAGCCTGTGCATCCGGATAACCACTGTGCCATCCTGTGTACTGCACATTGTCGTAAGCTACATCACTGGAATCCCATCCAAATACCACATTGCAAAATCCAAAACCGGATTGTACAACTGATTTGAATTTATCCCAGCTAATCAGTTTACCGCGCAGGATACCATCCATATCCGTAACGGCGATCTTAACCTTGGTGATCGATTGGCTCTCCAGGTAGGTTAACAGTTCCTGAAGCGATTGGGTGTTGCTCATCAGCATTATTTTTTACGAAGAAATAAAACCAGGCATAGGCAATTGCCAGAATTCCAAAATAGAACAGGCTTAATACAGGATACAGCGAGATCATGGCAATCATACAAATAATGCCAATGATCAAAGCGATCACAGGGAAATAAGGATAAAACGGAACTTTAAAAGGACGTTCCAGGTTCGGCTCCTGTTTACGTAACCGTAACAAGGTAATCATTGAAAGAATATAAAGTGTTACCGCACCAAAACAAGCAATGGTAATAATAGAGCCTGTTTCACCGGTTAACAGGGCAAGAATCCCGATACCCATGTTCACCAGCAAAGCTGTTGCCGGTGTTTTGAATTTGGGATGAATACGTCCCATCGATTTTATAAAATAACCCATCCGGCCGAATTCAAAACTGGCCCTTCCCGCGGCCAGGATGATACCATGAAAGGAAGCAATCAGTCCCAACAAACCAATAGTTATCAGTAAATGATAAATCCAGCCACTGTCGCCGGTTACCTTAGCCATTGCCAGCGGCAGCGGTGAATCAGATGG
The DNA here is from genome assembly GCA_016787265.1 of Flavipsychrobacter sp. Classification (GTDB taxonomy): domain Bacteria; phylum Bacteroidota; class Bacteroidia; order Chitinophagales; family Chitinophagaceae; genus Flavihumibacter. The sequence goes on along the minus strand of JAEUVF010000012.1, from coordinate 240,392 downwards.
TGGCGCTCCCGGTGATGCATACACGATGGCTTCCCAGCCAGCAACTCCAACTCCCGAAACAAAAACCAATACACAAAGAATGATAAGGGTCAGCAAGGCTGAACCAAACCCTTTAATGATGGTCTTCTGCGGATTGATGGTTTCCTCCGCCACATTCGCAATCCCCTCCAGCCCAAGAAAAAACCAGATGGCAAATGGAATACAGGCCCAGATACCCGTGGTACCATGGGGCAATGCATTTTTTTCAAGGTTACTCCATTCAAAATGAGGTAGTGTGATGCCGGCAAAAATCAATAACTCCAATACCGCAAATACGGTTATGATCAATTCAAAACTGGCAGCGGCTTTTACTCCAACGATATTCAGCGAGGTGAAAATAAAATAGGCAAAGATGGCAATCACCACCACCGGAACAGCCGGCAGAAAAATATGAAAATAAGCCCCGATGGCTGCAGCAATTGCAGGTGGAGCAAATACAAATTCAATCACCTGGGCCATGCCTGCAATAAAGCCCCATTTTTTTCCTAATGCCCGGTGGGCATAGTCAAATACACCTCCAGCTTTGGGGATGGAGCAGGCCAGCTCCGTATAAGAAAACGTAAACGTGATGTAAAGAAGAATAATTAGACCGGTTGCGATTGCCATTCCCAGTGTGCCGCCTTCTGCTAATCCAAGATTCCAACCGAAATACATTCCAGAAATAACATATCCAACTCCAAGACCCCATAGCATCAATGGTCCGAGTGACCTTGCCAGGTGAGTCTCGGAGGCTGTCGTTGGGTTTTGGGCCTCCATTACTTGCTTTTCGGTGAATTTAAGAAAAAACGGAATTACCCTTTTTGGAATTTCTAGAGTGGAATCAGAATCTTTAACTGGCAACCTTCTCCTGGCATACTATGAACCCGGCAATCGCCTCCCAGGTGCCGAACCCTTCGACTGATATTGGACAATCCGATCCCTGGCTGATACTGTTCCGGATCAAATCCAACGCCATCATCCTGAACTATGAGTTGAATGGAATCTGATACGTGTTTCAACTCCACCAGAACGTAGCTGGCATCTGCATGTTTGATGATATTATTAACCTGTTCCTGCAATATTCGATACAGCGCGAGCCGCACCCCTGGTTCCAGGCTGTTTAGCCTTTTTCTAGACACCAGTTTTAACTGTATCATTAACCGGTTATCGGTTTTGAGCGTTTCCAATAAGCGCATAACCGCATCCGTGAGTGATTCCGTTTCGAGTCCGGGTACTACCAGGCTATGCGATAGTTTTCTGGCCTCATGAATAGCGGTGAACACGTCATCCCTGGCTTTTTCCAGGTGTTCATCCTTGCTTTTGGTTTGGCGAATCGCTGTATCCAGCATCAGTTTTGCAGAAGCAAGCAGTTGGGTAATATTATCGTGAAGCTCCATCCCGATTTCCATTCGCTCTGATTCCTGCGTAGCCAGGGTATGCTGAAGAATCTCTTTTTCTTTACTTGCTTCCTGCCGCTGCATCATATCTGTTATATCAGTCAGAATGCCGGCAATAGCATATACCTGGTTGTTTTTATTCAGAAGAGGAAATCGTATGGAATAAAAGTGACTGGTCTTACCGTCGATGATCAGGTCCTCCTGGATCTCTGTGGTTGTCCTGGTTTCCAGCACCGTCTCATCCAGACTTTCATCCAGGTGTTCCCCCGATTTCCCAAATACTTCATCAAAATTTTTATTCTTAAAAATGAACCGTCCCAACATGTCCTTTACATACACCATTGTTGAACTGTTATCAATGATGGATTGCAGGATCTGCTTGTTGTTCTCCAATTGTTGTTTCGCCTGTAAGGTTGCCAGCTGGTTTTTATACAATACATACACAGCGAATAGAACCAGAACAACCAGGGTTACCAGTAAGAGAATATAAAGCCGCTGGTCAATTGAATTCCCTAATTCCACATCGGCTTTTCGGAACTCCAGAATCCGCTGCTCTTCTGTCATGATTCCATCCAGCAGGGCATGAAGTTTTTTTTCATCTGTTTCAGTCTGATTTCCGGAAGCCTGCCAACTCAATAACATACTTTGCAATGCCCTGAGCCGGTTTTCCTGTACGGCAGAATGTTTTTTTATGGAACGGATGGTGGCAATCTGTGCGTTTAGCCTGGATAAACCCGGATTTTCCCGGCTACCCTGAAGCTGTTCATTGACCTCTGTTCTTAGCTGGATAGTTGACATCAGCACAGCCCTAGACTCATCCAGTTGCGTATAGGTCTGCTGGTTAGACCGGTTATTTTCATATAATTTGATACCCAGCAGTAAAATACCGGCTACGATTACTAACCCCATCAAGAGGAGTCGCTCTTCCCAACTTAATTTTGAATTGTTGATTTTTTCCCTGACACCTTCGCTAAAAAGGGAATTCCACCATTGGCGTGCGGATTGCAGAAACCCGTAAAAACGATCCTTCATTCCCCCTCTGCGGGAAATGTGTTTTTTCATACCAGGATGGATTTTTTTAAAAAGTACAACAAAATCAGTGAATATGCAAACCCTCATGACAATTCTGTTCAAATAAGCTCGATCATTGCGTAAATTAGGTATATGAACTGGCATACCAAATCAATTGAAACGGTTCTTGCTGAGTTAAACAGCTCGGAAGCGGGACTGGATAATTCAGCTGTTGAGCAAAAGCGGGCGCAGTTTGGATGGAATCTCCTGCAGGAAAAAAAGAAGAAACCGGCCTGGTTACTTTTTTTGAACCAATTCAATGATTTCATGATCCTGGTACTGATAGCTGCTGCGATTATATCAGGTATCGCAGGCGATCTGACAGATACCATCATCATCCTGATCATTGTATTGCTGAATGCGATCATGGGATTTGTTCAGGAATACAGGGCTGAAAAAGCAATGGATGCATTAAGCCAGCTGGCCACCCCGCAGGCAACAGTGATCCGCAACCGAAAACCGGAAATGCTTTCTTCCAAAGAAATCGTACCCGGAGACCTGGTCGTACTCGAAGCAGGCAACCTGGTACCGGCTGATATGCGGTTATTGGAAGTGTATAGTCTTCGCATTGAGGAATCTTCTCTTACAGGAGAATCAATCCCCATTGACAAAATCAATAAACCGGTAGAAGAAGCTGATAGCAGTTTGGGTGATAGGGTTAACATGGCTTATAAAGGAACCCAGGTGAGTGCGGGTCGTGGTGTAGGGGTTGCAGTTGCTACAGGCATGCAAACAGAAATCGGAAAAATTGCCGGCATGCTGCAAACAGGAGATGCCTTAACACCGCTGCAGAAACGCATGAATGAATTCGGTAAAAAGCTCTCCTATCTGATTCTGTTGATCTGTGTTGCCTTGTTTGTAGTTGGTTTACTGCGCGGCGAAGAGCCTGTATCCATGTTGCTGGTAGCCATTTCCCTGGCAGTGGCCGCTATTCCTGAAGCCTTGCCGGCCCTGATCACAATAGCCCTGGCAAGAGGCGCCAAACGACTGGTTGCCAAAAATGCACTGATCCGCAAACTGCCGGCTGTGGAAACCCTGGGCTCAGTAACCTTCATCTGTTCCGATAAAACCGGTACCCTTACCCAGAACAAGATGACGGTAGTGGAAACAGTACCTTATAACGGTAAGGAAGAACCGAATTTACCAATCGGGTTACTCGAAACCTGCATGGCCGTTAACCAGGATGTAAAAAAAGCTGCTGACAATAGCTGGATTGGCGATCCAACAGAAATAGCACTTGTTGAATATATTTATAAAAACAACGGAGAAGCGTTATACCAACAATTGCAGGAAACACTACCCAGGGTTGCCGAATTGCCCTTTGATTCAGATCGCAAATGTATGACCACGGTACACCGGTGGAAGAGTCAATACCTGTTGATTTCAAAAGGCGCTTCGGAATCCATTGCACAAAAACTGGACAAATCCTATGACCCCAAGACATGGTTGCAGGAAGCCAGTCGCATGGCCAAAGAAGGCAAACGTGTAATCGCCTATGCATACAGGGTAGTTGATCAGTTACCGGAACCATTCGATTATGATCAGGTTGAAACCGGATTACATCCTGCAGGAATGGCAGCCATGATTGATCCTCCAAGGGAAGAAGTAAAAGACGCTATCAAAGCCTGTAAAACGGCCGGCATACAGCCTGTTATGATTACGGGAGATCATCCTGAAACAGCCGCAGCCATCGCCCGTGAAATTGGTTTATTGGAAAAAGATGAGCTGGTGGTGAATGGGAAAGAGCTGGCAGCATTTTCAGAAGCAGAACTGGATCAGAAAGTGGAACGGATTAAAGTGTATGCGCGGGTTTCTCCAGAGCAAAAATTAAACATTGTCCAATCGCTCCAGCGCAAACATCATTTTGTTGCGATGACCGGTGATGGCGTGAATGATGCGCCCTCTTTGAAATCCTCCAATATCGGTGTGGCCATGGGTATCACGGGCACGGATGTAAGTAAGGAAGCGGCTCATATGATCCTGCTGGATGATAACTTCACTACCATTGTAAAAGCAGTAAAAGAAGGCCGGCGTATCTATGACAATATCCGGAAATTCGTCAAGTACATCATGACCTGTAATGGTGCGGAGATCTGGACCATCTTTATGGCGCCATTATTAGGAATGCCTATCCCTCTGCTTCCCATTCATATTTTGTGGATCAATCTTGTAACAGATGGATTACCCGGACTCGCACTGAGTGCCGAAAAAGCCGAGGATGATATCATGCAACGCCCGCCCCGGAGAACAGATGAAGGATTATTCTCAGAAGGAACAGGTTATCATATCGTCTGGGTGGGACTCTTAATGGCCGTGGTAACCCTTGGCACACAGGCCTGGGCTATACAAACCAATCATGAGAACTGGCAGACGATGGTGTTTACGGTTTTATCACTGGCACAATTGGGACATGTACTCGCCATCCGGAGTGATCATACCTTCATTTACAAAAAAGGATTGTTCTCCAATCCATCCCTGGCCATTGCAGTAGTGGGAACCTTCATCATTCAACTGGGAGTGATCTACCTGCCATTTGCAAATAAGATCTTCAAAACCGCGCCACTGAGTTTTCAGGATTTACTGATCTGCATCGGCTTAGCCGCGATAATTTTTCATGCAGTAGAACTGGAGAAATGGATTCGCAATAGGTACTATCGCAGAAAATGAAAAACCGCCTGCATCAGTAGCCCGCAGATATAACCACCATAGGTACCCACGGCATATCCCAGAACTGCCAGCAACACCCCTACCGGTGCCAGGAACTTATTGAAGAAACCGGCTACTACCGGTGCAGAAGCAGCGCCACCGATATTGGCCTGACTTCCCACTGCCACAAAGAAATAGGGTGCTTTAATCCAGCGGGCAACCAGCAGCAGTATCGTGATATGAATCAGCATCCAGATGGCACCTATGAGGAAGAAAACCGGACTGTTAACCAATGCCTTCAGGTTCATATTCATTCCGATCGTAGCCACCAGCACATACAGAAAAACAGTTCCGATATCAGAAGCACCGGAATTTTCCAACTTACGGAGTGGTGTAAACGAAGCAACCATGCCCAGTGTAGTGGCAATGATTACAATCCAGAAAAAAGTACTGGTGAGACTATAACTGGCGGATGCAGGATAGTTGGCAGCAAACCAGGGGGCCAGCCAATCACCTCCGAGGTGTGAAATCGCAGTAAAGGCAAAAGCAACTCCCAACACCTGGATCCAGGGACTCACACCGGATTTCATGGCTCCCTGCTCCAGCTTCATCTGCTCCACCCGACGTTCCAACTCCACAATAGAACTATCATCCGCCTTCAGCCATTTGTTGATGGCTTTATTTCTCGTGATTCCAAAAAGCAGCACCCCAGTCCAGATATTTCCGATGAGTACATCTACTGCAATCATTTGTCCAAATAAGGATTTACCTGAACCAAATACTTCCAGCATTGCCGCCTGGTTGGCACCTCCGCCGATCCAGCTACCTGCAATAGTGGCCAGTCCGCGCCAGGTCTCTTCCCCTTCGAAATAAAGAGATTCAGGAAAGAGGACTCCTGTAATAGCCATGGCAATCGGTCCGCCCAGGATCACTCCTATCGTGCCGGCAAAAAAGATCAGGATAGATTTAGCTCCAAGCCGGCGCAAACTTTTAATATCAATGCCAATTGTAAGCATTACCAGGCTGGCCGGCAACAGGTAGCGGGAAGCCATAGGATACAAGGAAGACTGTTCACCGGAAATAACTCCAAACGTATTCAGCAAAGCCGGAATAAAATAACAGAGCAGTAAAGCCGGAACCACACTGTAAAACTTCTTAAAGCCTTTATGCTCCAATTTGGAAGTATAAAAAACCAGTGCCAGCAGGCCCATCAAAATGCCAAAAACAACCGCATCATTGCTGATCAAAGGAGTCTGTTTCATAAGCAGGTATTCAGGAAGTCAGTTTGATCCACTCATTGATAATCTGTTGTACAGTCTTCTTTTTCTGCATGATTTCTATCATGTCTGTAAAGGTCAGCAGCGCCCGATCCTCTGCAGCCCATTCAAGCCAATGTTGTGTATCAGAACTGATTTTACCTTTTAATTTACGTGCTTTGATTTTAACACCGCAATGAAAAACGAGCCGGAACTGGTGCTTGCCATGAACATTAAAGGTTATCCGGTCTTCTCCATTGATGCAGTAACTGGGGGCATTCCACTTGATATGTTCTGTGAGGTTTTTATTTGCATCCAGAATAATATCACGCATTTCAAGAATTTCCTGTTTAAGGGGATGTTGCAGCTCCTCCAGCCAGGTATGGAGATCTGTGGTTTTCATATCCGTTGAATTTTCGGAATGAATGTACAGATTTTTTACTCAAATGGATTTACTGATGGTAAAATGAAAACAGCTACCAGCTCCTTCCTGGGATTCTACCCATATCCTGCCACCATGAATGCTTACAATTTTCTTGCAGGTGGCAAGGCCCATACCAGTTCCACCGTATTTGTCTTTTGAATGAAGCCGGCTAAAAACCTGGAAAATCTTTTCATGGTATCCCGCAGAGATTCCAATACCGTTATCCTCAACACTGAATAACCAGGCATCAGCTAATTCTTTGCCAGTAATGGTAATAACAGGTGTATGATCCGGATCCTGGTATTTGATGCCATTCATGATGAGATTCTGGAACAATAATTTGATCGCTGTTTGTTGTCCCCTGAATCTTGGAAGCTGCGTCCAGCTGATTTTCGCTCCTTTCTCCGTAATGAATGAATCATTCAATGATAATATATCCAGCAGCATCGATTCAGGTTCTATGGATTCATAAGGCACCTGTTCACTTCCAACCTTGGCATAATCCAGCAGGTCGTTGATCAGCTGGCTCATGCGCTGAGAACCATTGATGGCAAAATCAACATATTTGTTAGCGGTAGTATCCAGTTGGGGAGCATATTTGGTTTTCAGCAAACTCATAAAACTACCCACCATACGCAAAGGTTCTTTCAGGTCATGGGCAGCAATGGATGCGAATTGTTCAAGCTCCTCATTCTTCTGCTCCAGTTCATGCCGGGCCTGCACAATTTCATCAATGGGTCTTCCTTCAGGTATGATGGCTACCACCCTGCCATTCGCATCCAGGAGTGGCTTCAAACTGAAGAGGATTGTAATTAACTGCTTATTAACTCCCAGTACTTCCACTTCATACACCACCGTTTCACCAGCTGCTGTTCTTCTTATGGCATGTTGCAAATTTGTTTTTGTTTGTTCATCATTCTGCCACCAGTAACATTCCCAGAACTTCTTTCCTTTGACATCATCTATCGTGATACCGGCAAAATCAAGAGCAGTCTTGTTGGCTTCCACTAATTCACCATCCAGCTTAAGGAATCCAATGAACTGAAATGCGGAATTGAATATGCCGCGGAACTTGGCTTCATTTTCGGCGATTTGAATTTCCAGTTGCTTGGATCGGGAAATATCCAGATGGGTACCAAACATCCAAAGTGGTTTTCCATCTGCTGTCCAGCTCATCACCTTGCCTCTGTCCAGTACCCATATATAGTGACCGTCTTTATGTTTCATTCTGGCCTCGCACTCATAAAAATCTACTTCGCGATTGAAGCAGGCTTTTAGACGTCTGTCTGATTCTACGAGGTCATCCGGGTGCGTAAATTTTGCCCAGGTCTCAATGTTGATGGGCTGCAATTCTTCCAAATCATAACCAATAATTTCTGCCCATACTTCATTAAAGCGTGTTTCGCCGGTTTGAACATTCCATTCCCAGGTTCCTGCATGGGTACCATCCAATATATTGGAAATGCGTTCCTGTTGTTCCTGCAGGGAGATCTGCGCATTTTTCCAATCGGTAATATTCTCAATCTGGCTGACAAAGTATTTCGGTTTTCCATCCGCGTTAGCAACCATTGAAACACTGAGGTTGATCCAGATAATGCTGCCATCCTTATGGAAATATCGTTTTTCCATGGAATAGGAATCAATGAAACCGGCCATCAGTTTATTGAGGAAATCAAGATCCTTATTTAGGTCATCGGGATGCGTTATATCATGAAACGTCAACCCCTTTAATTCTTTTGCTGAATAACCCAGCAGTTTACAGAGACTGTTATTTACCCGGTTGAAATTACCATCGAGCCCGACCAGTGCCATTCCAATGGATGCATATTCAAAAGCGGAACTGAACTCCTGCTGGCTGGCCCGGATAGCGGCATTAATTCGCATAGCCGATTCACTCCGTTCCTTAAGATGATCCTGTTTCCGGAGTACCATGTAAGACCAGGTTAGCAACCCGATTACCAACACCAGCAGCACAACAAAACTGATATTATTCTGATCTGAAAACTTGTCGAGCATTCGTGAAAGGCTCTCACTTCTGGCATTCAGTACATTTTGAACAGCAACTAAATTTTCTTCCCAACTTTCTGCTACAGGAATATTTTTTGAGATATACTCCGCAATTTTCTGATTGGCTTCCTCAACCGGGAGGGTTGAGAACAGCAATAACTGCCTGTCCCAGTCTTCAAATCGTTCCTGCGTTATTTTTTTAAGCTCCTCGATCTGGCCCATCAGGCTGTCAGCCCTAAACTGGTTTGATATCTTATGGATCAATATCCCTGCATCCTGCTTATGCTTCAGATAAGACTGACGCATACTTTCCATACGGTTGATCTGGAACCCTCTTTTATCGCGCAGCGCTTTCAGTTGAAGGGTATTCAGTTCCAACAGGGAATTAGCCTTTTGCTCGTTTGCAAACAACTGTCGGCTCAGCTCCTGTTGATACTGAAGGTTCCGGAAATAAAAAATGGACCCTAGTATTATCAGTAGCACAGACAGTATCAGAACCAGATAACCTTTTTGCTTCATCATATTGGATTACTAACAAACTAATCCAGTAACGAATATGCAAAAATTAAATATTATACAGTATATTTTACGGAAATATATTTTTCACATCTCACGTCTCACTTTCTCTTCATCGATGAAGCACGAATAATAAGTTCAGCACGCAGGGAAATGGCGTCCGTCATGAAGATATCGATCACCCCCTTGAGGTGATTGATCAGATTTTTGGCAGCAGTTTGCCCGATATTATAACCCGAATAATCCACCGTGGTCAGATTGGGTTCAATTACCAGGCTGATAGGGTCATTATTAAATCCCGCAAACGCGATCTGATCGGGAATTTTGATACCGGCTGCTTTCAGTTTCAGCATGCAAAAAACCGCAGCGGTATCATTGGCGGAAAATACTGCATCCGGACGTTTATCCGGAGGCAATGAAAGAATCCATTCAGCAGCCTGGGTACCCGCTTCACTGGAGAGATTACTCACCTGGTGAAATTTTGCAGGTAATGACAGGTCGTGATCTTTCAGCGCATCTTTAAAACCCCTGAGACGATCGCTGTACACATTTCTGAGCAGGTTACCACCGAGATGCATGATGCGTGTGCAGCCCTGCTCAATCAGGTGTTTGGTTACATTATAAGCAGCGGTATAATTATCAATCAGTACTGAAATACTATCGGGATGATTGGCAACCCGGTCAAAGAACACTACCGGAATGCGCCTGTTGAAAAAGGGTTCAAAATGCTCCAGACTTTCGGTATTGGCAGCCAGTGAAACCAGGAGGCCATCGACCCGGTTGGTAAACATATTCTGCGCATTCAGTTTTTCTTTTTCGACCTCTTCGAGCGATTGGGAGATGATCAGCCGATACCCTTCCCGGCTGGCTACATCTTCCATACCGGCCAGTGCGGCAGATACAAAATGACTGTTCAATCGGGGTGTAAGTACGCCAAGTGTATGACTCTGTTTGCTGCGCAGGTTGCTGGCAAATGTATTGGAGCGATAACCCAATGCTTTGGCGGCTTCCTGAATTTTCTTCCGGGTATTCTTATTGATCAGCGTGCTGCCTTTCAACCCCCGACTAACTGTAGCCGCAGAGAGATTCAGGTGTTTGGCGATATCATAAATCGTAACTTCTTTGTCTTCTGCCATGGTTGCTGATCCGGTGATGGGAGCCGGAGACACAAAGAAAAGTAAATTACTGCAATCGGTTTCCGGTAATGTTGGTAACTATCTGATCGAGATCGTTTTGATGTTGACGAATTCATGGATGCCAAACATTCCAAGTTCCCGACCGAATCCCGAGGTTTTAATCCCGCCAAAAGGCAGGCGTGAATCCGATTGCACCAGCTGGTTCACAAAACTGGAGCCGGATTGCAGTTCATTCCGGGCGATCTGTTCACCCTTTGCGAGGTTGCTGGTAAAAATGGCAGCGCCCAAACCGAATTCAGTATCATTGGCGATTCTTATGGTATCCGCTTCATCAGTTGCGAGAATGATGGAAGCAACCGGACCAAAAAGCTCTTCTTCATACGCCGGCATACCGGGCTGCACCTGGTTAAGCAGGGTGGGCGGATAAAAAGCATGATTTCCTGGAGGGATTACACCGCCCAATAAACAAACAGCGCCTCTTGCAATGGATTGCTGCACCTGCTCGTGCAGTTCATCTCTGAGATCCGTACGGGCTTGCGGACCAATATCAGTTGTTTCGTCAAGCGGATCACCCATCTTTTTGGCTTGCATTTTTTGAAGCATCAATTGGGTGAATTTTTCAGCGATGGGCGCCTCCACAATAAATCGTTTGGCCGCAATGCAGGACTGTCCGCTGTTAATAAGGCGACTATTGACACAGGCTTCGGCAGCTGCTTCCAGGTCGGCATCTGCAAGAATGATATAGGGATCACTTCCTCCCAATTCGAGGACTACCTTCTTAAGCAAAGAGCCCGCTTTTTGCGCCACCTCCTTACCTGCTGGCGAACTGCCGGTTAGGGTTGCAGCCATCACGTGGGGATGCTCCAGCACTGCATTCACCTCTTTGCTGCTGATCAGCAGGGTTTGAAAGATATACTGTGGGAAACCGGCTTCTTTTATCATGTCCTCTAAGGCGATGGCACATCCCGGCACATTGGAAGCATGTTTGAGCAGGGCCGCATTACCTGCAGCCAGGGCCGGCGCCAAAAAGCGGATCACCTGCCAGAGCGGGAAGTTCCAGGGCATAATGGCCAATACAATACCAAGGGGCTGAAAACTCACATAGGATTTGCTGGCTTCCGTAGGGATCAACTGATCCTGTAAGTGCAGGACTGCATGTTCCGCATAGTACTCACAACAACGCGCGCATTTTTCTACTTCTGCCAATCCCTGTTTGACAGGCTTTCCCATTTCCAGCGCCATCAATTCTGCCAACTGCTGTTTTCGGTTGCGCAGCACCGTTGCCAATTGCAGTAGCTTTTTGGTGCGGCTGGGCATTGCTGTGAGTCGCCATGCTTTCCAGGCTTCCTGCGTTTGTGTTATCTTCTCCTGCACTTGTTGCGGACTGTGCTCCGTGTAGGATTGAATGGGTTGACCAGTTGCAGGATTGATGGATGTAATCGGCATGGCGATAAAGTTTAGTCTGTTCAAATATAAGCTGCTCAGCCTGGCTGTGTGGCAGCATAGATTTCAAAGGTATCCGTATACTGTTTAAAAGCAGCAACTTGTGCATCTGCCAATTGGTAGTGATGAAGGAAATCAGCCTTCATATACTTACCTGTTTTGCGATAGGTACCTTCATAGTAGCCGGTCACCAGTACTGAATCACCTGCTTCTATAAATTCCTCCACCACCGCCTTCCATCCCTCCCAATTGGTATCAAAACCTGCCAGCACCAGGGAAATAACCTGCTCTCTTCCGGTATGGATACCCCCATTGGGAAAGCCCTTCATTTGTTCCCACCGGATATCTTCTTTAAGCAGCAGGCGAAGCTGATCAAACTCTTTTTGCTTAAAGAACTGGTATAAACGCTGAATAATTTCCTTATTGGAATGCATGTTGTTGTTTTTTCGGAAGGATGGCATCCACCGACCACTGGCCAGCACCTTCGAGCAGCAAAGCAACAGAAATTCCGATTACCAAAATATGATATTCAAATCCCTCTCCTGCCTGGGAGCCCGACCAGTTCATGAAGAAGCCATGGTTCCAGTGACTGGTAACAATCATGCCAAAAAAGAGGCAAATCATACCCAATGAAATAAAGCGGGTAGCAACACCTGCCAGAATAGCCAGACTGCCTGCAAACTGCAGCAGAATCACAGCAAAGCCCACCAGCCATGGAAGTCCCTCCGTTTGCGTGAAGTACTGCATGGTACCGGAAAAGCCATAACCGCCAAACCAGCCGAATAATTGCTGACAACCGTGCGGCAAAACAACCACCGCAAACGTGATCCTAAGTAACAAAAGAGATAACTGTTTCATGTTTAAAAATTTTGAAACACAAAACTGAATGGATTGGGAAGTCAAAAAAATGAACTGGTTCAAGTTGTTGACGGGAAGAACTTGAACTGGTTCATTTTTCAGGGTACAGAGGTGTATCATTTTTGGATCCTCAAATTCAGACAATGATTAAACTGTTACTTGCGCTGTTATTGCTTTCAGTTGCTGCTTACGCGCAAACCGGAAATATAGAACTGATGCCGGGCAACCGGTACCTGCACCAAATGCATTCGGTGGAATTTCCTTTAAGTGCATCAAGCAAATTCAGCTGGCAGCAGTTAGGAACGATCATAAAATATTATGACCAGGGCTACGGGAAAAAAGGAAAGAAAGATGAACTCATGAACCAGTCCTACCTGGTGTATAAATTATCAGATAAGATAGCTATCAAATCCGGTTTGTTTTATACCAATGTGGGTGGTTATCAACCTTCGATCGCAATGCAGTTCAGGTGGAAATGGAAGAATCTGTTGTTGCTTTTATCACCCAGAGCAAATTTATCACGTGTGCAGGCGTATGAGTTGTTCAGCCTGTTAGAATATAAAAATGGCGCTGATAAAAAGCTGCCAATCGTACTACGTTACCAGGGTATGAGCAGCGTTGGAGTAAAAGGACACAATCGCAGTTACCAGGCCTTTCGCATAGGCATGCAGGTGAAAAAAAACCAGCTGGGTGCAGGTATCACCCTGGATGAATTCGTAAAAGAGAATCGGGTTTACAGCAATTTCGGCTTGTACTTCAGGAGGATTTGGTAGAACCCTTTTGTTGTTTATCGGATTCATACACCCGCTTTTTGATCTTGCTGAGAAATTCAGCCGACATGCCCAGGTAGGATGCAACGTGTTTCTGAAAAATCTGGCCATTAAGCTCCGGATAGAGTTGCCGGAATTGCAGGTAACGTTGTTCGGCATCCATGCTCAGGTTTTGCAGCACGCGGTTTTGAAAAGCCGCATACGCACGTTGAATCAGCAGGCGATAGAAGCGTTCAAAAACAGGCACTTCCTCAAACAGTCGATGCACTGCCTCATAGGAAAAAGACCGGAGTTCTGTGGACTCCAATGCCTGCACATGCAGCAAGCCGGGCTGCTGGTTCATAAAGCTGGCAAAATCACTGGCCCACCAGCCCCTGACACCGAGTTGGATCACGCGCTCCTGGCCATCGCTGTCGATATGAAACACACGCAGGCTGCCGGACTCAATAAAATTGGTGAAACGGTTGATCTCACCATCGCGACTTATAAACTCATCCTTTTTAAAGGAGCGATGTTGTGTGGCAGCTTCAATACGTTGCAACTGGTCGTCGGAAACCGGAACCAGGGAGCAAATGGATTGAAACAGGAGAACTGACATAATGATGAAATTACACAATGCAGTTAACTTTATTAAAACAGAAACGATGATAGAATTAATAGAAATAGTGAGTCCGGATTTGAAGCAAACAACTGGATTTTATTCCGGTCTCTTAGGATTGGAAATGCTGGAAGCAGGCCCCCGAAAAGCAGCCTTTCAATTGGGTGAAACCAGGCTGGAATTTAAGGAGGATCCAACTATTGAGCCGGTATATCATATGGCCTTTGATATTCCAAAAAACAAATTGCAGGAAGCAATGGACTGGTTTGCTTCGCGCCTGGAAGTATTGCCCTTGCCGGATGGAGGCAGGATCATGAATTTTGCCAACTGGAACGCGGAGTCCTTTTATTTTTTTGATACCACCGGGAATTTACTGGAATGTATTGTGCGGCACGACAGGAATGAAGAAGCAAGTGATCCATTTGATGCACAACAATTGCTGCGTGTAAGTGAATTGGGCATCGTAACATCGCATGTGCCAACCCTGGTGGAAAAGCTGGAAACCGAACATGGATTGCATCCCTTTGTCAAGCAACCGGTGCTGGAGAATTTCGTCGCCATTGGAGATGAGACTGGCCTGCTGATTCTATCGCAGGAAGGCCGGAATTGGTTTCCGACACAGCTGCCCGCAAAATCCTTTTATTGGAAGCTCCAGTTATCTGTACGAAAAGAAGAAGCAGGTAATCCATCGGTATTAAAGAGACTGGCTTCTGCCCAGCTGTGAAAGCCATAGCGAACACTCACAGGTTTAGGGATGCTATCATTCCAGTAGCTATTCATTTAGCAGAGAGACAATTCGTTCAGATTAGCCATGAGCCAAATTCAGGAGTTTATGAGCCACTTATTGGGTTTCATGAGCCAATTAAGGGCTATTCTGAGCCAATTCCGGAGATTTATGAGCCAATTATTGCATCTGATGAGCCAATTATTGCATAGGTAGCGCCGGCGCCTTTGGAGTGAATTGTAAGTATCCCCTGCTGCACGAGGTCTTGCAAATCACGGGTAGCGGTAGCTTTCGAAACCTGGTTGATTTGCTGATAGATGGAGTTGGTCAGGGAGCCTGTTTCAATAAGCTGTTGCAAAGCAATGTATTGCCGCTCCGTCAGGTTGTAGGTATGCTGATACCGACGAAGGAGTTCTTTCGTTTTCCTCTTTGATTTTTTCGAACTGTTTTTATCAATGAAATCCTGTAATGCAAGGTGGTAAATGCTTTTGGGACATAGCTCTTTACGATCTCGTTGCTTTTGCTGATACTCCTTTAATTTTTCAGCATCCATCAAAACAGCCTGGGCATATTTAGCAGCCTGTCCAAAAACCGACTGACATTTTTTTTGGTTTTCGTTGAATTGAACCCGGGTCATATCGGGGTACTTACAGGCGAAGGTCTCTCCACCGATAGTTTTCAACACTACTCTTTTGCCGATCGCTCCCTGGCTTCCGTTCAGGAGGTGGTTTTTAGGAAGATGTGCCATTACATGACTTTTTTCTAATATAAGAAAATATTCTGATCCTCCCTTATCCTCCGCCATCCTTCGTCATCCTACGTCTTTGAACCAGCCCAACTATAGCCCAGGTGCGTCCCAGGAACGTTCGGGGACCACGTTACACTATACCAGGACAGACTTAATAGAAGGATTGCTAGATAGATTTAATCACCTTAGCCGGAATGCCTGCCACCACCACATTATCTGGTACATCTTTGTTGACCACCGCGCCAGCGGCTACAATGGAGTTTTCACCTATCGTTACTCCGGGTAAAATGGTGGCATTTGCTCCAATCCAGGCGTTTTTCCGGATATGTATTTTACCTGGCACCAGGGCATGCCGTTCTGCAGGAGAAACCGGATGTCCTTCCGACAGCAGGCTAACTCTCGGAGCCAGCATCACATTGTCTTCAATAGTAATTCCGCCCAAGTCCAGGAAAACGCAATCAAAATTGATGAATACATTTTTACCAATTCGGGTATTGCGGCCATAATTGATGTACAAGGGAGTAAACACTGCAACTGAAGGATCCAGTTCCACCCCTGTAATCTGGCTGAGCAATTTTATCACTTCCTCTGGATCAGCTGAATTATTCATCCTTAGCAACAGTTTTTTAGTGGCATAGGACGCGTCCCGAAGCTGATGGGAATCCGGATCCTGGGGTGAAATGATATGGCCGGCTCTAAGGCGTTCAAAAATGGTAGCGTTTGTATTGGTAGTCATCGTAGTAATCTTTTCCAGTAAATTACGCTGGATTTTTGACTACTACCTATGTTCCATTTTCACGCAACACAAAAGCTATTAAACACCAGCAGAATAAAACCTGTGCTGCATATTAGCCAGGCAGCTCCGGATCAACGCATGCATAATTGGTATGTTGTTATGTGCGGAAGCGGCTTCACGGGTAAAATGCTCTTGTTATATGTACATGAACCCTCCTTATTAACGGTGGTGGTCAAAGGAAAAACAATTGCCACAACAGTTGATGCTTTTCGTAAGCAATTAGAGCAGCTACTTTACCGACATAATTTTCCAACAAATTTTATAGAAACCGAAATGAGCCTGGGTACGGATTATGTGGTGAGTAAAACCAGCAATAAATCAATGCTAGCCCATATCAACCAGATGGTCTATCAGGTAACTCATTATAATTATCGTTATCCAAGTTATGACGAGATTGACACTACGAAGTATGAAGATATATTTATGGGTTGGCTACATACAAGCAAGGGGCAGAAAGGTTATAATACGCCACTGGATTACTGGATGAAGGAATTGGGCGAAGCTTAATCTGATTTTCGTATTTTTAATAAGCGCGTTAAACCATTATATTTGTCCATATGGAAAAGAAAATTCATCACGGTAAAAATATTGCTCGGTTTCGTCAAATGCTTGGCATGAAGCAGGATCTCCTCGCCTCTATCATGGGTGATGACTGGACACAGATTAAGATTTCCAGGCTGGAAGCGAAAGAGGAAATTGAAGAAGGTATTTTGGATGAGGTTTCAAAAGCTATGAAAATCCCAGTTGAAGCAATAAAAAACTTCGATGAAGAATCGGCATTAAGTATTGTCACGAATACGTTTACCAGTCAGGACACTTCAACCCTCAATGCCAATCCATACTGTACCTTTAACCCGCTGGATAAAGTAGTTGAATTATTTGAACGGCTACTTGCCAGCGAAAAGGAAAAGGTGGAGCTTTTGAAACAGATTATAGAAAAGAACAAGAAATGATTTGATGCCCTTTTACTCCTGAAGTCTATCATTGATATTTGAACTACTCAATAATTTCGAGTAGTTGCTAACTCCTCCAATATTTACTTTTCTTCTCTCAGCGCCATTTCCTGCAGTATATCCGTTATTCTGCGAATAGGTATATCCCTGTTGTTGCATAACAGGATCACGGTCAGATCATCTTCCTTATAGTAATGATAGTTTGAAATATAACCATTCATGGTACCTCCATGCCGAATTAAGGTACCGGTATTCATATGTCCGGATGCCCGCTGGTATGGCTGGATTCTGAAACCATATCCATAGTAACCCCAATCTTCATTTCCGCCATCAAAGAGTCGCCTCCTGCTTTCTTCGCTAACCAGTAAACCTTTGTGCAATGCTTGTCCCCATTTGAAGAGATCAGCTGCAGTTGAATAAATATCTCCGGTACCCAGCGCATAGGAAGTAACATTCTGAATGGGTCTGAAAATTCCATTCATGGTACGATAACCAACTGCCTTATTAGTGGAAATATTGGAAAGCCTTTCAATTCCTGTAGCCTGCAAGCCCAATGGTGCAAAGACTTTTTGCTGCATGTAATCAGTATAAGAAAGTCCGGTTACTCTTTCCATAAGGATGCCCAGCAAATTATAATTCAGGTTGGAATAGGCGAATTTTTTACCCGGCTCAAATGCCCTACGCGCCTTATTGATAATGGCAATTAGCTCTGGCGAGCTAATATCCATAACCTCAATCTCAGTGCAATCTTCGATGAATTGATTGAGTCCGGATTGCTGCTTTAACAGGTGATGCACGGTAACACCATCGGCTATACTGCTCTTAAGTTCAGGTATGTATTGCTTGATGGGTGCGGATAAATCAATCTTTCCCTGCTCCACTAATTGCATGATGGCAACTGCCACCACCGATTTTGTAAGAGAGCCTATCAAAAATTGCGTTCCCAACTGGTTGGATGAGCCGGTAGACCAATCAAATTTCCCATAGGCCTGGTGGTGTAGGAGGCTGTCTCCTTTTGCTACCAGCACCACACCCTGAAAACGGCCGGTATCCGCCTGGGTTTTCAAATAGGCGTCTATTTTGGGATGTAGTACTGACTTATCGGAATGCACTCCCTCTTTTTGAGGTACTATTGCCTCCAGCTCAACCGAAAAAATCACACTGGCGATCTTCCATTTACAATTTTCCTTAACAAGCGCCCAGCTTTCTTTTCCCCAATTCCCTTTAACGCCATTACTCCAATAACTGTAATCAAAGGTTACCGAACCAATACTTCCGTCTTCGGCTATAACCGGGTTTTGAAAAAATTCTTCCTTTATACCACCCTGCATTACCCGTCTGAACCAGGATTTATGATCAGATTCAGATAGTTCCTTTTCATTAGGATTTTGCTTCCTCCTCGCTTCCAAGGTGATGGGCTTCCAGACCCGAACCCAGGTAACCGGACTATTAATAAACAAGGAATACATGGCAAGGCTGTCTTTATCCTTAAGGGCCTTCATAAAGGTCTGCAGCAGCTCCTGAATTTGTTGCCTGTCAGACTGTGCATCCGCTTTATTTGAAAGAAACAGCAGTAATGCGAAGATCAAAATAATTGTACGCTTCATTTTTTTAGTGCAATATATTTTGTCAGCAATCCGCTTTGCAGACTATTCGGCGTACTAATAAATAGTACAGACAAACAGGCCATTTTATAGTTTGTATCCGAAAAAGGCTTGTTTGTACCAGGAATGAATCTGTTTGTATGTTGGGGGCCCTCCGCTGCTGCTTTTTGTATATTTTTAAACAAAACTCAATGGTATCGGGAAACAGCAATAAATGGATACTACATGTCCTGTTCTGGATCACGATCTATTTCATCTATATAGCACAGCGCATCTTTATGGTGGAGGAAGGCGGAGTAGCTCAGTCCATTTCACTCGATTTACTGCTGAAACTATTCTTTCATTTACTGGCAGTTGGTATAACCAGCTATGTAATCTGTTTAAAAGTCCTGCCCTTACTACTGGAAAAAAAGAACTGGCTGACCGGCTCACTTTATTTGTTGCTATCGGTATACCTGATTGGGGTGATCAACCGAATAGCGGTGATCTATCTACTGGAACCCTTGATGGGTATTCACAAAGAAAAGGAATCACTATTTCAAATTGCTACTGACATCCCGGTATTGATCCAGCATTATATCATTGGGAATATAGCAGATGCCTTACCCTTTATCATATTCTACCTGATACTGGATCGACAAATGGTATTGCGAAAACAGGTTGAAACCGAACAACAGAAAAAAGAGGCTGAGCTTATTGCGTTAAAATCTCAGTTAAATCCACACTTCCTGTTCAACACGCTGAATAATATTTACTCGCTGTCCTTACAGCAATCACCACTGGCAGCAGTGTGCATTGAAAAGCTGTCCTTTATTTTGGATTATGTGTTATACAGGTGTACGGACAAATATGTATCACTGCAAAAGGAAATTGAATTAATAGAAAATTATATAGAGCTGGGTGAAATACGATATGGGAACCGACTGAAACCTTCCTTTACCCATAGTACAGACAATTCCTATAAGATAGCACCCCTCCTGTTATTGACCAATGTGGAAAATATGCTGAAACATAGTGCAGGAGGTGTAAACGGACAGATTCATTTTTTGGTAGACATAAAAGCAGCAAACAATCGCCTGGAATTATGGGCAGAAAATTCTTTTGACGAAAGCTCACCGGAAGGACAGGGAATTGGGTTAACGAATTTACAAAAGCAACTGGACTTGCTGTATCCTGGTCGCTATACATTTGATATGAAGGCAGACAGTGGTATCTTTAGTACACATCTATCGATTGATTTAACATGAAAGCAAGCTGTTTACTGGTTGACGATGAACCCCTGGCCATCCAGTTGCTGCAAAAACATGTGCAGGAATTTGGCACCCTTCAACTGGCGGGCACCTGTACCAATGCGGTAGAAGCCATGGCCTTCCTGCAGCAATATTCGGTAGATCTGCTCTTCCTGGATATACAAATGCCAAAACTAACGGGACTGGAAATGCTGAAGGTATTGAAAAATCCACCTGCGGTCATTATAACCACTGCCTATCGCGAGTATGCCATGGAAGGCTATGATTTGGACGTGATCGATTATTTATTAAAGCCTATAACATTTATTCGCTTTTCCCAGGCAATAGATAAGTTTTTCCGGTTGCACAGAAAGAGAGAAAGTATCCTACAGGATCCAACCAAAGAGAAAACGGTATCAATAAAATCCGGGGCAAAGACCTATCAACTGGCAGAAAGTGAAATCTTATATGTTGAAAGCATCCGCGACTATGTTAAACTACACAAAGTGGATGGCAGCGCCCTGCTCCTGAAATACAAAATCAGTCAGTTGGATCAGGACCTGTCCGACAGCTTTATACGCGTGCACAAATCATTCCTCGTTAATAAAAAAAAGATAAGCTCCTATACTGCTGCTGAAATCGAAATCGGCGCGGCGGTTATACCGATTGGAGCACAGTATAAGGAGCAGTTTAAAGGATGATTCTTCAACGGCTTATTTAATACGGTTTGATAACCTGTCCGGTGTTTGCACCAAAGACAGATTTTCTGAATCCAAACTCCAATTGTTTCATGGTAACAGGAAATTCACCAGGGAAGAAGGGGAAATACTGAGGTGAAGCCTCAATTACAGTTGGACTAACTGCATTTATCCGGATACCGTTTTGCAGCTCTATTGCAGCAGCACGAACAAATCCTTCCACCGCGGAATTGGCAGCAGAAGCATTGGCAAAGTTCTTCTGAGGATCGTGCGTCAAGGCACCCGTAATCAAGGTGAAAGATCCTTTAGGATTGATATAATGTTGACCAATCAATACTAAATTGATCTGGCCCAACATTTTTCCATCCATTCCTATGCGAAATGTTTCTGCGTTAAGGTTTTTCCATGGACCAACAAAAGTGGGACCAGCAGTACAGATCAACGCATCAAAAGCACCTATCTTTTGGTACATTTCTTCAATTGAATCAGATGAAGTGATGTCCACTTTCACATCTGAACCCTGTCTCCCTGCACGAATCACTTCATGCTCTTTCTCAAAAGCTTCGGACAAATAATTTCCCATGGTGCCGGAAGCACCTACAATTACGATTTTCATGTTTATGTTATAATTAATGATTACTCAATAAATAATTACCGGATTGTTTTCCAGCGATAGAGTATATAGGTGCATACAATGACGGAAATTAATCCTGGAACACTTGCTTCCAGGCCAAAGCTGCCACCTGTCAACCATTCAGAGTCACTGGTGAAAACAGGTTTTAAAAAACTAACCTGCTCATTGCCGCTCACCCCAAATCCCAATAAGGTTCCCTGCACCCAGTTTGCCATGAAATGAAAGGCAATCGGCATAATGAATGTATTTGTTTTTATAAAAGCTAATCCAAACAGGATCGAAGCAAGGAAGATGTTGATAGACGCAAATAGCTGAATACTTCCTGTCATACCGGGATTGCCCATGTGTGTAAGCAGAAAATAGCCTGCTATCAGTAATTGGGCAACCCATACACCCATGCTTTGTCTGAGACGCTGAAAAATAAATCCCCTGAACAAAAATTCTTCTGCGAGTGCCACAGAGAAAGAGACCAACGACAGATTTACTAAAGTGGGCAAGTCGCCGCTACCCTGCTGCCAATGAATTTTTCCGATTGCAGTAAGAAAAGGGCGGGAACGAGCATCAGTAAGGCGCCTGCAGCAAAACCCAGTAAGGCGTTCTTTAGCAGGTCAGGGGTAGCTTTTCCAACCAACTCAGACATCGGCTTTTTGCGTATTGCCTGGCAAATAATTGTAGTGAGCACTACTAGTATAGCCTGTTGATGGATGCTAATTTCCCAATTGAATTGTTGAGAAACAAGTATTAAAGGAAAGGTAAATGCTGCCAGTACCAGAAAAAATACCGCTACCCACCAAATGCTTCTAAGCTCTTTCTGCCTGTTTAGAAGAATGTTCATGGTCTGGAAACTTGCAGGCTGAGGTTAAATATTCTGTTATAACGATCCACATCGGAAGAGATGTTTACCAACCCATACCCGTAGCGAACATCTAAGGTTAGCGTAGACTGTTTGAGATTAAAATTGTATCCGGCACCTGCCTGAAAGCCAAGATCCCATCTTTTCAAATCTGCAGCATCCTTACCAAAGGATACCTTTGTTGAGGATTCAACGGAAGTAGTTGATTCCTCCACTTTCCAACGGCCACCAACATTGTATCCGGCATATGGACCAGCATTCAGGTAGAATTTTTTGTAGTGTAAACGAGCTAAAACCGGAAGCTCCAAACTGTTTACCCTTAGTGTTGATTTACCACCTGTAAGCGGATTGTTTTTTGCGAGAATGCCACCCTTCATTGCAAAATAGATTTCTGGCACAATAGAAAACATGGGTGTGATACCTGCCTGGTAAGAAAAGCCTGCCTGGAAGCCCCGGTAGTTCTTCTTATAGGATTTTAGATCTGCATTTGAACTGCCATAGTTGAAGTTCGTTGAAAGAGAATTGAGGGCGATGCTAAACCTGCTTGTCTGTGAATAAGAATTCGTAGCAAGTGAGGTAATTAGCAGTAACGCTACCAGCGCTTTTGTTGATTTGATTTTTTTCATTTTTATTGCTTTAAAGGACAATAGTTTTCCAGTCCCACTTTGTGGGATATTTTTTTATACCTTATAATATTTGATTTCTTAAAAGACCAAGGCCTGATTAACTGGACCAGTTCATGACAACCTTACCTCTTGTACGCATTGCTTCTATATAACCGATGGCTTCCGGTATTTCCTGATAGGAAAATTCTTTTTCAATTTGGGGTTTCAGTTTGCCCTGTTCAACCATTTCAGCCAGCGTCTGTAAATCATCTTGATTTACCTCGACCGTGAATTGAATCAATGGGAATTTGCTGAATGCTTTTCTGAAAAGCGTGGAAAACATGTGACTCAATGTTGTAAAGCCAATCATCACAGCTATCCTGCCCATTCTTTTGTAATCGTTGTGCGTAAGATTTCCATTTGCATCAATAACCAGATCGTATTTACCATTGTGTTGATGGATGTTTTCCTGATCGTAAGCGATTACTTTATCTGCACCCAAAGATTGGACGAAGTCAGCATTCCTGCTGGAACAGACGGCGGTCACAGTTGCTCCATATACTTTTGCGATCTGCACTGCAAAATGACCTACACCACCCGATGCACCATTGATCAAAACAGTTTCTCCGGCCTTGAGTTTACCATGAGTTATAAGCCCCTGCAAGGAAGTAAGTCCGGCAATGGGTACACTTGCCATTTCTGCAAAACTGATATGTTTTGGAAACCTGGCACAGGCTGATACAGGCACACTAACAAATTCGGCGAACGCAGTGCCCATCAACTTCGCACCAAATATAGAATCGCCTATTTCAAAACCGATTACGTTGCTTCCCTTTCCAACCACCGTACCGGCAAAATCAGCCCCTGCCACTTTTTCTTTCGGCTTGAATAGACCTGATGTAAATCTTGCAAAGAATGGCTCACCTCTTAGCAAATGCCAGTCAGCGGGATTTGCAGCATTCGCAACAACTTTTACGAGGATATGATCTTCCTTTATAGTTGGCATCTCAACCTCCTCCAGCTTTAGCACTTCCGGGCCGCCATATTTTGTTTTTACAAAAGCTTTCATCGTTTTTATTTTATTCCGGTTTGCAGTGTGAAATCGCGCCTTTGTATCAAGATTAATTTGTATCAGATTTTTTGGCGAGTCGATTTAACAGGAAATCCAAAGCCGGCACACCAACATACATCATCCAGGGCACCAGTGAGATCGTCAGGATAAAAGTCCGCTGGTATAATGGCAATACGGCCAGTGGTTGTCCGAATAGAAAAAGGAACAAGGTAATGGAAGGATAGATAACCATCCAGAT
Source organism: Flavipsychrobacter sp. (assembly GCA_016787265.1). Classification (GTDB taxonomy): domain Bacteria; phylum Bacteroidota; class Bacteroidia; order Chitinophagales; family Chitinophagaceae; genus Flavihumibacter. The sequence goes on along the minus strand of JAEUVF010000012.1, from coordinate 216,098 downwards.
TTTTATGGACATGATAAGTTTTGCTTTTGTCTTCATGATTTATTTTTTGTGAACCTTACTAATTTCTTTCACAAAAGTAGACCAGGCAAGGGGCGCAATAACAGGACGGTTCTGGAGTCTGATAGGACTTATTTGAAGTTCTTCCTGAAGGAGTCAGGAGACTGACCGGCATGTTTCTTAAAAAACCGGATGAAGTAAGACGGATCCTCATAGCCCAGCTTGTCGGCTATTTCCTTCACCTGGGCGGGGGTTGCGATCAGGTGTCGCTTTGCTTCCAGGATAATCTGATCGTTAATAAGATCAGAAACTGTTTTACCAACAGAGGTCTTTACAATTGAATTGAGTTGGTAGGGCGAAAGGCTCAAAAGATCTGCATAGTCAGCAACATTCTTCATGTTGACTATATTGGTTTCCAGCAGCCGTATAAACTCTTCAAAACGCTCCTGAATATAACCGTTTTCACTTTTGGCAATGCTGTCTGGATTTTTGCTTTGCCGGATGTATTCCAAAAAGAAAAGGTCAAGGTTTGCCTTTATTGCTTCTACATAACCTTCCTGCTTTAAAGAATACTCATTAAAGATATTCGCCAGATAGGCATGCAATTTTTGAAAGCGTGCAGCTTCTACGGCGCAGTAATTTTTGCTGGAAGCCTTCTTCCATCTGTGTTCGGCAATTGAATTTTTAGGCTGATAGAAAGACAGGTCGAACTCCAGCAGGAAGCCGGTAGTATCAGCTGTCAACTCCAGTTTATGCACCTGGCCGGGGCGAAGAATGAAAACTGCATTATCCAAAACCGGGTAGGGAACAAAATCTATCTCGTGTATACCACTACCCCGCTGAACAGCCAGCACAAAATAAAAGTCATGTCTATGGAGATCATGCACCAGGTCTTTGCCATTAAGCACCTGTTGCAGGTCGCGGACACTAAACCGACCGGCACTGCTTTGCAGCGTCTTCTCGGGAGCGATCTGCCTGACCGGTATGCTTTTCATTTGAGGGTAAAAGTAGTTGTTTTATCGAGGTTAGGGAGCCACCGTCCAGTTATTCGATTGTATTTGGCTAATAATGAAAAAGTTCTAAATATTGAGTAAAAACAAATATTCTGTTCCTGCTTTGTCCTGTTTGCTCGGATAAAATTTCAGCCCGTTCAAAGCTCTCAATTAGGTCGCCCGTTGCCTTTTTACTTAATCCGCAAATAGTCTGTGCTTGCTTAATCGTTATAACGGGATTATTAAACAGCTGATTTAGCAACACTAAGGCAGATTGAGTACGCCGTCCCCAATTTTGCTGTAATTCCATTTCCAATTTCTGCTTCAATCTGATAATTTCTGATAAGGTTTGCACAGCTTCTTTAGCTGTTTTTTCTACTCCTACTAAAAAATATTTCAGCCAATGCAGCATATCATTTTTAGTTCTTACTCTCGTAAGGTTATCATAGTAGTGCGATTTATTTTTTTCAAAATATACTGATAGATATAGCAGAGGTTTATTCAATATTTTCTTATCTACAAGAAACAATGTTATCATTAGACGGCCTATTCTTCCATTACCATCTAAAAAGGGATGGATGGTTTCAAATTGATAGTGGGCAATGCCTATTTTTATTAATGAGGGGACATTAATATTTTCGTTATGCAAAAAATTTTCTAAGTCGCCCATCAGATCATTTACATATTGATGAGCTGGCGGCACAAAAACTGCATCAGCCGGACCACTTCCACCAATCCAATTTTGGCTTGTGCGATATTCTCCCGGCATTTTGTGTTCGCCTCTTACCCCGTCTAATAGTGTATTGTGTGCTTGTTTTATCAGTCTCGATGATAAGGGTAATTTATCCAGAGCTTTTATTGCGTAATTAAGTGCCTGATTATTATTGTTCACTTCTCGCCAGTCGTTTCTTCTTTCCGGCAGTATTTCTTCTTCCGGCAGTATAGCTTCCCGCATGTTTGTCTGAGTTCCTTCAATGCGACTGGAGACAACTGCCTCCTTTGTAACGTGTAGATGTATGAATAAATCAATATTAGGAACTAAATATGCATAAGAATTTAGCTCTCCCAGGCTAATGGAGGCTTTTTCCAAAAGTGTATTCAGTTGGGGGTCATTCCATAGCCATTGGTCGTTTATCAGATGAGGCACAAAATATTTATAACCAGCCTCTTTTTGAGTTCTCCCGGCTATATAATTTTCAATGTGAATGGGCATTTTTTATGCATTGACACAAAAGTAAACTATAATTTCAGTTAGTTTAGTTTTGTCCATAAAAGTAAACTAAAACCATTTTTAGTTTACTTTCCTAACCTAACTCACTTCCCGATACAAAACTTGCTAAATATATAATCCAGTAAATCTTCATTGCTCACCTCTCCTGTTATCTCTCCCACATATTGCAAACAACGCCGGATATCCAGTGCCAGCAAATCCCCGGGCAGGTGATTATCCAGGCCATTACGGATATCCATCAACGAACGCAGAATTTCCTGGAGGGCATGATAATGACGCGCATTGGTGACGATGGTGGTATCGCCACTTACCTGTCCCCCCAGGACCAGATCTACCAGGCGCTCTTTTAAAACCTCTACATGCAGGCCCTGTTTGGCGGAAATCAACAAGAGGCGACTGCTGTCCACCCGACCGGTCCCACCCGACCGGTCCCACCCGACCGGTGGCACCCGACCGGTGAATTTGTCTATCTGGTTACCAACCAACAGGTACTTATACCCCGCCACATCAAATTCCCGCTGCACCTGCTCCAGGTCAGCAGGCGACATCGTATTTACGTCAAAGAGATAGATCACGATATCCGCCTGCTGCATTTTCTCGCGGCTCTTCTCCACCCCGATCTGCTCGATCTGGTCGGCTGTATGCTCACGGATGCCGGCTGTGTCTATGAAACGGAATAAAATTCCGTCGATGTTTATTACTTCTTCTATGGTATCACGTGTGGTGCCGGCTATTTCACTTACAATCGCACGGTTCTCATTCAGCAGGGTATTCAACAAGGTTGATTTGCCCGCATTGGGCTTGCCTACAATCGCCACACTCACCCCATTTTTGATCACATTGCCCAATTGGAAAGATGCCGCCAGCTTGCTCACCCGTTCATGTGCTCCTGTTACCAATGCATACAACTGCGAACGATCCGCAAACTCTACATCCTCCTGGGAAAAATCCAGCTCCAGTTCTATCAAAGCCGAGAAACTGATCAGTTGCTCTCTGAGCTGCTTTAATTCGGCTGAAAAGCCACCCCTGATATTGTGTAAGGCATTGCGCTGGGTAGCCGCCGTATTGGCTGCTATCAGGTCTGCAACTGCTTCTGCCTGGGCCAGATCCAGCTTGCCATGCAAAAAGGCCCGCTGGGTGAACTCCCCCGGCCTCGCCAGTCGGGCTCCCCCACGCATACAGGCATCCAATATGCGCTGCAATACATAAGGAGACCCGTGCCCTGAGATCTCCACCACATCCTCCCCCGTATACGACCTCGGGCCCTTAAACAGGGTCACCACGACTTCATCCAGGGCTTCTCCATTTTCTTTCAGCAATCCAACATGCGCGGTATGGGTGGCCTGCTGCTCCAGGTCCTTTGAGGGAAACAACTGATTGACGATTCCAAATGCCGAAGGTCCGCTTAGCCTTATCACGCCGATGGCACCCACGCCCGGAGGCGTAGCCAATGCAACAATTGTATCATCCCACTGAGGATTGCTGTATTTCATGCGGCAAAGGTAGTCAACAAAAAATCCCCCTGCGAACTGCAGAGGGATTTGAAAAATTATTCCTCGGGAAGATTATTCAATTTCCAAACGGAAGGTAATAGGCTGCTTCTTGTAAGATTTTACCTGGCGACCGTTTTGTACCGCAGGTGTCCACTTACCAGACTTCTTGATTACACGTACAGCTTCATCACGCAGTTCATTCGGACCGCTGATTGCCTGCACTTCACTCACATTACCTTCTTTATCCACGATGAACTGGATTACAACAGTACCCTGAACTTCATTGTCCTGTGCTTCCTGTGGGTAACGCAGACTCTTGTTCAGGTAACGCTGCCAGGCACTTGCTCCACCAGGATATTCAGACTCGATTTCCACCTTCGTAAAGGTCTTATCCCAGTCTTCTTCCACTTTTTTAGGAGCTTCTACCACACCCTTACCTTCGTCTGATACAGGTGGTGCAACAATACCTTCATCCTTGATACCTTCCTGGTTGATGGTACCGATTTTGGTTTCTTCCAGTTTCTCCACTTCCGGTGGCTTTTCATCTTCCTTCACCTCTTCGTCTTTCACGATTTTGGGAGGAGTAAACTTTGCCATTTCCACTTTCGGTGGTTCTACCGGTGGTGGTGGGGGCGGTGGTGGTGGGGGTTCATTTTTAGGTTCTTCCTGCTTGATGGCTTCCAGCTCCACGTCCTGCACTACCATCTCAGTTTTGTCCTTGTTGCCTTTAAACTTGTTTGCTAAAACAGTTCCAACAAAAAACAATACCAGGATCGCTGCTGTGGCTATCAATGCGATAGTCATGCGTTTCGCATAAGTCCTACGAAGATCGTAAGCCCCATATGCTTTGTTCCGGCCATCAAAAATGATGTCCAGCACATCCGCACTCAAAATTTTATTAACGTCCATGATTCGCTTTTTTAATAGATGCGTGTTTATTCAATTTCCACAAACTTATTGTTGCGGAGCGGGTGCCGGAGCCGGACCGCCTTCAGTTGCTGCAATCAGCATGGCTTCAGATTCTGCAATGTCAACCAGTGCATATCTTTTTACCACATTGATCTGCATTTCATCCAGCATGTTCACCACATTTTTATAGGTGGCTTCCTTTCCGGGTTTAATTACAACCACAAAGTCCTTAGGATCAGTGGATTTCTTCTTATTCAGAATAACATCCCGGATATCCTTGAAATTGGTGCTCTTGAAATTTGCTCCATCTGGTGAGAGGATTCCTTCGTAGTAGTATACGTTATCGTCCTTGGACATCATGATGGTCAATGCACCGGATTCCTTGGCTTTGTTCTGTTCTTCCGGCTTCTCGGTATCCTTTGGAAGGAACAACCGCATCGCCGTAGGCTGGCTCATCGTGGTCGTAAAGATGAAGAAAGTAATCAGCAGGAACCCAAGATCCACCATCGGGGTAAGATCTACACGGGTAGAGAGCTTTTTACTCTTTTTTACGCCTGGGCCTTTTTTATGTCCCCCGCCTGACGAGGTATCCATTTCTGCCATGATGCAAAAATTTTTGTGTTAGATAATTTATTCTTCCGCGGCTGGTGCACCACTCTTACCGCGACTCATATTCTCACGGTACAGTTCAGTACCTTCCTGCACTCCTTCCGGATTGGTAACCATCTGGAACTTCATTTCATCCACTTTCTTGAACGCATCGATTACGCCTTTGAAAGATGGATATTTTGAAGCGTTGTCACCTTTTACGAGCAGGTTCATTTTAATTCCGGTAAAACCGGTTTTAACCGCACGCATCCAGTCAACCAGTTCATTGTTGAGCGTGTCCAGTACCGGAATACCGGGAACCTGCATTTTTGGCCAGTTGTCCTTTGGCTGGGCTGCCAGGGATTTCAGCTGTGCAATCGGTACTCCGATAAAGGGACCAGTTGCCAGGGCAGTCACTTCCGCTTCAGACAAACCGAGGTTACGGGAGGTATTCAGCGCTTCTACAATTTCCTTCCTGGGAGCATCTTCCGAGAAAGAAAGAAACACCTTTCCGTCCTTGTCGATGGTGATCTGGGTAACATCTTTCTGAGGTGCTACCTTGGATGCCACCGAACTAGGAGTCTGTACCGCCAATGCCTCAGAAGGCTTAAACTTGGTGGTCAGGATGAAGAAGGACAAAAGCAGGAACGCCACATCACACATCGCCGTCATGTCAATATGCGTACTCTTCCTTGGTAATTTTGCTTTTGGCATGTTTAATTAGTTATTGTATTCCACATTTAGATTCCAGATTCCCCATTTTCCATAATAAGTTACGAAATTTTTCGGGAATCTTCAGGGCCGGACGCAGACAGTACAGCTGTTAGGCAGAACCTGTTTACGATTTCCAGCTGTCCGCTTCTTACTTATACAGAGAAGCGAAGCTCTGAGTCAATGTGAAACCAGATTCGTCGATACCATAAGTGATACCATCGATCTTGGTAGTGAAAATGTTATACATGATGATCGCCAGGGCGGAAGTACCGATACCCAGGGCAGTGTTATACAGCGCTTCTGAGATACCGCGGGAAAGTTCACGGGCAGCATCACCACCACCTTCATCACCCAGTTTAGAGAAGGAACGAATCATACCCAATACCGTTCCGAACAGACCCAACAGGGTTGCTACTGAAGCGATAGTTGACAGGAATACGAGGTTCTTTTCCAGCATTGGCAGTTCCAGTGCAGTAGCTTCTTCCACTTCTTTCTGAATAGACAGAACTTTCTGCTCAGTGTCCAGTTCAGTTTCAGTGATCATTTCTTTGTACTTGCGCAGACCAGCTTTCATTACGTTTCCTACAGAACCTTTTTGCTTGTCGCACTCAGTCAGAGCTGCGTCAACATTTTTGTTAGCCAGGTGATACTGTACTTTACGTACAAACTCGTCGATGTTTCCAGCACCAGTTGCTTTAGTGATAGTCAGCAAACGCTCGAGAGCGAATACAACAACAATCAGGAAGTTGGCAATCAGGATTGGTACAACGATACCACCTTCATAAATACTGTGGAAGGCGCCGATTGGACCGACGTGCTTAGGCCAGAATCCACCTGCAGGATCTGGTGCGGTAAAGCCACTGGCAGAACCCATTCCAAATCTCCAGATCAAATACCCACCCAGAATACACATTACAGGGGCAATCCATGAAATCGCGTTGCTTCTTTTTTTCGCTTGAACAGATGTGGTCGCTTTCGCTGTTGCAGTTGGTTTAGTCTCTGCCATAATCGTTTGTTTTTAGTTTTTTTTTGTAAACAGGTAAAAATGTTCTTGAATGGACCCAACGCGTTATTGGGGACACAAGTCTAAATAAAAAAATTTTAAAAAAGTCAAATTAACACAATAAATATCCGAATACGGTACAAATTAAAAAAAAATGCTTCCCGTGCGGTTTTTAGGGCATTTTAGTGATTTTCCCGGGTTTTTTACAGACGGCTCATCCTTTCTTGAAGATTTGTGTTATAATGAGCCATTATTTTATTGTTAATCACCAATTTCCAGCAATTAAAACACACATCACATGGTTCAACAGATCAGACCGGGTAAATGGATCCCGGTAGTGGTTTTGGCGCTGATGGGCAGTTTGGGTGCCGATGCCCAGCAACGTCCCAACCCCTCAAATGCCAAACCTGGTACGGCTCCGGCTACAGCAGCAACCCCCACTCCTCCCAAACCCACTGGGCCCAAACCCTATAAGGAAGTAATCACTTCCAAAGCAGTGAGCGATGATGGGTTACTGACCGTTCACAAAATTGAGGACAAATACTACTTTGAAATTCCGGATAAGGTTTTGGGTAGAGATATCCTGGTAGTGAATCGCCTCTCCAAAGCAGCTGCCGGCATGCGCAATTTCTTTTTTGGTTACGCAGGTGACAAAATCGGCGACAATGTCATCCGTTTTGAAAAAGGCCCTAACAACAAAGTTTTCCTGCGCCTGATCTCCTATGATGAAATGGCTGGAGATTCTACTGCTTCCATGTTTAAAGCAGTAGCGAATTCTAATATTCAACCTATTGCACAGTCCTTTGATATCGCCGCATTCGGTGCTGATTCTACAGGCGTTGTATTGGATGTTACCAGTTTCCTGAACAGCGATAATGAGATCCTGAATTTTGAAGCCAGTGCTAAACGCACCTTCCGTATCGGAAACTACCAGGCTGATAAATCCTATATCAGTACGGTGAAATCATTCCCCATCAATACAGAAATCAAAACTGTAAAAACCTATGGTCGCTCTGCCGGTGCAACACCCGGAGCACCTGCAGCCATGGCGGCTCCAAGTGGTTCTTATACCGTAGAGATCAACAGCTCGATGATGCTGCTTCCTGAAAAGCCCATGCAGCCTCGTTATTACGATGAGCGTGTAGGTTTCTTCACCAGACGTTATGTTGATTTTGAAAAGAATCCTCAGGGTGTGGAATCCGTTAGCATGGTTACCCGCTGGAGACTGGAGCCAAAGGATGAAGATGTAGAAAAATACAAACGTGGTGAACTGGTTGAACCCAAAAAACCCATCATTTTTTACATCGATCCTGCTACTCCGAAAAAATGGGTTCCTTACCTGATCCAGGGTGTGAACGACTGGCAGGCTGCTTTCGAAAAAGCCGGTTTCAAAAATGCCATCTTTGCGAAAGAAGCACCGGTAAACGATCCTGAATGGAGCCTGGAAGATGCACGTTACTCTGCTATCGTGTACAAACCTTCTGATGTTCCGAATGCCAGTGGTCCGCATGAACATGATCCGCGTAGTGGGGAGATTCTTGAAAGCCATATCAACTGGTATCACAATGTGATGCAGCTGTTGCGCAACTGGTATTTCGTTCAGGCATCACCGAATGATCCGCGTGCACGTACTCCAAAGTTTGATGACAAACTGATGGGTGAGCTGATCCGTTTTGTTTCTTCTCACGAAGTAGGACATACGCTGGGACTTCGGCACAACTTTGGTTCTTCTTCTGCCACACCGGTTGAAAAACTGCGTGATAAAAAATGGCTGGAAGAGAATGGTCACACTTCTTCCATCATGGATTATGCGCGTTTCAACTATGTAGCACAACCCGAGGATAATGTAGGTGAAACAGGATTGTTCCCACGCATTGGCGATTATGACAAATGGGCCATTGAGTGGGGTTACAAATGGTATCCCCAGGCGAAATCTGCTGAAGATGAAAAGCCTATCCTGAATGCTTTGACTATTGAGCGTTTGAAGGACAAACGTCTCTGGTTTGGTCGTGAAACCAACCCGGATGATCCGCGTTCACAGAATGAAGATCTTGGAGACAACAGCATGAAGGCGAGTACCTATGGTATCAAGAACCTGCAACGTATCATTCCGAATCTGCAGGCCTGGACCAAAGAGCCCAATGAGAACTATGAAACACTTGGCACATTGTACAATGAAGTGGTGACACAGTTTGGTCGCTATGTAGGTCATGTGAGCAAAAATATTGGTGGCGTAACTGAAACACCGAAGACGGTTGAACAAGCCGGTGCAGTATATGAAATCGTTTCCCGCGAGCAGCAGAAAGAAGCGATGGACTTCCTGAGCAAGCAGGTATTCACCACACCAACCTGGTTGCTGGATCAGCAGATTTTTGCGAAGACCGGCAATACCGGAACAGCAGTAGTGAATCGTTTGCAGGACGCAGCATTGGGACGTGTACTAAGTGCAGGAACCATCAACAAGTTGCTGAATGCGGAAGCTTCCCTGGGTACCAAAACCTATACGCTGAATGATATGATGACTGATTTGCGTCGTTCTATCTTTACAGAATTACCGACCCGCAAACCCATTGATATCTATCGTCGCAACCTGCAGAAGAATATGGTTGAGCGCTTGCTGACCTTCCTGAAACCTGCTACTGCACCCGCTTCACTGGGTGGTGGTATCACGATCAGTTTTGGTCCGACCATCTCCCGCAACAGCGATGCCCTCTCCTATGCACGCGGCACCCTGCGCAGCCTGCAAACCGAGATCCGCACCGCACTGCCTGCTTATACCGATACAGCCACCCGTTATCACCTCCAGGATTTACTGGACAGGATTAATGATGGGCTGACTGCGAAGTAAGATTTTAGGTATATTAAATTTTGAGCCGGCTCAATTGAGCCGGCTTTTTTTGTTATGGAATTTGTCATGGTTGTAATCTTAATTGGGATGAAGAAATCCAAAAAAATACTATTTGCTGTTTTCTTGCTAGCCCTCATATTGCTCACAGTTTTTCAGTTTGGGTTATTTACTCCGTACAATTATTTTACAGCAATTAGAGATGTGCATGCTGGAAAAATTCAACTCATTGAATATGGGGAGCCATTACTGCCAACAACAGATAGTGCCATCCATAAATTAGAAGACTCCCTAGGAGTTAAAACCATTTCTTTAGGTTGTGTTATCACCACACAGGAAATCAATGGGATTAAGCAATACAACTACGTGATGAAAGAGTTTCTAAATCACTGATGTTCTTTCAGAAGTTGCATAGAAGCAATTTTCCAACAAAAAACAAAGTAAGCGGAACTAATAAGTAGAGTCCAAAACTGTTCCGTATCAGCATAAAAAACAGACCAGGTAGAGGGAAGATAATCTCTGAAATAACTTGTTATAAATACAACTATTTTTTCCAGGTTGCTCAAAACAAACAACAAGACTACAGAAATAATAGTAGCCACTATATTGGTCCTGCATCTTTTATAGAAAAAGCAGAGTTGAAAAACAAATCCAAGGAATATTGACCACAATAAGAAATGATAACAATTATCGCCTCCCCCATGATCATACTTGTCAGGTATTGCGAGCCTGGTGCTCCTGCAACTCAATGCGTTATTGCATACGTATAAGCAACCATCAGGTTATTGATCAGCCAATAAAACATTCATTCTGATTTGGTCTGTACAGCCCTACTCGTACCGCAACGCCTCTATAGGATTTAACCGGCTGGCTTTATAGGCGGGATAGGCACCGGCGGCGAGGCCTACAATGGAACAGATCAGCACACCCAGGAATACCCAGAGCCAGGGAATTACAAATCCCGTACTCATCAGCATGCTCACAATATTGCCGAGTAAAACACCAATAAAGATACCAATGACGGCACCCAGTAAACTGATCAGGATGGCTTCCAGCAGGAACTGCCAGCGCACATTGCGCTGCTTGCCTCCAATGGCTTTTATCAGTCCCACTTCCTTGGTTCTTTCAGTTACCGCCACCAGCATGATATTCATGAGACCAATTGCGGCCCCCATCAGGGTAATAAAACCAATCACCACTGCTGAACCTGTGAGCCAGCCGATCTGACGCATCGCGAGTTCCACAAAGGCGTCACTTTTATCAACCAGGAAATTGCTTTCTTCCTTGATCTCATTCTTCCGGATGACACGGAAAATGCCTTCCGCTTCTCCTATCGCCGTTTCTATCTGGCTGATATCCTGCGTTTTCACTCCAATGGTAAAAGTGGAAGAAGCGCTGCTGGTAAAGAAACGGCGCACCGAATTATAGGTCGTGATGATATTGTTATCCAGGCTTCGGCCAAAAGTGGAGCCCTTGGGTTCAAGGGTGCCAATCACCCGGAAAGGAATATTGTTGACGTGAATGATCTTTTCTACCGGGGCTTCGGGGTTGCTGGTACCAAAGAGTTTGTCCGCCACATCTTTTCCTATGAGGCAGACATTCCTGCCGGTGCTGACATCCAGTTCGTTGATATTTCGGCCGGCGGTTATTTCGAAGCCATTCATCTCGAGATAGTTCTCATCGCCCCCATTTACCCATACCGTAGGGTTGGTTTTTTTATTGCCAAAAGAAGCCGCATTGTTATTGCCACCACTGAGAGACAAGGATACTTTGGATGGGAATTTATAGCGCTCTTTAAAAGCCTCTGCCTGGTCGCGGGTGATGGGCTTATTCGTGTTTGATTTCTTGAGTTTCTTTCCGCCTTTCTCTTCTTTTTTCAATTCTCCCCTGTCGAACCGGAAAGCCGACCGATACCGGATGGTAAAGCCATTGGCACCCATGCTGGAGAAGCTCTCCATGAACTTCTGCGAGATCGCCTGAATCGCGGTATTGATCCCAATAAGGGCAGCAATACCCAGGGCAATAATCGACACAGTAATACCTGTGCGGAGTTTATTCGACCGGATGGTGCGTATGGATAGGCTTAATGTATCGGCAATGTTCATGCCGTGAAAGTAAGAAAAGCCGTGAAAAGTGAAAGGTGAAAGGTGAAAAATTAAAAGTATAAATAATTTAAAATCATGTTCGGGAAGATGCCGAAGAGGATGATGAGTCCGGCTACCAGGATCAGCAACCAACGGAAAACACTACTGATGGCTACTGTTTCACCAGCGCCCTCCTTGAAGTACATGGCCTGGATCACCCGGAAATAGTAGTATACGCTGATCGCGGCACATATGATGGCCAGGATCACCAGCCACAAATAAGTGCCCGTTTTTACCGCGGATGCCAGCATAAAGTATTTTGCGAAAAATCCAATCGTCATAGGAATACCTGCCAGGGACAACAGGAAGATTGCTGTAGTAGCTGCCAGCACAGGCTGGGTACGTGCCAGACCATTGAATCCTTCAAAGGTATAATCCTTCATTTTGATCAATACGGCAAACACCCCGATCGTAGCCAGACTGTAACCAAGGGAATAGAGAATAATTCCTTCCCTGGACAAGCTACTGGTACTGAAAAGCGCAAACAACATGAATCCAGCCTGCGCAATGGAGGAATAGGCCAGCATGCGTTTTACACTTTGCTGGAAGATGGCAGTAATATTTCCGATCAGCAAAGTAGCTGCAATTACCACCGCCACAATCAGTTTCCAATCGTATCCGGAATTACTGTAGCTGAATTCAAACAGGCGACAAAAAGCAATAAAAACAGCCGCTTTCACAATGGTTGCCATGAAAGAAGTGAACACGGTGGGTGCACCATCATATACATCCGGCGTCCAGAAATGGAAAGGAGCAGCAGATACTTTAAAGGCCATGCTGATGAATAACAGTAACAGGCCGGAAGTGTACCAAACATCTCTGCCTGCATTGGCGATCTGCAGGGTTGGGTCAATGCTGAAGGTTCCTCTTGCACCATACATCAGTACAATACCCATCAGCATGATACCGGTAGAGAAGGATCCCATCAGGAAATACTTCAGTGCGGCTTCATTACTTTTCAAATTACGTTTATCGCTGCCTGTTAGAATGTATAATGGAATGGAGATGATCTCAATACCAAGGAACAATAACAACAATGTATTGAAAGAAGAAACGATGGAAACACCACAGAGAATAAAGAAGATCAGTGCAAAATAATCCGCTCCGTTATCCCCTACTTCCAGCACATCACGTGCGGATAAGAGAAAATACAACAGCGTGGCACCAAAGGCGATGGTATTAAAGAGCAGTCCGAGTTTGGTAAATACCAGCATACCGCGGGTATTGATATCAAAGAACTCTACCCCTCTCAATTCTGCGATATTAGCCAGGAGGAGCAGCAGTATGCCACCAACAGCAACAGCACGGATAGTGGATTTATTGGTGGTAAAAATGCCGGTGAACATCAGCACTACACCCAATATGGCGGAAAGAATAATTGCGTTCATACTATTTCAGGTCGTTTGCTGTTTATTTTAAATTCATCCTGTCCAGAATCTGCTGAGAGATTTCGCTGGTCATCGACAATATGGGTTTGGGATAGATACCGATCAGCACAATACCAACAACTAATATAGCCAGTGCAATTTGCACATTCAACCGAATATCAGTTGCATTCGCAGTACGCTCATTGGTTGGTCCGTAAAATACATTCTGCACCATGCGCAGGGTATATACCGCACTTAAGATAATCGTGATAATACCTGCCACCGCATAGATCATTCCGAACTTGGTAGCAGTGGATCCCCAGATACCATTGAACATCATGAACTCACCGATGAAGGCATTGGTCAATGGCATCGCGATATTTGCCAGTGCCACGATCAACATCAATATGGTTAGCACGGGAGCCTTTTGGGCAAGTCCGCCTAATTCAGAAATCTTTCTGGTGCCAAACTGCTGTTCGATTACATTCACCACGATCCACATTCCCAGGATATTGATCCCGTGGTTGAACATCTGGATCATGATACCCTGAATACCACTGTAGCTGGGTGCAAACAAAGCCAGGATCATCAGGCCGATGTGAGCAATGGAAGACCAGGCTACCAGTCTCTTTAAATCATCCTGTTTGATGGCAACAAAAGAAGCATACAACATACCTACTACAGCAAGGGTAGCGAAATTATCACCCCACTGGTAAGTAGCAGCCGGAACAACCGGAGCCAGCCAGCGCAACAAACCAAATACCCCCATTTTCGCCATGATCGCACTCAGGATCATGGTAACCGGAGTGGGTGATTGTTCATAGGTATCGGGCTGCCAGGTATGGAATGGAAACAAAGGCATTTTCACCGCAAATGCTACCACCAGCAATATGAAGATGGTCATTTCCTCGCGGGCTGATAAGGTCAGCTTTACATAATCCGCCCAGGCGAAAGAACCGCCTGATTTAAAGTAAAGCAGGATCAGTCCAATCAGCATAAACAGTGATCCAATGAACGTATAAATGAAAAACTTGATCGTAACCTGGATCCTTTTTTCACCACCCCAGCGGGAGCAGAGAAAATACAAAGGAATCAAAGCAAGTTCCCAGAAGAAGTAAAAGAGCATGGCATCCATCGCCATGAACACACCTAATAAACCAGCCTGCGACAACAGCATCAATCCAAAGAAACGATTGCCATCAGCATAAGTGTTATTCCAGGTGCTGTAGATGATCAGCGGAAAGGCAAAGGTTGTCAACAGACAAAGCAGCTGGCTCATGCCATCCAGCTCAAAATGGAAGCGACTGTTCAGTGCGCCGATCCAGGGTTGATTGAAGCTGAGATGGGCCGCATCATTCCATACACTCATGCCTGCCAGCATCACTGCCAGCGAAACCAGTGTAGAGAACAGGGCGATCGATTTAGCGGTTGCTTCCTGACGGATCGCAAAGAGTGCGACACCGGTCAGCAGGGGAATCAAAATCAGTAAAACTGGTACCATTATTTGAATCTCGTTTCTTTCAATTGATCAATTATTTCTTCAGGAACACCTGCAACACAAACAACAGGATCATACCCAGGACCATCAGCAATACATAACTGCCTACCTGGCCACTTTGCAATAAGCGGAACTGGCGACTTGCATACTGCACACTTCTTCCGATTCCATTCACCACCCAGTCGATGCCAAAGCGATCCAGTTTCTCCAATCCTTTTCCAAATGCATTTACAGGTTTGGTGATTACCGCTTCATAGATTTCATCTACATACCATTTGTTCTGCAGTACTTTACCCAGACCTGTTTCTTCCGCATCTGTTTTCTGATAGCCACTGAATTTCTTCCAGGCCAGGATGATCACGATCAAAATAACCACCATCAAACCAAACATCAGGATCAGTTCCAGTGTATGGTCAATCGTATGAGGCGTCATTCTGCGGGTGGATTCTGCAAACACCGGAGCCAGGAATTCATTCAACTGGTGACCGCCATGCATCAGCACTTCCGGAATACCTACCAAACCACCGGCAAAGCTGAAGATCGCCAGGATCACTAAAGGAATGGTC
The DNA here is from genome assembly GCA_016787265.1 of Flavipsychrobacter sp. Taxonomy (GTDB): domain Bacteria; phylum Bacteroidota; class Bacteroidia; order Chitinophagales; family Chitinophagaceae; genus Flavihumibacter. Next base: position 200,751 of record JAEUVF010000012.1, on the reverse strand, counting down.
ATCGCTGCAGGAGATTCATGCAGGTGATGTTCCTGCTCATGGGTTCCTCTGAAGCTGCCCTGGAAAGTCATGCTGTACAAACGGAACATATAAAAAGCGGTCATCAATGCACCAATCGCGCCCAGTACATAATACACGGGGTTGTTGGCAAAGGCAGCCGCCAGGATCTCATCTTTGGAGAAGAAGCCGGAGAATGGAATGATACCGGCAATCGCGAAACAGGCAATCAGGAAAGTGATATGCGTAATGGGCATGTATTTTTTCAAACCACCCATGTTGCGGATATCCTGCTCATGGTGCATGGAATGAATAACAGAACCGGCACCCAGGAACAACAAGGCCTTGAAGAAAGCGTGTGTCATCACATGGAAAACGGCTCCTGTATAAGCACCTACACCGAGGGCCAGGAACATATAACCCAGCTGGCTAACCGTAGAATAGGCCAGTACTTTTTTGATATCGTTTTGCTTAAGCGCGATACTTGCTGCCAGCAATGCAGTAGCAATACCAATTACTGCCACCACAGTTTGAGTAACTGGCGCCAGTGTATAAAGAATATTACTTCTGGCGATCATGTAGATACCTGCTGTAACCATGGTAGCCGCGTGGATCAGGGCAGATACAGGAGTCGGACCCGCCATCGCATCAGGCAGCCAGGTATACAGCGGAATTTGTGCACTCTTACCTGTTGCACCTACAAATAACAACAACGTAATGATCGTGAGGTCTTGTCCGGATAACTGATCCACTTTGCTGAAAACATCGGCATAACCAACAGTACCCAGTTTGCTAAGCAGGTAGAAGACTGCCAGCAGGAAACCGGCATCACCTATGCGGTTCATCACAAATGCTTTTTTCGCAGCGCCGGTGAACTCAATATTTTTAAACCAATAACCGATCAGGAGATAAGAACAGAGTCCAACACCTTCCCAACCGATGAACATGATCACATAGTTGGAACCCAGCACCAGCAGCAGCATTGAGAACACGAAGAGGTTCAGGTAGGCGAAGTAGCGGGCAAAATGAGGAGCTGATTCTTCGTGCATGTAAGCCGTAGAATACAGGTGAATCAGGAAACCGATTCCGGTAATGATCAGCAGGAACAGACTGCTTAACTGATCAACCTGGAAAGCGAAGGGAATAGAGGTTTTTCCAAACTCAATAAAGTTGAACAGGGTTACCACGCCGGTTGAGCCAGCTTTCACCTGCATGAAGAGCAGGATACTTACCACAAAGGAAGCCAGGATAACACCGGAGCCGATGATTCCACTCAGCGACTTAGACAAATAATTTCTCAGCAAACCGTTCAGCAGGAAACCTACCAACGGAAAGAGGGGAACCAGCCAAACGTAATCGATAATATTGTTCATATCAGTTTTTCAGTCTGTTCAGGAAATTCACATCCACCGAATGGATATTACGGTACATCATAACAATAATGGCTAATCCCACTGTCACTTCTGCTGCCGCCACAACCATGATAAAGAATACAAATAACTGTGCGTCGATCCCATTGGTAAGCATGGGCGCTGCACCCGGAGCCATGCTATCTGCCAGGTGCATTTTGGAAAAGGCAACCAGCAACAGGTTCACGGCATTTAACATCAATTCAATACACATGAAAATGATGATGGCATTCCGCCTTGTCAGCACGCCAATCACCCCGATCGAAAACAGGGCCAGCGCCAGGAATATGTAGAGATTTATAGGCATCTTATAGAATTATTTTTTTATTGTTCCATTCACTATTCACCATTCACTTTATTCACCTCCTTCACCTCATTCACTTTTTTTCACTCCATACCTCATTTCTTCCCGAGCACCACTGCTCCCACCATCGCACTCAAAAACAGCACACTGCTGATTTCAAATGGGATCACATACTCATTGAAGAGCGCTTTACCCAGGTTTTGAATCAATCCCGTATCACCCTCTCCGATCAGTGCCATGGTAGATTTGCTGTCTGCATCTCTCAGGGCTGCAACAAGCACCAGCAGGAAACAGCCACCGGCGATGGTTCCCGCCAGTTTCAGCCATTTGTTTTTCTGTGGTTCTGTTTCGGTATTCAGGTTCATGAGCATGATCACGAACAGAAACAGTACCATGATGGCACCTGCATATACAATCAGGTTAACTACTGCCAGGAATTGCGCGTTGAGCAGGATATAATGTCCGGATAATGCAAAGAAAGTGGCGATGAGTGCCAGCACACTGTAAACCGGGTTCTTACTGGTAACCACCAACAGGGCACCTCCAAGGGCGACCGCAGTCAGCAACCAAAATAATATTTCTGTGATGTTCATGTTTGTTGTTCGCAGTTACTTGTAAAGATGTCTGTTACGCTTTTCGGGCTCTCTCCCCTACCGCTTTCTTGTAGAGTTCCGGTTCTTTTTTCGGATCCGGAATCAGGAGGTCGTTCTTACCATAAATAAATCCTTCTCTCTTATAGTTGGATGGAGCAAAGGTTTCACTCAGGTAAATCGCATCTTTTGGACAGGCTTCCTCACACAATCCGCAGAAGATGCAACGCAACATATTGATCTCGTATTTGGCTGCATACTTTTCTTCACGATACAGATGCTCTTCCCCCTCCTTGCGTTCAGCCGCTTCCATGGTGATGGCTTCAGCCGGACAGGCTACTGCACACAAACCACAGGCGGTACAATTCTCTCTGCCTTCCTCATCGCGGTTGAGAATATGCAAGCCACGGAAAACCGGACTGAAGGGTCTTGTCTCCTCCGGATAATTGATCGTTGGTTTCTTCTTAAAGAAATGCGACAGCGTGATACTCATTCCTTTGGCAATCGCAGGCAGGTACATTTTCTCCCAAACCGTCATTGGATGACGATCTACCTGTTTGGATCTATTGGTGAGCGTTTGCATAATTCGAGCGTAAAAATATTTTTAAACTGGTTACAGGCCAAGTTTGATTCTGGTTAGAAAGGCCATCCATTCTCACGGATCAATACAACTACAGCAGTGATCAACATATTGAACAGTGCCAGTGGTATCATCACTTTCCATCCGAGGTGCATCAACTGATCATAACGGAAGCGCGGGATCGTCCAGCGCACCCACATGAACACAAATATGAAGAAGGCAGCTTTCAGGAAAAGCGACAAGCCCTGCAGCACGGCTACCATATTCATTCCCATACTTTCAATCAGACTGGCATCATTTACAAAAGGAATATCATATCCACCGAAATACAGCGTTGCCATCAGCACACTGCTCATGAACATATTGATATACTCCGCGAACAGATAGAAGCCCAGCTTCATGGAAGAATATTCCTGGTGATAACCGAAGTTCAATTCGTTCTCCGCTTCCGGTAAATCAAAGGGTGTACGGTTACATTCTGCAAAAGCACAAACGATGAAGATCAGGAAGCCCAGGGGCTGATACACGATATTCCACCATCCTCCGGAAGCACTCTGCAACTCTACAATGGTTTTCAGACTCAATGAACCGGTCAGCATCAACAGTGCGATGATGGATAAGCCCATGGCCAGTTCATAAGAAATCATCTGGGATGCACCCCGCAGGGCAGCCAGCAGGGAGAACTTGTTATTGGAAGCCCATCCACCAATCATGATACCATATACACCCATGCTGAGTACAGCAAAAATGTAGAGGATACCAATATTGATATCAGCGATCTGCAGGTCTACCGTGCGACCGAAAACTTCAATCTGTTTTCCCCAGGGAATCACTGCGCTGGTCATCATGGCAGTCAACATCGCCAGTCCGGGTCCCAGGATGAACAGGAATTTATTGGAAGCGTTGGGAATGATCTCTTCTTTCATGAAGAGTTTCAAACCATCTGCCAGGGGTTGGAATAAACCAAAGGGACCCGCGCGGTTCGGACCCAGGCGGTCCTGCATGAAACCGGCCACCTTACGTTCTGCCCAGGTAGAGTACATGGCCACTACCAGCGATACCGTGATAATACCCCCAATGAGGATGGCTTTCTCCAGTACAAAGGCCAGGTCTATTGCAAGTTGTATCATTGTCCTAATCTATTTACCGTTATCGAGGCTTTTCTTGAAATCATCGCTGTGTGCTGGTCCGGGAATCTTACTCAGTTCAATCTCCGGGCGGTTCACATCACTTACGCTGTGAATATTCATCAGCAGTTTGGGTCCGCGGCCACCCATCACATCCGGCAGGGTTTCCTTGGGCTTCACTACGTTTACATAGTGCCCCTGGGAAATTACAGAGTGACGGTTTACATTCGTCGGACCATCAATTGTCCAGTCTTTAGGGTCTTTTTTCTCAAAGCGACATTCATTACAAATCCAACCCGGACCTCCCTTGGTTGAATCTTTTACTTCACCCCATTCATCTTTGCGGGCAGTAACACGGAATACTTCATCACCGCGCATCCACAATTGAACTTCACCACAACACTTGCTGCAATCGCGATGTGCATCTACCGGCTTGGTAAACCATACGCGGTTTTTGAATCGGAAGGTTTTATCGGTCAGTGCTCCAACCGGACAAACATCAATGACGTTGCCAATGAAATCATTGTCAAGCGATTTTTCAATATAGGTAGCAATCTCTGCATGATCCCCCCTGTCGAGAACACCATGCACGCGTTTGTTAGTCAGCTGATCTGCTGTGAACACACAACGGTAGCAGAGGATACAACGGGTCATGTGCAACTGGATATATTCACCCAGGTCATGTTTCTTGAATACACGTTTGTTAAATTCAAAACGGGTACCATCTGCACCATGCTCATAGCTGAGATCCTGCAGGTGACATTCACCGGCCTGATCGCAGATAGGGCAATCCAGCGGATGGTTTAAGAGAAGGAATTCTACTACCCCTGCGCGGGCATCCAGCACGCGTTCACTGGTAATGTTCTTAACGATCATACCATCCATTACGGTAGTACGACAGCTGGCCACGAGCTTGGGCATGGGGCGGGGATCCGCAGTAGAACCTGCAGCCACTTCCACCAGGCAGGTACGACATTTACCACCGCTGTTTTTCAGCTTGCTGTAGTAACACATCGCGGGTGGTGTCACTTCACCACCAATCATCCGGGCAGCATTCAGGATGGTAGTTCCTGGTTCTACGTCCACCGTGATATTATCGATGGTTACTTTGAATAGTTTTTTCTCTTCTGACATAATTATATAGTCAACGTCTTTATTAAGTTCACCTCATTCACCTTATTCACTTCATTCACCTCATTCACTTCATTCACTGTAATCTGCTCCATGCACTTCCTTACGCTGGTATTACTAGTGGATCGGCGTAATGTGCAATTCCATAATTCCTCGTCAAACACTCCTGCGGGTTCTTTACATGCCATTCAAACTCATCGCGGAAATGGCGAATGGCAGCAGCAACCGGCCAGGCAGCAGCATCACCTAAAGGACAAATCGTATTGCCTTCAATTTTGCGCTGGATATCCCAAAGCAGATCGATATCACTCATCTTGCCTTTACCGCTATCAATATTCTTGAGGATCTTTTCCATCCAGCCGGTTCCTTCTCTACAGGGAGAACATTGTCCACAGCTTTCATGGCGATAGAAGCGGGCCAGGGTATAGGTATTCTTCACCACACACTGGTCCTCATCCAGCACGATGAAACCACCGGAACCCATCATAGAACCTGTGGCAAAACCACCATCACTGAGACTCTCGTAGTTCATGTAACGGGTTTCGCCTTTTGCTGTTTTCAGCAGCAGGTTGGCTGGCAGAATGGGAACAGAAGAACCGCCCGGGATACAGGCTTTCAGGCGTTTGCCATTTTTAATACCACCGCAGTATTCATCACTGTAGATGAATTCTTCCACAGAGATGGTCATATCAATTTCGTATACTCCCGGTTTGTTGATATTACCGCAGGCAGAAATCAGTTTGGTACCGGTTGAACGGCCCACACCAATCTTTGCATATTCTTCTCCACCCATATTGATGATAGGAACAACAGCTGCAAGAGTTTCCACATTGTTCACCACCGTCGGGCGATCCCACACTCCTTTTACAGCCGGGAAGGGAGGTTTGATACGGGGGTTACCTCTCTTGCCTTCTAGAGATTCAATGAGGGCAGTTTCTTCACCACAGATATAAGCACCGGCACCGCGTTGTACATAGATCTCACAATCAAAGCCGGAACCCAAAATATTTTTTCCCAACCATCCATTGGCTTTTGCCTCAGCAATTGCCTGCTCCAAAATATCGGGGATCCAGGCATATTCGCCACGGATATAGATATAAGTTGCGTTGGATCCTAATGCGAAAGAGGAAACGATCAGTCCTTCAATCAGCAGATGAGGAAGGAACTCCATCAGGTAGCGGTCTTTAAAAGTACCGGGTTCAGATTCATCCGCATTACAAACCAGGTGACGGGGAACGCCTTCCGGTTTGGCGAGGAAACTCCATTTCATACCGGAAGGGAATCCGGCACCACCTCTGCCCCGCAGTCCGCTTTTCTTTACTTCCTCGGTAACCGCATCCGGACTCATGGTCTTCAATGCTTTCTCCACGGCACGATAGCCACCCTCTCTGCGATATACCTCGTAAGAGCGGATGCCTTCAACATGTGCTTTCTCTAAAAGTAGTTTAACGCCCATATGGAACAATAATCTTTAAATCGTGAAAAGTGAAAGGTGAAACGTGAAAGTGTTTCATATTCCTTAGTTTAATTGTCCTGCCTGCTTGCGACACTCTTCGATAATCTGATCCACTTTCTCACGGGTCAGGTGTTCTTTATAATGTTTGCCGAGCTGCATCATGGGTGCGTACCCACAAGCGCCCAGGCATTCCACTGTTTTCAGGGTAAAGAGACCATCCGGAGTTGTTTCACCAACACCGATGCCTAACCGCTGTTTGATATAGTCCACGATGTCATCGCTTCCGTTGATCATACAGGGGCCTGTCTGGCATACTTCAAACATGTATTTACCAACCGGCTTGAGGTTGTACATGGAGTAGAAAGTAGCCACTTCATACACTTCGATTGGTTCAATCTGCAACAGGGAAGCCACGTAATCCATGGTTTCCGCACTCAGCCAGCCATGCACTTCCTGTGCAAGGTGCAATACGGGCAGCAAGGCCGACTTCTGTTTCCCTTCCGGATACCTTGCAATGATTTCCCGCACTTTGGCCAGTTTTTCCTCTGAAAATGGTACCATAAAAAGTGAAAAGTGAAAGGTGAAAAGTGAAAGGATCGTTCCTCTCCAATTCAACCTTATCTGTTTATAAAATTTTTATTCTTCTATTGGGTGCCCGCCCTTCCTTAACCTGCCTGCTCTACCGGGCTCCAATTCATAATTCACAATTCCTAATTCATAATTTCCCTTAAGCGTCCATCTCTCCTGCAATCAGGTTCAGACTACTTAATGTTATGATTGCATCACTCAGCATTGCACCCTGGGTGATTTCAGAATAGGCCTGGTAATAAATGAAACAGGGTCTTCTGAAATGCAGGCGGAACGGTGCACGGCCGCCATCACTGATCAGGTAATAACCAACTTCGCCATTGCCTCCTTCTACTGAATGATACACTTCTCCCTTCGGCATATCGATTTCACCCATGATGATTTTGAAATGCCAGATCAGGGCTTCCATCTTCGTATATACATCCTCTTTTTTAGGGAGATAATATTCCGGAACATCAGCATGATAAATGGTGGCCTCTTCACCTTTGAATTCCTGGATCTTGCGATAGGCCTGTTCAATGATGCGAAGGCTCTGCCACATTTCCTGGTTACGTACCAGCCAGCGATCGTAGTTATCACCGGTGGTTCCTACAGGTATTTCAAATTCAAAATCTTCATAAGAAGAGTACGGCGCGGTTACCCGAACATCATAATCGACGCCGGTAGCACGCAGGTTGGGACCAGTAAACCCATAGTTCAAAGCTCTTTCAGCACTGATGCCACCAGTTCCCATGGTACGCTCCATAAAGATGCGGTTCCGCTGGAAGAGATTTTCGAACTCTTTCAATACAACCGGATATTCTTTTAGGAAACGTTCAATTTTTTCAAAAGCTGCATTGGAGAAGTCGCGCTCGAAACCACCAATGCGACCAATATTCGTAGTCAGACGGCTACCGCAAATCTCTTCATAAATTTCATAGATGAGTTCGCGGTACTGCATCACATAGAGGAAACCGGTGAAGGCACCGGTATCCACCCCAACGATGGAATTACAAATCAGGTGATCCGAAATCCGGGAAAGTTCCATGATAATCACGCGCAGGTAATCCACGCGTTTGGGAGTTTTCACGCCCAGTAATTTTTCGCAGGTCAAATGCCAGCCCATATTATTAATGGGTGCCGAACAATAATTCAATCGGTCGGTAAGTGGCGTGATCTGGTAGAGCGGTCTGCGTTCAGCAATTTTTTCAAAAGCCCGGTGGATATACCCAACCGTCTGTTCTGCAGACACAATTCGTTCTCCGTCTACTTCCAGGATATTCTGGAATACACCATGCGTAGCAGGGTGTGTGGGACCAAGGTTCAGCGTGGTAGTCTGCTTACCGATCGAGCCTTCCGGAAGCTTTACGTGGTGCTGTTCTTGTTGTATGAGTTCTGACATTGCTGTCTAATTGTTTAAGGTGTTGCGTCGTGGTTTTCCTCTTTTGATCAGATGCTTCCTCCTCTTCCAAACATCTCATCGTCTTTATCGATCCGGGTCTGATCTTCCAATGGGTATTCTTTTCTCATTGGGAAATAATCCATTTCATCCACATTCAGAATACGCTTCAGGTTGGGATGTCCCACGAAATTGATACCATAGAAATCATAGGTTTCGCGCTCCTGCCAGTTGGCTGATTCATAGAGCTTGGTAGCGGTGAATACATCTGGCTGCTGAATGCTGGTAAATACTTTCATCCGCACCCGAACATTCTCCGGCATATTGTGCAGGTGATAAACCACTGCAAGTTCACGGCCGGTTTGGTCTGGATAATGAACGCCGCAAAGATCAGTCAGAAAGCGGAATTGCAAGTCCTGCTCATCGTGCAGGAACTGCATCACTTTCAGGTTCATCTCCTTTGGTACTTCAAAGGTCAGCAGTCCATAAGGCTCTTCGATATTGGTGATGGTTTCACCAAATTTCTCAGTCAGTTTCTGCGTAATAAATTCATTCGTCAATACCATGATGGTGTTGCTGATTTATATTATTGTATTCCGTAGGATTCAAGCAATGCTTTATAACGCTCTCCATTTCTGCGACGGATGCTCTCATTGCCCACCAGTTCCTGGATCTTCATTACACCGTCGATGATAGCTTCCGGCCGGGGCGGACAACCAGGAACATATACGTCCACCGGTACTACCTGGTCGATTCCCTGTAAAACAGAGTAGCTATCGAAAATACCACCTGAAGAAGCACAGGCTCCTACAGCAATTACCCAGCGGGGCTCCGCCATCTGCAGGTAAACCTGCTTCACAACCGGGGCCATTTTCTTGGCGATGGTACCCATCACCATCAGCAGGTCGCACTGACGCGGAGAGAACCCTACGCGTTCAGAACCAAATCTTGCCAGGTCATAATGAGAAGCCATGGTAGCCATAAACTCGATACCGCAGCAGGAAGTTGCGAATGGCAGAGGCCAGATGGAATTCTTCCTGGCCAACCCAACGATATCGCTGAGTTTGGATGCAAAAAAACCTTCACCCATATGACCATCGGGAAGTTCTCCCATGGTTACAATCTTGCCGCCTTCATTTTTTACATTGTATTGTACCGGACGTGCCATAATCTTTTGTTTTTAGATTAATCCTCCCAGCGGAGGGCGCCTTTTTTGATGATGTAATAGAATCCACATAAAAAGAATCCCACAAACATCAGTACAGCGAGGAATCCACTCCAACCTAATTCTTTGAAATTTACTGCATAGGGGTAGAAAAAGATTACTTCCACGTCAAACAGTACGAAGAGGATGGCAACCAGGAAATACTTGATTGCTACAGGTTGACGGGCATTTCCTACTGCTTCGATACCACTTTCAAAATTCTCCAGCTTGTCACTTGTTTTACGCGAAGGGCCCAGTAAATGGGTGCCGCCAAGGGTCAGGGCAACAAATCCCAGCGCAAATAACAATTGGATTGCGATGGGCAAATAGTTGATTGTGGTATTGGATGCAACCGCAGTTTGTAAGAAAAAAAGATTCATGCTTTTGCTGTTGTGGGGCAAAAATAAGATAGCCTGCCAAATAAAACGCGGAACATTGAAAATAAGTTCATTGTGCCTGATTTATGGCCATTTATCGATGAAAAAAGGCCTCCGGAGCGAATCCGGAGGCCTTCTTATTAGAATTAAATTAATTTGATCGTCAACTTAGCAGTAGTGCATCCCGCTTTTTTCGGATCGCAGCTTTTTTATTCACTGCTTTATTCAGGATGTCTCTGATCTTAACTGCAGTTTCATTTGCAGGATCAATTGCCAGTACTTTATTAATATACTCCAGTGCCTTAGCCGGATCCTTCTTGATATCATTATAATACTGAACGAGATAGAAATAAGAGGAAATCGCCTGACCCTTGAACTTAGCTGCATCAATGCTCAGCGCCATTTCACCCAGTTTTTCATAATGAGGAACGGCTAAGCCCTGCTGCATGGTGGTATCCATGGCCTGGTTGGCACGTGCTCTCCAGAGGTATCCGAAAATTTCGTTGGGATACTTCTCACTGTAGATAGCAAAAATGGAATCCGCTGTTGTGTATTGGGATGCCTGGTAATTGGCATACCCCCAGTTGTAAAGGTCAAGGTTGTTGGGATCTTTCTTAGTAGCATACAGTTGTCCGAGGTATTTCGCCTCTCCTACCCGATTGCCGGTCTTTTTTGCCAGTGCAGCTGCATTGGTCATGAGTTCCAGTTTAGACTCCATGGCAGTATCCATAGCAATTGCCTTGTCGTAGTTTTCCATCGCCTGTGCCTCATTACCCGGGAACTTAGCCAGGGTATTTGCCAGGAATTCAAAGTCCTTGGGAAGGAATCCTTCAGGCTTCTGCTTGGCGAAATACTGCTCCAGGAACTTGCGGGCATTCAGGCTGTCTTTTTTCTCATCATAAGAATATGCGATGAGCTTGTAATATTTGGGATCTGCCTTGTCACCCAGTTTGGCGATAAAACCATTTGCTGTGCTGATCGCTTCATCATATCTGCGGGAAGCGTAGAGAATGGCAGTTTTTTCGTAGTCGTTTTCCGGAGTTGGATCAGATACAGCCAGGTATTTGTCGTAGTAATCTTTGGCTTTGTTGATATCACGACTGAAATAATAATAATACAGGTCGTAGATAGCAGGAGCGTAATTCGGATCAATTCTTACTGCATCTTCAAAAGCAGGCAGGAAGATATCGGTGTTCTTCTGGGTCAGGTAAATCCGGCCGATCCGGTGTTTGGCTGCAGCCAGGGTAGGATTCAGGTCCAGCGCGCGCTGGTAGTTCTGCACGGCACTTCCACCATCTACCTTTTTACGATAGGCATCACCCATGATCAGGTAGGTATTGGCATCGTTGAATTTCTTCACCTGTGTAGCCTGGTTTAATTTTTCAATGGCGTAATCCGCATCACCATCTTTAGCCTGCACATTCGCGCGACCAATGGCATTGAAAATCTCAATATCTCTGGATTTGGTAAGGCTGATGGCAGTTTCGAAACGCTGACGAGCTTCCTCTTTTTTACCATCCATCAGTTCGATCTGACCGGTACCTACTAATAATAAGGGAGCATTTCCATTGGTGGAAAGAGCTTTCTGGTAAAGGGCACGGGCTCCATCCACGTCTTTCATTTCCAGTAAGGTCTGACCCAACCAGTAGGTTGCCTCAATATTGTTGGGATTGGCAGCGATCACTTTCTCCAATTCCTCTTTTGCGCTGTTATAGCGCTCATAATAAAAAAACTTCTTACCCTGATCCACACTCTGCGCGAACAGGGCATTACCACACATTACTGCGGACAATACCAGACTGTAGAGGTATTTCTTCATTCGTTGCTGTTTTAGTCGGATGATAAAAATATTAAAATAATGGAATTACTCGTCGATTCCTGCATTTCTTATCTCAAAAGCCATTTTTGCCGGCCAGAGATACGCCCTGCGAAATATCAGTTGTCCTCTTTCATAGATGAGAAAATTCGCGAACCCACTGCCCAAACCTTCATAATTTTCTTTTAAAATGTAATGCAATCCCCGTACCAATGGATACCGGCGGGTTGCAATATTTGCCTGATAGGGTTTAATATAGGCGTCATTTGGACAAATTTCACATTTAATAGAGGCGATGGTAACTTTGTTCTGGAAACTCAGCTGCACGGGATCGTCATTATTGCCGATCCAGCTTACACCGAGAAAACCAATGGCATCCTTGTTTTTGGAAACATAATCGATCACCCCGGTACTGCTGTCAGCTGCGGTTACTTCATTGCTGAGTTTATCACCCGCCAAAATGGAGTCGATGGCAAAACGTACGGTACTGGTAGCCGTTCGGCCATCCATCACCGGTCGGAATTTATAGCCGCTGGTACCATTTAATATAGATCTCAGATCGCTTCGATCGAGCAGGGAATCTTTATTTGCCGGGTTCACAATCACAGTAACCGCATCAAAAGCCATTTTACCCTGCACAGGAATATACCGAAGGGTATCTTTCAGGCGTTGTTCTTCCACTTTTAAAAGGGGGCGGGTAACGATTACCATCCGGATACTGTCAACCAGCAGGTCTTTCAGGCATTCCGCTTCCGGTTTGTAATGGGCAATAATCTTCGCATTGGGATAAGAAGATTCAAATACTTTAATCTGGGAATCAATAACCGGCTTGAAGGATTCATCCACGCTGATATGGATGGTGCCTGAAGAGGCTGTATCATTCCGATAGACAACGTTCTGGTCATTGCAGCGAATGAATGTAACCATTGTTGTGATAACCAGGCAACTTAATTTCCAACACCTATTCATACACGTTCGCTTGAATCTTATTCGGAATAATAATTTTTCTGATAACCCCTGTATATGCGCCAGGCGCCATATACGATACAAAGTCCGGAAAAAAAGTACTTGAAAAAGGGTTCCATTTCAAATTCAAAGCCCAGTTTTTCGGAAAACAAAAAGAAGAAACCAAACAGCAGGATTAGTCCGCCCATTCCATAATCCAGGATGGATCGCATCATGCTGTATTGCTTTCTTCTGTTATCCTGTGAATTGTTTGCCATTGTAATCTGCTTGCTTTGCGTTGGGCAATTTAGGAAAAATATGGTGTATCGCTTTTACTACTCTTCCGGGCTGGTGAAAATTATGGGGATATTAAACCAAACGGACACGGTTTCTCCATTTTGCTGGCCAGGATTCCATTTCGGCATTTTATTAATGACCCGAAGCACTTCCTGGTCGTAGGGGGCTCCCCCTGACTGGGTTAGCCGGATTCCTGTAATATTTCCGTTCACATCCACCACGAAGCGGGCGATTACCTTAATCCGCTGGCCGGGTTCGATGCCATCCTGGGGGCGGAGGTTTTTTGACAACCAGCGTTGCAAAGCTCCTAGTCCGCCCGGGAAACTGGGCATCACAGCTGCAGTTTCCCTGATCGCGGGGGCTTCTTCTTTTGCAGGGGTGATGGGCGCAGAACCGGTTACTGTGTTTTCAGGTTGTGGCGGGCGGGTGATACCATCTGATGCTGGCCCATCAATGGTTTGAGTAGATATGATCCTGTCTTCCAATATTGCTAATTCGGGCAGTGGATCTGTTTGCTGTTCATCGGGAACGATTTCTGGTTTTACAAACTGTTGGGTGGCTGCCGGGGGAGCCGGTGGTTCGGGTGCGGGAGGTGGTGGAGGTTCAGGAGCCGGTGGTTGAGGTGGCGTAACAAGAGTAAGGTCATCAACAATCACAGCCGGACCCAATAGTTGCCTGGGGGCTTTGGGTTGAAGCATAAAAAAGAGGACAGTCGCAACCAGTAAGGCCATCCCACTGATGGCCATCAGCAATCGCCTGGGGTATTCCCGCCGAAGCAGGTAGGCACCATATTGTTTGTTGCGATTTTCGAAAAGGATGTCCAGCGCATCACTGCGAAGAATGGTAGAAGGTTCCATACTGATAAGTTTTGTGTGGATAAATAGGAACGCAGCGCTGTGTTGAAACTAAGATGCAGGGCCTACAGGATTCCATACACTAAACTGTCCTATTTTTGCCGCCATGAAGATTTTGATGGTCTGCCTCGGGAATATCTGCAGAAGCCCATTGGCGGAAGGAATTTTACAGGCGAAAGTGGAAGCAGCCGGATTGAACTGGCAGATCGACAGTGCCGGCACCAATGGATATCATGTAGGTGAATCGCCCCATCCCCTTTCGCAGAAAGTGGCAAAACTTAATGGAATTGATATCAGCCGGCAGCGGGCCAGGCGATTCCGGGCTGCCGACTTTGAAGAGTTTGATTTGATCTACGCAATGGCGGAGGATGTGATTGATGAAATGAAGTCCATTGCCCGGCAACGATTTGATGCCAGCAAAGTTGATCTTTTAATGAATGTATTACACCCGGGGAAAAACCTGGATGTTCCTGATCCCTGGTATGGAACCGAACCAGGTTACCATGATGTATATGCGATGATCAGCCAGGCTTGTGATAAACTGATTGAAAACCACCAATAGAACTTAGATGTCAAAACCCTCCCTGCCATCCGGCACACGTGATTTTGGTCCGGATACCGTGCGTAAACGAAGTTATATTTTAAACACTATTAAAGGCGTGTTTGAAATTTATGGTTTTCAGCCGCTGGAAACACCTGCGATGGAAAACCTGGATACCCTGATGGGCAAATATGGTGATGAAGGTGATAAACTGATTTTCAAAATCCTGAATAATGGATTGAATGATCCTAAAAACATCGACAAGGCTCGTGCAGCTTTTGAGCAGGTGATAGCCGGTAAAAATGATAAAAATCTGACCGAACGCGCACTGCGCTATGATCTTACGATTCCTTTTGCACGCTATGTGGCCATGAACCACGGACAGCTTGCATTGCCTTTCCGGCGTTACCAGGTGCAGCCAGTCTGGCGGGCTGATCGTCCGCAGAAGGGACGCTACCGGGAGTTTTATCAATGTGATGCGGATGTAGTTGGCAGCAAGAGCTTGTATAATGAAGTGGAATTAGCAGCTATTTATACAGAAGTATTTCAGCGTTTAGGCATCTCCGTGGAAATCAGGCTGAATAACAGGAAGATTCTGGCTGCATTGGCAGAACATTGCGGTGGTGCGGAAAAGATGATGGACATCACCATTGCGATTGATAAGCTGGATAAGATCGGTATGGAGAAAGTGAAAGAGGAATTGCTGGAGCGGAGCCTGTCGGCAGACCAGGTGAACAGCATTGAAGCTTATTTGAAGATCGAAGGTTCAAATGAAGAAAAGCTGGCAGCTGTAGAGCAGTTGCTGGGTCATATTGAAACAGCCCGGCAGGGATTGGAGGAACTTCGTTTTGTATTGGAGCTGGCAACTGCAACTGCATCTTCGGTTAAGGGTAAGGGTAAGGCAGAACTGGTTTGTGATTTTACGCTGGCACGCGGACTGAATTATTATACCGGAATCATATTTGAAGTGCGTGCCATTGGTGTAAAGATGGGAAGTATTGGTGGTGGTGGCCGATATGATGACCTGACCGGTTTGTTCGGTGTTCCGGATCTGCCGGGAGTGGGCATCAGTTTTGGAGTGGATCGTATCTATGATGTACTGGAAGAACTGGGACTGTTCCCTGAAACCATTGCAGTAGGAACAGAATACATCTTCTTTAACCTGGGTGAAGCGGAGAGCCGGAGGGCTTTTCAATTAATGCAGGAATTGCGGGCACTGGGCAAACGGTGTGAATTGTATCCGGAAGCAGTGAAACTGCCCAAGCAGTTTAAATATGCGGATCAGAAAAAAATTCCCCATGCGATCTTCATTGGCAGCAATGAACTCGCATCGGGAAATTTGACCATCAAGAACCTTCTAACGGGCGAGCAGCGGGAACTAACAGATATCAGAGAAGTGTAGGACCAGGATCAGCCTTTGCGAACTTTAAGACTCTGGATAGCCTCATCAAATGCTTTGGCTTCACGGGGAGCTACAAAGTCGTAGCCCACAATAAAACAGTCGCGCATTGTTCTGCGCCAGCTGGTGCCGTTCGCATTTTTTCCTGTACCTTCTTCACCCACCAGGTTTTTAAGATCCTTGCTGGTTGCGGCAGTACGTTCAACGGAAATCACGGGATTCAACTCCTTGTCTTTGCAGGCGATAAAAAACTCCGCTCCGTTTTTGTAGTGAAAGGTTCGAACAAGAACGCCCGATTCATCTCTTGAATGGGTTTCGGATTCATAACCCTTTGGGATGGTTAGTACCAGCTTACGGTAATTGATTCCTTCGGAGAATTGGTATTCAACTTTATCTGTCTGCAGCATTGTACTGCAGGAAGTACCGGCAGCAATTGCTACACTGAGCAACAGGCTGCGAAAAATAGTTTGCTGAAACATAGTAAATGGTGTTGGTGAACCGGTAAATTACTGTGTGTATTCAGCAGGAGAAAGTGAAAATGGGATGAGTGCGTTAGACTTGATAATTTATATCTCAAATAAAATTGCAGCCCCCTGACCAACGCCTATACACATGGTGGCGATTCCGGTTTTTGCTCCCCTTTTTTTCATCTCATGTAATAATGTTGTAGAAATACGTACACCACTGCATCCTAAGGGATGACCAAGAGCGATAGCACCTCCGTTTACATTTACTTTTTCAGGATTGAGTCCCAGTTCTCTGATACAGGCGATGGACTGTGATGCAAAGGCTTCATTCAATTCAATCAGATCAATTTTATTTTCGGTTATGCCTGTACGTTGTAACAGTTTTTTAACAGCAGGAACAGGGCCAATGCCCATGATGGAGGGATCCACTCCTGCTACTGCCATTGCGCGGATGCGGGCCATTGGTTTCAGGTTGTATTTGTGTACAGCTGCTTCTGTTGCGAGTAACATGGCTGCAGCACCATCATTGATACCGCTTGCATTGGCAGCAGTAACAGTTCCATCTTTTATAAATGCAGGAGCAAGCGTAGCGAGTTTTTCTACAGGTGTGAGACGCGGATGTTCATCCGTATCAAAAAGGATAGCTTCTTTTTTGCCTGGAATGGTGACCGGAATGATTTCGTCCCTGAATTTTCCGGCAGCAGCAGCCTGTTGGTATTTAAGCTGACTTTCAAACGCAAACTGATCCTGCTCTGCTCTTGAGATCTTCCATTGCTTAGCTACATTTTCGGCAGTTTCTCCCATGGTATAGGGATGGTGCAGGGCAGATAAGGCAGGATTGGTAAAGCGCCAGCCGATGGTAGTGTCATAGATTTCTGTCTGTCGCGACCAGGGCTGCCCCTGTTTGGGCATCACAAAAGGCGCGCGGGTCATGCTTTCCACACCACAGGCGATCATCAGTTCACCATCCCCGCACTGAAGGGCTCTGGCTGCATCCATGATAGCCTGCAGGCCCGAGGCGCAAAGACGGTTAACGGTGGAGCCTGCAACAGTCACCGGTAATCCTGCCAGCAGGGCAGCCATCCGGGCTACATTGCGGTTATCTTCACCGGCCTGGTTGGCGGCACCGGCAATCACGTCTTCAATGGCATTCAGGTCAATGGATGGGTTTCTTTCCAACAGGGCTTTAATCGTATGGGCCAGCAAATCATCGGGACGCACGGTGCTCAGCGCTCCCCCATATTTGGCAATCGGTGTGCGGACTGCGTCAATTACGTACACGTTGTTCATGGGGCGAAGATAAGAAGGGAAAAGGGGACAAAGGAGACGGGGCAGGGAACAGGAGACAAAGGAGACAAGGAAGGGCATATTCAGCTTCCGGGGGAAGTATCCCTGAGCGGTTGCAGAATAGTTCACTGGCGGTTCAATGACGATTCAACAATAGTGAAACAGTAGTGCGGGAACGGTTGAGATTGACTGACTGGTTAGACAAAAGTGGTCGAATGGATGGAAAAAGTGAAAGGTGAAAAGTGAAAGGTGAAAGAAAGGTGAAACGTCAGACGTGAGAAGGGAGACGTGAGATGTCAGATGTGAGAAGGGATTTGGAGACCCTCCATCTTCCCGTGTCTCTCTTCCATGCCTCCTTTGTCTCCATTCTCCTTTGTCTCCTTTGTCCCCCTTCCCTGCTTATCTTTGCAGGATGTTAAAGCTGGCAAAGCCGAATATCCGGCAGTTATCGAAGGAGGAATTGGAGCAGTATTTCCTGGAGATGGGTGAAAAGGCCTTCCGGGCCAAACAGGTGTACGAGTGGATCTGGACAAAACAGGCCCGGAGTTTTGAGGACATGACCAATCTCAGCAAGGAACTGCGCGCCAAGCTGGCCGAGAACTTCAGCCTTCCTGCCTTAACCGGGGATTTGACCCAGCACAGCAGTGATGGAACTATTAAAAGTCGCTTCCGCACGGTGGATGGTCACCTGGTGGAGGGCGTGCTCATCCCCACCGATGATCGCAAAACAGCCTGTGTTTCCAGCCAGATCGGCTGTTCGCTGAGTTGCAAATTCTGCGCAACCGGTTATATGGATCGCAAACGCAACCTGGAATTTGACGAAATCTTTGATGAAGTGGCGCTGATCAACCAGCAAAGCGAAGCCAGTTATGGCAAGAAACTCACGAATATCGTATTCATGGGCATGGGTGAACCCCTGCTCAACTATAAAAATGTACTCAAAGCCATTGAAAAGATCTCTTCACCGGAAGGATTGGGTATGAGTCCGAGACGGATTACTGTATCCACCGCCGGCGTTGCCAAGATGATCAAACAACTGGGCGATGACCAGGTACGATTCAAACTGGCGCTCTCCCTGCATGCCGCAACCGATGCGAAGCGCCATGAGATCATGCCCATCAATGATACCAATGATATTCAGTCGCTGGTGGAAGCCCTGAATTATTTCTATCAGAAAACCGGTAATGAAATCACTTTTGAATACATCCTGTTTAAGGATTTCAACGACAGCCTGGAAGATGCGGCAGAACTGGTAAAACTCTACCGCAGGGTACCTGCAGATCTGATCAACATTATCGAATACAACCCCATTGAACTGGCCCTGTTTGAAAAACCCGATGAAGATAAAACCATGCAGTTTATGCAGTACCTGGAAAAACACCGGGTGAATGTAAGGCTGAGAAGAAGCAGGGGGAAGGATATTGATGCGGCCTGTGGACAGTTGGCTAACAAGTGAGCATGGAAGAGGAGACAAAGGAGGCACGGAAGATGGAGGAAAGGAAGATGGAGGAAGGGAAGACGGGGGATTTGTTAAGCAGTTGTTATAACAGATTATTCTTTTAAAGAGCATTAAACGCAGGAGTTCATTTTCCGTCTATTTAATAAACAGACAGGAAAATGAAAAGAATACTACTACTAGGCATGCTGGGATTGGGTTTCCTGAGTGTACAGGCACAACAACCTACCCGCAGAGCCGGCAAGATGCAACACCAGCGCGGAGAGCGCATGGACTCCATTCTGCAATTAACGGATGCACAGAAGATGCAATTGAAAGCATTGCAGGAAGAATACCATCAAAAACGCATGGCGGTTTATACGCCCGAACAGAAAGCAAAACTGGAGCAATTCCGGAAAAACCGTGGTGAACGTATGAAACAGGGCAGACATCGCAACCGTCCCATGGTTTCCAATTTAACCCCCGAGCAAAAAAACAGTATGCAGGCACTGCAGCAACAGCAACGTAATGAGGTGGCTTTGATCAAGGCTAATACTGCATTATCAGATGCCGAGAAAAAAACGAAGCTGAAAGCAATGCATGAAGCCAACAGAGAGAATATGCGTAAGCTGTTAACCCCTGAGCAACTGGAGCAATTAAAACACCGATCTAAACGACCTATGGACGGTCCGGCCCGATAAAACAAACCCGGAAAACGACAAAAAGACAGCCATCCCGGCTGTCTTTTGTATTTTTGCCCTTCCTGTTGAAAAACAGTAAATACAAAAACATGAAAAAAGCGACCGGATTCGAGAAATTCGTCAACAAGAAAAAAGCAGGTACCGTTAAAGAACAGTACCGCCAGGAAAGAAGAGTAGAGAAGAAAGAAAGAGAGCAGGCCATCGATCAGTCCTTTGAAGAAAAGCGCAAGCTGAAACTGGACAAAAGAAATCAACCTCCCCAGGGAAAACCAGGTGCTTCTTATGAAAAAACAGGAAGCGAAACTCCTGGTGATCCCATGCCCCTCAACAAATACATCGCACATGCAGGTATCTGTGCACGCCGCGATGCAGCAGAACTGGTGAAATCAGGTGTGGTAACCGTGAATGGTCAATCCATCATCGAACCAGGATTCAAAGTCACCGAAAAGGACGATATTAAAGTCAAGGGTAAAAAAATTCACCTGACGAAAAACCTTATTTACATCCTGCTTAACAAGCCCAAGGATTATATCACTACTACTGAAGACCCGCAAGGCCGTAAAACCGTGCTGGACCTGATTAAAACAGCCACTGCAGAACGTGTATATCCGGTAGGCAGATTAGATCGTAATACCAGCGGGGTATTATTGCTAACCAATGATGGTGAACTGGCGCAAACCTTATCGCACCCAAAAAACCAGGTAAGAAAAATCTACGAGGTAAAACTGGATCGCCCGGTAAGTAAAGCAGATTTCGAGAGCATTGCGCACGGGATTACCCTGGAAGATGGCTTTATCCAACCGGATGCCATTGGATATGCAGATCCCCGCGATAAATCCATCATCGGTATAGAAATTCACAGTGGTCGCAACCGCATCGTGCGCAGAATCTTTGAACACCTGAAATACGATGTAAAAGGATTGGATCGCGTGAGTTATGCCGGGCTCACCAAGAAAAATGTGAACCGTGGAAAATTTCGGTTACTCACGGAGAAAGAAATCCGTACACTGAAACACTTCAATAAAGACCTGAAGAAAAAAGCGGATAAATCAGAAGCTTCCTTGAGCGAAAAATCAGCTTCTCCCGAAAAGGCAGCTTCTCCCCGCAAAGCAGGATCAGCAGGTTTCAGATCAAGAGAAAAAACTACAAAGGCTGAAGCCAGTAAACCAAACAGACCAGTGAAGAAAACAGCCTACCCTTCCAAAAAATCCGGTCAATAAGATGAAATCGATCAAATCAGCTATTATCCAGGAAACAGAAGACTGGGTAGCAATCAACAAAGAAGCTGGCTTACTCTCCATACCCGACCGGGAACAATCAGCGCCTTCCCTGAAAGACCTGTTGATGGCGGCTTATGGAACCATCTTCACCGTACATCGCTTAGACCGCGAAACCAGTGGAGTGATTCTCTTTGCTAAAAATGAAAGCAGCCACCAGTATTTATCCAAACAGTTTGAAGAGCGTTCAACCGTTAAAAAATACAATGGACTGGTACTTGGAAAAGTGTATGAAGAAGAAGGAATCATTGATGTACCAATTGGTCCGCATCCTGGCAAACCCGGACAAATGACCGTGGTCAGAAAAGGGAAACCATCCATTACCTTGTTCAAAACCCTGGAATCATTTCCGCTTTATTCCTGGATGGAGTTCACCATTCTCACCGGACGCACGCACCAGATTCGCGTGCATATGCAGCACCTTGGTCATCCCATCGTGTGCGACCCCTATTATGGTGATGGAAAACCTTTTTTGCTGTCCAAGATCAAGAAAAAATTCAAGCTGGGAAAAGATGTACTCGATGAACGGCCTTTGTTAAATCGCCTGGCATTGCATGCAAGTTCGCTGCAGTTTACTGACCGGGATGGGCAGCAGATTGAACTGCATGCTCCATTGCCGAAGGACTTACGGGCATGCCTTCAGCAATTGGAGAAGCAGGGTTGATTATTTTTTCACCAGTTCCATTTTCTCCGGATTCCAGAGAATGGCTTTATCCTGGCGATAACTGTCGTTACACAATAAAGCAGGTGCAGCAGCGCGATAACCAAAGACCGCATCCTCTGCTACTTTGCCATTTTTGCGGATCGCTTCAAAGAAATTAACGAAATGATCATAAGGGCCTCCCTTGTATCCTTTCTCTGCGCGGAAGGTGAATTCCTGCGGAGGCAGAATGCGTTTCCTACCTCCCACTTCCTTCCCGGCTTTGCGCATTTGTTCAATGAAGAAGGGATCATCGGAAGACACTTCCTTGTTGCGTTTTACGGTTACATCATCCCAGGTGATATCCATGGATCCTTCACTACCCACCAGTTTCAAAAAGGTAGTACCACTGGTTCCATCCACGAAATTGCATCGCAGGGAAAGATTGAATGCAGGATGTGCTTTGGAAACGCCATAATCAAATGTACCTAACAATACATCAGGTACTTCGCGACCATCTTTCCAGTAACGCAGACCTCCGGAAGAATAAACTTTATTCGGTCCGAATGAATCGGTGATAAAATGCAAACTGGAAAACAGGTGCACGAATAAATCACCCGACATACCGGTACCATAATCGGTATAATTTCTCCAGCGGAAGAAGCGGGTTTTATCAAAAGGACGTTTGGTCGTATTGCTGATAAAAGTTTCCCAATCTAACGTTGATGGTGATGCATCCTCCGGAATCGGGTATTGCCAGGCTCCTACAGGAGAATGACGCGCCCAGAAACCTTCTGCATAGTTGAGTTCGCCTATCGCGCCATCTTTCAGTAATTCCTTTGCTTTTTCATTACCAAGCGAGGATACACCCTGGCTGCCAACCTGGAAAATTTTGCCAGACTCCTGCTGTGCTTTTATCACAGCCGGGCCTTCACCGATGGAGTGCACCATCGGTTTTTCACAATACACATGTTTGCCGGCTTTCAGGCTATCGATCGAAATCTGCTGGTGCCAGTGATCGGGCGTTGCAATAATCACGGCATCCACATCCTTGCGATTCAGGATTTCCTTATAACTGCGCGTGGTAGCGATGTTTGCGCCCCACCTCTCTTTTGCTTCTTTTAAACGACCATCATATAAATCACAAACAGCTACCAGTTTAACACCTGGTACCTGTAAGGCAGTAATGGTATCCTGAACACCCATACCACCAGCACCAATCAGAGCTATGTTGATTTGGTCATTGGCTTCAAAACCAGTGCGACTACGAATGGATTGAATGAACACGTTTTTTTCATCAGCAGCCATGGCTGTATGACCAATTGCGAGTCCGGCTGTTGCAGCCGCCATAGAGCGAAGAAATCCTCTGCGGGAAGCTTGTTCTTTTTTATTCATGTTACTATTATCTGGAATTAGAGTTGTTTGATTCGGATATTTTTCCAACGCACTTTAATGCCTCCGCCATCATGGATCTGTAAAGCAATAAAACCATTGCCCGCACCAATTTTAGCATCAGTAATATCTACCATCTGTGTACCATTCAGAAAACTGGTTACGCGATCGCCCTGTACAAGGATGCGCATTTCATTCCAGCCAGATGAATTGAGTTTGCTTTCATCTTCCGGTTTTGGTTTGATCAGCCAGCCACGTCCGTATGATTCGTAAATCCCGCCAGTGTGTTTTCCTTCTGGTGCTACTTCCACCTGCCATCCACTGATTTTAGTGCCTTCAATACCGGAACGGATGAATACTCCACTGTTACCATTGGCTTCCAGTTTGAATTGAAGCGTTAATTCAAAGTTCTTGTAGGTTTTGTTCGTGGAAAGATATCCGTATTGTTTATCGGGACCACTTTCACAAACCAGCTCACCATTTTCCACATACCATTTTTCTGTACCGTGGATGGTCCAGCCTTTGAGATTTTTACCATTAAAAAGTGATTTTGATTTCTGTGCCAGCAGGGTGCCGCTCAGGCAAATGGCCAGCAATAAGACAGCAGTATATTTCATGCGTACAAGTTAAGTAATGCGCAAGAATGAACTACCTGCATTTGCAAAAAAAACGGGTAAAAAACCTATATCAATCGATTGCGCTTGTTGCCTTCTCTTTGGCTTCTGCTTTTTCTTCCGGACTTGCAACAGGTTTTTCATGAATATGTTCCAGCGCGGGCTGGTATTGGAGTTTAACAAACATGGGGAAATGATCCGACCCCATATGCGGCATCCGTCTCATATGTACCAGGCCAAAATCTGCAGAACTAAAAATATAATCCAATGGAAATCGCATGAACCAATAGTTAGCAGAAAAAGTGCTGTAAAATCCACGCCCACGGCGGGGATCGAGGAGGCCGCTTGTTTTCCGGAACAGATCAGTAACATAACTCCATGCAACATCATTCAGATCACCCATAACGATGGTGGAATGATTGGCTTCCTTCACTTTGAGCGCTACTTTCATAAGCTCCTTGTCTTTCGCCGTAGACCGGTCATCTTCACCCGGTACGGGAGGTTTGGGATGTAATCCCCAGATGGTAACAGGATGACCGGAAGGAAGAATTAATTGTACCTGTACTGAGGGCACATCTTCTTCTACCAGGAATTGAATTTTTGCCACTTTAAAAGTCAGGCGGCTGTACAACAGTAAACCATAGGTATTGGGCAAGGGCTTCCTCAGCTGGTTCGGATAGTCATGACCAAAAGCGGCATCTATTGCAGTTTCCCAGGCAGCATCCGTTTCCAATAAAAAAATAAGATCGGGATTGACTTGTTTAACCTGGTTTATCAGTCTTGAAAAATTTCTATTATCCTGCAGCACATTGCAGGTGTACATACCAAGCTGGTTATCTGTATCTGCAAGTTTTACTGTTTTTACTTCCTGTTTTGCCAGTGGTAAATAAGGCCAGACGAGGAATAGCAGGTAAGCCACAGACAAGAGCAACAAAATAAATGTGATGTGCTGAAACAACTGCCCATAATCACCCAGTATAACCCATATCACCAGGAGGATGCTGCAAATAATCAGCTTTTGAAATCGGGGATATTCACAAATTCGAAAAACCCAGTAATCATTTTTCACAAACGGTAATACCACCGTAAGGATCATGAACCAGGATAAGATTAACAGTACCGTCATTTCTTAGTTTCTTCTGAAAATTTTTCCGTCCTTCATTACAAACTGCACTCTGCCCATGGCATTGATATCTTTTGTTGGATCGCCATCAACAGCTATGATGTCGGCCAGTTTACCAGTTTCGATAACACCCAGTTGGTCTGAAGCTCCCAGCAATTCCGCTGCTTTGATGGTAGCTGATTGAATCGCTTCTATTGCCGGCATGCCGGCCTCTGTCATGTACACAAATTCCATCCAGTTTTTACCATGAGCAAATACACCCGCATCGGTACCAAATGCAATTTTCACACCGGCTTTGTATGCTTTCGCAAAAGTGGACTGAATTTGTGGTCCGGTTGCCAATGCTTTGGGAGTAACGATATCGGTATAATATCCTGGGATCCTGGCACTGTCGGCAACTGATTTACCTGCTGTGATGGTTGGAACATACCAGGTGCCCATTTGCTTCATGAGTTGAATGGCTTCATCATCCATAAAAGTGCCGTGTTCAATGGAATTGACACCACCGATAATGGCTCTTTTGATGCCTTCAGCTCCATGGGCATGTGCAGCAACTTTGTAACCATAGTCCTTTGCTGCGGCTACAATCGCTTTCACTTCTTCGATCGTAAACTGTGCATTGGCACCATCTTTTGCCTGGCTGAGAACACCACCGGTGGCAGTGATTTTGGTAACATCAGATCCATCTTTATAGCGTTGTCTCACTGCCTGGTAGGCATCTGCAGGACTATTAATAACTCCTTCCCTGGGTCCGGGATCTCCCATCAGCTCCTTGCGATAACCATTGGTTGGATCTGCATGTCCGCCTGTGGTGGCGATGGATTTACCTGCAGTGTATACTCTTGGTCCTTCTACCTGTCCTTTTGCGATGGCATTTCTTAAAGCAACATTCACACCGGATCCACCCAGGTCCCGCACGGTAGTGAAACCAGCCTGTAATGTTGATTTGGCATAGCGCAACGACTCAAATGCAATATCAGCTGGATTAAGTATAAAGCGATCCGCAACATTTCCTTTACGGGTTTCAGACTCCAGGTGTACATGCATATCAATGAGTCCGGGCATCACCGTTTTATTCTTCAGGTCGATTACTTCATCTCCCTTATTCGGCTGTAGGTAACCGTTACGGACATCCGTAATTTTATTTTTTTCAATTGTAACTGTCATGCCCGACAGTATTTTACCTGATTTCACATCAATCAATTGTCCGCAGTGCAAGAGGGTCTTTTGCGCAAAGGCGGCAATGGAACAGAAGAGGCTGATGGCAAATAAGCTGAGTAATCGCATATAAAAAAGGATAGTACATGAATATACTACCCTTTTTTAAACAGCGGACCGGATTCCACAACTATAAAAAACAATTAATCCTTATTGGGTTGTGGTGTATAGCGTAGATAAGGCTTCACCACTTTCACCCCTTTCGGGAATTTTTTGATCGCATCTTCTGTACTAACTGCAGGCACAACAATTACATCTTCACCGCTTTTCCAGTCGGCAGGTGTTGCCACACTGTAATTAGCCGTCAGCTGCAGGGAATCAATCACGCGTAATACCTCATAGAAATTACGTCCGGTTGAAGCCGGGTAGGTAATCATGAGTTTTACTTTTTTATCCGGGCCAATAATGAACAGGGAACGAACCGTAAAGGTTTCAGAAGCATTCGGATGGATCATTCCATACAGGTTAGCTACTTCTTTATTTTCATCTGCGATGATGGGGAAATCCACCGTGCAATGCTGTGTTTCATTGATATCATTGCGCCAGCCGAGGTGTTTATCCAGCGGATCCACACTTACAGCCAGCACTTTTACCCCACGTTTTTCAAATTCCTGCTTCAGCAAGGCAGTCTTACCCAGTTCGGTGGTACATACGGGTGTATAATCTGCAGGGTGGGAAAACAATACCCCCCAGCTATTACCCAGGTACTCATGAAAATCGATTTCACCTTCTGTGGTTACGGCTTTGAAATTGGGCGCCGTATCGCCTAAACGTAGACTCATATTTTGATATTTAAAGGTTCAAAGGAAGGCTAAAATAATAAATTCCTACAAGACTTGTAGGAATTAATTGTTATTTTTTATGCTCCCGGCTTTAAAGAGAGCAGATTTTCCGAATTTGTTTTTAACCGCATCGATGGCTTTATAGAGCTCTGATTTTCGCTGGGTATCCTGGAAAAGATTGGTCTGGCGGGCTTCTTCCGTCAGTTCACTGACACGCACGCCCAGCAGTCGGACCGGGTGCCCTTTCCGGTACAGGATATCAAAAAGGGAATTGGCCTGCCGGATCAGTTCATCATCGTAGAAGGTATAATCCATGCTGGCTTGCCGGGAAGTTGTTTCAAAATCGGGATAGCGTATTTTGACAGTCAGGCATCCGGCGATTTTGTTATCCTGCCGAAGTTCGAAGCCCAGTTTTTCTGCCATGCGAATCAGTTCCTGCCTGAGGAAAGCCGGATCAAGCACATCCTGATCATAGGTTGTTTCAGTAGAGATGGATTTTGCTTCCTGCCAGGGAGCCACTTCGCTGGTATGTATACCCTGTGCTTTTTGCCAGAGATCGGCCCCATGTTTACCCAGGTATTTCCGGAGCAGTTGCAGGTTGGCATTTCGAAGTTCCTGGATGGATTCTATTCCCAATTGTAGCAGGGTTCTGAAAGTCTGATCTCCCACACCGGGAATGGCGTCTACCCGCATGGGGTCGAGGAATGCCTGGACTTCTTCAGGCTCCAGTTTTTTCCAGCCATTAGGCTTGGCGGCATTGGTAGCCATTTTGGCCAGCATTTTATTAGGAGCCAGTCCGAATGAAATAGGAAGTCCGGTGGTATCTGTTATTTTCTTGCGCAGCTCCAGGGTCCATTGAAGCGGATTGAAAAACCGGTCCATTCCAGTAAGATCAATGTAGAACTCATCGATGGAGGCTTTTTCAAATACGGGGGCCGCTTCGCTGATAATATCCGTAACAATCCTTGAATAGCGACTGTATTCTCCCCTGGTTCCATTTACGATAGTGAGGTTTGGGCAAAGCTGTTCTGCTTTTCGCATAGGCATGGCAGAGTGAATTCCATATTTGCGTGCCTCATAACTACAGGCAGCAACCACTGAGCGGTCGCCCCTGCCACCAACAACCAGGGGGATTCCCTTTAATGCCGGGTTAAGCAAACATTCCACAGATACAAAAAATGCATCCAGGTCAAAATGCGCGATTCGACGGATGGGTGCTGACATGGAGCAAAGATATGGAAGGGGAGACAAGGGAGAAGGGAGGAATGGAAGATGGGGCAATGGAAGAAAGGGCAAAAGGAGGAAAGGGTTATCGGATCAGGTGGAAGGTGGCGCTGATCGGGAGGTGATCAGAGCCATAGGAATGTGATCGCAACACGCTGTCCGAAACCAGTTGAAAACGCTTGCTGTCGAAGAAGATATAGTCAATTTTCTTGCGGGGTTCCAGCACGGGAATGGTATAATCGGTTGGCTTTCCACTGGAAGCCAGGCTTGTTTCAATTAACCGCATGGCAGGATCTTCCGGTGTGGCATTAAAATCTCCTGCAATAATAATTGGATAGGCACTATACTTCTGCAGATTGCCAAGCATCGCCCCGGCCTGTGCCATTTTTACTTCAGCACTTTTGAAATCAAAATGCGTGCAGCCAAAAATCACGGTCCTGCCATTTATATCAATCTTAGCCAGTAACATTTTTCGGGGCTCGGTTACTACACCTTCAACATTCGGTAATGAATAGGACATTGTTTCACCGATCGGGTATCGAGATAAGATTCCAATCCCATAAGCACCTCCACCATATGGTATCGTACGTTCAAACCGGTATTGCATGCCCAGTTTTTCAGCCAGCAATTTCAACTGGAAT
Organism: Flavipsychrobacter sp.; assembly: GCA_016787265.1. Classification (GTDB taxonomy): domain Bacteria; phylum Bacteroidota; class Bacteroidia; order Chitinophagales; family Chitinophagaceae; genus Flavihumibacter. Next base: position 171,957 of record JAEUVF010000012.1, on the reverse strand, counting down.
TCCCGGTTACTTCGGTTTGTCACACTGTCCAACTCCTGAATGGCAACAAGTTCTGCACCGGAGGAACGGATTGTTGCAGCAATGGTATCCAAATCAATATAACCAGCAGGCCGGCTGGGCGGATTGGCATGATGAATATTATAACTCAACACCACCAATTGTTCTGTAGAGCCGGATGCCGGCTGCTTCACAGCTTTGCAGGCCGTCAGCAGACAGCTACCGAGCAACAAAATTTTTATATACAGCTTCATGCTTATGGATAATTAAACAATGATAGTGGATTGTATTTTAATCGCTGATTTTCTTCCGGAACTTTTATATCAAGGGTGATGGTTGCATAATCGCCATTGACTACATACTCCTTCACCAAAACAATTCCGAATGAGAAATTATATATCGGATCCCAACGTCCCCATCCAATATAAAAACCTTGTCCCACATTGAATACATTATTCGTGCGACGATTTGTCTCGTAAATATTATAGGCCTCTCCCCCTGCTGCCCTGGAAGCAGCCACCTTATTAGCAACATGTTCCATCAGTTGAGTATCCCAGTCGAGTGTGTCAAATGAAACGGTATTAACACTGGCTCTGTTTGCAGTAACCAATGTATAGGGAGCTTTGTCCCAACCCAGCATATAGGGAGCAAGAGCATTTGCATAATTGGTACCTGCCGCAAATACTGCAGGCGGCATGATATTATTGCTGGTAGCGGTATATTTAAAAAATCCGAGGTCGATTACCTCATCAAAAGGAGCTGATTCTGCAGCTTCAAACACATAGGGTTCCTGGTAAGCGGCAAAGAAATTCTTTTTACCAGGACCAATCTCTGTTGTCAACACTATGTTGCGAAAAACTTTAAGCGGATTGTAAACTGCACCCACCTCAAATTCCAGATCCGCTACCTTTCCCCCTTCATTTTCACCATAAATTTTAACTGCTTCGATTTCTTTTTCACCCAGGAAATCAAAGGAGAAACTGAATTCATCAGCTGGTGTTCCAATGGTAAGATTCTGAGAGGGACCATAGGTTCCATTTTTCTTCAGAGCATAATAAAACCGGGTAACTGAAGTACCTGAAAATACGGTACCGCTGATGGTATTATCTACCGTAGTATACAATTTTTCAATTTTAGGAGATCCAGAAGCCAGACTGATCACCACTGCATCATCCTGGACACTGCCAATTTTGAAAGTATCACGTACTACTGCATCATACTCATTTACTGTTTTCAGAATCACAGCAGTTAGTCCTTTCTGCACTTTCACAGGAATGGAAAAAGGATTGTTATTGGGATTGGAAATTGCTACTGCAGCTTCAGCAGAAGTCTCCCCATTGATGATTGTTTGATACACCAGGGATTCTAAGTTAAATTCTGATTCAACCGTACCTTCAATCAACAGATTCTTTCCTTCAAATACAGACTCCCGCTGGTCAATATTGTCCTTGAAGCGAATGGTAGGGATGGATCGGATATTATCAGTGGCGATATGAATTTCACTATTGTTGTGAAAACGATCAAATGCTATCACTACCAACTCAACAAAATTTTCCGTCACCTTAAACCGGATTGTATCCGTCAATTCAACAGGCATACCGGAAGGGTCATTGTTGATGGCGTTGCCGGAACTCGTTCCATTGGAAGTTTTAGTGATCAGGTAGTACGCCAGTCTTTTTACTCCCCCTTCTGCCCTAACGGTAACCGGTATTGATAATTCTTCACCTGCGTTCAGGCCATCCAGTTTGGTGTATTTTTCTTCAATTGTTATCACTGGCCTGGCAATCTTGTCATCATTGTTCTTATTGCAGGCTACCAGTATTGTCAGTGCAGCCAGGCAAATAAACCGAAACAGTATTTTCATTAGTGTCGTTTTTATCGGTTAATGGTTAATTCACTTACCAATGGTAAATGATCAGATGCAACCGTTTCCATTACTACTTTATGAGATGAAACCGTAAACTTTCCGGCCGGGCGGTAGGCCAGGTAGTCTATGATGGAAGTAGCATTGTTAGCTGGAAATGTATTCGGGCATACACCGGTTACACAGGTTCTGGTAAACGTATTGTCAAATACAGAGAAAAAAGATGATGCAGTTGGTTGTTCATTCAGATCCCCACCCATCACCAGCGGTAATTTTATTCCGACAGCAACAGTTGCAAGTTCCTTCACCTGAAGGAGTCGTGATTCCCCGCTGTTATGCTGCAGGTGGGTAACCATCGCCACCAATGAATCCTTGCCGGGCAAATCAACCTGGGCAAATCCAACCACCCGCTGCTCTTCAGAGGGATTTCCCTTTGGCAATAATTGTTTGCGGATATTACTCAGCGGATATTTACTCAATATAGCTACCCCATAAAAACCCTGTCCGACATTAGTAGCTGAGAAAAATGCCACATTCATTGCTGTCATCTTTCCCAGTTCCGCTGCCTGGTCCTTATTATAACCATTCCGACCGGTGTTCTTATCCACTTCCTGTAACAATACGATATCCGGCTGTTCATTTTTGATTACGGCTGCAATGGCATCCATGTTTACCGTACCCGGAGTAGATGGAGGAACCGCCGCGTGAATATTATAACTCATTAATTTTATCCTGTTCAAAATCGGTTGTTCATCATTGTTAGCTCCATAGTCGGCTACATTGTTTACGAGTTCCACATAAGTAGGTGGATTATTCGGCATATAGGGATCCTTGTTACAGGCTGCTGCTCCAAACAGTACAGCTATAAACAAACTATATCTGTATATTATATTCAGCTTCATGATTACCAGTTAGAATTTTGTTGAAGGTTTTTATTCAGTTCCAGGTCTTCGATGGGAAGTGGCCATAAATAATCGCGGTCTTCCCGGAAAGTTTTTATGATATTCCGGTTCGTGTAAATATTACCTCCACCCGGATTAGTGAGATCGCTGGTTGCAATCTGGTAAGGGCCGGTAGCCGGTGGCTTTGATCCATTGTAAATTTCAACATCGTTTCTTCCGTCGCGGTTGAGATCATAGAGTCCGGCACCAGGAAAATACATTCCGAGGAATGGACGCATCAGCAGATGGCCCTCTTTCCAACGCATGATATCTTCCCAACGCAGATTGTTTTCCATTACAAGTTCGATTCTTCTTTCTCTTCTTATTTCAAGAATTACCCCTTTATTGGAACCACTTACATTACGATAAGCATCTGCCAGGTAAGGATCCGGATTTGCATTGGCTGTCATCATATCCAGGTTTGGCATACCAACTCTGTCGCGTAGTTTTTTGATAGATCGATCAATATCCTCCTGCGACAATGTTCCCAATTCAGCCTTGGCTTCTGCATAATTTAGCAGCACTTCTCCTGCACGGAACAACACCATATCATGATAGGACTGGTTATTACCATCCATCGCTACGATATTCATCCATTTAATGGGCTGGTAGCCGGTCATTGTTGCTTCAAAATCCGGAGCAAGTGAAGTGGTTTGACCGATCCGGGTGTAACCCGGCGTACGAATGGTTTGTGCAAGCCTCGGATCACGGTTCTGCACTTCTTCATAAAATTCCAGGGTATCATAACCCGGGCGATCGGTAAAGCGCGTACCATCTGCCATGAGGTAACTGTTGACCAGACTTTTTTCCAATCCCGGTTTACCCTGTGTGCGTGCAGTTATATAAAACTGCAGGTTATGGCGAAGTGCCAATTCATTGGAATATCTTCTTGCCAGGATCACTTCATCCATCACATCATCCGCATTGAGAGAAGCAAACAAATCCTGGTAGGGTTTGCCAGACGGGCCTGTGGTTTTATTGTAAATCGTATAACCGCTTTCATTGATAAAAGTCAGCGAAGCATCCGCGGCAAGCTGGAGAAAACGTTCGGCTTCCGGCAGGTTATATTCTGTGTGATATTTTCTCCAGGTACCCTCATAGAGCGCGATACGAGATTTCAATGCCAGGGCAGTCCACCTTGTAACCCGCTCCACGCTTCTGGCTGCCGGAAGATGTTCAATGGCAAAATCCAGATCAGCCATAATGGAATCCATCACCAGTGCTCTTGAATCGCGGCCCTTCATCAGGCTTTCGACATCATTGTTTTCGATTACTTTGCCATACCAGGGAACATCGCCGTACCATCTAACTTTTTCAAAATAAAAAACCGCCCGGAAGAATTTGGCAAGCCCAAAATAACGGTCACGCACAGCCGGATCCTTATAATTGAGTGCACTTGGGTTATTTAGCAGGAAATTAATATTTCTCAGTTCCGCCCAGGACCATCGGCTATCGGTTGTTGGTACAATCCGGGTGCCGCTTATTTCAGCATTCACAGTTGATTTGATGATATTATCTGCTCCTTCTCCATATACATCACCTGCGGCTGGAAGGTACCGGTAAAAACCATTGGTATAGGAGATGAATTCATTTTCAGACCGGAAGAAATTCTGAGGAGCCACCTGGTCTGTAGGATAGCGCTCCATGAAATCTTTTGAACAACCGGACAGCAGCACTGAACCGATTACTACTATAGGAAATATTAGTTGCTTCATAATTCGAATTTTTTCTTTCCACTTATGGATCAAAGCGTGATATCAATACCGAATGAAAATGTTTTACTGAATGGATACACCCGACCATCAATATTTGCCATGGCCTGCTCGGGATCAATGTATTTAGACCGGAGTTTAGTGAAAGTGATTACATTTTCACCACTTGCAAAAATCCTTAGTCCTTTTATGGCTGCTCTCCGGGTAAGATTAGCAGGTAGTGTATACCCGATCGTTACATTTTTTAACCGCAGATAGGCAAGGTTCTGCAGGTAACGATTGTTGGTTGCCCTCAATTCATTGTTGGCATTCAGGGCAACATAAGCCAACAGGTTGGGGAAATAAGCATTGGGGTTATTTGCACTGTAAATATCTTTTTCAAAATCCGCCGGAATGAAAGAAAAATAAGGACGGGAATAAGGCCCCCAGAATCGATCGGCATTGTTTCCTGGATACCAGTCCATTTTCCCAAGTCCCTGGAAGAGAAAACTGAAATCTATATTATTCCAGCTTGCATTTCCACCAAAGGCATAAGAATAACGCGGGGTGCTGTTTCCAATTACCCGCTGATCCCCCGGGTCCTTAATTGTGTTGGCTCCTGCACTGATCACATTGTTGCCATCAAGATCTACCCAACGAAGGTCACCTGCACGCAGCGGAATATTATTATCCAACCGGACACGATTCAGGAAACGCTGGTCAACAGGATAGGTTTTCGCTTCCGCATCAGTCTGGAAGAAACCATCTGTAATATATCCCCAGATCTCTCCGATTTCTTTTCCTTTATACAGGCTATGAGTAAGCGCTGTTGGGTTATTGATTTCTTTTACGAAGGATCTGTTATCACTCAAAGCAACATTGAAGCTGTAGGACAGAGGTTTATTACCCAGCACCAGCCGGTTCCGGTAATTAATGGCCAGTTCAAAACCTCTTGTTTCAAGTGTGGCCACATTCTCAAGTGGCTGGGTTGCCCCATATACATTCGGGATTTTTACACCAGCTCCCAGGATATTATCAGTGATCCGCACATATTTATCAAAACTGATATTTAACCTGTTCTTAAAGAAGGAAAGATCTACGCCACCATTATAAGTAGTAGCTGTTTCCCAGGTAAGTGTAGCAGACACAGGGTTTGCGGGATTGTAAAAGTTTGCTCTTTGCCCATCCAGAATATAATCCGCCACACCCGGGTTCATGGAAGAGATATAGGGATAGCGGCTGCTTATCTGCTGATTGCCGAGGGAACCTATAGATCCTCTCAGTTTAAAATCACTCACTACACTTCGAAGGGGCTCAAAGAAATTTTCTTCGCTGGCTCTCCACGCAACAGACATGGAAGGGAAGAAGCCCCAGCGATCCTTTTTAGGGAAGCGGGAAGATCCATCATAACGACCATTTGTTTCAATGATATATTTTCCTTTATAATCATAATTCACACGATAGAAAATACCAACAAGCGCCATTTCGGAGGAACCACCAAACACGCGCTGGTCACCGGTTCCAAGGTTCAGGTCATTCAATTCATCTGAACTGAGGTTATTTCGTTCACCACGTATGCGTTTGTCGATATGCAGTTCCTGGTTGTAACCAGCCAGGAGTTTAATGGTATGGATCCTGTTAAAACTTTTGGTATAATCAGAATACAGGTTCACTACATGACGATGGTTCATCTGCTGCATTTCTTTCAGCATATCCACACTGTATTTGGGAGCAACTTCTGTTACACCCGGGTACAAAGAATAACTCGCAGCGGTCTGACGATACCATCCCGGATCCGTATACAAATTATAACTATAATTACCAATGATATTCCATCCCTTTAAGGGCTGGATGGCCACTTCATTAATGGTAGTAATCTCATATTTACGATCTTCTCCGCGGGTATTGCCATTAATCAGCATGGCAAAAATTCCATCCCCAATATCATAGTTATTCAGGCCTGTTCTATATGAAGCGGTACCATCCGGATTAAATGGTGCATAGGCCGGTGAAGCATGTACATTCACATGGATAAAATTGGCCGAGCCACCTCCTTCCCTACCCTGGTAAGCATACCGGTTAGAATAGAAATTGGTATTGTTGGAAATCCGTAACCAGGGATTAATTTTTGCACTGATCTTAGTACGGAGGGTTTTTGAACTGTATTTGTCGGTATTCATCCGCATGATACCATCTTTGGTTTTGATGTTTCCATTGATCATATAGGAAATATTATCACTCCCACCGCTGATTGAAAGGTTATGATTCTGCCCAGCCTGCCAATCTGTAAACATAATATCCCACCAATCGTAATTGCCATAATAGACATACTGATCTTTTCCATTCCGGTTTTGCACTGTTACCCAGGGCCGGGAAGGATCTTCTGTTTTGTCATTACGGCGTGCATAAAGTTCCTGGTAATCACGCTCTGTATATCCTGAATACCCACCTACATGTGCAAGTGCCGCATCGTTGATGCGCATCCAGTCGTAACCATTGGTGAGGAAATTTGTACTAACTGTCGGTGTTGAATAACCGAAGTTGTTATTATAGCGCAACTGCGTTTTTCCTGCTTTACCCGTTTTGGTGGTAACCAGGATCACACCAAAAGCACCTCTTGCTCCATAGATAGCCGCAACAGACGCATCCTTCAGTACACTGATGCTCTCCACCTCTTCCGGATTCAAACGATCCAGGGTTCCTGGTACTCCATCTATGATCACCAAAGGTTCCTGCGAAACCGCATTGGATCCGCTTATGGAAGAAGCTCCCCGGATGTTGATGCTGCCCATTTGTCCGGGTGTTCCACTGGAAACCCGAATGTTCAGGTTGGGGATTACACCCTGCAGAAGGGAAGTCATGTTGGTAACGGGACGATCTCTGAGATCATCACCCGCTACCTGCTGTACTGCGCCACTCAGGTTGATTTTTTTCTGTGTGCCATAACCAACCAGGACTACTTCATCCAATCCTTTTGGAGCAGGTTGCAACCGAACCATGATGGAGTTGTTCTCTCCCTCGCGGATCAGGAAATTGTTGACATTGTATTGAGTGTAACCAACATAACTAAACCGGAAATGATAGGATGCTCCCGGCTTAAGCTGATTAAATGAAAAAATACCTTTCCCATCCGAAATGGTTGTGTACTGCAGACTTGTATCAGCAGTATTAACCGCTGTAATCGTAACATTGGAAAGGACTGCACCATTGTCGTCAAGCACAGTACCGGTCAGCAGTCTGTTTTGTGCAAAACCAGGTTGCGAATGGAACAGAAAAAGCCAAAAGAGTATCCCCAACACCCGGAGACGAGGTAGTTCTACGTTCATAGTCGTATGCTTTGGTATGTATGTTTCTTACTTTAAGGAGCCCATTATTTTCCTGGCTCTACGGAATAAGTACCACGTTTCATTTTATGAAGCTTCAGTTCATTCATCCGGCAAATGATCTGCAGCATATTGATATAGGACTGATCATCAGGGAGGGTGCCGGTGAAAGACAATCCCTGCATCAGATCCTTATTATAGATTATTCGAATCTTATGTTTTTGCTGAAGATGATCAAAGAGATCTGATAAGGTCATTTTCCTGAAGTATTCACCATCAGGGGTTTTTGTAATGCGATTCAGCACCGGGGCAGGTTCCTTTGCAATCTCAGGTGTACTCACCGGTACCAGCTCCAAAACTGAATCCACTTTAGGCAAAAGACCGCCAAGTAATTCATTGGCAATTATAACAGCCGGGATTCGATCCTCTTTGAGTAATGCAAAACCATTGGATTCCGGCACTACCTCTAAACCATTCATGGTTCCGATAACCTGGAGAATCTGGTACAACGAATCTTCTTCCTTAAAGCTTCCGGTAAACAACTGGGATTGAACCAAAGAAGTATCCAGACGTATCGTTTTTTCAAACCGGCGTTCCAGGTTATAAAAGAGCCTGCTTAATGGAACTTTTACAAAATTTAGTGTAATCGGATCCATTTCCGATTCAACCTGTCTTTCCTGAAGTACGGTGCGCGTGCGAATAGCAAGTTGTGGGATGGAAGAAACTGCAACACTTCCCGCTTTCAGGTTGACCTGGCATTGCTCTCCCGGATTTAAGTAGGTATCGCCAAAATCAAGCGTGTAATCAACGGACTTCACAACCACTTTGCCTTCATACAGCGCTACATGGATGGTAGATTGGTTAGGTGTGGCATCTACAAGAAATATGGTTCCAAGCGCAGTGGTACTGATTGCACCTGATTTTACGTTGAAAGGAAGTTTCGGATTTTTGCTTACATGAAAAATGGCTTTCCCGTACAATTGCAATGCTCTGCTGCTTTCCATTGAAACTGGCACAACAAGACTGGAATGACCGAAAAGCTGAACTTTCGAACCATCATCCAGTACAATAGTCATCTGTCCGCTTCCAGTATTAAAAAGGGTATCATACACACGTTCCTGAACAGGAACCGATAAAGGAATTACTGCCAACTGTGGTTGTATCTTTTCAGGCCTGTTAAACAGGAATAGGCTGGCCACTACTGCCAAAACAGAAGCGGCAACAGCCCATGGCTTTACGTAAGCTGATATACGGAAGGGTTTGGTAGAGGTAAGCACTTCCTTTCGGATAAGTTCTTCCACTTCCAGAGGAATGGGTTGTTCTGCTACTGCATCCCATTCTGATTCTGGAAGAAATTCTTCCAACAATTCCGGATTTTCCTTCAGGTACTGCAGTGCTCTAGCAGCTTCTGCAGGATCCGCCTCATTGTTGAGAAATTTTTGTATAAGTGCTTTTTTGTTCAAATCAGTAATAAGCGTATCAATATGTACGCATAAGAACCGGGATCTCCCTATTCAAAAAAAAATAAAATGTAAAAAAGCACAAACTGGGAACTGCTGAGCGATTTTCTTAAATCGCTGATTGCTTTTAGCAATTGATTGTCGACCGTTTTTATTGATATGCCCAGTGTCTCTGCTATTTCCTTGTAAGAGTATCCATGTATATGCTTAAGCTCAAATATTTTTTTTCTTTTTTCCGGTAGCTGATTTAATGCAGCATATAAGGATGAACGTAACTCCGGATTCATTTGGTAGATCGCAGACTGATCATTGGTCTCCTGGGAAATGGTGAAATGCTTGCGATACTGCGCCTCTTTTTTTAACCAGTCCAGATATACCTGCCTTACTTTCTGAAATAACTGTCGTTCGAAGCTTATAGATTCATCCAATTGACGCCGGTAACGCCAGAGCTTGATAAAGCTCTGCTGGGTAAGGTCCTTGGCTATTTCGGGATCCTGTGTGCGTTTAAGACAGTAATGATAGACCTTTTGTTTCCATCTGTCATAAGCATCTGTAAATGCCTGGTGATCCCCTTCTTTTAGACTGGTCAACATACGGCGATCTCTTTATATCGTGCAAACCTATACTGATGCGCGTTCTAATTTATTGATTTAATTTTAAGAAATTATCATTATTCGATTAAAGCAGGTGAGAATTAAAAATATTGAATATTTAATTAATGGAATGGTTGAAAGCCGGACTCGGACCTTTGGAAAAGTTAATCAGTTTTCTTCAGGCACGATCCAAAACAAATGATGTACAAAAAAGAGAGTTGTTGCGTGAACTGCAACACAATCTCAATGTATTTAAAAATGGATACATGAATCAGTTTCCGGAAGATACCATCATCCAGCACCTGAATAATGAAGCCATCAAAGCAGCCATCAAATCAAATTTTAAATTCAGTAAACTAAAAGCGGGTAAAATAGAACCTTATCATATTAAGGAAGACCGAAACAAACGATATATCGGGTGGACAATGAATCAGTTGTTTGATAAGATTGATGAAAAGCTGGAGGAATTAAGAACCCTGCAGAAAATGAATGGAGGAACAGTAAACCAGCTTAGGAACAATACCTCGCTCATGTTAAGTAACCTGTATTATCGATTAAAATTGGCCGCAGATTTTATTCAATCAGATATGAAATGAAAGACACTGTCAGTTCACTTGAAAAAATGTATCAGCAGCTTTCGGTTATACATCCTATTGAGAAAGCTGCCTGGGAAGACTTTCAGAGTATCTGGACAACGGTATCCTATAAACGAAAAGAAGTGGTTACTGCTGCGGGCGAAGTGGAACGTTACTTATATTGGGTAATAGAAGGTGTGCAAAGGGGATTTCATCTGCACGACCAGAAAGAAGCGACGGTAGTCTTTACCTATCCGGGATCATTTTCAGGTATTATTGATTCTTTTTTATTGCAGCGGCCATCCAGGTATTTCCTCGAAACGCTTACCAGCAGTCATTTTTTACGGGCATCTTACCAGCAGGTAGAAGCATGCCGGCTGCAACATCCATCCATTGCAGAACTGATGTACAAGGCATTGGCGTTTACCACCAGCGGCATTTTGGAAAGGCAGATTGAGCTCATGGTGTACTCCGCTGAAGAGAAATTCAGAACATTACTGAAAAGGAGCCCGCATATTTTACAACTGGTTCCACATAAATACCTGGCTTCCTATCTTGGAATTGATGCCACTACCTTCAGTAAATTACTGGGTACGGTCCGATTGGGCTAAAATCTTGGTCCAGGCAAAGATTCAGGTGCCGGCAGGCAGATAGCTTTGTGAAAAATTAATCGACATGAAAGCATTGATAGCAGCCGAACTGTTGCAAACATTGAAGGAAGAAGGACTCTATCTCCTGAACGAAGTGGAAGCCATAGGCAATCATTCACCACTGGAGTTACTGGAAGCAAATGATGGTGCAGGTCGTTGGAACACCCTGCAGGTTTTGGAGCATCTCAACACGTATTACAGGTATTATATTCCACTGATTGAAGGACTGCTGGAGAAATCAGTTGAACCGGCACGTATGCATTTTCAACCCGGCTGGCTGGGTGGATATTTTACCAGAAGCATGTTACCTCAACAGGGACAGGTAAAAAACAAAATGAAAGCGATGAAGGCGCATTCTCCAACTGCGGATCTTGATAAAGAAAAGGTAGTTGGGGAGTTTTTACAATGGCAGCGGAAATTTCTGTTACTACTGGAGAAAGCAAGGCAGAAGGATCTCCAGGCAATTCGTGTACCGATCAGCATAGCATCCTTTATCCGGTTACGTTTGGGTGATGTGCTGATGTTCATCACCGCGCACAACCAGCGCCACTGGGTGCAGATCGAACAATTACTGGGTCGCCTGCCAGTTGCCATCGGCTAATCCACCCCTCACCCGACCGGTGCCACCCGACGGGTGAGGGATCAACGATAAATATCAAGGAGGCCCTCCGGGAGCTGGACACGGAGGATTTTTTTACGGGGGTCTACCTCCAGGAGGCTGTCCTGGTGAACGGGTAGCAGGGCTTCTTTACCATTCAGGTCTATCCGGCAGAGTACCTGGTGGGGTTGCTCAATCACTTCGAGCACTTCACCCAGGTCTTCGTTTCCATTGAAAATAGTAAAGCCAAGAAAAGAGATGGAAGCATGAGCCGCAGCATATTGCTGAAAGGCTTCTTCCGTTAACCAGCATTCTTTACTCACCAGTTTTTGTGCAGCTTCGCGGGAATTAATTCCTTCCAGCTGCAGTATGATCTCCTGCTCGTTTTTGGCCCTGGCGGATACAATAAAATAAGGCAGTAATTCCCCCTTACGCAACTCAATAAAGAGTGTTTCCAGTCCCTTTAAGGAAGTTTTTTTACCCAGGGCGTGCTTGAGGATCAGTTCGCCGGAGATGCCGTGAGCGGCCACGAGTTTGCCGATGGAATTGTAAGTCATGGTGAAAGGTGAAAAGTGAAAGGTGAAAATTTAAAAAATCCCGGTAGGGGTACTACCGGGATTTGTATGAATGAGCTGGAATATTCAATTATTCTCCACCTTCCTGCTGACGAGGCTGTGGGCGGCGTGCTCCCTGGTTAGGGAAACGACGCACCTGGCGTTGCTTGCGGTGTTCGTCACTGCGCTTCTTCAATTGTGCTTCGTGCTCCTTATGCCAAACTTCAAATTTCTGCATAGCGGTCACGTCATCGAACAAGCCCAGTTTAACTCCACGCAGCAGGTGCTTCAGGTACAGAACTCCTTTGAAAGACAGGATTCGGCGTACTGTATCCGTAGGCTCAGCTCCCTTGTGCAGCCAATCAAGCGCACGCTGACGGTCCAACTGGATCGTTGCAGGAACAGTGAGGGGATTGTAAGTACCGATTTTCTGGATGAATTTACCATCTCTGGGTGCACGGGCGTCCGCCACTACTATGAAGTAGAAGGGTCTTTTCTTGGAGCCGTGACGCTGCAATCTCATTTTAACTGGCATCGTAAATAGACATTTAAATGCGTGAACAAATAGGGTTTCAAAAAATAAACGGACTGCAAAATTAACAATCCGAACGATATGAACAAACTTAATAATTATTAAGGAATTATAAAAGATTAACGTCGACCGAGGCCTCCCAATCCCGGCATCCGCCCCATGGGCATTTTATTCATCATCTTCATCATATCCTTCATCTGCTCAAATTGCTTCATGAAAGCGTTTACCTCGGTCAGATCTTTACCGCTCCCCTTGGCAATCCGCTTCCTGCGACTACCATCGATCACATCCGGGTTGGCGCGTTCAAAGGGAGTCATTGAGTTGATCATGGCTTCAATTCCTTTAAAAGCATCATCGCTGATATCTATATCCTTGATGGCTTTGCCCACCCCAGGAATCATTCCCAGCAAATCTTTGATATTACCCATTTTCTTGATCTGCTCCAATTGCTGCTTAAAGTCCTCGAAATCAAACTGATTCTTGCGGATTTTCTTCTCCAGCTTCTTGGCCTCAGCCTCGTCGAACTGGGCCTGGGCACGCTCTACAAGGGTGGTGATATCACCCATACCCAGGATCCGCTGCGCCATCCGTTCGGGATAGAAAACATCCAGGGTATCCAGTTTTTCTCCCGATGAGATGAATTTTATCGGCTTGTTTACCGTGTATTTGATGGAAAGGGCAGCACCACCCCGGGTATCGCCATCCAGTTTGGTAAGTACCACACCGGAGAAATCCAGGCGATCGTTGAAGGCTTTGGCAGTATTTACAGCATCCTGACCGGTCATGGAATCCACCACAAAAAGAATTTCCTGGGGATTCACTGCTGCTTTGATATTGCTAACCTCCGTCATCATCGCCTCGTCCACAGCCAAACGACCGGCGGTATCGATGATAACTACATTTTTATTGAGGGTGCGTGCCTGGGCAACTGCCTTGCGGGCAATGTCCACCGCATCTTTGTTCTCCGGTTCACTGAATACCTCCACACCAATTTGGCCACCCAGCACTTTTAATTGGTCAATCGCAGCCGGACGGTAAATATCTGCTGCCACGAGAAGGGGAGAAAATTTCTTCGACTTCAGGTAATTTGCCAGTTTGCCACTGAAGGTAGTTTTACCGGAACCTTGCAGACCGGCGATCAGAATTACTGCCGGATTACCCTTGGCATTAAATTCCGACTCTGTACCGCCCATCAGTTCGGCCAGTTCGTCCTTTACGATTTTGACCATGAGCTGACCAGGACTCACAGCGGTGAGCACCTTTTCCCCCATTGCCTTATCCTTGATCTTATCGGTAAACTCTTTGGCAATTTTATAGTTTACGTCGGCATCCACCAGGGCACGGCGAATATCTTTCACTGTGGCCGCCACATTGAGTTCGGTAATCCGTCCTTCGCCTTTGATCTGTTTAAAGGCCGATTCGAGCCGTTCGCTTAATGATTCAAACATATTGGTCAATTTTCACCCAAAAAATTAAGGTGAACATATTGTTCACCTTAAATCGGAATGCAAATATATTGGATGCAATTGATTAAGCGCCCAGGTAAGTGCGCAACTGTTGCGATCTGGAGTTGGTTTTGAGTTTGGTAATCGCTTTATCCTTGATCTGGCGAACCCGTTCGCGGGTAAGATTAAACTTTTCGCCAATATCCTCCAGGCTCATGGGATGATCCACCCCAATACCAAAGAAATAGCAGATTACTTCCTTCTGACGTTCGGTCAGCACCTGCATGGAGCGATCCAGCTCCATCCGGAGGCTTTCATCGTGTTCCACCGATTTATCGGTACGCTCCGCGTTGGGGTTTTCCATCACATCAATCATGGTATTGTCTTCTCCATCGGAGAGAGGAGTATCCATACTAACATGTCGGGATGACATGCTGAGGCTGGCAGCCACTTCATCGGTATCCATTTCAAGGAAAGTAGCCACTTCTTCCGCTGAAGGTTCGCGCTCATATTCCTGTTCAAGATGAGAAAAGGCTTTCTGGATCCTGTTGGTCAGTCCAACTTTATTGAGTGGCAGCCGTACGATCCGGCTCTGCTCAGCCAATGCCTGCAAAATACTTTGACGAATCCACCAAACCGCATAGGAAATAAACTTAAAACCACGGGTTTCATCGAAACGCTGAGCTGCTTTAATGAGCCCCAGGTTTCCTTCATTGATCAGATCGGGGAGGGAAAGTCCCTGGTTCTGGTATTGTTTGGACACCGAAACCACGAATCGCAGGTTAGCGCGGGTAAGGCGGTCGAGTGCTCTCTGATCTCCCTGTTTGATAAGCCGGGCAAGCCGGACTTCTTCTTCAGGACCGATAAGTTCCACCTTCCCAATTTCCTGCAGGTACTTTTCCAGACTCTGCGATTCCCGGTTCGTGATCGATTTGGAAATCTTTAATTGCCGCATACTCATAGGTGTGGTTTTAGGTTTTTTTCTAGAGGTTAAGTCGTTTAGTGCAATAGAAAAACGTACAAATAAGAATTTTCTTGTATTAAAATTCAGTTTGTGGTCACTATAGGAACGACTCAAATTAGGCTGGAGGTATGCGATTTCCAAAATTCCATGGGTTAAATTGCTGAATCCCAGTGTTTTCACGGGTAGCTTGTTCAATTTTAACCCCCCTCCTCTTTAACAAAAAATACTTGGCGGATTATTTTACTGTGTCATTTAATTTTCTAACATTGCATTGATTGTATTCCTAAAGACAGATTTGAACTGGAGATGAGTAAGAAACAAATGTATACGTTAGAATATCCTGTCAGGTGTTCGCCTTCCATATTGTATGAATTTTTGAGCACCCCGGCCGGATTGCAGGAATGGTTTGCTGACAAAGTGGACGAAAGGGATCAGGTATTCAGTTTTTCCTGGAATGGTTCCGTAGATAAAGCTGAAGTGTTGGAAAGTGAAGAGAATAGTTTCATCCGTTTTCACTGGCTGCATGCTCCTAAAGAAGAGTTTTTTGAATTTCGGATTGAGAAATCAGAAGTAACCAACCAAACAATACTGGTGATAAATGATTTTGCCGAGAAGAAAGAAATTAAGGATCAAAGCCAGCTATGGGGTTACCAGGTAAAAGACCTGTTTCATCGCCTGGGTAACTAAGACCGAACCAATAACTGCATCCACCTGGTATAAGACCGGAGAAAGAATTCAGGCGCCTTTTCCCAATTTTCCACGGGAAGTTGAAAGGCTAGCTTGAGGAATTCCTTTTTACATATTGACCGGTAGTTTTCAGCTGAAAGGGAACTTATCAGTTGTGCATTATCTGCTTCAAAATGATGCTCCCACGGAGATGCCTGTACGCAGATATAAAGATCGGGCCATTGCATTAGATTCGAATAGAGCACCGCTTCCTTGTGGATACCGCTAACCAAAAGGGTAGACGAAAATAATTTTCCCCACCAGAAAAATTGCCGGATCGCCAATTGGTCAGGATCCTGAAAAACTCTGGGAAAATCGAGCATTAGCCAGGGCAATTGCTGGTATTGTTCTCCACGCGACAGCTTAGGGGGAAACTGAAAAACTTCCGGTGGGAGTTGATCCCGGTATAACTCCGCGATGGCAACCTCTTCTTCACTGACAATGCCCATCATTTCTGAAATCCGGGCCAGGATCCTATTCTTCGTTAAAATAATTGCAGGATCTGTTAGCAGCACCGATTCCTCTTGGGAAAACTGTAATTTTACGCGGTCCATAGAAAATAAAGGTAGTCAGAAATCTTCCGGAGAACAGTGATTAAAAAATTAGATAAACTCATTCTGAAGGCATTTGTAGGGCCTTTTATTGCCACATTTTTTATCACTGTATTCGTACTCGTACTTCAATTCTTCTGGTTGTATATCGATGATTTTGTAGGAAAAGGGCTAGATCTGATTACCATCGGCGAAGCCATTATTTACGTAGCTGCGAATGTTGTACCATTGGCGCTTCCGCTTGCAGTACTTCTATCATCCATCATGACATTTGGCAACCTGGGTGAAACCTTTGAACTGGTGGCCATCAAGTCTGCCGGGATTCCACTGCTCCGTTTTATGCGCCCAATTATGGTGGTAGCGTTGATATTAAGTGGGATTGCCTTTCTCTTTAATAATTACCTTCTCCCGGTTTCAAACCTGAAACTCAACCGGTTGAAATATGATATTATCAACAAAAAGCCGGCTTTCAATCTAAGAGAAGGGGCCTTTTACACTGATATTCCCGGTTTTTCCATAAAAGTGGGTAAGAAAGAAAAAGACGACAGTACATTACGGGAAATCATCATTTTTGAAAAGGATTACAACCTGCAGGATAATATCATCATTGCAGAAAAAGGGATTATGCGGGTATCTGACGACAAACGCTTTCTGGAATTCAAACTGATAGATGGATGGAGATATACGGAAAGAGGAAGCAGGGTAAACACCAACACAGAATATATCCGCCTGGGATTTAAAGAATATAAAAAAGTATTTGATTTAAGTGCCTTGTCGTTTAATAAAACCGAAGACAGCCTGTTCAAAGACAATTACCAGATGCTCAGCGTCAGGCAACTGGACGGGGCCATTGATTCGCTCAGTAAGGTACATACGATTTTCAGAAAGAAGGTATCGGATGAAATTGGCACTTACGTGCAGTTTTACAAATACATGGATACGGCCTATACACCTCTCACTACAAAAGCCACTGCCGATTCCTTACGGGATATCATCCCCGACAGCCTGCATTCTTCCATGAACGACCGGGTTTTATCACAGTTATCCATTGTAAAAAGTTCACTTGAAATCACTAAAACCGATTACCAGAACCGGCTGAAGAGTCTGCGTCTGCACAAAATGGCCTGGCATGAAAAATTCTCCATGTCGATCGCCTGCTTTGTATTATTTCTTATCGGGGCGCCATTGGGATCCATCATTCGAAAGGGTGGGATTGGAACGCCGCTGGTATTTGCTGTTATTTTTTTCGTGATATTCTTCCTGCTAAACAATTTCGGTAAGAAGTTTGTGAAGGAAGCTGTTATGGCGCCTGTATGGGGCATCTGGCTGGCTACCATAGTGCTGGTACCAATTGGAATATTCCTAACATACAAGGCTATGCGGGATTCACAATTGTTCAACAAAGAATTTTATTACAGGACATTTCGCCGGTTGCGCCCCCTGCTCAGCCGGTTCAACAAAAAAAGCGGAGCTGTCCAGCCGCAATAAATTAAACAACACTGGTATGAAAAAGATTTCCCAATCACGCCGAGAATTTTTGACCACCACTTCAAAAGCCTCTCTCGCTTTAGGTATTGGTGGCAGTTTCATTGGAAGTGGATTATTGAGCTCCTGCAAAACCGCACAAAGCAATGGAAACAATCCTTTCCGCACCGGATTTGAGCAGGCTCCCTTACCTTATTCCTACAGTGCGCTGGAACCGGCAATTGATGCCCGCACCATGGAGATACATCATACCAAACATGCAGCAGGATATGCCAAGAACCTGAATGATGCAGCTGTTGCAGAAGGGGTAGACAGAGGCAAACCTGTTGAAGAAGTATTGATGAATATTAAAAAATATTCCGAGAAGATGCGCAACAATGCAGGTGGCCATTATAACCATGAACTCTTCTGGAAATCCATGCGGGCTGCAAGAACCGATAATAAACCGGATGGCAACCTGTTGACAGCAATTGAAAGCAAATTCAATTCCTTCGCTAATTTCAAATCGGTGTTTTCCGAGTCTGCCAAATCCCGCTTTGGTAGCGGTTGGGCATGGCTGATACTCATGAAAGACAAACAACTGATTGTAACATCTACACCAAACCAGGACAATCCACTGATGCCGGTTGCAGGTACCCAGGGAACTCCGTTATTGGGAATAGATGTATGGGAACATGCCTATTACCTGAAATACCAGAATAAGCGCGCTGATTATGTAGACAACTGGTGGAGCCTGGTAAACTGGGAATATGTTGCAACCCGATATGAGACAGCGATGAAATAAATAAAAAGGCCGGTTATTGAAAACCGGCCTTTTTATTTATTTCATTCTTACAAGTGATTTATTATAAAGTTGCTGATGAAGTTTCTTTAGTGCTTCAGGTGAGAACTTCATGATTTTTCGATCATAGGTCATCAATCCGTTCGTTTCAACTTCCACATCTGTTGTTTGCGTATAAACAGCAGCGGAAAGTCCTTTTTCAATATAATGTGGCATTACAGAGATAAATTCCGCATAGCGTTTGTACAAGTCTTCCTTATTCTTAAAGCTTTGATATCCCCAATTGTTTTTTTCCTGCCAGGTGTGTCCTTCCACAGGCAAACCAAGGCCACCAAATTCGCCCAATACGAGAATTCTGTCCGGCCCATATAAGGAAGGTTCTGGTATCAGGGGCTCGGGATAATTGTGCAAATCAATAATATGCCCAACGGGTTCAAAGTTTCCGCCGCTTGCTGTGTTTACCAGGCGAGAGGGATCTTCCTTCATGGTCCAGTTAACAATTTCAGCAGTCTTAAATTGTCCCCATGCTTCGTTAAATGGTACCCATACCACTATGGAAGGGAAATTGTAGAAGTCCTGCATAATTTCCTTCCATTCGGTTTTAAAGATGGCCTCTGATTCCGGAGTTCTGTTTTTGTCAGTTGCTTTTCCATAGATGCCCGGACGCATTTCCCAACTGTTTCCCATATCGCCGCTGGGCATATCCTGCCAAACAAGCATACCTACCTGATCACAATGATAGTACCAGCGGGCAGGCTCCACTTTCACATGTTTACGGATCATGTTGAAGCCCATCTCTTTGGTTTTGACGATATCAAATTTCAGGGCCTCATCTGTCGGTGCGGTATATAAGCCATCCGGCCACCAGCCCTGGTCAAGAGGCCCGTATTGAAATACAAACTCATTGTTCAGCAACATCCGTTGAATGCCCTGCTTATCTTTTTTCATGGATATTTTGCGCATGGCAAAATATGAGCTAACAGCATCCACCGGTTTGCCATTTCTTAGCAGTGATATCTTTAAATCATACAGAACCGGATTTTCGGGTGACCATAAACGTGGGTTCTCTATTGTAAGCGTTACAGCACCACCTGCATTTGTGAGTTGTTCTGCCAATTTTGTCTGACCATCATACGCAGTAACCAGTACCTGATCACCGGCACGGGCATTGGCAACCGAAGTTTCTACCTTAACCTGTTTTGCATCTATATCAGGGGTTTGCCGGGTTCCAGTTATATAGGTTTCCGGCACTGCCTCCAGCCAAACCGTTTGCCAGATACCGGTAACCGGTGTATACCAGATTCCTTCCGGGTTTTTAACCTGCTTACCTCTTGGCTGAGGGCCATCATCTGTAGGATCCCACACCCTTACCAGGATGCGCTGGTTTCCTTTTTTTGCCAATGCTTTTGAGATATCAAAACTAAAGGGATCGTATCCACCCTGGTGTGTGCCAACACTAACATCGTTTACAAAAACTTCGCATTGCCAGTCAACAGCTCCAAAATGAAGCAGCACCTTCTTTCCTTTAAAGGAGGATGGCAGTGTAAAATTTCTTTCATACCAAAGAAGGCTATCTTTTCCAACTGTTTTACCCACGCCCGACAAACTTGATTCAATGGCAAATGGCACCAGGATTTTACCATCAAAGGATGTTGGTTTTGTCTCTTTCGTTCTGTCCTGCAGCGCATAGTTCCAGAATCCATTCAAATTGGTCCAATTGCTTCGAACCAGTTGAGGACGGGGATACTCTGCATGCGGATTAGTAACGGCGATTTTCTCTGACCAGTCAGTTTTGATTTTGGTACCAGCCGGCTTCCAGGACTCTTGGGCGGCAGCTACTAAAAAAAATACAATTCCGATCAGACTACTGAACCAGTGTTTTAAGGTCATTTCAAATTAATTGTTGAGGGGTTAATGTATTACAGGATTTAAAGGCGATGCAGCTAATTCACCAGGCTCAATACCCCCTAGCCATCGTTGGCGGTCATTTTCCTGGTGTTGATTTTTGGGAGCAGTAACAGTAGCACCATCAGCGAAATAAATGATGGTCATAACTTCACGGGTTGCGTCAGAATTATTCCCCGGAGCGGCATGTAATGTCCAGCCATAGTGCCAGCTGGCATCTCCGCCTTCCATAAAAGAGGGCCGGGTTACCGGATAGTTCTTTTCGTTGATATAAGATTGAAGCACTTTGTCAGATTCATCAGAAATCGCGAGGTTTTCAACTTCGCCGGCTGTATGAGAACCAGATGCAAAAGTGAGCATTCCCATCTCTTCTGAAATCGGAATCAAAGGCATCCACAAGGTGATTGTATTGGTTGTATCCAGTGGCCAGTAATACTGATCCTGGTGCCAGGGTGTATGTCCGCCTCCTGCTTCTTTATATAATGCCTGGTCGTGGTATAAACGAACACGTTCAACACCCAACAAACTTGCGGCCATTTTTGCAAATCTCCTTGCCAGGGTGAATCTTTTAACGGCCTCATCCACCTCCCATAAATTCATGATCTGGAGAAATGCCTTTCCATAGGTATCCCGGTCTTTCATTTCCCTTGTTTCCGTATTATACCGATAGGCCGCATCATTGATCGCAGATCTGTAAACAGAAAGTTCATCGGCATTCAGCAATCCTTTCACATGGAGGTGTCCCTTATTGCGAAAAGATAGCATATCCTCAGCAGAAACAGGTATTTCATTGTCCAGGGAAGGAAAGTTCAGAACTGGCATGGAGCAATCATTTAGCTTAACAAATTACATATAATTCCCTAACCCGTGTTCCTCATCAAAAAAATGTAACCGCCTGAAAGTCCCGAATTAATAAGTCTATCTTTATCGCGACTGAATTCAATAAAACACCGCAGCATGCAGAGCCAAAAAGAAAATTTCCGGATTCAGCAATGGGTGGTACTGGTAGCAGTGATCCTCTTCGCCCTTAAAATGGCCGCTTATTACATCACCCACTCTGTGGCCATCCTGACAGATGCGCTGGAAAGCACCGTGAATGTAATTTCCGGATTCATCGGATTATACAGTCTCTATGTTGCAGCCAAACCACGCGACCTGGATCACCCCTATGGACATGGAAAAGCGGAATTTATTTCTGCCGCAGTGGAAGGTACATTAATCCTTGTAGCCGGATTGTTTATCATTTATGAATGTATTCAACAGATTATCGAACCTACATCTCTGCACTCCCTGGATAAGGGTATGGTGCTGGTTGCCATTGCAGGCGCTGTTAATTTTATCATGGGTGCCATCGCCATAAAAAAGGGAAAGAAAAATAATTCCCTTGCGCTGATCGCCAGTGGCAAACATTTGCAATCCGATACATTTTCAACCATCGGTATTCTGTTGGGCATACTGCTTATCTGGATTACCGGATGGCAACTGCTGGATACCATTGTAGCCCTGCTCTTCAGTTTTTTCATCATCTATACCGGATACAAAATTTTACGAGCCTCCCTTGCTGGCATCATGGACGAAGCAGACAGAGCC
Source organism: Flavipsychrobacter sp. (assembly GCA_016787265.1). Lineage (GTDB taxonomy): Bacteria > Bacteroidota > Bacteroidia > Chitinophagales > Chitinophagaceae > Flavihumibacter. The sequence continues at coordinate 149,732 of JAEUVF010000012.1, read as the reverse complement.
CTGCTGAACACCATGGTGACCCATCTCAACCAACACCGTCAACCCAATTGGATTGATCTGCATAATCTTCGTGTGATCAAATACGGTAGTATCCTGCACGTGGATTGCCATCTTACTGTTCCCTGGTACCTCAATGTGCATGAAGCACACAAAGAAGTAGATGCACTCAGTGAAAAAATCAGGATGGAACTGGGAGACAGCATTGAACTGTTTGTTCACTCGGATGGTTGCCTTGATTTCTCCTGCCCCATCTGCACCAAAACCGATTGCCCGGTTCGCAAACATGCTTTTGAACGAAAAGTGGAATGGACCCTGGAAAATATTCTTTCCAACCAAAAACACCGTCTTTCCACGGGTTCTGCTGCTTTGCCCAAAACCGCCTAAATTCGTGGCGCAAACCGGAGTATATGAAAGATTGGAAAAACTACCAGGACCAACACCAGGATCGTTTTTTACAGGAACTGCTGGATCTGTTGAGAATCCCCAGTATCAGTGCACGTTCAGAGAATAAAGCAGATATGGTTAGCTGTGCAGAAGCTGTGAAAGACAGCCTGCTGGCTGCCGGTGCTTCAAAAGCGGAAATTTATCCCACCCAGGGGCACCCGATCGTATATGGCGAACTGATCACTGATCCTGCAAAACCAACTGTGCTGGTATATGGCCACTATGATGTGCAGCCTCCTGATCCGCTGGAATTATGGCATAGCGGCCCCTTTGAGCCGGTTATCAAAGATGGAAAAATCTATGCACGTGGCGCCTGCGACGATAAGGGTCAGTTTTATATGCACGTGAAAGCATTGGAAGTGATGGTTCAATCCGGCACTCTTCCTACCAATATCAAATTTCTGATCGAAGGTGAGGAGGAAGTTGGTTCACCCAACCTGGCAGATTTTGTAAAAGAAAATAAAGAACTCTTAAAAGCGGATGTGATCCTCATCTCTGATACTGCAATGATCAGCCTGGACAATCCTTCCATTGATATTGGTGTACGTGGACTCTCCTATATTGAAGTAGAAGTAACTGGACCGAACCGTGATCTCCACAGTGGTGTTTATGGCGGAGCAGTTGCCAATCCGATTACCATCCTGGCAAAAATGATCGCCTCTCTGCACGATGAGAACAATCATATCACCATACCCGGATTTTACAATGATGTAGTAGAAGCCACTCCTGCTGAACGCAACCTGATGGCAGAAGCTCCTTTTGATGAAAACGAATATAAACAGGATCTCGGTGTTGCCGAACTCTGGGGAGAAAAAGGATTTACCACCAATGAACGCACGGGTATCCGTCCCACGCTTGAACTCAATGGTATCTGGGGAGGTTATACCGGTGAAGGAGCCAAAACCGTATTGCCCTCCAAGGCTTTTGCGAAGATCTCCTGCCGGCTTGTGCCAAACCAGGATTCTCATAAAATAACTGATTTGCTGATTCAACATTTGCAAACAATTGCCCCCCCTTTTGTAACTGTAAAAGCCAGTTTGCATCACGGCGGTGAGCCTTATATGACTCCAATCAATTCCAAAGAATACCGGGCTGCAGCAAAAGCCATTGAAGCAACTTTTGGCAAGTCACCGATTCCCGTACGGGGTGGCGGCAGCATTCCGATCTGTGCCCTGTTTGAAAAGGAACTGGGATTGAAGATCATATTCCTTGGTTTCGGCCTGGACAGTGATAATCTTCATTCGCCGAATGAGAAATACGACCTGGCCAATTTCTATAAGGGTATTGAAACCATCCCCTATTTCCACCAGTTTTTGTCGGAAGCCGCGAATGAAAGTTAGAATCGATAAATACCTCTGGGCGATCCGGCTTTTCAAAACCCGGGGACTTGCTGCGGAAGCACTTGATAAGGGTCGTGTGAAACTGAATGGGGTATCTGTCAAAGCTTCCCGATCGGTGGCTATTGGCGATGAATACGAAATCCGGACAGAAGCCCGGAAATGGGTAATAAAGGTTACTGCCCTGCTGGAAAACCGGGTTGCCTACCCGGAAGCCATCAAACATTATGAAGATCTGACCCCGCCGGAGGAGCTGGAAAAAATCCAGTTCCAGGCGGCCAGCTTTTATACCGGAAAACGACTCAGCAAAACAGGTCGGCCAACCAAAAAAGATCGCCGGGATCTGGATGAATTTACCGGTGAATGACCCTGCCTCAACTGAGCAAAGTCATATTCGCATCTCATACAGGTCATAATCTAAACTTAGTGGAGCCGCTAGATTTGTGGCATGATAATTTCCGCTCATATCAAAAACCACAGTTTATGAAAGCAGCTACCTCAAAAAGAAATCATCGCCTGAGCAGGCCTCTCTTTGCGCTGGAAAATACAACTGAGCGTAGAAGAAAAATCACCAGCTGGGTTCCCGCCGCCAATGTATCTGAGAATGCGGAGGAATATGTAATCCGGCTGGCTGTGCCTGGAATGGATCGCCCCTGCTTCCAGATCCATGCCAGTGGTAAAGAACTGATTATTAGCGGAAAGAAAGAAGAAACCCGGGAAGCAGCAGGAAAATCCGATTTTGAATACAATTTTTCCGCCTGGGAAAGAACCTTCGGTTTACCCGAAGATGCAGACACTGCGCTGACCCAGGCCAGTTATATCAACGGTGAACTCGTTTTACACATCCCACGAAATACAGCTGCCATCGACAGCGGGGAAGTAGATGTGTTCATCTATTAATGAAAACTATTAAATCACCCCAATGACCATCCGGATCAATAAAACCCGAACATTTAAGGAAATACAGCAGGACTTTAATTCCCTGTTTCCCTTTCTTAAAATTGAATTCTTCAAACGTGGCCACGCTGTGGAAGAAGGTTCTTCTGCCAGCAAAATGATCAAGAACGGCCAGTTACTGGAAGAGCTAACTATACGGGAGGAAGGCCAGCTGGAGATTCAGCCAACCATGACTGTTGCAGCTTTTGAACAAACCCTGCTGAACCGGTTTGGAATTGCTGCCCAGGTATTCAGGAAATCAGGAAACCTGTGGCTTGAAACCACCATGACCGACCAATGGTCGCTGGGACAACAAAATGAACACGGACGGGAAATCTCGACGCCCTCTGAAAACGGTACAAAGTCCCCTACACCCGATTTTGAATTAAGTCGCGGCGAGGATTAATCAGTACAATAGATTACTCAATTTGGCAAGGTCCGTAATCCGGATCTTGCCTTCTTTTATTTCAATCAGCTTCTCCGATTTGAAATCACTCAGGGTCCGGATCAGTGATTCTGTAGCGGTTCCCACATATTGGGCAATATCTTCCCGGGGAATGTCCAGCGGAGTCGGAACTTCTTCCCCATTGAATTTATAATGGATGTCTACCAGTGCTTTTGCTACGCGCTTACGCAGGGAATCATAAGCCAGGTGCAGCAGCCGGTCTTCCTTCTCTTTTACATTCTGAGAAATCAGCCGGATGAATTTTCCGGCAATGGTCATATCATGAAAAACAGCCTGGGTAAAATCTTCTTTCGGGATCAGGGCCAGCTCTGCATCCTCCAGCACTTCCGCATGATCTTCATAGGAACCATTTTCCAATAGCGCGATATATCCGAAATAATCACCTGCGCTATAAAGATTGGTTATGTATTCCTTACCATCTTCGTGCAGCCGATAGGCTTTAACCTTGCCTGATTTTACATAATAAAGGTATTTGGGGCGCTTTCCTTCTGCATAGATCTGCTGGCGCTTGGCAAAATGAACAGTTTCATAATCAGCAGGATCGAGTTGAATCATCCCTGATTCCTGTAAATCCTGAATGAGTTCATTCACCCCTTCTTCGCCTCCGGCATATTTCAGGTGCAGGATATCCTGCTTTTTCAACCTGACTTCAATGGCATTCAACAGTTCAATATCATCAAAGGGTTTGGTGATAAAATCATCGGCGCCCATTTCCATTCCCTTGCGAAAATCGCTTCTTTCCACCTTGGCAGTCAGGAAAATAAAGGGAATATGTTCAGTATCAGCGTTTTTGCGCAACAAATGTAATACACCGTATCCATCCAGTTCCGGCATCATGATATCACATACCACCAGGTCAGGTTTCAGCTGTAATGCCAGCTCCACCCCTTTTTTACCATTTTCGGCAGTGGTGGTTTTATAGCCCCCAAGCATCAGGATTTCTGCTATGTTTTCCCTGATTTCGGTATGATCATCAATGATTAATATATGTTTCATGCCAGAATTGGTTGATTTCCCAAATAAACGAAAATGCGGCCATTGAGAAAAATCAGTTCCCACTGTGAGCCACCTCAACCCCTGGCCGTTTGGACAGGATTAGTTTAGCGCACAAAACCTGAAAGAATTGGCTACCAAATTACAGGAACAAATCAGCTGTTACCACTGCGGTGAAACCTGTGCTGAAACTATAATCCCTTTTGAAGACAAAAGCTTCTGCTGCGAAGGCTGCAAAATGGTTTACCAGTTGCTGAACCAGCATGAACTCTGTGAGTACTATGATCTGAACAAGAATCCCGGACTGAGCCAGCGTATCAAGGTACGCAAAGACAAGTTCGCCTTCCTGGAAGATCCGGGTATTGAGCAGCAACTGATCCATTTCAAGGATGCCACCAATACGCATGTCAATTTCTACCTCCCGCATATCCATTGCAGTTCCTGCCTCTACCTGCTGGAAAACCTGCACAAAATAAACGCTGGGGTTATCAAGGTAACGGTGCAGTTCACCCGAAAAGAGGTGGATGTTATATTTGACCACACAAAGATCTCACTGAGAGGGGTAGCCGAACTGCTGACCAGTATTGGCTACGAACCCTATATTTCCCTGCAACAACTCAATAAGGCAAAACCGCGTATTCCGCGCACCATGATCTATCAACTGGGGGTGGCGGGTTTTTGTTTTGCCAATATTATGCTGATGAGTTTCCCGGAATACCTGGGCCTCGAACATGCGGAAAAAAACCTGCAATACGCTTTCCGGTATCTAAATCTCTTCCTTGCATTGCCGGTATTGCTTTTCAGTGCCCAGCCCTTTTACAACAGCGCCTGGAAAAGCCTGAAGCACCGGTTCCTGAATATTGATGCACCTATTGTCCTCGCCATTTGGGTAACCTTCTTCCGGAGCGTCGTGGAAGTATTGACCGATACTGGCGGAGGTTATTTTGATTCCTTTGCCGGCATCGTTTTTTTCATGCTGATTGGCCGGGTGCTGCAGGACAAAACCTATCAGTCGCTTTCTTTTGAACGCGATTATACTTCCTATTTCCCCATCGCAGTAACAGTTTTAAAAGACGATAAGGAAGTACCAACCGCACTACCCCAAATCAAACCGGGCGATACCCTGCTCATCCACCAGGACGAACTGATTCCGGCTGATGGTATCCTTACCAGAGGCCGGGCCTATATCGATTACAGTTTTGTAACCGGTGAATCCATTCCTGTACTGAAAGAAGTAGGCGAAATTATTTATGCTGGCGGAAAACAGACTGCCGGCACCATTGAACTGCTAACCATCAAGGAAGTAGCCCAGAGTTACCTGACCCGACTCTGGAACCAGGCTGAAAAACAGCCGGAAGAAAAAGGCGTATCCTTTGTGCACCTGCTGAGCCGGTATTTTACCTATATCGTTTTTACTATTGCCATCCTTACAGCCCTTTACTGGTGGGTACAGGACCCCTCCAAAATCTGGCCGGCAGTAACAGCTATTTTAATTATCGCTTGTCCCTGTGCGTTATTGCTCTCCAACACCTTTACCAACGGAACCATTTTGCGGATATTTTCACGTAATGGGCTGTACCTGCGCAATGCCCAGGCGATTGAAGAAATGGCGGCGATCGACCAGATTGTTTTTGATAAAACCGGTACCCTCACCACCACCACCCGGCATGCAGTTGAATATGAGGGAGATCCCTTAAGTGATAGCGACCTCATTGCCTTTGCCTCCCTCGCCAATGGAAGCCGCCACCCCCTGAGCAGGGCCCTGGTACAACACCTGGGCCAGCATCGCAAACCGATTGATCAGTTCAGGGAGAGAATTGGAAAGGGACTGGAAGGCTGGATCTATGGAAGGCGATACGCGCTTGGTTCACAGTCCTATATCACCGGAATGAAAAATCTGAGCTCCGGAACGCGGGTCTATGTATCCGTAGAGAACCAGGTAAAAGGTTATTTCCAGTTTCATAATTTCTACCGGGAAGAAGTAAATGCATTACTGTCGCGCATCCGGCCCGATTATGAACTGGCCGTCATTTCAGGTGATAATGATGCTGAAAGACCGGAACTGGAAAGAATGGCCGGAAAGAAAACCATCCTCCTTTTTAACCAGCAGCCACAGGACAAACTGCGCTATATAGAAATCGAAAAGGAAAAAGGGAAAAAGCTGATGATGGTGGGCGACGGGCTGAATGATGCCATCGCCCTGCAGGAAAGTAATATGGGGATTGCGATAGCTGAAAACTCCAATAGCTTCACCCCTGCCAGCGATGGAATCCTGGATGCAGCCTCCCTGGGAAAACTCGACCGGTTTTTACAACTGGCCAAAGGAAACAGGCAGGTGGTGATGGCAAGCTTTGTTATGAGTATCATCTATAATATAATAGGGCTCTATTTTGCCGTGCAGGGGGATTTGTCGCCTTTGATTGCCGCCATCCTCATGCCCTCCAGCTCTCTCAGTATTATACTCCTGACCTACGGTGCCTCTAACCTGTATGCCCGGAAACTGAAGTTATAGTGATTAAAGTCATAAAATCCGTTGAGGGTGATCATAATCACCCCATTTATCACCCGCTACTTTTACCAAAATTTTACAAATGGCAGTCATCATACTACTCCTGATAGCAAGCATTGCGGTAGCCGCGCTCTTTCTGTTTGGCTTTATCTGGAGTGTAAAAAACGGACAGTACGATGATGAATATTCGCCTCCCATGCGCATTTTATTTGATGACAAACCCTCTAAAAAAAGTTCCGAAAAATAAACCGATAAACAGCTATCTGTATGCAGATTGAACAATTCAGTTACGACAACAAAATCGTCAAGTGGTTTGCTTTTGCGACTACTTTTTGGGCTATTGTAGGCATGCTGGCGGGATTATGGGCCGCTATTGCCCTCTATTATCCGGCCATCAACCTCGACTTTGCTCCCACCACTTTTGGAAGAATGCGCCCCGTGCATACCAATGCCGTGATTTTCGCTTTTGTGGGCAACGGTATTTTTATGGGTGTTTATTATTCCTTACAACGCCTCTGTAAGGCCAGAATGTTCAGCGATCTGCTGAGCAAGATCCATTTCTGGGGCTGGCAGGGCATTATCGTTGCTGCAGCTTTAACGCTCTGGGCCGGTTATACTACCGGTAAGGAATATGCGGAACTGGAATGGCCCATTGATATCGCCATTACCCTGATTTGGGTGGTATTCGGTATAAATATGTTCGGTACTATTCTGAAAAGAAGAGAAAGCCATCTCTACGTAGCCATCTGGTTTTATATCGCTACCTGGGTTACCGTTGCGATGCTTCATATTGTAAACAGTTTTGAAATTCCTATCAGCCTGTTTAAAAGTTACAGCTGGTATGCGGGTGTTCAGGATGCATTGGTACAATGGTGGTATGGTCACAATGCGGTGGCCTTCTTCCTGACTACCCCTTATCTCGGGCTGATGTACTATTTCCTGCCAAAGGCAGCGAATCGTCCGGTGTACTCCTACCGGCTTTCCATCATCCACTTCTGGGCACTGATCTTTATTTATATCTGGGCAGGTCCGCACCACCTGTTATATACCGCCTTACCTGATTGGGCACAATCTCTTGGGGTAGTCTTCTCCGTTATGCTGATCGCACCCTCCTGGGGTGGTATGCTGAACGGTTTGTTTACCCTTCGCGGTGCCTGGGATAAAGTGAGAGAAGAGCCCGTATTGAAATTCCTGGTGGTAGCCATTACCTGTTATGGTATGGCAACTTTCGAAGGGCCAATGCTGAGTTTGAAAAATGTAAATGCCATTGCACACTTTAGCGACTGGATTATTGCACACGTACACGTGGGAGCGCTTGGCTGGAATGGCTTCCTGACTTTTGGTGTACTCTACTGGCTAATCCCTAAAATGTATAACACGCCGCTCTATTCTAAGAAACTGGCAGGAACGCATTTCTGGATTGGTACTATTGGAATTATACTTTATGCTGTTCCATTGTACTGGGCTGGTTTTGCACAGAGTATGATGTGGAAACAATTCACAGAAGAAGGACAACTCAAGTTCCAGTTCCTCGAAACTGTTACCCACATTATCCCAATGTATATCACCCGTAGTATCGGTGGTACCCTTTACCTGATTGGTGCATTTATCATGGTTTACAACCTCTACAAAACCATCAAGGCTGGTAGCTTCGTTGAAAATGAAGCTGCAGAAGCTGCACCACTTCCCAAAGAAATTAAAACACATGGTAAGGAACATTGGCACCGCTGGATTGAAAAACGTCCCATTCAGATGCTGGTATTCAGTTTCATAGCTGTAGCCATTGGAGGTGTTCTGGAATTCGTGCCTGCCTTCCTGGTAAAATCAAATGTACCGACTATCAGCAGTGTGAAACCTTATACGCCACTTGAATTACACGGTCGTGATATCTATGTTCGGGAAGGTTGTTATACCTGTCACAGTCAGATGATTCGTCCCTTCCGTGATGAAGTAGCCCGTTATGGCGAATATAGTAAGGCTGGTGAATTTGTATACGATCACCCCTTCCAGTGGGGATCTAAGAGAACAGGTCCTGATCTGGCACGTGAAGGTGGAAAATATCCCGATAGCTGGCACTACAATCACATGCTGGATCCAACCAGTATGAGTCCGGGTTCCATCATGCCTGCCTATCCCTGGTTATTTGAGGATAAAATTGATACAACGCTTACTCCGAAAATGATCAAGGCCATGCAAACCCTGGGCGTTCCTTACGAAAAGGACTATGCGAATATCGCCAACAAGGAACTGAACACACAGGCCAATGCCATCCGCATCAATCTGAAAATGGAAAAGATTGAGGTAGACAAGCATGATGAGATTGTAGCGTTGATTGCTTATTTGCAAAGACTGGGAACGGATATTAAGAAGTGAAAGGTGAAAAGTGAAAAGTGAAAAGTGAAAAGTGAAAGAAGTGAGACGCAAAACTTAAAAAATTAAGAATATGAAATTCATAAACTATTTAGAGTCGATATCAGGGATCAGTATATACGGACTGGCTTCCCTGCTAATATTTGGTGTATTCTTTTTACTGGTTTTAATCTGGTCGATCAAAGCAGATAAAAACATGATCGACGAAATAAGCCGGATTCCTCTTGATAACAGAAACTAGACTAATCGCTAAAACAATCACTATGTGTTTTTTTCAAAGCATACGTCAACATAAACAAAAAGCCGGCAGCATCTTGCTGATCTTATCCGGCTTACTGGCCTTTTCCCTTCCGGCCCTGGCAAAGGGTGCAACCGGACCAGCACCTGTCAGCAGTCTGGAAAATCCATTGGCTGTAACCTTGCTGATCATTATTGCCGTTTTGGCTCTTATCATCATTCTGCTGGCCTGGGTAGTTAACGGTGCAGCAGATGTATTTATCAGCAGGTATCGTAAAGCAAAATCAGGCATAGTATCAGCCATGATTCTTGGATTTCTGTTAGGATCAAACAGTGCAGGTGCCCAGGAAACAGCCGCTGCTGGCGGATCAGGTCAAATCGGCGGAATGGATTCACTCGCCTTCTATTTTTTAACTGGCGTGATTGCAGTTGAACTTATTGCTATACTCTATCTCCTGTATAACCTGAGATTACTGATCAGAGCAGAAATGGCAAACGCAGGTATTGCCAAAAAAGAGGTGGCCCCCGCCAAACCAAAAGAAAACTGGTGGACCAAATTCAACAAATTCAAACCCGTTGAACAGGAAGCTGATATCGACCTTGGACATGACTATGATGGTATCCGGGAATTGGATAACAATCTTCCGCCCTGGTGGCTCTATGGATTTTATCTCTGTATCCTCTTTTCAGCCATTTATCTATGGAGATTTCATGTTACCCATACCGGTCCTTCTTCAGTAGAAGAATTCAACCAGGAAATGGCGATTGCAGAAAAGCAGAAAGAAGAATTCCTTAAAAAGGCTGCGAATAATATTGATGAAAATACCGTGGTGATGATGGACGCCGGAGGTATTGCAGCCGGACAAGCACTATACATCACCAACTGTGCTGCCTGTCATGGAAAGGCAGGAGAAGGTACCGTAGGTCCTAACCTGACCGATGATTACTGGTTGCATGGTGGCTCTATCAAGGATATTTTCAAAACCATCAAATACGGTGTTCCTGAAAAAGGTATGCGGTCCTGGCAGGAAGACCTGAGTCCGGTGAAGATTGCACAGATCAGCAGCTTCATCAAATCCATCCATGGTAGCAATCCGCCGAACCCGAAAGATAAACAGGGCGAACTGTATAAGGAAGAAAGTCCGGCAGCAGGTGACTCAACCACACCCGCAGCTATTGTAGATTCGACTTCCGTTTCAAGTGTGGCTCACTAAATCCGTAATTCATGAGTGTGGTAAAAGGGAAAATAGAGAAAGAAGAAGAAAGTTTTCGCGACCGGATTGCGACCGTTGACAAATCAGGCAAACGGAAATGGATTTTTGCGCAAAAACCCAAAGGCAGGTTTACCAACTGGAGAAACTATGTCAGCTGGCTCTTCTTTGCTGTTTTCCTCATAATCCCATTCATTCAGGTGAATGGGCGTCCCTTACTGATGTTCAATATTCCGGACGCTAAATTCATTCTTTTCGGAAAGGTATTCTGGCCGCAGGACTTTTTCATTTTCGGTCTTACGATGGTGAGTTTTATCATTTTCATCGTATTGTTTACCGCCGCCTTCGGGCGCTTGTTCTGTGGCTGGATCTGTCCGCAGACCATCTTCATGGAAATGGTTTTCCGTAAAATTGAATACCTTATTGAAGGTGATGCATCGGAACAACGGTTACTCGCCAATGCACCCTGGTCTACAGAAAAGATTGTCAAAAAAAGCAGTAAACATATTGTTTTCTTTTTGATGTCTTTTATCATCGCCAATTTCTTTCTGGCCTATATCATCGGCGTCAAAGACCTCTGGAAAATTATTACTGAACCGGTATCAGAACATTTCCTTGGCCTTCTTTCGCTCATGCTTTTCTCGGCTGTTTTTTATGGCGTATATGCATTTTTCAGAGAACAGGTATGTACGGTTGTTTGTCCGTATGGCAGACTTCAGGGCGTATTGCTGGATCGGAACTCCATGATCGTGGCTTATGATTACAAGCGAGGTGAGCCAAGAGGAAAACTGAAAGACAAGGAAGAATTGTCACTCGGCGATTGCATCGATTGCCTGCAATGCGTGAAGGTTTGTCCCACTGGCATTGATATCCGGAACGGCACCCAGATGGAATGTGTAAACTGTACCGCATGCATCGATGCCTGTGATAATATCATGGATAAAATAGGCAGACCAAGAGGATTAATCCGCTATGCCTCTGAAAATGGTATTGCCAACCGGGAGCCACTGAAATATACCACCCGGATGAAATTATATACCGCCTTATTGCTGGTATTAGTGGTAATTTTATCTACCCTGCTCATTACCCGAAAAGATGTGGATGCCACCATCATGAGAACACCCGGTATGCTGTTCCAGGAAAGAGGAACAGACAGTGTATCGAATCTCTATAATATCAAGGTAGCGAATAAAACCATGGAGGAGGTACCACTTACAGTAAGGCTGGAAGGGCACCAGGGCAAAGTGGAAATCATTGGAGGCGGACCCATTATGGTAAAAAAAGAAGGTCAGGGATCCGGATCTTTCTTCATCATATTACCACGCACTGCTATCCACGATCGTAAAAATGTTTTGCAACTTGGATTGTACAGAGGCAATGAACGGATCGACCAGGTAAAAACAACTTTTTTAGGACCTGTAACCCAATAAAACTATGGCACTCAATTTTGGACATAAACTGGTACTTGTTTTCATCGCTTTCGGATTGCTGATGGGCACCCTGATTTATATGAGCGTAAAAACAGAATTCGAACTGGTTTCCAAGGACTATTACAAAGAGGAACTTGCTTATCAGCAGGTTATTGATGCACGAAACAATGCAGCCAATTTAACAGCTGCGATTCAGTTAAGCTATCGCGATAAAATATTGAAGATTCAGATGCCGGCTGAGATGGTTGGCAAGGTTCAATCCGGACAAATCATTTTTTATTGTCCGGCTGATTCTGATAAAGACACCGTACTTGAAATGGAACCTGATGCAACCGGACAGCAGTCAGTTGAAATTGGTAAAAGCATCCTGCCTGCCGCCTATAAACTTAAATTTAAATGGCAGGCGAATGACACGGCTTATTACCAGGAAAACTTTATGAACCTACAGTAATGACCTGGGAACTTATCATAGGAGCACTAAGCCTCGGCCTTATCAGCAGCTTTCACTGCGTGGGGATGTGTGGTCCTATTGCATTTGCGCTACCTGTGCAGCACCTGTCTCCGGTACGCCGGATGGGATCCACATTGAGTTATCACCTGGGTAGAATCACCACTTACAGTGCACTCGGTGCCATCTTCGGGTTGTTAGGCAGACAGGTTTACCTGGCAGGCTTTCAGAGATGGTTCTCCATTATTCTCGGAGTATTGGTTTTATTTCTGCTGATCCAATACATGCAGCAGAAATCCAGGATACAACCTGGCTGGATCACACGATTACAAACCCAGCTGCTGAATACCATGAGCAGGTTGTTGAAAGATCAGCGATCCGGTAGTTTTTTCCTTTTGGGAATGGCAAACGGATTATTACCCTGCGGAATGGTGTACCTTGCCATAGCCGGTGCACTCAGTACCAACCAATTAACAGATGGTGTATTCTTTATGGCAGCATTTGGATTGGGAACACTGCCTGCCCTGCTGGCACTGAACTGGTTTGGACACCTTGCCAGCATCCGTCTTCGCAACCGGATGAAACAACTGACACCTTATGTAATTGCTGTAATGGGCGTATTATTAATTCTCCGGGGACTGAACCTTGGTATACCTTTTATCAGTCCGGTTTTAGAATCTGCCCGTGGTGCTGCAATTGATTGTCATTAGATACTACTGATTACAAGGCACCGATACAATAACACTTGTACCCTCATTAAGCTCACTTACCAGCCGGATATCGCCACCCAGTAAATTCATGTAACGCTTCACAATATGGAGGCCCAATCCCGTACCCTGGATATTGAATGCATTTTTTGCACGGAAAAAACTGTCAAATAAATACTCCTGGTCTTCTTTGGCGATACCAATACCCTCATCTTTCACGGTAATGGTTAGTCGCCCGTTTTCATTTGACATGTGTATATGAATCGGCTTACCAGGATCAGAGAACTTGATGGCATTGCTTAAAATATTGATCAGGGTATGTTTCATCAATCGTTTATCTGTAGCACAGATAATGGATTCAGGAAGCTGTTGCAAAAACACCTGCCCCTCTTTCAGGATTGGTTTCAGTTCATCCTCCACTTCTTCCAGCAATTGAGCAAGGTCCACCTGCTCCAGTTTGGTTTCAACCTTACCCTCCTCAAGCTTGCCAAAGGAGAGAAAGTCTTCCAGCAGATCATTAAGATGTTTTACGGCATCCTTCACCCGCTTCACGTGTTTCTCCCTTTGCGGCTGCTCCTCTCCCTGCTGGTACCGACTGATCAGGGTTGCAGAAGATAATATGGTACTTAATGGAGTGCGGAATTCATGGGAAGCCATTGATACAAACCTGGATTTGATCTCATTCAATTCCTTTTCTTTATTCAGGGCTTCTTCCAGTTCCAACTGCGAACGTTCCAGTTCATGCAGGGCTTCTTTTAGAATGAGTGTACGCTCTTCAACTTTTGTTTCCAGTTCCGTATTCAGCTTTCGGACATCGTTCGTTATACTTTCCAACTGCTCCTTCTGATGCAACAATTTTTTCTCGGCATCCTTCCGTTGGGTAATATCAATTATAAATGCGATTACATATTTTCCTTTTTTATCACTGAAATGACTCAGACTGATTTCAACAGGAAATTCAGAACCATCTTTTCGTTTTGCATACAGATCGCGGCCCTGCCCCATCTTTCGGTTACCAGGATTTTTATAGAATCCCGACCTGCTATGTTCATGCCGGCTGTGCAGGCGTTTTGGTATCAGCAATTCAATGGTTTGTCCCAGCAACTCGTGTTTCTCATAACCAAACAAACGCTCAGCTTCGGGATTCACCAGAATAATCTGTCCTCTTCCGTTGGTTAATATGATTCCTTCAGTAGCATATTCAAAAAGGGCAGTAACCTGGCGCTCTTCTCTTTCAAGGCTACGGTACAAGCGCTTGAGATAAATCACCAATGTCATGGTCATGACTATCACCACCGCCGAAAAAATATGTTGCAACCAGATCTGAACAGTGGGTTCTGCTGCGTTGGGATAATAAATGGAGATAACAGTAAATATCAATCCGGTAATTCCAAAGATGCGGGTATACAAATCATCTTTCAAAAAGATGGTCAATAAAATGGCAATGATATATCCCCCATCAAAAAAGCTATACTCCGGTTGCTGGTACTGCATAAAGGCAGTAGCACCAATTACGGCGATACTAAAAAGTATAATTGGAAGCGGATTCTCTTTGAACATACTCGAAAATAAGTCAAATACTTAGGTGCTAAGTGGATTACTATTACACTCCGTATTTTCTGCACTAGGTGTTTATATGGAGTGGGATATGTCTTCAAAATTCCGGAAAACTCCCAAGTCTGCATAGGAATTCTACGATTAAATCTTCCAAAAAAGCGTGATTCGAGGACAAACACTTGCGTTTTTCGCCCATTTATCGAAAAAACCCCATACCTACTTGTATTTTCCGAAGTCCGTGATGATCTTTGTATTGTTGATCAAGAATCCAGGATGCCTACAAAAAACCACTTAGCAACCAAAAATCAAGATCCTAAGAAATCCAGCATCACGTTGACAATACCTATGAGGAATATTTGATTCCTTACCCAATGTAGAATTATGAAAACTTCGTACCTTTTTTTGCTGGCCTTCCTAACAAGTCTCTTCACAACTGAAGTATCCGCTCAGGATATCTCTTTTACCAACTATAAACTGGAAAGCGGTGCTGCAGGACAGCGTGGAGCCATGTATCGTTTCTCCTCTGTTACGATGAATGCATTCGGAAAAGCAGAAGCGGATTGCATCGTTAAAATTGAGAACATCACTCCGGGTGTAGTGCTGAAGCAACTGCATCATAATACCAACAATAACTCCTCTGTATTTCAGCCGGAAGTTGAATATGCCGGAATCAACGGCCCTTCATGGATCGAGTTCAGCTTCACTTTCGTAAATAACAACCAGCCGCTGGATCAGCCCAATGGTTATACTATGCCGGAAATCACCACTTCGGTTTCTGGTCTGAATAATTACGGAGCTGCACACGAATTTGCTGAGTGTTACCTCGGATACGGTAGCAAAGTGGTGTATGATAATGAAATCACTTCACTGATGATCTCTGCTGCTAACAGCGGATACCGTGCTGAGAACAAATGGGGAAAGCAAAATACCAGCAGCGAAAAAATCAGCATCGTAAATAAAAACATTACTACCATTCGTGTTAAGCTTGGTGTAAACCGCAATAACAATGAGTGGGCTGGTCGCGCTCAGTATAAAATTGAACTGAAGAATTCAACTCCTGATCTGGCTACTGTTTATATGCCTCATATTGTAGGTTTCCAGGCTCGTATGCAAACAGATATCATTGAGTTGGCCTGGTCTTGTCCTACTCAGGAAAAACTGCAGGACATCAGCATCGAAAAAAGTGTGGATGGTGAAGTATTCCGCGAGGTTGCTCGTTTCAATCGGGCCAATATGCCAAAAGGTGGTTTGTACCAGTTCAAAGATGAAAGCAAAGCAGCTACTACCATGGGTGCGGTTTTCTATCGCCTGCGTACCCGGGACATGGAAGGTAACTTCGAATACTCTTCCGTTAAGATGGTAGCCATGGACAAAAAAGATGATTTTATCCCTACCGAACTGAGCATCGATCCTCAAACCGGTTCTACCGTACTGCTGACTCCCCTGGCCTGGCAGCAAAAGCAGATCTCAATTGAGATCTTCAACGAAAAAGGTGAATTGATCAAAAAAATTACTGATATA
The DNA here is from genome assembly GCA_016787265.1 of Flavipsychrobacter sp. Lineage (GTDB taxonomy): Bacteria > Bacteroidota > Bacteroidia > Chitinophagales > Chitinophagaceae > Flavihumibacter. The sequence continues at coordinate 133,566 of JAEUVF010000012.1, read as the reverse complement.
TCCAATGGTGTTCAGATGGACCTGAACACCAAATCTCTGGCTGCAGGAGTTTATGTTGTACGGTTTACTTGCGGAAAGCAGTATTCTACCCAGTACCTGATTCAGTCAGAGAGTTTATAATTGAAATTTCAGGGTCTCGGTGGCAACATGTAAATGTTGCCATTTTTTTTGCCTGCCTTTTCACTGGTATAATAGAGCGTTTTACCATCCGGAGACACAAAGGGACAATAATCCAGATCAGTGGAATTGGCAGCCTTCAGGTTTGTAGCAGGCGACCAGCTTCCATCCGTATTTTTTTTACTGAAATACAGATCACCCCGCCCTGTGTCATCCGATCTTCCATAGGAAGTAAAAATCAACAGGGATTCATCCGGTGAAACATAGGCATTGAATTCATAATAGGCAGAATTCACGCCTGTATCCAGTGGCCTGGCCGTTAACCAACTGCCATTGAAATATTCCGCCCGATAAATATCCTCCTTACCCGGGCCGCCTTCCCGCTCGGAGGTGAAATAAAGATGCCCCTCTCTTGTAACCGACGGATAGTATTCATCCTTTTCAGAATTGATAGCGGGCCCCAGGTGAATGGGCTCCGACCAGCCCCCAGCCAATCGCTCCACCATCCAGATATCAACATCGGTTCCTTCCCTATCAGGCTTAGGCCTGGCCGAAGCAAAATAAAGACGCTTTCCATCCGGCGCGAAAAAAGGTTCCAGATCGCGATATACACCACTGAACGGAGCCGGTTTGGCACCTGACCAACTGCCATCTGCCTGTTTTGTCAACTGCCAGATCGTTTGTTCCTTCCAGTCAGTGCCCTGGCGCGTGAAAAAAACTTCCCTGCCATCCGGAGAAATGGCAAGATCACGTTCATACCCAGTGGTATTGATTTGAGTATCTAATAATTGTTGAGACACCATGGGCTCGGATAAAAACATTCCAAGCAGCAGCAGATTTGGTAAAAACATGGCCATGATTTAGAAAGGAAGAGTAATTTTAACCACACAAATTTCCCGGATAACATGAAACTACTTCCTTTTCCGGCATTTCTATTCTTACTGCTGTTCTTAATTCCCGCTTGTTCCCAACAAGATAAGCTCATACAGCCCACAGAAGAAGCTATTACCGAATCGGTATATGCTTCCGGCACCATCAAAACAATCAACCAGTATCAACTCTACGCCACTGTGAGTGGAATCATTGAAGCCGTGCTGGTGAAGGAAGGCGATCTTGTCAAAAAAGGCAGTCCGATTTATAAAATCAACAATGACCTGGTTCAACTCAACCTGGAAAATGCCCGCTTATCGGCCGGATTTGCGGCAGAAGAAAACAATCGCAACCGGTTGAGCGAACTGAAAGCGGCACTTGATTATTCCGCCAGCAAATTCAAAACAGATTCCTCCCTTTATAAACGTCAGCAGGAATTATGGAACCAGGGAATTGGCACCCGCAATGAACTGGACCAGCGGCAACTTGCGATGGAAAATGCAGCCAGTACCCTGGAAGCGAACCGCCGCCGGTATAGTGAACTGGAAAGACAGATCCGGTTCAATGCTGAGCAGGCCAGAAAGCAGGTTGAAATCAGCAGCCAGCAACAAAAGGATTATATCATCAAAAGTGAGTCGGATGGCAAAGTTTATAAACTGCTGAAAGAAAAAGGAGAAACTGTCAATCCACAACAGCCCATCGCGACCCTCGGAGCAGCTACTGATTTTCTGATTGAACTGCTGGTGGATGAATACGATATCGCGAAAATTAAAACCGGACAAAAAGTAATTGTACAACTGGACAGTTACAAAGGCCAGGTCTTCGAAGCCGTGCTTACCCGAATGGATCCAATCATGGATGAACGAACCCGCAGCTTCCTGGTGGAAGCACAATTTGAAAAAGCACCGGAACAGCTCTATCCGAATTTAACTGCCGAAGCCAATATCATTATCCAAACCAAAGAGAAAACACTCACGATCCCACGTAATTACCTGGTACAGGATTCCTTTGTGTTGCTGGAAAACAAAGAAAAACGCAAAGTGGTAACCGGATTGAAAGATTATAAAAAAGTGGAGATACTGGAAGGCATTTCAGCCACTGATAAACTGCTTGATCCGTTAAAATGAATACGCGACTCATCATACAGATCGCCTATTCCCTGCTGATGGCGCGATGGAAACAAACCCTGGTAGCTGCAATTGGTGTAACCTTTAGCATCACCATGTTCATCACGCTGTTAAGTTTTATGACGGGACTGAATAAATTATTAGACGGCCTCGTTATCAACCGTACGCCCCATGTAAGATTGTTTAATGAGATCCGGCCTGACAGTATCCAGCCCATTCAGAAAGCCCCTGGCTATCGTTCACATTATCATATGGTGCGATCTATCAAATCAGGGAATAGCCGGCAGGAAATTTATAATAGTGGCGCGATTATGGAACGCATTGCGCAGGATCCCCGGGTATTGGGCTTAGCACCTAAAATTACCACTCCGGTTTTTTTCAATGAAGGCAATATCGAAATTACCGGTGTTGTTTATGGCATCGATATAGAGGCGGAATCCAGGTTGTTTTTCTTTACAGATTATGTAGTAAAGGGACAGGCAGCGGATCTGAAAAATGTTTCGAACAGCATTATTCTGGGGAAAGGACTGGCTGATAAACTGCTGGCAGACATCGGTGATATCGTACAATTAACCACTTCACAGGGAGAACAGTTCCGGTTAAAAGTGGTGGGACATTTTCAATCCGGTCTGCAGGAGCTGGATAAAACCCAAAGTTTTGCCAGCATCAAAACCGTGCAGAAAATCATGGGCAAGGCCAATAATTATATAACTGATATCCAGGTAAAACTTACCGATATCAACCAGGCACCCAAACTGGCAAAAGAATTCAATAAGGTATTCGAGATCGACGCAGAAGATATTCAAACCGCAAATTCGCAATTTGAAACAGGCACTTCGGTTCGTAATATCATTTCTTATGCAGTAGGTATCACGCTGCTGGTGGTGGCCGGCTTTGGTATTTACAATATCCTGAACATGATGATCTATGAAAAGATGGATTCCATTGCCATCCTGAAAGCAACCGGTTTTTCCGGGAAGGATGTGAACCGGATTTTTATCATGATTGCATTGGGCATAGGCATTTTCGGCGGACTAACGGGCTTGCTTATGGGCTATTTATTATCTTCCCTAATCGACCAGATTCCTTTCAATACAGCGGCACTGCCAACCGTAACTACATATCCGATCAATTATAATCCTGTATATTATTTTATAGGCGGTGCATTTTCACTGATCACTACCTATTTCGCGGGATTCTTCCCTGCAAGAAAAGCCAGTAAAGTGGATCCGGTTGTCATCATAAGAGGAAAATAATATGAACGCCGTAATACTCGAAGCCAAACATATCTACAAGCAATTTTACGATCCGGTAAAATTTGATGTATTGAAAGACATCAATTTCCAGGTTAGGGCAGGAGAATTTGTGTCGGTTATCGGTAAATCAGGCTGTGGTAAATCCACGCTCCTGTATATCCTCTCTACGATGGATACTGACTACCAGGGAGAATTGTTGGTAGACGGAGTAAAAATGACCGGCAAAAAAGAAAAAGAACTGGCAGCCGTGAGGAATGAAAAGATTGGATTTGTATTTCAGTTTCATTACCTGCTGAATGAATTTTCAGTGATGGAGAATATTTTATTACCCGCCAGGAAGCTGGCCAAAAAAACGGAAGCGGAATTAAAGGAGCGGGCACATTTTCTACTGAATAAACTGGATATCAGCAAACTGGCCGAAAAGAATCCCCGGCAATTATCCGGAGGTGAAAAACAGCGGGTGGCCATCGCCCGTGCTATGGTAAACGAACCTGCCATAATCATGGGGGACGAACCAACCGGCAACCTGGATAAACGCAACAGTGAGATAGTATTCGCCACTTTTCAGCAGCTGGCGCAGGAATTCAACCAGAGCCTGCTCATCGTTACCCATGATCCGGAGTTTGCGGAAAGAACCAACCGGATCATCGAAATGGAGGATGGCCGCATCATACGCCAATAATTTTTTCCCAAACTGGTTACATTTTGCCTGGCTGAAACAACCAATATAAAACAGTCCACGCTCCTATATCCTTATAAAGAACCCGGGAGACTGGTTAGATTGCATGTTGTTAGGTTAAAAAGCAGGATCAAAATGCAGATAGCGTATAAATCGGGAGGAAATGAACAGCGGACACCGGATCTGGAACTGGTGATCGCCTTACAGCAGGCAGATATCAACCGGTCGGTAAAGGAACTGTATAACAGCTATTTTGACATGCTGACCGGCTTTATCCGAACCAAAGGGGCCGACAGCGATGAAGCAGCCGATATTTTCCAGGAAACGATCCTGGTATTTATCGAAGCCGTAAGAGCCGGAAAATTCAAAGGAGATAGCAGCATAAAATCCTACCTGTTTGGTATTGCAAAAAATCTATGGCTGGAAGAAATTCGAAGCAGTGAAAGAAGGAACCGCCGGCAGCAGGTATTTCAGCAGGCTGCTCCAACCATTGAATCCACGGAAGCCAAACTTTTTAATAAGGAAATGCAAAAAACCTGGCTTCAGCTATTTGGCTCGATTGGATCGGTTTGCAAAGGCATCCTTGTTGGATTTTATTATGAAAAACTGCCCATGAAGGAGTTGCTTGATAAAGTATCCTTTGCCAGTGAACAGGCACTTCGCAATAAAAAAGCAAAATGCATGAAGTCGTTGAAGGAATTTCTTTCGAAACACCCTGCCATCATTAACCAACTTAAAAGTTTAGATATCTATGAATCCTGATTTACACATTGATCATTTGCTGGATGAATATACAACCGGTTCCATCTCCCGCGACTGGCTGCAGAAACAATTGCCGGAACTGAATGCGACCCAACTGGAGGAAGAGATTTCACTTCACCGGGCGGCCACCGTATTCCTGGAAAGAGCCCCCCTGCTGGCGCAGGTGGGAGCCCTGCATGAGCAGTTTCTCAGCGAAAACAAAACCATCCGTGCAGAGCGACGCACGCATTTCCAGAACAGGTTTAAATGGATCAGCATCGCAGCATCAATACTGCTGCTTGCCGGAATTTATTTCTGGCAAACACAATCGGTAAGCGATAGTAATTCACTCTATGCTGAACTCTATCAACCTTACCAGGTTCCTGTATTCCGATCCTCAGAAACCACCAATACCATTACCAAATTGTACCAGGAAAAGCAATACCGGAAACTGGTTAGTGAATACGAACAGCAGCAACCAGGTGATAACAGTGCGCATTTTTATGCCGGCCTGAGTTATCTCCAGGAAGCTGAGTGGAAGCCGGCCGCTATTGCTTTTCAACGCATACTGGATAATGGGGAACAACCCTTATTCAGGGATGAAGCTCAGTTCTATGGAGCATTGGCTTATTTAAAAGCAGGGGAACCGGAAAAAGCACTGGCTCTATTCGAGGTAATTGAGCAAGATCCGCAACACCTGTACCATCCAAAAATCGGAGCAGATCAGGTAGCTGAACTTCGTGCTCTGTTGCGCAAATAAAGAAAGAGTACCAATGCTGCGGCAACTGCACCCAGCACCCACCAGAGAAGATTATTCCGGTTGGCTGCAGGTGAGCAATTACCAATATAAACCAGGTGTGCCCAATAATTAGGTTGTTTAAACTGGACCGGTATGGCAGGATCTGCCAGCAGTTGTTCTTTTGCTTGCTGCAGGGCAGCTTCCACTGGTTTGCCGGCAGTTATTGCTTCCCTGAATTTTCGGATAAGGTAGGCCGTTACCTGGTCTTCAGATTTCCAGAGTGAGGCAACCACCCCGTTTGAACCGGCATATAAAAAGGCCCTGGACAAACTCAGCAATCCTTCTCCTGATGCCAGAATTCCATTGGCAGATTCACAGGCACTCAGGATAACCAATTCTGTTTTGTCCATCGGCAAGGGATAGATTTCCGGAAGAAAGAGCGTGTAACTCAACAAGGAATCCGGCTGACCCGGATAAAATTTAATCCAGGAATCTCCCTCTCCTGTTCTATTGGCAGAAGCATGACTGGCAATATGTACAATTTTTTTACTGCCGCCCAGCTCCAGAAATTTCGCTTTGGTAGCTGCTGATTTCAGGATGTTCACTGCGCCTTCCCTTCCCCTCGTTTCGCTGGCAGAGAATGGCAATGCGGCTAGTCCGGTTGTACGCACCCGTTCATCCGCTTCCACAAAAGGAGCAAAGCTGAGCCAGGATGAATCTTCCAGGGCCTGCAGCATGGGAATGCGATTCAGTTTCACCTGATCAAAGGAAAGATGATAACTGATCTTCATTTTTTGAAGGAGGTACTGATCGGGATTTGAAGTAACCGGTAAAGCTTCGAAAGGAACCAGGTGCAGGTATCCATCTGTAAGAATGGTACAGGATTCAATTTTTTCCAGTGCTGGTTCCAGGGGCTGTAGCAACAACTGATAGAGTGCATACCCCGGTGCATTTCCCTGGTAGCGCAACCCTTCCTGCTGCTGGTGCAGGGCCGTTACAAATTCCTGTACCGTTGCGCGGTGTTCATTGGTTAATGGTATTCTGTCTAACTGAAGATCTTTGCCAGTAATTAAAAACCTAAACAGGGCTGAATCTGTCTGCAAAAAACTGAGCACGGCCTGCCTGCCTGCTAATTGCTGCTGAAATTCAGTGAGCGGGTAAACAGTAGCTGAATCATCCATCCTTGCGAATACAGGATTGAGTTCCCGCTGCAGCCGCGAAAGTGCTACCCGGGTGGAAATCATTTCTTTTTCGATCCTGCTTTTTTCCTCCCCGGAAGGCAGGGTATTCAGCAGTGAAGAATAATAGGCCATGGTCTGCCTCAATTCAAACTCCTTTTCCATCATCGGCGTTCTGACAGGAGCAGCAACAGATCGTTCCCGCGACAAACGCAGCTGATCATTCAGAATGGATCCTTTATATGCTTCTTCCAGGCGGAAAAAGGCCTGCAAGGCATCCGGGTCCTTCGTTTGAACATACCAGTTATATACCTGTTCCGCCGCTTTTTTATAAATAGCATCCCGGCTCCGGTTGAAAAATAATTTCGCTTCATCATTGTCGTAATTGCTGCGGATAAAGGAAGCCAGTCGGATGGCTTCCAGCATTACCAGCGCGCCGGATTTCAATGCCTCCTGCTGCCTGGTCTGTTCATATATCGATTGATACAAGCTGCCTTTCAGTTCCTGAATTTCAAACAATACCAGCGGGGCACTGTTTTCATTGATGCCTGCTTCCGCAGTATCCAGGAGTTGAAGCCCATCCGGATACTTTCCTTCTGTCATTAATAACCGGCTCTGCAATACCAGACTGACCGCTTTTTCCCTGGCACTCTCACCCAATAAACGATTAATGCTGTCAGCTTTGGCAATAAACTGCAACACCTGATCCGGTTGGCTTTTATCCAGGTAGATTCTTGCCATTTCATGATACATGCGCACGGAGGCATTTGTACTTGCCGGCTGTACCTGTTTAAAATAAAACAAGGCACTATCGGGCTGATTTCTTTCATAATACAAATGCCCGATATTTTGCAGCACCCGGTTACCCAGGTAAGGATCTTTAATTAATGGCTTATAGATAGAAAGTGCTTCACCATAATTTCCCTGGGCAGTTTCACAAATAGCAATATTATTGGAGAAGCCATTAAATGTTTCCCTGAATTCAGGAGCGGCCGGATCCAGCAACATCCTTGCTTTTTCAAAATAATTGGCTGCCTGGGGATAATTGGAACTTTGGAAATAAAGCGCTCCCAATGAATTATATAATACGTCCTGATCAGGATAACGGTCATGGGTCAACGCCAGTTTGGCTGCCTGTTCCAGGTAATATCTCGCACTGTCAATTCCATAGGCAAAATAAAAATTGGAGCCTAAATGCAGACTGGCCTGATAAAACAACAGACTGTCTGATCCATATTGAGTAAACCAGTTTAATGCCCGGTAATACTCCTTCTTAGCGGTAGCTAGTTTGCGCTGGCCCTGAAAAATATTGCCCCTTTTGATCATGGCATCCCCGGCTATGGAATTCCGGGGATCATTGGAAAGCAGTAAGCCGATGGCTTTTTCGTAGGCTGTCAATGCAAGACTGTCAGAAGCAGTAGAGGGCTCATCCAGGTTATAATTGATTTCTGCCCGCTCAAACCATTGAACAGCCTCTTCTGTCTTCCGACCGGTTTGGGAAAATCCCTTCCAAATCAACAGCAGCAATAAGAATACTCCAAAAAGCTGGAAACGCACTGACATAATTTCGGGAAGCCCGAAACTACAAAATCCCGCGACTTATCGGCCTACAAGGATAATGATTGGTGGACGTTTGGGCCGGCTGGTAATTTCCCGGGCCAGACGCATCAGGTCTTCGCTCCTGATCAAACCGGTAGTGGCCATCAGTGATTGCTGGATAAAACGTGCCCGGTTGTGCATGAGCACATCTCTTGCCTGCGCATCCCGGTTATTTAATTCTGCGCGTAAACCGGCAGGAATATCAGCAGCCGTATTGAAATAGTAAAACCGAACCGTAATGGCCTGTAAATTTCGGCTACTCAGATCCGTTATGCGATAGAAAAATTCAAAGTCGCGGGTGGTTCCATTAGCCGGATTGGATCCCAGGAAGCCATCTGCAAAACTGCCTGCCAGATCAATGACACCATTGTCTACATCTACCTTACAGCCATCCCCGTTTACACCAGGCAGGTCATCACTTCCATCATCATCAGTATCTTTTTCATCAAATTCACAATCGTCGTCATCATCATCCGGATCATCCGGATTATCGTCGTCGTCGTCGTCATCGTCATCCGCACAGGGTAATACAGCGGTTGGGTCTGCATTGTAGATGGGAGTTGCAAAAAGGAGTCCGGGTGCCGACAAATTGTAAATACTATCCCGGTAATCAATACCCGAAACAACCAGTTTGGCGCTGTCTAGTACGGTTTCCCGGTCGGAACTGATATAAAATATTTTGTAGCGGAGGCCGCCCTCACTTTCATTTACATTAATTCGGCCGGTTACACTATCAATGTCCAATCCCAATGGAATGGCTTTGAAAAAGCCTTCTTCAGCAGGTTTGGTAACCGGATCGGTGGTCAGCGTGGTGCCAGGCTGTTTAAAATACAGGGAATCACTGTAAGTAAGCCTGATTTTTGGCAGCGGCGTTTCCTCAGCCCTGTTACAAGCCAATGCATATCCTGCCAGGAATAAAATGAATGCTATTCGATACATAATCTTGGGTCCCTCAGCTTCGTTGCCGCAAAGTTGATAAATGTAACCAATATCTTTGCCAAATGCGAATTGATATCATATCAGTAGTGCCTGAATTATTGGAAAGTCCGTTGAACCATTCTATCATGAAACGCGCCCAAACCAAGGGCATCCTGGAGGTTCAGGTACATCACCTGCGTCAGTGGGCGGTGAATGAATACGGACAAGTGGATGATTATCAATATGGTGGAGGTGCAGGAATGGTGATGATGTGCGAGCCCCTGGCTAAAGCAATTGAGCAATTAAAAGCCGAGCGCTCTTATGAGCAGGTTATTTATATGACGCCGGATGGTGACCGGTTTTCGCAAAAAATCGCAAACCAGCTTTCGCTGATGGGCAACCTGATTATCATCTGCGGACATTATAAAGGCATCGATCAGCGGATCCGGGATCATTTTGTGACCATGGAAATTTCTATCGGAGATTATGTGTTGAGCGGTGGTGAACTTGCCGCAGCAGTAGTGGTGGATGCTGTTGGCAGATTGATTCCCGGGGTACTGAACGATGAAACCTCCGCCCTCACAGATTCCTTCCAGGACAACCTGCTGGCTCCTCCGGTGTATACGCGCCCTGCAGATTTCAGAGGCTGGAAAGTACCTGATATCCTGCTCAGCGGCGATCTCAAAAAAGTAGACGAATGGCGCTATGAACAGGCTGTTCAACGAACCGAACAGAAAAGGCCCGATTTATTAGACGGCTAATTGTTGGGCCTGTACTTCATGTGCAAAATTGGATAGGGTTTGCCCATGGCATCCAATGGAGAACGACCCACTACTTCAAATCCCATTTTCTGGTAAAAGCCTACCGCCTGCGGGTTTTGTTCATTTACATCCAGGTCGTAGGCCTGCAATTCTTTTAGCGCGATTTGCAACAACCATTTGCCGCATCCCTTACCTCTGCTGGCAGGATCCACAAACAACATTTCAATCTTGCCATCCAGCACGCCAAGAAATCCATGAAAGCGGCCGGATGCATCCTGTAAAGCATAAAGATCCACTGATGCGAGAAATTGATCCCGCACCAGTGGTTTGAAGTATTGTATGTCCGATTCCGGCAGAAAATCATGCGTGGCTCTAACCGAAGCTTCCCAGAGTTCCGTCAGCGCTTCATAATCCGTTGAAACCGGTTTAACCAACTGCAGTTCTTCCATCGTTAGAGTTTAGCAGCCAGAATAGCCGGGTATTTTTTATGCGTATGCAATACCAGTTCTCCAAAAAGTGTATTCGCCCAGGCAAACCACTTGCGTGTGAATTTGGTAGGGTCATCTTTATGGAAAGCTTCATGCATGAAACCGGTATTGGCATGCGTTGCTTTCAACATCTGCAAACATTTTTTTACTTCAGCCGGATCACTGGACGTGAGTCCGCGCATGATGATACTCATCGGCCAGATGGTATGATTCCCGCCATGCGGACCACCAATTCCTTCTGCCGCCTTACCCTTGAAGAAGAAAGGATTCTCGGTTGATAAGATATACCGGCGGGTAGCTGCATACACCGGATCACCCGGCTTCACTGCACCCAGGTAAGGAAGCGATAAGAGACTCGGCACATTGGCATCATCCATCAAATGAAAACTTCCAAATCCATTCACTTCAAACGCATATACTTTTCCAAATTTCGGGTGACTCACTACTGCATATTGCTGTAAGGCTTTCTCCACTTCCGTTGCAAGCGCCGTACATTCTGCTGCCAAACCTGCATCCAGCTTTAAGGTGTTCAGGATCTCTGCTGCCTGCTTCAAACTGATTACCGCAAAGAAATTGGAAGGGATCAGAAATTGAAACAGGGTAGCATCATCACTGGGACGAAACGTTGAGCAGATTAGTCCGACAGGTTTTACCGGGTATCCATAACCGCTGAGTGGAACTCCATCTGTAGCCCAGGATGTAGTACGCTGGAAAGTATAAGGACCATCACCATTCTTGCGCTGCTGCTCTTTAAAAGTTTTCAGGGTGAGACGGATGGTATTCACCCATTCCGCATCCAGAACGGATGTATCGCCGGTTAGTTTCCAGTAATGATAAGCCAGGCGGATGGGGTAACACAAACTGTCGATCTCCCACTTACGTTCATGGATACCCGGTTTCATGGCCGTGATATCGGATTTCCACTCACTCTCCTTGGTTACATCCTTGTAAAATGCATTTGCATAAGGATCCAGTTGGATGCAATGCTTCTGGCGGTTGATCACACCGGCAATCAGAGTCTGTAATTTTTTATCTTCTTTGATTAAAGGCAGATAGGGCCAAACCTGGGCGGTGCTATCACGCAGCCACATGGCATCAATATCACCGGTGATTACATAGGTATCCGGCTTGCCATTGATCATTTCCAATTCAACGGTAGTATCCAGTGTATTGGGAAAACAGTTCTCAAACAACCAGGCCAGTTCGGGATCCGCAATCTGTTTTTTCACCCGCTGGATTGTTGCTTCCACTGCCTCACTGGTGAAATTGCGTTCGGCTAAGGGTGGCCGTTTGCTTTCAAATCCATTACTACCAATTGCCCAACTGGTGGAAGGCAGGAGCGCCCATCCTGCTGCGGCTACCGCGCTCTGTTGTATGAATTTTCTTCTGCTTGCCATGGTTATTTAGTTGAAGAGTAAGAATACGGGAAGGTCTTTTTATCCGTTCCTCTTTTTTTATCCGGTGTGGCCTGCATGCTGAACTGCAGTGCTCCTCCTTTCAGGAGATCACCATGCTTCAAATAGGTATTTGGGTTGATTAATCCATTCCATTTGATCTCACGAACATAGATATTCGAAGCCGAATTGGTTGGCGCCTGTATGGTTACCTGCTTTCCATTTTCCAACTGAAGGGTCATCTTTTTAAACAAGGGAGTTCCCAATACATATTGATCAGTACCCGGACAAACAGGATAAAATCCCATCGCGGAGAAAACATACCAGGCGGAGGTCTGACCATTGTCTTCATCACCGCAATAACCATCCGGAGTTGGTTTGTACATGCGGTTCATTACTTCACGCACCCAGTATTGTGTTTTCCAGGGCTGACCGGCATAATTGTAGAGATAAGGCATATGCTGGATGGGCTGGTTACCATGTGCATACTGTCCCATGTTCATGATCTGCATTTCACGTATCTCGTGAATCGGAAATCCATAGTAACTATCATCAAACAGGGGTGGCATCACAAATACGGAGTCAAGCATATTGACAAAGGTATTGGCACCTCCCATGAGGTTGATGAGTCCCTGTATATCATGAAACACACTCCAGCTATAATGCCAGCTATTGCCTTCGGTGAACGCATCGCCCCATTTTAAGGGATTGAAAGGCGACTGGAATTTGCCATCCTTGTTTTTACCGCGCATCAGTTTGGTTTCGGGATCAAAGAGATTGCGATAATTCAGCATGCGCTTTTCATACAGAGCGATTTCTTCTTTTGGACGATTCAATGCTTTGGCAAGTTGCCAGATGGTGAAATCATCGTAAGCATATTCCAGTGTGCGGGCTGCATTCTCATTGATCTTTACATCATAGGGAACATAACCGAGTTCATTGTAATAGCTCACACCCTTTCTCCCAACTGCATCGAGCGGACCTTCATTGTTCGCACCATGTAAAAGTGCTTCGTATAATTTATTGATATCGTAGCCACGAAGTCCTTTCATGTAAGCATCCGAAACTACAGAAGCAGAGTTGTTGCCCACCATTACATTTCTGAAACCCGGACTACTCCACTCAGGAAGAAAACCACCTTCTTTGAAATCGTTGATGAGTCCCTCCTGCATTTCTTTATTGATAGAAGGATAAAGCAGATTCAGCAGTGGATACAGTGCGCGGAAAGTATCCCAGAAACCGGTACCGGCATACATGTAGCCTGGTAATACTTCTCCATTATACGGACTGTAATGCACGATTTTGTTATTGGCATCGTATTCATAATGTTTCTGCGGGAAACAAACCGTGCGATACAAACAGGAGTAAAAAGTGCGAAGTTGTTCATCTGTACCACCTTCTGCTTTTACTTTGCCGAGGGTTTCATTCCAGATTTTGCGGGATGACTGGCGGGTTTGATCAAAGGAATCCTTTCCAACTTCACGCTGCAGGTTGAGAAGGGCCTGTTCATCACTGATGAAAGAAGAAGCAACTTTCAGATTGATTTTTTGTCCCTTTACGGTTTTGAAACCAACTACCGCACCGGCATGATTGGCTTTCATTTCAAGTTGATCTTTCACCAGCACCGAATCGTGCCAGGTATAAGCTAACGTGAAGGGTTGATCGAACTCGAGCACAAAGTAGTTCTTAAAATTAGCGGGTACTCCCCCACTGTTTTTGGTAGTATAACCGATGATTCTTTTTTCGTTGGGAAGAATTTTTACATAAGATCCTTTATCAAACGCATCAATCACGAGGAAGGAGCTATCTGATTTAGGAAAGGTGAAACGAAACTGTGCAGCTCTTTCGGTGGCTGTGATTTCGGTGGTTACATCATAATCCGCCAGGTACACACTGTAATAATCGGGTGATACGGTTTCAGCCTTATGGGAGAACCAGCTGGCTCTTTTATTCTGATCAAACACCAATGAACCGGTAACCGGCATGATGGCAAACTGACCATAATCGTTCATCCAGGGAGAAGGCTGGTGGGTTTGTTTGAAACCACGGATCTTGTCAGCCGTATACACATAGGCCCAGCCATCGCCCATTTTACCGGTTTGGGGGGTCCAGAAATTCATGCCCCAGGGACGTGCGATAGCGGGATAGGTATTCCCGTTGGAGAGGCTGAACAATGATTGGGTGCCCATCAGGGGGTTCACATAATCTACAGGTTGAAGGGTCTGGGCGGTAGCAATCGATGTAATCAGGCTCATCGACAGGACAAAACACCATTTCAGTCGTTTCATGTTGGTTCTTTCTAAAAAGTGCTAAAAATATTTAAATGTAATCAAATGAGTTAGCAGAATTGCTTCATAAAATATTCAAACTGCTTCCAAAGATCGTATGCCTTTTCTCCTTAATTTGTTAACAAATACTAATTATGCGCTGGCAAGGAAGACGCGAAAGCGGAAATGTAGAAGATCGTCGCAGCATGGCCGGACCTGTAGCTATAGGCGGTGGCATCCTGGGCATTATTGCATTGCTGTTCAATCTGTTTTTGGGGGGCGATGTAGATGTATCGCAACTGCAGACACCAGGAGGCAGTAATGCGCCGATGAGTGCGGAGGCTAAGGCCCGGGAGGATGAACTGGCTAGTTTCGTGAAAGTGGTGCTTGCAGAAACGGAGGATGTGTGGAATAAAGTGTTTGCTGAAAATGGATCACAGTACCAGGAACCCACGCTGGTGCTCTTTAGTGGTGCCGTGCAATCGGCCTGTGGTTCTGCGAGTGCCGCGAGTGGACCTTTTTATTGTCCGGGTGATCAGAAATTATACATTGATCTCTCCTTCTACGATGAGCTCTCCCAGCGCTTTGGGGCGCCAGGTGATTTTGCAATGGCTTATGTGGTATCGCATGAAGTGGGCCATCATATTCAGACCTTATTGGGAACTACACAGAAACTTGCGCAGATCCGTCAGCAGGTGAGCCAGGAGGAGTACAACAAGTATTCCGTGATGCTGGAATTACAGGCTGATTTTTTGGCGGGTGTATGGGCGCATCATACTGCAAATAAGAACCTGCTGGATGCCAATGATATTGAGGAAGCCATGCGGGCTGCGAATGCGATAGGAGATGACCGGTTACAGAAACAGGCCCAGGGTTATATTGTTCCGGAGTCCTTTACACATGGTACATCGGAGCAACGGATGTACTGGTTTAAGAGAGGGTATGAGTCGGGGGATATCAGGCAGGGGGATACGTTCAAGGACGTGAAAGGTGAAAGGTGAAACCTTTGACAATCTTTCACCTTTCACCTTTCACCTTTCACAGCTTTATATAGCTCCAGCCCGCCTCCTGCTTCAAAATTATTTCACCTACCCCCATTTTAACGAAGCCGGCTTCGGGGAGGAGTTGTTCTTTGGTGACATTGCGTTCACGTAGGGTGTTTTCGCAAACGACGAATTCAATGCCCATCTTTTTAAAGTGCGCGATCTTATCGGCCTGGGTGGTTTTGTCTTTCATCATAAACTGAACACCCGGACCATGCACCACTACTTCCACTTTCACCGAATCACCCCAACCTGCCTTGAGGTTTTTAAGGTTGTTCATGAGTCCCTTCCAGATGAGGGTATCATTGCTGTTTAACTGCATCACCAGCTTATGCTTCGGCTCTCCCGTTTGTGCAATTGCACCCGTAAAAACAGATAGCAGCAGGAATGCCAGTATCGTGATTTGTTTCATACTTAGTGGTTGTTTCAGTGGTTATTCTTTCGGTGGTGCGTCTTTCTCACTTTTCACTTTTCACCTTTCACGGTCTTTCACCTTTCACCTTTGACTTTTCACGTTTTAACATGCTAAAGCCCAACCCTCCCATCACTGCAAAATAAACTGTACTGTTCACTGGTTTGGAAGTGATGGCGCAGGTGCCGGTCACACATCCGATAAAGTGATAGTAGAGATATCCTGCGATTCCTCCCAGGAGAACTCCCAATAACATCAGCTTGTTTCTTTGAATAAAAGATTTGATCATAGCAACTGAATTTAACCAAAGTTCAGGAATTGGGAGTCGCGGGTGCGTGATAAATGTTACCCAAGGGCCACATCCAGCACCATCATCACAACAAAGCCCCCAATAAACCCGAGAACTGCAACATCAGTGAATTTATCCCGTTGGGTTTCAGGGATCACTTCTTCCACCACCACGTAGATCATGGCGCCGGCAGCGAAGGCGAGGGCGAAGGGTAACACAGGTTCCATGTAAATCACGGCCACAGCTCCCAATACGCCGGCAACCGGTTCAACGATCGCGGAGAGCTGACCGTACCAGAAACTCTTGGCTCTGCTTACGCCATGTCTGCGCAGTGGCATAGCAACTGCCATCCCTTCGGGGAAGTTCTGCAATCCGATACCAAAAGCCAGGGCGATGGCAGCGGGAATCAGTTGTTCCCCGGCGCCAATAGAGGCTGCGCCAAAGAGTACACCAACCGCGAGGCCTTCCGGGATATTATGCAACGTGATGGCCAATAACAGCAGGGTGGTTTTATGCCATTTGGTTTTCATCCCCTCGGATTCATCTTCTCCAAAATTAATATGGAGGTGGGGCATGAACTTATCGAGAGAAAAGATGAACAGCGCGCCCACCAGGAAACCCACCGCGGCGGGCATCCAGGGAAAATCGGGGTAGAGTTTTTCCGAATATTCAATGCTGGGTGCCAGGAGCGACCAGAAACTGGCGGCTACCATCACCCCGCCTGTAAAGCCAAGCATGGCATCAAATACACTGCGTTTGATCGTTTTGAAAAAGAATACCAGGGAGGCGCCGGCGGCAGTCACCAGCCAGGTAAAAGTAGTTGCAATTAGGGCCGCCCATACAGGCCCGATTTCGGTTAGGAATTGTTCCAGTTGCTTCATGGTGAATAAAAATAATCCAAATCCATCAAAAAAATTAGATGAGTCTAAATTTATTTTTAGCCTTATCCCTTCTCACCGGTCGGGTGCCACCCGACCGGTGGCACCCGACCGGTGAGTTACCTGCCCGGTTTATAGGTCCGTTCCGCATTCTGCAGCACATCTTCCTTGTAGAACAACACTTCACGGAACTGGCCCTTGCTGTAAGCTTCCACCTGGTCGCTGAAATGCGGGGAGCCTGGATCACCACTTTGGCCACCTGCAAGCAGGGCTTTCGCGCGCACTTTCTCACCAAACTCCACAGCACAGATAAAACTGTTGCCATGGATCCCGTAACGGTTCCGGGTGCCCGGGAAAACCCGGCTATTATAAGATGGCAACATCCCCCAGGTTCCGGAAGCAAAGGCAACCGGGAAACTGGTTTTGCTATCATCAAACTGTAAATCGATCGCAGGGGAAATGCGCTGGAAGCGATTGATGGTACCCCAGGCGAGCTGCCATTTACCGTATCGCTGCTGGAGATCCTGCAGTGTCATATAGAGCGCCTGCAGCATCTCACGCTGAGGGCTATTCGAAATATAGGCACGGGTCTTTTGTACCAGGTCCAGAGGTTTGCCATCCTGAGGACCTGCACGCATGATGGAAGGCAGCAATCGCTGTCCCCATTCTACAGCCAGCGTTGTAGCAATTGATGCAGTATCCACCTGGTAATTCCAATTGCGCAAGACAGCTATTGGTCCGGCCAGCCAGGCATATAAGGTATCGGTGGGTTTCAGCTGCCCATCAAATGCCTTCACCAACTCCGGGATCAGTTCCTCAAATGCAGCGAGACGAAGATCATAACCTGCTTTGATGAGTGCATCCAGATCCAATTTATCAATATTGGAAAGCACCCTAACGGCATTGACTCCACGAAAATTATCACCATCGGGAGCCATGTAGGCAGGGAAGCGTGCCGGATCCGGACTATTGGTTCCTGCAACCTGGAAAGCAGTGCTGTTACAGTGTTGCAGCCATCCATTCGAAGGGTTCACCATGTGCACGGTTTCATTGATGGAATGATATCCTTTCCATTCGGTTGCTTTGGTGGTACCATCAACAGGTTGTGTCCAGTCGATAGCAGAATCTCTTTTAGGAATGCGGTTCCCATGCCAGTAAGCGATATTCCCCTCCCGATCAGCATAAACCGTACTGTTGGAGAGATTTCCTTTCAGATCCAGTGTTTTGGTAAAATCTTTTAGTCCCTTCACCTTGGTTCGTTGCCAGCATTGAATCACGCCTTCCAGCAGGCGGTTATCTGCTTTCATGCTAAGGAGCTGGTTGTTGCGCTTCGCCATAATGGGACCATGATGCGTGAAGTAGGCTGTGATGTTTTTTTCTGCTGATCCCCCAGCTGTATTATAACGAATGGTAATCAGTTTGCTTTTAAGGGGACGAAGTTTTCCCTCATAGCGGTACGCATATCCATACGGACGCTTTTCCACTTGTTCAATATAGGAATCCGCGGCATCCACATAACAGGAAGTATGCATCCAGCCCGCGTATTCATTAAAGCCCTGGTAGATGAAAAACTGTCCCCATGTAACTGCCCCATAAGCATTCAATCCTTCTTCGGAAATCATATGCACTTCGGGACGGAAATAAAAACTCACATGCGGATTGATATAGAGCATTGCTTTGCCACTGGCAGATTTTGCAGGTGCAATAGCAAAGCCATTGGAGCCGGTAGGAAGAGGTTCTTCGAATGGTTCAAGTGCAGACCCCGAAATATCTTTACTTCTAGTTGCAGTGAGCAATGGTCCGGATTTTTGAACCTGATGGTTCTTTGTTTCAACTGCAACTAACGGAGATGCATCACCGTAAAAGCTGGCCAGCTCTTTCAGCGTGATATCAGCCGTAGTGATCGCACCAATACTGCCATCCGTCCACAACATGGGGAACCAGGGTTCAAAGCGTGTCAGCAGGGCCGGTTTTACCTGGGGGTTTTTATAGAGATAATAGTTGATCCCATCCGCAAACGCGACACAGAGTTTTTTCAACCAGGCCGGTGCTTTCGCATAATCACGTTGAGCGGCTTCGGCATCAATCACCAGTCGGATTAAGAGATCATCATAGAGTTTGCTCTCACCCTGTACCTCTGCCAGTCGCCCCAGTTTTTCAATGTAATTCATTTCGACCCGGGCAAAATCATCTTCGCATTGGGTGTAGAGCAATCCAAATACAGCATCGGCATCCGACTTTCCATAAATATGCGGAATGCCCATTTTATCGCGGATGATGGTGGTATTATCAGCCTGTTTTTCCCAACGGGCCAATTCATTGCTGGTAGGCTGCTGTGCCAGTAAGCCGAGAGGCAGGCAGAGCAGAATGAATACTAATTTTCGCATGTGTGTGTATGTTATAAAGTAACAAGCGCGGCTGCGCCAATGATACCGGCATCCATCTCCTGCACAGTTTCAATAACCAGGCTTTCGCGGGCCTGGCGATAGGCAAAATCGCCCACCTGTTGCAGGGTAGCTTCCCGGAACAAGGGCCAGGCAGCACTTACAGAGCCTCCCAAAATAATATAATTTATATCCAGTGCGTATAACAAGGTTTTGACCGCATTGCCAAAATGAAAACCGAGTTCAGCATACAAATCCAGTGAACGCTGATCTCCCTGCATGGCTTTCTGATAAACCTCGAGACCGTTGAGTCCGTATACGTTTTCAAAAAACCGGCCGCTGGCATAGTATTCAATATTCTGATCGCGGTATTCAATCAGACCAAATTCTCCAGCACCACCATGCAGTCCGGATATCAGTTTACCTTCCCAAATAATACCGGTGCCCATCCCGGTACCAATGGTAACGCCCAATAAAGAAGTACGTTCCCGCAATTGACGCAGGGTAAAGGCCGCGGCAGCAAAACAATTGGCATCATTGTTCAGTGCTACTGGTTTTCCGAGTTCTTTTTCAAGCAGACCTTTGAGATCGAGTTCTGTCCAGGCGGGAATATTCATTACATCATATACAACACCCGTAACAGGGTTCACCAGTCCTGGAATTCCAATACCGATACCTGTAATATCGTCGAGGCCTAACCGAAGAATCAAACTTCTCACCTGTTCCACAACTTCTTCCGCGCTGCCATTGGCCAGCACTTTCTCCTCGATCTTTTTAAGCAGACGGCCATTTTCGACAATACCGGCTTTCATGCCGGTACCACCAATATCGATACCTATTTGACGGTTACGCATGGGGTTATTTTTTCCATTCACTGGCTGCGGCTTCATCGTGGTAGAGGTAGGCATTGGGATGGTTCTTCAACCAGGTAACCGGCAATGCAGGCGTAGGTTCGGATTCCATCAGCTGTTTGATGATAGCCGCTTTATGCGTACCCGAAACAATGAGAAAAATATGTCTGGCGGAAAGAATGGAGGCGATACCGAGCGTGAGTCCGCCTGTGATGGTTGTTTCGGCAGAAAAATACTTCTGCGCAGTTTTGATGGTGGAAGGATCCAGTTCCGCAATATGTGCCGTTAAAGTGGGATCACGTTCGGGCTCATTCATCCCGATATGCCCATTGGAGCCCAGGCCGATCACTGCGATATCAATACCATCGTGCTCGGTTATAAACTGATCAACACGCTGGCATTCAGCTTCCAGGTTGGCAGCGCGACCGTCGAAAAAGCAGATCCTGCTGGCATCCACTTTCAGTGGTTGAAACACTTGCTGGTGGAGATGCCATTGGCAGGAACCTTCATCTGAGGCGTTCATGCCCTGCCATTCATCGAGACCAACGAAATTCCAGGAATCTGTTTCATTGGCATCCTTCTGAGCTATGATTTCGCGGTACAATCCAGCCGGACTATCACCCGAAGCCACACAAACCAGGGGTGTTTCCTTCTTACGCGCCAGGGTTAATAAGTGTTTGGCTGCGGCGGAGGAAAGTGTATTGTAATCTTTTTCGAGAAAGATATCCATAATGCAGGTAGTTTATTTTTTTCCATTCAACCACAAATCAATAGGCCTGTCCACCTTCGGGTGGAAAGGCAGGTAAATCTTTTTGCCTTCAGCAGCAGAGGCATATGCGGCGTAGATAATTTCAAGCACTGCGCGACCATCTTCACCTGTAACCAGGGGCTGGGTATCATTCTGAACACATTGAATGAAATGCCTTAGTTCATGCGGGTATCCCTGGTTGAAAACCTCTTCAAAAATAGTGAAGCTCCAGCCGATGGTGGTATCTGCTTTTTCCATCGCATAACCATAACCGTGTTTACTGTAGGAAACAGCTGCATTGCCCATGAAGAGATCTGCATACACCACTCCACCGGTACCATACACTTCACAACGATCATCCATACCGCCGTGTTTGGCCCAGCTGTTTTCTGCTACCCCGATCACGCCATTTTCGAACTCGATAATCACCACCGAATTATCCTCGCAAACCGTGCGCCCCTTGTGGTAAACGGTTGCCATGGTTGCATAGACACTGGTCGCCTTGCAATTGTTCAGCATCCAGCGAAACCAGGCAATAGCATGACAGCCCATATCCATCAGAACCCCACCGCCGGAGAGGTTTTTATCGTAGAACCAATCGCTATGCGGACCAGAATGTTTCTCCCCCTGCTTGAGCATATAAATATCCCCTACTCCACCTTCCTTTACCATATGGCGAACGCGTTCGTATTTGGGAGCAAAGCAGAGTTCCTCGGCATACATCAGTTTCACTTTGGCCTTTTTGCAGGCTTCGATCATCGAATCAGCTTCCTCGAGGGTAACCGCCAGGGGTTTTTCAATGATTACATGTTTACCAGCAGCAGCAGCTTTAAGGGTTGCCTCGCAATGCTTGAAATTGGGCAGACAGATATCTACTACTTCTACGCCCGATTGTTCGAGCAGTTCATCGATATCGGAATAAAACTGGGGAATCTTGTGTTTATCGGCGAAGGCCCGGGCCTTATTGATATCGCGGGAATAGACCGCAACCACTTCTGCTTCCGGAACAAAGCGGTGGTAACTTTCAAAATGGATGTCGGCAATGAACCCGGAACCCAGGATGGCAACTTTCGTTCGACGCATTTTTGCTTAAATATCTGCAAAAATTGTAGGAAAGGGCACTTCAAACAGCGAAAAAAAAGAACCAATCCACGAACAGCCTGTTAAGCATGCTTAAACTATTCAATATGAAAGCATGGATACTAGCTGCCGCCCTACTGATCAGCGGCGCCAGCATGGCACAAAAGAAAAAAAATTGGGATAATTATCTGCCAATGAGCACTATTGGTATTGGTGTCGGATTCCAGGAATTTGACGGATTGAATAACCGGATTGCGAATCTGCCCCAGTACCGCGATCTGAGGGATTATACGGCGGTATTGCAATTGGGCTGGATGAAAGAAAGAAACCGGGTGATTTCCATGTCGAATATCACGCTGGGAAGCAGCATGAGTGGTGATCGCAACCGGCAGAGCAGCACTACCCGTTTCGCCGGGATAGGGGCTGATTTCGGATATGATCTGTTGAAGCAGGATCGCGTAATGTTATACCCTATTGCAGGTATCGGGTACGAGTGGTACCAGGCCAGGTTTTACAGGGATAACTCTAATGTGAATTTCAATGATGTGCTGACCTCTCCCATAGTACAAACGGGAATCTCTCCTGTTGCCTTTAACAACTCCTTCTTTAACTATAAACTCGGTATGGGCCTGAACCTGTTTGCACCCAAGGAGAAAGGAGCATCTGTAGGATTGCAGGCTGCTTATTTAGGAAGTTTCCAGGATCGGGAATGGAGAAGCAAGGACGGGCAGGATTTGAACAATGCTCCGGAAGATCGTTTGGGCAGGTTCCAGATCAGCCTGATCCTGACCAAAGCTCCTATGTGGTATGGCAAAAAAGGAAGATAATCAGCGAACTCTTCTTACCATTCGGCAGTAGTTGACCGTCCATTCGGCCTCTATTGTCTAACTGTTCAGTCATCAGAAACCGTTCTGGGAGCACTGTTTGAGCACTCTACAAGCACTAGTGAACCGTCAGTGAAGCACTCTGGAACCACTTGGGAAGTATGATAAAGGGAGACAAAGGAAACGGGAGACAAAGGAGAAGGGAGACGGGAAAAAGGAAAGAAACAATTTAAGAAATAATATCTGAAAAACTAAGTGGGAGGAGCAGAAACGCTCTTCCTATTTTTGTTTGAAATAAACAGGGTTGCGCGCTTGCAAGGTAATTACGGATAGGCTATATTGTTGGCACTTGTCCTGTGACTCCCAGCTAATGGGACTCATGTGGCGAAGCATTGAATATGAAAGAAAGATTTCAATTCCAACCTTATTACTTTCTTGCAACTGTTCTTCTATTCATAATTGAAGTTTTAATAGCCATTTATGTTGATGACAACTTTATAAGACCCTACGGAGGCGACTATCTCGTAGTAATCCTCCTCTTCTGCTTCCTAAAAACATTTATCAAAATATCTACCCCATTGGCTGCTGCGGGAGTATTATTGTTTTCGTATGTAATCGAAACATTACAATATTTTGATTTGGTAGGTAAACTCGGATTGAAGCACTCAAGAATCGCCAATATTGTAATTGGCAATTCCTTTGCCTGGATGGATATAATCGCCTATACATTAGGCATAATGACAATAGTGATCGTGTATTACGTTGTGAAATCAAACCATTCAACCTTTATACAATGAAAAATATCTCCATTAAACTATTAAGCTGCCTCTTTACTCTAAGTTTTCTCTCGGGTTATTCTCAAAATATTACGACAGATAAGATTAACCAACAAAAATCATATATAGAAGTTCTTGGAACAGCTACGCAGGAAGTAAAACCCGACAAAATAGATCTATCCATCCTTCTATCGGAAAAGAATAATGCAACTGCCGAGAACAACCTGGAAAAGCAGGAGCAAAATTTAAAAAAAATACTTACACAGATGTCTGTACCCAGTTCTCAGCTTTCATTAGCGGATATAGCTTCGGAAATTATAAAAGAAAAAAGAAAGGACGAGACTATCCAGCGTACTAAGGAATATTATCTTAGACTCTCATCAGCGGAGCAGGTATCTGCTATTTTAGCAAAACTTGCTGAATCGAATATAAAAGAAGTAAAAATCATATCTATAGATCATAGTAAAATTGATAGTATAAGAAAAGAAGTACGAATTGCCGCAATTAAAGCAGCGAAGGATAAAGCAATCTATTTAACAACTGCAGTTGATGAAAAAATAGAAAAAGCCCTGGAAATACGGGAGGAGCCATCGGTTCACCGTTATACGCCCTTTGCCCAATTAAATATGGCTAATTCAACCATGAACGATGCCGAACCAATGGCAGGTCAAAGTGATACAAACTTCAAAACATTTACAGTTAATTACAGTATTTATATAAAATACTCCTTGAGATAATTACTGAACCGCCTAATATTTTTTCATTTTTTGATGGCATCAAATAAAACTCTTCTCGTTACAATATTAGTTACCGTAGTACTATCAGGAATATGGTATTGGGCAGAAAAAAATGACTACTTTCAAACAGCGTACCAATATGTATCTCCTTCGGAACAAGAGATATTTCATTGGCAGGAAGATGATAGTGCCGAATTGCTAATAGAGCGCTACAGGCAACATTTTAAAGACAACAGTTACAGCTTTCCACGACAAAAAGTAACAAAGATCAAACTGTATCGCAACACACCCTTTATAAGTGGGCTTTCTGGTAAAACTCTTAAACAGGAATACGTTGATACCTTGATAAGATTTTGTAATGATACTGCAAACTATACCTGGGACGAAACAACATGGGAAGAAAGCGAAAGTGAATACTACTTCCGGCTTTATAACAAACAAAATAAAATATTCGGTAAAATTTTCATTTGTACTGACGGATGTTACATGATAAAATCAATTCCCTTTACTCCCAGAATGAAATTTGGCGGACTCTCAGAAAAAGGAGTCAACGATATGAGAAACCTAATTAATGATAAAACCAAATGGGAATAGGGTAAACACGAGAATAATATCTCCATTTCTGAACAATACCAATTAAATATCAATCTGCGTAAACAATTGGGAATGGAATAAAAAGTAAGATCAGCATAAAAGATGAAAATCAAACAGCTTCCGTTTATAATTTACCTTCTTCTAATAATTTCGTTTTTCCCAATGTCATCCGATTATGCGACATCCGTTGTACCTTATACCCGATGCAATAGATTTTTTCCTCGCTGAAAAATTCAAATTTGTTCGATTCGTCAGAAATGAAAAAAACGAAGTAGTGGAGATTCAAATCAAGCACAAGGATGGTTATTTAGAGAAATTTCGCAGGCTCCTACCATAATTTGCCTTCAACTGAAATATTATATATTTGCAGTATGGATTGGCAGAATCATATTATTTCAGATAAGCAGGTCCTACTGGGCAAGCCTATTATAAAGGGTACAAGAATTTCTGTAGAATTAATTCTTGAACTCTTTGGTTCTGGCTGGACAGAAAATCAAATATTAGAAGCGTATCCGAATCTAAGTACTGATTCTTTACGCGCCGTTTTTGCTTACCTTAAGGACTGTCTGCAACAGGAATTATATTTTCCAATCTCTGCCTGATGTTTCTTGCAAATGAAAATTTTCCCAAGCCCAGCATCATATTATTACGTGAGGCAGGATTTCATATTCTTAGTATACAGGAATTGAAGCCTGGCATTTCTGACAATGAAGTGGTAGAAATTGCCCTACGTGAAAACTTAATCATTTTGACTTTTGATCGAGACTACGTTGAAATTGTATTTCGGTATTCATCTGTTAATAAACCTGGCGTTATTTACTTCAGAGAAAAAGGCGCTGATCCATTATTTGCAGGAAGAAAATTACTGAAACTACTCCTGGAAGAATCAATAAAATTTGAAAGCGCATTTTCTGTAATTGAACAAAACAACATCAGACAACGGGTATATTAATCCTATTTATCTGAGAATATTGTTTGAACCTGTCAGTGTTCGGGGATTCCACACGAAAAGGCCATGGGACAATTGATATCGCAAAACGCCCCCTCTTCCTTTCCTCCATCCTCCATTCCCCCTCTTCCCTTCCCCTTTCTTCGCAAAAACAAATGCTAGTTAGTTTTTTAACCAAAGAAATTTCAATCATTTAGGACTTATTCTAGAGATCAGCCAAGTTTTCTGCACCGAATTTGCTCAATTTTTAAGAAATTAGCGGTTCTATTATAATTTTTGAAAAATGAGTACAAGCCCGAAGACCTTGTTTGCGAAAGTGTGGGATGCCCATGTGGTGAAAAGTATTCCCGACGGACCAGATGTTTTACTGATCGACCGTCACTTTATTCATGAAGTTACCAGTCCGGTTGCCTTCCTGGGACTCGAAACACGCGGACTCACTGTCCTGTTTCCTGAAAAAACCTTTGCAACCGCCGACCATAATACCCCTACCATCAACCAGCACCTGCCGGTTGCTGACCCCCTTTCCGCCAACCAGCTGAAAGCCCTGGAAACCAATACCGCCAAATATGGTATCTCCCATTGGGGACTAGGTAACCCCAAAAATGGTATCGTGCATGTTGTTGGTCCGGAGAATGGAATCACCCTTCCAGGCATGACCATCGTATGTGGCGACAGCCATACTTCCACCCACGGAGCTTTTGGTGCTATCGCCTTCGGCATTGGTACTTCTGAAGTGGAAATGGTGCTGAGCTCCCAGTGTATCATGCAGCCACGCCCCAAAACCATGCGCATCTCAGTGAATGGCAAACTCAATAAAGGCGTTTTACCTAAAGATGTGGTGCTCTATATCATCTCACAACTGACTGCAGCTGGTGCTACCGGCTATTTCGTTGAATTTGCAGGTGAGGTATTCGAGCAGATGAGCATGGAAGGCCGCATGACAGTTTGTAACATGAGTATCGAGATGGGCGCCCGAGGCGGTATGATCGCCCCTGATGCTACTACCTTCAATTATATCAAGGGCAGAGAAAAAGCTCCCAAAGGCGAAGCCTGGGATAAAGCCTACGCGTACTGGCAGACCCTGCACACCGATGCTGGTGCCAGCTTCGATAAGGAATATGTTTTTGATGCTGCCGACATTGAACCAATGATCACCTTCGGTACCAACCCGGGTATGGGTATCGGTATCAGCAAGAAGATACCTGTTTCCAATGAAACCGGCAGTGGCAAATCCAGCTACGAAAAATCCCTCAACTATATGGGATTCCATGAAGCAGAACCCATGCTGGGCAAACCGGTGGATTATGTATTCATTGGATCCTGCACTAATGGTCGTATTGAAGATTTTCGCGCTTTTGCTTCGATTGTAAAAGGTCGCAAGAAAGCAGACAATGTTACTGCCTGGATCGTACCAG
This sequence comes from Flavipsychrobacter sp., assembly GCA_016787265.1. Taxonomy (GTDB): domain Bacteria; phylum Bacteroidota; class Bacteroidia; order Chitinophagales; family Chitinophagaceae; genus Flavihumibacter. Next base: position 106,449 of record JAEUVF010000012.1, on the reverse strand, counting down.
GTTCTCATATCGTAGAGCAGCAAATTAAAGAGGAAGGCATTCTCGATATCCTGACAGAAGCAGGATTCTCGTTGCGTCAGCCCGGATGTTCTGCCTGCCTGGCTATGAACGATGATAAAATCCCTGCCGGTAAATACGCCGTGAGCACCAGCAACCGCAACTTCGAAGGAAGACAAGGTCCGGGTGCCCGCACCATGCTGGCGAGCCCACTGGTAGCCGCCGCAGCAGCAGTAACCGGAGTAGTAACAGATCCACGCGAACTGATTTGATAATCCATCTTTGACCTTTGACCTTTCACATTTTTTCACCTTTCACTTTTCACCTTTCACCTTATGGCTTACGATAATTTCACCATCCTCCGTTCCTCTGCAGTTCCCATGCCGATTGAGAATGTAGATACTGACCAGATCATTCCTGCGCGTTTTCTGAAGGCAACCGAGCGCAAGGGTTTTGGAGATAACCTGTTTCGCGATTGGCGCTATAACAGTGATAATACCCCGAAAGCAGATTTTGTTTTAAACAACCCTATCTATACCGGTAAGATCCTGGTAGCTGGAAAAAACTTCGGTAGTGGTAGCAGTCGCGAGCATGCAGCCTGGGCAATTTACGATTATGGTTTCCGTTGTGTAGTATCCAGCTTCTTTGCTGATATCTTCAAGAACAACTCCCTCAACATTGGTATTCTGCCCGTGCAGATTTCAGCTGAGTTCCTCGATAAGATCTTCAAAGCAATTGAAGCGGATCCTAAAACAGAAATCGAGGTAAACCTGCCGGAGCAAAGCATCACGATCCTGGCAACCGGTGAAAAAGAATCCTTCGATATCAATGGTTATAAAAAACACAACCTGATGAATGGATTCGATGATATCGATTACCTGCAGGCGATGAAGGAAGAGATCAAAGCCTTTGCAGCGAACAGCCCCTATTAATAGCAAGCCCTACCAACATGTCACCCGCCAAGCGTTCAGTTGAGATCATGGATACCACCCTTCGGGATGGTGAGCAGACAAGCGGGGTTTCTTTTTCGGCATCGGAGAAGTTAACCATCGCGCAATTATTGTTGACCGAAGTAAAAGTGGATCGCATTGAAATTGCCTCCGCCCGCGTGTCTGAAGGCGAATTTGATGCAGTAAAAAAAATCACCAAATGGGCCAAGGCAAACGGACTCCTGCATAAAGTGGAAGTGCTTACGTTTGTTGATGGTGATGTCAGCATTCAATGGATGCAACAGGCCGGAGCCAAAGTGATGAACCTTCTTACGAAAGGTTCTCTCAATCACCTCACGCACCAGCTGAAGAAAAAACCAACAGAACATTTTGCGGATGTAAAAGAAGTACTTGCGCTGGCAAAGAAAAAAGGCATCGATGCCAATATATATTTAGAAGACTGGAGCAATGGCATGCGGCATTCACCGGATTATGTGTACCAGTACCTCGACTTCCTAACAACGCAGCCGATAAAACGAATCATGCTGCCCGATACATTGGGCATTCTTACTCCCGATGAAGTAAGGGAATTTATTTCGGCTATAGTAGAACGTTATCCGGGTATTCATTTTGATTTTCATGCGCACAATGATTACGATCTCGGCACCGCGAATGTGCTGGAGGGAGTGAAAGCCGGCGCACATGGTTTACATCTCACCATCAATGGAATGGGTGAACGTGCGGGCAATGCACCATTGGCAAGTGCCATCGCGGTATTGAATGATTTCATGCCGGGTATCAGAACCAATGTGGTGGAGAAATCCCTCTACAGCGTGAGCAAACTGGTGGAGACCTTCTCCGGATTCCGCATCCCGGTTAACAAACCGGTAGTGGGAGAAAATGTATTTACCCAAACCGCCGGCATCCATGCCGATGGTGATAAGAAGAATAAACTCTATTTCAGCGACCTGATGCCTGAGCGTTTTGGTCGCCAGCGGAAATATGCCCTGGGCAAAACCAGTGGCAAGGCGAATATCGAAAACAACCTGGCGCAACTGGGTATCCAGCTCTCCGACCAGGACCTGAAAAAAGTAACGCAGCGTATTATTGAGTTAGGTGATCGCAAAGAAGTGGTAACACAGGCCGACCTGCCTTATATCATTTCGGATGTGCTTGACAGTAATACCATCGAGGATAAAGTACGCATCGAAAATTATGCATTGGTGCATGCTAAAAACCTGAATCCTTCTGTAACCATCAAAATAAGTATTGCAGGAGAATCATATGAAGAGCAGGCACAGGGCGATGGACAGTACGATGCCTTCATGAATGCACTCAAAAAAATTTACAAGCAGAAGAAAATCGAGTTGCCTTTGCTAACCGATTATGCGGTGCGCATTCCTCCCGGCGGAAAAAGTGATGCGCTTTGTGAAACCGTGATCACCTGGAAGCATCAGCAGAAGGAATTTAAAACACGCGGACTGGATAGCGACCAGACTGTATCGGCGATCAAGGCCACACAGAAAATGCTTAATATTATCTGAACAATAACCCTTTCAATCAATGGCGAATAAAAAGATTTTAGTGGTGCCCGGAGATGGCATCGGACAGGAAGTGACAGCAGTAGGCAAGCAGGTGTTGGATGCCATCGCGGCCAAATTCGGACATAGTTTTACGTATGATGAAGCCCTGATCGGGCATGTAGCCATTGAAGCAACCGGACAGGCATTGCCGGATGAATCACTCGCAAAAATGAAAGCCTCTGATGCCGTGTTATTCGGCGCAGTTGGACATCCTAAATACGATAATGATCCCTCTGCAAAAGTGCGTCCGGAGCAGGGATTGCTTAAAATGCGCAAGGAGCTGGGTTTGTATGCCAACCTTCGTCCCATTAAATTATTTGATGAATTACTGGACGCTTCCAGCATCAAACCTGAGATCCTGCGGGGAGCAGATATTCTCTTCTTCCGGGAACTGACAGGTGATATTTACTTTGGTGAAAAAGGTCGCAAGAATGATGGCGATACCGCTTATGATATGGCTGAATACAGTCGCTATGAAGTAGAGCGCATTGCCCGGAAAGCATTTGATGCAGCACGTACGCGTCGCAAGAAATTATGTTCTGTAGATAAAGCCAACGTACTGGAAACTTCCCGCCTTTGGAGAGAAGTGATTCAGAAAGTGGCGCAGGACTATCCCGATGTGGAAGTGGAGCACCAGTTTGTGGATGCAACTGCCATGCTGCTGATTAAGGATCCGCGTCGTTTTGATGTGGTGGTAACGGCGAATCTGTTTGGTGATATTCTTACAGATGAAGCCTCCCAGATTGCGGGTTCTATGGGGATGCTGGCCAGCGCCTCCATTGGTGATGGAACCGGTGTATATGAACCCATTCACGGATCTGCGCATGATATAACAGGAAAAGGAGTTGCGAATCCGCTGGCTTCTATCCTCTCTGCTGCTTTGCTGCTGGATATTTCCTTCGGTATGAAGGCAGAATCGGAGGCAGTTATCAATGCGGTGGACAAAGTGCTGAAGGCAGGCTATCGCACAGGAGATATTGCAGATGCAAGTACGCCGAAGGATAAAATTTTGGGTACGGCTGCAATGGGGGAGAAGGTGTTGGCGGAGATATAAAAATCCATGTGGTGAATTTACCGTGCGGGAAATACCCGACCGGAAAATTCACCCGACCGGTGAAATCAGCTCACCGGAGTTAGTTTATACGGATACACTTTGCGCGAGTTCCACTGCGCTACATAGATGTTCTCTTCATCATCCACACAAACATCATGGGGATATGCAAAGAGAGGATTCAACTGCGTGAGCGGTTGTAAGACCCCATTTTTGTAAACGGGCTCATTTCCACCAGGATTGGACACCACTTTGTTGTTCTTATCCAGGATGGTTACAAATCCTGACGACTGCCAGGGACGATCACTTGATTGCAGCACCGCCGCATAGAGATAATCGCCTTTGATTACAGGGCGACAAACCCAGGCACCGGGCAACGCAATCGTATTGAGATAATTTCCTTTCAAATCATAGCGCTTGAAGGCATTCTCCTCGCGCGAAGTAACAATCAGGCAGGGATTCTTTTTATCGCGGTTATCAAAGCAAACACCGTGTGCATTCTTCAGGTGTTTGGCCTCGGCTCCACGTCCGCCGAAATAGCCCAGGAATTTCCCTTTGGCATCATAGTGCAGGATATAATCCTTGCCATAGCCATCTGCTACATAAATATCTCCATTGGGCGCGATGGTTGTTTCTGTAGGCACATACTCTTCCGCCTTGCTGTAAATACCCGCTTCCTTGGGATAATCCAGCACCATCAACTCGCGACCATCTGTCGTCGTCTTGATCACCTGGTGACGGTTATTGTCACAGATAAACAGCACATCCGTACCGTTTTCATTGAAGAGGGTTAATCCATGTGCACCGGGATAGGTAGTGCCCCAGTAACTGAGCAGTTTCCCGCCCTTATCATAGATCATCACATTGTTTTTCGTTTCGTTGGTCAGCAGGATGATGCGCCCCTTAGCGTCCTGCACCATTTCATGGCAGTCATTCACCGGGGTTTTAGACACATCCGCCTGACTCCAGCGGGTATCAATTTTATAGCGCTTGGGACCATGCCCGAAGCGGGGTTCCTGGCTAAGGCCATCAATCGGGTTGATCATTAATCCTGCCATGGCAAGGGAGCTGTTTTTGACAAATTTTCTACGATCCATACCTTAAATATACAGAATCACCTCCGCCTCCGTCAACCCAACCTAACGAACTCTTACCCGATTCTTAAACAATTTTAACATCGTAGGTAAGCTGTACCAGGCCGGTTGGAAAACTGTTGGCCGACCGGAATACCAATCCCTGTTCAGGAAGGCCCTCCCGGAACAAACGGATACCATCTCCCACCAAATGTGGTATAACGGAAATGATTAAGCGATCAATCAATTTCGCTGCCAATAAGGCTGCTACCACTCCCCCGCCTCCATCACAGTAAATATGTTTTCCGGAAGATGCTTTTAATGCACGCACCAACTCCACCGGATTCGAAACAAATTCCACGTTCTCATCTGCCCCCGTGCGGGTTGTTGATATCACATAACATTTTTTGTCGCGATGATGGAATTCCCAACCAATACTCAGCACTTTGTCATAGGTACGCCTGCCCCAGATCAGGGTATCCACCTGCTGTTGGAAGGCCGTATACCCATAATCTTCTCCTGCCAACTCCACTGTATTTAAAAAATCAATATTGTCATCCTTAGTCGCGATATACCCATCGAGACTCATAGCAATGTAGAGGATGCATAAACGTGCTGAACTTTCCTTGCTCATAAAAGTATTATTTTGACAAAATCAGGTTGTTTTTTGATACCACTGGCAGCTATCTGAAAATTACATTATATTAATGTTTCTTTTCAACCAACTGCTTACATGAGTCGCCTGCTTGCCTTATTCGTTGCTTTGCTGCTACCATTTATGATGAATGGCCAGGCGACTGAATTCCGCTTTGCTCAACTTAATATTTCACACGGCTTATCCAACAACCAGGTCAACTGCATTTTTAAAGATGACCGGGGATTCATGTGGTTTGGCACCATGTCAGGACTCAATCGCTACGATGGCTATGGTTTCAAAAACTATCGTCACCGCGAAGAAGACAGCACCACCATCCAGGATGATCATGTTTCGAGTATAGTCGAAGGTCCCGATAGAAAACTCTGGATCCGCACCCAGAGTACCTGGAACATCTATGATCCCTTTACAGAAAAGTTTACCAGGCGGTCGGATCTCTATCTGCTTTCAAAAGGATTGCCGGCGGATGGCCTGGTAACCATCTTAAAACAAAAGCGAGAGTATTATTTCATCTATGCAGATGCAGGCGTGTACAAGGTTTCAGAGCAAGGAAAGCCTAAACAGCTTCGCACCACCCGCATTGAAAAAGGGGTACCGAATCCGATAACCTGCGCAGCATTGGATTCCAAAAATTATCTCTGGTTAGTCAGGTACAACGGACTTCTGGAGAAATATGATGTAGATCAGGATAAGCTCCTGGTACAAAACAGGATCATCCAAAACCAGCAGCTCAAGGCAGCACAGGGTTTCTCCATTTTCATTGATAAAGAAGATGAAATCTGGATCTATCAGCGCAATACCACAGAAGGGGTGTATCATTACCATCCGACCCGCAATTCAATTTACCGCTATCACGAAAAATCAACTCCCTTTGCACTAAGCAGTAATACCATTACTGGTGTGGCGCAGGATGCATCCGGACAAATCTGGATCATTACAGATCATGGTGGAGTCAATATTGTCAACACTGCCCGTAGCGCAGTGCAGATCTTGAAATCAAAGGAAGGTGATCCCGGATTTATAGCGGAGAATGCACTCTATGCCGTGTATCCGGATGATCATGGTATTGTTTGGCTGGGTACCTATAAAAAAGGAATTTCCTATTATGATCCCAATAGTCTGCAATTCCCATTGCTACGACACCAACCGGCCGACCGAAACAGTCTGCCTTTTGAAGATATCAATGCTTTTGTAGAAGATAAAAAAGGAAATCTCTGGATCGGTTCGAATGGAGGCGGCCTGATTTATTACGACCGGCAGCAAAATAGTTTCCGGCAATTCCGCCACCAACCGGAGAATTCAAACTCCTTAACCAACGATGTAATTGTTGCACTTTACCTGGATCACCAGGATAAATTATGGATTGGAACCTATCAGGGCGGGCTGGATTGTTTTGATGGTAAAACGTTTACACATTACCGTCACAATGAGCAGGACCCGAATTCCCTGGCGGCCAACAATGTATTTTCAATATTTGAAGACAGCAACCTGAATCTCTGGATTGGTATGCTGAATGCGGGACTGGATCGCCTCGACCGTAAGACCAATACCTTCTATCACCATAATTTAAGTGTTCCCAATACCCTGCATCATGATAATGTTACCAGTTTGATGGAAGATTCCAGGGGTAATCTCTGGATCGGAACCTCCTGGGGAATTGATGTTCTTGATAAATCGAGTGGCAGGTTTATCAGTTATACATCTGAAAACAGCAAACTGAGTTATAACAGTGTGAATGGCATTTTGGAAGATCACAATGGTAATATCTGGGTGGCCACGCAACGCGGACTCAATGTATTGCCAAGAGGAAAAGCTGAATTCATAGCATTTGGAATTAAAGACGGCTTACCGGACAATACCATCCTCGACATACTCCAGGACAATCAGAAAAAACTCTGGGTAAGTACCAAATCCGGTTTATCCAGAATTGAGATCCTCACTGAAAACGGAACAATTGCAGGTATCCGTTGCATGAATTACAATGAACACGATGGATTACAAGGCAGGGAATTCAATCGCTATTCGGCTTACAAAACAAGGTCCGGGGAACTACTATTCGGGGGTGCTTATGGATTCAACCTGTTTAAACCCGAATTATTAAAAGCCCCAGTACATCAGCCTCCCGTAGTGTTTACAGATTTCCAATTGTTCAACAGAACGGTCAGTCCGGGAGAAAAAGTGAATGATCGTGCGGTCTTACTGCAATCCATAACCGAAACAAAGAAATTGAAACTGGCGCATCACCAGAATGATTTTACGATACAGTTTGCTGCACTTGGTTATTCCAATGCAGCTAAAATCAGGTACACTTACCTGTTAGAAGGCTTCAACAAAGACTGGATCATAGCCAATGGCAATACCCGGATGGCCACCTATACCAACCTGGATCCGGGTAACTATACATTCCGGGTAAGAACTTCGAATGCGGAAGGCGGATGGAATGAAGAAGCACTCACATTAGAACTGACCATCGCACCACCTTTCTGGAAAACGCCCTGGGCTTATTTACTATATGCAGTTTCGATAACCGCTCTCATTTATTTTGCCCGCCGGCAAATCATCCGAAGAGAACAGGTTCGCATGCAGTTAGAAGTTGAGCGACAGGAGGCCCAACGGATAAGGGAGCTGGACCAGATGAAGACAAGATTTTTCACCAATGTGAGTCATGAATTCAGAACACCGATATCACTCATCCTGATTCCTATCCAAAAGCTGATCACGGAAACAGCTCCTGGTGAAATGCGCAACCAGTTTGAGATGATCAATCGCAATGCGAAACGATTATTAAATATGGTGAATGAGCTGCTTGATTTCCGCAAGATGCAGGAAAATGAACAGCGACTGCATGTTACAGAATCAGACATCATCAGTTTTATTCAGGAAGTGGCTGCATCCTTTAATGATATGGCCAATAACAAACATATTGAATACCGGTACCAGGGAATTACTCATCCGGTCAATATGTATTTTGATAAGGAAAAACTGGAACGCATTCTTTTTAATCTGCTGTCCAACGCCTTCAAATTCACGCCGGAGCGGGGACAGGTAAAACTCGAAGTAAAAACATGCAAAGGTGATGTGGGGCCCTTGCTGGAAGTAAAGGTTATCGACAATGGAATCGGTATTCCCCAGGATCAGCGGGAAAAAATCTTTGAACCCTTTTACCAGGTTGACTCATCGGAGCATATATTAAACCAGGGAAGTGGAATCGGTTTATCCATCACCCGTGAATTTGTGGAAATGCATGGAGGCCAGATTAAAGTGGAACCGGTTACACCCAAAGGAAGTTGCTTTAGTATTTACCTTCCAATCAAAGCAAGTACCCTGGAAAGTCTGGATCCGACACATGTGCTGGAAAGCAGTCAGCAGTTGTTCAAAAAACCAACCCTGTTATTGGTAGAGGACAATGATGATTTCCGCACCTATTTAAAAAACAATTTACAGGAGCATTTCAGCATTATCGAAGCCGTACAGGGAATAGAGGGCTGGAAAAAAGTATTGAGTGCACATCCCGACCTGGTGGTGAGTGATATCAGCATGCCTATCCTTTCCGGTATTGAATTGTGCCGTAAAATCAAGACGGATTCCAGGACCCGGCATATTCCGGTGATACTCTTAACTGCATTAGAAGGAGAAGAAACAGAATTGCAGGCACTGGAAACCGGTCCGAATGATTATATGACTAAACCGTTTAATTACGATATTCTTTTCTCAAGAATCAAAAACCTGCTGAATTACCAATCAGTAGTAAAGGAAACCTATCAGAAGCAGGTAGAAGTAAATCCCTCAGAACCGGAAATGGAAGAGGAAGGAGAAGATCAATTTGTAAAAAGAGCACTGGCCATTATTGAAGAGCATATGGGCAATGCCGAATTTAATGTAGACAACCTGCGCCAGGAACTTTACATGAGCAGAACCAGTCTGTATAAAAAAGTGCTGGCAATGACCGGACAAACACCTATTGAGTTCATTCGCCAGATTCGTTTAAAAAGAGCCGCCCAATTATTGGAAAAGTCCAACCATAATGTTACTGAAGTAGCTTACCTGGTCGGATTCAACAACCCAAAATACTTTGCCCGCTACTTTAAAGAAGCCTTTGGTCAACTTCCCTCGCAATACCAGCAGGAGCGGAAAGCTAAAATTATACCAAGTCCTGGTACTTTTCCTACCGACTAAACAAATCGCCCCCTACAAAAACCCAAAAAAGATAGGGATGCGAACATTTTGATACCCTCAAAGAACAGTTTAACGCACCTGTTATTTTGCAGAGGGGAATAAATTAGTTCCATTCTTAACGCTTCAATTTGCTTGCTTATGCACAAAACCAAAACTACGCGCAAGTGGGTAGTTCCTCTCTGCGTCTTTCTTTTTGGCCTGCTTCTGGCCCAGACGCTATCCGCGCAAACTGCCGACAGAACAATCACCGGTAAAATCACTCGTGCGGATAATGCTCCGATTGCAGGAGCTACCATCATGATCAAAAATACCCAGCGGGGGTTTAATACCGATCTGGATGGAAATTTTCGGTTAAATGCCAAATCAGGAGAAGTACTGGTAATATCCTATGTTGGATATGAAACCCGGGAAGTACCTGTTGGAAATTCCAACACCATCAACATTTCCTTGAGGGCAAGCAATGCCAACATGAGTGAAGTGGTGGTAATTGGATATGGTTCTACCAAAAGGGCCAACCTGACCAGTGCACAAACAACGGTAACCGCCAAGGAAATGGATCGCACGATTAACACCACATTGGAGCAGGCAATCCAGGGTCGTGCCGCGGGTGTGTATATCACCCAAAACTCCGGACAGCCGGGTGGTGGTATCTCTGTAAACATTCGCGGGGTGAACACCATCAATGGAAGTAATGAACCCCTGTATGTAATTGACGGGGTACAGATCCAGGGATCCTCCGTGAGTTTTGGTGCGCAGAGTTCGTCTAACCCTATTGCCGGACTCAACCCCAACGATATTGATAACATCCAGGTATTGCAGGGTCCCTCCGCTACTGCGGTTTATGGATCCAGGGCAACGAATGGCGTGATCCTCATCACCACCAAACGTGGTAAATCCGGTGATACCAAATTCAATTATGGATACCAGTACAGTGTTCAGCGTCCGCCGCAAAAAATGGATGTGATGAACCTGCGTGAGTATGCGACGATGGTAAAAGAGTTTCATGCAATAGCAGGTGGCGAAACGCCTGCTGAATTCCTGGACCCGAGTCTGCTTGGCAAGGGAACAGACTGGCAGGGAGCATTGTTTCGCAACGCGCCCATGCAAAAACACCAGCTGAGTGTGAGTGGCGGTAATGAAAAAACAACCTACTACCTGGCGGGAGATTATCTCAAGCAGGAAGGTATTGCCCTTGGCTCTGGATTTGATCGATACTCAGCCAGGTTAAACCTGGATAACAAACCACGTGAATGGGCAACCATTGGTGCAAGTATGAGTTTCAACCAGACCAATGAGAACCTGACCACCAGCCAGGAGAACATCATCGCGAATGCATTGAGACTAACTCCTCAGATTCCGGTTAAGAACCTCGATGGAAGTTGGGGTGGTGGTGATGAAACCAATGGTGCAAACCAGTTTGCTCCAGTAAATCCGATCGCGATAGCAACCCTGACTACTAACAAATTTGTTCGTCGCCAGTTATTGGGAAGCCTGAATGTGGGTATCAAATTCACAAAAGATCTGCAGTTCAGAACCTCCTTCAATACCAACCTCGGATTTGGCAATTCTTCTTACTACCAGCCGGCCTATCGCATCGGATGGGCTGTAAATGACCGCGCCAGTCTGAACCAGGGTAACAGCACCAATACCTATTGGAACTGGAACCAGATGCTCGAATACAACAAACAGTTTGGTAATCATCAGTTAGGCATCATGGTTAGTCATGAAGCTCAGGAATCCAACTGGAAAAATACAGGTGCCATGCGTACCGGTTTCCTGACCAATGATATCCTTGATTTAAATGCAGGTGATCCATTAACTGCTACCAACTCCGGTGGATCAGGAGATTGGGCGATGGAGTCCTACTTCGGTCGTCTGAATTATAACTATGATAACCGCTATATCCTGGTAGGTACCATTCGTCGCGATGGATCCGGAAATTTCGGTCCGGAGAACAAGTGGGGCACCTTCCCTTCTCTCTCTGCTGCCTGGAGAATTTCACAGGAGAAGTTTTTCAAATCCGGTTTTATCAGTGAATTGAAACTGCGACTGGAAACAGGTACAACGGGTAACCAGGGCGGAAGTGGATATATCTATTCTCCCATGGCAACTTCTCCCACTCCAACCGGAACCGGATTCTTGCCAAGCCGGTACAGTAATCCCGGTTTGAAATGGGAAGAAACAAAGACCAATAATATCGGTTTGAATATTGGCATGGTGCAAAACCGCATCAATATTGAATTCGATTATTATGTAAAGAATACGGATAACCTGCTGCTCGACAATCCGCTTCCCTGGTACATGGGAACCAATGGTACGGGTTCAGTAGGATCACCACAAGTGAACATCGGAACATTACAGAACAAAGGTTGGGGCCTCACTATAAATACGGTTAATATCAACAACAAGAAACTGCGTTGGGAATCAAACCTGAACCTCTCCAGTTTCAAAACAAAGATTAAGAAGTTCTATTCTGAAACTGCTTTCATCGACCGCACTTCCTGGTGGCTGGAAGACTGGACACAGCGTTCTGCAGTTGGACAGGCACCCTGGCTCTTCCGTGGCTATGTGGAAGAAGGCATTTTTGGCAGTATTGAAGAAATCGAGAACAGTCCGGTTCCTGTAGACAACAATGGCAACCGGCTGCCAATTGATCAGGCCAATGGCCTCTGGGTGGGTGATATCAAATTCAAAGATATCAATGGCGATGGCATCATTGATGAGAAAGATCAGACTACTATCGGTAACCCCTGGCCGAAATTGTTTGCCGGCTTTACCAACAGTTTCTCCTACAAGGGATTTGATCTGAGTATCCTTATTACGGCTACTTATGGAAATGACATTTATAATTATATCGCCAAGGTAAATTCCAATCCGAACAATATCAACCTGAGTCGTAACCTGCTGGTTGGTGTAATGGATTATGCAAAACCACATACCGATAATGGAGGTAAAGTAGTGTTGCAGAATCCTGGTACAGATGTTCCGAGAATCAGTTATGGACCTAATAACAACCATGCACGTCCCACCAGCAAATGGGTGGAAGACGGATCTTTTATCCGCCTCAAAAACGTAACGCTAACCTACAATCTGCCGGTAAGCCTGATCGCCAAACAGCGCATTGTAAAAGGAGCCAGAATGTCGATAAGTGGTCAGAATATTTTCACGCTGACCAACTACAGCGGACTGGATCCTGAAGTAGGTGCTTATGTAGGAAGAGATGCAAGTGCAGCCAACCAGGCTATCGGACTGGATTTTGGTCGCTATCCCTTAACACCGGTGTATGCATTCACTATTGGTCTTGACTTTTAAAATTATTTGCCATGAAAAGAGCTCATTCTGTACTATATAGTTTTCTGCTGCTGCTGGTTTTGGGATTGGCAGCCTGCAGCAAGGATTTTCTTGAACGACCACCAACCGATGCCATTGTGGATGGAAGTTTTTACCAGACCGATGATCAGGTATTAGCTGCTACTTCCTTACTCTACAGTCGTGTTTGGTTTGATTACAATGATAAAGCATCCTATAACCTGGGCGATTTCCGTGCGGGCACAGCATATTCCGCCTGGAATGACCGTGGAAATGTTTTGTTCAACACCACAGGTAACACACCTGAGAATGGAACCGCCTGGCGCTCCTTCTTTATTGTAGTGGGACAATCCAACCTGGCGATTGAAAACATCAACCGCTATGCAGGTGCAGGCGTATCTCCGGAAGTAAAAAAGATGGCAATTGCGGAAGCACGTTATATGCGCGCACTGGCCTATCGTTTCCTGGTGATGAATTGGGGTGCCGTTCCGATTATTGAAAACAACCTGGCGCTGTTGTCGGATACCTCTATTACAAGAAATACCGTAAGCAGTGTATGGAGGTTTATCACCAATGAGATGAGAGCCGTAGTGGAAGATCTGCCGCTTACTTCTATGCGTCCGGGGCGATTGAATAAATGGGCAGCTGAAGCTATGCTGGCGAGATTTTATCTCACCAGGGCGGGAGTAAGCGCAGAAGGAAATGGCCAGCGTAACCAGCAATTCCTGGACAGTGCGAAATATTATGCAGAACGCGTGATCACTCAAAGTCCCTATCGACTCCTGAGCAATTATGCGGATCTCTTTACCTATCCGTACGATAACAATTCGGAATCCATCTTCTCATTACAATGGGCTTATTCTCCGGGAGCCTGGGGATCGCAGAACTCAACTCCTGCATACCTGGCTTACAGCTCAGATATTGCAAACGGAGATGGCTGGGGTGGTGATAAAGGTGCAACCTGGTGGATGATATCCCAGTATGATGGCATAACAGCTACTCCCGGTGGAGGCTTACAGGGACGCACACTGGATCAGCGATTGAAGGCAACCTTCATGTTACCGGGATTTCATTATCCTGAAATCACACAGTCCATACCGGGAGGCAAACAGGAACTTGTATTCCCCTTTACAGGATCTGATAACAATTTCCTCTCGATTAAAAAATACGTGTGCGGAAAAGCAGAGGATATGGATGGCAAAGCTGCACAGCAGTATTATGAGTATGATACCTACATGATGCGACTTGCGGAAGTTTACCTGATTTATGCCGAAGCGGAATTGGGCAACCAGGCAAGCACCACGAATGCGAAAGCGATGGAGTATTTCAATGCGGTACACAAAAGATCAGGGCTGCCGGAATTTGAAGATCCACTAACCATTGACGTTATACAGAAAGAGCGCTTCATTGAATTCGCGATGGAAGGCATGGCCTGGTATGATCTGGTGAGTCTGCATTACTGGAACCCCACCAAGGCTTATGAGATCCTGAATTCACAGGACCGTGGTTTGTTCTTCACAGAACCGGATAAATTCCCGGATCCAACGAACTGGACATTTACCAAAACTTCCTGGGCAACGCAGGATCGCACCATCAATGCGAACAGCGGAAACTTCCTCTTACCAATACCTGCAGCTGAGTTGAGCCAGGCGCCTAACCTGAACAAACCACCGGTTGATTATTAATTCCAACTTTTTCTGTGAGTTTAAAAAAAGGTATATGAAACTATTCAAAATAACATACAGTATATTATTCCTCAGCCTGGTAATGGGACTGTTTACAGCCTGTTCCAAGGACGATGATGCACCCAATAATGGAGTACCCAGGATTCGTTATGTACGGATTACAGATCCCGCATCAGCCGACTCCTTACTGGTAGGTGCATTCCAGGGCAACCTGATTGCCATCGTTGGTGAAAATCTGCAAAATGCAAGACAGATCTGGTTCAACGACCAGCGCGCAGTGCTGACCCCAACTTATATTACCAATTCTACGATCCTGGTGAGTGTGCCCAATGAGATACCATTGGAGATTACCAATACGATGAAATTGGTGTTTGCGAATGGATTTGAACTGATGCATGAATTTGAAGTGCAGATCAGTGAACCGATTGTCGGCAGCATGGATTGTGAGTATGTATTAACAGGAGGAGTTGCCACCATCCGCGGGGATTTCTTCTATCCACCTCTCACCGTAAAGTTTGCAGGTAACGTCAATGGAGAACTGGTGGAAGTGGATGACAAGATCTTACAGGTACGTATACCCGAAGGTGCGCAACCAGGTCCCATCACCGTAACTACGAATTTCGGAGAGACTTCTTCAGATTTCTGGTTCCGCGACAACCGCAATATTTTCATCAGCAGTGATCCCTTCACCGGTTGGTGGAATGCCTCCTTTGTAGTAAGCAATCCGGGTCCGGCTGATCCTGCTTCCATCAATGGAAATTATATCCGGGTAACCCGTGCCATCGGATCCTGGAACTGGCTGGAAGCAGCTGGTGGTCCGCCCGATGCGATGGGCCCCATCAGCAAGAATATTCCGGATGAAGCTATCCTGAAACCGGAAGACTACAACCTGAAGTTTGAAGTGAATACACTCAAACCCTATAACAACAATATGATCAAGCTGAACCTGGGATTGACTGCTTTCAACAATGATCAATACCAGTGGAAGCCACCCATAGATACAAAAGGCCAATGGCAAACAGTAGTAATTCCCTTTGAAGAAATCGCGGCCAGTTATGGAGGCAGTCTGAGTGTTAGTCCGGCTGGTTATTACACCAGGTTACTGTTTCATGGTCCGGGTGACCTGGACGCTGACATAGCCTTTGATAATTTCAGAGTGGTACCCAAAGTATTGGAAAAATAAACACTGAGAAATGAAAGCAATTTATAAAATACAACAACTCTTCTTATGGCTGGCCTGCTTTGGTTTTCTGGCACTTGCCGGTTGCGATAAAGAAGATGATACCAATAACGGCTTAGTGCAGTTATTGAGTTTCGGTCCATCTGGCATTCAGCATGGCGAAGACATTCACTTCATTGGAAACAACCTGCACAGAGTGACAGCCATCCAGTTTGTGGGAGCAAGGGTGGAGAAAGCAGGATTCAAATCGCAGGATGCAGAAAGCATCGTATTGGTATTACCGGAGACAGTAGAATCCGGGAAAGTAAAACTGATTACAGACAATGGTGAGATTGAATCGGTATCTGCCCTGAACCTGGAAGTGCCTTTAGCGATCACCGGGTTTACACCAAAAGTAAAACCGGGACAAAACCTGACCATCCAGGGTAAGTTCCTGAACTGGGTAACCGAGATCCGCTTTAATAAGGATATCGTGGTAACCGAGTTTGTAAGTAAATCGGTGAATGAACTGGTAGTAACAGTACCAATGGAAGCGCAGACAGGTGAAATTGCGCTATCAGTAGAAGGTACAGAGCCGATGACAGTAGAAACAGAGGAGCCACTTGAAATTGTGTTACCGGCAGTAACCGGATTTGATCCCAAACCTGCTGAAAGAGAAAAAGAGTTCACGATTACGGGAACAGATCTCGACCTCGTAAAAGGAGTATTGTTTAAAGGAATGACAGAACCCATCACCAGTTTTGTAAGCCAGTCGGAAACAGAAATCAAACTGGTAATACCGGCAACAGCAAACCGGGGCACCATTAGTCTGGTTGCTTTCTCTGATGTGGTAGTGGAGTCTGAAGAAGCCGTATTATTTGTAGGCGATCTTCCTCCCCTGCCGGCATTGAGTTATGTGTTTTACAAAGATGCATTGGAGAACAACTGGCAGAACTGGGGTTGGAGTACTACTGTTGATTTTGCCAACAAGGATAATATCCGTGATGGTGATGCAGCCATCAAAGTGAATTACACCGGGCAGTGGGGTGCCCTGAAGTTTGCCAATAATACCGTGTCGCTCGCAAATTATTCCGAGATCACTTTTGCCATATTTGGAACACCGGGTACCAATGGCAAACGTATCAATGTGATCGCGGGCGGTAATCCTGCTTATACTATTACGATTGAAGAAGGCAAATGGGTGGAATACAAGTTAACCAAAGCCAATTTGGGTAATCCTGCAAGTATCAGTGAACTGACCTTCCAGAATTTCGACTGGACAGGCATCGTTTACATGGATCATGTAGGATTGAGATAGAATTCAACTCGTGTTATATGCAAGCACAGGGGCCCTCTCACAATGCTAAACTATTGGGAACCGGGGTCCCTTTTTAATAGCTAATTATGAAAGTGTTTTATTTCGTTTGTATAGTACTGTTAGCAACAGGTAATGTAGTGGGTTGCAGCAAAACCAAAGACCCGGATCCGGAGCCAGAACCCGGTCCGGGTCCAGGTGGTCCGGTTGTAACTCCTGTTGTACCGGTAGCTGATCCGCCCCTTGCAGCAACGATTGGTTTCTTTGAAAAACACTGGAAACCGCGAACTTTTACAGCTCCGGCTTATACAGAAGTAACTCCAGCGCAGGCATCGGCCGCAGCAACCGTAACCATAGATGCCAGTAAGGTTATCACGAAAATTCCTCCCACGGTATGGGGACATAATGCCAATACCTGGATGACGAATATGGTGGGAGAACCACTGTTCATGCAACATATCAAAGCACTGCAACCCGGATTTATCCGATTCCCTGCAGGCAGTGGAAGTGATATTTATTTCTGGAATGCCGAACGCGGAGGATTACCTGCAGATGTACCTGCACAGATCATGAATGCAGCAGGTCAGCTGATAGAAGGTGGTTATTGGTTTGGCAGGATCAATGAAAGCTGGACCGCCTCACTGGATCAGTATTATGAAGTGTTGAAACAGTCCGGAAGCATTGGAGTGTTGACTGTCAACTATGGTTATGCGCGTTATGGAACCAGTGCGGATCCTGTAGCAGCAGCAGCTCATCTTGCAGCAGACTGGGTACGCTATGATAAAGGCAGAACAAAATACTGGGAGATTGGCAATGAAACCTATGGCGATTGGGAAGCAGGTTACCGGATTGATGTATCAGCTAACAAGGATGGACAACCGGAATACGTGACCGGCGAATTGTATGCAAAACATATGCATGTATTTGTGGACTCAATGAAAAAAGCAGCTGCTGAAATCGGGCAGGAAATATTTATTGGTGCAACACTTTACGATGCACCAACAGAAGCCTGGATGACCAATACCACCAAAACCTGGAATGAAGGGGTATTGAAAAATCTAAAGGGTGCAGCGGATTTTTACATCGTTCATAATTATTTCACGCCTTATAATGAGAATTCAACAGCATCGGTAGTGATGAATGCAGGTTTAACCGTACCTGCGAAAATGATGCAGCATATCAAAAAAGAAATGCAAACCTATGGTGCTCCTGTATTACCTGTAGCACTAACGGAATGGAATATGTGGGCGAAGGATTCCAAGCAACAGGTATCCAATGTTAGTGGATTATTTGCACTGGCAGTGATGAGTGAGTCGCTGGTGAATCAGTATGGCATGGCACTGCGATGGGATCTGTTCAATGGCTGGGAGAATGGCAATGATCATGGGCTATTCAGTGATGGAAATGAACCGGGAATTCCCAAATGGACACCACGCCCCTCTTTCTATTACATGTATTATTATTCGCGTTTGATTGGAGACCGGTTGGTGCCTGCACAGGTAACCGGAAGCACAGCTATCAAAGCCTATGCGTCCACATATACTTCTGGCGAAGCGAATCTAACCTTGATCAATACCTCCGATAAAGCCGTGACGGTACAGATCAAGGCCAATAACCTGAATTTCGGCAAGCGACTTTACTTCTACCAATTGGAAGGCAGCAATGATAATGGGGAGTTCTCCCGCAAAGTGCTGGTAAATGGAGTAGGACCTGCTTTGGAAGCAGGCGGCCCCTCCAATTATGTACAATTGAAAGCAAGATCCCACCCGGTGTATGAGCAGGTAAAAATCACGGTGCCTGCACTGGGTGCTGTAATACTGGTGCTCTAAGTTTACTTAAGCTCCAGATCACCTTTCAGCCGGATATCGCGGGAAGAAGCACCAATCATAATCCGGAAACTTCCAGGTTCCAGCACCGTTTCCAACTGCTGGTCCAGGAAAGCCAGTTCGGATGCAGGCAGGCGGAACTTCACTGTGCGGCTCTCCCCTTTCAGGAGGGATATGCGCTCAAAGCCTTTCAATTGCATAACAGGTCGGGCCAGGGAAGCCAACTCATCCCGGATATACAACTGCACCACTTCTTCTCCGGCAACAGGTCCTACATTGGTAACCACACATTGGATCACCGCGGTGTCTTTGCTCCCAATTGTGGGCGTGAGTAGCCGAAGATTGCTGTATTTGAATTCCGTATAACTCAACCCATAACCAAAAGGAAACAATGGTTCTCCGCTCAGGTTGTGATAATCATCTCCCCTGCCGGTTGGCTTATGATAATAGGTTAAAGGCAATTGTGCTTCATGCACCGGGAAGGTAATCGGTAATCTGCCCGCAGGATTGATACGTCCACTTAATAAATCCGCCACTGCTAATCCGCCCTGCTCACCCGGATACCAGATTTGCGCAATGGCGCCTACTTTATCCATCCAGTTCTGCATGGTGATGGCACTCCCACCAACCAGCAGCACCACTACCTGTTTTCCGGTAGCCGCAACTGCCTGGATCAATTCTTCCTGGTGACCAGGCAAACTGAGATAAGCCCGGTCCTGGAACTCACCTTCATGGATACCCGCAACTATCACTGCAACTTCCGACTGTTGTGCTGCTGCTACTGCGGCTGCTATTTTTTCCTTCCAGTTATAGGAATGCCCCACATTCCAAACCAGGCGGATACTTGCATTACCAACAGGCTCGCGGAATTCAATCCTGATTGGATAGCGTTTTCCTTTTTCTAATTGAACATCGGCAGTGCGCACCGAAAAACTCTGTTTGCTCCAATTATCAACTACCAGTTTACCGTTGATGTACAACCGAAAACCATCATTACCTTCCAATCCTATTTTAAAGATTCCTGTTTCAGGAGCCAATACTTCACCTGTCCAGCGCACGGCGTAAAAATCATTTCGCAGAGAGGGATCCGGTGCATAGAGGGTCCATTTGAACTGAACCTGCTTATCTACCCGTGTCAGTTTGGGAGCACCGGAAATGGTAGCCTGGTCAAAATACTCACCCAATAAGCCGGGTACTGATTTTCCCTTACTGGTATGGAACAACTGAGCCGCCGAAATGGTAACAAACTCAGACCCCATACGCTCATAACCCTCGGCGTAATTGATTTTAGTACCGGTCCATTTTTGCTCAAGTGCTTCTTTAATGGAAATGATTCCATTACCCGGACCACTATACCCTCCCAATCTGCCTTCAGCTGCATCGGTACCAATCAGGGCAATGGAGGCGGGTTGTTTACGCAAAGGAAGAACCTGTTCGTTTTTCAACAACACAAAGCTTTTGGTAGCAGCTTCTTCCGCCAGTTTTTTATGTGCGGCGATATCAATAAGGGTTTCAATCGCGGTTTCATCTACATAGGGATTTTCAAATAAGCCCAGTTCAAATTTGATGCGCAGAATGCGTCTAACAGCATCGTCTATACGAGTTTGCGGAATACGTCCATCCACAAAAGGTGGCATGAACAAAGGATGATGCGCGTAATCGGTTTGAAAGATTACATCCAGTCCGTTGCTGATTGCCTGCTGGGAAGACTCCGGGTAATCTTTGGCTGTTTTATGCAGCACCAAGGCACCACCAACTGCACCAGCATCGGAGATCACAAATCCCTTAAAACCCCACTGTTTTTTCAGCAGGTCGTTCAGGAGCCAGTTATTCGCAGTGGCAGCCTGTCCGTTGATGGTATTATAGGCTGTCATCACCGAGCGGGCACCTGCTTTTTCAAACACTGCTTTAAAAGGAATCAATTCTGTTTCGAGTAAAAACTGCTGACTGAAATCGATGGGATAACTATCACGACCACCCGCACCTACATTAAAGGCAAAATGTTTGGGAGATGTCACCACCCCCATACGTTCAAACGCACCAATAAAACTGACGCCCATAGCAGCACTCAGGTAAGGATCTTCCCCATAGGTTTCTTCGGTTCGGCCCCAGCGCACATCATGGGCGAGATTGATCACCGGAGATAATATCTGGCGGATGCCACGCAGTTTGGTTTCCAGCGCGATGGCATTGGCCACTTTGGATAGCAGGCTGGTATCCCATGTGGAAGCAAGGGCAATAGCCTGGGGGAAGGCAGTTGCACCCGAACGAACCAATCCGTGCAGGGCTTCATCAAAGGCAATGATGGGAATGCCCAACCGGGACTGCTCCATAAAGTATTTTTGAATGCCATTGATCTTCCTGGCCAGGCTCACGGCATCTTCTTTAGCATTGTATTGAAGCAATTGCTGGGCGGCTTCTCCCCCTTTACTCTCGGCACTTACCTGGAAACCAAAAATGCCGGCTTTGTATTTGGCTTCATCGCCGGGTTTGATCTCACCGGGAATCATGAAACACTGCCAGAATTTCTCTTCCGGCGTCATGCGTTTCAACAGATCCTCCACACGCTGCTCAACGGGCAGGGCAGCATTTTTATAGGCCGGTTGCTGGGCGTTCAGACCAGTAATCGCCAAACAGCCAATGGCTAAAATCAGGTACTTCATGCGTCAATAATTACTGCCTCAAAGTTGCAGCATTATGCAATAGGGCGCCGGAGAAAGACTTCCTAAATTTTAACACCAAGCGTCACATAAATATTCCTTCCATCCGCGGGCCATATACCCGGACCCGGATAAAATGTGGGCCTTTTTGTGAAATAAGACTTGTTCATCAGGTTGTTGATGCCGGCCCGAATGGAGAAGATCGAATTCGCCTGCACAGCCAAATTCAGGTCCCAGATTCCATATTCAGGAGTATAACCCCTGGCTCCATTGCTTGATGGAATGCGTGTATTCAAAGCATCGGAATAGGTTCCGGAAGTATAACTGTACAAAAGTGTAGCACTCCATCCGCGGTACATCAATTCCAGTCCGTTCCTGGAAATCCAGTTAGGAACAGCTTCCAGTTTATTTCCCTTAACTGGTGAATTGCCCGCACCATTTGCGATCTCTCCCTTTGTATAAACAGCATCCATATAAGAAGTGGAACTAAAAATACCGGCGTAAAAATTGGAGGCCAGTGGCAATCTGTATTGAACAAATAACTCCACTCCATTGGTCCGACTGTCTCCTGTATTGGTCTTGAACGTATACGCCTGCCCGTTAGGGTCCTGTGCTACAACTGTTCCCATCCGGTTATGATACACCAGTCGAAACAGACTTAGATCATAAGTAAAATAATCGCCCAGTTTGCCCCGAATCCCCGCTTCTGCATTATAACCGGATGCATCTTTAAGGTTTCTATCGATTTGTTCATAGGTAGATCCCGGAACAATATCTTTAAAAATAACAGGGCGGTAAGAGCGACTGATGCCAGCATACAGTTGATTGGACTCAGTTAGCTCATATTGGCTGGTGAATCCGAATAAATGAAAATTATGCCGGATGGTATTGGGAATAGGATACGCTGTGTAGTAATTGATTTTACCATCAAATTTGGTAGAGCCGGTTTCCATTCTCCAACCGGGAGTAACCGTAAATCGGGGTAACACCTGTATCGCATTTTCAATAAAAAATGCCAGGTTATTTGTTTTAAAATGCATATCTCTCCCGAATCCAGGCTCCACTAATTTCAGATCAAAATCAGATCCCGTACTGCCTTTTCCCAACTGCCGGCGATTCAGATCATTCCACATGAATACCAGTCCGGAAGCCAGTGTCATGTTCATACCACCCAGGTTATACTGATAATTGATCCGTAATTCGGAAGTCTTGCTATTAAAACGATCAATATCAACCTGCCGGTTTTTGTATTCACCAGTGTTGCGGTTGATGGAATCCTGAACATTGGCAAAAGCATCAAACAATACACTGTTCCGGGTTCCCAGCACGGCTGAATTAATCCAATGCAAACTCGTTTTTGAATTAATCTCCCAACGAAATTTAATGGAGGGAATATAGATATCAGGATTGAAATAATTACGGTTTCGGGTGGCCATCCGGGGATCTGCAGCAAACATGCTATCGCTTAGTTGTCCGGGAATTTTATACAGGTATTTGGATCGTCCCAACTCTGCTGAAATGTAAAAACGCGCGGCAGGCCGGTAGTTCAACTGAATATATTGCGCTTCTGCATCCGACCCACTTTGATCTCTGTACCCATCGGAATGACGTTTGTAATAGTACGCGTAATAAGAAAAGTTTTTATAGGTGCCGCTGACTGCATTATAGGTACTTAATAGATTATAAGAACCCGCAGTATTGATCGATTCAAAAGCCAGCAATTTGGAGCTATCCGGTTTCTTGGTGATAAAATTCAGCATGCCTCCAAACTGCGCGCCATACTGAAGGGCCCCTGTTCCTCTTACCAGTTCCACCTGTTCATAGGATTCCATGGGTGCACTGTAGTGACTGGCAGGATAACCATACATATCCGAATTGGTGAGTACACCATTCTGGCGGATATTATACTCCCAACTACGATGTGGATCTAAGCCCCTTGTGGCGATATTGAGCTGGTTGCCACTGCCATCCATATCATATACAAACACCCCGGGAATCTTAGCAAAAAGCTGTCGACCTGCTTTCAAAGCCATGTTGGTAGTGGCAGTTCCAAGGTGGATGACTTCATTCTTTCGTCCGGAATTCAAAAACCCATTCTGCAGATCCGGCAGGCGACCGATATCTTTTTTCTGCCAGGCTTTAAAAATTACTTCATCTAATACTTTGACCGATCTAAGTGTGTCTTCCTGTGCGATTCCAAAAAAGGGGAGAAATGAAAGAAGCAGGAAACACGAATAATGCTTTTTCATTCTATAAAAATACAATTTCACTCATATCGGCACCTGACGAAAACTAGGGCCGCCACTGAGTTTCCTCATTTTTTTTGAGTTTGATTTTCTTAGTCCTGCCACCATATTCCACCACACCCGCATAACCGGAAGCTGCTTTTAGTTTTAGTTCCACCAGTCGTCCATTGCTCCATTCCATATCAACAATCAGATTGCCCCTTGCTTTCAGTCCCTTCACCGAACCAGTAGGCCAGACAGAAGGCAAAGCCGGTAAGAGTTGTAAAGTATCCGTATGTGATTGCAGCAGCATCTCCGTCATACCGGCAGTGAGTCCGAAATTTCCATCAATCTGGAAAGGCGGATGATCATCAAATAAATTCGGCAGCGTCAGATAACGCTGCATATCCATCAGATTGCTCCAGGCCTTATCTCCGTCAAAGAGTCGCGCATAAAAGTTGATAATCCAGGATTTACTCCAGCCGGTATAGGAACCGGTTCCTCCTTTCGCATATTCCAGTCGGCGTTCAATTGTCTTGCGTGCTGCCGCAAACAATTCAGGTGTCTTCCGGTTGATCTGGCTGGCAGGGTACAAACCAAATAACTGGCTCATATGACGGTGACCAGGTTCTGATTCTTCATAATCATGTATCCACTCCTGCACAATGCCATAACGTTTACTCACGCGAACCGGTGGCAGTTCTTTTTCTATGGCTGCCAAGGCACGGGCAAATTCTTTATCGGTTTTTAAGATGGTGGATGCAGATCGGCATGCTTCAAAAAGCGCCCGAACAATTTGTATATCCATCGTTGCACCATAGGTTAATCCGAATACTTTTCCATTGGGAAGTTTAAAGGCGTTTTCCGGAGAAGTGGATGGAGCCGTCACCCAATTGCCCTGTTTGTCCCTGATCAAAAATCCCTGCATAAATTCAGCGGATTCTTTCATAACGGGCCAGGCTTTCTCCCTGAGATAGGCTGTATCTCTCGTAAATAAAAAATGCTCCCATAAATGCAGCGATAAC
Organism: Flavipsychrobacter sp.; assembly: GCA_016787265.1. Taxonomy (GTDB): domain Bacteria; phylum Bacteroidota; class Bacteroidia; order Chitinophagales; family Chitinophagaceae; genus Flavihumibacter. The sequence continues at coordinate 81,781 of JAEUVF010000012.1, read as the reverse complement.
CAGGAGCCGGCAATAGGATAAGTACCCCAGCTTACACCATCCGCGATAGCAGTTCTGCCGAATGGATTGGTAAGATGATTGACCGTCCAGCCACGAGACCCGAATGTTTTCGAAGCTGTAATCCTGCCGGGTTTGCGTAACAGATCCACAAAATCAGATAAAGGAAGAAAGGCTTCGGAAAGATTGGCTGATTCCACCGGCCAGTAGTTCATCTGGATATTGATATTGGTATGAAAATCGGAGTTCCAGGGAGCGTTGATATCCTTACACCAGATGCCCTGCAGGTTGGCTGGCAGTACACCCGGCTTGCGCGATGAGCCCATCAGGAGATAGCGGCCATACTGAAATTGAAGTACCGCCAGATCAATATCTTCCGCACCGGCTTTGACCTTTTTAATTCGTTCATCCGTAGGTGTTAGTCGCGCCACAGAGGAACCAATTTTTAATGCAACGCGATTGAAGAAACTGGCATGATCTGCAATATGTGCTGCTTTGATCGCAGCATAAGAAACAGCAGCTACTGATTTCAAAATTTCATCACATCGCTGCACCGGGTTAATGGCCGGATCCATATCCAGCATCAACAGGTTATAATCGGTTGCAGCTGTCAGATATAAAACCAGTTCAGAAACTCCTTTCACGTACAAACTATTGTTTACCGACTGAACTGAACCACCACTATGCATGGCAGTTAGTTTGGCGGCAAATTTCATGTGCAGGCCATCCGGACCAGCATCTGCATCGGGCAGATCGAGGATTTGTCCTTTCATAAGAAGGCCTTTTTCTCCATCGGGCACAACCATGGCATCCTGCTCACGGCTTAATGATATTCTTGCATGCAGTGCATTGGGTTGCTCCGTACGAATGCGAATCACGATGCAATTGGCAGGAGCAGAAGCAAATACTTCGGAATGATAACGTACGCCCTCAATGGTATAGGAACTGCTGGCGATACCGGTTTCCAGGTCGAGCTTGCGAACATAGTTCTCCAGCCTGGGCCGTGCATGTGCATCCGGAAAATAATCAATAAATAGATCACCGAGCGACTGATAGGATCTGATCCGCATAGGTTTACTTCGAAGGGTTTTCTCTGCGAGGTCCATAGCCTGTTGGATGGAATCATCCAGTAAATATTTTCGGATTTGGGGAAGCTGCGCTGCTGCATCGGCGTTAGCCTCCACCGGACTTCCAGCCCATAAACTCTCTTCATTGAGTTGGATGCGTTCCCGAACAGGATTCCCAAACACCATCGCTCCGAGGCGACCATTACCAACTGGTAGCGCCTCATTCCAGTTAGCAGCGGGTTGTTTGTACCAGAGTTCAAGTTTACTACTGTCCTGTGCAAAAAGGGAAACGCTCACCAGGAGCAGAAACGATACACAAAAAAGGGTTCGCATGGCAAGAAGTTAAGTTGGGAAAATTGGCCCGAACTAAAATAGGCAACTGCTTCGAGGAACAGTTGCCTATTTTGAAAAGAATCCGCTATTTATTTACCAATTGGAATCCGAACTCCTGCATGTGCAAACAGGGAGCGGGATTTACCCACATCAATATTTTCTACATCTTTCTGCACATTGGTGAGCGACCATTCATAGGAAGCTTCAACAAACAGAATGGAGATATCAAGTCCGAGTCCGAGGTAGGTGCCCCAACTGGCATTGTTGAAGCTATCCTCACTGAAAACCGGTGCGTCCTTTGAAGTCAATAAAAACGCCGACACCCCACCAAAACCTCTCAAACCAACCGGTGAAGACTGGTTACCCAGCAAATTAAATCCAACAGTCAGGGGTATGCGAATACCGCTGATATTGAAATCCTGGTTTTCCAGGCCGGGTGTATTTTCGGTAACATATTCCGTTGTCTTCTTTACATAATAGATACCCGGCTCGAAATATACTTTTTTACCGATGGCAACGGAACCACCAACCTGGTAGCCAATCCGGCCTTTGAACTCACCTGTACCCGGATCCTTTGAAAAATCCGTAGCATTAATGCCAATAGCGGGTTTGATCACCACCTGGGCCTGGGAATAGAGCCCCACAAAAACTGAACTGATTGCAGCCAAAACAATTTTCTTTCTCATACCGATTAGATTTTAATGATTACACAATTCATTTTTAACCTGCTGCCTCAACTATCAAGCAATGCCTTCAATTGGGTCAGGATTGTTTTCTTGGAGAATTCATTCGCAATTTTTTCGATGACTTCTCCATTGGGGGTCAACACGAGGATCGTAGGTAAAAATGGTGCCTGGTACTTATTTTTCAGCTCATCGTATTCTTTGAAGACCGTCCACTCCGGTCCATAACTCCCCTGTTTGGGAATATATAGTTCCAATCGCACAAATTCCTTGGAGATAAAATCCTGGAAATCGGGTTCATTCCAAACCTTCTTTTTAAGCTTAACACAGGGTGCGCACCAATCTTCGCCGGAAAGAAGGAGTAGGATGGGTTTGTTTTCCCGAATGGCGACAGCTTGCGCATCCGCAAAACGGGTATGCTGGGCCTGGATGCTCATCCCACCAAAACAGCAAAAGAAGAAAAAGAAGAGCCGATTAAACATGGTGTTGGATTGCGAGTCTCAATACGGGAAAATATAGTCCGAAATTATGTAATAAAGAACTAATATAAATCTGTCATAATCTATAAATTGTTAAAAACTATACTATGCGACTTCAGACTTTCTCAATTTTGGCCGCGGTATGGCTGGCAGGATTCGCTTGCAAAACACCGGCAACCAGTACAGGCACTCCAACCGGCGACAACAGTATGACATCAGTAGACTGGGATGGTGTGTATTCAGGTGTAATGCCCTGTTCAGATTGTGAAGGAATTGAAACTACACTTCAGCTCATGAAGGACAAGACCTATACGCTCACCAGAATCTACCTGGGAAAATCCAGTGAACCTATAACCAGTTCAGGAAGTTTTACCTGGGATGCCAATGGGGCGAATATTCAGCTATCCGGGGAAGATCCCGGGAAATACAAAGTGGGCGAAAATCAGTTGATGCATTTGGATAAGGACGGCAATCGCATTACGGGTGAGTTGGCAAGCAAGTATGTGCTCACCAAGGACCTAAGCGGAATTACAGAAAAATACTGGAAGCTGGTTGAACTGAATGGCAAACCTGTCACCAAAACAGATGATATGCGAAAGGAGCCTCACATGATTCTACACGCAGCAGGCAGACGCATCAATGCAAACGGTGGATGCAACAATATGATGGGTGGTTATGAAATCCTTCCCGGCAATCGCATCCGCTTTACAAAGATGGCCAGCACCCTGATGGCATGTCCGAATATGGAAGTAGAAGACCGTTTCCGGGAGGTGCTGGAAATGGCGGACAACTACAACATAAATGGGGATACGCTCATCCTGAACAAAGCCCGGATGGCGCCTTTGGCCAGGTTTGAAGCGGTTTATTTAAAATGACCCGGCATTCTGAATTTTAAGCACGATATGTTTGGATGGTAATTCATCCGGCCGGAATTTGCTCAGATCCATGACCAGGTTCCGGCCTTTTCTTGAAACCGGAACAGTCTTGCCGTTACCCAGGTAACTCACTTTAGCACCAGCAGCAATGGGCAGATCGCGCAGGGTAAAGCTGGACACATAACGCGGCAGAATCACATAGAGATCCTTTCCTTTTCGGGTGAAAAAAGCTTCCACATAGGCCTGGTCTTTCCGGGGTTCAGTCATTTTAGCGATGCTGTAACCGGCCATATATGCGGCTCCATTCTTTTCGGGCATTTTACCCAGGCTCCACTGGTAGGGAGTTGAATGCGCGGTGGTACTGTAGATCGCTTCACCATTTACGTTTAACCACGCTCCCATATCCAGCAGGCGTTGTTGCTGGATAACCGGGATGCGGCCATCGGCAGTGGGACCCACATTCAATAACAGATTACCACCCCTTGAAACGATATCAATCAGCATGAGAATAAGCTCGTCGCTTGATTTATAATCAGTGAGATTTTCATTGCGATTGTAGCCATACGAATGCCCGATACCCTGGTTTTCTTCCCAAACCACGCTGGCATCCTTGCCACTGCCATATTCGGAAGTGGTATACGTAGCGCCGGTATTATGCTCCCGGGTTTCTTTACCCCAGCGATCGTTCACCACTACTTCTTTGGCAACAGGAGATTCGTTGAATAACCAGGCCAGCAACTCGGGACTCTTCCACTCTGCAGAACTGATATCCCATTCGCCATCAGAGAAAATAACAGAAGGTTTGTAGCGGGTCACCAGGTCTTTGAATTGGGGGAACATATGTTCATCCACATATTTCTTTTTGTCGTAGAGCCAGATGGGATTATACCATTCGTAAAGGGAATAATAATATCCCATTTTCATGCCCTTGTTTCTAACCGCATTGGTGAGGTCGCCAAGGAGATCACGCTGAGGGGTACCCGAAACCGCGTTCCAGGGTCTGCCCCATGCTTTATCGGCCTGTTCATTAGGCCAGAGGGTATAACCTTCGTGGTGTTTGGAAGTGAGTACTACATAGCGGGCGCCTGCTTTTTTGAAGAGATCCGCCCATTGATCAGGATTGAACATTTCAGCTTTGAACATCGATTCAAACTGCTGGTAGGCGAATGGAGAACCGAAGTTCTTGACATGGAAGTCGTAGAAGTTCTTTTGCTTGTTATGGATACGATACCAGTACCATTCTGCATAGCTATCGCCGCTGTTCGGAATGATAGGTGCGTATGAAGGCACTGCGTAGACACCCCAGTGAATGAAAATGCCGAATTTTTCCTGGTTAAACCAGGCAGGGATGCCTCTTTTGTTGAGGGATTCCCAATTGGGATCAAATTTTTGGGCTTGCGAAAGAAGGCTGCTAAGCAAAACGCAGCAGATGAGCAAAAGACGTGGCATGTTGAATCGTTTAATTGAAACTAACATAAAAGGATTGAAAGGGGGTTATGGAAAAGGATGAAAACTGGGAAAAAATTAACCATTGGGGCTTGCTGCTACAACCATACGGCATTGTTTGATCGCTCACTGATCGTTCCGGCACCATTGTTTGACCGCTATAACACCGCTCTGCAACCGTCATTGAACCGTTAGTGAACCGCTCTGGAACCGCTCAGCACTGATCTGGCAAGTTTGTTTTCATTGAGGGATTGTATCAACTGTTTGATTCCATAACAACTTTAGCACCTTCTTATAAACTAAAAAAATAAAGTTCGCGAACAGACAAAAAACCCGGATGAACGAACCAAAACAGGTCCTGAATGACAAATCAGCTTTTACAGCTTGCAAGGATAATAAAGAATACATATATTAGTTAAACTTATCCTATGATTCCCAATAATGGGACTTATGACGGGAAGCATTGGAGGGCATCCTGAAACAATCAGGATGCATCAAATGATTAAAATAAATTTCCTGTTATGAATAAAAATGCTGCATGGATATTTCTGGGTAAGATTGCAGTCAATGAAATGCTTCATCATTAGACTCAGTTAAATGGTACTTCAGGAATATAAACCCTGTTTAACTATTGCTGAGTTCATTCGGACTATCCGAGTGGTACACTACAACTATACATCAGACGGAGCACTTCCTTTAAAAGCTTATCCACCCAGGCCAGAACATTGCCTGAGTTTCTACGCAAGAGATTGTGAAACAGTGGAGTACCAACATGCCGGAACAAAAACCGGAAATCTATCCACTGTATTATTTGGACAACAGACAGAAGTAACCAACCGATTTGTAGGTAATAATTTCTTATTGCTCCAGGTTGTATTCAAACCTGGCGGCTTGTTTCAGCTGACCGGAATACCTTCCAACCACCTGACCAATCAATATATCGATGCTCAGACTATTTTCTCTAAGGAAATCAGGTATGTAAACGATAAGATTAATGATTGTAAGAATTTTTCTGAAATGATCGAAGTAGTAGAAGCCTTTTTGATCAATGAATATAAACGGCGTTCTTGTGCTGTTCATGCCATAGATATTGCCAGTACAAATCTATTTTCCAAAGACTTTATTCCAGGCGTTGACGAATTAGCAAAATCATCCTACCTGTCGACCCGGCAATTTGAGAGACAGTTCAAACTGCGGATGGGAGTTTCACCAAAATACTTTTTAAAGGTGATGCGGTTTGAAAATGCTTTCAGAATGAAAAATAAAAATCCCCAATTAGATTGGTTTACCATTGCCATTGCCTGTGGCTACTACGACTACCAACATCTGGCTAGAGATTACAAAGATTTAACTGGACTCTCCCCCAACCAATTTCATGAAATAGACAGCAAAGCTCCGGAGCGCTTATTCGGAGAAGCAGACACCTACTAAATTTTGTCGGGTTTGTACCACCACTCAGACCCTCAGTCCCTATTTCTTTGCAGTACACCTCAACTATTTATATATGCAAAGAAGAAACTTTATTGCAACAACGGCAGCGGCAATTCCTGCCTTAGCATTTGGGCGTGATATGAATTTACAGCAGAGCCGAACCGATCATAGCTTTGTTGTAAAAGCGAATGAAAGCAGATTCAGGGAATCAACAGTGTTATTTGGTGGTACCAGTCCCAATGACATCAAGATATCCGCTAAAGACACAGATGGGCTACTAAGTATATTCGAATATACCGGAAATGTGAAAGGAGGTCCGCCTTTACATATTCATTTGAAACAGGATGAAATATTCTTTATAGTCGAAGGCGATTACATCTTTAAGGTTGGTGATGAAAGATATAAACTCACGAAGGGAGATACCATCTTCTTACCTAGAAATGTACCTCATACTTTTGCTCAAACCTCCGAAAAAGGAAAGATGTACTTTATGTTTCAACCATCAGGCAAAATGGAAGACTATTTCAGAAAACTCGCAAGTTTTAAAGCACAACCAAATCCAGAAGAAGGAGCAAAATTATTTGCTGACCATGAAATGATAGTAGTTGGTCCACCATTAGATATGAAATAGAATAAACAGGTGAAAAAATTAAAATCCCACTCAGTGTGTACCTATTGCTACAGAAGTAACCACACAGTCCGCAGCTGAAATGCTAAGTTGCTCAAGGCTGCATCTGGTTTAATGAGTCCGCAGGCAATTACCGCAGTATTTTACCTTACCAGCATCCCATTTCCATGGTACCCAAATGGCACATAATAATCGGATACATCAGTGACCAGCATATTCGATCCATCCTCCAGCGCGCGCCAGCATTTGGCTCTTGTATCCCAGAGCGTAACAGTTTCCGTACCCAGCAGGAAAATATCTTTCCCAACCACTTCAATTGCACTGATAATGGAGCCATGCTGTCCATCTCCTAATGTGTAGGAACTGATCTTATTGCCATCAATTTTCCAGAATTTGGCAACATTGTTCCCCTGGGCATTTCGTTCATATCCGGCAGCATAAATAATTCCCGAAGAGAATGCAAGGCAGGTAGCATTCGCATGAAAACTTCCATCCGTAAGTGATATAGTATTGCTGCTGTTGTTTTTCCAGATATAGGCTTTTGCATTGCAATTGGTATACGGACAACCACCATATCCCGCATAATAGATATCTGCTCCATTCCTGCCAATAGCGAAGGCTTCATAAAAGCCATCAGCAGGTGATAATTCCTGTACCGTTGAACTGTCATTTCGCCAGAAAACTGCGCTGTTGACCCAAATATCTTTAGCATAGGTGCCGGCTACCAATACATCTTCCCCATCTACCAAAATGGCGTTTGCCCGTGAGGCAGAGCTATCATTGTATAAAAGCACTTCGGTAAGGTTGCCATTCTCCGAAATAAAATAAGATCCTTTGCTCCTTCCCGAGCAATATCTGGGACACTCATTACTGCTGAATTCATTCTGTGTCAGTAAAACTTTACCACTCTTAACAGCAATACTAATTGGAAAAGCAGGTTCATCCCCTTCCATATTGCCAATAATGGTGAGTTCTGCATTTTTCCAGAACACAGGGATATTATAATTGCTTTTGTTAAGGATGGTTCCGGAAATATACAGATCATCGCCCGACTTAATAATTCCGTATGCACTTTTCCCATTTAACCTGTTAATCTGACCATTTTCCCAGTAAACGGCACTTTCTCCTCCTCCAGGAAGGTAACTATCCCCAACAGCTATTACCTGGTAAGTTTTCAAAATGATCAGCTTAACAGAAGCTTTCATTTGCGCATTACTGCTACTGGTTGCAGTGATGGTTACCATTCCTTCCTGCAGAGCGGTAACTAATCCATATTCATCCACCGTTGCAAGGTTATTGTCGCCCGATTGCCATTTCACGTTTTTATTGGAAGCATTTGAAGGAACGATACTTACCGTTAATTGCATCGTCTTGTTTGGAAGTAACAGGAAATCGCTCTGGTCTATCTTCACACTCTTTACATGAACAGTGGTATCTATCGGAGCAGGAGGTAAGGGGTCAGGAGCATCCGATTTGGAACAGGAAAAAAGTGCAGCATAGCAGAGGAGAAGAAGTAAAAAAAGCTTCCGGGAGGTATACATTAAAATGCTTTCAGACAAAATATGCAATAAAACACACAAATGCAAGCCGGCTATGAAGAATGCCGGGACCAGGAAAACTTTACCTTTAAACTATGAATCCGATTCAACAAGCGGAGGAATGGTATAGGCAATCATTGGAAACCGGCATTTCCTTACTGGAAAGCGGCAACTATTCAGTTGACCCCTACCTCTTATCTAAGCATGATACCCGATATGGTATCAGCTTACTTATCCGGCCAGGAGCAGCTATCAATTCAAAAATTCAGGACTTTCTGGATCAGTTAAGAATAATCGATCCTAACCAATACTATTATCCCGGTTCGGATATTCATGTAACTGTACTATCAATCATCTCCTGCTTTCCAGGGTTTCAACTGACGCAGATCCATCCCGAAGACTACATACAACTTGTTGCAAACAGTCTGAAAAACTGTTCACCTTTCTCCATCGAATTCAGAGGTGTTACACTTTCTTCCGGAGCTGTCCTGATCCGGGGCCATCTCGTCGATGATCAGTTGAACCATATCCGGGAAAGCCTGCGTACCACTTTTAAAAATTCCCGTTTATTACATTCCATTGATGAGCGGTATACTATTTTCACTGCTCATTCCACTGTAGTTCGATATCAATATCCTATTGAAAATATTTCTGCCTGGATTAATAAAATCCGTGAGTTTCAAAATCATAGTTTTGGAACTCATTCAGTAAACCAGCTGGAACTGGTTTTCAATGATTGGTACCAGCGAAAGGATAAAGTCAACTTACTCAACCGTTTTAAATTAAGTTAAGCTATGCTTGAATACAACGAAATTTTTAAAAATAACAAAAGGTGGATCCAGGAAAAAACAAAAATCAATAGGGATTATTTCAGGGAGCTGGCAGCCGGACAGGAACCCGCTTTTCTTTTTATTGGTTGCAGTGATAGTCGGGTTACAGCAGAAGAATTAATGGGAGCAGAACCGGGCGAAGTATTTATCCATCGAAATATAGCCAACCTCGTGCCCAACAATGATAATAATTCAGGTGCAGTAGTGGAATATGCCATCCGCCACCTGGATGTAAAACATATCATCATTTGTGGCCATTATAATTGCGGAGGGATCAAGGCAGCGATGCAGCCGCTTGACCTGGGCTTGCTGAATCCCTGGTTAAGAAATATACGGGACGTATTTCGTTTGCATAAGGAAGAGCTGCAGGCTATAACAGATGAAGAAGCCCGTTACAAAAGACTGGTTGAATTAAATGTGCAGGAACAATGCACCAACATCATCAAAATGGCTGCCTGGCAAAAATCATTCCTCACCAAAGGTTATCCAAGAGTACATGCATTGGTTTTTGATATCCATAACGGTGAATTAATCGATCTGAATATCAATTTCGATAAAACACTTGAATCCATTCGTGAAATTTATGACCTGGGTACGGATACTGCTGGTGCTGAGTAACCTGCTTTCATTCTCACAGGCCCAGAGCCAGTTGATTTATAAAGTGGTTAGTCCGGGTAGGGATACGACAACATATCTCATCGGAACGTACAGTGTATTGCCCAGGGAACAGTTTCAGTATACTCCTTTACTGGATTCCATACTTGATGAAGTGGAGCTGGTATTTACGGAAAGCTTTCATGAAGACAGGGGGCTGCGTCCACTTGTACATGCTAAAGAGCGGATTCGAATGATGTCGTACCCCAACAAACAGCGATTGGAAGATATTATTGGCAGAGCGGAGACAGCCAGGGTATATACCTATTATCATTCAAAGTTTGGAATCAGGAAACGGGTATTCAAACAGTTCAGTTATTATATTCCGGTGATCATGGATCAGCAGATCCGGTATGGAAGTGATCAATATATCAAACCCGACAGGTATATATTGCACCAGGTGGAGAAGAAAAGAAAAACCATTTACAACCTGGATCAGCCTGCTTTAACCCAGGGGGCATTTGAAGCATTGGCAAGATTGTATCCACCGGATTGGCTGGTGCAACTGATACGAAATGACAGCTTGTATGAGCAGGAGATAAAGCAACGAAGGGATTGTTATCTTAAGCAGGATACAGCCTGCCTGAAAGCGGGTTTGCGGGAAAAGATAAAAGCGCATCCGGCTGAATATATTCAGTTGATTACTCGAAGAACGCAATATTGGAAGGATGAAATTGAAAGAAATAGCCGGCATAGTAATTTGATACTTGCATCCATAGATAACCTACTGGAAGAGCAAGATGGGTTGCTGGAATATTTTAGTAGGAAGGGGTATACCATTTATAACAATTTCTAAGCCTTTTGTATTTGCAGGTTTGTAAGGGATGTATTAGTTTAGAGGAATAACCTTATTCACACTATGAGAAAATGTACACTGCTTTTGCTGGGCATGGCTATTACCTGTGCGGCCCAGGCACAATCCTCCTTTTCCCGCAATTTTGCCTACGTTGAAGCCGGAGGAAATGGTCTCTTCGGATCTATCAATTACGAACGCCAGTTTTCTAAAAAACCAGGATTTGGGATGCGTGCCGGACTAGGATTTTATGCTGAATACGATTTTTACCTGACTGTGCCTGTTGCGTTCAACTACCTGATCCCTTTAAAGAATGAATACCAGTTCCTGGAAGCTGCGCTGGGTTTAACTCCCACCCTCTTTAAAAACCGCCCTGAAAAAAATCATGTGAATATTGAGGTGGATCACTACTTCATTCCAACTTTTGGTTTTCGAAAACATACCCGTAATAATTATATGTGGAGGATCAATGTGGGTACTATTATTGCCACTTATGATGGGTATACACTTCCATGGGTAGGTTTCTCCTATGGAAAACGGTTCTAATCCCCCCATATTTGGCGGAAGCACACCCGCTGCCTGTTGAAAATCAGGGTTAGCTTAGCATAAATAACTTCAACATGAAAACAGTTGAATCCATTGATGCATATATAGCCGGTTTCCCGCAGGAGATACAGGAACGCTTAAAGCAAATGCGGCAAACGATTCAGCAGGCTGCTCCGGAGGCTGCAGAAGCCATCAAATATGGCATGCCCACTTTTGTACTGCAGGGCAACCTGGTTCATTTTGCTGCCAATAAAAACCATATCGGATTTTATCCTTCTCCGAGTGGCATTACCAATTTTGAAAAAGCACTTGAATCGTATCAAACATCCAAGGGAGCGATTCAGTTTCCCTATGATAAAAAATTACCGCTGGACCTGGTGAAGAAGATCACAGCTTTCAGAGTGAAAGAAAATGCTGCTAAGAAATCCATTAAAAAATAAGACGCATTTTACCTGAAGGCTGTCGTTTTTTTTTAGGTGAAAAAAGAGTAGACCGGATTTCATGAATATCCGTGATCATTGAATCCAGTTTGATCAACGTTTTCTTTGACTCTCCTGTCATCTTAGGCCAAAACGTAAATGCCATATTCAGCACCAGCAGCAAGGTAGAAACAGCCAGGGCACCTACAGTAAAATGGATCTGCCGCTGAAAACGCTGCTCATCTCTTGCAATAAAACCCCTGCTGCAAAAACGCCGGAACTCATCCGTAGGAATTATATCCATTACGCTGTACTTACATAACAAAGTAGTTGTTCTTTCATCAATTATGGGAACCTCTTCCCTGGCTACAGACGCAAGTTCCTTATTCCCAAATTCATACTGTTCCTGTGTTCGTCCGGATACCCGATACAATAATACATACCCATCTTTTTCCAATAATTCCAATACGGAAACCATGAGTATTAAGTCTGCGATGGCACCAAATCGCTTTTGTTCTGATTCTTCACCCGAAGCAGATGCAGGCACCACCAGTTTTACTTTTTCAAGTGCAGTATCAACTTTAATAAGGGCCGTTTTCAACTGCTGATCCACCAGCTCACCAAAATAAAAATGCGGCGTTTTGTAACCAGCCAACTGGTTACAAAACGCACGCTCTCCTGAGTTCAGTAATCGAATATTGCTTATAAAAATTAGTCCGGTTTGATCCCGATCACAGGCAGACTTTTTTCACGAATCAGTTTGTTGAACTCAGCTATTTGTCCCGATTTCAGTTGCTCCAACCGGTTCAATTCCACTTGTGCCTGTTGCTTTAAATCAGCATACACATCCCTCGCCTGTTTACTCGGTGCCATATTACCACTGTTCGCTGCATCAAACACTCCGGATAATTTATCATTGAGTCGGATCGGGAAGTTCAGCACATCCTGGAAACTTTTTGCCTTGGTCTGGTACAGCGCTTCCTCCACTTTGGTCAACTGTTTGTTGATGGTATCCGCCTGTTGCTTCACATCCGCCGGAATGCCTTTACCCTGTCTGCCAACAAAATCATTGATCTGGCTTCTCAAACTGCGGATGTCCAGAATCGCCTGCTGCACATCATTGAAAGTTCCCTGCACCTGCTTCAGGAAATCAAACTGCGCTTCATAATCAGCCGTAGATACTTTGTAATTGGGATCGGCTTTCACTACAAATGGAACCTCCGTTGAATCTGTACCAATTTTCACTCTCGCATAATAATTACCGGGAGGCGCCAGGATACTGCCTGGTACGCCATTCCATAATATCATCCCATCAATCTTCTTCCCTTCCGGATACAACAAGTTCCAAACAAGTTGGTTCATGCCCGAATTCAATTCCAGTTTATCTTCTTTGGATTGGGTTGAGAAGGTTTTGATAACTGTTTTCTGCTTATCCAGGATGGTCACTGTTGCTTTGGTGGAATCCGTCACCTTTCCTGCATAAAAATTGATCACGGCACCGGTTGGTGGATTCTTTCCTGCATTCACAGGTGTTGCTCCGCGGAATCCTCCTGCTGCACGGATTCTCCAGGTTTCCCGAACCGGAAACACATGCAATGATTTATTCATCAAGGCAGGATCATAAGTCTGTACTATTGTCAAATCATCCAGCACCCAGAACGCTCTTCCCTGCGTAGCTACAATCAGGTCATTGTCCTTGATGGTTAAATCAGTAATGGGCACTTCCGGCAGGTTCAACTGAAACTTTCTCCAGTTAGCGCCATCATCATAACTGATATACATACCGTATTCAGTGCCTGCATAGAGCAAGCCATCACGTTTGTGATCCGCCCTTACCACCCTGGTAAAATGCAGGGGATCAATGCCACGCGTGATGCGCGTCCAGGTAGCTCCATAATCGGTCGTCTTATACACATAGGGTTCGAAATCATCCAGCTTGTAGCGGGTGCCTGTGATATACGCTACTCCTTTTTTCGTTGGATGTGTTTCGATGGCATTCCACATTATCCATTTGGGTGCACCAGCAGGCGTTACATTGGTCCAGTTTTTTCCGCCATCTTTACTCACATGCACCAATCCATCATCTGAGCCAGTCCATAACAAATCTTTTTCCAATGCACTTTCTGCTGCGGTGAAAATGGTACAATAGTATTCAACACTTGTATTGTCTTTTGTAATCGGACCACCACTGGGGCCCTGTTTTGATTTGTCATTGGTGGTCAGATCCGGAGAGATCTGCTCCCAGCTCGCACCTTCATTTTCTGTTACAAACAAGGCATTGCCTGCAGTATACAAACGTTTCGGGTTATGCGGAGAAAAGAAGATCGGGAAGTTCCACTGGAAACGATATTTCAATACATCAGCACCCGCACCCATCGGGTTATCAGGCCATACCGTGATTGCCCTGTTCTCCCCAGTTTTGTGATCTAACCGTGACAGATAACCGCCGTAATTTCCTCCATACACGATATCCGGATTCAAAGGATCAGCAACCACATATCCACTTTCGGAACCGGCTGTTTCTTCCCAGTCACGGTCAGATATAACCGAACCATAGGTTCTGTGTTTTATCCGAATGGTTGAATTATCCTGCTGCGCTCCCAGGATACGATACGGGAAGCTGTTATCTGTACTCACGCGATAGATCTGCGCGGTTGGCTGGTTCATATAGGTGCTCCAGCTATTGCCGCCATCATAACTCACCTGTCCGCCGCCATCATCTGCCACAATCATGCGATTCGGATCCTTTGGATCAATCCATAAATCATGGTGATCACTGTGCGGTGTGCGGATCCCCTGGAAGGTTTTACCACCATCCCTGCTACGCATGAAGCCAACATTTGGCGCATAGATTACATTTTCATTTTTAGGATCAATGAACACTTTTGTATAATACCAGGCACGCTGGCGGATATTGTTATCATTACTGGTCAGGCTCCAGGTTTTGCCCGCATCAGTGCTGGTGTACATGCCTCCGTTTTCATTCTCAATAAGGGCTACTACTTTATCCGGATTGGAAGGCGCGATGGCCACCCCTACAATTCCCCACACCCCTTTGGGCAGGCCTTTTGAAGCCGTGATATTGGTCCAGGTTTCACCCCCATCGGCGGATTTCCACAAACCACTTCCTTCTCCACCACTTTCCAGGCTATACGGTGTGCGTATGATTCTCCAGGTGCCGGCATACAGAATGGATGGATTGGTTGGATCCATCACCAGGTCACTCGCCCCGGTTTGGTTGTTGACAAACAGGGTGCGTTTCCAGGTTTTACCGCCATCGGTTGATTTGAATACACCCCGTTCTTCATTTGGGCCAAAAAGATGACCGATCACCCCTGCCCAAACGATGTCCGGATTGCGGGGATGAACCAGTATCCTGATGATATGCCGACCATCTTTCAAGCCCCTGTTCTGCCAGGTCCGGCCGCCATCATCGGAGCGCCAGATGCCTCCGAGTCCTTCTGCCACGTTGCCTCTTAATGTATTCTCGCCCTCTCCTACATACATGATCTGTTCATCAGTTGGCGCGATGGCGATGGCTCCAATATTGGCGATATTGTATTTGTCGGAGATATTGGTCCAGTTGCTTCCTCCGTCCGTGGTTTTCCAGAGTCCGCCTCCGGTTGCCCCCATAAAGAAGGTCTGACGGTTGGTGTAGGACCCGGCTACCGCAGCAGATCTTCCGCCCCGCCAGGGACCGATCAGTCGGTATTGGGTGTTGGCCAATAATAGCGAATCGTAGTTGGGGGCCTTGGTTGCAGGCGCTGTTTTTTTGCGCTGCGACTGTGCCAGGAGTCCGGGCAGCAAACAGGCTACTAACAGTAATTTTCTCATGTGTAGTTGTTTAAATCAGGTATTCAAAGTACTAAAAAAAATGGCTGGTCAGCATCCGCCGACCAGCCAGGTATACCTGATACAAAAAAACTATTTAACAGACGGATTTTTTAAAGCCGGGGTTGTTACTCCTTCTTTTGCCATTGCCTGTCGCACTTTATCGGAATATTGCTTACTAATGGCAGCATGTTTTGCTTTGGCGGCAGCAAGTTCGCCCTGGAGAGATTGCAATCGCTCCAATTGAAGATTACTCGGCCTCGCCTCATTACCGGCGATGGTTATATACAATTCTGTCAAACGCTCTCTCAACTGTTCTTCATCTGCAAAAATACTGGTTTGTTTAGTTGCCAGTAAGCCGGATCTGAATTCTTCCAGGGATTGATTATAGGTCTTCAAGAGTTTTTTTACTTTTTCATTTTTGATCTTGTCGCCACTTTCCTTCAGTAATTTCTGTTCACCGTTTACTTCTTCAATCAATCCATTCAGCTCCTTCTGCATATTGTACAATTCCATGGATGCTTTGTGTTGTGCAAGGCGATCTTCCATGCTGTACGTAGTGTTTGAAGTATCATGCACCAATACGATGGGCTGCTTGTATTCTTCTTTGCCTACTGTCAGCTTCAGTGTGTAGGTGCCAGGTAATACCTGTGGTGCAACCATACCACCGCGGTCCATTTTGGTTCCGCCGGCTGCAGATTTATTAGGTGTCATGCGCTGGTTCCAATACACTTTATTTACTCCTTTGCGCTTGGAGCCCGGCATGCTTTGAATCAGTTCGCCTTTATCATTGAATATCTCCACTTTCACATCACCAGACATGATCCTGTCTTTCAGGTAATACTGAATAGGTGGAATGCCTGCCGGATTACCGGCTGACCAGCCACCGGTTGGAGGAAAGCCTCCATTACCAAACTGGCCATCCCGGATGGGCTGAGGCGCCGCAGCAAAAATATGCACAGGCTTGTTGGAAGTTTCACCAGCGAGTTCGCGCATCGGGCGGATATCGTCCACCACAATTACACCCCGGCCATGGGTTCCAAGAATCAGGTCATGGGTTTTGGGATGAATCACAATATCTCTCACCAATGCATATTCGGGAATTCTGTTCTTCATTCTGAACCACTCACGTCCACCTGTAACCGAAGCGAACATGCCCATTTCGGTTCCAACAAACAACAGGTCCTTATTTACCAGATCTTCCTTGATTTTATGCGCAAATCCGGTGAACTCATCACTTTTGAAAAGGGTCCAGGTTTTACCCATGTCGGCGGATTTTCCCAGATAGGTTTTATGATCGCCATACATGTGGTTATCAAAACTGGCATAGATCACCTGCTTATCGAAACGCGATGGTTCTACACTGCTCACCCAGGTCTGCGCAGGTAAGCCAGCTGCAGTTATATTCGAGGAAACATTGGTCCAGGTTTTACCACCATCAGTGGTGTATTGCAGGTTACCGTCATCAGTACCTACCCAGATGATATTTTCATCCAGCGGAGATTCTGCAATGGTGAAGATGGTGGTATGGTTCTCTGCAGATGTATTATCCGCACTTAAGCCACCACTGTTATCCTGTTCCTGTTTTTTCTTATCGTTGGTAGTGAGGTCTGGAGAAATCCGAACCCAGTTTCTTCCCTGGTCAGTACTCTTAAACAAATACTGCGCACCGGTGTACAGGTTCTTTGGATTTTTTTGTCCCACGTGAATCGGTGTATTCCAGTTCCAGCGAAGTTTGCCATCGGCAGCAGCTGCCTGTGGTTTAATGGAAACGGATTTCAGGGTACGCAAATCAACCCGCGCCATGTTACCACCCTGGTATTCAGCATATGCAATATTCGGATCAGTTGGATCCGGAACTGTCCAGAAACCATCACCTCCATAAATCGCAGTCCAGTCGCCATTGTTCACTCCATTGGGTTTGGCAGAAGGCGCATACCAGGAACCGTTATCCTGCAAGCCTCCATAAATATTATAGGGCTCGCGGTTATCAACTGCTACATGGTAAAACTGTCCGACTGGCAGGTTGGATACAAAGATCCAGGTAACTCCTCTATCGAGACTGATGTATACACCGCCATCCGTACCCAGGTATAATTGGTTGGTATTATTCGGATTGATCCAGAGGGCGTGGTGATCTGAGTGTACCCATCCGCCATCGCCCGATGCTTCCGCAAATGAATAACCGCCATCATCTGAATAGCTGAAAGAGAAAGCCGGACGATACACACGTTTGGGATCTTTGGGATCAATCACCAGGGTGCTGAAATAAAAAGGTCTTGATACCACATTGAGGGTGGCACTCTGTTCTTTCCAGCTTTCGCCACCATCTTTCGTGATATACATTTTGGTATCCTTTGCTTCAACAATGGCAATCAGGTTTTCAGGAGCGCTGGGTGCCAGGGCCAATGCAGTACGGCCAAAAGGTTTGGCTGGCAATCCATTGGTCAGTTCTTTCCAGGTTTTACCTCCATCCATCGATTTGAAAATTCCCGATCCCTTGCCTCCCGAATTGAACAGGTAGGGAAGGCGACGGAATTCCCAGGTAGTTGCATATACGATATTGGGGTTATTGGGATCCAGGCTTACATCGGCACAACCTGCCTTATCTGAAATGTAGAGTGATTTAACCCAGGTTTTGCCACCGTCTGTTGATTTGTACAAACCCCGGTGTTCGCTGTCGCTCCAAAGCGGACCAGGTGCTGCTACATAAACATTGTTTGAGTTGGCGGGATCAATCACGATTTTGGAAATATGCTCGGTGGAATCCAGCCCGATCTTCGTCCAGTTATCGCCCCCATCGGTTGATTTGTACAAACCATTTCCGATCGAAACGGAGTTTCGCATATTGCTCTCTCCCGTGCCTGCATACACAACAGTGGGTTTTGCCTGATCAATAGCAAGTGCACCAATACTCTGGCAATAGCGATCAAAAATAGGTTTGAAAGAAGCGCCGGCATTGGTGGATTTCCAAATGCCACCACCGGCAGTTCCTATGTAAAGCGTTTTACCATCCTTGTTCACGCCTTCGATGGCAGTAATGCGGCCACTCATGGTACCGGGACCAAGCCATCGCGCTTCCAGCATTCCGAAAGTGGCAGAGTTTACATTGGATTGGGAGAAGGTTACTAACGATATAGAACAAACGCAAATAGAAAGAAGCAGTTGTTTCATGTGATGTGTTTTGGTCAGGGGAAAAAAAAGCCCGGATAAACCGGGCTTCAGGAATCGGTCAATTATTTTGCAGGCTGGAAGGTTGCTGCAGGAACTTCCTTATTGATTTGAATTTTGCTGATTACCATGTCAGCATTCATGCCTGGTCCGAGTGGCACACTGATGGTCATTGGCATAGAAACACCTTCCGGTAATTTCTGGTAGTTGCTGTAACCGGTTGTCATTTCCATTTCCTGTCCGTTCACTTCCTGCTTGGCAGTTGACTTAAGCAACAGGAAAGAAGAGGGATCGATAAAGTAAGTAGTTACTTTTCCGCCTTTCAGGGTCAGTTTCAGTTTATGACATTCTGTTCCTTCCACATCTTCTTTACCCAGGTATTCCAGGGCATGACCTTTTTCCTTGTAGTCAACCAGGGCGCCCTGGGTATCCAGTTCGTCAGCTCCTTTTTTCACCATTTCTTCCGTCATGGGCTCAACGTTGGTTTGACCCTGTACAGGCATATACATCCATCCGGCAGTGGGAGTCATGATGATATAGTTGGCCTGTCCCATGATGTTCAGATCCTGGCGGCTGCCGGTATTGTGTACAGAAGTGGTAGTTACTGCGATATCAATACCCTGGAAACTCATGGTTCCGTCCATGATAACAGTTTTTACTTTTTTCCAGTTATCCTTACCGCCAATGGCATCAATGTGCTTGTTGGCGATCTCATCTGCCGTTTGGGAAAAACCAGTCATGCTTCCCAAAAGAGCAGCTCCTAAAAATGCGAGTTTCAATGCTTTCATGTGTTTCTGTTTAATGTATAGTTGGTATTTGAGTGTGTCCTTATTCTGCTTTATATAACTTTGGATCTACCGGTTTGTTCACCTCGATCTTTTCATAGATGGTTTCACCCCCCATTCCGTTGCGTTTAACCGAAAAAGGGAATAAAAATCCTTCCGGCGTGGGTTGGTAATCGCTGAAATCGGTGATTACCTCCTGGGGTTGCTGGTCTGCATTGGCGCCTCTTCTTTGTCCGCCTCCAAACATGCCCCCACCCTTACGGATCTCACGCACCAGCAGGTAACTGGCGGCATCAATGAAATAGGTTATCTCATTTCCGCTTGCGAGAGTCAGTTTAATTTTATAGGCGTCTTTTCCATTGATGGATTCCTTTCCCTCCAGTTGAGCTTTGTGGCCTTTGGCCGCATAATTATAAAGGGGACCGATCAGATCCAATTCACCCAGTGCTGCTTTGTACCGGTCTTCCGGCATGGGTTCAAACTTCCCGCCATTGCGCGGATTGGAAACCCATCCGCCTTTATCAGTAAGCAATACATTAAAAGAGCCCATGCCAAAATTGATTTCAGAACGCATCAGTTGCTGATCCACTTTGGTCATTTTGGAAGTGATCTCATTGCCATTACCGGCGATGGAAACCCCTTCCATATAAACGGATTTCAGAGTTTGTAATTTTTCTTTCCCGCCCAATGCTTTTTCATATCCGGCCAGTACCTCATCCACTGTTTGTGCCTGAACGGTAAAAAAGCCAAAGACCAGGCAGGCCAGTAAGGTAAAAGCAGTTCCTTTCGTCATGGTGCGCATTTTGAATCAAATTTAGAAGGTTCTGTGTTCTATTAGATGACCGATCATCCAAATCATTACAGTGAATACACGGTTTTTTATCATTTCTGTGGTTGTTGGGTATATTGCAATAACAAGCTTTCATCATGGAAAAAATCCTGCAGGGCAACCTGGTTGATATCCCAAACAGAAACATATATTATGCCGAAATCCACCTGGAAGGTCAACGGATCCGGGAGATCCGCCATCTCTCAGAGAACCCGAATACTTCGGCGCATTATATCTGCCCGGGTTTTGTAGATGCCCATGTGCACATTGAAAGTTCGTTATTGGTGCCCTCTGCTTTTGCGCGATTGGCGGTGAAACATGGAACCGTTGCCACGATTTCGGATCCGCATGAAATAGCCAATGTATGCGGAGAAGCCGGGGTGGAGTTTATGATCGAAAATGGGAAAGCTGTTCCTTTTAAATTTCATTTTGGTGCACCCAGTTGTGTGCCTGCCACGGTGTTTGAAACCGCCGGGGCCGTGCTGAACCTGGCAGCAGTAAAGCGATTGCTGGAACGTGATGATATTTATTACCTCAGCGAGATGATGAATTTTCCGGGTGTGCTCAATGGCGATCCGGAAGTGATGGCCAAGATCGTAGCTGCACAGGAATTGGGCAAACCGATCGACGGGCACGCACCCGGATTGAGAGGTGAGCAGGCGGCACATTATATCGCGGCGGGCATGAGTACCGATCACGAATGTTTTACTTATGAGGAGGGGTTGGATAAAGCGCAGCAGGGGATGAAAATCCTGATCCGCGAAGGCAGTGCTGCGAAAAATTTTGAAGCATTGATTGAGTTGCTGCGGACGCATCCGGATCAGATCATGTTCTGCAGTGATGATAAACATCCGGACAGTTTGCTATTGGGACATATCAACCAGCTCTGTGCCCGGGCACTGACGCATGAACTGGATTTATTTGATGTGTTGAAAGCAGCCTGTGTGAACCCGGTGGAGCATTATAAAATGGATGTGGGAATGTTGCAGGAAGGTGATTGGGCGGATTTTGTGTTGCTGCGCGACCTGGAACATTTTGAAGTGGAATCCACCTGGATCAATGGGGAATGTGTATATGAAAATGGGGAGTGCAGGATCCCCGCGATTGCTGTGGAACCGATTAATCAATTTCACTGTTCACCAATTGAACAGCACACTGTTTTTATGCCGGCAGTTGGAACACCGCTACCTGCGATTGTGGCCTATGATGGTCAATTGATAACAGGGACAAAGGAAATTGGTGCAACTGATTTGCTGGTACAGGAAGATGGCTGGTGCAGCAATCCGGCTACTGATATATTGAAACTGGTAGTCGTGAACCGGTACCAGCCGGCTCCTGTTGCCAAGGCATTTATACATGGGTTTGGTTTGAAGCAGGGGGCGATTGCCTCATCGGTGGCGCACGATTCCCATAATATCATCGCCGTAGGTGCGGATGATGTTTCCTTGGTGGAAGCGATCAACCTGGTGATTCGGGAGCAGGGTGGGCTCAGTTGCGTGAATGCTTCCGAGTCGGCGGTTTTGCCCTTGCCGGTAGCCGGACTCATGAGCGCGGATGATGGGTTGGAAGTTGCTGCTGCTTACACACAAATCGATAGCATGGCAAAGGGGTTGGGCAGTTCTTTGTCTGCTCCATTTATGACCCTTTCCTTTATGGCGCTGCTGGTGATCCCTGAACTCAAACTCTCTGACCGCGGCCTCTTCGATGGCCGGCAATTCCGTTTCCTTTAACCACCCGACCGGTGCCACCGGTCGGGTGGCACCGGTCGGGTGAATTGACCGACTAAAAGCCGGGCTTTACCGAGAAAGGGGGTGAAATGGCGGGAATGCCCTTGCCATGGGAATCGGCCTGCCTTAGTTTTACTTAAAATTTGAAACTCATGAATATGGAAAATAGATACCGGAGACATCGTCCATGCCGGGGAGACAAAAGCGGTCGGTATGTTTTCGGAATCATGCTGATCATAGTAGGCGGATTATTGTTCGCCAGTAAAGCTGGATTTTTTATACCACGCTGGATTTTTTCCTGGCCCATGATCCTGATCACAGTTGGATTTGCGATTGGTGTAAGCCAGCGGTTTAAAGGAACCGGCTGGATCTGGCCAATGGCAATTGGCGCCTTCTTTTTGGCGGATGATATCTTTCCCGAATTCTTTCCCCGTGAATATTTCTGGCCGGTATTTATGGTAGTAGCGGGACTCATCTTAGTACTGGGGCCGAGACGTTGGAATACTAACAAATCCGCACGCGTAGCATCGGCCATTTTAGAGGGTGATTCATCTCCCACGGAAGAAGAACAAACTGCTGCCAACACATCAGGTGCAGATAAACTCGATGAATCCACCGTATTCGGTACCGTAAGAAAATTTGTGATCTCCAAGAATTTCCGCGGAGGAGAAGTATCCACGGTTTTCGGAAGTGCGGAAATCAATTTATTACAAGCTGATTTTGATACCCCTCCCAAACTGGAAATTAACGCCGTATTTGGAAGTATCCGCCTGATTGTTCCCTCACACTGGCAATTGAAAATGGAAAACAATGCGGTATTGGGTGGAGTGGAAGACAAACGTCCGCAACACAGCATCTATTCTGATAAGATCATGTACCTCGAGGCCAATGCCGTATTTGGAGGAATACAGATTACGACTGTATAAGCCATTAACCATTAAACCATCCTTATGTCTTATTACCTGGCTACACTTTGCTATGAGATCATCTGCGGTGAAGGTTCGCACACACCGCAGTTTGAAGAACAGGTTCGACTACTCGAAACCGGTAGTAGAACCGAAGCCCTGCAGGCAGCGCATGAAATCGGTCAGCAGGAGCTGCTGGTCTGGCAATTCAACAATAGCGCCAAAGTGGAATGGAAATTCCTTGGAATAAAGGAGCTGATCAACCTTCCCGGCTTTTTCCACGGAGCGGAACTCTACCAGCAACACAGGGAAATTGAATATGCAGAAGGCTATCGCAATTTTGTAAAAGACAAGACCATCCAACTTCAACACCAACAGGAATATGCCATCGATTCCATTTAATAACAGATCGCTATTGCTTCTAAGTAGCATCTTTATTTACCTGATCTGGCAGATCAATTTTTTTGCCCTGCTTACCAACGGCTATTCCTTTTCCGTCAGTATTACGGAATCGCTGACCAATAGCTTCCTGTTGGTTTTTGCAACAGTGACCCTTAAACGCATTTTCAGGTATTATACCCCGAATGCCACAGGTTTCTGGGCATCTATCATTCTCACAGCCGGATTCTCTACCCTGCTGCCGATTGCCGCCAAACTGATGCTGACCTCCATCCTTCCGGATAATCCGGCATACGTAGACATGCTGAATGCTACCATGCAAATCAGGGTTGGATTTTCCCTGCTCACCGTAACCAGTATCCTCGTACTGATCTTACTTTTTAATATGCTGCAAAGAGAAGAAGCGGAGAAAAAACACCGGCAGGAAATTCAGCAACTGGCTACGGAAGCGGAATTGTTCAAACTCCGGCAACAACTCCAGCCCCATTTTTTGTTCAACAGTTTGAATTCTATCAATGCATTGATTGGCACCCGCCCCCAGGAAGCACGTACCATGACAGAACAACTGGCTTCCTTTTTACGCGGAACCATTCATCAAAAGGAAAATAAACTGGTGGCATTGAAAGAAGAACTGGATCAGATCAATCGCTACCTGCAAATTGAACGCATGCGATTTGGTCACCGTTTGCAGGTCCTGATAGACTCGGATGAAACAATGCAAGAAGCCAGCATCCCCCCACTCCTCCTGCAGCCCCTGGTAGAAAACGCCATTAAATTTGGTTTGTATGAAACCACCGGAGAAGTATTCATCGAAGTAAAAACAGTACTCAGAGATAAGCAATTAACCATCACCGTTAGTAACCCTTACGACTCTGATACACCCACGCGTAAAACCGGAACCGGATTCGGATTGAAATCCGTACAACGCAGGCTCTACCTGCTTTTCGGAAGATCTGATTTACTTCAGGTAAAACAAGAAGACCAACAATTCATCACCACTGTAATCATTCCGCAATTATATGTTGAAAGCACTGATCATAGATGACGAACCACTGGCCTGCAGCCTGGTCCAGGAATACCTGGCTGAGTTTCCACAATTTCAGGTAACCGGAGTTTGCCACGATGGCTTCAGCGGATTAAAAGCCATCCAGCAGCTTCAACCTGATTTAATTTTTCTGGATGTACAGATGCCTAAGATCAATGGATTCGAAATGCTGGAACTGCTGGACAGTCATCCCGCAGTTATCTTCACTACAGCATTTGATGAGTATGCTATGAAGGCTTTTGACCAGCATGCGGTGGATTATTTACTCAAACCTTACAGTAAAGAAAGATTTCAGAAAGCTGTTCAGAAATTTCTTCAGCAACAACCCGGCAACCATACTTCGGAACTCCTTAACACTGCCAGTCAGTCGCCCCAGCAACAGGACCGCATCGTAATTAAGGATCAATCTACCATCCGTATTATTCCAGTTGCTCAGGTACATTATATTGAAGCGGCAGATGATTATATAAAGATTGTTACGGCAGATGGGCACTGGCTTAAAAACAAAACCATGGCTGCCATGGAGCTGCAATTACCTGCGGATCAGTTCGTACGCATTCATCGTTCTTATCTTGCGAATGTGCAGGAGATCAGCAAACTTTTCCCTATGGAAAAGGACAGTTATACCGCCATTTTAAAAAATGGAAAACAGTTACCGGTTAGTAAAAGCGGCTACCAGAAACTCAGGGAAAAACTGGGCATCTAGGCATCATTACCCAACCAGAGCGCACCTCCAATGGTATTTCGACCTGCACCGGTAACAGAAGAAAGCACCGTGTATTCTTCTCTCCAGCGCAATACACCGATCAAAGCCATGATAATCGCTTCCTTGAATTCTATCAGAGTAGCATCGGGCACCTGCACTGTAATTCCCAGTGGCTCCAATTGCTGTTTCAGACATTCCACCAGGAAGTTATTGTATGCACCACCACCTGTGATCAGCAATTGCTGGCCCTCTGTTGCAATCTCTTCTTTGGCTGCTGCCTGCTTCAGATCTTTTGCTATCTGAATGGCGATATGCCGGGTATAGGTATGTAAGGCATCGGCATCCGACAATCCGGCTGCTTTCACCAGGGGATAAACCTGTTCAATTCCAAAACTGTTCGCGAGTGATTTTGGGTATTCCTGCGTGTAGAAATCCATCGCCGCTAACCTGGAAAGCAATGTTTCCTGAATCAATCCGCTTGCCGCGAGTGCCCCCTTTTCATCATAGACTTTTCCGGCATCCTGGGCCAGCATATTGAGCACCCGGTTGGCGGCACAACTATCAAAGGCAATGTATCCATCCGCTTTTTTGATGGAAAGATTGGCTATGCCTCCAATATTCAGAAGAAATGCATAGTCGCCAAAGAGCAACTTTTCTCCTATTGGAACAATCGGAGCTCCCTGTCCGCCTGCTGCTACATCCATCGCACGCAGATCTGAAATCACCGGCAGTCGGGTTTCCGCCGCAATGGCAGCACCGTCACCCAGTTGGGCAGTCATCCCCTTTGAGGGCATATGAAAACTGGTATGCCCATGGGATGCGATCATATGCACTTTATGCTCCAATCCGAATTCCTCAATAAAGCGATTCACCAGCTGGCCGGTATAATGTCCGTATTCGCTGTGCAACAGCAGGTAATCCTGGGCGGATAAGCTGGTACAGTTCCGGAGCTTTTCTTCCCATTCCGCCGGGTAGGGATAGGTAAGAGCCTGCTGAACTTCCATCGACCAGTTCCCGCCGGTGGCATGAAATTGTACAAAAACAATATCCAGTCCGTCCAGCGAACTCCCACTCATCAACCCGATTACATTATAGACCATTCTCAAAAAAGTTTTTGATTTACCCGGCAGCCCTTTAGATTTGTCGGGCGGGTGCAAATTACGACGATTGGCAGCTGCAGAAAAATTGGAAAATCATGGTGGTTAATTTAAGCAAGCATTATTCCCTGTTATGTGATTTCGTAAGCGAACTCAGAAATGTAGAAATACAGAACGATAGGATGCGGTTTCGCCGGAACCTGGAGCGAATCGGGGAAGTAGCCGCCTATGAGATCAGCAAACACCTGGCGCATACACAGGCAGAAACCCCTACTCCGCTTGGAACTTCACAATGCAAGCTCCTGGCAGAGCAACCTGTGCTGGCCACTATTTTACGTGCAGGATTACCCTTACACCAGGGATTATTGAATTATTTCGACCGGGCCGATAATGCCTTTATTTCTGCCTATCGCAAACATCATCCGGATGGCAGCTTTGAAATCAGCATGGAATATGTATCAAGTCCGGATTTGGAAGATCGTATCCTGATCATTTCCGACCCTATGCTGGCAACGGGGGCTTCCCTGGTTAAAACCATCCAGTTTTTGCGGGAAGAAGGTAAACCAAAAGAAGTGCATGTTGTCTGCGCTATTGCATGTACGGTAGGAATTGAGTATGTTCACCGCAGTGAACCCAATGTAAAAATCTGGTGTGGTGCCATCGATGAGGAGCTGACCGCCAAAAGTTATATCGTACCGGGACTCGGGGATGCAGGTGATCTGGCCTATGGGACCAAACAGCAGGCATAACTGAAAATTATTCACCGGCATTGGGCAATTTTTGTATTTTACCTGTCCTATTATGAGAATTTTTGTTGGAATACTGCTGCTGTTGGGATGTTCTGCTTCGCCTTTGCTTGCCCAGGATCCACATTTTTCGCAGTTTTTTGCTTCTCCTATGACGCTTAACCCTGCATTTACGGGAAAATTCAATGGGGTAGTAAGAGCAGCGGGTAACTATCGCGACCAATGGCCTGCTATTAGTAAAGCCTTTGTCACCTCTACTTTAAGCCTGGATGCACCCATCATGAGGGGCCGGCTCAATAATGATACCTGGGGTATTGGAGGTATGGCGATGACTGACCGAACTGCAAACGGCGTGCTGACTGCCAACTATATCGCATTTTCTACAGCCTATCATAAAGCACTCGATGAAGATGGATTCCATCAACTGGGATTAGGCTTTCAGGGTGTTTACAGTAACAAACGACTGGATGGATCTCAACTGAATTTTGAAAACGAACTCGCGCTGGATGGCACCTGGAGCAATCCAAGTGGAGAAGCAGTGGATGGCACCCGTATCAATGTAAGTTATGTGGGCGTAAATGCGGGTTTGTTATACAGTGGCTCTACTAACGGTGATAACAATTTTTATTTCGGTGCATCTGTATATCATATCAACCGGCCCCAGGAAAATTTCACCAATGTTTTTTACACCCTGCAGCCTCGATTAACAATTCATGGTGGTGGTTACCTGCCAGTTGGACAAACCAGTACGCTGCATTTATCTGCTCTGCACAGCAGGCAGGCAGGGGCTTTTGAAACCCTGATTGGCGGTGCGGTTGCCTTTAATCTGAATGATGATTTTGAGCGACCCACAGCATTTTATGCCGGCTCCTGGTATCGCTTTGGCGATGCACTCATTCCCTATATGGGATTTGAATGGGCAGATTTTCGGTTAGGCATGACCTATGATGTGAATACCTCCAGCCTGAAAACAGCTTCTCAGCGCCGGGGTGGAATTGAGATCTCACTGATCTATATCAAACGACCATCAGAGGGTCAGAAGGAAATTCCCTGTCCGAAGTTCTGATTTACTATTTCATATTGTACAAAAACCGGTAAGGGAGGTCCTTGTCTTCCTTCGCATAGTCGATACCGATACGCGGCCCTACTATAATTTCTCCCGGTATATACGCATCATCCCAAATAGTGATATGTTCAGTTAATGGCAGACCGGTGTGAGCAGTTCGGATTCCAAGTGCTTTGGTAACAAGTCCGGGTCCGACTGCCAGCTTATGTACCGGCACAGTAGCAGCTTTCCCAAGCCGCTCGCGAATGGCGGCTATACCTTCAACCGGTTCAATTGCCCGGATCAGCACCACTTGTGGCATTTCCGCTTTATTGGTAACCACATTAAACAAATGATGGATGCCATAACAAAGATAGACATACGCAAATCCACCTGATCCATACATGATCTCGGTTCTTGCAGTTCTCCTGCCACCATAACAATGGGAGGCCCGGTCTGACTCGCCTGCATAGGCTTCAGTTTCGCTGATCCGGCCACTGGTGCGGATTCCATCAAATTCCGTTACGATGATTTTACCCAATAAAGCACGGGCCATTTGCACTACATCAGTGCCTTCAAACCAGGAAAGCGGGAGTTTTGTCATCTTTTTGCGAATGGTCTAGGTTCAAAGTAATAAATTTAGGCGCTTAAACAACCGACTATTGCTGAAAGAACTCATCATAGCATTTGAATCCTTCTACCGGGCGCATCATTTTATTGTGCATCATAAACTCTGGAGATGGATTCTGATCCCTGGCTTTATTTATATGCTGCTTTTCCTGACTGGCATGTATTTTTTTATCAGTTCTGCCAATGATGCCGTGAATTACCTGACCAACCTGATTGGTATTGATCGCTGGCTGCAGGAGCAGAAAAGTGGGATTCTCAGTTTCCTTTTTATGATGGGAGGCATCATGGTGCAGGTACTGCTCGTGTTCTTCTATTTCTCCTTTTTCAAGTTTTTCTTTCTGATAGTTGGCTCCCCGGTATTTGCTTATCTGAGTGAGAAAACAGAATCTATTATTGAAGGCCGCGATTTCCCCTTCAGTTTTAAACAATTGCTGAAAGATATTATTCGGGGCATCAAACTCGCACTCCGGAATCTCTTATGGCAAACGGTTTATACCGTTTCCATTCTGCTGCTTTCATTTGTTCCTATCGTTGGTTGGATCAGTCCGCTGATCTCACTTTTTATAGAATGTTATTATTATGGTTTTTCAATGGTGGATTACAGTTGCGAAAGAAGAAAACTATCGCCAGCCGAAAGCATCCGCTTTATCAGTGAGCATAAGGGACTGGCTATTGGTAATGGACTGCTGTTTTATCTGATGCATGCCATCCCCTTTGTGGGTTGGGTATTGGCTCCCTCTTATGCTGTAATCGCCGCTACGCTGAGTTTTCGTGAAATGGAAAAGAAATAATTATGGCCAGTGCTGCACTTGGTTCTGTTTACCTGGTTCCCTGTTACCTTGATGAGGAACACCTGGAAGTGATTCCTCCTTATGTACTGGAAGCGGTTCAGCAATGCCAGGTATTTTTTGTGGAGAACGAACGCACTGCCAGGCGTTTCCTGAAACGCATCTGGAAGGAAATGGTCATTGACAATTACGACTGGTTTGTTATTCACAAAGCTGAAATGGAGGTGAAGGATCAGTTTCGTCAGCAGCTGCAAAGAGGAAAAAACATCGGCATTATAAGCGAAGCCGGGTGCCCGGGAGTAGCGGATCCCGGACAAATCCTGGTAGCAGTTGCACAGCAAATGGGCGCAGTAGTGAAGCCACTGGTGGGGCCCAGTTCCATTTTATTAGCCCTTATGGCAAGTGGTTTGAATGGACAAAATTTTCACTTTCATGGATACCTTCCAATAGATGCAGGCGCTCGCAATAAACTATTGAAAGAGCTGGAGCAGGAAAGCATCCGAACCGGATGTACCCAGATTTTTATTGAAACCCCTTATCGCAACAATGCCCTGCTGGATGCGATGCTGCAACATTGCCGGCCCGACTCACGGTTATGCGTTGCGGTGGATATAACCGGTACAAATGAAGTAATCCAGACCCGCACACTCCGGGACTGGCAAAAAAATAAGCCGGAGCTGCATAAGCGTCCGGCTGTATTTCTGATAGGTTCCTGATTTATTCCGTGGTATGTGCCTTCGGTTTGATTACTTTTTCCGATGGCTGTCCACCCATGGAAAGAATACTGTCTACAATGTATTTGGTATTTCCTCTCCAGGGAATGGCTCCTAAATACTCTTTGTAATGCAAATCAAATTGCTTGCCGCTGTTTTCCATAAGCGTGGTGGCAATCTGCTCATTTTCCACTGAAAATTCAAACTCGTAGGACTGGATACTACCAGCTATGCCTCCACGAAATCCACTCTGGATGAGCTTTCCTTCATAGGTTTTAAAGATGTATCCTTTTTTAACCACAAAGTTCAGCTCCCCGGATTTCACCCCTTCACCGAAGACCCAATAGAACCTCCAGTAGAACAATCCTGCGCCGATCGCAATCAGGGCAATGATAACAATTGTGAAAAACCTTCCCATAGTGTTGATTTAATTATATATGAAAATAATCATAATCCATATTTGTCGATCATATAAATCAGGAAAGCCATATTCAGGGCGCCAAGATCCATCTCTCTTTTATTAACTGCTTCGAAAACATCGTTTCGGGCGTGGTGTAAGTCGAAGTAACGGGAGCCATCCGGGTTTAATCCAGCTATCGGAGTTCCAAGGCTTTGATTCAGCGGACCAATATCTGCTCCACCACCTCCATTGGCAAACTGGTAAACACCATAGGGTACAAAAAGAGGTAACCATTGCCTGATCCGTTCCAGTTTAGCCGCCTCCAGTGTGAAGCCGAAACTACGGGGTGTAAATCCACCCGCATCACTTTCCAGGGCGAAAAGGTGCTGTTCATTTTTTGCTTTGGCCTCTTTTGCATATTGATTGCCACCCCTCATACCATTTTCCTCGTTGGCGAATAAAACCACACGGATCGTATGTCGGGGTTTATGGCCCATGGCCTTAAAAGCGCGGATCACTTCAATAGATTGCACACAACCGGTGCCATCATCATGAGCACCTTCGGCAGGATCCCAGCTATCGAGGTGTCCACCCACAGTGATGAACTTATCCGGGAAATCAGAACCGGTAAATTCTCCGATGATATTATGTCCGGTTGCATCCGGCTTGAAATGCGCAAGGCTCTTGTAATAAACCTGCACGGGGTTGCCGGCTTTCAATTGCGCGATCAGTTGATCTGCATCTTTAAGTCCAATGGCCGCTGCCGGAATTTTCGGATAGGCGGAATCGTAAGAAAGCGTTCCTGTATGTGGATGGTTATCATTTGCGCTGGCAGTAACCGAGCGGATCAGCACAGCTGCAGCTCCATATTTGGCAGCACGACTGGGGCCTGATCTGCGATAGGCGCCGGATTCGCCATAGGATTGTCCGACTGAGAGATTCCGTGGATTGAAAACATTATTAAAAACGACAATAGCATCCTTCAGTTCATCCTTGCGCTTTTCGAGTTCCTCAAAATTATGAATGAGCACAGCTTTTCTCAGAAGACCGTTTTTGCCTGTGCCCAAAGAGTTTCCGAGGGCCAGCACATCGAGAACCACTTTCACCTTTTTTCCTGATGCATCAGTGTACTGGTACCAAGCCTCATCCTTACCACCCCGGTCCCAGTGAGGAACCTGTACTGCCTGTTTCCAGATTTTGTCGGCGCCGGCAGCCTGAAGTGCTTTTTCAGCCCAGGCTTCAGACTTGTACATACCGGGGGAACCGGCGAGGCGCGGACCAACGGTTTTACACAGCACCCGGAGACTTTCATACGCTGCAGGAGAGCTCAGAACATCATCTGCCAGCTTGCGGAAAAAAATAGAATCTTTTTGAAATTCAACTGATTGTGCACAGACAGGGGTGATACACAGCACCTGTACCACCAGAGCGATTAACCAAACAATTCGAATCATGTAAACGTTTTTTTAAAATTACCTAAACATTTTAATCCAGTACCTTCACAAGGAACTAATTTAATTTATGCGTATCGGAATCGTATGTTACCCAACCTTTGGCGGAAGTGGTGTATTGGCGACAGAACTGGGAAAAGCGCTGGCAGACAAAGGCCACCAGGTCCATTTCATCACTTATCAGCAGCCTGTTCGACTGAATGAATTCAACGCCAACATATTTTATCACGAAGTGAGGGTACCAACCTATCCTCTCTTTGATTATCCACCCTATGAAACGGCACTGGCCAGTACCATGGTGGATGTCATCATCAACAATAAGCTGGATTTGCTGCATGTGCATTATGCCATCCCGCACGCGTCAGCTGCGTATATGGCCAAACAGATTTTATTGAAGCAGGGGATCTCTATTCCGGTAGTAACAACGCTTCATGGAACGGATATCACATTGGTGGGCCGGGATAAAACCTATGCGCCGGTGGTAACTTTTTCAATCAATGAAAGTGATGCCATTACCGCGGTATCAGATAATCTTCGGGAAGAAACCTATAAATGGTTCAAGATTGAAAAAGAGATTGAAGTGATCCACAACTTCGTGGATGTGGCCAGGTTCCGCCGGAAGGGGATTGACGCATTTCGCAGAGTAATTGCACCACAGGGAGAACGCATCCTGATGCACGCTTCCAATTTCCGCAAGATCAAACGCATTGAAGATGTGGTTCGGATCTTTGGCAATGTAGTGAAAAAAGTGCCCAGTAAATTATTGTTTGTGGGTGATGGTCCGGAGCGCCCGGCAGCTGAAAGCCTGGCGCGGGAACTAGGCATCTGTGATCATATCCGGTTTGTAGGAAAGCAGGAGCAGATGGAAGAGATCATGGCTATTGCAGATCTGTTCTTACTGACATCTGAATACGAAAGTTTTGGACTGGTGGCGCTGGAGGCGATGGCAGCCGGTGTACCGGTGATTTCGACCAATGCCGGAGGTTTGCCTGAAATTAATATTCATGGCGAGACTGGTTACATGAGTGGAATTGGAGATGTGGAGAATATGAGTCGCTACGCAATAGACTTACTCAGCAACCAGGCGCAGTTGGATCAGTTCAAAGAGAATGCAAAAGCGCAGAGTGACCGGTTTGATATTCACTACATCGTGCCGCAATACGAAGCACTGTATGAAAAATGCCTGGATCATATCACCGCGACTGCGGGGTAAACTTATTTGCGGAGCCAGAGTTCAGGGTTCAGGTTGATACGATCGTCGTTGGTGATCAGGAATTCTAGTTCACCGCGACCGGCATCTTTTTCTTCCAGTCGTCCAATCAATTGTCCGGTTTTTACTTTTTCTCCCTTGCTCACAGTTACTTTGGAAAGATTACTGTAGGTAGTAAAGTATTTTCCGTGTTTGATGATTACTGCCTGAATAGAGCCGATGGTGAAAATCGCTGACACCTCTCCATCAAATACTGCTTTAATGGAACTGTTTGCCTCCGCCTCAATGGTGATGCCTTCATTATCGTAATCAACCTTTAGTCCTTCATATTGATTCCTGCCAAACTTCATTGCAACCCTGCCTGCATTTACCGGCCAGGGAAGGCTACCCTTGTTCTTCTCGAAATTATCAGAAGCCAGTTTCACTTCCTCGCGGGTATCAAATACATCCAGGGGTTTGGCAGGTGCAGCGGGTTTCTCTTCCACCGGTTTTGCTGCAGGTTTGGTAGCGGCTGTACTGCTTTCTTCTTTTTTCGCTGCGGCAGCTGCTGCTTTGCGGGCTGCTTCTTCTTTTTCCTTCCTTTCCTTTTCGATCGCAGCAAGACGTTTTTTCTCAGCATCAATTTCTCTTTTGATCGCTGCGCTGATTGCTGCTTTCAGTTTATTATCCTGCTTGCGCTTGTCACTCATCTCTTTGGTGAGTTCGCGCTCCTGGCCCTTGATCTTGCTTACCACCGCATTTTTTTCGGCACGTTCTTCCGCCAACACCTTAAACTGCTTGTTCTGCTCTTCCAGGGCGGAACTCTTTTCTTTCTTACTCAGATTCAGGTTGTTGATTTTCTGTTCGAGTTGGGTTTGAGTATTCGCAATATTGATCGCCTGCTGCTCACGGTAGGCCCTATACGATTTCAGATAAGCCATCCGTTTTAAGGCATCATTGAAACTGCCGGCACTGAAGATAAAATTTACGAAATCGTAATTGCTCCTGTTCTTATACGCATATACCACACTTTTCTGGTACTGGATCTTGAGTGTATCCAGTTCCGCGCGCAGCTTCACAATATCGCGCCAGCTTTGGTTAATATCGCTTTGAATCAGGTTGATCTGATCATTGATTACTTTGATTTGGGATTCCCGGAGGCGCAGTTTTTTCTGCACCAGGTTGAGTTCAGCCAGGCTTTTGCGCTTGTATTTATTGGTTTCAGCCAGCTGTTGTTTCAGCTCATCAATTTCCTTTTGAATGGCGGCCTGCTGTTTTTTCAGATCCGCACTGCTACTGGCATTTTGTGCAAATGTGCCCAGACTGCTGGTCACAATTAACAGGAGTATCCAGATTTTTTTTATCATGCTGTTCAATTGGAAGATGGAATGCTTCAAATATAAAAACTACAACGTTTACTGAACGCTATAATTTTTCGGAATACTGAAAGGATAGCTTAAACTTTCGTTAAAGGCATACTGTTTGAACTCCATCTGCACATCAATCTTGGATTTTTCGGTGAAGCTCATCTTTCGATACGTTGAAAAAGCTACACCACCCTGCCCATTATAATTACTGAAACTCAGGTCTGCCGTGCGATTGCGCCGGGCATTCTGATCATCCAGTTTGATATGCTGGAGTAAATAATTTTCAACGCCAATGGTGATCAGATTTTTGAACAATTCGCCCATACTGAGCAGACTGATGGTTTCAGGACCCTTGCGATAAGAAACAATATTCGAATCCAGGAAGAGTGGATTCCCAATAATGAGTTCCTGCACCGTATTAAAATCAAAGGGGATCTGTGCCACTTCTTCTAGGTATTTAACAGAACGAAGCTGCACGATTTTATCCTGTTTATTTAAAAGCTTCACACTGTCAGGTGTAATCAAAATCCGGAATGCTTCATAACTGAAAACAGTTGCATTCACCGATAACCAGATGACACTGTCCTTTTGCATGCGCACAAATACGGTGAGGTCGGGACCTTTACCATCTTTATCCCAGTACTCCACTTTCATTTTGGCACTAAAGGTTTTGTAGTCGATGGTATTAGCTGCCAGTTTATCATATACTTCCCGGATATAGCGAAGGGAATCTGCATGCGCATCTGCTATGATGGTCGTAACTGCTGAATCTTTTTTGGCAATCACCGTGTTGATCTTTTTGGTAGCCCGGCACCCGATGGATGCGATACTTACCAGGATGATTGCCAGGTATGCAAATTGCTTCATTCGTTATGCTTTTCCGGTATGCCCGAATCCACCGGCATTCCGTTCTGTTGAAGTTAACGTTTCTACCGGAACCCAGTTCACCTGTTGAACCTGCTGTACCACCATTTGCGCGATACGATCCCCGGGAGCTATGACCTGCGTTTCATTGGAAAGATTAACCAGGATTACTTTTATTTCTCCCCGGTAATCTGCATCAATCGTGCCTGGTGTATTGAGGCAGGTGATGCCCTGTTTGATAGCTAGTCCGCTGCGAGGCCGGATCTGCGCTTCATATCCTTCCGGCAATTCCATATACAAGCCAGTTGGAACCAGTGTTCTCTCAAGTGGTTGCAGACTCAGCGGTGCTGAAATATTTGCCCGGATATCCATACCAGCGGATCCGCTGGTAGCATAGGCAGGTAGTTCAAAGGATGATTCGTTTTTTATCTTAACGGAAAGTTTCGCTGGCAGGATTTCCTCCAGCAATACGGATGCGTAAGCCACCAGCCCTTCTTCCCTTCCCACAAATCCCATGGTTTCGGTAGTGGTAGCTTTAATCGAAACATTCTCTGTAGAGATGCCCAGAATCTTCGCGATGGTTTCCTGCATGGCGCTGACATGTGGCTTAATCTTTGGTTTCTCAAGGGTGAGGGCCGCATCCACATTGATCACCTGGTATCCCTTTGAACGGATCAGCTCCTGGCATTGGGCCAGCAATTTCTTGCTGTCGATGTCTTTATATGCCGGATCGGTATTGGGAAAATGTACCCCGATATCACCGAGTGCCAGGGCTCCCAACATGCCATCACAGATAGCATGAAGCAATACATCCGCATCACTATGTCCAAGCGCTCCTTTCGTATGGGGGATGGTTACCCCGCCGATTACCAGCTCCCGTCCTTCCACCAGTTGGTGGAAATCAATGCCAAAACCGATTTTATAAGTACTACTCATTTGAAAATTGTTACAGTTTATTCTATGCACCCAGGAAAGTGAAAGGTGAAAAAGGCATCTTCCATTCTTCCATCCTCCATTGCTCCATTGCTCCATCTTCCATACAAAAACGTCCCGCAAAGATGCAGGACGTTTCTTATAATCTTACTTAAAATTTAAAGCGTATTACTCTCCGCTTACCTGGTCGAGGTCAAATACCAGGCTGAAGCGCAGGGTATTGGAAAGCGGGTTCTGGTTTACACCGGATCCTGAAGGAACGATATAACTGAAGTTAAGTCCGAATACATTGTACCGGATACCAGCACCCAATGTGAAATATTTACGGTTACCCTTGGTTTTATCTTCATAGAAATATCCGGCTCTCAGTGCAAACTGATCCTGGTACCAGTATTCAGCACCAGTGGAAACAGTGAACTCACGCATTTCTTCTCCAAATCCGCCTGGAGCATCACCGAAGGAACTGAACCAGCTGCTAACAACTGATTTGTTACGGTAGTTAACCAGTCCGGCTGAATCACCCACATTCGGTGGAGTCGGAACCAGGAGTTTGTTGAAATCCATTCCTACTGTGATCTTATTGTCCTCATCAAATACTTTGGTATAAGCTACACCCAATCCGAGGTTGGCAGGAATAAAGTCTTTTTGTGTTGCATCCGAAGTATAGCCAATTTTACTTCCCAGGTTGGTCAGGGTAGCACCTGCACTGAAACCATTACCAGCTTCATTTTTCCCGTTATAATAGAAACTCAGGTCACCAGCAACCGCGCTACCGGCTTTATAAGTATTACCATCAATGGTTTGTCCGGCTGCCAGGTTGGAATGAATATAGCGCAAAGCGATACCCAGACCTACTTTTTCAGACAGTTTACGGGAATACCCTACATCAAAACCCCATTCCCTAGGACGACCTTCACTGAACACATTACCCAGGTTATCGGTGAATTGAATGCTACCCAGGTTGAAATAACGCAGGGTGGCAGACAATGCCTGGTCGTCATCCAGTTTGTAATAACCACTCATAGATCCCAGGAATACATCGTTCAAACCAAGGCGTTTTAACCAGGGTGTATAGGTCAGGCCTACCTGGAACTTACTGGTATTAAACGGCGTCTTGGCCAGGTTCCAGAAAGGTGCATTGACATCAGGCGAAGTAGCAATACCCACTTCACCCATACCACCTGCTCTCGCATCCGGAGAAATTCTTAAAAATGGAACTGCAGTTGTTACTACGTTGATAGGTTGTACATCCTGTGCGTTCACTTCACTCACCACCATACACCCAATCATAAATGATAAGGCCAGCTTTAGGGACTTTTGTTTCATTGTATTGAATCTTTCAAGTTAAATTCGGGAAACGGCCGGATACGGGCCCATAGAATAAAAAACTTACCCTGTGGAGGCACAGAAAGCCTGGACGTTTCAATAATTAGTTCGGGTAAATTTTTTCTATACGCGGCGAAAATAATGATTAATAAATAATTCGTTTAAAATCTGATCAATTGCCGGGACCGTACCGCAGTCTGGCCATTATTTGAACGTAAAACCAGTCTGTATATATAGATCCCCCTAGGAACCGGAAACCCTTGCTGATTCCGGCCATCCCAGTCCATGTAGGAACGGTTTCCACTGGCAATTATTGTACCGTTTATTATTTTGATCAGTTGCCCCTGCAATGAAAAAAGCTCAAGCTGGGCCTGTATTGGCAATTGATTCTGATTATGTGTAAATACAAACCGAACCTGGTTGCGAAATGGGTTTGGCCAGGCTTCCAGGGCCTCCACTTCCAATACATCCGCTGCCCTTACCCGAAATCGCAATGTTGTTTCGGAACTATTGTTAAGCAGGTCCCAGGCCTTTATCCGGATATGATGCCAGCCATCTTCCAGCGCAGGTAATTGAAAACGAAGACTGCCCGACT
The DNA here is from genome assembly GCA_016787265.1 of Flavipsychrobacter sp. Taxonomy (GTDB): domain Bacteria; phylum Bacteroidota; class Bacteroidia; order Chitinophagales; family Chitinophagaceae; genus Flavihumibacter. The sequence goes on along the minus strand of JAEUVF010000012.1, from coordinate 43,520 downwards.
GGTAGGTATCCGCATCAGCCTTAAAAAAAGTATTCAGGTTATACGGCTGATCCAAAGCATCATCCAGTACCATACTGATATCATGTCCAAATCCCCGCCCCAGCACATTTATCCCGGATGAATCGGATAAACGCAACACCAGAACAGGTCGGTCTCCGGTGAGATCTCCGGACCGAAACAGGCTGTCATTCAAATAGGCTTTCATAACCGGACCTTCCCTGTCGGCCGGAGCCGGATCAGAACCCGCCAGCACGAGTTTATTGTAAGCACCCTGTGCATCTGTCAGGCTGTCGGAAGCATAGTAGAGGATCCTTATATTTCCTTCCCTGTAATCAATATCACGTGGGATGAGCAATTCAAAATCAAACCTGCCATCCGAAACCCTGACCTGGCCCCGGTAAATCGCCCTGTCCTGAACTGAAAATCGTGCAGGCTGACTGCCGGGGTCATTTCCCAGGGTGGATTTTTCATATGGCTGGTCCAATACTACCGGAAATACCCAGCCATTAAATCCGTTTAAGAGCTGACCGGTTGAATCAGCAATTATTCCGCTCACCCGAACTTCCTGCAGTGCTTTTACCGTATCGGCCACCTGGTTGGCAGGCTGCCCGTTTATGTGTGTTGTCAGCACCTGGTATCTCGGGAAAGCCAGGGTCAGTGCGGGATCACCCAGCAGCGTAAACTTCAGATTATTGAAGAGATCTCCGGAACTTAAAAAGGTTTTGTTTTTGGCATCCCGTGCGGCTTCACCCAGGGTACGATATCTCCCCCCCGGCAATCGTTCCAGGGCGGTTTCCATATAATTGGTATTGAGAATCCGGTTGCTGTAGGCAAACACCAGGCGGGTGGTGGTCATAAGGGCAATAGCACCGGCATTGGGTTTGGTAAGTAAATAGTCCCCTAAAGAAGTGATGGTGGGATTATCAAATGGCGCAAAATCACAGGTTGCTGTCACAAACAGGGGCAGCCGCCCATTTTGCTGCCATCCGTCAATGATGGGTTGCTCCAGGATTACTTCATCTGCCAGCCGGCGAAAACCACCGTGCCCGGTATAATTCCAGATCAGGGTTCCCTTTTGCATTTGATCGCTGATGGCCTGGTTAACCTGGGGGTAGCGGCCTCCAGCCGCATCACTCTCCTGGGGAAAAGCATCCAGGTAGATTTTTTGTTGCTGAAACCGATCGTTTACACCGGCTGCTGCACGCGTAATCGTTTCCATATCCTGGAGGTGCAGGTTACCATCTTCATCATCGGCGATAAAAGTCAGTTCATTGCGCCAGGCACCCCTGCCGGAGGGATCATGATAGGCAATTATTTTATCAATATATTGATTGGCTACCGATACTGTTGAAACCGGAATTCTTCCAATAGCGATATCCAGCTGATTGGTCTGCAGCCCGCCATTAATGTTTTCATGATCATCCAGAAATCCAAAATAATCATCTGAAACATAGGTACTGAGAGGATCCAGCGAGAAACTGCTCTGAAAGGAGGGAATGCCACCAGAACCAGGCACCAGCCTGTTTTTAGGGTCAAAAGAAGCGTCGCCGAAAAGCAGTAGAAACCTGGGTCCGTTTCCTGTGCCACCACCTGCGCGATCATACTGCATTTTTACAAAATCCCGGATGGCTGTTGGATCCGGTACTCCTGCGGAAAACTCATGATAGATGGATTCCACCGGTACCACCTGGCTATTCAGTCCATCGTGCTGGAGGTGCCAGTCGGCCAGTCGCTGTGCCGGTTGTTCCAGTCCTTTTGCTGTAATAAGGAGCATATCAGCGGTACCGGCCCCATGCAGATCCTGGTTGGGGACAGGTCCAACCCGGATTACAGCTGGAAGGGACGCAGTTGGATTGAAGACCATATATTCTTCTGGGAATTCATGCAGGTCGGTAAAACTCAGCCTGTTGCCAGAAAGTTGAGCCTTCATTTGCACAGGTTCCATACTGTTGGAAAGTTTCCATATGATCAGTCCTGCATTGGCATTGGTTATTTCATAGCGGGCTACACTGCCGGATCCACTACCCTCCCAGGTTCTGAAAGAAAGTGGAACACCTGTCCAGTGGAGTTCGCAATCAGCCAGCAATTGGAACCGGTTCAACCAGCCGATCGCCGATGCATTGGAGGAAGTGAACCGGAGTGTCAGGTTATTAGTTGCCGAAGGTGTGAATGCCGCATCCAGCATGCTTTCCCGCGCAAACAGATCAAAACTGGAAGCACTCACCGGGGCAATGGTATGGGTTCCGAAAACCGTGCCATTGGCTAACCATTCAAATCCAACTACAGCCCCAACGGAGCGGGCAGCTACCGTGGATGAAAATTTTACCGGGCTACCAGCAACAGGCAATGGCAGGGAAACAGCCAATTGCAACGGCTGGTTAGATTCTGCCAGGAATCGTTCTCCGTACCATTCCTGACCGCTGGAAAGCAGATTGAACAGGTCTTTTTCATACCAATAGCGAAATTGATAGCCTGTTACAATGTGTGTTGGAGGTACCGCAATAGAATCCTGTTCCACTCTTTTCCCTGAACCCCCGCTACGGATGTAATAATAGGCAGTATCGGAATATCTATTCAGCAGATGACTGAACTCCTGACGCAGGGTATCTGTTAACCAATAATGTGGGCCGGTACTGTAGAAAAGCAGGTAATCAGTTGATTGAACCTGTCCATCACCTCCGTCTTCGACCTGGATGGCCAGTTCAGTAAGATCATCGGAATAAGGTCCGCCGGGTGCTTCTGAAAGTGGAAAGGATGGCCTCCCATAAAGTTGTAACTGGCTGGAAGGCAAGGGTAAAGAAAAGCCCATCGCCTGCAAGTCCGTGCCGGTGATTTTATAAATACCAGCTGCTGTGGTGCCAACCCGGTACCATTGTCCGGTTGCCAGTACCGAATGCGACGTATAGGTTCGCTGGGCATTCAGCAAAAAAGGCCAGGAAAACAGATGAACCAGGATAAACACGCGGAGGTAAGACAGCATGGTTAATCAAAAATAATATAAAGCCTTGCGGATTTAAGATTTTGGCAAGAGTATTGATTGCTTTATCTGATTATATTCGCAATTGGTCGAAGAAAATAACACAATAATAGATAAACTGTTCCGTTATAACTGTCTAAAACCAGCTTAAATGGCTATCAATATGAACTGGAAAAACCTCACAATCCTTGTATCCTGTGCCGCAATGGTGGCTTCCTGTAAAAACGGGAAGTTATTTGGCAAAAAAGCCGAAAAATCGGACGTAACCGGTTGGAATTATAATGACAAAAACCAGGGAGGCTACCAGGTCTCCAAAGAGAAAGAACAGAGAACTGGTCCCGGTCTCGTTTTCGTTCAGGGTGGTACCTTTACCATGGGTGCTACTGAAGAGGATGTAATGGGTGACTGGAACAATGCCCCCCGCCGTGTTACGGTGAATTCCTTTTATATTGATCGCACTGAGGTTGCCAACGTTCATTATCGCGAATACTTATACTGGATTAATACGGTGTTTGATGGAGACGAGCATGCTCCGATCCGCAATGGCGCACTGCCTGATACGCTGGTTTGGCGTAGTGAGCTGGCCTATAATGAGCCAATGGTAGAATATTATTTCCGCCATCCATCCTATAACTATTATCCGGTTGTGGGTGTTACCTGGAAGCAGGCAAATGATTTCTGTCTCTGGAGAACTGACCGCGTAAACGAGCTGGAGTTGATTAAAAGAGGTTTTATCAACGACAAATCTTTGAAGAACATTTCCGGTATTGCTGAAGAAAACTTCAATACCAAATCATATCTGGCGGGCGAATTCCAGGCCACTCCTGGTAAAGCTGCCAAATCCAAAAAGAACACACTTAAAAACCCGAATGGTACTCCCCGTACACAGGTTACTTTTGAAGATGGTATCCTTTTACCAGGTTACCGCCTTCCAACAGAAGCCGAGTGGGAATACGCAGCACTGGGTTATGTTAACCAGAATCCCCAGCCTTCTAAAAAAGAAGGTAAACGTGGCGAGGAACTGGTTGCCAACAAGCAGGTTTATTCATGGAACAACAACGTAAATGGTTTGCGTGATACCCGCAAAGGAAGCTGGCAGGGCACTTTCATGGCTAACTTCAAGCGTGGTTCCGGTGATAACATGGGTGTTGCAGGTGGATTGAATGACCGCGCCGTGTACACTGCTCCGGTTGAATCTTTCTATCCCAACGGATTCGGCATCTACAACATGAGTGGTAATGTGAACGAATGGACAGGTGATGTTTATCGTCCGCTTTCACTGACCGACTTTGATGATGTTGCTCCTTATCGTGGTAACAAATTCTCTACAGTTGATATTGATGCAAGTGAAAACAAACCAACCCGTGATAGTCTGGGTCGTATTAAGTATCGCATGATGACCGATGATGAAAGCAAAGATCGTCGCAACTACCAGCGTGCGGATGTGATCAACTACCTGGATGGTGATTCGCTGATTCAGGGTGTAAACTATGGATATGGAATAACTACCCTGATTGGCGATAAGAGCCGTGTGATCAAAGGCGGTAGCTGGAATGATCGCGCTTACTGGCTGAGCCCTGGTACGCGTCGCTTCCTGGAAGAAGATCAGGCAAGTTCCACTGTTGGTTTCCGTTGTGCAATGGACCGTGTGGGTAGCCCTGAAGGTAACGGTCGCAAAACCGGCATCAATTACAAAAGCAGAAAACAGAATTCACGTAAGAGATAATTTCTCAAACCTTACTGATAAAGAGTCGCTGTATGGCGGCTCTTTTTTATTTTCGTATATGACCATTCCCGAAATCTATCAACTCTTTTTACAATATCCTTCCGTGCAAACCGATACCCGGAAATTAAAGGAAGGAGACCTGTTCTTCGCTCTCAAAGGCGAGCATTTCAATGGCAATACCTTTGCAAAAAAGGCTTTGGAAGCTGGTGCAGCCTATGCCATCATAGATGAAGCAGAATACAAAGAAAATGATCGCATGATCCTGGTGGCAGATGTGCTGACCTGTCTGCAGCAACTGGCTTTGCATCACCGACGCCAATTCAATATTCCCGTACTGGCAATCACCGGCAGCAATGGCAAAACAACTACTAAGGAATTAATCCATGAGGTGTTGTCTACCACTTACCGCACTTATACCACTGCAGGTAATTTGAACAATCATATTGGTATTCCGCTAACATTGCTGCGCATTCAACCGGATGCACAGATGGCCGTTGTGGAAATGGGCGCCAATCACCAGAAAGAAATCGCCGGCTATTGCACCTATACAGAGCCTACGCACGGACTGATCACCAACCTGGGCAAAGCGCACCTGGAAGGGTTTGGAGGTGTGGAAGGCGTGCGTAAAGGAAAGGGAGAGCTGTTTGATTACCTGCGTGCCCATGAAGCAACCGCTTTTGTGATGTGGGATGATGAGCATCTGCGTCGTATGTCGCAGGGCATAGAAACAGTTATCCGATATGGTACAAAAGAAGGAGATCTGGTAGGCGCTGCAGTACCTGATCCGGAAGGCCAGCGCGAGTTTTTGCAGGTACAGGTAACCAAAGGTGCAGCTATCGGTCTCGTATCAACGCAGTTGGTAGGTGATTACAATACCCCCAACGTATTGGCGGCAGTAGCTGTTGGAAAATGCTTCGGAGTAGCAGACGAGGCCATTAAAAAAGCAATCGAATCCTATCAACCGGAGAACAGTCGCAGTCAACTGATCAAACGCGACGGATTGCATATTATCCTGGATGCCTATAATGCCAATCCGAGCAGTATGCGGGCCGCGATTGAAAACTTCAGACAATTAAAAGTTGACAATAAATTTTTACTGCTTGGTGCAATGGCGGAATTAGGAGAAGAAAGTATTGCCGAGCACCAGGGAATTATTGATCTGATTGGCACCGGTAACTGGAAAGCAGTTGTGCTGGTAGGCGGTGATTTTGGGAAGATAGCTCATCCCTATATACAACTGAAGAACAGCCTGGAGGCACATCAATGGTTGCATCAACAGGGTTTGAAAGAGGCATATCTGTTGATCAAAGGATCCCGTAGTATGCAAATGGAGAAGGTGTTGTAGCCTCCGGGGTGATAATAATCACCTTTTTTTGAGGATACATCCGGTACCTTTGCAAAAAACAGGAAGGAAATGGCGAAAGAATCAAATCACCCTGGCTATTTGTCAACGGTATTATCCAATCGTTGTCCCCGATGCAGGGAGGGAAAGATATTTGAATCCTCCAACCCGTACGAGTTTGGAAAGATTCTTAAGATGAATGACAAGTGTCCGGTATGTAAGCAGCCCACAGAAATTGAGGTGGGATTTTATTATGGAACAGCTTATGTCAGTTATGCACTCACCGTTGCGTTTTCAGTAGCAACATTTATTGCTTGGTGGGTAATAATCGGGTTTTCACTGGAAGACGGCGACTACAGAGTATTGTATTGGGGCATTACCAATGCTGTGTTATTAATTGCTTTGCAACCGGTGTTCATGCGATTATCGCGCTCCATGTGGCTGAGCTGGTTTGTGAAATACGATCCGAACTGGAGAGAAAAAGAGATTGATAAAACTACCCTGGAAAGAGTAGTTTCGGAACATATGGGCGACTGGTGAGTCGCCCCTGTTTTATCCTGGGTTTGTTGAAAAAATACTGGCTTCTTTCAGCAGCAGGCGTGGGTGTAATTTCAATTGTGCAATCACGAGTTCTGCAATATCTTCCGGATGCATCACTCTTTCCGGATCTCCTTTAATAAGATTGGCGCTTTGTGCAAGGTCGGTAACGATGGTACTGGGCGCAAGTGCGGTGACACGGATATTCAGTTTACGCACTTCCTGCATCAGGCTTTCAGAAAGACCAAAGACACCAAATTTAGAGGCACTGTAGGCGCTGGTAAGCGCGCTGCCCGATTTACCAGCGGTGGAAGAGATATTGATAATATCACCTGCCTTCGCGGCAATCATATCCGGGAGTACAGCGCGTGTTACATAATAGACACCAAAGAGATTCACTTTTACCTGTTGTTCCCAGGTCTCCGGATCCAGTTCGAGAAAGGATCCAAAGGTTCCGGTACCAGCATTGTTGATAAGGATATCAAAACTTCCCAATTTGCTTTTAAGATCGGCCACTGCCTCTTCAACCGCCTGCCGGTTGCTGACATCTGCCGTGGCGAAAGCTGCTTTTCCTCCATTGGCTTCAATAGCAGCTGCGAGTTCCTTCACATCTTTTTCTGTTCTGGCCAGCAGTCCCAGGTGTACACCTTCTGCTGCCAGCGCCATTGCGATAGCTTTCCCGATTCCTTTACCAGCACCTGTTACCAGGGCGGTCTTGTTTGTTAACGACTGCATAATAGTTACTTTAAGTAACCAAAGCTACTTAACTTTGCAGCAAGCAATTGTTAAATCGAAAAAAAATAGAAGCGATTTGTCCGGTTAAGGACATCATGGCCCGGTATGGCGATAAATGGTCCATGCACACCATTCTGTTATTAGGCAGGCAGAACAGTATGCGTTTCTCGGAACTTAAAGCTTACATTGATGGCATATCACAGCGCATGCTAACAGTGACCCTCAGGGTCTTGCAGGAAGATGGCCTGATTGAACGAACGGTGTATGCGGAGCGGCCTCCAAGAGTTGAATACGCATTAACGCCGCTGGGAGAAAGTTTGCTGGAACAATTGGTTGACTTATCGGAATGGGCACTGAAGCATAAGGATGAGATACAAAAAGCCCGAAAGCAGTTTGCTCTGATGGAAAAAAGAAAAACAAAAAAATGATCGTATGGAAATAGGAATCTGTTCATTTGCTGACCTGGGAACACATCCGGTAACCGGTGAAACAATATCGGCGCAGCAGCGGCTCAGAAATTTGCTGGAAGAAATTGAACTGGCCGACCAATTGGGCCTGGATGTATTTGCAGTTGGAGAACATCATCGCCCGGATTATGCAGTCTCCTCTCCTACTACGGTATTGGCTGCAGCAGCGGTGAAGACCCGGCAAATCAAATTATCGTCGGGCGTAACGGTATTAAGTTCAGAAGATCCGGTGCGGGTGTATCAGCAGTTTGCTACTGTAGACCTCTTGTCGGGTGGACGTGCCGAAATACTGGCAGGAAGAGGATCATTCATTGAATCTTTTCCCTTGTTCGGATATGACCTGAAAGATTACGATGCGCTTTATGCAGAGAAACTGGAAATGCTGGTGCGCATCAATGAACAGGAAAAAATACGGTGGGAAGGGAAACTAACCCAGACCATACCTAACAGGGGTGTATACCCGAGAGCTGCACAGGAGCGTTTACCTATATGGGTAGCGGTTGGCGGAACACCGGAATCGGTGATTCGGGCAGCGGAATACGGATTACCAATGACATTGGCCATAATTGGCGGACAGCCTGCGCAGTTCAAACCCTATGCGCAATTGTACCGCGACCGATATCTTCAGGCAGGCCATGACCCTGCAACCATGCAGCTGGCAGTCAACTCACATACATATATAGCCGAAAACTCCCAGCAGGCCATGGATGAGTTCTTTCCACCCTATGCAGATGTGATGACACGTATTGGAAAGGAAAGGGGCTGGCCAGGCTTATCAAGAGCGCAATATGATGCCTCCACCGGGAAACAGGGAGCTTTATTGGTAGGCAGCCCGCAGCAGGTAATAGATAAGATACTGTATGAGCACGAATTATTTGGGCATACCCGGTACCTGGCGCAGATGTCTATCGGAGCACTCCCTCATAAGCTGGCCATGAAATCCATTGAACTGCTGGGCACAAAAGTGGCTCCAGTAGTTAAAAAAGCATTGCAATCGGTCCCAAATCCGTAATAAAATCATCGACTTGCGTAATTGGCTGGTATTTCCTATCTTGAGAGAACGGATTGCCAACCAAAACTGCTTGCCATGTTATTCGATCGAGAAACAGGATCCTGTAAGAAAATCCTCAATTTTAAACAATTGGGGTTTGAAGATCTGCAACTGCTTGGGAAATACAATTACAACAAGGCGGAGGATAAGCTTCCCAATCATGTACACAATGGCATGATTGAGATTTGTTATTACGACAAGGGCAGCCAGTATTTTGAAGTAAACGGTAAACAGTTCCTGGTAAAAGGCGGGGATGTATTTATCCACTACCCGGGAGAAGTGCATGGTTCCGGTGGTCATCCCGAAGAAAAAGGATGTTTGTACTGGATATTGATCAAACTGGATAAATCGATTCCCAACAACCTGGTGAAATTGTGCAACCTGATCATGGATCGCAAACGCAGGCATTTTAAGGGCAGTAAAGACATTAAACGGGTACTGGAAGATATTTATACCATTGCAGCCAATCCGGAAGATGAGGACATCAAGAGAATCCGGATACACCTGGAGATTCAGCAATTGCTGCTCTGCCTGTTGGACAGGATCGATTGCCAGGCAAAAGAAGCAGAAAATGAGCGATTGAACAAAGTACTCCAGTTTATTGATACCAAACTCACCGAAAATCCTTCCGTTTCAGAATTAGCCCGGGAAATAAATCTGTCTGAGTCAAGATTTAAAAATCTGTTTAAAGAGCTAACCGGTTTCACTCCGGCTGATTATATCCAGCGAAAAAAGATCGAACTGGCACAGCGAAAAATAACAGCAGATCCGGGACTGAATATAACCGAGCTGGCTTATGAACTGAATTTCTCCTCGCCACAGTATTTCTGTACTGTTTTCAAAAAATATACTGGAGAATCACCGGGAGCAATACGGGTGAAGAATTCCTTACTCGAGCAGTTGTATTAAAACAATATCTCAATATCTCCGCCCACGGGGTAAGCCTGGCAGCAGAGGAATCGCCCTGCAGTTACTTCCTCCTCCATCAGCACTTCATTGTAAGCCATCCAAACCTTCCCCTGAGTGCAGGTAGCCACACAACTACCACAACGTCCGGATTCGCAGCTGTACGGCATATCAATACCCGCCGCTTTAGCTGCAGCCAGAATAGTATTCGGATATTGAACTTCTAATTCAACTCTTCCCCCTCTGTGGTCTACCAACACCTTATGTAAATCAGTGTCTGGTGGTACCGGCTTTTGTAACCGGGGAACTGTACTAAATTGTTCCTTATGAATCTGATGAAGAGCTATGTCTTCGCTTAATAACGTGAGTTGAACCATTTGCAAATAATCCCATGGCCCGCACACATAACATTGAAGCAATGCTTTTTCAGCTTTTCGGTATTGTTCGAGCAGTTGAGGAAGTAACCACTTACCTAGGCGGCTGTTGTAAATATCAAAAAGGTTACTGAACAGGAACCGGATGTCAAACCGGAAGTTAAACCGTTCTCTTAGCTCAAGAAGTTCATGGTAGAAAATAGTTGATTCTTTATCGCGGTTACTATAAATCAGCACTACCCGGCAGCTCGTAGTAAACAACAGGGTTTTAATAAGGGAATAACAGGGGGTAATCCCGCTACCGGCAGCAAAGAAGAAAAATTGCTGGGCAGTTTTTAGTTGTTTTGGAAGTGTAAACAACCCACTAACCGAACTGGCTACTAAATAATCACCAGGCCTTGATTGATCCACCAGTTTCCTGGAAAATTCTCCGTTTTCGATTTTTTTAATGGTGATAGTTGGAGGATCACCGGCAGCAGGTGCAGAAGAGAAAGAATAACTCCTCCGCTTTTCGCCAAAGGGAGTGGGAAAAACCAGTGTGATAAATTGTCCGGGTTCATAAACCACAGGACACCCATCCACCCGTGCAATTGACAGGCTTACCGCTTCCTTTGTTTCCTGGGTTCTTTGCTCTACGATCAATTCCATGAAATCACTTGCATTTATCAACATACAAGAATACAAAAATAAACAGCGTAATGTTTAACTGGCAAAAACTACCGGCCAGTATGTATATCACGGTTATGTATAAACGAAATAAAGAAGTTTACTTAATAGTTGATTTACAGGTTTTACTCAATTTGTACCAGGGGAAAATATGGGCCATTGGGAAAAGCCCGAAAATCCTGCTGCAGAGGGTATGATACCCGGTAGCAGGAGCCAAATCCTCGCCAGGAAGGCAGGGGATACCAACTAAAAATGGCAGTAAAAAAGTCAATTCCCCTAGGAGAAAGGACCATTTTTGATGTTTTTGCCGGGCAAAAAGCAAAAAAAAAGGGCTTTTTCCCCAAAATAGAGGGTAACTTATCAACACCCGAGGGAGAACTGGTAACAATCTGCTTATAATGCCTAAATTGTTCCGGTAAACAAAAATCTTATAAAATAGACCGTCATGGCCAAAGCAACCAAAAAAGCCGCCGCAAAAAAGGCCGCACCAAAGAAAGCTGCCGCTAAAAAAGCTGCTCCTAAAAAAGCTGCTGCAAAAAAAGCTGCTCCTGCTAAGAAAGCCGCTAAAAAAGCTGCTCCTGCAAAAAAAGCCGCTCCTAAAAAAGCCGCTAAAAAAGCTGCTCCCAAAAAAGCTGCTAAAAAGCGTACTCCCAATGCAGCCTTTATGGCACCTTTAACTCCAAGCGCAGCACTGGCTGATGTAATTGGTAACAAGCCTGCTTCACGCCCGGATATCACCAAGAAGATTTGGGATTACATCAAGAAGAACAAACTTCAGGACAGCACCAACAAACGCATGATCAATGCGGATGCCAAACTGAAAACACTCTTCGGCGGCAAAAATCAGATCTCCATGTTTGATCTGGCAAAAATCGTAAGTGCGAACGTGAAATAAGTTTCACCCAACACTTGTTAAACCATAACCAGCTAAAAAGCGGTTATGGTTTTTTTATTTCATTAACCTGAGGTTTACCTGAACTTCAGTAGTTTCGCGCGTGCGCTTTCTGATCTATTTAGTGGTTCTGTTAGGCTTTGGAAACCCAACCAGGGCTGAAGTTTCAGCAATACAGCCGGAAACACTGGTTATTCATTACTATAAGGAACTCAAAAAAGATATTGAAGAACAATCCCGGGAATCCAAAGATCAATTCACAAAAGTCACGCCGCCAAAACTTCGCACCAACCGTTCGGAGGAAAAAAATTTCACTTTCTCATCCGGGATACCTACTCTTACGCATACCCAACCATCTGCAATTGGAATTCACTTCTTAACCAACTGGTGGGAAAAACCAGACTGGCAATTGCGGCAGCTTATTTTATTACTCTTGTATCCCAAGCATCATTTTTGGTAAACATCCTGCCATCCACCCGATAGCAATACGATTGTTTACCAAATTTTTATTATGAATGTACTGATGCTAATGGCAGTGCTTTTTCTGCCAGTTTTGTTAATTATATTCCTCGCAGTTTACAAACAAAAGAAAGCACATCGAAAGAAACAGGAATTATTACAAATCTATCTGAAAGAAAATTACACTTACTTGCGCGATCAGGAATCCAGGCAATACTGGCTCGATCATCAGTTGCTGGTCCTTTATCCGGATGCTGCAATCATGTTGCTCCTTAAACACGTAGGGCCCTTTGCCGATGTAGCAACCATTCCGTTGCAACTATTGGAAAAAATAAACTTTTTCACGGAAACTGCCTCCTTAAAAGCAGAAGGGAAATCCGACAAGGCAGACCAGGTAGTTATGCGAATGGGACTGGTGTTCCATTACAACAACCGCTCTGAGCAGCTTGCATTTTTTAATTATACAACTGACCAGACCAGCCTGTTACCGGAGAAAGAAAAGCAGGCAAAAAAAATAAGACAGGAAATTCTCGAATTAAAGAACTATCAAAAAAAAGCGGATGAGTCACCTGCCCCAGTTAATCATTGATCTTTCACTTTTACTAGGCGTAGCAGCCATAACCACCTTGTTATTCAAATGGCTGAAACAGCCTCTTGTTTTAGGTTATATACTGGCAGGGTTTGTAGTAAGTCCGTATTTCAAGTGGTTTCCCACTGTATATGATGCAGAAAACATCAAAGTATGGGCTGAAATCGGAGTGCTTTTTTTGTTATTTAGTCTTGGTCTTGAATTCAGTTTTAAAAAACTCATAAAAGTAGGCGGATCAGCCTCCATTACTGCGGTAGTGGAGGTTGTCGCCATGAGCCTGATCGGATACGGAACAGGCATCGCCATGAGCTGGTCACATATCGATAGTCTGTTCCTTGGAGGGATTTTATCCATTTCCTCCACCACCATCATCATCCGGGCATTTGATGAATTGGGATACAAGACCCGGCAATTTGCCTCACTTGTTTTTGGGGTCTTGATTGTGGAAGACCTGGTTGCGATCATACTTATGGTATTATTGGCAACACTTTCGGTGAGTCAGCAGTTCTCAGGTTCAGAGATGATCTTCTCCATAATGAAGCTGGTTTTCTTCCTGATCATCTGGTTTGCAATGGGCATTTTTTTTATTCCCAGCCTGCTTCGCAAAGCAAAAAAATTCCTGACAGATGAATTATTACTGATCGCATCCGTGAGTCTTTGTTTTGGCATGGTTGTATTAGCCAACCAGGTTGGATTTTCGCCTGCCCTGGGTGCATTTGTGATGGGTAGTATACTTGCTGAAACGACCAAAGCAGAACGCATTGAACACCTCATCATGCCACTTAAGGATTTGTTCGGTGCAATATTCTTTGTATCAGTTGGTATGCTGATCAATCCGGCTATACTCTTGGAATACGCTGTTCCCATTCTGATTCTATGTCTTGTTACCATTGCAGGAAAGATTCTGAGTTCCGGATTGGGAGCGTTGCTATCCGGACAAAGTTTTCAAACCTCCCTGCAAGCAGGATTCAGCCTGGCGCAGATTGGAGAATTCTCCTTTATTATTGCCACGCTCGGAACAACACTGAACGTTACCAGTGAATTTTTATATCCTATTGCTGTTTCGATATCAGCTGTAACTACCATGACCACTCCTTACCTGATCAGACTATCAGGACCCGTAGCCAGGATGCTGGAACACAAATTACCTGTTGGCCTGCAGGAAAAACTCCGGAAATATAGCGAGAATGTGAATAGAGCCAGAACCTCGAGCGCATGGAAAAGATTTTTGAAACAACAACTACTGAAAGGTTTGTTGCAGGTAGTTTTAATGTTCAGTATCATTCTCCTTAGTGCCCGGTTTATTTATCCTGCGCTTGTGCAGGAAACAAGTCAACCCTGGATGAAATATGTATTGGCACTCGTTACTTTTCTTAGCATTTCACCTTTTCTCTGGGCATTTGCTATTAAAGTACCGGGGTGGAAAGTGATCAATGAAGAGGTGGTAAATCCTGCCCTGATCCGCATGATTCATTTTACCAAACTTGGTATTGCCTGCCTGCTGATAGGATTTCTTGTATTTACTTTTTTTACCTGGTTGGAGGATTATTGGTAATCTGTTTGGGATTTGGTTCATTATTGCTTTTTTCAAAGAAAATACAGGCACTTTATAACCGAATCGAATTCAGATTTTTAACCAATCTTAATCAGCGCGACCAAACCGAAGTTGCTGCTCATTCCAAACATCTGGCCCCCTGGAATGCGCGCATCTATCCCCTTAAAATAGATAAACAGTATAGCTTCCTGGGGAAATCATTAGCGGAACTCAGGTGGCGTGAATTAATCGGAATTAATATCGCTATGATCAAGCGTGAAACCCATACCATTGTTAACCCAAAAAGAAATGAATGCATTTTTCCAGGCGATGAAATTTTCATCATCGGAACCGAATTGCAGGTTCAAAAACTGAAAGTACTGTTCAGAAACAATGAACTTCCTTCATCAGATGAACCTGCAGAAGTTGAACCATTTTCCTTACAACTTGGCACAAATCATGTTTTCGTGGGTAAAAGCATACGTGAAACCGGAATTCGGGAAGCAACGGATATGCTGGTAGTTGGCATTGAAAGAGAGGAGGAGCGAATTTTAAATCCTTCCTCCGATTTTGAATTACATGAAAAAGATCTCCTGCTGCTGGTTGGCAACAAAAAGAAATTAGACAACTATATACATTCAAAAAAGCTTACCTGATTTGAAAGGCAGCATTGGTGGACGGCCTTCTCTGGTCGTCCATTATTTTTTCTAATTGCTTCACGATAGCCGGTTCTTTTGCAGACAAATCACGGCTTTCACCCCGATCGGTTACCAGATCATACAATTCAGTTCTCACCGGGTCAGATCCCTTGTAATACCGAATCGCTTTCCATTTCTCTTTGCGCACAGCCTGCTTATATCCCTGCTCATAAAATTCCCAGTAAAAAACCCGTTGCTGCAGTTGTTTCCGGGAGGTTTTATTATTCTTATTGAACCAAACCGGAGCGAGTGAGAAACCATCTGTTTCAGATACCTGGACTCCTGCAAGATTGGTAAACGTATGGAGCAGATCCCAATTGGCGGCAGGCAAATCGGTGCTGGTACCCGGTTCAATTACTCCAGGCCATTGAACGATAAAAGGTACCCGAATACCACCTTCATACAAATCTCTCTTTATGCCTTTAAACGGTCCACTGCTGCTGAAGAACTCCAGCGCATCCGTACGGCTTCTGCCACCTTCCTGGTGGGTACCATTATCACTGGTAAAAATAATGATGGTGTTCCCCTCCAGCTTCAAATTTGCGATTTCCTCCACTACCCTTCCCACATATTCATCCATCTGGGAAACCATGGCCGCATAAGCTGCTTTCGGGAAAGGTTGCGGACCATAATGTTGCCCGGGAGCATGTGCGATCTCTGGCGCAAAAACACTCTCTCCGTTTGAGTTCAAATAAGGTTGCAGAAACTGCTCCGGCACAACCAGCTCTGCATGGGGAAGCGTAAACGACAGATATAGAAAAAAGGGATGCTCCTTCTCTTTGCGAATAAAGTTCAACGCCTCATTGGTAAACCATTCATTCGCATACTGGCCACCGGGAATACGAATCTTATTCAATTGATTTCCCTGAATCTGCCAGGCTGAATCGGGATGCTGATAGTGTCCTTCCACATGATGTACATGACCGGAAAAATAATCCCAGCCACGCTTTTCTGGCGATCCGGTTGTGTAAGGCAAGCCCAGCCCCCATTTTCCCATCATTCCGTTTACGTATCCATTCTGTTTAAGATATTCCGGAAGTATTTTTTCTTCCATTGGAAGAGGGAACTCACCATTACCCCTAACCGAAACATGACCGGTATGCAAACCTGTCATAAGAGCTGCCCTGGAGGGCGCACAAACCGTACTGCCGGCATAAAAACTGGTGAATTTTTTACCTCCTGCCGCTAACCGGTCAATATTGGGCGTTTTGATATGCTGTTGTCCGTAGCAACCCAGATCACCATATCCCAGGTCATCCGCCAGAATGTAAATAATGTTAGGAGAACGATCTGTATGCTGCGCCCAGGCAGGGGAAGAAATCCACAGAATTGCTACCAGAAAATATACTTCGGTTAACCATCTACGTGATATCATACTAGTAATTTTACTGATCAATATTTATTATCTTCCATAAAATCAGAACAATATGCGAATACTTATTTTGTTGCTGTTTATCGTTTCTGGTATACTGGCATCCTTCAAAAACCTGCCAAAGCAAACGGAAGTTTCATCCCGCCAATCCAAACCAAATGTGATTCTGATTTTTATGGATGACATGGGATACGGCGACCCTGTTTGTTATGGAGGCGGTCCTTATCAGACACCTAATATCGATAAACTCGCTTATTCGGGCATTCGATTCACCAATTTTTATGCGGCACAGGCAGTTTGCACGGCTTCGAGGAGCGCATTGCTAACAGGCTGTTATCCCACCCGCATTGGTATATCCGGTGCAATTGACCACAACGCCAAAATCGGCCTAAATCTGAATGAAGAAACTATTCCTGAGTTGCTGAAAAAATCCGGATACAAAACAGGAATGGTTGGCAAATGGCATCTTGGACACAAACAGCCCTACCTTCCATTACAACATGGTTTTGATGAATACCTGGGTATTCCCTATTCCAATGACATGTGGCCGGTATATTATGATGGTACACCCTGGACAGACACCAGCAGCTACCGCTCTACGTATCCAATTCTTCCGCTCATAGAGGGTAATAAAACGATTGAATACATTCGCACACTAAATGATCAGGCAACCTTAACCAGGAGGTTTACAGAGCGTGCAAATGAATTTATAAAAGCAAATAAAAAATCACCATTTTTTCTGTATCTCGCTCATCCGATGGTGCATGTTCCGATTGCAGCCAGTGAACAATTCAAAGGTAAAAGCAAGGGTGGTGCATTTGGCGATGTGATGGAAGAAGTCGACTGGTCCGTTGGTTCCATCCTGCAAACATTGGAGGAAAACAAGCTGCTGGAAAACACACTGGTCATATTTACCAGCGACAATGGCCCCTGGCTGACTTTTGGGAACCATGCAGGTAATACTGCCGGGCTAAGGGAGGGAAAAGGCACAGCCTGGGACGGAGGTGTGAAAGTTCCCTGCATAATGAGTTGGAAAGGAGTATTGCCGTCCGGAGTGGTGAACAACCAATTGGCAACTACCATGGAAATCCTGCCAACCATTGCCAGTTTATGCGGAGCGCCATCCCCCTCGCAAAAAATTGACGGGATCAATATTGCAGCGCATCTGGTTGGGAAAAACCCGGAATTGGGAAGATCCGAGTTTGTATACTACTATGACAAGAACAACCTCAAAGCCATCCGAAATCATCGCTTCAAGCTGGTTTTCCCAGCAACTTCTCAAACCTATGGTCCTCCCGCATTGCCTGGTTTACACGGATTCCCCGGCAGGTATGGCACCGATACAGTTAAACTCGCTCTATATGATCTGTGGACAGACCCCGGAGAAGACCGGGATGTACAGCAACTCTATCCGGAAGCGGTTAAAGAATTAAATCAAAGAGCTGATCATTACCGAAAGACCCTGGGTGATGGTTTGACACAATCAATTGGAACGGAAGTTCGCCCTGCAGGTCAAATCCACACTCAATGATTGCTCTATTGTTTTAATATTGTACTGAAATGTATCAAACACTTCAGCGATACTTCAATCAGTTTCAACCTCTTTCAGCCCCCGCAGCGGAAGCAATTACAGCCATCTGCAAACCCATCACCCTGCAGAAAAACAGGGACCTGCAGCATATCGGTCAAACCTGTCAGACTATTTATTTTCTGGAAAACGGGATCGCCCGCATTTATTACCTGAAAGACGAAATCGATATCACAGAAGGTTTTTATTTTGAGAACAGCATCATCGCCCGGGCTGAAAGTTTATTCACAGGCAGGCCTAGCCGAAAAGGAATCCAGGTACTGGAAACAGCAGACCTGATCGCCATAGATTCTCAAAAATTCTTTCTATTTTTTGATGCGTATCCTGAAATAGAACGCTTGTTCCGAAAAATCATTGAAGCCGCTTACATCGATACGATCAACCGCATCGAATCTCTCCAGTTCAACACTGCAGAAGAGCGCTACCAGAGCCTCCTGGAAAGCAGTCCCGATTTAATCAACCGGGTACCCCTTAAATACATCGCCTCCTACCTGGGCATTACCCAGGTAAGCCTTAGCCGGATCCGGGGATCGCGCTGATTTTTTATCATTTGATAAATCTGCCGGCAGTATTCGAATGGAACTTTGCCTTCAAATGCAGACCATTCAACTCGGATTAAAAGAAAACTGGAAACAGTTTACCCTGCTGGTTATCGTGAATGCCTTTGTTGGCGGGATGGTGGGCCTCGAACGTTCCATCCTGCCCTTACTGGCTGAGCAGGATTTTCAAATGGCTGCCAAGACCGCCATCCTCTCTTTTATTATTGTGTTTGGTGTCGTAAAAGCACTAACCAACTATTTTACCGGATCACTGGCAAATAAATTCGGTAGAAAGCGCTTACTCATTGCCGGTTGGATCATTGGTCTTCCGATTCCCTTCCTGCTGATCTACGCACCTTCCTGGAACTGGATCATCGCCGCCAACATTTTACTCGGTATCAACCAGGGACTTACCTGGAGCAGTACAGTGGTAATGAAAATTGATCTCGTTGGAGAGAAAAAAAGAGGCTTCGCGATGGGCCTTAATGAATTCGCAGGTTATCTCGCTGTGGCAGCCGTAGCCTTGCTAACCGGATGGCTGGCTGGCAGGTATGGTATCCGTCCGGTTCCCTTTTATACCGGTATTGTATTAGCTGTAGCTGGATTACTGACCAGTATATTCCTGGTTAAAGACACGGTGCATCACATGGCAATAGAAGCATCCGGTAGCAACATACCCCTTAGAAAAAAGCTTTTCCGCGAAACGACCTGGGCTGATCCTAACCTGGGCGCTGTTACACAAGCCGGATTGATCAATAACCTGAATGATGGCATGGCATGGGGACTCTTTCCCCTGCTGCTTGCTTCCAAAGGATTCAGCATCGGACAAATCGGGCTCATTACTGCCATCTATCCGGCGGTATGGGGAATTGCACAACTGTTCACAGGTCATATGGCAGATCTGTACATCAAGAAAAAGCTCTTGTTTATTGGCATGTTATTGCAAGCCTTGGCACTCCTTCTTTTTCCAGTTGCAGCAACCTTACAGCATTATATTTCCTTATCAATTTTATTGGGATTAGGTACCGCGATGGTTTACCCAACCTTTTTAGCTACCATCGCCGATTGCACACACCCCAAAGACCGGGCTGCCAGCATTGGAATTTTCCGGCTCTGGCGCGACCTGGGATATGCCATTGGCGCATTGCTAACCGGACTGCTTGCTGATCTTTTTGATCTGGATATTGCTATTTATGCAGTAGCGCTCCTCACCTTTCTATCAGCCATGATCATACGCTTTCGTATGACCATTGGATAAAAAGGCAGTTGCATTGCTGCAACTGCCTTTCAAGTAACACTACCTGTGCCTTAATCTACTGCTGCCTGGCACCATTAAGAACACCACCGTAAGCGGCTTTCCTGGTAAAATCCGCATTGTACAATAATGGGAAGTCTCTTCCATCATTGAATAACCAGCTGAGATTATCAGATATACCCCAAATTGTGATGCCATGTCTTTGTGCAGGCGGAACATGTTTGATATAGGACTGAATCACATATTCATACATGGTTGCCTGGTATGCTTCAAATTGTGGCGTGAGAACGAAATCTGGTTTTGCACCCGGGTTCACACGTACATCCAGTTCGGATATGCGAACCAGCAACCCGGTTTCGGCCAGCTTGCGGAAAGCTTCATCAATTCCGGCCCTTGTCGTATTCCAGGAGATATGCATTTGAGTACCAATTCCATCAATTTTAGCACCACGATCCCGCATCTCTTTTACAAAGGCAATGAGTGAATCCAGTTTCGCCCGGCTTGTTTCCAGGTTGTATTCATTGATGAAGAGCAAGGCATCCGGATCAGCTTCTTTTGCATATTCAAATGCTTTAAATGCATAGTCCCGACCCAGGTACTGCGACCAGAAAAAGAAATCTGTAGCACCCTGCGGCACGGTTGTATTCGCATCTGTACGTAATGCACCTCCTTCCGTCATGGGTTCATTTACCACATCCCATGCATTCACTTTTCCTTTATAGCGGGTCATCATTGATGTGATAAAGTTCTTCATTGCTTCTTCTACCTTTTGTTCAACCCCATCATTACCGCCGCCACCGCCACCTGCTGCCGCCGCATCCTGTATTACGACATCATCAATGAAATAGGTGTTCGCGACTTTTCCAATATCAAAGGAAATGCGCTGGTTAGGTTCATTCGCATTCATGGTAAAAGTCCAGTTGATTTGCGTCCAGTCAGTTCCAATTCCATCCTGATCACCCTGGTATGCATTTACTACAGCTCCTGTTGGGGCTGCTGACAAACGAACGGAACCTCCAGCATTGGCCGCTTTGATCCAGAAAGAAATATTGTATGTCTTTCCTGCCTCTGCTGCAAAAGTGGGCGTGTGTGCCTGCACTCTCCACTGACTGGTTCCATAATTCTGATCTACCAGTATTCTCAATGCATTCGTTCCGGAACGCACCTGGTTGGGAGCATTTGTCAGCGCAATGCTGGAAGAGCCTGCGGGGTTACCGGTGTTAACGGCTGCCCATCCGGTAAGCCCTCCTTCCAATCCGCCATTCGCCAGCAATGGTGGCGGTGGTGGAGCATTGGGATCAAAGATCAATACATCATCAATGAAATAAGTATTGGCTGCTTTTCCCATATCAAAGGAAATGCGCTGATTAGGTTCATTGGATGTCATGGTGATGTTCCAGCTAACCTGTGTCCAGTCAGTTCCGATATTATCCTGATCACCCTGGTAAGCATTCGCTACAGCTCCTGTTGGACTTGCGGATAACCTGATAGATCCTCCAGCTGTAGCCGCTTTGATCCAGAAAGAGATGGTATAGGTAACACCAGCACTTGCATTAAAAGCCGGACTATGTGCCTGCACTCTCCATTGACTGGTTCCATAATTCTGATCGGTAATCACCCTGAGTGCAGAAGTACCGGATCGTACCTGGCTGGCTGTAGCAGTCAGTTCTATTTTGGAGGCGCCTGCGGGATTGCCAGTGTTTACAACTGACCAGCCTGTGAGTCCATTTTCAAAACCAGGATTTTCAATCAGGTTAACAATATTACTGCCTCCGCCTCCGGCAGTCAGCGTATTCAGGTATTCGGCATTCTGATTCTGATGCCACACCAATGTATGACCGAAAATGCCTAAACCACCTGCCTGTGCGAGGTTGACCAGTTGATCAGCCCTTGTGAAATCAAAACTACCATTGTTCCGAACGATGGCTCCATGTTTCATTTCGTATTCAAAGGTTACCAGGTCAAAATCTGAAGCGGCAATATTCGCATACTCATTGCTGGTAGTAAAGGGAGTATAGCCAATAGCCGTACCGATTGGAAAATCAAATTCGGATTTAAGTCCGGGAGGACGGTTATCAAAATTTCCCCTGTTTAATATCCCTGTCTCCAGCTCACGTTTACAGGAAAACAGCAAGACCGAGCTCAGCAGGATCAGGCTTAGAATTCTATACGATGTACGCATATAATAGCATTTTACTAGTTTTTAATAACCAGGATTCTGGTACCTGGCTGCATTTTCATCAACAACCCTGTCGAGTTGCGATTGTGGGATGGGACGTAATTCGTGTTTACCTTCTGTAATAGCTGAAGCAGCATCCGTATTGAATAACTTCACGCGTTCCACCAGTTTTCCCCTAACAGCCAGATCCGGCCAGCGGGTGCTTTCACCACAAAGCTCACGGGTGCGTTCATCCAGAATAAAATCAAGTGTAACTTGCGAAGGAGAAGTCAACCGGATTACATTGTAACGTTGATTTACTTCTGCAGCGCTTAAACCCGGACGGTTGGCAGCTCTCAGCTTCAGGACATTGATAAGATCCATTGCTTCCGTTTCTCTTCCTGTTTGCATAGCGGCTTCAGCTGCAATCAGGTAGGTTTCTCCAAGTTTACATACCGGGTAGGGACGTGCGCCCGGATAATTGGGAACTCCTCTTGCAGGATCTTCATATTTGCTCAATGAAGGATACATATTGGAAGTTCCTTCGGTTGCAGAACCTGCAGTAGAACCACCAATAAAGTAAAACTCTCTTGGAGCGATCACCCGGTAGGGCTTTGGAATGGCATTCATAGAATCAGCCATTTCATTGGTAAGCGCCATCACGAAACCGGTATCAACCCCTGCCCTGAAATCACCTACGGTACGGGAAGCAATATATACTGTACGGAAGGTGCCTTCATAACGGCTGTCATTTTTCTTATCAGCAAATGCTACATGGTAGGTCCAGGGAGTAGGACAAAAACGACGGATCGGACGGCCATACTGTACCGTTCTGTCACCTACAGGTGTGGTAGCGGATGTTTTTAATGGCGAACGGACAGCTGTATAATCGCCGCAGAAATCATTACTGGCATCCATTCCTTTGGTACCTCCGATTCCCTGCGGGTTAGGAACTTCACTGGCAGCATAATTGCCGGGAACACGTTCGATTGAAAACAGGATCTCACTGTTATAATCATTTCCTACTGCATGCACATCTGCGTAGTAGGGCTGTAAAGCGGCTCCATAGGTTGCCTGATTATTGATGATTTCTATCGCTGCATCATATGCATTCTGAAAATCAGAAGGCTGTGCTACGGATGAATAACCCCGATGAATATACGCTTTTGAGAGCAGGTGGTAAGCGGCGGATTTTGAGAGCCGGAATGCATTCTCCGGGCGGCGTGTCGGAAGATTTTGTGTTGCAAAGATCAGGTCTTCAATGATCACTTCATAGTTTCTTGCAAACACCTGTTCGATCGGCAGCCGGTTGAAACCCTGGAAAGGTGTCTGGTTAAATTGCAGGTCGCCCGCACCAAGATCTACCGGTACCGCACCAAAATATTGCACCAGGTTCATATAGTAAAGTGCACGCAGCAAACGAATCTCACCCTGAGCTACATTTCTTTCTGCTTCACTGATGGGCACTTCCTGTGAGAATTGAATCAATCCATTCGCGAGGTTAATATTACTAAAGCTTCTGTTCCAGGGAGTAAGCAGAGCTCCGGTAGTGGGGCCTAAGGTGTAAGTACACATTGCGGTCATATCACCTGCAGCACCCGCTCTAGCCTGATCGCCCATTGACCATTCATCTGTACCTGCAACGCCCATACCTACTGCACCTTCTGGTCCGAATAAATAACGCATACCAGAATAAAGAGAGGCAATGCCTGCCTGTAACCCTTCAGGTGTACGGAAATAATCTGTAGAGAATACTGTATAAGGACGCTCTTCCAGTTTTTTGCTACAACCCGAAATCACAATAAAAAATCCAGTTGTGATGAGTAAGAAAATATTGACAGATCGTTTCATATCTAACTGTTTAAATACTTTTTAGAAAGTGACATTTAAGCCCAGTGTATAGGTTCTGCGGGGAGGTGTGCCGAGTGATACTACCAGTGCACCATTGCCGGCACCATTCTGCCGGATATTACCATATGCACCTCCAACTCCACGCTCACCAGCTGCAGTAGCCTGTGGATCAATTCCTGTTTGTTTGTAGAAAGGAGACCATAAAAGGGCCACATTATCAACAGTAAAATAAACCCGCGCATTCTGTGCACCTACTTTCTTCAGTACGGCATTTCGGAAGGCATAACCCAGGTTGATACTTCTTACCCGAATAAAACTAGCATCGTAATAACCAAGTGTCCTCCATCCATCTGCAAGTGTTGAATAGGTTGCATGTTCACCGGCCGGCATGGGAAACCAGTTGGTCGGATTGGTGGGAGTCCAGAAATCCACTTTGATCGAATTTCGACGTCCGCTTAACTGGCTGATATACGAAGCCGCTGGTCCATGAATCTGACTTAACAACAATCCACCAAAACGGGCATGCATCACGATACCCAGGTCAAATCCTTTATAGGAGAAACGATTTGTTATACCCCCCTGCAATTTTGCATCCATATCGCCAATGATTTTACGATCATAATCGGCATCCACTCTTCCATCAGGACGACCATTCGGTCCACTCAGGTCAGCCAGTTTAATCATACCGGGAGTAGCTCCAAGTGCTGCTGCTTTTTCTGCTTCATTCAATTGCCAGATACCCTGCTTATCATAGTCATATATAGCAGTCATCGAATGACCAACAAACAACTGACTACCGATTTCACGATCAATCTGGTTACTGAGTTTAAGCAACCTGTTTTTATTGGTAAAGAGGTTTAAGTCGGTGCTCCAGGTAAATCCCGATGCAGCTTTCACATTTACAGAAGATAAACTCAATTCAAAACCCTTGTTGGACATTTCACCAATATTGGTGGTAAATGCACCTTCTATCCCGGATGTTACCGGAAGGTTTACGTTATAAAGAATCCGGTCAGTTTTTGAATTATACAATTCAAGTGTACCTGTTAAGCGATTGTTGAAAAGCCCGAAATCCAAACCAATATTGGTAGTACTGGTAAATTCCCAGGATAAGTTCGGGTTTGGAAGACTAACCACATTATAACCGGTTACAATAGTTGGACCGAAATTATAGCGGATGATTGTTCCTGCTGCACCAATATCACCCGAGGGATTTAATCCATTGTTATTGTTCACTAATCCTTTTGATGCATAAGGATTGATTGCCTGGTTAGAAGTTCTTCCCCAGCCAGCCCGAAGCTTCAGATAGTTAATGTTTTTGGAATTCGCCATGATGCTTTCATCAGAAACTACCCAGCCGGCAGATACCGCCGGATAATCAAACCACTGGTTACCGGGAGCTAACCTGGAGGAACCATCTCGTCTATAGGTTACTGTTAGCAGGTAACGATCTTTGAATGCATAGTTCAATCTTCCCATATAGGAGATCAGTGCCCACCTGCTTTCACCACCACCGAGGCCGGTATTGGCAGCATCAATCGGACTGGACAAAGCCAGGTTATAGAAGCTTACGAAATCTTCTGTGATGCCCTGTTTCTGTACAAAGTTGTCGAACGACTGACTCTCCTGGATACCATAGAGTGCAGTAAAGTTGAATTTGTGATCTTCTTTAATGGTCTTGTCGTAGAACAGGAGGTTTTCCACTGTATAACCCCAGGTTTCTCCGTTGTTGACACGAGCGATATTACCCTGACCTACCCGGAAATAACTTGGGGCATCCGGCTTGTCTGCAGGTTGAAACTGGCCACCGAATTGTTGTGCGAAATTAAGTCCGAGGTTAATTCTGTATCGAAGTCCTTTTGCAATATTGTATTCACCATACAGCGAATTGAAGGTACGCAGCCGACGCACCCGGTCGTCCCAGGTTTTCGGACCATTTTTCAGTAATAAGGGTGAGTAACCGCTGGGTGGAGGATTACCGCCATCCAGGGTATTGTCCCAGGGCACAACATTTATGGAGCCATCCTCATTATAGGCCGGAAGCAGTGGATTCAATGCCAGCATATTATAGATGGCGCTTCCCGACACAAACTGTGAACCATTGGCAACACTCACAGAGTTCTGAGTACTGAGTCCGATTTTTATTCTTTTACCAATTCTTGTATCAATCGCTGCTCTTAAGGCATAACGGGTAAAATCTTCACCAGGCATCAATGTATTTTCCTTGTAGTAGCCACCACCCAGGGAGAAGGTGTTTCCATTTGAACCACCTGATACATTGATATTGTGATCGGTACGAAACGCATTCTGGTACATGAGGTCCTGCCAGTCGGTATTTCTTCCGGTTTCAATTCCTTCCAGCTCACGCGGACCATATCCAGCCGTCCAGGTAGAGAGATCACGCATCACACGAAACTCATCAGCATTCATTACCGGATATTTGTAAGCGGGAGTACCAATTCCATGATAGCCGTTATAGGAAACCCTGGTTTCACCACCGCGACCTTTTTTAGTAGATACCAGAATCACACCATTCGCGCCACGTGATCCATAAATAGCAGTAGCAGATGCGTCTTTAAGAATATCAACAGAGGCAATTTCATCCGGGTTGATATCATTCAGCGTTCCTTCAAAAGGTATACCATCCACCACAAACAAAGGTTCATTGGAACCACTGATGGAACGGGTACCACGAATCCGGATCTGTGCACCGGCACCTGGCTGATTTCCAACCTGGTTGATTTCCAGACCTGCAGCTCGACCGATTAATGCCTGCTGAAGGTTGGGCACCGGAACATCCCGCAGTTCTTTTTCACTTACTGAAACCACGGCTCCGGTTACATCTTTTTTGCGTTGGGTACCATAACCAACAACAATCACTTCACTCAGATCTTTACCGGTCCGCTGTAACTGAATTACCAGATCAGTTTCTGATCCGGTCCTGATTTCACGCGGTACATAGTTTACAAAAGAAACGACCAGGATATCACCGGGATCTGACTGCAGTGAAAAGCGCCCCTGCGCATCAGTGGTTGTTCCATTTGTTGTTCCTTTAATGACTACGGAAACACTTTCCAGCGGTTCACCCTGTTCATTGGTAATGCGACCAGTGAGGGTACGTTGCTGCGCATAACCATCACCGGGTAATAACGCCAGTAAGGCAGCAAACAGCAGCCATAACGAGGTAATCAATACCCGATGACTGCTGAAAAACAAAGCATGTTTTTGGTAGTTTGACAGATTCGTCACTTTCATGATTATGTATTTGGCAAGTTGTAAAACGAGGCGGTGATTCTATCTGCAGAATACAGATGTAGGTTAGCAGATTGGTTGCTCCGGTATCGCCAGAAGGCTGCCGCAAACAGAAGTTCTCTCATCTAGCAAGCAATTTTAGTTTTGCAATCGGTTGCATTACAAGTCCAAAAAAAACACTTTTGTTTTTAGACAAGCAATGGTGTTATCCGGATTCAGTCTCCCTGAGCTCTGGTTTTCCTGATCAGCATCCATCTCTTTGTCCTAACAGAGAGTGTGTACTAAATAATGCAGCACTAAAATAAATAAATAATTTGTATTTGCAACCGATTGCTAATATTTTTTCTAAATCGCTCAATTATGGTAAAAATAACATAGCCCGGATGACAGGGAAGGGACAATATTTCGTATTTACCCAAACCCCGTATTTTTGCCAAAAGCCAATAGAATTAGTGTAATTTATACATGAATAACTCCTCTGCGCAGTTTGTGAGAACAGGAAAGACTCAGTTATAAAAATGATCAACCGATTGCAAAACTGATTTATTAATCAGTCACAGAAAGCAGCAATTCCGGCAAATTCCATCCACTCACGGCAAGCATCGGTTTTACCCCATTCGTAGGGGTATAGTCCAGCAACACCGTTCTGGACTCCCCAGGTAGCACTGAAATATAATTATCCTCATAAAATACCGGGAGTAACCGCTTTTTAGTAGCAGGATCAACCAATGCCAATCTGTTGAAAAAGGAGATGGGCCCACCCGCCGGGGCACTGATTGTAACTGCTACTTTACCCCTTTTAATTTCTTTTGCAAGGATACGGGGCTGAACATTGCTCATACGGGCCAGCCCGCTGTACTGTCCGGCTGAATCCGGCAGCCAGTACAGGTTCCGGGATACAACTTTTTTGTCCAGATTCAAAATTTTAAGGCTTAAAAACACTCCTTCTGTCCTGGAGGCTTCGCGAATAGCCCTATTAATATCCATGACTTTGCGGGTAGTAGCCGGACCTACTTCAGCAAACACCTGTCCCAGGCTACGCTCCTTTCCATCTTTGTCAAAGAGACTCATCACCAGCATCAAATCGTATTGATGCACAAATGTGTTATTGATCAAATGCAGACTGGTATCTGCATGATTATAAAAGAAATTAATCGGAGCACCTCCCTGCCGTAATCCATACAAACAGGCGTTGGGGTCAAGATAATAATCATACATCTGACCACGTAAGGCAGTCCAGGGGTTCTGCGTCTTCCAGATGATCACACCAGTATACCATTCCCACATGCGTGAACTGAATCCCTCCATCAAAGACCGGTACTGATCATAATTCACCAACTGTGCTTTCAGTCCCCAATTTTTCAAATCGGAGGGCTTACCATAGGCATCTATATATTTTCCATACCCGATATATTTATGGTATTCCCAAACTGAATCCACTGTTTCTCTCCTGGTGTCCAAATTGTAAACCGGCGGCACCAGATTTTGTACCGGTAAAAAACGTTCCAGTGATTCAATATCACCTGCACCCACAGATCCGATCTCGGAATTAAAAGGCCAGGTTCGGTGATTGAAAAAAGTTTTGATATCCTGGATCCCATAAGGGCCATCTCCATTCCCTCCCAGGAAATTAAAGGACATATCATCGGAGTTGCTGTAATCCACGAACCAGCGCGTACCATCCAGTTTGGGCAGAACAGAATCGCGGAGCGGATTTTGAATATCCTGAGGAAGCGTGATCTCATTACCACCGCACCAGATCGCCAGAGAAGCATGATTGCGTATCATTTTAATCTGATCCGCAGCCGAAATCAAAAACAGGGTATGATCATCCGGATAGTTTCTTCGGGTCCACTGATCATCTTTTTTCATGGGATCCAACCAGCGGCCATTACAATCTCCGGAACCCCAAAAGTCCTGCATCACAAGCATCCCATACTGGTCACAAGCCTCATAAAACTCAGGACGTTCACTAATGGCACCACCCCAGATTCGAATAAGGTTCAGGTTCATATCCCGGTGAAAGCGGATCTCAGCATCATAACGTGCATCATTGAAGCGTAACATGGCATCTGAAATAATCCAGTTACCACCTTTGATGAAAACCGGCTGTCCATTTACAAAAATCTGTTTGCTCCTGGTAGTAGTATTCCAGTCGGCAGTGATTTCCCGAACACCCAGTTTTATTTCTTCCCTGTCGGATACTTTTCCTCCGGTAACAAATTCCAGTTTCACTGGATACAAATACGGTTCTCCATAACCGTTAGGCCACCAGAGTTTGGGATTTTTCAGAGAATAATCCGGCAATTTAATTGTTACAATACTGTTCGGTTTCAGGGTCGCGGATCTTGTTATTGTTTTACCCTCTATTGTATATCGAAGGGTTCCGGTAACTGCCGCAACACTAGTATTCTGCAATTCAGCTGATACTTTCAAAATTGCCGGTTGCTGTTCACCAGATGGTTTTCTTTTCCCCGGTACCAGCGTTACTACATGCGGGTTCTGCAAATTCACCGAACCGGTCTTTTCAATAAAGACCTTATCCCAGATACCTGTATTCCGGTCGCGGATTGGCTGGATCCAGTCCCACCCGGCAACATATTGATGTCCCACATTTTTGGCGATTGTTCCATCTCCACCCTGACCTCCATTCGGATTGCCTGGTTCGTCTGGCGGATATACAATTACAGCCAGGCGATTTTTTCCGTCCTTACGAAGCAGTTTCGTGATATTGTACTGCTGTCTCAGGAACATGCCTTTATGCAGTTTCCTGTTCAGTTTATGGCCATTGAGATATACATCAGAACTATAGTTAACTCCTCGGAGGTGTAACCATACCTGCTCCCCTGCTGCTGCCGTTTCTGAAAATTCATTTACAAACCAATAGGTATAATAATCCCGACCCGTATCATAGATATCAGGTATCTGTTTATTATTCATCCCAAAAAAAGGATCCGGTATTTTTCCATTCGCCAATTGGGTAGTTAATACGGTACCCGGAACAATGGCGGACTGCCAGTTGGATAGTTCAAATCCCGGAGCAGAAATGCGCTCCCCGTTTTCATTTACCTGGGAAAGGGAGGCCGTTTTCCATTCACCGGTTAATTCATATTGTTTTTGAGCGGTGAGTGAACTGTTGAAAAAAGCCACTAAGAAAAGAATGGATACTAATTTTTTCATGTTGACTAAAGATACCCAGGCTTGTTCAACCTGACAAGAACTGTTCATATATACGCATATTTGACCGTTAATAAGGAAGATTAGTGAATTCGTATAGAATAGAAAAAAATCAGAAAATCAAACCCGTATTTGCAGTAAAAAATGAGCAAAACCTTCCTGAATAATGCTGTTTCGTTATGGAAAGGAATTGTAGCACCTGATGCCAGGCTGGACAATAACCTTAGTTCCGAACAATTCATGAAGTTTTTTAATTTCCTGCAGATAGGTGATTTCTATTATTATGTATTCAATTTTACCACGATGAAACTTGAATACAAAAGTCCTTCTATTGAACAGGTGCTTGGTTATCCTTCATCTTTTGACATGCAGGAATTTATGACCAGCATCCATCCAGACGATCAACCCTATTATTTAAACTTTGAACATGCAGCCATACAGTTTCTGAAAAATCTGCCTGTACATAAGCTGGGAAACTATAAAATTCAATACGATTTCAGAGTAAAAAACATAAGGGGAGATTATATCCGACTGCTACACCAGGCAATACTTATTGATTTTGATGACCAAAATAATTTTATTCGTACACTGGCTGTTCACACCAATATAGATCATATAAAAGAAAATGGGAAACCCCGGCTTTCCTTTATCGGGCTGCAAGGTGAACCTTCCTTTATAGATGTCCAGGCTCCGGAAGTTTTCAAGTTCGCTGACAACCCTTTTACAAAACGGGAGAAAGAAATATTGCGATTAATTGTTGCAGGGCAAAAAAGTGAGGAGATCGCTCACAATTTATTCATCAGTTTGCATACCGTTAATACACATAGAAAAAACATTCTTTCGAAATCCGGTGCGTCAAGTGTAATTGAATTAATGAGTCTCACTATTAAAAATGGTTGGCTTTAGCTCATTTGTAAAAATACCTAGCACTAGGTATTGGCTGCCAGAATGGGTTGTAATTAGATTTGCCTCTGTTAAACCTTTTATCCATTCTGACATGCATATCAAACATCCTTTCCTTTTATTGCTGCTTCTATCCATAAGTGTAGTAATTATTACAAGTTGCTCCAAATCAGAAAATATGGAAAAAGATCTACCTGTTACAGCCATTCGGAACAGAGGGGAAGCAATTGGTAGTCCAAGCACTTTTACAATTAGCCCAAACGGTGGTAATTATGTAGTAAATAACGGTCTTGTTAAAATTGAAGTACCCGTAGGTGCTGCTGAAACTGGCACGCAACTGACCGTTCAGGAAATTTCCAATACCAGTCCGGGGTCGATTGGTCCTGCATTCCGGATTTCAACCAATAAAGAATTAAATGCACCTGTATCTGTGAATTATTCTTATCGGGATCTGGCCGATTCGCTTAGCCTGAACCCCGAATGCACATTGGGTATGTCTTTACAGGATTCTTCTGGCGTTTGGTGGTTACAGGCTGGCAGAAGTATCAACATCGCACAAAAGTATGTTTCAATATCTATCAGGGGAGGAGATTGCGCATTGGCGACACCGGTAAAACTAACACCAGTTTACAGTATTGTCAGACCCAACACTTCAGTTGAGCTTGCTGCAATTGGAACGATTCACGTGGTTCCGCAAACTGATCTTTGTAATTTATTCCGTAATGGTGCAAGCTCAATGGCCATGACAGAAGAATATTTGCTGGATCCCGGACTGGTTGAAAAATGGGAGGTTTTGTCCAGAGGTCCAGGAACCGGAACCCTGCATCCGGAGGGAGGTGCGGCAGTATATAAAACGGCTGATTATGAATTACCGGAAATTAATCCGGTTACAATTCTGCTATTTATGACGACCTCAAAAAAACCGCTTAGCGCACAAGTATTCGTTCAGCCAGATGTTACCGGTTTAAGCATCTGGATTGGTGATAAACAATATCTCTTCAATGATGAGATGGTTGATTTGGGAATTGACAGTGATGGCAGTATGGGCATGTCCTGGGAAGGACCGGATGGCATGGGAAGTATGACCTGGAAACAAAATGCAACCGGCACCTACTCCTGGAATGAAAATAATACAATATTCCTTTTTGAACCAACCGGGATTTCACCTCAACAGGCTTTTCAGAGTTTCTATAATGACGGTCGCACGGTAAGTTCGGGAGACATCATCATTACGAAAGCCGGATCAGTTGGTCAGAAAATAAGCGGTACCCTGCTTATTCAGGAAGCAGGCAGAACCAATACCGAAAGTGGCAATGGAGAATACCTGGGATCAAGCAAACTGGTGGGCACCTTTAACCTGATGCGTGATTATTAACTTTCATTGTACTCTGATGGTTGCTTTCAATGGAAGATCGGAAGAGGATCCGCCAATCATCACAGTAAACACTCCAGCCTCAACTTTCGGTTTCATATTTTGATCAATTATGCTAAGGTCTTCTTCACCTATGATAAAACGAATCTCTTTTTGTTCGCCGGCTTTAAGTGTTATCTTTTGAAACTGTTTCAGTTGTTTGTTGGGTTGTACTACAGAAGCCAGTTCATCCCGCAGGTATAACTGCACAACTTCGGTTCCATCAACAATTCCTGCATTTTTCAACAGAAAGATGACTTCAAACCGGTTAGCGCTTTTTGTTTGAACCTGAAGTTTATTGTATTCAAAATTGCTAAAACTCTTTCCATAACCGAAAGGATATAAAGGCGCTGCACTCATCTCTACATAATCATGTCCCCGTGGATTTTTCTTATTATAATAAACAGGTAATTGACCCACTGATTTTGGAACCGATATTGGCAATTTGCCGGAAGGATTGACTTCCCCCTTAATAATTTCCGCGATGGCTGTACCTCCCTCCTGCCCGGGATACCAGGCACATAATAAGGCATCCGCATGGGCTGCTGCCCAGTTCATTTCCAGTGGACGCCCCTGGATGTACACCACAATAACGGGTGTACCGGTTGCCTTTATGGCTTCGAGCAATTCCTGTTGCTTCCCCAGCAGGTTTAATGTGGCTCTATCGAAACCCTCTCCACTTTCAATATCCTGCACTGACTTCGTATCCGCAATGGCAGCACCGGTTTCCTGGTAGTTGGTTTGAAAATCTCTTGCACTGGAACCTCCAACTACTACTATAGCAACTTCCGCATGTTGCGCAGCCTGCACAGCAGCAGGAATATCAGTATTGAGGGTATCCCGAATGGCAACTCCTTTTACATAATTTACGGTTGCAGCCGGAAAGCTTGCTTTTATACCCTCATACACCGTGACAATATTTTCAGGGTCCTGCGGCGCCGTGTAATCACCTAATTGGTTGTATTGATTGTCGGCATTGGGACCAATAACTGCAATGCGCGAAATTGTCTTTTTCAACGGCAGTATATTATTTTTATTCTCGAGCAGGATGATGGATTGACGGGCAGTTTCTCTTGCAATGGCCATAGATTCATTGGTTCTAACCTGGGCTTTTGCCAGTTGTGGATCGACATAGGGATTTTCAAATAATCCCATTTCAAACTTCAGTTTTAAAATCCGACTAACGGCTTCGTCTAGTTGCTTTATCGAAACCTTGCCTTCCGCAACAGATTGTTTCATCTTAGCGAATGCATTCGCGCCCAAATCCATGTCTACACCGGCTTTGAGTGCCAGCTCACCAGCTTCCCTGATATCTTTTGCAACGCGATGACTACCTGCCAGTCCGTCTATGCTGAACAAATCCGACACAACAAAACCACGGAAGCCCCATTGCGATTTTAATAAGTCGCGGTACAGGTATTCATTGCTCGTGTTGGGCATACCATCAATTGAATTATAAGCAGTCATAATGGAAAGTGCTCCCGCTTTAACTGTTTTCTGGAAGGGTGGCAGAAAGTTTTCATGGAGTTCCCGTTGACCAAGTATCGTCGTATTTCCATTGTGCCCGCCCTCCGGTATACCGTAGGCGATAAAATGTTTAAGTGTGGAGAGCACACTGGAGGGTTTGGAAAGATCACCACCCCCTCCTCCTTTCACTGCTGCTACACCAATAGCGGCAGTTAATACAGGATCTTCTCCAAAGCTTTCTTCCACTCTCGACCATCGCGGATCACGTGAGAGATCCATCACCGGACCATAGCTGATATGCCCACCCTGCAGACGAATTTCGCGTGCCATTACTCTAGAAGCGCTTTCTACCAACTCAGGATTCCAGGTGGATGCCAAACCGATTCCGGTTGGAAATACGGTGGTTCCAATGGCCATATGTCCGTGTGGTGATTCTTCCGCCAGGAAGATGGGAATGCCCAGCCGGGAATGTTCCATCACATACTTTTGAAGGGCATTACCAGCCTTCGCAGCCAGTTCCGGATTGAGTCCTGTCTCCAGTGTTTTTTTAGTCCAGGGATCCGCACGGTATACTCCCCAGAAGGCTCCTACAAAGGAAGAATCAATAAGTTGTTTGAATTTGGGTGAATAGGTAACCTCGTTGCCCTTTTTCTCCCACATTTCCCAACCCATGGGACAAAGGAGTTGTCCGATTTTCTCTTCCACTGTCATGCGCTTAAGCAGATCAGCGGTGCGTTGTGGGATGGGAAGTCTGGGATTTTTATAGACTGGAACAGCCTGGGCGTTCAGCTGTTTGCATTGTAAAGTCAGTAGAAAAACAGCCGTGTACACTACTATCCGGATCATTTGGCAGTATTTATTATACGCCAAAACTAACCTTTGCCCCTGCAATACGGATATTCTATTCTATCATTATAAGCATAAATTTTACCACAACCCGGAACTCAGTATCCGAACTGGTCAAGGCACCACATTCAAAAGAAAACGCCCCTCCGTTATAGAGATTGACTGGCTGGAATTGTACGCATTTCGGATAGTTCCCTGAAAACTACCCTCAACCACCTCATTAGTAATTCGATCCACTACAAACAGAAAATCCTCCTCTTCACCCATTTGGGAATGAAAAAGTTCATCAACTCCTAATCCATACCGAAAAATCATGATAAATGAATAATTATTCTCCCTGAATGTTCCAGCAGTAATTGCATTATCTGATTCTATATCAAAACTAAAAAAAGGGAAATTATTTTGCATATTACGGAAGGCTGTTCCAGTAATAGTTTTTGTGGTTTTATTTGCGATGGCTGTTTGTTTAAATTCAACCAGTTCGCCATTTACCTTTGCCCGGATAAAATAGTTTCCGTCATTATTGTTGTCATCAGATTTACTGCAGGAAAATAGTAAAACTGCCAGCATTCCTAAAATTATACGCTGGAGATTAGATAGGTTTATCATAGTGGATTATTAAATGAAAACATGAGCAATTGCTGCTATTACAACAGCTGTACTGCTATTAACGGTTTCCGTTTTTATCACTTTACCGTCAACAATTATTTCCAATTTGATGGAAACATTCGTCCCTCCAGAACCATTATTATACCGAATGGACAGGACTGCATTGTCTCCTGAATTCAGCGTGCGGGTTAGTTTACTGCTAAAAGGCAGCGCCTGATTAACCAAATCATTGTTACCACCTGTTTCGTTGGTGAAAGTTATTGAAGACAAGGTGCCATTCACGCCGGAAAGTCCGGTTATTTTGTACTCAATGGAAACCCTTCTAGGATAACCGGAATCATCTTCTTTGTCACAACCGGTAAATAGAACAACACACAAGAATCCAATCAGGATGGTCTTAAAGGAAAAGATCAATTTCATACTCAAGGTTTAATTTTCAAACTGTACGATCTAACTATTTTTAGTATGTAGCGCAGTTCGAAAATAGATAGCAGAAATTGATAAAAAATTACCCAATGGTAATTTCTATGTATCAATAATTAGTCTTATTTAATTGAATAGAAGTTATATGAATATCTCCTTTTTGAGCGGCATTCCGACGTATCAATGAAATTTTTGTCAATCCGGGTGCAGCCACTTTGATGATGCCAACTTTTGTTCGCCTGAATCTCGGCCGGTCACCATCCGCTTCTTTTGCACCTGTTGTTGCTGTTAAATATAAACGTAAAGTATCACTGGCATTATTAAACAAATCAAACTCTGTTCCATCGCTGTCTTTGCAGGCATGATAATCTACTTCAACCTGGTAATACCCAGGCTCCAGGAAGTTTACCTCCCAACTGGCAGCCCCATCCTGCTGGTTCCATTTATTGATGACCGTACGATGTTTCCATTCACCAAATTTTTCCATCCAGCTTAGTTTATTGAAAGCCGCTCCTTCGGGAGTTGCAAATGCTGCTGATAAGGTTGTCGGATAGTTTGGATCAATCGCCATAGAAGCTTGAACCCTGGGCTCACCATCCAACTCTACCCGAATACATTCCAGCAATTGTTTGGAAGTCCTTACCGGCAGCTCAATTTTCAAAACACCCTTATTGAAAGAATATTTAAGTTGTTCATTGGTACCCTTTGTTACTACGCTTTTGATTTTATTTCCGATTCCCGTCAGATAAATACTGGCACCCGGCTTCCAGTCGAACACAAATAGATTCAGGTTATTTTTTGTTACGGTAACATCACCCCAGGGAAATGCCTGCAGCCAGGGAGATGCTTTTGCACCGTAAATAGCATCTGGATATTGTCTGATCCACTTGCCTACTGTCAGGATTTGATCCACATTAAACTTAGGCAGGGTGCCATCTGCTTTTGGCCCGATATTCAGCATATAGTTACCTCCTCTTGCAATTACAGAAACGAGGTCTCTTGCCATTACATCTGCGGTTTTCCAGTTTTCATCATACCACGCAAAGCCCCAGGAATCGTTGGAAGTATTTATTGCTTCCCATAAGCCCTGAACATTTTTCACCGGTATTTCATGATCACCATAAGTTTCATAATCTCCTACACCATTTCCAATCCGGCTATTGATCAAAGCCCGGGGTTGATATTGTTTAACCAGCTTTACCAATTCGAGCGATTGCTCTTTTGTCATTTCGCCCGGTGTATCAAACCAGATCAATGAAATCGGTCCATAATTCGTTAGCAGTTCTTTTACCTGTGGGATGCATTTATTCTTGAAATAAGCTGCAAAAGATTGTTTCGGGAGGTCTTTACTCCAGTTATTGATTTCATGCCAGTCCTGGAATTGAGAATAATAAAATCCCAATCCAATACCTTCTTTCTCGCAGGCTGCGGCAAGCTCTTTCAGGGGGTCTCTTTTGAAAGGAGTAGCACTGGTGATGTTAAAAAAGCTTCGCGGCGGCTTCATATTCCCTGATATCTGCTTGCGCGAGGTACATAATCCATTCACCTATTCCATACAGTGTTTTGCCTTTCCATTGATTGGAATATTGGGAATAAAGTCCCCAATGAAGGAACAACGCATATTTTGATTCGGTAAACCAATCGGTTAAAGGATGTTTTTTATCCAGGGCGATAGTATCCCTGGCAGTCTGTTGGGAGAAAGAAGAAAAAGAAGCCAGGACCAATAATCCAATTGTTAGTATTCTTACCATATGCTCCTGAATTTACCCAATAGAAGATGCAAATCCATATAAATATGCAATTAGGACAGAATGGTGTAAGTTTTAGTGAATATTGAATTACTGGAATCAATAAGGAGACGGACTCACAGATGTCCAGCCACCATCAATCACCAGACTTTGTCCGGTTATATGCCTTGCCTGATCAGCTACCAGGAAGAGGGCAGTAGCAGCAATATCGGAAGTAGTAGCAGGTCTGCCCATGGGTGTAATACGAGACCATACCGCTTCATAATTTTTATCATGCAGGGTTCGTTCGGTTAAGGTTGCACCCGGAGCAATGGCAT
Organism: Flavipsychrobacter sp.; assembly: GCA_016787265.1. Classification (GTDB taxonomy): domain Bacteria; phylum Bacteroidota; class Bacteroidia; order Chitinophagales; family Chitinophagaceae; genus Flavihumibacter. Next base: position 5,651 of record JAEUVF010000012.1, on the reverse strand, counting down.
TAACATTTATTTTATAGGGAGATAACTCTATTACCAGGTTTTTTGCCAGCATTTCAAGAGCTGCTTTGGTCATACCATACGCAGCCAGGTCTTTATGTGCCTGGTGGCCGGTTACCGATGACATAAACAGAATGGATCCTCCGGTTGCCTGTTTCTTCATCTGATTGGCAGCAGCCTGTGCAAGAAAAAAACTTCCATTGAGATTCACTTTCAGAACCCGGTTAAAGGAATCTTCCGGATACGAAAGAAAATCACCAAATAAAGTTATTCCGGCATTTGCGATAGCAATATCCAGCCGGCCTGTTTGTGATACTGCAGCAGCTACCATGGCTTTTATAAACTGGCTATCACTGGAATCACCTGGCACAGCAGTACATCTTCCAGATTCCTTACGTATTTGCTCAGCAGCCTGGGCAGCGGCACCCGGGTTGATATCATTTAAAAACACCTGCGCCCCAGCTGCAGCAAGCTGCCTGGCAATTTCAAAGCCGATGCCAATAGCAGCTCCGGTTATTATAGCAGTTTTATCCTGAAAATTTCCTGTAGACATAGGTTTTCTTTTAATGAGAATCACGAAGCACTTCACTTCCGGATTTTCCTTTTAAGAAATCAAAATCCGCCCCAAGATGAGCCTGTTCCACATGCGAAACAAATAGTTTGGCATAACCTCTATGAAAAGGATTAACGGGAGCTGGCAGCACTGCCCTGCGTTTATTTAATTCTTCAGCTTCTACCAGAAGATTTAATTTTCGTCCTTTTGCATCCAGCTCAATCAGGTCGCCATTTTGCACCAGTGCCAGGTTACCATTAACCGCTGCTTCGGGAGAAATTTGAAGTACCACTGTTCCAAATCCGGTTCCACTCATACGACCATCTGAAATGCGGACCATGTCTTTGACGCCTTTTTCAAGGAGTTTTTTTGGAAGTCCCATATTGCCAACTTCGGGCATACCAGGATAACCCTTTGGACCCACATTCTTTAAAACAAGAACTGAATTTTCATCCACCTCCAGTTGCGGGTCGTCGATTCTCGCTTTATAATCTTCTATATTTTCAAATACAACGGCTTTGCCAGTATGTTGCATCAGTTTGGGATCCGCAGCGGAAGGTTTCATAACGCCACCACCTTCACAGAGGTTTCCATGCAGTACTATAAATCCAGCTTGTGGATTAAATGCTTCCTGAGTGGTAGAGATGATTTCCCGGTTGTAGACGGCTGCTTTTTCAAGGTTCTGGCCAACGGTTTTACCATTCGCAGTCAGGCAATCAAGATGTAATTCATTCCGGAGTTCTTTCATTAAAGCCGGAATACCGCCAGCATAATAAAGATCTTCCATAAAATAGTTTCCGGAAGGTTGAAGATTGGCAATAAGCGGAATGTTTTTAGAAAGCGTATCAAAATCATCAATGGCCAGGGGCACTTCAATACGCCCGGCAATGGCAAGCAGGTGAATAACAAAATTAGTAGAGCCACCAATTGCTGCATTCACTTTGATGGCGTTTTCAAAAGCTGAACGGGTAAGTATAACCGAAGGTTTAAGATCTTCTCTTACCATCTCTACGATTCTTTTTCCGGAAAGTTGAGCCAATACTTTTCTGGCAGCATCCACGGCGGGAATAGCTGCATTTCCAGGCAATGATAATCCCAGCGCTTCTACCATACTGGCCATGGAAGAAGCTGTACCCATAACGGCGCAATGTCCTTTGCTGCGGCACATGCCGGCTTCCGCCATATTCAGTTCCTCCTCAGACATGATACCAGTTCTGACATCTTCGGAAAATCTCCAGACATCGCTGGTTCCAATATCCCGGCCTTTAAATTTTCCGGTTAGCATAGGTCCACCGGAAACAACAATCGTTGGCAGATCCACACTACAGGCACCCATTACCAATGCTGGTGTAGTTTTATCGCAACCACAGAGCAGCACCACCCCATCAACCGGATTGGCACGGATAGATTCCTCCACATCCATACTAACCAGGTTCCGGTAAAGCATGGCTGTTGGTTTGATCAGCGTTTCTCCCAGCGACATAACAGGAAATTCAACCGGAAATCCGCCTGCCTCAATAATTCCTTTTTTTACAGACTCCGCCAGTTCACGAAAATGTCCGTTACAGGGAGTAAGTTCAGACCAGGTATTACAGATCCCGATAACCGGCTTACCCTGAAGTTCATAATCCGGTATTCCCTGGTTCTTCATCCAGGCTCTGTAGATAAATCCGTCCTTTCCTTTTTTCCCGAACCATTGCTGGCTTCTGAGCGTTTTCTCCATACTTGTTTTGTTATACATCAGAATTGACAACAGCCGAACAGTATCACCCGTCAGCAATAGAAGTAAACATAGGCGGCAACTAAATGTAATTAACTTTTTATATTACATATACTTTAAATTTCTTTTATGCGGGTTTCCCTTTTATTTCTGATTATTTATATGTGTATATCAGTTAACGGAAAAACGCAAACAAATCAAAAAGAATCAATTCTTACAAAGGATCAGCTTTTGTTCCTTGAACAATTAACCAGAGATGTTCTTGAAGCATCCCGAATTTATCCAGAGCAATTCATTTCAAAAGAATTTGGGGCCAATAAAACCGGTGGAATACTAATCAGGCCCGGTGGAAGAAACGCCTATCCTTCCTTCTGGATAAGGGATTATGCAATGTCATTGGAAACAGGCTTTATTACCGTGGCGGAACAAAAGCATATGTTAGAATTAACGGCTTCTACACAGTGTGACCAGGCATGGATCACCAAAGGAGGGAGCCTGGTTCCCGCTGGTTCGATTGCGGATCATATCAGGATTGATGATGGCAAGCCGATTTATTTTTCCGGTACGTATGATTTTGAAAACCAGGGAACGCCGGAGTTTGGGACATTGCCCCCCTTTTGTGATCAGTTCTTTTTTATTCATATGGCTCACTATTACGTAATGCAAAGCCGTGATCGCAAAATTCTCAAGAAAGAAATTAATGGCACAAGGTTGATAGAGCGGCTAAAAGCGGCCTTTCATATGCCACCTTCCAATGGTATAACACATATGGTGTATGCTACAGAAAAACTGAGAGGGGTTGATTTTGGATTCAGAGATGTACAGACAATAACCGGTGATTTGAGTTTTGCATCAATTCTAAAGTACAGGGCAGCGAATGAACTTGCAGATTTACTGCAGTTGGCTAAACCTCAGGATGCATTACAGTACCGAAAGATTGCTGAAGATATTAAACGTTTTCTACCAGGAATATTTTCAGATAAAAGAGGAATGTTAATGGCTTCAACAGGCAGAAGCGGGCAACCGGATATTTGGGCTACCGCCCTCGCTGTTCATTTTGGTCTACTTGAAGGAGATGCCGCTATGCAAATTTCTACGCTTTTTGCTCATGCCTATAAGGCTGGCAGTTTAAGTTATAAAGGAAATATCCCTTTCCCCTAAAAACCTATATCAAAACGGAGCTTACTGGGGTACCCCAACCGGATGGGTAGTAAATGCAATTAAACTTTCAGACCCTGGATCTGCAGCTGCACTTGCCCGTGAGTATATTGACGAGTTAACTGAAAATGATTTTAGAAAAGGTGAAACATTTGGAGCACCCTACGAGTGTTTCAATCCATCCGGATATAATCAGAATCCTGTTTATTTGACATCCGTTGCTTGTCCGCTGGTAGTTTTCAGAAAATTGTAACCCTGATAGAGCGACTAAAATAATTTATCTACTGCGGATTACTCATTCTTAAAAACAGCCCTGAATATTCCGTTGGGCTGAATGGATGTAAACTCGAGCGGCTTGCTTCCATTCATCTTAAAAGTGATACTATACCCCTGTTTGCCTTTTACGGTAAATACATCTTTTTCAATAGGTAAAAGTTCTGAATCAGCCTGACCGGTAACCCTGGCTATTAATTTTTCATTCTGTATCTCTACCACAACAGGTAGGTTAAAATTTTCCAGCACATAAACTCCGGTATAGTTTTTTAAGTCAGAAAGCGACATTTGATACGCTTGCCGTTTTGCGAGCTTATTCAATTTTTGCAGTGTGATGGCGTTTCTGTTAATTGTCAACGCCTTTTCATAATTTCTTATGGCATTGCCGGTATCCTTTCTTGCTGCGAAAAAATCTCCATAAGAATCAAAAACATTACTGCTTTCAGAATAGTTTTCGACATTCATTTTAAAAAAAGCTGCAGCCTTTTCAAAATATTTCTTTCTCAAAGCATCGTATCCCAGGTAATTGATCAGTGATTCCGGTGGACTAACCTTATACCCCAATTCCGATGAAACCTTACGATAATGCCTTTCAAGTCGGGTCACTATTTGCGTGGTTGAATCTGTAAATTCCTTCTCCGTAGCGTCAAAAAAGAAATAGTCAAAAATAAACCGCAATCCATCATACTCAGTTATCAGTGGTACAGAATTATGTCTGTCCTGGGTATAAAACTTATGGGCATATTTCAAGGTGGTTGAACGGGTTTGCAGGAATTGATCAAACTTCAAAATAGAACGCACGGGCTGTGATTCTTTTGTTTGATCTTTTTTAATAGCAGACAGCGCAGTTCCAGGTGGCATTGGATTCGCGATACCAACGAATAGTTTCATATTTTCCAGCGACTGTTTGTTTAATTTAGTCAGATAATGATTCAGGTATTTTTCATTATTAAACCATAAACTCGGATCAATGGCGATGCAGGCATTAAAAAGTGTTGGATAATTGGTAAGCAGGTCAATTGCGGTTAGTCCGCCTAACGAATGCCCCACCACTACTTTATAGGGCGCAGCTGGATACCGTCCCTCAATGTATGGCATCAATTCGGTCGACAGGAATTTCACGAAGGGGCTTGCATTTTCTATTTTTTCGGCTGCCGGAAAGGCAGGAACTAAATCTCTGAATCGATTGGTATTTTCAATGGCTACCACAATCATTTCCGGCAGTACTCCATTTCCATTGGCCTGACTCAATTGTTGAATAATCCCAACCGTGGAATAAAAATGAGCTTCCCCATCAAATAAATATAAAACCGGATATCGCTTGCCTCGTTGCTCAAGAGAAGAGGTATTGGTCGGAGAATACACCCAAATCTTCCTGTTTTCCTGTAAACTGGCGGAATAAATCGATTCTTTTTTCCCAATTATTATGGGCTCCGCCTGTTGAGCGAAAACGCACTTATTTAGGAGTACGATCAGGAGAGTTAGAATATTAATTTTCATGATGATCAGTTTATACAATCAGCATAAAAATAATCACTATTTATTGTTTTTCAACAATTTTTTAGTGTTATATAAATAAATGACACACTAATCATGTGGAGCGGTGCTGCCGGATAGCGTAAAACAGGCTTCCACATGTCACCAGCACTGCAACTGCAATGCTGCCTTTAAATCCCAATGCCTGTGCAAGGGATATCAGTATTTCCTGCCGTCCAGCCTGGGTACTGGAAAGGTCAATGGGCCTGCCCTGTTCTATGTCATACGCAAAGGCCACCAGCAGGGATGAAAAAATGGCTATTGCGATGGCATAATGTATTATTCACTCAAAGTGACCCCCTTTATTCAGTCTAAACTGACCCCCTATTTTTCACTCTGTTATGTGGCTTAAGATTCGTCATGATTTGATAACTAAAAATAGCTCAATAAAGTTATTCTTCAGTCTTTCTTTTT
>JAEUVF010000002.1 GCA_016787265.1 Flavipsychrobacter sp. | reverse complement strand
TTGCTGATTGTATTGTTTGAACACAACGTGCATTGATTTTTTACCCATACCCTAAAATATGAATAAAATATCATATTACATTATTACTTAATATTAAAACTTGACATAAAAAAGAAGCTGTCCTTTTGAGACAGCCTCTTTCTTGTTTCCACAGCTATGTGGAAAAGTTTTAATTAGTAGAAATACGATAGTAAAATTACTAATATGAGAAAAAAGAGGCGATTTTTGATGTAAATAAAGAAAGGAACATGGTAAATATCGTAGAAATCTAAAATGCCTAAGTAGATTGATGTTCCATCAACTAAATGTTGAAAAATATTTTATTTCTACCATTAGAAAATCTGATAATTAGAAGTATTTTTGGTCTATCCATATCGAGTTAAGCCGAGTAACTCCATTATCCGTATTGAAGCGCCTTGCTCAGATGATTAGTGCCTCAACCACAAAACCTTTTACGGATAATGAAACAGACGAATCAAAAGATTTGGCGTATCAGTTCTGTGCTAACCTTGATCCTAGCCCTTTTTGTTAGCAGTACGCAAGCGCAAGCACCGTTACCAACTATTACTAATGGTACGATTACAGCATTTCCTGCAGATTATCAACTTTATCCAAGAATTATTAACCCCAATGATAATTCTGATGATTACGCTCTTGTTACAATTTCTGGAACAATTCAAAGTTCATCGGGGTTTAATAGAGTTAGATTAAAAGTTTTAAGAGATAATATATCAGGCTATCCATACAATTATTCATTAGCTAGAACATTGCCAGATGTATCTTTAAATTATGTATCTGGGACTGCTTCTTTTTCATTCGTTGATCAACTAACCGCAGAACTTAATGATTATCGTTATGAACTTTATGGGGTTAATTCTAGTAATAATGAAACATTTCTTGTAGCTCGTTCTAATATAGTTGCTGGTGATGCAATAATAATTAGCGGACAATCTAATGCTGAAGCGATTAACCGATGCGAGCAACCAGGGGCACCCTATCCATGTAATCCTAATTCGGATGATCAAGATTTTGTTGGTAATAAGTATGGAAATGATCCTCCGATAACAGATCGAAATTTTATACGAGTTTATGGAAACGGAAGAGGCAGTGGTTGGTATACAGCACAGAGTCTTGGTGAAGATTATTCTTTAATGCCAAAAAGTTGGGGCTTTGGTAGTGGAGTTGTGGGCCGTTTTGATGAACGAGCAAATAGAAACAGACACGTTGGACAAGTAGGAGCAATATTTGGTAGATTATTATCAACATCAGAGGGAATTCCAATTTGTATTTTCAATGGCGCTTATGGAGCACCAATTCTTCATTTCTTAAAAAATAGTTCTAGATTAGATCCGACAGGTAGAAATAATTATAATGTTTTACTAAGTAGAATTCAAGAAGCAGGCTTACAAAATAATATTCGTGCAATAGTTTGGTTTCAAGGAGAGAGTAATATGACCGACGCTGAAGATGAAAACCTTACAACCGATCAATATAAATCTCAATTCAAGCAATTGTTCGATGCTTGGAGATTAGATTATGGTTCTTTTGAAAAATTATTTGTGGTACAAGTTAAAAGAGGATGTTTCGAAAATAATCCAGATGATGCATTGAAAATTATGCAAGCTCAGCAGGAAATTGTTAATGAAAGACCAGGTGTTGCTCATCTTATATCATCTAGTAATACATCACAAATTTTCGAATCTGGAATAAGTTTTTGTCATTATTCATGGGTTGGGGGTTATGAAGAAATTGGAAAAAGGTTATTTGAGCAAGTTCGTAGATATTTATATGGAGGTAATATTAATGACGCTAACTGGCAATCCTTAATTGCAGATAAAGCTGCACCAGGCCCAGATCCTAACCAAATCCAATTTAGTTTGAAACAAACTAATGATAACATTACATTATCAGGAAGCGGAATAGAATCGGATTTTCGATTGGAAGGGGGAAGTTATACAATTACAAATGTTTCGATAAATAATGCCCTGAAGCGAGTTGTAATTACATACTCGAAAAATTCTGGAACAACTCAAGATCCTTCATCAGTTTCTTATTTTGGACATTCAGGATCTGCATTTCCGGCAATAACAAATTCTTCGGGTTCTGGTCTAGCTTATTTCAGAAGCCTACCAATTCTAAATCAACCCCTCCCCATTGATCCGCTCTCACTTACTGTATCAAGAAATGGGGGAGCACATCAACTTCGTTGGAAGGCAGAGTCCAATGAGCGGTTTGATCAGTTTGTAGTGGAAAGAGGGGAAACGCGCAATTCTTTCAAGCCTGTTTACGAAGTATATGGAACCGGTCAGAGTGGAACCATTCAATACGACTTCACTGATAACAAACCCAATGCAACAGTGAGTCATTACCGGATTCGTGCGATACAGCAGGATGGAAGAGAATTGTTCAGCCAGGTGGTTACTGTCAACAATCGCTTGAACAATGTCAAAGAATTCAGGGTTTATCCCAACCCGGTTGCTGGCTCGGCAAATGCTACTATCAATATGAACGAAGCGGCGTTGGCTACCATCCATCTGCACGATGCTTCCGGCAGATTATTATCTTCCAGAAAGTTGCAATTACAGAAAGGAAATAACCAGTTCTCATTGGGTGAATTGCTGGATTATAATCCGGGTACCTATATTGTTCGGGTAGTGACTTCAACCGAAACACAGCAGATCAGGGTGGTGAAAGCAAAATAAAAAAGGGTTAGTTCGTTTTATAATAAAAGAGGCTGTAGCATTTACTGCGACAGCCTCTTTCTATTTTCCAGTATGTCTTCTTATTGCTTCTGGAACTTCCGGGTTACCGGTGCCATTCCATCAAACTGTACCCGAATCACATAAGTGCCTGCAGGGAAGTTTGATATATTGTAGGTCTTGTTGAAATGTGTTCCCTGTTTGTTGATTTCATCACGCTGTACCAATACACCACTAATGCTGTAGAACTGGATGGTACCTCTGCCGGTTGAATTATCATCAAGGCGCAGGTTCAACACTCCATTGCTTGCAACCGGGTTCGGATACAATTTCATGGAAAGGGTTTCTTTTCCTGAATTGCCACGTACGATTACATTCACTTCTTTTCTTACCGTAATGTTTCCATTATCGCGAATCAGGATCTCGAAGGTGTAGATGCCGGATACCAATCCGCTTAAACTTAATACGGAAGTATTCTGGTTGCGCATCGCGGCATTACTCGGACCATTAACCAGTTTCCACTGGAAGAGACGAATCTGGCCATCCGGATCATAGGATTCACTGGCATTGAGTGTAGCAGTATCTGCAGGTAGCAACACTTCCACGCTATCACTGGTTACAATAACCGGAGCTCTGTTGGGAAGCACCCGAACGGATACAGTGGTAGTGCCTTTCAGTCCGGCATTGTCAGTCACTTCCAGTTGGAACTGGTAGGTGCCAGCTACGAGGTTGCCGACAACCGTTTTACTTCCGCCAGGAGTGAGGATAGAGGCAGTTGCAGGCCCGCTTTGCTGCGACCAGCGATAAGCGCGAATACTGCCATCTGAATCAGTTGACCCGGAACCATCCAGTTCAACACGGTTGGTTGGCAATGAAATGGTTTTATTGGCAGCTATTGCTACAGGTGTAACCGGAGGAGGCAATACTTCCAGGGTCATGGTGCTGGTTGCTTTTAATCCATCATTATCTGTTACTTCCAGTTGGAAACTATAAGTGCCTGTAGTAAGGTTGCTGACATTGGTACTGGCGGATCTGGCTGCACTGAAGCTGGCAGTGTTGGGCCCATTAAGTTGTCTCCAGCTGTAAGAAACGATGGAGCCATCCGGATCATAGGAAGATGAACCATCTAATGAAGTCGATTTGGTGTTTACTGTTTTTTTACCACCTGCATTGGATACCGGTGCTCTCTTAACCGCTGCAACCGGAGCAGGATTTACAGTAACAGTTACATCGTCTGCATCACGAGCGCCACTATTGTCAGTTACTGTTAAACGGAACACATAAGAGCCTTCAACCAGATTGGAAACACCTGTGCTGGCTGCTGTTGCTGCTGTAAAAGTAGCTGTATTGGGACCACTCAACTGGGTCCAGCGGTAAGCGGTGATAGTTCCATCGCTATCTGTACCGGATCCGGAAAGGGTTGTTGAATTGGTTGGGAGTGTGATCGTGCGGTTGCTTCCTGCATTGGCAGTGGGAGCTTCATTGGGAACCGGAGCCGGATTCACCACTACGGTTGTTTCATCTGCATCAGTTGCCCCGTCATTATCCGTTACTGTCAATCGGAATACATAAGTACCGGCCACTAATGTGGATACGGTTGTATTGGCTGCTGTAACCGGATTAATAAGTGCTGTACTGGGGCCACTCACCTGAGTCCAACGGTAAGTTGAAATAGTACCGTCACTATCTGTACCTGTTCCGGACAGCGAAACACTGTTGGTCGGAAGTGTGATTGTTCGGTTTGTTCCTGCATTGGCTACAGGTGCTGCATTCGTTTGTGCAGCAGCGTTAACAGTAACGGTCAGTTCATCCGAACCAGTTCCACCATCATTATCGGTGGCGGTTAACCGAAACGTATATACACCAGCAACTAATCCGGATACAGCAGTTGCTGCATTTCCTGCGTTGGCAATGGTTGCAGTAGACGGACCATTCACCTGTCTCCAGTTATAGGAGGCGATTGTACCATCCGCATCGGTTGCAGTGCCAGACAGGTTAGCGCTGGAGGTTGGAAGTGTAATGGAAATGTTTCTTCCCGCATTCACTGTGGGAACCTGATTGGGGGCAGGGTTTACTGTTACATTCATGTCATCTGAATGTGTAGCGCCATCATTATCGGTTACGGTTAACCGAAATGTATATGTACCCTGAACCAAACCGGAAACAGTTGAAGCTGCAGTTGATGCACTCGCAATATTTGCAGTATTCGGACCGTTTATTTGTCGCCATTGAAAACTGGTAACCGTTCCATCTGCATCCGTACCTGAACCTGAAATCGTAGTGGAATTGGTTGGGAGTGTAATATTTCTATTGGAACCGGCGTTTGCAACGGGTGCAACATTATCCACCGGAGCCGCATTTACAGTAACAGAAACCGTTGCTGCAGCGGTACCTCCTGCATTATCCGTAACAGTAAGACGAAAACTATAAGTGCCCTGTACCAGGTTAGAAAAAGTAGCATTGGCAGAACTGCCATTGGTAATAGTTGCTGTATTGGGACCGGAAACCTGAGACCAGCGATAAGAGCTGATGGTTCCGTCGGCATCAGTAGCAGTTCCTGAAATAGTAATAGTGTTGGTAGGTAAAGTTATGTTTCGATTGGTTCCTAAATTTACAGTTGGTAATTGATTGGTTGGAGGAGGAGGAGCGGTAGTGCCATCCAGGAGGAAGTCTTCGAGTTTGGCGTTCTGGTTGCCGAAACGAACTTCATCCATATACATTTCTACCTGGCTAACATTGGGTGTTGGGTTGTGGTTGTTTCCAAAAGCCCACTTGTAAAGGCCCATTTGCATATAAGGTTCTTTACTGTGACGACCATCATCCTTCCAGTTTGGGCCGATGTATTCAGCTACCAGTTTGCCATTTTTGTAAAGGCGTACAAAACCCGAAGAGGATGAGGTGAAATCGCGGTTCATTACCCAGTCTTCCCACTGGTCTTTTACAACCGGACCAACATCCGTTTTGGTAATAGTAGCTGCACCGGAAGAGGAGAGCTTGGTAATGATAAAAATATACCGTCCGCCTTCCATTCCCAGGTAAGTAGGAGTAGGCCAATCGTCTTCTACTGGCTTGGTATTGAAAAGAATGGAGGTAATGGTATTGAAATCGTTGTTGCTGGAGGGAATCAAAGTAGAAGCAGCCATCCAGCGAAGGCCAAGGGGCTGACGATAAAATGCTGTTTGATCCCCAACAGTACCAAGCGGTGAACCAGCAGGAAGGAAGTTCCAGGCCAGTTCGGCTTTCATATACTGCCATCCATCATTGGTGGAATTGCTAAGGACGTGTTTGTAACTGTAAGTGCCTTTTCGGGCATAGGCATTTGATCTAGCGATACTACTGTTGGAGGAGCTTCCCTGTCTGCTTGTCCAGCCCGCGGAAACATTGCCATTTGTTCCCACTAAAACTGGTTTATTCGAAGCTTCACAATCATCGTAAAAGATGACGCCTGTTTGTGCTTTGGACGCGATGCTGCAGAGTAGCAGACACGCGAACGCACACGTTTTCACTACATGAGTGCGGGTACTGGATTTCATGATATTGGATTTCAGAACTGAAAATATTTTACCAAAATCTGTGCCAAGAATGTGTGGTAAAAAAAATTCACAGTTGCAACGATAAAACGGTGAAGAGTTTCCTCAAATTGTTCGAAATAAACTGAAACAGCTGCAATTTTTTACTACACAATTCGTTAATGGTAAACCCCTAATAGATTTGAAAACTAACAAACAACTGATTATCAGCTTGTTATTTTGATCCGGTGCCACCCTATGCAAGAACTGAATTTGGTCATTGGTAAAACCAGCTAAACATTTGCAAAAAGTCGGTTGAAGTATTACTTTTACGCATCTTAAACAAGCGTAAAAATTCGTAGTAAATACTTCAGGCTTTTACGGATGTGGAAGCTCAAGTTTACCATTAAACCCCTGTTACCTCATGAATCGTTTCTTGTTACCCGTCTTCACTAAATTTAGTTGGGTTTTCCTGGTGCTGATTACCCTTTTCCTGGGTTCCTGTGCCAGCGTTGAAAAAGCCCGGTATTTCAATGATTCAGTGCCTGCCCAGTATCCCCTTGTGGATGCCAACCTGGATCCCATCATACAGAAAGCGGATATCCTGGGTATCACCATCAGTTCTCTGAATCCGGATGCCAACCAGCCATTTAATACACTAAATGTTACACCTGCCGGATATTTTGGAAACACCAATAATTCCATGGCTCCTGTAGGTTACCTGGTAGATCCTGAAGGGGTAATCACGTATCCGATGCTTGGAAGATTGCAGGCAGCTGGTTTAACCAAAGCACAGTTTACAGATTCACTCATGATTGCATTAAAGAGCCGGAAATTACTGGTGGATCCGATTGTAAATGTGCGGATACTAAACTTCAAAGTAACCGTATTGGGAGAGGTTGGAAAACCAACCGTTGTATCTGTTGCCAATGAACGTATCAGTTTATTGGAGGCAATTGGTATGGCAGGTGACCTTACACTTACTGCAAAAAGAGACAATGTACTATTGATCAGAGAGGAAGGGAATAAAAAAATTACGCGAAGGATCAATTTGAATGATGAATCCTTTTTTCGGTCTCCGTATTATTTTCTGAAGAACAATGATATCATCTATGTAGAGGCAAATAAAGCCAAAGTACAAAGTACAAGCCGGTTTACCACCCTGCTGCCTGCTATGTTAAGCGGCTTTGCATTACTTGCCATTATCATTGATCGTGTGGCCAGATAGTTCCATTCCTAACTCTGAAACAGTTTCCCATGCCTCCAACACAATACAAAACTTTCAAAGCGAAAGAGGACGATCTTTTTAAGCAATTGCTCCAGAAGTATTTACCGTTCTGGCCATTATACCTGTTATTAATTATATTATTTCTGGCTGCTGCCTATATCTACGGAAAAATTACAATTCCGGTTTATGAAGCCTATTCATCAGTAGTTATCAAGGATGAATCAAAAGGTTTAAATGAATCTGAAATGTTGCAGGACCTCAACCTGTTCCGTGGAAAGAAACTGGTAGAAAACGAAATTGAGATTCTTCGTTCCCATTCTTTTATATCAGATGTAGTGAACAATCTCGGACTCTACGCCGATGTAATGGAAGAGAAGAAAGTTCAGAAGGCGCCAGCTTATCTGATTTCTCCTATCAAATTACGGTTCAAGGATCCGTCGAGGATTAAAAAAGTTGAAAAAATTCCGTTTACATTTAACCGCGATGCCAGATCTGTAACTATTGGCAAGGACAATTTCCCAATCAACGAGTGGGTTACCACCAAGTGGGGAGAGATCAGTTTTATTCCGAATTACAAATACAATGGAGATACGGTAACACGGAATCTCTATTTCCTTTTATTTCCGACCCAGGCGGTGCAGGCTTCTCTGATGAACCGGATTAAAGTGGTGCCTGCCAGTAAGCTGGCAACGGTTATCAATATTTCAATCAAAGACCAGGTACCGGATCGTGCGGAAGACATTCTGAATGAACTGGTGAAAGTTTATACGGAAGCAGAGATCGAGGATAAAAACCAGCGTGCGGCCAGTACGGTTGCCATGGTGGAGAATCGTATCCGTTCTGTAGCCGGTCAGCTTGATTCGGTTGAAAATGAAATTCAGCGTTACCGTACCAGTACCGGTGTAATTGATATCAGTACCCAGGGCAGGCAGTATCTTGAAAACGTGGGGCAGTATGATCAGCAATTGGAACAGATCAAAAACCAGATTGCTGTTTTGAATGAAGTGGAGAAATTCATTGTGCAGAAAGAATCTGCCAGTTCTGGCATTATACCATCCGCAGTGGGAGTTAATGACCCTGCATTGAACCAGATGCTTGATAAGCTGAATAACACCCAGCTACAGTTTGAAAAACTGAAACGCACAACAGGAGAGAATAGTCCCATCCTGGTTAATCTGAAAGAAGAAATCGAAACACTGAAGCCGGGTATACTTGAAAATATCCGTAACCAGAAGATCAATCTGAATATAACGCGCAACAGTATTGCGAGTACGGGTAACCGTTACTCTGCCATGTTGAGTACGATTCCTCAAAAAGAAAAGCAATTGATTGAGATCAGTCGCCAGCAGGTCATTAAAAACCAGCTCTATGCTTTCCTGCTGGAGAAAAGGGAAGAAGCTGCGCTTTCTTTTACCTCTACCAATAAAGGGGACACCCGCATTATAGATAAAGCCTATTCATCCATACAGCCGGTTAGTCCGAATAAATTCCTGCTTTATCTAGCTGCCCTGGTATTTGCATTAGGTGCAGGTATATTGTGGGTAAGTCTGAAAGAAGGATTGAATAAAAAGATCCTGTTCCGTTCGGAACTGGAAAAACTTTCACCGATTCCGGTGGAGGGAGAGATCTTGTATGATGGGTCGAAAGATCCTTTCCTGGTAAGAAATGAGGTAGGGTCAAGGATCAGCGGCCAATTGAAAAGCTTGCGGAATAAACTGTTTTTTGGCGCCAATAACAAACAGGTAAAAAAGGTAATAATTACTTCTGCTTCCAGGGGAGAAGGGAAAGCCTATATTGGTTCCAACCTGGCTATCAGCCTGGCGATGACCAATGCCCGGGTGGTATTGGTTGATCTTGATTTTTATTCACATGAAATCAGTTCGCTGTATGATTTGAACAATGCCCGAGGTATAGTGGAATACCTGCGGGATGGGGCTTCTTTGGGCTCCTTGTTACATACAGATAAAACCACAACCGGACTCAGTATTTTGCCCGTTGGAGCAACCAATGATGGTACTGCTGAATGGCTTATGAGTGGCAAATTGGAAGGGCTCATAAAGGAATTGGATGCCAGTTTTGATTATATCGTAATTGTTGGTCCGGCATTTAGTGATGATGTAAATATTCAGGCACTTTCACATATTGCTGACGCCAGTTTATTCGTTATCAGACAAGGAGTTACATCCAAAGCAGACCTCACTATGCTCTTGTACAACGGGCATATGGAGGCTCTGAAGAACCCCGGTTATGTATTTAACGCAGTTAAAGGTCGTGGCTGGGGGATCAGAATGTTTGGAAACGGATACGGGTATGGCAACAATCCGGGTAAATAATCCGGGGCAGTATTTTTCCGCATTTCCAGACAGATAAAAAATTGAACCGATCGATCGTACCCGGTCTCAACCGCATGGATGGGACTGAGGAGGCGAAGCTTTGCCCCGAACCCAAGAATTATGCGAGCGAGAAATTTAACCAGTAAATATCTTCCTGCCTTTTTAAGGTCGGATAATGCCCGCACGAGTCTGGCAATTAAAAATATTGTAGGCTCGCTCTTCGTGAAAGGGGGAAGTGTGCTGATCAGCCTGGTGATCGTTCCCCTGACGATCAGTTATGTGAATGCCACCCAATATGGAATATGGCTGGCACTCAGCTCAATCATTGCCTGGTTTAGTTTTTTTGATGTTGGTTTGGGCAATGGACTGAAAAACAAACTGGCTGAGGCCCTTGCCAAAGAAGACCGGGCGCTTGCCAAAACCCTGATCAGTACTACCTATGCTCTACTGGTATTGCTGGTAGTTGCTTTTGTACTGATCTTCCTGGTGGTGCATCATTTTGTAAGCTGGAGTGCCATTCTAAGTTTGCCCACAGCAATGGAAGCAGAATTAAGGAGCCTGATATCCCTGGTTTTCATTCTATTCTGTCTGCAATTTGTACTTCAAACCATTGTGGTAATCCTGACAGCACACCAGCAGGTATCAATCGCTTCATTCCTGAGCTTTCTGGGAAATCTGCTTTCGCTGGCTTTTATTTTTATATTAACCAAAACAACGGAAGGTAATCTCCTATACCTGGGATTGGCCTTCAGTGCTACACCGCTTGTGGTTTATTTTTTCTCAAGTGTTTTTTATTTTAAAACAAAATACCGGCTGATCGCTCCTTCCTTCGGCAGCATCAATTTTTCCTACTCAAGGGTGCTTATGGGATTGGGGGTGAAGTTTTTTGTGATTCAGATTGCTGCAATCATCCTATATCAGACCACTAATATTTTATTGTTGAAATTATATGATGCAGATGAAGTGACCTCCTATAATATCAACTACAAATACTTTGGTGTCATTACGATGGTATTTTCCATTGTGATGTCTCCTTTCTGGGTTGCTTTCTCTGATGCATTTCATAAAAATGATAAGGTATGGATCAGGCAAACCGTCAATAAACTGCTGAAGATCTGGGCATTGATTGCTGCTGGCGGATTGGTGATGTTACTGGTTAGTGTTCCCCTCATTAAGTTATGGGTTGGAGATACGGTTCGTTATTCCCTTCATGCAGGATTTGCCATGTGGTTATATTTTATCAGTAGTTCATTCGGATCAATTTTTGTGTTTTTTATAAATGGAACCGGTAAAGTTTTTCTCCAGTTCCTGACCAGTATTATTGCTCCGATCCTGTTTATACCATTGGCACTGTTACTGGGGCGCTACCTGGGACAGGCAGGATTAATATATTCCTCTATCATTTGTAATGTCTATGGAATTTTTATTGCGCCGTTACAATACAGAAAAATCATTCAGCAAACAGCAACCGGAATCTGGAATAAATAAATCAACACTATGAAAGTTCTCTGGTTCTGTAATACACCTTCTAATGCTGCTGCTGAACTTGGTTCAAACAGCAAGGGAGGCGGCTGGATTTCATCTCTGGAAACGCTGGTTACCGAACAAACTGATATTGAGCTGGGGGTTGCTTTTTTTTATCCATTGAAACAGGACCAAACCCTTGTAAAAGGGCGAACCACCTATTTTGCTGTAGCATTGGAAGAGAAGGGTGCAATTGGCAGAATAATGGACCGTTTTTTACTGAATCTTCCGACGGATAACAAGTTGTACCGGTTGATACAGATCATTGATCAGTTTAAGCCGGATATTATTCATGTATTTGGTTCAGAGGAAGTGTTTGGAATGGTTTCAAAATATGTAACAACTCCTGTAATATTACATATCCAGGGAATACTGACTCCTTATCTTGATCATTGGTTCCCAAAAGGAGTTTCCAATATTTCTATACTGAAAAAAAGTCCGATAACGGATACCCTTAGAGCAACAGGCTTATATTTTGATTATCGGACTATTTCCAAAATGGCAAGGCGGGAACGACAAATATTTCAGCATTGTAAATATTATATGGGAAGAACCTTTTGGGATCAGTCTGTAAGTCAACTTCTTTCTCCGGGTTCTACTTATTTCCACTGCGAAGAAGTAATACGGCCTTTCTTTTTTTCCCGTCGTTGGGCTCAACCAATAAAGAGTTCGCCGTTTATAATTAGTACAACCATCAATCCTAATATTTATAAAGGTCTTGATATTATACTTAAAACCGCCCAACTCTTAAAGGAAAAAGCCGGTTTGGACTTTCAGTGGAATATTTATGGGATTCATGAAAATCATACACTTGTAAAATTGTTTGAGCGTTATGCTAAAATATCTTTTAAGTCGAATAGCGTATTTTTTCATGGCCCGGTAAATGCTGATGACCTTGTTGCACAATTATGCAGGAGCAATGTTTTTGTGCATCCAAGTCATATTGACAATAGTCCAAACTCTGTATGTGAAGCCATGTTATTGGGGATGCCGGTTATTGCTGCCAACACAGGCGGGGTTGGGTCTCTAATAGATCATCAAAAAGAAGGCATTTTATATCCGGACTATGACCAGTATTTGCTTGCCCGTCATATTGTGGATATTATGAAAGAACCAGAACTCGCAAGAACACTTGGTCATCAGGCAAGAGAACGGGCAATTAAAAGACATAATCCGGATTTGATCATTGATCGTTTGCAGGAAATCTATTCTTTCATATTAAAGAATGGCAAATTATCAACCGCAAATTTTCAAATTCAATAAGTGAAAAGAATTCTTGAAATAATCTTATTGCTGGGCCTGATGGCTACTTCAGGAATGCCGTTGTTTATTGATAACGTACCGGTCTTTTTGGTTTATTTCGGATACGCCCTGTTTTGTTTCTTTTATTTCAGGGTTAATCTGAAGTATTTTCTTCCATTCCTGCTTTTTTTTGCCGCCATACTTTTTGTGCAATTTTTGAATACAGGGCAGCATTATTTGCTTACAGCGGTAGCACAGTTAATGATATTATTGACTGGTGTCATTACGGTAGATGTATTGAAGGATAGATTTGTAAGCAGTTTTCTTCAAATCATGACCTATATAGCAGTCATAAGTCTGATATTCTTTATTCCGATCTATATTCAACCTTCCCTAACTGATTTTTTAATAGCTAATTTCCCGATTCACGTTCCCATTGAAAAAGAATCGTACGGTATAAGGCAGATTATTCATAGTTTCTTGTTTTTTAATTTTACACCGGATTTCAATTTTCGTGTTCGTAATGTAGGTCCATTTTGGGAAGCAGGCGTATATGGAGGGTATCTCATGGTAACACTGATCCTTAATACAATCAAGGAAAAATCGGTATTTAATCGCCGTGGACTGCTATTTATATTTTGTATCCTTACTACCTTTTCAACTACTGCCTATCTGGCCCTGTTTCTTTTCATTGGTATCTACTATGCAGTAAAAATCGGGAGTCCGATTTTGCGCGCCCTAAGTATTCTGGTATTTGCAATTGGTTTTGGTTATGCTTATTCAGAATTGGAATTTTTAGGATCAAAGATTGAGGATGAAATGAAATTGGTAGCATATGATGCCCAGGTGCAGGGCGGAAATTCAAGAATGGCAAGTGCCTACCTGGATATTGTAGAATTGAACGAAAATAAATTGTACATTTTTTTTGGAAGAGGAAATCATCCGGAGCACAGGGTTGCAACACGGGATAAGGCTGTGCAACGAAATAATGGTACTACAGATGTTATCGCAGTTTGGGGAATTCCTTTTTTTATTTGCTATGTTTTATTAATGGGAAGGTCAATTCGCTCTTTATGTCTCTATTATGGGGAAAAAACGTTCCTGGCGCTTTTATTCGTGATCATCATGTTAACTCTTGGAGTTAGTGAACCATATTTCAGATTTGGATTTTTTTATGCATTAATACTGCTTTATATACCGTATGAACAAGCCCTCAGGAAAGAAGAGGAAAATGAAGAAAATTTTCAACCAGCTTTAGCATGAGCCGCTTCACTTCCATAATAAATAAACTAAGGATTAAAAAGCAGGACTATTCTGTTCGTTATTATTCTGCATTAACCTACCTCTTTGCCCGCATTTATGGAATAAGGCTGGGAAAAAATGTATTGTTTTTCAAGTTCTCTACTTTTTTTATGCAGGATGGGTCCAGCATTGAAATCGGGGATAATGTGCAATTCCGATCGGGGGTAGTAACGAATTTGTTTGGTTTGAATCACCGCTGTGTTATTTCAACGCACAGGGCTGGAGCCAGCATTAAAATCGGAAATGGAAGTGGAATGAGTGGCAGTACCATCGGATGTGCAACTTCCATTGAACTGGGAGAAGGTGTGATGGTAGGTGCGAATACAGTGATCACAGATTTTGACTGGCATAGT
This sequence comes from Flavipsychrobacter sp., assembly GCA_016787265.1. Classification (GTDB taxonomy): domain Bacteria; phylum Bacteroidota; class Bacteroidia; order Chitinophagales; family Chitinophagaceae; genus Flavihumibacter. Next base: position 51,952 of record JAEUVF010000002.1, on the reverse strand, counting down.
ATGGATCCGTACGACCGGAATGGAGGTGAAATTTTATCCAGGCCGGTAATAATCGAAGACAGGGTTTGGATAGGTGCCAATTGCCTGGTGTTGAAGGGGGTAACAATTGGAGCAAATACGGTGGTGGGTGCAGGTAGTGTGGTAAGTTCCAGCCTTCCTGCCAATATGATTTGTGCCGGCAATCCCTGTAAGCCGATTAAACCTTTGAAATCAACAAATGGCGCCTGAAGTTGCAAATGATAAATTGAATGTCTGCTTTGTGGGAACAAGCGGTTTTCCTTTTGGCCTGGCACAGGTTGAAAGGCAAAAACTTATTTCCAAAGGGTTACTGCATGCAGGCGCATCCGTTCTTATTATAAACCGGTATGGACAACAGCCGGAAGGCAAAAGAATTGACCTCTTACATGAGCCCTCTTTTGAAGGGATCCCTTTTGTTTATGCATCCGGAAATCCCTACCGACCCGCTGCATTTTTGCAACGGAATTGGGGGAAACTAAAAGGAATGTTCAATGAGTTTTTCCTGGTACGAAAGGAGAAAAGAAAAACTGGAAAAACAGTTCTGCTGGTGTCAACGCTTGAATTTTATAATATCGTTTTTTATAAACTGGTATCTGTTTTATTGCGGGTACCAATGGTAATTGACAATGTAGAGTATTTTTCCGCCATGAACATTCCCAAATCAAAATTCGTGAAATGGGATAATCATTGGTATGACCAGTATGCCAGCAGGTTGGCCGATAAGGTAGTTGCGATCAGTCATTTTCTAAAGGATATGGCTGCCAGGCATAAAAAAGCGGATGCTATTATTCAAATTCCTTCAATCGTAGAGTTTGAAAAATTCCAGACAAAAGCGGTAGCGAAGGAACCCTTTTTCCTCTATTGCGGCCATGCGGGTTATTTTGAAGTGATTGCTTTTATTCTGAATGCATATGAACGGTTAAGCGATTATCCATATTCGTTATACCTTGTTTCGAATGGTGCAGAATGGGAGATGGACCGGCTCAAAAAACGCATTCGTGAAAGTCCGCGTGCAGAGAACATTAAATTGTTTTCCAGGTTGCCCATGCAGGAGTTGGTTGATCTATATATGACGAGTCAAGCCCTGCTGATTCCTTTGCGGCCAACACCCCAGGACCGGGCCCGTTTTCCTCATAAAATCGGCGAGTATACGGCTGCCAGGAAACCTATTATTTCCACCAAAATTGGAGAGGTAGACCAGTTTTTTCGGGATGGTGAAACTGCTCTGCTGGCGGATCAGTACGATGAAGCGGCATTTGCAGAAAAAATGAAACTGGTAATGGAGCAGCCTGCATTGGCGGAACAAATTGGTTTAAACGGATATAATCTTGGATTGCAGCATTTCGATCATAAAGCTTTAGGTAGAACATTAAAAACCTTTTTAAGTGAATAAACCGGCGGAGCATAGTTTGAAAGTGATGATTGTGGTGCCCAATATGTCCACCCAGCTTGAAACCATTACAGGAGGGGTTCATTCCGCTGTTATGAACCTGCTGCGTGGATTTGCTGCGCTCGGAAATCCGGAACTGATGCTGGTATCAATTAATGAATCATTGAAAGAACCGGTTGAAATTCAGTTCGCAGACAATGTGCGCATTTACTATTTGCCGGAAGGACCTTTCCCATCTTCCAGTCTCAATTATTTTTTTGTAAGCACTGGAAGGTTAAGGAAGTTGATAAAGTCTTTTCAGCCAGACCTGGTGCATTACCAGATAGGTGGTACGCTTTTATTCACCCGGTGGGCGAGTATGTTTTCATTGCCACATCTGATCACCATCCATGGAATTCCGTGGGCAGAATTAAAAATTGCAAAACACTGGAAACAAAAACTGACGATCTGGTTAAATGCAGTAATCGGAGACTGGTTGTACCCTGATAATATTATTCAGATTTCCGCTTATTCGAGGGAACAATTCCGGAATCGGAAAATCAATCGATTTTGTATTATCCCCAATGCCATTCCGGCCCGGTATGCAGATATAGGCCTGAAAGAAAAAATGACCAATCACCTGGTATTTGTCGGAATCCTCAATGATTTAAAAAATCAGTTATTCATATTACAGGTGCTGAAAGAGCTGAGAGATTCAGGTTATCTGTTCACCATTGAATTTTGTGGTGGATTTGGAAATGCGGAGTACCGGCAACGGGTAGAGTCATACATTAAGGAGCATAACCTGGAAAACCAGGTTCGGTTTAATGGTTGGGTAGCCTATTCTGATCTACCGAATATTTTGGAACGATCTGATATGCTGGTGCTGACCTCCCGACAGGAAGCATTGCCCATGAGTATCGCGGAAGCCATGGCTGCCGGAAGACCCGTACTTGCAACGAGGGTAGGAGGGATTCCGGAAATGATTGAGGATGCTGTAAATGGATTCCTGGTAACTATAGATTCCACAAAATTGGCTGTAGAAGCACTTAAGAAAGTATATCAGAATGATAGCCTGATGCAAACCATGGGAAAGGCTGCCAAAGAAAAGGCGCTTTCCAATTATATGGCTGAATCCGTGGCAGAACGCACCCTCGGGTTCTATCAACAATTACTTACTTCCAAAGCAACTGTACCAGCCGTATGAGTCTGATAAAAGAAATAATTGGAGCCACATTGATGGGATTACGTCTTACCAGTCGACCGGATGATGCTAAGATCCTTTCCGTGTATTTCCATAATCCATCTGTGAAATTGTTTCACCAGATGATCAGCTGGTTGCATAAAAAAGGCTACCAGTTTATTTCCATTCGTGATCTGGATGAATTGATTTCGCAACAGCAGGCGCCTGCAAAAAGACTTGCTTTTATCAGTTTTGATGATGGAAACAAAGAATTCCTGGACCTGCTTCCAACCATTGAAAAGTATAAAGTACCGGTTACGGTATTTGTTCCAACCAATCCGGTGAAGGAAGGCAATTACTGGTGGGATTATGCCGGCAAGCATGAACAAAGCAAGTATTCCGGATTGCCAACGATCGAATCTTTCAAGCTACTTCCCGTTCAGGAATTTGATCTGAAACTGGATGTGCTCCGGGAACATTTGAAACTTGAACGCAGTTGTATGACAGTAAGCCAGTTGAAAGAATTGGCTAAACATCCTTACATAACCATCGGTGCGCATACGGTTAGTCACCCGATTCTTAAAAACTGTGATGCAGTCCGACAGGCAAAAGAACTGGCAGAAGGACAAATGCAGTTGAATGAATGGTTGCAACAGTATACTGTTTACCTGGCTTATCCGAATGGAGATTATAATGAACAGACTTTAGAACTGGCTGATAAATATGGATACCGGTTAGGCTTCACAACCAAACCCGGACAAATAAATACAGCCACCGTATCCCGATTGGAGATACCCCGATATTCCGTGAATGATGAGGGAGGTTATTTTGAAAACCTGGCCAAAATCAACGGCTATTGGCAACGATTTTTTCCGACCCATTAAACTGATTCCGAACCGTAGTAAAACAATGAGCAGATGGTAAGTTTTAAGAAGAAGTTTTTATTCCTGAACGTACGAGAGAACTGGTATCACTGTGACCCCGGATTCTGGGATATGATACTGCCGACAGCCTGGTTACATGTAAAGAACCGTGAAACGCCGGTAAAACCTGGTTATTCGGATGTCACTTACACAATTGAGAATGATCTGACCCTGGATCATGATACGATTTATGCAGGATTTCTGAAATCCAACAGGCAACAGATCCGCCAGGCGGAGGAAGCTGGTGTAGAATTTGAATTCCATAATGATGTGGAGGGCTTTGTGGAATTCTTCAATGAGTTTGCCCGCTCCGTAAATATTGGCACCACCAGTGTGCGCAGGATTCAGGAAATGGAAGGTTTTTTAAAACTGAGCTATGCCAAACACCAGGGGCGAATCCTGGTTGCGCATAGCACCTTAATTGATGATACCTACAAGATTGTACGGGCCTTCCATTCGGCTTCCAAACGAACCGATGATAGTTTTGACAAATCCCTGATCGCAAAAGCGAATAAAGCGCTTCACTATAAAGACATGATGCATTTCCGGGAGCTGGGTTATAAAGTATACGACTTCGGTGGTTATACCCAGAATACGGAAGATAAAGCCCTGCTGGGTATTAATAATTTCAAACAGTCTTTTGGTGGTGAAGTGGTTGCCTGCACCAATTATTATACGGTCAGCTATCAATTGCTAAAAAAAGTCGGCTCACTGATGGGTGCGCTGGGTAAAGGTTGATCCTGCAATTCAAACTGTAACGAACCTCAGATATATGCTGTTTAATTCCATAGAGTTTGTCTTTTTTTTCATACTGGTAACCTCCCTCTATTTTATACTTCCGCATAAATACAGATGGTTCCTGCTCTTGGTGGCGAGCTGTTATTTTTACATGGCTTTTGTGCCGGTGTATATACTCATTCTCTTTTTTACCATTGTGATTGATTATTTTGCCGGTATATGGATCGAGGAGGCCCAGGGAAAAAAGAAGAAACAGTTCCTGGTCATCAGCCTGGTAGCCAACATTGGTGTACTGGCCGTGTTCAAATACTATAACTTTCTCAACGATAACCTCACTTTCCTGTTGCATGGAGCCGGTTGGGAAAACCCGATTCCTTACCTGTCCATTCTGCTTCCCATAGGTTTGTCCTTCCATACTTTCCAGGCCATGAGTTATACCATTGAGGTCTATCGCGGCCACCAGAAAGCGGAACGGCATTTTGGAATCTATTCCCTTTATGTGATGTTCTATCCGCAATTGGTTGCCGGCCCTATTGAACGCCCACAGAACCTGCTGTTCCAGTTTAGAACCGAACATAAATTCGAATATGAAAGAGTAGTGAGCGGCCTTCGGCTGATGTTATGGGGCTTCTTCAAAAAGCTGGTAATCGCAGATCGCCTGGCAATTTATGTAAACGCAGCCTACGGCAACCCGGATGAACATACCGGCTTAACACTGGCTGTAGCTACCATGTTTTTCGCTTTCCAGATCTATTGTGATTTTTCCGGTTATTCTGATATAGCGATTGGTGCAGCCCGCGTAATGGGGTATGATCTGATGAAGAACTTCAATCGCCCCTATCTTTCTGCCAGTATTTCTGAATTCTGGAGTCGCTGGCATATTTCACTTTCCACCTGGTTCAAGGATTACCTGTATATCTCCATGGGAGGAAACCGCGTACCCATTCCAAGGTGGTATTTCAACCTCTTCTTTACTTTCCTGATCAGTGGCTTATGGCATGGAGCCAACTGGACCTATATCATCTGGGGTGCCCTGAATGGCTTCTATCTTGTGTTTGCGCTTATTCGTACCCGTTATATAGACAAACAATTGGAGGGTAAGGTACCCTTGCCTGTATGGATAAAGAAGACTGGAAACATTCTGGTGACCTTTATTCTAATCTGTTTTTCCTGGATATTTTTTCGGGCTGAATCAGTTCAGGATGCATTCATGATCGTAAAGAAAATCTTCACGCTGAATGGACCGCTCTTTACTGATTTTACACAGATGTTCTATGGATTGGTTGGACTGGCGATTTTAATGGCGCGAGAAATCAAACATGAATATTTCAAAAATGTTTCACCGTTGCTGGAGCACCGGAGTCCGGTTGTCCGTTATGCTACCTATATGGTATTAATTGCGCTGATTTTGCTCATTGGAGTGTTTGACGGAAGCCAGTTTATCTATTTTCAATTTTAACCAGTATGCTGACTCAATTAGTTGCCAATCCCGGATTTAAAAAATTCCTGGTACGCCTGGTGATCTTCCTGGTAGTATTATTTGCGATTGATTTCGTTGTAGGAAATGTTTTGCGAAAACTCTACTTCCAGCAAAAATCCGGTCCTGATTATGAGACCATTTATGCGATGGAAAAAAGCACTGAAGACCTGATGGTCTTTGGCTCTTCCCGCGCACGCAATCATTACCATCCGAAAGCTTTTGAAGAAGCACTGGGTATGTCCTTTTATAATGCAGGAAGAAATGGAAATTTCATTTTGTACAGCAATGCAGTAGCACAGGCGGTCTTAAAAAGACACCAGCCCAAAATTGTGATACTTGATATTGTGGGACATGAATTTGAATACTATGCGCCCAATTACGAGAAACTTTCTGTACTGCTGCCCTTTTACAAAACACATCCGGAAATTCGTTCAACCGTAAACCTGCGGGGAGAGTTTGAATCCATTAAACTCTGGTTTCAGATGTACCCTTTCAACAGTACCCTTCTTTCAATCGGCTTGGGAAATACTGAGTTTTATAACAAAAAGGATCCGATCATTAAAGGTTATTCCCCTATCAACCGGGAGCTCAATCAGGAACCTGTTGTGGACACCATTAATCTGAATTATGAAATTGATACCGTGCAGGTAAGAAGTTATGAAACCTTTATTCAAAACTGTAAGAAAGCCGGTGTACAACTCTATGTAGTATGTTCTCCCTATTTCAATAAGTTTCCGGTTCGTGATAAATCCATCGTACTGGCAGAAGAAATTGCCCATAAATACGATGTCCCTTTCTGGGATCATTCCCAGGATCCGGCCTTTAGCGGAAATCCAAAGAATTTTTATGATGTCAGGCATTTGAATGAACCGGCCTCGTTGCGGTTTTCTTATATGCTGGCAGAAAAAATAAAATCGGCTGATGGAAAACTGGCAACCCGTCCCTAAGAAGAAAAAAATGCTGCTGGTTGGACCAGTTCCCCCTCCCGCTGGAGGGGTGAGTATTCATTTGTGGAGGTTAAAACATCTGCTAAGTGATTCGTTCGAAATAGACCTGGTAGATGAATCCAGGAATATCAAACCAGCTTTTTTTAATATCAGGCAGAAGAAATTTTTTACCTACTGGAAAAAAATAGTCTGGTCAGATTTTCTTTTTATTCATTCCGGCTTAAATGCACTTCGTTTTTTTCATATTCTTTCCGCGAAGCTGCTGGGCAGAAAAATCGTTATGACCCTGCATGCGTATCCGGAAGAAAAATCCGGCTTGAACAGGTGGCTGGATGAACGTTTGTTCAGCTGGTGTGATGTTCTCATCAGTGTGAATGCAGAGATGCTGGAAAGAGTCAGTTTGCCAAAGCATAAAACCTTTGTACAATATGCCTTCCTTCCACCAGTGATGGAAGAGGAAAAAGAGCTTCCCCAAAAGGTGCAACAATTGTTATCCGAACAGAAAGCGGCCGGAAAAAAAATCATTGTTTCCAATGCCTGGAGACTCGATCGCTTTAATAACCAGGATGTGTATGGCGTTGATATGTGCATTGAAGCAGTTAAGAAATTAAAGGAAGAAGGGTTACCGGTACACTTCATTTTCAATATTGCCACCATTGATATGTTTGGTCCGGCTTATGAAGCCTATCAGGAGGAAATCAAAAGCAAAGGATTATCGGATTCTTTTTCCCTGATCAACGAAGAACTTTCTTTTGTGAAATTAATGGAGCAGGCAGATCTGGTGGTTCGTCCGACCAATACAGATGGTGATTCTCTATCCATCCGGGAAGCTATTTTTTTAAACAAACCTATTGTTTCTTCTGATGTGGTAAAAAGACCCGAGGGTACCATACTGTTTGAAAACAGAAGCCAGGCAGCATTTGAAATAACCCTGTTGCAGGTATTGCGGCAGAACAGGCAGGAGAACAGCACCGTCGCGTCCACTTCTTACGACTATTATAAAACTTATTACACCAACTTGTTGGGAAACATCTAATATTTAAAACCAGCCTATGTGTGGATTTGCCGGATTTACAGGTTTCGCGGATAACCAGGCTTTAGCAGCCATCGCGAATCAATGCCAGGCCCATCGGGGACCGGATAACCAATCCGTATGGGCAGATGAATACATCGCACTGGCGCATCAGCGATTATCTATCATCGACCTGAGTGAGCGTTCCAATCAACCTTTCCACAAGGGCGATTACACGATCATTTTTAATGGTGAAATATATAATTACCAGGAACTGCAGCTGCAGTTGCAAAAAGATAAACAGGTAAACTTTATCACAACCGGTGATACAGAAGTGGCATTGGAAATGTTTGTGCAATATGGACTGAAAAGCCTGGATCAGCTGATTGGAATGTTTGCCTTTGCCATCTACAACAAGAAAACAAAAGAACTGGTGCTGGCAAGGGATCATTTTGGAATCAAGCCGCTGTTTTATACAAAGATTGGGTCGGGACTGGCATTCAGTTCAGAACTAAAAACGCTGGTGAAGGTTCCGGGCTTTGACAAAACCATCGAACCCAAGGCGCTGATAAGTGCGTTGAATTATGCCTGGGTATCGGGTAATCAGTCGATGTTTCGCAATTGCTTCAAATTGCCGCCGGGGCATTACCTCTTGTATCATCCGGATCAGCGCATGGAAATAGTGCGTTACTATGAATTACAACCGGTTAAAAACCCTGCCTATCAATCAGAGGAAGCTATCATTGCCGATATCAAATCCACTGTGGAAGCCTCCATTGCAAGGCATATGGTGGCCGATGTTCCGGTCAGCAGTTTTTTGAGCGGGGGGCTGGATTCGTCACTGATTTCTGTCCTGGCTAAAAAATCAAATCCGGATTTATCGACGTACACGATCTCCACCACCAGTCGCGATAAACAGGTGGAGAAAATGCCGGATGATGAAAAATACGCCCAGGAACTTGCCAACCAGTTTGGATTTGATCACAACGTCATTGAAATTACGCCGGATATTATCCGCATGCTGCCGGATATGGTCAGAACGCTTGATGAGCCGATTGGTGATCCGGCCGCAATCAATACCTATATAATTTGTAAAGCGGCAAGAGAAAAAGGGGTGAAAGTGCTGTTGTCTGGTATGGGGGCCGATGAGATCTTTTTTGGATACCGCAGGCAGAAAGCTACACTTTTATCCATGCGTTTCAACCAGCTGCCGGGATTTGTAAGAGCTGCCGGGAAATTTACAGCCTCCCTGTTGCCCGTTAAAATTGGCGGTAAAGGCTTTCGTTTCGGACGCTGGGCCAAGCGTTTCTTCAGCCTGGTATCCCTGCCTCCCAGCCAGACCTATATGCGGAGTTATTCCTATTACAGTCCGGAGCAGCTTAAGGAACTCGTAAAACCAGGCTATCAGGAGGCTATTCCGGCTCTTCTGAAGGAGCATGACGATATATTTAATGCAAAATTTAAGGGAGACCTGGTGAATCAGATGTGTAATACGGACCTGAGTATGTTCATGCTGGGGTTAAACCTGACCTACACAGACCGGGCTTCAATGGCCGCATCCGTGGAGGTAAGGGTGCCTTTTATTGATAAAATAGTGATAGAGAAGGCCATGCAGATCCCGGGGGAATACAAAATATATAAAAAAGAACCCAAGTATATATTAAAGAAGGTAGCGGAATCGTTCTTGCCTAAGAGTATTATTTACAGGCCTAAAGCGGCGTTCGGAGCACCTATCAGATCCTGGATTTCCAAGGAGCTGAGGGGTATGGTGGATGAATTATTATCAAAAGAAGTAATAGAAAAGCGTGGCATCCTTAATTTCGGGGCCGTAAAGAAACTTATTGAGGACGATCGGAGAGGGGTGGAAGACAATGCTTACCAGATCTATCAATTGATCACACTGGAACTGTGGTTCCGGGAATTTTTAGACAACTGAACCAAAAAGAAACATGAAACAGGTTATTCAGAATTTTAAGACCGGAGAACTCTATGTAGATGAAGTGCCCCTGCCCAAGCTCTCCAGTGGAATGGTATTAGTGGAGAATAACTTTTCCCTTATCAGTGCCGGCACCGAAAGAAGTACTGTAAAAGTGGCGCAGGCCAACCTGCTCAACAAAGCAAGGCAACGGCCCGACCTGGTAGCTCAGGTACTGCAGAATGTAAAAAAAGAAGGATGGAAGGCCACTCTTGAAAAAGTGCGCACCAAACTGGATTCGCTGAAAGCCCTCGGGTACAGCACCAGCGGTACGGTGCTTTCCTCCCTGGATAGAAATGGTAGTTTCCAAACCGGCGACCGGGTAGCCTGTGCCGGACTGGATTATGCTTCCCATGCAGAAATCATTGCGGTTCCCCAGAACCTGGTGGCCAAAGTGCCGGATAATGTTAGCTCTGAAGAGGCTTCCTTTACTACATTGGGGGCCATCGCTCTGCAAGGGGTGCGCCAGGCAGAACCCCGACTGGGAGAAAAAGTATGTGTGATCGGACTCGGCTTACTGGGGCAGATCACCGGCCAGTTGCTGAAAGCAAATGGTTGTACGGTTTTCGGAATTGATCTTTCGGATTCATTTGTGAAGATGGCCAATGAATATTCGGCTGATCTCGCCTTGAACCGGAATGATCCCAACCTGATAGCCGCCTGTGAAAACTTTACCAATGGCCAGGGATTTGACAGTATTATCATAACAGCAGCTACGCAGTCGAGTGACCCAATCGAACTATCAACTGAATTGTGCAGAAAGAAAGGCCGGATTGTTGTGGTGGGTGCTGTTAAAATGGACGTGCCCCGGGATCCTCACTTTTATCGGAAGGAACTCGAGCTAAGGATTTCCTGTTCTTATGGACCAGGCAGATATGATACCAATTACGAAGAGAACGGGCATGATTATCCCTTTGCCTATGTACGCTGGACCGAGCAGCGAAATATGGTCGCCTTCCTAGAATTGCTTTCGCGAAAGTTGATCAATCTGCAACCGCTGATCACACATGTATTTGACATTGACCAGGCTGAACAGGCCTATGATATTATTTTAGGTAAAGTAAAGGAGCCGCATATCGGCATATTGCTGAAATATGCGCCCAACACTACCAAACATGCCACTCGCGTTGAACTGAAACAGAATCCGCTTGCGACCGTCAATACCGGTTTTATCGGTGCGGGTAGTTTTGCTCAGAGTTACCTCATCCCGAATGTAAAATCCGCCGGTGGTTCACTGGACGGAGTAGTAACTTCAAGAGGCATCACGGCAAAAAATGTAGCCAATAAGTTTGGATTCAATTTTTGTTCTTCCGATTTGCAGGATGTCCTGACTAAAGATTCGATCAATACGGTCTTTATTGCAACTCCGCATTCATCACATGCCGGACTCACCATAAAAGCACTTCAGGCAGGCAAACATGTTTATGTTGAGAAGCCATTGGCTATGAATGATGATCAGTTGGCGGATGTGGTGGAAGCCATGAGGAAATCCGACAAAACCCTGATGGTTGGTTTCAATCGCAGGTTTGCGGAAGTAAGCAAAAGGATTAAAGCGGAAATGGCCAATTCAGGAGAACCCATGGTGGTGAATATCCGCGTAAATGGCGGGCATATTCCCAAAGATCACTGGATTCAGCAACCCGATATTGGTGGTGGCCGTATTATTGGCGAAATCTGTCACTTCATTGATCTGATGCAGTATTTCACAGATGCAGAACCGATAAAAGTATATGCCGATTGCATCAGTACGCAGAATGCGGCAATCACTCCGGCTGACAATATTTCAATTGTGGTGAAGTTTTCAGATGGATCGGTTGGAAACCTGACCTACCTGGCCAATGGAGATAAAGGCATGCCAAAGGAACTGATAGAAGTATTCTGTGCGGGAAAGATTGGAGTGATTAATGATTTCCGGGATGGCCTGCTGTATAAGGGAGGCAAAGAGATTAAACTGAAATCACCCGGTAAAGGGCATAAGGAAGAAGTTCACGGTTTTATTGAATCCCTGCAGAAAGGTACTGGCAGTCCGATCAGCTTCCGTTCCATTTGTTTGACTACGCTTACCACTTTCCGGATTTTAGATAGTTTAGCAACCGGCTTACCACAAAACATTGAATTCAATGAGCAATAAGATAGCGGCCTCTTTTAAGCAGCTTAAGGAATTCTGTGAGCAGGAAGAATTCAAGGGATACGATCCGTACGATGGGTTGAACAGCAGTTTTTTTCAAAAACTTCCCTGGGCTCCCAAAAATCGTTTTGCCCGGCTGGTTTGGATACAGGCATTCAAAAGAATGCCCCTGAACCTACGGCCCGTTGTGGGTATCAAAAAGGAATACAATCCCAAAGCATTAGGTATTTTTCTTTCCGGTTATTGCCAGTTGTACAGAATGGATCCGAAAGAGGAATACCTGGAGCGGATCCGGTTTTTTGTAGATAAAATTATTGCTTCGGAAACTCCGGGTTATAGCGGTGCCTGTTGGGGATATAATTTCGACTGGGAGTCGCGCGCTTTTTTTCAACCTAAGTTTACGCCAACAGTAGTAGCTTCTTCTTTTATCGCCAATGCACTATTGGATGCATACGACATCACCGGAGAACAATGTTTGCTTGAAAAAGCCAGGAGTACCTGTGATTTTTTTCTGAAAGATTTGAACCGTACAGAAGATGCAGACGGTAACTTTGCTTTCTCCTATTCCGGCAATGATAAAGCAATTGTATTTAATGCATCCTTACTTGGCAGCCGATTACTGGCAAGAGTTTATCATCATACCGGGGAAGAAGAATTAAAGATAATCGCACGTAAGTCTGTTGCTTTCTGTTGCAATCATCAGAAGCCGGATGGTTCCTGGAGTTACGGCACTTATTCTTTTCACCAGTGGATCGATAATTTTCATACCGGTTACAACCTGGAATGTTTAACAGATTACCGCGATTTTACTGGCGACAGGAGTTTTGATGCCGTAATTGAAAAAGGACTTGAGTATTACCTGAAAACCTTTTTCACGAGTGAAGGCATTTCAAAATACTATAGCAATAAAACCTATCCAATAGATATCCATGCCCCTACACAGCTGGTTATAACCCTTGCCAAACTGAATCGGTTCCAGGAGCACAAAGTACTTATTGATAAAGTAGTGAACTGGACCATTGATCACATGCAGGATCCGCGTGGTTATTTCTATTATCAGATCAACAAATATTTTCATTCCAGGATTCCTTACATGCGTTGGTCGCAGTCCTGGATGTTTTATGCTTTGGCTATTTATTTACGACAGGAAAAGGAATTATCACGCCAACCAAATCCCCGAGTTGCTCATGAAAATCTGGTTTGATCTATCCAATTCCCCGCATATCAACATGTTTCATGATATGATCAGGGATCTTGAAACAAGGGGCCATGAAGTGCTGATCACCTGCCGGCCACTTGCCAATACAATTGATCTGCTGAAGCAGCGCAACCTGGAATATCATGTGGTGGGTGAGCATTATGGCAAGAATCTCTATAAGAAATTATTTGGTTACCCTATCAGGGTGAATCAGCTTAGAAAGTTTTTAAAGAATAAAAATATTGACCTGGCTGTTTCACAGTCTTCTTTTCATTCTCCCGTTGTTGCAAAATTGCTTGGGATTCCTTCTATCTATACCAACGACAATGAACATGCGATGGGAAATATTCCCTGTTTTATGTTCGCCAGCCTGGTGTTGATACCGGAGAACCTGCCGGTTGAAAAAATTGTCAAAAAAGGAGGTTCAGCCAAACGGATCAAACAATATCCGGGTGTAAAAGAGGGGATTTATCTCTGGCAGAAAGGAGAGCAGATACAGGCTGCCCGCAATCAAAATCCGCCGGATAATAAAACCATCTATGTTCGTCCGGAACCCCTGACAGCACAGTATTACAAAGGTGGACTGAATTTTCTCGACAGTACGCTGGAAGCATTGCAGCATCGTTATTCAATTACGATTTTACCCCGCGATAAAACACAACTGGAGCATTACCGGCAGGCCAAATTTTCGGGAATCCGGGTTCCGGATAAACCGATGCATTTTGATCAGATCGCAAAAGAATGCAGTTTGTTCATTGGGGCGGGTGGTTCTATGACTCGTGAACTCGCAATCCTGGGAATTCCAACAATTTCTGTTTACCAGGATGAATTACTGGAAGTGGACAAGTTTTTGCTGGAAGAAGGCATTATGGCACATGAACCTAATCTGAAACCGGAAACAGTTGAGAAAATACTTCAGTCGCTGGAAAACAAAGAACCGGATTTGCAACTGATGCAAAAAGGCAAAATGGCATACGATTTATTTATAAGTGAAATATTAAACTACAACAGATAATGGTAAAAGTCGGATTGATCGGAGCGGGTAAAATGGGAATTTCTCATCTCGCAATTTTGGGTGCGCATCCGGATGCTGAAGTGGTGGGCGTTTGCGATACCTCCAAAATGGTAATTGAAGCATTGGAAAAATACAGTCCGTTTCCCTGTTTTACAGATTATAAAAAAATGCTGCAGCAGTCCAAACCGGATGCAGTAGTAGTGGCGGTTCCTACCAAATATCATGCTTCAATGGTGAAGGAATTATTGCAAATGGGAATACATGTATTTGTTGAAAAACCTTTCTGTCTTCGTCCTGAAGAAGGAGTGGAACTGATTCAACTTGCAAAGTCCAGGAACCTGGTAAACCAGGTGGGATATCATAACAAATTTGTAGGCACTTTTGAAGAAGTAAAACGTTTGTTGAAAGCTGGTGCCATTGGTGATATTTATCATTTTATGGGGCAGGCATACGGACCGGTGGTGATCAAGCCCAAACAGGATACCTGGCGTTCCAATCCCGAAGAAGGAGGGGGCTGTTTAATGGATTATGCATCGCATGTGATTGATTTAATCAACTACCTGCTTTCACCAGTCCAGTCGGTTCAAAGCAGTAGTCTCAAATCGATTTTTTCCAAACAGGTAGATGATGCTGTTTATGCCATGATGTCGTTACAAAATGGGGTATCCGGAATTTTATCTGTAAACTGGAGTGATGAAACGCATCGTAAGATGACGACTTCTGTCAGTATCAACGGAACTAAAGGAAAGATTGTTTCGGATGCGAACGAGTTAAAAGTATATTTCAAAGATGCCGCCTGTCCTGCAGGTTACAGTCGCGGCTGGAATGTTAAATATGTTACTGACCTGACTGCTCCTGTTGATTATTATCTCCGTGGAGAAGAATATTCTGCGCAAATGGATCACTTTATAAAAGCGATCCAGGGTAAGGTGCCGAATGAGGTGAACTCATTTGAATCCGCAGCAAAAACAGACAATGCCATTGCCTTAATCAGAAAAGCACAACAGTGATGAAGATGGAAAGAATATTATTCGGAGATAACCAGTTTTTTGCGGTCAACCATATTTCAGATGAAAAGTCGATGGCTCAATCCATCCGTTTTAAAGAGGATGCAGCGATCATTAAAACCCTGGATCATGCGATGGAAGCGGGTATCCAGACTTTCATGTGTACCACACACGACCGCATTGCGAATATTTGTGATGTAATCCGGCAGCAACCGGAGAAATATAAGGATTTCAAAATCTATCCCTGTATGCCATATGCGCATAAATATGCGAATGCGGTTACAGAACTGGGTATCATGGGTACCATCAAACAATATGTTCCGGGTAACTTTTTTGGTTCTCTTTTTAAGGGAGGCGTAGCCTTTCTTTCAAAGGATTTTCTTTCCATCATGGAATTACTCATTGATGCGGAAATGAAAATGTTCAAAGGAATCAATACTCCGGTGATCTTTCTGCAGAATGTGGTTACTGATCTGTTGCTTGGTTTGGGTATGAAAGATATTCTGGTTGCTTTCCATGATTATGTGAAAAAGAAATACAATGCGGAAGCCGGTTTTATCACCATGAATATGCCAGCTTTACTGAATATGCTGGAAGAAGGTGGCGTTAAGAATCCGATCATCTGCGCGTCTATCAATAAAGTTGGATTCCGTATGTCAGGTGGAAAAGAATTGTATGAAGAAACGCTTCGCACCCGCCAGTTCCGTGCCATTGCCATGCAGGTACTGGCAGGAGGAGCTGTATCTCCGAAAGAAGCTATCGAATATGTATGCGGATTGCCGAATATTGAATCCATACTGTTTGGAGCATCTTCAAGGACCAATATTAATGATACGGTATCCCTGATTCATAAATACGACCAGGTTTACACTACTACCCCTTAATACTCGTACATGAAAATTACCATTGTTGCGGGTGCACGCCCCAACTTTATGAAAATAGCACCGATTATTAAATCAATCGGGTGCCGTAAAGCGGCAGGTGCTGCAATTGAATACCGCCTGGTTCATACTGGTCAGCATTATGATAAAAAAATGAGTGCTGATTTTTTTGAACAACTGGGAATTCCTGAACCGCATGCGAACCTGGAAGCGGGAGGTGGCAGCCAGGCTGAACAAACGGCCGCCATCATGATCCGGTTCGAAAAAGAATTAATGGAGCATCGTCCTGATTTGATCCTGGTAGTTGGAGATGTTACATCTACGATGGCCTGCACGATTACCGCTAAAAAACTTTGCGTTGATGCGGTACATGTGGAGGCTGGAATCCGTTCAGGAGATATGACCATGCCAGAGGAAATTAACCGGATTGTTACAGATTCCATCACGGATCATTTTTTTACGACCAGTGAAGTGGCCAATGACCATTTGCGAAAAGCTGGTGTTGCTGATAATAGAATTCACTTTGTTGGCAATACGATGATCGATACGCTTTATCAGAATCTCAACAGGCTGGTAGAACCCGATCTCTGGACTGCGGCAGGCTTAAAGGAAAAAAAGTACTTCCTGCTTACCTTGCATCGTCCGGCCAATGTGGATGATCCGGCCAACCTGAATCATTTACTGGATACCATTATGCGCTGTACCGGTGAACTTCCTGTAGTGTTCCCTGTACATCCGAGAACAAAAAAGATACTCGATAGTATCGGATTTCAAAATGAAAAGCTGGTACTGGCAGAACCTATGCCATACCTCGAATTTATTTACCTGGTAAAAAATGCCCTGGCTATAATCACGGATTCTGGTGGCATCACGGAAGAAGCTACCGTGCTGCATGTTCCATGTATGACCATGCGGGATTCTACAGAAAGACCGGAAACGGTAACAATGGGTACCAATGAACTGATTGGTACGGATCCTACCAAACTGGTGCCATACCTTGAAAAAATAATGAAGGGGACCTGGAAAACAGGGGCTGTTCCTCCCTTGTGGGATGGACAAACATCGGACCGGATCGTCAAAAAACTGGAAGAACTTTATAATTCATGAACAAACTTTCCTACGTTTTTTATCGGACAATGCTATGGCTCTGGGATATTTTTTGCCTGAACCTGGTGTTGGTATTGGCTGGATTTTTTGTTGAAAGAGCTGAAGCTTTTCAGCAGCCTCCTTATCACGTCTTTTTTGCAGTTATCAATCTGGCCTGGATTGCGTCCACTTATTTAACCGGACTATACCTGGCTCAGGATTGGCTTGATTTTGAAGGATTCAGCAAACGAACGATCAAAGCCTTCCTCATCACACTGCTCATACTTTTCTTTTTTATTTTTATTTATCATTTCCCTTATTCCCGGTTATACATCCTGGTGGTAGTTGGTGGATTCGCGGGGTTGTTAACCATTAACAGGATTGCATTTAATATCCTGATCTTTTTTCTCCGAAGCCGGTTCCGCCTTCAGAAAAATGTAGTCATTCTGGGATATAATGATAACTCCCGGCGTTTGCTCAGGTATTTCCGGGAAGAGTCAAAATTTGTGCATGTTGCAGGCTGTTTCGAGGATGAAGAAAGAGTAGTAAAGGATGCTAATTTCCCCATCAAGGGCAACCTCCGCGAAGTGATGCCTTTTGTACTGGAAAATAAAGTGACGGAAATCTATTCCACCCTGGCACCTGAACACTTCCCGGATCTTTACGAGTTGGCAAAGCAGGCTGAAAGTCAGTTTGTGCATTTCCGCTTCGTTCCGGATTATCAAATATTCGTGAACCGGAATATCTATGTTGATTTCATAGATAATATTCCTGTTTTATCACTTCGGAATGAACCGCTGGAGGATACGGGCAACCGAATCAAGAAACGACTTTTTGATATTGCGTTCAGCAGCCTGATAATCATCTTCCTTTTGTCCTGGCTGATTCCGATCCTCGCGATTCTGATCAAATTAAGTTCAAAAGGTCCGGTTTTCTTTACCCAGATGCGTTCCGGTAAAAGTAACCAGCCCTTCCTCTGTATCAAATTCAGGAGTCTGCGGATGAATGATGATGCCAACAAAAAACAGGTGACGCGCAATGATGACCGGGTTACCAAAATCGGACGTTTTATGCGCAAAACCAACCTTGATGAATTGCCACAGTTCTTCAATGTATTTATGGGAGATATGTCGGTGGTTGGTCCGCGCCCGCATATGTTAAAACATACGGAAGACTTTTCGAATATCTACAAACAGTATATGATCCGCCATTTCGTGAAACCCGGCGTAACCGGATGGGCCCAGGTAAATGGTTTCCGCGGTGAGATCACCGATAATCTGTTTTTGCAAAAGCGTATTGAGCATGATATCTGGTACATGGAAAACTGGACCCTTTTGCTGGATATGAAGATTATTCTGATGACCGCCTTCCTTTCCGTAAAGGGCGATAAGAACGCGTTCTGATTAATTTCCTTCTTTCTCTATTACAACCTGGCGACTTGCATAAAAGATCCGAAGAGAATCTTTAATCCGGGCAGTATCGGCTACGGTTGCAGGCAGTGAAAAATAGAGTTTGAACGTAACCGAATCCTGAGTTTCCATTTTTATACCGCTTTTGATTTCCTGCAGCTGATTAAAACGGCGTAAAGCCCTGGCTTTTTTGTTTGTTGTTTCAATGATGAATTTATAACGATTACCTGCAATTGAAGTGTTTGCCCTGCTGGTGTCAATCAGTGGTTTCCGGCTTATAGAATCTGTCACCACCAGTGTACTTGTATCCGGCTGGATTACCGGTTCGGGTTGTAGGGTGTTTTGGCTTTGTGTGGTTTCTTTTTCTGCTGCACCATTCTGCGACCATTTCCAACCTCCCCAGATCACAATTGCCAGTGTTGCTGCGATGCCCAGAAAGATCGCCCACTTCCTGCCATTCCCTGATCCGCTGTCGTATCGCGGATTCTCCTCAAATACCGATGTTTTTCTGTTTTCCGGCATACGCTCATCGAGTCGTTCCATTACCATATCGCCGGGTGTAAATTCAATAGAGCCCTCTTTGGCTTTTACCAGGGTTCCTATTCCCTCCATGTGCAATGCCTTCCCGATATTTAGAAACTGACGGTTCAGCATGATAAAGGATTCCAGATCGGATTTTGCAAGTGCGGTCATTTTACCGGTATGGGTTCGGATGAACTCTACAAGTTCCGGGCTCAGGTCAGTATCTGCAGTATTACTGAACTGAACACCACCGTTTTCCATGGTAAAAGTTCCGATGCCTGGTAAACTCAGTCGCTTTTGCTGGTATAAGTACTGGGTAATGAGGTGATCAATTTTCAATGCAATCGAATATTGGTTAATGCACAAATTAAGTAAAAAAGAGCGGAGAGCTGTATTTTTGCCAAAAGCCAGGAATGCTTACAAAAGAAGAAAAAGATTTTATCGTGTATTGGGAGCAAAACCGCGAGCGTCAGAAAAAGACGTTCCGGCAATGGCTGATCGGCCTTCCAATCGGGCTGTTATTTGCCGTTCCTATCTTTTTAAATTATGCCCTGGGTTGGTATAAAAGAGCCGGAATGGTTGCCGGCAGTCAAAGCAGTCCGCTTATCCTGATCATTGCCATCCTGGCTATTATCACGTTCATGGCCATCTTTTACAAGCAGTACCAGTGGGATCAGTACGAACAACGCTATCGCGAACTTAAAGTGCAACAAGACCGCGAAGGCTCCGACAAGGCCTCGTGAGATGTGAGATGTGAGACGTGAGATGTGAGAAGGAATCCGTCCTCCATTCCACTCTTTATTTCTTTGACCACTTTTTCATGCCGTCCCCCGTCTCCCGTCCCCAGTCTCCATTACTCCCTCCTTTCACCTTTCACCTTTCACTTTTCACTTCTTCATGCAACATATCCTACCCTTTACTGGTCTATACCAGTATCTATCAATATATTCGCGCAAAAAAATTGGGTAATGGTGAAAAAGATAATCGTAGTCCTGGGAGTTTGTTTGGTGGCTGTGAGCAGCTGGCATTGTAATAAATCCGATACTGATAAAAGTTGTACAGTAGTGCCACCTGCCGATGAAGAACAGGCCATCCTTTCCTATAATGCGACTAATAATATTAATGGCGTTAAGGATGAATCCGGTCTTTATTATGAAATTACGGAACCCGGTACAGGAGGATCTCCCAATCTGAATTCGCAGATTTTCATAAAGTATACGGGAAAATTAACGAATGGTACCGTATTCGATTCACAAAATGATCCTACCAGAACCGGATGGAGACTTACCACACTGATCCCTGGCTGGCAGATCGCCATTCCCAAACTCAAAAAAACCGGGAAAATGAAAATGGTAGTGCCTTCCGCACTGGCCTATGGATGCCGCAACAATGGAAATATTCCAGCTAATTCCATTCTCTATTTTGAGGTTGAACTGGTAGACTTTTACTAAGCCTTCGGATTTTCCTAATTTCGATCAAAATTACACTGCTTGTCTTACGAGGCGATATCAGTATTTGATATTTTCAAAATTGGCGTAGGTCCTTCCAGTTCTCATACCCTGGGGCCCTGGCGTGCAGCCCTTGCTTTCCTGAACCTGATTGAAAGGGAGGGTGGGCCCGCGCAGGTGGAAGACCTGGTAGTGGATCTGTACGGTTCACTCGCCAAAACAGGGAAAGGACATGGTACGGATGTGGCAGTCCTGATGGGACTTATGGGCGAGGACCCCGTAAGCTGTGAAATTGATTCGATTGCACCCAAAATTGCAGAAATAAAGCAAGGAGGAATCTTGCAATTGTCAGGAACCCTCGCATTGCCATTTGATATATCGCGCCAGCTGAAATTTCATATGCAGGAATTTCTCCCGGCACATCCCAATGCACTCAGTTTTCATGCGCTGTTGAAAGACGGAAGAAACATATCTGCCACCTATTATTCCATTGGTGGAGGTTTTATATTGCAGGAAGGGGTAGAGGCAAAACGATCCGACCAGGTGGAACTGCCCTTTCCCATAGACAAAGCGGATGACTTGCTGCACTGGTGCCGTAAAACCGGGCTCTCTATCCATGAAATCGTAGCGGAAAATGAAATGGCCTGGCGACCTGAACCTGCTACAAGGGCAGGTGTGATGAAGATTTGGGAAGTAATGAAATCCTGCATGTTCAGGGGTTGCCATACGGAAGGTATATTGCCTGGCGGATTGCAGGTAAAACGCAGAGCTGCCGCATTAAACAAAAAGCTCCTGGGCAACAGGACTTACGATGGATACGAGCAATGGATTGCAGCCATCCGGGCCGGAGGCAATGATTTCAAATACATACTGGACTGGGTTTCCTGTTTTGCGCTGGCGGTGAATGAAGAAAACGCCTCTTTTGGAAGGGTGGTAACAGCTCCAACCAATGGGGCTGCCGGAGTTATCCCGGCCGTTTTACAGTATTATGAAGTATTCTGCAATGGATCGGAAGAATCCATTTATCAATTTATATTAACGGCTGCCGAAATTGGCAGCATCTTTAAAAAAGGCTCAACTATTTCAGCAGCTATGGGCGGATGTCAGGCAGAAATCGGTGTGTCTTCATCTATGGCCGCCGCCGCACTTACAGAATGTATGGGCGGAACCCAGCGCCAGGCTCTGATGGCGGCAGAAATCGCTATGGAGCATCACCTGGGACTTACCTGCGATCCAATCGGAGGATTGGTTCAGGTTCCCTGTATTGAACGGAATACCATGGGTGCGATCAAGGCAATTACAGCATCCCAGCTTGCCTTGCAAAGTGCACCCGATTTTGCCAAAGTATCGTTGGATGCGGTGGTAAAAACCATGTGGGAAACTGCCTTAGACATGAACAGTAAATATAAGGAAACGGCGGATGGGGGACTGGCTGTTAATATTCCTTTAAGTTTACCTGAATGTTGATCAACATTTTTGTTGAATTGCTGTTATTGCAGCCGGAACTCTCTTTGAACGAAACTTGTAAATGACCTGTAGCTATGGCTAAACCTGGATTGAATCCTGTAAAAAGGATATTGAAAATTTTGCGCTTTCAAAAGAAGGATATTTCAGCCATTTATTTTTATGCTATTCTTAATGGCCTTGTTCAGCTTTCTCTTCCCCTGGGCATTCAGTCAATCGTCAGTTTTGTTTTGGGGGGAGCAATTTCTACTTCTATTGTAATATTGATCATACTGGTAGTGCTGGGTGTTTTCCTAAACGGCCTTTTTCAGGTTAACCAGATGAAGCTGATCGAAAAAATTGAACAACAGGTTTTTGTAAGATTCTCCTTCGAATATGCTCAAACACTTCCCCGATTAAATTTGAAAAGTGTGGATGGGTACTTTCTTCCGGAACTAACCAATCGATTTTTTGATATTTCCACACTGCAGAAAGGATTGGCGAAGTTGTTGCTCGATTTTCCAACTGCAACGATTCAAATTCTGTTTGGCCTGATTTTACTTTCGTTCTACCATCCCATCTTCATTTTATTCAGTCTTGTATTTGTTACGGTGGTATATTTTATCATCCGGATGACGAGTGGGAAAGGATTGGCAACCAGTGTGGAAGAAAGTAATTATAAATATGAAGTAGGAGGATGGCTGGAAGAAATAGCAAGGGTTGTAACGAATTTTAAATTTTCACGCGATTCTACCTTGCATTTGCAGCGTACTGATAAAATTGTGACCCGTTACCTGGATGCCCGTACCCGGCATTTTCGGATTCTCAAACTGCAATATTGGGCACTGATCGGTTTTAAAATTGCCATCACCGCTGCCATGCTAATCGTGGGAAGTGTTTTGCTGGTGGACCAACAACTTAACATTGGGCAGTTTGTTGCAGCGGAAATCATCATTCTATTGGTGATCAATTCCGTAGAAAAACTCATTATCAACATTGATAACGTATATGATATTCTTACCTCAGTGGAAAAACTGGAAAAAGTAACCGATCAACCACTTGAGAAAGAAGGGAAAATTGAACTGGTGCCTGCAGTCAATGGTGTAGAGATTGCCGTTAATAACATGAGTTTCTCCTACCGGGAAGGTCAGCCCCCTGTTTTAAACAATATCAGTTTCAATCTGAATCCGGGTGAAAAAGTTCAGATTATGGGCGTTAACGGGTCGGGTAAATCCACTCTTATAAAAGTATTGAGTGGCGCATACCAGCCCTTTGACGGTACGATAACCTATAATAGCATTCCATTAGAGCAATATAATTTCGCCTCTTTCCGCAGTAAAACCGGCATTTTCCTCAGCACGCAGGAGCTTTTTGATGGTACTTTATTTGAAAATCTGACCATGGGAAATGACAGAATTTCCATGGAGGAAATTATGCGGCTTTCCGAAGTAGTGGGACTTCGCTCTTTTTTGAAAAATTCCAAAAAAGGGTTAGAAATGATGATTAATCCAATGGGAGAGCGGTTACCTAAAAAAATTGTTCATAAACTGCTTTTGTTGAGAGCGCTGATAAACTCGCCTTCACTTCTGTTACTGGAAGAGCCCTGGCTGGGACTGGAATCGGAGTATGCACAGCGGATTAAGGATTACCTGCTCAGGGAAATGCCTGCTACTACTGGCATCATCGTGAGTAATGATCCGGAATTCGCAACCCATTGCAGTAAAGTGATTTTTATGGAAGATGGGAACATCCGCCATATTGGAACATGGAATGAAATCAAAGGACAGATAACAAACGATAACAATGGAACACGTTAAAGAAATCATTACCCGGCAGGCACCGGGAAAGGAGTTCACCTCGTTTGGGTCTGTTTATATGATCAACAGACCCAGTAAAGTCAAGTATTGGACACTGGGATTATTAGGATTCCTGGTAGTTTGTCTTTTTCTACCATGGACACAGAATATCCGGTCAAGAGGTGCAGTAACTACACCGCGCCAGGAACAAAGACCCCAGGAACTCAATGCCATTATTGGTGGGCGGATTGTGAAATGGTTCGTGAAAGAAGGGGATACCGTAAACAAGGGCGATACCATCCTGCAGCTGGCTGAAGTAAAAGTCGATTACCTTGACCCCAACCTGGTATCCCGAACAAGGGAACAGCTCACTGCCAAGCAGGATGCGGTTGAAAGTTACAAGGGTAAAGTAACTACCATAAATCAGCAACTGCAGTTTTTGCAACAGGCACTGGAATTAAAGATCAGTGAACTGGAAAATAAAATCCAGCAACAACGTTTCAAGATACGAAGCGACAGCATGGACTTAAAAGCTGCGGAAAATGACCAGGCTTTCAAACAGGAACAGTATACACGCCAACGGGTCTTATACGATTCCGGAGTAGCATCGCTTTTGTCGTTGGAACAAAGAAGTCAGGCGGTTCAGGATGCCATGGCGAAACGTACCAGCGCGGAGATCAAACTTACCAACAGCATCCAGGAATTAACCAGGCTTCAACTGGAATTGAACGGCGAACGGCAGCAATACCTTGAAAAAATTTCCAAAGCAGAGGGCGAACGGTTTACAACATCCTCTCAAATAGCAACCGGCATCGGAGATATAGCCAAACTGGAAAATCTTTATACGAGTTATGATATTCGAAACCAGTTGTATTATGTAGTTGCGCCGCAGGACGGTCAGGTAACAAAAGCCCGGAAAGCCGGATTGAATGAAGTGGTGAAAGAAGGGGAGATGCTGGTGGAAATTGTACCTTCCAATTATCAGTATGCCGTGGAGGTTTTTGTTAAACCGGTAGATCTTCCATTGGTTGCAAAAGGTCAGAAGGTCCGTTTTATTTTTGACGGGTTTCCTGCGATCGTATTTAGTGGCTGGCCACAGGCTTCTTATGGAACTTTTGGAGGCATCATTACAGCTGTTGAAAGCTCAGTGAGTGAGAACGGTTTATTCCGGGTGCTGGTTACTGAGGATCCTAACGATAAACCCTGGCCGAAAACTCTCCGGATGGGTACGGGTGCAATTGGTATCGCCCTTTTACAAGATGTTCCGATCTGGTATGAACTCTGGCGGAATATCAATGGTTTCCCACCTGATTATTATGTTCCGCAAAAGAATGGTAAAGAAGAAAAGAAAGAAAAATCATCGATCTAATTGAATTGCATGAGGGTTCCATTGTTTGGCGTTATAATCTGGCTGATGTGCCTGCTCCAGGGCACTCCGTTAACCGGACTGGCTCAGTCCAAAGATTCTGTATTGTACTCATTAAATGAATCAGAATTAGTAGCAATACTTCGGAAATACCATCCCTATCTGCAGCAGGCTAATTTGCAGTTAGATCAGGCAAAGGCGTTCATCCGGGAAAGCCGGGGTGCATTTGACCCCTTACTGGCAGGCGGATGGGATAAAAAGACCTTTGATCAGCAGTTGTACTACAACTATTTCAATCCGGAAATCGTCATTCCAACCTGGTATGGTATTGAAGTGTATGGCGGCCTTGAGGAAGTAATTGGTACCAGAACCGATATTGAACGTACACTTGGTAAAACCAGTTATCTTGGAATTAGTGTGCCGCTTGCAAAAGACCTCGTGCTTGATAAACGAAGAGCTGTTTTACAACAGGCAAAAATCATGCTTAACCAGACAGCGGCAGAACGACAGACTCTCATCAACGATTTGCTGAATGAAGCACTTTCTGTGTACTGGGTATGGACCCGTAATTACCAGGTGTATAAAATCCTGAACAATGCTGTGCAGGTGAATGCGGAACGCTATCGTTTCATTCGCCTGGAAGCCCAACAGGGTTTGCGCGCAGCTATTGATACTACCGAAGCACTCACACAATTGCAGCAATTCCAGTTAATGGAAGCAGATGCCTGGCTGCAGTTTCAAAATGCAGGACTGGAACTTTCCAATTTTTTATGGCTGGAAGAAAGCCAGCCCTTTGCCTGGAATGATCGCATAGTTCCGGATAGCAGCTGGATGTCCGTAAACGATTGGAATAATGACCTGCCTGCATTGGATGAGCTGGTACGCACGGCCAGCCTGGAACACCCCAAGCTTCGATCCTATCAATTTAAACTCGGTGTTCAGGAAATTGAACGGCGACTGAAATTTCAAAGTCTGCTGCCCAAAGCGGATCTTAAATACAATCTCCTGAACAAAGGGTATAACGTGCTGGATAAAGTAGATCGCGCTTTTCTGGAGAATAATTATAAGGTCGGGATTTCCTTTCAGATGCCCCTGTTTCTTCGGCAGGGAAGAGGCGCATACCAGCAGTCACAAATCAAAATCAGGCAAACCAACCTGGAAATTGACCAGGTTCGATTGGAGATCGAAAACAAAGTCCGCAACTATTACAATGAGCTTGTTACCCTTCGAAAGCAGATTGGGATCAATGAAAATTCCTACGAAAATTATCTTCGTTTATTCCGGGGTGAAAGTCTTCGTTTCGAAGTAGGGGAGAGTACCCTCTTCCTGTTGAATGCAAGGGAAAATAAAGTACTGGAATCACTCCAGAAACTGGTTGAATTAAAGACCAAGTGGTACAAGTCAAAAGCCAGCCTGGTATGGGCTGGTGGCAGATGGGGATTGCTCCCTTATACCACCGCCTCTGAATAGTCCTGTATCACATTGTACAAGGTATCACGTTCAACCGGTTTCCTTCTGGCCTGACGGATCAATTGAACCAGTTCAGTAGTGGTCATGGTGGGCGTTTGCTCTTCCGAACCTGCCATGGAATAAATTTTGGTGGAATCATCAATGGTTCCATCGATATCATTTACACCAAAGGAAAGTGTGAGTTGCGCATTGTTTCTTCCCAGCATGGGCCAATAGGCTTTGAGGTGCGGGAAATTATCCATATAAAGCCTTGCTATAGCGTACATCCGCATATCTTCCACGATGGTACTTTCCGGAACATGGCTCATGGCATTATCTTTATTGCGGAATTTGAGTGGGATGAACGTGTTGAATCCACCAGTTTGGTCCTGCAACTGCCGTAGCCGTTCCATATGATCGATACGGTGATGAAATCCTTCGATATGACCATATAACATGGTGGCATTGCTGTGCATACCCAGCTCGTGTGCGATGCGGTGTATTTCCAGCCAACCATCAGCATCCACTTTATCAGCACAGATCTGTTCCCTGATTTCAGATGCGAAGATCTCAGCACCACCCCCTGGCAGTGACTGTAAGCCTGCTTCCTTCAGGAACTCCATTCCTTCTCTTCTGCTCATCTTTGCCTTACGGAACATATAATCCAGCTCCACGGGAGTAAAACCCTTGACATGTAAATCAGGACGATGTGCTTTGATTTTTTTCAGCAGATCTGCAAAAAAATGAAGTGTCAGTTTTGGATGCACTCCTCCTACTATATGTACTTCCGTCACAGACTGGCCATCGTATTTTTTTACAATTTCCAGCATTTGTTCTGCTGTCAGTTCCCAGCCTTCTTCCTTATGTGCATATAGCCGCGAATAAGAGCAGAAATTGCAGCTGAATACGCAGATATTAGTAGGTTCAATATGAAAATTGCGATTGAAATAAGTGGTATCGCCATGTTTCAGTTCCCGCACATGGTTGGCAAGTGCTCCTAACCAGGGCAGACTTGCTTTTTCGAAAAGCAGTATGCCTTCCTCCGGACTGATTCTTTCTCCTCCAAAAACTTTTTCGGCTATGCGTTCCAGTTCTTTGTCTGACTGATTGCCATAAAGTTGTTCAAATACTGCTTGCGTCATCTTATCTGGTGGTCTTTATAATTTTCGTAGTACGAGCTTTATTGGTGTAGATTAATCGCACATAATAGGTTCCTGCTGCCTGCCTGCGGATATCCACCGGGATATAACTACTGGCATTTCCGTTGTAGGAAGCAGACCAGACCGTTTGTCCCCCTGTATTAACAACTTCAATGCGCCGAAGGTTCTCAAGCTCCCGGTAATGCCGTACCACCAACTGACCATCGGATGGATTCGGAACCACCAGGTATCCCTGCTCTTTTAATATCGGCGGCAAAGTTACACTATAGACCTGGATGTTATCCAGGTAAAGATTGTTACCCTGCTGGTTGATATTACGGAAAAATACCTGGAAAGGTTGATTGGTGCTGACAAGTGTTGTTATATCGATGGAATCAGTTCTCCACTGGCTGCGTAGGGAGGGTACAAATTCAATCGTTCCTGGTGTATTGGGATCCGTTACGGTTTGCAGGTCCCGGCCCCACTGGCTGAACAGCAGTACGGAATCCCGCCCGCAATTGGTGGTCAGCCAGATTTCAAGTGTATCGGTTGGCTCACCGGCAGGTTTGGAGGACAGGTACGCCAGGTCAAATTTCAGGAATAGGGAATCATAACTTCCTGGTACCATGGGAGGTAAATGGAGCTCATCCCTGTCTCCCGACACCGGGTTAATATAGTTTCTCATCAGGGCAGACCTTAATCCAGCAGCTGATGGTCCGGCTGCCACCTGCCATCCCGGAGTACCTTCTCTTCCCTGTACAGACAAATTGAACGGAGGAAAATCACCCTGTTCAAAACTTTCCGTAAACGGTAAACTGGTTGTTTCAAAAAGGTAAAAGTTTCTTATCAGCGTATCATTAATGGATAAGAGATCGGCTTGATTGTTGGGCCGGTCGGTATACACCAAAAAGCGGTTGTTACCCAATGCGAGTCCGTTAAAACTACTGTCATAATTCAACAGGTAACGACCACCGGATGGAATGTTAAGTCCGGTTATTGTTCTGCTCACTACTGGTCCTTCATTTAATTGAAGGAATATCCGGAAACTGGTAATTGCTGTTCTTCCGCTATTCATCACTTCAATAACCGGGCTGAAGGATGATGTACAGAGCCGGGGTTCTGGTTGGAGCACCCTCTGTACCGAAAGATCCCGGAGGGGCAGACTAAAAGGCGTTAGCTGAATATCATCCAGGAAAATATTTTGTCCGAATTTATTTACACTAACAAATGCAAACCGCACATTTCCTGCATTATTGAATCTGTCAACGGGAATGCTTAAACGATTATTTCTCCATTCTCCTGTTGCCGGAATCCAGTTCAGATCGCCTGTTGTACCGGTTGTGGAGGCAAGTCCGGATCCACCTTCCTTCCAGATCAGTTCCGTGAAACTGTTTCCGCAATCAAGGGAAGCCATCAACATAAGCGTGTCTGCAAATTCTGCTGAGTTGGAATAGGGTTTATATGCATGTGCAAAACGAATGATGATGGAGTCGACATTGTTAAGCTGCATGGCAGGTGCGATGAGATAATCCAGGTCACCCGGACTGTTATAATTAAATACATTCAGGAAGGCGGCTGCAGAACCGCTGTTGCTGGCAAGTGTGGTGCGTGCCCAGGTTAGACTGCCGGTGTTTGGATTCAGCACATTCCAGCGGGAAGGCGGGAAGCCAGCTCCTTCAAATCCCTGCGATATGGTACCTGTAACCGGTGGTTGTAAAATGAAATCAACCGAGAGGCTATCATTGAAACTGCGTTCATCCGCCACACCGTTGGGCTGGCTTACAAATACCTGGAGCCGGTAGTTACCTTCACTACTAACGGTAATGGGCAGTTGAAGATTTACGGATTGACCAAAGGCCAGGCTCCCGTTGTAATTGATAAACTGGATCGCGCCATTATTCAGTTTCCAGTTAATCCGGGCACTGGTCAAAGGCAGATTTCCGCTATTTGATAATTGAATGGCTGCCTGGAAACCGGTTGCTGTACAGAAAATCTGACCGTTTAAAGGAGAACTGATTGCTGCAAGTTTGGCATCGTTGTTTTTATTCGGCGCCAGTTTGATAGCAGCCACTTTTGTTTTCCATCCACCCTGGGATCCATACATGGAAGTGAGCCAGAACACCGAATCCTGTACGGGATCGGGTGCAATCATATTGTAATCGCCCCAGCGTGAAGAGAAAGTGCCATAACCGGATCCGGTAACAATAGCGGTTTCATCTGCAGGCAGGGTACCTGGAGCATCATTCTGATTTCTGCCCGTAACACGGATGGATGGCCAGAGTGTAGTGGAAGAAGCATTGTATACGGCCGCAATCTGGCCCAACGCATTCATGTTCATGGATGGGTAAAAACGATGGGTAGCATCTGGAGAATACGTGCCTTCCTGGAACAGGCTCCAGGTTGTTCCGGTACGTCTTAATTCGTGCCAGCGGATCCCGGCAATGCCCGGACTGCCGGCATTTACCGTATGATAAATCAGGATGGATTCATGTGTTGCAAAACGCCTGTAGATGGGTTTATCCATTACAAAATTCGTGGTGGCCATCAGGCGATTGTTATTGCCAGGGGTAGAGATGCAAGCCTGGAAATAACCGCCATCCTCACAAATGGTGGTATTAAAAGGTGCGGTTGGAACGGTGCCTGCATTTTTCAGCTGACTGTTCGCCACATTGTTAAAATCTACCTGAAAGGAAAGCAGGCCAATGCTGTCGGCGTCTGTTTGAGTGGTGCGGGCGTCGTCGTTCCGGTAGGCAAATAAACCCGGACTCCCAGCATCTGGCATCGCTGTACCGAATGCATTCACTGGCGCGATACCATCGTATTTGTTCACATCGGCTAGTCGTACCCGTTGCATCTGAATATCGGTTTCCCCATTCAGCATCTGGTTTTTATTGAAGGCGAAAAGCGAGTTTCCTGCAAATACATTGTCCGGTAAACCAAAATCACGGGAGGTCGCATACCAGGCATCCGGCCAAACCGAAATCTTTGGATAATCCGGAAAGAAACTGGCATCTGTGAACTTATAGATATGCCAGGCACCCAACGGGTCGGGGGTTTGGGAAACATAAAAAATCAGGGTATTGATATCGCCGCTGCCAACAGGAGTACCAAATTCCATCATCACAAAGCGGTTAGCGTACTGATCGTACAAACAAATGCCATCACCGGCACCACTGTAGCCTGAAGTTTGTGCAAGATTATCCAGGTATACCGGTTCAGTCAGTTGAGCCCCTGTTTTGTTAAAGACCTGGAAGTAGGCGCCCGAGGGGCCATTCACCATCTGGATGATATGATTGGGGCCAACACAGAGAGTTGGGTCTGCCGGTGTAAGTTCAGCTGCAGACATACCTTCACTGTTTACGCTGATCTCAGGAGATAAAATGATGGTGGAGGAAAGTGATCTTGGCGCTGATGGGGGTAGCCAGAATCGCAACGGATCTTCCTTCAGGTACAGCGCAGTAGGGTCTTTTGGAGGGCGCGGTCCTTGTCTCTTGCCCCGGTTCCAGAGAAGGCCATGACGATCTCGTACGATGGTATTCTGTTTGCCTGGTGGTATTACAAGGTCACGAATAACAGGGGTACTTCCGATCTTCCGGCCCATACCCGATCGGATCATGGGTTGCTGCGCCTGAAGGGAAGCAATGAAACCCTGAATACAACAAATGATAATAAATAAATTCTTGAACATGAACAGCTTTTCCCTTGGCCGAAACACAAATATAACTTCCGGGAGCCAAGGATGGAAAAAACATATATCTTGCCATCACTAAAAACAGCTGTTCATGCATCGATTCCAGGGTCTCATTGGTATCGTTCTCATTTTAGGGATCGCTTATTTATTCTCCAATAACAAAAAGAAGATCAATTTACGGGTGGTAGGCAGCGGGATAGCCTTGCAGTTGATAATTGCCATCCTGGTATTGAAAGTGCCGGCAGTTACCCGGTTTTTTCAGCTATTGGGAAAAGGGATGGAAAAAATTGAAATATTTGCCAGGCAGGGTGCATCCTTCGTTTATGGGGGATTAGCAACTTATCAGCCGGATGGAACAGTAGGAAATTATGTGGCAGGAGGATTTGTATTTGCCTTTAATGTTACAGCCACAATAATCCTTGTTTGTGCATTGGTGGCCGTTTTTTATCATTTCGGGATTATGCAGCGCATTGTGGCTGTAATCGCCAAAGCCATGAATTTTGTGATGCGGGTTAGTGGTGCGGAAGCATTGAGTAATGTGGCTTCTGCATTTGTTGGACAGGTAGAAGCGCAGGTAATGATCCGTCCTTATTTACAAACAATGACCAGAAGTGAACTGCTCGCCAGTATGAGTGGGAGCATGGCCTGTATTGCAGGTGGGATACTGGTGGTGTACGCCAATATGGGTGCACAGGCCGGATTGGACCTGGCCCCCAAACTGATCATGGCCAGTCTGATGGCAGCTCCCGGCGCATTGGTAATATCGAAAATCGTATTTCCCGAAACCGAAGAAAGCCAAACCCTGGGAAGGGTAAAGCTGGAAGTAAAAAGCCATTATACCAATGTGGTAGATGCCATTTCACATGGTGCGGGGGATGGTTTTAAAATCGCCATGAATGTGATTGCCATGCTGATCGGTTTTATTGCTGTAATTGCCTGTGTCGACTGGCTGCTGATCAAAATCGGACATATTTTCAACCCTGAATTTGAACTCAGCCTTAATTATATATTCGGAAAGATTTTCTATCCTTTTGCTTGGGCAATGGGCGTACCATTGGATGATGTTGATAATGTGGCCACTTTACTCGGACAAAAACTCACCATCAATGAGTTTGTGGCTTTTCAGAACCTGACCAACCAGTCTGTACCAGTGGTATCTGATAAAGGATTGCTGATCGTAAGTATCGCAATCTGCGGTTTTGCCAATTTCAGTTCGGTTGGTATGCAGATCGGTGGTATTGGTGAAATAGCCCCGGGAAGAAGGAGTGACCTGGCCAGGCTGGGATTAAAAGCATTGCTCTGCGGTACCCTGGCCTCTTATCTCAGTGCTACTATCGCCGGTATCCTGATGTAAATCTTATTGGTTCCGGATAACTTTGAACCGGAAATTGAAGGGCAGGGTACGGTTGCTGCTCAAATCACGCATACTGCCATTGGCCGTACCTTCGATGTATTCTCCCACTTTTCCAAATTGGGTGATCTTAACCAGCCAGGTGCCTGCACTTGTCAGTTGAGTTTTGTTCTGGCTGAATTTTAATGTAGTTACGGGGTATTCACCGGGATTTTCATTTCCAGAGAAACTCAGACTGAATGCGATCGTTGTTGGGTCATTTGCCTTGTAACAATTGATCACATAGGTTCTATCGCTATTTCCTTTTGCCTGCACCAGTGAATCAGTTGGAGCCTGCAGGAGATAATTGGTTCCATTCAGCGTATAACTGATGTACTGCATATTCCTTTTATTGCAGGTGCTTAACAATCCAAGGTCAACCGCTCCTGTGGATACCTGCATCATCATGGTATTACTTTCCTGGTTGCCATCTTCATCTACAGCGGTAATTTTCGCATAGGTATTCGTGTTATAGCAACGATTCAGGTTCAACTGGAAATTACCATTGTTGATACTGGCTTTGTATTGCTGGCCATCGATTACAACATTCACCCAGCCCTTGTGAACAGGGGCTGATTTGCAATTTTGAACCTTACCTGAAAGTACCAGATTATTGCTGCCGGGTTTACCCGCTTTGATAGTGCCAATCCAATTGTTGGAGGAACCGGTATTGATTTTCTGGCTTGCCTGCACCTCATCGCAGGAATTGATGATCCGGATTTCCATAGCCTGGTCAATAGGTGCATTCATCAAAAGATCACCTTTGTTGTTGGTGTGTACGGGGCTGCCCAGGAGCTGCTTTCCATCGGCAGTGTACAATTGAATGCGGGCAAAGGAGAAGGCTTCACCGGCAATATCGGTAATCGTTGCTTTCAAGGGTGCAGCGGGGAGCGCAGTACCAACCGCCCAGGTAGAGAAATGAGGAACCTGTGCGATATAAAAATTTCCATCCCGATGGGCTTTTCCTTCTTCTTTCCACTCACTGTTGGTGGGATCATAATACCATAATGAAACAGCAGCCGGAACATTCATCATCCTGCTGGCGGGAATGGGGAATCGAACGGTAGCTGATTTGCCTGTTTTTAGCTGGAGTTGCTGACCGGCATCACCCGTTAATTCGGTAACCAGGGTGCTTATAAATTGGATGGATACTGCTTTATTTTCTTGGTCTCTGCCCTTGGAACCAGGAATAATCCCATAAAAAGAAGACGCATCGGAATCTTTGCTGAAGGCATTGGCCTTCACGGTTCCTGAATAATGCTGACCATTGGCTGCATCCGTCATGGCATCCGGAGCAAATTCAATAACAGAACCGGAGGGGAGGGTATAGGATCCTCCATTGGCGGCTGCAAAACGAACTCCATTGTTCAGGGGTTCCAGCTGCATCCGTACGTAATGTTCAGTTTCCGGCATCACTTCAAATCCTTTGTATTCGCGGAAAAAACCATTCACAGAAACTTCAACCAATCCGCTGTTGGGTTTTACCTGAATGGAAGAAAAGCGGTAATCGCCATTGATATCTGTAGTAGTTACATGATTGCCGGATCGTACTACTGCACCTGATACCGGTGCTGCCTGCTGATCCGTTATTCTCCCCTGCAGGGATATAGTAACCAGTTCCGTTTGTGCGGGTTTGCCAACAGCCGGGAGATCGGCCTGCTGATCGGGCTTTGTACAGGCATTTAAGAGGATAGCACATAATAGTACCATCCAGCCTTTACGGATGCTTGGATTTGACATAGGGTATGAATCTTAATCTAGAACGACCTTAAACGGGCAAATAGTATGCCGTAGACGAGGGATCAGGTCCATTCGTCGAATATATTCTTCGATGATTGATCCCAATCAATTAAACATAAGAGGTCCCCCTTATGGAAGACCTCTTACTATTGAAAATAGATGAATCAAATCAGATATGAGCTTCAATTTTCTTAACGAAATTGGACTTGGGTTGTGCTCCAACCAGCTTGTCTACCACCTGGCCGTTTTTCACAAACAGGATCGCTGGAATGGAAGTGATGCCATAATTAATGGAAAGCTGCGGGTTATTGTCCACATTTACTTTTCCGATCTTAACCTTACCATCGTACTCTTTGGAAAGTTCTTCGATAACCGGACCGATAGCGCGGCAGGGGCCACACCACTCTGCCCAAAAGTCAATAACACTTAATTTATCAGACTCCAGTACTTCAGTCTGGAAATTGGAATCGGTGAATTCTAAAGCCATGATTCTGTATTTAGGATGTTTATTTAATGTCTTATTAAACGCAAAAATAGTTCCGTTGGTTGAAAGGGGCTGTTATGACATAGCCAATTGTTAAGTGATGTTAATTCGTGTCAATTTTTACCTCTATTTCCGGCCTTTCCTGTATCCATACCGCCAATTCGTCATTCATGTTTAGTCCCGGTCCCAGGCTGTATAAACTTGTTAAACGCTGGTTCTTTATATCCATGAGATTAATTCTCAGGGAGGTGCTGCCACCTTTGTATTTAACCAGGTTGCCTTCCAGGAAATCAATCATTTCCCCGGTTACATGCCTTGGTTCCACAAAAAGTGTTACCTGTTTCGTCATGCCATGTTTGATGGATTCCAGCAGACTGATCCGTTCCACTTTAAATTCATATTTATCAGAATTGAAACGGTTTTTAAAAGAGCCCACCACAAATATAATCTTGCCTTTTTCGAGATAATCCTTGAATCGCATGTAATCATCGCCCCATAACATGATTTCTGTTTTGCCGGAATAATCTTCCACACTCAATGAACCAAAGCTTCTGCCGGTACGGGTTTGCCTGTGTTGACCGTCCAGTACCAGACCAGCCAGCCGGTATTGCTTACCGCTTGCCTGAAGGGTAGTACTTTCCATCACTTCCAGGAATTCCGAGATCGATGTAATGCCGTAATGTTTCATCTCGAACCGGAAATTATCCAACGGATGCCCACTCATAAAGATGCCCGTTACTTCCTTTTCCTTTTCCAACCGGTCGGTCAGCGACCAGAGATCACAGGGTGGAATTTTGGGGGCCGGGATGTCCAGTACAGCAGGCAGATCACCGAATAAGGTATTGGTAGTACCCTGCGACTGTGCCTGGTAGATATTGCCGTATTTGATAATCTTTTCGAGGCCAGTGCTGGTGTCTCCCGGAGGGATAAAAAAATACTGGGCCCTGTGCAGTTCGGGGAAACAATCAAACGCACCCGCATAGGCCAGGCTTTCCAGGGTTTTTTTGTTCACCGACCGCTGGTTGATTCGTTTGATCATATCAAAGATAGATGTGTATGGGCCGGTTTCTGCTCTTTCACTGATAATGCTGTCAACCGCTGCTTCACCTACCCCTTTTAATCCACCCAGGCCAAAACGAATCGCCCCTTCCTTATTTACTGCAAATCCCTTTTTGGATTCATTGATGTCCGGTCCCAATACCTCCAGTCCCATGCGTTTACACTCTTCCATAAAGAAGGTGATTTTTTCAATACTGCCGGCGTTGTTCAATACTGCCGCCATATATTCAGAAGGATAATGGGCCTTCAGGTAAGCGGTCTGATAGGCCACAAATGCATAACAGGTGGAATGCGATTTATTGAAAGCGTATTGCGCGAAGGCTTCCCAGTCGGTCCAAATCTTTTCCAGTTTTTCTTTGGGATGCCCTTTTTTCATGGCTCCGTCAACAAACTGGGCTTTCATTTTATCCAGTACCGCTTTTTGTTTTTTACCCATCGCTTTCCGCAGTACGTCTGCATCCCCCTTACTGAATCCGGCGAGGCTCTGAGCCAGCAACATCACCTGTTCCTGGTAAACGGTGATACCATAGGTTTCCTGCAGGTATTCGGCCATTTCAGGCAGGTCATAGGCGATTTCTTCCCGCCCGTGTTTCCGGTCGATGAAATTCGGGATATAAGCCAGGGGACCCGGTCGATACAGGGCGTTCATCGCAA
Organism: Flavipsychrobacter sp.; assembly: GCA_016787265.1. Lineage (GTDB taxonomy): Bacteria > Bacteroidota > Bacteroidia > Chitinophagales > Chitinophagaceae > Flavihumibacter. Next base: position 15,402 of record JAEUVF010000002.1, on the reverse strand, counting down.
TCAGGTCGGCAAACTGGTCAGGTTTAAGGTCGCGCAGGTATTTCTGCATACCCGGACTTTCAAATTGGAACGTCCCGATGGTATCAGCCCGCTGATAGAGTTCAAACGTAGCTGAATCATTCAGTGGAATATCATCAATCACGATCTCCACTCCATGATTCTCTTTGATCATGGCGAGGGCATTCTTGATAATGGTCAGGGTTTTCAAACCCAGGAAGTCCATCTTGATTACACCTGCATCTTCAATGATGCTGCCCTCAATCTGGGTTACCAGGAGCTCGGAGTCTTTGGCTGTACAAACCGGGATGATATTCATCAGATCATCCGGGGCGATGATGATACCCGCTGCATGTAAGCCGGTATTACGCACGGAGCCTTCCAATCGTTCCGCTTCCTGCAATACATGGGCTCTTAGATCAGTGCCGTTGTAAATTGCCCGAAGCTGGCGTACATTCTCCATGTCTTCCGGCGCTAACTGCTCCTTTGCTTCCAGCGATTTTTCTCCGTCTTTTTCGGTGAGGGGCGCTTTGAGAACCCTACCCAGTTCGATGCCCGGTTTATCCGGCACCAGTTTGGCCAGGGCATTGGATTCCGAAAGTGGAAGGTCCAGCACCCGGGCTACGTCCTTAATACTCATTTTGGCAGCCATAGTACCATAGGTAACGATTTGCGCTACCTGGTTTTTGCCATATTTCTGAACTACGTAGTCAATCACTTTCTGACGCCCATCGTCGTCGAAATCGGTATCAATATCGGGCATGCTCTTACGATCCGGGTTCAGAAACCTTTCGAACAGAAGGTTGTACTTGATTGGATCAATATTGGTGATTCCGATACAATAGGCAACCGCACTACCGGCAGCGGAACCGCGGCCCGGTCCTACAAATACACCGAGATCTCTTCCCGCACGGATGAAATCACTCACAATCAGGAAGTAGCCGGCAAATCCCATCGTCTTGATTGTGAACAATTCAAAGTCTAGCCGTTCCTGGATATCCGGGGTGACATCTGTGTAACGTAATTTTGCACCTTCATAGGTCAGGTGACGCAGGTATTCCCACTGGTTGAGATTGGAATCTGCGTGCACCTGAAATTCTTTTGGTATGGGAAAAGCGGGCAGGAGGATGTCTTTCTTCAGGTTCAGCAATTCAACCCGGTCAACGATCCTATTGGTATTGTCAATCGCTTCCGGAATATCGCTGAAAAGTGCCGACATTTCTTCCGTACTCTTAAAATAGAACTGATCGTTAGGGAATTTGAAGCGCCGGTTTTTGACTGCTGCGTCATCATTCACAAAATCATCAAAGCCCGGCGTACTCTGTTTTTCACCCGTGTTGATGCAAAGCAGGATATCATGCGCGTTGGCATCGTCCTTATCGGTATAGTGGCTATCATTGGTAGCAATAACAGGCACATTGTATTTTTTTGAAAACCTGAGGAGGACCTGATTGATCTGCTCCTGCTCCTTCATATTATGGCGCTGCAGTTCGATGAAGTAATCTTCGCCGAACATATCGAGCCACCATTTGAATTCTGTTTCTGCCGCTTCTTCCGATTCATGTAAAATGGTCTGCGGAACATAAGCGCCAATGCAACAGGTAGTGGCGATCAGGCCTTCATGATATTTTTCAATTAGCTCCTTATCGATTCGGGGATATTTGGAATACATGCCTTCTGTATACCCGAGAGAAGTCAGTTTAATCAGATTCTGATAACCCACCGCGTTTTTGGCCAGGAGTACCTGGTGATACCGTTCGTCTTTCTGTTCTTTGGTAAAGGTCTTGCGATGACGGTCCTTCACTACATAAAACTCACATCCAACAACGGGTTTTACAAGCGGTTTGCCATCCTCTCCCTTGTGTTTATAGGCTTCGGATACAAATTCAAAGGCACCGAACATATTGCCATGATCCGTAATGGCAATCGCGGGCATATTGTTCTTGATCGCTTTCTTATAAAGTGACTGGATATTGGCCGCACCATCCAACAGCGAATATTGGGTGTGACAATGGAGATGAGAAAACCTGGACATAGACCTGCAAGTAACAAATTTTTACCGGCCGCCTGTAAAATACTAATTCGCTATTTTTGCACAGTTGTTTTTAAAATAGATATCCTTGAGTAAAATTGTTTATATAATCAGTGCTGCATTCCTCCTGGCGAGTTGTGGTGCTTCGAAGACCGCAAATAAAACAGGTTCTGCACCTACAGTGAAAAGAACCAAACCCAGTGTACCCGGTGATCCACGCTTTATTGATGGAATTTCCATGACACCGGGCGAAGAAGGGCCATCTGATCCCAATCACCCCAATACCGGCTGGTTCGGATCTCCGGCTGAAGCCAGATCATCCGGAGTTTACGGAAATATTGAAAACAGTACAGAATTGCACTTTAAATATGCTGTATTGCTGAATCAACCGGTGGAATACCTGACGAATTTATCGCTTTTGCAATTTATAGAAGACTGGTATGGAACCCGTTACCGGTTTGGGGGCAACACCAAACAGGGGGTAGACTGTTCAGGCTTTACCTGCAATCTTACCAATTCGGTTTTTGGAAAAACCCTTCCGCGTACTGCACGGGAGCAATACGAGGCTGCACAAAAGATTCCGGTAGAATACCTCCAGGAAGGTGACCTGGTTTTCTTTAATACCCGGGGAGGGGTTTCACATGTCGGCATTTACCTCGCCAATAATAAATTTGTTCACGCTTCCACATCCAGCGGGGTTATTATCAGTGATCTCAATGAAGAGTATTACCGCAAGCGTTTTATTGGGGCAGGTAGACTATAATCAGTTTATTTTTTGAAGGGTAATATAAAAGTTGGGGTCCGCTTGTAGGCCACTGATTTTTCCGTTATGTTTTTTCCAGGTAGTAGTAGGGTGGATCCAGGTTGGATTTCCATCCATTTCAACCTTAACCGGCATATCAAAGCCTGCAACACAATTGCTCCATCGGTAAGAGAGCTTCCCTTTCAGAATTTTATATTCCAGCTTCGGTATCTGCGTTGTTCTCAGGTACTGATCAAACAGCTTACTGAAATCCATGCCTGCAAAGCGATTGATATGGGCTTCGATCTCCGCGGAACTGGTGGTTTGATGGTAATAGGTTTTATTGAGGTCCCGGAGCAATTGTCTGAATTTTTCATCGTCACGCATGATCTGGCGGATGGTATGAATTACGCTGGATCCTTTTGAATACATATCTCCGCTGCCCTCTTTGTTAACACCATACTGACCAATAACCGGAATGTCGTTATCAATGTTTTTTCTGCTGCCGATCTGGTATTCATTTCCTGCCTGCACATCATTCTGACATTGAGTGAAAAGTGTTTCACTATAATTGGTAAAGCCTTCATGCACCCACATATCAGCAATGTCCTTGGTGGTAATATTATTGCCAAACCATTCGTGCCCGGTTTCATGAATGATGATAAAATCCCATTTCAATCCCCAGCCGGTTCCGGAGAGATCATTGCCCAGGTAACCGTTCTTATATTGATTTCCATAAGCAACAGCACTTTGGTGTTCCATGCCCAGGTGGGGAGATTCTACCAGCTTGTAGCCATCTTCATAAAAAGGATAGGGACCAAACCAGTGCTCAAAACATTGCAACATCGGTTTCACCTGCTGAAACTGTTTTTTGGCTTTTTCCAGGTTTTCTTCGAGAACCCAGTAATCACAATCCAGTTTCCCTTTTTCGCCAGTAAAGATTTCAGAGAAATGGGCATATTTGCCGATATAAGGAATGATATTGTAGTTGTTGATCGGATTTTTAACTTCCCAGGTATAAACAGTGCGGCCGCTATCCAGGCTCGATTGGTTAATCAGCCGGCCATTTCCTACCGCGGTTAATCCTTCCGGCGCAACGATCCGAAGTTCTGCCCCCTCGTCCGGTTCATCGCTTTGGTGATCTTTGCAGGGATACCAGACGGACGCTCCCAACCCCTGGCAGGCCACACTCATCCAGGGATTTCCGGACTTATCCTTTCTCCAGATCCAGCCACCATCCCAGGGCGGCCGAATGGCTTCAGTGGGTTTGCCGGAAAAATGAACCATGATTGTCTGGCGTGTTTTTTCCGGAAATCCATCGGGAATACTCACAAAAAAGTGATTGCCATCCCGGGTGAAGTTAAATTGCCGGCCATTGGATTCGATGCGATCAATCTGCATGGGTTGTTGCAGATCCAGTTGCAACAGGTTATGGTTTTTAAGTACCTCAATATTGAGTTGCACATAACCCTTAATGGTTTTGGCTGTGTAATTGGGTTCTACATAAATCGTATATTTTTTTACATCCCACCAGGTTCGGTTTTCGTTTAAGCTTCCCCGTAAGCTATCCTGGCGCGTGATGGCCTCTTTACCGGAAAGTGGTTGTGCAAACAGGGGGGTATAATTCGTAACTGTTACAGCTAAAAGGAAAAAAAATATACGCTTTAACGTAAGTTGCATAGCGAACCGAATTTTCAATAAATATACTCGCTTCATTCCGGATGCGTACATATAGGAATTGCCGTTCATGTATTTGGATCTTCCTGCTTTTTCTGGGAGGCTGGTCCTGTAACTCGCGGGATGCAGCCGATGCGGGTTATTTCTGTTACAATGAATCCACCGGCATCGCGAGCCTGGATCCTGCATTTGCTAAAAATCAGAGTATCATGTGGGCGGTGCATCAATTGTATAACACGCTGTTGGAAGTGGACAGTAACCTGCAAATCAAACCTTCTCTGGCAACCCGTTGGGAGATCAGTGATGATGGTCTCGTGTATCGATTTTTTTTACGAACCGATGTTGTTTTTCACGATGATGCCTGTTTTCCCGGAGGAAAGGGACGCAGATTGCTGGCATCGGATGTGGTGTATAGCCTGCAACGGATTCGGGATCCTGCAACAGCGAGCAGCGGAGCATGGATTTTTAATAACAGGGTAAAAGAAAAGAACGGTTTTGTAGCGGTGAATGATACTACCGTGGAAGTTCACCTGGTGGCACCTTTCCCCCCGATACTTGGCATACTGAGTATGCAGTATTGTTCCGTATTGCCGAAGGAGGCTGTGGAAAAGTATGGCAGAGATTTCCGGTCACATCCTGTTGGTTCAGGTCCTTTTCAGTTTATTGCACTGGAAGAGGGACAGGCGCTTTTATTGAAGCGGAATCCATCCTATTTTGAAAAGGATGAAAAAGGCAGACAGTTGCCTTATCTGCGTGGTATTAAAATCAATTTCAATGACAGCAAGGCAACAGAATTTTTATTGTTCCGCCAGGGTAAATTGCATTTTGTAAATGATATAGATGCCTCCTTTAAAGATGAGATACTTACTAAAACCGGTTTGCTGAGAAAAGACTGGGAAGGGAAAATCAAACTCAATAAACACGCCTACCTCAATATAGAATACCTGGGTATACTGGTAGATAGCAACAATGCACTTGTTAAGGCTTCACCACTTCGTTTGAAAGCGATTCGGCAGGCCTTAAATTATGGATTCGACAGGCGTAAACTGATGCTTTACCTGCGAAACTCAATTGGTATGGCTGCAGAATCAGGTTTTGTTCCTGCCGGCCTGCCATCTTTTGATTCTGTACAGGTACGGGGGTACAGATTTGATCCTGCAAAAGCACGCCAACTATTGGAAGAAGCAGGGTTTCCCGGCGGAATAGGCTTGCCTGAAATCAAATTACTGACCGTTCCCATTTATAGTGAACTGGCAAGTTATATCGTGCGTGAATGGCAGGAGCTCGGTATTCCTGTTAAAGTGGAAGTAGTTCAGAAAAGTTTCCTGTTGGAACAGACGGCTCAATCGCAGGCGCTGTTCTTCAGGGGCAGCTGGATTGCTGATTATCCGGATGCAGAAAATTACCTCAGTGTTTTTTATGGGAAAAATCCTGCCCCGCCGAATTATACGCGTTATAATAATCCTGCATTTGACCGGTTGTATGAAAAAGCGTTAACAGAAACGAACAATAGTTTGCGTTTTGAACTCTATCGGCAAATGGACCGGATGATACTGGAAGATGCGCCAGTAGTGCCGCTATGGTACGATGAAGTGATTCATCTTGTTCAACCTTTTGTTAAAAATTTTCAACCAAACTCACTCAATTTACTGGAATTGAGAAGAGTAGAAATTAACGAAAACTGATTTTAAATTGGCGTACATTTGACCCTCAATTTTCAACATTCAGAGATGACCGTTATTTTAATTTTCTTTTTTTCTCATTGGTTTTTGTCCCTGTTCTTCCACACTTTTTTCCTGCATCGCTTTGCTTCCCATCAGATGTACACTACCAGTAAAGGTTGGGAACGCGTGTTTTACCTGATGACCTGGTTTACCCAGGGATCTTCCTATCTGGTTCCACGTGCGTATGGAGTAATGCATCGTATGCATCATGTCTACAGCGATACGGAAAAGGATCCGCACAGTCCGCACTTCTTTAAAGACGTTTGGGGCATGATGATGCATACCCGGAATATCTACAACAGTTTTGTTACACGTAAGAATATGCCGGATGCAGAGTTTACCAGTTCCTACCTGCCTGTTTGGGAAAAACTGGATCGTTTTGCGGATCATTGGCTTACCCGTTTAAGTTTTGGTGTTGCATATACACTGATCTACGTGTATTTCGCACCCAGCTATTGGTGGTTCCTGTTATTACCGATCCATTACCTGATGGGACCCGTTCAGGGCGCTATCGTAAACTGGTGTGGTCACAAGTATGGTTATGCGAACTATAAAAACGGAGATCATTCCAAAAATTCTGAACCCTGGGGTATCTTCTTACTGGGAGAACTCTTTCAGAACAATCACCATAAAGATGGCGAGAATCCAAATTTTGCCCGTAAATGGTTTGAACTGGATCCAACTTTTTATGTGATGAGGTTCATGAATTTTATTGGCATCATCAAATTGAAACCTGCTGTTGTTGAACATGGTAATCACCACCATCATCACGAATAAATTTTCAATACATAAAAAAGCCGGTCTCATTTCGAGACCGGTTTTTTTATGAGTTATATTATTCTTATCTGTTCTTCGTTTGTGCCTGGGTGTTACGTTTTAATTTATCCTTGAATACTTTTTCGAACTTCTCCAGTTTAGGGCGGATAACAAAGTAACAATATGGTTGTGATCCGTTGTTGAGGTAATAGTTCTGGTGATAATCTTCCGCGATATAGAACACTTTGAATTTAGCTATTTCAGTTACGATAGGGTTATCCCAGGCCCCGCTTTTTTCAAGTTGTTCCTTGTAATAAAGCGCTTTCTTTTTCTGTTCGTCATTGTGATAAAAAATAGCACTCCGGTACTGCGGACCAACATCATTTCCCTGTTTATTTAACGTTGTAGGGTCATGGGTTTGCCAGAATACTTCGAGTATCTCATCAAATGTTATCAGTGATGGGTCAAATACTACCTGAATTACTTCTGCATGACCGGTATTCTTTTCAGAAACCTGTTCATAGGTAGGATTGGCAACATGGCCCCCGGAATAACCGGAGGAAACTTTAAGTACCCCCTGCAGTTGCTGAAAGATTGCTTCCACGCACCAGAAACATCCGGCCCCAAGGGTAGCCGTGTCTGTTACCTGCTGGTAACCGGCATAAACAATATCATTGCTCATTGACCTGTTCGGGTTTTCTTTTTGCGCGCAACTGCTGCTTAACAGCAGGTAACAGGACAGTAAAGAAAACGTTGTAAAAAGTTTCAAAAGCGACATTTTAATTCAACACAATTGCACTTGCAAGGTACAACTACAAGTGCTGTTCGGTTATGGATAAAACGTTAAATTACCTCAAATACAACCAACAGTGCCAGTCCTGCTGCAAGCAGCCAGAAGAAAGGCAGTGCTGAAAATACAATCAGTCCGGTTGCCAGCAAAGCAATACTCGCCCAGAAAGGCCAGCCAAGGGTTCTTTCCTTAAGGTAAATAGCAAGCGGTGGTACCAGGATACCCAGAATAATCAATAGCACCTGGCTGGCATCGGACTCCTCTGCCAGGCCCCGCCGGAGGTCTTTTTTATACGTGCGTAAAACCGATTTGGCAGCCTTGAAACGTGCTTTACGTTCCTTCCGGTCAAGTGATCTGAAGGCATCCAGGTCCTTTTTAAGATCAGGAATTGAGGACGTAGTGAGTTCACGTGATTCTGATTGGGAAGGATGGGCCGCAGTAAGCGGTTGTACAAAAGGGTGGCCATGCCTGTAATAAGCATGATAACAGCTGATTTCCAACGCATAAAACAGAATTGAAGGTATGAAAGTAGGACTTTTAGCATATACTCTTATCTTTGCGCGCTATGACACAGGAACAATTGAAATCATTACGGGAACGGGTTACTGTTCTAAGGAGGTTTCTTTGACGTCGCTAACCGCGATGCAAAGATCCAGCAGGATAAACAACTGACCCTGGCTCCTGGTTTTTGGGATGATAACCAACGGGCCACAGCCATTTTAAAAGAAATCAAAGTACACGAATACTGGCTCGGCCTGTTTCAAGCAGTTGAAACAGCAGTGGAGGATTTTGCCGTACTATTTGAATTTTGGAAAGCCGGGGAAGCAACTGAAGAGGAAGCCCGGGAGGCCTATGATAAATCCCTGGAAAAAATTGAAGAGGCTGAATTTAAAAGTACCCTAAACCAGCCCGAAGACGAACTGCCTGCGGTGGTTCAGATCAACAGTGGAGCCGGAGGTACAGAAAGTCAGGACTGGGCACAGATCCTTTCCCGTATGTACAGAATGTATGGAGAAAAACAAGGCTGGACGGTTACCGAACTCGACTGGCAGGATGGAGACGGAGCCGGTATCAAGAGCGCCACTTTCCAGTTTGAAGGGCCATTTGCTTATGGTTTTCTAAAAGGGGAAAGTGGAGTGCATCGCCTGGTGCGGATCTCGCCCTTTGATTCGAATGCACGTCGCCATACATCCTTTGCATCGGTATTTGTTTACCCCCTGGTGGATGATACTATTGAAATTGAAGTTAAGGACAGTGAAGTGAAAATGGAAACTGCCCGAAGCGGTGGAGCCGGTGGTCAGAACGTAAACAAGGTGGAAACCAAAGTTATGCTGACCCATATCCCAACCGGAATTGTGGTAATTTGTCAAACGGAAAGAACCCAGTTAGGTAACCGGGAAAAAGCGATGCAAATGCTTAAGAGCCGGTTATATGAAGAAGAACTGAGAAGGAGGGAGGAAGCCAAGAATTCTACCAATGCCAGCAAGAAAAAGATCGAATGGGGAAGCCAGATCAGGAGTTATGTATTCCATCCGTATAAAATGATAAAAGATCACCGGACCGATTTTGAGGTAGGTAATGTACAACCGGTAATGGATGGAGAATTGGATGGATTCATCAAAGCCTACCTGATGAGCCAGAAAGAAGAAGAACCGGCCAGCTAACACAAAAACATATATCATGAGTATTGGAACATTCTCTTATCCATTACCCGTGAACGAGCCTGTATTAAATTACGCGCCCGGATCACCGGAAAAGCAGCGCCAGAAAAAAGTATTGGCGGAGCTCAAGAAAAAAGAAGCAGATATTCCCATGTATATTGGAGGGAAAGCGGTTAGAACCGGTAACAGGATCGCCATCAACCCTCCGCATGAAAGAGCCCATTTACTTGGCTATTTCCACCAGGGTGAAAAAAAGCATGTGCAGCAGGCAATTGATGCGGCACTGAAAGCGAAAGCTTCCTGGGAAGCGATGAGCTGGGAAAATCGGGCAGCTATATTTCTGAAGGCGGCGGACCTGATTGCAACCAAATATCGTCCCTACCTGAACGGAACTACCATGCTGGGACAAAGCAAGAATATTTACCAGGCTGAGATCGACAGTGCCTGTGAGATTATTGATTTCCTGCGCTTCAACGTACATTTTTTAAGTGAAATCTATAAACAGCAACCGATCAGTGCTCCGGGAGTTCATAACCGCCTGGAATGGCGGCCGCTGGAAGGATTTGTGCTGGCAATTACACCGTTTAACTTTACCGCAATAGGTGGAAACCTGCCTGCTTCGGCAGCCATGTGTGGCAATACCGTGGTTTGGAAACCTGCCAATACCCAGGTGTATTCAGCACAGATGTTCATGAAAATTCTCATGGAAGCGGGACTGCCGGATGGGGTAATCAACCTGATTTACGTAGATGGTCCAACACTTGGAGAAGTCTGTTTCAAACACCGTGATTTTGCAGGTGTGCATTTTACCGGCTCAACTGGGGTATTCAACCAGATCTGGACAACTGTTGGAGCCAATATCAATAAGTACAGAACCTATCCGCGTATCGTGGGTGAAACAGGTGGTAAAGACTTTGTACTGGCGCATCGTTCTGCGGATCCGGATGTAGTGGCAACTGCCCTGGCAAGAGGAGCTTTTGAATTCCAGGGACAAAAATGTTCGGCTGCATCCAGAGCTTACCTGCCTTCGAATATTGCGGATGCAGTGAAGCGCAAGCTGATTGCCCAGATCGAAAGTATGAAGATGGGTACTGTAGAGGATTTCAGCAATTTCATCAATGCGGTGATCGACGAGAAGAGTTATGACAAGCTGAAAAAATATATTGATAACGCGAAGAAAGATCGCAAAGCAAAAATCCTGGTGGGTGGTAACTGCGATAAACGCAAAGGATTTTTCATTGAGCCTACTGTAATCGAAGTACGTGATCCGAAATACGTGACGATGTGTGAAGAGTTGTTTGGGCCCGTACTTACAATTTATACCTATGATGCGGATCAGTTTGAGAAAGTGCTGACCCTGGTGGATACTACCTCAGATTATGCACTCACCGGATCAGTCATTGCGCAGGACAGGGCCGCGGTTGAATTGGCGGTGAACCGGTTAAGAAATGCTGCAGGTAATTTTTACATCAATGATAAACCAACCGGAGCTGTTGTGGGGCAACAACCTTTTGGTGGTGCCCGTGCCAGTGGAACCAATGATAAAGCGGGTTCCATGCTGAACCTCTATCGTTGGTTGAGTGCGAGAACGATCAAGGAAACCTTTAATCCGCCTACGGATTACCGTTATCCTTTTTTACAGGAGAGTTGAAATGATTGATACTATATTGATCCGGCTGCCCTTACAGGTAGCCGGTTTTTTTTGATCCATCCCGAAGCCGTATTTTAGCATAAAATTGAGCGAGTGAAAACCATTTTGAGTGAAGAGCAGATCAACTTAACGGTAAAAAGGCTGAGTCATCAGATTCTTGAAAATTGTCCGGATCTGAGCAAAGCCTGTATCATCGGGATCCAACCCAGGGGGAAATGGTTGAGCGACCGGATCATTCGGGAAATCCGTTTGATTTCACCTGCTTCTGCGGTAGCTTATGGTATTCTTGATATTACTTTTTACCGGGATGATGTTCGAAATGAACTGCGCATCGCCAATGAAACTGATATTCCCTTTTCCATTGAAGATAAACAGGTGATCCTGGTGGATGATGTATTGTATACAGGCAGAACCATCAGGGCAGCGCTGGATGCATTATTGGATTTTGGCCGGCCGGCTAAAGTAGAACTCTGTGTACTAATTGACCGGAGGTTCAGCCGCGAGCTGCCCATACAACCCGATTATGTTGGTAAATCCATCGACTCCATAATTACCGAGCGGGTGAAAGTTGGCTGGAAGGAAAATGAAGGAAAGGATGAAGTGGTATTACTCTAACAATTAACTTTGCACCCTAATGCAACTAAGTACTAAACATCTGCTGGGCATTAGAGAGCTGGTTCCACGGGACATTCAACTTATTCTAGACACGGCCACCCAATTCAAGGAAGTTTTACAGAGACCTATTAAAAAAGTGCCCTCGTTGCGCGATGTAACGATTGTGAATCTTTTTTACGAAAACTCCACACGTACCAGAATTTCATTCGAGTTAGCGGAGAAGCGCCTGAGTGCGGATACCATCAATTTTTCTGCAAGCGGTTCCTCTGTATCCAAAGGAGAGACCCTGCTGGATACAGTGAACAATATCCTGAGTATGAAAGTGGATATGGTGGTGATGCGGCACAGTGCCAGCGGAGCACCCCATTTCCTGGCTAAACATATCCCGGCTGCCATTGTGAATGCCGGTGATGGAATCAATGAACATCCAACGCAGGCTTTGCTGGATGCTTTTTCCATTCGTGAAAAATTGGGTACACTGGAAGGTAAAAAAATTGCCATTATTGGGGATATCATGCATTCCAGGGTGGCACTGAGTAATTTATACCTACTGAAAAAAATGGGTGCGGAAGTTATGGTGGCGGGTCCGCCTACTTTAATACCCACTTATATGAAAGAGGCATTTGATGTAAGAGTTGAATACAACCTGCAAAAGGCCCTCGAATGGTGTGATGTAGCCAATGTATTGCGTATTCAGTTGGAACGACAGAACCAGGTGTTGTTCAGTTCGCTTCGCGAATACAACCTGGCCTATGGGCTAAAAAAATCGCTGCTGGATCGTTTGGATAAGGAAATAATCGTAATGCATCCGGGACCGATAAACAGAGGAGTTGAGCTGGACAGTGATGTGGCTGACAGCAAACAATCCATCATCCTGCAACAGGTGGAAAATGGAGTAGCCGTTCGGATGGCTGTACTCTACCTGCTGGCCGGAAGGGGTGAATCACAAAACAATTAATCAACATGAAGATCTGCCTCTTTCCCGGAACCTTTGATCCGATTACACTGGGCCACGTCGATATTGTAACAAGAGCCTTGCCGCTGTTTGATAAGATCATTATCGGGGTTGGTCTGAATGCAGCAAAAGCACCCATGTTCTCAGCAGAGCAGCGGCTTTTGTGGATTAAAGAGATCTTCAAACAGGAACCTAAAGTGGAAGGCGCTTCCTACGAAGGCTTAACTGTAAAATTTTGCCAGGAAATCGGGGCAAATTTTATTCTAAGGGGAATTCGGTACGTCAGTGATTTCGAATATGAAAAAACCATCGCGGACGCGAATCGCACCATGGATAAAAATATCGAGACCATCTTTCTGACGGGGGAGCCCAAGTATACATCAGTAGCTTCTACTATTGTGCGGGATATCATTCGTAACAACGGCGATGCCTCTCCTTTTATACCAGCTGCGGTATTTAACAGTTTACAACAAAACAGTTGAGCATGCCTGTTATATGGTTCAATCCTGAATTAAGTCTGGCTGATTTGTTACCACTCGGTAAAGGTACAATGGGCGAACACCTGGGAATTGAGTGGGTGGAACTTGGTGATGACTTTATCAAAGCGCGGATGCCGGTAGATCACCGCACCAAACAGCCTTATGGTTTATTGCATGGCGGCGCCTCTGTTGCACTGGCGGAAACACTGGGCAGTGTAGGAGCGGCCTTATCGGTTGATCCTTCCCGTTATATTGCAGTAGGAATGGAAATCAATGCAAATCATATCCGATCCGTTCGCGATGGGTATGTGACTGGTACAACCCGGCCGGTTCATCGGGGTGGAACCACCCAGGTTTGGGAAATCCGGATTGAAGACGAAAAAGGTAAACTGGTTTGCATCAGTCGGCTTACAGTTGCCATACGGAAAATCACGGGTTGAGTTTTTTAAGCACATCCAGGATGGAAGGGAAGCTGTTTTCTTTGACTTTGTTCCACTGATCAGTCGCCAGCCAGTTGATTTCAGTGATCTGCTCTTCCAGCTGTGGATGAAGCTGTTGCGGGCCTTCCGCTTTCATTTCATACCAATAGGATTCTTTCAGTATATGTTTGCCATTTTCATGGTAGGTATGATAAGTGGTAAGCAGGTGGCGAATCAGGAGGGGGGCAATAATGCCAGTTTCCTCTTCTACTTCCCTGACAGCACATTCTTCAATGGTTTCACCTTCATCCAGTTTTCCTTTCGGCAGATCCCATTTGTTGCGGCGGTAAATAAAAAGTAATTCCTCTTTATCGTTCCAAACAGCACCACCTCCCGCTTTCAGTACAGTGAATTTTTTCCAGAAGCTATGTTGGAGGGATGCAAGATCGGAGTGAAGCAGGATTCCTGCCTGAAATTTGGGCAATTCAATTTCGTGAATCAGGGAACGGATCGCGGGGGCACTGTTTTCTTCCAGATAGATGACATTTTCCTGGTGCAGCAGGGGCTCCATCTCCGGGCTGATCGAATCACATAAAAAAACAGGTTTATTCCCAAAATAGATTTTGATGTACATAACTTTACAGGTCAGGCAGGTTTTGCTCGTTCAAATATAATCAGATCATCGTACCAGGCCTGACCGACACCTAAATAGTTGACATGAAATCAAATGAAAAGGCAATAGCCGAGAAATTATTACAGACGAATGCCGTTCGATTGAGTCCGCAACAGCCCTTTACCTGGGCAAGTGGTTGGAAAAGTCCGATTTATTGCGATAACAGGAAAGTATTGTCCTTCCCTTATATCCGCGACTTCATTAAATCAGAAATGTGCAACCTGATATTTGAGCGTTACCCGGATGCGGATATGCTTGCCGGCGTGGCAACCGCTGGTATTGCATGGGGGGCGATGGCTGCTGACCAACTGAAGTTGCCTTATATATATGTACGTCCCAAACCAAAGGAACACGGTCTGGGTAACCAGATTGAAGGAGCATACGAAACCGGAAAAAAGGTAGTGGTTATTGAGGATCTGATTTCTACGGGTAAAAGTAGTTTGCAGGTGGTGGATGTATTAAAAGCTGCCGGTTTGGAAGTGCAGGGAATGGTATCCATTTTCACCTATGGGTTCTCTGTAGCGGATGAAGCTTTTGCAAAAGCGGGAGTTCCATTTCAATCGCTCACCAACTATAATCAACTGGTTAGCCTGGCAATGGAAAAGGGTATGTTTGACCGGCAGTTGGAGACGGTACTGTTAAAATGGAGGGAGGATCCTGCAAACTGGACGGGAGTTTAGTAAATTAGTAGACTCAAAAAAATACATATGAAAAAACTTTCCGTATTGCTGTTATTCCTTTTTGGTATTTCAGCGGGACTACTGGCTCAGTCTAAAAAAGCGATCCAGACAGTAACCATTAAAACACCCAGTGTTCAGTGCGAGAGCTGCAAAAAGAAAATTGAATCCTTTCTGGCAAGGGAAGAAGGGGTTGAAAAATCGGTAGTGGATTATAAACGAAAGACAACCAAGGTTACTTTTTACACCGATCGAACAAACATTGAGAACATTAAAACGGCGATTGCGAATGCGGGATATGATGCCGATGATGTATCTGCCAATGAGGAGTCCTACCAGAAATTACCCAAGTGTTGCAAGAAACCCGAAGATGGTGGAGGTATGAAAAAACAGTAGATAGAACTTATTATAATATGAGGCTGTCTCAAAAGGACAGCTTCTTTTTTATGTCAAGTTTTAATATTAAGTAATAATGTAATATGATATTTTATTCATATTTTAGGGTATGGGTAAAAAATCAATGCACGTTGTGTTCAAACAATACAATCAGCAAC
>JAEUVF010000004.1 GCA_016787265.1 Flavipsychrobacter sp. | reverse complement strand
ATCTTTGCACCAAACTGAGTTGTTTGTAATTTTTTGACATAAGCAATCCAAAGATTGCACTACTCAGTCAAATGACAAAATGACCTCAAAATCATTTTGTCATTTGTTTTCAAAAATTGCACTTATCTGTTGAACTCAGCTTTCAAAAAGTCATTAAATCGAGCCATTCTGCTTGTATAGAATAAATCAAATTTTTTTTCATTTCTTTTATCAATCATATCATACTTCCTTTTTATGAAGTATGATATTACTCCAGCAATTAGCGTTAAGGCTAAGGGTAAATTACTAATTAATGCTTCTTTAAATGATGTCATAAGTTAATCTTCATTTTTACAAGGACAAGGTTCTATATAGTTCGGTTTATAAAAATTCATCAAAGTGCTAACAGCATCTAAATAATCTGCATATTTAAAATTTAAAGATCGCTTTATTAGATCATCATATTTTAATTGGCTTTTTCCTGGTTTAGTGTGAACAATTTCATCTCTGAATTCTTTTAAAGTCGAAATTCTATTTGTTGCATTTGTGTCATGCTTGAAAAAATCTTTACCAGTTGCTTGTTTTAAAACAAGTTTCAGTTTTTCATTAAAATCTAACCCTGGAATCTGTTCAGTGGTGTATATTTCTGTACGTTTTTTCTCAATAATTTTCTTGTATTCAAATCCTGGATATAGATTCTGGTAGATAAATGACTCAAGCGAAGTGAAAAGCATGATAACGAATCCTGAAACACAACCATAATATGCATATAAATCAATAATTGCAATTTCTGAAACAGGACTACCCGGCTGTAGCTTATGTTTAAGATTTTTTTTGAATTGCGAAATTGGTTTTAATAATGATTGTGCATAATTGAAGTAAACCAGAGTAGGATCCGGCATTGGAATCATAACTGATTCACCATCTATATTGTAAACAAATCCTGCAATTGTATCTCCAAGATCAGTCCTTATAAACCCTCCTGAGGATTTCATTTTTTTTAGTAACTCTTTTGATTCAGGATTATTATAGTCTAGAAATTCAGTACCTGGAGGAAATTCAATATTGTCATCCGGCCCGTATTCAATCAAAAATTTTTTCTTTATATGTTTCATGATACAATTTTGAAAAAATTGAACGGAGTGAATTAAAAATCTTCTTTTGCAATTGAAAGGTAATGTTCCGTATAATCAACTTCATATCTGAATTCGTCGTATGCTTTCTCCAAGACACCTACTTCCCTCACCAATTGTGAAATATTCGGCCTTTGTAACTGAAGAATTTCTGATAATTGTTTGGCGAATCCTGGCATTAAATACTTGCAACTATAGGAAAGCCTAAAAGGCCTATATATTCTGATCATGGCAGCCGTGAAAACCTTAATGCTTTGAGTTCTTTCCCGTGACCATTTTTTTGTTAACATAAGTTCATCAAGTAATCCATTTCGGATACTAAATACACTGAAATATTTTTTCATATTATCCAGGTCAGTATCGAATCCTGGGGAATTAAACTCATCAATTTCAGTCAGCAATTCAGCGCAAACTTCCGGATACCTTTTGAGTGCCAGCATTCCCAGCTCTAAAACCTGGGATCTTGAATATTGAGATCTGGCCATTGGCAGTAAATTTTAGGTTTGGGTTGATTTCAAATTTATAAATATTATTTTCAGTTCAACCAAAACAAAGAAATCATGAAATCACTGCCCAATGAAATGGCAAGTCAGTTCCTGGATAAACTCCTTCATGTTTCGAACTACAACGAATATATTAGCCGATTTGATTCGGAATTTTATTCCCTCCATGAAGAGTATGACCAAAAGATATTTTTGTCCATTGTAGCCTCCAAGGTTGAAGAGCAAAGAAAAGAGCATGAAAAGAAATGTACAGATCCAGTTTGCCCAAGTGACCTAGGTTATTTAAAGGTTAATAGCCATTTCCAGTACCTGATGAAGCAGCTGGGTATCCTCCAGGAAGATCAATTCAGCAGCGAAAACATAAATACCATTGTGGAGCAATTTGATAACCTGGTAAAGGCATATCAGGTAATGGGGCAAGAGGTTGAAACCTTGAAGCGTGAGCTAAATGACTTGAAGGATCATTTCTTTCTGGGAAAGACACGATGGAGGCAATTTTCCAAGGGCAAGTTTGGCGAAATGGTGGCCAGTGGGCTGGTGAGTGAGGCTATTGCTAAGCCAATGGTAGACTTTTTCAATAAAGGCATTTCACAGCTGGGGCAGTGATAAAAAGGCCCCGGGTGAAAACCCAGGGCGATTACTTTAATTGCAATAATATTTGCAATCACAAATATAAAGCATTCACAAATTAATTATAAGGAATAGCACTTTTGAAAAACAGGATAATTTAAGCTCGATCTATGGTTTAAAATTTATTGTTGGCAATAAGACATTTCCAATTCCAGCTTTTAAACACGTATTATGTAAATGTTCTCTAATAAATGGGTAAATAATTGCAGGAGCATTTATCGCCTTAAATTTATCGTCAGGCAACGGTGGTTCTCCAAATTTTTCAAAAACTCCAATCATAGTGATCTCTGCTTTGCAAATATCTTCACTGTTATATGTTGCCTCGTATTTTAAAGTCAATGTTACTGCAAATTTACCTTCAGGGGTTGTCTCATGACCTTCTGGTTTAACATCTATTTTACTATTAACACCAGTATAAGATTGAATGTCAAAATTGATATCCCTCCAAAAATTTGATGTCAATAATAGTACGCTTTCAACTTTATAACCCGAAGGCTTTACATCTTGCTTTTCTATATTCGGTTGATCTTTTTCCATTTTAAATTATGCGGCCGATTGGTAATACAATTCATCTTCTAATGGGAAATCAATTTCTACTTTGGGATAAAATATTGGTGCAATTGACAGGCCAATAACACTACCATTTACAGGAATCGAAGTAGGGAATGAATAATTCAACAATGTCCCTGAAATCTCCCCAAATATTTCTTCTAAAATCAGGCTTTCACAAAGTGGAGCATTAAACTCTTCTGTAGGATTAATTATCCTTAAGGAAGATTCTGGCGAAATAAAAGCAATATCAGCACCAGGGAACTTTTGCATGAATTCAAATGAAAAAGGAATCCACTCTTCATCAAGTTTTTTATTATTTTCAAATTCCTCAACTGGTGAAAGCTCAATAATGTGAGTTTGAATTAATTTGTTAAAATCATATTTGATATGCACTTGAGGGAAGTGTAAAGCCATTTTAGCAAGCTTATCCAGTATAAATTCTTGTTGGTTCATGATCAGCGTAGTTTTTTCAATGTCGTTATTATCGCGTTTGCCCTATTTATAGAATCATGGGCTATTTCTTGGCTAATAGAGTCTGTATGATAATCTGCCTTAATTCTTTGTTCTTTTATTTCAGGAAACTTTGCTTGGAACCACTTATATTCCTTCTCATCTAGCTTTGCTAATGCTAAACCAATCAAATACTGTGCCTGTGCATGGGTGCCAATTCTGGGCGCTTCATTAATTTCTTCGAAATTATGATTGAGTTTTTCAATGAGTACATGGAAAATAAATTGTAAACACGAATAATATGCCCTGTTGACTGTTGCAGGATAATAATTGTTTTTAACTAACAATTCTGCTGTCAAAAGGTTTTGGGTTGACTTTTCTAGGTAAGGGTTTGCCATAATCCTAGACAATATTATCAGTATTCAACGAATATTTTAAAAAAATATTACGAATGGTTGCAAAACTGCCCCCCTTTTTACCCCCTCATTTAATTTAAAATTATAAAACCCGCTACTGGTGCGGGTTTTATAATTCAATATGTCGGGAAGACAGGATTCGAACCTGCGACCCCCTGGTCCCAAACCAGGTGCGCTACCGGCCTGCGCTACTTCCCGATCTCTTTTTTCACTCGCCGGTTGCCCGATGAGAATTTGAATAAGAGGGTGCAAAGGTAGGGATACAGGTGATTGCTTCCAACAGATTGCAAAAATTTATTCGAGAGAACTGATTTCCACCAGGATATCCTGGTTATTGCCATTGCTGGTGCAGAGGTAAACCCGGCCAGCCGGACTTACACATACATCCCTAAGACGGCCCCAGCGGGTGCGGAACAATTGCTCGGTAGACTGGATCGCTGATCCATCCGCATTCAACTGGTGCCGGAAAAGGGTCGCATTTTTGAGGGTTGTCATCAGCAGGGAATTTTTCCAGCCAGGGATGCGATCGCTCCCATAATAATCCAGGCCACAGGCAGCTACGGTGGAAGCTCCGCTAGACCAGATCGGCTCCTTTACCTGGTTGGCATCACAAAAGGCCTGCTCTCCCGGGTCACAGGGGCCATTCACGGATGGCCATCCATAGTTCCTGCCCTTTTCAATGATGTTGATTTCATCTTCAATATTTGGACCGTGTTCCGATGCATACAGTTTGTTATTGGCCCAGACCAGCCCCTGTGGATTCCGGTGGCCGAGCGACCAGTAATAATTCCCCGCAACCGGATTATCCCCAGGCACGGATCCGTCCAGCAAGATGCGCAGTACTTTGCCGGCCAGTGATCCTGGCTGTTGCGCCAGGGCTGTATTAGCCGCATCACCCGTGGTCATATACAACACAGCAGGATTCCCTTCCACTATCACCAGCCTGGATCCATTGTGAATGTTGGCAGCGGGGATATTATCCAGTAGCACTTTAGCATCTGCCAGGGCCCCACCGGTAAACCGATAGCGCACCAGTTTTTCCCGATAGGCATCTCCCTCCAGGTAATTGTGTACAAAATAAATCCAGCCATTCTGCGCAAAGGCGGGATCCTGCACCATACCGAGCAAGCCTCCCTCCCCTCTGGCCACCACTCCATCCAGGGTAGTGCTGAACAGGGTTTCCCCGGTGCGGGGATCTATTCTTGAAACCCGGCCACCCCGCTCGGTCAGCCAAAGATGTTCATCCTTGCCCCATACAATTTCCCAGGGAAAATTCAATCCGCCTTTCAACACCCGGATACTGTCCGATGGCCAATTGTCATCAGGGTTAGTTGCAGGTGGATCATCTTCCCGTGAGCAGGAGAATAAAACGGTGCTTAGAACCGCCACCATACACACACTGAAAAAGGATCGATTTCGCATAACCGGTATTTCCCTTAATTACGCAAAAATCCTGCCCGAGGTTCAGGCAACTGCCTTTCGTTCGCGAAAGAAAAAGATAAAATAAAGCAATACGGCGGCTGCAATTGCTGCGGGTATTAACCAGATGGATTGCCAATCATGCCCCTCTCCCACTACATAATGATCCGCCACCAGTCCGGAGAACCAGGTACCAATCACCATGCCCAATCCATAAGTGGCAAACGTAAACAAGCCCTGCGCGGCATTTTTATTTTTGGCACCGGCTTTTTTCTCTGAATACATATAACCGGTCACAAAGAAGAAATCGTAACAAACCCCGTGTAAAATGATCCCGAGGTAGATCATCCAGCCATTCGGTTCCCCATAACCGTAAGCAAACAATACATAGCGGAGAATCCAGGCCAGGATACCAATCAGCAGAATATTTTTTACCCCGATCCGGTTGAACAAAAAGGGTATTGCCAGAATGAAGAGGCCTTCCGAAAATTGTCCGAGAATCATCTTCTGCGCCGGCTTATCCATACCGATTTCATTCAGGAAAGGATTCGCAAATCCATAATAAAATGCCAGTGGAATACAAACAAGGATTGCGGCAATAAAGAAGATAGAATAGGAACGATCCTTGAATATGCTTAGTGATTCTTTGCTGAAGAGCGCCGTCGACTCTCCTACTTCCCTTCCTTTTGGAGGTGTATTCGGCAAGGCAAAACTCAACAATCCCAGCGCTACAGATACTCCTGCCGCGAGGTAAAAGGTTTCCGGTGTTTTCTCAATTTCCCAGGTTCCAACTAATAAACCAGCCACAATCCAGCCCAATGTTCCAAATACCCGGATCCAGGGGAACTGTTTACCGGGGTCGGTCATCTGGGCAAAGGCAACACTGTTACTAAGCGCCACGGTTGGCATATAAACCAGCGAATACGCCAGTATTACCCAATAAAATACCTGGCTGTTCTCCACCTTTGTTGCCAGTACAAGCAGGATGGCGCCCATGAGGTGTAATACGCCCATGATCTTCTGCGCCGCAAAGAATCGATCTGCAATCATCCCTACAAAAAATGGAGAGATCATGGTTGCCAATGCCAGTGCACTGAATGCCTGCCCAATATCCTGTCCGGTTGCACCCAAACTGGATTCCATATAAGTTCCCATGGTTACATACCAGGCACTCCAGATAAAATACTGGAGAAACATCATAAGGGAGAGCGAAATTCCTGTGGAGGTTTTCATGCAGTTAGTTGCTTATAGTTTATAAGCCTGCCGGGCAAACAATTTCCAACCGGATTTTTCTTTTTTCCAAACTGTTAGTACGCCAATCCGGATCGTTTGCTCCTGCCCATTATTGGTGGCCTTTGCTTCAAATATAAAGCGAATCGTTGCGTTTTTCTCCACCACCTGTATCTTTCTGTCCATTGCGTCCAGCGTAATGAAGTCCACCTGCCCTTCTATCACATCTTTGATAGCGGCCTGTTTATCATCCAGCCGGCCATTGGAATGGCCATACCACATGCTGGTATGATAAATATCTTCCAGTGCTGCCTGGTTTTTATCCACCATGGCTTTGTTCAATTTGTCCAGCTGAGCAGACACAGCCGCTTCCTCCTTCGATTGTGCATGGCCGGTAGTAGCCAGGAAAAGAGAAACGTATAACAGAAATACCTTAACCATAACCGTTATTTTATGGAATGATTTAATTCGGCGGTTTCCAGGGCCTCAATGGGATCATATCCCTCCGGCACTTTTTTGTGCCAGTAAGAGGCTAGTATAGATCCGGTTATATTCATCAACGGACCAAATACTGCAGCCGCCAGTCCCACTGTTGCAATCTTACCCATCTCTTTGGCGATGCCGGATGCCAATCCACCATTCTGCATACCCACTTCAATAGCCACCGTCCGGGAATCACGCTCATTCATTTTAAACAGGCGCGCGAACCAATAACCCAGGAAATACCCAAAGAGATTATGAATCAATACCAGCAAGATCAACAAGGGACCGATATTCAGCAAACTATCCCGGCCGGCAGCAGTGATCACTACAATGATCAGTGCAATCCCGAGCATGGACAAGACCGGCATTGTATCCTCCAGCCATTTGGACTTACCACGTAATAATTTATTTACAATAAGGCCCAAACCAATAGGCAGGATGATCATTTTGGAGATATCCCACATCATGTTTAGCACGTTGATCTCAATGAAGGCACCTGCCAGCATCTTCATAAGTAATGGCGTCACAAATGGCGCCATCAGGGTAGTAATGGAAGTGATGGTAATCGATAAAGCCAGGTTGGCTTTTGCGAGATAAGACATCACGTTGGAGGCGAGACCACTGGGTGAACACCCAATCAGAATAATACCTGCTGCAATCTCTGCACTAAAGCCACTTACACTGGCCAGTGTGAAACCCAGCAAGGGCATAATCATGAACTGACTGACTACGCCAACTACCACACCCTTCGGTGTTTTCACCACACTCACAAAATCTTTCAAACTCATGGAAGTTCCCATTCCAAACATGATCAATTGAATCAGCGGCGTGATCAGATTGGTGTATTTGAAATCGCCCCAGGAAATAAAATATTGCGGATAACAAAGCGAAGTGGTTACAGCCGCGAAGATCATCAGCGTATAAGTATAGCGCTTCAATGTTTCATATCCTCTGAACCCAATGGCCAATAAAACAAAAAAGGCAATGGCAGCCGGACCTGCAACCGTCCAGTTACCCTGGATGGCAAAAAGCAGCGTTAACACAAGCAATACCAGGGCAAGTCCAATCAGTGTTTTTGATAAGCTTAGTTGTTTCACCAGGTTCTTTTTTTCATGACTTCATCCAATTCCTGTTTGGTCATCTTACCTTCTTCCGGGTGTTGTTCCAGCCATTTCAGGAAGGCGAGTTTGATGTCCTCGGTCCACTGGCTATCGATTTGTCCGGTATTATAGCGACCCGTTTTCAGCATCTCTTTGCCAAACTTGTCTTTGCGACCAATAAACTCGGCGGTCAATATTACCTGCTCCGCCATATGAGCCGGTATAAAGAGCACCCCTTCTCTTTCTGAAATCACCAGGTCGCCAGGCAATACAATGGCTTTACCTATCCGGATCGGTGTATTCAATCCCATCAATACCATTTCTTTCAGGAAGGAAGGATCAAAATCACGTACAAAGGCATTGAATCCTCTGATCTTTGCAAGTCCGCTTAAATCGCGCGCACTGCCATCGAAAATGACACCGGTTCCGGTTTTATTAAAGATGGCAGTTCCCAGGTTATCGCCAATCAGGGTGCCTCCCTCTATCTTGCCAAATCCATCTGCTACATACACATCGCCTTTCACAAGGGTTTCAATTGGCCAGGCATTGGTATTACCTACCCGCCCCTGTTTAGCACCCCTTTCTTTGATCTTTTTTTCAATATCCGGCCGCGATGGCATATACATGGCTGTTACCGCCCTGCCTACCACCGGCACATCATCATGAATCATTTTCCAGTTGCGTTCAAACTGATTCACATAACCCTCATTCATGAGTACCTGCCAGGCTTCTTCAATACCGATCTTTTTGGCGCGTTCCACCAGGTCATCACTTACCTTGGGGCGACCATCCGCAAACCGTTCTCCTTTCCATTCGGATGTCAGGTAAATCAGTTCTTCTTTCGGGATAGTTTGTCCCTGCGTTTGTTGTGCTAACAGTAAAACACAACCGAAAGCAAGGATTTTATTAAACTTGTTCAGGAGCATGCTAAAAATTTAGAGTTCTTATTTCCGGGGCGGTAATCCATGCAGGGTTACCGGGGTTGCCCGGGCATTCAGGTCGTATACAATTCTTCCGGCGCGAATCGTAAGTTCACATTCGAGTTTATCAGTTGCCTTTACTTTATAACCGGTATAATCAAAGAGCCCGAAATTTCCTTTGCGAACACCCAGGATCGCAATATCTGCTACAGCACCTTCTGACAGATGCCCCAGTTCCTCGCGTTTGATTACCTGTGCGGGTGTCCAGGTACTGGCTTTGATTACCTCCTGCAGTGGCATACCCATTTGCAAAAACTTCGACATGCAGGTAAGCTGATCCTTCATCGCGGCATTCATACTGCCCACATGCAGGTCCGTTGAAATAGTGGTTGGGAAAAATTTTTCTTTTGCGGCTATCAGTGCCTGTGAGTAAGAGAAACTGATACCACCATAACCTACATCAAATACAATCCCCCTTTTTCGTGCTTCATACACAAAGGGTTTGATTTTTTTTGTAGTGGTATCTGCAATGAATTCACGTCCGTTCACTTGTGCATAACAGTGCGTAAAAATATCACCCGGACGCAAATGTTCAAGGAAGAGCGACTTGAGAGAGAGAGGCGGTTGTGAACCACCAAAGTCGATCATCACAGGTATACCACCTGCGAGATTACCTGCTTTCACCGCGTTGTCCACCGGTGTCCAGTCAGGGCGACTGTAATGCGCCACTTTAAATCCGACGATATGTTCTTTATTGGCAAGTGCTACGCGGGCTGCTTCTTCCGGGATCATATCCGTAGTATCGGACTCGTATTTGCCGCCGCGCATGCCATGTCCAACTATATTCAGAAAAGCCAGCACCCTGGTTTGCGATTGCTGAATGGTCTGTTTTTTATACAGATCAAAGTTCCGCCAGCCAGGAGAACCTGCATCCACCACGGTAGTAACGCCTACCCGAAAGGTGAATCCATCCGGAGGTAGTGCACTCGGAGCATCCATATAGGCCTGATCCGCATGATTCCCCCAGAAATTATGCGTATGCATGTCGATAAGTCCGGGTGTTACATACAGTCCTTTGGCATCCACCACCTGCACCGCATCCCCAGGAATCGATTTGGCAATTTTTACAATCTTTCCTTTATCAATAGCGATATCCATGATTCCATTGATACCATTTTTCGGATCAATTACATGTCCGCCTTTGATAACAATGGCATAAGTCTGCGCCTGAATCGCGGAACCGATAATCAGTCCGGACAGGCAAAGGGCAAGCAATTTTTTCATCATGCTAAGAGGCTTTGTAATTCTTCTTTGATTCTACGGGCAACGATCTTGTCTTCTCCTGGCTTGAGCATCCAGGCCGTAACATTGATACCTTTTTTACCACCACCTACTTCAATAGAGGGACTTCCATTTCTGAGACGTTCCTGCAAATCTTTTCCTTCCGGTGTTTTGCCGGATTTCTCCCAGCTAATGGAAAGATTCGGTGTGATATTACCACCCTGAGGAACCCAGATTTTTGTTTCCACATCCTTCACAGATTTCGCAGCAGCTTCAATCAGCGCAATGCTTTTTTCCCACTGCTTCCATTCCTTATCGTGGTCTCTGGCAATGTATTGTTCCAGTGCTACATACATGCCCAGGATTTCTTCCTTGTTCACTTTCATACCCCGGCCGATGTTGAAACCACGTGGTGGCATGTGCAGGCGGGCAGCCTGTATGATGGACTTACGTCCCATTAATAAACCCGCGCTTTGCGGACCGCGAATTGCTTTACCACCAGAAATCTGCACCATATCAAAACCCATATCATTGAACTTCCAGAGATTCGAAACCGGAGGCACATCTGCAGCGATATCAATACTGGTGGGGATACCATGTTTTTTACCCAGGGCCACCCATTCTTCCTGTGAAATTTTTCCTCCCTGTGAGATGTTCAGAAAATGCATCAGGGCTGTTTTTTCATTGATGGCCCGCTCCAGTTCTTCTACCGTTTCAATGGCCACAATCTTACAACCGGTATTGATAAAAGCATGATTGTAGACAATGTCATGTGCTTTCTGACAGATCACTTCTGATTTCATGCCAGTACCTGCAATATGAGGAAGCGCTTCCACTTTTTTCTGATCCATTCCGGTAAGGATACCGGCCAAACCGAGTGTCATAGCCGAGAAAGCCCCGGAGGTTACAACAGCTGATTCGGAGTGTACCATCTTCGCGATACGTTCGCCCACTTTATCCTGCAATTCATCCAGCATGCAGAACTGGTCAGCTCCATAATTGATGGCATCCAGCACATAATCGTGCATGAGAGAACCTGTCATATAGGTCAGGGTACCGGTTGCGTTGATAAACGTACGTACGCCCAGTTCCTTGAACAGATCCCGCTTGGGTGCTGCCATAGGTGAACCTGTACCTGCAAAAGCGTCCAGGCCACCCGCTAATCCGCCAACCGGCAGCAGGCCAAGGCCTTTAATTACATCCCTTCTTTTCATGGGTTGTTATTGTGGGGTTATTTATATGCGATACAATCGATTTCTACCAGAGAATCTCCGGGTACACCACCTTTTGCAACGGCAACGGTTGTACGAACCGGAGGATTTTTACCAAATCGGCCCATGTACACTTCATTCATCGCTTTGTAATCAGCAATATCATTCAGGTACACATTCACTTTCAGCACTTTTTCCATGGATGATCCTGCTTTGATCAGTTCTTTTTCCAGCTCTTTTAATACATGGTCTGTATGTGCTTTTACATCACCATCGAAATGGGCTCCTTTACCGGCAATGAATACCAAACCGTTATAGGTAGTCGATCCGGAAAACAGGGGTACACCCTGGAAATCCGTTACATTTTTCACTTCCTTTTCCGGAGCACTGTTACCTGCCGCTTTAGCTGCAGCAGATATACCGGTAACACCCAGAATGGATGCAAACAGCGATTTCAATACAGATCTTCTTTGTGTAGCCATGGTATTCAGTTTTATTATTTAGAAGTTGATTTACCAGCCTTGAATTCCCTTCCTGGAAATTCCACCCGAAACTGTTCTACATTTCCCTGGTCCTGCATGGTAACATATGCCGTTCTGCCATCCGGACCACCAAATGCGATATTCGTTGGGCGTTTACCCATCAGCGTTATCTCCTCCAGTTTGGTACCATCCGGCGCCAGCATCAGGATCGTACCTTTCCCAAATCTTGTCACATACAGATTTCCCTTTTGATCACAACGCATGCCATCCAGCCCATGATCGGTAAACTCATAGAACAATTGTTTGTTTTTAACAGAGCCGTCAGCACCCAGATCATAGACCCAGATTTTACGCTGTACGGATTCACCTACGTAGAGCTTTTTATTATCCGGACTCACTTCCACTCCATTGGTCGTACCCATGGTATCCAGCAAATGCGTTGTACCATTGGGATCGATTCTCCACAATTGCCCGGTACCATTTTTCCAGTTTGGATCACTGGCATATATGCGGTCTTTATTATCAATAGCCAGATCGTTGGGCTGGTTCATCCGTGGCTCATGTGCCAGCAGACTAATCTTTTTGGTACGCGGATCCACTTTCCACACATTGTGTTTCGTATAATCAGCCAGTAATAATTGGCCCTTGCTGTTAATCCGGATCCCATTGGCGATACTGCCTTCCGGAAGCACCAGCCAAACAGCCGCTGTACCATCTGGTTTCACCTGACCAATCGTGCCCTGTTTTTCGTAATTCACAGCATAGAGATTTCCTCTGCCATCTACAGCAGGACCTTCCACGCCGCTGGTAAAGGAATTCACCGGCGTAAGCAGGGTTGATTTATGCAATACCTCAGGCTGCGCTGTTGCTGAAATCGTCAACATCACCGCTGCTACCAATAAACCTGTCTTTGCTTTTCCTTTCATTATTTCTTACTGAGTACAGGGGAACTATTTTCCCCTAGTTAGTTACTGATTTTAATCTGTTGCAATCGGCCTTCTGCATCCAGTCGCCATTTCCTACCGGATTTTCTTTCTTTACCAACCAACACAAAACCGGTAGGATCTTTCAATAGTTGCACCTGCTTTGCATCCTTCCAGTTGAGGCCTGGATATTTTTTTCTAAGCTCTTCCATCCCAGATGCATATTGTTTGTGTTGTTCCCGGTGATCTCTCTGAAGGTAATAATATTTCCAAAGTGATTGCTGCATTTCAAGTGTTTCAGCAGAAATAAAGGCAGCGGGACCAGCCTCTTCTGAAAACAGAACATATCCCCAGCGTTCCGGCATATGCAGATCCACTCTGCCCTGTGGTGACCAAACAATGTAATGAGGTTGCGCTATACGACCGGATGCATCTTTTTGTTTCTGATACACTCCATTCACCACATCCAGTTTCCAGTTCACATGAGAAAAATTCATTCGCGCGATTTGTCCGTTACGCGGTGCCAGTGGTATAGCCAATTCCACATCCCATCCTTCATCAATATCACCAGGCTGATTTAATGTTCCGCGCAGGCGAACTGCTTTTTTTAATCCGGGAAATTCAAAATCGGAATCCCCCTTTCCTCCATCGCGGTAAGCTTTGGATAGCATTAAATCCCAGGTGGTACCAAATGCATTAATCTGGAATTCAATATACTGCTGCATATCCCCGTCCATATCGATGAAAAACTCCAGTGCGTTATCCATAAAAACGGCGGTGTCTTTTTTAGTCAGACTTGCCCATAACTGTGGCTGCTCCAATTGTGCAAACACATAGAGATACTGTTCATCCCAACAGAGCTTGAGCGCTGATTTGTTCCCTGTTGGACCACCTGCAATATCCCGGAAATTCGATGTGAACGGAATTTCTTGCCAAATCGCTTCATTGGCAAATCCATCTACCTCAATCGCCTGGTTTGTTTTGACAGCCCGGTATTGCGGAGGTGTAGTTAACAGCGGCTTTAATTTTTCTTCAGTTACTCCATCCGGCAAATAGGCTGCTTTTTGTGCAGCTACCGGTACTGTACAAACGAAGAAAAGGCATACCGCCAGCAATCGGTTTATGGTTGTTTTTTTCAACTGGCTTTATTTCGAATAAGATAAAACAATAGGTCGCGCAATACCATTCAGGTCGTACACAATCTTTCCTCCAAGGATCGTCATCTCGCAAACCAGTTTTTGGTTGGAGGTGATCTTTGCACCGCTGCGATCCCAGAATCCAAAGTTCCCGGGCATCTGTTGCAATATTGCCACATCCGCTTCTGCGCCAACACTGAGATGCCCCAGATCTTTGCGCTGAATCGCTAATGCAGGCGACCATGTACTGGCTTTAATTACTTCTTTCAAATCCATCTTCAGGGCAAGAAAGGTATTCATCACATTGAGCATATCTTTCATGGAAGCATTCATACTGCCGATATGCAAATCGGTACTGATGGTATTGGGATAGAACCCTGCTGCCGCGGCTGGTTGCGCCTGTGATAGCACAAAACTGGCACCGCCATAACCCACATCGAAAATGATCCCGCGTTCCTGTGCTTTTTTTACAAAGGGCTTGAGCTTCCGGGTTGCTGGGTCCACGATGGGTTCACGCCGGTTGAGTTCTGTAAAGGCATGCGTATAGATATCACCCGGACGCAAATGCTGAAAGAACAATTCTTCAATGGAAAGGGGTGGAGGATCACTGCCACCAAAGTCAATGATCACCGGCAGGTTGGTCAGTCTGCCTGCTTCAACTGCCCGATCCACCGGAATCCATTCTCTTCGCTCATAGTGAGCTACTTTGAAACCTACAATATGATCCGGGAATTGTTTGGCAACTGCAGCCGCCATGCGTGCATTCATATCCGTAGTATCCTGTTCCCAGGCACCACCCCGCATACCCTCTCCCACGATGTTCAGAAAAGAGAGAATCCGCGTTTTGCTGTTATCAATAATATTTCGTTTGAAAACAGTAAAATTTTTCCATCCTGCACCACCACAATCAACGGAAGTAGTAACTCCATTACGCAGGGTGAAGCCATCCGGAGCCACTGCTGTTAAGCCATTGCTCAAATAATGATCCGGTTCCGTTCCAAAGAAATAATGACCATGAATGTCTATGAGTCCGGGTACCACCAGCATACCCGCAGCCATCACCACCTGTTTGGCGCCTGTCGTATCCAACTGTTTTTGAACCGCCACAATTTTACCATCGCGGATGCCTACATCTAGTATGGCATCAATGCCATTTTTGGGATCGATTACCCTCCCACCTTTAATTACGATGGAATAGGATTGAGCCTGCACCCAGCCGGAAAAAAGCAACAGGCCAATCAGGAGTTGAATACTTTTTCTCATGCTGATTTTTTTAATTCTTCCAGGATGCGTTTGGCCACGATTTTATATTCCCCTTCGCGCAGCATAAAAACAGTGAGGCTGATGCCTTTGTCATTTGCCAGCACTTCAATAGAGGGAACGCCATTGCGAAGAGCAAGCTGCAGTTCAGCAGGTTTGAGTGAGATATCACCTGTACTCCATTGAATATTCAGCGTGGGCGTATGATTGGCCAAAGGCGGAATCACAATTTCTGTCTGGATGCCCTTGCGCTGTTTGGCCTGTGCCGCAATGTATTCCACCTGGTTCATCCAGTCTTTCCATTCCTTATCGTGATCAATGCTGACATATTTTTCCAGTGCGGCCAGCATGCCTACAATTTCTTCCTTGTTTACTTTCATACCTCTTCCAATGGTTCCGCCTCTTGGAGGAGCACTTAACCGCGCTGCCTTGATCAGGTCCTTTCTTCCCATGAGGATGCCGGCACTCTGGGGACCTCGTAATGCTTTTCCTCCGGAAATACAAACCAGGTCAAATCCCATCTCGTTAAAACGCCAGAGATTCTCCACCGGTGGCACATCCGCCGCGATATCAATCATGGTAGGGATCCCGTGTTTCTTACCTGCAGCCACCCATTCTTCATGGGAGATCTTTCCCAGGTTGGCGTGGGCATTCAGAAACCAGAGCATTGCGGTCTGCTCATTGATGGCATTATGCAGCTGCTCCAATGTTTCAATTTCAACAATTCGTACACCCGTATTCGTTAGTGCATGCACATATCCGCTATTGTGTGATTTTTGTACCAGCACCACTGATTTCATTCCATCCAGGCGGGGCAGCTGGGCAATCTTTTTGGGATCGGTTCCGGTGAGCACACCTGCAGTTCCAAGCACCATTGCCGACCAGCAGCCGGCAGTAACAGTTGCCGCTTCCGCGCGACATATCTTAGCAATCCGCTCTCCCACTTTATCCTGAACTTCGTCCAGCATTACATAGGATTTTGAAACCGCATTGATGGCTTCCATTACTTCCGGATACATCAGGGAGGCTGTCATGGCCGTATAGGTTCCTGCAGCATTGATAAGGGAACGCAGTCCCAGCTCAGCAATATAATCTTTCTTAGGCGCTGGCATGGCAAATCCGCCGAGCGGTAAAGCTGCTCCTGCTGGCGCAACCGATAAATATTTCAGTAATTCTCTTCTTTTCATGTTGGCATTTTTAATAGTTAAATCCTTGAGCTCAGCAGCACCTGCTTCCCCTGAATACTCACATCAAAGAGACCGGAGGAAACCAGCAACTTCACTACCATTTTAAGATTCAGGCCCGTAGATATAAATCCGGAAAATTGTTGTTCGG
Source organism: Flavipsychrobacter sp. (assembly GCA_016787265.1). Classification (GTDB taxonomy): domain Bacteria; phylum Bacteroidota; class Bacteroidia; order Chitinophagales; family Chitinophagaceae; genus Flavihumibacter. Next base: position 53,029 of record JAEUVF010000004.1, on the reverse strand, counting down.
GTAGCTGGCCGGTTACCGTAAAATCAACCTGATATTTTTCTTTCAGCACCGCCAGTAGCTGGTTAATATCCTGATCCTCAAAAACCAGGTAACGGGCATCCTGATCCTGCGTTATTTCTTTCAGCAGCGATTCTGATTCAATCAATTTGGATTCAAACCGCAGGTAGCCATCTTCGGTAGTATTTACAAAACTAACTTTTGACAACTGTTGCAGTTTGGGCTCTACATAAAGCGCCGCCAGCATTGCAGAAACCGGCTCCTCGCCTACCCGAAGATCCGCCTGCGTACAGCGATGCACCAGTGAAGCAGGTTTCATGTAAAAATAGAGGGAAGCAGTAAACAGCAATCCAAAACAGGTAATGGCAAAATGTCTTACCCAATTAATGGCAGGTTTGCGATAGGATGTCTTTTCAGCCTGGTGTACTTTATTCAATAATTTCTCCAGCTGTTGTTCCCGCCTGGCTTCCAGGTTCGTGATACCTGGATTTGCAGCCCCATCCAATTCACTTCGCTCCATAGTTTCCATCAGTTGAAGCAGGGATGCTTCATCCAGTTCTCCACTTAAAAAGCGGTCAATGACAGATTGGAAAGGTTGTTTATCCGGCATAGGTATATGCTTAGAAAATATGCAGGAAAATAATCAGCAGGGTATAACCCAATGAATATCGTAGTTCTCTTAGTGCTTTGGTTAAATGATTTTCAACTGTTTTAGGTGATATCTGAAGCAGCGACGCAATTTCCTTATGACTCAATTGTTCTTCCCTGCTCAGTTTATATACTTGTTTACATTTCGTAGACAACTGATTCACGATGGAATTTATGTGGTGCAGCAATTCCTTTTCTTCCATCTGTTCCTGGCTGCTGACCTGCTGGTATTGGTTGGCCAATGCGGCAAAAGCATCTGCATGTACTTTACCAGCTTTGATTTTCCGGATCACTTCATAGCGCACTGAAGCAGACAGATAAGCAGATAAGGAAGCAGTGATCGCCAATGAATGCCGGTTGTTCCAGATACGCACAAAAATTTCCTGGATAATATCCTCACAGGCAGGCTCATCCTTCAAAATGGCATACGCTTTGCGAAATAAAATCTCCCAGTACCGGCGGTACAAGATGGCCAGTGCTTCCTCATTGTTATTCCGCATCCGGATCAGCAGTTCTTCATCCCGAATAGTTGCCTCCTCCATGAGTTCTAGTTTAAGCGTTATTTGGATCCTGTTTGAGTATTGATTTCTTTTCTTACTTCACTTACTTCTTCCGGACTGATCGCACTGGCTGAATTACCAAACTGTGAACGTATATAAGTAAGCACCTGTGCAATGTCATCATCTTTCAAAAACCGGTGTTGCGGCATATTGGAATTATAAGGTTTGCCATTTACCTCGATGGGGCCATCCATCCCCATCAATACCAGGCGTATCAGGCGATTCTTATCACCAGTCACCCAATCGGTATTTCCTAAAGGAGGAAAGCGGTTTCCATCACCCTGGCCATTTTTCTGGTGACAGCCACTGCAATACCGGTTGTATATTTTTTCACTATTGGTAACCAATCCGGCTTCGAGATCATCTTTCTTTAAATCGGGAGTACGAATATGCGCCTGCAGTTTTCTCGCTTCCATCGAAGCCAGCTGTTTTTTGCCAAACTTCTTCTTGCCGGTATAATACACACGCCAGATTTTTCCGTGTTCGGTATCACTGAAATACATGGAACCATCCGGGCCCATACTGATGCCCATAGGACGATAACGTGCATTGTTTACATTCACAATTGGATCCACTTCCGCGAAGCCATCGGCAAACACTTCCCACTCGCCTGTAGGCTGATTGTTTTTAAAAGGAACAAAAACAATAATATAACCCGCCTGCGGGTAAGGGGCCCTGTTAGTAGAACCATGAAAGGCAATGAAAGCGCCATTTTTATAGTGCGCAGGAAACTGATCACCGGTGTAAAAGAACAAATCATTGGGAGCCCAGTGACCGGGAAAACCAATAAGAGGATCTACATATTTACCAGAGCTGTCAGCAATTTTTCCATCGCCACCATACTCCGGTGCGAGTATGCGCTTTCCAACCAGTTGATCGTAGTAGTAGTAGGGCCATCCGGCATCATCGCCTTCCTTTATCTTGAGAAATTCTTCTGATGGAAGCATTGCACTCTGCCAGGGTGTATAGAGATCAGGATACAGGCGATACAAATCATCTCTTCCATGATGCACCACATAGAGTGCGTCATCCGCATGATTCCAATCCATGCCTACGATACTGCGTAAGCCGGTGGCATATCGTACACCATCCTCCTGGCGTTGGTTGAGTTTATTGGCATCAAATTTCCAGACACCACCATGGTCGTCGAGCCAGGGACAGGGATTGATACCCGGAGAGCCCGGCACCCGGTTTTTTTCCTGGCAATTGTTATTTGGTGCGCCAAATGCCACATAGATATTCCCTTTCTTATCAAAGGCAATAGGTTTGGCGATATGCTCATGGCGACCATGTGCATGATCATCAATTACCACTGTTTCAATTGGACCGGTTGGTACCAGTTTACCAGGCTCCAGTTTCTGGCGAAACACATATAATTCGGAACTAAAATAAATATAGCCATTATGGACTTTCATGGCAGTACCATAACTGCCCTTGTCCTCGTAATTACCGAATTTAACCACCTGGTCGGCCTTCCCATCGCCATTGGAATCACGGATGGCTGCATTACCACCAATACTGTCGGGGAACCGAAGTTTCACATATATATCACCGTTAGTATTCACAGTAATATGGCGGGCTCGTTCACGCAAACTATCCACCACCACTACCGCCTCGAATCCATCGGGCAGAAAAAGTCCGCCGTTTTCAGGATCGGCCTTGGGCAAAGTGGTTGGACTGATACCCGATGTACATATCAGCAATACTACTAATCCGAGCAATTTGATCCGCCTCATGGTTGGGAGCAATTTAATTTTGGTACAGGCGTGCCATAGGTATGTTACAGAAAGCCTTGTTTTGTAATCACGGAATTCGATAAATCTCCTGAAGAATACGAATGGCAACAATCCACCCTAGGAGTCAGAAATGGGGCTGATCCCCTACTATATTTTCAGGATTTTATATTCCCCTGATTCACCAAGTCTTTCACATAAGCAGAAAACATAAACTATCCCTATTCTCTTATTTCTTTTTCCAAATGCTCTCTAGTGGCGTATACCGAACAGCAGGTGCATTCAGGTTGGTATACAAGCTGGACGGGAAAAACAGCGCGGTCATAACAGTGAGGCCATCATCCGCCAACAGTTCAACTGAACTATGATCCATCACTACCGTCCACTTCAATGAATCTCCGGCTGCTATGCGTGGCGCGTAGAGCCGTTTTGCAAAATCCGGATGAAAAGTTGCAACTCCTGATTTAGTCCGGTCTATGTAATAGCGATTGCTCTCCTTGTCAAAACCCAATCTGAGTTCTTCCCCGGCTTCATTGGAAAAAATCCACTCTACCTGTTGCAGCGGAATAGCATCCAATTCAAATCGGGCAGGTAATTGAAGGGTTGTCGGCTCTGTAGTAGTTGATCCCGCCAATTGATTCAACTCGTTCAACAAAGTTGATTGCAGGTAATACTCATTGCCAACTTTTTGAAGTGCCAGTTCCCGCACCAGCGTAGTTGCACTTCTCCAGTTTTGAGTAGGCACCTGGTTGGCATAAGCCCAGTTACTCATCCAGCCAATCAATAATGTACGATTACCGGTATTGGACCAGGTTACACCGGCATAATTATCCGGACCAAAATCCATCCAACGGGTATCTGTATGCGAAGCAGTGAAATTCCTGCCATCAAAATCTCCGACAAAATATTGGGTACCGGAACCCCCATTAGGTGCACCCGGATTCATATTTACGATTAATACCCATTTTTCTTTTCCATCTGCAAGAAATGAAACCAGGTCCGGACATTCCCACACGCCACCATGTGCACCTTTATCCGCACCAAAGGATGATTCATAGCTCCAGCTTTTAAGATCCGGTGAGGAATAGAATTCGATATGATCTTTCACTGCCAGGGTCATGATCCATTTGTTGACACCCGCCATCCAAAACACTTTGGGGTCCCGGAAATCAGTACCCTCCGGTTTTCGCAGTACCGGATTGCCTTCGTATTTGGTCCAGGTTTTACCCTCATCGTTGCTATAGGCCAGACTTTGGTATTGAAAATCTTTACCCCGGTTTTTTTCCCCATCCGAAGAATGGTGGGTAAAGATGGCGACCAGTGGCCCTTTTCCATCTTTGCCTAATCCCGAAGTATTTTGCTGATCATACACCGCACTGCCTGAGAAAATCCAACCCAGACTATCCGGGAAAAGTTTAATGGACTGTTCCTCCCAATGCACCAGGTCGGTACTGGTAGCATGTCCCCAATGCATAGGTCCCCATACCGTACTATCCGGATAATGCTGAAAGAAGAGATGATATACCCCATTGATAAACACCATTCCATTGGGATCATTCATCCAACCTGATTTGGGCGTGAAATGGAGTTGGGGGCGATAGGGCTCCTCATAAACGGAAGGCACCTGACCAGCTTCCGGCGCAGCAGCTTCTCCGCAGGAACTGAGTTTACCCAGGCAAAACAGGAAAACAGCTGAAACAAAAAAAGTCCGGATGCTCATGGGATTAATATTAATCCTAATATACCCATTTATTAAACTGCGGTTACATTTTATTCTCTATCGGCAAATAGTAAGTATACCAATTGTATTACTTCAAAATTTCCCGATATGAGACTACTTTGTAAAAAACCAATCTCCCTGATAGCCATCGCATTCGCAGGAACTTTCCTTTTCAGCAGTTGTCAGAAAGAAGAATGGGCTCCGCTCGAAGAAGTGTTAAACAGTTCAGAAGAACGAGGCAACAACGCTTCCACAAGTAACGGTTCTGCTGCTGTCCTTTTAGTAATTGATGAAGAAAGCATCGACAATGGCAACCAACCTAATAATTTCTCCGAAAGAGATGTAAACGACCAGATCGCAACAGTTGGACAAAGAAGCACACTGCGTTATTTCCAAAGCAATGTGGGCAAATCTATCAATCTCTACACCGGAGAAGTTGGGGATGAAGGCTGGCATGCACTGAAAACAATCCCCAATAGCTGGAAAACAGCCGGACCCACCAGCAACGGATCACAAAATTTCCTGAAAGCCGGCCCCGGACTCGGTGGCGGCAATGATGACCGCGAGGTATTGCTGGACAAAATCCCGAATCTTACTCCTCTGAGAGCAACCGGCTTAAAAATGTTAATCGGACAAACCGTATTAGCGGTTGTGTATGACAGTGATATCAGCATTAATTATGGTCCGCTCAATGGAAACCTGCAGGGCGCAAACCTGGGTATGGTAGCACTCAAAGTGGAACAGGTAACCAAACGAACTGATGGCTCCAGTGGTTCCTTACCAGTAGTAAAAGTAAAAATCCTGAGTGTTGAATCCGTAAAAGCCTTGCCCCTGAAATTATTCAGCAACGCGCCAGTTCCCCGTTCCTCCTCTGAACCCTACGATATAAATCCGCCAGCTACAGCAGCTGCTGTTCAGCTGACTACTGCTCCATAGTTGTTTTCAGTTTAGGTTCTGACCGTCCACCCGTACCCAAAAAAAAGCTGCCCTTAACCGGCAGCCTTTTTGTTATAAGCGTACATTCATTTCCGTTAGCACTTCCCTGATTGCGCTGAGCAGGGCTTCAATGTCTTTTGGAAATAAATAGCCGATATTACCAATCCGGAAGGCATCCATCAGGCTAAGCTTACCTGGATAAATCACCAGTCCGCGATCACTTAATGCCTGGTAAAACTTCATAAAATCAAAGTTCGGATCCTGTGGGTACAGGAAAGAACTGATGATATGTCCCTGTATTTCGTGCTCCAGATAGTATTTGAATCCCATCGCCTGCATGCCGGCATCCAGCATCGCTTTATTTTTCTTATACCTGGCTTCACGTGCAACAATTCCACCTTCTGTATCCAGTTCCCGGATCGCCTGGCGGAAAGCCAGTAAACTATGCGTGGGAGGCGTAAACCGAAACTGTCCATTCTTCTCCAGACCATTCCACTGATCATACAAATCCAGACTCAGACTCCTGGCCTGTCCCTGTGCTTTCTGCAGCTCTGATTTTTTACAAAGTACAAAAGAGAATCCCGGTACCCCTTCAATACATTTATTCGAGGAAGAAACCAGAAAATCAATCTGCATTTTTTTGATATCCATCTGTACACCACCAAAACTACTCATGGCATCCACTATAAACACTTTACCAGCCTGCTTACAGATTGCACCAATTTCAGTAATCGGATTAAAGAGTCCGGTGGTGGTTTCACTGTGAATGCAGGCAACATGCGTGATGCCTGGCTGCTCTGCCAACACTTCCTCTACCGCATCCGGAGTTACAATCTCATTTTCCGGAAAGGTTTTTACAATATGGTTGATCCCATGCACCTTCGCCATTTTCACAATGCGCTCACCATAAGCGCCATTTACCAATATCAGCAACTGATCATTTTTACCAACCACGGAACTGATCACCGACTCAACACCAAATGTTCCGGAGCCCTGCATCAATACGGTTTCATATCCTTCCTGTTGCGAGGTGCCACCCAGGCGTAGTAATTCTGACCGGATTTCTTTTACCACTGCAATGAATGCATCATCTCTTGATCCCAGATCATGCAACATGGCTTCTTTAACTGTTGGAGAAGTAGATAGCGGTCCGGGTGTAAATAATAATTTATCAGCCATTTTTATTCAGTTTAATAGATTGAAAAATCCTGTAATTTTTTTGCAACTGGCGATTTCATCCCCAGCTTGCGATTGAAGAAAAATGAGAGCAGCAATAACAGCACGATGCAAAACACCGTAGTAAAATAACTGAAGTTCATCAAGACCTTACTCCATTGCAGATCACGCATGAAAAATTGCTTATACAAGAGTAATCCCACACTTCCCAGGTAGCCGATGGAATCACAGATATAAATAAAAAATCCGGCATTGGCTTTCAGCTTGAACAAAGCGATGATCCGCTCAAACACAGCCACCTGGATAGGGATATAGGCCAGGAAGAGCCCCATTCCCAACAAGAGCATCCACCAATAGGGTTCTATCAGTTTATATTGAAACAGGAGGGAGGAGAGTCCGCTTAGCAGGACCCCAAATCCCATTAACTGCAACGTAAACCAGAAACCTTTGATATTACTCCGGAAGAAAGAAAGTGAACCTACCATCAAAATAACTACCGCACCGGTCACCAACTCGGTCTGACTGAATACAGTAATATCCCGGCTGGGTTGAATTTCTTCCCATATTTCAACGGAAAAATTATCCCGGAAATCGCGGAGGGTTGCCAGCAGGGAATACAATAATACCATTGAACCAATACCCCATCCCAATTCGCGCATCACTTTCTTTTTATCATCATCTGTCATGGGTAAACGCTCTACCCGCAACAACTTATCCGTATCAGAGGGTGGCGGTATGCGCGATAACATCCATACGAAAAACAGAAACAGCGGTAAGAACAAGACCCCAATAAATGCGGGCATCCAGAATTCAGATATGCCCGGAAACAGTTTAACGATGAAGAGATAAATGGTTTTCAGTATTCCGGAAGAAACAATCAAACTAATGCTCAGCCCCATTCCAAGCGTTTCTGTAAACCGCCTGCCTTCCAGGTAGCTGAATACGATGCCCCATACCATACCCAGTGGTAACCCGTTAAAAAACAAAAAGATGAAATTATACGGTGGAGGTACCAGGCCAAATGCAACCAGGCTGATCTCCGCGATCAGAATCAGACTAACGATCAGGACTATGCGCTTTGAAGCGGTCAGCTCCGAAATTACTTTGATCCCGATAAACTTACTCAGCATATAACCCAATACCTGTGCAATGATCAGCACCGCTTTATAGTTCATACCCATCCATTCCAGACCGGAATAGGTGCCTGCATTAAAGGGTTTGCGAAAGGCATACACACAGAAATAGGCACCAAAAGCCGCCACCATCGACCAGGTAATAAATAAAAATTTGGAACTTTCCAGTTTTCGTGTCAGTGCCTGCATATTGGATTTTACCAGGGTAAAGAATAGGTTTTCACGTAACTGAAACATTTCATCGCTTCAATTACTCCTTCTTTGATACCAAGACCGGAATCTTTCACGCCACCAAAGGGAGAAGACTCAATACGATATCCAGGCACTTCATTGATGTTCACCGTACCCATGCGTAATTCCTTCACCAACCGAATTGCCTGCTGCATATTATTCGTTACGACGCCCGAGGACAAACCAAAGGCTGTTGAATTACTGATTTCAATAGCTTCTTCAATGGTTTTGAATTTGATCACCGGAGCAAGCGGACCAAAGGATTCCTGCACAACCATCCTGGCTGTTGGAGGCACATCCGCGATAACGGTTGGTTCCAGCAAAGCACCTGAGCGTTTGCCACCAAATACAATCTTCGCACCCATTGCAACGGCATCCTTAGCAACTGTTTCCAGGTATATTGCAGAAGCTTCATCAATCACTGTTCCCACAATGGTATTTTCATCAGCAGGATCACCTGATACATAATCAGCCGCTTTTTTCACCAACTCTTCCACAAACCGATCATAGATCGACTCCTGCACCAGGATACGCTTCACTGCGGTACAACGTTGTCCGCTGTTTTTGAAAGATCCTTCAGCTGCCAGTGTTACTGCCAGTTTCATATCCGCATCTTCCAGCACGATCAGCGGATCATTACCTCCCAATTCCAGGATTACCTTTTTATAGCCGGCAGTGGAAGCGATATGTTTACCAACTGCCACACTTCCTGTAAAGGAAACCAGCTCAATTCTTGGGTCCTGTGTAAGAGGTTCTGCAATTTCCTTCGTGGGACCTAACAATACACTCAACATATAATGCGGGAGTCCGGCTTCATAGAGCAGCTCCACCAGTTTAATGGCAGTGAGGGGTGTTTTTTCGGATGGCTTTAAAATCACCGGTGTGCCTACTGCAATAGCCGGAATAATCTTATGCACTACCTGGTTCAGCGGGTGATTAAAGGGAGTGATACAAAGCGCCACGGTAAGAGGCTCGCGCAGGGTAAAGATTTTTCTTGCTTTGCCATTGGGAGAAATATCGCAACTGAAAATCTGTCCATCGTCTTTGAGTGCTTCCATCGCAGCAAACAGTAATACATCATGCGCACGACCGGCCTCATATCTCGCATCCCGGATACACAAACCGGCTTCAGCACTGATCAATTGTGCAAATTCTTCCTTGCGCTCCATCAGCAACAGGCGGGTGCGGTCTATAATGGAATAACGATCAAAACGGCTCAGTTTTTTACCTCCGGCAAGTGCTTTTTCAATTGCTCTTTCGCCGTCCTTTTTACCAGCCAGCGCAACTCTTCCGACTACACGGTTATCATAAGGGGATTTTACTTCGTGAAACTTATCTGACAGAATCTTTTCTCCTGCCACATATCCATACCAGTCTTTCAACTGGGTTGTATTCGAACTCATAGTGATGGTTTAAATGGTTTAAACAATTGTACCGTTGATGGTAAAATCGAAAATGTCAAAATTGCGGGGATCGCCACCTGCTTTGATCCGATAGACTGGCTTCAATGGATGAGATAAAACCATCGGCACCATTTCCTCATACCGGCCTCCGTGTGAACGCAAGGTTCCATCCAATGCAGCCAGGTCATGATAAGAAGCCCTGCGACCCAACACCACATCCCGCGCGGATAAAACAACCAGATCGCCGATTCTGTCTTCCGGCTGCTCCAGCACATGCACTGCCATGGCACGATCATACACTTCGGTTATGCCCTGCTGTTGCATCAGCCAGTTTTTCACTTCTTCTACTTTATCTAATGCATCCAGGTGCACCACCACATAGGAACCCAATGCTCCATGGTGCTTCACATAAGGATCTGTAATCGGACAAATTACTCTGAAACCAAGATCACCGAATTGCTGTTCCAGCATTTCTTCTACAAACAATACCTGTGGTGTACCATCTGCTTTCACTTTGGCATTCATACCATGGTCTGCAGTTGCGCCTACCACAGCCCCCAACTCCATCAGTTCACCAATCAGTTTATCCTGTGCCTCATAGAAAGCCAGTGATTCCGGTGCTTCCGGTGCATAGGTATGCTGCATGTAATCGGTGAGAGAGAGATACAGGAAATCGGCCAATCCAGCTTTGATAAAGGCCACTCCTGCTTTCAGTACAAACAAACTCGCATCGGCACTGTAAATAGCGGGGGTGGAAGTTCCAACGATCGCTTCTACATTTTCGATTCCATGGGTATCCAGCTTTGCCAGGTTGGCTTTCTCTGCAGAGATCGCTATGCCTTTCATCTTATAAGAAAGTATATCCCGCAGTTTTTCTTTGGCTGTAACCACCGCTACTTTTCTGCCCGCATCTGCTGCTGCCGCCAATATGGTACCACTTCTCAAATAGGAAGCCGAATTCATCATCACTTCCTGCTTCAGCTGCGTATCATAGAGATAGTTTCCACAGATTCCATGCACTTTGGGACTTACCCCCGTTACAATGGAAGAATTATTCACGTTGGTGAAAGATGGCAATGCGCCTCGTACCATGCCCCGGTAGCCGGACACGCTCATTTTCTGGATATTCGGTAGCCTGCCATGCGCCATGGTGATATCCAGGTATTCATCAGCAGATCCATCCATACAAATCACCACTATAGGTTTGGCAGGTGGATCGTACTGCCGTCCATTTACCTCAAAGGACTTGGTATTCATGTTGGGTTGTTTAGTGAGATAAAACTTTTTGTTTAGTATAAATATACAGCAAATAAACAAAAAGCCCGGGAATACACAAGTTTTTTCTGTTAGGTTATTATTAAGGAGGCATTACCGGCTTATAAAGAAATAGATCACCAGCATCAGTGTATCGCTGGTACCGGGGTTGGAGAGCCGATGCCCCAGGCGCCCATCAAAGAAGATGGAATCCCCCTCTTCCAGTAGGTAGTCTTTGCCATCAATTTCATATTTCAGACTGCCCCGGATGATGTATTTATATTCATAGGCTTCCGTATGCACCAGGCGTTTCCGGGACGCCCCTTTTTTCAATTCCAGCAATACAATATCAGTACTCCCACCGGCAATGGTGCGCGTGAGAATTCGTTTGTATTCAAATCCTTTATCAGCTTCTTTTTGAATGGACCTGTAGTCGGATTTTCTGACAATCAACACGCCCTGCTCTCCTGATACAGTCCGCAATTCTTCAAAAAAATCAGGAAGGTTGATTTGCAGCGACAAGATAACTTTCATCAATACCTGCAAAGATGGGATCGCGCGGTTGTTTTCTATTTGGGAAATCAATCCCTTACTTACCTCCGCGCGGTCTGCCAATTCCTGTACCGTGATTCCTTTTGACTTCCGGACTTCCTTAATCTTATTGCCTATCTGGATGAGCAGGTCTTCTTGCATCTCTTAAATTACAATTCGGAAAGGAAACTTACGAGATCCCGGATTTCTTTTTTGGAAAGAATATCTCCCATATTCGGCATACTTGAAGCGGCATCGATCCGCTTTTCTATTAGTGTCTTTTCATATTTAACGGGTGCAGCGTCGCCTGATTTCACCAGCAGGCTGGTTGCTTTCTCCTCCTGCAAAATACCAGATATCGTTTCCCCTCCTTTCAACTTAAGCGTTACCATGCCATAACCAGGTGCCAGTCGCGCTCCCGGATTCACCAGCGCTTCCAGGATTTGTACCCTGGTAATTCGTTTGGAGATATCATTCAGGCGCGGACCCGCATTTCCTCCATAATCATCAATCGCGTGACATCTTATACACTGTGCCGCCTGGTTGCGATAAAAAATTCTCCTGCCACGTTCCGCCTGTCCGCCATACATTGCTGCTGCATACGCTGCCAGCGCATTGCCCTGATCCAGTTTCGCAGTTATGTTTTTTAACCGGTCCTTCAGGGCCGAAGATCCTGTACTGTCAATGGCTTCTTCTAATTCAATCCTTATGTCCGGTGATAAACTTCCTGCTTCCAGTTTGCTGAGCTGTTGCTCAAACACCGGCTGCGATTGCGCCACCGGCACTTTCCCCAATGTTAATAATGCCGCCTGCTTTTCTTCTGTAGATTTCGTATTGATTACTTCCGACAAGAGGCTCGCCATCAGATCTGCCGGCAGGGTTGCTTTGCCCAACAGATCAATGCCCGCCACCCGTACTTCTTTTTCTTTATCAGACAGTGCCTGCTTAATGGCCTCGCCCATGTTTTCATAATTCAGATCAGCCAATGATAAGAGGGCAGCCCTCCGCACGTTGGGATCAGTATCTCTTTTGAGCACGGAACCCAACACCTGGGTAGCCGAACGAATCTGCAACTTGCTCACCGCCTGTGTGGCTGCTAAGCGCACAGCCGCATCCCGGTTAGACATCAACGTTATCAATGGTTTGGCTGCCTGTTGCTGAACCGGAGCCGGATCACGTTTCACTTCACCTCTTAAGCGGCCATCTACTCTGTCCAACACCGAGGGCTTCACCCAGGTACTCAGGGCCGTGATAGTTTCCACCCGCATAGTTGCAGGCTGTGCCTCCATGGCAGCATAGGCCAGCAGATTTTGCATTGCTTTCTCTGTTCCTAGTCTGAGGTTGGCATTGATCGCTCTACGGATCAAGGCTTCATTTTTGAACCCGGTTGTCACTAATACATCCCCCAGAGCAGGCAGGGCTTCGGGAATGGATAAATCATCATTGATCGCACGGGCAGTTTCTGTTACAATAAATTCATTGCGATCTTTTAAAAACACAGCAATGCCCGGATTTGCCATTCGACGCAAAGCCACTACTGCTGCAATGCGCAAGGCAGTGGAAGTATCATTCGCCAATGCCAGAACAGGTTTTGCATCTCCGATTCTGGCTAATGCCAGGCTTCCCGCATGTCTTAGATAAGCATCTTCGTCATTGTTTGCCCGCAGCATGTCAATGATTGGCTGCACGGCAGACGCATGTGTTATTCTTCCCAATGCCTCGGCTGCAAAAAAACGTACCCGGGCAGATTCATCTTTTAATAAGGGAAGCAGGGCATCACCAGCAGCCTTGTATTTGATATCTCCCAGCCATTTCCCTACCTGGCTGCGGATCTCTGGATCTGAATCTTTCAGATAAGGCAGCAATACCTGTGCATGACTATCCTTCTTCCTGGCAAGCTGACAGATACCCCAAACTGCGTGTATACGTGCCAGTTGGTTTCCGGTTTGTTTCAGCGCTGCTTCAAAAATCTTCATCGAGCCCTCGCCTCTTTTCGCCAGTTCAAACTGGGCTTTCATCCGTACCCGCATATCTTCATGGCTCAGCAAATCACTCAATTTCTTCTCCTCCTCTTTACTGAAATCTGCCGCGAGCAAAGCTTTTACCTGCTTCCTGATTTCAGTTGCCGCCTGCTTCTCATCATCCAGTTTCCAGATCCGGCCAAACAAGCCGGTTCCCCAACCATCAATCCAGTCGGCGATATACAAGGCACCATCCGGACCAAAATCCAATCCCGTTGGTAAAACACCACCCACAACTTTTTTAGTGCTGCCCAATTCAAAGCTGGCCCCCTTGGGCTTCAGCGTGAATCCATGCACTCCAGATCCAGCTGCATTGCCCACAAACTCCGCCACGAAAAAATGATTTTTATACTCCGGACTCAGAGCCGTACCAGGATTGTAGACAAATCCAGCCGGACCGCTTACATAATTCGTAATACAGGGTGTGATATAGGCTGCCTGTCCCGCCCATCGTGGCAGGTACATTTTTTCTTCCATCCAAACCTTATAAGTATTGTTATCCGGGTCGTTGTATTTACCATATTGCCAGTTGGATCGCCAGCCTGCGTCGGAACCATTCACAATATATACCAGGCGCTCACGCTCACCGGCATGATCCCCATCATTGTCTTCACTGATCAGATTCCCATACTGATCAAACGCAAATTCATGTGTATTTCGTAGACCGTGCGCAAAAATTTCAAAATCAGAGCCATCCGGATTGGAACGCGCAATCACGCCACTGTTGGGATGCTCCCATTTGGTTCCATCCTGTCCTTTGCCATTAAATCCGATATCCCCAATCTGCCAGTAGATCTTGCCATCGGGGCCCATTTCCACTCCCGACATACCATGTCCGCTGAATCCGACATGAATGCCATAGCCGGTTGAAATGGACGTCTTTTCATCCGGAATACCATCGCCATTTTTATCTTTCATTCTCCAGAGATCTGGTGCCACTGCTACATAGAGATCATTTCCATCCGCAAGCACCCCACCTGCCACATCGGTTACCTCATCATGAAAATCATTCACTACCATTTTAGAGCGATCCGCTACTCCATCTCCATCCGCATCCTCCAGGCGATAAATCACTTCTGTTTCAACGGTCAGGTCTCTCCAGTCGCGGGAGCTGTCGCCATTTACATCTGTCAGCCAGCCATTCCGCGCACTGTTCTCCGGCGCCAATTCGGTATGCAGGAATTTTCGTCTATCCTCCACCGTTTGTAAGGAGATGGAAGCAATCTCCCAATCGCGATGCGCCCTGATATCAAACTCCGAATTCACCTGGCGATTGGTTTTATTGTAATAAACTCTTCCCAGGTCATCAATATCAATGGCAACCGGGGAAATCACCAGGGAATCAATCCCCCAGAGTTTCATGGTTAAACCACTGCCACTGTCTACCGGTGGATTGATCAGTTTGGCTACTGAATCAGCAAACCGGCTGGTATAGGTCGGTTCAAATTCTTTTACTGGTAATGGATTTGATTTTTCTTTACAGGCATAAAGGAAAAAGAACAGGCCCGCAACAAGGCAACCATATTTCATAGACAACGCTTTGATATCTTTTAGAATAGTTGTAAAAATTACGCTTTTTCCGACCAGTAGCAAAGCCGGTTAAGAAATGGATAAAAATCGCTAAAAGATTGGCTATTTTCATCCTCATGAAGCAGTTCTCCCTCACCATCGTATTGGCCATTATAGTCAACTTCTGTTTTGCCCAGGGCGATCAGCGCACCAGCTGGTACAATCCTCTCAATGCCGGCATCCCGGTAATTGAAGGCAGGCTTTGGCAATCGGGGCTCGATCAGCCTTATGACAGATTACCCGCCCATGCCATTCCGGCGGTGAGAAAAGAAGTGATGAACCTGGCCAGGAATTCAGCCGGCACCTATATCCGGTTTACTACCAGGTCCAACAGCATCACAGTACGATACCAGGTAGCAGGCGGCTTACAGTTTCCACACATGCCGGCTACCGGAGTTAGTGGAATAGACCTCTATGCATTGGACCAGAAAGGCAACTGGCATTGGATGCGCGGGAAATATTCCTTTGGTGATACCATTCGGTATAACTTCAGTCCGATTGACTCCTCCATTCAATTAAAAGAATTCAGACTATATCTGCCCCTGTACAATACTGTTAGATGGATGGAACTGGGTGTACCTGAAAAACATACGTTGCAATGGATACCCGTAACTAATGAAGCCCCCATTGTTTTATACGGAACCTCTATTATGCAGGGAGGCTGCGCCAGCAGAGCCGGACTTGCATGGACCAATATTTTAGGAAGAAAACTTTCCCATCCGCTGGTCAATCTTGGGTTCTCAGGCAATGGCAGAATGGAAAAAGAACTGATTGATCTGATAGCAGAAAAGCCCGCGAAACTGGTAGTGCTGGATTGCATGCCCAATCTCAGTAACCTAGCTACCTATCCAAAAGAAGAATTACTGAAACGCTACCGGTATGCGGTAGAAAAACTCAGAGCCAAAAATCCCAAACTGCCCATCCTCCTGGTTGAACATTGCTGTGGATTACCTGGCACCAACCTCGATTCGGAACAACGATCCGTCTATCAGCAGGCAAGTGAAACCATCGCGTCCATTTATAAGGAATTAGTTAGGGACGGGCACCATCAGTTATATCTGCTAACCGCTCCAACCATAAATTTTGATCAGGAAAGCACAGTTGATGGCACCCATCCCAATGACATAGGAATGATGAAATATGCAGAGGCCTATGAGCAAATCATTGGCCGGATTTTTTCGTCGCAGAACTAGGATTTTTCTCCGGATATCCATCCTTCGACTTTTCATAGGTCCCCTTCTCTTCATTCTGGCTGCTCTTATAAGGTGGCTTCCTGGCTGCAGAGCGGGGTTTGGTAGCCCTGGCTACTTTTTTCTTTTTATCCAGTGTGGAGGAGCTTGTAGACTTTTCCATAATCATATATTTTATCAGGAAAGTAATAAGCGACATTCTTCCGCGCAATGCTTACAAAAGGTAGCTGCTTCCTGGCAATGCTCGTGCTGATGTTTTTCACATTCCATCGCACAGGACTCACAGATTTCCGCGCATAAGGGTAAGAGTGAAAACAGAAACGGACTCTGCATAGAAAGCAGATCAGCCGTTGTTTTACAAACACTCGAACATTCCATGTTTAGCTGAATGCAATTCCTCATATGGTCCAGGTGCTCTTCTTTCAAACAACTTGCTGCACAGTAATTTGAAGCAGCGTAGGCCCTTAAACAGGCATCTACACAGGCTTTGTATTTTAAATGAAGATTGTCCATGTTATTGTTTTTCCAAACCTTTAAAAAAATCCTGCCAGCCGCTATTAAAGAAGCGTTAATTTGAGGCTCTTAGAGTGCTGGCACCTGATGTGCCGACATGGGATTGAGTATCGACTGAATCAACTCCTTCAATTTCTGTGTATTGGAATGAATGGACAGGACTACCAGGTTCGCTGCTGAATAATAATACTTCATAAGACGCTCAGGTTTTTGTCCGGTGAAAAACCATTTCCAGGCACAGCGGGCATTCTCCATGTGAAGATCCAATTCGGCCAGCCCTTTACAAAAGGAAGTATCCGGCAGGTCCATCGTTCCTCCCATGAAATACAGTTGTCCTTTTCCTGATGGAGGCAGGCAAGTCAGAATTTCCGGTAATAACTGGATGGTTGTTTCGGGATTTGAAAAATCATCCTGGATCAACAGAATGAAATCATTGGCTGGAATACCCAGTGCCTGTCGCGCCTGGATACGATCCATCGGCACAAAATTGATACTCCTGTAATCACGGCGTTCGCCTGAGATGAATTGAATATCACCAAGGGTAAAAGAACCTGGCAAGGCAAGTCGGGCTTCATTGGATAAGATAGCGCTGTTTCTCATACCTTATATACCAAAAGATTGTGCCAGTAAATGTTAAAGGGAAAGCAGGCCAGCCCAGGAGAAACGGGGCATTTTAACCTCAGTTTAATGTGGCATTTTCTACCCTAAAAGCCTGAGTTCCATGGCCAGTTTGAGTAATTGCTGGGTAGTTTTTACATTCAGCTTCTGCATCAGGTTCTTGCGATGTGTCTCCACCGTAAACGGACTCAAAAACAGTTTATCTGCAATCTGCGGACCGGTTAGTCCCTCATACAACAGTGTCAGTATCTCTTTTTCCCTCCTCGTAAGAATGGGCTTGGCACTGATCGCGTGCTGTAACGAGTTAAACTGTTCCAAAATTTTCTGGTTGGCGGCTTTGCTGAGGTAAATCGCCCCGTTCATTACTTCATCAATAGCTTTTACCAGCTCCTCTCTTTCCATGTTTTTCAGCAAATATCCATTTCCCCCATTGGCCAGGAAGCTGCTGATGATGCCTGCTTCATTAGTGGAGGTTAATCCAATAATCCGGGTTGTTTTATTAAAACCACGAATCACACTGCACAATTGCATGCCATCCGTGTCTGGAAGGTTGATATCCAGCAGTACCACATCGGGTTGCTGCTCACGTATCTGCTCCAGTGCAGCAGCACCGGTTTTGCAGATCCCGATCACCGACAAATAACCGGAGCTTCCTATCATCGTCGAAATACCTTCCCCTACCAATGGATGATCATCCACAATCAGAATTCGTATCATGCAACTGCTTCTTTTTCATTCAATAAAAACTCCATCAGGATAGTGGTTCCAATACCTTTTTCAGAATCAATGGACAATTGTCCGTTCAGATAATTCACCCGGCTCTTTACAGATGACAAGCCCGCGTGCACGCCCCCATCCGAGGGCTCCAAGTCAAACCCGGCTCCATTGTCTTCCACGGTAACGGTCAACCGATCTCCCAGTTTATTAAACTGTATGATGGCTTCGGTTGCGCGTGCATGTTTGATGATATTGTTCAGTAATTCCTGTATGATCCGGTACAACATCACTTCTGTGGATGCACTCAGTCGTTGCTCCATACCATAATCAAGCATGGTCACCTGTAATTGCCGCGATGCTGATATACTATTGCAAAACTCCTGCACCGCCTGCAACAAACCCAGTTTGATCAGCACATCGGGCATCATGTTGTGCGCGATCCGCCGCACTTCCTGCGCCGCGGTATCTACCAGTTCATAACTTTTAGAAAACAGTTGATTTTCCCTGAGCATTTCATTCTCATGCTGCAAGGCACTGAAATGCATTTTCACCGTGGAGAACAATCCTCCCAATCCATCGTGCAGATCTTTTGCAATACGCGATCGTTCCATTTCCTGGCCATTTACCATAGACTGCAGGGACACCACCTGCTGCTGTCTTTCCAGCATATTGATTTGTTCGAATTGCAGGGCGCGATCCTTTTCCGCAATGATTCTTTTCTGCCGGTTTACGAAATACAACAAGCCAAGAATAAACACCAGCGCTGCGCCTACCACCCCCCCTATCCACAATTGTTTGTTCCGCTTCGCCAGTGAAAACTGCTTTGACAAATTATCCAATTGCAGGAATGCAATCTCGGTTTCCTTTTTCTGGTGCTGGTATTTTGATTCCAGGAAATTGATCTCCCTGGTTTTCTCCTGGTCATAAATCAACCCACTGATCTGGCGGGCCTCCCGTTCAAACTGATAGGCTTTTGCATAGTCGCCTTTTTTCGCATAGGCTTCTGCCAGCAAGCTGGCTGATTTCCGCATGATGTTTTTCAGATTGGATGCAGCCGCAGAGTCATAGGAAACATGCAATTGACGGATGGCCGCGGGCATATCCTCCTGTAGATAAGCAATTCGTCCCGCCCGGTAATACCCATCTGCCAGTTCATTTTTCAACTTTAATTCCTTCGCCAGGTTAATCGCATCCTGTGCATAGCCCATAGCAGCCGGATACATTTTTTCAACATCCGCATAATAATCGGCGCTGAGTTTGGCATGCATCATCGAGTAATCTTTTTTCTGAAACGCACTCCAGTCGTAATTCTTAACCCCCGCTCCCATCTGATCCAGCATCTGTTTGGCACGTGTCAGGCTATCCGCCGCGAGATAGTTCAGGTGATACTCATAATAGTATTCCATCTTCAGCCGGTTGCTGATGGAATCAAAATAGATCCTGGTTTTATTCAGGTAGTCAATCGCTTTAACAGGAATCTGCAATTGCCGGTAATCACTCGCGATATTCAGGTAAATGAGCGCCCTGTTATTATAAATGACCGGAACAATTTTCTCCACTATTTCCATAGCCCTCAACCTGTTTTCCAGTGAGCTGCTGAAATCACCATTGATATTATAAATGCCTCCCAGGTTGTTAAAAGCCATCATCTGAAAACGGTTCTTCAAACTATCATTTGAAAGTTTTTCTGCACCGGCGATAACTTCATTAAAGCGTTCTATACTTTCCGCCCAGTTAGATTTACTACGTTGATAATTGCCAAGCAGCAACTGCCCCTGTAATATACCCGCGGCATATTTTACTTTTTCCGCCAGCTGTATCGCAGCGTTCAGTCGCACAAGACCTACACTATCCTGCTGATTCTTCAGTTCATAATTGGCTAATGTTTGCATGGCATCCACCCGGGCAGTATCTGAGTTTGCCGACTGAATTACTGCCTTTAAACTGTCTTCGTTTAGCTTTTGTGCCATTGCAGTGCCACCTCCTAACATCAAAAGAAGTACCCCTGCCACCAGTACCCGGGATCTGATTCCAGCCATATTGTTTTCTTAATTGTGCGATAAGTTATAACTGTTCTGCGGATTCCTTTCTACCTCCATTCAGGTATTTTTTTTGGCCAAAATCCACCCGGTTCCGGTATTGAATCGGGCTGACCGAAATACAAACTTTACAGCAGAAATTTTATTGTATGCCGCTTAGAATTAGCTTATTGATAGCCGTTATGGCAAGCTGTTTCGCCTCCCAGGCGCAGGAAGAACCCGCCAATAAAAGGGTTTCCCCCAAGGAGTTTGCCATCCCCGCCTCCCCCATTTTTGATATCATGGGCGTTACCCCCTCCCAGGTGAACCGCACGGCTGATATCAAAGACTTTAAGGTGGATTGGTCTTTTAAATCATGGCGACTCAATCCTAATCTTGCCCTGCAATCGCAGCCGATCTGGGAACTCTTCTACCACCGGAAAGACCTTACTAAGTACCAGGCGGCCTCCAACTTCATGCGCAAGCTGGCTTCCCTGGATCTTTCCATCGGATCGGTTCAGGATGAAAATGAAGACCGCCGGATAGGCTTTGCCCTTAAAGCTAACCTCTTCCGGCAGCATGATCCCCTGATGGCAAAAGATCTTTATGCGGATATCAGTGACCGTTATAAACAGGAAAAAGAAGACCTCCAGGCCACGCTCAAACAACTGGAGCAGCAACTCGATAGCACTACCAATATCCTGGAAAAACCCGGACTCCGGGAGCAGATCCGCTCCACCGAAGAACAATTATTATCCATCAACTCCAGGCGCAACAATGAGATCACCGAACGTGCTAAAATCTTCACTGCGGAACACTGGAATGCCAGCTCCCTGGATATCGCGTTTGGCCGGGTCTATTCTTACCAGACCGATCCCGAAGGCTCACTGAAATCACTTCGACTCAATCGCAACACTGCATATGCCGGCTGGATCAATGGCAGTTTGGGACTTGGAAAAAAGTTCCTCTTATCCGGCCTGTTCAGAAGCAGCTGGTACGAAGAAGAACTGGAGTTCCAGTTACGCAATACCCAAACCGGTGAAGAACAGACCACCCTTGCCGTGGCAGAAAACATGCTCTTCACCATGGGCGCGAATATCAGATATGGCGGCCCCTATTTTAATTTCTTCGCCGAATTCCTCTATGAACAAAAAGGATTAAAAACACCTCTCGAAGCATTGGAAAAAGCCTTTGGTGCACCAGCCGGATTTGAAGTAGTTGGCAACACGGTGAAATGGGATGTGGTACAACCGAATACCATCAGCTTTGGTGGCGACTGGCGATTCAACCGAAGTGTAGTACTCAACTATGGCATGCGCTGCATCTTTGACAAGAGCTGGACCTTCACGCGCTTTATTCCTGTAGTATCCATCGCCTGTATGATGCGATAAGTTATAGCCCCTCAACCATTACCATAAACATAAATTAACCTGTATGAAGAAGACAAATGTTCTCCTTGTTAGCAGCCTATTGCTAAGCAATGCGCTGCTGGCTCAATTCTCCGCAATCAAAATGCCAATGGCACCCGGTGTGCGCAAAGCAACTGCTACTGTCAACCTCAATGGCCTGAGCACCAGCCAGGCAAAAGTGTCGGTTGTATATGGCACCGATTCCATGGCAGTGGTGAATGCATTTAATATGCAACGTCGCGATCCCTCCAAATACTTTGAATCACCAGCAACGCTCACTGCTGGAGCCAATGGCACCGCCATTGCTACAGTGATATTTCCCCACAAGGACAAAGCTGCCGGCAGAAGAGAACGGGTCTTTAATCCGGGCACCAAACTTTTTTATGCCTGGGCAAGAACCAACACACCGGCAGGAGCAAGCAGTGAATTGACCCTGAATAGTCCGGTTAGAAGTTTCATCATGCCACGCCCACTCACGATTGCTTACCTGGGTGATTCCTATGCATCCGGAGAAGGAGCCAAAGGTGAGCGCTGGTTAGATGATCCCTGCCATCGCTCCGCCAATAGTGGAGGTGAGCTGGCCATCCGTAAATTAAAGAGAGAAAGAACGGATATCGAAATCGATTACATCAACACTACCTGCAGTGGAGCAAGATTGATCGATTTTTATGCCGTTGCACAACCCATAGAGCCTGGTAAACCTGGAACAAAACAAGGACTCCAGGTAGATCTGGTGGACGCCTGGCTAAATAGAAACGGATACGACGGACTGGATATTTTAATGGCAGATGGAGGAGGAAATGATGTTGGCTTTGCGAATGTTGTAACAGCGGGACTGCTTTATTTCTTTAAGAATGTGAGAGATGATCAAACCCTGATGACCACCGCACGCAACGCCCTGAACAAACTGCCGGATAATTTCAGTTTGTTCAAATTATACCTGGAATCAAAAATGGAAGTAGGTCGGGTAATCTGGTTTAACTATCCCAACCCGATGACTGGTAACCCTATAGGTAACGGCAGACACGATGCCAATCTTTGCAAACAGGATCATATCAGAGCCGCTAATCCGGTTGATTGCTGGGGAGTGTTGGAAAACCAGATGGACAATACAGACTGGCAATTTGTGCACGATAATATTTTCCTCGTTTTAAATCAGAAAGTTAGAGAAGCTGCTACTACACACGGATGGGATTTTGTGGATGTTGCCAATCGCGCCTTACGTAATGGCATCTGCAATTGTGAAGGCTATTTCAACACCGTTGGACAATCATTAGCATCACAAGGAGATCAAAACGGTACCATGCATCCGAATGCAACTGGT
Organism: Flavipsychrobacter sp.; assembly: GCA_016787265.1. GTDB lineage: Bacteria > Bacteroidota > Bacteroidia > Chitinophagales > Chitinophagaceae > Flavihumibacter. The sequence continues at coordinate 30,328 of JAEUVF010000004.1, read as the reverse complement.
TTTAGAGAAATCTACCGCGATCCTTTATACACCCAATTAAATACCTCTATTGACCGTGTACAAAAAGATTATATCGCGGATGCCAAAGCAAGAGCCATAGAAGCCGCCAAGCAAAAAGCAAGGGCACAGATGGCATTTAAAGCCCGAATGAATCAACTGACACAGATGGTATCGGAACAAAATCAATTCAGCAGTCAGATTAAAAAACTTCAACTGCTGAAACCCCAGCCTGCGCTTACCCCCAAATCCCTCAAGCAATAAACCTGTCACTATGATCCGATTCAGCACCACCGGAACAGCACTGTTGCTGTTCCTCCTCATCTCCCATCTCTCCAGGGCACAGAATGCCGCCGAGAACAATTGTTTCCGACATTTTAACCCCACTGCCACCGGCCAGCATAACGCCAACCAGTACCTGATCTCACTGATCAGCAGGCTTACCTATCCGGAGCGATTGGGTGCAGATTTACGGGCCGACAGAAGAAGAGTGCCTGTTCCGGAAGCTGAGTTTGAAGCAAAATTCAGAGAGCGAACGGCCAACTGGTTTTATGATCCGGCTACCGAACCCAAGGAACCCGTATTCAATGAAACCAGTTGGTTACAACTCTCCAATAATTGCAAAGGGGATATACCTGCGGCAGACTGGACAATGCTGGAGGACCTCTACTACAATGCCACCAAAAGACCGCGACCAACCAAATTAGCAGCACCTGTCCTGGCCAATAACCGGCCCATCAGTACAGTGAATGATCAGATCAAAGTAAGGCCGGTCAACCAAGGCCTGACATTGGACCCGCCGACCTTTAAAAAAAACGCAGATGGAAGAATAGTTGAAATGCGCAGTTTCACGACGCGTGGAGAAGAGATCATGCGCAGAAATCAAAGCACCAAACCCGATTGCCAGCGCATTCGTGAAAACTTTGTGGCAGAGCTCAACCGGTATAAAATAGCCCTGGATCAATACCGTGCAGCTGTGATCAGTTTTGAAGCAGCTTTACCGCGTATTCATTATATCAGCACCAATACCATGCAGGATCCGGAAGCAGTATTGATCTCAACCCCGCAATACATAATAGTGGCGTTTCGTGGGACGGATGAGTACCTGGAATGTTATCCTTCCACCAGTTGCTGGCCACCTCTGAAAGCACAAACCTTATTTGCCAACCTGCTGATTGCGCCCATACCAGCGATGCGACATTCCAACATACCGGGACGAATACACAGTGGCTGGTATGCTTCTGCAGAAAAGATTGAAACGCAACTGGTTCGCCTGCTGAATCAATACAATGCAAGAAACAAACGGGTATGGTTAGCCGGACATAGCAAAGGCGCAGGCGAAGCCATTATCTTTGGCGCGATGTTAATCCGCCAGCACAACATCCCTGTTCAAAGCATTTATACCTTTGGTGGCACCAGCACCGTAGGCGATGGAGACTTTAGCAATTTTCTAAACAATTATTTCTGCTCTAACGGTCAGGCACGGTTGCAGCGATTTGAGGTAATTCATGATTATGTTGCCAGCAGTGATTTGCATTTACTGGATAAAGTGATCTTCCCCTATGAGCCGGCAGGCAAACGATGTTTTTATGACAACATCACACCGGAAGGCAGGTTCTTTTTCGCCAAAGCAGAAAGAAACAGTGCCAGCAAACTAACAGATGGAGAAGCGGTTTTATCACTCACACTGAATCCCTGCCAGCATATCATTGATAATTATTGCAGGTCTGCCTATTACTTATTGCAGCGAACAAGTGGTGTACGACCCAATATGCCCAACCTACCCGCCTGGCATGGAGATGATGCCAAGACCTGTACGACGAATTGAGTCGGGAGACGGGATACAGGAGACAGGAGACGGGAAGAAAGGACACGGGAAGAAAATATGCAACCTGTCTTATGGATTGATTTTCCAGATCTTATCGGAGAAAGGCAGGTATTCAGGAAGCGCTGCAGATCCATACCAGGGAAGCAGATCGTAGCCGAGCAGGTTGTTTTTGATGGCAGGATCTGTTTGCAACAGTTCTTTGGCCTCTTCTATCGACTTGACCTTATCGAGGATGAAAATACCCCTATACCCTAGTTCATTCTTGCCAAAAGGTCCGGCTACGATCAGCTTACCCGCAGCCACCAGTTTGTTCATATTCTCCATATGCCCTCTGAAACTTTCACTAACCAGTGTTTTATCAGCAGTGGTATTGCTGCCTGTTTTCAGAATAACCAGGAAATAACTTTTCATACCATAGTCATCGGCACCTAATTTTTCGGCCAGGGACTTATCATAGTTGGGGTTTCCAATAGTAGAATCTTTTGGAGACTTGTTTTGCGCATTGGCGAGGTTAACTGCCAGGAGAGACAAAAGGATGTATAGGTATTTCATTAATGATTATTTATAAATTTTTCTACTTCTTCTGTTATATCCTCTTTAATAAACTCCCAATGCTTTCCAAGCAGACATTCAGGATCAAAATCTTCATCAGCCATTTCGAACTTAATAAAGTTATTCAAAATCGTCTCCTTGTCATGATTGTATCCGTATCGTTCTTCATGTAAATCTAGCATTTTTGATATGGAATAGTCATCCAGAAGTCTATGCAAATCCCAGAAATCTTTTTTACGACCTCCTCTTTGAATTATGTCAATTTTCATAGCAACAATTTCATCAAGAGTTGCCAATCGTAAATCATTAACCACCAAATATGGCCGAATAAATTGATCTGTGTAATAGATATCCAGCTTTATAAAATCATTTTTGCTATTTCCTATGTTATAGGATTTACCAATTGCGGTTTCTAATGTAGAAAAATGACTATGAAACGGAAATGTTTTTTCTATGAATGAGTCTATTGCCTTAAAATCTATAGTTCCATATTGCAGATCACTAAATAAATCTATATCCACAGAAACCCTATGACCTAACTGCAAGCTTAAAGATGTTCCGCCCACTAACCTAAAATCAGAAAACACTTCGGCCTGCATTAGTATTTTCAGAACCTTATGCAAACTCTCACTGACAGTGTTAAAGTGCATACCTACTTTTGATTTTGTAGTCTCATAGGTTTGGGATAAGGTCCTTCTCTCAGAACTGCTTGAACTTTTTCCATACCGTAAAAGTGCTCAACTTCTTTTTTCTCTTCCTCATTGCCACGTTCAAAAACTCGCCGGATAACAGCTTTGTATTGTCTTTCCCAATCAATCTTATCGATATTGGTGTCCCAGAATAATGATTTTCTAAGTTTTGAAAGAGTGGGCGATATCTCTTTTATTTTACTTTTCTCCAATTTGATATCATAGTACGTCTGCAATACAGCTAATGAACCTTCAGGAAAATTTAATTCTTTCTCAATTCTCAAAGCCAGGGGAATAGGAAGTCCTCTCCGGCCTTTCAAAATGGCATTAAAAGTCTGGGGGTGTTCATTTATCGAAAGCGCAAAGGGGCGTTGCTTAATAGAACGCTTTTTTAACTCACGCTCTAAAACAATTCCCGGATGGATTCCCTTGTATTTTAACAGTCCTTGTATCACCACCCAAATATAAGCATTTATGCTTACAAACTACCCTTCCAAACGATTGTACCGCTCCACTAACAAGTCCCTATACTTTTCCTTAAACTCATCTGAAAGAAAAGAGATATCAATCAAATCAAGCGCCAGTTGTTTATTCTTAAAAAGACGTGCAAACACACCCTCAATCTGGCGATTTGTTAGCCCAAGGTTTTGACCAAATTCAAAAAACCGGATTCTATTGAATTTACTTTTTCTTGCTGAAATGGTAAGTGCTAACTCTTCTTTATCGGCGGGATTAACAATGGCAACATTGAGCAGATCATACGCTGGAGCCAGGCTCCATTCCCCATTCGATTGTGCGATCATGGAAAAATTTTTGAGATGCATGTCATTGTTGCCAGTTAAAAAACAGAAGACCGTTAATTCGAAAAAATCCGAAATATCAAGAAGTGTATTAGCTGCATAATTAGTGATAGCCTTTCCAACTTTCTCCATGGATCCTTTATACTTATCATAAGCTTCCAGTATTTGAAACATATCAAGCATATGAATTTTATCACCTTCAGGAGTCCGGTCAATTCGTTTTGTTATATAGGCCAATTCACCTGAGGACAAACGAATCAAACTGGAAGGAACCACCTTTAAGCCAAATGCTCCGGCCATTTTCATGGTCAGGTGTTCATTTGCCGGCATTTCAGGATAATCGGAATGAGGTGGTTTCAGAATATAATTCCCTCCCAGCGTTCCAACAATAGTAAGTCGGGGTTTATTTTCTCCTCCTAATAATTCTTTAGTAACAGTCAATGAGAGTTTAGGTTGAACACCAGGAACTGACACACTTCGTTGTACAATACTTGTTGCCAGTTCTGCCATTTGACCGAACGTATAGCCGAGTTCCGGCGCCTCATCTGATCCAAAAAAGGCTCTGCTGCAGCGTGTATGATAATCACGCTTGCTCTCCTCCAGTGGTTGATAACAATATAAACAACGATTACTCATTTTCATTTTCAATTGGGATGACACTTACAGCTCCAATACAATTCTGGCAACAAGCCAACAATAAGCCCATTCTATCATTGGGATTCAGTTTCCAGTTCTTTGTTGCAATATCAAGTAACCAACCCTCTGGAATGAGTCCTTCAAAAAAAGGAAACAATCTTTTATCCCTATAAGGCTCCTTTTTGACAGGCATTGAAAACGTCAAAAACTGAAGCGAATGGTTATCTACATAGTTCAGGTCGTATTGAAATACATACTCACCATCATCTGTTTCTGTCAAAATCCCTGCAAGCTCATCCCTGTAAACTATTTTAGCCTTTCTCATCAATAACTGATTTTATACTAATTGGTGCAAGTATATGGCCAAACATTTTCAATACCTGGTTCACTTTTTCTAATTGAAGGTCATTTTTTCCCTGCTCGATTTTTCTTATGACAGTTAAAGCCACTCCGGCCTTTTCCGCAAACTGCTGCTGCGTCAGTCCGGCCTCTTTTCTTTTTGCCTTTACAAAAGCCTGAAGTGAAAACATTTTTATATGCTTTTCCATATATTTCTACACCAATTTACAAAATTATATGGAATTAAATATAATTCATCGAACATACGGTTAAATATATGTATTTAGATATAATAGTATAAGATAAGCTGGATTTTTTGCGACGCCAATATTGATATTTTGTCGCTAATTAAACTTTAACCGACAACTATTGCTTATTTTTGTCGCAATACCAGAAGCGCGACAATGGCCAGTTTGGAACAAATCAGGAAGGATTTTCAGCAAATCCTGCATGCCCTTAGCGGGGAGGCAGAAGGGCTGTCTATTGAAGCACTTGAAGCCAGATTAACCAATCCTCCCGACCGCCGCACACTTCAAAGACGCCTGAAAGAATTACTACTCAATGGAGATATAGAAAGCTTCGGAAAGAGCAGAGCCGTGCGATATAAACTCCCTGCCAACTCGGTAGTTGAAGAACCGGAATTTGCAGAATCGGATATCATACCGCTATCCAAAAACAGTAAGGATATCCTGCGCCTCATTACGCAACCATCCTTGAAACGAAAACCTGTTGGCTATAACAAAGAATTTCTTGAAAGCTATGAGCCGAACAGGAGCAGCTATTTAACAACAGAAGAAAAGGAAAAATTAGCCGGACTTGGCCTTACTTCCCAAATGAATGCAGCGGCCGGCACCTATGCCCGGCAAATGCTGGAACGCCTGCTCATAGACCTTTCATGGAATTCCAGCAGACTTGAAGGCAATACCTATTCCCTCCTGGAAACACAACGCCTATTGGATAAGGGTGTGTTGGCCGGAGAAAAATCAGCAGCAGAAGCACAGATGATCCTGAATCACAAGGATGCGATTGAATTTTTGGTCGTTGATTCACCCGAAATTGGTTTTAACCACTATTCGATTCTAAGTCTGCATGCGCTCTTGTCCAACAACCTTTTACCAAATCCCGCGTCATCGGGAGCCCTTAGAAAACATAGCGTTGGAATTGCAGGATCTGTTTACACGCCATCCGGTACACCACAGCTGGTTGAAGAAATGTTTGAAATGTTACTTGAGAAAGCAGCTTCTATTGAGGACCCGTTTGAACAGGCATTTTTTATAATGGTACAGCTTCCCTACCTGCAACCATTTGAAGATGTCAATAAGCGGGTATCAAGATTAGCTGCTAATATCCCTTTAAATAAAAAAAACCTGGCACCCTTCTCCTTCGTGGAAGTGCCAGATAAATTATACATCAACGGATTGCTGGGGGTATATGAATTAAACCGGGTAGATCTCTTAAAGGATCTCTTTCTGTGGGCCTATGAGCGATCTGCCAAACAATATGCTGCACAGCGTCAGACACTGGGAGAGCCTGATCCCTTCCGGATGAAGTATCGGTATAGTATTCGCGCAATCATAGCTGAAATCATTATAAAACCTCATACAAAGGCGGAAGCCATCCAACTGATCAAAGTCCGCTCACGCAGCCTTCCCAAAGCTGACCAGGAAAAATATGTGTACACTGTTGAAACAGAACTGATCAGTCTTCATGAAGGAAACTTCGCCCGCTATTTTGTAACGCCCTTACAATTTAAAAACTGGCGGGAAGTGTGGGATTGAACTTAAATTTTATTTACATTTTCTCCTACTGCCGTTTTTGCCTTCAAAGCTCTCTTGGTCACTTTTAAATTTCTGAAATACCCAATTGTGCCTATATCAACATACAAACCGATCGCACCTTTTTTATTGTTGCTTAAGCGCTTATCAACGATGAAACTGGAATACTTTGCATTATTGATGAATAGTTCGGCTATTTCACCATTTACTTCAATACGCATTCTGATCCACTCATTGAGGGCAACCGGGGCAGATCCCTCATATTTAAATGGTGCAATTTTTCTCAGGGTATCAAATTTGTAATGGGGATACGAAATGTATTGTACCGCATGGTTTCGGAAAAGCTGGTTGTTACTTCTACCAACCTTCGGTCTGACATAAATCCCCTCAAAGGCTGTATCGGCTGGCTGGATGTTGAAATATATACCAATAAACCCTGCAACTCCGGAATAAGGTGCCGGGTTCTGCAATTGACTATACATTTCCACCTCAATGGTTCCATTTTCAAAATCCTCGAGCCTCATCAGCTTTGCATAATGCGCTTCATCCACTGTTGCTTCAATATTAGTACTGTCAAAAGGTAAGGAAACTAAATCCCTTTCAATTTTCAGCACATCTTTACCCTGAAAGTTTGTAATTACTCCTGTTACATTATGTAATTCAAATTGATGTTTACCAAGCTGCAAGCTTTTATAGTTAACCTTCGACTGGGCAACTACACCAAGCGAGCTGATCAAAATCAAAAACAGTAATCCAGCATATTTTGTACGTTCCATAATAACCGAGATTTTAGAATACAAATCTCTGTCATTGGCAGGCACCGTACCAATGACCCTGTTTAAGAAATAACCTTGATCTGGTTTAAGGGTTTATTGGCGGGAAGTCTTGCTGCGCTTATTACGTAACCTGCTTAAAAACTCCGGAGTGATACCTAAATAGGCGGCAATTTGGACCTGGGATAGCCGGTTAATCAAGTGAGGGTACAAGTCCAGAAAAGACTGGTACCGGTCCTCTGCGGTTGAGCTGATATTTTGGAGCAGTCGGTCCTGCAACCGAACAAAGCTATTCTCCAGCAGGACCCGGAAGATCCGATCAAATTTTGGAGCCTGCAGGTAAAGGGAGATTAAATCATCCCGGCTTATTTGTAATACCATTGTATCCTCCAACGCATCAATAGCTAAATCGGAAGGTTTCATACAGTGAAAACTTCCCAGGTCATTTATCCAGTAATTTTCGGTGGCAAATTGAAGGATATGAGTAGTTCCTTTTTCGTCAATCTTATACATCCGTAAGCAGCCCCGGGCCACAAAATAAAACTGTGTGCATATATCACCCTCCTGTAATAGATATTGCCTTTTCCGGTAAAGCCTGGGTTTGAATAAAGATGTTACCAGTTTTTCCTCTTCTGTATCGAGAGGAATCAACTCGTTGAAGTAGGTAAGTAATACCTCAAAACTGGTTTGTAACTGCTCTTCCTTACTCATAGGCTGAAATTAAACATAAATTGCATGTAGCTTAGTCCTCAAATGCCTTAAAGGGGGCTTTACTTTTTGAACCTTAAGGAGCTCCAGATTATTCACAATCTCCTTGTATATTTCCTGATCAGGACTCAAAACACTGTTAAATACTGTATCAAAAGACCCTCTTCCATTGATACCATAGCAATTAGCTGCTTTCGTAATAAAAAAATCCTTCTCCTTTTTCCAGAACAAATAAAATGAATACTGAATTTCATACTGAGCAGTTTCAAAGGGTTTATAACCCGGTTGAAAAGGGGTATAACAAATAATTGAATCAATATTCGATTGCCGGAGCTTATCCAATGCAGCATCCAGGGTACTTCTGTATGGTTGGGAGGAGGCGGACAGAACCACCAGCAGAAAAAATGATATGGAGAATAGATACTTCATTTCACCTAGTCTTTCAATCCATCCTTAAACGCTGAAATGAGCTCTTCTGTTCTCCTGTATAATAAAGTTTCATTCACTGTCAATTGTACTTTACCCGCAGCATCAGGTCTTCCCAGGACTATCTTATGGAGCTCCCGCATTTTCTTTTGGAAGGCCGCGGCATCAGTGTCCGCAGGCAGGGTAAGTGAATATATATTGGTACCATCGGGATACGCAGTGATCTGTACTCCCTTGATTTGCTCAACCCCTGCCTTAAAAGCATTAAAAACCTGGATAGATTTCTCTAACCGATTTTCAAAACCTTCCAGGCGATGCAGTGCCATAGCAGCATTGGTCCAGTTACCATACATCGCACCACCATGTACTTTAATCAGATGGGGAACCTGGTTGATAAGAGCAGCCGGACCGCAAAGCACTGCACCAGCTGCGGCACCCAGGTATTTATACAGTGAGATATAAACAGTATCGAAATACTGGGAATAAGCTTGGATGGAAGTACCGGACCAGGCAGATGCCATGAAGAGGCGGGCACCATCCAGGTGCAGGGGAATTTGTCGCGATTTGCAAAAGGCGCTGATGGCTTTTATTTCCTCCAGGGGCACCATCCGGCCATCTGCTCTTCTGACAGGATGTTCAATGGAAACAGCCCCGATACCGGCATCAAAGACTTCCTGTTTAGGCAGGTCATTAACAGCTGCGATCAACTCCTTAGCTGTAAAATAGGAGGCATTCATGCCCAGGGGTACCAGCCGTTTACCAAAAACAGTTTGTGCAGCATCTGCTTCATCGCGATAAACATGACTGAGATCCTGCACAAATACCTTGGATCGTTGCTGACTGAGCAGGAAGATTGCCAGCTGATTGGCCATGGTACCACTAGGCAAAAAGATCGCTTTTTCTTTTCCGGTACGTCGCGCCATTTCTTTCTCCAGGGCTTCTACCGAACCACCGGTTCCATACCGATCTTTTTCAATTAAACCCTTAATCTGCAGCTGGTCCAGGATTTCCAGGTACTCCTTTGGTTCGAAAAGCTCGCCATCACCATAAAATTTGACAAACCTGCTAGACGGATCAAAATTGCCCGAATTGAAATCTCCGGCCATCGCAGGCAAGCCAGGAAACATTGCTGGCACTAAGCCGAGTCCGGATGTTTTCAGAAAAGAACGCCTGGTATTACTCATCAGTGAATTTAAACAATTATTCTGCAGGCTCTAAGCTCTTAAATATATTTTCCACGTATCAAAGAAGAAATTACTAATAATGAAATAAACCCAACAAACAAAAGAATTATTTCCCAAGATTTATTCCAAATATGAACTGTCCTTTGAGCAATTTCTTCCCACCAATCTATATTTACCGGCTCATATTCCATACCACAAACAAACAGAGGCAATTCAGTTGCTTGACCAGTTGTATCCTGTGCAAACTGATAAAACCAAATATCCTTGTCGTAAAACAAATAAGTCTTAGCATCTTCTCTTATCAAAACGTCAAGTGTTTTAACAAATGTCCCATAATGTGAATTGTCTGAAAATCGGAAATGGACTCCGTCACTGATTTTTTTTGAAGAAATCATTTCCCTTATCAATAACTTTCCATATTCGAGTTTAACCCTATCCTCAATTTCATTACCTGTAAACAATATGTTTGTATAATTACGATTGGGTGGACCTGAAGGTAACCAGTCCGTAAAAAATTCCGGATATTTAACCTGATATATTGGATCCCATAAAAAAAGCGGAATAACAGCCTGATTGGAATTCTCAATTTCCCTCTCCGCAAAATAAATAAATATAAAAGCCAGGAATGTTAGGCTGATAATACCTGGGGTGTAAAATAATCGGACCTTATTAAATGACACATTGAAATAGATGCAATTATTATTCTATTCCATAACTCTGACATCCTTTTTTTATGTTTAACAACAGACTAATCTTGCTCTTACACTATTCCAGTATTCTTGTGTCTTTTTCATACTTGTTAGAACATGTATTATTGCCAGTAAAACTGCCCCTGGTAATAAATTTGTAGCGACGAGCTGAAACAATTCAAAATTTTTACAGTTAGACAGATCATCGATTATAAAAATACCTTTTTCCGATAAAGATAATTTAAGGACGAAAAAAACTGCAATTGATGAGAAGTGAAATCCATTCACAAATAAATGTAGGATATATTCCCACCTTGGAAGTCCGCCCATGAAAGCCCTGCTATCTTTTTCAACAAAAGCATCTACAGCAAGCACAATAATATCCAAAACAACAAATAAAACACCTAGATAAAAAGCGGTTTTGGAATTCTGAACAATAAGGAGGAAATAAACTATTAATGGAAATAAAACTGATCGAATCGTATGAGTAAAATGTTCAAATTTACTTTCCTTATGATTGAAAAGCTGGTATTTTAAAATGTGAAGATAAAAGCCATCAATGACAGCTAAAAGAGAAAATGCCAAAATCAGGAAAGTTGTAATAAGAAAGCCCATAATGAGAGGAATTAATACTTACCAAATTCCTGCGATTCCGCAATAAAATAAAGGACAAATGTCCTCAATTGATTAAATTGATATTTCTCTTCTGATTCTCGACAACGTTCTTCTTGTAACTCCCAAATAGCTAGCAATATGTTCTACCTTAGCTTTTTGAATGATACATGGCTGCTCCATTAGGAGACGCAAATATTTTTCTTTTGCTGTTTCATTACTCAATACAGATGCATATTGTTCCATTACGATATACTCTTTTTCAGCTAATACTCTTCCAATTTTTTGCCATGTGAGATATCCAGAATACAAATGCTGTAAACCTTCATAATCAATTACTAATATTTCGCTCATTTCAATGGCCTGAATAGATAATGAGGAGGGTTGTTGAAGAATAAAACTTTTATAGGAAGTTGTGAAGTTATTGGATGTACAAAAACAAGATGTTATATCCTCTCCCTTCTCATTCAAATAAAAAACTCTAAAAGTACCAGAATTAATAAAAGCAACTTGTTGGCAAACCTTACCACTTGTTACAAAAAAATCCCCCTTTTGCAATACCTGTTCTTTAAAAAAGTCAACAGTATCATCAAATTCCTTGTCAGAAATTGGTGTTAACTGTTGTAAATACTTTCTGAATGCATTAGTTAACATTCCATCTTATTTATAGAGAAAAAGCTTTCAGTGTGCATAATAGTATCCTTACCAGCGAATCGTATAATGCCCAACAACCACCCTTTCTGCAGATTGAATAAAAAAGCAATTTATATAATAGAACGGTGATTTGCCCCTATCACTCCAATCATATCCAATTTCACATCCCTAAAACGCAAATAAAGGTCGTCTGAAGTGTAAGTTTCCCAGCAAATTGATTGATTAAGTAACCCAGCCTGAACTGAATGGTGATTTAATCCGGCTAAATCTAAACTATCAATATCCAACAGCAATGTTCCCAACACTAGCCCTGCAGCACCCATACCAGGTACAATCAGACTATTTAAATCAATTTTGTTACGCATTGTATAATTTAGTCAGCAAATCTGATTTTTACGTGAAAACAGTATTTATTCTTCTATTTTCGCTAAGCCTTTCCTACTCCACCCAGGCCCAGGACTGCGACTGCCAATCGGATTTCAACTTCATGGCGGATACCTACCTGGCCGATTACAGTGGCATGCGAGATTTTGCTGCCCGCAACCCAGGCTACCGGTCCTATATCGATTCCCTGAGAAAACAAGCTTCCAGCAAAATGGATATCCGGGCCTGTGATAGCCTACTCAAAAAACTGATCCACTACCTGGATAACGGCCATGTATTCCTTGTACCCTCTGAAATCAACCCAGTTGAAGCTACGCCCACAGAAAGCGCCCAAAAAGATCCTACCCCAACGCTGAGCTTCAAGCCAAACTCAACAGCCCTGTTCACCGTACCAACCTGCAATATGGCTTACAAACCGATCCTTGACAGCCTGGTGCTGAGTAACAAAGAAAAACTAGAAAAGACCCGGCATTTCATAATAGATGTAAGAGGAAACGGAGGCGGAGGGGATGCCATGTTTACATCACTGCTTCCTTACCTCTATACCAACCCCATCCTGGTATACAATTCTGACTTCTGGAGCTCCCCTAACAATATCAGGTTCTTTGAGGAATTATTAACCAATGAATACATTCCGGAAGATGCAAAGAATCAAATACGCGATATCGTTACCCGCGGCAAACAAGCCCCCAACCAGTTTGTGCCCTTTGCCACTAATCGGATTGATACCATCCGGATGGATCAAATAAAAGACTATCCTAAAAAAGTTTCGATCCTTATGGACAAGGAATGTATCAGTGCAACAGAACAATTTTTATTAAATGCCCGGCAGAGCAAAAAAACCCGGATCTATGGCTATAGTAATAGCGGCGGCGCCATCGATTATGGAAATCTGAACTTTGTTTTTACTCCCTCCAAACTTTGGTATTTTTCGGTTCCTACAACCCGGTCAGCCAGGTTACCCGACTACCCAGTTGATCCAACCGGAATTGCACCGCATGTGAAATTGAAACCGGAAATTAAGGATCCGATACAATGGTTAATAAAATAATTCAATCAATAAAATACTTCAGTATTTCTTTCGCAATTACAGCATGTCCATTTGCATTCGGATGATTAATCTGTGACATATAATCCTCGATGTTGCCACCAGCAGCTTTAATATCCCGGAATTGAGCATAGCTGTCAATGAGTCCGAGTTGGTATTTATTCGCAAGTGATCTAATCTGTTTCGAATGTTGCTCCAAATCGGTATTAGGATCCAATAGATCAACCGAAAGATCGGGGGAGGGTGTCAAAAGAATAATTTTTATTCCTCTTTTTTGGGCCTGAACAATCATTTTCTCCCAGGCGGTTTTCGCTGCATCCAGTCCGAGGCCGCGATCATTTAGCGCATAATCGATGAACAGCACATCCGGTTTATGACAAAGTACGTCAGTCTCAAAACGCTTTTGTCCACTCTGAGCATTTTCACCACCAATGGCGGTATTGATCACATTAATTACCGCATAGGGATATTTCTCCTTTAATAACCGCAACACCTGATAAGGATACGCATCCATCGTATTTACAACCGGAGTTTTAAAATACCCGGACGGAACACTGTGGCCATGGAAAACCAGATTAACAGTACGGTTATTCGGCCACTCCTTTATAAGTTCTTCCTTAATGGGTTTCAGGTACTCTTTTATACCAGGCAGGGAGGCTGACTTAGGTTGAGCAATCAACATCGCTGGCAATAAAAAAAGTAGTAAGAAAGCAACCTTTCGCATTTGTATAGCTTTCAACAATATTATTGATAAATTTAGGCCCATTATTCCTTAAGTAGAAAAGGAAGCACCATTAAATTAACCATCTCAGGATAAAATAACAATCCAACATGATTACAATTCGGCAGGATGGCCAATTGGGAAGCCGGAATCAGTTGCTGGATCCGAACGAAACTTTCAACTGCCATATATTCGTCCCGATCCCCACCAACAATCAGAACCGGACACTTAACCTCTTTCAACTTTACCTCTTCAACATATACAGGTTGCAACCAGGCATCTTTCAGCTTTTGGATCAGCTCATTGTAGCTATTAGGTTTAGGCATCAATTTCTTACGCTCCAGCACCAATTCAGGAAGCATTTTTTCATAATCATCTCCTGTTTTATTCTTCAAATCTTCAATTACCCCTGGTCGATAACAGGATGTATCAATGGCCCCAGCCAGAACAACCGCCTTTTTAATACTTTCCGGATAATGAGCTGCCAGATAGTACGCAGTAGTAGCCCCCGCGCTGAAACCCATAACTGCAACCTTATCTATGCTTTCCTTATGCAGAATAGCCAGTACATCCTCGGCAAATAATTTATAGGAATACTTCTTTGTTCCTATTTCAGATTTACCGTGACCACGCATAGCAGGAATAATAACTTTAAACTCTTTGGCCAAAATAGGAATGTATTGTTCAAATTCAGAGATATAGCCAAAGGTATCGCCATGTAACAATAGCAAGGGTCTGCCAGTACCATACACCTCATAATACAAGGTAGCGTCATCTACACGCAGGTATTTTCCGGCATGAGGATTGTTCCCATAATTAATCACCTGAGAACTACCCGATAGCAGACAAAACAGAAAAAGGAAGAAAAGTAAGCATCTTGTCATTTGGAACAATGTTGGCTACTTGCGTCACAGGAATATACTACCATCCAATGAGATTTCAAATTTTCACGCCCTATCACTCCCCCACCTCCAAAACAACCTCTCCACCCGCAGGAACCCTGATTTTTTTCCAGTTTAAAAATGCTGCAGTTGCCAACGGACGTTTTGATTCTTTACTTTTTTCAGAGAATACAGCTACTGTTGCCTCCCATTTGGTGGGGTTTTTAACTGCAAGCGTCATCTTATTTCTTCTGCTTTTTAGTACCCGAACTTCAACATGGTCAAAAACACGCACGAGTTTTTTATCCGGTTGTACATAAATACCCGGTAACTCAAATGCCATCAGGGCACCATTCGTTTCTGTCCAGGAATTCCTGGTTCTGATATAATTTCCTATACTGCCTCTTCCCTCAGCATCACTCGGCTGTATCCGTTCCATACTGCTCCCGGGCAAATTATCCGTTGTAATATGATCAGGGGGAATATTCACCGCTTCAGCATGCGCATGCCGGATATCCCGAATCAAATCCGCATACAATGTATTCCCGCTAGCTCTAAACAATTTAAAGAGATAATCACCGGAAGATGTACAGATACCAGGTGCCGCATGTTTATTCTGGATACTTGCCCAAACAGCACCTGCCATTCGACTGCCTAATTTTCCAATCTGACTATTGGGAGGGAAATAAGGATCATAAGATATCGTCCAGGTTGCACACAACGCCGCCTGTACTTCCGCTTTCAGCAACCAGCTTCGATCTCCCGTTACCTGATAAAGGGTCATCAGTGATTCCAAAAATCCAAATGCAGATTCCGAATTCGCATCCATGGAAATATCACCACAATCGCCACCTGTCAATCCCTGCCCTGCCACATCCCGTTCATAATAATAAGCAGCCGATGCTTTGGCAATTTCCAGCCATTCGGTTTTCTTAAAATAATCCCCTGCCAGGGCTAATCCTGCAGGCACCATTGCACCGGCAGTTGAATTATATACCGCAATCCTGCCTGTTCCCGGCGCAATGTATTGGCCAAATTCTCCATCTGTCTTCCAGGTATGAATAAACGCCTCCGCCAATTTATAGGCTGCCAATTCCCATTCCTTTCGAATTTCATCCGAATGCTGCTGTGCTTTCAACAGCCGCAAATGTTTTATCAACCAGAACAACACATCAGCATTTTTTCGAACCATTGCCTGTGGTTCTGGAAATGCCGGATGCATCTTTTCCGCTTTGATTTTCCCGTCTAAGGTTATGCCTCCATAGAAATAGCCCGATTTCCCCTGCATTTTCGACACCACAAAATCAAGCTCCTCCGATACCCGCTTCCGCTCTTTACTGTCATTTAATGCCAGCATCGGATAAGTATTGATCATTCCACTTACCCAACCTAATTGAAAATCTTTGCTATTCTCCGGTAAATAATAATTGCCCACAGGGTATGTCCTGAAATTGTCACTGGTAATGGTTGCATAGAGCTGGGATAAATGACTCATCGGCAACCAGTTTCTATGCTGATTTTCGCCAGATAATCGTTTACGGTACTGCATAAACGCAGTTAGCAAATCCGGAATCCCTTCCGACTTCTGAACATAGACCCGAATAACCAGACTTAGCTGATCTCCGACCTTCCAATCCGGCGCTTTATCCCCACTGGGATGAAAATCACCAAATCCAGCAGCCCTTTTGCGCATAGCCGGAGCTGTTACAGAAAACCGGCATTGATCTTTTGTTGCATTTTCCCGAATACTTAATCCATGGTTTCCATGGATAGATCGCTGATCGGTAAAGAGCAGGAATTTCCGGCCCTTACCCGGAGCATAAAAACACATGGATGGAGTTGCTGTATTCGCTGTTTCCAATTCAATGAGAGAGGGAACACCGTCCTTCAATTCCAACCTGGGATTATTGGATATAGTCAAAGGAACTTTGGGATTATAATACATATCGGCCGGATAATCCGGGTTATACCCATTTCCTATGGATTTGTATCGATTCCCATTATATACAATTGCAGGTACCAATGTATAATTACTCCGGCTCCAGCTCGTAAAATCAAATGAAACCGATACTGCTGTTGAAGGAGAATTTCCGGATTTTAATTTAAACGTCGCGATTATATCCAGCGCAGCAGGTTCTCCTTTTACAGGCCTGGCGGACAAATCAATCTCCCACCCTGGAGGCAATTTCGGCTGTGCTGCGTTGGCAGTATGCTCTTCAATAAGGTCAGTGCCCATATATTTCTGAACACTTACCTGTATCCTCCCATCTATGGACTCCAGGTGTTTATCAATTGCCGAAAAAGACTGTGAAAACCCTTGCTGCATCATCAACACACAGCACAACAGGACTAAACTTTTACCTACTCTCATAAGTTCTCTACACTATTTTTTTAGCAGAATAGGATTTGTTTTTTCACCCCTGATCATCTCATACAATATCCAACTGTTCGCCTGCTTTCCCTGTTCAAGTCTCCAGCTTCTTTTCGGATCCGCTAACTGATTCTTTAACCACCTGGAAAACACATCCGCTGCTCTTGCTTTCTCCCAGGTTCGTATTGCTGTAAAAATGGCTTCTTTCTCCGTACATTTTTCTACCTCTTTCTGATTCAGAATCAGGCTGTAGGTAGTACCAACTCCAACTGAAATAGCCTGTATATGTTCGTATTCTTCCACTTTAGAGTTGGCTCCGATTGCAAAATTCCCTCCCATCCCCACTGGATAAAAATTGGCATAGGATACATCCCGAAGATCCTTTCCTTGGCTGGTTGTACTGCCCCATTCCCGTGTTGACACGTCATATAAATTCTTTCCTCCTCCCACATTCCAGATGCTTTGATAATGCCAGGATCCTTCTGATAATGTAGCACCGGTGAATCGTATATAAGGAACACCAATGGAGGAACCGCGCTCAAACATTTTTCTAAAAAAACGTTTGGTTGAATAGTACCCGTGACCATTATTAAATAAAAACTCCTGTCCGTCAAAATCATAATAAGCTAGCCCGTTTTGCTTACATACATCCGCGTAATATTCCCCTATCTTATCCTGCAATTGCATGTTGGGGATCAACCCATCGTATCCATAATTTACTGTTACCTGTAATTTATAGACGCTATCTCCTGCAGCATGATTGGCAGGCTTTGTATTCCAATACCCCCGTTTTACATTTAGCAACCGATATGGTGGTTGATCAGATACCCCCAGGTAATAAATCAACTCTTTCCCGATTTTTATCATGTTCAGGTTGGTACAATGTCCTTCCCAACTGGCTATTTCTTCCAGGTGAGTAGGATCATCCACTATAATGATGGTATCCGCTATCCCTATGGATTTCGCTAGTACTCTCTTTTGCTGATAACATAAACTGTCACTCGGAACCGGACTCGCATCCATTGTTCCCGGTGCCAGTGAATTGGTAATAGTGGTTCTTCCGATTATGATTCCTTTCGCTGCTGCTAATTCAGAAAATGCCTTATGGGATAAATTTCCGGCAGTTCGTCTGATTGGTTTTTTGTTGAAGTCAGCTCCGTCAATAAATCCTGCATTTCCTCTATCCGGACGTAAAAAGCCCTGGTCATATAAACTAATGGCTTTGAATCCAAGTCGCTCTGTATAGGATATTATACTGTCGTTTAAGTTCCCGGCCGACATGGCATCCGGCACAAATCCGGATGGATCCTTTACCCATTTTCCATTAAAGGTTGGCATTGGCAGCTTCTCCGACTTTACAATTGTTTGAATTACGTCCATCAGGGCAATACTATCTGGACTTCCATAAAAAGCAACAGAAGAACCTATATAATCTACTCCGGGTAATGGCTGCACCTGGATATGATTGGGAATATTTGCTTCCATATGCGGGATCAGTGAAAAAAAGACTTCCCGTTCTTTGGACCTGTCTCTGGATTGATAAGAAACTGATATCCGCCCTTTCTCATCCACCTGTGCAGCATCACCGTATAAAATTCGATACCAGGGTTCCTTATGCGCATAAAATGCCACATCACTGATTCCGTTTCCTCCTAAACTGAATACCTGTCCCTCTCTTAAACTATCGGGTAAGGGAAATCGTTTTGCATCCGGACTATGAATAATGTACTGAAACGGTGCGGCGTCTCCAATGGTGGTAGCCAATCCGCCCAGGGTATTATCATCCAGTGCCAATAAGCCAATCGCATAATTGATAGCAGCACTGGTATCTCTGGCAACTCCAATTATTTCCCCCATCA
This sequence comes from Flavipsychrobacter sp., assembly GCA_016787265.1. Lineage (GTDB taxonomy): Bacteria > Bacteroidota > Bacteroidia > Chitinophagales > Chitinophagaceae > Flavihumibacter. Next base: position 11,402 of record JAEUVF010000004.1, on the reverse strand, counting down.
GGTTGGTAATATTGGTTGCATATGCCCCCCACTGAATGGCTTCAATTTCATCCTTCAGAGTTAGGGAAAGTAATTTTAGTCGGAAATACTTCTTTTTTGCTTCAATTAATACGACCGCTACAGAACCATTTTCATAGGATATCTTAAACTGTTTCGTTCCTGGATGATAAGAAGCTTTGACTGGTTGATGGTACTGCTTTTTGGTTCCATCATAAATCAACATCAAGGGGGATGGTTTATCAGCCGGACTAAATTCACGTGCCGGTTTTACCGTACGATTTTTCATACTGGTAATAAAACCCTTGTTATTTACATGTATGCTAAAGTAATCCGTCGAAAAATTCCATTGAGCATTACTGTAATGGAAGGCCACCAATAAAGCAATCAAACAAGCCAATCTTCTTATCATCAGGTGCGATTTTTAACTATTATATTCTATTCTCTTATTGTAAAGGATCAAAACTCCCACCCCATTCCTTATTTTGCTCAAGAACATTTTTGGACTGGGAAATCTGGCCTGGAGGAATAGCGTAAAACCAATGATTCAGATCAAAATTAAACTTAAAGGTCTCATCACCGTCAAGGTTGTCTATGTAATGAGCTTCAAATTTTGACCGTACAGATTCAGTTAGAATATTATCGGATGGTGTAGGTAAGGAGGCTCCTTCTTTCAGCGTAATGTACAATCCATGACGAGCCCCCTGGTTATTCAGGATATCAAAACGTTTCCAACGGCGGAGATCTCCAAAACGTTTATTCTCAAAAGCGAATTCGGCCTGTCTTTCCTTAATATACAATTCCCTGATATCACCAGTTGAAGTAGCAGTGACACCATAACTACCATCAGCACCCGCAGTTATACCAGCTCTTTTGCGTATATCTTTCAATATCTGAACGGCTTCATTGGTTTTGCCAAGTTCGTTTGCTGCTTCTCCGTAATTCATCAATAATTCAGCAAACCTCATTTCAATCCAGTCTGTTTGTCCCTGGTTTACGATTGCAGCCGTTACTGTTGTATCCAATCCCTTCCGTTGAAAAAATCCGGTTATTCCCGGGTTTCCAGGCATTGACCCATGGATGGTGCTAAGCAGATTGCTATAGCTATTGGTGGCTGCATTCCATCTCCATACGTTCCAAAAGCTGTTTCCCTTAATATAAACAGGGGATACTTCATCAGGTGTCGGATACGGAGTTCCTCCAAAAAATACAGTTGTATAAAAGCGGTCATCGCGGTTGGTATAAAAATCAGTCAGAAACTGTTCATTGTATGCAGGATCCGAAAGCTGATTCTTGTCAAATTGCATAGCAGATCCATCTCTTTTGGGAAATGCCAGCAGCAGTGATAACAATGGCTGATTGTTATTGGATGCATCTTTTGTTATTGGTTCCGGACGGATTACATTAAAATTCACAGCATGGCCAGGATTGAAAAATTGATTTACCATTACCACTTCCTTATTTTTTTCCTGGTGCCAGATCTTGCGAAATTCAGGATGCAGCTGATATCCCTGAGAAATCCCATAATCAACGGCTGCTTTACAGGCATCATAAGCAGCCTGCCAACGATCCTGATTGTTGGTCGGATTAAACAAGGGACTGGCATAACTTAGCAAAACACGGCCCTTCATTCCCATTGCTGCCAATTTTGTAATCCTTCCATAATCTGTTGCTGCATTGGGGTATATTCCAGGCAGTAAAAGTATCGCACTATCCAGATCTTTAACTATCTGAGCAATGCATTCCGATGTCTTGTTACGAGGCTTAAAGAGCCCCTGAACATCCGCCCCATCCTGCTTATGCAGAATAAGTGGCACTCCGCCAAGGTTGTTAACCATGTTCCAATAGGACCAGGCTCTCCAGAATTTCGCTTCTCCTATATATTGATTCTTTTCTGCCTCTGGTAATACTGCTGCCGGCAATACCTCCATTTCATCCAGAAAATAATTAACCCGGTCTATATAGGTATAGTTAAGCGCAGATGTGGTAGCATCCACTGATATGATTCCACGCTGGTAATTTCCTAAACTCTTGGCAGTAGAGATTCCTTCATCGGTTGCCCCTCCATTAAATGGCCAGCCGGGCATTTGTCCCCCATAAATATCATTCAGAAATGCTCTGATCATGGCAGGATCTTTCCATACATTATCAGGAACAATCGAGTTGGTATTTTCATAATCCAATCCTTTTTTACAGGAAGAGAAGATCAGTCCCACGGAAAGCATTACGAGCAGGATAGCTGTTATTTTATTTTGCATTTTCATACGAACAATCTTTTTTCTTAAAGTGAAACATTAACACCAAAGTTGAAATTCTTCATAGTTGGATAAGAAAATCCATCCCCGATTTCAGGATCATAAAACTGGTTTCCAAATTTGCTAAACATGAACAGGTTGGATCCGCTAAAGAATACTTTCAATCCTCCTAAACCAATTTTATTCACATACTGATACGGAATCTGATACCCAACATTCAATAAACGAAGTCTGAAAAAACTCGCGTTTTCCAACCAGAAAGAACTGCTGGTATTGGTTACACCTCTTGTTCCATCGTTGGCAGAATAACGTTTGGGCAAACTTGCATTGGTATTATCTTCCGACCAGCCATCTGTATACCATTTCCGCCACATACGGTTCCATTCTACATTTCCATCTACCAGGTTATTCACAAATCGGAATTGATTGAAGTTCCCACTGAATGTGGCATCGACAGTCAATCCTTTCCATTCAATACCCAAATTCGCACCTACAGTAATTGGATTATTTCTCGACTTTAATGTTGACACATCCCAGCTATTTACAATTCCATCTGGTTTTCCATCTGGACCGGCCAAATCTTTATAGATGAGTTGTCCCAATGCCGGAGCAATACCATTGAAATTATACTGAGGATTTGCACTCAGCAATCTGTCAAGATCCGCCTGGGTACGTATCATACCATCCACCACATATCCGACAACCCGGGAAGTTGAATTACCCGGATTTTTTTGCCAGGGATAGGTAATATTCTGATCCTGGATCACATATTTGGCGTTACCATAAGCCAGGTTGGCATTCACATAGTAATTCAGCTGGCCAGCTTTATTTCTGTATCCAATCATAGCTTCTATCCCACTGGCTTTAATTTCACCGTAATTGGATGCAGGTAAACTGCGACTAAATGTCGGAGGAACCGAATTGATACGGCTTCCAAGAATATCATAGGTTCTGGTATTGTAATATTCAAGGCTGGCAGTAAAATGCTTCAGGAAATTCAGATCAATACCGATATTATAATTCATGGATTTCTCCCAGGTTAGTTTGGTATTAACCAGTGAACCATAGGTGATTCCCGGATTGGTTACTCCATTCGTTCCAAAGAAGGCGGAATTTGCACTGGAATAAGATTGCAACCATTGCCAACCTCCTACACCATCATTCCCAACCAGGCCAGCAGATGCTCTGAATTTCAACAGTTCAATGTTCTTTACGTTACGGAAGAAATTCTCCTTGGAGATGATCCATCCGGCAGAAGCAGAAGGAAAGAAACCCCAACGCTGATCCGGAGCGAAATTCATGGAGCCGTCATACCGATACGCCACACTTGCCATATATTTTCCATCGTAGTCATAGAAAAACTGACCCACCCATGATTTACGTCCGGTCACAAATTCTGCAGTTCCATTAGCATAAGAATCGAGCCGGTCTCCGCTTGCTGCCCACCACTGATCTGTCAGATAAACCGGGAAACTTTCTCGGCCTGCAAAAATTCCACCACCTCTCGCTTCCGCCTTTTCATAAATCAACCAGCCTTTTACGTTATGTACTGAACCGAATGTCCGGTCATAGCTTAACTGAAAGTTTAACTGGTAATCATTACTCCAGTTATAATCCTCCCGGATAAAACTTCTCCCTATCTGGGAAGATCGTTTGATAGTAACCAGGTCATTGTCATCCGTACTGATCTGGTGCAGGCCGGTTTTTTTCATCACCCACATATTATAGTGCTTCATATACGACTTCGAGCGATTGTTCGTATAGGATTTATTAAACTGAGCGGAAGCACTGAGTCCCTTAATGGCAGGAATCTTATAGGTTGCCTGAAGGTTGAGAATGGGTTTAATAGCATTCCCTTTAATATAACCGCCATCACCACGTACTTCTGCCCCTACATTTCCTATCCAGCCATAATCAATGGGATTACCCCCGTTTGTCCATACCGGCTGATCCGGTTGCCACAATAATTGCTTGCGGTATATTCCCTGAATATCTCCAATTGCTGTATTGGTGGGTGAATAATTCAGGTTGTTGTTTACAGTAAGTCCTGCAAACAGCGTAAGATTTTTAGTTAGGTCTGCAGTGATATTGGTTCTTAGATTGTATTTATCAAAGTTCAGATTCTTCATGAAGGCCCCCTGCTTTATATAAGAACCTCCAACAAAATATTTGATCTTATCTCCTCCACCTGAAATACTTAAATTATGTGCAGTTGTAGAAGGGTCATTCCAAACTGCATCCAACTGATCATATCCCCAGCCATTGTTGATTGTTCTAAAATAGTCAAGGTCCTCCTGCGACCATCTCCATCCTGCAGGATCCGAATTGGGGTTGATCCTGTTGTATAATTCACCCGTTTCCACTGCACTGGTCAACTCGGCATTTTTTCCTCTTTTTTCAAATCCAGTACTGAAAGAATAGTTGATCTGTGGTTTACCTGCTTTCCCTCTCCGGGTTGTTACAACGATTACGCCTCCCGCAGCCCGGGAACCATAAACTGCAGCAGATGCAGCATCTTTCAAAACAGAAATATTATCTATATCATTCGGACTTAAATTATTAAAATCTCCGGCTCCACTAATCTTGCCGTCAATTACATACAGAACATTCTGAGCATTGAAGGAAGTACCTACACGCACTGAAATACCTGGCTGAGTGCCCGGAATACCGTTAGGCGTTGAAACACTTACGCCTGCCATTTGTCCGGCAAGCAAATTACCTAAAGAAGTTGTAGGGGTATTCCGACGTGGTTCATCCATTTTCATGGTAACAACCGATCCTGTTAGTAACTCCCGCTTTTGTGTACCATACCCTACTACTACAAACTCATCCATACTATTATCCTGCCGGCTTAATTCGACTACCAATGATCCATTTCCAATTGGAATGGTAGTAGACTTAAAACCAACCATAGACACTGTAATTTTCGCTCCTTTCGGTACATTAATAGAAAATTTACCGGCTGCATCTGCGATGGAGGATGCTTTTCCATTTTCATAAATAATGGAAGCACCCTGCAGTGGAGACTGATCATCAGCAGCAAGCACGCGCCCTTCCACTTTAATGGCGTTTTGTGCTTGCAAATACTCCGCAAAGAGTATCAGGGAACAAACCCAAACTGTTTTAAACAGCAACTTCGTTAGATTCCTCATAATTTGACGGTTAGAATTTGGCTTAAAAAGAAAAGAAATTGATTAAACTTGTCACCTTAAAATTTGTGAATTAACGGGATCGCTACAACAATGAATTTGACGGAGAATGATGCTATTTTTGCAAGATATTTCTAACCCGGAAAGCCAATTCTCTTTATCTTTTCAGTACAAAAAAGTCAAAATTATCTCCCGGGCATGCAATTCATTTACGAAAATTTCACCTTTCCGCCAGATCAGTCTTTTACCATTCGTTCTGAATTTATTGAGGTAAAAAAATACCAGGCTTTCCGATCACATGTCAATTATGAAATCGCATTGATTGAAAATTGCAGCGGCAAACGATTTATTGGAGATCATATTGCTGATTTCGAAGGAACTGAACTGGTACTGATGGCGAGTTACCTGCCGCATTGCTGGCAATACTACCAAACCATTGAGGAAAATATTCCAGCACATGCCATAATCATTCACTTTTTCCCTGATTTTCTGGGAGCCGATATTTATACTAAGCCTGAAGCCAAACGCCTAAAGCAACTTTTTCAGGATGCATCAAAGGGGATACTGTTTTCCGGCGAAACGATCAGTAAAGCAAAATTCATTATGCAGCAGATGCTTTTTGAAACCGGACTGGTCAGATCTGCCTTATTATTGCAGCTATTGGACCTGATGTCCAGGTCACCAACAGCTAAAACCTTAAGTTCTCCCGGGTGTAACCTGATTGAAAGCTCCTATGAGGCAAATAATATCAATAATGTATTTGAATATATTTTTAAAAACTTCCGAAACGAAATTACACTTGAAGAAGTGGCAGGGATCATCCCGATGTCAACCTCCGCATTCTGTCGTTTTTTCAAATCAAAAACAGGCAGAACATTAACCGCCTTCATCAAAGAAATCAGAATCGGTCATGCTTCCAAATTATTACTGGAGCAGAACCATAACGTTTCAGAAGCCTGTTATAACAGTGGATATAATAACATCTCCAATTTTAATAAACATTTCAAGGAGGTACATGGCGTATCCCCTAAACAATTCATGAGCCGTTATAAAACGACTTAAAGGAATAAAACTCCTTCAGCTCTACCCATTTCTGCCCACTGGAAGTACCAGGTAAACCGATCTGATAGGTATCCATCAGTTGGTTCCATTCAGCACAACGGGGATGGCTATCCGCTGCTTTTTTACTCATTTCAGAAAGATTGGCTCCCGCCGGTACTTTTATCTGCATCACAATAAACTGCTCAAAGCGAAACATCTTGATTTCCTTATATCCTGCCAGTTTAAATCCAGCTTCCACTTCCGGCCAAACGGAAGCATGATAGGCAAGGTACTCCTGAAGTTTATTCGGCTCATTACTAATTGATACTGCATAGATATGTTGCTCGTATTCCTGTTCGCTACAGGAAGTAAATGCAAAAAAGAAAATCAGTACAATAGCAGTAAGTTTCATGAAATAATATTTTAATTCAAGCATTCGATTCAGCTAAAAATCCAGTAAATAGAAAGCATCAAAACAGCCAATATGGCCCAACCCGCCCAAACCGGACGAAGATTTTGTCCATTGCTTCTATTCACTTCCAGTAATGTTTGCAAACCATTTGTTGTTAAACTGGATTTAGTACCCAGCGATACCAAAACAGCAACAACAGCCAATCCCAAAAACAGATAAACAGAAAGCATCAGAAAATGGGGCCAGAAACCAGCATAAGGAAAATTCAACACATTACAGATACCAACCAGCAGGCAAACAAAACCACCTCCATAAAGCACCACTTCAGCAGCCCTGCTGGTCATACCCTTCCAAAGTACCCCCGTTAGAAAAACAACCGAGAGTGGCGGAGCCAGGATGGATACCATACCCTGACTAAGTTCAAAAAATCCTTTTCCGGAACGGGAAAAAAGAAATGCAATACCAATGGCGATTACACCTGCTACTACCGTAATCCATTTTCCCAGTCGTAGTTTTGCTTTTTCATCAAGCTTCCAAATTCTGGCGGCCACATCCAGCGTAAATACCGTACTGAAAGAATTCAAGCCAGATGAAACCGTATCAATTAAGGCGGCGATAATAGCAGCCAGACTTAAACCCAACAAACCACCGGGCATTAATTGGGTAATCAAGGTGATATAGGCATTATCCTCTTTTGCAACATCTTTAAACAGCACATAACACATGATGCCGGGAAAAATAAAGATAAAAGGCATGATTATTTTAAGGAAGCCCAGTAACAAGGCTCCTTTTTGCCCCTCTTTAAGATCTTTTGCAGCCAACACCTTTTGTACAATTGTTTGATCGGCACACCAATAATAAATGGCAACCACCGGATACCCGGCAAGTATGGCAATCCAGGAATAGTTGGGATCATCCGCCGGACGGAATAGTTTCCAATAATAATCAGGCACTTCCTGCACCAATTGATCTATTCCACCGATTTGCCTAAGCGCCAGCCAGGACAACAGTATCGATGAAACAATAATGATGATGGATTGAAAGATTCCGGTTCGTACTACTGCTTTTAACCCTCCAACAGCAGTAAAACTGGTTGCAATGATGGTAATCAGAATTACTGAGAACATTAAGGACCAGTCAAAAATTTGGGAAATGATCAGACCGCCTGCATACAAGGCACTACCTAACCATACCAATAAGATTGAAATGAGACTATAAAGGGTTAGGAAATTATAGGAACGCTTACCAAATCTGAGTTGCAAAAACTGTGGCATGGTGCTGATTTTCGTTGCCAGGTAATGAGGCAGAAAAAACATGGCCAGCAACAATAAAAAAATCCAGGCGAGCCATTCGAAATTGCTACCCACTACACCATGTGAAAATCCAACACCGGCAAAACCAATAAGCATCATGGGCCCCGCATTGGCACTGAACAAACTCAGCCCAATCTGCCACCACCTTAACATTCGTCCCCCCAGGAATATATCGGCATTACCCCGGGAAGATTTTTTATGCAGATAAAATCCAATTACAAACAGCAGCAAAATATAAACGCCAAGTACGATATAATCAAGAGAGCCGAGTGTAACTTTCATCTATAAGCAATTTTTTATATACTACATATTCACTGATGGGTTATATTTCGCTACAGTGTCCCTGGTCCAGCTTCTGTTCACAAGAACTTTATTATTCTTTTGCCAATATTCCCAATCAATTTTTATAGGCAAACCTGGAACATCAGGGAAAATGAATCTACCAAATTTCCATTCAGGTTTTACAAAAAAATATTCTTCCAGGCCATACATGATGGTATACAAATATTCAACCGGCCAATTCTCCGGTGTGGTAGCAAGCAAAGAAGCTGTGTACAAAGAATATCCACCGGAAGAAAACTGAATATTGTGTTTAAGGGCCAGGTCACGCACTTCCTGCCATTCCTGTATACTGCTTAGATGTGTTGGAACCGGCTGGAGATGTTTTACTCCGGCATTAACCAAAGCTGGAAACATTTTGGAAGATCGTTCGGATTCTCCAAAGGCAATAGGAATGGGAGATTGACTACAGAGTCGCTCGATATCAGCATAAGCAGCCGAATGAACCGGCTCTTCCAGCCATGCAATATTCAGGTCACCAACTTTGTCTATGAAATCCAAGGCCTGTTGCAGTGTCCAGATTTGGTTGGCATCAACAGCCAGTTCTACTGAGTTTCCAATAAATTTTCGAACAAATTTTATGCGTTCAATATCCTCGTCCATCTCCGTACCAAAATTGCGACCCACTTTGATTTTAACGCAATCAACACCGGCGTCAAGAAATATCCCTAATTCCGATTCCAATTCCTGTAAAGTATAGTTAGTACCACCACCGCTTCCATACATACGTGCCCAGTTTCGGGGAGCGTTTAAATAGGAATAGAGCGGTACCCCTTTTCTTCTGGCGGCAAGATCGTACAGGGCCAAATCCAACTGACCTAATAAAGCTGCTGCCTGTCCACGAAAACCTTCATTACGAATGGACCAATACAGCTGATTAAATAATATCTTATAGGGTACCTGGTTATTATGAAACAGAATCGGGAACAAACATTTCTCCAGAATATTTATATAGGTATTAAAAACGGGGGCTTCTCCAACATTTCCCTCTTTATCTTCAATCGTGAGAATGGACAAACCAAACTTTCTGAAAGGGCCCATGGTTGCATCCTGAAAAGGAAGAATGGTAGCGACTGGTTCCAATACCCTGAGTTGAATTCTACTTATTTCAAAAATTTCTGAATCTATTTGGTGCATGATATTAACCATTAATATTAATCTGTTCAATTACACTGGCGACTTCTTTAAAAAGCGTATCCTCTAAAGGACCCTTATGGAATGTAGAAAGGATTGCGTTCAGTTCTGCATCATCACAGGGACCGATAACTATTTTACCAGGCCCATTTTGATGAAGCAAAAAACGAAGCGACAAATCAACCAGGGAAAGCTGGTGCTGTCTGGCAATTCGTTCAACAGCAATAGCAGTATTTATGTGTTGTTCAGGCAGCCAATCGGGCTTTGCCTTTGTAAATTCTTCAAACCTCCTGCCCAGCAATCCCATATGTAAGGGGCTTGCGGCCCAGTATTCTATATTATTCGATACACATTCGGGAATAGAGGAATATAGCGCATCCAGACAACAGGCGGTCAGCCGGTTGTATTCCATTACCACATCAAAAGTTCCATTTACCAGATATTTCCGGAAAGCAGGCGGATAATTTCCTCCCAGTCCGATTTTGTTGGTAAGCCCCTTGCTCTTTAGTCTTTGCATTTCCTGTACAGCAGACTGGATATCCTGTTCAGGGATTTCTTTGGGTTCATGAAGAAAAAGCAAGTCAACATTATTACGTCCCAGGAGCTGCAAACTATTTTCCAGGCTTTTTGCAATACCGTAGGGGGAATAGTCGTAGTTGCCAATATCGGAACGATAGCCTTTAAGTCTGCCGACCTTGGTGCTAATCATAGGTTGTGTACCCTTCCAATCACGGATGGCGCGTCCCACAAATTCTTCAGCATCCCCATAGGCCGGAGCGGTATCAATCCAGGTTATCCCTTCCTGCAAAGCAGCTTGAATGGAATAAACAGACCTCTCCGGATCCACTTTTTTCCAGACGCCCCCTAAGCCGGCGGTACCCAGCACCAGTTTATTTAATGAAAATTGTTGTGGTTCATATTCAACCATAAAATCGTCTATTGATCGAGTCAATAAAACTAATTTTTTTAAAATTCCTTGAGCCTTTTATATTGCTCATTCCTGATGCTATTTTTGCTTTTTAGGGTAGATGCCACGAAAAATCAATTTCCTGACTACAGGATGGAAATTCCGGATAAACTGACCATTGATTTCCGCAAATAATTGAACATTGGATTTTAGTTTAAATTTGATTACCGATTTCCAGGTCAATTTTTAGTTGTTGGTGATATGAATGAAGCGAATTCAGATCCTATTTTACACCTGTCAAGAAAGACAGAGTAACTCATTAGACAATTCACAGGGGAAACCTTTTGTAATTGAAAATTGAGTTCAGTAATATTTTAAATATCAGTATTTACTTTTGCTTAAACAAACTCTTCCTGAAATACAAAAAGAACAAAACAACACTAATTAGAACTTTGATATAATTAAATGGTTTTGCAAGGATCGAATTACAAAGAATAAACTCAATCAAAAAAAGCAAACTGAAAAATAAATAATAGGGAACCCTATTTTTTGAAACTTCGATTCGATTTATTCCATATTTGATTGGCAGTGTAAAAATGATTACTTCAATTAATACTGGAACAATAAATAACCAGGCAAACATAAACCAATCCTCTACAGAATCAAAGTCTGACCATTTTACCCACTTAATCTCTTTATATGGCTTGTATTAATAGCTGAGTTCAACAGATAAGTGCAATTTTTGAAAACAAATGACAAAATGATTTTGAGGTCATTTTGTCATTTGACTGAGTAGTGCAATCTTTGGATTGCTTATGTCAAAAAATTACAAACAACTCAGTTTGGTGCAAAGAT
>JAEUVF010000009.1 GCA_016787265.1 Flavipsychrobacter sp. | reverse complement strand
GCAACACAATAACGCAACACTCACCTCCTTACCTTCCAATTTTGAAACAAAACGTACACTAGCAACATTACCCATACCAGCCTCCATAAAGCTCCCTATACTGAAAAAGAAAGAGGCCGCCTCTTTTGAGACAGCCTCTTTACAGGTCAGCTAAATGCGGGATTAATTATCCACGCAAAGTGTGTTCAATAACAATTCTGTTGATGAAATTGGCCAGATATACTCCTGTTGAGTTGGCTGAACTGCTGGAACACCTGGCTTGGCAGGCAGTGGCAGTCCCAAACGGGTCAGGTCCTGACCAGCCAGTCCTTCTCCAAGTAATTCAATTCTTCTTTCAGTAAGGATGGCATTGGCCAGATCAGCAGCTGTTGCAAAATCACCTGCTGCGAAAGTGGTGGTTGCATCGGAACGCTGACGAACCGCATTCAGCAGTGCAATTGCACGGGCATCTACTGTATTAGTACTTCTGGTGATCGCTTCAGCCAGGCTCAATAAAACTTCTGAGTAACGGATTACCGGAGCCCAGTCAGTAAAAGGAGCAGCTTTTGGAAACTTATTGAGATATTGTTTAGTACCGGAAGTTACAATAAGGCTTCTCCTTGCATCCGTTGCTTTCCAGCCGGCATCCGAAATGATACCTGTAGAAAGCATGGAATATTCTCCATTGCCTCCATTCATGGCAGCTGAACCATAATAATATCCTAACTGATTCTGAGTACCAGGTGTTTCCACATCTGTGAAAGGCATGGACAGAATTGATTCTGTTGTTGAGTAATTGGAAAAGATTGTCGCAATATTAGGCTGCAAAGCATGAGCAACACCACTGGACGCAGTGAATGGTGCATTTGCACTTACAATTTTATTTGCTTCAGTAATAACCTCATTATAACGCTGCATAGCCAGGTAAACACGGGTTTTAAAGGCAATTGCAGTGTTTTTGTGTGCTCTGGTTGTATTCAAAGCTGGGGTTGAGTAGTTTGCAGGAAGATTCTGTTCCGCATAATCCAGATCTGCAAGGATTTGCGTATACACTTCTGCAACAGTACTTCTGGCCAGATCATAATTCCCGGATCCGGTATTAGGAGTCAGACGAAGAGGAACGCCTGGTTTACTTCCATTTCCATCCCAATAAGGTCTGGCATATAACTGAAGGAGTGCATAATAACTGATAGCTCTGCCAAAACGGGCTTCCGCACGGAAATTATTCGCTTTTGCATCTCCTACCACACTAGCTCCTTTAGAATCCATCCCGGCCAGGAAAACATTGGCCAGGTTGATGGCATAATAGGCTCTTCCCCAAACTGCCTGAACAGAGTTACCGGAACTGTTACTGGGTGTATAGTTCCATACATCAAATCCTGTTACTACGTTGGTTCGATCATTCTGAAAATCTCCGCCACGGATATCATTAAAAATCTGGTAACGACCACCATATACCCCGGCGTTCTTTAGTGTTGAATAAATTGCATTTACCTGTCCTACAATCCGTACCTCACTATCGAATGCAGATAAGTCAGATACCACGTTGGTAGGAATGGGTTCAAGGTCTTCTTTTTTACATCCGGCCAGTTGAATGACACCTATCGCAATGGCCGCGTATAATAATTTCTTTTTCATTTTCTTGTTAGATTTTGGGTTAGAATCCTACGTTCAATCCTACGTTTACACCACGCTGGTTACCAACCGTATTTCTGTCAATACCCTGGTTGATATTTCCTGTTCCATTGGAAGAAACTTCCGGATCAGGTCCGGGGTACTTGGTTCCAATCCAAAGGTTATTACCCGCTACATAAAAACGCATATTGTTAATCTTAATGCGGCTGGTTACAGACGCTGGGAGGTTGTAAGCCAGGGTAAGGGTTCTCAGTTTGATGAAATCACCTTTGAACACATTCACATCAAGCGGGAAGGAAGATCCATTGGATACGTTGTCTCCAAAATAGGACTTTGGCATATCAGTTACATCACCTGATTTAGTCCAGGCTCTTAACACATCGGTAGAGTTATTCCAGAAACGCTGATCACGCAAGCCAGCATATGTTCCCCAATAGATATAGTTTCCACCCTGGAAGGTAAAGAGAGCATTCAGTTCAAAGTTTTTGAACCGGAAGGTATTATCAAAACCACCATAAAATTTAGGTATGGTGTTTCTGTAAACTACCGCATCAGCAGAACTAACACTCGGTGCTGCTGTTCCATCTTCGTATTCGAAACGGAATCCGGTTGTGCCTGCCGGAACCACGTGCTGGAACAATACACGGTCACCATCCTTATTGATAAAAATACGACGACCTGAAGCAGGATCAACACCAGCCGTGCGGGTAACAAATAACATACCCAGTGATTCACCTACTACAGTTATACTGGGAGACTCAAGACCACCGGTAGCAGCGATGATATTGGTTACACCCGGAGCAAGAGAAGTAACTTCGTTTTTGTTCAGCGTTATATTGAAGCTGGAATTCCAGGAGAAATCTTTTTTCTGAACCGGAACGAAATTTAATGCTATTTCAACCCCTCTGTTGTACATGCTGCCCACGTTGGTTGGAATGTTGGAAGGCAGACCTGCAGAAGGCGGAGTTGGCACGTTCAGGATCAATCCATCGATATCATTTTTATAATAGGTCACTTCACCAGAGATGCGATCTTTCAACAATCCGAAATTAATTCCGATATCGGTTTTCGTACTGGATTCCCAACCAAGGTTCGGGTTTCCTGCCTGGCTAAATACAAGTGTACCATTTCCTCCATACAGACCAGATCCAAAAGTTGATAAAGAAGCATATTGACCAAGACCGTCAATATTTCCCACTTTACCATAACTACCCCTGATTCTCAGGCTGCTGAATACTTTATCCATTCCTGCATTCTCAAAAAACTTCTCATTGATGATATCCCAACCTGCAGAAACACCCCAGAAATTTCCCCATTTATTGTTCTGTCCTAACTGGGAAGCTCCATCTCTACGAATGTTTGCAGCCAAATAGTATTTGTTGGCAAAATTGTAGGTTAATCTGCCGAAATAAGAAAGCAGATAGCTTTCACCAATACCAAGCCCGGATGTATTTGGAGTTCTCCAGCCACCCTGGATATTAATGAAATCGGGATCATTGGCTCCAATCCGGTTCAGACCATAACTTTTATTGTTGCTTTTCTGCTGTTCTGTTCCAACCAGGGCGCTGAAGTTGTGATTTTCACCCACAGTTTGATCGTACTGAAGCGTATTTGACCAAACCCAACGCTTGTTTTGGTTGTAAATGGAAGTAGCACTACCACCTGTAGAAAATCCTTCTCCGGAAATGGGAGAATAATAGATTTCATTGTCTACATAGAGATAATCAATATTGTATTGAGAGCGGAAGGTTACTCCTTTAATCGGTTTGATCTGCAAATAAGCATTCCCTAAAATCCGGTTAACTTCGGAATTACCTCTGTTCTGATCCATTTGAATCACCGGGTTGTTAAATCCAACCTGACCTTGTTTGTTGTTCATTACGCCAATCAACGCACCTGAGTAATTATAGGTACCATCGTTGTTATAAGGAGAAATATTCGGTGCTGTAACCAGGGCTACACGACCCAAACCAGCAGTGGCAAATGCATCACCCAATGAGCCGGAACTTACTGCAGAAAGGTTCTTTTCATTGGAGAATTGCATTTTGGTACCAACTGAAATCGCTTTGTTCACTTTGTGATCAACATTCATCATTGCGGATACACGCTTGAAGTCATTTTTCTGGATGATACCCTGCTGTTCTGTATATCCAATAGAAGTATAGTATTTGGTAGATTCATTACCACCTGACATACTCAGTGAATTATTATGGGAAAACCCGGTCCGGTATACATAATCGTACCAGTTGGTATTAATGGGATTACCATCCGGGCCATCAGTTAGTGCAAACTGGTTGGTCGGACTGAATAATCCTGCATTCGTCAGTGCCTGATTCTTGAATTCAGTGTATTGAAATGCATCAAGTACTTCAGGAAGTCGCTGTACCTTACTCCATCCAACCCAGCTGTCCAGGTTTACCTTAGGGCGGCCAGATTTACCCTTTTTTGTAGTAACGAAGATTACACCGTTGGCTGCTCGTGATCCAAAAATGGCAGAAGCCGCCGCATCTTTTGCGATGTCGATGCTTTCAATATCATTCGGATTCAAGGACGCCAAAGCATTTCCTGCCGCAGATGTGGAACTGGCATCTCCGGAGTAAACCGGAATACCGTCAATTACAATCAATGGTTGAGAAGAAAGCGAAATTGAGTTCGTACCGCGAATCCTGAATACTGGCGGTGCGTTCAATACCCCACTTGGAATTACCACCTGTACACCCGGAGCACGACCGCCTAATGCCTGGTCGAAACTTTGAACAGGGCGATTCGCAACTGCCTCCCCTTTTACGTTAGCAATGTTGCCGGTAACTTCTTTCCTTTTCACTGCCGTACCATAACCCACTACCACTACTTCCTGAAGATCCTTGTCTTCACTGGTTAGTGAAATGTTGAACAATCCACGGTTGCCAATGGTGATTTCCTGTGACTGGGAACCAATGGCTGAAAACACCAGGACTCTTGCATTGGGTGGCAGAGTAAGGGAAAAATTTCCATCTTCCCCAGTTGTTGTACCCACCGTTGAACCTTTAACCAAAACAGATGCATTGGCGACGGGATTGCCGTTTGCATCTGTAACTTTTCCTGTCACAGTACGGGACTGTGCCAAAAGCTGACTATTGAGCATAATGATGCCCAATAATAGCAAGACCAATTTTCTCATGTGCATTTAAGTTTTAACTACTAATTAATAGAGTGTTAAAAATAAAGACAATTGATGAATGGTAAATGATGCATTATGAATGGTAGAATGTAGAATATTTCGGTAAATAGCAAACTATTTATAGTAGAAAAAATATCATATATATATTTAATTGATTAGCAGTATTCTAAAATTATGTTAAAAAAAAGGGGAGTACAATTTTTGCACTCCCCTTCTCAGCATTCTAATATTATTCTAATCTGTGCAGGATTTTTTTCTCCCTTTTGTGAGATCAATTAACAAAGCCGGGAGCAAAACCAGGTTGGTTATGGTAGCAATAACCAGGGTCAGAGAGGTCAGCCAGCCCAATCCCTGAGTACCTCCGAAACCACTAAAACAGAAGATTACAAATCCCGCAATCAATACCAGGGAGGTATAAATAATGCTGATACCAGTGGAATGGATGGTTTCAATCACCACCTGCTGACGATCTTTCTCAGCCCCTCCCTGCTCCTGTTTGTAATTGACCAGGAAGCGGATGGTGATATCTATGGCAATTCCCAGGGCTACACTGAAAATCAGAACGGTCGAAGGTTTTAATGCCACGCCTGCCCAGCCCATAATTCCGGCAGTAATCACTAATGGTACCAGATTGGGAATCAGAGAACATAACAGAATACGACCATTTTTAAACAGGTACAACATACATAACGCGATCAGCAGGAAAGCCCAGAAAATACTTTCCTTTAATCCATTGATGATAAATGTACTGCCCTCCAGGAAAGTGATGCTGCTGCCGGTTAATGTTACCTTATACTGACTGGAATCAAAGTACTGATCGGTTTTTTCCTGGATCTCCTGCAGGATTTCCGGTAAATGTTTACTTCCCACATCCTTCATGTTCACACTGATCCGGGTCATTTGTTTGTCTTCATCCATAAAGGAACGCACCAGCTGGCCCATCTGGTCTCCCTTGTCTTCCGATCCTTTCATATTCAGGTAACCAGCAAGGAAACTGATGTCAAAACTGTTTGGTAATCCATAGTTACTGCTATCACCATCATAATAGGCCTGTCGGGCAAATTTCATTCCTTCCACCACAGAAAGTGGCCTTGCCATTTCCGGGAGTGTTTGAATAAAAGCAGACAGAGAATCAATGCGCTCAAACAATTGCAGCGGCTGCCGGCGCAACCCATTTTTAATTTTGGTATCTACTACAATCTCCAGTGGCATTACGCCTCCAAAGTTTTGTTCAAAGAATTTAAGGTCGGTATAGATTCTGTCTGTTTTTGGAAGGTCATCTACAATGTAGCCTTCCGATTTGAGCCGAAGTATTCCCAATACTGCAACAATGGTAACAGCAACTGTAATTCCATAAATTAATTTGCGATGATTGAGCGACCAGCGTTCCAACCGGTCTAGTATGGATTGTAACCACCTGTTTTCCAGGTAGCGGGTATGCCTGTTTTTAGGAACGGGCAAAAAACTCAACACCACCGGAATAAAAATGAAGGAGATCAGAAAGATCACCATGATGCTGATGCCGGCTACCACTCCAAACTCTTTCAGTACAGCGCTTCGGGTCAGTGCAAAAACTGCAAAACCAATAGCAGCGGCGATATTGCAGAAAAGTGTCACGATCCCCATTTTACCTACCATGGTACGGATCGCTTCTTTTTGAACGCCGGTTTCATTCCAGGAAACATGGTATTTGTTGAGGAAGTAAATACAGTTCGGTATGCCAATCACCACAATCAGCGGAGGAATCAACGCCGTGAGCAGGGTGATTTTATAACCGATCAATACCTGTATGCCCACACTCCAGATAACACCCATGATCACCACAGCCAGTGAAATCAAGGTGGCACTGATGCTTCGGAAAAATAGTAAGAGGATTACTGCAGAAAGGGCCAGCGATCCGATCAGCAACCATTTCATTTCACGCGCGATCCTGTCTGCAATCTGGGTCCGGATCAGGGGTAATCCACTGTAGTGAATTTCCAACTGATGTGCCTTGCCAAATTCATCTACCTGGTTTACAATATCCTGAATGATTTTAGTCCGTGCCGGAGAAGCCATCAGATCCCGATTCATGCCTAATGCCATCAGCCAGCTGTTGGTTTCCGGATTGTATAACAGTCCCCGGTAAAATGGCAAACTGCGGAACAATGCCTGTGCACTGTCCAGCTCAACCTGGCTCAGGGTTGTATCCGGAAATATGCGGTTAGATTGTAATCGCTCTGAAACAGAATCCTTCACCAGGTTCACGGCTCCCGGAATTCCAAGAATATTTTCAACGCCCCTGATTTTTTTCAGGTTTTTTTGTAACTGGCGATAGGACTCAAATATCGGTTGACTAAAAAGCTGTTCAGTTTGAATGCCCACCACAACCAGGTTACCGTCTTCTCCAAACTGTTTTTTAAACGCGATATAGGCCTGGTATTTAGGATTATCCGTAGGGATCGCCTTGGCAAATTCATAACTCATTTCCACCTTGCTGGCATGATATCCCATAAAGCCGGTAGCCAGCAGCAGGAGCAGAATCAATACCAATCTGTTTTTCAATACAAAAGAACCCAGTTGATGCCACATGAACAGGAGGTTTTGCAATTATAGCACGCAAAGAAAACCTTTTTAGCGCTATTAATCGGTTAAAAGCCGGACTGAAGCGGTTAACTTTGATTTCTTATGCGTTCCCGCTATCTCGTATTCGTATTGATTTTCCTGCTTTCAACTGCCTGTTTTGCTCAACCAATTGGTACCTGGCAGGAGCATTTGTCCTACCAGTCATCCATCGCAGTGGGCACTGATAATAGTAAGCTGATTGTGGCCAGTCCCCCGGCTCTCTTTACCTATGATCCCCGGGAAGAGACATTTGCCCGCTTTTCAAAAATCAATGGTTTATCAGCGTCCGGTATCCAAACCATTCTTGTTGATGGATCGCTCACTATCATAGCCTATACCAACGGACAGATCGATTTGCTGGAAAATGGTAAAATCAGGAGCGTTAATACGCTTCGCTTAAGCAATCTGCCTGCTGATAAAAAAGTATATGCGATCTGGAAGAACAACGAACATTGCCTGCTTGCAACAGGATTTGGTATTGCAGTACTCAATATAGAAAAATCAGAAATCGGGGATATCTACCTGGTTGCTAACGGTGGTGTTTATTCGAGAATAAATTCCATTGCTGCTGATGCGTCCTATTTTTATGCTGCTGGCGAAGACGGACTTTACCAGGCTTCCCGCAGTTCTGTCAACCTTGCAGATTTCCGCAATTGGACCAGGATGAATGGATTGCCTGCCGGCCCTGTTCAAAAAGTATTTAACTGGAGAAACAGACTGTATGCGCAAATCGGAAATCGCCTCCTGAAGCAGGAGGAAAACAATTTCAGTTCCTTTTATGAAGATAACTGGGAGTGGCAGGGTGTGGATACCAGTTCTTCTGCGATATTAATTGCACAAAGATCAGGTACTGTGGCCCGTGTGCAACTTATAAATGCAGACGGACAGGTGCAGAGAATAATAGAACATCCGGCTATTCAATCGCCCCGCCAAACCCTTTACTTCCAGGATCAATACTGGATTGCGGATTCACTGACCGGGCTCATTAACCTGGATGGCAATTTTGTTGAGCGACTGGTTCCCAATTCGCCATCAGGCATTGGAACAGGTGGACTATTGGCTGGATCAACCGGCTGGTGGATGGGAACTGGAAATCATTTAAACCGGTTTCAGGAGGGAAACTGGCAGGTTTACTCTTCCGAAAATCAAAACTGGCCTTCTGATTTTGGAACCATTGGTCCTTTGCTGGAAACGCCTGATGGGGGTCTTTGGGTTGGATCAACCACTTCAGGATTGGGGCTTTTGCGGAATGGGAGTCTACAGGTTTACAGGGAAGACCTGCTGGGAGAGTCTTTGTCAGATCCAGGAAGATACAAAGTTGGCGGACTTGCACTGGATGCAGGCGGACAACTCTGGATCAGCAATGATGAGGCCACACGTGGACTTGTATTAAGAAGAACAGATGGCAGTAGTCAGTCTTTTGAAATTCCCTTTTTTTATCCTTCACTTCGTGTAAGGGAGATCGTTATAGATGAACTTGATCAGAAATGGATTGCCTCTCCTGGAAACGGAGTATTTTGCCTGAACAGTAACAATGATCAATGGCGATATTACAAGGCAGGTCCCGGAAATGGGAATTTACCTTCCGATGAAGTGCTTAGCCTGGCGCGGGATCAGTTTGGTTTTATATGGATTGGTACCGAAGATGGCATTGGAATCATACAATGTGCAAGCCAGGTCTTTTCAGGTGATGGCTGCGAAGTGAGCCTACCAGTTGTGCAATCCGATAATTTTGCCGGTTACCTGTTTAAGGGAGAAGCGGTTCAGACCATTGCGGTAGATGGAGCCAACAGAAAATGGATAGGTACTAGAAATGGTGCCTGGCTGATTAGTGCAGGTGGTGAACAAACCCTCTTAAGATTTACTACAGCGAATAGTCCCTTGCCGGATAATGATATTCGCAGGATTGCAATTGATCCTAAAACCGGAACGGTATTGATTTCAACTGCAAAAGGATTGATGAGTTATCAGTCAACTGCAACCGAAGGAGGCAGGAGTAATTCTAACGTACTGGTATTTCCAAATCCGGTTCCTCCTGTATATTCAGGTACAATCGCTATTCGTGGCCTGGTTAACAATGCGGTGGTGAAGATTACCGAATTAAATGGAAGGTTGATTAGCCAGGGGCGTGCATTAGGCGGACAGTATATCTGGAACGGATTGGACCTGAATGGGAAGAAAGTAGCTACGGGTGTTTATCCCGTTTGGATCAGTAACGATGGGAGATCGGAACAGGCAGTAACTAAAATTGTTTTTATTCAACAATAGTTATGAATTTTCATACCAAAGGAGTTGTGCTGCGGACGGTGAAGTATGGAGAAACAAGTGTGATTGTTTCCATCTTTACCGAGTTGTTTGGCATGCAGTCGTACATTGTAAACGGCGTACGTTCATCTTCCAGAAAGGCAGGCACCAAATCCAATCTTTTTCAACCTACTGCCTTGTTAGATCTGGTAGTGTATCACAATGAACAAAAAAATCTGCAACGTATAAAAGAACACAGGTGGGCGGTTTTGTATGAGCATCTTTTTTTTGATGTGTTTAAAGCTGCTGTGGCAACTTATATGGTTGAGTTATTGCAGAAATGCCTGAAGCAACCGGAACCCAATCCCGATCTTTTTTATTTCATGGAAGATGCCTTGTTGCACCTTGACAAAGCGAGTCCGAAGATGGTAGCCAATTATCCCCTTTTCTTTTCCTTACACCTGGCTAATTTTTTCGGATTCCGGCTGGTGGATGAATATGATGCGGAGCACTCCATACTTGATCTGCAGGAAGGAATGTTTTTGAATCAGCATCCAACACATGCATATTATCTCGAAGGTTTCAACAGTGAAGTAATTGCCACCTTATTACGGGTGATGCAGCCGGAAGAATTGAATCAGGTGCACTTACCCGTGAGTACCCGAAGATACCTGCTGCAACAACTTGAATTGTATTATGCCCTGCATATAAATGATTTCGGGCAGCTGCGTTCCATGGCTGTATTACAGGAAGTATTGGGTTAAAGCAGTCGCGTTACCTGCCAGTTATTCAATGCGATTACCCCTGGTGTTTTGCCTTTTTCAAAACTCCCCAGCTTTTTATCCATATTTAATGCCATCGCCCCATTCATGGTAGCCCATTGAAGGAGATGACTCATAGGAATTTCCGGATAGAAGTCCGCCAGTAGTTTTAATTCTTCGGTTATTGATAGCTGATAGTTTGATGCGAGGCTGTCGGTGCCAATCACAATTTTTTCAACCTGATCATCTAATAAAAACCGGGGCGGCATACTTTGATTGATGTATTGATTGGCACCCGGACAAACACAAAAATAGGTATCCGCTACAGGATGTTTTTCCAGGCAAACAAGATCATCCATACTGGTCAGGACATTATGTACGAGTATGAGCTTGTTTGCAGGGTTCATGTAGGGGAGTACTGCCTGCAGGCTCGTTGTTTGAGGTGGTTGAAAAAAACCGATATTTACTCCAATAGCAGTATAAAGATCGCGCAGTGCTGATTGTCCGGTTAGAAAAAAATCATTCTCCGCTTTCGATTCCTGATTGTGCATGGAAAGCAAACAGCCCGGATCAAATTCATTAATCAGCCGAAACAATTCGGGTGAAACAGAATACGGCGCATGGGGTACAATACTGGCTGGACCAAACTCCCTGAATTTTTCCCATGCAGCCCTGCCCTGGTCAAACCGGTTTTGAGCAGTGTTACCAATGAACCCACTGACTTCGACAAAGCTGTGATATTGAAGCGGGCTCGATTTTTTTGTCTCCAGACTATGCAGGGTATTACAGATATCTGCAACGGCTACGATTCCTTCCTTTTGCATTTGTTGGTCTGCCAGGTAGATGGATTCCTGGATGGTTTCGATGGCGGCCTGCCGGTTGGTCATCACACGCAGGAGAAATGGAACCATTCCTGTGTGAGGAGGGATTTGGGACTTCATGTGGCTGAGTTCCAGGTGGCAATGGGCATTTATAAAACCGGGTGAAAGGATCCCCTCAATTGCCTGAATATCTTCCCCCGCCTCTGATGCCGGAACGATTGCTTCAACCTGTCCGCCGGGCAGGGTGATCAGTACGGAGTCTTCCGGAGCCCAGGATTTTCCGGTAAAAAGTTTTGTTCCGCGAAACTTTCGATATGCCATGCCTGCTTTTCTGTTAATTTTGCCAACCTTTTCCCGGTATAAAAGTAAGCAACTATGTTAGACAAGCTGGAAGCGATTGAGGCAAGATTTAAGGATCTGGGCGTAGCCCTGACCAACCCTGAGATCGTGGGTGATAATAGGAAGTTCAGTGCATTGAGCAAGGAGTACCGGAGTCTTGAGAAAATTGTTGGCCAATATTACCAGTATAAATCGGTTTTGTCTGACCTGGAAACTTATAGGGAGGCGCTGGCCGGAGATGATGAAGAATTGCGTGAACTCGCGAAAGAAGAACTACCGGTACTGGAAGAGAAAGAAGAAAGTTTGCGGTCAGCGATCCGCCAGATGCTGATACCTAAGGATCCGCAGGATGAAAAAAATGCCATCCTGGAAATACGTGCAGGAACTGGTGGTGATGAAGCTTCACTGTTTGCGGGAGATTTGCTGAACATGTATCTGCGTTACTGCAATAGCAAAGGATGGAAAACCGCCATCTTAAGCGAGAATGAAGGAACCGTTGGCGGATATAAGGAAGTGAATGTGGAGGTGATTGGTGAAGATGTGTATGGCACCATGAAATTTGAATCAGGAGTACACCGGGTGCAGCGGGTTCCGGCAACTGAAGCCAGTGGGAGAGTACATACCAGTGCTGCTACGGTGGCAGTAATGCCGGAAGCAGAGGAAGTGGATGTGGAGATCAGGGATGCGGATGTTAAAATGGAAACCGCCCGAAGTGGGGGTGCCGGGGGCCAGAATGTGAACAAGGTGGAAACCAAAGTAATGCTCACGCATTTACCAACAGGAACAGTTGTGATTTGTCAAACCGAAAGAACCCAGCTTGCCAACCGGGAGAAAGCCATGCAAATGCTGCGAACCAAACTTTATGAGGAGCAGGTGCGTAAGCAGGAAGAAGAAATTTCCCGTCACCGGAAAAGCCTGGTGAGCAGTGGCGATCGGAGTGCAAAAATCAGAACCTATAATTTCCCGCAGGGGAGAGTGACGGATCATCGGATAAACTATACTGCCTATAACCTGGACGCTGTTTTGAATGGCGATATACAGGAATTTATTGATCGATTACAGTTTGCAGAAAATGCAGAAAAAATGACCCAGCAACAGGGAAATTAAATTTGTTATTACTGATTTATTATGGTAAATTCAGTAGGTGGTAGGGTGAATTAATTTTACTATCGTTTTTACTTCTGTTTCTTTAGTTTTTTACTATAAATACCCAGAACCGGGTATATCAAACGTTTGCGTAATCTGTACGAAAGCAGTCGTGATGCGGGCTGCGTGTTAATTATTTTAAAAATCAAAATGCGTCTGATTAAATAGCGGAGATACTGTCGTTACTTTGTGGTATCAAAGAAACAGAGAAGAAGATAAAGTGGTGATCGGTAAATTTCAAAGTTCTTTAACGATTCGGAGCACACTATTTGGTTACTTTAATCGTTTAATATAATAGAAAACAGATTCAACGTTTTTGACTCTCACTAAGCAGTCAATTTTCTCATAAGCAGTTAGTTTTGGTTACGGCCCCTGTTTCCACAGGGGCCTTTCTATTAAGGTGAAAGGTGAAAGGTGAAAGGAAGTGAGACGTGAGACGTCAGAACAATACTTTCAACTTGAGGGTGGATCATAGGGGCGTTTAATTTTTTTGGTGAACCAAAGGCCGCCGATCAGGCCTGCAATTGCTCCGATTCCATCTGCCAATGCATCCATCCAGTCGAAATCACGATGAATCAGCGGAGATGCCTGCATGAATTCTACAATAATGCCATCTCCGATTGCCAGAAATACAATGATAAAATTCCAGGTTCTTTTCTGGTGAGGGTTGAGATCGTCTTTGAGATTAAAGAATATAATCCAACTGCCAACCATCAGACAGTATAGACCAAAATGAACCAGCTTATCAGCATGAGGTATAAGTTCAATTTTTTCTTTGCCGAAACTGCCTCCAGGCAACAACAGCAGTAAATGAACAAATACCAGCAAAACCAGGGGGAAAGTTCGTCTTTCAAAAAACGAGTGCAACATGAAAATGTAATTATACTTTTCCTAACACATACATTGCCGTCAGCGTAGGACTCTGACTGCCGCCTGCATTTTCCAGAGTGATCGCGAAAGCTTCAGCACCTGGAATATTTTTCATTCTCACGAGTCCATCTCCGGGTTCTACATCAATAATACCGGCATCTACAGGTTTACCATTAACGATCGCCCACAATTGATATTGTTTGCCAGCTTCAGGTTTCGGTAATTGGTTTACCAACAGGTAAACTTCCGCAGAACTTTTGTCCCAATACACCGTAGTTAAACTATTGGTATTGTTAACAGCGGTCATTTTAATTGGCTGAAAATTGGGGTTTTTAATCCGGTCCAGATCGGTTTTTAATTCAGATAGCCGGGTCTGGATCTTACTGTTATTCTCAGCCAGTTGTTGCTGTTGTGCAAGCAGATCTTTATATAGGGAATCGGATTGCTGGTAACGATTGTACAGGTAAAGGTTAAGGGCGGCACTACCGGCCAGCAGGATTACCGAAGCTGCTGCAAGATATTTTTTCCAGCCTACTGCAGAGCTTAGCTCCCGGGTTGGCATTTCAACGATGGCCGCAGTTGGAGTGGATACGGTAGAGGTTGAATGGCTGATTTTTTCAAAAATGGAATCGCGCAGGGAGGATGGGGGTGCAATGGCTCCGGCCATGGCACTTGCTTCGAGGCTGGCCTCAAAGGCATCGCGGGCAGCCCGAACCTCAGGATAGGCAGCGCAAAGACGCTCCAGTTCCTGCTGTTCCGCCTGATCCGCGAGGCCCAGCACACAGCTTTCAATGCTGCCACTTTCTATGTATTCCTGCACGTTCACGTTAATGATTTTCTCAGTTGCAGCAAGGCGGCACGGATTCTCGTTTTCACGGTTCCCAGAGGGATCTCCTGCAGCTTTGCTATTTCCTCATGCGTATACCCTTTCAGGTATGCCAGATCGATGAGCACACGGTGTTCTACTTTCAGTTGCCCGATTACTTTTGATATGCCGATATAATCCAGTGAAGGGTTGCTGCCCTCTGACCGGATATGTACGTTGGAATCCAGCTCGCGGTTTTTCTGGCTGTTTTGGTAAGCTTTAGACCGGGTCATATCGATGGCTGCATTCCGGGCTATATTTAGCATCCAGGTAAATAATCTTCCTTTGGATGCATCATAGGTATCTATCCTGCGCCAGATATTCAGAAACACTTCCTGCAATATATCGGATGCAAGCGCCTGCTCGGGAATGATTTGAAGAATTACTCCATTTAAGGCACCTGCATAATGATCATACAGGTACTTAAAAGCAGCCTCTTCTTTTTGCCTGAGCAGTTGAACCAGTTCAGGTTCCGTATATGTGTTTACTTTGGTCAAGAAGGAATTATCCGATCAATGCCTTGTAGCCCTCAGCATCCAGCAGGCCATCCACATCGGCCGGATTGGTTACGGTCATTTTGATCATCCATCCTTCACCATAGGGATCTGAGTTAACCAGTTCCGGGTTGGCAGAAAGGGCAGGATTTACTTCATTAATTGTTCCGCTAACCGGTAAAAAAAGATCCGATACTGTTTTTACAGCTTCTACAGTTCCGAATACTGTCTCAGCTTCCAGGGTTTTGCCAACCGTTTCGATTTCCACATAAACAATATCACCCAATTCTCCCTGAGCGAAATCTGTAATGCCAATAGTTGCAATATTTCCTTCCAGTTTGATCCATTCGTGATCTTTCGTGTACTTTAATGTTGCGGGGATATTCATGTCGTAACGTTTTGTACTGCAAAATATGCAGAATTATGAATTAAGAAGTATGAATTATGAATTAGGAGCGGCGGACGAGTCGGGCTTTCTTTATCCTTACCGGCTCAATCGGGCGATCACCACCTGTGCGTCCACTGGTTTTTACTGCTGCGATACTGTCCACAACCTCTAATCCGCTTATCACCTCTCCATATATGGTGTAGGCCTGGTCGAGGTGGGGAGCACCGCCAATGGTTGTATAAACAGCCCTGTGTGCTGATGGAAGCTTCCTGCCATTCAGGCGATGGGTTTCAACCGAATCCAATGACTGATCTGTAAACACCCTGCCCTGCACAATATAAAACTGGCTCCCGCTACTGGCTCTTTCGGGATTGACATTATCGCCCATTCGGGCAGCTGCCAGTACGCCCTTGCGGTGAAAATACTGCGGACGGATCTCGGCCGGAATGGTATATCCTGGTCCACCGTTTCCCAGCTTAGCGGTGTCGGGTGCTTTTTTGGATTGGGGATCCCCAGCCTGAATCATAAACTGCTGAATCACCCGGTGGAATTGAATGCCATCGTAAAAATCGGATCGCACCAGGCGGATGAAATTATCACGATGAAGAGGTGTTTCGTCGTATAACCGTAGCCGTATGGTACCCTTCGAGGTTTGCAATTCCACATCCCGGTTCAGTAATCTTTTGGGAACAGGCGCTCCGGCTTTGGGGCTGCAACCGGCTATTGCGAAAACAACAACCAGCATCCAGGCTAATGGTCTACAGCTCATTTTTATCAAAATAGAGTAAAACATGGTCTTTTAAAAAAAGCTCCTGCTCATTTGGCGGGAGAATCGGCAGGTCTTTCAATTGCCTGAAATGAGGCCAGCCATCGCCATCACGGCCTTCCAGTTCATAATATCCGCTTTGAGCCAACAGGCTGCACACCGCAACATGCATCAGATCCTGTTTCTGCTCCTTGCTGAATTTCTCTTTTATATCTCCCAATTCCTGGATCCCGATCAGGAACAAAATAGTTTCCATATCGGGCTTTTTACCGAAACGCTCTACCAACTTTGCTTCCAGGTTCCACCAGCGTACCTGTAAATCGTCCTGTACATTCATGATACAAAGATAACCGGACGCGTCGCTTATATTTGCGTCAAATTCAAAAAGAGATGTTACAGGTGAATTTTATCAGGCAGCAGGCGGATTTCGTGAAGGAAAGACTGGCGGTAAAACATTTTTCCCAGTTGAACCTCGTGGATGAGCTGATTGCACTGGATGAAAAAAGAAGAAAACTCCAGTTTGAAAGGGATGAATTGCAGAGCAAGGTGAATGCGGCATCCAAAGAAATTGGCAACCTGATGAAATCGGGTAAAAGAGAGGAAGCGGAGGCGCTGAAAGCGGAAGTAGCTGCCATTAAAGTGCAAATGGAAGATACTTCTGAATTGGCTGACCTCGAAACAGCGGTTCACAACATCCTGGTGCAACTGCCCAATCTTCCGGCTGCTGAAGTACCTGTTGGTCGCACTCCGGAAGAAAATGTGGTGGTTCGGGAAGGAGGGAAGAAGCCGGAACTGGCTCCAGGTGCTAAGCCACACTGGGACCTGGTATCACAATATGGATTGATCGATTTCGAACTGGGTAATAAAATTACCGGTAGTGGTTTCCCCGTATATAAAAACAAGGGGGCCAAATTACAACGCGCACTGATCAGTTATTTCCTGGATTACAATACGGCTGCCGGTTATGTGGAATACCTGCCTCCGCATATGGTGAATGAAGCATCCGCCTATGGAACGGGACAATTGCCCGATAAAGAAGGACAGATGTATCATGCCACTGCAGATAATTTCTACCTGATTCCAACAGCCGAAGTACCGGTAACCAATATTTACCGCGATGAGATTCTGAATGCCAATGAACTTCCTGTAAAGATGACTGCCTATACACCCTGTTTTCGCAGGGAAGCAGGTAGTTATGGTAAGGATGTCCGTGGTTTAAACAGACTCCACCAGTTTGATAAAGTGGAAGTGGTACAACTGGTACACCCGGAAACGAGTTATGCCGTTCTGGAAGAAATGGTGTTGCATGTAGAGAAGCTTTTGCAAAACCTTGAACTGCCGTATCGCATTCTTCGGTTATGTGGCGGTGATATGGGCTTCACTTCTGCACTCACCTATGATTTTGAGGTTTACAGTGCGGCACAGGAAAAATGGCTTGAAGTGAGTTCTGTTTCCAATTTTGAAGCCTACCAGACCAACCGGATGAAAATCCGTTTCAAAGATGAAAAAGGCAAAACCCAATTGCTGCATTCCCTTAATGGTAGTTCTATGGCTCTGCCACGAATAGTAGCAGCTTTGCTTGAAAACAATCAGACACCCGAAGGAATAAGGTTGCCGAAAGCTGTTCAGCCTTATTTTGGTGGCGAGTGGATTAACTAATTAATTTCTGATCTTCTTAAAGAATCCGTGGCGACAACCACGGATTTTTTTTTGCTGCATACAACAGAATATTTCTAATTCTGGTAACATAATGGGAGGTTAAATATTGCTGAAGTATTGCAGGTGTCAAATACATATCAGATTTTGAGTGAAATTTTATTTTATGAAAAAAGTAGTTACACTCCTAATGGCCGTCCTATGTACTTTTCTAGTTGCAAATGCCCAGGTACCTAAAGGGAGTATTTTATTTGGCGGATCTGCCGGTTTTGGATCTTCTTCCAGTTCCTTTTCCGGTTCGGGAGGCAATAACAGCAGCTCCAATTTTTCATTGGCTCCGCGTATCAGTTATGCTGTTGCACCTAATATTTTGCTAAGTATGCGGACAGGTATTAATATGTCGCAGACCAAATATGATAATGGACAAAAGACCAATAACCGTGCATTTGACCTGGGCATATTTGGTAAAAAATTATTCCCTTTTAAAAATGGATTTGGCTGGTATCCCGAAGTTGGGATTTGGGGAAATTTGGGCAAATATGAATCCAGAACTGCAAATGGTACAATATATACAACCAAAGGCAGTGAGTTTTTGACGGGGATTACTCCCGGACTATTTTATCAGCCCTCTGCTAAGGTCCTTATCAATGTTGAATTTGGAGGAATACGATATAATTATTCCAGGATTGAAAACGAGTTTAATAATTCAGTTACGAAGAACAATGGTATTAACCTGAACCTTTTCCAGTCTTTCCAACTGGGCTTTGATATAATTATCAAATAGGTTTAAACTTTCGGACTGAAATTTGATCTTAGTAAGAAAACAGGATCTTTTGAAAGTATCGCAAACAGCTCTGCAGCATCTGGCATGGCGTGCAGGATTTGGTCCGGCTGCCGCAGATCTGCCGCAAATCCGAAAGGTAAAATCTGCTGATTTCAGAAAACAGTTTCTCCAGGAATCGTTTAAGGAGCCTGCTGATTTAAAAGCCGTTGACAATCCTTTTGCCGGTATGACGCTGGCGGAAATTTCTAAAAAACTGAAGGACGCAGGTGAAGAAGATAAAAAAGAGTTGAGAAATTTTCACCAGGAAGGAATTAAAAAATTGAACCGGCTCTGGATAAAGGAAATGATCAGCAGCAAAGCTCAACTCAGGGAGAAGATGGCTTTTTTCTGGCATGACCATTTTGCCTGCCGAACTGGTAATGCGATGCATCTGCAGCAATATCTTCAGGTAATCAGAAAGCATGCTTTGGGTAAATTTCCGGATTTATTGATGCAGGTGAGCAAGTCAGCTGCCATGCTCAATTATCTGAATGCCAGTTCGAATAGAAAAAACCAGCCAAACGAAAACTTTGCAAGGGAAGTAATGGAGTTGTTTACCGTAGGAAAGGGCAATTATTCGGAAGAAGATATTAAAGAAGCTGCGCGTGCTTTTACCGGATGGAATGCAACCTATCCGGGTGATTTTGTTTTCAAAGAAGGTCAACATGATACAGGAAGCAAACGGATTTTTGGTCGAGCGGGTAATTTCACCGGAGAAGATGTGCTGAACCTATTGGTGGAGCAAAAAGCAACAGCCCGTTTCCTGACTGAAAAGATTTACCGTTTTTTTGTAAATGAAGTGATCGATGAAAAAATTGTTACCTCACTGTCCAATGAATTTTATGCATCCGGCTATGACATTGGTAAACTGATGCAAACCATATTTTCTTCAGACTGGTTTTATAAGAAGGAAAATATCGGCAACCGGATTAAATCTCCGATTGAATTATGGGTTGGAATAAGCCGGCAGTTGCCAATGGAATTTGGTAACCAGGATGCTGCTATGAGTTTTCAACGCATCATGGGACAAGTACTTTTTAATCCTCCCAATGTAGCAGGTTGGCCATCCGGTACTGCCTGGATTGATAGCAGTTCCTTGATGTACCGGTTGCAACTGCCCAGGATCCTTAGTGCCGGAACGGATTTTACGGTTACTCCAAAAGCAGATGATGATGTTCAGATGGGTAAAGCTGTAAAACCTGCAAAAGGACTAACCGCACAGATCCGCTGGCCACTTTTTTTCCAGGCTTTTTCCGGAGTGGAGAACAAGGATGCAGGTAAAGCAGTGAGCACCTTCCTGCTACAAACTGAAACTGCTCCATCACCGGTTATGCTGGATAAATACAGTAAGTTAAACAGCAGGGAATCCCTTCTTTCAAGCCGGACCATACTGCTGATGCAGAGTCCCGAATATCAATTATGTTAATACCTTATTGCTATGTTAATTAAGAGAAGATCGTTTATAAAAGCTAGCGGACTTGCATCTGCATCTTTACTGATGCCACGTTTCTTGCATGCATTTGATGCGGATGAGAAACTGCCTCCCGGAAACAAAGTATTGGTGGTATTGCAGCTGAACGGAGGGAATGATGGTTTAAATACAGTTATTCCCTATCGCAATGATATTTATTATAAGTCCAGACCTGGAATTGGTATCTCAAAAGAGAAAGCCATCCATCTGACTGATGATGCTGGCCTGCATCCTTCATTGAGTTTTTTGGGTCAGTTGTTTGC
This sequence comes from Flavipsychrobacter sp., assembly GCA_016787265.1. Classification (GTDB taxonomy): domain Bacteria; phylum Bacteroidota; class Bacteroidia; order Chitinophagales; family Chitinophagaceae; genus Flavihumibacter. The sequence continues at coordinate 16,519 of JAEUVF010000009.1, read as the reverse complement.
AGAAGGAGAATTGAGTATTCTTAACAATGTGGGGTATCCTGAGCCCGACCGGTCTCATTTCCGAAGCATGGATATCTGGCAAAGTGCGAGTGGAGCTAAGGAATATTTGGAAACGGGCTGGCTGGGCAGATTTCTGGATGAACAGTGTAAGGACTGCGAACATTCAACGCAGGCTATTGAGATTGATGATATGTTGAGCCTGGCATTAAAAGGAAAAACAAAAAATGGTTTTGCGTTTAAGGATCCCCGTAAGATGTACCAGGCTGGACGTTCTCCTCTTCTGCAGGATTTTTTGAATGCACATGACCTAGAACATGCGGAGCATACGGTATCTTACCTCTACAAGACATTGGCAGACACCAAAAGAAGTACTGCCTATATCTATGAACATAGTCAGCAGCTTACCACCGGCTTGTATCCAAACCATGAACTGGGACGCAATTTAAAAACGATTGCTTCCCTGATTCTTTCTGATATAAACACGCAGGTATATTATGTTTCAATTGGAAGTTTTGATACGCATGTAGGACAGGATGCTCAACAATCACGTTTATTCAAACAGATCAATGAAGCATTGGAGGCCTTTGTAACAGATCTGAAAAAGAACCACCGTTTTGAGGATGTCCTGATTATGAGTTTTTCTGAATTCGGCAGAAGGGTGGCACAAAATGCCAGCAGGGGAACCGATCATGGCAGTGCCAACAATATGTTTTTCATATCCGGTGGCTTGAAGCAGAAAGGTCTGCTGAATGAGCTGGATGATTTAACCTCTCTGAAGCTTGGCGATCTTCAATATAAGGTAGATTTCCGCCGTGTTTATGCTACAGTACTGGAGAACTGGTTAAAAGTAAAAGCGGAGCCGATCCTGGGCAATGCCTTCGAACCGCTCCGCTTTGTATAATTAGTTACCTCACCGGTCGGGTGCCACCGGTCGGGTGAGGGGAGAATCAGAGTTTGCGAACCCAGATATTGCGAAAACTCACGTGGTTATCATGGTCCTGGAGTTTGATACCAAGCGCTCCATGCTTTTTATAGGTAGCAATTCCGATGAATTCAGTTGCTCCTGCAATGGTTGTGTTGTTTTGAATGAGCACACCATTGTGTAACACAGTGATCTTCGCGGGAGATTTCAACATACCATTATCATGGAAACGTGGGGCGATAAAGATCACATCGTATACCTGCCATTCACCCGGACCTTTACTAGCATTCACCATTGGCATGGTTTGTTTATAGATACTTCCAGCCTGTCCGTTTGAATAAGTGGTATTACCATAACTATCGAGTACCTGTAATTCGTATTGTTCCATCAGGAAAATACCGCTATTACCTCTGCCCTGGCCATCTTCTTCAATTTTTGTTGGTGTCCTCCATTCAATATGGAGCTGAATATCTTCAAAAACCTGTTTGGTTTTGATATCACCTGTTCCGGGTTTAACGGTAAAAATTCCATTCTCCACCACCCATGCCGCAGGAGTTGTACCATCTTTTGCACTTACCCATTCGGAAAGATTTTTTCCATCAAAAAGCACAATTGCATCAGATGGTGCTTTTTGTGCTGATCCTGGATTGATAATTGGAGGAACAGGGGTCCATTGTTCTGTCAGTTTGGGATCTTTCTGAGCAAAACCGGCACTGATACTGAAGCATGCCAGAACACATGCTGATAAGAATTGCTTTTTCATAATTACTTGCTTGCGTATCGTTGAAAAATTAATTAATAATCTGTTTTTAAATGTAAGCAATCCCTCCCAGTTTTACCGGATCAATTGGAGACTTCCTTTTTTCCGGTAGGCATTGCCGTTATAGTCTTCTCCGCTGATCATCCATACATAGGTACCTGATGGCTGTTCGATACCGCTAAGCCTGCCATCCCAGCCGCCGGCATCCAATCCTTCATATACCAGTTGTCCGAGACGGTTAAAAATCCGGAAATAGAATAACTGTTTCATGCCAATTGCCAGGAAACTGAAGCGATCATTTTTGCCATCTCCGTTTGGCGTAAAAGCATTTGGAACATAGAGATCCGGCCCCTTGAAAACCCTGACAAATATGGAGTCTGTTGTTTCGCAACCGACATCTGTAAACGCAGTTAATACAAGTGTGGCAGGCCTGTCCAGAATCGCTACCGGATTAGGCAGGCTTGGATCGGAAAGCTGTTCGGCTGGCGACCAGTTATAATACTGTCCGCCTGATCCGTTTAATTGCAAAGGCTGGTTGATGGCTATCACTGTATCTCTGCCTGCATTGGCCCTGGTCTGGAAAAAGCTGGCAATATGCTGCACTGGTTCACTCCAGCAACCATTGGCTCCTTTTCCTCTTACGGATAAGGGGAAATCGCCATTAGCAGCACTACTAAGTGTAATTCGATTTTGGGTGGAGGAACCAATTAATGAAGTCCAGGCCCATTCTACAACCGGATTGGATGGCACCAAAGAATTGGCTACGAGTATAATTTCATCTCCCACACAGGCGGCACTTACGGGTGGTAATAGTTCGATTTCAGGCTGATCCAGCAGATGAACGATTTTCTCGACCGTGGCGGATTCACATCCTTCTTTTGTTTTCACCTGTAAACGAATAGGAACCTGGGCTGGTCCGGTTACCCGGATCTCAGGAGCCGCCTGTCCATTATAAGGCTGTCCATTCAATACCCAGTTCCATTCGGTAATACTTCCGAACTCCACAAAAGACCGGTCAAAGGGTTGAATAACATCTGAACCGCAGATCGTATCCGGCACCAGGAAATCAGGCTCCGGAATAGAGCCAATGGTTATGACCTGTTTAAAGGTATCCGACCAGCATCCATTATTGGCAAGCACTACCGAGGAAACGGTATAATTGCCCGGGTTTTGGTAGAAATGAGGAGGTGGGTCTTTATCGGTATAGGTAGTGCCATCGCCAAAATCCCAGAACCAGCCAACGATGGTTCCAAAAGAAGTAGAGCGATCAACCAGTTGGATTTCCTGTGGTGCACAGGTTTCTATACTGGGCAATTGTGTAAAGTTGGATTTAAGAGAAGTACAAAACCGGTGTTCGTTGTTAGCACCCCCGGTTGCTGAAGTGAACCCCCAGAAAACCATCGGATCATTTCCAAATACTTCCTTCACAATATCAAGGGTATCGGATACGCGTAACTGGTCGTCAATATAAGCAGTTAAGATAAAAAGGTTGGCATCCCAGCGTATGCGCAGCACATGCCACTGGCAATCTTCAATATTATTGCTAAAGGCTGAGGCGGCTACAGGTCCGGCCAGGTTGTTGGAACTGTTATGGTTGTTATCGCCATTTTTCTGAATACTGATATGGTCAAAATCTGGATCGCCGTTTTCTGAATTTTGCCAGGTATCAATAGCAATGCCGATGGATGGTTGCACTCCCTGGAAACCAATCCCGCCCCCCTGGGAGCCGATATTGGTGGCAATGGGCTGGAGAACGAAAACCATTCCATCCGCACCATCGGGATCCTTGCAACCCAGGTATACATCAAACCGGTATTCAAAAGATTCCCGCAGGTTGATTTTATTGATATTCCAGACGGAGCCTGATTGTGCGTTGGTAGCAGTGGTGAGGGTATAACAGTTACAGTTTTCTTTGAAGGCTGATCCGTTGATGTGGTAGGGAGAATCCACAATAGATTGGGCATTTACAGAACATGCAAGACAAATAAACAGCAGAGCGTTGGCCAGGTATAACAGAAATCGTTTACTCACAGTGTATGAAAATAAAAAAAAGCACCTGCCTCACAAAGAACAGGTGCTTTTTTATTCGATGAGTTGGAAAATTACCAGCCTTGTTTGGCGATACCAGCTTTGATAGCGGCCAGGGCTTTCTCTTCTCCGAGCATGGTAGTGAGTTTGTTACCCTTACCATCATTACCCTGTGCCATGTATCCGCCTCTGGCAGTCTTGGTGATCACTGCGTCTTTGATCTCTACACCTTTTTCCTTGGTCTTTACGTTATATGCGGTCAATTTAATATCTGCCATGTTTTAAAAATTTTAAATGAACAATAGGGTTAAAACGCGCGCACAAGCTAGCCAAAAAATCTTAGAATGACCCTGATACGCGGATATAAATAGGAAAATTTTAATATCAGATGTCGATTTTGGCGTATTTAGCGTGACTTTCAATGAATTCGCGGCGTGGCGGTACTTCGTCGCCCATCAGCATACTGAATACCCGGTCAGCTTCTGCGGCATTTTCAATAGTGACAAGTTTCAGGGTGCGGGTATCCGGATTCATGGTGGTTTCCCAAAGTTGGGTGGCATTCATCTCTCCCAAACCTTTGTATCGCTGAATGGTTACGCTGTCTTCTTTGCCTCCACCGAATTTTTCAACCAGCATTTTGCGGTCTTCTTCCCCCCAGGCATATCCCTGGTCCTTTCCTTTTTTTACCAGGTAGAGGGGTGGTTGCGCCAGGTATACATATTTATTAAGCACCATTTCAGACATATACCGGTACAGGAAGGTCAGGATGAGGGTGGCGATATGGGATCCATCCACATCGGCATCCGTCATAATGATCAGCTTATGATAGCGGAGTTTGCTGAGGTTCAATGCCTTAGGGTCTTCCGGAGTGCCTACCGTTACACCGAGTGCAGTGTAGATATTCCGGATTTCCTCATTCTCATAGATTTTGTGCTCCATGGCTTTTTCCACGTTCAGGATTTTACCCCTCAGTGGGAGGATGGCCTGGAAATTCCGGTCGCGGCCCTGCTTGGCAGTACCACCAGCCGAATCTCCTTCGACAAGATAGAGCTCACAACGCTCAGCATCCCTTTCAGAGCAATCTGCCAGTTTACCCGGCAGTCCGCCTCCTGATAAAACCGTTTTCCGCTGAACCATTTCGCGGGCTTTTTTAGCAGCCACGCGAGCTTGTGCAGCCAGGATTACTTTCGAGATAACGTTTCTTGCTTCTTTGGGGTTTTCTTCGAGGTAGGCTTCCAACGCGCGACTCACAGTAGTCTCAACAACACCACTTACATCACTGTTACCGAGTTTGGTCTTGGTTTGACCCTCGAATTGAGGTTCCGGAACCTTTACCGAAATAATGGAACTGAGACCTTCACGGAAGTCGTCGCCTTCTACCTCAATTTTGGCTTTTTCGAAGAGGCCTTCCCGGTCGCCATAACTCTTGAATACGCGGGTTAAAGCCCGACGGAAACCTGTTACATGGGTACCACCTTCAATGGTGTTGATATTATTTACATAGGAGAAGATATGCTCCTTGAAATCATTGTTATAAGAGAGGGCTACTTCTACGGCAACATGGGAATGTTCATCATACCCTTCTACATAGAGGGTTTTGGCGATGAGGGGAGTTCTGTTGGCTGCCTGGTCCAGCATCTCTACAAACTCAACGATACCTCCTTCACTGTAAAAAGTGGATGAGTAATGCTGCCCATTTTCATCCAGTTCTCTGAGGTCATTCAGGATAATATTGATCTTCCTGTTGAGGAAAGCGAGTTCACGTAAGCGACCTTCCAGGATTTCGCGATTATACACCAGGCTGGTGAAGATGGTATCATCAGGCCAGAAATGCACGCGGGTACCAGTTTTTTCGGAGGTACCTACTTCCTTTACAGCGTACTGGGGAATACCGATTTTATATTCCTGTTGGAAAATCTTGCCTTCGCGCTGAACGGTTACTTTCAGATCGCGGCTAAGGGCGTTCACGCAACTCACACCTACCCCGTGCAGACCACCGGAAACCTTATAGGTGTTTTTGTCGAATTTACCACCTGCGTGCAGCACGGTCATAACCACCTCCAGGGCAGATCTTTTCTCCTTGGAGTGCATGGCGGTGGGGATACCCCGCCCATCGTCCTGAACAGAGATGGAATTGTCTTCGTGAATGGTAACTTCAATATTCTTGCAATAGCCGGCGAGGGCTTCATCGATAGAGTTGTCGACCACCTCATAAACCAGGTGGTGGAGGCCTTTTACCCCGATATCACCAATATACATGGCAGGGCGCTTCCGAACTGCTTCGAGTCCCTCCAGTACCTGGATACTATCCGCACCATAACCATTGTTGTTTGCTAGGGTTTCTTCCTGAATTTCTGTACTCATAAATACTGGTCAATACGCTTAAATGGTAGAAAAAAAGACTATTGGCAAATGTACGGAATAAGGTGAAAGGTGAAAAGTGAAAGGTGAAAGGACGTGAAAGGTGAGAAGTGAAAGGTGAGAAGTGAGAGGTGAGAAGGGAAGACAGGAGAATGGAGACGGAGAAGGGACATGCGGATACAGAAATGACAGAGGGATGACAGGCTGGGTGGGGATTGATGGGGCACCATTTACCTGAACTTGCCTATTTTTGCCCGTTAATGTTTCAATCGCCTGATATATTATCCATAGCCCGAAAAGCGCCGGTGATGTACAATGAGCTTGAGCTCCTGTACCAGAAAGACCAGCAGATTCCGGGTTCGGTGCATTATACTATCCACCGGTACCGCAAGAACATTGCCTTCGAAATGGATGATACCGGTTTCCTGGTTTATCACCGGGTGCCGGCGGATGAAAAGCAGAATTATCTTGAATTACGCTTCTGTATTGCCGGTAATATGTATTGCCGTCAGTATCAAACTGAGTGCGATAGCTGCCGGGTAACCCAAACACCTGCCTGTGAGCATCGCACCCCCAGTGTAGATGTGATGAGTTTTGTTTTTAGTCCGGCTCATTTATCCCAGTTTGTTGGCTCCGGCAATATGAATTCCCTCCAGGATGATATCATCCGGTTCCGGCATCGCACTACTTTTTCAAAAGCATTATCACTTTGTAGTCGCACGCGCACCGTGCTGGAGACTTTATTGAATCATCAGTACAATGGTTCAATGGAGAATATCTTCATCAATGCGCAGATGCAGATGTTGTTGTTGTTCAGCCTGGATTGTATGGTGGGAGAGAAGGAGGAGATCGCTTTCTCCTGTAAGTTCCTGGCGAATGAAACGGATCGGGAGAAAATTGAAAAGGCCCGTGAATTATTACTCCAGCATATCGGTGAACCCATCACCATCAAAGAGCTCAGCAAAAAAGTCGCCATTAATGAATGTTACCTGAAAAAGGGCTTCAAGGAAATGTATGGCACCACTGTTTTTGATTTCTACCAGAGCCAGCGCATGGAGCACGCGCGTTATCTGCTCTACGAAAAGGGCCTCAGTGTTACAGAGGTTTCCATGATGCTCGGGTATTCTTCCATCTCCCATTTTTCGACAGCGTTTAAGAGGCATACGGGGATAAAGCCGTGTGAGTTGTTGTTGCACTAAAGTGCAACAACGGTGAAAGGTGAAAGAAGAAGTGAAAAGTGAAAGGTGAAAGGGGTGAAAAGAGGGAGGTGAAAGGGGTGGAAACACCCGAATAAAATTCAGGCAGTTTTTATTGCTTTACACCAAAAATGTTTCTTCAGTTAAATCACCAGAAACTGGATGTTTTTGAAATTGCCAGGGCAGTAACAATTCAATGTTATAAGCTTACTCAAATTTTACCGCATTACGAAAAAGGGAATCTTGTTCAACAAATACGAAGAGCTTCTTTATCTGTTTTGTTGAATATAGCAGAGGGCTCTTCAAAAAGATCAGCTCCGGATCGTGTTCGATTTTATGAAATTGCACGTGCATCGCTTGTTGAAGTTGATGCAGCACTTGACGTGTGCGAGGCGCTTGGTTTTATAAGCAAAGCATCCTGCCCGGAGTTAGGTGCTTCCATGAACAGTTGCTTTGCCTTACTTTCAAATTTAATCGTGAAGACCAGATCTTTGAGTTAATTTTTTCACTTCTTTCCTTTGACAGTCTTTCACTTTTCACTTTTCACCTTTCACCTTTCACGATTTTTCACCTTTCACCTTTCACTTTTCACCTCCACGATACGCCATTATATCCCTGTCAAACAAATACAACCCACTCTTATCTTCTCCAATCAGTTCGAGTTTTTCGTTGAGGGTGCGGGCGGTGCGTTCTTCTTCCATTTGTTCGGTTACATACCACTGTAAGAAATTGTGAGTGGCATAATCTTTTTCGGAGAGCGATTGATGTACGATATCGTTGATGCTGTTGCTGACTTTGATTTCATGTTTGAGGAATTCTGCAAAAGCAGATTGCAGGCTGCGAAAAGTCAGGATCGGTTGCTCCAGTGGGGGTACCATCGCGAAGCCACCACGTTCATTGATAAAGCCCATGAGTTTCAGCATGTGCATTCTTTCTTCATCTGCTTGTTTGTAAAAGAAGGCGGCAACACCTTGTAATCCAGGTTGAATATCAGCCCAGGAAGCCATCGCCAGATAAGCCTGTGATGATTCGGCTTCCATTTGCACTTGTTTGTTCAGGGCATCCTGCATGGTTTTTGAGAGCATGGTATTTTTTTTACGGAAGTTACAAAAATGACCTCATCCCGGGAAACTCAATTTGCCCATGGATACTGTTGGGATACCATTACGTCCTTCTCCAAATTGTACCCGGCCTCCTGTCAACCATTCATTCGCCAGCACCGCAAACAGAACAGCTTCTTTGGCATCAGGATCAATGCCCAGTGCATTCGTATCAGTAAATTGGACACCGGGTAATAAGTCGCGCAGGTTGTTCATCAACACCGGGTTGTGCATACCGCCTCCACTTACATAAAAATGAAAGTCGGAGGCTGCATTGATTTGTGATTTCACCGCCCTGGCAATGCCTTCTGCCGAAAACCGGTTTAAACTTGCCATGGTATCCGCTTCTGAAATTTCAGTAATGCCAGCCTTTGTTTTTGCAGCTTCCAGGTAAGCAAGATTGAACAATTCCGGTCCGGTTGTTTTGGGAAATGGTTGCTCAAAGAAAGGATGATCCAATAATGCCTGCAGGAGTTTTTCGTTTATTCGTCCCTGTGAGGCCAGACTGCCATTGGCATCATAATAGTTACCCGGACGCACTTTCTGTATATACGCATCCATCAGGGTATTGCCTGTTCCGGTATCCGAACAAAAAACACGGTCGGGGTTCAGGTCGCCTGGCAAAAAGGTGAAATTGGCAATTCCACCAATGTTCAGCAGTATCCTGTTTTCACCGGCTTTGGAAAAGATCAGGTAATCGCCATAGGCAGCTAGAGGTGCTCCTTCACCACCGGCAGCAATATGTTTCTGCCGGAAATCGCTGATCGCGATAATGCCGGTTTTTACTGCCAGGTGATCGCCATCGCCCAATTGCAGTGTGCCATTTCCGAATTTCTCTATCTGGTGTAAGGATTTGGGTGCGTGAAAAATGGTTTGACCGTGACTTGCAATTATATCAACCTCTTCGGGTGAAATCCCCCATTTTGCCAGCGCCTGGCCAATTAAAAGAGCATGTTGCTCAGCAATCCAGCCATTGAGAAGACAAAGTTTCTGCAGATCCACCCGGGATTTTGAAAATACCGAAGCAATCTCAGCTTTAAAATCCCCTTCATAAGGAATGGTAATAAACTGCTCTAACTGGATCTTTGTTTCCATACCATTGGCACTAAACCGGCAAAGTGCAATATCCAGTCCATCTACTGATGTACCTGACATAAGTCCAATGATCCTCCTTTCCGGCTTCGAGGCAATCTGGTACAACTGATTTAAATATGGGTTCATAAGCAGCTGGTTATGCGTTGAACAGCATGGTTTTGCGGAAATATTCTGGAATATACATAAATTTATGCAATAATATGCGGGTATATGCGGTTATTTTCAGCATTACTGGCGCTCAAATACAAAAGAATGGCTTACCAACGAATTACAGAAGAAACGTCTAACTACCGTCATCTTGAGACCTGGAGCACGGCGGAGATCCTTCGTACCATCAATAAAGAAGACAAATCGGTGCCGGATGCTATAGAAGAAGTGATTCCTTCCATTGAAGCTTTTGTCCAGGCTACGAGTGATCGCATGTTGGCAGGTGGCCGCCTGTTTTATGTGGGGGCAGGTACCTCCGGACGACTCGGTATTCTGGATGCTGCTGAATGTCCGCCTACTTTTGGAGTGCCACCAACCCTTATCATCGGTGTGATTGCCGGAGGAAACAAAGCCATCCAGCAGGCGGTGGAAAATGCTGAGGATGATACAGAACAGGCCTGGCTAGACCTCGCTGCTTATGAACCAACAGACAAGGACACTATCCTGGGTATCGCGGCAAGTGGATCTACGCCCTATGTGATCGGCGCACTGAAAAAAGGAAGGGAAATGGGTTTGATGACCGGCAGTCTGAGTTGTAATCCGGATAGTCCCATCAGCGCCTGGGCAGATTATCCCATCGAATGTGTAGTAGGACCGGAATTTCTAACCGGCAGCACGAGGATGAAAAGTGGAACCGCGCAAAAGCTGATCCTGAATATGATTTCCACTTCCCTGATGATTGCACTTGGCCGCGTGGAAGACAACAAGATGGTGAATATGCAACTGACCAATCAGAAACTGATCGATCGTGGCACCAAAATGATCATGGAGAAAACCGGACTGACAGAATACGAGCTGGCGAAGCGGGCGCTTTTAAAATATGGTTCAGTTAAAAACGCAATGCAATCGATAAGTATCGATATTTGATCTCTAATTAGTAGCATTCACAATGAAAACGGCCCTAAGTCCGCTCGCTTCTTTTCAATCTTTACAGTCTAAATTATCAGGCGAACTATATTTTGATGATTCTCCCGAACACCGGGCGGTACGCATGGCCTATGCCACAGACGCATCGGTTTACCAGGAATTGCCTATTGCGGTTGCCCTTCCCCGTGAGGAAGCAGATCTGGTGAAGCTTGTGACTTTTTGCCGGGATGCGGAATTGCCTATGATACCCCGTACGGCCGGTACTTCCTTAGCCGGACAGGTAGTAGGAACCGGACTGGTTATTGATTTATCGCGTTACATGAATGGATTGCTGGAAGTAAATAAGGAAGAAAAATGGGTGCGCGTACAGCCGGGAATGGAACGGGATGTGCTGAATGAATTGCTCCTGCCGTATGGATTGTTTTTTGGTCCGGAGACTTCCACCTCCAATCGCGCTATGATTGGTGGCATGATCGGTAACAATTCCTGCGGTTTGCATTCCATGGTTTGGGGCGCTACGCGCGATCATGTACTTGAATTAAAAGTAATTCTTTCCAATGGAGAGCAGGCGTTGATAGGGGCACTCGATGCAGCTGAACTCGAAGCAAAACTTGCCCAGCCCGGCATGGAAGGAGATATCTATCGCGCGATGCACCAGCTCTTATCGGATGAGGCGAACCAGGCTGCCATAAAAGAAGGGTATCCTGCTGAAAAAGTGGTGCGAAGAAATTCCGGTTATGCATTGGATGCCTTGCTCGATGCAACTCCTTATGGGGGAAATGCAGCGTTTAACCTTTGCCGTTTGATTGCCGGATCAGAAGGGACCCTTGCGATGATCACCGAGGCGAAACTGAACCTGCTGGAATTGCCGCCTGTGGAGAAAGGATTGGTCTGCGTGCATTGCAGCAGTTTGAAAGAATCCCTGCTGGTGAACCTGGTTGCGATTAAACATGGCTGTTATGCCAGTGAACTGGTGGATGATGTCATATTGAGCTTCACGAAAAATCACCGCGAGCAACAGAAGAACCGGTTCTTCATAGAAGGTGACCCTGCTGCGCTGCTGATGATTGAATTCATGGAGCAGGAGGTGGAGCAGATGAAAGCAAAAGCTGCTGCCTTTATTGAGGAATTGAAAAACCTGAACCTGGGATATGCGTATCCGTTATTAACCGGATCATCCATTAACAAAGCATGGGAGCTCCGAAAAGCGGGACTAGGATTACTTCGCAATATACAGGGAGATGCACAGCCGGTGAACCTGATTGAAGATTGTGCGGTAGCACCGGAAGACTTACCCAATTATATTGAGGACCTGCAGGAGTTGCTGCGATCAATGAACCTGAAAGCTTCCTATTATGCGCATGCGGGAGCCGGTGAATTACATGTGGAGCCCCTGATCAATCTGAAATCCGAAGAAGGCAGGGTACAGTTCCGCGATTTGTTAGCACGTACAGCTGCTATCGTTAAAAAATACAAAGGTTCTTTGAGTGGTGAACATGGTGATGGCCGACTGAGAGGAGAATTTATTCCCTTTATGATGGGTGATCGCTGTTATGAATTGTGCAGGGAAACCAAAACCATATTTGATCCCAAGCAATTGTTCAATCCGGGTAAGATTACAGATGCACCGCCGATGGATGCATCTTTCCGGATGCCTGCAAAACCTGCAGTAACTAAAGTGGCCACCCATTTTAATTTTGACCGGGAGGGAGGCATACTTGCCTTAGCGGAGAAATGTTCCGGATCTGGTGATTGCCGGAAAACGCATAGGGCAGGGGGCACGATGTGTCCGAGTTATATGGCCACCCGCTTTGAAAAAGATACTACCCGGGCCAGGGCTAATCTATTACGACAATTTTTAACTACAGATACCAGCGCTAAAGCTTTTGATCACGAAGAGATCCATGCGGCCATGGATTTATGCTTATCCTGCAAGGGATGTAAAGCTGAATGTCCGTCCAGTGTGGATGTATCCAAACTGAAAGCAGAATTTCTGCAGCAGTATTATGAGCTGCATGGTGTACCATTAAAGGCAAGATTGATTGGAGAGTTTCCCGCTTTGACAGCACTGGCGAGTAAATTTCCCGGCGTGTATAACTGGTCGATGAAGCAGGGGATTTTCAGTAAGCCACTGAAGAAGATCCTGAATATGTCGGAGAAAAGAGAGTTGCCGGAATTGTATAAGTATACGTTGAGGGAATGGGCAGGGAAAAGGGGGACAAAGGGGACAAGGGAGACAAAGGAGGCGGGGAGACGGGTATATTTCTTTTGTGATGAGTTTACAAATTACAATGATGTAGAAACAGGCATCAAGTGTATAAAGTTATTGGAGCGGTTGGGATATGAAGTGCTGCTACCGAAGCATATTGAAAGCGGGCGTACGCATTTGTCAAAGGGACTGGTAAAACGGGCTAAGGACATTGCGATAAAAAATGTGCAAATGCTGGGGCCGATACTGGATGATGAATATCCGGTTATAGGGTTGGAGCCATCGGCGATTTTAAGCTTTCGCGATGAGTACCTGGACCTGGTACCTGCCTCCTTACTGGAGCAGGCTAAAAAACTGGCAGCCAAATCCTTTCTGGTAGAAGAGTTCCTGGCAAAGGAAGCTGCTAGCGGGCGGATTGGTCCGACTCAGTTTCATTCAGATAAAAAAGAGATCATCGTACATGGGCACTGTCACCAGAAAGCATTGTCTTCTGTGTCGTATGTGATGGATATTTTATCAATACCTGCGAACTATGTGGCAACCGCGGTGAATTCGGGCTGTTGCGGCATGGCGGGATCATTTGGTTATGACAAAGAGCATTATGAAGTATCCATGCAAATCGGGGAGCTGGTATTATTTCCTGCGGTACGGAAGCAGTCCGCCAATACCTTAATCGCAGCCTCGGGAACCAGTTGCCGGCACCAGATCAAAGATGGCACCGGTCGGGTGGCGTTGCATCCGGTGGAGATATTGTATGATGCGTTGGTAAAGTAAGCTGACCAAAACGTTTCTACAATTCAACCCCCAGAACTAATAGTCCCACAACATGGTTTCCCTGGAACAGCTGGTTGATGAAAATCATCTGAATTTATAGTTGTAACCCAACCTCAGATAAAATGGTATCAAAGGAGTTGTCTTAAAATCCTGAGTGATGACTTTTCCAAAATTGAGCGTAATATCTGATTTCTTAAAAGAATATCCGGTTTGCAATCCATAAGAGAAATTACCACCCGTTGCAGGCTCATACCATCCATCTTTTACATTCTGATAGATATCTTTTTTGTATGTATCGGAATGTTTGAAATGTGTTAGAATGGCTTTATCAAAACCAACTTCACATGCCACCAGCCATTTTGGTTTATAGTAACCGAAGGTACCTTTCAACTCGCTTCCAATATTCTGTAAACGAACTAAGTCGTTTTCAAATCTGCGATATATTCCATTCAAAGTTATTACTCCTTTTAAAGTAGGTTGATTGAGCAAGACTATCTGACCACCAATTTTTGTTTTGAAATCGTCCAATAGGTTTTCTCCGGAAGCTTTTGTAAAATTCAAACTTAAAACTATCGGAAGTTTAGTGTTTAATTTATAGCCGTATCCAGCGGAAAAGGATAAACTATAATCCCATTCAAAACCAGCAGTCACTATATGTTTAGAAGAATCTATTGTTTTCCAATTGATAGTTTGACCTTTTACGGTTTGTAATAAGCCCAAAGCTATGATTGTTATTATTAAAGGTTTCATTATCTAATAGAATTTAGGTAGTTAATTAGTAAGGGTTGAGTAATATTGTTCCAGGTATTTAATTGATCAAACATTCCGGAATGTCCTACTCCATTTATTTTCACAATTTGCTTGTTGGGTAGTGGACTTGCAATTTTTTGTGCCCAACTATCAGGGTATGCTTTGTTTTTCTCGCTATAAAGAAATAGGATTTTTTTGTTGAAATTTTCTATTCCTTCTGAAAAATCAGGTTTGTACTTATCGGCTATTTCATAGGCTGCGGCACTAATTACTGCTCCATCCCTAACATTTGGATAATATTGCTTATTTGTACCTATAATTGAACCAAAATCACCAACAATATCGTTTCTGGATGACAATAAAAGAGCTTTGTAATCTAAAATCGCATGCTCAGTTTCTTTACCTGTTATGAATTGATCAAAAAAGGTAGCATCATTTAATAGTTCACTCCAGAGGTTAAAACTTCTTGAAGCCTTAACATAAGTAATTACATCATCCCACTTGAATCCACCGGGCTCCGCTAAAATGAGTCCGTCTATTTCAGCAGGATACTTTCCTGCATAGCCGGTGGCAAGTATGGAGCCCCATGATTGTGTAAGCAGAATAACTTTCTGATCTGGATGCGTTTTATAATGCCCAATTACGGCTTTCAATTCATCGTAGAAAATGTTATTTATTCCATTTGCTCCAAAACTCGTGTAATAGGATTTTGGTTTTCGTTCAGAAAGCCCGGCTCCTACCTGGTCATAGTAGACCATTCGATACCCTTCATTTGCCAATGAGATGGTATTTAATAAATATTGGTAGTTATCACCAGGGCCTCCATGAATGCAAATCACTAAAGTACTATCCTGTGGCCCGAAAGCCTGAGCATGTAATTTTGCACCATTTGCTTCTATAGAAGGCAAACCAGGATCTTCCACGACAGTTTTTGGTACCAAACTGTCGGGATCATTAATTTCATTTTTCTTTTCGCAGGATACCAGGAGGGTAAGTATCAATCCCAAAGCGGTAAAACTTTTTAGTGCCATTCTTTTTTTGAGTTTTAAAATTCATGGCAAAAGTCTGTGTTGGAAGGATACCAGTCGCCCCACTATGAAAAGTGGAACCAATCATTCCACATTCTACTTAACGGATTAATGTTATGATAATCAGGCAATTGTGAGAATTGAACCAATGTTTTAGGAAATGGAACCTGTTAATTTGAGACTTTTTTGATTTCTCTTAAGTATGCTGATGGAGATATTCCCGTTTGGTTTTTGAAATTTCGATTAAAGGATGTTTTTGAATTAAACCCGCATTCTAAGGCTAGAGACAGGATTGTGTACTTTTGATTTTCGGGGTTGGCAAGAAGTTTCTTAAACTCTTCAATCCTTAAGTAATTTATGTAGTCGAAGAAGTTCTTTTGTTCTACTGAATTAATAACTTGAGAAAGTCTGTTTGGGTGTACATTGAGTTCTTCAGACACCATTGCCAAAGTAAGTTCGGGTATTTGGTAAAGTTTCTTTTCTTTCATTATATGCACGAGCCTTTGATGGATTTCCTGGGATTGATCTTCAGGTAATAAGGAATTTTCATATTTAACGTTACTTAAAGGAGTAACCAATAGCTCGATTTCTTCTGTAGATTTTGAAACTTCAGATACTACTAACGGTGGTTGATTGCTAAAAACACCAACTTGTTTAATGCCATAATATCCAATTAACACAACAAACAGGACAACGGAAGAGAATATGATTTTATCATCAGCAAAGAGAACAAGGAACCATATACATGATAAGCTGAGAATTAATCTAAAAAGCCATAGCAGGTTTATTTTTTCAATATAGGAGAAATTGTTCTTAAGCTGTATTTTATATCTTCTTAAAACTAGTAATGATAATATAGTATAGGTAATTCCCGACAGGATGATTCCAACAAAAATGATCGTTAAAATGGTTTCGAAACCCTTACCTTTTTTTTGGTAAACAAGAATTTTCTCATCCGGGCTAAGGAATAGGAACGGGATTATTGCGATGAATGCAATTGCATAGGATAGAAAATGGAGAAGAATTTTTGGTCTAATAACTTGTTGAGAAGTGAGTGTCAAGGTGTACAGATAAAGTAAAGTGTAGATTCAGATTCATGGTATCCCCCCTTTCAGATTTAAGGTATCCCCCTATTCAGATTCATGGTATCCCCCCCTGTTTTATGCTAAAAGGTATCTGGTAATTTGATATTTTTTTCGGTTTGGGCACCCTGTTAGGAATT
>JAEUVF010000006.1 GCA_016787265.1 Flavipsychrobacter sp. | reverse complement strand
CAACACAATAACGCAACACTCACCTCCTTACCTTCCAATTTTGAAACAAAACGTACACTAGCAACATTACCCATACCAGCCTCCATAAAGCTCCCTATACTGAAAAAGAAAGAGGCCGCCTCTTTTGAGACAGCCTCTTTTTTAATTTTCTTAATTAAATATTATGATTATTTTAATATTACCTAAACCTTCCAATATGATTAAACAAATCTTATCGGGTTTCATTGCCATATTCCTTTTTGCTAATTGTACCAAAACCCAATCATTAGACGGGAATGGTGATTATTACATGAAATTTAAACTCAATGGTGCACAAAAAGAATACCGATGGGCTGTAGGTGCTGTAATAACTGAAAATCTGAATGGCACGATCATTTCCGGAGTTACCTTATCAGGAGCATTAAATCCTTCATTAGATGAAGTAATTGCTATTGCTGTTACCGATGTAACCTCATCGACAATCAAAATAAATCACGGTTATACTACATCCTTTGATATTGATAACGGATTAAAAGTAGCCTTGGGAATTAATTTCGATGATGGTTCAGGAGTTGAAGTTTCTGAAACGGATCCACTATTAATTGTTCCCAATCAGGTCATTATCACTGAACTAACAGATACTTATGTAAAAGGCCGGTTTAAAGGAGAACTGGTGGAGGACGAAAATGGAAATAACCTTCCTCAAAAACGCATGATTACGGACGGTGAATTCTTTGCCCAACGGGTTGAAAACACCGCCAATTTACCTGGATCTCCAGGAACAGGTACCGGATATCTTGAATTTATACTTGAAAATAAAAATTACCGAATTGATGAACGGCTTTCCAATGGTAATGTAGTAACTGTGAAAATGGTCGAAAACAATGGATTCCATAGTCTGCATTTTACGGCTTCTTCCGCAACCTCATTACCCGCCAATATTTTTACTATGATTTTGCCGGATACAAAACCTATCACTTATACGGGAGAGTATAAACTAACAGAGGCAGACAACCGGTTTTTATTGTTTCAGACGCAGTTTATGTCAGTTTCTTCGTCGGTAAATAATTCATTTTCCTTTACACATACAGCTGATTCGCAGGTAACCATTAACATCACCCGCAATGACAAAACCAAAGGTGGAAAAATTGAAGGGACCTTTTCCATAACCAATATGGAAAAACTCAGCGGAACAATGACCAGTCTGGGAAAAAATTTGCCACTAACAGGCGGAAAATTCAGTGCAACAATTAATTAATCTATTATCCTGCTTGTTCGAGGTCGGGAATAGTATCCATTTCTGACAAATATTTGAAATTTCAATAATCTGTCGTATATTAATTGAAGAGTTCATTCAAATAATCATTACAAAGATATTTAGGCCCTGATTTTCACTCATTCCATTTCCCCCCTTAGAAAACAATTGCCATTCAATGTCCTGATCTCGCAGGTTTGATTCTTTTAATTCAAATAACCTTAAACCCCAGGATATGAATAAAACAGCCTATTTCCCATTACGGATGAATCTTTTCGTTAAACAAGTTCACCTTTTTTCTTTTCTGTCATTAATTTTTTCTATGTCATTGGCAATTGCGAGCTACGGACAAGCCAAACAACCTCCACTTACAAATAAAGCTATCCTGGATATGAAAGCCAATGGTGTTCCTTCCGGA
Source organism: Flavipsychrobacter sp. (assembly GCA_016787265.1). Lineage (GTDB taxonomy): Bacteria > Bacteroidota > Bacteroidia > Chitinophagales > Chitinophagaceae > Flavihumibacter. Next base: position 216,576 of record JAEUVF010000006.1, on the reverse strand, counting down.
CTGATCATCAGGAGAATCACGGAAGCTCCTACTGTAAATTTCGATTTATCAGATGCCGCTATTGGTCAGCTTAGTAAGGCGGGAGTAAGCGAAGAAATTATAAATAAAATGCTCGACAAACAGAATGCGGCAAGTACAACCGGGGCAGGAACTACCGCAACTGTTTCGGGTACGGGTAGTATTTCAGAGCTGAAGCGATTGAAATCTGGAATTTATATAAAACAAGGAGAACGATATGTTGAAATTGAACCTACGATATTCCTTGGAAAGAAAGAAAGCTCCCGTTTTCTGCGCGATATATCCTATGGTTTCGCTAAAACAACAACCCGTATGCAATTGAATGGGAAGGAAGCGAACACTTCAGTTCCATTAAAACGACCCACTTTCTTTTTCGTATTTAATCCTTCAGAAAACAGTTTGAATAACCAGGAATCTGGCTGGCTGAGAAACGTATCCAATCCTGGTGAATTTACCCTTGTAAAGATTTTCGCTATTAATGATAAAAAAAGCGGAGAACGAATTGCAAGAGAAGTAGAAGTTAAAGCGGAAAGCTATTATGCAGGTCGGGATGAAGGTATCAATTCCAAGTTCATTGTAGATTTCAAGCGTAACAAACTGGATGAGGGAATTTATGAAGTATACTTTGACAAGGAACTGGAATCAGGTGAATATTGTTTCATGTATGCCGGTACCAATCTGGAATACCGTAAACAGAACCAGGCTAAAGTCTACGATTTTGCTGTGAAACAATAATGGCCTGAGGATCTTACAAAAAGCCCGCATTTCTGCGGGCTTTTTGTATGTATTGTAACTCTTTGGTCTCACCTTTCACCTTTCACGTTTCACCTTTCACGTTTCACCTTTCACTTCTCAATTCTGACGTCTCACGTCTAACTTTCTAAAAGCTGTGATAATTTCATCAACTCCTCCTGCTTATATCCGTCTTTATCCGATTCAAAGCAGCGGGAGAACTCTTCGAGTAAATGCTGAATGATACGGATGGTATTCATCGGCTTGAAAAAGGAAGCGGTGGGCGGAACAGAAATCCGCTTGAAATAGGTATCCACATCCTTTTGCGTAAATACCTGTCCACTCATGGGATCAATGTAGAACTGAATCTGATCCTTAGGGTTAGCAGTAGGCTCCTGCCATACCCCTGGTTCCATATCAAAATAAGCAAGAATGAACTGCCGTGGTATTGGAACCGCACGAATGGGAATATCTAATAAATCGCAAAGCACCAGGTATAAAATACCATTACTGATCGCATTTCCTTTTTTGGATTCCAATACCTTATTCAATAAAAAATTTGTAGGTTCTGAATAGTTAATTTCAGATCCCTTGAGATGATAATAATTGTACAGGATTGTAGTGAGGACATTGGTTTGTTCCAGCGGTGTCAGGTAGTTATTCAGTTCCAGCCAGATATTCCTGCGCATCTTTTCAATATCCTGCAGGATCGCATTCACATTCAGGTCGGGATACTGAAATTTACAAACCAGCAATGCTCCACCCAGCAGATCCGGAGCCGCCTGGGCTTTCCATCTCAGAAAATCATTGGTTAATTCACAGTAATGTAGCCGGTGGATCAGCATTTCAATCCTTTCCTGAACCGCTTCGTCCGGTGTTGTTTCCCAGAGATGCTCCAGGTTGGGTATGATATTGGCTCCCAACGATATGATCCGGTCACTTACAGTTGAAAACACCTCGATATCGGGGTCATCAATTAGATGAAAAAGCGCTGATATTTCTCGGGTTTCTTCCATTTCTGGGTGGGTTCAGATTAATAACAATAGTAGGACGCTCAAAACACCCAAAATATTGTTACTGTTCCGCCAATAAATTTCGCTGGAAAGCAGCTACAATAGCACGATACTTATCCACTGCTGTGGATAAGCAGAAAAAGCCGGCCGATAGGTTCAATTGCTTACTTTTTGCCGGGACTTGATTTTTTGGCTGCCTTTTTGGGAGCCGCTTTCTTTGTTCCCGCCTTTTTAGCCGGTGCTTTTTTCGTAGCTTTTTCGAAGGCACCCGGAATCTCGGCTTCAATCATTTTTTTGATCTCTTCGAGAGAAATACCGGTTAATTCTGCTTCGGCAAATTTTGAACCATCCGCTTTCCGCCCCATCTTCAGCATTTTTTTGCCAAAGCGGATAAACGGCCCCCAACGACCATTTTCAAGTGAAATTTTTTCAGCAGGCCATTGTTGGATAAAGCGATTGGCTTCCTTCTCCAGTTTTTTCTGAATCAGTTCATTGCAATCAGACTGTTTGAGTGCATCAAAATTGTATGCCTTCGGAACATTGATAAACAGGTTATTCCATTTGATAAATGGACCAAATCTGCCTTTCCCTTTTGTAACCGGTAGTCCTTCATACGTTGCGATCGGTGCGTCAGCCTGCTTTTTCTCATTAATGAGCTCAATTGCTCTTTCCAGATCCACAGTCAGCGGTTCTTCACCTCTTGGAATAGATACAAATTCCTCCCCCCATTTCACATAGGGACCAAACCGGCCTACATTCACAGCTACTTCCTGGCCTTCGTATTCTCCAATGGTTAAGGGCAATTTGAATAATTCCATCGCTTCATCATAGGAGATGGTTTCAATACTCTGGCCGGATTTGAGCCGGGCGAATTTGGGTTTTTCTTCCTCACTGGCATCTCCAATCTGTACCATCGGACCATAACGGCCCATCCTGGCTACAACCTTACGACCCGTTTCAGGATCTGTTCCCAGTTCACGTTCACCTTTAATCCTTTCAGCCGTTTCGATGGTTTTATCAACATCCTTTTTAAAGGGATTGTAAAAGGCATCAATCATTTTATGCCATTGCCGTTTTCCATTGGCAACTTCATCAAACTCTTCTTCAATTTTTGCTGTGAAACCATAATCCATTACATCATTAAAATACTGATTCAGGAAATCAGTAACAACGAGTCCCAGATCGGTTGGAAACAATTTTGCTTTTTCAGCTCCAGTTGTTTCCTGCGACATTTCTTTTTTGATCTGATCTTTCACAAGTTTCAGTATCCTGAAATCTCTGCGAATACCTTCTTTATCCCGTTTTTCTACATATCCTCGCTTAAGGATAGTGGTTATAGTGGGGGCATAGGTGGAAGGACGACCAATTCCCAACTCTTCCAGTTTCTTTACCAGCGATGCTTCTGTATATCTTGGTGCGGCCCTATTGAATCGTTCGGTTGCTGTCATTTCTTTCAATGGCAATACCTGCTTAACCTGCAAGGGAGGCAGCATGCTGTCATTGCCTTCTTCTTCAGTCAGATCATCTTCATCCCGGTCTTCCCGATACACTTTTAGAAAGCCATCAAACTTCAATACTTCTCCGGTTGCTGTAAGTTCTTCCTTATTGGTTGAAATAGAAATTTTTGCTGTTGTTTTTTCCAGCTCTGCATCTGCCATCTGGGAGGCCATGGTGCGCTTCCAGATCAGCTCATACAGCCGTTTGGTTTCCGGATCATCCACCGTACTGTTTTCCATATAGGTTGGGCGGATGGCTTCGTGCGCTTCCTGTGCAGATTCATTTTTATTCTTGAACTTCCGGGGTTGGAAATAACGTTGACCATACTGCCCGGTAACCTGCTGGCGAATACCATCCATGGCCGTATCACTCAGATTAACGCTATCCGTACGCATATAAGTGATATTACCACTTTCATAAAGTTTCTGCGCCAACAGCATGGTCTTACTTACGGAATAACCAAGTTTACGGCTGGCTTCCTGTTGAAGTGTGGAAGTAGTAAAGGGAGCCGCAGGCGATTTCTTACCCGGACGCACCTGGATATCCGTTACCGTATAACTGGCACCCTTACAGGATTCCAGAAACTTCTCCGCATCTACCTGCTCCGTATATTTTTGTCCTTCGGCTTTGAAAAGAACTGGTTTGTTGGACAGGTCATTGGCCGTAAAAAAAGCATCAATACGGAAATGACTCTGGGACCTGAAGGCATTGATTTCGCGTTCGCGTTCTACAATCAGGCGAACCGCTACAGATTGAACCCGGCCGGCACTCAGGGAGGTTCCCATACTCATTTTGCGCCAGAGAACGGGACTAAGCTCAAAACCCACGATCCGGTCGAGCACCCTTCTGGCTTGCTGGGCATTCACCAGGTTCATGTTTACGGTGCGGGGCGATTGCACCGCTTTCTGAATAGCTGGCTTGGTAATTTCATGGAAAACGATTCGCTTGGTATTACCTGGATCTAAACCGAGCACTTCACATAAATGCCAGCTAATGGCTTCCCCTTCACGGTCCTCATCCGTTGCCAGCCACACTTCGTCACTTTTTTTAGCCAGTTGTTTTAATTCCTTCACCACCTTTTCTTTCTCATCCGGTACTATATAACGAGGTTTGTACTGGTTATTAATGTCGATGCCCATTTCCCCCTTTTCCAGGTCGCGGATATGGCCATAACAGCTCTTCACCTCAAAATCCTTTCCCAGGATTTTCTCAATGGTTTTGGCTTTCGCCGGCGACTCCACTATCAATAAATTCTTAGCCATGTATCAATAAATCGTTTTAAAAAGTAGCTCCAGTCCTTGCAAGTTTACAGTATAAGACCGAAAATACCAATTCAGGAAATTTCGGAGTCTTACCAAAGCTTTAAGAAATACTATGATCAAATAGTCGTTATTTGTATTGTTCTACTTCTACCTTTTTTTGATTTCTTAACTGAATAACGCTATGGCGAAGCCAACAGACGCGCCGGAAACTACTATATCCGGCTATGAATCATTTTCTGGTAGTAAAGGTAAAAACACCCATTTTTTATGGTGGTGTGCCGGAGTACATCAACCAACACTGGCACAGAATCCGACGGAGCATCCCAAATACCATACTTTGGGCGGGGTTTTGCTGGCCACATTTGCTCTTGCGGCGCTTTCCTCCGGATATGCTTTTTATACTATTTTCCAACATTTGGGCTGGGCGATTGCATTTGCCCTGCTTTGGGGAGCCATCATTTTCAATCTCGACCGGTTTATGGTTTCGACCATCCGTAAATATGGTATGTCCACTTCCAGCCAATGGAAAGTTGCCTTTCCACGTATCGTTCTGGCCATATTTATTGGCGTCACCATCGCAAGACCACTGGAACTTAAACTTTTTGAAAAGGAGATCAATGTTGAAATTGAGTCGCATGTCCAGGAACAGATCAAAGCCTATAACCTGAAGCTGGATACGATCCACAGTGCAAGGGTAGCATCTGCCTTACAGGAAAAAAAACTCCTATTGCACCGCAGGGCGTCCATGCAGGATACACTGTTGAAATTGCAGCATTCTTACCTGATGGAAGCAGACGGCACCGGCGGTTCCGGCAGGAGGGGTATCGAACGGATTACCCAGTTGAAACAGGCTGCATATGAACAAACAGCCCGAAGTTATGCACAGTTGTTCCCTGATCTCGATACGGCACTAGCCAAACAAAATACGTTTCTCGAAAATGCCGCAAAAGAGCTTGCCAACGAGCAGGATAAGTTCGCTAAAACTGCCTATTCCAATATCGGTTTTCTGGCAAGGAATAAAGCCCTGCAAAGTTTGTCTGACAGGGAAGACAGTGTATTTATGGCGAATCTCCTGATAAGTTTGCTGATCATTTTATTGGAAACCGCCCCCATTCTGGCGAAGTTATTACTGCCCGTTGGCCCCTACGATATTGCAATTGCCAAAGAAGAACTTGTACCAATGCACCATCTCGAAAAATCAATAGCGCGTGAACAGGAAACCGGCCCTAAAATGGAAGTTGTGGGGTAGGGAAGAAGGAGACAGAGGAGGCAAAGGAAAAAGGAGGCAGGGTGTTCCCTTCCTCCTTTTTCCTTTGTTTCCTCGTCTCCTCGTCTCCTCTGTCTCCTCGTCTCCTCTGTCTCCTCGTCTCCTCGTCTCCTCTGTCTCCTCTGTCTCCTCGTCTCCTCGTCTCCTCTGTCTCCTCTTTCTCCTCTTTCTCCTCTTTCCATACTCACCATCCATATCCTCTTTCCCAATACGCATACTCACGGTCTGTACACTGGTTTCGGTTTACATACTTGACATCAAGATAGAGATAACCATTACGGCCCATCCAGTAGTGCAAACCAGCCTGGCTCCGGTAGTAATACCTGTTATTATTGTATCTACGAATAGGCAGATGGCGGGTATCCACAATTACAAGTGGGGGATGACTAATCCGGACTTTGTGATTCCCCGGATGATCCCAATGGCGGGAGTTTTTTCCTTTTTTATATTTCTTGCGATGAGGCCCTCTATCTTGCCAGTCGTCATGATGATCCTCAATAACAATTACCGTAGTAGGATTCCGGTGAGCATTCCTGGGTCCCTGTGCCTGGCTGGATAAACTGACCAGGCTGATGGATGCGGTAAGGATAACCGCTGGTACAATTCTTAACATAGGGATTATTTTTGGTTATACTTTAGTAGACTACCAGAATAAATAACCGTTTAAAACAAAAAAGGAATGAAACTGCTATTTGGCTTGACATTAACACTTGTTAGTTTTTCTGCATGGGCACAATCAGGAGAAGAAACCGGTATAAAAAATACGATCAATCAGTTGTTTTCGGCTATGCGAAACCGTGATACTGTTCAATTGAGAGATGCATTTGCTCCAACTGCAGTGCTTCAAACGATCGGAAAAGGCAAAGATGGAACCCAACAGGTTCGGACCGAATCCATTGAAGGGTTTATAAAAGCGGTGGGTACTCCAGGGAAGGACCAGCTTGACGAGCGCATTGAATTCGGAACAATACTGATTGATGGTCCCTTAGCAACAGCCTGGACTCCCTACCAGTTTTATCTGGGGACTCAATTCAGTCACTGCGGAGTGAATTCCTTTCAGTTGGTTAAACTCAAAGGAATTTGGAAAATCCAGTATATCATCGATACCCGCAGAAAGGAGGGATGCCAGTAATTAGTTACGTGTTAGCTTGTACTTTTTGTTAACCCGGGGACTATTAAAATACTGGTTGAGTTCTTCTTCGCTCATGGTACCTGTATCTACCATTGGTACATCAATCAATTGTGTTTGAACCTGCTTCAAATCACTGCGTAATTTCGCGAGTTTGGTAAGGATTTCAGGATCCATTTCGCCAACGAGTGTATTATCAGACAGACTGTATTCAAGTCGTTTGATACTGGTTCTAACCTGGGCTGCAGAATTTGTCTCGTATGCTTTAACCGGACTAACAGCTTCCTTAACCGGCACCAGCGCAACACCCACGCTGGGCATCACTTTACCAATGTTTTTATCGGCATCCGCAGAGCTGGTAGACAAAACGGTTCCGGCAAGCGCGGATGAACCTGACATCAGATCAAAACCGGTACGTGTTCCCTTTGTTCGTTTAACATTTTTATCCAGTTCTTTGAAACTGAATTTCAATTGTAAAATATATCGCTGGATTTCCTTTACCACCCGGTTGTATTCATCCTTGCGGAAAGGATAGTTGAGTGCATCCCGAACCACCACCGTAATTTTTGCTGTATCCCGGTTGTAAAACTTATCTGATCCAACAAATGTAATATGAAATGTTTTTTGCTTCTCCTTATCACCATCCTTAACAAAATCATACGGAATGGCCCAGGTGAAAATATCATCACACTTGCGTACGGATTCATATCCTTTAATAGAAGCATCCGTTAACGTGGAGATGGACTCAATGGGGAAGCTGCCCCGCTCGCACTGAACCGGAATGGAAAGGGTATCTCCTTCATCTACAAAAATGGTTTCACTTACACCGGGCTTAAGCCGGGATATAACGATTTCGGTATTATAAAACATGAGGGTGAGGAACGTATCGACTCTTTCTCTTGGATCAGAAAGATTTTGTACCCCCATCTGGACCTTATACTCCTGGTCATATTTCAGACGGCCGGATAAAAACAGGGTTTTTTCTGCCTTAAAGGTAAGCCGACCATCATCTTTCCCGATTTTCAGACCAACAGGAGCATTCCTTAAATACCAGAAATAATTACCAGGTACCCGGTTTATTTCGAGCTGATAATTTATGGATGAATCAACATGCAATGTCATGTAGGGAGTAAGGTTAAGAATCCGAAGCGTGGTATCTATCGGAACTACGGGCAAACTGTCTGGTCCTGTTGGTATGGTATCCATCGCCGGTAAACTGTCCTTCTTTGGAAGGGTATCGGTAACCTGAGCATACAATTCCGCCTGGCTTAACAGGATAAAAAAGTTCAGCAACACAATTGCAGATATTCGTCTTAACATTTCTCTGATTATTTTAGGATCACGCTGAAAATCGTGGCAATATTACTTCATTTTATGCGGAGAACGGTTTAACAATATGTTAGAAAAAAGTCCCGGTGTGGAAACATCGGGACTATACCAAAACCAACTGCTTATGAGAAACACTTATAGAATCGAAATTTGTTTAGGCTGATTGGCTACTATTTCCTTTTTGGGAAGATACAGTTTCAGGAGACCTTGCTCGTATTTCGCCTGAATTCCATTTTCATCAATTTTATCATCCAGCGTAAAACTGCGTTTGAAGGAATGCTGGGTGAATTCCCGGCGAATCTGCTTCAAACCTTCCTGTACCTGGTTTTCTTTTTGTTCGTATGAAATGGTCAACAGGCCATTTTCAACCTGAATTTTGAATTCCTCTTTTGTTCTGCCAGGGGCATTCAGCTCCAAATGGTACCCATCGGAAGTTTCCAGAATATTAACAGGAACAGTGTTTATCCCGTTTGTCAGTTCACGACTAGTACGTGCAGGAAATTCCTGGAACCAGTCATCCAGCAAATGAAAGAAAGGACGTGCAGGCTGATTAAATTTTACTCTGGTCATTTTATTTATTTTTATTTTTTTTGATTTGAAATAGATTGTTCAATTGCCATACCAGTCGTATATTTCTGCCAATCCTGCAATAAATCCGGTAGAGTCCTTTCAGAATCAAGCCATTATGGCATACGAACAATTAAAAAAAGCCATATTGTCAGTTCTGAACCAAATGACCATTCTTATGTTTTTAAAGTAGATTTGCAACTTCAAAAAACAATAAAATGTATCCAGCAGAGATAGTAATGCCAATGAAAGAGGAGTTAACTGAACAGGGATTTGTTGAGTTACTGACTCCTGAAGAAGTAGAAGCTCAATTAAAAAAAGCAGGAACCACACTGGTGGTGGTTAATTCAGTTTGCGGTTGTTCGGCGGGAACTGCCCGTCCGGGTGTACTAATGGCTGTACACAACAGTCCAAAGAAGCCGGATTACCTCGCAACCAGTTTTGCAGGATTCGACATTGATGCTGTTCGTACGTTAAGAGAACATTTATTGCCTTATCCTCCATCATCCCCGGCCGTTGCCTTGTTCAAAGATGGCCAGTTGGTGCATTTCATTGAAAGACATATGATTGAAGGCCGTTCGGCACAAATGATTGCACATAACCTTATTGCTGCGTTTGAGCAATATTGTTAAGCTTTCAGAAAATACCAGGCAGCCCCTCCCCAAAAGGAGGGGTTATTTTTTTGCCGGCTCCATATTTCTTATCATTGCGCAGAATTAGGCCATTAATCAACAATTCATGTATCCCAATTTATATTACGCCTTCAAGGATCTGTTTGGAGTAAATCTGCCCGGATTACGATTTATAAATTCCTTTGGTTTCTTTGTAGCACTGGCATTTCTCGGAGCTGCCTGGATACTAACTCTTGAGTTAAAACGTAAAAGCAGGGAAGGGCATCTCCAATATGAGGAAACAACCATTACGGTTGGGGAACCCGCCAGTATTGGAGAACTCATTACCAATTTCATTCTTGGTTTTTTATTGGGATATAAAATCATAGGGGCTTTTGTACTGGGGCCGGAAGATCCGCAGGAGTTTATATTCTCATCACAAGGATCAGTTGGCTCAGGAATATTATTGGGATTGCTTTTTGCCGGCCTCAAATGGAGAGAAAAGCAAAAACAGCGTTTACCCAAACCCGAGAAAAGAATCATCCGAATCTGGCCACATGACCGGGTAGGGGATTTTGTGGTATTTGCAGCGTTGTTCGGATTTACCGGCGCCAAGATCTTTCACAACCTGGAAAACTGGAATGAGTTTATCGCTGATCCGATAGGAGCCTTATTATCTTTCAGCGGTCTTACTTTTTATGGAGGCCTGATTTGTGCCGCCATTGCAATTATCTGGTATGCCAGTAAGCATAAAATTGGCATCCGGCATCTCTGTGATTCAGCAGCTCCGGCCCTGATGCTTTCTTATGGAATCGGTAGAATTGGCTGCCAGGTTTCAGGAGATGGTGATTGGGGAATCGTCAATAATCGTCCCAATCCTTACTCCTGGCTGCCGGATTGGGTTTGGTCCTATACCTATCCACACAATGTTATCAATGCAGGTGTTCCTATTCCTGGCTGCGAGGGTAACTATTGCAATGAGTTGCCTCTTCCCGTATACCCGACTCCATTATATGAAACCATCGCCTGCCTGCTGCTTTTTGTATTCCTGTGGAATGTACGAAAGAAAATAACTGTACCGGGACGGCTCTTTGGACTGTATCTGGCAGTTAATGGAATCGAACGATTTTTTATTGAAAAAATCAGGGTTAATACCAAGTACAACATTTTCGGATTTCAACCTACGCAGGCAGAAATTATTTCCAGCCTGCTGGTTATTACAGGTATTGTTATCTGGTTCTGGGCAAAAAAATACCAGCAAAGCCACCCATCCAAACTCAGAAACTAGTCTTTTTCAATAGTAAAACAGGAAGAGCGGTCGATTGGCCGCTCTTCCTGTTTTATTACCATTCATCAGGATTCCTCCATCAGCTGTAACCTAATGCATGGTTAATCGTCCAATGTTCATATGAGCATTTGCCGTAAATCAGTCAAATCAGCCATCCAACACAAAACAATGTACATTGCATTGCATAGTACCTACCTTTGACCTGTAATTAACCTTAAACGGTACCAAACTAATTAAAGAACCTTAGACATGAAAAAGACACTCTTCCTGCTGACAGTAGCCTTATCCACCTTATCCTTTGTCAGCATGGGCCAAAGCAACACCTCTGTTAAGGGGCACGTAACAGACAAACAGCAGAAACCGGCAGAGTCTGTTACCATTACTGTGCTGCTGGCAAAAGACTCTTCAGCAGTTAAACTGCAAGCATCTGACAAGTCCGGGAATTTTGAATTCCTCGACTTGTCTTTTGGTCGTTACCTGTTGTTATTTTCAGCCGTAGGCCATGAAAAAGCTTATTCAGAGGTGTTTGAATTAAGTGCTGCAAATGCTGCTATTCAACTGCCATCGGTTCAACTAAACCCTGCTTCCAGTGAAATGCAGGCAGTAACGGTTGTTCATCGCAAACCATTCATTGAACAGAAGATAGACAAAACGATCGTAAACGTTGATGCAGCCGTAACCAATGTAGGTGCAACCGCGCTGGAAGTGCTCGAGAAGTCGCCCGGTGTCATGGTTGATAAGGACGGCAACATCAGTTTGAAAGGAAAGCAGAGCGTGATGGTCATGATGGATGGCCGGCCGACCTATTTAAGCGGCGAACAGCTGGCCAATTTGCTTAAATCCATGCCAGCTAGCGCTATCGACCAAATTGAACTTGTAACCAACCCTTCTGCTAAATACGATGCTGCCGGCAATTCCGGAATAATTAATATCAAAACCAAAAAGAATAAGCAGAAAGGATTTAATGGCACATTAACCCTTAATTATGGCCAGGGTGCTTATTGGAAAACCAATAACAGCCTCAATCTTAATTATCGTACCGGCAAATTCAACTTTTTCGCAAATGGTGGCTACAGTATCTGGAACAGTTTCCAGGAACTTAATATCAACCGGAGGTTTTCGGATGCCAGTTCAAAAGAACTTACTGCCATCTTCGAACAAACTTCCTTCATGAAAAATGAGAATAAGAATTATAACATGAAGATTGGTGCGGACTATTTTTTGAATAAGAAAACCACCCTTGGCATTGTACTCAATGGCAATTTCAGTCCGGAGAAACAATCCGGCCTCAATACCAGTTACATGATGAATGCTGCTTCCCAGAAGGATTCGATCATCACTGCTACCAGTTCCAACCGGGATCTCTGGAAAAACAAGAGCATTAATGTAAACATGCGGCATCAGTTTGATTCAACCGGGCGGGAATTGACAGCCGACCTGGATTATGTTACCTATGGATCCAATAGCGAACAACTTTTCGTAAATACCATTTACGATCCTAACTGGTCGCCCAAAACCGTTGAAAACCTGAGAGGCCGTCTGCCGATTGATATTGATATTTATTCTGCCAAAATGGACTATACCCAGCCCTTGAAAAAAGGCGCCAAAATGGAAGCCGGATTAAAAACGAGTTATGTAAATACCAATAACGTTGCAGGCTATACAAACCTGATCAATGGCGGATGGGCACCGGATTATGACAAATCAAATAATTTCGACTACAGGGAAAACATCATTGCAGGATACCTGAACTACAACCGTCAGATCAAAAAATTTGGCATACAGGCCGGACTTCGATATGAACATACCAATTATGAAGGTTATCAGTTTGGAAACCCTCAGAGAGCAGACTCCAGCTTCAAACGCAACTACGGCAGTTTGTTCCCGACATTGTTTGTTAGTTATGCAGCCAATGACAAAAACCAATTGGCAATGTCATATGGCAGGAGAATTGACCGTCCTGCTTACCAGGATCTGAACCCCTTCCTGTTCTTCCTGGATAAATACACCTATGGTCGTGGTAACCCCTATCTGCAACCGCAATTCACGCACAACATTGAATTCACGCATACCTATAATAGTTTTTTGACAACTACCCTGAACTATAGTTATACCAAAGATTTCTTCAGTGAAACCTTTTCCCAGGGAAATCCACAATTCAATGAACCCGAGTATGCAACGATTGTTCGCCAGGGGAATATCGGATCAAGACAGAATGCAGGTATATCCGTGAGCGCTCAGATTCCGGTACAAAAATGGTGGACTGCCATCGTTTACACCAACTATAATTACAACCAGTTCAAAGGTGAACTCAACAATGAAACCATTGATGTATCAGCAGGTACTTTCATGGCCAATATCAACAACCAGTTTAAGTTTAAGAAAGGCTGGAGTGCTGAGCTCAGCGGCTGGTACAGAAGCAAAGGAGTAGAGGGACAAATCCTGATTGATCCCCTGGGAGCTGCTGCTGCAGGAATTTCCAAACAGGTTCTGAAATCAAAAGGAACCCTGAAGCTGAATGTAAGAGATATGTTCTATACGCAGAAAGTAACTGGAACCATCAATTTCCAGACTACCAATGCAAGCTTTATGAACCTTCGTGATACACGTGTAGTTAATCTCTCCTTTGTATATCGTTTTGGAAAACCGATTAAAGGAACACAGTCGCGTCGTAAGATAGGTGGGGCTAATGATGAACAAAACCGCGTAAAAATGGGAGGCAACAATTAAAAGAATTCATCCATTACCATTAAACCTTTCACTTTTCACCTTTCACCTTTCACCTTGTTAAACGTTCCGCCTCAGCGGAGCGTTTAACAAAACCTTTACGCACAAGATAAGTTTATTACGTATTCTTTCGTACTTGATTTAAACCGTTCCCACCAATTTACTTTTTTACACAAACCGGAAATATCAATTTCGATTTCCTAACAGCTCAAACCTTTCTGATGAAAAGAATCTTACCAACACTCATTGCTTTCCTATGCTGCATTACTGCATTGCATGCACAGCAGGGCGCCACTTTGAAAGGGAAAGTGCAGGATCCAACCGGACAGCCAGTTGAAGCAGCTACCATTGCCTTATTCGAAAACATTTCCAAAAAACTGATAAAAATCGGCACAACAGATAAGCAAGGACACTTTGAAATTATTCAACTACCGGCAGCAATCTTATCAGTGCAGATTTCTGCTATTGGTTATGAATCCTATAACAGCAGTGAAGTTAAACTAAGCGAAAATGCAATACAGGAACTTCCACTTATTCAGCTGAAAGCAGCCGAAAAAAGCATGCAGGCAGTAACAGTAACTGCAAGAAAGGCCATGGTGGAAGTAAAAGCTGATAAAACCGTAGTGAATGTTGATGCTTTTATCTCCAATGCAGGAGGAACAGCCCTGGATGTTTTGGAAAAAGCACCCGGCGTTTCCGTAGATCGCGATGGAAATATCAGTCTTAAAGGCAAACAGGGAGTAATCGTATTAGTCGATGGAAAACAAACTTACCTGTCTGGACAGGATCTTGCGAACCTCCTTCGAAACACCCCCTCGAATCAGCTGGAAACAGTTGAAATTATGACACAACCTTCGGCTAAATACGATGCATCCGGCAATAGTGGCATCATCAATATCAGAACAAAAAAAGGGCGTCAGAACGGGTTTAATGGTTCAATCAACCTTGGTTTTGTTCAGGGAGTCTATCCAAAATCGCCCAATAGCATTACTATCAACTATAAAAAAAATAAGCTAACCCTGTTCAGTACCCTAAGTTATTCCTACTGGGCAGGATTCAATGATCTTGACCTTATTCGAAAATTTTCACCCAAAGCAAATGAAACTACCGGTTCTGTTTTTGACCAAACGTCCAAAGGTAAATTTCACAATCATAACCTGAGTTTGCGTACTGGTATGGAATATTCAATTAATAAAAATACCACCATCGGATTCCAGGTGAATGGAACCTACAATCCACGTGAGTTCAAAGGAAACAGCGTGGCCCTGATTTATAATGGTGGAACGAATCCTGAATCCTCGAATGTTGCATCGAGCATGAATAAGGACACCTGGAAAAATTTCGGATCCAACTTTAATTTCCGCAAGCGTCTGGATACCACCGGTCGTGAACTTACAGCAGATCTGGATTTTATCTGGTATGGTACCAATGCTTTACAAACATCCGACAATTTTACTTTTCAATTTCCTCAGAATAGCCTGGCTGATTCATTTTTACTTCGGGGAGATCTGCCTTCTGATATTCGGATCTATAGTTTCAAAACTGATTATGTACATCCTTTGAATAAAACCTCCAAGCTGGAAGCGGGACTTAAATCAAGTTATGTAACAACAGATAACGATGCTGCTTACAGGATCTGGGATCACCAGGGCAAAGACTGGGTAAAAGACCTTACCCGCTCCAACCAGTTCATATACGAGGAGAACATTAATGCTGCTTATATCAATTATAACAGGGAGTTTCAAAAATGGGCACTGCAAACCGGGCTCAGGCTGGAGCATACCTATGCCAAAGGCAGGCAGTTAGTGAATGATGAGCGTTTTATCAGAAATTATGTTCAACTGTTTCCAACCATTTTCGCGAGTTATAAACTCAATGAAAAAAATACATTGACGGCGAACTATGGAAGAAGAATTGAACGCCCCAATTATCAGGATATGAATCCCTTCCAGTTTTTCCTGGATCAATATACTTTCCGGATGGGGAACCCGAATCTTCAGCCACAGTTTACCCACAATATAGAGTTGTCACACAACTACAAGGGGGTCATTAATACAACGCTTAACTATACCCGAACTACGGATGTGATGAATGATATCCTGAAGCAGAACGATACTACCAAAGTCACTTTCCAGACCAAAGAGAATATTGCAACCCGTAGAAATATTGGTATTGCGATCAGTTACAATCAGCCGCTGACCAAATGGTGGACAGTATCGCTCTATGGTAATCTGTTTAATAACTATTTCGAGGGTTTTGTAAACAATACGCCCCTGGATGCATCCATTACTTCCTTTATGGGTAATGTGAATAACCAGTTCAAATTTGCCAAAACCTGGGGAGCTGAACTGAGTGGATTTTATCGCACTAAAATGCAGGAAGGCGGAATAATCATCGCAAAACCAATGGGGATGTTTTCTTTCGGACTGTCCAAGCAGGTGCTGAAATCAAAGGGCACTATCAAACTTTCTGTAACCGATCCTTTTTATGTTATGCGTTTCAGCGGTTATACACAATTTGGGAATATTGATACCCGCATCAATGCCCGATGGGATAACAGAAGGGTAGCATTGAACTTCAGTTACCGGTTTGGGAAAGCTAACGGAGGTCCTCAAAGAAGACGCACCGGTAGTGCAACAGATGAACAAAATCGCGTTGGAAACAATAGCCAGCAATAATTTTTTCTCTATGAGTGTTAGTTTAAGGTTCAAACGTCCTGTTTCTACAGGACGTTTTTTTACATTTGTACCCGTCGGATACCCGACGGTAGTAAAAAAAATCAAGCCATGCCATCATTTGACATAGTAAGTAAAGTGGATGTCCAGACCCTGGATAATGCTGTAAACACAGTAAAAAAGGAAATCACTAACCGGTTTGACTTTAAAGGATCACCGGTTGAAATTGATCTGAATAAAAAAGAATTCCGGCTCACCATAGAAGTGGAAAGTGAAATGAAACTAAACCAGGTACTGGATGTATTGATCAGTCGCACGATCAAACAGGGCCTGGATGCCAATATCTATGATTTTGAAGCCAAACCAGGCTATCAAAGCGGTAAGAACTGGAAAAAGGAAATCCCGGTCAGAAACGGACTGAAACAGGAGGATGCCAAAAAAATCGTTAAGCTGATCAAAGACAGCGGCTTAAAGGTGCAGGCTGCCATTATGGAGGATATCGTTCGTGTAACGGGTAAAAAGATTGATGATTTGCAGGAGGTGATTCAGGCCAGCAAAACCTGGAACCTGGCTATTCCGCTACAGTATATCAACATGAAAAGCTGATTTTCAGCTGATTATTAATAGAATCTTTTTTTGGACACCCTGCTCAAAATCCATCGGAAAGTTCTAATTTTGCAGTTCCAAAAAAATTAAAACAGTACGGCAAAATCCGTACGGCCTTAAAAATAGAAATTATGAAACAAGGTATCCATCCGAAGAATTATCGCTTTGTAGTGTTCAAGGACATGAGTAATGGTTTTGCTTTTCTGAGCAAATCAACTGCCTCTTCAAAAGAAACCATTCAGTGGGAAGACGGAAACGAGTATCCGCTGATCAAACTTGAAATTTCCAACACCTCACATCCATTCTTCACCGGTAAGAACGTGATGCTTGATACAGCTGGACGTATCGACAAATTCAAAAAGAAGTACGCAAAGAAATAATCAGGAAGCCGGCAAGTGCCGGCTTTTTTATTTACTATCTTTAATGCATGCAATGCATTATTTTCTCTGAAGAATATTGTCAGCCGGAAAACCTATATCCGTTTCATCTCACCCGACACATTCAGGACATTCGAATCGGCATTCTTACCATCCGGGAAAAATGGGAAAAAGCGTTGCAGCTTGCTTCTTTTGATAAATGGGAAGGTGATTATAAGGAATCGGATCGATCCTGCGTCATTGATGCCAGCCTGCAGTCAGGTGATTATCTTTTACTTCATGCCAATATACTTCCCACACGGGATCTGGTTGCAGCGATTGAAAAGCTGGAAAGCGGTCAGGCTTTAATTCATGCAGATGCAGGTGCCATCGCACTTCATTTTAATGCGGGGGATGTGAACGGTATTCACCGGATAAAAGTGCAGGATACCATTCCTTATGATGGAGAATTGCTCGCAGTGAAATTTCCCTGGGATATTTTTCGGTTAAATGACCGTGCAATCAGGGAGGATGTTCAACTGCTGACAGTGGGCAGAAACAGTCAACCTGTATCAGCCAGCAATCAGCTAGTAGGAAACTTTCCTGTATTCCTGGAAGAAGGTGCCCTTGTAGAAGGCGCTATTATCAATGTCAAAGAAGGTCCCGTTTACATCGGCAGAAATGCTGAAATCATGGAAGGCACCTGTATTCGCGGACCTGTAGCCATCGGGGATCATGCTGTAGTTAAAATGGGAACCCGAATCTACGGAGGCACTACCATTGGTCCGCATTGTATTGCCGGTGGTGAAATCAAAAACGCTGTACTGATGGGCTATTCCAATAAAGCCCATGATGGTTATCTTGGTGATGCTGTAATAGGAGAGTGGTGTAACCTGGGGGC
Source organism: Flavipsychrobacter sp. (assembly GCA_016787265.1). Classification (GTDB taxonomy): domain Bacteria; phylum Bacteroidota; class Bacteroidia; order Chitinophagales; family Chitinophagaceae; genus Flavihumibacter. Next base: position 198,598 of record JAEUVF010000006.1, on the reverse strand, counting down.
AGGCACTTCCGCTTCAAATGTAAAAAACAGTGCTGGTCCCATTTTAGTGTACTCACCGGCAAGCGAAGGTGGAAAAGCTGCAGTTGGCACCAAATGCGGACTTATTATGGGAGATTACAGTCGTGCTGCTATCAACACTTCCTTCAATACCGGAACAGTAGTTGGTATTTGTTCCAGCGTATTTGGAAATGGCCTCCTACCTAAATATATACCTAATTTTTCCTGGGGAGCCGAAGGCATCCGCAGATATGAATTCTCCAGAGCACTCCGGGACCTGGAGAACTGGAAGAAATGGAAAAATTCCACTATTAGTCCGAGAGAACAGAATATCCTTAGATATATTTACGATAATTTTTAAATCAGATTGAAAGAATGAGAAAACAAATCGCAGCGGCCAACTGGAAAATGAATCTTACCTACCAGCAGGGGGAAAAATTACTGGATGAAATTCTGCACGAAAAAATTGAATTAACACAACAGCAGCAGGTTGTATTTGCTGTTCCTTTTCCATACCTGATAATGGCTAAAAGTGTGGTAGCCAATGAAAAGCATTATTTTATCGCTGCGCAAAACTGCCATCATAAAAAAGCAGGTGCCTATACCGGTGAGATTGCTGCTGAAATGCTTCATTCGATTGGAGTTCCATTTTGTGTAATCGGACATAGTGAACGGAGAGAATATTTTAATGAAACCAATCAGGAACTGGCTGAAAAGCTGAATTTATTATTGGAACAGGATATTCAGCCAATTTTCTGCTGTGGTGAACCGTTATCAGTACGGGAAGCAGGAGAGCAGAACCAGTATGTGGAAGTTCAGTTAAAAGAAAGCCTGTTTCACCTGGATGCCAGTCAACTTAAAAAAGTTGTAATAGCCTATGAACCGATTTGGGCAATTGGTACGGGTAAAACAGCTAGTGCAGCACAGGCACAGGAAATGCACGCACATATCCGCCAGGTATTAAACAACCAATACGGGGCTGAATTGGCAAATGAGATTTCCATTCTGTACGGAGGAAGTGTGAAAGCGGCGAATGCGGAAGAAATATTTTCTCAGCCCGATGTGGATGGCGGCCTGGTAGGTGGCGCTTCACTGCAGGTGGCAGAATTTTCAGCCATTATCAAGGCACTAAAAAAATAAGATATGCAAAGAGCGGTTAGCCTGCAGCCACTGTCAAGGCAACACAAATCATCCCTAATGACCTGTTTACTGATTCGGAAAGGAGTCAGTAAACAGGCTTCCATACCGGTAATGTCTGATTTTCTGCTGAAGTGCTGGCAACAGGAAATTAAACCGCATTTTGAACAGGAAGAAAACAGCCTGATTCCGGCCTTACAAACCTATCCGGAAGGGAAGAATTATGCGGAAGCCATTCTGCGTGATCATGAACTCTGGCGAACCGCCATGACCCATCTGGAACAGGCAAATGTTACACATCGTCTGCTCGGCGACCTGGCGGATCAATTGGAACAACATGTGCGGTTTGAGGAACGGATTGTTTTTCCTTCCATGGAAAGCAACCTGTCAGAAGAGCAGTTACAACAGTTAAAGTTACACGATGACCAACACAGCGCTATCTGCAATACCTATCCCAATAAGTTCTGGGAATAATCCCCATTCCCTGGATTACTACTAAATCAGTAAATTCAGGCATGGCCAGAATTTTACTGTTATTTGCTCATCCGGTACTGGAAAAGTCCAGAGTTCACCGGGAGCTACTTCAACATATCCCCAAACATGCAGCTATTACCTTTCATGATCTTTATGAAACCTATCCTGATTTTCTGATAGATGTGCATAAGGAGAAAAGGCTGTTGCTGGAACATGATAGCATCCTGTTTCAATTTCCCTTTTACTGGTATAGTGCACCTGCTCTGCTCAAACACTGGATGGAACTGGTACTGGAACACGGATGGGCCTATGGTAAAAATGGCACCGCGCTAAGTGGGAAAATATGGATGAATATCATTACTTGCGGAGGAAGCTTTGAAGCATATCAGCCAAACGGGAAAAATCACTTCACAGTTGAACAATTCTCTTATCATTTTGAACAGACTGCCCGACTTTGTAACATGGACTACCGGCCTCCTTTTGTCATTTACGGAACGCACAAGCTGGAGCCTCAAACAATTCGGGAAGAAGCAATGAAATATCAGCTGTTACTACAAAATCTGCTGACGGAAGAAGTTGTTTCTCAAAACACCTTAGAACTTATTTAAATGGATCAAAGCTCATTTTTATACCAGGCGCTGGTTTATCTTACTGCCGCTGTATTGCTGGTACCACTGGCTAAAAAAGCCGGGCTCGGATCCGTACTGGGTTACCTGGTTGCCGGCATGCTGATTGGTCCGGCTTTTCTCAACCTGGTGGGCGACAGCTCGGATGTAATGCATGCGGCGGAATTTGGTGTGGTCCTGATGTTATTTGTAATTGGGCTGGAACTGGAACCAAGGCTGCTTTGGAAAATGCGAAATCCCATTCTTGGGTTAGGTGGTTTGCAGGTGCTTTGTACCATGGCAATCGTAATGGTGCTTGCCATGATGATGGGTTACGATTGGAAAATTGCCCTTGCCATCGGAATGATAGTAGCTCCCAGCTCCACAGCCATTGTATTGCAAACACTCCAGGAAAAGGGGTTGATGAAATCAGAAGCAGGGCAAAGCAGTTTCTCCGTTTTACTCTTTCAGGATATTGCTGTAATTCCCATGCTGGCCATTCTGCCTTTATTGGGATCCGGAACGGAAGCTGCAACATCAGCATCCCATCAATCTGCCAGCTGGATCGATCATCAACCTGCATGGATAAAAACCCTGGTAGTACTGGGAGCTGTGATTTTTATAATTTTTGCCGGACGAAAGCTCGTTCGTCCTCTTTTGCGGATGGTAGCTGCTGCAAGGGTAAGAGAAGTATTTACTGCTACAGCCCTATTGCTTGTAATTGGTATAACAGTTTTAATGACTAAGGTTGGTCTGAGCCCGGCGCTGGGAACTTTCCTGGCTGGTGTGGTATTGGCTGATTCGGAATACCGGCATGAATTGGAAAGCGATATTGAACCCTTTAAAGGTATGTTGCTGGGCTTGTTTTTCATCGCTATAGGAGCCAGCATCAATTTTCAATTATTGGTGAATTTGCCTATTTTACTATTGGGCATTGTTCTGGGATTGATGATCATAAAAGGACTGGTATTATTTGTACTGGGTCGTTTCTTTCGGTTAAACACAGATCAGAATCTGCTCTTTTCACTAGGACTTTGCCAGGTGGGAGAATTCGCTTTTGTACTCCTCTCATTTTCACGTCAGGAACAACTCATCAGTAATGAAATCACCGATCTGATTATGGCAGCTGTTGCACTGAGCATGGCCCTTACCCCCATTCTGTTCCTGTTATTTGAAAGAGTGATTCAGCCGAAAGTCGGCACCAAACAGGCGGTAAAAAAAGCCCCGGATTCCATCCATGAAAAGAACCCGGTGATCATTGCCGGCTTTGGTCATTTCGGAAATACAGTAGGTCGTTTTCTCAGGGCAAATGGAATTGGTTGTACAGTATTGGACATCGATTCAGACAGAGTTGATTTTTTGCGCAAATTCGGATTCAATGTGTATTATGGAGATGCATCAAGGCAGGATTTGTTGCATGCCGCCGGTGCAGCTGATGCTAAAATTATATTGATTACCATCGGGGATCCAGAAAAAAGACTGGAAATGATTGAGACCATAAAAAAACATTTTCCTAATCTGCAAATGATGGTAAGAGCCGCCGACCGAACAGATGCATATGACCAGATGAATGCGGGCATGCTCCATATCTACCGTGAAAATCTGGATAGCTCATTGCGAATGGGTGTTGATACGCTGCGCCTGATGGGACGAAGAACCTATACTTCTACCAGGGCGGCGCAAACCTTCCTTCGCTACGACGAACTGGCAATGAAAAAACTGTCTTCTATCCGCGACCCCAAACAATATATCAATACCTCCAGGGAATTTATTGATGAACTGGAGCGTATCATTCAAACGGATACACATGCATCCGATATTGGTCAGCAAAAGGGTTGGGATGAAGACAGTCTGATCGAAGAAATGAAAAAAGAAAATTAAGATTTAAGCTTGCGAACGAGTTCAATGTACTCTCGTTTTGCATCCTCTTTTGATTTTCCCTCAAGAGATGACCAGGCCTCGTATTTTGCTTTGGCAACAAAATCAAACATATTGGGAGCATCCCCGTTCACATCACCCTCAGTGGCCTGTTTGTAAAGGGAGTATAATTGAAGCAAGGTTTCGTTACTGGGTCTTTCAGACAGATTCTTACTATCGGCAACAGCCTGTTCAAATTGAAGGGTAAGCTCCATAAAAAGGGTTAATTTTTAAGCGAATCTAACCGATTTTCAGGCATCTCCAAATAGTTTGCTGAAAGCCTCCACCGAACGCTGCTATCTGCCTGCTTTTCGCTAATTTTGCCCCCTTATTCAGTTGAATACATGAAGAATATCCGGAATTTTTGCATCATTGCTCATATTGACCACGGAAAAAGTACCCTGGCAGACCGATTATTACAATCCACTAATACCATCAGCGAACGGGAAATGATGGACCAGGTACTGGATGATATGGACCTGGAAAGGGAAAAAGGGATCACTATCAAGAGTCACGCTATTCAAATCAACTACAAACATTATGACAATCAGGATTATGTACTGAATCTGATTGATACCCCCGGTCACGTTGACTTCAGCTATGAAGTGAGCCGTGCCCTGGCCGCTTGTGAAGGTGCGTTGCTTTTAGTGGATGCCACCCAGGGTATCCAGGCACAAACCATCAGTAATTTGTACCTGGCCATTGACAATGATCTCGAAATCATTCCTGTTATCAATAAAATTGATATGGATGGAGCCATGATCGAAGAGGTAAAGGACCAGATTGTGGAATTGATCGGTTGCAAGCCGGAGGAGATTTTGCTGGCCAGTGGACGTACGGGACTGGGTGTAGATAAAATTCTGGAAGCAATTGTAGAGAAAATTCCGGCTCCTAAAGGTGATCCGGAGGCCCCTTTACAGGCATTGATTTTTGATAGTGTCTTCAACAGCTTCCGTGGTATCATTGTGTATTACCGTATTCTGAACGGCACTATCCGGAAGGGTGATAAAGTAAAATTTGTGTCAACCAATCAGGAATATTTCGCTGATGAAATCGGCATTCTGAAACTCAAAATGACCGAGCGTAAAGAAGTTTCCGCGGGAGATGTAGGATATATCATCACAGGTATTAAAAACGCCAAGGAAGTTAAAGTGGGTGATACCATCACTCTCTCGAATAACCCCACTCCAGAGCAAATCAGAGGATTTGAAGAGGTTAAGCCCATGGTATTCGCTGGTATTTTCCCTGTGGAAACAGATCAGTTTGAAGAACTGCGGGATTGTATGGATAAGCTCCAGCTCAATGATGCATCTCTAACGTACGAACTGGAAACTTCCCAGGCCCTCGGATTTGGTTTTCGTTGTGGCTTCCTTGGGATGCTGCACATGGAAATTATCCAGGAGCGACTCGAAAGAGAGTTTAATCAGACAGTAATCACCACTGTTCCGAACGTAAGTTTTATCGCATACACAAGTAAAGGAGAAAAGGTTATTGTCAATAACCCAACTGAAATGCCGGATCCAAGCAGGATCGACCGGATCGAAGAGCCATTTATCAAAGCCCAGATCATTACCAAACCTGAGTATATCGGTAACATTATGACACTCTGCCTGGGGAAGAGAGGGATCCTGATCAATCAGAGTTACCTGACCCAGACACGCGTGGAACTGATTTTTGAAATGCCGCTTACTGAAATTGTATTTGATTTTTATGATAAGCTGAAAAGTCAGACCAGAGGTTATGCCTCCTTTGATTATCATCCAATCGGATACAGGGAAGCTGATATCGTAAAAATGGATATTCTGCTAAATGCAGAAAGAGTGGATGCGTTGAGTGCACTTATTCACCGTGGCCGAGCCAATGATTTTGGCAGAAAGTTATGTGAGAAACTCAAAGAATTATTACCCCGCCAGCAATTCCTGATCGCGATACAGGCAGCTATCGGCGCAAAAATCGTAGCCCGTGAAAACATCAGCGCTATGAGAAAAGATGTTACGGCTAAATGTTATGGTGGAGACATCAGCCGGAAACGTAAACTCCTGGAAAAGCAAAAAGAAGGTAAAAAACGGATGCGTCAAATCGGGGCGGTGGAAGTACCCCAGGAAGCATTTCTGGCAGTTCTCAAACTGGACGATTAATCAGGCAGTAAGCCGGTTGAACCTGGATTTAAAAGCCGTCCAGCCAATATTCCAGATTCGGCTTCTGAAAACGGCTATTTGCAGTGCTATATGAACAGCCAGTGTTATACCTGCTCCTGTAACTATTTTTATTAAGGGAGAACTGAATAAACTATTGCTCAGTTTAAAAGTTGTATACGTAATTGGAAATACAATCAACACGCCTGCAATTTCCAGCCATTGTTTTTTATTGATGGAGAAATAATTTCTGGAAAAATAAAATCCCAATAAAAACACAAGTGTTTCTGATAACACAATTGCCCAGGCAGCGCCTGTACTAAACCAGATTGGAATAAGGAGCAGGTTGAGCAGAAAGGAAACAATGGTAGCCGCCAGGTAAATAAACAACACCAATTTCTCCCGGTGATTCAGCACCAATACCTGCATAGTAAAAAAATCATGGAAAGGGACTACCAGCCATAACAATGAAAAAATGCGTAGCAGATGAACCGAAGGCTGGTAATCCGAACCAGACACGAATAGGATCACTGACTCCGCAAAAAAATACAAAATAGCACCAATAGGATAACTCAGATGAATCGTAGTAAGCAAGCTGTCAGCCTGCAGGGTTTTATTTGCGGATGAGCGAAACAGTTTAACAAAGAATACTACCGATGCTCCTGAAAATACATTGATGCCGATCCGTACAATCTTGGAGGCTACCGTATAATAGCCCAGTTCATCCAGTTGGCCCAGCCTTGCCAGTAAAATGGTATCAAAAGCAAAATAAAGAGATCCCAGCACACCCAGGATGGCAAAGGGAGCAAGTGCGTTCAGTAACTTTTTAAACAATTCGAAATCCCAGTGCCAGTGTTTGTACAAATCCCTGATGTAATAAATGGCAACTCCAGAAATAAACACATAATTGCAGGCTGAAATGATGATATAGTAAATAAGATCTTCCGGTTTTCTTACAAATACAATGGATGCCACCAATACCAGCAGCCTGGCGATGAGTGTTCGTACAAACAATAACTGGTATCGCTCCTGCGATTGAAAATACCAATCCATGTGCAGCATATATTGCAGCATATTGAATCCATATAAAATGGCGATGGTAGTGGAACCTATGACTGCCGGTTTGGAAAGAAGGTAACCTGCATAACAAATAACACCGATGAATGCCATTGCAAGATTGATCAGCACCAGGTGCAGGATGGTATTCGCTTGTTTTGCATCACCAATGGCTGATTTGCTAAGTAATCTTAGTCCATAATACCGAACGCCAAATGCAGCCAGCACAATAACCACTGACATGAGCGATTCGTAAAATCCGATAATGCCATAACCCTCCGGACCTAGTGTCCGGGTCATGTAAGGGAATAGAATCAGCGGGAAAAGTATATTGATAGCAGTATTACTATACTGCAGCAGTAATTGCCTGAACGGTATTTTACTGTTATTGTCCGCCACCCGGTTTCTTCGGTTTGGGTTTCTCTTTCTCGGTTGCTTTTTCTACGTTTTTCCTGGAACGTTCTTCCAGCTTCTTTTCATTGATGGTTCCATCTTTATCGCGGATGGCATCCTCAGCAGGAGCGTTTCCCAATAAGGGATCTATTCGTTTGAATTCATCAGGAACTTCCGTGAACACTTTTGGCACATGCACCCAAACTCCATTTTTCCACTGAAATCCTTCAAAATCACCATCGGGGATATAGGTTTCCGGACGATGTGGCTCCTGTGTTTCAGAGATCAGGTGATCTACAATCACCATATCCATTTCACCATTGTAATTAAAGGTAGTGCTGGCTTCTTTTTTATATTCAATTACAAAGCGGTTTAAAACCTGTTCTACCTTTGCTGTATCGTGTTTCAACCGGAAAAATGGTCCTCCAAAACGAGGTTCACCCGTTGACTCATCAAACGTCAGCACCTCCATCCATTTTCGGTTACTCCCCACCGTGAATCCATCAAACCCCAGCAGTGTATAGTAATTTTTACCCTTCCAGGTTTTCTGAATAACCTTGTAATAGATTGCGCCAATCCAGTTATTTCTGCTGCGCACAGAATCAAGTGGTTTACTGGTAAACATGGATGCATCAAAAAGCGGGTAAAGTCGGAGCGATCCATCTTTTGTCCGCATCTGAATAGCTCCTTTCTGATAATAGAAGTATTCATCCTTTTTCAATTGCCAGGTAAAAATCCGGAAACTGCTGTCCGGCGCATACAACCTTGATATCGTCTGAAGGGAATCGAATGAGTAATTGAACGAATGAGGGGTACGTAATGCACGAACCAGCATCCGTACAAAAATGCTATCGCTAAGAAAACGTTTACCCGGATTAAGCGCATTGATCATACTATCTGCCTGGATGCGCAGGCTGTCTTCTCTTGATTGAAGTTCTTTCAGGTCGTTATTTGAAAAAGCCTGCTGTGCATGTAATTGAACAGAGCCAAACGCCAATACCCCTATGATTATCAGTTTTTTCATATTTTTCAGACCCGTCTAAGTTACCATTTTAATGCCGGCTCCAACAACTTCGCAAAATTTAACAGGTCCTTGCACGCGAGGTCAACAGCAGGATGGGGGAGGGGAAGATCGGGATGCGTTGTTTGCAGGTAAATGGTTTTCATGCCTGTATTCCTTCCGAAGTACATATCGCTCAGGTTATTTCCCACCATAATTGATCTGTTAAAATCAATTTCAGGATATTTTTCCTGTGCCAGAAAAGCCATACCTGGCTGTGGTTTGCGATTCGGATGCTGATCATCCAAAGAACTGCAAAAGAATATGGCATCTATTTTCCCGTTTACTTTGGCCATTTCAGCCTGCATATGTTGGTGGATGTCCTCAAGATCCTGTACCGTCATCAACCCTTTTTCAATTCCCCGCTGGTTTGTAACCAAAATGATCTTTCCGAATAGCTTACGAAAAATTTGCATGGCTTCCAGCACACCTTCATAGAATTTAAACTCACCGGGATGGTAGATGTAGTCATTTACTTTCTCATAATTGATCACACCATCGCGGTCCAGGAAAAGTGTCCAGCTTTTATCCGGCTTCAACCAATCCATCAGGCGAAAAATTTTGCTTCCACTAACTGACAAATGATATGTCCCACCATGATATGACTTTCCTGAATTCTCGGTGTATCATCAGAAGGCACGTTAAACAGCAAATCACTTAATGCAGCCAGCTGACCGCCCTGCCTGCCGGTAAAACCAATTGTAGCAATTGACCGCGATCTCGCCGCTTCAAAGGCTTTTACAATATTGGGGGAATTGCCGGAAGTTGATAACCCGATTAGTACATCACCTGGTTCCAGTATTCCTTCCACCATCCGGGCGTATATTTCATCGTAGCCAAAATCATTTGCTACAGCAGTGAGATAAGATGTATTGCAATGCATCGCTTCTGCAGGGAGGGCTTTCCTGTTTTTATAAAATCGTCCGCTGAATTCAGCAGCCAGGTGTTGTGCATCAGCGGCACTTCCTCCATTTCCGCAGAAATAAACCCGTTTGCCCTGCTGAAAAGCCATCAGGATACAGTTGACCGCCTGCTCGATTCGCAGTTGGAATGCATCATCCAGTAATATGGATTTCTTCACCTGAATGGACGACTCAATGCATTCCCGGATTATATTTTTCATGGTATTATTTTTTTAGCCTGTAAAACAGCTGCAGTAACTGATCAATAAATACCGGCCAGCTGAGTTCCTTTTTCTTCTCGCAAATTTGAGCACTAAACCGGTCGGCTCCAAATTCAAAGAATCGGTTAATGGCCTGAGCCAGTGAGGCCGGGTCGGGTTCTGCAATAAGGCCTGTCTTTTCATTTTCTACATAATCGGGTAATCCACCCACATTGGTAACCACCATTGGTTTATCAAAGTGGTAAGCAAGCGGGGTTACACCACTTTGGGTAGCATTGCGATATGGCTGAACAACCAGGTCTGCCGCACTGAAATAAAAACGAACCTGGTCAGAAGGAATAAAATCTGCCATCAGCTTTACTTTATTTTCTATTCCCAATTCGTTAATCAACCGGTGATAGGCCGCTGGCTCATCATAGAATTCTCCGGCTACCACCAGCAGGATGTTTTGCTCCCGAATAAGGGGCAATGCTTTCAGTAGTAAATCGAGTCCTTTGTATGCACGGATGAATCCAAAAAAAAGCAGGACCCGGGTATCTGAAGAAATGCCTAAATGTTCTCTTGCTTTGTCCTTTGCAACTGGCGAACCGAAATTATCATACAACGGATGGCGAACCTGCAGAATCGGTTTATCCGCCACAAATGAACGGAGATCCTGTTCTACTTTTTTACTCATCGTAATAAAAGCATCGCAGGCCGGCAGGAAATAGCGGGTAAAGAGTTGATCACCCAGTCTTTTTTCATGCGGTTGTACATTGTCAGTAAGCGCAATGATTTTGGTAGAGCGATTTTTTCGTACCCTTCTTAATACCGTTCCAAATGCCGGTCCCATAAACGGCAACCAGTAACGTACCAGAATCAGATCAGGTTTTTTCTTTCGGAGGTACTCTCCCGTTGACCACCAGTTGATAGGATTCATGGAATGCAGTCGCTGTTCAATGGTGAGATCTGTGGGAGGCGGTTCATCTGTTGTCTGGGATTTGCCGGGGAATAGAAACGAAGGGTATTGAACCGTGAAATTGAGAATTTCAACCTTATGACCAGCTTCCTGTAAACCTCTTGCCAATCGCTCATTAAAAGTGGTAATACCGCCTCCTCTGAAAGGATGCGCTGGTCCGAGTATGACAATATACAATGCCATTTTCTCTGATTAATCCAGTCCGGTTTTTTCTTCTATCAGGTAATGATTTCTACCGGGTGAATTCCTGGAAATAAGTTCTCCCAGGAAACCTGCAAGAAATAACTGAGAGCCTATAATCATTGCCGTTAGTCCGATAAAAAATGCGGGACGGTTACTCAGGCTAACTTCCGGATTCATAATTTTTGCAACCAGCAAATAAATGATGGAAATAAAGCCGATTCCAAAACTCAGACTACCCCAGGATCCAAAAAAATGCATCGGCCTTTTACCATATTTGCCTACAAAAGTAATAGAAGCGAGATCCAGGAAACCATTGATAAAACGATTCAGGCCAAATTTCGTGACCCCATATTTACGGGCACGATGTTCCACTACTTTTTCGCCGATTTTCCGAAAGCCCGACCATTTGGCGATAACAGGAATATAGCGATGCATTTCACCATAGACTTCTATACTTTTCACCACTTTTTTACGGTAGGCTTTTAAGCCACAATTGAAATCATGCAGATATATACCGGAAACCTTCCTGGTAGCGGCATTAAATAATTTGGAGGGCAGGTTTTTGGTGATCGTATTATCGTACCGAACTTTTTTCCAACCACTCACCAGGTCGTAGTTCTCCAGCAGGATCATATTCCGAAGTCCGGGAATTTCATCTGGAGAGTCCTGCAGATCCGCATCCATCGTAATAATTACTTCTCCTTTTGCAGCTTTGAAGCCTTCATTTAAGGCTGCTGATTTACCGTAATTGCGTTGGAACTTGATGCCTTTTATATGTTCAGGATCCTTCGAGCGGAGAGTTGTTATGATCTCCCAGGAACGATCGGTACTTCCATCATCTATATAAAGAATTTCATAACTGAATCCATTTTCAACCATGACGCGTTTAATCCAATCCGTTAGTTCCGGAAGGGATTCCTCTTCATTCAGTAAGGGTATCACAATTGAAAGATCCATGTAATAACTTTAGCGTTTTACCTGTTTAATTACGAAGCCGATCAGCACAGATTTTATGAAATCAAGGATCAGATTTTGCCCGATCGCAACCATTCGCTGCATCCAGGTGATAGGCTGTTTGGCATATTCACCCATTTTAATCAGCTCTTTGATTTTGTCTTCGGGAGCATTCGCTTCTTTTAAGCGCTGCACGTCTTCCCGGTTAAGGGTATCAACCATACGAAGATATGACGACGGATCAACTATGTCAAACAGGAAGTAATTCGCCAATGCGTAAAAGATTTCATAGATGATGTAGCTTAGGAACGCAAACCGAATGATCAGTTTCCAGTCAATGGCCCAGTGCTGTCTTTGCTCAATAAAAAATGCCGCTCCCAGTATTGATACTAGAATTACCGGTAGCAATGCATAATACTTATGAAAGCTTACCATGAAGTCAATTCCCTGTTTCCAGCTGAAAAACAAACCACCTGTGAACAATAGCCCGAGCAGGGTCCCTGTCAGCAGGGCAGAAGCGTAAATCGTTTTCAATTGTTCAGACTGATTTTAGTTCCCAGGATGGTTCCGGCTACCTTGCCTTTAAAGTGTTTACCAATAAAGGGACTATTACTGCATTTAGACCGGATCATCTCCCTGGAAAATTCATAGTCCCGGTCGGGCTGGAATAAGGTTAGATCTGCACAGGTTCCTTCTTTTATGATTGCCTCTGGTAATCCAAAGATGGATCTTGCATTCAGGGAGAATAGTTTCACCAGTTGTTCCTCATTGAGTTCCGGCAATGATTGTTTTACCACACTGTACGCTGATTCCAGGCCAATCATGCCAAACTTCGCATATTCAAATTCAAGGATCTTGGCATCGTAGTCATGTGGCTGGTGATGCGTAGCGATGCAATCAATCGATCCATCCAGTACTGCTCTTTTCAGTGCATCCCGATCTGCTGCCGTGCGCAAAGGAGGATTTACTTTCAGGTTGGTATCATAGTGCACCAGGTCTTCATCGCAAAAGAACAAATGATAAGGCGTTATGGAACAGGTAATATCCAGTCCGCCTTCTTTTGCCCGGCGAATATATTCCAGTGATTTTGGTGAACTTACTGCTGTAAAGTGGAGGCGACTTCCAGTATAACGGGCCAGCTTGATATCCCTGGCCACCATGAGTTCCTCCGCCATCATAGGTTTACCAGGGAGCCCCAATTGTGTGGAGATGATTCCTTCATGCATCAGGCCATGGGGTGCCAGACTGGTATCATCAGGAATCTGGACGATCAATCCACCAAATGCTTTTACATATTGAAGCGCTTTTACCAGCAGGCCGGATGATTGAACCGGCTTTAATCCATCGCTGAAAGCAATGGCGCCACTCGCCTGCATATCATACATTTCAGCCAGTTCCTTGCCTTCCGTTCCTTTGGTAATCGCTCCGAGGGGCAGTACCTGTACCGGAAGTCCGGCAGATTTTGCCATGATATATTCAACCTGCGTTTTCGCATCAATGGCCGGTTTGGTATTTGGCACTACGAATACCCGGGTAAAACCGCCTGCCGAAGCAGCGGCAGCACCGGAATCCAATGTTTCTTTGTATTCTGATCCCGGATCGTTGAAATGGGCAAAAGGATCTACCCAACCCGGACTCACGACCAGTCCATTCATCTTTATACGGTGGGCATCGGCAGCATCAAGGGATTGACCAATGGCTTCGATCTGTCCATTCAGGATGAGAATATCTTGTCGGGAACCGTTAAAAGGAGAGCGGGGATCGTTGATTACAACCTGTTCTAATAAGTGTTTCATCAGCGTAGAATGCTGCGAAATTAGGATTGTTATTTCATTTTTGTGAAATCAAATTTTAGTGTACTTTTGCCACCCTGCAATTGAAAAACGCTGAGCGTTAAGCAGTTGTAACCCTCGGGACGTAGCGCAGCCCGGTAGCGCGTTTGCATGGGGTGCAAGAGGTCGCTGGTTCGAATCCAGTCGTCCCGACAGAATCCAAAAAGGCAGCCATTCAGCTGCCTTTTCACCTTTTTCACCTTTTTCACCTTTTTCACTTCTGACTTTCTTCCATGCCTCCTGACATAGGGCTGTCACAAGCCCTCCCTTTCTTTGTTGTATCAAAACAAGCTAAAATGAATACAACATTGAACAATCCTGTAAAAAATGAAATCTTATCTGGTGCTGAACTTTTTGACCATTGGCAGGGACATCGCCGTCTGACTCGTAAAGCCATCCTGGCATTCCCTGAAAAAGAGTTGTTTGAATTTTCAATAGGTGGGATGCGACCTTTCTTTGAACTGGTAATGGAGATGGCAACGCTTGCTGTACCCGCCATTGAAGGGGTTGCTACAGGTGTCTGGCCAGCGGTTGATCACACCGGTGGTGCAAAGCGCCCTAAAACCAAAGAAGAACTGCTTGATTTTTGGGATGAAGTAACAGAAGAGATGAATGCCAAATGGCCGGCTATTGATCCTGCCAGATTTTCCAAAGTAGAAATGGCATTCGGACAGTATGAAGGAACCAACCTGAGTACCATTCTTTACCTGATCGATAACGAGATTCACCACCGCGGACAAGGATACGTTTACCTGCGGGCACTTGGTATCGAACCACCTTATTTCTGGGAAAGATAAGGAAGCAGTCTTTTTGCCCAACGCCTGTATTCCTTCGGTGAGGGATGAAGTCCGTCTGCGGCTAGCAAACTGCTATCCAATGCAGCTTCCCGTGTACCGGGAGTAATATTAATATAACCAACAGCCTGCTCACTGGCAAGCTGTTGGTTTATTGCATTAAAGTGATCGATGGCTGCAGTTATTTGCTCCCGGTTTCGCCCAGTTGCAAAAGGAGTTACACCCCAGTCGGGAATGGATAATACCACCACTCGCTGGCGGATTCCTCCAGCCAATTCAATTGCCTGATCCAGCAGTTGCTTAAACTGAATTGTGTATTCTTCGGCTGTGCGTCCCCGGTATTGATTATTTACCCCAATCAACAGACTGACAAAATCATAAGGATTCTGAAATTGATAGGATTTCATTGCTGCCTGCAATTCATCGGTTGTCCAGCCGGTTCGGGCTATTATTTCTGGTGCAGCCAGGGCCAATCCCTTCCGCCTGGCAAGTTGAACCACCTGGTAGGGAAAAGATTCGGTAAGCAATACCTGTTCACCAATTGTATAGGAATCACCTAAGGCAAGATAACGGAACATATTATTGTGCAAGATAACCGCCATCAACCGCGTAATAAGATCCGGTAACAAAAGATGCTTTATCAGAACTCAGCCAGAGGGCCAGTTCAGCCACTTCTTCTGAAGTACCCAGCCGACCAATGGGATGAAGTGATTTAAGCTGATCCAGTGTCGCCTGGTCCAGCGTATTGGTAAGCAGAGGAGTGAGAATATAACCCGGACCAATACTGTTCACCCGTACCCCCTGACTGGCATACTCAAGAGCAGTTGCCTTGGTGAGTCCAACCACGCCGTGCTTGGCTGCAACATAAGCAGGAGAGAAGCGGGTTCCAACTGCACCCAGTATAGACGCAATATTTACAATGGAACCTCCTCCGGATTTCAACATAGCCTGCACCTGGAAATGCATCCCATAAAAAACACCGTTTAAATTGATACCAATTACTTTGTTCCAGCCATCAATTGGATATTCGCCTGTAGGCCCCAACGGTCCGCCAATGCCTGCATTATTACAGGCAATATGCAATCCACCATATTCCTGCACCGCTTTCTCCACCAGCAGGCGATTGTCTTCAATTGAAGAAGTATCCGCTTTAAAAAAGATGGCAGTTCCTCCTGCTGCAATAATCTCCTTTACTGTTTCTTCACCACCTGCCTGGTTGATATCGGATACCACAACTTTCGCACCCTCCCGGGCATAAAAAAGGGCAATTGCTCTACCGATACCTGAACCGGCACCGGTTACAATAGCAACTTTGTTTTCCAGTATAGCCATAATTGAAATTTTTATAAAACTACGTGGTTGAGATACGGGGAAAACTGATAAGAATCAGGTTGATAGCTAATTTTGAGTCCAGGCATCCCGTTCATCAGGACTGAATTTCCAGGGCGCAAAATTGTTTTCCACATTAGAGAACATCGCATTCCATTCCTGGGGAGCATTGCTGGCTTCCATGATCAGGGAACGGCGTAGTTCCAGGATGATCTCCAACGGACTGATGCTAACCGGACAGGCTTCCACACAGGCATTGCAGGTAGTGCAGGCTCTTAATTCCTCTGTAGTAATGTAATCGTTCAAAAGTGATTTTCCATCCGGTACAAACTCCCCGTTCTTATCGATATTCTTCCCAACTTCGGTCAGGCGATCGCGGGTATCCATCATAATCTTTCGGGGGGATAATAATTTACCTGTAATATTAGCCGGACAGACAGCAGAACAACGACCACATTCAGTACAACTGTAAGCATCCAACAGGTTTCTCCAGCTGAGTTCCATTACATCTTTGGCACCAAAGGAAGGTGCTTCACCCGCTTCTGCAGGAGCGAGTTCCGGCTGCATGGCATACAACACTTCGTTCTGGATGGCCGGCATATTTTTCATTTTACCCTGCTCTTCCAATCTTGCATAATAGGCATTGGGGAAAGCGAGCAGGATATGTAAATGTTTGGAGAAGGGCAGATAATTCAGGAAAGCAAGAATACCGGCAATATGCAACCACCAGCAAATGCGTTCCAGCAATATCAGACTGTTATCGTTCCAGCTATTTAGAAGGGGCTGAATGAAAGAGGAAACAGCAAACGCTCCTGTGGCATGATCAGCATATCCAGCCGCGCCACGTTCCTGCAGTGTTACATCTGCAGCATTCATGGTCAGGAAAAGCAGCATCAGGATGATCTCCGTAATCAGAATATAATTTGCGTCCGAACGTGGCCATCCATCCAGGTCATGTGAAATAAATCGCCGCAGCTTCAGCATATTTCTCCTGGCCAGGAAAATCACACAAACCACAAGTACACCAAAAGCCAGCCATTCAAAACTGTTGATCAGAAAGCGATACAGTCCCATACCCAGGAAACCGGTAAAGAGTCGATGTGTACCAAGGATACCATCCAATACAATCTCCAGTACTTCCAGGTTGATGATGATAAAGCCGGCATAGATTACAAAATGCAGAATGGCAACCAGCGGGTTTTTGAACATTTTCTTTTGGCCAAAAGCCAGTAGCAAAACATTTTTCCACCTGAGATCAGGATGATCACTAAAATTTTCATCCTTACCCAGCAGGATATTGCGGCGAATGAATTTCACCTGCCTGGAAAAAAACCAGACAGCAGCAAGCAGTAACAATACAAAAGCAAGTTGTTGCAGGTAATGCATAAGATCGGTATTGTGGAACTAAATTAAGTGATTTCGCATAGGCTCAATGAATTGTTGTAATTTTTCGCCCTGAAATTCAATTATGTCTGCGAATCGAAAATATATCCTGGATGCTCCGGCGGCAGCCAAGAAACTGGAACGAATGGCCTATGAAATGGCAGAAGAACTGATTGGTACAAAAGAACCCATCATTATAGCGGGCATCCGCGATAATGGAGTAGTAATGGCCCGTTTGCTGGCCAGGCTCATTCGGGAAATTGCGGGAATAAACTCAGAAATCATTGAAATAAGCCTGGATAAACGTCACCCTACTACGATCACGCTCAGCAGGGAAATGAATTTTTCCAATCGAACCATTGTGCTGGTGGATGATGTAACCAACAGTGGCAAAACCATTTTATATGCGATGCAGCCCTTCCTGGCACAGCATCCTGAAAGAATCCAGATTTTGACGCTGGTGGAACGAACCCATAAAGCCTATCCGGTAAAAGCGGATTATGTAGGGATCAGCCTGGCAACTACGATGCAGGATCATATTTATGTAACTGTAGAGGGGGATGCTGTAAGCGGAGCCTACCTGGAATGAATTTACTGGTGCAACCAGTGGAAGCGGAAACCTCCGCCATTGTTATATTCCAGGGAAGGTGCAGGTATCTTAATGGCGTTGAGAGCAGTAAAGATGGAGCGCACCCATTTTTTTCGGGTAGGGATCCGCGTTAAATCAACATCCGCCGAAAGGTAATACCTTCTTACGCGTAATAGATCCTTCCGGTTAATAGGGGTACCATCTGCTTCGGTCCAACTGTTACCCATTCCACCAAGCATCAGATCACTGCTATATCCAACCGAAAGATTCAACCATTTGGGGAGCTTCGCTGCCGGGAAAAACCGGTTGAGATTGGCACTCAGCCAATAGGTTTGGCCATTATAGTCTTTCAGAATTTTTTCCGCAAAGCCGGCGCCGAACAATTCCTGCTGCCGGTTTTTCAGTTCAGACGGGTAGTTATAAGGGAAATAACCCATTTTAATCTGTATGCGCTGTTCCTTCCAGCCCAGTTCCTGTGATACATAGGCAGCTGCACCCACTGTGTTGGCAGCGATATCCCACCAACTAAAGCCCCATTTGGCAGAATAGGCATCCTGTAATTCAATGATACTCTGAAATGCCATGGCACTGACGCCTCCCAGCCATACGGCCTGGTTGTGCCGCAGTCCCGCCCATTTCCAAACCTCACCAGATAAGCGACCTAACTGATAGGTGGTCCAGATATGTCCGGCTTTATCCATCTGGTTCCATTCCCTGCCATCATTAAAGAGATGGAATCCCTGTCGTTCATAACCATCGTACCAGGCTTTATTGAGTGCGATATAAGTGCCCGCCCAAACAGCCGCATGCCCCCCGGCCACCCACCATATGCGGGAGGGGGGAGTGTAACGGCCTACCTCGCATGGTCCCATTTTAGTGAGTGTAATTATATCACTATCATGGATGGGCCAAGATTTTCTCAAAATGCTATCCGGTAGTGCTTGCGAAAATGCACAGGACCATCCTGCTAAAAGCAAAAACAGTAAAATACTTCCAGACTTCAACAAAGCTTTTATTCGCAGCAAATCAAATCATTTCAGGCCTAAAAATACGTTTTACCGGGCTAAACAGATTCCATTCAGATTCTATATCTTCAACCCCGATAAAAAAAAGCGAACCATATGGATGCAGCAATACAAGCAAAAGTAGACCAGTGGCTGAATGGCAATTACGACGCCGAAACCAAAGCCAGCATTGAAGACCTTATCAAAACCAATCCAACTGAACTGACGGATTCTTTTTACCGCAATCTGGAATTCGGAACCGGTGGCCTCCGCGGCATCATGGGGGTAGGTTCCAACCGAATGAATAAATACACCGTAGGCATGGCTACGCAGGGATTTTCCAATTACCTGAAAGCTTCCTTTCCGAATACTGAAATCAAAGTAGCCATAGCACATGACAGTCGCAATAACAGCCGCTTTTTTGCTGAAACCACTGCCAATGTTTTTGCGGCCAATGGTATCAAAGTATATTTATTTGAAGCCCTGCGTCCCACGCCGGAACTGAGTTTCAGTATCCGTCACCTGGGCTGCCAGGGTGGAGTGGTTTGTACCGCTTCCCATAACCCCAAAGAATACAATGGCTACAAAGCCTATTGGAACGATGGCGGACAACTGGTACCACCACACGATAAAAACGTCATCAAGGAGGTAGAAAAAATCGCATCTGTTGATGAAGTAAAATGGTCGGGCGGTGAAGCCAATATTACCCTGATCGGAGCAGAAATAGATGACGCCTATCGGAAAATGGTAAAAGGCCTGAGTGTTTATCCGGATGCAATCGCCCGTCAGAAAGATCTGAAAATTGTTTACACCCCCATCCATGGTACGGGTATCAAACTGGTTCCGGATGTGCTGGCGGATTTTGGTTTCACCAACGTTACTATCGTGCAGGAGCAAAGTGAACCCAATGGAAATTTCCCTACGGTAAATTATCCCAACCCGGAAGAAGCCGATGCGATGGCGCTTGGATTGAAAAAAGCCAAAGAAATTGATGCTGATATTCTGCTGGGAACAGATCCGGATGCAGATCGGGTAGGCATTGGCGTGAAAGACAGCGATGGCAACTGGGTGCTGATGAATGGTAACCAAACTGCCGTGTTGGCATTCAATTACATGATTGAAGCGAGAAAAGCAAAAGGCCTGGCACAGCCGAATGATATGGTTGTAAAAACCATTGTTACCACCGAACTGATTGATGAAATCGCAAAGCAGAACAACATCGCCTGCTACAATGTGCTGACAGGCTTCAAATGGATTGCAGAGCTCATCAAGGAAAAAGAAGGAAAAGAAAATTATGTGATTGGCGGGGAAGAAAGTTATGGGTTAATGATTGGTCCGCAGTTACGCGATAAAGATGCCGTAAGTGCGGTTGCGCTTCTCTGTGAGATGGCTGCCTATGAAAAAGACAAGGGCAGAAGTCTCTATCAGAAACTGATCGACCTCTACGTTCAGTATGGATTCTTTAAGGAGCATTTGATTTCCATTACCAAAAAAGGTATGGATGGGCAGCAGCAGATTGCTGCCATGATGGAGGGGTATCGCTCGAATCCACCAAAGACCATAAACGGTTCTGCAGTAGTGCAATTACTGGATTATGAATTGCAGCAGGGTAAAAACCTGCAGACAGGAGAAGAATGGAAAATTGCATTGCCCAAAAGCAATGTGTTGCAATTCATACTGGCAGATGGCAGCAAGATTTCAGCAAGACCCAGTGGTACCGAACCAAAAATCAAGTTTTATTTCAGCGTATCCACAAAGCTTCCGGAAAGTGCAGCCTTTGCAACGAAGGAAGCAGATCTGGATGCTACCATCAAAGGCATCATCAGCGACATGAAATTATAAGTGATGGTTTGGCATCCGATCCTTTTCAATAACTTGCGGGCGGTATGAGAACATTTGAAGATACGTATCGCCATAAAGGACTTCGGAAAAAACTGGTAGATCATTTAAAGGAGAAAGGCATCACAGACGAACGCGTACTGGATGCCATTCTCCAATTACCGCGTCATTATTTTCTGGATTCAGCATTTGATGATAAAGCGTATGAGGACAAAGCCTTTCCGATTGCGGTAGGACAAACCATTTCTCAACCCTATACGGTGGCGTATCAATCACAGTTGCTGGAAATCAAACCATTTGATAAAGTGTTGGAAATCGGTACCGGAAGTGCCTACCAGGCCTGTGTATTGGCGGAAATGGGAGCACAGGTATTTACAATCGAGCGACAAAAAACCCTGTTCGATCAGAACAGGGGATTCAGTTATCTGAAAAAATATCCCAATATCAAATTCTTCTATGGAGATGGATTTGAAGGTTTGCCCACATATGCCCCCTTCGATAAAGTAATCATAACAGCAGCAGCACCTTTTATTCCGGAGAAACTCCTTGCACAACTAAAAACTGGCGGTAAAATGGTAATTCCGGTGGGCGAGGGTGCTGTACAACGTATGCTGCGCCTCACGAAAAATGCGGATGGCGGCTACAGTGAAGAAGTCTTTGATAATTTTTCCTTTGTGCCCATGCTCGGTGGGCGGGAAGGAGCTTAAAGAAACTCCACAACTTTTTTCACCACTTTATTTTCCCGGTAGATTTTTCGATGCCCCAGCTCTTTTGTGATCATAAATTCTATATTGGCCGGAGCTTTTTTGATAATTGGTTTTACATCTTTGAGGGGAGTTACATCATCGTCTTCATCATGAATCCATAAGATGGAGGCGTGAATATGTTGTAATGCCCGTGGAATGGAATAATAACCGGAAGCCACACCACCTCTTTCTAGTACGATTTCCTCAAATGATTCCTGTACTTTTTCATCCAGTTGCAACATCTTATAAAGGCTTCTAATCGCCGTGCTGGTTTCAGTTGCAGGTGCAATCAATGCAACCCGCACCTGGTCGTCATGCGGAACCTGTTCCAGAAAATGGGTAATGGCTAATCCACCAAAAGAATGCGCCATGAAACTATGAACAGGACCAAATTCCTGGTAGATGGTAGCGATCGTTTTTACATAAAGCGGCAGTGTGATCTGGGTTCCTTCCGAAGCGCCATGCGCAGGAGCATCCGCAGCAATTACTTCGTATCCCTTTTTAATAAGCGGGCCTATATAACGATCAAAATTCCAGGAGGAGGATTCAAAGCCATGCAGGATCATCGCCTTTCTTATACCGCCCTTATTCCACCTGTAAACAGCAACCCGCTTACCTTCAATCTGAACAAATAAACGATCTGCTTTCAAAAAAATAGGAGCTTCCTTCTTTTTGGAGCGGCGAAAAGGAGTAGCAAAAATCTCAAAAGCCATTTCAGCCGCCTTGCGTTTGGAGAACACGGCAGTAAAATTCAATTTTGCCCGCAAGTAATTCAGGGCCAGCTTTTGTGCTAATTTCATGCTGTAAAGTTACGATATGAAAATTGTTTTGATCGGAGCAGGAAAAGTTGCCGGATCATTAGGCAGGATTTTTGTTCAGCATGGCCATCAGATCTTACAGGTAATGAACCGTACAGCCGAAAGGGGAGCGCCATTGGCCCGGGAGCTGGGCGCCGGATTTTCAGATCAATTTGCTGCCATTTCACCTGATGCCGATCTGTATGTAGTAGCCCTGGCTGATCGTGCGCTGCCGGAACTGATGCTGAAATGGCAGCTGAATAATCAACTCGTAGTGCATACGGCCGGAACTTTACCAATAACTGTCTTGCAGGGAGTATCCCCCCGATTTGGAGTGCTCTACCCTTTACAAAGTTTAACAGGAAAAATACCCGTGAGCGGATCGGTTCCCTTCCTGATCCAGGCTGCACATCCGGATGACCTGGCTCAATTAATGAAACTCGTACACTCTGTAGGAAGTTCCTGCCAGGTGGTTACGGATCAGCAGCGATTACGCATGCACGTTAGTGCTGTATGGGTGAATAATTTTCCCAATCTGATGTTTAGCATTGCTTACCGCTTATGCCAGGAACACCAGCTCTCCTTTGAATTACTTTTACCCCTGATACGGGAAACAGTTCTACGAATGGATCCGGATAAGGAACCTGCCAGAGACCCCTTCTACTGGCAAACAGGCCCAGCCATGCGGGAGGATCTTACAACTATTCGAAGACACCTGGAGCTGATGAACCCGCATCCGGATTGGAAAGATCTCTACGAACACCTAACAGAAGAAATCATCTCCTATAAATCACAGATGCAGGATACCACTATTCAAAAGGCTGAATGATATCGGTACGGACTTCGTACATGGATTTTTTTGTAGTAGGGTCATCCACATAAACATCATATGGTGCGCCTTTCGCCTTTTTATTGTTAGCCGTAAGCCAGTCCTGGATTTTGGTATAAGCCAGATGAGTTTCTTCATATGGTCCGTAAAAATGCACCACAATGGCATTTTCGGCAGGAACCGTTTTCCATTTAATCCGGCCTCCTGTATTGGCAGGAGCTTTGTTAACAGGTATGGCAGCTTCCAGTACAAATGGTGCTGAGTTGGAATAATACCAGGCCAGGGGCGCGCTTGTAAAAGTCAGCTGATCTTTATTGATCAGTTCACCAATCTCTCCATACGCCTTTTGCAAAACCGGACCAATATCCGACATCACGGCAGCTGTATCCAGGATGGTTAGTACCTGCATAGGAGTGGTTTTGATCGTTTCTACCGTCATTTTGGGCTCTGGCAGGCGAAGTTCTCCCGTTTCTATTTTTTGCTTTAGTTGAGCCAGCCCCTTTTCAAAATCAGGTCCTATCATGGATTCGGCAAATAAACCAAACCAGCGACTGATAGGATTATGGCCGAAATGTGCATGTATGGTCCAGGTAACCCCTGTTGCATTTGCACCCGGTACAAGTTTCCAGTTGGCTTTATTGATTTCATCTGAACCACCAAAAACAAGGTCGGTGGTAACGGACTGATTCGGAATAACCTCTGAAATTTCCAGCTTGCCTTCACCAACTTTCCAATGCTCACTTGTCCAGGAATACCAGGCCCCTTTCCCTTTTGTAAGGGGACCAAAAGTCTTTTGCATATTGCTGTCGATCTGGTTCCAGGGCATCCATGCATCATAGGTCGTAAGATCTGTTAAAACCCCATAAACGGTGGGAGCCGGTGCTTTTATACTGGTTGATCTGGCAACCGTAACCGAACCCGGCAGGAAGGCGCCAATCAGTAAAAACAGACCAACGATCGCCGCAACCCAGATCAATATGCGGATTCCCTTTTTCATATGTTCCATTTAGGACTATTAAAGTAGTGAAAATCCTGTTAGTCTAACCTCCATTTGCTAGTTTTGCTCGCCTCCTGTAAATAAATTATTTGTCCGCTGAAACCAATTTATCATGAACCTGCTGGAACATTTTCGCAAAATAACCACGATCGTACTGGATGTTGATGGTGTATTAACCGATGGAACCTTATGGCTGATGGAAAACGGACAAATGGTTCGCCGCATGAATATCAAAGATGGCTATGCCCTTCAACTGGCAGTCAGGAAAGGGTATCGGGTAGTTATTATTTCCGGTGGTCAGTCTGAAGCCGTAAGAGAACGATTGCAGAAACTTGGCATCCAGGAAGTTTATCTTAAAGTTGAAAACAAAGCTGCTCTTTTGGAAGATTATAGAATCAGGCATCATCTGGAATGGCAGGAAATTCTCTTTATGGGAGATGACATTCCTGACTTTTCCGTTATGCAACTCGCAGGATTAGCGGCAGCGCCAGCAGACGCGGCTCCGGAAATCCTGCAGATCGCAGCTTATATCAGCCAGCAAAAAGGAGGAGAAGGATGTGTGAGGGATGTATTGGAAAAGATTATGAAATTGAAGGGTGACTGGCAGATCGACACCTCTGTGTCCAGTAAATAAATTGAAAAACAGAACGCGCAATATTGAAAACAATCGCTGCATTTCTCCGACTCATTCGCTGGCCTAACCTGGTTTTTATTGTAGTAACCCAGCTGTTATTTTACTACTGTATCCTGCAGCCTACCATCGGAGTAAACCTGAAGCTGAGCCTGCCGATATTTGGTATGCTGGGGCTTTCATCGGTGCTGATAGCAGCAGCCGGTTATATCATCAATGACTATTTCGACCTGAACATTGACCAGGTTAATAAACCCGACGCTATCGTTGTTCAACGTTTTATCAGCAGACGCTGGGCGATCTTCTGGCACTTTATTTTTTCGAGTATTGGAATCGTGCTTGCGTTTTATGTTTCCTGGGAACTTCGTAATCCAATCATCGGTTTTGCCAATTTCGGTTGTGTGATCCTGTTATGGTTGTACAGTACCACATTTAAAAAACAACTGCTCATTGGAAACATTCTCATTTCCATATTAACTGCCTGGGTCATTCTGGTATTATATTTTGCGGAAATGCGCATCAGCCGATTTGATGATCCGGGTTATATCCTGGCGTTCAAGAATGTATTCAAATACGCGGTTTTGTACAGCGGTTTTGCATTTATTATTTCGTTGATCCGGGAAGTGGTTAAAGATATGGAAGACAGGGAGGGAGATGAGCGGTATGGCTGCAAAACCATGCCCATTGTATGGGGCCTGCAGGCAAGTAAATTATTTGTCGGCATCTGGACAATTGTATTACTGGCCAGCATGGTCATTATCCAGGTGATCGGATTGTTTAAAGGCTGGTGGATTGGTGTATTGTTTTCCTTATTAGCAGTCATCCTTCCATTAATAAGGTTTCTGCTGGATTTGAAAAGAGCGCAATCCCCAGCCGACTTTCACCGGCTCAGTACTTTAATAAAAGTTATTATGCTGGCAGGCATACTTACGCTGCTGTTTTTTAAGTGGTACTTATGATGGAAAAAATTATACTCGCTTCGCAATCTCCAAGAAGAAAGCAATTATTGGAATGGGCAGAGATCCCGTTTGAAATAAAAGTGAAAGAAACGGCAGAAACCTTTCCGGCGGATTTACCCATCGAGGAGGTTCCCATCTTCATAGCAAGGGAAAAAGCCAGGGTAATTCAGGAAGAGCTGACAGATGAACGACTTGTATTAGCTGCGGATACCATAGTGGTACTGGACAAACAGATCATAGGAAAACCCAGAGACCGGGAGGATGCGATCAACACATTAACTGCTTTGTCGGGAGCAACTCACCAGGTAATAACAGGGGTGGTTATGCGAAAAGCAGCAAAAGAATGGGCCTTTTCAGACATTACCAGGGTACAGTTTCATCCATTGACATTGGAACAGATCTCTTATTATGTAGACCATTATCGTCCTTATGATAAAGCAGGAGCCTATGCTATCCAGGAATGGATTGGTGTAGTAGGGATTCATTCCATTGAAGGTGATTTTTACAATGTGATGGGTCTCCCGGTAAGCAGGGTGGTTCAAACCCTTCAAACACAGGTGTTTTAACGCTTGTCTGGCAATTGGAAGGGGCTTAGTTTTCATCAAAAAAATGAAAGAAAGACTCTTGCAGTTTATCTGGCAGGAAAAATATTTCCAGCTCAACAATCTTATGTTGGAAAGTGGAGAACAGTTGATCATCCGGGATCCGGGAACCTGGAATCATGACCAGGGCCCTGATTTCCTCAATGCCCGCATATTGCTGGACGGAACCACCTGGGCAGGAAATATAGAGATACATGTAAAAAGTTCGCAATGGTACCAGCATCGCCACCAAACAGATCCCGCTTACAACAATGTTATACTGCACGTAGTATGGGAGGATGACACCCCTCGTTTATCAGCCAGTTTGCCAACGCTGGTATTGCAAGACCGGGTATCAGCTATCCTGCTGGACAGATATGAACAGCTCATGCAAGCGGGTGGACAACTGGTATGCCAGGAATGGCTGCCGGAAATAACCGCTGCGTATTGGGCAGGCTGGAAGCAGCAACTGGCATTGGAGCGAATTCAACGAAAAGCCCAGGAATTATTGAAACTTTACAAAGCCTGCAACAGAAACTGGAATGATGCGTGCTGGTGCTGGATGGCCAGGTATATGGGTTCGGTGGTGAATGGAGATTTTTTTGAGCAGGTAGCGAAAAGTCTGCCTTCCCGTATCATGGCCAGACATAAAGATCAGGTAATCCACCTGGAAGCCCTGTTGCTGGGGCAAGCGAACCTGTTGAAAGAAGCTAACTCCGATCCATATGTGCAGTTATTACAACGGGAATACCTGTTTCTTCAAAACAAGTATCAATTACCGGAATTGCATGGCAGGATGCAAAAACTGCGGATGCGACCTTCTGCTTTTCCGGAAGTAAGACTGGCGCAACTGGCCATGCTTTGGCATCAGCAGGGGATGTTCAGCAGGAACTGGCTGGAAGCCGAAACACTGGCAGATATAACCAGAACGCTGGATATAACTGCCAATGATTTCTGGCATTATCATTATACCTTGGTGGAAGCCTCCCCCTACCAGCCCAAGCATACCGGAGATGAACTCATTCAACAGTTGCTTATAAATGTGATCATTCCTTTCCTGTATGCTGCTGGGCAACACCAGCAACAACCGGCCCTTCAGCAGAAGGCAATCAACTGGTTGAGTAGTCTTCCGGCTGAGCGTAATGCGCTGATCAAACAATGGCAACGTTCTGGGGTAACCGCTGAAACCTCCCTTGAAAGCCAGGCCCTGATCGAACTTAAAAAATATTATTGTGAGGCACGTCGTTGCCTGGATTGTTCCATTGGCCGCTATCTGTTAAAAGAACCTCACCATTCGTAAACCAGGTTCATGTTCACATCGGAAGACAGGCTTTTGAAAACCGGGCAGTTATTTCCAACCCTTTCCAGGATGATACGATCTTTTTCACTAAGGTTTAACGTTTGCGGGAAACGCAGAATAACGTCAATTTTTCCAATTCTCCTGGGGTCACTGACCATATGTTTTTGAATGTCGATGGTAGTGCCAGCCAGTTCAATACCCATATCCTGCGCTTTGATGCCCATTGTAGTAATGGCGCAGGTTCCAAGCGCTACACAAACCATATCAGTAGGTGAAAAACGTTCACCTTTCCCTTTGTTATCAGTAGGTGCGTCAGTTTCGATCATGGTGCCACTTTGCAGGTGGGTTGCCTTACAACGTAAATGTCCTTCGTAAACAACGGATGCTGTCATGCTGTTATTTTTGCATAAATTTACGCTAGCAGGTACCTAAAAAAATGACCGTGAAAAAAATCTTGTTATTGCCGATAGGAATTGTGATGACAACCATGGTATGGGCCCAATCCAATCCCGCGTCCTCCAGGAAGGATAAGAAAGCTGAAAAAAGAGAAAAAATCAATGCCCTGTTGAAGATGGAAGAAGAAGGACAATTGATTTTCAATAAACACAATGTATTTGGATTACGACTTAACAGTGATGGCTGGGGGCTTTTTTTCGAAAAGGGAAAGTTTATCACACCCCGTAAAACACGGTTAATTCAGATTGAATTCAATGAAAAGAAACATCCAAAGGAGGATAAAGATGCAGGAAGTATTGACCTGTTCACCGGAAATGTAAATCAATATGTTTTTGGAAAAGCCAATAATTTCTATCAAATAAAAGGAGCTTATGGACAGCAATACCTGATTGGCGGAAAAAACAATAAAAACGGCGTATCTGTTACCGGTATATGGGCGGGTGGAATCAGTTTCGGCCTGGAAAAACCATATTATGTGGATGTAGTGGATCGTACAACGGAAGAAAGAAGCCGCAAGCGATTTACTGAAATCGAAGATTTCAGGCAGTATGCATACCTGGGTGCTTCCGGATTTACAGTAGGCTGGGGGGAAGTTAAATTGAATCCCGGTGCCCATGCAAAAGCAGCTCTCAGATTTGATTATGGTCGCTTTAATGAATTGGTTTCTGCTATTGAAGCGGGTGTTAATATTGAATATTACAGCCAGTCAGTACTACAGATGGTGAACAATAAGGAGAAGAACCTGTTTTTTAATGCTTACGTAAGCGTACTCTTTGGTAAGCGTAAGTAATGTAATTTTGTTCCATTATGCAGGAATTACCCGTAGTTGCAGCTGTTTCGAAATCTGAGTCTGCTATAAAGAAGCCAAACTGGCTTAGAGTTAAACTTCCCACCGGGGAAAGTTATAAACATGTTCGTTCTCTTGTAGATACACATAAACTTCATACTATATGTGAAAGTGGTAACTGTCCAAATATGGGAGAGTGCTGGGGCGAAGGCACTGCCACTTTTATGATACTCGGCAATACCTGTACCCGCAGTTGTGGTTTTTGTGCAGTGGCCACCGGTCGGCCTGATCCGGTTGACTGGGATGAACCGCAGCGGGTAGCTGAAGCCATCCACCTGATGAAAGTGAAACATGCAGTAATTACTTCTGTGGACCGTGATGAATTAAAGGACGGTGGCTCCACGATCTGGCACAATACCATCAGAGCAGTAAAGCAATTGAACCCGGAAACCACCCTGGAAACCCTAATCCCCGATTTTAAAGGAATAAAGGACCAGATCCAGCAGGTAATTGATGCTGCACCGGAAGTGGTTTCGCATAATATTGAAACTGTAGAGCGGCTCACCAAACGCGTTCGTATCCAGGCAAAATACTGGAGAAGCATGGAAGTGCTGAGAACGCTCAAAGAAGGCGGTATGCGCGTGAAAAGCGGAATCATGCTGGGATTGGGGGAGACCAAAGAAGAAGTAATTCAAACACTGACTGATTTACGAGATAATGGGGTAGATGTGGTAACTATTGGGCAATATCTGCAGCCTACAAAAAAGCATTTACCGGTTGATCGCTTTGTTCATCCGGATGAATTCGCCGAGTACCGTGAAATCGGTTATACCTTAGGGTTAGATTATGTGGAAAGTGGTCCGCTTGTTCGTTCCTCTTATCATTCCGAGCGTCATGTTATTCCCGGTTACGGAAAGCAAAAGTGGATGGAAGAAAAAGCTGGCATGGAAATTTATAATGCATCTTAAGTATTTTCAGCATCGATGAACTTACACTAGAAACCACTTTCTAATTTATAAGATGAGAAACTCATTAATAAAGGCCTTAACCGGCCTTTTATTTTTCCCTTTCGCTGTCGTTGCCCAGGATGTAACTAGTATTACCAATGATGTAGATTCCAAAAACAACATCCCGATCAACTGGCAAAACAGCTCTTCTGATTTTGGTCCATTACCCTCTGGAATGGAAGTCTATTCCTTTGAAGGGATGTATCAGAACAAACCCTTCCGTGCTTTTTATGTGACTGCTGATCCGCGTTCCGGTTCGCTGCAAATGGAGCACGATACCACCCAAAACAGGCGACTCACTCCTGCCGGATTTTATGACAAAAACGATCATCCGGTGCTGGTGGTGAATACCAGTTTCTTTTCCTTCAAAGACAATCTGAACCTGAACATCATTGTAAACAGGGGAAGGTTGCTGGCCTATAACCAGCATACCTTAGCAGGCAGAGGAGCCGACAGTGGCTTGTATTATCATCCTTTTGTAAGCGCGCTTGGTATCAGTAATAAAGGAGAAATGGATGTAGCATGGAC
Source organism: Flavipsychrobacter sp. (assembly GCA_016787265.1). GTDB lineage: Bacteria > Bacteroidota > Bacteroidia > Chitinophagales > Chitinophagaceae > Flavihumibacter. Next base: position 168,218 of record JAEUVF010000006.1, on the reverse strand, counting down.
TTTCACGGCTACGAATAAACGAAAACCATATGCGACGCAATTGCCGCCCAGACTAAGAATAGATTCAAATAATACAATTAACCTGAAAACTGCAAGGACAGTTCAAACCACATTAACTTGTTTCGTCTCAAATAAATCCATACTTCATAAGTGGAAAATGCAAACGGTAGTTGGAGGAGGACCCGTGTTGGTTCAAAACAGTACAATAACCATAACTAACAATGAAGAACGAAAATTCGCAGGTAAAGCTATCCATGATGCTCATCCGCGGACTGCTATTGGATATACGAAAGAAGGTAAATTAATTGTGCTGGTCATCGAGGGAAGAAATCCCGGTATTGCAGCAGGAGCCACCCTTACCGAAACTGCTGAGCTACTTGTTCAGCTTGGTTGCATTGAAGCTCTGAACCTGGATGGCGGCGGCAGTTCCTGCATGCTGATTAATGGAAGAGAAACCATCCGGCCTTCAGATAAGGAAGGACAACGGGCTGTGCCGGCAGCGATGATATGGAAGGTGAAAAGTGAAAGATGAAAGGTGAAACGTGAGAAGAATTCAGACCTTTGCAGCCTTATCAGGTTCAAACACCAGGAACAATTGTAATTATACCCTACACAAAATGATACAACTATTACCGTCACTGACAGGCAATACTATACTTGGCAGTTGATACCTGTAACTGACAATAAAAAACCTGCAAAGAATGGGGGGTATTTGAAGCTTATTAATAAAAAATCCCGGTCAAATTAAATTTGACCGGGAATCTATTTGAATCGAAAGCGTAAATCTCAGCTCCTTTTCACCTTTCACTTCCTCACAGCGACGAACTACTCTGCTTCATCTCCCACACCAACGCACTTGCACCCAGAATAGCAGCATCGGCTTCGTGTAAGTCACTCTTGATCACCTTTACTTTGTTTTTGAAGATGGGCAGGAGATTACGCTCCATGTGTTCAATCGTTGGATCAAATATCAAAGAACCGGCTTTAATGAGTCCGCCAAACAGGATGATCGCTTCCGGGGAAGAAAACATCACAAAATTGGCCAGTGATTCACCCAGGATCTGTCCAGTAAACCGGTACACTGCCTGGGAAATTTCGTCTCCCTGCATAGCACAGTCGAAGATTTGCTTACTGGTAAGCTCTTCCAGGTTGTATTTGCGCAGCATACTGGGTTTCTCCGGCTCATTTAACAGCATTTCCCTGGCAGTTAATACAACTCCGGTTGCAGAGGCATAGGCTTCCAGGGAACCTTTCAATTTCGTGGACCAGTGTGGACGGCCACCCGGACGAATAATTGTATGTCCCAATTCTCCGGCAAAACCATCATGACCGTAAATAAGCTGTCCGTTTGCTACGATGCCACTACCCACCCCCGTACCCAGTGTAATAGTGATGAAATCACGCATGCCTTTTGCAGCTCCATATTGCATTTCACCAACTGCAGCCGCATTCGCGTCGTTGGTCAGGGCGGTCGCTAATCCCATTCGCTGGCTTATCATATCAGCCAGCGGAACGACTCCCACCCAACGCAGATTGGGGGCATATTCAATGGTTCCGGTATAATAATTACCATTGGGGGCGCCTACACCAATACCTTTGATCAGTTCAATACCTCCGACTTTTTCAATCATGAGGTTCAACCGCACACAAAGTGCATCTACAAAGGCTTCCGGGTTTTCATATTCCGGTGTTGATAATTGTTCATACTGCAGTACTTCACCACGACGATTTACAATACCACACTTGGTATTGGTGCCGCCAATATCCACACCTATGGCGTATTCTAAAGGAATTTTAGTCATGCTCATGTTCGCTTGCAATTAATGTCCACCACCAATCTGGCTGTCGAAATCCAGCCCTTGTGAGGTTAATACGTTTTTAAGTTTGATCGCAAGATAAGCAAGGAATGCAAAACAGGCAGCTGCCAACAAATAAGAAAAATGCATATCCTTAATATCTCCGAGTACCCCCTGTAATGGCGGAATAACGGCTCCACCCAGAATCATCATAATCAGGAAAGCGGAACCCTGACTGGTATATTTGCCCAAACCGGCAACCCCCAGCGAAAAGATGGAAGGCCACATAACCGAACAACACAAACCTCCGGCCATCAGGGCATATACGGAAATTATTCCTTTGGTAAACACCCCAATCAGCATAAACAGAGTTGCTAATACCGAAACAGTCAACAGCGTTTTAACCGGCTTTTCCTGACCATAGAAGAAGGCAATAATCATGATCACCACCACTATGGAATAACCATAGAGGTCGCTGATATTATTTCCTTTCAGGTGATTGGCAAAAAGTACAACTGCAAAAGCAATAAATGGAACTACGATCGTAGCAATGCGTTTACCCATCGCTGATAGATTGAATACACCAATGGCGCCTGTCCAGCGCCCGATCATCAGACTTCCCCAATACAGGGAAATAAAATGGGAGATTTCGCTTTCGTCAAGGCCCATTTCATTGAAATAGCCTGGGGTTTTAAGCAATGCGCCGAAGTTGTTATCAATGGTTACTTCCACACCTACGTAAACGAAGATGCCCAGCATACCGTAAATAAGTTGCTGGTAACGCATGGCGCCCCAGCCTTCCGGACTCTTAACCGCCGATGCATTGGAGTAAAAAAGAATGGCTACAACTGTGATGAGGGTGAGCATTAACAGCACCAGTTTGCTGGTATCGGTAAACTGTCCCACCAGGATGATGGCCAGTATAACTCCCGTCATAATTAATAGTGCACCTGCCGCTTTATTGGCCTTTTCAAAACGTTCGTCGTTTTTACCATCCGGCAGGTTTTTGGAAAAGGAGAAAAAGAGCGCTACAGCAGCAAACACAGCAGCAACAATAATATAAAGGGTATTAATATTAGTGATGGTCACTTCTTTACCAACATCGGAAACCGACCCGAAGAGGAAAAAACTAACAATGATTGGTCCGAGCGTGGTTCCGAGGGAGTTTACACCTCCGCCGAGGTTCAGACGCTGGGTACCGGTAGAGGGATCTCCCAATACAATAGCGAAAGGCTGGGCAGCCGTTTGCTGAAGTGAAAAACCCAAAGCCACAACAAACAGGGAACCCAGCAACGCAGGGAAGGAGTTGGCATTGGCGGAAGGAATGATCAGTAAAGCACCCAGCACGGATATCCATAATCCGTAAATAATGCCTTTTTTATAGCCGATCTTATTTAATATATCATATCCCAAACTGTTGGAAACAATGAATAAAATCAGACTGCCAATAAAATAGGCTCCATAAAACGCTGAGCCGATCAGCTGGCTCTGAAACTGGTTCAAATCAAAATGCGTTTTACAAAAAGGAATCAGAATACTGTTGGAAGCGGCAATAAAGCCCCAGAAAAAGAAGACCATTACAAGCGTTGCTAATGCACCTGTATTGGTTGGTTGGTTGGTTTGCGACATGATTAAATCAAGATTTTTGATTTGGCAATTAGAACTTGCACTGAATCAGTGAAAATAGGAAGAATTTCATTTGCCTGAAATTTTTTCAATGGATCGTCCCCCCAATTCATTTTCTTATTATATTCAATCGTAATTATTTCTATGGAAATTCTTCATGTTTCAGCCGAATGTTATCCGGTAGCAAAGGCAGGTGGATTAGGTGATGTGGTAGGCGCATTACCAAAATACCTGACAGAAGCCGGTCATATTAATAAAGTTGTGATGCCCATGTACCGGACCAAGTTTCTGTACGAAAACAAATGGGAGGTCGTGCATAAATCAAGTGCGTATCTGGGAAATACCTGGTTCGATTACACTATTATAAAAGAAACAACCAATAAACTTGGATTTGATTTATACCTGGTAGATATCAATGGGCTGCTCGATCGTGAAAAAATTTACGGTTATGCAGATGATACCGAACGTTTCACATCTTTCCAGATCGCCGTTGTCGACTGGTTGAGTTCCTGGAAACATCGTCCGGATATCCTGCATGTTCATGATCATCATACAGCCCTTATACCTTTCATGGTGAAATACTGCTACCAGTATTCACATCTTCAAGATATTCCAACCGTACTGACCATTCATAATGCCCAATACCAGGGCTGGATTGACTGGAGCAAATCGGATTATATACCGCATTGGGATGGCTGGAGATGGGGTATACTGGACTGGAATAATATGATCAATCCGCTTGCTGCAGGAATCCGTAGCGCCTGGAAAGTTACCACAGTAAGCTGGAGTTATCTTTATGAAATGCGGCAGGACAGCAATGGCCTGGAAGCATTGTTTGAATACGAAAAAGGCAAATGTGTTGGCATTATTAATGGCATAGACAGCGATGTATGGAATCCTGAAACCGACAGTTATCTGGCTGACCATTATTCCATTGAATCGCTGGCAGCCGGCAAGCGGGCAAATAAGGAAGCTTTATGTGCAGAATTTAATCTCAATCCCGAAAAACCCCTGTTTGTATTTATAGGCCGGCTGGTAGGGGAAAAAGCTGCGGATCTCTTACCCCGCGCCATTGGCGATTCACTTTATTATATCGATCAGCGTATGAACTTCCTGGTTCTGGGCAGTGGGGAAACTCCTGTTGAACAGGAATTGGAGAATATGCGTTCCTATTGGATGGGGTTCTATAATTCAAAAATTGGTTACAATGAGCAACTGAGTCATCGCATGTATGCCGGGGCAGATTTCCTGTTGATGCCCAGTAGGGTAGAACCCTGCGGACTCAACCAGTTATATGCCATGCGTTATGGTACGGTTCCAGTGGTGCGCCGAACCGGCGGTCTTCGTGATACGGTCATTGATATCGGAGAGCCTGGCGGTTATGGCATTTCCTTCAACAATGCAAGTGTGGGTGATATCACACATGGCGTATATCGGGCGGTTGAATTATACGAAGACCAGCTTCGCTTTGATGGCATCCGGCGCAAATTGATGGAACTAGATTTCGGCTGGGATGTTAGCGCGAAACAATACATCGATTTATACAAATCTTTACTACCTTAATAGGCCCACAATACCATAAACCAATCTAATCCAAATTTTACGATATGTCAATCAGCAAAGAAATACTTGCCGTTATTCTCGGGGGTGGAGCAGGTACCCGTCTCTATCCACTGACCGCCAGCAGAAGTAAACCCGCCGTTCCTATCGCAGGGAAATATCGCCTCGTTGATATTCCCATTTCCAACTGTATGAACTCCAATATTAACCGGATGTTTGTACTAACCCAGTTCAATTCGGCCTCCCTGAACAGACATATCAAGAATACCTATCACTTCAGCGCGTTCAGTGCTGCATTTGTGGATATTCTGGCAGCGGAACAAACCCCGGATAACCCCACCTGGTTCCAGGGAACCGCAGATGCCGTTCGTCAGAGCCTGCGTCATATCACACCTTTTGAAAGCGAATATGTACTGATTCTTTCAGGCGATCAGTTGTACCAGATGGACTTCAGTGAAATGCTGGAGAATCATAAAAAATGCGGGGCGGATATCTCTATCGCCACCATACCGGTTGCAGAAAGAGAAGCACCTGAATTCGGTATCCTGAAAGCGGCAGACGGATTTATTACTTCTTTTGTGGAAAAGCCCAAGAAGGATGTCCTGTCTGAATGGATCAGCGATACCGGTGATGAGATGCGCCAACAGGGTCGAAATTACCTGGCATCTATGGGGATCTATATTTTCAACCGCAAGTTGCTGTTCGATCTGCTGGAGAATGAGAAAAAAGATGCTACTGATTTTGGAAAGGAAATCATTCCGGAATCCATCCACAAATACAAAGTTTGTTCTTACCAATACGATGGATACTGGACCGATATCGGGAATATCTATTCCTTCTTTGAAGCCAATATAAGCCTAACCAAGGACATCCCTGAATTTAATCTCTTTGACAATAAAAACGCGATTTATACCCGCGCGCGCATGCTGCCGCCAGCAAAAATCAGTGGCTCCACGCTGGAAAAAACCGTGATCGCAGAAGGTTCGATCATAAATGCTTCCCGGGTGGAAAATACGGTAGTTGGAATTCGTTCCCGCATTGGAAATGGATCTACAGTGGTAAACAGTTACCTGATGGGAAATGATTATTTCGAAACCATTCCGGATATGAACCTGGCACGGCAGAATGGCCAGCCCATCCTCGGCATTGGTGACCGTTGCTATATCAAAAATGCTATCGTTGATAAGAACGTACGTATTGGAGACGACGTCCGCATCAATGGCGGCCCCCACCTCGAAAATTGTGATCATGCCTTATATACCGTGAAAGATGGAATTGTAGTAGTAAAGAAAGGAGCAGTGATACCAAATGGATTTGTGATTTAGAAGAAGTGAAAGGTGAAAAGTGAAAGGTGAAAAGGGTTTCCTGAATGCGGGGGCTTTTTTCACCTTTCTTATTTCACTTTTCACCTTTCACTTTTCACCTTTCACTTTTCACTACTCGTCTTTTTTCCTTATTTTCGAACGTTGTGTAGAACTTACACATTATAAAACGATTGCTATGGCGATAACGGCTCCCCAAAGCGGGAAACCTAAATCGGGATTAATCCCTAAACCTGCGCTTTCCATTGCCCAGATTGTAACGATGAGTTTTGGCTTCCTGGGAATTCAATTTGGCTTCGCCTTACAGAATGGCAATACCAGCCGGATACTTCGCTCTTTCGGGGCAGATGTAGAACACCTGCCCGCCTTCTGGCTGGTAGCACCCGTTGTAGGAATGATCGTTCAACCTATCATCGGGCATTACAGCGACCGAACCTGGAACCGGGTGGGCCGTCGGAAACCATATTTTTTAGCCGGCGCGATTTTATCCTCCATAGCATTGATTTTTTTGCCAAACTCCGGCAGCCTGGCCGGACTGATCCCCGCACTCTGGATTGGTGCCGGTATGGTGATGGTGATGGATGCTTCCTTTAATATCGCGATGGAGCCCTTCAGGGCCCTGGTGGCGGATAATTTGTCGGACAAACAAAGTACGCTGGGGTTCAGTATCCAGACTTTTTTAATCGGGCTGGGTGCCGTGGTGGGGTCCATACTACCGGAATTTCTTGCTGAATCCGGATTTAGTAAAGAAGCCGGCGCATCCGGTGTAGCGGATAATATCAAGTATTCGTTTTATATAGGAGCTGCCGTTTTCATGGCAGCCATCCTGATTACTGTTTTTTATTCGAAAGAATATCCACCCGCTGAATATGAAAAATATCACGGGAAGCCGGATCATTCCCAGGAGAAATCCAGCCTGCTCGATATTTTCAAAGATTTCGGAAAAATGCCCAGAACCATGAAACAATTGGGACTGGTTCAATTCTTCAGCTGGTTTGCATTGTTCAGCATGTGGGTATTTACAACAGATGCTGTAGCCACCCATGTATACGGATTATCGGGTGACTATTCAAAGTCTGTTGAATACAACGAAGCCGGCAATAAAGTAAGTTCGGCTTTTGGCGTATACAATTTCGTAGCTATGGTATACGCATTGATGCTTCCTATCGTAGCCCGCCAGTTTGGTCGTAAAATGACCCATGCAATTTCTCTTTTTGCAGGGGGCATTGGCCTGATTTCCATTTATTTCCTGAAAGATCCAACCATGTTGAAATTTTCAATGGTCGGAGTGGGACTGGCCTGGGCCAGTATTCTCGCTATGCCCTATGTTATTTTATCAGGGTCCATTCCTGCAGGTAAACTGGGTATTTACATGGGTATTTTCAATTTCTTCATCACCCTCCCTCAAATTGTAAACGGTTTGGTCAACGGATGGATTGTAAAAAACATTTACGATGGTCAGCCTATCTACGCCATCGTAATGGCAGGCTTTTTCATGATTTGCGCTGCTATCAGTGTACTGTTCGTATACGATGAAGGCTGGATCAAAATCCAGCAGGAGAAAAAACGAATACTTGCCGAATCCTGATCTTATATCTTTTAATTGCTTTCATATGTTGAAAAGAGTTTGTCTTTTATTGGTGGTTACATTAGGAAGTTTTGTTGCCATTGCACAGGAAATAAATTGTTACCCAACCAACTGGTGGGTGGGAATGAAAAATCCGAAAGTGCAGGTAATGGTTCATGGTAAGGATTTTGGAAAAGGAGTTATTACTGTTGCAGACTACCCGGGTGTTGTTGTGGAGAAAATACAAACTGCTGAAAACCCGAATTATGTATTCATCGATTTAATTGTTTCCAGTGCTGCCAAACCCGGCAATCTGGAGATCAGCAGTAAACTGGGAAAGAATACCATGAAAGCCGGCCTGCCATTAAAAGCACGCCGTACAGGTAACGGTGTCACCTATGCGCAGGGAGTTCGCTCTGAAGACCTGGTTTATTTATTGATTCCCGATCGTTTCAGCAATGGCAATCCTGCCAATGACAAAATACCCGGTCTGCTGGATCAGACACTGAACCGGGACTCTATTTTTCACCGCCATGGAGGCGATTTACAAGGTATCATCAATCATCTTGACTATCTGCAGGACCTGGGTGTAACTGCTCTTTGGAGCTTACCCGTTTGGCAGAACAATATGCCGGATCGCACCGAGCATGGCTATGCCATCACCAACCATTATAAAGTAGAACCACGGATAGGCACAAACGAAGATTACCTTCGCCTGAGTGATGAGTTACATAAACGCGGCATGAAGCTGATCCAGGATGTCATCTATAATCATACCGGGCTTTATCATTTCTTCGTGCAGGACAAGCCAATGAAAGACTGGTTGCATGAGTGGCCATCCTATACCGGAACCAATTACAAAGACCAGGTATTGTTTGATCCCTATGCGAGCCAGGCCGATAAAACCAAAATGCTGGATGGCTGGTTCACTCCCATGATGCCCGACCTGAACCAGGGCAATCCCTATGTGGCGAATTTCCTCATCCAGCATGCAATCTGGAGCGTAGAAGAATTCGGGGTAGATGGCTGGAGGGTGGATACCTATATCTACAACGACCTCGACTTTATGAATCGTTGCAACAAAGCCCTGCTGGATGAATATCCGAAGATTAGCATTTTTGGAGAAACCTGGGTTCACGGCGTTCCCAACCAGGCCTATTTTACAGAGAATACATTGGGTGATGTTCCCTTTAGAAGTAACCTGCCCGGCACTACAGATTTTCAAACCCTGTTTTACGGTATCCAGGAATCACTGACCAAACCCTTTGGGTGGACCGACGGAGTAAACAAACTCTATACCACCACTGCGCAGGATTATATGTATAAGGATCCCATGAAACAGGTAATCTTCCTGGATAACCACGACCTTGCCCGATTCTACAGTGTATTAGGAGAGGATACGGCGAAATATAAAATGGCGTTGAGCTGGTTATTAACCTTCAGAGGCATTCCTCAATTGTATTATGGGAATGAAATCCTGATGACCGGATTTACCAATCCCGACGGATGGGTCCGGCTGGATTTTAAAGGCGGTTGGCCGGGTGATAAGGAAAACAAGTTTACCGCTGCCGGTCGAACAGCGAAAGAAAATGCGATTTTCAATCATATCAGAACCCTGGCACAGTTCCGCAAAAAATCAACTGCGCTGCAAACAGGCAAACTGATGCAGTTTGTTCCGGAAGATGGTGTATATGTTTATTTCCGCTACGATGGCAACCAGACTATCATGTGTATTATGAATACCATGACGGAAGCCAAAACCATTGATGGGAAACGATTTCAGGAACGTACAGCAGGCTTCAACCGTGGGATTGATGTTCCCACTGGAGCCAGTTATTCCTTAACAGGATCCATTAGCTTACGCCCCTTATCAATGCTGGTGCTGGAACTAAAATAGGAGCTGGCTTAAAGAAGGCTCCACCAGATGAATTTCTCTCCTCGTTTACCCCAATCGGTGAACGTGGATTGAAGAAAAGGAGCCAATTCTTTACCCGCAATTTTTTTGCCCTTTTCATTCACTTTAAATGCGGAGGCAGGAGCTTCAGTAATTTCCACCTTGGTGGCAAACCAGGTGGTGTATAAGCGTGGAACAGCTAAGCCCAGAATCATGCCTGGTAATCCGCCAAAGGATTCTGGTCCGCCACTTACGGGGATCTCATCCGTATAAAATGCCACCACATAAACAGAATCACTGATCACAGCAACTGCTTTACGACACTCGAAACCGGCAATTTCACGGGTTTCGCTACTGAGTTTCCACTGCAGTCGGCTCAGGCTATCAGTCACAATAAAGTTTTCTTCAAACACTTTCCGGCGACTGATAAGCTGTCCACTTCCATAATCTGTCAATACAGTGTTTTCCTTTGCAGGCCCCAACAGCCAGGGCTCCAGTTTTTTATCGGGCTCCCGGCCTGGTTGGTATATACCTTTGTTTTGATTAAATGCAAGGTTGAAATAGGAGTTCTGGAAACGGGGTTGCTTCGACATGAATTCTTTCCAGAAATCACTCTGCATTTCTTCATTATCCATCTCCATTTGGCGATGAATATTGATTCTGCGTTCATACTCAATTGTACCCGCTCCCAGGAAACGGGCCTGGCCAAAACTTACTACACCTGCGAGAAGCGCAACAGTAAAAACAACTAGTTTTTTCATTTGATTATTTTTGACCTGGGTTACGACTAAAATTCCATATTACACCCAGTAACCAATATCGGCGAAGGGTACTGTAGGTATTTTCAGATATAAAGTTGCTGTTTGCACTCCGCTGGAATCCGATATTCTGATTCAGTATATCGTTGATGGACAACCGAACCTCCGCGGTCTTTTTTTTCAGGAACTTTTTAGACACAAAAGCATTCCACAAAACAACATTTCTGTCTTCTCCGAAAACATCTGTTTTCTGGCGCCATTGATAGGTAGCATTGGAATTCAATTCGAAATCTTTGAGGAAGAAAATGGATCCACCAATTCTTGAGTCGGTAGTCCAGAATTTCGTAACTACATCTGGTCGAAGCGAGGAAACATTTCTGGTGAAATTGGGGCCAAATGACAACTCAATAAAATATTTCTTTTCCTTGTTCTTGTAAAAAGACATCTGTCCACCCATGGAGGAATAGGTATTGGTGTTTTTCACATTGTTCACAAAATTGTTATTCTTTCCGCCATTCCAGTTAAGACTTAAATTGAAGCTGGATTTTATTTTTTTCAGTTCTTTCCAATAGCCCGTATACATGTAATAATTGAAATTCCCATCCACATTTACAAAACTGAACTGACGTCTTCCCTGGGCATCAACATTATCAGCGCGACTGATTGCATTATCAATAAAATTAAGACCAAGATTGAAGTACACATTCCTTCCCGTCAATAGTTTATAATCATTGATGTTCAGATTAAGATTATGCCTGAATTCCTGTTTTAGATTCGGATTACCCACCTGGATATTAAGCGGATCCGTATTCTCTAAAATCGGTTGTATCTGCTGCAGCGTAGGCTGGGCAGTTTGGCCATTGTAGCGAATGTTTAAATTGCGCTGGGATCCCATTTTAAAACGGATATTCGCTTTTGGGAAAAAGTTGGTAAATCCATACTTATACACGGTATCATTTACCAGGTCTTTCTGCCGGAATTCGGCAAAATTGATATTACTTCCAAAAGATGCCATGATTCTGGAACCATTGAAACGGAAATTGAGCCCTGTACTATGGGTATTGAAATCAAAGGCGTAATCACTGCTGAACAGGCTGTCCAACACTTCATACTTACCATTAAAGTCTTTCACAAAGGAACTGCGCAATGCTTTACTGTTATTGATCCTGTATCCATAATTTGCTTCAACAAACCATTTCTTGGATAAGGGTTCTGTATAAGCTATGCGTCCACCCCAGATATTCGATTGGGAATAATTGCTTTTCACCTGGTCCACTGTATCGGTATTCGTCAGATTTCCATTTCCATCAAAGAACCGGTTTACCGAAAACAGATTGCCATTCGTGGCATTGTTCTGGTATTGCTGATCCAGGTTGACAGAAAGCGTTCGTCCCGCTTTCATGAATTTTTTTCTCCAGATGGCGGATGTTTTCATCTGTTGCCGGTCTCCGATGGAACTGAGGCGGCGGTCCTGGTTATTTATCAGTTGTTCAAGATCACCCAATGATTCAGAACCAAAAATTGATACATTATTGGCCTGCCCCTGCATTCCATTTACATTGATCTTCAAACTGGACAAGGAATCCAGCTTGACATCATAAAAACCTGATAACTGATGCTTCAGGTTCATGGTAGAAGTCTTGCGGGTACTGTTATTATAAAACAAGCGATCTGCTAAAATAGACTGGCTGGTATTCGTGCCTTCGTTTTCTATGTTTTGCTTATAAAACTGGTAGTTACCGTTTACATGTGTTTTATCACTATTCAGTTTATTGGAATAATGTGCTCCGGCAGTCCAGGCCTTGGGTAAACCCTCTCCATTGTATTGTCCGCTCCAGGTATTAAATTCATCTGACTCTGAAAAGGAATAAAAATAACCGTCTTCCTCATTGTATTCCATATTGGAACCTCCACCAAACCGGTCATTATCCTGCCAGCTTAAGCCCGCTTTTCCAGTATTAGCCATTGTACCATACGCAGCTAACTTACGTTTACCCTTAAACGCATTGATCATTGCTTCGTTTTCAAAGTAATCCGGCAAACCTCCGCTGAGTTTGGCTTTCCCGAAATAACCTTTCTTGCGATCTTCTTTCAACGTAAGATTAATGGTTTTTTGTTTTTCTCCATCGTCGATTCCGGTGAAGGTGGCCTGCTCACTTTTTTTATCAAACACCTGCACTTTTTCGATGGCATCCGCCTGAAGATTCTGTGTTACTACAGCAGGGTCATCACTGAAAAATTCTTCTCCATCAACCAGTACTTTTTGTACTCTTTCTCCCTGTGCAGTGATTTCTCCTTTCTGATTGACCTGAAGTCCGGGTAATCGTTTCAGTAATTCCTCCACATTGGCTCCCTGTCGAACTACAAAACTATCTGCCCGAAATTCCAGTGTATCCCCCTTCATGCGTATCGCCCCGATTTTTTGGGAAACAATTACTTCTTCAAGCAGCACAGATTTTTTTATGAGATTGATTTTTCCAAGATCGAACTCAGCTCCAACAGGTTTCACCACATCCAGAAAATCTGCAAACTTGGGATAGCTAACCAGCAACAGATACGGTTTTCCTTCTGTTGCTTTCAATACAAAATTTCCATTGTTATCCGTTCGCGTATGCTTTAATAAAACAGAGTCGGCAGAAAGAAGCGCTACTACAGCAGTTGCAAGTGGTTTTTTTTCGGAGGTGTCTGAAATTTGTCCTTTAATGGTGGTAGTCTGGGCCTGTACAAAATTACTTAGTAACAGGACAGCCCAAACGAATACTAATTTTCTCATAGTTGGGTTTAGCTGGCTGGCCAAAATTTGATAAATAATTCCACAATATGTTGCCGCTGATCATTAATACTTCGTTAAAAGCCAACAATTTAAAAACACCCAATTACCCGCAATTTCCCTTAATTTTAAAGACAACCGAAACGTTATGTCTTCATTACCAGGACCTTCCTACGAACAAGATAACTTTATAGACACTAACCAAAAAGTCTGGAACTATTCTTTGCTAACGGATGAGGATATACGCAATTTTCAGCAGGGCACGCATTACCGGCTTTATGAAAAGTTCGGATCACATTCCATTCAGGTTTTGGAAACCTGGGGAATTTATTTTGCCGTATGGGCCCCAAATGCGACCAGTGTATCAGTGAAGGGCAATTTTAACGACTGGAAAAATAATGAATTTGAGCTCTTTCCGCGCTGGGATAAAAGCGGTGTCTGGGAAGGATTTATTCCCAATCTGGGATTGGGAGAAGTTTACAAATACCGAATCAAAGGTTTCCAGGGTATCGAATTGGATAAAGGAGATCCCTTTGCAAGATTCTGGGAGAAAAGACCCTTAACCGCCTCCATCACATGGGATACTAATTATCATTGGCAGGACGCTGACTGGATGAAAACCCGAAAACAGCACAACTCCCTGAACGCCCCCTGGAGCGTTTATGAAGTGCATCTTGCCAGTTGGATGAGACCCAATAAACACGATGAAGAAACCTACAATACCTATGAGCAAATCACAGCGCGATTAGTACCTTATGTTAAAGAAATGGGATTTACCCATGTAGAATTCATGCCCATAATGGAACATCCGTTTGATGGCAGTTGGGGTTACCAGGGTACCGGTTATTTTGCACCTACTTCCCGATTTGGATCACCGCAGGAATTCAAAGCAATGATTGATGCCTTTCACCAGGCAGGAATCGGTGTAATCCTGGATTGGGTACCCTCGCATTTCCCCTATGATTCGCATGGTCTCTATATGTTTGATGGTACGCATACCTACGAGTATGCAGATATGCGCAAGGGTTATCATCCCGACTGGAACTCCTATATTTTCAATTACAAAAGGGGAGAAGTAAAATCTTTTCTGATCAGCAATGCTCGATACTGGTTCGATCAGTTTCATATTGATGGGTTCCGTGTAGATGCGGTTTCTTCCATGCTGAAATTAAATTATAGCAGGAACGAAGGACAATGGGAGCCTAATGAATTCGGGGGGGATGGTAACCTCGAAGCCATTGCATTCATCAAAGATTTCAACGAAACTATATTCCGAGACTTTCCGGATGTGCAGACCATTGCAGAAGAAGCAACAGACTGGCCGAGAGTATCCAAACCAACTTTTGAAGGCGGCCTCGGTTTTGGAATGAAATGGATGATGGGATGGATGCATGATACCTTGCGTTTTTTCAAAAACGATCCGCTGTTCCGACAGTTCAACCAGGATTTGTTTACGTTCAGTATGATGTACTATTATGATGAAAACTTCATGCTGCCGCTAAGTCACGACGAAGTAGTACATGGCAAAAGTCCGATGCTCTATAAAATGCCGGGGGATGAATGGCAGAAGTTTGCCAACCTGCGTTTATTATACACCTACATGTTTACGCATCCGGGGGGTAAACTGTTATTTATGGGCAATGAATTCGGTTCAACCTCGGAATGGAATTACAAATCGGAACTTCCCTGGGAACTGCTGCAATTCGACAGTCATGCAGGGTTGAAAAATTGCGTAAAAGGCCTATGCCATTTGCTCAGGGCTGAACCCGCACTCTATGAAAAACAGTTTGAACAGGGGGGATTCGAATGGATAGATCTGAACCATCGTGCAGAATCAGTAATGGTATACCGCAGGAAAGGGGAGCAGCCGGAAGAAGATATTTTAGTAGTTTTAAATATGACACCTGAAGTGCGGCGGAACTGGAAAGTGGTAACCTATGGAAAATCAATATGGAAGGAGATTTTCAACAGCAATCAAACTGAATATTGGGGAACAGGGAATGTTTTCAACCCGGATCCGATTGTAACCGAGGTGGATAAAAACAACAAACTGTTTGAAATAAACCTGCATCTCCCTCCGTTAGGGGCTGTAGTACTCAAATAAAAGGGCTCTAGCCCACCGTCCAATTACTATGAAACAGCTGATAACCATCCTCGCATGCATTGCTGTTGTGCAGTTTGCCCAGGCGCAACAAGACAGTGTATCCCATTATCTCCAACAGGGAGAAGAAGCCGCTTCCCGTCGCCAGTATTTACCAGCTTACAATGCTTATAAACAAGCTACCAGTTTTGATGATTCCAATCAGGAAGCGTTGAAAGGCTTGGCTGATATGGCGCTGGAATTACGTTATTATGTGATTGCCCGGGAGACCTACAAAAAATTACTGGCGGTTTCGCCAAAGGATACCATATTGGTGCGCCAGCTGGCGGAACTGAATTTCCAGACCCGGCAGTTCCAGGAGACCGTCAACCTGGTGCAGCAGGCCAGGACCATGGGCTCTAAAGCCAATCTTGATTGGCTGGCAGCACGAGCATATTATGAAATGGAACATTATGGCAGTTGCCTGGAATCCATTGAAAAAGCCTGGAAAAAAGACAGCAGCATTGCTCAGATGCCTTTTATTGCGGCCCGTTGTTATATTGAGATGAACAACTATCGCCGGGCGGCCGGTTGTTATGAGCAGGCAATCCGCCTGGATCCAACCAACAACAAATGGATGTATGAAGCCGCCATGACCTACTCCGCCATCCCGGATGAAGTCCGTGCCATTCCCTGGTTTGAAAAGGCGCTGATAGCCGGACATCCGCGCAGCAATGATTTCCTCGAAAATTTCGCCAACTCTTATTACGGAAACAAACAGTTTGATAAAAGTATTTCCCTTTACCAGGAAGTACTGCAACGCAAACCTCAGGACCTGGAGTTGTTATTCAGCCTGGGAGAATCTTATTACTATTCCGGAAAAGCCGACCAGGCAATTGAAACCTGGGACAAAATGCTGGCCATTGATACGCAGCAAGCCCGGGCTGTGTATATGATCGGAATCGCATACATCAAAAAAGGGGAGGACCATAAAGGCAAAGACCTATGCGAAAAAGCCATCCGCATGGACCCATCTTTAGCGAAGCTGAAAGAAAAGAAGTCGATGTTTGGATTGTAAAAGAGGAGACTAAGGAAACAAAGGAGGCAAAGGAGAATGGGGAGGTTCCTGTCTCCTTTGTCTCCTTTGCCTCCATTCCTATTTTACCCAATGGGTAAAATAGGAATCACATCTTCTCCGGCACCCGAATTCCCAACATTCCCATTCCAGCTGACAGCACATGCGCTGTCATAACAGCAATACGTAAACGAAGTTCTTTTTTGGCCGGTGTTTCAGCACGACTGATCTGATGTTGCGTATAAAATGAATTGAATAATTGCGCGAGTTTAAAAACGTATCCGGCCACCGCTGATGGATTGTGTTCAGTGGCCGCCTGTTCAATTACGGATGGAAACTGTTCCAGGTATACCAGCATTGATTTTTCAAGAGGCAGGAGCGGTTCATTCATCCAATCGGAAGCATCCGTTGGCGATTCTTTTCTCAGAATGGATTTGATCCTTGCATGGGTATATTGTACGAACGGTCCGGTAAAGCCATGAATATCGATGGACTCTTCCGGATTGAAAATCATTTTCTTTTGAGGATCCACACGCAAGAGGTAAAACTTCAAAGCACCCAGACCAATCGTATTGTATAATTCGCTCAGTTCGATGTCTGAAAAATCATCCACCTTACCCAGCTCCTTCGTATTTACTTCCGCGATGGCAATCATTTCTGCTACCAGATCATCCGCATCCACCACAGTACCTTCCCGACTTTTCATTTTACCAGTTGGTAATTCCACCATACCATAGGAAAGATGATAGATACCGTCGGCCTTGGGCAATAGCAATTTTTCAGCAATTAGTTTCAATACTTTGAAATGATAGTTTTGTTCATCACCCACCACATAGATGCTTTGATCCATGCCATATTCCTCGTATTTCTGTTGGGCCAGACCGATATCCTGTGTGATATAAACAGAAGTGCCGTCCTTTCTTTGAACGAGTTTTTCATCGAGTCCGTCTGCCGTCAGGTCAATCCATACACTGCCATCCTCTTTTTTATAAAAAACACCTTTTTCAAGGCCTTCCTGTACGGTCTTCTTACCTAAGAGATAGGTATTGCTTTCATAATAGGTGATATCAAAATCTGCACCGATGGCATCATAGGTAGCGGCAAAGCCATCGTACACCCAGCCGTTCATCTGTTTCCACAGATCGATCACTTCAGGTTTACCGGCTTCCCAATCCACCAGCATTTGCTGTGCAGCCTGCATGATGGGAGCTTCCTTCTCTGCCTGCTCTTTGGTTTTGCCAGCCGCCATCAGGGTTTCTACCTCTGCTTTATAGGCATCGTTGAATTTGACATAATAATCGCCAACGAAATGATCTCCTTTCTGGCCTACCAGGCCGGGCGTTTCCCCATTTGAATAACGTAACCAGGCGATCATGCTCTTACAGATATGAATCCCCCGATCATTCACGATACAGGATTTCACCACCTCATATCCTGCGGTTTTCAGGATTTCCGCGATGCTCCAACCCAGGAAAATATTTCTCAGATGACCCAGGTGCAATGGTTTATTGGTGTTGGGAGAAGCATATTCAACCATTACCTTCTGGCCATTGGGTGCTGCTTTTCCATAAGATGGGTTGTAATAATGTTCCTCCAGCAGGGTATTCCAATAGGAATCTGCAATTGTCAGATTCAGAAACCCTTTGATCACATTGTAGGCCGTGAAGAATCCACCATTTTGAGAAACAAGGTATTGACCCAGTTTTTCTCCCAACTCTTCCGGTTTCTGACGGAGTGGTTTGGTTAGTCCGAATAATACGACGGTATAGTCTCCCTCGAATTCCGGTTTGGTCTGGTTGATTTGGAAACTGGCCGGACCATCCAGCTCGGGAAATAAGTCGCTGATTGCGCTGTTAACAATGCTTTGGATCTGTTGAGTAATCGCCATAGGCGGCAAAAATATATATTTGCGCCCATGTTAACATGGGTGAGTCAAAGCATTAGTCGGTTGATTGATTTCTTTTATCCTCCGTTTAAACGGTTTCTTCCAATTCAGACCTTCCGGTATATTGCCTGTGGCGGCGGGAATACTGCACTAGATATCCTTATCTATTTTATCTCCTATAATTATATATTGAACAAACAGGATGTACATCTTGGATTCCAGGTATTTGGCCGGGAGGCGGTGATTACACCCCATATTATGGCATTCATTATTGCTTTTTGTATCAGTTTCCCGCTTGGCTTTTTCCTGAACCGGACGGTAGTATTCAATGATTCCGTGTTGCGCGGAAGGGTACAATTATTCAGGTATGTGTTACTGGTAACAGCCTGTATTTTCCTGAATTATATCTTCATCAAACTCTTTGTTGAGCAGTTTTCCATTTACCCCACTGTTGCCAAAATTCTGACAACAGTGATCGTGGTTACTTTCAGTTATCTCGCCCAACGCAATTTTACGTTCAAAAAATAGGTCATTTTTTCACCCGACCGGTGCCACCCGACCGGTGGCACCGGTCGGGTGAAGCGTGAATTGGCAGGTTGTGTGCGGTCAACCTGACAAAACTGCCATTTTAACACTTGAAATGGGGCTTGGCATATTGATTGTCAATAGAAAATACATTCATTCATTAAAGGAAAATTATACATATGGGAAAGATAATAGGCATCGACCTGGGAACTACCAACAGTTGCGTTTCGGTTATGGAGGGAAATGAACCCGTTGTAATCGCGAACGATGAAGGACGTAGAACTACGCCTTCCGTGGTAGCCTTCCTGAAAAACGGAGAAAGAAAAGTGGGCGACCCGGCCAAACGCCAGGCTATCACCAACCCGCATAATACTATTACGTCGGTGAAGCGATTCATGGGCCGGCGCTTTGATGAAGTAACTGAAGAAATCAGCCACTGGAGCTATAAAGTAGCCAAGGGCGATAACAATACGGTGCGCATCGATATTGATGGACGCCTTTATACCCCCCAGGAAATCAGCGCCATGATCCTTCAGAAAATGAAGAAGACGGCTGAAGATTACCTGGGCCAGGAAGTAACCGAAGCGGTGATTACCGTACCGGCCTACTTTAACGATGCACAGCGCCAGGCAACCAAGGAAGCCGGAGAAATCGCCGGACTGAATGTTCGTCGTATTGTAAACGAACCAACCGCCGCCGCTTTGGCATATGGCCTGGATAAAAAAGGCAAGGACCAGAAGATCGCGGTATTCGACCTGGGTGGTGGAACTTTTGATATCTCTATCCTCGAACTGGGTGATGGTGTATTTGAAGTTAAATCTACCAATGGTGATACCCACCTGGGTGGAGACGACTTCGATAAGGTAATCATGGACTGGCTGGCTGAGGAGTTCCGGAAGGACGAGAACGTTGACCTTCGCAAAGACCCGATGGCCCTGCAGCGTCTGAAAGAAGCCGCAGAAAAAGCAAAAGTGGAATTGTCTTCCTCTTCTGAAACGGAAATCAACCTGCCCTATATCACTGCAGTAGATGGAGTGCCCAAACACCTGGTGAAAAAACTGACCCGCGCTAAATTTGAACAATTGGCCGATAACCTGTTCGCCCGCTGTCTGAAGCCCTGTGAACAGGCGTTGAAAGATGCTGGCATGAGCACTTCTGATATCGATGAAGTGATCCTGGTAGGTGGTTCAACAAGGATTCCGAAAGTGCAGGAAATTGTAGAGAAATTTTTCGGTAAAAAACCCAACAGGGGAGTAAACCCAGATGAGGTAGTGGCAGTAGGTGCCGGTATACAAGGTGCGGTTTTAACCGGCGAAGTGAAGGATGTACTCCTGCTGGATGTTACCCCGCTGAGCCTGGGTATCGAAACCATGGGAGGGGTAATGACAAGATTGATCGAGAGCAATACTACCATCCCAACCAAAAAATCGGAGGTTTTCTCCACAGCCGCTGATAATCAGCCTGGCGTGCAGATCCATGTATTGCAGGGTGAGCGACCAATGGCGAACCAGAACAAGAGTCTGGGTATGTTCAACCTGGATGGTATTCCGCCTGCTCCCCGTGGTGTTCCGCAGATCGAAGTAATTTTCGATATCGATGCCAATGGCATTCTGCATGTAACGGCCAAGGACAAAGGAACCGGAAAAGAGCAGAAGATTCGTATCGAAGCAGGTTCTGGTCTGACCAAAGACGAGATCGAAAAAATGAAGGCAGAAGCGAAAGCGAATGAAGCATCTGATAAAGAAGCGAAGGAGCGGGTTGAAAAAATCAACCAGGCCGACAGCCTGATTTTCCAAACGGAAAAACAACTGAAAGAGTTTGGCGATAAAATCCCTGCTGATAAAAAAGCACCAATTGAAACAGCCCTCAATAAATTGAAAGACGCACACAAGAGCCAGGACCTCGCTGCGATTGATACTGCAGTAACGGAGATGAACAGTGCCTGGACTGCCGCTTCTGAAGAAATCTACAAAGCCCAGCAGGCCGGCGGTGCACAACCCGATGGAACTGCAGGAGCACAGGGAGCGAGCGGCGAGAATGTGACAGATGCAGAATTTGAGGAAGTGAAATAAAGAAGTGAAAGGTGAAAAGCGGTCGAAAATTTCGGCCGCTTTTCCTTTTGGGTATGTTGCAGAAATGTCTATTTTTGCCGCGTATTAATTTTTACTTTTTAATTTTTACAATCTATCATGGAAACACAAAAGAAAAATACCGGGATGTGGTGGTTAGGCTTTTTTGTATCAACTGCCGCTTTATTGGCCGCCATTTACCTGCACTGGGAATACCTGACCATGATTATCCCATTTGTGTGTACCAGCTTTGTAAAAGCAATGGATATCATTTAAGTGTATACAAGTAACTTATATTAGTTCCCTGCCAATGGCAGGGTTTTTTTTATGCCCAAACAACAACAAATGTGTAAAATATACACAAATAAATTATTTTTGTTTCGACCAGCCCAAACAACGATTGCATGACAATTCAGTTTTATCTACGATTTACGACAGTAGTCGGACAAGAATTATTTATAACCGGCCTTCCCAACAGGAAAGATCCCCTTCGCATGTCCTGGTTCAACCAGGAATATTGGTTTGCGCAACTGGAACTTGACCCTGCAACGCTGGAAGGGATTACCTACCAGTATCAGTTACAGGATGTGGATGGTAAAATCGTGAATGAATGGGGAGATGACCGGCATCTGCCTACCGGTATCAAAGAGTTCACCGAAATCCAGGTAGTTGATACCTGGAACCATGCAGGGTCTTTTGAAAATGCTTTTTACACTGCACCTTTCCAGGAAATACTGTTGCCGGAAACAGGGAAGAAAAAATACAAACACCCCAAACAGTTCAGCCATATTTTCCGGGTGAAAGCACCCTTGCTGAAAAAAAATGAAGTAATCTGTTTATCCGGTGCCGGCACCGCCTTACGGGATTGGTCAACCGAAGATCCAATTCTGTTGCAAGCAGAGGGAAACTGGTGGACGGTTGCCATTGACCTGCCAAAGGAAGAATTCCCCCTACAATACAAATACGGAATCTATCACACCAAACACAAAACTTTTGTTCAGTTTGAAGCGGGTGAGAACCGTCACCTCTTTGGTGACGCCGGTCAACACCTGACCATTGTACATGATGGCTTTGCCCAGATCCCGAATACTACCTGGAAAGGAGCTGGCGTGGCGATTCCCGTTTTTAGCCTTCGCAGTAAAAACAGTTGGGGCATCGGCGAATTCACCGATATTCAGGCTCTGGTAGACTGGGCCGGATCCGTTGATATGAAACTGATTCAGCTGTTACCCATTAACGATACAACGGCTACTCATTCCTGGGTGGATTCCTATCCTTATGCAGCCATTTCCGCTTTTGCCTTACACCCAATTTTCCTTAATCCGGATGAAGTGGCAGGGAAAAAACAGGCTGCTTTATTAAAACCCTTTCGCGATCAACAAAAAGAACTCAACGAACTGGAAACAGTTGATTACGAAGCCGTGCTGCAGCTCAAACTGAACGTACTGCATCAGCTTTTTGAAGTCCAGAAAGAAAGCTGGGCAGCGGATCCTGAGTATCTGGATTTTTTCGCCGGCAACCAGGATTGGCTGGTACCTTATGCGGCCTTCTGTTACCTGAGAGATAAAAATGGCAGTTCTGATTTTACTGGCTGGAAGGAATATAGCCAATATGATCAGGGAGCCATTGAAAAGCTGGTGGCACCTGACGGTGAGGACTATGCGCAAATTCAGTTTCACTATTACCTTCAATACCAGTTGCATGTTCAACTGAAAGCTGCTACAAAATATGCACACAAAAAAGGCATCATTGTAAAAGGCGATATTCCTATTGGTATTTATCGCTATAGTTGTGATGCCTGGGTGGCACCTGAACTGTACAATATGGACCAGCAGGCCGGTGCGCCACCAGACGACTTTGCCATTAAGGGACAGAATTGGGGATTCCCAACCTATAACTGGCAGCAAATGCAAACGGATGGCTTCAGCTGGTGGAAACGTCGCTTTGCCCAGATGAGTGATTATTTTGATGCCTTCCGCATCGATCATATTCTTGGTTTTTTCAGGATCTGGTCGATACTCTATCATTCAGTGGAAGGAATCATGGGCAGATTTGTACCTGCCATTCCTGTACATAAAAACGAATTCCAGGAACGCGGTATCTGGTTTGATCATACCCGTTACACACAGCCCTATATAACCGAAAATCTCCTGAATGAACGATTCGGGGAAGTAGCCGGATTTGTAAAAGAAACCTTTCTGGATCCTACAGGCTACGGCCAATATTTTTTCAAACCTGCTTTTGATACACAGCGTAAAATAGAAAACTGGTTCATAACAGAAGAGGTAAGAGACACCAATAACTGGCTGCGCCAGGGATTGTACGACCTGCACAGCAATGTTATCCTGTTTGAACAGGAGGGCTCCAATGGTACCCAATACCATTTCCGATTTGGC
This sequence comes from Flavipsychrobacter sp., assembly GCA_016787265.1. Classification (GTDB taxonomy): domain Bacteria; phylum Bacteroidota; class Bacteroidia; order Chitinophagales; family Chitinophagaceae; genus Flavihumibacter. The sequence goes on along the minus strand of JAEUVF010000006.1, from coordinate 144,895 downwards.
ATGGAACAGACCAGTTCTTTCCAGTCGCTCGAATGGGATACGCAGGAGAAATTAAAGGAGCTCTATGTTAATTATTTTTATCGCCGCCAGGATGGATTCTGGATGGAGGAAGCTATGAACAAGTTACCTGCGTTGAAAGCCTCCACCAATATGCTCATTTGTGGTGAAGACCTGGGGATGGTACCAGGCTGCGTGCCGGAGGTGATGAATCAACTCGGTATCCTCAGCCTGGAAATTCAGCGTATGCCGAAAAATCCCGAACGTGAATTTTTCCACCCGGACGATGCGCCTTATTTATCTGTTGTAACACCTTCTACCCACGATATGAGTACCATTCGCGGTTGGTGGGAAGAAGACCGCGCTAAAACCCAACGTTTCTTTAATAACGAACTTGGCCAGTGGGGAGATGCGCCTGCCTTCTGTGAGGCATGGATCAACAAACAGATCATCATTCAGCATCTGCATTCACCCGCCATGTGGAGTATCTTTCAATTACAGGATTTATTGGGGGGCGATGACCAGCTTCGCCGTGCCAATGCGGCTGATGAACGCATCAATATTCCATCTAACCCCAAACACTACTGGCGGTACCGGATGCATATTTCACTGGAACAGTTGATGAAAGAAAAAGCATTTAACCACGATCTTAAAGAGCATATTAAGGTGAGCGGAAGATCATAATAATGTAGGTTTGCGGTATGCGTGTTAGTTATACCAAAACCAATCTTCCGTTTATTCATCCTTTCACTATTTCCAAAGGAACCAAAACCCATCAGCCTGCCCTGGTGGTGGAACTTGATTTCAATGGTATCAAAGGATACGGTGAAGCGCCTGCCATCGCCTATTATAATATTCCCGTTGAACAAATGGAGGCGGATCTGTTGGCGAAGAAAATCTTCGTGGAAAAATTTGCCTTCACTACGCCGGATCGTTACTGGCATTACCTGCATCATCTTTATCCCGCCAATGGTTTTTTGGTTGCCGCACTAGATATCGCGGCCTGGGACTTGTTTGGCAAAATCAAGCGCCAGCCCCTGTACCGGTTGTTTGGGGGAGATCCTGCCAGGATGCCCATAACGGATTATACCATCGGTATTGACAGCATCGAAAAGATGGTGGCAAAAATGAAGGAAAAACCATGGCCGGTTTATAAAATCAAACTGGGTACCAACCAGGATATCGAAATCATGAAAGCGCTCCGGGAGCATACGGATACCCCCTTACGAATTGATGCGAATGCTGCCTGGACCAAAGAGGAAGCACTGGAAAAAATTACCGCTTTTGCAGATATGAATGTGGAGTTTATTGAACAACCGCTCGCTAAAGATGACTGGGAAGGTATGGCATGGTTATACGAACGCTCTCCCTTACCGCTGGTGGCAGATGAATCCTGTGTGTTTGAAAAAGACGTGGCGCGTTGCGCCGGACATTTTCATGGCATCAATATCAAGCTGACCAAGTGTACAGGCATCACTCCGGCCCTGCGCATGATTAAGGAGGCCCGTGAGTTGGGAATGAAAGTTATGTTAGGCTGCATGAATGAAAGCACGATTGGTTCTGCCGCCCTCGCACATTTGGCACCACTGGCCGACTGGCTCGACATGGATGGTCCGCTGCTGCTGGCCGAAGATATCGCCACCGGTCTGCAGTATGATTTTGGGAAGGTCACCCTGCCCGAAACACCAGGTCTGGGAATCACCCTCACCCGACCGGTGGCACCGGTCGGGTAAAACGGGAAACGATTTTGTATGTTTATATCAGTTCTCACCAGTAAGAAATTTGCAGCACTTTCCTGCATTTGTCTCTGCCTGCTTGCCTGTAGCCAGCCCAGGCAACCTGCTACCTACGAACCTGCTCTTTTCGAAATGGATGAACAACGACAGGCGCGCTGGAGTAGTCCGGAAAACCCCAATGGCAGTAAAGGTTCCGGTGGAAAAGAAAACAACGGTGCAAAAGGACATGCCTGGGATTCCATACCTGCAGGATCCACCATTACGTTATTGGATATTACAGAAAGCGGCATCATTCAACGCATATGGATTACCGTTAGAGATCAAAGTCCTCAGATGCTGCGCGCGATGAAACTCAATATGTATTGGGATGGCGAAACAGAGCCGGCCGTATCCGTTCCCTTGGGTGATTTTTTTGGAATCGGACTGGGACAAAAAACCGCTTTTGAAAATGAGTTTTTCGCCAATCCTGAGGGGAGATCCTTCAATTGTTTTATTCCCATGCCTTTTCGAAAGGGGGCAAAGATTACAATCACCAATGAATCGAATCAGGATCAGCAGAATATTTTTTACGACATTGATTTCAGTACTGGAAGCACCTGGGATGAGCGTATGCTGTATTTTCATGCCTATTGGAATCGGGATACGGCAACTAAATTGTCGGTGGATTTTTCCATCCTTCCGAAACTGGCAGGGAAGGGACGGTTCCTTGGCCTGAATATGGGGGTGGCCACCAACCAAGCTTATGGAACTTCCTGGTTTGGAGAAGGGGAGGTAAAGATCTACCTGGATGGTGATACAAGTCATCCAACGCTCAATGGAACAGGTATGGAGGATTATATTGGCACCGCATGGGGACAGGGAAAATTTATCAACCGTTATACAGGTTGTCCAATTGCGGATGATGCTCTGCAGCAGTGGGCCTTTTACCGCTTTCATGTTCCGGATCCAATTTATTTCACAAAAGATATACGGGTGGAAATTCAATCCATGGGTGGATACATGACCAATGAAGTGGCCGGTATGCAGGAGAGGGGAGTACCTCTTATTCCTGTAACAACAGATTATGGCCGGGATTTCAAACGGTTTTATAAAAAAGACAGTGTGGTACTGGTAGATAAAAATGATCGGGCATCCTGGACCAATTTTTACCGTTCGGATGATTACAGCAGTACCGCTTACTTCTACCTCGACCGGCCCGTAAACCGTTTGCCGGCGCTTGCTCCGGTGGCAGATCGGGTGAAGGCGCTGCGCAGCCGGAAGCCTTAAAACAGGCCATAGATTTTGGAAGAAATTTCGCGGAATCTTACATTTGTTATCCTTTCCCATCGGGATGTAGCGCAGCCCGGTAGCGCGCTTCGTTCGGGACGAAGAGGCCGCTGGTTCGAATCCAGTCATCCCGACAATATTTTTATTGAAATCCGCTATGGCAGCGGATTTCATTGTTTTCAATCTTATTCATGTAGTGAACGTATAGAGGCTATAGGAGATACATATCAGCAGAATACAATTCAATCTGCATTATTAACTCTCCATTGCGAGCTATTGGTTATGCGACCGTTTTGAGATACAGCAACCTGGTTGAACGGCTCCGTAGGAAAACAAACGCTTGTCATAGCTGTTAACCCACCATCCGCAAACATTTCAATTGATGTATTGTCAATGATTAGCGTAACATCAACAGCATTCCCCAATGCAAATCTTGGCGCTGTATACCGCTTAGCAAACTCATTCAGGTAAGCTGTCCTACCCGACTTCGCACGATCAATGTAAAATGTGTTGCTGGTTTTATCAAATCCAGCCAGAATTTCTTCGCCTTTTTTGTTGAATAGCTTAATCTCAAATGAAGAAGCTGCAGACAGTTTCAATTCTACCTGGAAGGCACCTGTATTTGTGGCAATCGGTTCTGATGACGTGTTCACTTTATTTACTTTCTTCCACTTTCCTTTATTCTTGAAATGGTTGATGACTTCAACAGCAGGAGCACAACTCAATCTATAATCGTTCTCGAGTTTTTTCAGTTGCAGCTCTCTAGGTACGGTCATTGTGCCACGCCATGTTGTTGCAGGAACAGTGAATGCATATTTCCAGTTGTTCATCCAACCGATAAGTAGCTTGCGATTGCCTGTATTGTCCCAGGTTACACCGGCATACTCATCCGGACCAAAATCGAGCCACTTGGTTTCAGTATGATCTGCCGTAAACACACTTCCGTCAAAACCTCCGGTGAAGTATTGCGTGCCCGATCCACCATTTGGTCCACCAGGATTCAGATTCACAATCAGAACCCAAACTTTTTTACCTTTTTTGTCAAAGGAAATGAGGTCTGGACATTCCCACACACCTCCATGCGCTCCGGCGTTCTTTCCAAATTTGCTTTCCTCTTTCCAGTCTTTCAGGTTAGGAGAGGAGTAGAACGTGATATGATCAAGCGTGGCCAACGTCATGATCCATTTTTTCCCTTCCTCGTACCAGAATACTTTAGGATCCCGAAAATCTCTGATGCCTGGATTTTTTACTACCGGATTACCTTCATATTTGGTCCAGGTTCTGCCATTATCTAAACTATAAGCGATGCTTTGATTCTGAAAATTATCTACTCCGGCTTTTTCGCCTACAGAGTTGTGATGCGTGAAAATGGCCACAAGAGGAGCTATTCCATCTTTACCAAAACCCGAGGTATTGTTCACATCAAAAACCGCGCTGCCAGAAAATATGGCACCCAAGTCATCGGGCTTAAGAGCAGACTCCAGCTCTGTCCAATGCACCAGATCCTTGCTCACGGCATGCCCCCAATGCATCCTGGTAAAATCCGGAATGGTTGAAAACGGCGTATGCTGGAAAAACAAGTGATATTCGCCCTTGTAAAATACCATCCCATTAGGATCGTTCATCCAACCTTTCTGGGGTGTGAAATGAATTGCGGGTCGGGTAACGTCCTGTGCGTTCGCACAAAAAGCCAAACCAAACATAACTACGCCAAGAAGTGTCTTTATCATAATTTAAAAATTTACATGTATGAAACTGTGAGATGGTGATTTTTGTCAAGATGCCAGGTTTTACCAGTTAGCAACTCATATTAGTTCCATATCGACTTCAGTTCCCAGGCAGTTAAACTCAATAAACGCGTGGATCCGTTTTCAGAAAAAAGTTCAATGCCAGTTTGGGCAGGGGAGGGATAGGTTACCGCACTCATGACAACTTTTCCCTGATTGGTAAATACTTCTATACTGGATTCGTCAACCAGCACGTGTAAACGAATTTGTCCGTTTTCCTTTTCTACCGGAGCATACATACGAGAAGCAAATGCCTTTGTAAAGGTGTTGTTGGACGTGAAATCGGTACAATTTGTACGATCTATTCCGAGTGTGCTGGTAACCGGATCATATCGTAGTTTAAGTTCTCTGCCTTCGCCAACCAGTAGATTAAATCCAAATGCCGATGTTGTAGTAGCATCAAATACAGCTTCTAATTCATAGGTGTTTTGAGCAGGTTTAAATTCCGCCAGGCGCTGCGTTAAATTAATTGTTTTCGCGCCTACCTGAACTGGTTTTTTTCTTAGTTTTTGTAATGCCGGTACCGGTTCCTGAACAAGTCGTATTCCTTCGGCAAAACGTTTCAACCTGATAGAACGGGGAACCGATTGAAATCCTTTTCCCCAGGTGGACGGAGCATGTCGGGCATAATCCCAGTTTCCCATCCAACCCATAAATACCGGTTCGTGTTCCGGGTTTTCGGGAAAACGGAAAGAGCGGGTAGCGTAGAAATCGGTACCATAATCCAGCCATAAGGCATGTTGTAATCCTTGTTTACGCGGGCCATTGCTTACCTGGTTAGAATCGGTCAAATAGCGGATCGTTTCTGCATCTGCCTGAAAGGTTTTGCCATCAAAATCGCCCAAAAAATATTGTACGCGATTCGGCCCATGACCAATTAACAGCACCCATTTTTTCTTACCTGGTTCTCCATCAATGTCCATTTCAAACAAATCCGGACATTCCCAAAAAGAGGTTGCTGGTCCGAGGCCACCAAATTCACTTAGATAGATCCAGGTTTTTAAATCGCGTGAAGCGTAAAACTCCACCCGATGCTGATCTGGCACAGCTACAGCCATAATCCATTTTTTGGACGACTCGTGCCAGAACACCTGCGGATCACGAAAGAATACTTTCCGCACATCCAAAACCGGATTATCCTTATAATAATTGAAGTTGATCCGGTCGGTACTTATGGAGATGGATTGTTTTTCCGGCAGGCTGTCTCCGGGTTGGTGTTGCGTGTAAAATGCGATCATCGCTTTCTCGCCAAAACCTGCAGTGTTCTGATGATCCACTACCACCGATCCTGAAAAATAGGAAAAGGTTCCATCACCGCCTTTCATTGGGTAGGGTAATTCTTTCCAGTACACCAGATCGTCCGATACAGCGTGCCCCCACCAGAACAGATGATATTTTCCGTCAGTATGAATCAACCCATCTGGATCGCCCACCCAACCTTTAGCTGCACTGAAATGGAATTGCGGTCGGTATTTCTCCCGGTAAAGCTGCGCGGTGCCGGTTTTTGCGGAACCAACAAGTAACAATGCTAGAAGAGCCATATTTAGGCTAAAGAAAATGCGTGTAAGCATGATCGTTATTTAGTGCGTATACACCTTAGCGTTTTGTAAGTCAACTTTCATTCCGTTTGCGGAGAATTTCCAGGTTTTACCCGGCGCTCCATAAATGCGATTGGTCAGCGCAACTTCATCGTTGAGGTAAACAATTACAACAGAGTTTTCTACAACCAGGTGCATCGTGTATGCCTTGCCAGCCTCAAACGAAAAGGGAACACGGGTTACTTCGCTACCGTTGTTATATGCTGCAATGCGATTAGCACCTGGTTCAAAACGTATATGGTATGATGCGTTGTTGCCATCACCAATGTTTAACCCGATGGATGCCGTACCAGAGGTATTGCTGAAACTAACGGTTCCGCTTACTCGTAGAGATCCTTTCATTTCACCAAACTGGTAAGCAGCAACTACGTTGGAGCCATCCATCACATAATTAGATCCTGAGGAAGAAACAGTGCCTTCCTGCGATTTAACAGCCAAATCCGCAGCCTTTGAAAAATAATTGACAATGGATTCCGGCAAACGTACACCCAGCCGCTTATTGGGCAGTTGCGTTAATTCATGACTAATAAGATTACCACCCCAGGTGCGGGTACCGTTATCGTTTTCAGGGTTACGGCGGTGTGCCCATCCGAAGCTGTAATACTTAGAACCGTTAGACGCCATTCTTGCTGCATAGAACTGATGGCCATCGAACATATCGTGCCCACCCGTTGGTTTTACCCACGGGCCGCTGGTTGAACTGGCCACGCGGTAGCGCGTACCAGGAGTGTTCGACCAGTCTTCGGCAAATAACATATAATACTGGTTACCCCATTTAAAGATATCTGCGCATTCCAACATAAGGTAATCGCCTTCTACATTCAATGGTCCGCGTAATTGCCAGTTATTCAGAGCGGGGTCTGCACTGGTAAACACAAGCAACTCGCCTTTACCGGAACGCTGAGCACTCACCAGCATCCAATAAGTGGAAAACTCCTCGTTGTAAAATACGTAGGGATCACGGAATTCATTTCTGTTATAGCCTTCTGGCGCTTTTAAAGTAAAAGCGGGTTGTTTGGTCCAGGTAATAAGATCGGTACTGGTTGCATACATCACAGCTTCACGCGTATTTCCGTTCACCCAACCTGCATTATTATTCTGTAGCCAACTGCTGCTGCCGTTGTGGCCGGTATAATAGAAATAGTAAGTGCCATTTGCCTCAACCATTGAGCCCGTTCCTACCAGATGATCCTGGGTTGATGAATTTCCGTAAGGAATCACTTCGCCCTCATAGGTATACTCCGTCAAATTTTCGGTAGTGAACCGATGTACCGGGTGCTGCCCGGCACTGGCCTGTTTTTCGCGATCGGTAGCATCATGCAGGAAAAAAAGTTGAAATTTTCCCTCCAAAAAATGCGGCATCACATCACCCACCCATCCGTTGTACCCATTGTTGCCCGATGTGGCAGCAGCGGTAGGTACGGGATAGAGAGAGTAGGAGGCTACTGGCTCTGGTTCAGGTTGAACAACCGGATTATTATTTTTGTCGCAACTGACAAGCGTAAGCAACACCTGACTTAACAGCAACAATTCTTTACATATGATTCGCATGATTAACTTTTTTTTACGCTGATTACCTTAATTATTGCGCAGGTAATCAATAGCATTTTTTGTTATTTTCCTGATGTTGGTGATATAGGCGTTGGTTGGGCTGCCACCGTTGAGTGGTTCGGTGTACCAATCGTAAGCACCAAAAGCAATGATGATTACATTAGCATCTTCGCCAGTCTTCCATTCAGCAATGCCTACGCGTCCATCCAGTTGATCATCCCATGATTCAGATGCCAGGTTGATGCCTCCAGTTTGTTCGCGCCAGTTGGCCGAATTTCCGTAACCTCCCCATTCTGGAAGGAACCACCAGGCGGTGTGATTTTGACGGAAAGTGCCTTTTTCAAGCAACCATGCTTTGCCAGGTTCGTAGGTTTCCACCTCAGCAAATACAGGATGGTTTTCACGGCCGCGGAACGAGATACCCCAATTATTATTCTGCTCTATGAAACCAGCTGTTCCAAAATCACCGAAGCTGTTGTTGGGACCTCGCCCTTGCGGAACGATCCCCAGAGCTTCAACATAACGGGCAGCGAAAGTAGTTAACAACAGGTTACCTCCGTCTGCGCGATAGGTTTTCAATGCGTTGGTAACCACCGGTGTTAAGCTGGCTGCAGGAAGATCCTGCGCCTCGTCAAAATGCCACCAGATCAGTTTATAGCCGGATAGCCTTCTTCCGGTTTCTATACTCTGAAATGAAATGTAATCTGCTGCAGGATAGTTAGTAAAAAACCAGTCGGCTGCTGCTTTTTCATCCGGGTCCACAATCGCAGCGCGCGTAGCTGCCAATCCCAAAAATGCGTATTCATTAATCGAATTACTAATTGCTGTTACCTGGTAAGCCACACTATTTGATCCAAGCGTAAACGTATAGGTAACCGGCGCTGTAAAGTTTATGGTGCTGCCACTTGCGGGGTTCGACGTTACGCCCTCTTCAAGGGTAAGCACCGGCACAAGTTCAATCAGGTTGCTACCATCTGGCAGCAAAACGGTAATACTTTTATTCTCATGGTCGATACTACCAGGCACATTATTGATAGCAAATGCTTTTACCGGCGGTACAATCAACACTTTAATAGTATAGTACTTATAGACATTACCGTTGGTAATGCGATACTTTACGTCACCTGTAAAATTGGTCGTTGTGCTGGTCTCCGGTACGCTTACTGCACCTTCTGGCAATTCCATCGAGGCTACCATATCAGTCAGGTTGGTACCGAAGGGCACGCGAACGGTGATGGTACCGGTTTTCTGGTCTATTTCACCATCGTAGTCGTTGACACTGAACCGCTCAACCTGTACATCAGCATTTACATCGAAACTAGAATTGTTATCTTTTTTGCAGGCAACAAAAGAGCAGAGAGCCAGCAAAAACAAGTAGACTGATTTGTTCCAACGGAAAAAATATTTCATAATCTTTGTTTGGAAGTAGTTTGTATTAATACCCTGGATTTTGAGCATACCTGCCTTCGCTCCAGAAAATCTGATTTTGGGGAATTGGTAAGAATTCATCACGGCCTTTCGTGAACTGAGCACTTTGGTAAATAGCCCTGGTAGTTTTCTCATGAGCAAAAAAGCTATTCATTTCCAGATCTGCAATTCCCCAACGCATCAGATCAAAGAAACGTTGTCCTTCCAGTGCCAGTTCTAACCGCCGTTCAAACCGTAATGCCATGCGCGCTGTAGGCTGATCCCAATTGATGTTTTCACCGTTTACATATTGACTGATATTGTATCGTGATGTGGGTTGTCCATTTGCCATCTTAAGGCGATTCGTGCTGGCGGCAGCCCGGGCTCTAACGGTATTGATTAAACTAAGTGCCTCAGCTTGCCTGCCGAGTTCGATCAACGCCTCCGCCTTCATCAATAAAACATCTGCATACCGCATCAGAATACGCGCCTTGGTGTTGCCGAAGAACGGAGCCACATTCACAAAACAATCGCAATCGGGCGATACATTTTCCTTCATGGAATTGTAAAAACCGTAAATCGGAATATTTCTGCTCCAGGCTTCTGTTACCACGCGGTCCGGTTCATATTTCCAGGGCGCACCAGGTCTTGAGATCGTATGATCAATACGCGGATCCACGGTGTGTATGTTAAAGTCGACATTCTGCTCATTGTAATTTTCAAAGAGCGGAACCCCGGCAGCTGTGGTGCGATATGCGTTTACAAGTGTTTGTGAAGGCTTTTGAAAATCGCAGCATCCCAAACCTTGTGGCGCGGTAAGCATATCACCAAAATTTAAGCGACCGCGGCCAGCGCCATCATTGGTAGAAAACTGAACCGAGATCAACGCTTCAGAACCGTTTTCAAAACTTCCGGGTAAGAAGTTATTTGCAAAATCTTCCTGAAGTTTGTACGGAGAATTGATGGCCTCATCAGCTGCTGTAATTACTTCCTGCAATAAGCCCGCATCTATAATGGTAACTGCATGCTGGTCATTTTGCTTATAGGCGCGGAATAACTTTGTCTTTGCAAGAAACGCATATGCTGCATACTTGTTAGCTCTGCCAACCTGTTCCTGCGAAGCGGGTAAATGCTCAGCAGCATACTGAAAATCGGCAGCAATTTTCTCCAGAATCTGATCGCGCGAAAACTCATTGTTCAGTACAAATTTATAGTCTGCCGGTGCAATTGTTTCATCAATGTAGGGAATCTGCTTAAACAAATTCTCTACCATCAGATACCAATACCCCCGCAGAAACCTTAATTCCGCTTTTCGGGTAGTCAATAAAGGAAACTCTGCCTCAGTAAGGTTATTTAACACCCGCAACCCTTCATTTGCACGGCGAATACCCACGTAAATATTAAACCATATGCCGTCGTAATTCCATTGATCTGGCCGTGAAGTAGTGAAGGTTTCCATTGCATGAAACACATCGCCATCGTTAATCCCACCACCGCCTTTGTACGCATCGTCTGCACGTACATTACCGTATTGGTACATACTGAAAGCACGATTAATTTCGTCATTGCCCAATTGTGAATACGCAGCAATCACCAAACCTTCAGCCTGCTCAGGATTGGATATCTGCTCTTCACTTAGTGAACCGCGGGGGCCAACTTCCAGCGCCTTCTTGCAAGACATTCCAGTAGTTATAAGAATTGCGAAACATATCGTTGATAACGTTCTCATATATTAGCTTTTTCTGTAGTTAAAATTTTACGTTTACACCAGCAGTTACCACCATTGGGTTGGGGTATCCAAAAGCCGGACTCTCAGGATCCAATCCTGTGAATGAACCAGATTTATACAACAGTGCAAGATTGTCGCCCCCAATATAAACTCTGGCTGATTTGATATTAAGTCGCGTTGGCAATACCCGGCCTAGTGTATACCCAATCTGAAGATTTCGCAATTTCAGATAAGCACCGTTTTCAATAAAGTACGACGACATACGTGCCTCGAAGTTGTTGTCAGTAAGCGTAGCTGCAGGAATGTTGGATCCTGGGTTGCTGGGAGACCAGGCATCCAGTAAGCGCTGGCCTTTATTCGATTGCGATTCCACAGCGCTCCAGAAATCGGTAAAGCGTTTTGCTTCGTTATTCACATCCGTTGAACCGATACCCTGTAAAAGAAAAGACAGATCGAAATTCTTATAACTGATATTGGCATTGAATCCATAGGAAAATTTAGGAATGGGTACACCGATCCAGGTGCGGTCAAAATCGTTCACCGTACCGTCACCATTGATATCACGGTAGCGAATACGGCCCAAACCCTTTCCCGGTTGTGCGGCATGTTCGTCAACTTCCCGTTGTGTACGGAATAAGCCATCAGCAATGTATCCAAAATATGAACCGATGGTTTGTCCGAGTATGTTCTGACCGCGCCCGTCTCCACCATACGCATTCACTACTTCAGGTGGGAGAGAAACCACTCTATTCCGTACGATATCAAAATTTCCGGTAATGTCAATTGTCCAGTTTTTTCCAAAGCTGTTACGATGGCCCATCACAAATTCAAACCCTTTGTTCTGCATACTGGCGCCATTCACCCACTGATTCCCACCTTCACCTAGCACACCAATATAGGGTGGAAGTATCAGGATGCCGGTTGTATTTTTGATATAGTAATCGAGACTACCGTAAATTTTCTGATTAAAGAGCGCATAGTCTAAACCAAAGTTCGACATCTCCGTAGCTTCCCAACGCAAATTGGGATTGGCGTTCTGCTGAAGATAAAATCCAGACGGAAGTACACCAGATCTGTTGCCGTTGATGTCATAGGACGTGATGTTGTAATTCGTCAGATAAATATTATAGATCGCATTGTTGGCAATTTGCTCGTTACCAGTTCTTCCCCATCCATAACGAAGTTTCAGTTCATTGATCACATCTTTATATGGGTTCATGAACGATTCTTCACTGATACGCCAGGCAGCAGATACGGCAGGAAACAAACCGAACCTATTGTTCTGACCAAACCGGGAAGATCCATCATATCGCAATGTTGCAGACAGTAGGTATCGGTCATTATATGCATAATTCACTTTGCCGATGTAGGACATCAGTACATTTTTAAAACCGAAACCGCTGTTATCCTTAATACCTGTACCTGCATCGAGGTACATATAATCAGGGTCTTCCAGCACATAACCTTCACGGGAAGCATTAAACGAATTCGAGGTAGAGGTAAAAAACTCTGTTCCTGCCAGGGCATCCAGGCGGTGGTCACCACGGTTGAGTTGATAGTTCAGGGTGTTGGTCCAGGTAGTATTAATAACCGTATTTTGCGTATTGATGACTTTATTAACATCGTTCACGAGATAGCCGCTGACGTATTTTTTCTGCCAGTTGCGAGAGTTGAAACTGCCGTAATCGATACCCACATTTGAGCGAAAACTCAGATTTTTCGTGAGTTTCAGGTCTGCAAAAAAGTTACCAAACAACCGCAGGTAATTGTATCCGTTTTGTTTATTGTCTTCAAGCACCCGAACCGGGTTTTGCCGGTCGTTCATACCCGCTACCGGGCCACCCCAACCGATACCGTCTACCGTACGCACAGGTATAAGAGGAACGGCCTGCAACGCCGCGTTGATAATATCGGCCTGCACTTCTTTCGTGCGTGTTATACTGAGGTTTTGTCCAATTGTGAGCCGCTTGTTGAACATACTATAATCGGAATTGAGTCGAACAGACAACCTGTTAAACCCTGTTGTATTGATAATTCCCTTGTTATCGAAATAACCCAATGAAAGCAGGTATCTGCCATTTTGGGTGGCATTGGCCAATTGCACATCATAGTTCTGCACCACGCCGTTTCGCGAAATTTCGTTGAACCAGTTCGTGTTGGCCGACTTGATCGTTTGTTCAGGATTCAGGTACTCTGGCACATAAATATTGTTTAGCACAGGATGTTGGGTTGCAGGATCAACCTGCCAATCGTACCTGTATTGAATGCTGTTGGTATTTGGGTCGAAGCCGCTGTTCACGCTTGCCTGCCATAAGACGCGACCGTATTGTTCGGCATCGAGCATTTTTACTTTGGTGAGATAGCTCGACACGGCCGTGTAGGCATTAACGTTTACCGATACTCCGCTTCCTTTTGCACGTTTGGTGGTGATGATAATAACTCCATTAGCTGCTCGTGAACCGTAGATACTTGCCGAAGAAGCGTCTTTCAGCACCTGTATCGATTCAATATCAGCCTGGTTCAATTCATGCATACCCGCTTTTGTAGGTACGCCGTCAATCACATACAACGGATCGTTGTTGTTCAGTGTACCGATACCACGAATACGAACGGTTGCGGGCGCGCCCGGCGAACCATTGGAAGTAACGTTCATACCGGGAATTTGGCCCTGCAAAGCTTTGATGGGATTGGCGACAGCCTGTTTTTTCATCTCGTCTACATCTACAATACTAACTGCGCCGGTAAGGTCTTTTTTACGTTCTTTCTGATAACCGGTAACGATTACAGTATTCAGATCGGCTACATTGTTGCTTAATGCAACAGTAAGTTCTCCAGACGAAGGAACTACAGCATTGATGGTGGTCATCCCCACATACGAAATAGTGAGTAATTCTTTGGGGGATGCATTGATCCTAAAGCGCCCTGATGAATCAGATACCACGTTCTGGGTTTTTGAGGTGATCGTGGCACCCTGAATGGGTTGTTTGGTAGCCTGGTCTACCACCGTGCCGGTTACCTGCACCTGTTGTGCAAATAAACCAGCATACAAGAGAAACAACAAACTCGTTAGTAAAGCTCTCATAAACAATCGTTGATTTTAGTTAGGTTAAAAAGGTCTTTATATCGGCCAATTCATAGTCTGGGCAGCCACCTTCTTTGGTTGCTACAAATGCGCCTACGGTGCAGGCAAAATTGAGAACGTCAGGAAGGGGATTGCCGTTTAAAAAACTGGTAAGGAAAGCAGCCAGGAAGCTGTCGCCGCTTCCAATAGTATCGGCAACGGTTACCCGAAAACCATCATGCGCATAAAACTGTTGTTGATAATTCACCAGGGCGCCACGTGCACCCCGGGTAACGATAACGGTTTCGATGCCAAATTTTTGCTGAAGCAGGTTGATCTTGTCTTCTATGGCAGACAAGGATGAATACCATCCGGCAACAAGATCCAGTTCATCTTCATTCATTTTCAATACCTGGGTTCGGTTTAATTGGTATTCCAGCAGGTCCCGGTTAATAAAAGGTGCCCGTAGATTGATGTCAAAAACTTTTCTGGTGGAAGTTTCCAGCAGGCTGAATAAGGTTTCGCGGGAATACTTATTGCGTGTTGCTAAACTTCCATAAACGAAATAACGGGCGTTAGAAATGAGATCATCATGAATAGGCAGCCGATTAATATAATCCCAGGCCACATCCTCCACAATATTGTACTTCATATCACCCGCTTCATTGGGAGTAGCCAATACCAGGCTGGTACGATGCTCCGGGTCGGTCTGTACATAACTGGTATCTATCCCTTTTTCGTTAAACACTTTAATCAGGGCAGTGCCTCTGTCGTCGTCGCCTATACTGGAAATGAGGGTAGCTTTTTTTCCCAGTTTATTCAGGTGATAGGTTACGTTCATCGGCGCGCCTCCCGGTAATTCCTGTTCGGGTAAAACATCCCATAAAATTTCGCCGAAACATACAATGTTATGTTGTGGTTGATTTTGCATGGTAATCTGTTTATTAGGAAGCAAGGGCAGTTTTCTCAGTTGTTTCGGAACAGCCGATCGCATTTTCCATCTCTTCGAGCGAAACACCTTTTGTTTCGGGCATTTTGAAAAGTACCCACAACAGTTGCAGGATCATCATTGCCATGAAAAAGAGGAAAATTTTTGCAGGGCCAATCTCTGTGCTGTTGGCAAAAATGGGAAACACACCTGTAATGATTGCTGCCACAACCCAATGCACGGAGCTTCCCAGAGATTGACCGAAGGAGCGAACCTGGTTGGGAAAAATTTCAGAAATGAACACCCAGATCACAGCTCCCTGGCCTATTGCATGTGCAGCAATAAACAGGAAAACCAAAACGGGAACTGTGATACCACCCAAAAAACCGAACTGAAATGCGGCGGCAATAGCTCCTAGTGAAAGTATATATCCAACTGACCCAATCAGCATCAGCTTACGCCGGCCAAGACGATCTATAAGGTATACGCCCAGCATAGTAAAAACCAGATTGGTAAGTCCCACTCCGGCACTTTGCAGGAAGGCAGCACTTTTCGCCAAACCGGCCAGTTCAAAAACGCGTGGAGCAAAATAGATGATCGCATTGATCCCAGACAGCTGGTTAAAAAGCGCAATCAACACTGCCATGATAATGGGTTTACTGTATCGCCGATTGAAAAAATGCGATAAACTGGCTTGTTGGCGGTCTTCCTGTACCTGGTGCTGTATGGAATTTACGGCTTCATCTACTCCGGAAGGGTCAGATACAGCCAGAATTTTCCGGGCGGTATGGTAGTCATTTCGGTGAACCATGAGCCATCGCGGACTTTCCGGAACAAAATAGAGAAGTGCTACAAAAACGGCTGAGGGGAATGCCAAAACTCCCAGCATCCAGCGCCATGCATCGGGGCCAATGCCACTTAGCAAATAATTCGACAGATAGGCGAGCAGGATTCCGAAAACTATATTGAATTGGAAAGTAGCCACCAGTTTTCCCCGGTTTTTAGCAGGTGCCAGTTCAGAAATAAACATCGGTGCTACCACGGATGAGGCACCCACTCCAAGACCTCCTAAAAAACGGAAAATCATAAAGCTGATGACGTCGGTGGCCAATGCGGAACCGATGGAAGAAACGAGAAAAATAATTCCAATCCAGAGCAAAACCGTTTTGCGGCCAAACCGTTCTGCGGGAATTCCTCCGAACAAGGCTCCTATAATGGTGCCGTACAATGCGGCGGCCAGGGCCTGACCATGCAAGAGATCACTAAGGTTCCAAACTTTTTGAATCTGTTGTTCGGCGCCAGAAATGACGGCAACATCCATTCCGAACAATAAACCACCCAGGGCGATGACAATACTCCAGAAAATGAGCTTTGGCTGCATATGGCAAACGTTGTTAGGGTTTGAAAGTAAGGAGTGGAATAACTTTATTCGTTGCAAAATCGATTCAAATGCTATCATTTTTGTACCATTTTTATTTTGTAATTCAACTATTTAATAATCAATTATTTAAAAATGTATAAAATAATATTTCGATTCAATAATTTTCATTTTTAAAGCATTTTTATCAATAATGTCTAAGTTGTTATTAATTTAGTTGCCTATGTTTTTCCGCAAAACGATTCTTTTGTTACTTGCCCTTATGACCCTGGTCAGCTGCAGCGATCAGCAAGTCAAAATTTATCGGGTTGGAGTAGCTCAGTTAGGTGATGCGGATGCCTGGCGAAAGGAGATGAAAGCAGAAATGGAGCGCGAACTGGTATTTCATCCGGAGATCAGACTGAACTACAAACAGGCCGATTACAATTCTGCTACTCAGGTTTCTCAAATCCGGGAGTTGCTGAATGCTGGAATAGACGCACTTATTGTTTCGGCCAATGAAGCAGAACCGCTTACTCCTATAATTGATAGTGTTTATGCGTTGGGCATTCCCGTCATTACCGTAGACAGGAATATTAACTCTGATGCGTTTACCAGTTTTATTGGTGCTGATAATGAAGAGGTGGGCCAGTTGGCGGCTCAATATATTGCAGGGCATCTGGGCAGGAAGGGTTCAGTTTTGCAAATAACCGGTTTACCTTCCTCAACTCCGGCAAAGCAGCGCGAAAAAGGATTTAATCGGGTAATGAAGACCCACCCGGCAATACAGGTGGTAACTGTTCATGGTAACTGGCTGGAGGCCAGCGTAGAGAAGATCTTGCCGCAAATGAAAGATCAACTAGGCAAAACGGACTTGATTTTTGCACACAACGATGTAATGGCCAAAACGGCTGATAGCATTTGTAAATCAATGGGACTGCAACACATAAGAGCAGTAGGGGTGGATGCGCAACCCGGCACCGGGCTCAATTTTATTCAGAACAACCAACTGCTGGCCTCGGTATTGTACCCTACCGGCGGAGCCGAAGCCATTCGTACAGCTGCAAGGATTGCACAACAGCAGGCAGTTCCGAAAAGAGATATCCTGAGCACATTTATTGTGGACAGCAATAACGTAGTGATGCTACAGCAACAGGTAAATAAAATAGTTGCGCAACAAAAAGATATTGTTCGTCAGAACACTCTGTTGCAACAACAAGCCAAGACCTTTCGTAGCCAGCGAAACCTGATTTTTATCTTAGGAGCAACTATATCATTATTATTAATGGTCTCGGCTTTACTGATTTACCAAAGAAGAAAAAATATTCTTACCAACAAACTCCTCCGTAAACAGAACGATGAAATTATAGTACAGAGCAGGCAGATCAATTCCATGGCCGAGCAGGTTCAGGAAGCCAGTGAGCAACGCATCAATTTCTTTACCAATGTATCGCACGAGTTGAAAACACCACTGACACTCATACTGGCTCCAACGGAAGAAATGTTGAAGAACCCAAAATTACCTCCATATATACGATCACAGTTTCAGATCATCCGCAAGAGTGCGTCCAGATTATTATTACTTGTTAACCAGTTGATGGATTTCCGAAAACTGGAACTAAACAAGGCCGACATGGACGTGCAGGAAATTGATCTGATTCCTTTTATACACCATATCATTGGTGCTTTCGACGGCTTGGCAAAACAGCGTGATATCGATTGTCGGTTATTCACGCGTGAGCCAAGTATTATTGTCTGGATTGATCCCGAAAAAATTGAGAAAGTGTTCTTTAACCTGCTGTCGAACGCATTTAAGTTTACAGCAGACTCGGGGAAAATTTATGTTCATGTGGAACAGGATGCGATGCTGCGCCATGCTCTCATCAAAATTGAAGATACCGGATACGGCCTTAGCAAAATGGATCAGGAACGCTTGTTTGAATTTTTTTATCAGGGCAATACACAGAGCCGATATGGTACTGGAATCGGACTTGCTTTATCAAAAGAACTTCTGGAACTACATAAAGGCACTATTACAGTGGAGAGTGAAAAAAATCGTGGCTCGGCCTTTACCATTACCCTGCCGCTGGGCAAAGCGCATTTTAATGAAAAACAATTGAAACCATCAGAAAAATGGGGCTACAGTAGTGAAATGAATGCCTGGATTGCAGACTATCGGTACAGCATTGATATGCCAGTTCCTGCTACACCCGACGAATTGCAACAGCCCCTTTCAGATGAGCGAAAGCACACTATACTGGTGGTAGAAGATAACGAAGACCTGAGTCAGTTCCTGATCCAAAAACTGAAGTCACACTACCATATTGTTAGCGCAGCCGACGGTACAGATGGTATTCGGAAAGCATTTGAGGAATTGCCTGATCTGATTATATCGGACATTATGATGCCTTCTACAGATGGACTTCAACTTACCAAGATGGTGAAGACAGACCTCCGCACTGCACATATTCCAATTATTCTTCTTACCGCTAAAACAACAGATGAAAACCGTATTGAAGGTTTACGCCACCAGGCAGACGCCTATATTACCAAACCATTCCATTTTCCGGTAATCGAGGAAACTATTGCCAATCTGCTGCAGAACAGGCAACGTGTTACTTCACATATATCGGTAGAAATTCCAAAGGAAATCAATGAAACCACCAGTAAAACGGACAAAGCATTTTTTGCCAGATTTACTGCATTCGTGGAGCAGCATATCGCCAACGAAGACTTGTCGGTGCAGGATATTTGCAGCAATTTGGGTGTTTCGAAGATCCAGTTGTACCGAAAAATCAAACCGCTGATAAACAGCGGCATAAACGAATACATTCTTCAACAACGTATTCAAAAAGCCAAGCAACTGCTTCAAAATGAAAATCTTTCACTAGCCGAAGTGGCGGCAAAAACGGGTTTTTCCACTCCATCCTATTTTTCAGCCTGCTTCAAAAAAGCTACTGGCACTACCCCAAAAGCATACAAAACGCGCTTCGGAAACGGGTAAAAAAATTGGCGATATTAAAAATCGCTTTTACGCTAAACAGTTCTTTATCGCAATTGACAACAGCTCGCGCTGCCCTCTAAGCAAGGCTTCATCTGCATCATAGACTCCTGCCACATCAATACCCAATACCTCGCAGGCCAATGCATAAAGAGATGTATGGAACTGACTTCCCAGTAAATAAACCGAATCCCCTTTTACCGCCTTCAATTCTTCGCCGATTAGTATTCCGCTCAGGTAATGATAATTTTCTTCCTTGCTTTTATTGAATAACAATTGATTGGTGCGCACTAAAAAACTGTGGTGCAGGAATGGTAACTCACGACTACGCATAACCGCATTTACAAAACTTTCGCGGTTGGTTAACGTACTGAGATCTCCTGTTTTTTCTACGGAAGCTGCCAATACTCCCTGGGAGGATAATAACGCGAAAAATTCTCCCGTCATAAATGTTGTAAAATCAACCACTTGCTGATTCCGAACCACCACATGTTTTGGATGTGTTCCCGGTAAAAGAATGAGCTGATCCCGTTCGGAATCTGGTAACTGGTCCAGCAAGCCCGCCAGTTTGGTCTCTTCTCCCCGCATTACATCCGATTCCGTACGAAGTCCGGATATTATCAACACTTTCATCACTTCCAGATCCAGCCATTCCGTTTTTAATCCGCTTCCATCTAAGCCTGCCGGTATCATCGCATAAGACAGTTCCATCATCCCGATAGAAGAGGAGGCCATGCCAGATATCACCAACGGTATTTCCGCCAATGAGGCTAGTCCCAATTCAAGGCGTAATTGTTCCACCTGCTGCAAGAGCTGTCTCTTATACCATTGCTGCCGATCCAGTGCAGTCTGTTCCCGCCAGGCCGCATACACCGAAGCGATTCCCTGATCGGTTTTGAGTTCTCCCAGCACCTGCAGGTCCTTCATTCGTACCAGCCGCAGCCGGAAAGCACTTGTGCCCCAATCACAACTTAAAAACAATTCCATCCGATTAAATTACTGAATTAGTTCCCGGTTACCACACGTTCCACTTTTCCTACCAGGAATACATAAGAGCAGGCGCCCAATAAGCCCAATACCCCTACAAAGACCAATGCCGGTGCAAAATTACCTCCACTCGCCAGCAGCCCAATTACCACTGGTACGATTATGCCCGATAACTGCCCGATAAAATTAAATACACCTCCTGTTACATCGATCAGGTGCTTCGGTGCCAGCGTGGATACAAATACCCAGGTGATGGACGCAAAGCCTATTCCAAAAAAAGAAAGCGACATGAAAAAAATAATCCAGCCCGGACTCGCCACATAATTTGCCCCAATGATAAACACGGATAAAAGCAGCCCGAGAATGATGGGGCGTTTGCGTGCTTTCGCAGGTGATACCCCTTTTCGGATCAGGTAATCTGAGAGAAATCCTGAACTCAATACACCCAAAAAAGCTGCCAGGTAGGGAACAGATGCCCAATAGCCAGATTTGATAAAATCCAAGCCGCGGTAATCCACCAGGTATTTGGGAAACCAGGTGAGAAAAAACCATAAGGTACCATTTACCGCAAACTGTCCGAGATAAATTCCCCATAATTTCCGGTGTGATACCACTTCCCGCAGATCAGCCCATGTAAATTTTCCTGAACTCCCCCCAACAGCTGCAGACTGCTCATGCAGCATTCCTCCTCCTTTCTCAATATGATCCAGCTCGGCAGGGTTGACTTTTTTATGTTGCAGCGGATCGCGGTAAAAAATATACCATACCAGTCCCCATAACACGCCGATCAACCCGGTTACCACAAACAATCCTCTCCAACCCGTATGCAACTGAATCCAGGACAATACCGGCATCAGAAATGCAAGTCCCAGAAACTGTCCGGATGTATACACTGCAATGGCCGATGCCCGTTCCTGATCCGGGAACCAGTTACTCACTACCCGGTTATTGATAGGAAAGGCGGGCGCTTCAAATACTCCCGTTAACATGCGTAAGCCAAACAAAGAAGCAAACCCTTTGGCAAAGCCCTGAAAGACCGTTGCCAGCGACCAGCTAATCAAACTAACGGTGTACAATAGACGCGGAGTCACCTGTTTAACCAGGATCCCTCCGGGAATCTGAAACAACAGATAAGTCCAGCTAAAAGCAGAGAAAATCAATCCCATCTGTACCGATGAAAATTCATATTCTTTTCCGATGGCGGAAGCGGCTACTGCCAGATTGCTTCGATCCATGTAGTTGATCACCACATTTACGAAGATCAGCAACAGTACCTGGTAGCGGACCTTTGTAGGTCGGGAGTTATTCATGCCTGCCTGATTTACCATTCTGCAATACTGCCATCCCTATGCCGCCAGACAGGGTTCCGCCAGTTATGTCCGATTGCTGCCATCCTGCGCACCTGTTCTTCATTGATTTCAATTCCTAGTCCGGGTTTGGAAGGAATCTGCACATACCCATCCTGGTATTCAAATACAGTTTTATCCACCAGGTAATCGAGTAAATCACTGCCCTGGTTATAATGAATACCAAGACTTTGTTCCTGTATAAAAGCATTGTGGCAGGTGGCATCCACCTGGAGGCAGGCAGCCAAAGCAATAGGACCTAACGGACAATGCGGTGCTGCGGCCACATCAAAGGCTTCCGCCATGGACAGAATTTTTTTACACTCCGTAATGCCACCGGCATGTGATACATCAGGTTGTATGATATCCGCATACCCATCTTTCAACAAGGATTTGAACTGCCATTTGGAAAACATCCGTTCACCTGTTGCTATGGGGATCGATGTATGTTGAGCGATCTCTCTCAGGTCTTCGTTATTTTCCGGTAATACCGGCTCTTCAATAAACATGGGACGAAAAGGCTCAAGTTCTTTGGCCAGTAGTTTGGCCATGGGCTTGTGCACGCGGCCATGAAAATCCACACCAATACCAAATGCAGGCCCGGTTGCTTCCCGTATAGCCGCGATGCGCGCAATGGCCTGGTCCACTTTATCGTAACTATCTACATATTGCAATTCTTCCGTAGCATTCATCTTCACCGCCTGAAATCCCTGCTCCATCATTTTTTTTGCAGCAGCCCCGGTATCAGCCGGGCGATCACCACCAATCCAGGAATATACTTTGATGGAATCGCGGCATTTTCCACCCAGTAACTGATAAACAGGAGCGTTGTAAAATTTCCCTTTGATGTCCCAGAGTGCCTGGTCAATTCCGGCGATGGCACTCATCAGAATCGGGCCTCCCCGATAAAAACCAGCACGATACATCAGGTTCCAATGATCTTCAATATGCATGGAATCCTTACCGATAAGGTATTCCATTAACTCATCAACAGCGGCCTTAACGGTAGCAGCTTTGCCTTCAATCACCGGTTCTCCCCATCCTGTAATGCCCTCATCGGTTTCAATTTTCAAAAACAGCCAACGGGGTGGTACCTGAAAAAGTTCATAACTTCTGATTTTCATGTAATGCATTTAAGAGTGAACAGCCTGTACGAATTTGCTGGCATTTTCTTTTAAAGCAGCCAGGTATTGATCTGTTATTGCAATATTGGCCGCAACCAATGAACTGCCGATCCCAAAGCCTATGGCTCCGGCTTTTGCATACTCAGTTATATTATCGAGGTTAATGCCGCCGGTAGGAATTAATGGAATCTGTGGCAGGGGTCCGCGAATATCTTTGACATAAGCAGGCGAGAGCGCCGGAAAAACTTTCACCAGGTCGGCACCGGCTTTCCAGGCACGATAAATTTCAGTAGCGGTAAATGCACCGGGAATACTCAACGCACCCATTTTTTTGGTTTCCACTATCAGCTCTTCATCCCAAACAGGAGAGAGAATGAATCGGGCTCCGGCCTGAATGGCATCCGATGCAGCAGGTATATCCAGCACGGTTCCGGCACCAATTGTAATCCGGTCACCCAGTTTTACTGCCAGCTCTTCAATGACCTTCAGTGGTTCAGCAGAATTCATGGTGACTTCCACCAGGCGAATGCCTCCTTCATACAATACTTCTGCAATGGGCAGTACCTGATCGGGAGAAACACCCCGAATGATGGCAATAAGTTTATTTGCTGATATTTGGCTGGTAAGATTCATTCTATAATTGCTACTTATCTTACAAGGGAAGATAAACAGAAAACCTAGTTCTATGACGGCTGATTTCGATCAATTTCTTGTTCATTTCAATCAATACATAACTGTAAAGGAGGTGCTGAAGCAGGATTTGAATGACCGGGTTTCCGCGCAGTTCTTTAAAAAAGGGGAGATCATCCATCCTGCTGAAAAAATCTGTACCCGCAGTTATTTTATGCTGAAAGGACTGGGCAGGACCTATTATGTAAAAGATGGGCTTGAAATAAGTGAATACTTTTCAGCCGAAGGGGAATGGATCAATTCACCCAAAAGTTTTATCCAACAGACGAAGGATATTTATACCATCGATGCCATAGAAGATACCTTCACATTTGCGCTGCATGTAAAAGACCTGGTTTACCTGTTTGATAAGTATCCGGAGATGGAACGATATGCACGTTTATCCATGGGAAGTGTATTCGGGCACCTGATGAACCGGATTACCATCCAGCGTTTTTCTACGGCCAAAGAGAAATACGATAATTTTCTGTCAGCATACCAGGATATACATCACCGGATTCCGCTAGGTATGATTGCTTCCTACCTGGGTATAACCCAATCTACCTTAAGCAGATTAAGAGCCATGAAATGATTATTTGATCTGGAGCAAAAACTGTCTGGAAGCATTCCTGGAGATTTGCTTCAAACAACCATCACAGATGAAAATTAAATTATTGGTGCTATTTGCGCTCATGACCAGTTTAACCAGCTGGAGCTACGCACAGGATACTTTGAAGGGAAAGAATATTGATGCCGTATTCTATAAAGGAAACGGGAACAGTAAGCAGTTGATTGTAGGATTAGGTGGGTCGGAAGGCGGAAATGCCTGGGCCAGCAGGCACTGGAAAGCAACCCGCGATCAATTCCTCGCCAAAGGATATGCATTTTTAGCCATCGGATATTTCAACACTCCGCATTCGCCCAAATTGCTGGAAAAAATCGCGCTGGAAAATCTGTACCAGATGATAGAAGACGCCACCCATTTATTAACTGAACGGGATATAAAAATTGCGTTGATTGGCGGCTCGCGGGGAGCAGACCTGGCACTGCTGCTGGCCAGTTATTATCCGCAAATCAATTGTGTGATTGCCATCTCTGCCAGCCATGTCGTTTTCCCTGGCAATACGCTTCATTTCAGTACTTCCAGCTTTACCTGGCAGCAAAAAGAACTTCCATTTGTTCCCGTTAATGAAGCGGCATATCCATTTTTGCTGAAACGTGATTTACGGGGAGCCTTTTCAGCAATGTTAACCGATACCATCGCTGAAAATAAAGCGCTGATCCGGGTTGAAACTATAAAAGGTCCGATTTTACTGCTTTCCGGGACACAGGATGAAATATGTCCTTCTACTATTATGTGTGATAAAATGATCAAACGACTGAAAGCGCATCAATTTGCATTTACAGCGGAACACCTGAGTGTGGAAGGCGGACATGCGGCTCCTTTGCAGCATTTTGATAAAATCTTTCAATTTCTGGAAAAGGAATTCAGAGAAACAGGCCCTGTTAAAATCATTTGAGCATCGGCTAAAATTGGTTCAACCGAACTAAGCGGTTCTTCCTAGTTTAGGTGAATGAAAGGGTTACACTATTGCTTACGAGCCTGTTGCTCACCACTCTTTATTTTACTGGGCACGATCAGCTTCGCGCAGAATGGAGATCAGATTTTGGATGGTATTGGTGAAACCGGACTGATTGCCAGATATATCTTCAAAGGTGATACCCGAGACTGGTCAAGGAATAATTTACATGCCAGCTCTTCAGACAGCACCGTACAATTTATCAATGACCGCAGGTTTGGAAAAGTATTGTCGCTACCTGGCGGCAGCAAGGCTTTTGTTTCAGTTCCGGGAGATGTGTTAAAAGACATGGAATCCTTTAGTATATCCAGTTGGATTCAATTGCGCTCGAATGCCCCTGCACAAGTACTTGTGGGATTTGGGAAAGGAAATAACCTAGTTTTTTCCGTGGCTCCCTTGCAACTGGCGCCCGCAATAGAACTTCATAAATGGGTTCATTTCACGATTGTGGTGGATATCGCGTCCAAAACCTTGCAAACCTATGTTAATGGCAAACAGGTGGGGGAGGGAAAATCCATTCCTGCTGAACTAAAAAAGCTTTCCGAACAGGAGACAACCGAAAGCAATACTGTTTTTATTGGCAAAGCCATCCATTCAGGTTCCGGTAACCTGGATGCATTGCTGCATGATTTCCGCATTTACCGCGTGCCACTGAGTACCGCCCAGATTGCAGGTATTTTCAACAATGCACAAAGAGGTATGAATGATGGTGCCGTAAATGTCCGGAAGCAAACAGAAGAACTTCCGAAATTTCCTGCCGGTCAACCACAGCTCTATGCTGCTTACCTGTTGAAAGTGGAAGATGTGGTAGTAGAAACCAGCATCGGAAATTTACCCCGTTTACCTGCCTATCTGAAGGGTACTTATAAAAATGGTATCAAGGGCCCCAATGTGAAAGTGATCTGGCCGGCAGACATTGATAATTCGGCAGTACTTCAACCTGGCACCTACACCATTACTGGTCGTATTTCAGGATCCAGCCTGCAGCCAAAAGCGGTAGTAACCGTTAAAGCCAATCCGGTAGTAAAAAAGCCGGTAGCAAAATTGCAGCCTTTTCACCTGCAGCAGGTTTCCTTAAAAACTAACAGCAATGGACAAACGAGTAAGTTCATTGAGAACCGCGATAAATTTATTAGCACCCTGGCCAAAACGGATCCGAATTCTTTTCTCTATATGTTCCGCCATGCATTCGGACAACCACAACCTGAGAGTACCAAACCATTGGGCGTATGGGATAGCCGGGATACCAAGTTAAGAGGCCATGCCACCGGTCATTACCTGACAGCTATCGCACAGGCTTATGCGAGTTCGGGATACGACAAATCACTTCAGGCCAACTTCGCACAAAAGATGGATCAACTGGTAGAGACACTCTATGAATTATCGCAATTATCCGGAAAGCCTAAAGAAAACGGTGGTGCTGCCGTTGTGGATCCTTCCGCCATTCCTCCCGGTCCGGGTAAAACAGGATACGATTCCGATCTTAGTGATAACGGCATCCGTACCGACTACTGGAACTGGGGCAGTGGCTTTATCAGCGCTTATCCACCCGATCAATTTATTATGCTGGAGCAGGGAGCGAAATATGGCGGACAACCCAACCAGGTTTGGGCACCCTATTATACCTTGCATAAAATCCTGGCCGGACTCCTGGACGTGTATGAAGTAAGTGGCAATAAAAAAGCATTGGAAGTGGCAAGTGGTATGGGCGATTGGGTCTATGCCCGCTTAAGTAAAGTACCTACCGATACGCTGATTAAAATCTGGAATACCTATATCGCCGGTGAATATGGCGGTATGAATGAAGTGATGGCCCGCATGTATACCATCACCAACAAACCGGAACATCTCCAGACAGCCCGTTTATTTGACAATATCAAGTTGTTTTATGGTGATGCCAATCACTCTCACGGGCTTGCCAAAAATGTGGATCTGTTTAGGGGTTTACATGCGAATCAACATATCCCACAGATTGTTGGAAGTATTGAAATGTATGCTGCCACTCAAAATCCCGACTACTACCAGATCGCAGATAATTTCTGGTACAAAGCCTACAACGATTATATGTACAGCATCGGTGGGGTGGCTGGGGCAAGAAATCCTGCCAATGCGGAATGTTTTATCAGTCAGCCGGGAACGATTTATGAAAACGGATTTTCTGCAGGCGGACAAAATGAAACCTGCGCCACCTATAACATGCTCAAACTGACCAATCAGCTTTTTATGTTTGATCAGCAGGCTGGTTATATGGATTATTACGAACGCGCCCTCTACAACCATATACTCGCATCGGTGGCAGAAAACAATCCGGGTAATACCTATCATGTTCCGCTTAATCCTGGCGCTATCAAACAATTTGGTAATGCCAATATGACTGGCTTCACCTGTTGCAATGGGACCGCTATTGAAAGCAATACCAAATTACAGCAGGCCATCTATTTGAAATCAACGGATAATCAGTCGCTCTATGTGAATCTCTTCATTCCTTCCACGCTCAACTGGACTGAAAGAAACATACAATTGGAACAACAAACCAGTTTTCCCAGGGAAGACCAGACCAAACTAACGGTAAGGGGCAATGGAAAATTTGATCTCCATGTTCGGGTACCGGGATGGGCCACAAAAGGATTTCTGGTGAAAATCAATGGCAAAACGCAGCAGGTAAAAGCCCAACCCGGAAGCTATCTAAAACTCAGCAGAACCTGGAAAGAAGGCGATACCATCGAGTTGAAAATGCCATTCCAGTTTCACCTGGATCCGGTTATGGATCAGCAGAATATTGCAAGCCTGTTTTATGGTCCGGTACTACTGGCCGCGCAGGAACCAGAGGCAAGAAAAGACTGGAGAAAAATTACCCTGAATGCAAAAGATATCAGTCAGTCGATAAAAGGCGATCCCCGTCAGTTGGAATTCACTATAGACGGTGTGGCATTCAAACCTTTCTATGAAAGTTATGGAAGACATTCTGTTTACCTGGACGTAAGCCTTCAGTAGGAACAACTCTATTTACCCAACTGCTTTAAAAAGCTGGATCTGAAATCGCGGGGCGTGGTATTTTTTAACTTGAAAAATTGCTTATTGAAATTCACCGGGGAATTGAATCCGCTATCGTAACTGATTTCCAGAATGGTTTTATCGGTGCCCTGTAATTGCTGGCAGGCATAACCAATTCTTACTTCTGTAAGAAACTGCACATAGGATTTCTGGGTTGATTTTTTGAAGTAGCGGCAGAAAGCGGTTACTGTCATGTGTGCGATGGACGCCACTTCATCCAGACTGATCCGTTGCTGAAAATTGCGGATGGTAAAATCAAACACATCATCGAGTCGCTGTTTGTATTTGTCGTTCCGGGTAAATTGCTGCTGGGTGGAGAGAACGGTTTTTTCACAGGATTCCTCCATCAGTTTCAGACATTGCAGCAGGCTCACCAATCGGCCGATACCCTGATCTGATTCCAGCTGATTGAGCAGGCTGGCTAATTTTTTCATCCCGGATCCGCTTAACTGAATGCCCTGCATGGATCCATCCAGTAAATTTCTAATCAGCTGGTTTTCCGGAATGCGAAGAAAATCTTTGCCCCAGAAATCTTCCTGGAACTGCACTACCATGGAACTGGCCAGTTCCAGTCCCTCTGCTTTGTAAAACGCATGCGGCACATTGGAGCCGATCAGAAAAATATCTCCTTCTTTAAATTCCCCAACATAATTGCCAACAAAACACATTCCATGTCCCTCTTTGAATAAGGCAATTTCATATTCCACATGCTGGTGCCAGGGGGTTTCAAAATAAGGCGTACGAAAGGTTTTGGCAATGAAGGAAGTTTCACTGGCCAATGGCAATTTTTGAACAATGGGACGCGTACCTAACATATTTTGAGTAAAACTGAGCTCTATTCTACAATATTCTGCTAATATAGTTTAGGTAAAGATCAAAAAACCGCATTCCGTTTATTTGAATAAAGTTTAACTATGTAAAACGAATGCTATGAGCTTATGAAAATTGCCATGCTTGGTGCCGGATTTATTGCCAGATTTTATGCTACTGCACTTCATTCCCAAAGAAGGAAGGACAGGATCCACTTCGTTTATTCCAGGTCGCAGCAAACAGCAGAGCAATTTGCCCGCGATTACCAACTGCCCCATGCAACTACTGATATGGAAGCGGCGATTAACCATCCTGATACAGAAGTGGTACTAATCGCATTGCCCAATCACCTGCATGCCAAAGCAGTTGAGTTAGCGGCCCGTGCGGGCAAACATGTATTATGTACCAAACCATTGGGCAGGACTGCTAAGGAAGCGAAGTTCATGCTGGACTGTGTGGAGAAAGCAGGAGTTTTTGCCGGTTACCTGGAAGACCTGTGTTATACGCCCAAAATGCTTAAATCAATTGAAGCCGTTTCGAATGGCGCGATTGGAAAAGTACTATGGACAAAATCCAGGGAAGCACATCCGGGTCCGCATAGCGACTGGTTCTGGAACAAGGAACTCTCTGGTGGCGGTGCCATCATTGACCTGGCCTGCCACTGTGTAGAAATCGGCAGAAACCTCATTGGAAAACAGGTCAGGCCGGTTGAAGTGATGTGCTGGTCAGATACCCAGGTTCATCCGATAGACGCAGAGGATCATGCCATCGGCCTGGTAAAATATGCCAATGGCGCAATCAGTCAGTTTGAAGTGAGCTGGACCTTCCGGGGAGGAATGGACCTGCGGGATGAAGTTATGGGAACAGAAGGTTCTATCTGGCTGAACAGTTTTTTACGAACCGGCTTTGAGATGTACGTGGCAGGAAACAAACAGGGCTATGTAGCAGAAAAAGCAGAACAACAGGCTGGCTGGTTGTTTCCGGTAGGAGATGAAGCCCACGAATTGGGTTATCCCCATATGTTCTCTGACATGTTTGATGCCATCGAGGAGAATCGCGCTCCAATGGAAACCTTTTATGACGGGTATGTGGTGAATGCGATATTGGATGCTGCTTTTTTATCAGCTCAGTCCAAAAAATGGGAGCCGGTTTTGCTGGATGATTGGCGGGGTCATGAAGCAACAGCAACAGATAAAGCAAGCAATTCCTACAATGAGCAATATGATCTTGTGAAGAAAGAAATTTTACCAAATGGTGTTACCAAACTGATCCTGAAAGACAAAAAATCAGGGGTCATTATTCAAAAAGAAATCCCAGCCAATTCATAACGAAAACCTTCAAAATGAAAAAAATACTGACGGGTGAAGAAACCGCAGCATATCAGCGTGATGGCTTCCTGGTTCGCAAAGCGATGTTCTCACCGGAAGAAATAGCCCTGTTGTATAACACGGCAACGGATGATTCCATCACATCTCATTCGATGGATTTCAGGGATACAACCGGAAAAGATACCAAACTGACACTCTGGTTTACACCTGGTGATGATCCCTTTGGTTTGATGTCAAGGTCCGAAAAATTGGTTTATGCAGTAGGGGAGTTACTGAAATCCGAGCCATCGGAAGTATGTCATTTTCATTCCAAAGTAATGCAGAAGCAGCCGCTTACCGGAGGCGCCTGGGAATGGCACCAGGATTATGGTTACTGGTACAAAAACGGCTTCCTTTATCCGGAAGCGATGATATCTGTAATGGTGGCACTGACTGAAGCGAACAAAGAAAATGGTTGTCTTCAGGTGTTAAAAGGTTCTCACAAAATGCAGCGTTTCGAGCACAATTTCGTAGGTGAACAACAGGGCGCCGATATGGATTTTGTACAGCAGGCAGCAAGTATTTGCGAACTGGTATATTGTGAACTGCAACCAGGAGATGTGTTGTTTTTTCACAGTAATATCCTGCATCGGTCGGATGCCAACAATTCCGATAAATCAAGGTGGTCAGTCATTTCTGCTTATAATCTGACATACAATAAACCCTTCCGCGAAAAACATCTCTCCTGTATTGAGCCGATTAAAACTGTGGAGGATGCTGCGTTACTTTCTTCCGGCACCAGGCAACCTTTAATGGCAGATTTTCTCAAAAAAGAAGAAGAAATCACCTTACATGTAAAGTAAGAAATCCTGATTGTATCAAAAACGGACAATACCTGTATCATTTTCGGATATTCTAATCCCACCTTTTCTATCTGCTGATTTGAAAATGAGGGGTTTAAAAAACTGGCATCATATACGTTGGGAGTTTTGGAGGTGATGTATTACCAAAACCAATAACCAACCTATCATGATTAGAAATTATTTCAAAATTGCCTGGCGCAATTTGATGAAAAGCAAAGGTTACAGTGCTATCAATATCGGTGGATTGGCAGTTGGGATGGCGGTTGCAATGATGATCGGATTATGGGTATACGATGAACTAACCTTCAATAAATACCATGCGAATTATGACCGCATTACCCAGGTAATGCAGCATGCCAGCTTCAATGGCAGAATCGGTACACAGGTAGCTAACCCAGCCATCATGGGACCTGAGATTCGTACCAAATACGGCAATGATTTTAAATACGTGGTACAAACCTCCTGGAATGGAACTCAGTTATTGAGTGTGGGCGATAAGCATATCAAAAGTGAAGGCATTTACATGGAACCAGATGGTCCGGCTATGTTAACACTCAAAATGATCAAAGGATCTATTTCCGGCTTAAAGGATCCCTATTCCATTCTGCTATCAGAATCAGTTGCAAGCACCGTTTTTGGAAATGATGACCCGATTAATAAAACCATCAAATTAAACCGGACCCATGATGTGAAAGTGACCGGAGTATACGAAGATTTGCCGGACAATACGACTTTCCGGGATCTTAAAGTAATAATGCCATGGGAACTTTGGCTGATTGACAACCCCTGGGTAAAAAGAATGAACGATCCGTGGGACAGCAATTTCAGTCAAACCTTTGCGCAATTGGCAGACAATGCAGATCTGGAAAAAGTCTCCGCAAAAATAAAAAACGTAAAGCTTGATAACATAGGAGAAGAGGCGAGACGCTACAAGTGGGCCGTTTTTTTGCAACCCATGAGCAAATGGAATCTCTATAATGAATTTAAAGACGGAAAAAATAGTGGAGGTAGTATTCAATATGTTTGGCTCTTTAGTATCATCGGAATTTTTGTATTGCTATTGGCCTGTATCAATTTCATGAATCTTAGTACAGCAAGAAGTGAAAAAAGATCAAAAGAAGTGGGCATTCGGAAAACCATCGGGTCAATGCGCTGGCAATTGATCGTACAGTTTTTTGCAGAATCCTATCTCATAGTATTTATTGCCTTTCTGCTATGCCTTGGATTGGTGCAGCTATTTATTCCTGCATTTAATGAAGTAGCTGGCAAAAAATTGACTATTCCCTGGCAAAGTAGCTTCTTCTGGATCTTTAGCATAGCATTTATTATAATTACGGGCTTACTGGCAGGTAGTTATCCAGCACTCTTCCTTTCTTCCTTCCAGCCATTAAAAGTTTTAAAAGGAACTTTCCGCCTGGGTCGTTTTGCAGCTATGCCCAGAAAAGTGTTAGTTGTTGTACAATTCACGGTGTCGGTAATGTTGATAATTGGTACTATCATTGTATACCAGCAAATTCAATATGCAAAAAACCGGCCTATCGGATATACCAAAAATGGCTTGATTAGCCTGGATTTGGAAACTGAAGTACGACAACATTTTGATGTTGTAAAACAGGAACTCATCCAGGCTGGATCCATAGAAGAAATGGCTGCAGCACAAAGCCCCCTCACGGATGTATGGAATACAAACGGGGGATTTGACTGGGAAGGTAAAGACCCGAACCTTGCTATAGATTTCCCCAACAATTCAATAACCTTTGATTATGGAAAAGCCATACAGTGGGACATCAAAGAAGGAAGAGATTTTTCCCGGGAATTCGCATCTGATTCTGCAGCATTCGTTATTAATGAAACCGCTGCCAGATTCATTGGTATGAAGGATCCCGTAGGTAAAACATTACGCTGGAATGGAAGAGCTTATACCATCATAGGTATAGTAAAGGATATACTCCAGGAATCACCCTTTTTCCCGGTACGCCCCTCGCTCTACCATATCGGAAAGTATGACAACATGAGTAACCTAATCCTGAAATTGAATCCGAATCAAAGTACCAGCAACGCGCTGGGCAGCATTGAAAAAATTTGGAAAAAGTATACACCCACTGTACCTTTTGAATACCGTTTTGTTGACGAGGCATTCGGTAACAAGTTTCAGGCAGAAGAAAGAATTGGAAAACTCTCAACCTATTTTGCCGTGCTTGCGATTTTTATTTCCTGTCTGGGTCTTTTCGGCATGGCCAGCTTTGTTGCAGAACAAAGAACCAAAGAGATTGGTATCCGGAAAGTATTAGGTGCAAGTGTATTCAACCTATGGGGGTTATTATCCAAAGAGTTTATTACACTGGTTATTCTTTCCTGTGTTATTGCAGCACCTGTTGCCTATTATTACCTCAATAACTGGTTAACCAATTATGATTACCGGATCAGCATCAGCTGGCAGGTATTTATATTGGCTGCGATTGCAGCACTGGTATTGACCATCCTAACCGTAAGTTTTAAGGCCATAAAAGCAGCTATGTCTAATCCGATCCGGTCGCTACGAACTGAATAATCGTAAATTAACCCTGCTTCCGGACGTACTTGGTGAGAATTACAATCTGTTGCCCTTCTACCCGTCCTTCAATCTGTTCCGTATTGTCTTTAACCAAACGGATGTTTTTAACAACCGTACCTAATCGGGCAGTCAGCGTTGAACCCTTTACATCCAGTGATTTTGTGAGCACTACTGTATCGCCATCCTGTAGAATGGCACCATTGGTATCACGGTGAAGTACAACCGAACCATCATTCACATGGTCTCCGCTGGCTTTTGCCCAGGCTTCATGTTCCTCTGGAAGATAGAACATATCCAGGAGATCTGCTGCCCAGCTATCAGCACGCAGGCGATTTAACATCCTCCAGGAAAGCACCTGGATGGCTGGAATTTCAGACCACATGGTTTGTTCCAATATCTTCCAGTGTGCAGGATCCGGCATTTCTGTTTTCTCCAGCTGTGCCTTGCATTTCGCACAAACATAAACAGCAATCTCTTCTTTTGTTGCAGCATCCGGGCCCACTTCATAAATCGACAGATTGGAAGTAGCATTACAAAGTTCACAGGACTGTCCACTTCTGGATTGCAATTCTTTTTCAGTTAACATATGGGATGTTTTAGGGAGCGCAAAGGTAATTGATTAAATCAGATTCAAATTTTAACATAAAATTCCGGCAACCGTTAAAGTAGGGCTAAGGTTCCGTTTCCACGCAACTCTGGTGCTTCATTTGCATCTCATCAGTGAACAAATAAAAGTCAAACTATGATAACTGTAACCAGAAAAATCTCTCTGATGCTATTAGCAGCAACAATGGGATTGGGATTGGTATCCTGTATGAAAAACAACGATGATCAGCCTGATATTCCCAGCGCCGGTGTAATGGCATTTAACCTGGCACCTGATCAGGATGGTATACTTATCCGTTTATCCGGAAACACATTGGGTAACCAGGCATTTGCTTATTCTAATTTCACCGGTGGATATTTACCTGTTTTTACAGGTAACCGCGACGTGAAAGGAATTAATGCATTAACTGGTAATGAGATCAGTTCTACACCCGGATTTAATTTTGAACCAGGGAAGTACTATTCACTTTTTGTGACAGGAGCAGATAGTGTATATACCAACCTGCTGGTGAATGACCACCTGGATACCTTGCTTCCTGCCAATGGCGAAGCATTGGTTCGTTTTATTCAGGCTATCCCTGATTCTGCGGCATACTCAGTAACCCTGAGTTCCGGTTCCAAGGAAGTACCAGCAGCTGCGCCCTTTAATACAGTCAGTGAATTCAGTTCCATGCCGGTTGGGGATTTGAAAATTACAGCCTCCAACGGTACAGGTTCGGCACTCGAAAGAACCATCCAGATTGAAGCCAGCAAGGCTTATACCATATTGATCATTGGCAATCCTGCTGCAACGGACGACACCAGAAAGCCGCAGATCAAGTTTATCGTAAATGGTACTGTGAAGCCGGATGATAATGAATAAGAGTAGTAACTGAACCAAAAAGGCAGGCTATCCGTATAATAAGAATGCCTGCCTTTGTTATTTCAATAAGATGGTCGTCCTGGCTATTTGCTGGATCTGTTTTCATAACTGCCTGTTCAAGAACCGGTTCACCGCCCGCAGCCCCTCCGCCACCAGCCAATCCTATCGTAGTTAACCCTACCCCTGTGTTGCCGGATTCACTTTCTTACCTGGCTTTGGGGGATTCCTATACCATTGGACAAGGAGTTGCTGAAATTGACCGTTTCCCTGTCATTACAACTGCCTTACTTCGGGAAAAGGGAATTAAAATGAAAGCGCCCGAAATAATCGCACGAACCGGCTGGAGTACGGGTGATCTGCTAACAGAACTCAGTAAACGTACAATCTCCAATAATTTTCAGTTGGTTACTTTGCTGATTGGGGTCAATAACCAATATCGGCGGCTTCCCCTCGCAGCATACGAAACAGAATTCAGGCAACTTTTAACGTATGCCGTAAACCGTACCGGAGGTAATCCAAAACAGGTGATCGTATTATCCATCCCGGATTACTCCGTTACTCCCTTCGCCCGTTTTTCCAATCGGGATCAGATTAAACGGGAAATCGACCTGTTTAATGAAAAAAACCTGAGCATAACAGCCGGTTCCGGTATTTCCTATATTGAAATCACCACCCTATCAAGGCTTGCAGCCAATGATCCCAGCCTGCTTACCTATGACAGTTTGCATTATTCAAGAAAGTATTATGAACAGGTAGCTACACGCGTAAGTACACTTGCGTTGGAAAAATTAAAGTGATCCTCTGCGACTCATTTTCAGGAAACGTGCGATCAAAAACAGAGAGGCAAAGGTCAGTCCGGCAATTAATCCGATCCACATTCCACGGGCACCCATATCAAAATAAAAACCCAGCAGATAACCCAACGGTAAGCCTATCACCCAATAAGCGATCCCTATGAGTACAGTAGGCGTTTTTACATCTTTAATGCCCCTTAAGAGTCCGGCACCAATTGCCTGTGTGCTGTCGGATATTTGAAACAAGCCGGCAAACAACAGGAGAGTAGCTGCCAGCGCAAGTACATCTTCATTTTTATTAAACAGTAAGGGGATCTGATTCCGGAACACTACAAAGCTTACCGCGCATATGCAACCATATACAAGCGCAGTCAGTAGGGTAGAGCGTCCAATCACGGAAATCTTTGTCCAGTTTTTGCGTCCGTAGGCATTACTAACCCGAATGGAACCGGCCTGCGCCAATCCCATCGAAACCATGAATGTGAACGATGCAGTACTCAATGCAATCTGGTGACTGGCCTGTGCAACTGCGCCCAATGTACCGATGATGATGCCCGATACCGCGAAAGCACCCGCTTCCATGCCCACCTGTAAACTGCTGGGGATCCCGATATATAACAACTCCCGGAGCGTCCGGCTTTTGAGCTTCCATTGCCTGCTGCTAACGGCAATGTATCTGCGAAATGTTTTATGTCGCAGTATGATAATAGCAAGTATGATGAATAATATTGAACGCGTAATCAGGGTGGACCATCCAGCCCCCAATAATTCCAGTCGGGGAAAACCCCAGTTGCCATAAATCAGTAACCAGTTCAGAAAAATATTAATCGGCATACCGGCCAGTGATAAGATCATTGCGGTTTTCGTGTATTCAAGACCGTCAGTAAACTGTTTCAGGGTCATAAAGAGCAGCATAGGGATGATGGACAATCCCATCAGTTTCATGAAAGGTAGTGCGTATTCCACTACTTCCGGATCCTGCCCTAAGTGATGTAAAATGCCGCGACTTCCAATCAGAACAAAAGAAATCAGCAGGGCGGTCAGCGCACAGAGAATAAATCCGTTATAGAGATAATGTGATACAAGTTGGGAATCTCTGCGGCCATGTGCCATGGAAACCATTTGTGAAACAGAGATGGTCATCCCGATACCAATAACAAATGGAATACCCATTGCATTGATCACCAGAGAAGCTGCTGCCAGTTGTTTATAACTGATGGCCCCCACCATGGCAGTGTCAATAATATGCAATGCCATCTGTGCCAGTTCTCCTATCACAATGGGAAATGCAAGTTGAATAGTCTGTTTCGCTTCCTGCCGCATCATAGCCTTC
The DNA here is from genome assembly GCA_016787265.1 of Flavipsychrobacter sp. Classification (GTDB taxonomy): domain Bacteria; phylum Bacteroidota; class Bacteroidia; order Chitinophagales; family Chitinophagaceae; genus Flavihumibacter. Next base: position 107,588 of record JAEUVF010000006.1, on the reverse strand, counting down.
TTTTTCGGGGGCACAAATCTACGGGGAAAAACCACGACCTTTGACCGTTATTTACAGGAAAGGTCATGCGATTTGAACAATACCATATTTCGGAGGACATCAAGGAAAGTTTGGCAGAACTGGGTTTTAAACGCCCAACCGATATACAATACAAAGCGATTCCCAGTATTCTGAAAGGGGAGGATGTACTGGCCATTGCACAAACCGGAACCGGCAAAACAGCCGCTTTTGCCATTCCCATCCTTCACCTGTTGCAACGGGAGCAGGAGCGAAGGCGTAAACCCAAACACCTGTTACAGTGTCTCGTAATGGTTCCTACGCGGGAGCTGGCCATCCAGATTGCCGGGGTATTTCAACAAATAGGGCAATTCACGGAACTGAACACCCTGGCACTTGTGGGAGGAGTGGACCAGGAGCAGCAAATCCGCGCCCTCAAAAAAGGCGTTGACATAGTGGTGGCTACACCCGGAAGGTTGTTTGACCTGCATCACCAACGGGTGCTGGACCTGCAATATGTTTGGTTACTGGTACTGGATGAAGCGGATCATATGCTGGACCTTGGGTTTAATAAAGATATCGTAGACATAAAAAAACGCCTGCCCAAAAAACATCAGACGCTGTTCTTTTCAGCTACGATTGATGCCCGCATCAAGGACCTGGCCTATGCCATGGTACACAATCCGATCCGAATCCAGGTATCGCCCCAGAACCCGGTTTCCAAAAACATCGATCATGCGGTTACGTATATAGCGATGGATGATAAACGCTTTTTCCTGGAAAGGCTTGTAAAGGAATTAACCGGACAAAAAATCCTGGTCTTCGCACGCACAAAAGTTCGTGCGGAAAGAATACAGGCCGCCATGAAAAGAGTTGGTATTGAAAGCCTGGTGATGCATGGTGGAAAGGAACAGGACGACCGGCTCCAGGTTATGGATCAATTCCGCGAGGGCAGTATTCCCATCCTGATCACAACCGATGTGAATGCCCGTGGTATCGATATTCCGGATGTGGATTATGTAGTCAATTATGATTTGCCGGAAGAACCTGATAAATACGTGCACCGGGTAGGAAGAACGGGCAGGGGAATGAAAAAAGGCCAGGCCATCAGTTTCTGCAGCGAGGAGGAAAAGCCATTGCTGGCAGCAATTGAAATCTATACGGGAAATAAAATCAAAGAGAGAATTATTGGTTCTGCTGAATACCGGGAAACAGTTGCCCTATCCGAAGATCTCCCCAACGAAAACTGGAAAGAGCTACTCAAACAGGCAGAGCAGGAGGCAAGCAAAAAGAAACGTAAAAAGAAATAACCTACTCAAATAACCGGGAGAAATGATTTTCAAGGTGATTTCGCATGGCATTACGGAATATTTCCGGACTCCCGTTTTCAATGATATCAACCAGCCCTTTGTGTGATACATACCGTTTTATGGAAACCTGCTTTTTCAATAATCCGCTGTGATGCACATAATCAAATACGGGCAATAGCATCCGTTGGAATTTCTTCAGGGTTTCATTACCGGTGATTTCATAGAGCTTACCATGAAAGGCAATTTCATGTTCAATGTTGAAAAGATAATCCTGTGTTGCATCCGGCTCCTTACTTACTATCTTTTTTAGTTCCCTGATGTCAGCAGGTGTTATGCGCTGAAATATAAAATCGGCCATCCCGATTTCAAGAATCAGTCGCAACTCAAACATTTCCTTTAAAGTGGCCTGGTCAAGTATATGTGGGTTCACACTTTTGCTGATGATGCCGAAAATATCCGGACTTGTAATCACCGCACCTTTTTTCTTTTTCGACTCAATCAAACCCATTACGCGTAAGCGGAGCAGGGCTTCGCGGATCACCGTACGGCTAACCCCCAGGCGCTCGGCGAGTTCCAGTTCCTTGGGGATACTGTCGCCCACATTCAGCTTCTGGTCTTTCAGTAACTGAACCAGTTTCGCTTCTACTTTATCCACCAGGGAACTGGTATCCAGCGAACTGAAATCTTCCATTAAGGAATTGATTGCCATACGATTATTATGTATTACCTAAATTCTGGCAAAGCTAAGGATTTCCCAGTTATCCACAGCGATCCCCTGTTGGCCGGAAATTTTTCTTGGTAACAATAAATTAATTATTATTTTTATTAAGTCATACATAATGCATAACTAATTAAATTATGAGAACAACGATTACTTGCCGGTTAGGGGTACTTCTGCTGGCATCATTGCTAAGCTCACTGCAGCTTTGGGCACAATCCCGGACAATTTCCGGTACGGTAAGGTCTTCTGAAGATGGCCAGCCAATAGCTGGCGTTTCAGTATTGATTAAAGGCAGTACCACTGGAACTCAGACGGATGAAAAGGGTGAATTCCGCCTGGAGGCAGCGCCTAATTCAATTATGCTGATTTCCTCCCTGGGTTTTGAAAGCACGGAAATCAAAACAGGCAACCAACTCAGTTTTACCATCACACTTACTCCCTCCAATCAAAAAATGGATGAGGTAGTAGTAGTTGGGTATGGTACCGTCAAACGGTCCAAGGTAACTTCTTCCATTTCCAAACTCGATAACAAAGTGTTGGAAACGGGTATCCGTTCTAACCCTGCACAGGCTTTAGCCGGAACCATTCCGGGGCTGCGGGTATCTACGGGAACAGGGAGGCCTGGCTCCTTACCCAGCATCATTTTACGGGGTGGTACGGGCTTCGATGGAAGCGGGAGCCCACTGATTATTATGGACGGTCAGGTTCGTGGTTCGCTGAGTGATATTAACCCCGAAGAAATCGAGAGCCTGGAAGTATTGAAAGATGCTTCTTCTACCGCGATCTATGGAGCACGCGCCAGCAATGGTGTAATTCTCATTACCTCTAAAAAAGGAAAATCAGGCAAAGCTTCAATCAGCCTGAAAGCCCGCACTGGCTGGAATTATCTGAATGTACCCTATAATTTTCTTTCTGCTCAGGACTATATCACCTGGCAACGGAGAGGGGTAGTTGAAGCGATTAAAAACGGAACACTGGCCCCCTCCGTATTAGCGGCTGTGGGTCCCCGTGGTACCGGCAATCTCTATAAGGATGCCAATGGCAATGTACTGGATGGTAATTATGATAGTCGCGCTGTTTGGAGCACTATGCGTCTCACCGATGAAAACCGCGAATTACTAAGTTTAGGCCAGGGTTGGAAAACGATGACCGATGCCGTGCCAACCAACGCAGCAGGAGCGTATGATCCAAACGGAACTTTTGCCGAGCTGATTTATAAAGATTTCAGTTATGGAGACTATGGTTTGAACAAATCTGCGTTGGTGCAGGACTACAATATCGGGATGTCTGGTGGAAACGATCGTGGTAAATACTATGCAAACATAGGCTACTATGATGAAGGCGGATTATCACTTGCTACTTTTTATAAGAGGCTCAATTTTGCATTGAATGGAGAATACAAAATCAAAGACTGGTTAAAATCCGAAAGCAGTTTGCAGTTTATCAAGGCAAACTGGCGGGATCAGTCGCTGCAAAATGGCGAAGCCAATTATTGGGGACGCATGCTCTCCGCACCGCCCACCATGCGCGGTACAAACATGAATGGTGAATTGTTACTCGGTCGGGATGCCAGTGATGGTAATCCGGTAATCAATATTGATAAATACCATCGCAAGAACCAGACAGATAAAATCACCCTGGGCCAGGCATTCACTGTGAATTTTCACAAAGACCTCTATGCGAAAATCGGTGGCATCTTGATGTATGACGAAGGTTTGTATGAAGCGTTTAACCGTGATTTCAGAACCGGATTTTTAAGTTATACCAATCCCAATACCGGGTGGAACAGAACACGTTCCAGCAGCAACTCATTCAATCGCTCAACCCGTCAAACCTATAATGCCATTCTGAATTACACGTCCAGTTTTTCAGATATGCACAACCTGGGAGCGATGGCCGGATTTGAATATTATACGGTTTACAATACCGGCTTCTCCGCAGGTGGAGCCCTTGCTCCAACAGATGATTTCCAGGACCTGGGACTCACACTCAACAATGCAATTACGCAAACACGCAGCATGGGCTCCTTCCATTCAAGGGAACGGATCATGTCAGGTTTTGGACGGATCAATTATGATTACGATGGCAAATACCTGGCAACTTTTACAGTACGGAGGGATGGTTATTCCCGTCTGATTGGTGATAACCAATATGGAACTTTCCCGGGCGTTTCTGTTGGCTGGATGGTGCACCGGGAGAACTTTATGGCCTCCACTGACAAATGGCTTTCCTTCTTAAAACTCAGAGGGAGTTGGGGCAAGAATGGAAATATCGGAATTGGCACCAATGAAGGCATTGGCTTGTATGAACTCCAGGGATCCTATGGCTCGCAGGCTGCTTACAACGGCGTGATCGGATTTTTACAAACCGGTATTGCCAATCCGCAACTCACCTGGGAAAAATCCAATACCATAGAAGTAGGTGCCGACATGGCATTCCTGAATAACAAAATCAATGCTTCCGTTGCCTATTATAACCGCCTTACAACAGATAAACTGGCGTATATCGACCTGCCGGTTTCTTCAGGCCTCTCATCGCTTCGGACCAATAACGGGAGTATGCGAAACAAAGGTGTGGAGATGGAACTTTCTTATCGCCTGCTGAAAGGAAAGAATTTCCGGTGGACCATCGGAGCAAATGCCGCCTGGAATAAAAACACCATCGTTAAACTTCCCGAAAACGGCAATGGCAACAACCGCCAGGGCGGAACACAGATTTACGATCCCAAAACAGGAAGAATTATCTGGGTAGGGGGTTACCAGGAAGGTCAGGAATACGGCGAAGTATTTGGATATGTAAGTGCAGGCATTATCCGTTCACAGAAAGAACTGGATGCCTACAATGTAATTGATATTGCAGCAGGTGAAGCACAATACGGTGGAGCAGCTGGGAAACGCGTTGCCAGCCAGGCTTTGATCAGCCAGTTGGGACTCACCAATCACATCTCTACCAAACTGGGTGATATGATGTGGAAGGACCTGGATAAAAATGATACTATTGACTACCGCGACCGGGTATCATTAGGTAGGGTTATCCCAAGATGGACAGGCGGTTTGAACACGACAGTTGCTTACCGGGGATTATCGCTTTTTGCAAGAGTTGATTTCGGGGCAGGTCATATCCAGCAGGATTTTATGCAGATGTGGGCATTGGGAAGTTTCCAGGGCGAATTCAATGCTACAGATATTGTAAAAGATACCTGGACACCGGAAAATCCGAATGCAAAATATCCCCGTTATACCTGGGCCGATCAGCTGAATACCAAAAATTTTGACCGTCCCAGTGATATGTTCTGGGTAAACTCAAGTTATGTTGCACTTCGTGAAATATCCTTAAGTTATACGGTTCCTGCAGCCATGCTGCAGCGTTTTAAAGTAGAAGGTTTGACTCTGACAGTAACTGGTCAGAACCTTGGTTATATATCGAATGGTATGCTAAATCTTCCTGAACGTACAGGGTCGCAGAACAGTGCCTATACCATTCCTACATCACTTGTTTTCGGAGCCAACCTTACCTTTTAATTCAGATAGCATAAACATAGTAATATGAAAAAAATAAATTCTCTTTTATGGCTGCTGGTACTGGTCATCAGTACGCAGACGGCCTGCCGCAAAACTCTGGAACTTGCTCCTGAAGATTATTTCGGAGATGGAAATTTCTGGCAGAATGAAGCACAGGTGAGTAATTTCATGGTGGGACTGCACAAACAATTCCGCGATAACAATTTCATGTTCATACGGCTGGGAGAAATGAGAGGTGGAGCCTACAGCAATGTGGATGTACAGAATACCTCCCTGAATGAACTCAATATCATTGAACAGCGTATCGAAGAAAATTCAGCCGGTGTAGGTAACTGGGGAGGCTTTTACAATCCAATCCTGCAATTGAATTTATTTATTCAGCGGGTAACGGCAATTGAATTCCTGCCGGCAGATAAAAAGTCCTACCTGTTAGGTCAGGCACATGCCATGCGTTCCTATTATTATTTCCACCTTTTACGCACCTATGGAGGGGTACCCATATGGCTGGAGCCGGAAGTATTGAACGGCAATACCAACCAGGAAACCCTGAGAAGAGCAAGATCAACCGAAGCGGAAGTACTGGCAGTGATAAAAACGGATATCAATCGTTCTCTGGAACTATTTGGCAGCAGTGCTGCACAGGATAAATACCAGTGGAATCCGCATGCCGCTAAAATGCTGAAAGGTGAAATATTCCTGTGGTCAGCAAAAGTGTATGGCAACAATACAGATCTGGCCGAAGCGAAGAGCAGCCTGCTGTCGGTAACGGATTATACGTTACAGGCAAATTTCAAAGATGTGTTTGCCTACAATCGCAAACGCAACAGTGAAATCATTTTTGCATTGCCATACAGGGTAGGAGAAACTGAGATGCCCGGAGTAGCCTCCTATACTTATTCGACCTTCAACTTTGATGGACAGCATTATAAAGATTCCACCGTTAGTGCCGGAGTTGGTAATTTCCTGGTAGATCCACTGGTTATTGCAGCCCCCAATTCGCAACAGATCATTCAACGTTACCGCTATACTTTTGAACTCTTCCAATCCTATGAGGTAGAAGATCAGCGCAGGAATGCCACCTTCTACGATTATTACAAAGTAACTACTTCCACCACTCCTTATACAGTGACAGTAAGAAATACTGCTTTAGTAAAATTCCTGGGTACCATTGATGCCAACAAGCGCTATTTTGCTGACGACTGGCCAGTGTACCGGGAAGCTGATCGCCTGCTGATGCTGGCGGAGATTGCCAATGCAGAAGGAACAGATCCAGCAGTATATGTACAGGCCATCCGGAATCGTGCATTCGGTGGAGTTGGGAAGGATCCGAATCCTTTTGTTGCCGGATCGAAAGATGCAAATGAACTGGCAATTTTCGAAGAGCGTTCCAAAGAGTTTGTGTTTGAGGGTAAACGCTGGTACGATTTGCGCAGAATGCAGGTAAACAATGAACCGCTGGTTTATAAAAATGCTGATCATCCATATGGAGTTTTGGATAAAGCCTCTATCGGATATAAAATCCTCTGGCCGATTCCACCCGCCATATGGACCAATGATCCACTGGTTGACCAGACACCTGGCTATCAAACTTCCAAACCCAAGTAATTCAGAATACCTAAATTCGAAATATGTCCAGCCTACATTTAAACGGATTGATAGCGGCCCCATTTACGCCTTTTCATGCATCTGGTGAATTGAACCTTGCTGTCATTCCCGAATATTATGCACTCCTGAAATCAAATGGTGTTTCCGGTGCTTTTATCGCAGGATCAACAGGTGAAGGGGTTTCACTTTCGTTGCAGGAGAAAAAACAGGTAGCTACCGCATGGGCTGCTGCCACCCGACAGAATCCGGAATTCAGGGTTATGTGTTTCCTTGGCGGCACATCTATTAAGGATTGTATTGAGCTGGCGAAACATGCCCAACAGGAAGGGATATACGCAGTATCCTTTACAGCGCCATTTTATTTCAAACCTTCCTCGGTAAAACAACTGGCAGCCTGTATTGCAGAAGTGGCAGCCGCCGTTCCCGATATGCCCTTCTATTATTATCATATTCCGGTATTAACCGGAGTGGGCTTTAATATGATAGATCTGTTACAGGAAGTCGATGGACATATTTCGAATTTTGCAGGTATTAAGTATACCCATGAGGATTTCATGGACTTTCTCAGTTGCCTGCGTTTTCAAAATGGACGGTATGATATGCTTTGGGGCAGGGATGAGAACATGTTATCGGCCCTTGTGTTGGGAGCCAGGGGATCCGTTGGCAGTACCTTCAACTATGCGGCACCATTGTATCATAAACTGATCAATGCATTTGAACGCAATGATCTTGATACGGCAAGAACTGAACAGCAGCGTAGTATTGATATGATCCGGCTGCTTGGAAAATATGGAGGAATTGCAACCGGGAAAGCTTTCATGAAAGCCATCGGACTGGATTGTGGCGAATTCCGGCTTCCAGTACGCAATATGAATCCAGAAGAAAAACAACTCTTCACCGAAGATCTGGAACGTATTTCTTTTCAGGACTATTGCTCCCGCTATCCGGTTGCAAAGCATAGCTGAATGCCATGCGATTACTTTATTTACCAACAATACTGATGATTCTGCAAACACCCGTCGGCAGCTGTCGGTCTCATGCCAATGTAGTAGAGATTGAATGGAAAGAACCTGTACCTCTTCCGTCAACTGGTTATGGAGATGCTGTTGGAATAGCAGGCCCTGTTACCGGAATCATTGGTGATTTATTACTAGTTGGGGGGGGAGCGAATTTTCCTCACGGACTTCCATGGGAAGGAGGGAAAAAACAATTCCAGCAGCAGTTGCATCTTTATCTATTAACGGAAAAGGGAGACTGTACTTATTGGAAAACAAGCCGCTTTCCAGAACTGACCTCTTATGGTTGCTCTTATTCTACCTCAAAGGGAGTTGTATTGGCAGGAGGGGAGGGAGATAATGGAATCAGTTCTGCTGTATGGCTGCTAGAAAAAACGGATACCGGAATTACAGTGAAAGAACTGCCTGCACTCCCCATACCCCTGACCAATGCCGCAGGAACAAGTATCCAGGATCAGCTTTTTATAGCCGGCGGTGAAACTTTAACAGGGATTAGTAACCGATTTTTTAGCCTTTCGATGAATGACCTGGCAACAGGCTGGAAGGAACTACCAGCATTGCCATATCCTGTTTCCCATGCAGTACTGCAGGCTCGGTCTGTAAATGGCAGGCAGGAACTCATACTGGCAGGAGGTCGGGCGCGAAATAATACAGATACCAGCCAGCTCTATGCTGAAACCTGGCAGTTCTCGCACGATCCTGGAACCTGGAAAAAGCTGGGTAACCTACCTTTTGCGCTGGCTGCATCACAGGCAATAAGCATGAAGGATGAAAGCATACTGCTTTTGGGTGGAGACGATGGCTCAACCTTCGGCCAGGTTGAAAAATTACTGGGAGCCATCCAGCGTGAAACTGACAGTATAAAGAAAGCAGCATTCATCCATCAAAAAAATGAACTGCAACGAAACCATCCCGGATTCAGAAAAAAAATACTGGTATTGCAGGTAGATGAGAGTCAATGGCAACTTGCCGGAGATGTTCCGTTTGATCCACCGGTAACTACCAGCCTGATTCGATGGAACAACTACCTCCTGCTGCCAAGCGGTGAAATAAAAGCGGGCGTACGTTCCCCCTTTATACAAATTGGTCAACTTAACCAACGCCGATAACATGAAAGGAAACAAATATCCCTGGGTAGTGGTTGCCCTCTTGTGGCTGGTGGCACTCCTGAATTATATGGACCGGCAAATGCTCGCAACCATGCGTCCTTCCATGCAGGTGGATATTGCAGAATTGCAATCAGCTGAAAATTTCGGTATTCTCATGGCCATATTCCTCTGGATCTATGGAGGAATCAGTCCGGCAGCTGGTATCATTGCAGACCGGTTTAACCGCAAAAGCCTGATCGTAGGAAGCTTGTTTGTTTGGTCAGGAGTAACTTTTGCAATGGGTTATGCTACCAATTTTGAGCAACTCTATCTGCTTCGTGCAATCATGGGCGTTAGTGAAGCGCTCTATATTCCCGCAGCTTTATCTCTCATAGCAGATTACCACAATGGCAAAACCAGGTCCCTGGCCATTGGCATTCATATGACAGGTTTGTATATGGGACAGGCGCTGGGTGGATTTGGTGCAACCATTGCAGCAAACATGTCCTGGCAATTCACGTTCCAGTCCTTTGGACTGATCGGAATGGTTTATTCCTTTGTCCTGTTAATTTTTCTGCGGGAACTTGGCGGTAAAGCAGGAACATCCGGCAGAATAGGCGAAGCAGTTTCACCCGCCAAAGCCTTACGTTTTTTATTGGGGAATCCTTCCTTCTGGATTTTGCTGTTGTATTTCACCTTACCCAGTTTACCCGGATGGGCAGTCAAAAACTGGTTACCAACTTTGTTTTCTGAAACCCTGAACATTGAAATGGCTACAGCTGGTCCACTGTCCACAATTACCACTTCAGGTTCTTCCTTAATTGGAGTATTGATAGGTGGATATCTCTCGGATCGTTGGGTTCAGAAAAACCTGCGGGGACGTGTCTACACCGGTGCAATCGGTCTCGCACTCACCATCCCGGCTCTTGTATTCATCGGGTTTGGAAGCACGCTGTTGCATATTGTTCTGGCAGCTTTTTGTTTTGGATTCGGATTCGGTTTGTTTGATGCGAACAATATGCCGATTCTTTGCCAACTCGTACCCTCCAGGTACCGCGCTACCGGGTATGGACTTATGAATCTCACCGGCATATTCTCAGGTGCACTTATTACTGACTGGCTGGGCAAATCCAGTGATGCTGGCAATCTCGGACAAAGTTTTGCCTGGCTGGCATTAGTGGTACTTATCATCCTGACCGTTCAACTTTATTTCCTTAGGCCCAAAACCATCGACTATGTACAATCCTGATTTAGCATATTACCAGGAATTTTATTACAAGCAATTACTAAATGATACCATTCCCTTCTGGTTTCCCAGATCCTATGACCAGGAATACGGAGGTTTCCTGTTAATGCGGGATGCAGATGGCAGCCTGATCGACGATGATAAAGCAGTCTGGATCCAGGGCCGTGCAACCTGGCTGCTGGCAACCCTTTATAATACAGTTGAGCAAAGGGCGGAATGGCTGGAGGGTGCCAAACTTGGATACGACTTCCTGGTGAAGCATTGTTTTGATACGGATGGCCGTATGTTCTTTCATGTTACCCGAGATGGAAAACCGATCCGAAAACGACGGTATTTCTTTTCTGAAACCTTTGCAGTAATTGCGATGGCAGCTTATGCAAAAGCCAGTGGAGATGAGACTGCAGCTAGCCGTTCCCGTGAGTTGTTTGGAAAATGTATTCAATATGCCACTGTGCCCGGATTATTAGAACCAAAATTCACAGATACGCGTGTGGCAATCGGAATTGGCGTTCCCATGATCATGATTAATACAGCACAACAAGTTCGGGAAACAATTGGAGATAGACGCTGCGATGAATGGATCAGTAACTGGATCCGAACCATCGAACAGTATTTTGTAAAAGACGATCTCCGCTGTGTGATGGAGCAGGTGGCTCCTGACGGATCGATCATTAACCATATTGACGGCAGAACGCTTAATCCAGGTCATGCTATTGAAGGCGCCTGGTTTATACTGGAAGAAGCAAAGTACCGTGGTAATGATCCTGCCCTCATTAACCTGGGTTGCCGTATGCTGGATTATATGTGGGAGAGAGGATGGGATGAAAAATACGGAGGCATCATCTATTTCCGGGATGTTTTTAACAAACCGGTCCAGGAATACTGGCAGGATATGAAGTTCTGGTGGCCACAGAATGAAGCCATCATCGCCACACTGCTCGCTTACCTTATGACGGGCAATGAGAAATATGCCGAATGGCACCGTAAGATTCACGAATATGCCTATACGCACTTTCACGATTCCCAAAACGGGGAGTGGTATGGTTACCTGCACAGAAATGGAACAATTGCGCAAACAGCTAAAGGGAATCTTTTCAAAGGCCCTTTCCACTTACCCAGGCAGGAATGGTATTGTCAAAAAATACTGAAGGAGTACCTTGCAGTTAAAACAGCTAAATGGATGGTAAATTCATAGTGGTGGGAATTGTCTTTGCCATATTATGGTCATCAGCCGCCACCGCAACCAAGATTGCCTTGGAAAGTGCTCAGCCGCTGGTGATTGCCGTAACCCGCTTCCTGATTGCTGGCAGCCTGATGATCTTGATAACACATTTCATCCTGGGCAATCGAATACCAAAGGCAAAAGAATGGAAACAACTGGCCATTTATGGATTGCTCAATATAAGCCTCTACCTGGGCATTTATGTAATTGCAATGCAATTTCTGGGTGCAGGGATCGGTAGTCTCGCTATTGCAGTAAACCCGGTTTTTATCAGTATACTGGCTGCCGTTTTTTTTCGCTACCGGATCACCGGCACTGCAATATTTTCGTTGTTAGCATGCACTTCGGGTGTGCTGATTGCAGCATGGCCCTTACTTCAAAACAGCACCGCTGAACCAATTGGGATTGTATTACTGTTAAGCAGCATGCTCATCTATTCAATTGCAGCTATTTATTATACCCGACAGCAATGGAATGGATTGGACAGCTTAACTATCAATGCATGGCATACGCTGATGGGTGGATTGATCTTATTACCAGTGGCAGCAGCCGGATTCGACCCGCTTAAAAACAAACTGGACGGGCATTTCTGGACCGGCACTTTATGGCTGACTATTCCAGTTTCAATAGGTGCGGTGCAAGCCTGGTTGTATCTCTTAAGGAAGAATACAGTAGCCGCTTCCTATTGGTTATATGCCTGCCCCGTAGCTGGATTTCTGCTGGCTTTTATATTTCTGCATGAACCCCTAACCTGGTTTACATTGGCAGGTTTACTGTTGGTGACTGGTGGATTGTATATATCTCAAAAAACAAAAAAATTGACATGAAAAAACTTTTATTGGTGTTGACTGCGGGCTGGTTGGTTCTGTCACCTGTTCAGGCACAAGAGGAAGTTCCTGTTTTTGTATCTGGAGAAGAAGGACATAAAAGTTATCGCATACCAGCCATAATTGGATTACCAAACGGAAAACTGCTTGCTTTTTGTGAAGGCAGAGTGCACCATGCAGGTGATTTCGGAGATATCAATATTGTGCTGAAAACCAGTACAGATGGTGGCAGGAGCTGGTCTGCCCTGCAAACGGTTGTGGATTACGATCAGTTACAGGCTGGTAATCCGGCACCTGTCGTAGACCTGCTGGATCCTGCTTATCCCAACGGAAGGATTTTTTTGTTCTACAATACGGGCAACAATCATGAAGGAGAAGTTCGCAAAGGGGAGGGGCTTCGCGAAGTATGGTATATCAGTTCCACAGATGGAGGCAACTCCTGGTCGAAAGCGGTTAATATTACCACACAAACCCATCGGCCCAATCAACCATCCGAAAACCCAGCATATAATTTTTCAGAAGACTGGAGAAGTTATGCCAATACACCTGGTCACGCTATGCAGATAACCAGCGGTGCTTTTAAAGGAAGAATTTTTGTAGCAGCCAATCATTCAGCAGGTGCCCCTCAAAAACAGTTTGAAGATTACCAGGCGCATGGATTCTTTACGGATGACCATGGAAAAAGTTTTCGGCTCAGTGAGACCCTGAGCATCCCCGGTAGTAACGAATCGATTGCTGCGGAACTGTCTGGTGGCAGATTGATGTTAAATGCCCGCAATCAAAAAGGGGATATTCGTTCACGCATCGTTGCTACCAGTTCCAATGGAGGGCAAAACTGGGATAGTATCTATTTTGACAAACAGTTGCCTGATCCGGTTTGCCAGGGAACACTACTCACCATTGGGAAAAAGAAAAAGAAAAACATACTCGCCTTCTGTAATGCCGCAGACGAAAAACGCAGGGATAACCTGACGCTTCGCATCAGCTATGATGACGGGCAAACCTGGTCGCGCTCCATGGTGGTGCATAAATCTTCCGATACCAAACAAGCCGATCCCGCTGCGTATTCGGATATCGTACTGGTAAATAAAAAGACAATTGGGGTACTGTATGAAAAGAATGGTTATTCCAGCATTCATTTCAAAGCCATGCGCTGGAAATAGCGAAGGTACTTAGTTTGTCGACTCAAGTTCAAGAAATGCAGTGCCAATAGCATCAATAATATCTGTAGCCAGCACGGATTCCATACCCAGTTTCCGGCTGGCAATTTCTCCGGCAAGGCCGTGGAGATAAACGCCCAGTAAAGCTGCCTGTTCAGGCGCATAACCACGCGCCAGTAATCCGGTAAGCATACCCGTTAGTACATCACCACTGCCACCTTTGGCCATGCTGGCATTTCCGCTGCTATTAAACCATGCCCGCCCTCCGGGCATGGCAATAAAACTGTGATGTCCCTTTAACACTACAATAACCTGGTGTTGGATGGCCATCCGTGAAGCTGCTTCAAGTCGCTCAAAATCATTTCGGCTGGATCCATTCAACCTGTCAAATTCCCTGGGGTGTGGCGTAAGTATGGAAAAGGGGGGGATTTCTTCCTGCAAGTCTGAATCTGCAGCCAGCAGGTTAAGTGCATCGGCATCCAGCACTATTGGCTTACGGAAAGAACGGAGCAAATAGCGTAACCAATCCCCGGAAAGCGAATCTTGTCCCAAGCCCGGACCAATACCAATGGTTTTAAAATTTTTTGTTTCGGATAGAATCTTTTCCGGCTTTTGGTCGTCATACAAAATACTCATTGATTCCGGAATCGTTGTTGGAAATACCAATCGTTCCTTTTCAGGAACCAGGGCAGTAAGCAAGCCGGTTCCACTCCGTAAACAGGCTTTCGCTGCTAATACCGCGGCACCCATTTTACCAGAACTGCCTGCTAACAGTAACGCATGACCGAATTTACCTTTATGGGAATAAGCGGACCGCGGTTGAAGAATGGCCTTGGCTAATGGTGAATCTGTCAATTCATATAAAGGAGTGCAGGAATTCAGGTATCGTTGGTCAAGACCGATATCCAATAAAACTGGTATGCCGAAAAAGGATGCGTTTTCGGCAACCAGCAAAGCTGGTTTATAACATTGGAAACTTAGCGTGATGCTGGCATGAATGCAGGGATGTGGCAGAGTTGACTTATCGGCAAACAGTCCGCTTGGTAAATCAATGCTTATTACACCATTGGGAAACTGATTGATGTGTGAAATCAGTGCTGCCATTCTTCCCTCAACTGGTCGATTTAATCCGGTACCCAAAAGGGCATCAATTACTAAAGCAGACTCAGGAATATCGGGCAGAGGAGCATTTTCCTGCAGGAAATGAAGGTTGACAGGGAGGGTATGAAGCCGATGTAAGTTTTGTTGAAAATCAGAACTACCCAATTCACCTGTTTCAAAAATAAACACATCCACCGGACGGTTAAATTTTTGGAGCAGCCTGGCTATAGCGAGCCCATCTCCGCCATTATTTCCTTTGCCGCAAAAAATGCAGAACTGCTGCTGATGTACAATCCGGTTGGCTTCCAACCATTGTATACAGGCCATTGCGGCTTTTTCCATCAGGTCGATGGAAGCGATGGGCTGCTTTTCCATGGTGAAGCGGTCCCAAGCACGCACCTGTTCGGCAGATAATACAACCATACCGAAATGTACAAAAAAAAAGAGATCGGCTTTTAATCTGTTCCACCACCCACCGAAACGGTGGGTTCGTTTTCCATGTCCTGGAAAAGATTATTGCTTTGCTGATAATCGCCAAACATATCGCAGAGTTGTTTGGCCTTGTAAATATTCCGGTTGTAGCGGTTACCAAGCATTACAATGGTCGCTTTTTCTTCAGGAAGACGGATAAATACGGTATTGTTACCATGCCACCAGCCATTATGGTAAACAATTTTCTTTCCGTTTTTTAATTCCGTGAGACGCCATCCAAGACCATAGTTACGGGTTCCTGATTTTTCATAACTGTAACCACTAAACGCAGCCTGAAGGGTTTCCGGTTTGAAAAGGCTATCGCTATACAAAGCCTGATCCCATTTCAGCATATCACGAACAGTACTGTAGATATTCTTATCACCGTATACGAGATCCATAAATTCCATTCCGTAACGGCGGTTATTGGCCTCGAAAGATGGTAGCGAAGCTTTGGTATCCTCCGGACGAAAAACATAGGTATCATTCATCTGCAGTGGAATAAAGAATTTTTCGTCCATGTATTCCGGGAAAGACTGTCCGGAAACCTTTTCCACAATCAGCGCCAACAAGGCATAATTGGTGTTACAGTAGTTAAATCGTTTACCGGCTGTGAACTGGATGGGAGGCTTCATCTTGTAAAGGGAGGCAAGCACATCCAGGTTGGTTGCCAGTTTTTTCTTATCCCATCCATATACATCAAGGTAATTGGTATAATTGGGCAAACCGCTGCGATGGTTAAGCAGCATCTTCACAGTAATATTTTTATAAGGGAACTTTTCGAAATATTTCGACAGGTCATCATCCAGGGAAAGTTTGCCTTCCTCCCACAATTTTAAGATGGCCATACCGGTAAATGTCTTTGAAACGGAAGCAAGGTGAAATGCATCGTGTTCATCTAATTCACTGTCTTTGAGTACCGGATCGCGATAACCCAGATAAGCTTCCGCAATAATCTCTCCGTCTTTGGCAATCAGGTAGGAGCCATTAAACCCCCGTGTACCGAAGGTTCTCTCCATAAACGACTGAATAGCAGACTCATACCGATCAATAACGGCTTTGTCCGCATGTGTAAAAGAGGCTTTAATTAAGGGGGCTGATAAGTTGGAACCAGGGGTATTTCCTCCGGGCTCAGCATTTCGGCAACCTGCAAGGCATGCCACCAGGACCAACAGTTGTACGAATCTGTGTTTCAAATGCTACTTATTTATTTTCAATAAAGGATATGGACTGTTCAAATATAACGAAAAACCTATGGCAAATGGTATGCCGTAATTTTATGATATTTGCGCAGCAAGCAAGAACCAAACAATGGAACCTAAAACAAGTTACCCCAAAGACAAAATCAAAATTCTTTTTTTAGAAAACATTAGCGACAAAGCGGTACAGCATTTTAAACAGATGGGATATACATCTGTTCGAAAACTTGCCGGTGCTCTTTCCGAAGAGGATTTGATCAGGGAAATCAAAGATGTACATCTGCTGGGTATTCGATCCAAAACACAAATCACCGAAAAAGTAATTGCTGCAGCAACTAAACTGCAGTCCATCGGTGCTTTTTGCATCGGCACGAATCAGATTGACTTAAAAGCCGCCACCAGGGCGGGAATTGCTGTTTTCAATGCGCCCTATTCCAATACCCGTTCGGTAGCCGAATTGGTTATTGGACTATCCATTATGCTCATCCGCCGCATCCCGGATAAAAACAAGGCCGCGCACGAAGGCATCTGGATGAAAGATGCCAAAGGAAGCTTTGAATTGAGAGGAAAAACATTGGGTATTATTGGATACGGAAGTATTGGCACCCAGGTAAGCATATTAGCAGAAGCATTGGGAATGAAAGTGATTTACTATGATGTACTTACAAAATTACCCTTAGGAAATGCAGTTGCCGGAAAAAGCCTGAAGGATGTTGTATCACAGGCAGATGTTATCACCCTACATGTACCTGATACACCCACTACCAAAAACATGATCAATAAAACGACCCTGAAGCATTTTAAAAAAGGCAGTATCCTGCTGAATTATGCAAGAGGGGAAGTGGTTGATCTGGATGCCTTACGGAAATGCCTGGTGGAAGGCCAGTTGAGTGGTGCGGCAATTGATGTATTTCCCTGGGAACCGGAAAAAAACGGCGAACGATTCCAGACCCCTTTGCAGGATTTGCCCAATGTAATACTGACTCCGCATATTGGTGGATCTACAGAAGAAGCTCAACAGAATATCGGCGAGGATGTGAGTATGAAACTCTATCAATACCTCGAAATGGGAACCAGTTATGGCTCTCTGACTGTTCCGCCGCTTAGTTTGCCTCCGCAGGAAGGAACCCATAGAATTTTACATATCCACCGCAATGTGCCGGGAGTTTTATCCGCCATAAACACAGAATTATCCAAACACAAGATCAATATCCTGGCCCAGTATCTTAAAACGACGGAAGAAATTGGTTATGTAGTGCTGGACGTAGACAAAAAACTCTCCACGCAGGCACAGAAATTACTTCGAGAGGTAAGGGAAACCATCAAAGTGCGTTTGTTATACTAATTGGAAAAGGCTGCTGGCATGCTTACTGCATGATACGCTGGCCGGAAGTTATACATAAAACGAAACAGCCGGAGTTACAATAAAAAACCGTACCTGGGGTTTCGTTTTATTTAACACCAATACTTTCAATAATATTTGAAAGTTTAATAACTTTGCAAAAATCAAACAAGATGAAACTAGTAATTGCAGGTGGGGGATTTGGCGGATTAAGGCTGGCAAGGAAACTGAATAATAAAAAGGGTATTGAAGTTTTACTGGTCGACCGGTTTAATTACCACCAGTTTCAGCCCCTGTTTTACCAGGTGGCAACCGCAGGATTGGATGCAAGCAATATTTCCTTTCCCCTGCGCAAAGTGTTTCAGAAAAGTAAGAATGTGCGTTTACGCCTGGCCGATATAAAATCTGTGGATGCTGAAAATAAAAAGCTAATTACGGATACAGGGGAGATTCCTTATGATAAGCTGGTAATTGCTACCGGTGCGGGAACTAATTTCTTTGGTAATAAAGAGCTCGAAACCTATGCTTTTTCAATGAAATCAACGGTGGAAGCCTTACAGATCCGCCACCGTTTGATGGAAAATTTTGAACGGGCTACCATAGAACAGGACCCTTTAGAGGTAGAACGACTAATGAATATTGTGGTGGTGGGTGGTGGACCTACCGGTGTTGAATTATCCGGAGCGATTGCTGAAATGCGCAATTATGTATTGCCTAAAGATTATCCGGAACTGGATTTTAGCAAAATGAAAATTTACCTGCTGGAAGGGTCCGGAAAAGTATTGGGCACCATGAGTGAAAAAAGTTCGGATCAGGCTTTAAAATATTTACATCGTTTAGGGGTCACTGTTGTTACAAATTATCTCGTGGCCAGCTATAACGGCAAAACGCTCACCAATAAAGTGGGCAGCAGCATTGAAACGGCCACCGTTTTATGGGCAGCAGGTATCAAGGGGCACGTTCCGGAGGGTATTACCAAAGTTGAACCGGTTCGCGGAAATCGCCTGCCGGTGAATGAATTGAACCTGCTGAAACCATACGATGATATTTATGCAATTGGAGATGTGGCTGCAATGGTTACAACAGAATATCCCAATGGACATCCGCAGGTAGCGCCAGTTGCCATCCAGATGGCCGATAACCTGGCCAACAACCTGCTGGCTCAGTTGTCCGGAGCTGAGCAAAAAACGTTCCGGTACCGTGATAAAGGAGCGATGGCAACCGTTGGTCGTAACCTGGCTGTTGTGGATGTTCCAAAACCCAAATTACATTTCGCAGGTTTCCTTGCCTGGCTGGTTTGGATGGCACTTCACCTGATGTTAATACTGGGAGTGAAGAACCGGCTTTTTGTTTTCCTGAACTGGCTATACAACTACGTTACCTACGATCAATCACTTCGCCTGATCTTCCGTGAATTCCACCGGGAGGATGAAACAGTACCGGTGTAAACCAATCGGGAAGGAATTGATTCTATTTAACATAATATAAATTATAAGACTTTTTATAGGCAAAAAAACCGCTTCGTTTGAAGCGGTTTTACATTGTTTATCAACTGGTTAGTGGACCTTGTCCACATTGTTGAATTTCTCTTCGTAGAACTTCAGTTTATCCTGGTTCTGCTTATTGTCGTAGATCGTGATCAACAAATCATACGCATCTTTCAGATAGGATTTCTGTTCCATTTTGAGCTTGCCTTCTTTTCCGAGCAGCTCGTCCACTTTTTCGAAATAAGGAATTGCAGCATCAAATTTCTGGGCAATTAATCCACGCAGTTCTTCCTTACGCTTGAGTTCTTCAGGCTTCAGACGACCACCCTGCGGCGGACGAATTGCTTTGTTGATGGTGTTATAATCCACTCCTTCATTATATTGAATTTGTCCGAGTACCAGGTAAGCCGCAGCATAATCAGGTTTTTCGGCAACCACTTTTTTCAGTTCTTCCTCGGCTTTTGAAATCAGCTCCTTTGAATTTGCCGGACGCTGCGCTACTTCCGGTTTATATCCTTCTGAATACAGTTCCACTGCATAGTTATACCGGATGGATGTATTAGTTGGATCTCCAGCCAATACTGCTTCGTATTTTTTGAAGAGTTCGGCTTTATCACCACCATCACGCGCAATATCCAGTTCGTATGCAGGCCAGAATTTATCTTCCGGATAAACTTCTTTACCTAACGCCAGGTATTTTTTGGCAGCCTCCGTATCTTTTTTCTGGTTATAGTTATAATCCACCAGCCACTTATAGATTTCCACCATGCCTTCACCATTCACTTTGGCGTCGGCCAGTTTGGAATAATAAATAGCGGCATCATCGCGCTTGTTGGATTTCTCGGCACTGATACCGGCATATAAAACAACCGTAGTATCCAGAGCAAGGTTTGACCATTTTTTACTTACCATGTAATCACTTACATCCAGGCAATTTTTGAAGTTTCCATAAGCCTCTTCAAATTTGTTGCCATTGTAAGCATCTGCACCGGCTTTGAAATAACCCTGATATACATCCATAATGGGTTTGTAATTGTCCAGTTGCAGGAATACCAACTGGCCTTTATCATCCATTTCCACATATTTTTTCAGGGTCTCATAGGCTATCGCACGGGCATCGGGAACGCTTGCTGCCAATGCGGGATCCTGTGAAATCTCGGAATAAATTTTAGCTTTGGTATACCAGGCTTCCAGGTTCTTGGCATTTTTTTCATTAGCCAGGAAAGTCTCAATCTGATCCTTTGCCTCAGTATATTTTTTGGCTTTCACATTGTTCTTGATCTTGTCCAGGTTCTGGGCAGATAAACCCAGTACCGTGGTGGCCAGCATCGCTGTTAGTAAGAGCTTTTTCATCAGTCCTATTTTTGTTAGAGGTTTAGTTTACTAATATTTATTCAGATGGATTTTCAACAGGTTCGGTTGTCTCTCCGGCAGCCGGAGTTTCAGGTGATTCCGGATTTTCAATGGATTCCGGATTTTCTTCTTCCATTTCATCCAGCTTGGTAATAGCCGCAATGGAATCATTGGTTTGTAAATTAATCAGTTTAACACCTTGTGTTGCCCGACCCGCCTCACGGATATCTGCAATGGAAGTACGGATGGTCATACCACTTTTACAGGTTATCATCAGATCCTCTTTCTCTGTAACGTCCAGGATACCTACCAGGGGTCCGGTTTTATCAGTAACGCTTATGGTTTTCACCCCTTTTCCACCCCGGTTGGTAATCCGGTATTCATCAATCTGCGTACGTTTTCCAAAACCATTTTCACTTACCACTAACACCGTTTTCTCCGTGTCTTCTTTCTTGACACATATCATGCCAATTACTTCATCATTTGCATCATCCACTTCAATACCCGTTACACCAATAGCGCCTCTTCCGGTTGGCCGAACTTTTTCTTCCGGGAAACGGATTGCGCGACCCGATTTCACTGCCATCATAATCTCACTGCTGCCATCCGTCATTCTTGCATCGAGTAACTGATCGCCATCCACAATGGTAATGGCATTCACCCCGGTCTGGCGAGGGCGACTGAAATCTTCCAACAGAGTCTTTTTGATGACCCCTTGTTTAGTACAAAGCACGATATAATGAGACTGAACAAAATCTTTATCCTCCAGGTTTGCAACATCTATAATTGCTCTAACCTTGTCATCCGTTGGTAATTGCATCAGGTTCTGGATTGCACGTCCTTTACTGCTCTTTTCACCTTCCGGTATCTCATATACTTTCAACCAGTAACAACGACCTTTTTCCGTAAAGAATAACATGGTGTGGTGCGTAGACGCCACAAAAATATGTTCCATATAATCCTCTTCCCTGGTTCTGCTGGCTTTTGCACCCCGACCACCACGACGCTGCTGCCGATATTCGGTTGCGGATGTCCGTTTGATATAACCAAGATGCGAAATCGTGATCACCACATCCTCTTCCGCAATGAAATCCAACACGTTCATTTCATTGGCGAGATAGGCAATTTCAGACTTTCGCGGAGTGGCGAATTTATCTTTTACTTCATTCAGTTCTTTTTTAATCACATCATAGCGCAGGCCTTCATTGCCCAGTAATTCCTGCAGATGCGCAATGAGTTTCATTAGTGAATCGTATTCCTCCCGGATCTTCTCACGCTCCATGCCGGTGAGTCGCTGTAATCTTAACTCAAGGATCGCTTTTGCCTGGATTTCATCCAATCCCCATCCAGCATTCACCAGCGCTTCCTTCGCACTATCCGGTGTTGCCGAACTACGTATCAGCGCAATAACCTCATCCAGGTGATCCAATGCAATCAGGAAACCCTGTAAGATATGTGCTCTTTTCTGTGCTTCGCGCAATTCATATTGTGTACGGCGAACTACCACCTCATGGCGGAACTCCACAAATTCCTGGATAAGCTCTTTCAGATTCAGGGTCCTGGGACGCCCCTTCACTAAGGCCACATTGTTGATCCCGTAAGAAGTTTGCAACTCCGTGAATTTGTACAGCTGGTTCATTACCACATTAGCAACTGCATCCCGTTTGAGATCAATCACAATTCGCGTACCTTCCTTCTCATTGGATTCGTTATTAACATGAGCAATACCCTCGATCGTTTTTGAGATCACCAGCTGACCTATCTTATCACATAGCGAATCCCGGTTCACCTGGTAAGGAACTTCCGTTATGACGATTTGCTCACGCCCGCTTGCCTTGGTATCGATCTGCATTTTACCACGCAGTACTACCCGCCCGCGACCGGTAAGGAAGCCCTGTTTTACACCATCAATTCCCCAGATCGTACCACCTGTTGGAAAATCCGGGGCTTTCACATACTTCATCAAATCTTCCGCCGTAATCTCACGATTATCTATAAACGCAATACAGCCATCCACTACTTCTCCCAGGTTATGGGGCAGCATGTTGGTGGCCATACCTACTGCAATACCGGTAGAACCATTCACCAGTAATTGGGGAATACGGGTAGGTAGTACAGTTGGTTCTTCCAAGGAGTCGTCAAAGTTGAGCTGGAAATCCACCGTTTCTTTTTCGATATCTTCCAGCATCGCTTCGGCGATTTTCTCCAACCTTACTTCCGTGTAACGCATGGCCGCCGGACCATCGCCATCCTGGCTACCGAAATTACCCTGGCCATCAATCAGGGTATGACGCATGCTCCATTCCTGGGCCATTCGAACCATTGTATCGTATACGGAAGCATCACCGTGTGGGTGATACTTACCCAATACTTCACCTACAATCCTGGCTGATTTCTTATAGGGCTTATTGGAATTGATACCCAGATCGTTCATGGCATACAGTACCCTGCGGTGAACAGGTTTCAATCCATCCCGCACATCGGGTAAAGCCCGACCTACAATCACCGACATCGAATAATCGATGTAGGCGGTTTTCATCTGCTCCTCAATATTGATCTGAATAATCCGGTTGGTGTCGTTGGTTTCCTGTGGCGTCAGATTTTCTTCCATGCTGTAAAAAAATTAACCTTTTGAAAGGGTTCTTTGTTGTTTTATAAAATGCCTTAAAGAAAGTGGGCAAATCTACCGTTTTTAAAGGGCAAAACCTTAACAAATCGCTCAATTTTACCCCAATTTTTCCACCATTGGGTGGCTTTCTTTTTGTATTTTTAACATCCCTGACCAACCACCAATAAAGCACAACTAAAACCCGCCAAATATGCAACAGTACCGCTTGTTGCGCAACAATAAAGAATCAGGCCCATATACCCTGAAGGAATTGGCACACCTTCCGTTAAAACCCTACGACCTTGTTTGGGTGGATGGTAAGAGTGCGGCCTGGCGATACCCTTCCGAACTACCTGAATTCAAGGAAGTGGCTCCGCGGGTGGAAGAAGATTTTTATGAACAGTTTCACCGGCGGCCTGCTGAAAAAAAAGAAACCACTGCTCATACTTCAGGCACCGAAAAAGCGGATACAGCAGCCGCTCCTGTTGTATCTGAATTAATAACCAAACCCGCCTCTGCAGCGGCTTCCCTACCAACTGACCAGCGCAAAAAAGTTGCCGTTATCCTTCCTGAAAACGCAGCGCCTCCAAAACAGGAACCCGTATTAAGGGTAGTTAAAAAAGAGGCCGTTTCGCCTTCAGAAGATACACCCGAACTGATTAAAAAGGCACCAGCTCCTGATCCAGTTATAGACCAGCTCCAGGTACCAAAACCCAAACCGTCCAAAAGGAATATTGCTCAGAAACCCTATTACTGGGCAGCTGGTTTAGTTGTGTTGGTAGTAACCACGCTGCTGCTTTTTACATTTACTTCAGATTACCGCCCGGCAGGCATAGAAGCAAACTCAAATGCGCTCCCACTTATACAAACAGGAGGCGCCATCGACGATATCAGTGATCCTGGTTCTGCTTTACCTGAAAACCCGGCACTCGAATTTGCGGCATTGAAAAGATTTTTAATAGTACGTCCAGACCAAATCAATGTGGGTATGTTCGGAGGTATTAAGGGTCTTCAGCTGGTCATCAAAAACAATCATTCACAACCTATTGCAGACATTCAAATAGCAGTAGATTTTCTGGAAAAAGACCAGTCACTTCATCACACAGAAATTGTGGAAGTCGCGAAAATGGAAGCCGGATCTACCCAGACCATCCGTGTTCCGGCAAATGGAAAAGGAAGGGCCGTTCAAACCCGTATTATCGGAATCGGAAAATACAAACCCTGAAGCAGGGTTACTGCACTTCCAGTTCACGTTCCGTTAAAACACCGTAGTGAATATCACGAAAGATAAGCGTATACTTCCCAGGTTGTAAGTAGAGCCGGTAATAACCATCGCGGTCGGTTAGATAGGTCTGGTCAGCCGGTATAAGATTAGGAAGCAGGTTTCGAAAGGTTTCATCTTTATAATAAGCCTGTACAAGAAATAAGTTTCGGTGAGCCGGTTGAACAGCTACCGGTTTTCGGCTACCCGATAGTGTTAGCCAATCCGCTCTTCCGGATTTTTCCTTCATAGGAGGAAAAAGCAACTGTACATCATAAAGATCATTTTCCAACAGACTCACCGGCTGTTTACCCCTGGTTACAACTGTTACCTTTTCCACAGGGATTCGTTTCACCAGTTCCTGGTAAAAGTAGCGTCCGTATTCAAAACTGCTGCCATTGCATAATTCAGTCTGATCAATAGTAAAAGGATCAATTCCGGTCAGTCGATGCAATACAGTACCCAGCGGAGTAAAGTTTCCAATCGGCCGCTCCGCGATATGAGCCTGTTCGTCGAGCACCAAAATCTTCGCTGCGGTATCCTGCTGAAGCAAGGCCGCCAGGCGGGATGCCTGTACTGCATCCTGCACATTTCCGGTTTTTCTGGTAATGGAACTATCTCCGTATGCTATGAGCGTAAACCCCAGCTGTTTTGCTTTTCTGACAATCTCAGCTGCAATTGGATCTGCTACCTGATAACCAAGAAATTTGGTAACCGGCGCAGTATTTGGATTAACCAGTGGACTTAACCAGTAAAGCGACAAATAACGAAACCCGAGCTTATAAAAATCTTCCAGTAAGGTATAAAAATGGGCTCTTTGCTGCAACTGGGCAGCATTCTCATTAAATAAAACGATTCGTTCATTTGCTGCCTGTTGAAGGATATAAGCACTTGCATCCATCAATTGCAATTTCCCCATCGTATCCAGATACTTCTTTACATCCTCATACGCTATAGCCATCATTGAATCGTATGAATGCTCCAGGTAATAGTTGGCGAGCAAATGATCACCAGCCATTGCAAGATGCCTGGCCAGGCGGTTTTTATCCGAAGCACTTGTCGTTTGTTTAAAGTATTCATACAGGGGTTGCAAATAATGCAGCCCCTCTCCTGCATATAAAGCAGGTAGCCCGGCTGGGTTTAACTTATAACTGGAAGCCGTATCCAGTGAATACTCTTTCAATTTTAATGCGGGTCCGGCAGGTTGTGCTTCAACCAGTTCATGCAAAAAAAGAAACAGCAATACCAACCAGGATTTTTTCATGATGCAAATTGAATGGATTTGATGCATCCGGGCTGTTAGGGAAAGATTAAATATGCTGGTTTATCAGCAACTTTTTTAACTGTTCCATTCCAATACTGGCAAGGTTTTCAAATACCTGAAGATTGGATCCGGAAACTGCATAGGGTATCTTTTTGTCCACAACGAATAGCGGACAACCCGATGAAATATAATCAACCAGAGAGGCGGCGGGATAAACAACCAGGGAGGTTCCGACAACCAGGAATAAATCAGCTCTTCTCACCAGGGGTACAGCTTCCATCATTTTGGGAACCGGTTCTTCAAACCATACGATGGCTGGCCGCCAGCGCCCCCCATCGGGAGCCAACTCTCCGGCATTCATATCATCATACACTTCTTCCATTAGCTCCATATCAAACTCACTGTGTTTTTTAAAAATTTCTCCATGCAGGTGCAACACGTTCCGGGAGCCTGCCCGTTCGTGCAGGTCATCAATGTTTTGCGTAATGATCTGCACATCAAAATAATTTTCAAGTTCTGCCAGGATCTGGTGTGCCCGATTTGGTTGTGCCTTTCTGACAGCCCGCCGGCGTTCATTGTAAAATTTCAATACCTGATCCGGATTTCTGCTCCAGGCACGGGGTGTTGCTACTTCTTCGATGGAATACCCTTCCCACAATCCATCGCTGTCGCGAAAGGTTTTCAGGCCGCTTTCTGCACTGATGCCTGCCCCTGTTAATACCACCAGTTTTTTCATGATTTCTCTCCAGCCAGTTCCAGGATCACTTTCCATTCTTCATCTGTAACGGGTTGCACACTGAGCCTGCTTAGTTTTACCAATGCCATATTAGCAAGTCGCGGGTCTGCCTTGATTGCAGCCAGGGGTACCGTTTTTTTTAGTTTTTTCACCGGTTTTAAATCCACCACAACCCAGGCTTCTTCTGTGGTTGTTGGATCCTGGTAAAATTCTTTTACCACTTCAGCGATTCCCACTACTTCCACTCCTTCATTGCTATGATAGTAGAGCACCTGCTCCCCTTTTTTCATGGCTTTCAGATTATTCCGGGCTGCATAATTCCTTACACCATCCCAGAAGGTCTTCTTATCCTTTTCGAATTGTTCCCAACTGTATTTAAAGGGTTCAGATTTCACCAGCCAATATGCCATCGCTAAACTTTTTTGAATGTATTGTTTGATTATTACAATTTAGTAGTTGCCCCCTACCAACCCGACGCAAGAATATCTGCCAGGTGAAAGGTTTGCAGGGGAAATTGTTTTTTTTGTATGTATCCATCCAGGTGCATCAGACAGGACAGATCTGTACTGATAATAGCTTCAGCCCCTGTTTGCAAAGCATTATTTACTTTCTGTTCGGCCATTGCAATACTGATTGGTTCATACTTCACTGAAAACGTACCGCCAAAACCGCAACAGGTCTCCACATCATTCATTTCAACGAGTTCAAGTCCGGCCACTTTCGACAGGAGCTTTCTTGGTTCCTCCTTGATTTTACATTCTCTAAGCGCGGCACATGAATCGTGGTAAGTTGCTTTCATTGGAAAACTGGCGCCAATATCTTCCACTTTCAGCACATTCACGAGAAAATCCGACAATTCAAAAGTTCTGCTTTTCAATTCCCTGATCTGATTATGGATGGAAGAATTATCAAACAGCTGCGGGTAATAATTGCATACAAATCCGGTGCAGGAAGCACTTGGAGCAACGAGGTAATCGGTATGTGAAATGTTTTCACGGATGAATTTTTCAGCCACTGCTTTAGCCTCGTTCTGGAAACCGGCATTAAAGGCCGGTTGTCCGCAACAGGTTTGTTCCGGATTATAAGCAACTTCGCAACCGAGTTTCTCCAGCACCTTAACCATGTTCAGGGCAGTTGAAGGAAACAACTGATCCACAAAACAGGGAATGAACAACTGTACTCTCACGGTCTCTATTTTTTAAAGCTGCGTTGAAGAGCGATCATTTTCAATGCTGTGATGGCAGCTTCTTCTCCTTTGTGTCCGTGTGCACCACCGAGTCTTTCTTTGGCCTGTTCTTCATTCAGTACAGTGAGCACGCCAAAGATGGTTGGAACAGGAAGTTCATTATTAAGCAATACTACGCCATCCGTTACAGCTTTACATACATACTCAAAATGTGGGGTGTCTCCTTTTATAACACAACCAAGGGCTATAAAAGCATGAGGCCGATCATCCCAATATTTCCTGGCTTCCCAATATGCGCGAATTGCAAAAGCGATTTCCACTGCACCGGGAACGGCGATGGTAGCCACCTGATCAATGCCCTGCTCCGCCAACACCTTGCGGGCACCGGCTTCTAATTCACCGACAATAGAATCATTCCATTCTGTTCTAACCAGAACAACACAGGCATCCTTGGGTAGGATGCCTGCTGGTATCTTTACAACATTGGTATTTCCAGTTGCAGCCATATGATTATAATTCTCCCAGTCGCGCCAGGTATTTATCCACTTCAAATCCTCTTTCGGAACGAGGGTATTTTTCCTTGATCAGTTTATACGATTCAATCGCTTCCTTGTTCTTTCCGAGGCTTTCATACAGATAACCACTACGGAACAGGTATTCTGCGGAATTGAACTCATCTTTTTCAAAGATGGATGCTGCTTCGCGATACAGTTTGGCAGCTTCTTCTTTTTTACCCTGCTCAGCATAGGTATCCGCCAGCAATGATTTGGCGCGTGCACTGATTTGTAAAGAAGAAGTTGAAAAATCTTTCAGGTGCTTTTCTGCATTGGCAAAATCACCCTGCTTCAAATAAATCGCACCGGCATAAAAATGAGCCAGGTTGGCAGCTTTGGTACCATTGTATTTGTCCAGGATTTTAAGAAATCCGGGATTCGTAGCATCACCATTCAGTGCCAGTGCCAGGGAATCCTGCTGGAAATATTGCTGTGCTCTGAAAATTGCATCATTGGCACTTTTCTCTTTTGGTTCAGCAACCAGGTATTTATATCCTACGATACCACCTGCCACTACGATGATAGCAGCCAGCCCGATCAGGATATTTTTACTGTTCTGCTGCCAATAACCAGTCACCTTATCTACTACCTCTGCTGAGGCCTCCGGCTGAACCGGTACATTCGTATTTTCCGCCATGTTTTTTTAGTATTCTTAGTCTACGATAAAAGGATAATTCTGATCTACATAGATATCTTTCAGCACTTCGCTGTCGTCTGGCCAGGGACTTTCTTCTGCAAATTTCACCGACTCTTCCACTTCCACTTCTACCCGCTTATCAATTGCAGCGATTTCCTCAGCAGTTGCAAATTTGTTGTCCAGTAAAGTTTTTTTAACCATTTCAATCGGATCTCTCTGCTTGTACTCTTCCACTTCTTCCTTGGTACGGTATTTCTGTGGGTCAGAGATCGAGTGTCCTTTATACCGATAGGTTTTGATTTCGATCAGGGTCGGACCGTCACCCTCACGGGCACGCTTAACCGCCCTGGCAACACTTTCGTGTACTGCTTCAGGACTCATACCGTCGATAGAATCAGCCGGCATTTCGTAGGCATCCGCCAGTTTATAAATATCATGTACGTTGGAGGTACGCTCAACAGAGGTACCCATCGCATAATTATTGTTTTCACAGATGAAAATAACCGGGATTTTCCAAAGCATGGCCAGGTTAAAGGTTTCATGCAGGATACCCTGGCGGGCGGCACCGTCTCCAAAGAAAGTGAGGCAAACTGCATCTGTTCCTTTATACTTTTCAGCAAATGCGATACCGGCACCGGTACCGATTTGGGCACCAACTATACCGTGTCCACCAAAAAACCGTTCCTTAACACCGAAGAAGTGCATGGATCCACCTTTTCCTTTGGCACAACCGGTTGCTTTTCCATAAAGTTCGGCCATACAGGCTTTGGCACTGATCCCCTTGGCAAGTGCTAAACCATGATCACGATACGCAGTTATGAAAGCATCTTCCGCCTTGGTTGCGGTCATACATCCGGCAGCAATTGCTTCCTGCCCAACATAAGCATGGAAGAATCCACGGATTTTACCTTCCATTTTGTATTTCTCTTCAGCCTTCAGTTCAAACTGGCGAATCAGCTGCATCAGCTCATACCAGTAGAGATAGGTCTCCTTTGAAAATTTTGTTGCCACTTGTTAAGTTTTGAGACGGGCAAAGATAAGGGAAAAATCAGCTAACCAAGTAGTTAAACAGTGTAATATTGCATCCAACTTGCTACAGCTGGAATCCATATCAGTCTATCAGTTTAAAAACTATCTCAACGCCCAATGGGCCTTTCAGGATCGTATAATTGCGATCAGCGGACGTAACGGGATAGGAAAAACCAACCTGCTGGATGCCATCTATTTCCTCTGTTTTACCAAAAGCTATTTTCAGCGTTCAGATGCTAACCTGGTGTTACATGGCGCCCAGGGATTAAGAGTGGCGGGCAGGTTTAACCGGGATGGCCAAACCATTGAAGTTTCAGGCGTCATTCGGGAAACCGGAAAAAAAACCTTTTCGATCAATGGGCAGCCTTATGATCGTTTGTCTGATCATATCGGCCAGTTTCCCGCGGTATTCATTGCGCCCGACGATGTTCAGATCATATTGGATGGCAGCGAAGAAAGACGCAGATTCCTGGATGCTTTGCTTTCCCAGGTAGATCCGGTTTATCTGCAGGAACTCATGAAATACAATAAACTGTTGCAACAACGTAACAGCCTGTTAAAGCAACAGCTGGAATCAGGACGGCAACAACCCGAGTTACTGGAAATCCTGGACCAGCAATTGGTTCAGCCGGCACAGTATGTATTTGAAAAAAGAAGCCTGTATTGTTCACAGCTACTGGCACAGGCAACGGAGCGATATGGGGCAATTGCCGGCAACAGGTATCCGCTGGATTTAAAATACGAAAGTCCGCTTCAATCCGGTTCAATGGCCGATCTGCTATATGCAAACCGTCTGCGTGATCAGGCCAGTGGGAGAACTCTCGCTGGTATTCATCGCGATGATATTACCATGGCGCTGGGCGACCAGCCCTTTCGGCAAACGGCCTCCCAGGGTCAGCGGAAGAGTCTGCTTTTCTCCCTGAAACTGGCAGAGTTTCAACTATTGAAGGAGAAAAAGGGATTCGCCCCGCTCCTGCTGCTGGATGATGTATTTGAAAAACTGGATGCAGAACGGATGCACAACCTTTTACAGGAGGTATGCCTGGCAAACAACGGACAGGTATTCGTAACAGATACCCATCCCGAACGGCTAAAGGAAAGTTTCGACCGGCTGGAGATGGGGTTTCAGGAAATACGGTGTATGGAATAGTTGAAGTAAAACCAACGAAAGATTGGAATGATAAAACTAACTAATAGGGTACGGATATTGCCTTCAAAACCTACGAATACAGGGAATTTGGTTTTCTTCGGATTGTTTGGCAAAAGGAGGGCTCTTTCCACTCCCTCCCTGCCAAACCCTACTGCCACTAACCAGAAATAATATGAGCAGTCTTTTCCTCTCTTCTTCAATTACTACTTCCTAATTCACAATTCCTACTTCTTACTTCTACAGGTTGGATATAAAAACGGGACCAATAACAACACAAAGATGCGACTTGTTCCTGAATAGTTGCATCAACAACTAGTTGAATTATGTAAATTTTACATATTTATCCGAACGGGTTATTCCGATTGCCGAATGGGTTCGAGTCCTATCTTTGTTGCATGGGTGAATTTTCATTGGGAGAAGCGATTCAGCAGTTTTTGCAAAAGAGCCGGTTAAAAGGGTCCGTGCAGGCTTTGCAGATCACGGATGTGTGGGAACAGATCATGGGCAAAACAGTAGCGCGGTATACGGAGAGTATTAAAATTTATGGCGACAAACT
The DNA here is from genome assembly GCA_016787265.1 of Flavipsychrobacter sp. GTDB lineage: Bacteria > Bacteroidota > Bacteroidia > Chitinophagales > Chitinophagaceae > Flavihumibacter. The sequence continues at coordinate 75,941 of JAEUVF010000006.1, read as the reverse complement.
CTATATCAGTACATCGGTTGCACCTCTCAAACAGGAACTATTATTTCAGAAAGAACATATTATCTCAAGGGTCAATGAAGCCCTGGGAGAAAACATCATTAAAGAAGTGATTATTCAATAAGTTCAATTGATACGGGCTCTTGGATCCACCCAGCCATAGAGAAGGTCGGCCAGTATATTTACCAGCACAAAAAATGCAGCAGATACCAGTACTGCTCCCATAACCACAGGAAAATCGAGTTTTTCCAGTGCATCTACTGTCAATTTTCCAAGCCCTTTCCACCCAAAAATGTATTCCACAAAAAACGCCCCGGCCAGCAATTCGGCAAACCATCCGGTGATGGCGGTTAAAACGGGATTTAATGCATTACGGAGACCGTGTTTCCAGATAATTTTTCGTTCCGTTAATCCTTTCGCACGGGCGGTTCGGATGAAGTCCTGCCCCAGCACATCCAATAGTGAAGCCCTTGTCAATTGAGTAATGATCGCAAGCGGACGTATACCCAGGGTCAGGGCGGGAAGTACCAGGTTACCCAGGCTCAGGTAAGGTTTACCGGTTTCAGTATCCAGATCAAACCAGGAACCAGTCATATGGAGACCTGTATATTGACTCCAGACAAAACCAAAGAGATAGGCGATTGCGATTGCCATAAAAAAAGAAGGTGCTGAAATACCCAGTATGCTGGTAAAAATGGTAGTCGTATCAAGCCAGGTGCCTTTTTTCAGAGCGGCCAGTACACCCAGTGAGATGCCTGCAATGGTTGCGAAAAGCATCGCTGCAACTGCCAGCATCAAAGTGCCTGGCAAGGCCTCCGCAATGATGGTACCTACTTCTCTCCTGCTTTGATAGGAGGTTCGCAAATATGGGCGTTTTATACCCACCTGTCGGGAACCGAGTTTTACGAAAAAACCTTTCAGCTGCTTACGCTGAATTTCTTCTTCTGTATGAAATCCAACAGGAGAAACATCATTGAGGTATCCAAGGAATTGTTTCCACCTGGGTTGATCCAGGTACAGATCACGTCGGATATTTTCCTGAGTAGCCTGATCGGCTCTTTGCCCCATTACAAGCCTGGAAGGATCTCCAAATCCCTGGAACAGGAAAAAAACCAGCACTACTACGCCCAGCAGCACCGCAACCCCATAAAGAATTTTATGTATTATATACCTGAACATCTCATATCTCACTTCTCATCTCACCGCTTTCTTCTCCTTCACCACACCATCCTGAAGTCTGTACAGAGTTACCGGATAGCGGGCAGCGGTTTTTACTGCTACAGCATCACAGCCAAGCAACAAAATCGGTGTTTCAACGGTTGCCAGCAACGGTGCCACTTCTTCAGCGAGGGATGTAATTACATATACAGGTTTACCTGTCTTTTCAGTCTCTATCTTCAGTTTTATCAATTGCTGCAGGATGGCTGGTTTATCCGTTTCATTTAATGCCTGAATAAATAACCAGTACATTTCTCCGGTCTGATTGAGAATGGCGGCAGTAGTATCAGCCCCACCTGGTGCCAGCAATACAAAGTCTTTAATTTTCGGTTCAGCATTGCCTTTACGCACCAGCTTATCATATCTGCGTACAAAGCTGTAAACGGATTCATCAAAATCTTCCGGAAACTGATCTGCCGTGAACTCTACTTCCTGTCCGCCTTTATTGTAGACAAACGTGATGACCGAACTATCCGGAATAGCCCCGGCGGGTATTTTCATTTGTTCTTCAATCCGGGCTCCTTTTTTATACGGCAGACAATCCAAAATTGGCAGATAATTCAATACATACCATTGAAGGCCAAAACTGAAAATAGCTGCAACGGCCAAAGCAATGATCGAATTTCGGCTACCCATCGACGTTGTAATCCGGTTCCGGTTTTTAAAAAGCAGCACTATCAGAACCAGCAATATAAGGTCCTTCACAAAGGATTGATCAGCCGTTAGCGGTATACAATCACCAAAGCAGCCACAAGTTTTGATTTTACCCGAGAAAAGTGCGTATCCCGTTAAAAACGTAAAAAAGATGATCAGCAATAACAACAGCCAGCTGAAAAGACGCATTTGCCATCCGATGATAACGGCCACACCGGCAATAATTTCAAAAGCGATTATTAATATGGAAAAAGCCAATGTGAAATCATGGAACTGATGCAGTTTCCATACTTCAAAAAACTCCTGCATTTTATAACTCAATCCGAGTGGATCATTCGCTTTTACCAGTCCGGAAAATATAAACAGGAGTCCGACAATATATCGGGTAATCGTTAGGATGAGTTTCATAATTTCTAGTGTTTTCCTTCCTTTAAGAGGATCAGTGCAAATGCTGCATAATTGAAGATATCGAGATAATTGGCATCAATGCCTTCACTAATGATCGTTTGGCCGTCGTTTGCGAGGATTTGCCGGATCCGCATCAATTTAGCAAGTATAAGATCCGTAAAACTTTCCTGGCTCATATCTCTCCAGGCCTCTCCGTAATCATGGTTTTTCTGTGCCATCAGGGAACGAGCCCGGTTCTCCTGTTTTTCGTATAGTTCCAGAACCCGTTCGGCAGCCAGATTTTCTTCCGGATCACCCGCCAGTTCCAGTTGCATGAGACCAATTACAGCATAGTTCAGAATCCCCATAAACTCCGACTGGATACTGTCAACCACCAGTTGTTTTTTATTTTCCTGGATGGTGCGGATCCGCTTGGCTTTAATGAATATCTGGTCAACAACGGAAATGGGACGATAAACCCGCCAGGAGGTGCCATAATCTCTCGTTTTATGAATAAAAATCTGTTTACATGCTCCGATCACTTCGTTGTACTGTGCTGTTGTATTGGACATGGGTTCGAATAAAATGTTCATCTTTATCGTTCAAAAATAAGGATTCACGAGCATGTATACCCTGAATTGCCGAGGACGATTACTGGTACTGGAGCAGCCTGTTGTGATGGGCATCATCAATCTTACACCCGACTCCTTTTATGCAGGTAGCCGAACAGCGCAACTGGACGCCGTTTTACGTAAAGCGGAATTGCTTTTAAAGGATGGTGCCCTGCTCCTGGATATCGGTGCACAGAGTACAAGACCCGGCAGTGTTTTCTTAACGGCCGCGGAAGAATGGGCAAGACTGGAACCCATCCTGCCAAAGCTCACGGAACAATTTCCTCAGGCATTTTTTTCGATAGATACGTTTCATGCTTCTGTTGCGCAACAGGCGTTTGAAGCGGGTGTGGATCTTATTAATGATATCAGCTTTGGCATGCTGGACCCTGATATGATTCCCATAGTAGCCGCCTGTGGTTTACCCTATATCGGAATGCATATGAAAGGTAATCCGCAAACCATGCAATCCTTGGCCCAATACGATGATTTATTACTGGAGATTTCCGATTTTTTCCGGGAGCGAATTACAGCCTGCAGGGCTGCTGGCATTAAGGATCTGATCCTGGATCCTGGTTTCGGATTTGCCAAAACAATTGATCATAATTTTCGCTTATTGGGCAGATTGGAAGAACTGAAAGTATTTGACCTTCCACTACTGGCTGGTCTCTCCCGTAAATCTATGATCACCAAAACTCTTGGAATTTCTGCCGAAGAAGCACTTAACGGAACAACAGTGCTCAACACAGTTGCGCTTCAAAAAGGCGCTACCATTTTGCGCGTACACGATCCCAAACCCGCCATCGAAGCCATCCAGCTACTTACAAAACTTAATGTCTCTTGATCCAGCCAGTTCTAAATTTCACCTTTCACTTTTCACCTTTCACATAAAAAAGCCCCCGGTTTCCCGGAGGCTATTCTCATGTGCGTGCCTAAAACCTAACAAGCAGGTTTTATTATTGTTTGCCATCAACCGGCGGCATCATTGGATTTTGCCTGGGCCTGGGCATTGAGTCCTGAACATCTACCACTTCAATGTCAAACATGAGGGCTTCGTTCGGTTGACCACCCGGACCCGGACGTGAACCATATGAAAGGAATCCCGGGATATAAAGCGTTCCTTTTCCTCCTTTGGAAAACTGCCTGATACCTTCATCCCATCCTGGGATCACCTGTCCAACAGCCAGCGGGAAGGTGATGGGATCTTTTCCAGGCTCCATCGTGGATTCGAATTCTTTACCGGTGAGCATAATCTTGCCACGGTATTTTACGGAAACGAATTTTCCGGAATCCGCTTTAGGACCGGTACCCTGCTCGTCAATTTTTACATAGGTTCCTTTTCCGATTTTATTGGCAGTGATATTATTTTTCTTGATGTACTCATCCACAATAACCTGGTCGCGGTCTTTTTGTCCGGACATTGCTTTTTCATGAGCAGCCTGAACCTGCTGTTCATTGTCAAATACATCTTCAACCCGAATGGTCAGATACAACTTGTCACCTTTCTTTAAAAACGGTGGAAGCATTGGATTCTGTTTCATCAAAGTATCCACTTCCTGTACAATTACTACACTATCACCTTTTGAAAGGAAGCGAAAAACCTCGGCAGCATTGTAAACAGGGCCTACACTGTCAACACGGGTAAATTCAGGTGATCCTCCCTGAGAAGTCATCAACAGGGAATCGTTAACTTTCTGAGTATAATGAAACTGGAGGAACTGGCCGATTTTAACCTGCGGACCACTTCCTTTTTCCACAATCTTATACGTTATACCGCTGGGTGTTTTACTGTAGTCGGTACTACCACAGGCTGCAAATAAAGAGGCAGCAATTACTGTTGAGAATACAAGCGTTTTTGTCATTTTTTATATCAGTTGAAATTCTGATGCGTTTTCTTTTACCACGTTTCTGAAGGTTTTAACGGTTTCTTCCAGGGTGGCACTGCTTCTTCCACCAGCGGCATTAAAATGGCCGCCGCCTTCAAAAAAGCGACGTGCAAAGGTATTGACATCTACATTACCCTTGCTTCTGAAGCTCCATTTTCTTTCTTCATCGCGATCTATACAGATAGCCGCCATTTTGATACCTCCGATGGACAGCGGATAGTTCACAAGTCCTTCTGTATCACCTGTTTTAATATCATACCTCAGCAGGTCGTTTTTCGGAATATAAATCAAAGCAGTATTGTATTCATAGAAAACCTCCATCCGGTTGGTAAGCACATGGCCAATAAACCGGAGCCTGTTTTCCATAAAATTATCGTAGAGATTTTCGTGGATAACCGTATGATTCAAACCCGTTTCTTTTAACCGGGCGGCCATTTTGTGTACACTTACGGATGCAGCGGGGAACCGGAAGGAGCCGGTATCGCCAATAAGGCCGGCATACAGGCAGGCTGCTACATCTATATTTAAAAAAGCTTCCAGTTTTGCATCCAGGATGAAATCATAAATCATTTCGCAGGTGCTGCTTTTCGAAATATCGCTGATTCCAAAATCAAAACTTTCGATTGCAGGTTGCTGGTGATGGTCGATCAGTACCTTGGTACCCGATGCTGCTTCCACTACCGGAGCAAGGTGTTTGGTCCGGATCAGGGTGTTGAAATCGAGACAAAAAATCCAATTCGCTTCAGCGATTATCCGGGCGGATTTTTCGCGGGTAATCTCATAGTTAAGTACTTCTTCCGTTCCAGGCATCCAATCCAGAAAGGCTGCCCAGTTCGTGGGGGAAATTACCGTTACCTGATGACCTAAAGCTTTTAGTATTTGTGCCAGGGCCAGGGAAGAACCCATGGCGTCCGGATCCGGTTTCTGATGTGTAGTGATAACAACCCTGGCTGCTGTTGCCAGTTTGGGATAAATATGATGTATTGGTAGCATAAAGCCGGGCAAATGTAGGTAAAAATAGCTACCTTTGCGCCCCAAAGAGCAAGTATATATGAGTAACAGAACATTTACGATGATCAAGCCGGATGCTATGAAAAATGGTCATGCCGGTGCTATTTTAGACCGTATCATCAAGGAAGGATACCGTATTGTGGCATTAAAAATGACAAAACTCAGTGCTGAAAAAGCAGGTGAATTTTATGCCGTTCACAAGGCCCGCCCTTTTTATGGTGAACTGGTAGAATTTATGAGCAGCGGTCCGATCATTGCTGCGATCCTTGAAAAAGAGCAAGCTGTTTCATCATTCCGCACACTGATCGGCGCAACCGATCCAGCCAAAGCAGATGAAGGCACAATTCGTAAATTATTCGCCACTTCTCTCGGTGAAAATGCCATTCATGGTAGCGATAGCGATGAAAATGCCGCGATTGAAGGTGCGTTTTTCTTCAGTGGGCTGGAAGAGGTGAAGTGAGTTGTGAGACGTCACACATGAGATGTGAGACGTGAAAAAATACAGGCCTCCCTATGGGAGGCTTTTTTGTGTGCTACTGATTTATTTCCGGATCGGATTTGGGACCGGTACAACCGTATAACCGGCTTTTTTCAAAAGATTGAGTACCCCTTTTTCTCCAGGTAAATGTGCAGCTCCTACAGCAAAAAGGGCCGGTTGCTTTTTCATGGCGGCTTCCATGGCCGGGATCCAGTTTGCATTTCTGCCGTACAGGAAGAGTTCGAGATAAGAACTAACACCCCCCTCCTCTTCCAGGGTTAATTTTTCAATCAGGTCGAGATCCTGAGACAAATAAATAGCGGCCATCCTGTTGGTAAAACTGTCCTGCCTGGCTTCTTCATCAATCGTTTTAAGTAATTCCTTAGCCTGTTCATCATAGGGAATGCTGTCAAATACGCTCGCCTGAAATTCAATTGATTCCAGTCCGCTGATCGATTTACCTTCTTTTTTCGCCTGTTTCAAAATCAGTTCTTCCATTCCTGTTTTAGTAGCACAGGGCATTTTTGATTCACTCAGCATAGCGGCTACAAAATATGGCTTGAAGTGTTCCATCATGCTGAGCGGTAATACCGTTTTATTATTGGAAAAGTAATTTTTGACACGCTCGTATTCATCCGGACTAAGCAGATCGGAGATTTTTTTATTGTCTTTCATCCGGATGAACTTAAAAACCCCCAGCATTTCACCTGGATTATCCATATCAATTTCAAAAAAAACCTGTTCAGCTCTGGTTACAGCGGCAATCAAACTGTCGCTCATCATCTCTTCTGCTGAACAAAGCAGGTGCATCGTGCCAAATACAAAGGATGGCTTGTTTAATCCGTTTCCACTGACCTGCCATAACAAAGTCCGTGGCTGTTGAGCAGAAACAGAAAACTGCAGGACCAGGGCACTTATAACGGAGAAGATTAAACGAAGTTTCATACTTAATAAATATTACGCGGACAATCGAGTTGCCGGCCCATGGATTTACCATTAAATCCGGAACGTCCTCCACTACCTAACCGGAAATTTACTGTGATTCCCTGAAAATAATACCAGTCCTTGAATTCAGGTCCACCGCGAACAGCTCCGGTTGGATAAGCAGGCAGGTTGCTATCTTTTAACTCATCTCCTCGAAAGGCCAACTCAACCGCTAAACCTCCCCGGGCTGCCAGCAATTGATCAGGATCAGCATAGGTGGTACTGACATCATCCAGGTAATCAGTAAAAGTCTTCCGCAGGCCAACTTCGTAACCCAGGGTAACCCTGTCATTTACTCTTAATAATAAACCGCCGCCGAAAGGAATAACCAGCTGTACCCGTTTATAAAATTCTCTATCAGGATATGCAGCAAGCCCCTGTCCTTCTGTACCCAGTGGCTGGAGATAAAACTTGTTTCCCAGAGTATCATGGGTGTAGGGATCAAATCCAAATACACCTACACCGGCAATCAGATAGGGAGACCAATTTTTCGTTTCAATATCCATAAACCTGAAAACTGCCTGAACACTTCCTTCCAGAATATGACTTTTGAAATTCAGGTTTCTGGCTCGAAGACCCGCATCTTTATTGAATCGGTCATCTGCACTGATGCGGCCATAATTAGCCATTCCTCGCACCGAAAAATATTTGTTAATATCATATTGAACACCCAGTCCGAATGCAATCTGGGCCTGTTGGGTGGTAAATCGTCTGTCCTGCAAATCACCCTGGTAATTGGCCACTCCACCAAAACCTACCAGTTGCCAGCCTTGCGCCATCAGTGATGCAGGTAGAAAAGCCACTAAGGCTATCAGAAAATTTCGCATAAAGTCGGTTATAAACTTAAATTAGCAAGTTTTGAGCCAAGCTCAAAGCGTTAAAACACGGGACTTTAGTATCTCAAAAGACACGCTTTATACGCATGGGGAGAATTACTTGATTTATTACGCAGCTGAACTAATCGTTTATACTTACCGGTTACAAAAAAGGACCTCTGAAAGGTCCTTTTCAAATTCAGTAACGATATATTAATAACCAAGAATCTTTAACATACTTTGGGCTGATTGTTCCTTTGCGTACACCCAATCCACCAGTTTGCCATTTTTATCATGGCCCACTATAATGTGTTTGGGTGAAGGAATCATGCAGTGCTTGATGCCGCCATAACCGCTGATCTGGTCCTGGTATGCACCGGTATGGAAAAAACCAAGATATAGCGGTTCACCTGTTCCAATCTTGGGTAGGAACACTTCGTTGATATGCTCTTCGGAATCATAATAATCGTGTGAATCGCAGGTAATACCTCCCAAAACGACTCGCTGATATTCCTCATCCCATTTATTAATGGGCAGCAGGAGGAAACGCTCACCAATACCCCAGGTATCTGGAAGGGTGGTAATGAAGGACGAATCGATCATATACCAGATTTCACGATCGTTCTGCGTTTTTTGAGCAATTACAGAATAGATATGTGCCATGCTCTCCCCAACCGTGTAACTACCGAATTCGGTGTAAATATTCGGCATGGGAACTTTTGCTTTTTTACAGGCAGACTTGATATTGCTTACAATTTCATTAATCATGAACTGGTAATCATAATCAAACCCCAGCGAATGTTTGATTGGGAAGCCTCCACCGATATTAATGCTATCCAGTTCGGGACAGATTTTTTTCAACTGGCAATAGAGGTTGATTACCTTATTTAATTCTGACCAGTAATAGATATCGTCTTTGATACCCTTGTTCAGGAAGATATGCAACATCTTCAGTTGGAATTTATTTTCGTAACCTTCAATCTGGTCGACATAAAATTCCAGGATATCTTTTGCCCTGATACCCAACCGGGAGGTATAAAAGGGAAAATTTGGTTCTTCTTCTGCAGCCACCCGGATGCCAAGTTTAAAAGGTGCACGAACCGATTTACGGTAGTCTTCCAGTTCGTTCACGTTATCCAGTACAGGAATTACATTTTTAAATCCGCTGTTGATCAGGCCGGCAATCCGTTTGGTATAGGTTTTCTGCTTAAAGCCATTGCAGATGATAAAAGTTTCCTTATTGATTTTCTTCCTGGCATAGAGTTTTTTAATGATCTCGATGTCATACGCATAAGAAGTTTCCAGGTGAATATTATGCTTAAGCGCTTCTTCTACTACAAAGGAAAAATGGGAACTTTTAGTACAATAACAATAAAAATATTCCCCTTCATACTTATGCTTTTTGAAAGCATTTGCAAACATCTGCTTGGCTTTATTGATCTGCATGCCAATCTTCGGTAAGTAGGTCAGCTTCATCGGTGTGCCATACTTATCGATCAGAGCTTTCACATTAAGTCCATTGAATTGGAGGTAATCGTCTTTTACCTCGAAACCTTCCTGGGGAAAATTGAAGGTTTGATCTACCAGGTCGAAGTAGGTATTGTTCATCTAGCGGAAAACGTGATTAATTGGGTGATACATATAAGGCACAAACCTATAAGAAATTCATGAATAATAGGGAAATAAAAAAACCGGCTCCCGAAGGAACCGGCTATTCATTCTGCAGAGAAACCTGATAGCTTATTTTACAGATGCAACCAGGGCCTTGAACGACTCGGGGTTGTTCATAGCCAGGTCGGCCAGTACTTTACGATCCAGGGTTATTCCTTTTTCATTCAGTTTGTGAATGAATACGGAATAAGTCAGCCCTTCTTCACGTACGGCTGCGTTTATACGGGCAATCCAAAGGGCGCGGTATTCACGCTTCTTGAGTTTGCGGCCTACATAACTGTAGGTCATCCCTTTTTCAACCAGGTTTTTGGCTACTGTATATACATTCTTACGTTTGCCATAGTATCCTTTGGCTTGGTCAAGAATCCTTTTTCTGCGAGCTCTTGAAGCTACTGCGTTTACTGAACGAGGCATATGCTAATGAGTTTAAATTTGGTGATTAAATAAAATTATTTAAGACCCAGCAGGCGTTGAACAAAGAATAAATTGGGTGCTGCAACAACGCCGTCTTTGCGCATAGCTCTTTTCCGTTTTTTGGATTTCTTGGTGAGAATGTGACGCTTGTGAGATTTCTGATGTGTGATCTGTCCGGAAGCTGTCAACTTGAAGCGCTTCTTCGCGCTTGAATTGGTTTTTACCTTTGGCATTTTGATAACTAAAAAAGTTACGCCCTGCTGGCGCCCCACACAGGTGGGAACTTTGTGAGCCATTTGGGCAATACCACCATGTTGCCATGGTGCCCCTAAGGGAGCGCAAAGGTATATCAGTTTCCTGAAATAACCAACCGCAGTGTCTTTTTTTGTTGCCCGGCGCTTACCCTCAATACATAAACTCCGGCCGCCAGCCCCCTGGTTAAGGGTGCCAGACTGAGCCAATGCTCTCCCGATCCTATATTGTAACCCGAAACAGCAAGACGTTTTCCAGTAAGATCAGTTAGCTCAAGCTGTATCCTTGCTCCATCCATCCGGTTCAGTTTAATTTTCATTTGATCACCCCGACCTGGATTGGGATATACCAGCACATTCAGGTCTGCATCGAATTGAACGATCCGGATCGCAGAATACCGTACCGTTCCGTTGGCATAAGTAAGTTTCAACCGATAATGATAGCTTTCCGGAACCAATAATCCGGGATCCGAATAGGTTCCGTTCAGCGGGCTGCCACTATTGATAACCTGGGAAAATACTGATGTATATCCAGCATCTGAATGATTGGAGCGCTCCAGTTCCAATCTGATTACTCCATTCCAGTTGGCTATAGACCATTCCAACCTTGCCTCAGGCTCCCTGCCGGATCGCATTGCCTTAAGATCCAGCGCTGCCATACGGACATTCCGGCCCAAATAAAATTCACCATATAATCCGGCTGGTATTTCCAGGTAATAACCTTTATCATAAGGAACCAGATCAAATCCTTCCGGATCCCAAACCGTTTCATATCCGTCCACGTTGTCAGTAAGACGCTGGTTAATAGTAGACAACGGTCCCGCATAATGAAAAACGGAGAGATCGTAGGCACTCTGCGGTTTTGTACAGGTGTCACAGGGGGTGCTGCTTAACCAGGACTGAATTTTATCATCTGCTATATAGAGCCTTACACGTCCCTTTTTTAGTAAAGATTCCGACCCTGTTTGAAAAGACCAGTTATACGGCAGGACAGGGTTGCCTGAGAGTTCGGAATTACCGTCCAAAGGATCAAAGCGAACCTGTACTGTTCCGGATGCGCCTTCCTCCGGCAGTAACTCTGCCAGTACTTGGTTAGTACTTAGGACAGGTTGAAATAGGGACCTGGTAACAGGTACGTTTAAGATTCCACTTGAGCCTCCTATAAAAGTTGGATAAATTCTGTTATATATGTGAAAATCATCTAGTAAGAAACCTCCAGGTAATCTTGGCATTACAGTTGAAATTCCATTTCTGGCAAGCGAAAGCAACCGGAACTGGACCCTGCCAAGGTTGGCCGGAAGGGAGGTAGTGATCAGTCGCCATTGATTTGTACCAGGGGAAGCACAATCTGTCCAGGCTGATTTTGATTCATTGTTATACCAATTGAATTGGTCGGGCTGATTAAGCAATCGAATCCACGTTCTGCCAGTATCTATTGAATATTCAAGGAATACCGAATCCCTGCCCTCACACAATTGCATATTGACGGAGGCTGAAAGATAGGGATGTTGAAGTTCCGTCAAATCAAATAGTGGGCTAAGAAGAAATCCGGAAGGCACGATAAAACCAATCCCCTGAATGGATGCAATCCATTGTGTTCCCCAGAATGCGTGTCCATTCGCTGCCTTGAAGGGCGCAACGGATGTTGTCAATAGGGATGAATGTTCATACAGAAAACTTGAGCCCCAGCCCGATTTGCCCTGTTCAAAACCCTCCAGGTATGGAAACTGATCGATTTTTCGGGCATATGCCCAGGTTGCAGTTAAACTGTCATCTGCTGAATTTTCATCCCCCTCAATAGTAATCCATGCTTTTACAGGTGCCACTGCATCAGGCCAATCCTGTACATGAACCCTGAAGCTCACTACAGCAGTATCACCTGCCGGAATCGATGCCACCTGCTGAAATTGCTTTTTACCATCTGGTGATTCAATTCCGAACTGCACAAGCCCACTGGCAGTTTGCCTGTTGTTCCTTGCCCAGAGATAACTAACCACAGAATCTCCATCCGTAACATTTTGTTTTTGATACGTGAAGTAGGCCAGCTTGATATCCTCGGCGGCATTAAAAAAGCGAAGTTTTCTGAGCACCTGCAATTGCTGCTGGTAACTGGAATGTATAAACCGGAAACGGATTTGAAAACTCGAGCTGAAATCCTGCCCATGTTTGGCCAATACTTCACTCAGGTTCAGATAATCGATGGCGGGTTGTTGAGTGATGGGATCTAATAAAGCAACACCCAACCAGGACGCTGTATCGTTACCTCTGATAAAACAGTCCATTTTTAGTTGCCCGAAATCAGGAATATCCAGAAACATTCGAATATCATCAGCTACAGAATATTTTTCAAAGTTATAATTACCAATTAGTTGAAGGCTTTGACCTTCAATTTTACTAGCAATAAACAATCCCTGATTCTGCCGGGTATCGAATTTCAGGGAGGATGCCGAAATACTGGCATCCCATGCTGGCAAACCTGTTAATCCTGGATAACCGGGAGCGAGAATACTGGTATCTTTAATTGCGGCCAGATTCTCTTCAAAAGGTAAGGTTAAAGGCTCAGCATTCAGGTACCGCCAATTTATGGCGGCAGTATCATTTAATGCATTATTATCACCTGCTGTCCTGATTACCATTGTAAGTTTTGCTGCTTCACCGGCATATCCGACTGGCCTTAGAGTTGTTGTCCAGGTAAATGGCTGTGCGGGATTCCATTTTCTGAGAATCGTGTCGGAAGCCAGCCTGATCCCATTTTTAAATAGACTGAGGAAAACCGTATCGGAAATTGCCAGACTCCCCTCGTTTCGGACCACAACTGTTAGAGGATCAAGGGAATCTTTAACCGATGGAGCTCTGCTTACTAAATAGGGAGAAGGAACTGAAACAGAGATATCCCCATTTAGTCCTGCCCCCGAACATATCCCTGGTGGGGTAAGCAGTCTTTTCGCAATGGAACGTTCACCAAATAATCCATTCAAAATTGGTTGAACTGTAAACCAATACGGTTTACCGCTTTTTAATCCTTCTACCTGATAACTGGTATCCGTAGTTATACCCAGTCTTTGCATTTCTGTCCCGTTATACAACAGAACTGCCATGGAATCAATTCCTGCCGGTTTTGTCCACTTAATTTGGGCGCTCGATTCACAGGAACCTGAAACTGCAAAATTGATTTCGGGTAAAATCCGGAATGGCGCTGAAATACGCTCCTCCCCACTTGGCAGATGGGTAATTTTTATCAAAACGGAGGTATTGGTTATCGGAGGAACAATCCAGGACCTTCTGCCAGGTTGATTTGTTCCGCTAGTGATAGGTATCCAATTAATTCCATTATCGGCGGAGTAGGCGAAACTGAAAGCATCGTTATCCTTTCCGGAATAATTCCATTGAATGATTCTTTGTTCTGCTGGCTTGTAAAGTTCCCCTCCAACAGGTTGTAGTAATTCAAAAACCGGTTCTTCCCAATTATAAATAATTTTAAAATCCTGTGGGCCAAACGGCACTTCAAAACCACGTACCCGAACCTTGTACCGACCTGGAACTGCACGGTCAATTACAACCTGTTCGATATTATTCAGCCGGTCTTTGCCCCTGATTGCCTGAACCAGTACGCCAGCAGCACTGGTATCAAGGATATATGGATCATAAACTGAGCCATCAGGTAATTCAACGGTTATATCCAGATCGTTAACAAGAGTTTTAGCTGCATAAAATGATGCCGGACGATCATGCCAGTATAACATGATACGAAAATCTGCAACTTCCTTATCCAGCTGAATTTCCATTACCTGTTCCTGCTGGTGATCTGTTGTTCCGGAAAACCATTGTTTCCTGTTCATGGTTTCCAACGCCTTACGGGTATTCAGCCAGCCATATCCGTTGGCAAAGTCAACATACGGGGTTCCCAGATCCGTAGCTGTATTACAAACAAGCGCCTTCATCAGCGCGCCATCAGGATCTTCGCCATTGAACAACTGGCGATAACGTTCATACAGCAATGCCAGTCCGCCGGACACCTGGGGAGAAGCCATACTGGTACCATCCAGCCGGCCATAATTATTGTTGGTAGTAGTGGAGAAAACATTGGTGCTGACAGCCACAATTTCGGGTTTAACCCGACCATCAAGCGTTGGGCCTTTAGAATATACATTCACAGAACCATTGTCATTGGTCCCTCCTACTGTCAGTACATTTTTAGCCGCCTGAAAAGCATTATCGATCGTCCGGTAACTGATCGGATAATCACCACATTGCAGATTTCTTGCATTTCCCGCCGCGAAGACATGAATCAAATGTGACATATCAAGCAACTGCTGATCTGCTTGTCCACAATAACCCGAATATTGACCGGAATAGGGTAAACAGGAACTCCCGGCACCATAAGAATTATTGGTAATAACCATTCGTTTATCCTGGTAAAGTCGGGGTGTTTGAAAAATAATGGTATTGAAATAATCAACTTCGAGATCCGAATCATAGGCATAACCACGCATAGCCGGATTGATATTCCCTTTGCCAGCCAATGTTCCTGCAACATGTGTTGCATGTGTATTTCCATTATATAACTGACCATCTTCGTAGTAGTTATGGTCAATATGATAAATTCTGCCACCATCACCAATCCCCATTGTTATTCCTTTGCCTGTTAAACCGGGCAGCCCTTTTGCCCCCAAATGCAGCAGGTTTCCAAAATGTGATTCAGTCCCTATCAGGTTCAGCTCAAATAGTTCCGGAACCGGTAAGGCATACAGGACAAATGGTTCGGCCTTCAGTTTTTCAAATGAAGGTTTGCTTAGTTTAAGCTCCAGCATTCGATGGTACAATTGACGTATTTCTGTAGGCGCGGGCGCCTCTTTACCCAGCACAAGGCTGATCTGCCGAACAGCCGCAGTTGAATCCATTCCGGCACTAAACCATATATGCCAGGTTTGCTTTAACTGGCTGTTGTCAGGATTTGCATGTTGTAAATCTCCGGCTTCCTGTTTGAGGCTGGCAGGCAGCATAAAAATTCCGGTTACTCCAAAGGATCTCAGGTCAGTTTCCGAAACCGACTGGTGGAACCGGGCGAGGTATGCTTTTCCCGGAATGTATTCCAGCAGCTCGATGCCTTTTGCAGCAAGTTGTTTTTTTAGTGCTGGTCCTGGGATTTGTTGAAATCTGAGAAAAAAATTCTGTTGATCGGAATTGGCCTGTAAATTTTTCCAATGGGCGGCAGATGGAGGAGCCGTGGCAAATAACTGATTGGCCAATGGATTTTTAAACAGTACGGGTTGGGTACCTGGAGCCGGGTGCTGGGCCCATACTACAGTATTACAACCGAGCAGGACGAACAGTACCCTGACAAACAGCAGGGGTTTAGGCATAAAAAAGATATCTTCTTAAATATAACCCCTAAATCACCATTTTCGTATGTATGGAGAAGGATTTTTACGCCAACAGCCCGCAATTGCGGGCTGTTGTAATTAATTGGGTGGTTATTATTCTCCGCCTTCTTTTTTCTTTTTCTGACTTTTGGGAGCCCAGATAGCGAGCATACGCTTACCTTCCATCTTGGGCATTCCTTCCAGCACACCGAATTCAGATAGCCTCTCTGCAAACTTCAGGAGCAACAATTCACCACGGTCTTTAAACTGGATTGCTCTACCCCGGAATTGCACATAGGCTTTCACCTTATTACCTTCTTTGAGGAATTCTTCTGCGTGTTTTGCCTTGAAATTGAAGTCATGATCATCCGTATTGGGTGTAAAACGGATCTCCTTTACTTCACTTTGTTTGGCTTTCGCCTTCATTTCCTTTTCCTTCTTCTTCTTCTCGTACAGGAATTTATTATAGTCAATGATCTTACAAACCGGAGGATCTGCCTGGGGGGAAATCTCCACCAGATCAAGTCCCTGATCCTGGGCAATACGCTGCGCCTCCTGAATAGAATAAATACCTACTTCAACATTATCCCCAACCAGTCGGACCTGTGGTACACGAATCATCTGGTTGGTTCTGTGTTCCTGCTGCTGTTCTTTTTTGAACCTGGGATTAAAAGCCCCTCTGGGAGGCCTGGGTGGAAATGCCATTTACTTTATTTGGTTAAACAATTTACGTCCCGAAATTATATCATTTTTTAATCTCCGCTACTGCGTTCCTTAATTTCCCGTGTAATAACGGATATGAATTCCTCAATACCCATATTACCTGCGTCTCCTTTGCCCTGGCGGCGAATCGAAACCCTTCCTTCATTCACTTCTTTCTCTCCTACAACTAACATGTAAGGTACCCTTTGAAGTTCAGTGTCGCGGATCTTTTTTCCGATTTTTTCATTCCGGTCATCAATAGATACCCGAACGCCCGCTGCTTTTAATTGATTTTTAACCAGTTGGGCAAAATCCATGAACTTGTCACTGATTGGCAAAATCTTAACCTGCTGGGGACTCAGCCACAAGGGCAATTTCCCTGCATAATGCTCCAGTAGAAAACCAATAAAGCGTTCATGAGTACCCAATGGAGCGCGGTGAATAATCAATGGAGTATCATGATTGTTGTCAGCAGTAGTATAACTCAGCTTGAAGGACCTGCCTTGTGAAAAATCCACCTGGTTGGTAGCAAGGGTGAACTCACGACCGATTACGCTATAAATCTGCACATCAATTTTGGGACCGTAAAAAGCCGCTTCATCCTGCACTTCCACAAAGGGAATTCCGGATTCAATGAGCACCTGCCGAACCATTGTTTCGGTCTCTTTCCAGAGTTCAGGTTCGTTTACATATTTCTTACCCAGCTTTTCAGGAGAATGCAAACTGAGTCGCATTACATATTTATCGATTCCAAAAATTCTAAAATACTTCAGGTACATTTCATTCACCGCACGAAATTCTGACTCGAACTGATCCTTGGTACAATAGATATGCGCATCATTCATGTGAAGACAACGCACTCGCATCAGTCCGAATAATTCCCCACTCTGCTCATACCGGTAAACAGTTCCATATTCGGCTATACGATAGGGTAAGTCGCGATAACTCTTTGGCTCCGCCGCAAAAATCTTATGGTGATGCGGACAGTTCATCGCACGCAGATAATACTTCTCTCCTTCCAGTTCCATGGGCGGATACATGCTGTCTGCATAATAAGGAAGATGACCACTGGTTAGATACATACTTTCCTTAGCGATATGCGGGGTTACAACACGATGGTAGCCAGCAGCTTCCTCTGTTTCTTTGGCAAGCTTTTCGAGTTCTTCAATGATGATAGTACCATTAGGCATCCACATGATCAGACCCTGGCCCACATCATCATCCATTGTATAGATTCCGAGTTCCTTTCCAAGTTTGCGGTGATCGCGTTTCTTAGCCTCTTCCAGAAGAATGAGGTATTCATCAAGCTCTTTCTGGCTGGGAAAACTTACGCCGTAAACGCGGGTGAGCATTTTGTTTTTCTCGTCTCCTTTCCAGTAAGCACCCGCAATATTGGTAAGTTTAACCGCTTTGATCAATCCTGTATGCGGAATATGAGGTCCACGGCAGAGATCAGTGAATGCTCCCTGGGTATAGAATGTAATCTCACCGTCCGGTAGATTTTGCAATAGGTCAAGCTTGTATTCATCTCCTTTCTCTTCGAAATAAGAGATCGCATCGGCCTTGGAAATTTCCTTACGGATAAAGGGGTTGTTCTGTTTGGCCAGTTCTTTCATCTTTGTCTCAATAGCCTTCAGATCTTCTTCGTGAAGCGGCCTGCCTCCTAAATCAATATCATAGTAAAATCCATTGTCAACCGGAGGCCCCACCCAAAATTTTACTCCGGGAAACCGATCCTCAATTGCTTCTGCCATCAGGTGAGCGGTAGAGTGCCAGAAAGTGCTTTTCGCATCTTTTTCATCCCAGGAAAGAAATTTAATGCTGGCATCCTGATAAATGGGTCGATTCAGGTCCCAAACCTGTCCGTTAACGCTGGCAGCCAGAATTTTACGTGCCAGTCCTTCCCTTATGGATTTGGCGATGTCAAGAGAAGAAGTACCGGGTGCATATTCGCGCTGGGCTCCATCCGGAAAATGAATTTTGATCATTGGTAATACAGAGTTTTAACTTTGCAACTCCTACGAACGAGTTGAAAGGAGTGCAAAATTAACGAACTATTGCCAGATTAACTGGTTGAGTGGTATATAATTGAGGACCCTTTTTTCTTAAATTGAACAACTAACAGGAATTCATGAGATTGATTTTTACGTTCTTGGTTTGGGTGATTACAGCTCAGGTTGGAAGTGCACAGGATATCAGCGGCGTCTGGCGGGGACATTTCCGGCAGAATAACCGCTCCTTACAAATGCTAAACCTGGAAGACCGGTATCGGTTTGAAGTTCAGTTATTGCAAGAGGGCAAAAACTTCAAGGGGGTAACCTATTCCTATAAAACCACCGAGTTTTATGGAAAGGCCGATGCAAAAGGTTCCATTCATACCGGTACGAAAAAAGTTTACCTGGAGGAGTTGAAGATTGTGGATGTCCGGATGCGGCAGGGAAATGATGCCTGTATCATGACCTGTTTCCTGCAGTATACCCGTAATGGAAATGAAGAATTCCTGGAAGGGACCTATGTGAGTATGAATACCCGCGACTCATCCGATTGTGGGCGAGGCACGGTATTCCTGAGAAAAGTGCCCACCTCTGATTTTTACCTGGAACCTTTCCTTGCAGAACGTCAAAAAAAGCCGAAGGGAGAAGAAAATATTCGGGTTAATGAAGCGCCACCATCCAGGCCACCAGCTCAAAAGCAGCCAACCCAGCCTGTTAAACCGGTAAAGCCACCGGTAAAACCAACACCGCCGGTTGAAAAAGAAAAAACGCCAGAACCTTTGCCTGCTCCATTGCCGCAGGAAGAAATCAGGAAGCCGGTAGCTCCTGTGGTGGTGCCTCCGGTGCTTAAGGAGCGGGCAAATGAAATAGTGAAAACCTTTACTGTAAATACCCGGAAAATCTCCATCAGCCTGTACGACAATGGCACCATAGATAAGGATACGGTATCCGTGTACCTGAATAACCGCCAGGTAGTATCGCGTAAAATGTTATCCCTCTCTCCCATTGTAGTGGAAATAGACCTCGAACAGGAGAATGATTATGTGGAACTGGTAATGGTAGCTGAAAACCTGGGTGAGATTCCACCCAATACATCACTGATGATTGTAAAAGCCGGTAGCAAACAGTATGAAGTGCGTATTACCTCCACTGAACAGAAGAATGCCATGGTGGTGTTTAAATTGCAGCGCGAATGAGAGCGTTGTTCATAGTGGTTGGGATGCTGCTTCATTTGGCAACCAGTGCCCAGGATCTGAACGGGATATGGAGAGGCTCGCTTACCCAGGAACCTGGCGGCTGTTTTCCTGTTTATAAACTGGAAATCCAGTTAATCAGCAGCGGAACAAACGTCGAGGGATATGCGTTTGATTACTATGACAAAACCCGTTTTGTAAAACATCATTTTAAAGGAACCTATAATGCAACCGATAAAAAAATGATCCTTAAAGAAGATCAGCTGATGGAAGTTCAGATACCCTATGATTGTGTAGTATGCACGAAGACCTATGAACTGGTCTATACAAAAGAGCAGACCAGGGATGCTTTATCAGGAAGCTGGACAGGAGTCGAAGCGGAAAGCAAGAGACCTTGTCCGGCTGGTAAAATAACATTATTCAAAGAGTTCCAGCCTGATTTCCCGACCTCCCTAACCGATTCTTCCCAACTCGTGAACCAGCAAAGCCTGCTGAAAGTTAAGCAGCGTACAACGGAATTGGTGCAGACACTGGTGCTGGATAGTCCGACGATTAAAATTGACCTCTACGACAATGCGGAAATTGACAATGATACGGTAACGATTTTTCTGAATGACCGGTTGTTGCTGTATCAGCAGCGACTCACCAACCAGGCCCTGAGCGTAAATGTGAAAGCGGTTGCGGGAGAAGTGTATGAACTCATCATGTACGCAGATAATTTAGGTAGCATTCCTCCTAATACGGCGTTGATGACAGTAAGTTCAGGGCGCGATAAGTATGAAGTGCGCTTATCTGCTTCAGACAAAAAAAATGCAGCGGTCAGGTTTCGGGTACGGGAGCGCGTTAGGAATTAATCACACAGTAATTCCTGTAAACAAGGAATCCGCAATAAATCCCAGGTGGTCTTTGAAGAGTTCCTGATCATTGCCGAGAAAAAGCCTCGAACCAATACCCTTTAAGGAAACATTGATGGCTTTGGCCCAGATGTCAATTTCTTCATGCGTCAGCTCACGAATCTCTCCTCTGCGGATACCATAAAGAACGAGGTCTTTTAGAAAACTTTCCATATAGGCATTGCGCTTTTCAGTGATATTTACAATCAGGAAAGGATTTTCCATCACTTCGGCTTTGAAAACGGAATATTGCTGGTTGTTATCAATTAAATGGCGCAAGAGGGAAACCACAAAAGAGCGAAACCGATCCTGCACCGTTATATACTGGTTCATACTGGAAACGGCATTCTGATGCTGCAGTTCCATATCCTCCAGGGCCATTGCCTCGAAAATATCTTCCTTGGTTTTGAAATAATAGTAAAGGGAACTTTTGGATTTGCCGATCTTTTTGGCAATGTCTTCCATGGTTGTTTTTTTGAATCCGAAATGAATGAACAGCTCCCTTGCTCCATGCAGGATATCTTTTCGTATTGGATCCAATTCCGTACTATTTGTTTGACCATTTGACATTTTGAGTCGATTTTCGATCTATTACAAATCTACAAAAAACTTATACCCTCCCGGTTTATCCAAAGCAGAACACGATAGGAAAGAAGGAAGTTTCTGCTGTATTTTCTGTTTCTTATTGATTTTCAATTAGGATTCCTTGTTTTGGTAGTTTTTTTCTCCAATTTATAACGGGAACCTTTTTCCTTCTTTCACAACTCCTTAACAAGATTTTCGACCATTTAATCGTTTCGGTCGAATATTCGCACTAATTTTGACCCCTCAAACAAAATAGTCGAAAATTCATGGAGCAACAAATTCTGGATTCGGTACACCAGGTGTTTACAACCCAAAGTATCAGCCGGTATACCATGGACGACCTCTCCACACAAATGGGGATCTCCAAAAAGACACTTTACCGCTTTTATCCCAGCCGGCAGGAACTGGTAGACCAGGTCTGCAAGCGGGTTGCTGAGGAATACGAGGAATCCTTGCAACCCTGGGATGATCCAGGTATCAGCAACCTGAAAAAACTATTGGGACTCATTTCCAATGTGGTAGGTTTTTGTAAGAAGGTAAGTCCTGATTTCTTCCTGGACCTGCGCCGCCACTACCCTGTTCAATACATCGAACTCAACCTCAAACTGGAACAGAGCCTGAACAGCCGGATTCAGCAATTACTGCAAGACGGTATTCAGGAAGGGGTGTTCCGAAGCAGCCTGCATCCGGCCCTTGTGATGAGCATCTGGCAGCAGCACCTGCAGAAAGACTTCGAATATGCGGCACAGTTAGTTAATGATTACTCCAAAGACGAAGTATTTCGCCAGGCGGTATATCTCTTCCTCTATGGCATTATTGCCCCCGCTGCGATTCCCGAAATGGAAGGCATGCTGGCCAGTTATGATTGGAAATCTCCTTTATCAACTCAGACAATTTAATACAGCATAAACTATGACAACGAGAACAAACCGGTTAACCGTCTTTCTCGCATTTGCACTCCTGCTGGTGGGCAAGAATATGAAAGCACAGAATCCGGAGGAATCACTGACCTTATCAAAAGCCATACAGTATGCGCTTAAGCATCAGAACGATGTTCGCAAAGCAAAACTGGATGAAGAAAATGCCGGGTACCAAATCGAGGAAGTAAAGTCCAGGGCGCTGCCCCAGATAACTGGCACCGGTGGAATCACTTACAATCCAATCCTTCAGTTAAGTGCTGTACCGGGCGACCTTGCTGGACAGCCAGGTACTACCCTTTTGATTCCATTCGGACAAAAATGGAATGCCAATGCGGTAATTTCTTTAAGTCAGAACATATTTGACAAATCAGTATTCACAGGGCTTAAAGCTGCCAAAACCACCCGTGAATATTACCAGGTAATGGCAAAGCTCACCGACGAACAGGTGATTGAACAGGTTGCACAGAACTATTACCAATTATTGGTGCAGCGACAAAAAATGGCTGTGGTGGATAGTACCATATCCAATTCCAGAAAAGTGCTGGAAGTAATCGATGGCCTCTACAAAAACGGTCTCGCAAAAAAAATCGATGTAGACCGCACCCGCGTGAGTATTTCCAACCTGCAGGCACAACGCCAGCAATTATTGAATGTGGTGCAGATACAGGAAAATACCCTGAAGTTTTTTATGGGTATGGATATCGCCGTCACTATCAATGTGCCTGCAGCCAGCATGGAAGCCATTCAGCCAAGTGTTGCAATGATTGCAGAAGCTCCGGAAGTTAAAAACATGACGGATTACCAGTTGCTGAAAACGCAGGAAAAACTACTGGAATACCAGAAAGAAAGTGTGAAAGCGGCCGCTTTTCCAACCATTAGTTTAAATGGGAACTATGGTTACCAGGGACTGGGTGGAAAATTCCCAATCGGCAAAGGTCCATCACAAAACGTGAACTGGTTCGACTATTCCAATGTGGGCGTAACCATGCGTATTCCAATCTTTACCGGATTTGGGAACCGGGCCAGAATCAGACAGGCCGATATCCAGGTAAGGAAAATAAAAGAAGACTTGCAGCAACAGGAACGGGCGTTGAACCTGGCGTATGAAAATGCAAAAGCGCAGCTGGTGAATGCCATCACCACCCTAAATAACCAACTGGAAAATGTGGAGCTGGCCAAAGAAGTGTATGCGAATACCCGCAATAACTACGACCAGGGACTGGCGCCATTAACCGATTTACTGGATGCTGAAAACTCACTTACCACCTCACAAAATAATTATTCAACCGCCCTGCTTGATTACCGCCTTGCAGAAATTCAGGTACTGAAAACACAGGGTAAACTCAATTCACTCGTAAACTAAATCGTATATGAAAAAGTATAGCAAAATACTGCTGACTGTGTTGATCATTGGCGCTTCCTTATATGCCATCGTAACTGTTCTTAAAAAAAATAAAGCTGAAGCAACTGAAAAAACTGCGATTGTTGCAGCCACCAACGCCTCTGTTACTGTAAGAGTGGACACCGTTCAATTTTCCAATCCGGCGATTGCCCTTACTGCGAATGGAAACTTTGAACCCTTCCAGGAATTATCATTTTCGGCAGAGAAGCCTGGAAGAGTTGTGAATGTACTGGTGAAAGAGGGCGATTATGTTAGAAAGGGCCAGGTGCTTGCAACCATTCGTGTTGACCAGTTAAATGTAGACCTGCAAACTGCGGAAGCCAATTATAAAACTGCGGAAACCGATTTGCAGCGATATGAAAATGCCTTCCGAACTGGTGGTGTTACACAGCAACAACTCGATCAGGCCCGGTTGAACCTGGCCAATGCCAAATCAAGATTGCAGCAGGCTGGTATCAACCTGGGTGACGCTACTATCCGTGCTACCATTGATGGGCTTATTAATGCACGTAAAATCGAGCCCGGATCTGTTGTATCACCGGGAACACCCCTGTTTGATATTGTAAATATTTCAAAGCTGAAATTAAAAGTGCATGTAAATGAAGCACAGGTAGCACAGCTAAAGGTGGGTAAGCAGGTGAAGATCACCGTTAGTGTATTCCCTGATAAAAACTTCACCGGAAAGATTTCATTTATCGCGGCCAAAGCCGACCAGGCACTGAATTTCCCCGTTGAGATTGACCTGGGTGCCAATCCTGGCAACCTGATTAAAGCCGGCATGTTCGGCACAGCTGAATTTGATTTTGAGCAACAAAAGCCGGTATTGTTGATTCCCCGTTCCGCATTCGTAGGCAGTGTGAACAGCAATGAGGTATTTGTAGTACGTAATAATAAAGCTACCCTGGTAAAACTGACCAGCGGTCGGGTGTTGGATAACCAGGTTGAAATTCTGGATGGCCTTCAGGAAGGTGACCTGGTAATTACAAGCGGACAAATCAACTTAACCAACGGAACCGAAGTATCCATTATTCCGTAAAAAAGAAGGAACATGAAAATTGCAGAATTATCGATAAAAAGACCCTCATTAGTGATCGTATTGTTTACGATCCTGACCCTGGGTGGTCTGTTCAGCTATACCCAACTGGGTTATGAGCTGATCCCGAAATTTGAAACCAACGCGATCACGGTTTCCACCATTTATCCCGGGGCTTCTCCAAGTGAAGTGGAGAATACCGTGACTAAAAAAATTGAGGACGCGGTTGCCTCTTTGGAGAATATCAAAAAACTGGAATCCAAATCGCTAGAGAATGTATCTCTGGTTACGATTACGCTAAACAGTACGGCAGATGCCGACTATGCATTGAATGATGCACAGCGCAAAATCAATGCAGTACTAAAAGATCTGCCGGATGATGTTGACCCTCCATCTCTGAATAAATTCTCGTTGAGCGATCTGCCTATTATGACCCTGGCAGCATCCGCCAAACTGGAAGAAGCCCAGTTCTATGACCTGGTAGATAAACGGATCAGTCCGGTTTTATCAAGGGTTAACGGTGTGGCGCAAGTGAACCTGGTAGGTGGACAGGAGCGCGAGATCCAGGTGAGCCTTGATCCACAAAAAATTAAAGGATTCGGCTTATCTGTTCCACAGGTTCAGCAGGCCATCCTGAGTTCCAACCTCGATTTCCCTACCGGTAATGTACAAACGAGAGAACAAAGTATCCTGGTTCGTCTGGCTGGTAAATATAAAACTGTAGAAGAGTTACGCAACCTGGTAATTGTTTCCAGTAATGGAATCCAGGTTCGGCTAGGTGATGTTGCAGATGTGCAGGACAGTCAAAAGGAAGTGGAGAAAATCGCGCGGGTAAATCAGCAGAATGCCATTACTATTCAGATCATCAAACAATCGGATGCCAATGCCGTGGCAGTGAGTGAAGAAGTGCAGAAACAGATCCAACGACTGGAACAGGATTACAGTGCCAATGAACTGAAACTGAATATCGCGAATGACAGTACTGTCTTCACATTGGAAGCAGCTGATTCAGTTGTACATGACCTCCTGTTGGCAGTTGTGCTGGTTGCTTTCGTAATGTTATTCTTCCTGCACAGTTTGCGGAATGCGGTGATTGTGATGGTGTCCATCCCGGCATCCCTGATTGCGACCTTTATTGGTATGGCGCTGTTTGACTACACACTGAACCTGATGAGTTTGCTTGGTCTTTCACTGGTTGTTGGTATCCTCGTGGATGATGCAATCGTTGTACTGGAAAATATCTATCGCCATATGGAGATGGGTAAAAACCGGGTGCGTGCCGCTATGGATGGAACCAAGGAAATTGGCTTTACTGTTACGGCCATTACACTCGTAATTGTGGTGGTATTCCTCCCGATTGCACTGAGTACCGGACTAGTATCCAATATCATCAAACAGTTCTGTGTAACCGTAATTATTTCTACCCTATTATCACTGCTCTCTTCCTTTACCATTGTACCCTGGTTATCCTCCCGGTTTGGTAAACTTGAACACTTAACAGGCAAAACCATCTTTGGACGAATCATCCTGGGTTTTGAAAAAGGACTTGACAGATTTACGCACTGGATCAGTGGAATCCTGACATGGAGCCTGCGCCATAAGCGCATAACCCTGGGAGTGGTATTGGTGATGTTCCTTTCCTCTTTTTATATCGTTGGAGCGGGTTATGTGGGTTCTGAATTCTTTTCAAAAAGTGATCGCGGGGAATTCCTGGTGCAGCTTGAATTACCCAAGGATGCAGCAATTGAACAAACCAATCAGCTGACACAAAAAGCAGAGAAATACTTACAGCAGAAAATTGAAATCGTAGATCTGATCACTACTGTTGGTCAAACCAGTGAAGGACTGGGAGCATCCCAGAGCACTGCGTATAAATCAGAGATCAAAGTTAAACTGGTATCGAAAGAACTTCGCAAGGATGATAGCTATGTATATGCCGCGAAGATCAAAAGGGAACTGGAAAATGTACTGGTGGGTGCCAAGATCAAAACTACGCCTATCGGTATGTTGGGTACAGCAGACCTGGCACCACTTGCATTGGTGGTAACTGCTTCGGATTTGGACAGTGCACTGGCCTTTGCCAATGAAGCACATGCATTATTGAAAAAAATCCCTGGAGCAACTGAGACCAAATTAACCGTGGAATCAGGTAACCCGGAGATCAATGTCCAGGTAGATCGTGATAAAATGGCAGCACTTGGATTGAATATGCAAACGGTAGGACTGACCATGCAAACTGCCTTCAACGGCAATACAGATGGAAAGTTTCGTGCAGGAGAATATGAGTACGATATTAATATCCGTTACGGCAGTTTTTCCCGTTCGAATATGCAGGATGTAAGCAATCTTGAGTTTGTGAACAATATGGGACAGACAGTTAAACTATCTCAGTTTGCAACCGTACGGGAAACATCCGGACCAAGCCAGTTGGAAAGAAGGGATAAGAGCCCCTCTGTAACCGTACAGGGACAAAGTGTTGGGCGCCCTACCGGTACGATTGCGGCTGAATGGGAGCAGGCATTTACCCAATTGCGTAAGCCTACGGGTGTGAACTACCTATGGGGTGGTGACATGGAAAACCAGAGTGAAGGATTCGGCACATTGGGAATTGCCCTGCTTGCAGCTATTCTGCTGGTATACCTGGTGATGGTGAGCCTGTATGATAGTTTTGTATATCCATTTGTGGTATTATTCTCCGTGCCCCTGTCCTTTATCGGAGCTTTCCTGGCATTAGGACTGACCAACAATTCATTAAACATCTTTACCATTCTGGGTATCATCATGTTAATTGGATTGGTAGCAAAGAACGCCATCATGATTGTGGATTTTGCGAATCACCGGAAAGCGGAAGGCGAATCAACTTTCCAGGCACTGGTGCAGGCCAACCATGCGAGATTACGTCCGATTCTGATGACTACCATCGCGATGGTATTTGGTATGTTACCAATTGCAATTGCATCGGGGCCTGGTGCGGAATGGAAAAACGGTCTGGCCTGGGTAATCATTGGAGGATTGATAAGCTCACTGTTCCTTACCCTGGTAATTGTACCAGTGATCTACGCCATATTTGATGGCTGGCTGGAAAAAGCAAAGAATAAAAAGAAAGGACAAAAAACAATAGATGAGCTGATCGTGGAAGAGTATACACCCTCTCCCACGCAGGATGGATTTACACCCACGCATGTGGTTTGATGAATGAAAAAGAGAAGCAGTCGCTATTCGGCTGCTTCTTCTTTATCTCTGCTGTTCGAAGTGTACTCTATTTTACGGATATACGTTTACTGAATAATGATTAGTAAAGCCGCGAGAATCAGGCTTGCCAGCAACAACCCAATTGCACCAGCCAGAATTCCCATTAATACCTGCCAGAACAGTGCCAGGGCAGGAGGTAATTCAACCAATTTCTTGTCAATATTAGGAGTAATAAAATAGCTCTCAGTAATCGGGATGGAAAAAGCGTGAAAATTGAAGGCCTGGGCTTCGTACTTAGCAATCGCGCAAAAAAATTATGCCGGGGTGTACTGATTGGTATCCGGAATAATTTTCCCCATTACAATTTGAAATTCCAGGTTGCACTAGGAATAATCGGGAACAGACTTACCTGACGGGCATCAACTTTCAGCGTGCCATCCAGCGCGGAACCGGTCTGATCGAAATAAAGGAAATAAGGGTTAAGGCGACTGTATACATTGTAAATACTGAAAACCCAATGCCCTTTGATGCGACGTGGCTTTTTGGGTGATGGCGTATAGGTGGCAGAAAAATCCAGTCGGTGATAGGCAGGTAAGCGATAATGATTAATTCGGCTATACTCCTGCGTTAGTACACCATTCACCAGGTAAAAACGTTCAGGAAGTGTGGTGGCATTACCGGTACCGTAAACAAATACAGCAGATAATTTCCATTTTTTATTCAGCTCATAGGAGGCTACGGCGGAAAGATCATGGCGCCTGTCGTAACGTGCAGGGTATTTAAGTCCATCATTCAGATCCGGGAATTTCCGGTAGGTCCAACTAAGTGTATATCCAAGCCATCCTGTCATCCTGCCGGTATTTTTTCGAACAAAAAATTCTGCACCATAACTCCAGCCATCACCAAAAACAAATTCTTCTTCCGGGTCTGCCAGGGATGGAGTATATCCCTCCCGGTATTCGATCTGGTTTTCCATCTGTTTGTAGTAAACCTCTACGGATGTTTCGAAAGTATTATTCTTGAAGTTTCGGAAATAACCTGCTGCATATTGCCAGCTTAGTTGTGGCCGTACAAAAAGGGTACTAGGCACCCAAAGGTCCGTAGGCAATGTATTTCCTGCATTGGTAACAAGATGAATATACTGGTAATTCCTGGACACGGATGTTTTCACTGAGCTGGCATCGTTAATACTGTAACGCATGGTTAACCTCGGTTCGAATCCTCCATAATTCTGCACCCGATCACCTTTTCCATATATTACACTGTCTGTTTTATTGCCATTGTCATCGCGCTCATATCTTGTATATGCGCCAACCTGTGTGAAATTGCTGTAACGAAGTCCCGCGCTGATACGGAACTTTTCTGTAAGATCCCAATCGTCCTGAATATAAATAGCAGTTTCACGTGCAAATTTACGTTGGGCATTATTGGGGGAAAAATCAATGGAATCAGAACGGCCCGATACCAGGTTAGGTTTAAATGTATGATGTGTGAATTGAACTCCGAATTTCAACTTATGTTGTGATCCGGGATAGTAATCCATGTCGAATTTGGCTGTAAGATCGCGGATCCCCGACTGAACATTAAACGTCAGATTATTCTGGGTTCCATTAAAAGCAAAATTATAATCATTAAAAACAAGTGTTGTATTAGAGAATAATTTTCTGTGAAAGAGATGGTTCCAGCGAAGGGTAGCTGTAGCATTTCCCCAGGGAATATTGGCTCTGAAGGAACGCTGACTGTTATTGAACGTGAACACATCCCTGCCAAAATAACCGCTAAGGAAAATCCGGTCTTTATCCGAAAACTTGTAATTCACTTTGGTATTGAGGTCATAGAAATAATAACCAGATCCATAAAAAGCACTTTCTTTTTTGACAAAGGGTTTCACCAGGGCATCAATATAGGTTCTGCGGGCAGAGATGATGAAAGAAGCTTTGTCTTTTTTTATGGGTCCCTGAATGTTTAACCTGGAAGCAATAGCACCGATTCCTCCTTCTACTTCCATCTTCTTCATATTACCATCTTTCATGGCGATATCGAGCACAGAGGAGAGTCTTCCTCCATATTGGGCTGGCATCCCTCCCTTAATCAGGCTCACATTTTTGATGGCATCTGAATTGAAAATGGAAAAGAATCCGAATAAATGACCAGAATTATATACAACTGCATCATCCAGTAACACCAGGTTCTGATCAGGCCCTCCTCCCCTCACATAAAACCCGGCATTGCCTTCACCCGCGTTGCGAACACCTGGCAACAATTGCAGGGTTTTCAGCACATCCACTTCGCCGAAAATAGCAGGCAGGGATTTGATCTGGCTGATACTCAGGTCCACCTTACCCATCTGGGCATCACGTACATTCCCATCTTTGCGTTTGGCATATACGATCACTTCTTCACTGGCAACGATCCTGGGAGATAAATTAATGGTCATGCTAAGATCCTTTTCAAGTTGAACACTGCTGGTCTGCGTTTCATACCCAGTGTAGGAAATACTAACCTGGTAGTTCCCGGGGGCTAAAGTGATGGAGAAAAAACCATATGCGTTGCTGTTAACACCTTTGCCCTGTCCATTTATGGCAATGGTAGCTCCGATCAGGTTTTCACCGGAGAGTGCATCTTTTACATAGCCGCTAATCGTAAATTTTTGCTGGGCGCGGAGGGTGCCGAAACCGGCGGAGAGCAGAAAAAAAATGAGGATAAATCGGTTCATGATTGTAAAACTACCAGCTGTTCAACAAAAACCCGGATACATGGTTCATATTTTCACCGGGAAAGCGCATTTATTTTAACTTTGCGGCCCATGTTAGTAGGATTACAGAATGTTACGTTTGAATTTGGTGCGCGGGTCATTGTATCCGAAGCTACCTGGCATATACAGCCCAATGAGCGAATTGGCCTGATCGGTTATAATGGTACAGGGAAATCAACCCTGCTCAAACTGATTGTCGGGGAATACCAACCCTCCGCCGGAACCGTTGAGAAAAGCCGGGGTACCACCATTGGTTACCTGCATCAGGATCTGCTCAGTTTTGAAACTACTCAATCCATCCTGGAAGTGGCACTGACTGCCTTTGAACGGGTTCAGCAACTGGAAAAAGAAATTGAAGAATTGGGTAAAGAGCTGGAAAAAACCGGGGATGAAAAAACCCTCCACCTGTATTCAGACAAACTGCATGAACTGGAAACCCTCGGCGGCTATGATATTCATCATCGCACCGAAGAAGTGCTGCATGGGTTGGGATTTGCGCAGGAAGACCTGCATAGGCCTTATCAGGAATTCAGCGGAGGCTGGCGGATGCGGGTATTGTTGGCCAAGATGATTCTGCAACAACCTGATTTGTTATTACTGGATGAGCCAACCAACCACCTCGATCTCCCTTCAATTGAATGGCTTGAAAAATACCTGTTGCATTACAAAGGTTCAGTAGTGATTGTGAGTCATGATAAGTTTTTTCTCAACCGTATGGTCACCAAAATCGTGGAAGTGTACCAGCGGCAACTGCATATCTATTCCGGCAACTACGAATTCTACGAATCTGAAAAATCGCTGCGGGTAGAATTGCAGCAGCGGGCATTTGAAAACCAGCAGGAATACATTCGACAGCAGGAGCGATTCATCGAACGTTTCCGGGCCAAAGCTACCAAAGCGGCCCAGGCCCAGAGTGCCATGAAACGACTGGATAAGTTGGATCGCATTGAGGAAGTTGAAATAGA
The DNA here is from genome assembly GCA_016787265.1 of Flavipsychrobacter sp. GTDB lineage: Bacteria > Bacteroidota > Bacteroidia > Chitinophagales > Chitinophagaceae > Flavihumibacter. Next base: position 44,567 of record JAEUVF010000006.1, on the reverse strand, counting down.
ACGACCCAATATCAAGATCAATTTCCGGATTGACAAAACGCCGGGCAAGATCCTGGTAGAACTTAAAAATATCACTAAGCGTTACGGGGATAATATCATTGTTGAAAACAGTTCTTCTGAAATTGAACGGGGTGATAAAATTGCACTAATTGGTGCCAATGGTAAGGGAAAATCAACCCTTTTACGCATCATTGCAGGCATTGAAAAATTTGATGGTGATCGCAAGTGGGGACATAATGTTGAAGAAGCGTTTTATGCCCAGCACCAGCTGGAAGCATTGGATATCAACAATACCCTACTGGAGGAAATGAAAACCTGTGGCAGTCAGAAAACAGAACAGGAATTACGTACACTACTGGGATGTTTTTTATTCAGTGGTGATGATACCGATAAAAAAATACGCGTACTCAGCGGAGGAGAAAAAGCGAGAGTGGCGCTGGCTAAAACCATCGTCAGCAAAGCAAATTTCCTGATGCTGGATGAACCGACCAACCACCTGGATATGCATTCTGTGGAATTGCTGGTGGAGTCATTGAACAAATACGAAGGAAGTTTTATCCTGGTAAGTCACGATCGTTATTTCATTTCCAAAGCTGCCAACAAAATCTGGGAAATTGAAGATCACCAGATCAAGGAGTTCAAAGGCACCTATGCTGAATGGGTAGAATGGAAAGAACGTATGGCAAAACAGCGGGAGCAGAAAGAAGTAAAAGAAGTGAAGGAAGTGGCGGCTCCGGTAGTTCAGCAGGTAATTGAAATCAAACCTGCTACGCCGGTATTAAATCGTGAACAGAAGAAGGAATTACAGAAAGTACAGCGGCAGTTTAACCAGTTGGAGGAAAAGATCGCCCGACTGAAGGAGGAAAAAACAAAACTGGAAGCCGCGCTGGCTGATCCTTCCACGTATTCCGATAAAGGAAAATTCGCGGCGGCGGAATTAGCTTATAAAAAAAATAGCTCAAGCCTGGAGGAACTGAACCAGGAATATGAAACGTTGTTCGAAAAGATACTTTCCATGGAAACAGAAATGGACTAACTTCAGGGTTTATGAAACCATGGCGGATCTTACTGATTATCCATCTGATTTTAATTATCCCTTATTTCAACCTGCAGGGGCAAACCACAAAGCAACGGCCAAAAATCGGGCTTACTTTAAGTGGTGGTGGTGCAAAAGGACTGGCGCATATAGGCATTCTCAAGGCGATTGATTCAGCCGGACTTCAAATTGATTATGTAACCGGCACTTCTATGGGAGCCATTGTGGGAAGTTTATATGCCATCGGTTACACGGGGGATTCCATATTACAAATTGCGCGCAACATGAACTGGAATGTGTTGCTAAGCAACCGATCTTCTCTACAGGCTTTTATCATGGAAGAGAAAAACGAATATGGCAGGTATGCCCTGGAGTTACCGATGGAAAATGGCAAATTCCGGATTCCATCCGGGGTACTCGAAGCGGAAGAACTCTGGCTCAAGTTTAATGAACTATATAATCCTGTTTATGGAATAAGAGATTTTAACCAATTCAAGCGGCCTTTCAAATGTATTGCAACAGATCTTGAAACAGGAGATGCGGTTGTACTAGACCGTGGTGATCTGATATCTGCGGTTCGTTCCAGCATGGCAATTCCCTCTGTATTTACAGCTGTGGAGGTTGGCGGCAAAAAACTGGTTGACGGCGGGCTGATCCGTAATTTCCCGGTAAGTGATGTTCGGAATATGGGTGCCGAAATCGTAATTGGAAGCAGCGTTAGCAGTGGGTTGCTATCTGCGGAAAAAATAACATCACCCGTTCAGATCCTGATGCAGATCGCATTCTTTAAGGAAGCAAATCTGAGTAAACAGGAAGTGGCGTTGACCGATTATTTTATTGAACATCCTGTTTCGGAATTTACAGCAGGCAGCTTTAATTCCAGCGATAGTATTCTGGCAATTGGATTACGAATGGGTGATTTGCATTATCCCTATTTTAAAAAACTGGCTGACAGTCTGAATGCGATTTATGGTCCGCCTGCAAAAGTGGAATTTCCCCTGGTACGTGAAAAAGTGACCATCCGTCATATAATCAGTGACAGTCTCCGTTATATTACCAAACCTTTTTTACGAAGGATGTTGGGATTGAAGGAAGGATTGGCTTATACAGTGAAAGAAATGGAAGATGCTATCCGGCAAGCATATGGAACCCGTTACTTCAATCGCCTGTATTACCAGCTGGAACCAGTTGAAGGAGAAGAAGGTGTGGCGGATATGCACCTGATAGCGGAAGAAAATGCGCCGGTTACCGCGAAACTTGCCGTTCATTTCAATTCCCTAAGTAATATGAGCCTGATTGTGAACCTGAGTTTCCGAGATTATTTGGGCAAACAAAGCAGAACATCCATCGCAGCCGCCATTTCAGAAAATTTTCGGTTCCGGGCAGAACACAGCCAGGTCTTTGGCACTCCGAAACTGCCATTAGCCTGGGTGTCGGAGTATAATTTTGAACGCCAGGAATTTCCCACCTATAATAATTACAAATCAACCGGTCTTGGAAGAGAATTGAGTACATCGGTAGATACAAGACTTCAACTGGCTTATAAAAGAAGGCAGCTATACGCAATGGGAATTCATTGGGAAAGGGCCTCGTTTAAACCACTCACAGAGGCGCTTCAAACGGTTAAAGGAAGAATTCAATATCTGCAGGGCTATCTCCGGTATGAATATAATTCTCACGACCGACTCTTTCTTCCAAGAAGAGGAACATATACCCTTTTGGAGCCTTCCATCATTTTTGCCCAACAACCCAATGCCATCTTCTATGTGGCAGGCGACCCCATCTTAAATACCGATTCACTTGGCTTGTCCTTTGGAAGTTTTGCCCGAGTTCGGTTCCAGATTCAGAAAGTAATTCCGATCCGGAAACGATCTTATTTAACACTGCGGGGAGAAGCGGCAGGTAATTTTAATGCATCCCAGTTCTTATTCCACGACTTTCTGGTGGGTGGGATGCAACCCATTATGCGCAACCAGGTAAGCTTTGCAGGTATTCAGGACGCTGCCCTAACCACCAACAGTTTAATTAAAGGAGCTGTCAACTGGCGTTACCAGATAACGGGCGCTGTATACACGGGACTAACCTTTAACCTGATGTACACCAGTTTTCTGAAACAACCAATTGAGGCACAAACAAACCGGTTGTTAAGCGGTTATGCTTTTACGTTAGGTATTGATTCACCGATCGGTCCGCTTGAATTTAGCCTGATGTATGGCGATCAGGCGCGATTTATTCGCAATTATGTAAACCTCGGTTTCCGATTCTCCCGGCAAATGTTTTAAATTGATTTAAGATCCGACCTCGCTTTTATAAAATCCGATACCAGGTAGGCGATTAACTGACCTATTGTATCATTTTTTCGGCCATCACTTAATTGGGCGGCTCCTTCACAAATATGAAGATAGGCCGGCTTGAGATCCTGGGCCGTAAACTGAATGTATTTTCTTGCCTGCAATACAGTAATGCCGGAGGCAGAACAGGCACTTGAAAGTGTTTCCTCAATTACATCCAGATCAAGTTCAATACCACAATAATTTTCATCCAGAAAATTGGTAGCATGTGCAACCGCCTGAAGAAAATTTCTTTTTTCCTGGAGAAAAATATCTTCGTAACTAATCAGATCAAGAAATGGATTGTTGACAAAATCCAGCCATACATTTTGTTGTATATAGGCTTCCTTTACACCAATTACACAGTATTTCTGCAGGTAACCATCTTCTTCAGCATAGCGAAAACCATTTCCGGAATGGCGGCCTTCAGCAGGTCGGAAGTCAGTATGCGCATCCAGATTGATGACATTGATCTGAGCAAGTGGCAGGTTGCCAGCTTTCAGTAATCCTTTGGACGTACCTTTTATAAGTGGGTAAGCATTGTTATGCCCTCCACCTATTGCAATTGGAATTTTTCCTGCTGTGGTTATCTGTTTGGCAAGCTGTTCAACCTCTTCATCAATTTGGTTAACCGCATGCCGGTAGGCTTCAATTTTTTCTTCTTCAGAACGTGCATGATTTTCGATCAGGTATTGGAGATCACCAAAATCAAAATGACCCAATAAAAGAATTTCTTCTCCTGAAAGAAAATCATTGCTCTGCATGTTCAGCAGGCTGCTGAGAAAAGGAAGCCAGGCGGAATCCGCACCTCCTTTCCCGTAATTGGCTTTTACACCGATATCTTCCGGTATGCCAAACAGGATATACTTCGCCTGGCATTTGTGCAATTTCTCTTCAAATTGATCGGGATGAGTTAACACCTGTAAACATTCTCCCAGTTTGGTCTCAAATCTTCGGAGGCGGGTGAGATAAAGTATATCTTCCTTGTTATAGAATTTAAAATGATTCATATGGCAGCATGGTTAAAAAATGTCAGTTCGATCTGAAAAAGCCGGTTCTTCCACCAGTTCTGATGGTTTTTTCTTATAAAACAGCATACCCAGTGTCATAATCGCTCCTGTTACAAGAATGATAAAAAAAAGTATCCCTTCATTGAAATTGGCAAGTTTCATCTCCTGGGGAATCTTATAAAATAATACAATTGTTATGAGTCCGCGGGGAATGAAAAAAACTTCCGGGAATACATTGGTCTTGAGAAAAAAGCGGAAATACAGGAAGCGGACGGCAAAGAGACTGAGAACGATTACCCCTCCTACCTGCATTACTTCGTTCTGCAGCATCATATTGAAGTCGATGGAAAAACCAAACAGGATAAAAAAGAAAGTACGTATCAAAAAAGAGGACTCTGCCGTAATGGAATGAAGCAACTGGTTTAAACTGTTCACCTGTTCCTGTGGAAACTGTTGCTGAATCCAGGGCACCGATTTGAACAGGTGCCAGTTGTTGATCATGAGACCAAAAGCCAGGATAATAATCAGCGAAGGCAGGTGCAACATTTTACCCCCCGCGTAGATCAATACCAAAAGGGAGAAGACCAGGAAAAATTTTATGGACAGTTTGGTACGGGTCATAATGAACAAAAGCAGGATGGATACCAGTCCGGATAAGAGAATACTCAGCAGCAGGTTCCCAGAGAAAACACCAATTGATTTCAGGGAAAAGATCTCCGGAGAAGCGAAATAGTTGAACAACATGATACCCAGGATATCCGAAAAGGAGGCTTCATAAACCAGGAAATCCTTTTTTTCTTCTGTCAGGGCATGCAGGCTGGGTAAAACAATGGAGCTGCTGATAATTGATAACGGTATTGCATAAACGATACAGTTCAGCAGCGGTTGTTGCAGGTATTCGTATAATATATAACTTATAAGAGAAGTAGATAACAGTAGTATTATCAAAGCGGAAAGAAACGAATCGCGAATTAGTTTGATTCGGGAGGATTTAAGTTCCAGATCCAGTCCGGCTTCGAGTACGATCATGATAAGTCCCACCACTCCTAAAGATTCCACCACCAGCAGAGGTACGTTTAGTTCATATTCATAGGCCTCTGCAATCAGTCGGATACCCATACCCGCCAATAGTAATAAAAGTACAGATGGCACTCTTATATAGCGGCTACCTATAGAAAAAAGGTAAGATACCACAACCACACAACACAAAATGATCAATAAAAATTCGGATTGAATGGATTCCATATTGTAATATACAGAATGGTGGTGGTATTATTTTACCTGGCTGCCTTTCAGATAAACCTGTTCGATGCAGGATTCACCAAAAGCATAGGGCAAATAAGCAAGGGAAGGGATTGTTCGGGTAAGTAGCAGATTCGCCCATTTTCCCGGGTAAATAGAGCCAGCTTCCTTTTCCAATTGCATGGCAAATGCTCCGTTTATCGTGGCAGCCTGCAACGCTTCTTCAGGCAACAGACGAAGCTGGATACAAGCCATTGAAAAAACCTGCTGCATATTAAAAGAAGGAGAAGAACCCGGATTAAAATCAGAAGCAAGGGCGATAGCTGCTCCTGCATTCAACAAGTCACGGGCCGGTGGATAGGTCATCCGGAGAAAATAGGCAGCACCAGGCAAAAGGGTACCAATTGTTGGAGAAGCAGCCAAAGCTGTTATCGCTTCTTCATCCATTGATTCCAGATGATCCACTGATAAGGCTCCTACACGGATGCCTGCCTGTACGCCTCCGGAAACGCTTAACTGATTGGCATGTATCCTGGGAATAAGTCCGATGTTTTTACCTGCTTCGCAAATCCGGATGGTTTCTTCCGGTGTGAAAAATCCCTTCTCACAGAAAACATCAATATAGTCTGCCAGTTTTTCATCATGTATCCGGGGCAACATTTCATTGATGAGTAACCGGATATAGCCCTCCCGATCAGCTTTGAATTCAGGTGGTATTGCATGAGCGCCAAGAAAAGTTGCTTTTATTGGCAGGCGATGATGAACTTTAAGTTGTTTGATCACCCGAAGCATTTTCAATTCCGCATCTACCGTTAACCCATAACCGCTTTTAATTTCAACTGCTCCTGTTCCGGCAACAGCGATTTTATCCAGTTTTATCATGGACTCCCGAAATAGCTGATCTTCCGGCATGGCTGCCAACTTGCCAGCGGACGCATGAATTCCGCCACCTTTTGCTGCTATCTCAGCATAGTTTTTCCCCTTTATTTTATCAACAAATTCACCTTCCCGACTGCCGGCAAACACCAGGTGTGTATGAGAATCACAAAAAGATGGAAGCATAAACCTTCCCGAACAATTAATTACCCGGTCTGCTGCCGGATGGGCATTTTCACCTTCTCTTCCATAACTGTGAATACGCTCACCTTCCATAAGCAACCAGGCGTTTTCCAGGAGTGGAAGCATGGCCAGATCCGCTCCACGAAGTGGTGCGCCCGGTTGGCCTATTCCAACTAATGCCTTTATATGCCGAAATAGTATTCGCATCTTATAACTCCTTCCACACCTGCAGTGCAAAATATTCGAGACTGGGATCACGCGCGCCCATCAGCAGAACTACTGTATTTTCGGTTAGGTGTGACCGTACTGTTTGTACAAAATCATTCCTGTCTTCCACAAAATAGGCCGACTTTCCAAGCTGCCGGATATCATTGATCAGATCATTGGCGGAAATATCTTTGGTTGCAGTACCACCTGCATAAAAAATTTCACTCATCCAGATCTCATCCTGCGGGCGTAATGCCTCAGCAATTTCCTTTACAAAATCAGCACGCAGAAATCGGGTGGGACCATAACCATGTGGCTGAAACCAGGCGACTACTTTATCTGCAATAGGTTGACAGGATCTGATACTGGCCGCACACTTAGCCGGATTATGCGCATAATCATCCATCAACCAGATTCCCTCTTTATGCCCTATTACCTGGTTTCTGCGATAAATTCCTTCATATTGTTCCAGTGCTTCTGCTGCTTTTGTCAGATCTACTCCGATATGTGCGGCCACTGTAGTTGCGGCCAGCGCATTTTCCATATTGTGTTTACCAACCAATTTTAACTGGAAGGGAGTATTGTTAATGGTGAAAGAGATACTGAGTCCGTCCTGTTTAAATTCACGGGCCATAAAACCTGCAGGCCGATCCGCATCCCAACTGAAATCAAGGCTGATATCCTGGGATAAAGGTGCAGCCAGCGGGTGCGACTGGTTCACTACAAACAACTCACTGTTACGTTTAAACGTAGCAAAAATATCCAGCAAGGTGTCGATCTCTTTATGATCCTTATCCACATTCAGCAACAGCCCAATGGAAGGATAATATTGTACAATGGATCCATCGCTTTCATCGGCTTCGATCACCAGCCAATCACCTTTGCCCACCTTAGCATTACCAATCTTGCCTTCCCGGATTATACTTACCAGCCCTGCCCCACTGATAATACTGGGTTCCAGACCGGCATATTGCAGAATATCAAAGAGCATGGCACTGGTAGTCGACTTTCCGGAAGTACCACCTACCGCTATCGTCTTTTTGCTTTTGGCAATCAGTGCAAGCAATTCACTTCGACGGATTATCGGAATATCAAGCGATTTCGCTTTGATAACTTCAGTTACTGTGTCTTCTACAGCAGTTGACACAACCACCAGGTCAGTAGTTGGAAGAATTCCGGATCCATCCTGTTCAAAGCAGAGAATGCCTTCGGCATGAAGACGGGTGCGGGTTTCATTTTCTTCACCCGGTTTGAAATACCGGTCGGAACCCGCCACTTCTTTACCTATTCCATTTAAGTATTGTGCAATGGCACTCATGCCGGTGCCGGCGATACCAATAAAAAATACACGTTGAAAATCGTTGATGGTCTGAATCATTTCGGGGATTTGGAAGTCGTGAAGATAGCAAGCTTTTCTTTCAGGTCGAGCCGGTGCTTTCTGGCCACATCTTTCGCAATATCATAGCCAGCATCGGCATGACGGATAACGCCGATTCCCGGATCATTTCGGAGTACGCGAGCCAGTCTTCGGTCAGCGGCTTCAGTTCCATCCGCAACGATAACCATCCCTGCATGAATACTGTACCCCATACCAACTCCGCCACCATGGTGCAGGCTTACCCAGGAAGCTCCACCAGCGGTATTGAGTAACGCATTCAAAACTGGCCAGTCGGCGACCGCATCGGATCCATCCAGCATGGCTTCGGTTTCACGATTCGGGCTTGCTACTGATCCGGTATCCAGATGGTCGCGACCAATTACTATCGGGGCTTTTACTTTTCCGGTTCGAACTAATTCATTGAAGGCAAGTCCGGCTCGCTCCCTTTCTCCTTGTCCCAACCAGCAGATACGTGCCGGAAGTCCCTGAAAAGCGATTCGCTCTTTAGCCAGTTTCAGCCAGCGCTGTAGTGATTCGTTTTCCGGGAACATTTCTGCTATCACCTGGTCAGTTACAGTAATATCAGCAGGATCACCACTCAGTGCAGCCCATCGGAAAGGTCCTTTTCCTTCACAAAAAAGTGGCCTGATATAAGCGGGAACAAATCCAGGGAAATCAAATGCATTTTCCAACCCATGTTCTTTTGCCCGGGCACGGATATTATTGCCATAGTCGAAGGTGATGGCACCCCGTTTTTGTAAATCCAGCATATGAGCCACATGCAGGTGCATGCTGGCATAGGTTAATTTCAGGTAGGCATCAGGGTTAGTTTTCCGAAGCAGATTGGCTTCTGCCAATGAAATAGTATGTGGAACATAACCTATCAGGGGATCATGTGCTGAGGTTTGATCAGTGAGCGTATCCGGAACAACATTACGTTCAAGTAACCTGGCAAGCAGATGAACGGCGTTGGCATGAACACCAATGGAAAGTGCTTCTCCTTTTGCCTTTGCTTCGAGAGCCCGATCGATGGCGGTATCCAGGTTTTTTATTTTTATATCGAGATAGCGGGTCTCCAGGCGCTTATCAATCCGCCATTCTTCCACCTCTGCAATCAAAGCCACTCCATCATTCATGGTGATAGCGAGCGGTTGTGCACCTCCCATACCGCCCAATCCGGCGGTAACATTCAGCGTTCCTTTCAAACTACCTCCAAAATGTTTGGAAGCCACAGCGGCATAGGTTTCATAAGTTCCCTGTACGATACCCTGGGAGCCGATATAAATCCAGGATCCGGCAGTCATCTGGCCATACATCATGAGTCCCTTTTTTTCAAGTTCATCAAAATGTTCCCAGGTGGCCCATTGGGGTACCAATTGGGAGTTGGAGATGAGTACCCTGGGAGCATCTTCATGAGTTTGCAGAATGGCAACGGGCTTGCCACTCTGAATTAAGAGGGATTCATCGTTTTCCAGTTGTTCCAGGGCTTTAATAATAAGGTCCAGTGATTCCTGGTTCCGCGCCGCTTTTCCACGCCCGCCATAAACAATCAGGTCTTCGGGGCGTTCGGCTACTTCCGGATGAAGGTTATTGAGTAACATCATCAGGGCAGCTTCCTGCAGCCAGCCTTTACAACGTTTGGGAGGTTTTATTGACATACCATTACTTTTAAATATTGAAAGAGGGGTATCCTTGTGTTACAGATACACCCTGCCGTTCGGCAAAACCATGCACTTCGTTTACGAAAGAAAAATTGCTTATCAGTCCTGCTATGCGTTCAATATCCCGGGCAAAAATCCGGTCTTCGGATGCGAAACGTACATACTCACGCACATGATCATGCGCAAATTCAAGCACCGGGCTGCTTTTCAAAGGTCTGCGAAATTCAATAGCCTGGCAGGCGCTCATGAGTTCAATGGCCAGGATTATTTCAAGGTTATCGATTACCTGGTTGAGTTTACGCCCACTGATACTTCCCATACTAACATGATCTTCCTGTCCGAGAGAAGTTGGAATACTATCTGCACTTGCAGGGAAACAGAGGGTTTTGTTTTCCGTAACCAGCGCTGCCGTAGTGTATTGGGGAATCATAAATCCGCTGTTGAGTCCGACGTTGTTCATCAGCAACATTGGCAGCCCCCATTTTCCTTCGAGCAACAGATAACATCTTCGATCTGACATATTGCCGATTTCGGCAGCTGCGAAACAATTGTAATCCAGTGGTAGCGCCAGCGGTTGTCCGTGGAAATTACCACCACTGATAGTATGGTTGGCATCCAATACGATCGGATTATCTGTTACGGAATTCAGTTCAATTTCCGTGAGTTCTTTCAGGTGCAGCCACGCATTCCGGGTGGCTCCATGAACCTGGGGCATACAGCGAAGGGAATAGGGATCCTGGACGCGACCGCAATCAATATGACTATCCATAATGGCCGAGTCCTTCAACAACAATCGTAAGCGATGAGCAACATATTGGTTTCCTGCAAAAGGTCGTAACTCATGGAGCGCGGCCTCAAAGGGAGCTTTGGTACCGGTCAGTGATTCAAGACTCATCGCTCCGATGATATCGGCGGCATCGAGGCAGTTTTGCAATCGTTCCACAGCTTTAATTGCATGAGCCAGGATAAATTGAGTGCCATTAATCAGTGCCAGTCCTTCTTTTGGTCCGAGCTGAACCGGTTGCAGTTTGAATTCAATCAACACCTCTGCAGTAGCCCGGCGTTTACCCCTCACTGTAAGTTCACCCAACCCAATCAGAGGAAGACATAGGTGAGATAAAGGAGCCAGGTCACCGCTTGCACCTACACTACCTTTTTCAGGAACAATTGGTATAACATCCTGATCAATCATCCAGCAGAGTCTTTCCAGGGTGGACAGCTGCACCCCGGAAAACCCTTTCGCCAAAGCATGTACTTTGGTAATCAGCATGAGTTTGGCAATTTCCGGGGCGATAGGATTACCCACTCCAACACTATGACTTTGCAGGATTTTATATTGAAGCGTCCGGGTGTCTTCTTCGGAAATGGACGTATTTGCCAATATACCAAAACCGGTATTGACGCCATAAACAGTACGACCATCCAGGACGATTTGATGAACCGCGTCGGCACTGGCCTGGATTTTTTCAACAGATGCAGGTCCCAGGTAGCCCTGGATTTTACCATTTGCAATACCCAATGCGATGGCAATGGTTAGTTGATCCACTCCGTATTGGAAGCGTAGATTCATGTTAGTTGTTTTTCAATTCGGTTAAACACAGATTGTTCACGGAGAGCTGTTTCGGTTTCCGAAATTGCCTGCATCAGATGATTCGTATGACTGGATTGCTGCAGAAGTTCTTCCATGGCTGTTTGAAGGGCAGCCCACACAGGCTCTACCTGCCTAAGCAGTTTCAGACCTTTGGGGGTAAAACTCACCACTTTTTTCCGGGCATCCTCCTTATCGGTACTGGTCCTGATCAGCCCTTTTTCCTGGAGCTTACTGATCAGCTGACTAGCGGCGGAATGTGATACTTCGAGTTCAGTGGAAATATCGCGAATGGAAAGACTTTCCTTTTGTGAAAGCATGTAAAATACAGGGAACCAGGCAGCATCGAACCGTATCTGGTGTTTTTTGTACACAGCATTTACGTCGGACAGGAAGGATTCACTGATCCGGCGCAGGCGGCTGCCAAAAAAGAGTACTCCAGTTTGCTGATAGAAGCTCAAGGGATTTCCATTTATTTATATAAGCGCTTATACAAATATAGCCGGATTCTGATCAAAACGCGGATTTTACATCATTTTTTTGCCTGAAAACCGCATTCCATTATCTTTGCGCCCCGAGGGACCGGTAGCTCAGCTGGATAGAGCAACTGCCTTCTAAGCAGTAGGTCATTGGTTCGAATCCAATCCGGTTCACGAAACCCCACCAAAAACAAAACCCGCTTTTCAGCGGGTTTGTTTTTTTATTTAGAGCTAATTTTTCCAACGGCTAGTTTGGTCTTTCCAAAAAGCCGATCTGTTTTTCCGATAATATACAAATCCTTGCCTATTATGGATCCTTTTCTGGGCATTGCTGTGGGCTGATCATCATTGGCAAACATTACTTTCCGCTGCAGCTTTCCGGTTGTTGCATCCAGTGTAACTACATAACAATCAGATTTTGCGTAGGCCTCGATCCTGCTAACCTTTTGACCTGCGCTTGTTACAGCAGCATTTTTCCGATGATCATTGAAGTAGAGGTAGATATTATTGTCATATTGCAAAGCGCCAAATCCACTATAGTAAGGTCTGCCATCCGGATAAAAGAAACTGGAAAAAGCCACCATTCCGGAAGACGCCCCTCCTCTTGATCTGGAGAGCACTTCCCGCTGTGCTTTTGGCAATATCTGCAACCAACTGATTTCATTGCCAGCCTGCAGTTTACACATGAGCAATTCCCCACTTTCATATACAAGGTAAGTTGTATAGGTCCAGCGCCCTGCTGATCCATTTGTACCCGGCGCATAGGAAGACGTAGTATACGTATAATGATTAAAGTTCTCCGCTAATAATACCAGGCCACCATCGGGTGTATAAAATATATTCCGGAATTTCATATACCGGGAAAATCCTTCTCCTTCATTCTGCAGTTTGGCAAGTCTTTCTCTTTCCTTTTTTTCAGCACGACTGTCTTTATCATCATCCTCCAATTCATCTGTTTTATTTTCTGCAGTAACCATTGAATAGTTGATCTCTTTTTCAGTGGAGCTTACTACATTTCCCGTAGCAGGATCAATTCGTTGCACAAGCAATCCGTCTGTCTTCCCTCTTTTTTCCTTACTATAAAAACTGGCAAGGGTCAATTCATTATTTTGGCCTATTACCAATTTGGTAGAAGCAATCCATTTACCGTTAATATCAGTATTTATCTGCGCGGTTTGTTTTCCTTTTTCATCATAAATCCGGATATCATAGTTGGCAAAATCAAGGTATTTTTCTTTTTTCTTTTTGCCCGTTTGATATTCAAATACACGCCCTACCAGGATGATCCGTTTATCGCTGGTATAAATTACGTCTTCCAATGTATAGGTTTTACTTTCAAATTCATTTGAAATGGTGGTAATAGCCGAATTGGGTTTTAATGTCTGGTCAAACTGTTGTATCTGGAAGATATTTTTCTCTCTGCCGGAATTTGTACTGATCAATACCAGTTTTGAACTATCTGCATTGGGAAAAAGTCGAAAATCAATCAAATCTTTCTTTTCATCTTTGGGCATACTGGCAATCTGCTTCCAGCCACTCATTAATTCACCGGAACCTTTATTCACTTCGGCTACAAATAACTGGTAGGTCCGATCACTTTTACTATAATCGGAAGCTACCATCAGCAATTTTTTTTGAAAAGGCAAAAAGTATTCAAAGTTCTTGCCCTTAAGTTCCTTATTAAAATCAGAGCGATATACTTCCTGTAATTGGTGATTGAGTTTGACAAGTGAGGCAGATTCCCGGAAAGTGGCACCCACCACAAAGTAAGTACCCATCGCCATATGCTCTTCCTCAATATAAACCCCTGTTTCATCCGTAAATAAAACATTGATATCGCTTGTTCCTTTTTTAATTTTAAATTCGTCCCCCCAATTAACCTTTTGTTTCTGCGAGTAGGTGGAAAACCCTGAGATCAATACAGCCAGAAGAAAGAAAATACGAACCATGTAATTTTTTTGCACTCAGTAACGGTTTTCAAACGTTTTAATTGTGAGCATGGACACAGCTTTCCATTTATCGAAAATTTCACATATATAAATCACACGGGCATACTATTTGCACGGAAAGACCGATTATCTATCATTCAATCCGCTATGAAGAAACTTTTCATTTTTTCCTGTTTATTGGTTCTTGCGGCCTGTCAAAAGGAATCCGACATCCCAGATGAAAACCCCAGAGAAGAAACACCGGTTACTCCACCCAACACCACCGGCAATAGTGCTATTGTTTATAATGTGAATAAGAACATCATGCTGCAACTGATAAACGATGTCCGCAGCAAAGGATGCAACTGCGGCAGTACCGTAATGCCCCCTGTTGGAATACTGCAATGGAACGATAAACTGGCGAAAGCTGCCTACCTGCATTCGGCAGATATGAATTCAAAAAACTATTTCTCTCATACCAGCCAGGATGGCCGTAGTCCGGGCGACCGGATAACCGCACAGGGTTTTAAATGGAGTGCTTATGGTGAAAACATAGCACGCGGGCAATCCAGCGAAGCAGCTGTTATGAATGGCTGGCTTAACAGCGAAGGGCATTGTAAAAACATTATGAATGGCCGGTTCAAATATGTGGGTGTTGGCATGCAGAACAACTACTGGACAGTGGTATTTGGCACCTTACAATAACTACTTACTGCTTTTGCTTAATTCTTCCTGTAGTACAGGATATAAAACTTTTGCCCATTGAGCATAACCACCTTCCTCCAAATGAATGCCGTCCCTGGAATAATACGGGGTGTCCAGATCTCCTGTAATGGTTAGGAAATACTGATGTAGCGGCAGATACCGGATCCCTTCCAGGTTTTGGTTTTCAAGCAGGAGATGAATACTATCATATTGCTTTCGCCTGAATTCATTTTTTTCCATTCCCGCCGGTAATGGTCCAATCAGGATCAAACGGGTATTGGGCAGGTTGGTCCGAATCCATTTGTAACAGGTATTAATGCCCTCAACAATTTCTTCCGGACTGTCATCGGGCATATTATTTACACCAATAGTCAATACAATCAACCTTGGATTGGCCTGAATAAATCCACTGTTCTGAAGGCGCCATAAGATGTGCTGCGTCCGATCCCCGCTTATTCCTGCAGATATCCAGCGGTATCCCGAAAAAAGGGAATCAAAAGCCGGTTTACCAGGTTTGTGGGTCACATTCGGACGATTCCCCCCAATTCCCTGTGTAATGGAATTCCCAAGAAATACAATATCTGAGCCAGCGCCAGCTCTCAGCATAGAATCAATATCCTCGTGTTGCTTCCACCAATCGGTCCCTTCCTTCCATCCTGCAGCCGACCTGTATTCACTTCCTGGCGAAGCTATGGAAGCAAAATTGACTTTATTCCCTGTAGCCCGAAGTATAAAATTCAGAATCGGAGTTGGATTCGCCAGGCTATGAGGATGGTGCCTGATGCCCGGTTTTCGAATCACGGAAATATGCCCTCCTGCAGCCCGGATCCGTTCCTCAAAGGGTGCCGTATTTTCATCTAATGGAACAACTTCGTCCTCTTCGCCAACCACATGAATCAATGGAATTCGCAAGGATGCAATCTGTTCCGCTTTATCCAGTGGCGATAGGGTAAAGTTTCGGGCATTGGTTTCCGTTAGGTTATACGCCTTCTTGAAAAGTTCCCAATCCGATTTGCTCCCTGGTCCTTTGCCCAAACCTCCCGGCCAGCTTTTCAGATCGAGGACAGGCGCATCCGCATAGATACAGGCCACTTTTTCAGGGTTCTGTAAAACCCAATTGTAAGCATACACACCTCCCCTGCTCATCGCTTCGAATACAGCTTTTGGAGCCATTCCAATTTTTTGCAGGGCGGTATAAAACTCATTCCAGATACTGATCGCTCTGGCATTTCCAAAAAGTTCAGCCACATCACAGTATACGATATGAAATCCTCTTTCAAGTAGTGCGCGGTCGAGTTGGGGTTCATGCCCCCAGAACCGTGCTCTCCAGATCCAGGGTCGGCCGATCGCGGATTTTTTAGGCAACACTACATGAATACTTCTGCCTTTAAACTCCCCGTTCAACTGGGTATAACCATAGAAGTTTGATGATGCTGCAGTAAGGTAGGAGAATTGCTTCCAATCAGGGGCTTCCCCTTCCCGGAATTTCACCACCTCGTACAATCGTTTAGCCATTACCGTTGCCCCTAATGAATTCGGATGAATCTTATCCGGTAATAAGTTGGGCTGATCGATAAACAATTGATAGCAATCGACCAGTTCCACACCTGTTTGCAGTGCTACCTGCTGAATTAAAGGATGGATCTGCTGAGCGATAACCGGATCATAGATACCCATACTATCGGAAGAAAAGGAGGGTAAAGGTAATAATAACACTACCCGGGGACGGGATGCTAATTCCTGGTATTGTTTAATAAGTGCCTGCAGGTCTTTATTAAATTCTTTTATAAAAGGCCGGTTGACGGCTTTACTATCATTCGTTCCCAATTTGATGAAAACAATATCCGGTTGAAAATCCAGTGACTGCTGAAATTGCGGACTTGCCCAATATGGTTTATTGCCATTTTTTAACAAAGTAGTTCCACCCAGGCCAAAATTTCGGACAAGAAACGCTGTACCAAGCATGGATTGCAGTTGGGCGGGATAACTGTTTTTTTCCCGGTTAACGACACCCGAACCGTATGTTATACTATTTCCAACGCAGGCAATTCGAATCGGAGTAGCGAATCCAGTCAGTACAAACATACAACCGGCTAAAAAGCAACCCAGGTATTTAAGTGATGGCATGCGCGCAAATTATTTTAAAGGTTTTGAAGTGGCCAGTGCAATCACTCTCCCATGCTTACCAACCGCATTGTAAAAATGATATACAGTCCCATTCCAGTTAATTACCATGGGCTTATGGGCATAGGTTTCGTCGTAAGGCTCCGAAGACTCTACCAAACTGGGTCCCTCCCATTCCGTCCAATTCTCCAGGTCATAGGAACAGGCAAAACGTTCAAAAGCGCCGGGCCTGTCGGGCCAGAATGCACCAAAATAAAATAGCACATACAGTTCTCCCATCTTGATCAGTTGTGCATCCCCACAAATACTTCCCTTTATTTTTCTTGTAATGACTGGATCCTTTCCCAACCGGGTCCATGTTTTTAAGTCATTGGAACCCGCCATAGCTATACTCTCATAGTTAGCGGTATCGCCTGCTGCATTGTAAAACATTAGGAAGGGGTAACCACGAAGCTGTTTTGGATCTTCAATGACAGATGATTTAAAGATAGTACCATTATCATACCAACGGGCATCCTTGTCCGAAGCTGCCAGTACAGGCTGTTCCAACCTTGTCCATTCGATTGGAATTGTTGGGTTTTTCGCATAGGCAATACCGGTACCCAGCCGGCCAGCTTCATATCCTTTCTCCGATCCTCCCAGGTAAGACATCCAATAGTTTCCGTTATAGGACTGAGGTGAATAGGTACCCTCCCAGGAAATATCCATCAAAGCCATGTATCCTGCTTTCTGCTGGGCATCCCAACCTGAATCTGTAAACGAAAGCAATCGCCCCCGGGTAGTCCATTCGAGCAGATCCGGGCTTTCTGCCAGCCAGGTTTCATATCCTCTTCCATCAAATACAATATAGGTCATAAACCACTTACCTTCCCATTGGAAGATAGTTGGACTGTCAATCATTTTTGTTGTATCCGGATGCCTGAATACTATTCCATATTTATAGGGTGTCTTAATTACCTCGTAAACCGAATCCATTGTAGATACAGCAACCCTTACAGGTTCCGGAGTATTACAGGAGAACAAACAGAACAAGATGGCAGGAAGTAATATTTTCATAGCTCTATTTCAGATATGTATTTAATTCTGTAAATTTCAATTGCTCTGATTAGTGTAAACTCCTACACTAATTCTAATTTACCATGAATGTCCGATTTCAACGGTTCGTACTGTCCTGTACTTTCCTGTTAGTGCTTTGTCTGTGTAATAGCTGCAGGGATAATAGAAAGCAGGATATATTCAGTACGTATGAAGACCGTACAGCGATCGCATATGGCCCGTACAGAATTATAAGGCTTCCAATTACGAAAGGTGTAACGATCCAGAACCCTATTCAGATAAGTGCTGGTCCGGGTGGAATTATCTATGCCTCCAATGCTTCGGGCGCTATTTACCGCCTGGTGGATTCAGACTCCGATGGCGTAGAAGATGAAGCAGGTTTATATTGTTCAGTAGCTGATAACGGCTTGCATAATCCGGGCGGATTCGCTTACCGCGGTGATACTGTTTTTATAGGTACCCGGGAAGAAATAAGGGCTTATATAGACATCGATAAGGATGGTAAAGCAGATAGCAGCTGGACTTTTTTCAAGGATATCCCGCAAAGCGAACATCCCTATGAATGGATCAGCGGACTGTGTTTTGGAAAAGACAACTATTTATACGGAGCGATAACTACAGACTCCTGGAATGCAGGGGCTTCACCGGACCCCAGGGGTTATCGGGGTGCAATCATAAGAATTTCGCCAGATGGGAAACAGGCAGAGCGACTGGCAACCGGAATCCGATCGGTTTATGGAATGAGTTTTCATCCGGATGGGACTCTTTATTTCGCCGATAATGAAGGAGGTGGTAATCCGACGGAAGAATTAAACCGGTTAGTACCTGGAAAGTTCTATGGGCATAATGCCAAAAAATACAAACCCACTGATTCTACCGAAAAACCGGTTTTGTCCTTCCAAATGGAATTGGCTCCGAGTGGAATGGAGTTCAATTCAACGGATAATGATTTTGGCGGAACGGGCGGTGATTTATTTGTTGCGTTTTACGGACCGGCGGAACGATGGAAAAGAGGAGGTATTGCAAGAGTGAGGATTTCAAAAGCGGAATCGGGAAAGATAGAACTTGCCGAATACCCTGTGGCTGATATTCCCAAATTAAGCGATCTCGCTTTTGGCAGGGATGGATCATTGTATGCAGCAACACATGGCGTAGCCGACTACTGGTATAATCCGATCCAGGAAAGCTCCGGAGGTTTTTACAAAATGGTCTATGACCCAAAACGAAAAGGAAAAACAGAACAACAGCGGTCTGTAAAACAGGAAACATTCAGCAGCAGTTCCCTGGAGAAAGGAAAAGACCTGTATAAAACCACTGCCTGTTTTGCCTGCCATACCACGGAAGATGGACAGGAGTTGTTAGGACCAACATTGAATGGTCTTGGCAATCGTATGTCGCGCGAAGAAATCTATGAATCCATTATGAATCCTTCAGCGATCATCAAACCAAGTATGGAAGGAACAAAAATCACCTTAAAAGATGGCAAGGTACTACTGGGAAGAATTGTCAATGCCAATGAACAGCAATTTGATCTGATGTTGATTGGCAATAAAGTGTTTCAGGTCAAACGTACCGAAATAGCAACCATTGAAACTCAGAAAAAATCATTAATGTACGAGGGGTTAATTAAAAATTTACCCAAAGCAGACCAGGAAAGCTTGCTGGATTATTTACAAAGTTTGAAGTAAGGAAAGCATGCAATTCCCTATCTTGGGTTATATAGGAGAATGCGTAGAATCGAATCTTATAACCTATCGTACATGAAAAAATTAGTTCTGATTGGTTGCAGTTTCTTTTTGACACTAAGTCTGGTGGCACAGAAAAAAACAAGAAAAGCAGTATTTATTATTGTGGACGGAATTGCTGCGGATATCATTGAGCGGGAAAATCTTCCTGCGCTGAAAGCGATCTCCAGTCTGGGTGCTTATTACAGGGCCTGGCTGGGTGGCGAAAAGGGAGGCTATTCTCAAACGCCCACCATTTCTGCCGTTGGATATAACTCTGTGCTCACGGGCACCTGGGCAAATAAACACAATGTATGGGGTAATGGAATTGAGGCCCCCAATTACTCCTACCCTACCATTTTCCGTTTACTTAAAAACCAATATCCGGAAAAGAAAATCGGTGTCTTTTCAAGCTGGCTGGACAACCGGACAAAATTAGTGGGTGATGGATTAGCCGCAACCGGATTTATCAAAACTGATTATGTGGCTGATGGATATGAGCTGGACACCATCCGTTTCCCCCACGACAAAGAACACCGGTATATGGAACGTATTGATCAGGCAGTAGCGCAGGCTGCAGCCGATCATATCACGCAATATGGACCAGATCTGAGTTGGGTGTACATGCAGTATACGGATGACATGGGACATATGCATGGGGATCAACCGGAATACTTTAAAGCGGTTAGGGAAATGGATCAAAAAATTGGACTCATCTGGAATGTCATCAAAGAAAGAGAAAAGAAAAAGGGTGAAGAATGGCTCATCTACATTACAACCGATCATGGACGTGATGCAGCTACCGGCAAGGGGCATGGCGGGCAATCCTACCGGGAAAGAAATATCTGGATTGTGACGAATAAAGCCGGCGACAATACCTATTCCAAATTCTTCAAACCGGCGAACACGGATATTTTGCCAAGTATTGCCCATTTTCTTTCCATACAGCTGCCGGTAGCACTTAAAAGAGAATTAGACGGACAAAGCCTGCTGGGACCATCGAGCATTACTAATATGCAAGTGAACTATTTTCAGGAGAAGATTGATGTGAGCTGGACGACACTGGACAAAAATGCGGAAGTAAAAATATTGGTCAGCACAACCAATAACTTCAAGAATGGGAACGCGGATGAATATAAAGAACTGGCAAGAGTTCCTGCAGGTAAAGGGTCCTATATACTGGATGTATCCGGTCTACCCTCTGAATTTTACAAAGTAGTACTCGAAACACCCGAAACTACGTTGAATCGCTGGATTGATTTAACCCCAAAGAAATAAAAGGCAGGTATTGCCTGATAAAACTAAGACAACTACAATTGTTTAATGAGGACAATACTTATTGATTCGAAATTGCGAAATCATCAGCTAACTTGTTCATATCCGATGCACTCAGGTTTTTACCTCCTTGTAAAACAATCTTGTATTTAAAATGAATGGATTGTCCGGGTTCCAATACCAGGTTTCGGCTTTCTTTTCCATTGCTGAAAATGGCTGCACCCAACGGGTTCAATGCAAACAACCCATATCCCCGTGCATGCCAATAGGTAGGATAACCAATATTGGACGGATGATCAATCATGGCAACAGTAACAGCGTCTCCTTTAATTTTTCCGTTTAACATAACCCAGCGGGCCCGACTGCTCCAAACGGCATCTCCGGTTAGGCCTTCACTGCTGGTATACAATCCGGTTATGTTTTCAGCGGGCAATTGATCCACTTTGGTAACAATGCCTTTGGCATCCACAAAGGAACTGGCCTCTTTGGATGGCTGTTCCAGTTCGCGGGCTACCCGGATGGCCAGCATTCCATCTTTCACATCTTTAAAAACCACTTTCTTATTCAACGCTGTGAGTGTTGTACTTCGTTCCAAATACCATTGATTGCCGGCTACTTTAAATCGAAACGCTGTTTTTTCTTCCAATAGTATTTCCCCTGCTTTATTCTTCCAGTTTGTGGTTACTAACAGTAATGCATAATCGCCCCTGGCTTCCTGTTTTAGAATTTTCTGCTGGTAAATGGAACCATAAGAAGTTCTTTTTTCAAATGGAATGGCGGTTGAATTATTCCAGAAATCAAGACCGTTTACTGATTCATAATTAAGCCATAAGCCAACATGATGAGGATGATCAGTGCGATCGCCCTGCCTGGATGAAATTGGAAAGCCCCTGGTGACTGTTGTTCCGGAAACTGTATTCAACGGATACAGCACAGGTTTCATGATGGAATCATCATACCGGTAAGCTGTCAGCAACCGGTTGTTATAGTGCAGCTCATGAATTTTCTCTTCCGGTTTATTCACCCATTTCAAACCGGCAGACTGCGCAATGGAAAAAGTTGGCAGCACTAACAGTGCTGCCCAACCGAGATAAGATAACTTCATGACAATTCTTAATATTTAAAAACTTTCCCATCCACCAAAACCTGTTTGGTTTTGGAATCGAATACCGCTTTGCCACCCGTCCGAACCGCAGCATTCGTCATAATGGTAGCAATGGAGTGATTATATCCCGCTTCAACCGGAGCATTGGGCTGTTGCCGGCTACGGATGCATTCCATCCAGTTTCGCATATGCGCGCTCGTTAGCGGATCACCCCCGGTATTGGCTGAGGCGGCGACTTCCACTTTTTCCGCAATCAGGTCCATTTGAGGTAAAAGATTCGGCTGCATTTTCATGGCATCAGCATGGTTTTTACGCAAACCGCCGGCTGGAGATACCTTGTTGGTGATAAGGTTCAATTCGCCCCCATTGGAAAAATATAGTTCGGCGGGTCGTTCGTCACCGTTATGCATACGCGAAGAAAAAATCACCTGAAATCCTGATCCGGCATCGTTCTCCGGACCATAATCAAAAACCGCAGTTGTCGTATCCCAGTTGGTTCTTCCGTCTTTCCACATGTAAATACCCCCATTTGCAACCACGCTTCTGGGGTGTGCGATACCTGAGAACCAGTGAACAGTATCAATCTGGTGACTCATCCATTGTCCGGGCATACCGGAAGAATAAGGCCAGAAAAGGCGATACTCCAGGTACTTTCGGGGATCCCATGCTTCAAATGGTCGATTGAGCAAAAACCGTTTCCAATCAGTATCCTGTTCACGGATGGATGCTACCAGGTCAGGGCGCCGCCATCTTCCAGGCTGGTTTACATTCCAGGTCAGTTCCACCATGGTAATCGGGCCGAATTTTCCTTCTCCTATAAATTTGGCAGCTGCTTTGTAATTGGGTCCGCTTCGGCGCTGTGACCCGATTTGTACAATTTTACCAGCCTGCTTTACGGCAGCCAGGGCCGCATTGTTATCATCCATCGTTTCAGCAAAAGGCTTTTCCGTGTAAGCATCTTTGCCTGCTTTCATGGCCTCAATAGTATGGAGCGCATGTTGAAAATCGGCCGTACTGATGATCACTGCATCAATATTTTTCAGCGTATATAGCTCCTCGTTATTCACGCAGGCTTTGATATCGTGACCAAATTTTTCTTTCAATTGGGATGCCCCTTCCTCTCTTCTGCGTTTCCAGATATCGGAAACTGCTACCATATCAAAATTCAATTCCTTGTAATGGTTCATGAAACTGGGCAGTAGGGACTGGCGAAAACGATCGGAAAAGCCGACCACGCCAACATTTACCCGATCGTTGGAACCTATTATACGGGCATAGGACACCGCACTTAATCCCATTGTACCGAGATAAACACCGGCTCCGGCTTTCAAAGATTGCCGGATAAAAGTTCTTCTGTTGGTCATCTTGCTGAATTAAAAAACCGGAGCAAATAGCTCCGGTTCAGGGTTATACTAAAAATTATCTTCCGAAAATACCTTTAAGTGCATCCAGTGCATTGCCTCCGGCCGTACCACCACTATTACCTCCAGCATTGCCGCCACCTGTAAACATACCGGCCAGATCCTGAAAATCAACATCTCCATCCCCGTCGCGATCCAGTCCGCCTCCTGCCAGTTTACCAACCAGCCCTTCCAGATTCATACCCGAAGTACGGCCTCCGCTCAATTGACCAAATAATCCATCCAGGCTGAAACCATTATTGGCGGGGTCGTTTGTTTTCCGTACCAGTTGGCTAAGGATCATTGGCAACAGGCTGCCAACCAGCGAACCTGCTTTTCCGCTATCCATTCCAAATCGTCCCATCATATCACTGATAACATTACCCGAAAGATTTTGAACCACCGGATTATTTTGATCCACCTCTCCCTGGGCAAACATGCCCAGCACTTCTTTCACGTTGCCCTGGGCCATCATGCCCTGTAGTCCTGTGAGTATGGAAGCACCCGTTGCCTGAATGGCTTCATCATTGCGCTCATTGGGAATATCAGGGTTGTTGATAATACTGTCGCCGGCATTTTCCCGAATAAGGTTGAGTAGGTTCTCTATCATAATTGCTGATTTTGGAAATATAATTTACGTTGATTTTCGTTCCAACCTAACTTGTGTTCAGAATTAAATCAAGATTTAATGGAGGTAAAAATTGAATCCGGCTGGAAAGCTTTTTTGAAGCAGGAGTTTAAGCAACCTTATTTTCTGCAGGTTGTGACACATTTAAAAACAGAGAAAAGTGCCGGGAAAATCATTTATCCCCCCGGGTCGATGATATTCAATGCATTTGATAAAACACCACCAGACAAACTAAAGGTCGTGATACTGGGGCAGGATCCTTATCATAATCCGGGACAGGCACATGGATTAAGTTTTTCCGTACCGGAAGGTGTAACACCACCACCCTCATTGCTAAATATATACAAGGAAATTGCAGCCGATATCGGTTTGCAACTCCCCCGCAAAGGCAATTTGGAAAAATGGGCTGAACAGGGCGTATTGCTGCTGAATGCAGCATTGACGGTAAGAGCCAATGAACCCGGAAGCCACGCTAAAATCGGCTGGATGGATTTCACGGATGCGGTTATTCGCGTTATTAGTGAGCGAAAAGAGCATATTGTGTTTTTGTTATGGGGAAGATTTGCCCAGGAAAAACAAGTCCTCATTGATGAAACCAAACACCTGGTATTAAAAGCGGCCCACCCCTCTCCATTCAGTGCAGATAAAGGTTTTTTTGGATGCCGGCATTTTTCCAAAACCAATGAATACCTGGTTAAAAACGGCATTGATCCCATCGATTGGTCATTGTAAACTACCTTCGCAACATGAACTGGTTCAAAGAAGTTTTCGGCAGGATTTGGGCTTTATGGGCAATCCTATTATTCACGGTAACAATGTTATTGTTCCTGGTTCCGGTTGCTTTATTTTGTTTGACTATCGGAGAACCAAAGCGGACACACCGTTTCATCCGTTATTCACGGATCTGGATGGGGGTGTTCCTACCGGGCATTGGCTGTCCGCTTTTTGTTAGGGGGAAAGAACATTTCAAAAAAGGACAGCCCTATATAGTAATCTGTAATCACAATGCACTGATGGATGTGCCGATTTCTTCACCGGCTATTCCTGGAGGCAACAAAACCATCGCCAAGGCGGAGATGGCAAAAATTCCGGTTTTTGGTTTGATATATAAATTAGGCAGTGTGCTGGTAGATCGCAAAAGTGATAAAAGCCGCAAAGAAAGTTATGGCCGCATGAAGGATGTATTAGCAATGGGACTGCATATGTGTATATATCCGGAAGGGACCCGCAATACAACTGACCAACCGTTGAAACCCTTTCATGACGGAGCTTTCAGGTTAGCCCTCGATACCCGCACACCTATTATACCCGGCGTGATCTTCCATACCCGAAAAGTTAATCCTCCTCATAAATCATTCTACCTGATGCCCCATCCCCTGCGGATCGAATTCCTTGAACCTATAGAAGTATTAGGTACAGATACGGTGGATAGTTTGAAGGAGCGTGCGTATGGATTGATGAACAAAAAAGTGAAAGGTGAAAAGTGAAAGGTGAAAGTGAGAATCCGTTTTCTTATTGCGTATAGAAGAATTTAGAACGGTTAATTTTCAAATCTCTGAGAAGGCCTGATTTCGGATTGATGGTAATATTAAACGTGCGGTATAAACCAACCGGCGTGATATTGATCCCTAATTGCCAGCAATGCAGTTCCCGGCTAAGGAACATGGTTAGTTGCTGGATAGAGGCTCCACGGAAATCATAAAAGGTACTGGCCCCAAGTTTCCATTTGGGTGTTAAATTAAAATCTCCACTCACATTAACACTGCTGTTGATCTGGGTTTCGTAACCTGAATAATCCCTTTTCAACAAGCGGCTAAAACTTAAGGAATAAGATAAATTCACTGACCAGGGAATATTGAAATCAGCATATTCAGCCGGATTATTCCGCACATTATTCAGCAAAGCCTGTTGTTCTTCATTCGTCATAGGCAATCCGATTCCATTTGGATCTTCATCCGGCGGAAGTTGCTTTTTCTCCTTTTGTTTGCTGGTAAAGGAAGTGGATATGGCAATGTTTCCGGAAGTTATACGCCCTAAAGAAAATCCATCCCCCGACCAGGCCAGTTCATTGATGCGGTATCCCTGGCGATCTGTTTTATAAGGGTCCATGCTGGCTGAAGCTGTGATATTGATCTTTTCAAACAGTGTACTTCGTAAATACAGACTAATAGGGGATAATTGAAAACTGTCTGCCAGGAAATTATAACTGCCGGTTAAACCAAAACCATCAATGAGTCGAACTTTTTTAATACCATCTTCCGAAGTAGTATCTTTCTTCGAACGAACTTTCATCTCGAGGTTATTATCCAGTGTAAAACTCAATCCACCGAATTCTCCTTCGCCAAAAGCTCCATACAAACTACCGGCATATTTACTGAATCGAACCTGTCTTCCACTGGTATCCACCTGGGTTGAATAATAATCTTTCCCATTCATGTCCGGTTTGTAACTCGCCGAAACAGAAGGCCGAATCACATGCCGGATTGCACGCACGCTGCTGTTTTTACCAAATTTATCATAGGTACCAAAAAGGGCGGTATTCAGGCTCATGCTAAACGACATATCCCGGGCCGTGTGAAATCCGCGATTGATGGAAGTATCAATTTTATTAGTGGCCGGATTCCAGGTACGATTAAACTGCTGAGCATACCAGCGTTCTGAATAACTGATTCCGGGAGCAATCTGAATTGGTCCAAGGGAAGGAAGGGAGAGCGTAATGGGTATATTATGCTGAGCACCCCATTGCATGGTATCAATCAGCTGGGTAAAGCTAAAGGCACTGTCATAAAACGAAGCCTGGTTCCGGAATTGAGAATTTAAACCAATTCCGAGTTTTTCATACCATTTGGGGGTACCTACAAATTCCTTCTTCTGAAAAGGATAAAAGTTGTTGACGGTGAAAGATCCATCCGGAAGTCGCAGATTCACCTGGCGGGTTCTGTTGTTCTGATCATGTCCTGCCGTTAAACTCAGGTTGAATTTATTGTTCCAGTTTTTGGTGTAGGCGATGGAGGAATACATCTGGTTCTGAAAGTTGATGGATGGGTTGGCACCAACAAACCGGTTGAACTGGGTAGAACCGGCATTCACACTTGCCTGGAAACTGGTACCTGGTCTGGCTTTGGCATCCGCGACATGACTCCATTGAATATTGAAACTCCGGTTTACATCAAATTCCTTTTCAGCATCCCGGCTTAATATCCGGGTATTCTGAACGGAAAGGTTGAGGCGGCCGGAATACCGGTAGCGTCGTTTATAGGTAGGTGTTAGAACGGCCCGCCAGCCACCATAGGAATAGATATCCCCCCGAAGCATGACATCAAATTTTTCTCCCAGTACCTTATAGTACCCCATATTTTCCAAACCCAGACCGAATTGTTCATTGGCCACAAACTGGGGCGGCAGGATTCCGGATTTGCGTCCCTGCGATAAGGGGAAGAATCCAAAGGGGATATAAATTGGGACAGGTACCCCTTCAAATTCCGGATGGATGGGTCCGCTTACCGCCAGTTTCTTATTAACCAGCTTCAGTTTTTTGGTGCGGAAAGCAAAATGCGGGGTATCCAGGTTACAGGTAGTAAATCGCCCATCCAGCGCAAAGAAATCGTTGATATTGACTTTTTTAATCCTGCTTCCATAAACAAACATCTCACCCTGCTGGGTAAACGTGCTTTTGGTAATCCCTTTCTGGGTTTTAAAATTATAAATGATGGAATCCGCATCCATATTACTTTCTCCCTGAACGAAATGTGGTTTTCCCTGTTTCTCTCCTAAGCTGTCCAGCCTGTAAGTGGCTACAACAATTTGGGTCGGCTGATCCAGCTCTATGCTATAGGCAGTCAGATCAAGGTCTTTATATTTCGTGCTTGCCTTATTAAAGAGGGTAATTTTTTTGGTGGGAACATCGAGCACCATGGAATCGGAAGCAGCGTATTGTACAGGAGCATCCAGCGAATCGGATGAAATTTTAACATTTAAGGTGTCAACTTGCTGAATCAATTTACCGGTAGTATCCCTGATCAGGTTGCCCAGGCTATCTTTTTTCACTGGCAGCGAATCTGGTTTGGAAGGAACAGTATCCAGCTGCTGGAGCGTTAAAGTGGAATTAAATTTTCCTTTAAAAGGATAATTCGCATTGGTAGCGTGCGTTAATATTACAAGCAGCAGTGCAAAAAGCCCAATAAAAATGTATTTTAAACTAAATTTGCCGCCGTCCTTCATACTATTGAATGGGGGCAAAAATAGGGATTCGGTACCCATTATTCAAAGGTTATTGTATGATCAGATTGTTCAAGACTCAACTCTATATAGTGATCGCTGCCGGTGTGTTGCTAATATTTTCAAAAAACAGCAGCGCGCAGGCATCCAGAAATGCATTAAAAACGGTAATCATTGATGCCGGACACGGTGGTCGGGATCCCGGAGCTCGTGGACTAATTTCCACAGAGGCCGAAGTGGCCCTGTCCATCGCACTTAAACTGGGACAGGAGCTGGAAAAGGCTTACCCCGAAATCAACTTCATTTATACCCGAAAGGATGCCAACCTTCCCAAAGGGGTAACCGATCCTAACCTGGCTAACCGCATCCGGGCTGAAATGGCCAATGAAGCAAAAGGAGACCTCTTTATTTCAATACACCTGAATGCAACCGGGCAGAAAGCCGGTGGATGGTATCAGAAAAAAATCACCGGTTATAAAAACAAAGTGGTTTATGTGGGAAAAGGTAAAACCAGGAAGAAAAAACTGATAAAGCAGCCGATTTACGATACTTATTATGTGAAAAATACCCGGATAGGTACTGAAACTTATATCTGGGCGGCAGACCGATCCAGTGCCAAAAGTGAGAATATTGTGCTGGATGAGGAAGAAAGCGGTGAAGAAGAACCGGTGGATGATCCGAACAACGTATTAGACCTGAATTCACCGGAAGCAAAAATTCGTGCCCAATTGTATACCAAATATTTTTTCCGTAATTCAGCCCTGCTGGCCCAGTTTGTAGAGGAGGAGTTTGCAAATGCAGGAAGAAAAAGCTTCGGTGTTAAACAGCGAAACCACAAGGGAATCTGGGTTTTGCAGGCAACGGGTATGCCAAGCATTCTGATTGAAACAGGTTTTATAACGAATAAAGAAGAAGAAGAATACCTGGTAAGTGAAGCCGGTCAGCAGGAAGTAGTTAATAATATATTATCTGCGTTCAAACGCTATAAGGAAGAATTGGAAAATCCGCGCCATCTGCCCCGGAGCACAACTGGAAATTAAATCCTTACATTTGACTCCAATTCTTAGTGCATGAAAATATCTAATGAAACCAAGATCGGCATCCTGGCAGTAGTAAGTATTACCTTACTGATACTTGGCTTCAATTTTCTGAAAGGAAAAAGTTTCTTTGACAAAAACGATCAGGTATATGCGATCTTTCCGAAAGTAACGGGCCTCGCCAATTCCAGTCCGGTTCTGTTGAATGGCCTTCAAATCGGAATGGTATCCGAGATTCGGGAACGCAGTCCGAATATTGAAGATGGTATCGTAGTTACCATCAACCTGGCCCGTCATATCAATATTCCGAAAAATTCTGTTGCCTATATTGATGCCAGCCTGTTAGGAACATCCAACCTGGTAATTGAGCATGGCAGCGCCGGAGAATTCCTCGCAGACGGAGATACGATCAGCAGCAAAGCAAAAGCGGCCCTGCTGGATGAAGTCACCGGGAAATTGAATCCCGCCTTGCAATCCCTGGACGGAACCCTTATATCGCTTGATTCTCTCATCCAGGTAGTGGGTACTTATTTTGATCCCAATACCAAAAATAATTTCCACACCATCATTGCCAACCTGGCAAAAGCATCAGCCGCATTAAATCAGCTGATCGCATCACAGAACAGCACTCTAAACAAGACAATGGCCAACCTGGAGTCAGTGAGCGGGAACCTTGCATCCAATAATGAGAGCATTACACATACCCTGGGCAACCTGGAAAAAACTACCGACCAGCTGGCAGCAGCCGATATAAAAGGAATGGTAGACAATCTGCAGACCACTATAGGCAACCTGAATGGTGTAGTAGAAAAAGCAAACAGCAAGGATGGATCACTGGGACTTCTGTTAAATGATAAACAATTATATCAGAACCTGGAAAACACAACCAGAAGTTTGAATATTTTGCTTGATGATGTACGGGTGCATCCGAAACGATATATCAATGTATCGGTATTTGGGCGGAAAGACAAAAATAAACCCCTGCAGGCGCCATTAAATGATTCTACACAAACGACGCCACAATCACAATAAGATGCGACTGGTTGGATTATTGTTAAGCTGGTTGCTGTTGCTGGCTATGCTGCCTGCGATTGCGCAGGAGCCTGTACCAACCCCTGCAAACCCGGCTGATACCATGGATATCGTGCTGGTTCGAAAAACCGATCGCTTCAGGTACCTTAAAAAAGATTCGGTAACAGAATTGCAGATGTTGGCCGGAAATGTTTTTCTGGAACAGGGAACCACCAAGTTTTACTGCGACAGTGCTGTTATCAATCCTTCTACGGGTGTAGTGGAGGCATTTGGCAATGTGCATATAAATGATGCCGACAGTATACACACTTATGCGCAGTACCTGATTTACTATTCCAAAGACAAAAAAGCCTATCTCAAAAAAAATGTACGGTTGACCGATGGAAAAGGTGTGCTCACTACCAACGACCTGGAATACGATACCAATTTAAAGATTGGAATTTATTCCAATGGAGGAAAGGTAGTTAGTGATAAAACCGTTCTGACCAGTAAGGAAGCGATCTATTATGGAGATATGAAAGACGTCTATTTCAAAAAGGACGTAAAGATGAAGGATCCGGAATATGATCTTGAAACAGACTCCCTGCTATTCAATACAGATAGCAGAATTGCCACCTTTATTACCAAAACCAGGATTGTTTCGGATAGTGGTCGACGTGATATAACCACTTCCGAAGGTTATTATGATATGAAAAATAAGGTGGCCAAATTCGGTCGCCGGCCGGTGATCAAAGATGGAACCACCTTTGTAACGGGAGATGATGTGGGGTTTGATGATAATACAGGTGATAGTTATGCAAGAGGTAATGCGGTATTCCGGGATACTGCGCAGGGAATCTCTATTCTGGCCAATGATCTGAAAGCGAACAAAAAAACCAATACCCTGCTGGCGACACAGCGACCGCTGATGATTATCAAGCAAAAGGAAGATTCTGTATTTGTATCAGCGGATACCTTGTTTTCAGCCCGCCTGACAGACAAGGCTGGTTATCAGAAAACATTTATACGATCCGTTCAGGTAGTAACGGATAGTTTGGGTACGGATAGTACAGCACTATCTGACAGCTTATGGAGAATCAGCGTACTGGATCCGGCAGATACAACGAATCGCAACCGATATTTCCAGGCCTGGCACCGGGTAAGGATATTCAGTGATTCTTTGCAGGCGGTTTGCGACAGTCTGTTTTATTCAGGAGTGGATTCCATTTTCCGGATGTTTCATGATCCGGTAGCCTGGGCAAATGGGACGCAGGTAACAGGCGATACCATTTATTTATATACCAAAAACAAAGACCCGGAACGGCTGCATGTATTTGATAATGGGCTGGTAATAAACCGGACTGCAGAAGATTTTTACAACCAGATTAAAGGGAATACGATCAATGGCTATTTCACAGATGGTGTGATCAATTACATGCGCGCAAAAGGTTCCGCAGAGAGTATATATTACGCGCAGGATCAGGATTCGGCCTATTCCGGAGTAAACCGATCAACCGCAGATATCATTGATTTTTATTTTGCAAACAAGGAACTCAACCGGGTTGTTTTCCGAAGCTCCGTTGAAGGAACCATGTATCCCTTCCGCCAGGTAAATCATGGTGAAATGCGCTTGCGTGGATTTAAATGGTTGGAAAAAAGGCGCCCAAAAACTAAATTTGAACTTTTCGAGGACCCGGTAATAAACGAATAGCATGGCAACCATTCCCAGCATACGGCAAATCATAAGGAAACAACTAATCAGTCCGATTCAGGAGTTTATCAAAGACAGCCGGGCAGTGGGAATTACGCTACTGGTCTGTACGATTGTCTCTCTGGTGTTAGCCAATAGTCAATGGAAAGATGCCTATGTGCACTTCATGGAGAAGGAAACACATATCCTACCTTTTCTGCATCTTCCCCACTCCATCCTGCATTGGATAAATGATGGATTGATGACCCTCTTCTTCTTCCTGGTAGGAATGGAAATCAAACGGGAATTACTGATTGGTGAATTGTCCTCCATAAAAAAAGCATCTCTCCCAATTGCTGCCGCACTTGGTGGAATGCTGGTTCCTGCCGGCATCTATGCAATGTTTAATGCATCAACCCCTTACCATAGTGGCTGGGGCATTCCAATGGCAACCGATATTGCTTTTTCGTTGGGAGTTGCTTCTTTATTAGGCAGCCGTGTGCCGGTTACGTTAAAGATCTTTTTAATGGCGCTGGCTATTATTGATGATTTGGGAGCCATACTCGTGATTGCTGTATTTTATGGAGGTGATATATCCTGGTATTATTTACTCGGAGCTGCTGTTTTACTTGGCATACTGCACCTGTTGAATAAATTAAGAGGCAACAAATGGTGGGTAACGCTTATCATCGGTCTATTGGTTTGGTACTGCATCTTCAATTCGGGTATACATGCTACCATTGCCGGAGTGTTGGTTGCGTTTCTTGTTCCGCTGGAACGTTTATCCAATTATGAGCATGCTCTTCATGACCCGGTGAACTTTATCATCCTGCCACTTTTTGCACTTGCTAATACAGCCATTGAAATACCAGGCAATTTTAGCGAAGCAATTACTACCAGCCTGAGCTGGGGAGTGCTGGCGGGACTGGTATTAGGAAAACCGTTGGGGATTACCTTGGCGTCCTGGATAACAGTAGCAACCGGACTTGGCGAGCGACCTTCCGGAACCAACTGGATGCAATTGATAGGAATGGGAGCACTCGCTGGCATTGGCTTTACCATGTCAATCTTCATTACCATGCTCGCATTTAAAGATCCTGCAACACAAAACATAGCCAAACTGGCCATCCTGATAGGCGCTGTGATTTCGGTTGCCGCAGGATTACTGATTCTCTACTTTTCCCCTTCCACAAAAAAAACTAAATAGCCAGCATCTTTTGGCTGTGGTAAATTTGCATTTTTTTACGGCTTTTTCAATACTTATATTGCAATTATTTGCATTATATAGTGTCTTATTGCGGTATTAATGCATTTTAATCTCTATTAATTGCGCTTTTTTGCGTTTTTACTCCTATTTTGTCTGGCGAATAAGGAACCAAGCTAATTGCCATGTTAAAAAAAGAGCGCCAGGCTTATATTCTTCAAAAGATAAATCTCCACAACAAGATATTGTCGGGTGTTATTAGTGAGGAGATGAGTGTTTCGCAGGATACCATTCGCAGAGATCTGGCGGAACTGGAACAAGTAGGCAAAGTTATTAAAGTACACGGCGGAGCCATGTCGCCGTCTTTCCACTATCAGACCTGGTCATTTGATGATATCTATGCAAGGGATGCAAAAAAAGAAATAGCCCGTAAAGCAGTTACGCTTATTGAAGACGGTATGGTGGTTGTAACTACTGGTGGTACTACAATCATTGAACTTGCAAAAGTACTTCCAACCAATCTGAAAGCAACTTTTTTCTGTGGTAGTGTGCCTGCCATTTGTGAGTATATGAAACACCCCAATATCGAGATTATCGTAATTGGAGACAAACTATCAAAAAATTCAAGGATTACAGTTGGGCACCAGGCAATCGAACAGATTCGGTCTTTACGGGCAGATCTCTGCTTTCTGGGTATTAATGCAATACATCCGGAATTCGGTGTTTCTGACAATGACTGGGACGTTGTGGTGCTAAAAAAAGCAATGATCAAATCCTCCCAAAAAGTAGTTGGTCTTAGCATTTCGGAAAAAATAAATACAATTCAACCCATACAATTATGTCCGCTGGATCATATCAATGTACTCGTTACGGAACGGACACCATTTGATCCTTTGCTACACGATTTAAGGAAGAAAGGAATTCAACCTCTTTGATATAAAAAAATTTGCCAGCATGCGTTTACTGGATTTCAGTATATGTAGTATACTCTTTTATTTAATTGCCTTTCAAACAGATTTGCGGGCGCAGGAGAAGGCACGATTTGCTTTTCTGACAGATCTACATGTGAGCCCGGGTACAGCAAGTGAAGCAGGTCTTGCAGCCATCGTAGATGATATCAATCGGGATAGTGTAGATTTTGTGGTAGTAACAGGTGATATTACAAATACAGGAAGCAATGCTGAACTTGAATCCGTTCATCGATTGCTTTCGCAGTTAAAGCCTACTTATTATATTTTACCCGGCAACCATGAAACGAATTGGTCCGAAACCGCTGGCAAAAGATACTTGGAACTCTGGAAGCAGGATCGCTTTCACTTCTCTTATAAAAAATTTTATTTCATAGGTTTTAATACAGGCCCATATATGAAAATGGGCGATGGGCATGTGAAGCAGGAAGACCTCATCTGGCTCGATAACACTTTGAAGCGGGAAGTACAACCAGGTCAGGTAGTTGTTTCACTTGCCCATTATCCGCTGGGTGATGGATTGGATAATTGGTATGATGTAACTAACATTCTAAAAAAGTATCACACCAAACTTGCTCTCTGTGGGCATGGTCACCGCTTATCTATTCACAATTTTGATGGTATCACTGGAATCATGGGACGATCCAGTTTGCCCAAAGGCACACCAGGCGTGGGTTACAATCTTATAGAACTAAGTATTGATTCAGTACGGATCACGGAAAAACTATCCGGACAACCAGGTGAAAAGCTTCATTATGCAATGGACTTGAGTTCCAACGCGGCTTTACAAAAAAAAATAAATGGTTTACCGGCATCCTATAACGTGAACGACAGCTTTGCTGCATTTAAACCAGTTTACCAATACCAGGATAAAAGTTCCGTTTTCACGGCAGCTGTACCTACAGGCAGGGATAAAATCGTATTTGGATGTTCAGATGGAACAATCAAACTGCTTGACCGAAAAAAGAACAAGTTGATCTGGAAGCAACAGTTACCAGGTTCAGTTTATTCAACACCGGTTGTATACGATGAAAAAATAATTATAGGAAGTATAGATGGCAAGCTGCATGCTTTTTCACTTAAAGATGGTAAGGAGCAATGGGTACAATCGCTTGCTGAACCGATTATCAGTGAAGTAACGGTAAAAAATGGGCTACTTTATATCGGCGCTGGAAATGGCACCATGTATTGTTTGTCAGCGCAGGATGGTGTTATCAAATGGAAGTTTGATGGAATACAGGGACAAATTCAGACACGTGCCACAATTTCCGGAAACCACCTGGTAGTTGGAGCATGGGATAAATTTCTGTATTGCCTGGATGCTATCACTGGAAAGCTTAAATGGAAATGGACCAATGGCTCGCCTCAAAAGTTGTATTCCCCTGGTAATGTAATTCCGGTTATTGCCGACAGCAAAGTTTTTATTGTTGCTCCCGACAGATATATGACGGCTATTGAACTGGAAACCGGTAAAACGCTTTGGAGGTCAAATCGTCACCGGGTTCGTGAGTCGATGGGTGGGAATCCGGCTAACCATTCCGTATATGCGAAATTGATGAATGACACTATTATTTCCGTTTCAACCCACGCTGATTTCATCCAAACAAATTGGGCAACCCATGCAGGGTTCGGATATGAGCACAATCCTTGTCCGATTACAGTTTCTAAAGGCATTCTTTATGCCGGCACAAAAAACGGAATGATCATCGCATTGGAAGAGAAAACGGGAAAGTTACTGTGGAAATACAAACTCGGTAATTCATCCATAAATGGTATTCGGCCGGATATAAAAGGGGGTATCTGGGTCAGTCTGATAGAAGGAAGCATTGCTTATTTCAATTACAATCATACATCTAAATCCAAAACAAGTCGACATGGGAAAAATTAAGAATTTCCTTTTGTTTGCGCTACTTAGCTGTTTAAGCAGTTGGGTCAGTGCGCAGACAATTACGGGTGAGGTAGTAAACAGATCCTCACAGCAGCCTATTATAGGTGCAACCATCACAGCCGGGGAGGCAGGAACTTCCACGGATGAAAAAGGCAGATTCAGTATCAGTTTGCCACAGGGAGTAAATACTCTCATTATTAGTTCCATCGGATTTGTTTCACAAACAGTCCGTGTTAGCAATCAACCCAGTATCCGGATCCAACTCGAAGAAGACGATAAGGCGCTGGAAAATGTGGTGGTTGTAGGTTATGGCACCCAAAAAAAAGCGAACCTAACAGGTGCTGTTTCTACGGTAGAGGTTAGTAAAGTAATGGAATCACGTCCGGTTACGGATGTTGGTCGTGCTTTACAGGGTGCTGTACCCGGTTTAACCATTACTACCACTACGGGTGATCTTGCTACCAACCCGACCATCCGTTTGCGTGGTATTACCGGTTCGTTGAATGCTGGAAGTGGCGCACAGCCACTGATCCTGGTAGACAACGTAGAATTTCCAAATCTACAATTGTTAAATCCGGATGATATCGAAACGATATCCGTTTTGAAAGATGCGGCTTCTACTTCCATTTATGGTAGTCGTGCTACCTGGGGGGTAGTACTGATTACTACCAAATCTGGTAAGAAGAACAGCCGAACTACAATTAATTATAATAATAACTTTTCCTGGAGCACACCTACTACCATGCCCAAGAATGCGGATGCAGCAGATGGTCCAACCTATACGCTGCTGGCGGCACAAAGAACCAATCCCAACCAGGATTTCTTTGGATCCATTGGTATGACATTCACCAGTGAGAGTATAGAAAAAATCCGTGAATGGCAGCGTACCTATGGTGGCCAGGATCTTGGCTCTGAGATGGTAGAAGGTCGTGATTTTGAAATCAAAGGTGGACGTGCCTATTATTACCGTCCATGGGATCCTGCTTCTCTATACATGAAAAAATGGGCACCACAACAAAACCACAATCTCAATTTTTCAGGAGGTAATGAAAAAACATCCTTCAATGTTAGTCTCGGTTACCTGGGACAGGAAGGTGTCTTGAAAGTGAAAACTGACCAGTTCAGAAGATACAATGCGACCATTGGTATCAATTCATCCGTTACTCCATGGTTGGATATCAACGGTAAAATCATTCTGACAAAGTCAGAGTTTGAAAGTCCGTTCTTTTATAGCGGCACTACGTATGACCCGTTGTATTACATGTACCGCTGGCATGGAGTGTATCCTTATGGAACTTACCAGGGAAAAGGTTTCCGCAACATCATTACGGAAATGGAACAAGCCAACATGACAGAAAACACCAACAATTTCACACGAGCTCAATTAGGTGGTTTGTTTAAAATTGCGAAAGGGCTAACGTTTAATACCAGCTATACTTACACCAGCAACAACAATCATTATTATGAGCCCGGTGGAGAGGTATATGCATGGAATCAGTGGAATCCAATTTGGGATTATATCCTGGTATCACCTGTAAGTGCCAACCGGGTTTCTTATTCTTCTGCATGGAATGAACAACATACAGTGAAGGCATTTGGCACCTATCAAAAAAAAATCAGCAACCACAACTTCAAATTTATTGGTGGTATGGATGTTGATCTGTACAAACGCTGGTCGCAGTATTCTGAACGTCGCGGTCTGATTGACCAAAACCAGGCAGAACTGGACCTTGCAACAGGTGATCAGTATATTAATGGAAGTCGTGGGCATTGGGCTACTCAGGGTTTCTTTGGTCGTATTAACTATGATTACAAGAGTAAATACCTGTTGGAAATAAACGGGCGTTATGATGGTTCTTCTTTCTTTCCTGCCAATAATCAATGGGCATTCTTCCCATCTGTATCAGCAGGTTATGTAATCAGTGAAGAAAATTTCATGGACTTCTCCAGAGACTATCTGGATCATTTAAAAATCAGGGCTTCCTATGGATCGCTTGGTAATACAGATGTTGGTAGCACTACTTTCCGGCCTTCCATGGCCTCCACCACTTCAGGTTGGTGGATTGGAGGTTCCAATATGCTTACGGTAAATACGCCCAGTCTGGTTCCCCCTTCCCTAACCTGGGAAACAATCAACACCCTGGACTTCGGTCTGGATGCACGTTTCTTCAACGGCAAGGTGGGTGTAACTTTTGACTGGTATCGTCGTACCACCAAAGATATGATTACCAGTGGTGTTGTTCTGCCAAGCACTTTTGGTTCTACCCCTCCCCGTAGAAACTATGGTGAATTACAAACAACAGGCTGGGAAATTGCAGTGGATCTGAACCACAGCTTCCGAAATGGCCTTCGATTGAATGGTACTCTTATGTTATCTGATTTTCAGGAAGAAATCACCCGCTTTGATGGTAACCTCGTGAATGGTTTCTATGAAGGTAAAAAACTGGGTGAGATCTGGGGTTATAAAACCGATCGTTTCTTCACCAAAGCTGATTTCGAGCAGGATGCGAATGGAGATCTACTAAGAGATGCACAGGGACATTATATTCCGGTAAAAGGAATCGCTTCCCAAAACAGACATGAATCCGGCTGGTTCTTCTATGGTCCTGGCGATATCAAATACAAAGATTTAAATGGTGATGGTGAAATCTGGAGAGGTTCCAGTTCATTAGATGATAAGGGTGATCTCACTGTTATTGGTAACAGTACACCTCGTTACCAGTATGGTATTCGTTTGGGTGCAGAATTCAAGGGGTTTGATTTCAACATGTTTATTCAGGGTGTTGGTAAACGTCAAATGTGGGGAACCGGTATGATTGTTATACCAGGATTCAATCCATTTGACAACATGTATGCTCACCAAATGGATTATTGGACTGAGGACAATCCAAATGCATTTTATCCTCGTCCAACTAATACCGGACAGTCTAACAATACACAGAACTTCCTGGTGCAGGATAAATACCTGATGAACATGGCATATACCCGATTGAAAAATATTTCTCTCGGTTATACCTTACCGTCAGTACTTACCCAGCGTTTCCGTTTTCAGCGTTTGCGCCTCTATGTAAATGGTGAGAACCTGTGGACTAAGGACAATCTCTTTGTTCCCATTGATCCCGAAGTTGGTTTCCGTACACCATCCTCCCCGGCTGCCACCTTTGGACGTGTTTATCCTTACCGCAAAACAGTTTCCTTCGGTTTACAGGCAACCTTTTAATTCTTAAACACTAGTAATTATGAAAAAGTATCTATATATAGTTGCACTTGCTGTTATCGGGTTCAGCAGTTGTAAAAAAGAGTTCCTGGATCGGCCTCCCCAGGATCAGTTATCCGATGACACCTATTGGTCAAGTGAAAATAATGTACGCATTTTTTCATGGGGATTTTATCCTGCCTATTTCTCTGCTTACGGATCAGGCTTCACCTGGGGTCGTTATTTTTCAGGGCAATCACTGAACGATGATTTTGCCCCTACTTCACCAGCACAGTGGATTCAAAACGTTCCCTCCACCTCCGGGAACTGGACATTTTCATGGGTGCGCAAAGCAAACCTGTTCCTGGATCGTATTCAACAGGTGCCAATGCCTGAAGAAGCAATTAATCACTGGAGTGGTATTGCCCGTTTTTTTCGTGCACTGGAATACCATGACCTTGTAAAGAGTTATGGAGATGTTCCCTGGTTTGGAGAAGTATTGGAAGAAGCCGATAAAGAACAGCTATATAAGCCAAGAGATCCAAGAACTTTTGTTATGGACAAAGTATTGGAAGATCTTCAGTTTGCAGCTTCGAATGTACGCGAGAATGATGGTGCCAAAGGGCTGGTAGTTAATAAGTATGTAGTACTTGCTTTTATGTCAAGAATCATGTTGTATGAAGGTACCTTCCTGAAATATCATGGTATTGATGAAGCCAAGGCAACTACTTACCTGGAAGCAGCCAAATGGGCTGCCGAACAGGTAATCAATTCAGGAAAATTCCAGATTGCCGATAACTATCGGGCAGTATTCAGCAGCAATGATTTGTCCAGTTTTAAAGAGATCATTATGTACCGGAAATACGAAACCGGTATGCTGACCCATGCCCTCATGAGCTATAACAACAATGAACCGCAAACTGGAATTTCAAGAGATGCCATTGAATCTTACCTTGCAAGTGACGGCCTGCCGATTTCAATCTCTCCGCTTTACCAGGGAGATAAAGGAATCACAAATGTGATGGCTAATCGTGATCCCCGTTTGTCTCAGACAGTAGTTGGTCAATTACGCATTAATCAGTATGCTGCGAATTATTCAACAAGTGGTTACTCCATTCATAAATTCCTGAATGAATCATTGAAATCAGCTCCTGAAGCAAGTGGGGCCTTGAACCAGACAGATGGACCTGTAATCCGCTATGGCGAGGTACTGGTAAACTATGCCGAAGCAGTTGCCGAACTTGGTACTCTTACCCAGGCAGATCTGGACAAATCAATCAATGTGCTGAGAAAACGTCCGGGAGTAACTCTTCCTGATCTGCAGGTTTTGGGCGGACAGCCAGCTGTGAATGGTACCGTGTACGATGACCCTGAGCGTGATCCAACTGTTTCTTCACTACTTTGGGAAATCCGCCGGGAACGCCGGATCGAACTGATGATGGAAGGATTCCGTCTGGATGACCTCAAGCGCTGGAAAAAACTGGAATATGCTGACACGCAGGGAAATCCTACTATCAACCGGGGTGCCTGGATCAGTAAAACAGATTATCCTAATACCAATGTTCACATTGAAGGTGGTGGTACGGAGGGGTATATAATCCCGGCGATCAAACCGGAGTCACAGCGGCTATTCACCGATCCGAAAGTGTATCTTGATCCGTTACCACTTGATCAGATTAAGCTCTATCAGGAAAACGGCTTTACGCTTACACAAAATCCAGGATGGTAACTAAATTTGAAAAAAACTGCTCAAAAGAGCAGTTTTTTTCATAAATTCTTGCTGAAAAACGCAATATTTGATATTATAATATCGAAATCAATCATATAACAGCAAACAGCCGGACCAACTAATGCTTAAAAAAGAACGTCAAGCTTATATTCTTAGAAAGCTCAATCTGCATAATAAAGTCTTATCCGTACAGTTGAGTGAGGAAATCAATGTTTCTGAAGATACCATACGTCGTGATTTAATGGAAATGGCGGAAGAAGGGAAATTAATTAAGGTTCATGGAGGAGCGTTGTCCAATTCGTTCAGCCAGGTTAATTTTATTAAATCAGATGTCTATTCCAAGGAAAACAAAGAAACAATTGCAAAAAAAGCTGCTAGTCTTATCAAAGATGGCATGTTTGTATTAACCAGTGGTGGAACCACAATCATGGAACTTGCAAAAGCCCTTCCTCCTAACCTAAAAGCAACCTTTATTTCGGGAAGTATTCCAGCGGTGCTTGAGTACATGAATCATCCCAATATTGATATTATAGTAATTGGTGATAAAGTTTCGAAAAATTCCAAAATTACAGTTGGCTCTCAGGCTATTAATCAAATAAAACGAATTAAGGCAGATATAAGTTTTCTAGGGATCAATGCTATTGACCTTGAACATGGTGTAACGGATAATGATTGGGATGTTGTTATGATTAAAAAAGCTATTATTGAGTCCTCACAAAAGGTTATCTGCCTCGCCATTTCTGAAAAAATGAATAGTTTTCAACCATTGCATGTTTGCGATATTAACCAGGTTGATATGCTAATTACAGAACTGGATAAAGAGGACCCATTGCTGGCACAATATACAAAAGCCGGAATTGAGGTCTTATAAACTCAGGCGAAGAATATATAGGCAATGAAAATGGCGGCAATCACCCCGATAAAATCAGCGATCATACCTGCCCAGATGGAATACCTGACATTTTTGATACCCACGCTTCCGAAATAAAGCGCAATGATATAAAAAGTTGTATCTGCAGACCCCTGGAAGATACTAGCCGTTAAACCTGCAAAAGAATCCGGACCCAGTTCAGGATTTTTGAAGATATCGAGCATCATACCTCTTGCTCCACTCCCACTGAAGGGTTTCATAATTGCTACCGGTAATGCATCCACGAATTTGGTATCAAATCCCAAAGAACCGATGATCCAGGAGAAAAAGCGTACAACATAATCAAGCGCACCTGAATCACGGAATACCCGGATACCGACAAGCATACCAACCAGATACGGTATGATCTTCAGCACCACCTCCCATCCTCCTTTGGCTCCTTCGATAAATGCATCAAATACATTTACTTTTTTCCAAACGCCTCCAAGGATAAACCCAAGGATGATCACCATCAGCAATACATTGCCCACGATTTTTCCAAAAGTTTCCTTTCCGGCTGTATCTAGTCCGCCTACATAGTACAGCAGAACTCCAACAAATGCAATAGCTGATGCTACCCAGGCATATAGCACCCAGTCCCATTTGATCCGTTGCCAAACACTTACTACAATTACCGAAGCCAGGGTCGTCATCATGGTACCCAGAACACAGGGAATGAAGATGGCTGCGGGCTGTACGCTTCCAACAGAAACCCGGTAAGCAATAATTGTTAAAGGAATGAGGGTGAGTCCGGATGTGTGCAGCACCAGGAACATAATCTGGGCATTCGTGGCCTTCTCCTTCTGTGGATTGAGCTGTTGCAGGCTTTCCATGGCTTTGAGTCCGAATGGAGTGGCTGCATTATCGAGGCCCAACAGGTTGGCGGAGAAATTCATAACCATTTGTCCCTGTGCCGGGTGACCGCTTGGCACTTCCGGAAAAATGCGCTTCATCAGGGGGTTCAGAAAACGGGCCAGGAAGCGCACCGCTCCTGCTTTTTCTGCAATGTTGAGCAATCCCAGGAAAAAAACCATGGTGCCGGCAAGGGGGAAAGCTACATCCAGTACGGATGATTTCGCCGAGTCAAAGACCCCATCGGCCAGGCGTTTGAAAATATCCACATCCCCTTCAAAAATCAGTTTAAACAGGGCAACTACAAAAGCAATGACAAAAAATGCGATCCAGACAATATTTAAAGCCATCCGATGAAGTATGAAGTATGAAGTATGAATTCTGAATTGGGAAGATAGGAATTATATCAATCCGCCATCCGCCCAGGCAGAGTGGCATCCGCCGAGGCGGATGGATGAAGCGGGATTTCCTTATCTTCGCGGCGCGAAAACGTAAATACAGGAAGCATGGGATTACAAGCAGGAATAGTAGGATTACCGAATGTGGGCAAGTCCACCCTTTTTAATGCAGTGAGCAGCAGTGCCAAAGCGCAGGCAAGCAATTATCGCTTTTGTACAATCGAGCCGAATGTTGGTCTCGTAAATGTTCCCGACGAGCGCATTGACAAACTTGCTGAGTTGGTAAAGCCAAATCGTACAGTTCCTACCCAGATAGAAATTGTGGACATTGCGGGCCTTGTTAAGGGAGCCAGCAAAGGAGAAGGACTGGGTAATAAATTCCTCGCCAATATCCGGGAAGTGGATGCCATTGTG
This sequence comes from Flavipsychrobacter sp., assembly GCA_016787265.1. Classification (GTDB taxonomy): domain Bacteria; phylum Bacteroidota; class Bacteroidia; order Chitinophagales; family Chitinophagaceae; genus Flavihumibacter. Next base: position 1,117 of record JAEUVF010000006.1, on the reverse strand, counting down.
CATGTGATCCGTTGTTTCGAAGATGAAAATATCCTGCGCGACGAGGGTCCGATAAACCCGGTTGGTGATAAAGACATCATAGATACAGAATTGCAATTGAAAGACCTGGACAGTGTTGAGAAAAAACTGCAGCGGGCTGAAAAGATGGCAAAGACCGGCGATGCCAAAACAAAAGCCGAACTTGAAGTACTAAAACGTTGTCATGCTCATTTGGAGCAAGGTAAAAACATTCGTGAACTGGGTTTAAGCAAAGAGGATCGTTCAGCCATTGCGGATTTGTTTCTGCTGACTGAAAAACCCGTGCTTTATGTGGCTAATGTGGATGAACCATCCATGCACACTGGCAATAAGTTTTCAGAAGCGCTGAAAGCTGCCGTAGCCAAAGAAGGAGCCGAAGTGATTGTGATGAATAATTCCATAGAGCAACAGATCGCTGAAATGGATGAGCCCGACGACCGCGCTTTGTTTATGGACGAATATAAAATGAAGGAACCTGCATTAAATAAACTGATTCGTGCCACTTATAAACTATTGAAATTACAGACCTATTTCACTGCCGGAGTGCAGGAAGTGCGGGCATGGACCATCCTGGAAGGCTGGAAAGCTCCTCAGGCGGCCAGTGTTATTCATACTGATTTCGAAAAAGGTTTTATCAAGGCCGAAGTAATTGCTTATGAAGATTTCATTCACTACGGGTCAGAAGCAGCCTGTCGCGATGCTGGAAAACTACGGATCGAAGGAAAAGAATACCTGGTGAAGGATGGGGATGTGATGCATTTTAGATTCAATGTCTGACGACATTGAAGTGAAAGGTGAAAAGTGAAACGTGAAAGAGTGAAACGTGAGAAGTGAGAAGTGAAATGAAAAACCCTTAGATTTGTGCCTTCATTGCAATAACCGAGATCAATAAACGCATAGCATCTACTGATGCATCTTTGTTGAAACGACCCGATAGAAAATAACGTTCCCCATGACGAAGAGGCTGTCTCAAAAGAGGCGGCCTCTTTCTTTTTCAGTATAGGGAGCTTTATGGAGGCTGGTATGGGTAATGTTGCTAGTGTACGTTTTGTTTCAAAATTGGAAGGTAAGGAGGTGAGTGTTGCGTTATTGTGTTGCA
>JAEUVF010000001.1 GCA_016787265.1 Flavipsychrobacter sp. | reverse complement strand
CATTCCCTCCAAATCTTTTTTCAAAAACTTTTCAGAACCTCCAAACATCTGCCCTCTCAAAGATCTAGCCCGCTCTCAACTTCACTCCTTTTCTCATCTGCGGGGCGCAAAGATAAGGGCGGGAATGATTGATTTCCAAATAAATATTGAATAGAATCTGCTATCAATGGGCTCAAATCCGCCACCAGAAAGGCTTTGCCGTTTAATATATTTTAAAGGTTAATATCAGCCACCAGCTCCTACCCTGCAGAAATAGTCATCCGGGTAGTTTACTTTCTCCAGAAACAAGCCATGTGGAGGTACTGCAAAATCAGCTTTTGTACAGTCGCGGGCTTCAATAACCGCCCTGAATTCATCCAGATTCATTTTACCCCGACCCAGTTTAAGCATGGTAGCTGTCAACGCACGAACCATTCCTCTTAAAAACCGGTTTCCTTTTACATAATACTGCAGGTTTCCATTCACATCCCTATTCCATTCACTGGTCTCAAGCCTGCACAGAAAGGTCTTCACCTGCGTATTACGTTTGCTGAAACTGGTAAAATCCTGATATTCCTTTAATATGCCCGCTGCCTGCTGCATCAGCTCCAGATCAAGCTGGTAAGGGAAATAATACGCCCTGTCCCGCAGAAAGGGGTCCTTCCGGCGGTAAATATGATATCTGTATTCCCGACTAACCGCATCAAACCGGCTATGTGCTTCCGGTCTTATGGCAATCAGCTGTTGTATGGATATATCGCCAGGCAGAATGGCATTCAGATTATATAGCAACCTGGGATCCAGCTCCCTGTTTATATCAAAATGAAAATAGTTCTGTAAGGCATGAACACCTGCATCGGTTCGGGATGAGCCCGTCAGCTCAATCTTATCCCTGAGGATGATTTGTAAGGCTTTCTCAATTTCGGACTGTACAGAATTGGCATTCTCCTGCCGTTGAAATCCTGCATAAGCAGTTCCCATATAACTCAGCTCCAGAAAATATCGTTTCATTTCAATTCTTCCTTTTGTTGTCTGGGTATTTCCAGTTCGATTCTATCCACACCATTGGCCTCCCTCACTTCATAAACAAGTATCCAGGCTTCTGCGGTTTCTTTCTTACTTATCAATCGGACTGTAGGAACAGACTCCGCATCCTGTACTGATTTCGGTCGGGGGCGATAATACAAAACAGCTGTATCACTTACTACCTCTGACAAACGAACTGCAAAAGCATCCGTGCGTTTCAGCATTCCCTGGTAAGGATCTGATTTGGATCCCAATCTGCGGGTTGGCACTAATTCATCCAACTTATAATCGTAAAGCCGCCATCCCTCCTGTTTCATATCCTTCAGCACCCAGCCTTTATCAATCGTTATGGAGGGCATCGTGAAAACAAATGCAGCTGCAGTTTGCCCGGGGAAACCCAGAATTAGATCGCCTTTAATATTATACAAGGAAGAAAGCAACATAAATCCCTCTGGTGCCGAAAGATAGAGACTGTCGCGGGTTCGGATATAAAATGGCCGCCCGTTTTCCGATTCGATATAAACAAAACCGGTGGTCTGAGCATGAACTCCACCTGCACAACACAAACAATAAAGAAGAAATAGAAAAGTCCGCATTCAGGCTGAAAATTAGGTATAATTCCAGTTCGCCAGACCGTTCTTCATTTTCAGCTTTTTTTATGAGGCCCTTTGAATGCGAACGAATAAATTTACCCGGTAAAATATACATATGAAAAAAGCACTATTGGTGCCTTTGTGTCTTTTGGCACTAACAGGCATACATGCACAGGAAAATGCGAAAAAGGACGATGAGGCTCTTAGTATCTACAGGGAAACCCCTGCAAAAATCAACAACCTGGTGCACACCAAACTGGATGCACGTTTTGATTATAACAATGCCTGGCTGAATGGGAAAGTCTGGATCACCCTTCAACCTCATTTTTATCCTACCGATTCCCTTACACTGGATGCTAAAGGAATGGACATAAAAACTGTTGCTGTTTCTGTTGCAGGTAAGAATAACCCATTAAAATACAGGTATGATGGACAGAAGCTCTTTATCACGCTCAATAAAACTTACACCAACAAGGAAAAATACACCGTATACATTGAGTATACAGCCAAACCAAATGAACTGAAAGTTCAGGGCAGTGCTGCGATCACGGATGCCAAAGGCTTGTATTTCATTAATCCCAAAGGAGAAGAGAAAAACAAACCTACCCAGATATGGACGCAGGGAGAAACAGAAGCAACCTCCGTATGGTGCCCAACCATTGATAATCCTGCTCAAAAGACCACCCAGGAAATTATGATGACAGTGCCAGAGAAATATGTTACGCTCAGTAACGGAAAGCTGGTTTCCCAGAAAAAGAATACGGATGGAACAAGAACGGATCACTGGAAAATGGAGCTGCCACATGCGCCTTACCTGTTTTTTATGGGAGTAGGGGATTATGCCGTAGTTAAGGACACATATAAAGGAAAAGAAGTCAGCTATTATGTCGAAAAGGAGTATGCACCCGTTGCCAAAAAAATCTTTGGACACACTCCGGAGATGATGGCCTTTTTTGGAAAAGTTACCGGTATCGAATACCCCTGGGTTAAATATGCACAGATTGTTGGTCGCGATTATGTAAGCGGTGCGATGGAAAACACCACAGCAACGCTGCACCAGGAAAGCGCCCAGCAGGATGCAAGGGAACTTATTGATGGCAACCGCTGGGAAGATGTGATCGCGCATGAATTGTTTCACCACTGGTTCGGCGATTATGTTACAACCGAAAGCTGGGGCAACCTGACACTCAATGAATCCTTTGCCGATTACAGCGAAACACTTTGGAATGAATACAAGTATGGTAAGGACGCGGGGGCAGCTGCCTCCTATGCAGCAATGGAAGGCTACCTGGCCAATCCGGAAAATGCCGGCAAAAACCTGGTACGCTACCATTACCATGATAAAGAAGACATGTTCGATGCCGTTAGTTATCAGAAAGGCGGAAGAATTCTGCACATGCTGAGAAATTACCTGGGCGACAGCGCCTTCTTTAAATCACTCAATAAATACCTGATGGAAAACAGGTTCAAAGCTGCAGAAGCGCACCACCTGAGATTGGCATTTGAAGAGATCAGCGGAAAGGACCTGAACTGGTTCTTTAATCAATGGTATTTCGGCAGCGGGCATCCAAAACTTGAAATAACCTATAACTACAATGATGCAGCAGGCACTGCCACTGTATATGTGAAACAAAACCAGGATGGAGACAAGGTATTTCAATTACCAATGGCAATCGATTTATACGAAGGCGGAAAGAAAACCCGGTACCAGGTAACAGTGAAAAACAAAATTGACAGTTTTCAATTCAGTTACAAAAAGCGGCCGGACCTGATTAATGTAGATGCAGATAAAGTTTTACTGGCTGAGAAAAAAGATAACAAGACGGTAGAACAATTTGCTTATCAGTACAAACATGCGGGTAATTATCTCGACAGAAGAGAAGCAATCGAATATTCAGCTGAACAGCAGGGCAATGCTGCTGCTCAATCGATTCTTCTGCAGGCACTGAAAGATCCTTATCATGGATTGCGCTCACTTGCCTTACAATCGCTGGATCTGAAAAATGCCGGCATTAAGTCTGCTGCCGAAAAAAGCATTGCAGAACTGGCAGCAAAAGATGCCAAATCCACTGTCAGAGCAAGAGCAATTGATTTACTGGCTGCTTATGACAATGATGCCTATACGGCAATTTTCAGGGCTGGTTTAAACGACTCTTCTTATACTGTTGCCGGAGCTTCTCTTTCAGCAATCCTGGAAAGAGATAATACCGCAGCTTTGGAAGCTGCAAAGAAAATGCTGGCTCAGCCAATTAAAGGAAGTCTCGTGCCGGCAATAACCAATGTTGCGGCCAGGAACAACCTCGCAGAAGCTACGGCTCCTATCAATGAGGCATTCGGCAGGATGCCATTATCACAGGAAAAACTGGAATTACTCGGACCATTTGCCAAATTGCTGGCAAGCTCCACCGATGCAGCTCAGGTTAAAACCGGCGTTTCGCATATTGTGAAATTCAGGGAAGGCATTCCAGCACAATATCGGACACAGATCGATCCTTATATCAACAATATGATTCTTCAAAGCATTCAGCAGGCCTGGCAAAAGAATACCAGTGCTGAAGCAAATGAAGTGGTTGAGTTCATTAAAGCTGCACGTAGTGGAGAGAAGAAAGGATTTTAGGAAGTATGAATTATGAAGTGGGGATTATAGACCAGAAGACCGGTAGGTACCGGAGATAGGGAGCAACAGGTTTGGAGCAAGATTTCATTGAGTGGTCACTAACTGATGAACATACAATACAAAGAGGCTGTCTTTAAGGAGGCAGCCCCTTTTATATTTTATTATTGCTGCTATTGGCGTATGGAGATTGGTTAGCTACCCCAATGAAGTCTGATTCGATATTTGGCTACACCGGTTCAGATGATTCAATTGTTTTACACATTGAGCTGATTTTTTATCGGAAATGAGTCGATTCTTTAAGTACTCAATTCAGGTAAATCCTGGCGGTTTGTTTACAGCAATTTCAACAAAACACAGTACCATCGAGACTTTCATTCGAAAACGCCAGCAATTTACCAGGTATGGAATGGCGGAATGCTCAGTAACTACATACTGCCTACGTACATCCTACGTATTAGAAAGCATAATGAATAGATAATCAATCACTAAAGGATCGTTTGAATTGAATCAATTGAATCAGGAAAGAAGATTGGCGCTTAATAGCATCCGGCACTGAAAAAGGCTGCCTCCATTGAGACAGCCTTTAAATTAATTTATCCGCATCGGGTTAGGGTATCCATTCCTCCCTTCCTCCATTCCTCCATCTTCCATACTACCAGTCCCCGCCGGCTCCACCGCCCCCAAATCCACCTCCACCGAAACCACCAAATCCGCCGCCGCCGCCACCTCCGAAGCCACCGCCTCCGCCGCCTCCAAACCCTCCAGGGAAAAAGATGGGCGGACCACTGTTCCAGCCCCGATAACCACGGCGACTCAACATTCCACCACCTCCACGGCCACCGCCACCACGGGAAGCAAAAATGATTACCAAAACAATAATGAATATAATCAGTCCTATCGGAAAACCTCCGCCATCGTCACGCCTGTTGCGGTAACCGGCGGGTGCTTTATATTCGCCAGCGGCTGCTTTGATTAGGGCATCCGTAGCCTCATCCAATGCCCGATAATAATTGCCGGCCTGCAAATTGGGGATCATTTCCCTGTCCACAATTCGCTTGGCAATGATATCCGGGATTGCTCCTTCCAGGCCATAACCGGTAGCGATATAGACCTTTCTTTTTTCCTGGCCATCGTTGCCGGTAGAAATCAGAATAACAATACCGTTATTGAACTCCTTGCCCCCCACGCCCCATAACCTTCCTAATTCAGTTGCGTAATCATTTGGTTCAAGTCCATTCAGTGTCTTGACCAATACCACGGCAATCTGATTGGAAGTGGTATCATCATAAGCAACCAGCTTGGCCTCAAGAGAGGCTATCTGGTCGGGAGTCAATAATTGTGCGGCATCGTTTACCAGCCTGGGCGGACTGGGCTTGGGCAATACCCTGCTCTGCGCCGAAACAGTCAGCGTACAAAAAAGCAGGAATACCCAGGCTAAAAATCTATTCATAATGTACTTGGCTGCTTAATGACCAAAGATGATGTCATCAGGCAATTCATTTTTATCAGTCGTAGGCTTATATGGAAAATGCTGCCCCAAGAGTTCTCCAATATCATGAATGGCGTGAACCAGTCCCTCCGCATAAGCATTGTGCCGAAAGTGATTAATAACCAGACCGATCTCATTGTTCCAAAAATCAGGACCGGCAATTTTATGAATTCCGTCATCACCCCAAATTGCAACCTGGTGATCTTTGGAAGCAATATAGATGAGAACGGCATTGCGCTCCTGGGTATGATCCATCTGAAGCAACCAGAATAATTCCGAAGCTCTGTCGATGGGATTCACATACTTACAGCGGCTTTCAATATAGACCCTTATTTCTCCACTTGTTTTCTGCTCGGAACTGCGGATTGCCTCCAGCACCCTCGATGCTTCTTCATGCGTAAAAAACCGGGACTTTCGCTTTAGGAAAAAAAATGCCATCAGCCTTAATTAAAAATTGACGGTGGGAGCTTTTTCAGATCCGGCTTCCGCTTTGAAACCTTCTTTAACTGCGAATCCAAACATACCAGCGAAGATATTATTGGGGAAACGACGAACAGAACTGTTGTACTCCTGAACAGCCGCGTTAAAATCATTCCGGGAAACCTTGATCCGGTTCTCTGTTCCTTCCAGTTGGGCCTGTAAATCGCGGAAATTCTGATTGGCTTTGAGATCGGGGTAGTTTTCCACGACTGCCAGTAAACGACCCAATGCACTGGTTACGCCAGCCTGTGCCTGCTGGTATTCAGCCAGTTTTTCTGGAGTTATATTGGTAGGATCAATCTGAACAGAGGTTGCCTTTGAACGGGCTTCAATTACCTGGGTAAGCGTTTCCTGTTCGAAATTGGCGGCTCCTTTAACCGTATTCACCAGGTTGGGAATCAGGTCGGCTCTGCGCTGGTAATCACTCTGGACATTTGCCCATTTATTTTTCACATTTTCATCCAGGCCAACCATACTGTTATAACCACTGCAGGCCCGGAAACCGAAGAGCACCAACACTCCGAGAACAATAATCAGGATCAAGTTTTTTGAATTCATGGCAGAGAGTTTATATATATAATTAAATGTACAATAATCCAGACAATAAAAGGGAGCATCTGGTTGGATGCTCCACTAAAAAAATATCCGATAAAAGCTTTAGCTATTGATCGCGGCAATACCCGGCAATACTTTTCCTTCAAAGTATTCGAGCATAGCACCTCCTCCAGTTGATACATAACTCACTTTGTCTGTATAACCGAACTGGTTAACCGCAGCAACTGAGTCGCCACCTCCTACAAGTGAGAACGCGCCATGTTCAGTAGCTTCTGCAACCGCATCTGCGATAGCTTTGGTTCCAGCCTGGAATTTTTCCATTTCAAACACTCCCATCGGACCGTTCCAGAGAATGGTTTTGGAGGCCAGTATCACTTTGGCGAACTGCTGGCGGGCATCCGGACCAATATCCAGTCCCATCCAGCCATCCGGAATCTGATCACTTGGTGCAGTTTGTGTATTGGCATTCGCATCAAACTTATCCGCTGCAATGGAATCCGCAGGCAGGTGAATATGAACGCCTTTCTTTTTGGCTGTTTCCAGTAAGGCTGCTGCCATTTCCAGGCGATCGGCTTCACACAGTGAATTTCCAATGGATCCACCCATTGCCTTTTTAAAGGTATAGGCCATACCACCACCAATGATAATATCGGTTGCGCGTTCCAGTAAGTTTTCAATGATTAGAATCTTATCAGAAACTTTGGCGCCACCAATGATAGCAGTAAAAGGTTTCTCAGAATGGTGTAATACTTTTTCCGCACTCTTTACTTCACCTTCCATTACCAGACCGAAGAAACGTTTGTCTTTTGGAAAAAAATCAGCGATAATAGCTGTAGAGGCATGGGCGCGATGGGCGGTTCCAAATGCATCATTCACATATACATCACCGAGCCGGGCCAGCTTTTCTGCGAAGCCCTTATCTCCTTTTTCTTCTTCTTTATAAAAACGAAGATTTTCCAATAATAAAACCTGTCCGGCTTTAAGAGATGCCGCCTTTTGAACTGCCTCCTCGCCGATGCAATCCGCCGCGAAATCTACCTGAACGCCTAAAGCGTTTGATAAATGGGCAACAATATGGCGAAGAGAGTATTTATCAGTTGGACCGTCTTTGGGTCTGCCGAGGTGGCTCATCAGTATAACACTACCACCATCACTGAGGATTTTTTTGATCGTTGGGATAGCTGCCCTGATTCGGGTATCATCTGTAATTTCAAAGCTGGCATTCAGGGGAACATTAAAGTCGACCCGAATGAGCGCTCTCTCCCCTGCAAAGGAATGTTGACTAAATTGACTCATAGAAAATTGCTTGCGATAAAAAAGGAAAAGCGGGCAGAACCCGCTTTTATGATTATTTGGAAATAAGTCCGGCGAAATATTTCACAGTGCGAACCAGCTGGCTCACATAGCTCATTTCATTATCGTACCAGCTAACAGTTTTAACCAGTTGCTGATCACCAACCGAAATTACTTTTGTTTGAGTAGCATCAAAGATGGATCCGAAAGTTGAACCGATGATATCAGTGCTTACAATCTCGTCTTCTGTATAACCGAAGCTCTCATTGCTGGCAGCTTTCATCACACCATTCACTTCTTCCAGGGTAACTTTCTTGGAAAGAACGCAGGTAAGTTCTGTAACAGAGCCAGTGATGGTTGGAACGCGCTGGGCACCACCGTCCAGCTTACCTTTCAGTTCAGGCAATACCAGTCCGATTGCTTTTGCAGCACCTGTACTATTCGGTACAATATTAGCAGCTGCTGCTCTTGCGCGACGCAGATCAGCTTTCGCGTGCGGAGCATCCAGGGTATTCTGGTCGTTCGTGTAAGCATGGATGGTAGTCATGCTACCGATGGTAATTCCAAAAGCATCATTCAACGCCTTTGCCATTGGAGCCAGACAGTTGGTGGTGCAGGAAGCGCAGGAAATGATTTCTTCTGTACCATCAAGGATGGCATGGTTTACATTGAAAACAATTGTTTTCAGGTCGCCGGTAGCAGGAGCTGAAATCACAACGCGCTTGGCACCTGCTTTCAGGTGAGCAGCAGCTTTATCCTTATCGGTAAAGAAACCGGTACTTTCAATCACTACATCAATTCCGTGAGAACCCCATGGAATTTGTGAAGGATCTTTCTGGGCATATATTTTAACCTCATCGCCATTTACGATGATGGCATCCTGTGTAGCTTTTACGTCTGCATTGAAGCGGCCTTGTGCGCTGTCATATTTCAGCAGGTGAGCCAAAACAGCCGGAGAAGTGAGGTCATTGATCGCAACCACATCAATACCTTCCATGTTATAAATCTGGCGGTATACCAGGCGTCCAATTCTTCCGAATCCGTTGATGGCAACTTTTACAGTGCTCATAATTGGTTTAGTTTGTGTTTTACTTTTAATGAATGAGGCGCTAAGTTACTGTATCAGGATAGGCGAGAAAAATTTTCAAATTTTTTTTGGTAGATATAACGCGCTCCCTATCTTTGCACTCCCAAAAGGGAAATGCCGCGTTGGTCAATCGGTTAAGACGCATCCCTTTCACGGATGAATGACGGGTTCGATTCCCGTACGCGGTACAAAAAAGAGCTGAACTTTCAGCTCTTTTTTCGTTTATAAAAGTTCCTGTTTTCTATTTCTTTGCCCGCAGGTATTGGTTCGGCCATTCAATTTCTTCACCTAATGCTGCGGCAGCCTTCAGGGGGAAATAGGGATCCCTCAAAAACTCCCTGGCCATCAGCACTATATCAGCTTTCCCTTCCAGGATCAGTTCGTTTGCCTGTTGGGCGGAAGTAATCAGTCCAACTGCTCCCGACAGCATTCCTGTTTTTCTTGCAGCAGACGCAAACCGCACCTGGTAGCCCGGTTCGAGGGGAATTTTAACGCCACTGCTATTTCCCCCGGTGGAACAATCCAGCAGATCCACTCCCCTGTTTTTCAAAATAGCTGCCAGGAGAACGGTGTCGTTTTCTGTCCAGCCACCCTCCACCCAATCGGTTGCTGACACGCGTACAAAGAGTGGCAGTTCTTCCGGCCATACCGACTTTACCTTTTCAACTACTTCCAGCAGGAACCGAATCCGGTTTTCAAAACTGCCTCCATATTCATCTGTACGCTTGTTGGAAAGCGGTGAAAAAAATTCGTGCAGGAGATATCCATGAGCTGCATGAATCTCCACTATTTTGAAGCCTGCTGTGAGTGCTCTTTTGGCAGCCGCAGCAAAGAGTTCGGCGAGCTCCAGGATTTCTGACTGGGACAATTCATGAGGCACGCGGTCGGATGGATAAAATGGAATGGCTGAAGGTGCGATGGTTTGCCATCCTCCTTGTGATAGTTCTAATTGTTTACCACCTTGCCAGGGCAGATCGCAGGAGGCTTTGCGACCAGCATGAGCAAGCTGAATGCCGGCGACTGCACCCTGCTGGTGAATGAAATCAACAATATTTTTTAATGGAGCGATCTGTTCATCCTTCCAGAGCCCAAGGCAGCCCGGAGTGATGCGTCCTTCCGGAGTAACACCCGTTGCTTCTACGATGATTAATCCTGCTCCACCCACAGCCCTGCTGCCAAGATGTACCAAATGCCAGTTGTTTGCAAAGCCATCGGTTGCTGAATACTGACACATGGGTGAAACAGCTATCCGGTTAGGAATGGTTACCGACCGGATCGTAAGAGGAGAAAATAAACCTGCCATATGCTGGATTTGTTCAGGTAATATTATAAAAAAAGCCGGTAGAAACCGGCTCTTGAAAAACAATACTACACATGTTGCAGACTTTTTGCGTAATGCAATAATTTTTGTTTGAGGTCCTCCGGCCTAAACGGCTTAGGTATAAAATCATTAAATCCTTTATCAATCAGATCTGCCTGCATATGGTCATACACCGCTGCAGTAAAGGCAATGATGGGAATTTCTTTATCTGTCTTCCTGATATAGGCAACCACACCGGCACCATCCAATTCCGGCATTTCGAGGTCCACCAACAGAAGATCTGGTTTTTTCTCCGCATAGAAACGCACCGCTTCCAAACCATTTACCGACTCAATAATGGTGGCATTCCATTTAGAAAGGAATCGTTTTACTACCATCATATTAATCGGATTATCTTCCGCTACCAGGATGCTGACACCCGAGAGATCTTCCAAACGAACTTCTTTAACTTCTTCAATATAACTTTGACGTTCTGTTTCAAGCGGAAGTGTTACTGTAAAACTGAAGGTACTTCCTTTGCCGGGTTCACTCTCCACTGTGAGATCCCCGCCCATTTTCTGAACAATGTAATGGCTGATGGCCAGGCCTAATCCTGAACCTCCGTATTTGCGGGTAGTTTCCAGATCGGCCTGATAAAATTTATCAAAGATCCTGTGCTGTTTCTCTTTTGAAATCCCAATACCGGTATCCTGTACACAGAACCGAAGTGTTACATTATTGCTTCTTCTCATCAGAATTTTCACATTCATGCTAACCGTTCCTTTGTCGGTGAACTTGATTGCATTTGACAACAGATTGTTCAGCACCTGTTGCAGTCTCAATTCATCTCCAATAATATCGATACCTAATACAGAAGAGATATCAGATTGAAACATCAAATTTTTCTGACGTACCGGATTTTCAAAAACAGTAACAACTTTTTCAAGGAAGGAACTAAGGTTAAAGGGTTCTTTATTGAGTTCCATCTTATCCGCTTCCAGCTTACTGTAATCCAGGATATCGTTTACCAGGGTAAGCATGTGTTCGGATGAATGTTTGAGCACATCCAGCATCTGGCGCTGACTGTTCAAATGATATTCCTGGTGAAGGAGATTCGTGGTTCCAATGATCGCATTCAGTGGGGTTCTGAGTTCATGGCTCATGTTACTCAGAAATCGGGATTTCACCCTGGCAGCGCGTTCCGCACGCTCTTTTGCTTTTAGGGTTTCCACCTCCGCAATTTTCACTTCTGTAATATCGAGGATACTCATTTTTGCATACTTGCATTTCTGGTGTTCGAATACAACGATGTTAACATAGGCAAAAATGGGTCGGCCTTCCGCATCCGAAAACTCCATATTCCCAAACCATGGAGAATGTGCAGTGAAAGATTCTTTACTGAATGCATTCAGCCGTTTTGCAGACTCTTCTCCCAGAATGGATTCAACGGCAGTGAGTGTAATTCCTTCTTTGGACCGGATAGAGAATAATTCCAGCGCACGCTTGTTACAATCTGAAATTAACTGGGTATCCAGATCGATAATAAAAATGGCATCCAATGAGGTATTGAAAATAGTATCACCAAGGTTTTTCTCACCGAGAATATCTTCCTCCTTTTTATTGAGTGCTTTCAGGATGGAAAAAGCCACCAGCCCAGTTAATAGGAGAGAAAGCGTAAGATTAATTCGAAGGTTATAGATATAATGCGATTGCTGTACCAGGTTACCACTTCCATTATTAGGGGAAATAATAAATGCAATACCGAAAAAAGTGAGTGTAGCAATTTCTGCAATGATCAGATCCTTGCTGATTTTGGTATCAATCAGGAAGATCATCGCGAATATTACCGGAAAATAATAGAGATATACACCCGATTTAATACCTACGAAATAACTTACCACCAACACACCCGCATTAAAGCTGATGATCACCACCCATTTTGCCAGTTCCTGGCGATTGTATAATCTCAGGAAATAAGAGAAAAACAACATGGAACAGACCATCAGGCAGGCAAATGCAGCCATGTATTCTTTCATGATGGTGCACAGAATCATGTTGAGTCCGGCTACGATAATACCCACCTCGGTAAGTGTTTTAAGCGGGGAAGCAGGCAAATTCTCCTGGCGGTGGTAGAGATCTTCCGCTAATTTTTCCCAATATCTCGTTACACCAGATAATATGTTGGTACGATTCATCGTTTTCTGTTTGGTAGACGGAGTTTTTATCTGCCTATCAAACGTACCAAGTAAATAAAAAATTGTACCCTATGCAAGCCATTTCGGACACTGTGTTCCAACTCAGTAGCCAGTTTGACAGCATGTTTTTGTTTGACATGCACGATAATGACCTGGCAGCTATTTCAGACATCTTTCTTACTTCCCACCAACAATTGTCAGAAGAAACGGCAAAGTATGCCTGGCTGGCAGAAAACGGAGAAATCTCAGAACTAAAGCGTAGAGTACACCTCGTAAAACCACTATGGGGGTATTGTGGTTTATCCGAATTCCAGACACGTTTTCAGGAAATGGAAAATTTTTTCAGCGCAAATCCATCAATAAATGATTCGCTCATACGACTGGAAGCTGAAAATCCGTTTATACTGGAAGGGCTGGAACTGATCAAACAGGAAGCCAATAAAATTCAGGAATTTTTAAAACAATAATGGTCATGAGATATACAGCTGTTATCGTAGAAGATCTTTCCGTTGCCGCAGACGTATTGCAGAAATATTGCATTAAAAGTGGAAAAGTCAACGTGGTAGGAAGTTTCAAATCAACCGAAGAGGCCATCCCCTACCTTAGTGAAAATTCTGTAGACCTAATCTTCCTGGATATTGAAATGCCCGGCGCAAATGGCTTCAGTCTGCTAGATCAGATGCAGTACCAGCCACAGGTAATACTGACTACATCCAAAACCGAATATGCTTTTGACGCTTTCGAATACAGTGTGACCGATTTCCTGCGCAAGCCTTTCAGCTACCAGCGTTTTGCACAGGCATTGGAAAAACTGAAGCCGCTGAATGAGAAAAAAGAGGAGCAGGAAGAAATGTCGCATGTATTCATAAAAAGTGATGGCAAACTAATCCGCCTGAATAATGATGATATTTTATACATCGAGAGTATGGGAGATTATGTGAAGTTTATCACCAATGATAAAAAGATCATCAGTCACAATACGATTAAAGCGCTGACAGAAAAAATCAACCCGGATGTATTCTGTAAAGTACATCGTTCTTATATCATTAACATGAATAAAATTTCAGATATCAGGGACAATACACTTTACATTGCCAATGCCAAAATTCCTGTGAGCAAGGCGAACAGGAGTACGGTAATGAGCAGAATCAAGATCGTTTAAAAAATCAATTTATCGAAGTTATTTTTCCATTAATCGACAAATGACTGGCACTGATCGAATCAATTTCTGAAAGCAATAAAGACATCGGATCTTTGATCTTGTAAGTAACCAGTTTAGTCCACAAAAGTTTCAGCCCCGCAAGTCCAGCGGGGCTTTTTTATGGTGAAAAGTGAAAGGTGAAAGGTGAAAAATCAACTACGGGATAACCAGGCTTTCAGTTCTTTGCCAATGGTGGGGGCTTCAACGAGGAAGCCATCGTGGCCATAGGCGGAATCGATTTCAATGTACTGGGCATTTGGAAGATGGCTGGCAATTTTAACCTGTTCAGCAACGGGACAAAGCAAATCGCTGGATACTCCCATTACCAGCGTAGGTTGTTGAATGGTTTCCAGTGCTTTTTCGAGACTTGCATTTCGGCCTCTTGCGATATTATGACTATCGAGCGCTTTGGTGAGCAGCCAATAGGCTTGTGCGTTAAATCGGTTTACCAATTTTTCCCCCTGGTATCGCATATAGGCCGCAGCTTTAAAATCATCTGATTTTTCCGGATCCCCTTCCTGTTGTTGCTTGACCATCGCGTCATAGTTCCGGTAAGTCAGCATCCCGATTGCTCTTGCAGCTTTCAGTCCATTACGGCCGGCCTGTTCGCTGGTATCTTTCCAGGAAGAGTCAGCTTCGATTGCCATGCGCTGTGCTTCATGGATGGCAATCCCCCAGGCGCTTTCTGCAGCGGAAGTGGCAATCAGGAAAAGTTGCCGGATCACCACCGGTTCCAGCAGCGCCCATTCGAGAACCTGGTATCCTCCCATGCTGCCACCCATCAGGAGATGGATTTCCGGAAGTTCGAGGTGATTTCTGAGCAGGATATGAGCCTGCACGATATCCCGAATCGTGAGCCGGGGGAAGTCCATAAAAAAGGGGGTTCCGGTTGCCGGGTTCTCGGAAAGAGGTCCGGAGCTACCATAACAGGAGCCAATAATATTGGCGCAAACGATGAAATATTCTTCAGGATTGATGGCTGTGCCGGGGCCAATCAGTCCGGGCCACCAGGCTTCCGCATCCGCATTTGCAGTTAACGCATGACAAACCCAAACCACATTTGACTTTGCCGGGTTCAGGGTGCCATAGGTATGATAAACAATTTCCAGCCTTTCCAGAACTGCCCCGGATTCCAGGATAAAGGGCCGGGAGGATACAAAACGATGCTGCATAACTGCAAAGTAAACGCTCCCTCCGTTACCTTTGTAAGAATTGATAAAAAAATCCGCTTAACATGATTAAAATAGATGTGATCAGGACATCGGGTGATTATGGTTTTGAAGCAACTGATGCCAATGGACATACAATAAAAATTGACACAAGCCCGGAAACAGGCGGTACTAACTTTGGTGTACGTCCCATGCAATTATTACTGATGGGATTGGGAGGTTGCAGTGGAATTGATGTAGTAAGCATACTGAAGAAACAGCGCCAGGAGATCACGCATTTTGATATGCATATTGAAGCAGAAAGGGAAACCGGAAAAGAACCGGCACTCTGGAAAAAAGCAACCATCATTTTTACACTGGGTGGAACCATTGATGAAGACAAAGCAAAACGTGCTGCCCAGTTATCCATGGATAAATATTGTTCAGTTGCTGAGACCCTGCGTCGTGGAGGCTGTGAGATCAGTTACGAGGTAAGAATTAAAGCCTAAGAAAGAAGTACATGAAACACCCAATATCAAAGCTCATTCGTACTCAGATTGAACGCACGAATGAGATGGAACATTCACAGCCTATGTATCTGACCAGCAGTTTCTGCTTTGACAACGCAGAAGATATGCGGGCAGCGTTTGCAGATGAAACGGAGGATAATATTTACAGTCGTTTCAGCAATCCGAATGTGCAGGAATTTGTTGACAGGATGTGTACGCTGGAAGGAACAGAAGCTGGATTTGCTACCGCTTCCGGTATGAGTGCCATTTTTGCCAGCTTCATGAGTTTTCTCAAGCAGGGAGATCATTTGCTCGCCTGCCGGAGTATTTTTGGCAGTACGCATACGGTCATCACCAAATACCTTCCCAAATACGGCATTGAGCACAGTTATGTAGATGCAGGTGATATAGGTAGCTGGGAAGCGGCGATCAAGCCCAACACAAAGATGATCTACCTTGAAACGCCAACGAATCCTGCTTTGGAAATTATTGACCTGGAGGCAGTGCGAAAACTGGCGGACAAATATGGAATCCTGGTAAATGTAGACAACTGTTTTGCTACTCCGGTAAATCAGCAGCCGGCAGCCTGGGGAGCCGACCTGGTAATACATTCCGCTACCAAATGGCTGGATGGACAGGGACGTGTATTGGGAGGCGTTGTATTGGGCAAAAAGGAATTGATAAAAGAAGTTTATCTGTTTTGCAGAAGCACCGGCCCCTCACTTTCTCCTTTTAATGCCTGGATTCTGAGCAAGAGTCTGGAAACACTGGAGGTGCGTATGGACCGCCATGCATCCAACGCCTTGTATCTGGCAGAACAACTATCAGGAAATCCGAAATTATCCTGGGTTAAATATCCGTTTTTGCCCAACCATCCGCAATATGCAATTGCTCAAAAGCAGATGCAAAATGGCGGAGGCATTGTCTGCTTTGAATTAAATGGCGGCGTGGAAGCTGGCAGGAAGTTTCTGAACAATCTGAAAATGTTATCCCTGTCTGCGAACCTGGGAGATACCCGCTCCATTGCTTCTCATCCGGCCAGCACCACACATGGTAAACTGACAGAAGCTGAACGCATGGCAGTTGGGATCAGTCCGGGTTTGATTCGGATTTCAGTGGGCCTGGAAAACAAACAGGATATCCTGGAAGACATCCTGCAGGCATTGGAGCTCAGCTAAGCCCTACTTCCCAATGGCGTTCGGGGATTTCAACGTCCAAAAATCCTTTATTAATGAGACGTTGTTTAAACTGTTGCTGCACATCGTATTCCCCATGCACCAGGAATAGTTTTTTAACAGCCCGATAATCCTGGCACCCCAGCCATTGACTTAGGTCTTCGTAATCGCCATGAGCACTCATACTTCGAACCGAACCGATTTCAGCGTGCACTTCGTGTTCTATGCCAAAAATGGAAACTTCCTTTCTTCCGGAGAGGAGACGCGCCCCCAGTGAGCTGGGTTCACAATAACCAACCATCAGGATGGCATTGCGACTATTTTCGACATTGTTACTGATATGGTGTTTCACCCTGCCGGCATCAGCCATGCCGCTTGCACTGATAATGACGCAGGGTTCATTCCTGAAGTTGAGCAGCTTGGATTCATCAACCGTTTTAACATATTTGAGACCATTAAAATGGAAAGGATCATTGTCTGTTTCCAGCAGGCGCTGAATCCTTTTATTAAAATACTGCGGGTAGCGTTTAATCATTTCCGTTGCCTCAATACTAAGCGGACTATCCACAAAATAATCCAGTTCGGGCAATCTTCTTTCCACTTCCAGCTGGTTCAGGGAATAGAGAATTTCCTGTGTTCGTCCAACACTAAAGGCCGGGATGATCAGTTTACCCTTGCGTTGAACGCAAACTTTTTCAATCCATTCCAGCAAGTGATCGGGAGTGGTAACCTGGAGATCGTGCAGGCTATTCCCGTAGGTAGATTCAAGAATGATATAATCCGCTTGCGGGAAAACTTCCGGGGAGCGGAGAATGATATCGCGGTAGCGGCCAACATCTCCACTAAAAGTCAGCTGTTCTGTTTTCCCATTTTCGGTTATGCGTAAGTGAAGGGCTGCGCTTCCAATGATATGGCCCACATCAGTAAAAAGTAACTCAACACCTTCTTCAATCTCAAACCAGTTTCCATATTCAACTTCATGAAACATCCCGTTTACAGCATGCGCATCTTCCTTGGTGTATAAAGGTTTCAGGTATGGCTGACCAGCAGCTGCTCTTTTTTTGTTGATGTATTTCACATCATCTTCCTGAATTTCTGCAGAGTCTTCCAATAAAATTCCAGCAAGGGCACGCGTGGCGGGAGTACAATAAATTTTCCCCTGGAAACCATCGCTTGCGAGTTTGGGCAGCAGACCGCTATGGTCTATATGTGCATGGGAAAGAATTACAAGATCCACTTCTGAAGGTTCGAACCCCCAGTGCCGGTTCAGGGAGTCAGTTTCTTTACCCATTCCCTGGAACATTCCACAGTCCAGCAATATTTTACGACCATTCTTTAAGGTAAGCAGGTGTTTGGAGCCAGTAACAGTACGTGCTGCACCGTGGAAAGCAATCTTCATGTTTGTTTAGTTTTAAAAGACCAGGTAATATAAAATTCCGCAACCAGCTCTCCGGATTGGGTTACCCCTCTCGACAACACACGGATCGTTTGTGCTTCACCGGTAGTAACTGCGAGGCCTACCGCTTCTGCAATTTCTCTGCCTTGCGTGCAGGTAAAAAATGTGTTCCCGGTTGCTTTTTTATGATAGGTTGCTTCGAGTCCGGTAACCAGCATGGAAATCGCTGGCTGTCGTTTCCAGGTTTGGGACATCGCCAGCAAACCTGTACTCATTTCAGCGGCCATTGCAAGGCAGGCAAAATAGGTAGACCGGAAAGGATTTTGACTGAACCATTTAAAAGGAACCGAAACATCACAACGATTATCCGTAGCCGATACCACCCGCACACCGGCAAAAAAAGCACTGGGTAATTTCATGAGCATGAACAACCGAAACCGGAAGGAACTATTCACCAATTGCAGAAAAGAATTCGATTCATTCATGTTTCGGATGGATTGTAACTCAATATACCAAATCCACCGGAATCCCTGCTACTTATATAACCTGGTTGCGCAGCAAATCATCAAAAGTATCGCGGCGGCGAATCAGTTTCGCTTCCCCGTCCAATACCATTACTTCTGCTGGTTTTAAACGGCTATTAAAGTTAGAGGACATTTCGAAACCGTAGGCTCCTGCATTATAGAAAACCAGGAAGTCGCCTTCACGCACTTCATTCAGGGTGCGATCCCAGGCAAACGTATCGGTTTCACAGATATTACCTACAACCGTGTAAATACGATCACTGCCTTTGGGGTTTGAAATATTACGGATTCTATGATAGGCGTCGTAGAACATGGGGCGAATCAGGTGATTGAAACCACTGTTTACACCAACAAAAACAGTTGCTGTGGTTTGCTTGATTACATTGGCTTTTACTATGAAATAACCACTTTCACTCACCATGAACTTTCCGGGCTCAAACCAGACCTGGAGGTCTTTACCGGTTTCTTTCTGGTAATTATGAAATGCTTCCGCTACTTTTTCACCCAGCAGATCTATATCTGTTTGCACATCACCATCCTGGTAAGGAACTTTAAATCCGCTTCCCAGGTCAATGAATTTGAGATTGGGAAAATGAGTAGCGAGTTCAAACATCACTTCCAGCCCCTGCAGAAACACATTTACATCCTTGATATCACTACCGGTATGCATGTGAATTCCTTCAATATTGAGGCCGGTTGTTTTAACGACCCGCTCAATATGGCGGAGCTGGTGAATGGAAATACCAAACTTACTGTCTATATGTCCGGTTGAAATTTTATAATTTCCTCCGCCCATAATATGTGGATTAAACCGGATACAGATGGGATAGGATCCTTTGTATTTGGAACCGAACTGTTCCAATATGGAGATATTATCGATATTAATATTTACGCCAAGTTTCTTGCCTTCATCAACTTCAGCAAAATCAACGCAATTGGGGGTAAAGAGAATTCTATCGGGAGTAAAACCAGCTTTGAGACCGAGTTGCACTTCATGAATGCTTACGCAATCCAGCGATGCTCCGAGTGATTCAATGTATTTGAGCACATTGATATTGCTGAGTGCTTTACAGGCGTAAAAGAAACGTGCGTTTACCTTTTTAAAGGCAGACTGTAATTTGTTGTACTGCTCACTAATTTGATTGGCATTGTACACATACAGAGGCGTACCATATTCCTGTGCTAATTGCACCAGCGTTTCATCCGATAAATAAGACATAACTAGATTGCTTGCAAATTTGGCGAATATACAGCAGTTCTGTCTTATTTGCGAAGGGAGTGCTTCTTATTGTTCAGGATCTTCTTCAGGAGATGTGTCTTCCTGTTGATTGTCTTCTTCCTGCTGGTCGTTGGCCTCCAGTAATTCACCGGTTTCGCTAACCAGCCATACGCGGTTGGTATCTGAATCTTCGATGGTTTCAACCAGTGTGTCAGTAATGGATTCATCATCGCCATTGGCAACATGTACCTGTCCGCCACTTAAAAGTGTTGGCTCAACCACCTGGTCAGCGAGCACTTCTTTGATACGAGGCAGATCTTCGGGACCATTCAGTCCGAAATAATCCATGAAGGAGCGGGAAGTCGTATATACCAGGGGTTTACCAGGCATATCCTCATTGCGTCCACTAATTACGATCAGTTCTTTTTCCAGTAATTTCTGGATAGAATAGTCAGCACTAACACCACGAATGGATTCAATCTCGCCCTTGGTGATCGGTTGCTTATACGCAATGATTGCCAGGGTTTCCATTGCGGCAGGACTCAGGCGCTTGAGGAATTTATCACCATTGAGTTGGGCTACGGTTTTATGGTATTCCTTTTTGGTAAGGAACTGCCAGCCACCGCCGCTGAACCGGAGTTCGAAAGGATAAAATTCTGACTGGTATTTTTCAACAATTCCCTCAATGCCGGCTTCAATCTGATCCAGTGTGAGTTTATCTTCCATAAAACCAAAAGCCTGGTTGATAAGTTCAGTCAGTTCGATGGCACCCAGTGGTTTTTCGCTGGCGAAAATGAGGGCTTCAATATGAGGGATAATATTTCCGATTTCCATGGTTTCAACATTTAATGTTCCAGTACACACTATCCTATGCTAAGGCAGCAATGAACATGCCGCAAGCTTCTCAAAAATGCTAAAAACAGGAAATGGAGTTATACACAATGTGGAAAAGCCCCTGAAATTAGCCCTGGAGCGCAGCAGCACCACTCACGATCTCGGTCAGTTCGGTAGTGATGGCGGCCTGGCGGGCACGGTTGTAACTGATTTTCAGACTGCGAAGCAGTTCGTTCGCGTTTTCAGATGCCTTATCCATGGCCGTCATACGGGCACCGTGTTCAGATGCATTTGCATCCAGCACTGCTTTGTACAACTGGGTATTCAGAATTTTAGGCATTAGTTCCGCAATCAATTCTTCTTTATTGGGTTCGAAGATAAAATCGCTTTTTTTGGCATTTGGTCCGGCTGTTACCTTGGGAATCGGCAGAAAACGCTCCACCACAAAACGCTGGGTGGCGGCATTCTTGAATTCGCTGTACACGATTTCAACAACATCAAATTCCTTGTTTTCAAAACCCTTTACAGCAGCCTGGGCGCAAGCCTGAACCGTTTCAAAGCGGAGATCAAGAAAGATATCTTTATAGGTAGCGTCGGTTTTGTAATTGGCTTTCACCATCGCCTCATATCCTTTCTTACCAATGTTCCAGATCTTCACATTGCCCTGTGCCTGTTGTGCACTATAACGTTCAGCAATAACCGCTTTGGCTGCTTTGATAACATTGGCATTATAGGCGCCTGCCAGTCCGCGGTCACTGGTAATTACAACCAGCAGCACTTTTTCAACCGGGCGCTCGGTAGCCAGGGTACCCCCTACTTCACCTTCCGAATTACTGACAATATTGGACAGCATTTCCTGAAGTTTTGTAGCATAGGGACGCATCTGAAGAATCGCATCCTGTGCACGGCGCAATTTGGCGGCACTAACCATTTTCATGGCCTTGGTGATCTGCTGAGTGCTTTGAACGGATTTGATCCGGTTGCGTACTTCTTTTAATGCTCCTGACATAGTAGGGTGATTTTCCTCAATTTGGCCGCAAAGGTAAAAGAAAACAGGTAAATTCAATAAAACCAGACTGGAAAATGTGGCCTTTCCAATTCCGGCTGGCTTAATGTACCTTTGCCAGCCTGACAATTTGACTAAACAGGAAGTGTAGCACTTAAATTGACAGAGGTAATAACGCGCAGAAACGAAATCTTTTAAGACAATACCCAAAACGATGTTAGGTTTTATTCAGAAACTATTTGGCGGAAGCAAATCGGAGAAAGACGTTAAAAACATCCAGCCATTAGTGGCTAAGGCGAATGAATATTTTGCTGCTTATCAAACACTTAGCAATGATCAACTAAGAGCCAAGACCAGAGAATTCAAGGACCGGATCCAACAACACCTGAGCTCCATAAATGAGGAAATTGCACAACTGAACACCCAGGCGGAGGCCCTGCCATTCAGTGATTTCACAGGAAAGGATGCTATTTACCAGGAGGTTGACAAACTCAAAAAGCAGAAAAACGAGCAGATTGAAGAAGTGCTGAAAGAGATTGCTCCCGAGGCATTTGCGGTGGTAAAAGAGACCAGCCGCCGTTTCAAGGAAAACCCGGTTATGACTTCCACAGCTACCGAACTGGACAGGCAGCTGGCGACCAAAAAAGAACATATTAAAATTGAAGGCGAACAGTCCCATTTCAGTAATAGCTGGACTGCAGGAGGCAATAACGTAACCTGGAATATGGTGCACTATGATGTACAGCTGATTGGTGGTTTTGTACTTCATTCCGGTAAAATTGCCGAGATGGCAACCGGCGAGGGTAAAACCCTGGTATCTACCCTTCCTGCCTACCTGAATGCACTGGCTGGCGAGGGTGTTCATATTGTAACGGTGAACGATTACCTGGCGCGCCGGGACTCAGAATGGAATGGCCCCATCTTCGAATGGCTTGGATTAACAGTGGATTGCATTGACAGACACCAACCCAACAGCGAAGAACGCAGAAAAGCCTATATGGCGGATATCACCTATGGAACCAACAATGAATTCGGCTTTGATTACCTGCGTGATAATATGGTGCACAATCCGGATGAAATGGTACAACGCAAACATCATTTCGCTATGGTGGATGAGGTGGACTCGGTATTAATTGATGATGCCCGTACACCATTGATTATTTCCGGTCCGGTTCCACGTGGAGAAGAGCAGCAATATCATTTGCTGAAACCAAGAGTACTGCAATTGGTGGAAGCTCAAAAACAGGTAACCAACAAATTCCTGATTGAGGCACGCAAAAAGATTGCAGAAGGAAACGATGACCCCAAAGATGGCGGACTCGCATTGATGCGCGCCTATCGTGGATTACCCAAGACAAGTGCGCTAATAAAATTCCTGAGTGAACCCGGAGTAAAAGTAAAACTGCAAAAATCAGAAAACTATTACCTGGCAGACCAGTCGAAAGAAATGCCGAAAGTGGATGCCGAGTTGTATTTCTATATTGATGAAAAAAACAATTCCGTTGATCTTACTGAAAAAGGCATTCAAATGATCACCCGTTCCGGGGAAGATCCTGAGTTCTTTGTTTTGCCGGACATCAGCTCCAAACTTGGAGAAATTGAAGCGGATACAACCGCCAGCGCAGAAGATAAACTGCAGCGCAAAGAAGCATTACTGAGTGAATACACTTTAAAGGCAGATCGCATTCATACCATCCAGCAGTTATTAAAGGCCTACACCCTGTTTGACAAGGATGTGGAGTATGTGGTAATTGAAGGTCAGGTAAAGATTGTAGATGAGCAGACAGGTCGTATCATGGAGGGCCGTCGTTATTCGGATGGCTTGCACCAGGCGATTGAAGCGAAGGAGAATGTTAAGATCGAAGCAGCCACACAAACCTATGCTACCGTTACCCTGCAGAACTATTTCCGGATGTACCATAAGCTTGCTGGTATGACCGGTACTGCGGAAACGGAAGCAGCGGAATTGTGGGACATCTACAAACTGGATGTGGTAACAATTCCTACCAACCTGCCTATCTCAAGAAAGGATCAGCAGGACCTGGTGTACAAAACAAGGAAAGAAAAATTCACTGCTGTAATTGAAGAGATTGAACAACTCCGCAATGCCGGAAGGCCAGTACTTGTTGGTACAACCTCAGTTGAGGTAAGTGAATTATTAAGCCGTATGCTGCAGGTTAAAAAAATACCTCACAACGTCCTTAACGCCAAGCAGCACGCAAGGGAGGCCCAGGTAGTAGCTGAAGCAGGTTTGGCAGGGGCCATAACCATTGCCACCAACATGGCGGGACGTGGTACGGATATCAAACTTGGACCTGGCGTGAAAGAGGCAGGCGGATTAGCCATCATTGGTACTGAACGGCATGAAAGTCGCCGTGTAGACCGACAGTTGCGCGGACGTGCTGGTCGCCAGGGAGACCCCGGTACTTCCCAGTTCTATGTATCTATGGAAGATGACCTGATGCGTATGTTTGGATCAGATCGCATTGCATCCCTGATGGATCGCATGGGATATAAGGAAGGGGAAGTGATCCAGCATAGCATGATCACCAGGAGCATTGAGAGAGCACAGAAGAAAGTGGAAGAAAACAACTTCGGAATCCGCAAGCGCCTGCTCGAATATGATGATGTAATGAACAAGCAGCGGAATGTGGTTTATAAAAAACGTAATCACGCTCTGTTTGGAGAGCGCCTGGCGCTGGATCTGGACAATGCATTTTATGGTGTTGCAGAAGGGCTGGTAACCTCCTTCAAAGAACAGGATGATTATGAAGGATTCAAACTGGCCGCCATTATGAATTTTGGGTTGGATACGCAGATCAGCGCTTCTGATTTCAAATCGGTAAATGCACAGCAATTGTCAGACCGGTTGTATCAGGAAGCTACCGAAAAGTACCAGCAAAAAATGCAGACAATTGGTCAACAGGCAGTTCCTGTATTCCAGAATATTCGCAGCTCACAGGGCAATCATATTGAAAATGTAGTGGTACCGTTTACTGATGGGCGGAAAGGCATCAATGTGTTGAGCAATATGCAGAAGACACTTGATTCCAATGGCCGTGAATTAACCAATGCATTGGAAAGAACCATTACGCTTGCACTCATTGATGATTCCTGGAAAGAACACCTGCGCGCCATGGATGACCTGAAGCAAAGTGTTCAGACAGCATATCTGGAGCAAAAAGATCCATTGGTTATTTATAAAATGGAAGCCTTTGACCTTTTCCGAAAGATGGATGGCGAGGTGAATCGTGAAATCGTTTCTTTCCTGGCACATTGCGGAATTCCGATGGAACAGCAGCAACCGACAGAGATTATAAAAGAAGGTCGGGAAGAAAAGACCGACATGAGCAAACTTCAATCCAACAAAGAGGAGGTGGATGCGAAGGGGGATGATTACGCAGCCAATCAGAATGATTATTATGACCCGAGCGGAGCACCAACAGTGCGGGAGCCGATTCGGGTTGGCCCTAAGGTTGGACGTAATGATCCTTGTCCATGTGGAAGTGGCAAGAAATACAAAAACTGTCACGGAGCATAATCAACCGATTGAGTGAATTATAAAAAGGTGTCCTGCGGGCACCTTTTCTTTTTTATCTTAGGCTGGAATATAGTAAAAATAACCGGCATGAAAAGAATCCTTTCAGTTTTGTGTATATGTATTGTTCTCTCCTGTGGCAGTAGTAACCAGAAAACATCTTTACAATGGGTTCAGTTGTTCAATGGCAAAGACATGAACGACTGGAAAGTCAAGATCAAGGATCATGACCTGAATGATAATTTTGGAAATACATTTCGGGTAGAGAATGGAGTACTTAAAGTATCCTATGATCAGTATGATGGTTTTAAAGAAAAGTATGGTCATATATTTCACAAGAATAAATACAGCCATTATCTGCTGGGAGTTGAATATCGTTTTGTAGGTGTACAGGTGAAGGAAGGCCCGGGTTGGGCAATCCGGAACAGCGGGGCGATGTTGCATTGTCAGTCTCCGGAAAGCATGAAAAAAGAACAGGATTTTCCAATTTCCCTGGAAGCACAATTCCTTGGTGGAAATGGCACAGATCCCAGGACTACCGGTAATCTGTGTACACCCGGAACGAATGTTTTTTTGAATGACAAATTATTTACGCCGCATTGTGTTAACTCCAATTCCAAAACCTATCATGGCGACCAGTGGGTACGTGCAGAAATGCTGGTATTGGGTGATTCCATCATTAAGCATATTATTCAGGGAGACACCGTATTAACCTATACCCGTCCGCAATATGATGGTCGTGATCCCTGGGTAAAGGGAATGGGTCTTCCGGATGGAGGACTGATTGGTGAGGGATATATCTCCCTGCAATCGGAAAGCCATCCGATTGAGTACAGGAAAGTGGAGATCATTGATTTGGCATCATTCAAAAATGACAGTCAAAAACTCCATCAGGCACTGGTTAAAATCAGGGAACAGTCCCGCAATTAGACTACAATTTCAGCTTTACACCTTTTTTGCTTAACCAGCCGGCAATCTGAATCATTAAAAGAGAGAACAGGGCAGACTTAAGGAGTCCGACCACTCCGGTGAGGGCCCAATCCGGGAGGTATAAACCGGAGGGGCGAATCAATGCATAGGCAAAATAAGGCAGAGCATAACAGAGCAGGGTATCTGTACCTCCTGGACGGATAACTGCAAACCAGTTTGAATACTGCTGTTGATCCACCAGTTGATATACTAGTAAAAAGAGTACAAGAAAAATAGCTATACAGATCAATACCCAGGAGGGCGTAGCCTGGATTTTGGATATTCCCCAGAGAGGCCGGCTTAGCAATCCAACTGCTAATAAAATCAATGCTGAACCACCAAATAAAGCTGAGAGTTTTGCCATTGACCGGTTTTCCTGGTGACCTTTCCAAAACACCTGAGATGCCCAGGCACCCCCAATTGTAAAAGCCGTCATGGCACCATGTCCAACGGGTGAAAGAAGCGTATTTAGCAATCCCTGTTCAGGCAGCCAATGAAGATGATGGGCTGCTGAAATCAGCAGACTTAGTACTGCACCAATAGCAAGTGGCAAGCGTTTTCCCTGAACCCAGGTAAAGATCAGGGCTGCTAACAGGTAGGCCCAGCCGATCAAACCGAGAATACCCCACCACCAGGTAGTAAATCCCGATAAATTTTCGGCATTACCCCCTCTATAAATAATTGCCAATACCGCCAGCAGCAGCAAAGCCAATCCCTGAGCAATACGGATTCCTGTTTTATTCCAATGTTTTGGATATTGGTTCCAGAGAACCATAAAAGCAATCCAGCTGATTACATTCCAGGCACCTCTTGAGAGTCCGGTGGCTGTTTCATTGATATTCTCTCCATTTACCAGGAAAACTCCCATCAGGAGCAATGCAAGCCCGCGCTGGAGAATATGAAGGGTGAGCTGCTGTTTGTTATCACCCTTTGCCTGCCGGTTTCTCACAGCAAAGGGGATTGCCATACCAACTATAAAAAGAAAGCCTGGGAATACGATATCTGCAAAACCCATACCGTCTGCATCCGCAGCAACATGCTCCAGCCAATGGGGAATGTCTTTCAGGGTCCAGAGATCATTTACGAAGATCATTCCAAACATGGTGAGTGCACGAAGCACATCAATGGACGCGACGCGAATGGGGGATTTCGGAAGAAAATCAGGTCTCATTCAGTTTTGGTTATCCCCTAATATACCAAATTTCCTCACCCGACCGGTGGCACCGGTCGGGTGAGGGGAAAAGGCGGAGTAAAGAAGATCACTTTTTCGTAAAGTGCAGTTTTTCGTCGCGTTCATCATTATCGTCCTGCAATTCAATTTTTGTATTGTTACTAAGTATGATGTCCCAATCGTCATTAAGTTCCAGCAGATCCCGGTCTGTAGTTGAGAGCAGGATAACCAATTCATTGCTGCCATCATCCCTCTGGGTACGCCAGGTGCCGGTTGTGGTAACTGCTCCACGGGTTGCAGTGAGCTTTCCGTCATTTCCAAAAACAAAGGTATATCCTTCGTAATCACTGGTTTCATCTCTCCCGTCATCCGTAAGCAGGCTGACTCTCCAGCTTCCATTGATCAGGTAAGAATTGGTCACTGAATTAGCGGGAGTATTGGAAGGATCATTATTATCGTCGTCAGATTTGTCGCAGGCAACCATACCTAAACTAACAAACAAAACAACTGCCATTTGCATCATGTACTTTTTCATACGTTCTTTATTTAAGTTCTAAACGATATATTTTGAACTTGGTTGCCGCCACAAGAAAAAAGGTAACCGAGCTGGTTACCTTTTTTTAGACTATTTAGAAATACCGTACTTTTTCCTGTATCGTTCATCCAACTGTTTGTGCTTATCCGTCAGATCTACTTTACGTCCCTGGATAAAGGCATGCAATATAATACTGCTTCTCATATCCAGAATATCCCCCTCGCTTACAAGCAGGCTGGCATCCTTACCGACTTCAATGGATCCGGCGCGATCTCCAATACCCAGGATTTTCGCGGGATTCAGCGTAATCGCCTGCAAGGCCTGTTCTTTGGTTAATCCATAAGCAGCAGCAGTACCGGCATTAAAAGCGAGGTTCCTGCCACGTGTTTGCCCGTCTGCATCATTGATCGCAAACAGAACCCCCGCCTTTTGAAGGGCAGCAGCAGTTTTGTAAGGCTGATCCACATCATCATCTATTGACGTAGGCAAACTGTGCATCTGGTTCAGGATAACTGATACATTGTTTTGTTTCAGCAGTTCGGGCATCTGGTAGGATTCACTTCCGCCAACGATCACCACATCCATTCCAAATTCCTTGGCAAAATCAATGGCAATCAGCATTTCCTTAACGATATCGCAATGCACGAAGAGTTTTTGCGACTTGTTGAACAGCCCTTTTACCGCTTCGTATTTCAGGTTTGTACTAGTACGGCCAGTTTCATTTACATAGGCCTGCGCTTCCCGAAAGAAGGTCTTGATTTGGTCAACCTGCTCCAGCCCTCTTTTCACCGGATCACCAGGAGCCGCAGCCCCCATAAAGAAAGCAAAGCGGCTTGGACGGTTGATCAGGGATGGCATTCTAAGATGCAGCCCATTTTCCATTTTCACGGCGGCATCCTCCCAGTTCCAGGCATCCAGCTGAACAACGGAAGATGACCCACTGATCAGCCCTCCATCGGGTACGATATTAGCCATCAGAATTCCATTTGTTTTAAGTGTATTAGTCACTTTGGAATCAGTATTATAGGCTACAATGGAACGAACCGACGGATTGATTTCTCCAATTTCAGTATGGTCAATAGTAGCACGCACACTATTCACCTCAACCAGTCCAAGCGTGGAGCTGCTTAGGATGAGTCCGGGGTAAATATGTTTACCGCTTACATCGAACACTTTTACGTCATCCATGGGGATAGGCAGGTTTTGTCCGATTTTTTCAATTTTGCCATTATTGATTTGAATGGTGGCATTCTCCAGCACCTGGCCATTACCAACATGTACGGTACCATTTTTCAGGAAAAGCAGTCCCTTATATTCGGGGGCAGGATAAACATTTTCCTGGGCTAAGGAAGCAACTGAAATCAGCGAAGCTCCCAGTAATGCAATTATGTTGTTTTTCATTGTTGTCTCATTTAGTCGTTAGAATTGATCTGATCTGCATCAACTACCAGGAGTCCATGACTGTGCGCATGGTCGCTGCAGGTATGCATAATTTCCATGCTTGCGCGGGCCGGAGCCATGGGAGCACCTGATTTTTTCTCTCCAATCATCTTTTGCGCAAGGCGGCTCTTTTCTGCTGTGATTTTCGCACGCAGTTCCTGGTCGCGCTGGCGATCAAAATATACAATTCCGTCTACGATGGTTTTTTCTGCCTTTGCATAAATGCTGAGCGGATTATCTGACCAGAGTACCAGATCGGCATCCTTACCTACTTTAATACTGCCCACCCGATCTTCCACATGCAGCATTTTGGCAGGATTCAGGGTTACCATTTTCAAGGCATCCTCCTCACTCATCTTGCCATATTTTACACTTTTGGCAGCTTCCTGGTTGAGGCGACGGGCCATCTCCGCATCGTCACTGTTAATGGCTACATTCAACCCAACTTCATGCATAATAGCTGCATTCTGGGGAATTGCATCTACTACTTCCATTTTATAATTCCACCAGTCGGAGAAAGTACTGGCGTTGGAACCATGTGCTTTCATTTTATCCGCTACCTTATAACCTTCCAGGATATGGGTAAAGGTGTTAAAGGTGAAACCGAATTTGTCACCCACACGAATGGCTGCAGTGATTTCACTTTGAACATAAGAGTGGCAGGTAATGAAGCGTTTTTTATTCAGTATTTCCACCAGAGCATCCAGTTCCAGGTCGCGACGAACAGTAGCCCATGGATTAGCGGTTACACCTTTCTTACCCTTAGGCACAACCGAAGCTGCGGCAATTGCTTTTTCATAATCACGGGCACGGGTAAACGCATCTACCAGAACTTCTTCCACACCCATGCGGGAATCAGGGAAACGATTGTTGGCGCTGCTGCCAGAACGCTTAACGTTTTCTCCCAGGGCAAATTTGATCTGGGGAATCCAGTTGGCGAATTTGAGTCCCTCCGCATCTGCACCCCAGCGAAGTTTGATCAGTTGGGTCTGGCCACCAATTGTATTGGCAGAACCGTGCAGAATATGAGATGAAGTAACACCACCACTAAGCTGGCGGTAAATATTAATATCCTCCGGATTCAGGTTATCGGCGATGCGTACTTCAGAAGTCACGGATTGCCCGCCCTCATTAATAGAGGCTGCCGCGATATGAGAATGTTCATCAATAATACCGGGGGTCAGGTGTTTACCGGTTCCATCCACTACTGTAGCGCCAGCATCTGAAAGCCCTTTACCAATAGCAGCGATTTTTCCATTTTTAACCAGAACATCTGCAGCTTCGAGTTTGCCTTCTTTTTCATTGGTCCAAATTGTAGCGTTCCGGATCAGCAGGGTTTGTTGTTCCGGCGTCTTTTCAAAGCCATATCCGTTAAAGGGGACGGGAATAGCACTGAGCTCCGGAGCCGTTTTCTTTTTAGCACTGTCTGCTTTAGGGGTTTCACCTTTCAGCATTTTGGCTGTCCAGTAAAATTTATTACCACTGGCATCTTCTCCGGTACCCTGCCATCCATCGGTCTGACTAACACCGCTGAGACGGATATTCTTTTTGGATTGTTTGTTTTCAGGGAAACTTAATTTGACCAATTTTCCGTCGAAACTGAATTTACCTGTCAGTGTGTCTTTTTGAATAACAGAAGCGGTACCACCTGCTTTGATCAGCAGATTATATTGCTGAGCGCCTTTGTCACTATTTAACGTCAGCTGATATTCACCCATGGGGGCAGACCAGCTATCCTCTTTAACACCGTATTTTTTGCCCTGCACCCAATTTTGCAGAATCACTGATTTATCCTGGAATACAGGACCGCTTGTGATAATGAAATTGGCCCATTTGCCGGTAGTAAGGCTACCCACTTCGTTATAAACACCTAATAGGGTTGCGGGTGTTTTGGTAAGTGCTTCCAGAGCTTTGTTTTCAGAAAGACCATACTCAATCGCCTTGCGCAGATTAGCCATAAACTGTTTGGCATCGCGAAGATCTGCAGCAGTCAGAGCAAAGGGAATATTTGCTTTCTCAAAAGCTGCGGCATTGGAAGGTGCCAGTTCCCAGTGTTTCATATCCGAAAGGGAAATAAAACGGGCATCATTTGGATCTTCCACATCCATCGCCTGCGGGTAATTCAGGGAGAGGATAAAGGGAGCTTTGGAAGCTGCCATTTCCTGGATCCGCTGGTATTCATTACCGCCCGCTTTGATGATGTACTGGATACCGAATTCTTCGCCGATTTTATCAGCTCTTAAAGCCATCCATTTATCATTGGCTTCGAAGATCTGGGGCAGCGACAGGTTTTCATTCCAGGATTGGAGACTTAGATTGAGTCCTTCTTTGGCGGAATTGTTTTTATACCATTGGGCATCGAGAAAACTTTGACGCAGTAATGCGATTGTGCCCATCAGACTGCTGGGGTAAACCTGGGTGGATGAACCCTTGCTAAAAGAGAAATGGGATGCCGCCTTATCTTTTAAGACAGTTTTATTTTCTTTATCGTCAGCCAGGGTAACCACGGTTCCGGTACCACGGGCGATACCATCCTGCACATGTGTCAGGACAGTTCCAAATCCCTGCTCGCGGAGTTGTTTGGCCTTTTCTTCATTGGCGGAAAATTGGGTTACCGCATGAACATCTGACCGAATTGCCTGGTTCCAGCCGTAAGCACCTTTTTGATTGGAAGTCAGCTGTGCCGGAGCATTGAAGTTAAACCGGCGTTGTACGGCTGCCAGGGGTGGCATACCATAGTCAGAATACATGTCAATAAAGGAAGGATAGATGTACTTACCCTTGCAATCAACTACCATTGCTTCTTTCGGCACAGATACATTGGTGCCAATTGAGACGATTTTACCATCTTTTACTACCATGGTAGCTGCATTGAGTACGGAACCGGATTCCGCCACAATGGTAGCATTGGTAAATGCAAAAGTGGCAACTTTTTCATCAGCGATGCCATTAACCGGGAAAGTCGGTTGTGCCTGGGCGATGGTTCCACCTAGCACAGCACAGAGCAATGCGGGCAGCCGAAGGCCGGAAGGCAGCATAAAATGCTTTCTCATGAGTGTTTCTTGTTTCGTTTGTGTGAAGTACCGAATTTAAGTAAATGGTATAACTTCGACTACCGATTTTTATCAGCGGTCGGTTCATATTATGAATATTGCTTCTTTCATAGACCATACTATCCTTAAGCCTACTACAACTATCGGGGATATTGAAAAACTCTGCGCCGAAGCAGTTGCCTATGGATTTGCAGCGGTTTGTGTGCCGCCTCCCTTTGTAAAAAGAGCTGTGGCAATCCTTGCCCCCACTTCTGTAAAAGTGGCAACTGTAGTGGGTTTTCCATTTGGTTATTCAGCTACGGAAGCCAAAGTAGCGGAAACCATCCTGGCAGTAGTAGACGGGGCGCAGGAAGTAGATATGGTGATTAACCTGGTGGCGCTAAGGCAGCAGGACTGGACTTACCTTCAAAAAGAAGTGGCTCTGCTGGTGGAAGTATGTCATAATAAAGGCAGGATCTTAAAAGTGATCATTGAGTCCGGTATCCTGAGCGAGGAAGAAATTATCGGTTGTTGCGAAAAACTGGGGCCGCTCGGTATCGATTTCATGAAGACCTCCACTGGGTATGCTGAAAAAGGAGCAAGTGTTGAAGCGGTTCAGTTGATGCGAAAGCACCTGCCCCCCCAGGTACAGATCAAGGCCTCGGGCGGAATCCGGGATTTTGCCTTTGCCAGCGCCCTGGTAGAAGCCGGGGCAAACCGCCTGGGATGCAGCGCAAGTGTTGCCATTGCAGAGGGAAATCCCGCCAGGGAAACAACCGGAGGTTATTAGTAAAAGATTAAAAAGAAAGGTACAGCCAACTTTGGCGAGGATTTTGAATGTCTTAATAACATGAAAACCCTGATAATATTATTTTTTGCCTGCATGTATACAGTCATCGGTTATGCCAATCCGATAGCGGATACCATCATCGTGAAAAAAGACCCGAGACTGGATCAACTCGTGAAAAAGCAGATCGAAATAAATGAAGTAACTACCAGGGAATCCCGTCGGAATGTACCCGGTTTTCGTATCCAGGTAATTAATACGACCGATCGGAATGCTGCTATTAATGCAAAGACCACGGTTTACCGGTTATACCCGGAGCTGAAAGCCTATCTTCTCTACCAGGCACCTTATTTCAGATTACGGGTGGGCAATTTTGAAGACCGAAAAATGGCGGAGTCCTACCAGCGGCAGCTATCCAGGGAGTTCAAGCAGAATGTATATATCGTGAATGATGTGATTGAGGTGAATCCGGACAAGAGCATGGAAGAGTAATTATGAAGTTAGAAGTGTGAATTAAGAAGTTGGGAGAGCACTTATATTTGTGGGATGGGGATCATGGAGCAACAGGAATTACAGGAAAAAATACGGCAGAAAGCTGCTATTTATGCTGCTGAGTATATTGCCATCCGGCAACATCTGCATGCCAATCCGGAATTAAGTTACCAGGAATTTGAGACAAGCAAGTTTGTACAGGAACACCTGCGCAAGCTGAATATTCCATTTACAGTAATGGCCACTACAGGTGTAGTGGGACTAATAAAAGGCCGGAACCCCGAAAGTCGATGTATAGCCCTAAGGGCGGATATGGACGCATTACCCATCCAGGAAGAAAATGATATATCGTATAAATCAACCAGGCCTGGCATCATGCATGCCTGCGGGCACGATGTGCATACCAGTTGTTTACTGGGAGCAGCGCGCATTTTACAGGAGTTAAAAGATGCCTGGACGGGCACCATCAAACTGGTTTTTCAGCCAGGCGAAGAAAAAAACCCGGGTGGGGCCAGTTATATGATCCGGGATGGAGTATTGGAAAACCCGGCACCTGCTGCAATATTCGGATTGCACGTGCATCCTCAATTATCGGTTGGACAGGTAAGTTTCCGGGCTGGAAAAGTAATGGCGAGTGCTGATGAAATTTATATAACGGTAAAAGGAAAGGGCGGACATGCAGCTGCACCGAACCTTACAACCGATACCCTATTGGTTGCATCACAAATGGTAGTTGCGCTGCAACAGGTAATCAGCAGAAACCGGGATCCGCATCAGCCTTCCGTTTTATCTATCACTTCCATCCAGGGTGGACATACCACCAATGTGATTCCCAGCGAAGTTAAAATGATGGGCACGTTCAGGGCGATGGATGAAGGCTGGCGATTCAAAGCGCATGAACTGATCCGAAATATAGTGGAGGGCATTGCTCAATCCATGGGCGCTGAAGTAGACTTACACATTGATGTGGGATATCCCTCTGTTTACAACAATGAAGCCCTGCATGAAAAAGCCAGAGCAGTTGCTCAAGAGTATCTTGGAAGTGCACGTGTGGAAGAGACAGAGTTGAGAATGGGCGCTGAAGATTTTGGCTATTATTCGCAGCAAATACCCGGCTGTTTTTACCGGCTGGGCGTAATGAATAAAGAACGTGGCATCGTATCCGGAGTGCATACGCCCACGTTCAATATTGATGAATCTGCCATCGAAACCGGGATGGCTATGATGGCTGTATTAGGCGCCCTGGTAGAGCCCTGATCAGGGAGTTGGTTTTAAGAGATAAATCCATTTTGCGGGACCTGTCACGGAAGTTTCACTGGAAACTGTTCCTTCCAGATTGGCAAGTTGTAATTCCTGGCCGAAACCAAGTTTTGATTTTCCATCCAGTTTCAGCACCAGCTTTTCAATGGAAGTGTGATCGGGAATATTCAGATCCGAATTGCTCGCCTGTACAAAGAGAGAAGCAAATTTCAGCGGTGTGTTTTTATCTCTTTCCCTGTTACCCAAAGTAAGGATGCTATTATTTTGCATGGCTACTTCAATTTCCGCATCAACGGCCACTGAATCCAGTTTTGCCGTAGCACCATCCAGCATTAGCAAGCCGTTGAAGGGCATAAATAAATCAAGATAGATTTCATTGCGATCCTCATCTTTACTTTGGGCTGTAGAAGAAGGTATGGAAAACACCAACGTGTCGCCTGAATTTTCAACAGAAAGCCTTTTATCCGCAGAACCATATTTACGGTAATACACGCTGTCAGAATAATGTATGGTGCATTCAAGTTTGGCCCCCTTTGGTGCTGTCAGTTTCAGCAAGCCGGTAGCTGATATGGGTTTGGCCGCACGGGCTTCTTTCTCGTACTCTGTCATACCCAGCACATACTTACCGCTTTTAACTTTTGCAGAAAGCGCCAGCATAATCGTGGTAGGAATCAGTACGAGGTTAATTAGCAGGATTACTAATAGTTTATTACTTGTTTTCATCTGAATAGGTTTATGCTCTTACATATTTATTTTTAAAACTCTCATAAGCCGGAGCCAGATCAGATGGCTCCATACCCAGCATGAACAGGACCCTGAAAAAGGCAGGCAATTCACTATTGGTAAATTCCTGTTTCCGGTAGTTCAGTGCATTGTCTTTGGCTGCTTCGCTGATGAAGTAGCCGATGCCGCGCCGGTCATGAATGATCAGTTGCTGCTTGAGCACTTCATAGGCTCGCATGACAGTATTGGGATTTACTTCCAATTGCATGCCCATCTCCCGTACACTGGGTAATTTGTCTTCCGGTTGATATTCGTCCAGCAGTATTTTCTCGCAGACATAATCAACAATCTGGAGATATATGGCCTGGCCGGTTGTATTGAATTGCATGATTAATTTCGTTTTAGGGTATACGTTAAATTTCCTTTTCTTTCAAACGGAACCAGGTGATGACCCAGAACAACGGCACCCAACTATAGGTAAGTAAGTAACCCAGCACTTTTGATAAAGTTGAACCCAATGCATAGGATTTATACACTCCGTAGTTGGCAGGATCATGGTATTCTCTTAGCTCCAGGTTGTTCCAGTAAAAATTATAATCAGGAAATAAGTTGATTGCAAGTTTGGCTAGCAGGAAACTCAGGGCACCTCCTATTATGGTAACAAAAATGACTGTTTTTATAAAAGCGAACTGTTTGAAATAAACAGATCCCAGGATAAAGAGTGATTGCAAGCAGAAATAACCCCAGATGATATAGTAGAAAATTTTTCCAAAACCATTTTCCCAATCCATTGGTCTGATACTGGCCCATTTATGGGTGCGGATATAATTTTCTATGTAAGCCTGACAACCCCATTTAACTACAAAAAAACAAAGCGTATATACGATGAAAAACAGGATTACATTGAAAAAAATTGTTGTAATCAATTTCTCTGTATGACTTGCAGGAAAACTCAACCAGTACTGCCCTTTTTCTTTTGATCCTAAAATGGAAAAGCTGATGCTTCCATAAATTGATCCTGCTAAAATCAATCCGATAACATATAAATTATATGCAAATGCTTCCATATAATTATCACCATCCATCAGCACCCAGAATATGATCATGCTGATGGCCATCAATCCCAGAAGCGCCAGGGATCCGAGTGTATAGAACTTTTTATTTTCGATCCATTGTTTGCGGATTAATCCAAACAAACGTTCAAAACTGAATTCGCTATTCATAATTAGTTGGATAAGGTGGTTGATTATTTAAATGCTTTTTGTACCGCTTCCTTATTGGAGATGATGGCCTTGTATAACATCTCTAGGTCCAGCCTTCCCTCCTCCCCTTCATCATTGAGCAGTATGATGGCATTCCCTTTTAAGGAAGTCTCTTTATAAAGCGCAGACCGAACTTCCTCACTGTCGAAAGAAATTTTAAAATGCAGGCGATTGGTGATAGTGCCAATTGTTTGATCAAAGAGAATACCGCCTTCATCTATTATGGTAATCCGGTCGATCAGGTTTTCCAGGTCTTTTACCTGGTGGGTGGAAATCAGGATGCATTTTTCTTCACTAACTGCACCTGCCATCACTTTACGAAACTGGCTTTTGCTCACAATGTCCAGGCCATTGGTTGGTTCATCCATTAATAAAATGGGGGTGTTACAAGCCAGACCAAAACTGATTAACAGTTTTTTCTTCTGTCCGTAGCTCATTTCCTGCAGGTGCTGGTCGCGGGGAATGGCAAATTCACCCAGATAGCTGTTGAATTGTTCTGCACTGAATAGCGGATAGAATCCGGTATTGGCCTTTAAAAATTCATTTATGGAGATATTCGGCAGATAAAACTCTTCCGGAACCAGGAAAACCTGCTTCAAAAAATCTGGCTGGCGTTTGGCCGGCGTATAGCCCAGCACGTTAAGCTTACCTTCTTTTGGGAAGAGTAATCCATTGATCAATCGGAGCAGGGTTGACTTCCCCGTTCCGTTTTTACCCAGCAGTCCATAGATATGTCCGGGTTGCAGGTCCAGCGACAAACCAGTGAAAACCGGTTTGTTTTTATACCTGAAATGAATGTTCTGGATGGATATCATGTTTTATTGTTTTAGTGTACTACTTAACTAGTACACTACAAAAGTATAGCTTTTTCTTTTCCAACCAAATCTTTTTGCAAAATGTCATTTCGTATTTTGCACCCGTATGAGTAAAGAAACCAGACGTTCCCAGGCTCTTGAGTACCATGCGAAAGGAAGGCCGGGGAAAATAGAAGTGGTTCCCACCAAAGAGGCTAAAACCCAGCGGGATCTTTCGCTGGCGTATAGTCCGGGTGTGGCTGAACCCTGTAAGGAAATCGAATCCAACCGTGAGAACGTTTATAAATACACTGCCAAAGGCAACCTGGTAGGGGTCATCTCCAATGGCACTGCGGTATTGGGACTTGGCGATATTGGGCCGGAAGCCAGCAAGCCGGTAATGGAAGGGAAAGGGGTATTGTTCAAGATTTTTGCAGACATCGATGTATTTGATATCGAAATCAATGAGAAGGATCCCGAAAAATTTGTGGAGATCGTACAAGCGCTGGAGCCCACATTTGGCGGTATTAACCTCGAAGACATCAAGGCACCTGAATGCTTTTATATAGAGAAAGAGTTGCGCAAGCGGATGAAAATTCCGGTAATGCACGATGATCAGCATGGGACAGCCATCATCAGTGCAGCGGCTTTACTGAATGCACTGGAATTACAGAAGAAAAAGATTGAGAAAGTCCGTTTTGTTATAAATGGCGCCGGAGCTGCTGCCATGGCCTGTGTGAAACTGTATGTCTCACTCGGTGCCCGTTATGAAAATTTCACCCTATTTGATAAGGATGGCGTATTGCATGCCGGAAGAACTGACCTCGGTGAAGACAAAGCTCCTTTCGCGGTAAAATCAGCCGACTGGACACTCATGAAAGCTATGAAGGATGCGGATGTTTTCCTTGGATTGAGTGTCGGGAATGTGGTTACCACCGAGATGGTGCAAAGCATGGCGAAAAATCCCATAGTATTCGCGATGGCCAATCCTGATCCGGAAATCACCTATGAAAAAGGCGTTGCTGCGCGCAAAGACCTGATCATGGCAACCGGCCGGAGTGATTATCCTAACCAGGTAAACAATGTGCTGGGCTTTCCCTATATCTTCAGGGGTGCCCTCGATGTTCGGGCCACCCAGATCAATGAGGAAATGAAACTCGCGGCCGTACATGCGCTGGCAGACCTGGCAAAGAGCCCGGTTCCGGATATCGTGAATTTGGCTTATAACGAAAAGAATATCGTTTTTGGTCCGCACTATATAATTCCCAAACCCCTCGACCCGCGCCTGCTTGCCAGCATCGCACCGGCGGTAGCAAAAGCGGCAATCGCGAGTGGAGTAGCTACGACTACTATTAAAAACTGGGAAGCATATGAAGAAGAATTGAACAATCGTTTGGGTATCGACAACCAGTTGATGCGTGTAATCGGCAGTAAGGCAAGACGGGATCCGAAACGACTGGTATTTGCAGAAGCGGATAACCTGAAGATTCTGAAAGCGGCATCGATTGTCTTTGAAGAAGGTGTCGCATATCCTATCCTGTTAGGAAATGAAGAAAAGATCCGTCGGATCGCCGAAACCAACCAGATTGATTTGGATGGCATTCCTATCATTGATCCGCGGAGTGACGAGCAGGAGGAGAAGAGAAAGGAATATGGGCAACTGCTGTTTTTAAAAAGACAACGTAAGGGCCTGAACAAGTACGAATCGATCAAGATCATGAAAGACCGGAACTATTTCGGTTGCATGATGGTGGAAACAGGTGATGCTGATGCCATGATATCCGGGCTCACCCGCAATTACGATGAAACCATCCGGCCGGCTTTGCAGGTGATCGGTACGGAAGAAAGCGTAAACAAAATCGCCGGAATGTATCTGCTGCTGACCAAGAAGGGTCCCATTTTTATGGCAGATACAACAGTGAACTTTAATCCAACTGCAGAGGAACTGGCGGAAATCACATTGATGGTAGCCAAGGAAGTTCGGAATTTCAATCTCACCCCCCGCATCGCGATGTTGAGTTATTCCAATTTCGGAAGCAGCGCATCGCCGGAAGCGCAATTGGTTGCCAAGGCGCGTAAGCTGGTAAAAGAGCGAAATCCTTCACTGATCGTAGATGGCGAAATGCAGGGTATCATCGCTTTTAATAAAGAAATACTTAAAGATAATTACCCTTTCAGCGAACTGGTGGATAAGGACGTAAACACCCTGATTTTCCCCAACCTGGCTGCGGGTAATATCGCGTATAACCTATTGAAAGAAGTAGGTGGTGCCGATGCAATCGGACCGATTCTGCTGGGATTGAAAAAGCCCGTTCATGTATTACAGTTAGGAAGCTCTGTTCGGAGTATCTTTAATATGGCATTGGTAGCGGTAATAGATGCACAGATGAAGTGCAGCCGCAATCAGACAGAAGAGATCGTTCGCAAATCCAAATGGTGGAAACGATTCCAGAAGGTCACAAAAGAAATGTAATTAAACAGCGAAGCGCATAGCATGAAATTTATCCAGGAATTCGGGAGATACATACTTATGTTAAGGGATATGTTTTCCAAACCGGAGAACCGCAAGGTATACTGGAAGGAATTCATGCACCAGTGTAATGATATAGGAATCGGATCGCTCGGCATTGTAGTGATCATATCTGTATTTATGGGAGCGGTATCCACTCTGCAAACAGCTTACCAACTGGTGAGTCCGCTTATTCCAAAATCTTCTATCGCCCAGATCGTGCGGGATACCGTATTACTGGAGTTTGCCCCTACCCTTGTCTGTATTGTGCTGGCGGGTGTGGTAGGAAGTAAAATCGCAAGCGAGCTGGGAAATATGAGAGTAAGTGAACAGATTGATGCCCTGGAAATTATGGGGATCAATACCAAAACTTACCTGGTGTTACCCAAGATAGTGGCAGCCCTGGTGGTGATACCAATGCTGGTGGTGATATCGGCAGGACTCGGTATCTGGGGAGGCCGGTTGGCCGGAGAGGCAGCGAATATTCTTTCAACGACCGATTTTGACAAAGGACTGCTAAACGCGTTTCTACCCTATAACGTATTTTTTGCGATGGTAAAAGCCTATGTATTCTCCTTTATCATATCCAGTGTGCCGGCTTTTTACGGCTATTATGTACAGGGAGGAGCACTGGAAATCGGACGGGCATCTACCAAATCGGTAGTAGTGAGTTGCGTATTAATTCTATTTGCCGATTACGTATTGGCAGCCATACTCTTATAACATGATTGAAGTTAAGCATATCAAAAAAGGCTTTGGCGACAAAACTGTAATCAACGATGTGAGTGCGGTTATGGACGATGGCAAATGTAATCTGATCATTGGAGCCAGTGGAAGCGGGAAAACCGTATTCATGAAATGCCTGGTTGGATTGTTTCGCCCGGATAGCGGCTCCATTTTATACGATGGCGAGGATTTCACCAATATGGATGCAGCGGACAAAAAGGAAATCCGGAAGAAGATTGGGATGTTGTTCCAGGGATCTGCTTTATTCGACAGTTTGACCGTTGAAAAAAATATTCAATTTCCGCTGGATATGTTTACCAACTGGACCCTGGCAGAGAAACGTAAGCGGGTTGATGAGGTATTGGACCGGGTGGAGCTGAGGGATGCCAACAAAAAATTTCCGGCCGAGATCAGTGGAGGCATGAAAAAAAGGGTGGGCATCGCCCGGGCAATCGTATTAAATCCCAAATACCTGTTTTGCGATGAACCCAACTCTGGTCTTGATCCGCAGACTTCACTGGTGATTGACAAGCTGATCAAGGAACTGACACAGGAATTTAATATTACCACCGTGATCAATACCCATGACATGAACTCGGTAATGGAGATTGGGGATAAGATCATCTATATGTACAAAGGAGATAAGGAATGGGAAGGGAATAACAAAGAGATCATCTTCAGCAAAAACCAGCGCCTGAATGAATTCATCTTTGCTTCAGACTTCCTCCGGGATGCAAAGGACATGCGGATGCTGGAACAGACCGGCAAGATTGACAACGACCGGAATATGGAGGACCTGATCCGCTAATTTTCCCTTTGGAATGCGCCGGATATCTGCCCATTATACCTTAGTTTTGCCCCCGATCATTAAAATAAAGCCATATGAGCGTTTTAGTAAATAAGCAATCGAAGATTATAGTACAGGGATTCACAGGAACGGAAGGAACTTTCCATGCTACCCAAATGATCGAGTATGGCACTCAGGTAGTGGGTGGTGTTACTCCCGGTAAAGGTGGCTCAACGCACCTGGATCGTCCTGTTTTTAATACGGTAGCCGATGCTGTGAAGGCAACCGGCGCCAATGTATCCATTATATTTGTTCCACCTGCATTTGCAGCAGATGCCATCATGGAAGCGGCGGAAGCCGGTATTGAACTGGTGGTATGTATCACAGAAGGGATTCCGGTGCAGGATATGGTTCGCGCCAAAAATTTCCTGCAGGGCCGTAAGACTCGCCTGGTTGGTCCAAACTGTCCGGGTGTAATCACTGCCGATGAGTGTAAAGTTGGTATCATGCCAGGATTTGTGTTCAAGGCGGGTCGTATTGGCATTGTTTCCAAGAGTGGAACCCTGACTTATGAAGCGGCAGATCAGGTAGCTAAAGCGGGACTGGGAATTTCCACAGCGATTGGAATTGGTGGTGACCCCATCATTGGCACACCGACCAAAGAAGCGGTAGAATTGCTGATGAATGATCCGGAAACAGACGGTATCGTAATGATTGGTGAGATCGGTGGAAGCATGGAAGCGGAAGCTGCCAAGTGGATTAAGGAGAATGGAACCAAGCCTGTGGTAGGATTTATTGCAGGTCAGACAGCGCCTCCGGGCCGTCGTATGGGACATGCCGGAGCGATTATTGGAGGAGCGGATGATACAGCGGAAGCAAAAATGAAGATCATGGCGGAATGTGGAATCCACGTAGTACAAAGTCCGGCTGATATCGGAAAAAAGATGGCCGAAGTGATTAAAAAATAGTAGAAATACCAGAAAATATGAAAAAGCGGTGCAATATTTGTACCGCTTTTGTCTTTCTGTACCCTTTCAGGCAGTCGTCTCCCATTCACTCCAACATAGGGCTGTCCTCTCCGGGGGACAGCTTTTTTAATTTGTTCCTGCAACGTGAGTAGTTCACATTCACTCAAGGTTCTGTTAAGATGATTGATTTGCGGGCATTGGTCTATGTAATCCAATGTCGCCTGCATCTATGGTCTGTATGCTTTTCAATAACTTGTATTAAAATGTCAGATATGCGCTTAGGTCTAAGCCTTTTGATTTTATTTTTTTCCTTTTCCTCATCAGCTCAGAAAATGCCAACAACACAATACGATCCCTGGTGGGAAAAAATAGATTCCCTGGTACAGGAAGCAGGCTTGTACCAGTCTGCATTGGAGGAAGTACAACAGTTGTATACAAAGGCGAAGGCAGAGAAACAATCGGGTCATCAGATTAAGGCGATCCTATATCGAATTCAATTGCAGGAGGTTCTGGTAGAAGAAAGTGATACGGCAGCGTTGAATTTGTTGCGAAAGGAAATTGCGCTTGAGCAGGGT
The DNA here is from genome assembly GCA_016787265.1 of Flavipsychrobacter sp. Lineage (GTDB taxonomy): Bacteria > Bacteroidota > Bacteroidia > Chitinophagales > Chitinophagaceae > Flavihumibacter. Next base: position 118,454 of record JAEUVF010000001.1, on the reverse strand, counting down.
GTGGCACGGGCACTCCTGAATACACTCCTGAGCGATTATTATAAAAAGAAATACGACCAGCAACGTTGGTCGATCTATGACCGCACTCCCCTGGCGGAAACCAATGTGGAGGATATTCAAACCTGGACAGCAACCGATTTTCACAAAGCTATTACGAAAGCATACCGGGAGGCGCTCTCCGAGCCAACACTGAAAGGTCCGGAAGCCCGCAGACTGGTTGAACCACTGATTAAAAAAGGAGAAAATAGTAACTACCGATCATCCCTATACGAATTAGTCGTAAAAAAAGCACTGAATTATTTCAAAGAAAATCCGGTGGAACTTCCGGAGCAGGCGGATCAATCATTTTGGGAAAATAAAACACTCTGGCAACCGGCAGAAGGATTTATGAAACTTCGGTTATCCGAAGGAGATAGTGCGGAACCGGGAAGGATCAGTCTTGGTCTGCTGCAGGATTTGATGAATTATTATGAAACGCAGCAGCAGCGCGAAGAGCTGGCTTCAACAGATCTTGAACGTTATCTCTACCTGCATGATAAAGCTGAATTTCCGGATAAGGACAGTTTGTATACAGCGGTACTGGAGCAACATCGCAAGCGCTTTAAGGGAACAGCAGCTGCAGATCAGGCAGTTTTCCTTTTAGCAGACTGGTATTTCAGGGAAGCCGAAAATGCGGTAAAAGCACTGGAAGTGGCCGAAGAACTGGTAAGGGAAAACAAAACAAGTCCGGGCAGTATCCGTACTTATAACCTCGTACAGGAAATCAAGTCGCCCAGCCTGGGTTTGCAAACCGAACGGGTGAATATCCCGGGTGAGCCCTTTCGTGGACTGGTAGAATGGAAAAACCTGGACAGGATTTACCTGCGGGTACTGCCGGTGGATCCGGTAAAACATGGGCATTTGCTGGAGCAATCGAACTATTTTGACAGCACTAATTGGGCCTTGTTAACTGGCTCGGAATCGATGCGTGCATGGGAACAGGCGCTCCCTGAAAGAAAGGACTACAAACTTCACCGCGCAGAAATCAAAGTGGATGCATTGCCGGTGGGGAGGTATTTTTTACTGGCAAGCGATCGCCCTTCCTTTTCAATGGCTGATGCCAACCTGGGAGTAGTGAAACTGAATATTTCCAATATCAGTTATATTCATTCGGGATCGGATTATTTTTTCCTGCACCGGAATACAGGAAAGCCACTGCCAAAAGCAACCGTGGAACTATATCAACGGATTTATGACCCCGTTTCCAGGAGCTATCGCCGGATGAAAAAGGAAACACTGACAGCAAACGATAAAGGTTATCTCTTTATCGACAAAATTGGTGATACCAAATACGGAAGCTTTTCATTGGAAGTGCAGCATGGAATTGATAGTCTCCGTATTGATGAGCAGGAATATATTTACTCCTACCATCAGCGGGAAGAGGATACAACAGAAGAGGCTTATGAAAAGAGGAACGCAAGAGTACATTGGTTTCTGGATCGGGGGATTTATCGTCCGGGACAACTTCTTTACTTTAAAGCAGTACTGACAATCAAGGATAAGGAAACCGGTTTGCCCCGGTTACTGACGGACAAAAAAACCACCCTTCAGTTGTTTGATGCGAATGGGGAGAAAGTGGATTCTTTGTTGTTAAGCAGCAATGAATATGGATCTGTTGCTGGCAAATTCACCTTGCCATCAACCGGACTGACGGGACAGTTTACAATTGAATCCAAAGAGTATGGTTCTTCCACCTACTTTAGTGTGGAAGAATACAAGCGGCCCCGCTTTGAAGTAAGCCTGGATAAACTGAAAACTACAGTTCGGTTAGGCGATACCGTTACTATAAAAGGCAATGCTATGGCCTATGCGGGCAATGCGATTTCCAATGCAACCGGTACTTACAGGGTTACCAGGGGCGCCAGATTTCCATATCCCTGGAAGCTGGCAGCCTATGGATTCAGACCGGGGTACAGAACTGCCGAAATCGCGCATGGCAGTCTGACAACTGCTGCGGACGGAAGTTTCAGTATTTCTTTTCCGGCCATACCCGATGGCAACATTGAACCAAAAACAGATCCGGTATTTGATTATACCATCCATATTGATATCACTGATTTGAATGGAGAAACCCGTTCGGCCAGTAGTTCGGTGCCGGTATCCTATAAATCATTGAAACTGACTGTACGTGCGGAGCAGCAGAAAATGCCAACTACTGATTTTACAGGTATTCTCGTAAGCAGCACCAACCTGGTGGGAGAACCGCAAACTACAAAAGTTAACGTGAAGATCGTACCGTTAAAGAGTCCGGGTAAACTGTTACGCTCCCGCTATTGGGAGGCACCGGATACCTTTGTACTAACAGAGCAGGAGTTTCGTAGTTACTTCCCGAATGATTTGTATAAAAACGAAGATGATCCCGAAACCTGGTCGGAGGGAAAAAAAGTTTGGAGTAAATCCATACAAAGCGACTCCACCGGCTATGTAAAACTGGATAGAAAAAAATGGGCTCCGGGCTGGTACCGGCTGATTGCTAAGGCAGTAGATCCGAATGGAGAAATGATCGAGAGCAAGTCTGTTGTATTCTTATCAGACCCCACAGGTAAAACGGTTGCAGAAACAGGTTACCTGAGCGCAAGCCAGGGTAAACGCAGTCTGAAACCCGGAGAAAAAACCAGTATTGAGCTGGCTACTGAAGCAACTAACCTGTTTGTCATTGAACGGAAAATCAATTGGGCGGCACAATCCAAAGAGATCAAACTGCCCTTCTCTCAAAAGTTTCGATTGTTCGGGCTCGGTAAAGAGCGGGTACAGATTCCCGTTATAGCAACCAATGCAGACAAAGGAGGGATTGAAGTACAGCATGTATTTGTCAAGCACAACAGGGTGTACAGTTATGATAGTTATTTCTCCGTACCACTGGAGGAGAAGGATTTGAAGATACAGTTGAAAACCTTCCGCGATAAACTGGAACCCGGTGGAAAAGAAAAATGGACGGTTGCTATTTCAGGAGAAGAAGCAGAAAAATTCGGCATGGAATTGCTGACATCGATGTATGATGCTTCATTGGATCAGTTTGCGTTCAGTACCTGGAACAAGCCAGCAGTTTGGCCCAGTTTGAATCCAGTAGGCAACTGGACTGGCATAACGAATTTTACTGCCGTTGGCAGTTCGGAACACCGGATTGATTTACCTGTGAAAGCGGAAGAGTGGAAGACGGAAGAGGAACTTGTAGAATTTGAGTTTTTGGAAGACCGGAGAAGGAATTTTGGAGGTAAGTTCGTATTGAGGGAAAGTGAAAGACTGATGGATGCAAGTCTACCAGCTGCTGCGCCAGGAGTAGAAATTGCAAAGTCGACATCTGCAAAAGTCGTAGCAGATTCAGCAGTTACATCTGAGGGAGCAGCAGCTGAATCTTTCTCTCCTCCCCCTCCCCCGGCAATCCGATCAAATTTTGCTGAAACGGCTTTCTTCTTCCCGCAATTAAGCGCTGATTCTAATGGGCATTTCAGCTTTAGTTTCACCATGCCCGAGTCAGTAACCAGTTGGAACTGGCAGCTCTTTGCACATACCAAATCCCTGGCCATGGGTTACCTGCAACAAACTATTGTTACGCAGAAAGACCTGATGGTACAACCCAATATGCCACGCTTTGTACGGGAAGGGGATAAAATGGAGATCACCACCAAAGTGGTGAACCTGACCGACAAAGAAGTAACCGGACAGGCGGAGCTTCAATTAATCGATGCTACCACCAATCAACCGGTGGATGGCTGGTTCCGGAATTTCTTCCCCAATCAATATTTCACCGTTGGACCAAAATCCAGTGAGCTAGTGAAGTTCCCGATGGAAGTTCCTTATCAGTTCGACCGGGCCCTGACCTGGAGGATCATTGCAAGAGTGGGCGATAAAACAGATGGTGAATCCGCTACACTACCGGTATTGAGTAACCGGCAACTGGTAACGGAGGCGATTCCTTTCTTTATCAATGGTGCTGCCACGAAAGAAATTCCGCTGACCAAACTGCTTAACAGCAAGGACAGCGAAACCCTGAGCAATCAATCACTCACGGTTGAATTTTCGGCTAACCCTGCCTGGTATGCTATTCAGTCGCTCCCTTACCTGGCTGATTATCCCTATGAATGTTCCGAGCAAACCTTCAATCGTTTATACGGTTACCTGATAGCGGATCATTTGCTGAAATCTGCCCCACGCATCAAACAGGTGTTGCTGGAATGGCAACAGAAAGATACCAGTGCCCTGCTGAGTAATCTGCAGAAAAACCAGCAGCTCAAACAAGTACTGCTGGAAGAAACACCCTGGGTATTGGAAGCGAAATCGGAAGCGGAACAAAAGAAACGTTTATTGCTGTTATTTGACGCAGTCCGCCTCAGCAATGAATCCTCCAAAATGATTGCCAAACTGAAAGAAATGCAGAGTGAAAATGGCGGCTTTAGCTGGTTCACCGGCGGACCGGATGATCGATACATTACGCAGTATATCCTAACCGGTATTGGCCACCTGCAAAAGCTGGGAATAATTGGTGCAGACTATGGGCTGTTTGCTCCAATCGTAAGCGCGGCCCTGAGTTATGCTGATCAACGCTTGCTGGAAGATTATAACAAACGGGATAAAGGGCAGAAGGAGCCTGTTTATTTAAACACTTATGCGGTACAATATCATTATATGCGGAGCTTTTACAGCAGTATCGGTTTATCCGGTCAATATATGGTAGCAGCTAACCATTACCGTAAGGAAATGCAAAGCCTCTGGACCAAAGGCAATCTCTTTACAAAAGCGATGATTGCGCTGGCCCTGCACCGCACAGGGGATAAGCAAACAGCTTCTTCTATTCTGAAATCACTGCAGCAGACAGCAATAAAATCGGAAGACAAGGGCATGTACTGGAAAGCGAACACGGCCGGTTATTACTGGCAGGAAGCGCCAATTGAAACTCAGGCATTGATGATCGAACTCTTCCAGGAACTCAAACAACCGGCCACTACCATTAATGCCTTAAAAGCCTGGTTATTACTGAACAAACAAACCAATCGCTGGAGCAGTACCAAGGCCACAGCAGATGCCTGTTACGCCTTGTTATTACAAGGTGATAACTGGCTGGAAGCAGCACCAAAAGTAAGTGTCAACCTGGGTGAAGTAACTACCATTACTGCTGGCAAAGAAGAAGCAGGAACGGGTTATTATCAGAAGATCATTCCAGGCACAGCGGTATTTCCGGAAATGGGTGAGATTAAGATCCAGGTGCAGCAGGCGGCAGCGCCAACGGTGGTAGCACCGGTTTGGGGAGCCATTTACTGGCAGTATTTCGACAATCTTGAAAACATCACAGCTGCCAAAGGCCCGCTTTCCATCAACAAACAGGTGCTGGTGGAGAAGCTGACAGATAAAGGTCCGGTATTGGAACAAATAACAGATGGTGCGATGCTGAAAGTTGGAGATAAACTGGTAGTGCGACTCGAAATCAAAACCGATCGCCAGATGGAGTATGTACATGTAAAAGACATGCGTGCATCGGCACTGGAACCCACGAATGTATTAAGCGGGTATCGCTGGAAGGGAACGCTAGGCTATTATGAAAGCACCAGAGACGCAAGCACTAATTTCTTTATTCAGTCTCTGCCCAAAGGATCCCATGTATTGGAATACGCCCTCTTTGTATCACATGCCGGAACCTTCAGTAACGGCATCAGCAGCATTCAGTGTATGTATGCACCGGAGTTTACCAGTCACACAGAAGGCATTAAATTGAACATCGAAGCAAACTAAAACACATGATCCATACCGGCACCCTGGTTGTTGGACAGGGCTTATCGGGTAGCTGGCTGAGCTGGTGGCTATCGCAGTACAATGAGGAATTTTTGGTTATTGATGAAGGGAGGGAAATCAGTTCCTCCCGCATCGCATCGGGCGTAATCAATCCGGTCACCGGTCGGGTGCTGGCCAAAACCTGGATGGCGGAAACACTACTCCCTTTTGCATTGGAGGCCTATACCAATATGGGCAAGGAATTGGGAATTCACTGTATTCAGTCCACACGCATCCTGCACAGTTTTACCAGTATGCAAATGAAAGAAGCATTTGACAAACGATTGCCGGAGCTGTCTGAATACCTGAGTGTGCCCGAAGATCAGGAGTACTGGAAAAGCCTGATGGAAATTCCATACGGACTTGGCAGTATCTCCCCTGCCCTGCTGATTGACCTTAACCTGCTACTCAATACCTGGAAAATAGTTTTGAAAAAAAAGCAGCAACTTATCGGAGAAACATTTGATGCAAGCTTGCTGAAACTAACGGAAACGAATATACGCTATCAGGACATCCAGGCAGAGCGCATTGTTTTTTGCGATGGAATCCAGGGGATGGACTTGCCTTTTTTCAGCAAGCTTCCTTTTTCTCCTAATAAAGGAGAAGCCCTGCTACTCGAGATTGAAGACCTGCCAGAAGATCATATCTACAAAAAGGGGATTAGCCTGGTACCTTATCCGCACCTGGGGGGCACTGAAAACCAGCGCTATTTCTGGGCGGGCTCTACTTATGAAAACCGCTATCAGACGGACGCACCTACGGATACTTTCCGCGAACGGACGGAGCTGGCTGTTCGAAATTGGATCAAGAGGCCCTTCAAAACCCTTCATCACTGGGCTGCCATCCGGCCTGCAACGATTGAAAGAAGGCCCTTTGCAGGATTTCATCCCCATCTGCCCAGGGTCGGGATTTTGAATGGAATGGGTACCAAAGGTTGCTCCCTGGCTCCTTATTTCGGACAACAGGTAGCCCGGTTCATCAAAGATGGCAGCACTATTCGGCCAGACGCCAGTATTAATCGATTTTCGAGCCTGCTGAGCCCCTAACTTTGCCGCTGAAATTTTAGAAGGAATGGCAAGCAACTCCCCCATGTACTCAATCCCGGAACGTTTCCGCCGGATTGAAAACCTGCACATTGTATTTTGGCTGCTTAAAGACATGAGCTGGGCGCTGCTTTGGAAACCGATTGGTATGTTCATGATCGTTCCTACCCTGACAGTTGCTATCCTCATAACCTACCAAACCAGGAAAATAAAGTCGGAATTATTTCACAACCTGGCGGTACTTTTCTGGATCATTGCCAACTGTTCCTGGATGGTGTTAGAGTTCTATGAAACACCAGATCACTATCGATATTACACAGCCATTCCTTTTGGAATTGGTATGTTTTTTATTGCCTGGTTTTACCTGGTGGAGTTGCGTAAAAAATGAACCTCCATTCCTTTTTTCAGGTATCCCTGACCGTTATAGAGCAGATTCTGTCCGAATAACACCTTGTTGTTTTTACTGCGATAAGCCGCCAGCGTTTTAAGCGGATCCTTTCCCTGTTCAGCCGTATCCTGGTTGATGGTAGTAAGCACACAACGCGCACAGGGTTTTACCGCTTCAAATTGTATATCACCAATATTGAAATTACGAATACTGTCTTCTTCATAGGGTTCCCAGCCCTCTATCACAATATTTGGACGAAACCGGTTCATTGGTACGGGTTCAGCGAGCCGTGTATTTAAATCATCCAGAGAAGCCTGGCCAATCAGCAGCAAAGGATAGGCATCAGAAAAGCTGGTGAGTTCTTTATTGTGTGCATAATCGGGGTCCACCTCACGGTGACTGGAATCCGGCATATAAACCAGGCGGCAATTCAATTCCAGCTGTTGTGAAAACCAGTTATCAAATTCGGAACCAACCAGGGTTGCGGGCATTGTGTCATCCCAAACAGTTACTGTTGTTTCCCCGTCATGCTGCCCGAATGGGATATGGATGCTTACTGCGGGATTTTTTTTATGATAAACCCGTAATCCTTCCTGCTCTAAGGCAACCTGAAGCAGTGCCATAACGGGATATTCACGTTGGGTGAGGAAGCGACCGTCTGAATCAATCAGCATCCAGCGCCGATCGTATTGAAAGCCCCTATCGGTCAATAAAGCCGACGCAACTTCTATTCCTCCCAGTGATTTAATTGGATAAATGAATAAACCGCTAATTTTTGCCATATGGTAAAAATACAAAAGCCCGCTTACCTTTGAAGGAATACCATTAATATGAAAGCTTCAATCATTATCGAATACTGCCCAAAATGCCATTGGTTACTCAGAGCTGCTTATATGGCCCAGGAATTATTGACCACATTTGAAGCCGAACTAGCTGAGGTGACGCTTAGACCCAGCGAAATCGCTGGTCGTTACACTCTTTTCATCAACAATGAACCCGTTTACGATCGAAAGCGGGATGGCGGTTTTAAAGAGATTAAGGAAATAAAACAACTGGTGCGCGATCAGATTGCCCCGGGCAAATCGCTGGGACATTCAGATCGAAAAGACTAACCGATATCAGGCGGCAGCCAGTCGGCTAAGCAGCACTTTATAAGGATCCTGGCGGAGCAATTTTGCCATCGCTTCATAAAGATCCGGCAGATCATGGCGCAGCCTTACACTGTTCTCAAAAAATACTTCCACACTGACCGCCCAGAATTCATGATAATTGGTTGCCGCGTATTCTCCGAGGATGGTTTTACGTCCGCGTTGCATATCCTGAAAAATCGGACGCGCTACTTTCGAGAAATTGTGAAACTCTTTTTTGAAGTGGCGGTCTTCATCCGTTTTGGTGATGAAATTGACATAGGCCAATGCATGTGCCATCTCATGTAAGCCTACATTGCTGCTGTCATGTGCACTCCGGATTCCTTCCAGAAAATTATGCCAGGAGAGATAAATACCTGAACTATCTACATGCCCCATGAATGGAAGCGAATAATGTCCGTAGTGATAGTCGTGTTGCAACACATAGATATCCCGAAAATAATTGAGGGAGAAATTTTCAAGTCCCAACGTCAACTGAGCAGCCGTTGCACTGATCAGAATGGGCATTTCTTCTCTACGGTCAACCCCTACGTAATGAAATTTTTTAGACCGGAAAAAAAGATAAGCCCTGAACAACCATTTTTGCTGGGTTGCTTCATCCACTTTATTAAAGTAGCGAATGTTCGATGAAATAAGTTTTCTGAACTGAGGTTCATGCAGTTCAAAGCCTTTGCGTCGGCGGTAGAGTAAAAAGTATTGCCAGCGATTGTTCAGCAGATCAAACAAAAACACGGTACTGAACACCAGCAAACAAATGAACACGATTTCCATAAGGGTCAACTTTACGGGTAAGAAAATCGAAATTGTCTTGCTGGTTCAACACAGAAATGGATACGATGGCCTTTCGGAGAGGAGACTGGTACGGATTAAAAAGCTCGACGGTTCGAGTACAGGTACTAATTGAACACAATTTAAACCTAGATTTTGAAGTTTAAAAGCATTTGGCCTTTAAAATCCTGTAAAAATCAGGTTTTCGACGAATGGACGGGTTCAGACAACTTTAACTGCCGTTAATTCCAGCGGATCCTGGTTCAGCAATTCACAGAGGGCGGTATACAATGCGGGCTCACAGGTTTTTAACAGAACCGGTTTTTCGAAGAATGTTTCAACAGAAACAGCCCAGAATTCATGAAAATTAATGGAGGCATATTTGTCGAGAACGCTATCACCCCCCTTCCTCATGTGTTCAAGTATTGGCAAAGCTACCCGGGCAAATTCCTTGAATTTGGATCGAAAGGCTGGTCCCATAGTGGTTCTACCCATCATTGCGCCATAGGTAAGCGCATGGGCCATTTCATGTAAACCCACGTTATGGCCATCATCATATTCCTGGTATCCGTGAAAAAAATGATCCCAGCTTAGGTATATTCCCTGCAGACTTACATGGCCCTGGAAAGCCTGTTTGTGCCAGTGAACCCGGTAGGCAGATCCGGAAACATAGATTTTTTCAAAAAAATCAAGGCGAAAATCGGTCAGTCCGAATGTCAGTTGCACAGCTGCCGCACTGATCAGTAGCGGAATCATGGGATCCGGCTCAAGGTCAATATATTTAAATTCTTTATATCGCATGAAATCCATTACCCTCCGAAGGAACCGGGCCTGGTTATCCAGGCTCAGCGAGCGGTAATAGACATTGTGGTTGCGAAGCCAGTCGTGGTGTTGTGCCCACTCCGGCAATAGGGAACCGGAGCCTTCCGGCGCAGGATGATTGCTGTCGCGGTCGAGTCGCCGGTAATCATAGCGAATTCGCTCCCAGCTCCAGATCAGAAAAACCAGGAGGCTGCTTCCGCCCAATATGGTAATTACGGTAATCATGTTACATTTGCACCTCAGCAACAAACCGAAAATATAAATTCTATATGTATAGATCGCATACTTGTGGGGAATTAAATGCAAATGCCATAGGAAAAGAAGTGACACTGGCAGGATGGGTACAAACGGTTCGTAAATTCGGCAGCATCACCTTCGTGGATTTGCGCGACAGGTATGGGATCACACAATTGTTATTCGGAGAAACACTAACCCCGCAGCTGGATAACCAACCATTAGGCAGAGAGTATGTGCTGCAGGTTACAGGAAAGGTGATTGAGCGAACCAGCAAAAACAAAAACCTGGCAACCGGTGATATTGAAATTGATGTAACCAGTTTCACCATTCTGAATAAAGCGGCTACTCCTCCTTTTACCATCCAGGATGATACAGATGGTGGTGATGATCTTCGAATGAAATATCGTTATCTTGATTTACGCCGGAATGCTGTGAAACGCAACCTGGAATTGCGGTATGCAGTGAATCGCTCCGCACGTAATTATCTCCATGAAAACAATTTCATGGATATTGAAACACCATTTCTGATTAAGAGCACACCGGAAGGTGCCCGTGATTTTGTGGTGCCTTCTCGTATGAACCCCGGACAATTTTATGCGCTCCCACAGAGCCCGCAAACCTTCAAGCAGCTGCTGATGGTAAGCGGATACGATCGTTATTACCAGGTTGTAAAATGTTTTCGCGATGAAGACCTGCGGGCCGACCGTCAGCCGGAATTTACACAGATTGACTGCGAAATGAGCTTTGTAGAGCAGGAAGATATCCTGCAAATGTTTGAGGGATTGATTAAGCGCATATTCAAGGACGTTAGAAACATCGATTATACGGAAACCGTTCAGCGCATGACCTGGAACGATGCCATGCTGAAATATGGTAACGACAAACCGGATATCCGTTTTGGAATGGAGCTGGCCAACCTGAAAACTGTTTTTGAGGCACAGACAGGAGATGCAACTGCACTGGAAATATTTGAGGCAAGTGGATTTAAAGTATTTAATGAGGCGGAAACGGTGCTGGCAATTGCCGTACCAGGTGCTGCTGACTATACCCGCAAACAGGTGGACGAGCTAACGGAATGGGTTAAACGTCCGCAGATCGGCATGAACGGACTGGTTTATATCCGTTGTGGTGCTGATGGCAGTTTTAAGAGCTCCGTAGATAAGTTCTTTAATGAAGAACAACTCAAAACGATCGCGGGTATTGCTGCTGCACAACCGGGCGACCTGGTACTGATTCTGGCAGGCCGTGAAGAAAGAACCCGCAAGGCAATAAGTGAATTGAGGCTCGAGCTGGGTGAGCGCCTTGGGTTGCGTCGTAAGGATGAGTTCAAATTGTTGTGGGTATTGGATTTCCCGCTGTTTGAATATGCTGAGGAAGAAAATCGCTGGGTGGCAAGACACCATCCCTTTACTTCGCCCAAACCGGATCATATCTCTGTGATGATTGAAAATGATCCGGAAATCAAAGATGCCGCCAATTACTTACAACATCCGTATGCGAATATCAAGGCTAATGCCTATGATATGGTGCTGAACGGAAATGAAATCGGTGGTGGTTCTATCCGGATTTTCCAGCGTGAGCTTCAGGAGAAAATGTTTGCAGCCCTGGGCATGAGTAAGGAAGAAGCACTGCATAAGTTTGGCTTCCTGCTGGGTGCCTTTGAATACGGTGCTCCGCCACATGGGGGTATCGCTTTTGGATTCGATCGTCTTTGTGCCATCCTGGGTGGTTCCGAAAGCATCCGTGATTTCATCGCTTTCCCGAAAAACAATTCCGGCCGCGATGTGATGCTGGATGCTCCGGCCGCCATCGACGTCAAACAACTTACCGAGTTAAGCATAAAATTAAATCTCTGATTGCTTCACCGGTCGGGTGCCACCCGACCGGTGGCACCCGACCGGTGAACTCATTAAAATGCCTGTCGGTATCGGTTGCGTAGTTGTTGATGAAAGTTGACCTGGGTATGAAAGAAACTCACCAACAGCAAAACATATAATGGGTAAACCCACTTAATACTCGAGAGCAGTGGTTCTGCAATTGATTCATCCCACCAAAACAAGACGTATGGTGCATAAATTAATGTGAACATTACTCCTGAAACAGTATTATGAACCTCAATAGATAATAGTTTTTTCCTGGCATTATCTACATTCTGTACTATGATATTCCTGTTTGATTGCATGTAGATTATACCATAAAACAGAACAATGATTATACCTGCTTTCATTAGATATTTTTCAGGAATGTAAAAACCAGGTAGCCAGACCAACAAGTACAGACAAATCAGCACCAATAATTTCGGCAATGTAAAAAAAGCGAGCCAGTTTTCGCTCAATAAGCGCCAATAAGCTCTCTGAATAAGTTTCTTTTTCTCCGCTTGAATTTGTTTTAAAGCAGCCGGATTAAACTCTGCTTGCATGGCAAGCAGCGCTTCATTAAATGAAGCGCCGTATGTTTGCTGACGGAATTCAATCCATTCCACCATATGATCAACCAATTCGGTCTGTACTTCATAATAAGGCATGCCTGATTGACGGCAATAATTTTCGATTTCTTTAATTTGATCCATAGTCAGCATATTCAGGAAATTTTGGGTTGAAACATCCATTGTAAGCTTCCCATAAACTGTTGCAATTCTTCCATTGCCTGAACAGTTCCTTTTCTGCCTTTGGCAGTGAGTGAATAATATTTCCGGATCCGGTTACCTACTTCTTTCAATTCTGTATCAAGCATCCCCTCTTCTTCCAATCGATGCAGCAGTGGGTACAACGCCCCCTCCGTAATCTGCAACTCTCCCTTTGTAAGCAATTTAACTTCCTGGGTAATCTGATATCCGTACATCCTTCCCTGCTCTTTCAGCAATTTCATCACTATGGGTTCCAGGAATCCTTTATACAAAGTCGATTTTTTCATGCAATTACCTAATTTATAAATGCATAAGCAAATTATGTATAAATATCGAAATATCCAAACCCATCCGACCGGTACCATCCGCCAAAGCGAAGCGGTACCGGTCGGGTAAAACCTTATTTTTGCGGCCGGGGAACAACCATCATGAAAAAACTGATCTTTTACAGAATACTGACTTATTTATTGCTTGCGATCGCCGGAATTATCTCCTTTTTCGTATTGGGAGGGTTATTGGCAGCATTGGCCAACCCCGTTATGCTCATTTTTGTTTTTCTGATGGCCTGTGTGGTGATTTACAGTTATTGCAGTTTCCGGTTTTTAAGCAGAGGAATTGATGCCCATATGTATTGTAAACCCTCCCTGCGCGATCTGATCCGCGTAAACGGAATTGGCACCCTGGTGCTGGGAGGAATGGCATTTATGAACGCTGTGGTTCTTAAAATGAATCCTGAAATGATGAATACGGCAATTGATCAGGCTTTATCAATGCAGAAAGAAGAAGTAGAGGGACTGGAGGAAATGATGTACGGCACCATGAAGAGCATGCTTAATTTTCTGCTGGTTTACGGTTTGATCCTGCTGATACATGTTTCAATCACCTTCCGGCTCCTCAAACAGCATGCAGATGCTTTTGATACCCCTGCCGGCCAAGAGTAAGTCGCGGCTCCAAATACCACACTGAATCATTATATTTGAAATACAGGTTGCTTGCTCCATACGTGGGGCAACAACCTTTTTTTATCTATAACCAAAACTATGCTTGAACAATCTGTTTTCAGCAACTACTGCATGGTGCCCATGAGTTGGGATGAAATGTGTGATGGATCCCAGGTACGGCCGCCTTATCAACAGGTATTTGAAACCTTAAATCAACTTAGTGCCGGCAGCCTGAACGACAAAGATCGCCTCGCGAGTGAGTTATTCATGAGCCAGGGCATTACCTTTACCGTATACAGCGACAATGAAGGCATTGAACGCATTTTCCCCTTTGACATCATCCCCCGCATCATTCCCGGAAATGAATGGGATCAGATTGAAGCAGGCATCACCCAGCGCCTGAAAGCATTGAATCTTTTTCTGAGAGATATCTACACTGATCAGCAGATTTTGAAAGATGGCATTATCCCTGCCGAACTGATTGCTTCCTGTCCGCATTATACCAGGGAAGTGTTCGGCATCCGGGTACCGCATGATATTTTTGTGCATATCGCCGGTATTGATCTGATCAGAGGTCAGGATGGTTCTTATTATGTGTTGGAGGATAACCTGCGGACTCCCTCCGGCGTGTCCTACATGCTGGAAAACAGGGAAGTTACCAAACGCATTTTCCCCGACATGCTCACATCCAACAAAGTGCGGATGGTAAACAATTACCCACTGGAACTCTATAATGTTTTGGTATCATTGGCCCCAAGGCAGCTTGCACATCCAACGGTGGTATTACTTACACCCGGCGTTTTTAATTCAGCCTATTATGAGCATACTTTCCTGGCGAGGTCGATGGGCATTCCGCTGGTGGAAGGCCGCGACCTGGTAGTTGACAACCATAAAGTTTATATGAAAACCACACTGGGACTCCAACAGGTGGATGTGATCTATCGCCGGATTGATGATGAATACATGGATCCGCTGGTTTTTCGTCCCGATAGTGCATTGGGCATTCCTGGCATTCTCGGAGCTTATCGAAAGGGGAATATTGCCCTGGTAAATGCAATTGGCAACGGCGTGGCTGACGACAAGGCAGTGTATGCCTATGTACCTGCCATGATCCGTTACTATCTGAATGAAGAACCAATCCTGTCGAATGTTCCCACCTACCAACTGGCCGACCCGGATGCCAGAAAATTTACGTTTGACCATATCCGTGAGATGGTAATCAAACGTACCAACCAGTCGGGAGGTTATGGCATGCTGATGGGTAATGCTGCAACCGACGAAGAAATTCACAGTATGATACAATCCGTTGAAGAAGACCCGCGCAACTTTATTGCTCAACCGATTATTCGTCTCTCGACCGTCCCTTGTTTTATCAACAACCGGTTTGAACCAAGGCATGTAGATCTGCGACCCTTTGCGTTATTCGGTCCGGGCGGCGTCAAAATTGTACCCGGTGGCCTGACCCGCGTTGCCTTACGAGAAGGCTCACTCGTTGTAAACTCCTCCCAGGGCGGAGGCAGTAAAGACACCTGGATCATCAACTAAACAACCAGAGAAACATCTATGTTAAGCAGATTAGCAGACTCCTTATACTGGCTCAACCGTTACCTCGAAAGAAGCGATGCCATCTTACGTATCCTGCATGTGAACTATACTTTATGGCTTGACAAGGGTGATCATGCCGTTCATTTCTGGCCGCAACTGACCAATATGTTCAGCACGGCAGCGGATGCAAAAAAAGAATTCTTCGATCAGCATCCGCTCCAATTGGTACAGCACCTGATTTATGATACCTCCAATGGAAATTCCATTCGTGCAATGGTAATCCGGGCGAGGGAAAATGCAAGAGGCGCACAGGATCATATTACGAAAGAAGTCTGGGAACAGGTGAACCAGTTTTACCACCTGATCAACAATCCCCTGTTACAGCAAAAGCTGATGCGTAACGATGCGCTGAATGTATTGGCTGAACTAGGCACTCAAATGACACTGTACACCGGCATTACTGACAGCACAATGCCCCGCAATATGGGATGGAATTTTATGACGCTGGGAAAATTCATGGAAAGAGCTGTGATCAGCATTGAACTGGCAGACCGTTTTTTTGCGGAGGTTGATTATTCATTGGAACATTCAAGAGATGTCCTGTTCTGGAGGACCCTGCTTCTTTCCTTATCGGGATATGAATTATACCTGAAAACCTACCGTAGCCCCTATCATAACCAGCATGTAGCTTCGCAGGTATTGTTCAGCAAACAGTTCACTCGTTCAGCCAGTTATTGTTTCGACCGTATTGGCTTTTACCTGGAAAAAGTAATAAAAGACAATTACAGTGAAGAAGCAGGTAGCCTTTACCGTGAGTTTGGCAGACTGCATAGTAAAATTGAATACGCCGATATTTCTGTTCTAAAGGAAAAAGGATTACAACAATATATGCAGGAAATAAAACGCGACCTGTTTGATTTCAACCAGCGTTTCAGTCAGCTCTTTTTTTCATACGCTTAATTTAGCTCATGCCAACATTCAAAATACATCATATCACCAGTTACGAATACGATCGCCCCGTTACCGAAAGCCATAACGAAATCCGGATCTTCCCCTATGCCTGCGAAGAGCAGGAAATACTGGAGCATGACCTGCAGATTACCGGAAATCCCGCCATGTTAAACTACACCGATTACTGGGGCAACCGCATCGGGCAATTCAATTTGAATCAGGCACATGCAGAACTGGTGATAGAGAGTAAACTGGTGGTTCGCACGAAGGTTCCGTCGGACCGGACCCTGGTGTTCAATACGGGATTCGAGCAGTTGCAGCAGGAGATTAGTCAATCCTTGCATTTATTGGAATTAACCAAACCGGAATTGATACAGCGCCAGGAAGCAATCCAGGAAATCGTTCGCCAAATTTACCAGCCCTGGAAATCCGTAGCTGCTACCGTTCAGGACTGCAGCCAGTTTATATATCAATATTTTCAATACATCAAAGGCATCACAGATATCGAAACAACAGTAGACCAGATCATCGAACATCGCTCAGGCGTTTGCCAGGATTTTGCGCATGTCATGTTGCAGGTGCTGCGAACCCTGAAGATCCCGAGCCGGTATGTAAGTGGTTATATCTGTCCGAATAAAAACGGTTTGCGCGGTGAAGGTGCCACCCATGCCTGGGTGGAAAGCTGGATACCCAATTACGGCTGGTGCGGAATTGACCCCACCAACAATATCTGGGTCAGCAATACCCATGTAAAACTGGCTGTGGGCAGAAATTTCTCAGATTGCTCACCCGTAAAAGGAACGTTTAAAGGTCCGGCTCATCAAAACTTGTATGTATATGTATCGGTTGGTTATGAAGATGGTCATCGCTTTGAAGAACGGAACCAGGTAAATACACCTCCCGGCAATGGTAACCAGGATTTCCGTCCTACTGTAGATCAGGCCGGAAGACAGCAGCAATAGAATGGTATAATCCGGCTATTCCAGTACATTTGTCCACTAAGATTTGTACCATGCCGGTTCCATTAGCAGAGCGATTGCGCCCCCACAAGCTGGATGAATTAATCGGGCAGGAACACCTCACCGGAAAGGGCAGTATCCTGCGGAATGCCATTGAACAGGGAAAGGTTCCATCCATGATATTATGGGGCCCTCCTGGTGTAGGCAAGACAACTATTGCCAATATCATTGCACATACACTGGATTGCCCCTTTTATACCTTAAGTGCGATTTCATCCGGTGTAAAAGAAGTGCGTGAAGTAATCGAGCTGGCCAAATCCCAGGAGCGCGCTATATTATTTATCGACGAAATTCATCGTTTCAATAAATCGCAACAGGATGCTTTGTTGGGTGCAGTCGAGAAAGGCACCATCACCCTGATTGGTGCTACTACTGAAAATCCTTCTTTTGAAGTGAATAGTGCCTTACTAAGCAGGAGCCAGGTGTATGTGCTGAAAGCCTTGACAGAACAGGCTATGATCCAATTGCTGCAGGACGCGCTGAAACGGGATGAATGGTTACAGCAAAAACAGATTCAATTAGAGGAAACAGCGGCCCTGATCCGGATTTCGGGTGGAGATGCCCGTAAGTTATTGAATCTGCTGGAGCTTGTGGTTCAAGCAGCTGGTGATACGAGCCCGGTTAGTATCACTGATGAATGGGTGATGGAGGTGGCTCAGCAGAAAATAGCGCTTTATGACAAACAGGGAGAGCAGCATTATGATATTATTTCTGCGTTTATTAAATCCATTCGGGGCAGCGATCCTAACGGTGCCCTATACTGGCTGGCAAGAATGCTTGCCGGAGGGGAAGATATCAAATTCATTGCCAGGCGGATGGTAATACTGGCATCCGAAGACATTGGTAATGCCAACCCGAATGCGTTGTTGTTAGCCAATGCCTGTTTCGATGCCGTTCACAAGATTGGCAACCCGGAAGCCAGGATTATCTTATCACAATGCGCGGTTTACCTGGCGGGATCAGCTAAAAGCAACGCGAGTTACCTGGCAATAGATGAGGCCATCGCACTGGTGCAACAGCATGGTGATTTACCGGTTCCTTTGCATTTACGCAATGCTCCCACCAAACTGATGAAGAACCAGGGATATGGGAAGGGTTACCAGTATTCGCATGATTATGAATTGAATTTTTCGCCACAGGAATACCTGCCGGATGCGCTAAGCGGTCGCCCTATTTACAAACCCGGCAGGAATGCGAGAGAAGAGGAAATCCGTAAGTTCCTTAAACAAAGATGGAAGGATAAATACAACTATTAATAACTTTCCGGTTATGATAAAAGCTCTGATATTGTTAGCCTTAACCGCTGCAGGTTATGCAACTGTTGCGCAAACTATTATAAGTCGCGACCCCCTGATAGAAAAAATGGTTTCTCAGGTTTCGGCAGATTCATTGCAGGCATATATAGATCAGTTGGTGAAGTTTGGCACCCGCCATACCATGAGTTCTACAACGGATTCAAAAAGAGGAATTGGTGCGGCACGTAGTTGGGTGGTTCAGCAATTCAACCGGTTTGCGGTTAGGACAAACGGAAGAATGACCGCCTATGTAGATACCACTACCCTTCAGCCTGATGGTCGCCGTATTAACCAGCAGGTAAACCTGGGCAATGCGATGGCTGTTTTAAAAGGCACAGATCCGAATGATAAGCGGATCTTTCTAATCAGTGGTCATCTCGACAGCCGTGTTACTGATGTCATGAATGCAAAAGCGGATGCACCTGGTGCCAATGATGATGCCAGTGGGGTTGCTGCTGTTATTG
Source organism: Flavipsychrobacter sp. (assembly GCA_016787265.1). Lineage (GTDB taxonomy): Bacteria > Bacteroidota > Bacteroidia > Chitinophagales > Chitinophagaceae > Flavihumibacter. The sequence continues at coordinate 99,402 of JAEUVF010000001.1, read as the reverse complement.
AATCCGCAAGAATACTAAGCCAGACGGCGTATCCAGCTACGATCATTTTTGTTGCAGTAAGCGGGGAAGAACAGGGTTTGTTGGGTGCGGGATTCCTCGCTGAAAAAGCCAAAAAAGAAGGATGGCAGATTGATGCTGTTTTAAATAATGATATTATGGGAAGCAACAACAGTAATGAAACCAATATCATTGATAATACCCGGCTGCGTGTATTCAGTGAAGGACTTCCTGCCTACGAGCTAGATAAAAAAGCAGGATCCATTCGGGGTATGGGACTGGAGAATGATGGAGCTTCCCGTCAGTTGGCACGATATGTAAAAGAAGTTGGAGAACGTTATGTGGATCATCTTGAAATTAAACTTATCTATCGAAACGACCGTTTCCTGAGAGGCGGTGATCATACTCCCTTTGTGCAAAGAGGATATGCTGCAGTCCGGATTACAGAAATGAACGAAAATTTTCTACACCAGCACCAGGATGTAAGAATTGAAAAAGGTGTGCAGTATGGAGATCTGCGTGAATTCATGGATTTCGAATACCTGAGAAAAAACACCGCCGTTAATCTCGCCTGCCTGGCAAACCTCGCAGGTGCACCGGGCGTTCCGGCAGAAGTAAAGATTGATGTAAAAAATCTCACCAACTCCAGCTATCTGTATTGGAAAGCTCCGGCAACAGGCAAGGCCAAAGGATATTATATATTGATGAGAGAAACCAGTGAGGCTCACTGGCAGAAAAAAATATTTACAACAGAAACATCGATCCGTTTACCGTATTCCAAGGATAATTATTTTTTTGCGGTTCAATCGGTAAGTGAAAACGGTCAGGAGAGTTTACCGGTAGTTCCAGAGGTTGGCAGATAAAACAGCAACATGAAAATTCAATGGCAACTCAAATCCTTTGAGGAGTTAATCCCGCATCAGTTGTATCAATTATTAAGACTTCGAAGTGAAGTATTTGTAGTAGAACAGCAGTGCATCTTTCTCGATATGGATAACAAAGACCAGCAATGCTATCATTTATTGGGCTGGAAAGGAGAATTACTGGCGGCCTCTACCCGATTGGTACCACCGGGAATTTCCTATCCTGAAATGTCCATCGGCAGGGTAGTAAGTTCGCCGCAGGTTCGCGGAACAGGGATTGGAAGGAACCTGATGGAAGTTTCCATAAAAGCCTGTTATGACCTATGGGGTAGCGCTCCCATTCGCATTGGAGCACAATGTTATCTGGAAAAATTTTATCAATCATTGGGCTTTGAACCGGAAGGAGAAATCTATCTCGAAGATGGGATTCCTCACATAGAAATGGTAAAAATGCCATCGTAATATCGGATCGTAGTTTTACGAAGGTTAAAAAAAAGATTACGAAGCTTATACGAGAGCCAACCAAAGCTCGTTAATAGTAGTAATCCAAGTAACCGTTCGAAAACAAAATCTGATATTCATGAAACAGCATTTACCCCTATTCCTGCGTAAATGTGCCTTATCTCTTGTTGCTCTGGTAACTACGCAGGCAAGTTTTGCACAACTCGGAATCTTCAATGAATTCGAGGCGGGCATTACCATCGGACCCTCCAACTTCCTGGGCGACCTGGGAGGTAACCGCGGAAAAGGAACCACTTTTCTGAAAGACAATAACTTTTCACAAACCCGTTTTTTTGTTGGCGCACATATAACTGCTTACCAGTCTCCATTACTTGGACTGAGACTGGCTGCAAATTATGGCACCATTGCAGGAGACGATGCTGTTATCAAAGGACAGGGTGGTTGGGAAGAAGCTCGTCGTTTTCGAAACAGCGATTTTCGTTCCAGGGTACTGGAAGGTATGTTGGTAGCGGAAGTTTATCCGTCGGTATTATTTGAATGGGATCCGGAAGACCTGTATCGCAAATTTCGCCCGTATGGTGTTATTGGAGTGGGTGTGTTTAATTATAACCCCCAGGGTACAGATCCACTTACGGGTGAATATGTAAACCTGAAACCACTAAGCACAGAAGGACAGGGATTTGCAGAGCACCCGGATCGCAAACCATACAAACTGACGCAGCTGAATATTCCAATGGGATTAGGTGTCAAGTATTTTCTGAGCGATAAAACAAGCCTCTCACTCGAGATATTGCATCGCAAAACATTTACTGATTATATAGACGATGTAAGCACGAATTATATTGATCCGGATTTGTTTGATCAGTATTTTGGAGTAGGCACCCAAAAAGCACAGCTTGCCCGCAGAATGGCTAACAAAACTGACCAGAGCAGTGGAGCATCTGCAGGTTTCGGACCTGGTGATAAAAGGGGTACTCCTACACAGAATGACGCCTATTATTCATTTAATTTCAAACTCAGCTTTAAACTGCCAAGAACCAGCAACAGTGACCGTCAGATGAGGTGCCCGACATTGCTGAGGTATTAATCAACGATGTAATCAATAATCCGTTCCCATGAAATGCAGGATCCTGAAACGGCAACTGTGGATGATCATGGCGAGTTGTATGGGAAGCATAGTTGCGATGGCCGAAAACAGCCATCAACCCACAGACAGAGACAGTATTATTATTCAAAAACTAAACAACAACCACCGGCATTCAGTCAACATCTACACCAACACTTCACAAAAGGTCTTATTCTTCAGTGCAAAAGGTGATGACCAAAGCACTTACAAGTTGCTTCTTTTCAAACAGAAAGGAGTACTTGTGAAGCAGAGTAAAATCAAGAACCGCGAAACAACGGTAGTCAGTAAACCGGAAAAAGGACGCTACTACTATGAAGTATTCAGTGATGATGTACTGATTGAAAGCGGAACCATTGTAGTACAATAATATGTATTCATAAGCTTACCGATAAGAAGGCAGGGAAATTGATAAAATCCAATTATCCGGTTTTAGAACCTGATCCGTTCCCTATTGTTTGTACCCTTTATATGCAACGATTTTATTAAGACTACCTGCCTCCCCTTATCGGAGCGATAAGGTGAAAGGTGAAAAGTGAAAAGTGAAAGAATGTCAAAGGTCAAAAGTGAAAGGTGAAAAAAAATCATCTTTCACTTTTGACCTTTCACTTTTCACCTCCTTTCACCTCTCACTTTTCACCTTTCACTTCTTCTTCATCTCCTCCTTCAGAAATCTTGCTGTATGACTTTCTTTAACTTTGATAAGTTCTTCGGGGGTGCCTTCAAATAAAACATGGCCGCCACCGTCACCGCCTTCCGGGCCAATATCAATGATATGATCGGCCACTTTGATTACATCCAGGTTATGTTCAATAACCAGCACGGTATTTCCACGATCCACTAATTTATTGAGTACATCCAGCAAATGCTGAATATCCTGGAAGTGCAGGCCGGTTGTTGGCTCATCCAAAATATAAAAGGTTTTACCGGTATCCTTCTTAGATAGTTCTGTTGCAAGTTTGACACGTTGTGCTTCTCCCCCACTTAGGGTAACGGCGCTTTGTCCGAGTGTGATATAACCAAGGCCCACTTCCTGCAATACTTTTATCTTCCGGTACAGATAGGGTACTGCCTGGAAAAACTCTACGGCTTCATCCACTGTCATATCCAATACATCACTAATGGATTTACCCTTGTATCGAATCTCCAGTGTTTCCCGATTGTATCGCCTGCCATTGCATTTTTCACAATGCACATACACATCCGGAAGAAAATTCATTTCTATCACCCGCATTCCTCCACCTTCACACATATCACATCGCCCGCCTTTTACATTGAAGGAAAACCGGCCTGCTGCATATCCTCTTATTTTTGCTTCAGGCACTGCAGCAAAAAGCTGGCGAATTTCAGTAAAGAAGCCACAATAGGTAGCAGGATTGCTGCGCGGGGTGCGGCCAATCGGCGACTGATCGATCTCAATCACCTTATCTATATGTTCGAGTCCTTTGATTGATTTATATTCCAGGGGTTTCTGTTTGGACTCATAACAGTACTGTGATAAGATTGGATAGAGCGTATCATTGATCAGTGTACTCTTACCGCTACCGCTCACACCTGTTACAAGAATCAATTTTCCCAACGGAAACTTCACTGAAACATTCTTCAGGTTATTTCCTTTGGCACCTTTGAGATCAAGACTAGCACCACTTCCTTTTCTGCGCACCTCCGGCACATCAATATTTTTTTTACCACTCAGGTATTGCGCTGTTTCAGAATTGGAAGCAAGCACTTCTTTTGGTGTTCCCTGTGCAACAATTTCGCCTCCGAATTTACCGGCACGCGGACCAATATCAACCAGGTAATCCGCTGCCATCATAATGTCTTTATCGTGTTCTACTACCAACACACTGTTGCCAATATTACGCAGGTTCTGTAATGCTGTTATTAGACGATGATTATCACGCTGGTGCAAACCAATACTTGGCTCATCCAGCACATAGGTGATGCCCTGCAACTGAGAACCAATTTGCGTGGCTAAACGGATTCGCTGGGATTCACCTCCACTAAGGGTTTTCGTCGCACGGTTCAATGTGAGATAGGACAGACCAACATCCAGCAGAAACTGCAATCGTTCCCGTATTTCTTTCAGAATATCTTTTGCAATCACACGCTGCTTGGCGGAAAGCCGTTGTTCAAGGCCATTAAACCAGATAAGCAGTTTATCAAGATTATACAGACTTATCTCGGCAATATTCTTTCCATCAACCTTAAACCAGAGACTTTCTTTCTTCAAACGGGCACCAGCACACGAAGAACAGGTGGTAAGATCCATGAAACCTTCCGCCCATTCACGAATACCGTCGGAACTGGCGGAGGCAAACCATCGTTTCAATTGTGGGATAACGCCCTCAAACTCTTCTGCATACACCCTGTCTGCGGTACCGAGTTCATCAAAATCAAAATCTGCTTCCTCTGCTGGTTTTTCTGTGGCATAAAGTACCAGATTGAGTTGTGCATCGGGTAATTCACGCACCGGTTTTTTTAGATCAATCTTATGTTTTTTTGCCAGTTGCTGAACTTGTTTGTACACATAAGCTTCCCGTTCCTCCCCAAGAGGAGCAATCGCACCTTCCCTGATGCTTTTATTCCAGTCGGGAATGATCTTCTCCATGCTCACCTGGTAAACCGTACCGAGCCCTTTACAGGTTGGGCAGGCACCATAGGGAGAGTTAAAAGAAAAACTATTGGGAGATGGTTCTTCGTAAGAGATGCCGGTATCCTCGCACATTAACTGGCGACTATACTGCACTACCTGGTTACTATCATTTAACAGGAGAAAGAGCAACCCCTTGCCTACCTGCATGGACTTCTGCACGCTTTGACTAAGACGCAACTTCATATCGGGGGTAACGGCAAGGCGATCCACCACTACTTCAATATCGTGAATCTTATAGCGATCGACCTGCATTTTCGGTACCAGATCTTTCACTTCTCCATCTACCCGAACTTTGAGATACCCCTTTTTGCGGATGTCTTCAAAGAGTTCTCTATAGTGCCCCTTCCTGCCTCTGACCAGTGGTGCCAGCAGTGAAATTTTCTGTTTGGTATATTTACTGAAGATATTTTCAACAATCTCTTCTTCAGAGAATTTGGTCATTTGTTTGCCCGTGTTATAACTGTACGCATCAGAAGCACGTGCGTATAACAAACGCAGAAAATCATATACCTCAGTTATTGTACCAACCGTAGATCGGGGGTTCTTGTTGGTCGTTTTCTGTTCTATGGAAATAACAGGAGACAGCCCCGTGATGCGATCTACATCCGGACGTTCCATATCTCCCACGAACTGACGGGCATAGGCGGAAAAACTCTCCATGTAACGACGTTGCCCTTCATTATAGATCGTATCAAACGCAAGTGAGGACTTCCCGCACCCACTGACACCGGTAAAAACCACGAGCTGGTTTTTCGGCAATTGTATATCAATATTTTTCAGATTATGTTCTCTGGCGCCGGTTACCTCGATCATTTCCAACTCTTCCGTAGCGCCCGTCTTCTTTTTTTTCATAATGCAAATCTAAGACCTCCAACAGATGAATAAATAAGTATCTGACAGCTATAAATACAGTTGTCGGAATGCTAAAGTTTGGAAATATCAACTAAATCTCCCTACCTTTGCGTCAGTTCTTTAGAGCATCGCTTATCAAGAAAGGCAGAGGGAATGGCCCGATGAAGCCTTGACAACCTGTTTTCCGCTTAACAGCGGGAAGTAAGGTGCCAAATCCAGCCCGTAAAAGGGATAGATAAGTCAGATGAATGGCTTTTGCAGAAATACAACTTCTTCATAGAGCTCTTCTGATGATTTATCGGGAGAGCTTTTTTTATACCCGCTCCTCCCGATTTTGCTTGGTAGGTGGTGTCGCTAACAACCTGTTTTTCAATTTTAAAACTGTTTAACAATGCAAGCGACAACACAATTATTGCACAGCATCCCGGTGGATGCACAAACCGGCGCGATCGCCGTTCCCATTTACCAGACCAGCATTTTTGTGCAGGAAGCGCCCGGCGTAAACAAAGGATTTGACTACAGCCGGACCAACAATCCAACCCGCCAGGAACTGGAAAAAATCGTAGCCAAACTGGAAAAAGGTTCCGTAGCCGCGGCTTTCTCAAGTGGACTGGCAGCCATTGATGCCGTGATAAAACTCCTGGAATCAGGAGATGAAATCATCGCCGTAAATGATATCTATGGCGGCGCCTTCCGTCTCTTTGAAAAAGTGTACAAAAAGTTCGGGATCCAGGTGACTTATGTAGATATGACCGATCTCTCTGCGATCCAGCGGGCCATCACGCTGAAGACCAAACTGATCTGGCTGGAGACACCCACCAATCCTACCCTGAAAGTGGCAGATATCCGGGCAATCGCATCTATTGCCAACCGGTACAAATTACTCTTTGCCGTGGACAATACATTTGCCTCCCCTGTTTACCAGCAACCACTGGAGCTGGGAGCAGACCTCGTGGTGCACAGTGCAACCAAATTCATTGGCGGGCACAGTGATGTTATAGCCGGACTGGTAATTGCGAAGGATCCTGAAATCGGTCAGCAGATCAAGTTTTACCAGAATGCCTGTGGTGCAGTACTGGGGCCCTTTGACAGCTTCCTGCTGATCCGCGGATTGGAAACGCTGCACCTAAGAGTGAAGCAGCATACGGAATCTGCCAGCCGGGTTGCCGCTTATTTGAAAAATCATCCGGAAGTTGGAGAAGTTTTTTATCCCGGTTTCGGAGGAGTAGTGAGTTTCCGGCTGAAGAAGGACAGTAGCGCCGCAGCACTTAGATTTGTTGGAGCAACCAAATTATTTCACCTCGCGGAAAGCCTGGGAGGCGTAAAAAGCCTGGTAAGTCATCCTGCCAGCATGACACATAAAACAGTTGATCCGGAACAGCGAAAAGCAGCCGGGGTAACAGACGGATTCATCCGGTTAAGCGTTGGCCTGGAAGATGCCACCGACCTGGTAAACGATCTGGAAGATGCTTTTCATGCAGCAGGAGAAAAAAGCAGCTCCAGAAAAAATACTAAATCAGCCTTACTATCTATTTAACTTTAAGCAAGAGAACCAACCATGAGTTATCACAAACAATTAACGATCGGATTATTCGGATTTGGTGTTGTTGGAGAAGGATTGTACAAAGTGTTACAACAGACGCCTTCCCTTAGTGCCCGGATAAAAAAAGTTTGTATTAAAGACGCAACCAAGAAAAGAAATGCACCAACGGATTTATTCACGACAGACCGGGAAGAGTTGTTGAACGACGAGGAGATCAATGTAATTGTGGAAGTGATCAATGAAGCGGAACCTGCTTTTGAAATTGTGACCCGTGCATTGAAAAACGGAAAATCAGTAGTAAGTGCCAGCAAAAAAATGATTGCCGAGCACCTGCCCGAATTGCTTGAGATACAGAAGAATGTTTCTACCAGTTTTCTCTATGAGGCAGCGGCCTGTGCATCGATTCCGGTAATACGTAATCTGGAAGAATATTACGACAATGACCTCCTACATGGCATCAAAGCCATTGTAAATGGATCAACCAATTTTATCCTCACTAAAATGTTTGAGGACAAACTGGATTTCCAACAGGCACTTCTTCTGGCACAACAACTGGGTTTTGCAGAATCAGATCCTTCTCTTGATGTGGAGGGATATGATGCCCTTAACAAATGGACCTTTCTCCTGACACATGCATATGGAATTGTGGAGCATCCGGACAAACTGCTGTTTACCGGCATACAAAATATTCACGCCATGGATGCCCGGGTAGCAGGGGAAAAAGGCCAGCAGATCAAACTGGTGGCGCAGGCGCAGAAGTTACACAATGGTAAAGTAGCCAGCTTTATATTACCGCAATTCATTCAGCAGGATGATCACCTCTCCTTTGTAAAGAATGAGTACAATGGGGTGGTAATTGAAAGCGGATTTGCCGACAAACAATTTTTCTATGGCAAGGGAGCCGGCAGCTTCCCCACTGCATCGGCGGTATTGAGTGATTTGTCTGCACTGCGTTATGAATACAAATACGAATACAAAAAACTCTATCATCACCAGCCCAACAGTTTGACAAACGATTTCTACCTGCGGGTATACCTGAGTTTTACCGACTGGAAATATGTTCCCCGGGAAAAATTCGAATGGATCGAAGAATGGCATGCCAGGGAAGAGCGCAAGTACCTGGTAGGTGTATTGCACGTTAAAGAGCTGATCGAAAATGACTGGTGGAAACAGAACAACACCTCCCTGATCCTTACGCCTCAACCTATCATTGAAGACGTTGCGATTCAGCAACTCAAGAAAAAAAGCCTGGAACTCGCAGGAGTAGCTTTCTAGCGGAACAACAGATAAGCAACAATCAACGTAACCAGTATATTAAATCCCTGTGCGATCAGAAATCCGTACAGGGGTTTTTTATTGTCCTGGTGGAAAAGATCAGCAAATTTGGTTTCCATTCCAATACTGGTAAAAGCCAGCACGAACCACATGGTCTGGATATTTTTAAGTGGCTCTTTTACGGCAGTTATCGTTTCACCTGATAGCAGAAATGAAAATAACAGGGAGGCACAAACGAAACCAAGCACAAACTTCGGAAAACGCTCCCAGATCAAAGAAAGTGTAGGTTTTTCAACGGCCTGATTGTTCTTACGGGAATAGGTCCAGTAAACAGAAATGGCAAATGCAGCCAGTCCGAGTAATACATTCTGCGAAAATTTCACAATGGTGCTGATCTTTAATGCTTCTTCTCCTACCAGGGTGCCGGCTGCCACTACAGCACCGGAAGTATCAATACTGCCACCCAGCCAGGCACCGGTAACCGCTTCCGGCAGTTGCAACCATTGAGCGATATAAGGCATGCCAATCATCATGGGTATTGCCGTCACCAGTACAAGGGAGATTACATAAGAAAGTTTTTTTGTATCACCACTGATGGCTCCCGCGGTTGCGATAGCTGCTGATACTCCACAAATGGAAACGGCACTGGAGATCATCATCCGCATATCGTCTTCCACACCCAATTTCTTACACACCCAGAAGGCAAAATACCAAACAGACAATACCACGATCAATGCCTGCAATAACCCGAGTGATCCGGCTTTCAGCATATCTCCGAAAATGATGCTGGTACCCAATAATACCAATCCTATTTTCACAAACAATTCCGTTTGCAATGAATTCTTAAACCATTGTGGCAGAGTAAAAAAATTCCCAATGATCAAACCCAGGCAAAGACTAAAGATCACGGCTTCCAGGTTGAGGTCTTTAATCTGTTTATTACCTGCCAAAATCATTGCGAGAACAGAGACAAAAAATACTACAGGAAAACTTTGAACAAGAGCCCGGATAGGTTTTCCAGCCAGCCAGGCACCTGCTACAGCGATTGCATACATAATGAGGAAAAGTGCCGCAATTGCAACAATGTTATCGGAACTCAACAGTTTGGTCACAAATGCAGTTGAATCGGACCAGGAGAATGCGGGTTTGGGAATCGTGAATCCTACAACTGCCAGCAGAATGATAATGGCTCCCAGCCACACGGCTGTCCAGTCTTCATTTAAAATGGGTTTTGCTACTTTATCCGCCATAATTAACCTTGTTTAAAAATATCTCTTAAAACCTGTTTAGCTGCATGGTAACCACACATGCCGTGAACCCCTCCGCCCGGAGGAGTGGAAGAAGAACATATATAAAGTCCTTTGGCACTGGTTCGGTAGGGCGACCACCTTAACGCAGGCCGGGTAAACAATTGGAAAATATCCTGCACACCACCATTGATATCGCCGCCGATATAATTCGGGTTATAGTTCTGCATGGCTTTTGTATTCATGGTATGCCTTGACAGTATCTGATCTTTGAATCCAGGCGCATAACGCTCTACCTGTTTTTCGATTGCTTCTGTCATATCTTTCTCAGAACCAAATGGAACATGGCAATAGGCCCAGGCCGTATGTTTACCTTCCGGTGCCCGTGAATTATCAAAAAGCGAAGGCTGCGCCAATAATACAAAGGGTTTTTCAGGATGAATACCTCTTGCCGTTGCAGCCTCATTCCAGCTGATTTCCTCATACGTGTTTCCGATATGCACGGTTCCAGCCAGTTTGGTTTTTTCATCTTTCCAGGGAATGGGTGCATCCAGTGCCCAGTCAATTTTGAATACCCCCATGCCATAACGATAGCGATTGAGTTGCCATTTATAAAAGTCAGAGAATTTATGACCAGCGATTTGGAGGAGCTGCTTCGGGGTACAATCAAAAAGTACTGCTTTGGATGCGGGCAATTGCTGAAGCGATTTCACCTCAACATTCGTTTCTATAACACCGCCGAGTAACCGAAAATGAGCCGCCATTGCATCGGCAATAGACTGCGAACCACCTCCTGGAATCGGCCAGCCATATACATGACCTGCTGCCATCAATACCATCGCTATTGCAGAACCAGCCCAATTGCTCAAAGGTTGAATACCATGAGCAGCCATACCGGCAAACAGGGCTTTGGCCTCCTGCGTTTGAAATTGTTTTACCGTCCAGCTGGCAGGCTGCAAAGCTTTCACGCCGAAGGCGATAAATGGTAGTGGAGAAGTAGGCCATGAAAGCGGGCCCAACAAATCCTCTTTCAATGAATGAAAATTATTTACCGTAACACGTAAGAATCGCTCATATGCAGCCTGATCAGCTCCCAGCCCCTCTGCCGTTTGCGTAAAGGAATTGTATAAAACAGCCGGACTTCCATTATCCAGCGGATGTGCGGCACAAACTGGTGGATGAATCAGATCCAAACCATAAGCAGACCAATCCACCGAATTAAAAAACGGGGAAGCAACCGCCATCGGATGAACAGCGGAACAAACATCATGCTTAAAACCAGGCAACGTCAATTCAGCAGTTCGCATACCGCCTCCGACAGTAGCATTTCGTTCTAACAGCAATACAGATTTGCCCTCCTTAAGCAGGGTTATTCCTGCAGCAAATCCATTTGGTCCGCTACCAACAACAATTGCATCGAAATCAGTCTTTCCAGAATTCAATTATTTCCAATTTTGAGGCCTTAACAATATTCGTCCATCTTTTTTCACCTGCCAAAAAGTAATTGGGTTTAAATGATACCCACCCATATCTTTTCCTCTTGCATTTATAAGTTGGCCAATAGTGGGTTGCAGGTAACCTGTTTCATCCAAAACCCGGCTGGCTATTTCAGTGGAATTACCATCCCATTTCCAAAAATACCTAAAATAGGCATGCGCCTTGTCCAGAACGGGTTCCTGGAGCATTGCCGGCTGCCATTTTTTTCCTGCATCCGTACTGATATCTACACGAATAACTTTGCCTCTACCGCTCCAGGCGATTCCCCTGATTTCAATCCATCCTTTTTCAATGCTAACCGGATAAGTAGGAAATGTAATGATGGAACGGGCATCCATATCAAAGCTAAATTGCCTGATTTTTCCATTTACTTTTTCTGTATAACGGGAAGTTTCTTCTCTTGTCATAAATGGTTGATCAGAAACTTCAATTCTTCTGATCCACTTTACGGATGTATTCCCCTCCCAGCCAGGTAAAAACAATCTGGCAGGATATCCTTGTTCGGGGCGAAGCGCTTCTCCATTTTGACCAAGTGCAAGAATGCCATCCTTCAATGCCTTCTCCATTGGAATACTCCTTGTCATTACCGCAGCATCGGATCCCTCTGCCAAAAACCAGCTTGCACCAGGCCTGATGCCAACTTCTCTAAACAAGGTGGAAAGCAAAACGCCTGACCATTCGCTCTGACTGGTTAAGCCACATATCTGTTGAGGGGTAAGTTCTTCTTTTCCTGTTCGGAAATTCCCCGAGCACTCCAGGAAAGCTATACGGGAAAAAGAAGGCAGCCGTTTCAAATCCTCCAGTGTAAATACCTTGGGCTTATCAACCATTCCATGGATTAACAACCGGTACTGATTGGGATCTATTGCAGGAACACCACCATGATTTCGTTCAAAATGAAGATCAGACGGAGTGATGGTTCCTTGTAACAAGTGCAATGGTGTACGTGAGGAGGTATCTGATGGTATTTTTTCCAATTTTTCGAAGGTGGACCTGGTGCCCATTTTTCCCTGCGGTGCACCTAGCTGTTTGGTTGGATCCAATGGAATCTTTTCGGGAACAAGGGCATTGACCCATTGACCGGTTGCGGTACGAACCAGGGCAAGTCCCGCAGCAATTGCAGAACCCGTCAAAAGTGATCTGCGACTGATTGTTTTTCTATTCCCCATAAAGCATTATTGATTTACCGGATAACTGGTCCGCCTGTCCTGTCATCCTTAATAAAGTTTTTTCTTGCCGGCATTTCAATATCGGGTAATGAAATGCGGTTCAGTTTAAATGTATCGTTGATTAATTTATTTTGAAACAGCAGCCAGGCTGTGAGGGCATACACTTCATCATTGCTCAAACTACCCGGAGACTGATAAGGCATCGCACGCCTGATATAGTCAAATAGGGTAGTTGCATATGGCCAATAGTTTCCAATCCCTTTGACTGCAGTAGCCGTGGTATCTGTACTAACCAAAACATTCATAGGCCCCTCTCTTCCGGTAGCACCGTGACAGGTCGCACATTTCTGTTCAAAAACAGGTTGACCTATTAATGGGGTAGCTTCGCCAGGTGGAAGTCCGGCTCCATCCGGACGAATATCCAAATCCCAGCTATTCACAAAGGAATCGACTGAAACATTTCCAACATTGAAAACAGGAATGGCTGTAGACACAGCCTTTCCTTCATGCAAATAGGAATCAGCTCTATCCTTGCATGAAACTGCTATAAACGTTACCAACGAAAAAAGAAAAACTTTCATTTATAATTACCCGCATTTAAAGAGGATTCTTCAAGAACAAACGGACGTTCCACTTTCTTCAGAACAACCCGAATAGAATCTTTTGTTTCGTTCAAACCAGTTAAGATGACTCTTCCACCTTCAGACTCCACTTTGTAATGAAGCTTCATTCGATTTCGTGATTCAAAAGCAGGAGCGTTCTGGTATTCACGCACTCTCCTCGTGGAAAAAGCCCGTTGATCAATTTTATACAGTTCATTGCCGATGTTGTTTCTTGCCGCGCTATCAACCCATTCTTCGGGTTTCCATAATGAAGCAGAGGTTTTTCTATCTCCAACCACACCTGCCGCCCTGTTGCGGGAAACTGGAACATCTTTGTATTTATCGGTGAGATATAATATTTTCTCCTTCTCATCGGCTTCATAATGAAAAGCGCGCTGCCCCCCTGCTGTTCCGGTAATTTCAAAAGTTCTGTTGAGATCCCGTTGAGGATCACCACCGCCATTGGAAAGATCCAGTGGAGTTGGACGATTTACTTTAAACGTAAGGGTTGACCAGTTTTCAAAAGTCGCCTGTTGCCAGCGTGTGGTATCATCAGGTCCGGGAGGAATTAATTGGTTGTTTATCCTGAATTCTTCTACCGCGTAATTGCCTCTTAGTTCAGCAAGCCCCTTAACCGCAGGTTGTTTATATGGATCATACCAAAAATTAATTAACTGCAAATAAAAAAAGAGCCCAATAAAAACAACAAAAACAGCCAGCTTCACAGTTGTTCTGAATCCATTCAGCCACGCGGGAAATGCAGGTACAAACCGATACGGCACTGTAAATCTTTCGCGAATGAACAAATCATAGAGTTTTGGAAGATCATGAACCATTAGAAATGCTGCTAATAAAACAAAATAAGAGCTGTAAACATGCACGCCTCCATCATATGCAAAGTTCACATATACGATATCTGCCAGCGCACCAAAAAGTAACACAGCGCCAAGCGTGGTGGTTTTTCGGAATAACAACAACACACCGGCAGCCAGTTCCACGACACCTGCAAATACCTGGTACCAGGGGACAATTGCGATGGATAACCAATAAATTTTTTGAGCAGTAAAATCACCGAAATCGGAAGTTAAAAGTCCTAAAGACGGGTAAGGCATCTGAACAGGAAGCACCTTGGTAAAACCAAAACCAATAATTCCAATTGCCGCCCGGTAGCGAACAACAGCCCGCACCCAATAGTAGAGGGTATTGTATTCGCGTCGTTCTTTTTTGCGCAGTTTCGCAATCCAGGTCCAGATCAATCCAATGCCTGTTGAAATCAGGAGGGTAATGATCCAGTTGGCATAACCCAGTAAACTGGAACCAAAGATACTGTTACCGAAAAAATTGATCCCGGATCCAAAACGGGCAATATCATATAAATCGCGGTAATGTAAATTCGTCCAGTCAATTTGAACTACCTGATTATACCAGGCCGCGCTATTGGGAATACAGATCAGGATGAAAAAAACAGAAAAAATACGGAACGCAATTTTTTGTAAACCTGTCCATTCCTGACTGGAAGCAGGCGCGAGTTCCTTTGATTCGTTTTGTAACTTCACTTCATTTATTTCCCGCGTACCTGCGCCAACAAATGATAAAAAATTAGCAACTGCCATAACTGTTTTTTTTTACAAGGTTAACCTGCCTCTACGACCTGCTTTTTGAGCTTCTTCCAGCAGATATTTTCTTTCTTTTGCTTTTAAATGAACCTCGATGGAATTACCACCTGCATCTTTCCCTGTCAGTATCAGGCTACCCGGAACGGGATTGTTCACCAGAAGCACCAGTGAATCACTGGGATAGGCCGGATTCTTATTCACCATAAAAAGTTTTCCTGCTGTACTATCGTACTGGTAGTGATAGTATTTTCGGCCACCCGAACCATCGAGTTCATACAATCGGTTAATTGCTGCACTTTCAAAATTTTCGCCGGAAGAATTGTAAACCTGCTGAGCCAGGTTGGTGCGAATGCTGATAGTGGGCCATTTCTCGAAAACAACATCCCTCCACCGGATCGAATCAGACGGATTCCAATCATACAATGAATCATTCTGAACAAAGCGCTCGACTACATAATATCCGGCAAATGCAGACTGGCCATTTTCATTGGGAAACTGATAACCGGATGATGTTGAAGATTGCTGGCTTGAAAAACCATAAATAACAACAAATACAAGAAGCAGAAGGATTCTTCCCAATCTTTCTGTTAAAATGCATCGTTGAGGAAGATACACATGCGGAGAAGGATCGGGCGCAGTGGGGGCCTGTTTAATTAATAAACGATAGAGCTTTGAAAGATCAAAAGATAATACAAACAAAGCCAGACTAATTAAATACAAACTATACACTACATCACCCCCTTCATAGGCAAGATTCGACATAAAAACATTACCCAGAAAAATAGCAACCAGGAATGCTCCTATGCCCGCTGTTTTGCGAAACAGCAGTAAAACTGCTGTTATCAATTCAACCGCTCCTAAAAAAGATTCATAACCTGGCACAATACCCAGGCTAAGGGAGAACAACTTCCACCTGGTAAAATCTCCATAGGCTGTATTCAGGTTGCTGATGGATGGATAAGGTGCTAATAGTGGAAAAAACTTTATCCATCCATAGGCAAATAAACTGGCTGCTAACCGAAAGCGGGCAAGGGTGCGAACAAAATAAAGAAAAGAGCGTTGCTTATTGGGATCATTCCACCACTGCGCAGAATGCAGCGCTGTTGCCAATACAGCTAAGAAAGCGATCAATAACCAATTCCAAAAGCTATCACCCAAAGTAACACCCGGCTGAATTCGTACCATTCTGAAAAGATTGGCAAAAACCGGCAAATCGGAAGTCCATGCACGAATTGCAGAAATCAGTTGAATTGAAAGCGGAACCAACTGCAATAAAAAGTAGTAAATAAAAAATCTCTTTATCCAGTCCAACGGACCTTCTGTCTTTTTATAAAATGAATCCTGACTTAACATAGATAAGCGTTTAATAACCCGGATTTTGTTCCAGTGCTTTATCAATCAATAACTGGGAAGCGGGAATGGGAAGTTTTAATTTGTTGGCATCCTGAATATTCAGAACAGTCAATGCTCTTCCGGTTCTTACCAGGTCGAACCATCGATGTGGTTCAAATGCGAATTCAAGCCTTCTTTCTGATTCAATTGCCCCCAAAATGAAATCCGGATTATCCGATTCAAGCGCAACTAATCCCGCCCGCAGACGAACTTTATTCAGATCGGACAATGCCTGTTCAGGTTTTCCCAGTTGTGCAAAAGCTTCAGCACGAATTAAAAAAAGCTCTGCGGTACGAATTATATAACTCGGGTCTGATGCGGGGTTTCGGTAATACAGATTTCCATACCATCGGTTTTGATTATCCCTGGCAATTAATACGGAGCGATTTCCACCGGTTGCCGGGTCATTCAAGAAGGCAATCAATTGAGCAGAAGGAGCCCACTGCCGGGTACCTCCATTAATCTGTGGCTGCCATTGATTTCTGTGGCTGTTTATTTCAGTGGTTCCATTGTAAAACAATTCAAATACTGATTCTGAAGTACCCCTGGCATTATTGGTAAAAAACGCGCCGTAGCTGGAGAGCAGTTCATACTGGGTATTATCATCCAGAATAAGCGTTGCATAAGAGCCAGCTTCTTCCCATGACTGACGGTATAAATGATAGCGGGACTTTAGTGCATAGACTGTTTTTCTGGTTGCCCGAAAGCGATCTGTGGTAAGCGGCAATAATTGCTCTGCCCTGTCCAGATCAGCAGCAATCAATGCCCAGACCTCCTGTTCAGATGAACGTGGAATTCCTGCATTATCAGAAGGTTCTTTACTCGAAGTTGTAATGATGGGCACGCCACCCCAGGTGCGTACCAGGTCAAAATAAGCAAGTGCTCTTAAGAAACTGGCTTCGCCCAGATATTGATTTTTCAGGTTTTCCGTTAACTGCGGATCAGTAACCACCGGCAACTTTTCCAATACGTTGTTGGCCCTGTTGATTGCACGATAAATGGCTGACCACGCTGCTGAGAGTGTTGAATTTTCAGCGCTCACCTGGTGGTTAATAAATTCCTGCACCTGGGATTGTGAGCCCGTCCATTGAACATTATCTCCGGAGAGATACCCGATAGACACAAAGGAGGTTCCATAATAACTGCCATCGGCAAATGCACTGTAAATGCCTCTTACTGCCTGTTCGGCCGAAATTTTATCAGTAATAGTAACCTGGTCGGAAACAGACGCTCTTGGCTCCACATCCAGAAAGCGGGAACAGGATGAAATAAGTATTGTTAGCAGAAGAAAGGGTAAATAGCTGTAATGTGAAACTTGCTTTTTCATATACATAGTTTACAATGAGAGGTGAAGTCCAAACTGTACAGATCTGGGTTGAGGAGGAGTTCCAAGATCAATCCCCGGCTGATTCTGACTGCTGTTTGCACTGGACTCAGGATCTGGCCCGGAGTAGTTTGTCAACAGGAATAGATTACTACCGGTAACATAGAACCGAAGTTTATTAATGCTGATCCGTTTGCTCCAGGATTCAGGGAAAGTATATCCAATCGTGAGGTTTCTGAGTCGCAGGAAGGATCCATCTTCCAGCCAGCGGCTTCCACCGTCGAGATAGTTTTGCACATTGATACCATCAATTCTTGGGATGTCGGTGATGTCTCCAGGGGCTTGCCATCTCTTGAGGTTATTTTTGAAAATGACCCTGGCAGCATCTCTTGCACCACCTGCTTCACCAAAGAATCGATTGTGATTGTAGGTATCGTTGCCGTATTGAAAAGAAAAGAAAACACCCAGATCAAAATTTCTCCAGTTTAGTTCATTGGAAAGACCACCGAAAAATTTTGGCCATACACTCCCCATTACCTGGCGGTCTGCAGCAGTTATCTTATTGTCTTTGTTTACATCTTCATAAACAGCATTTCCGGTTTGGGGGTCAACATGTAATTGTTTGTACAGCCAGAATGAATACAAGGGACTTCCTTCCTGTTGCAGGATCAGATTTCTGCTTCCATATTGCAAGGGAGTGGCCAGGCGCTCAATCTTATTAACATTCCTGGCAACGTTAAAGGAGGTTGTCCATTTTACATTTTTATTGTTGACGTTTACGGAACGAATATTGAATTCAAATCCTTTATTACTGATTTTCGCTGCATTACTCCAATAGTTTTCGAAGCCGGTGGTTGCAGCCAGTGCAACCTGAATCAGACCATCCCGGGTATATTTTTGATAGTAGTTAGCTTCTAGCGTTATACGATTATCAAGAACTGCAAGATCAAGTCCTACATTAAACTGACTGGTTCGTTCCCATTTCAACTCACTATTTGCCAGTTGCTGAGGTGATAAACCAGCTACTCCCTGGTAGGGTGCTGCACCCGACCACAAGCCAAGCGCTGCAAAGTCTCCAATTCCATTTTGATTTCCGGTCATTCCATAGCTGGTACGGATCTTCAGATCGCTCAACCAGGAACTGTTTTGAACAAAGGATTCATCAATTACCCTCCATGCAAATCCCACCGAAGGGAAATAACCCCATTTCCTGTTCACGCCGAATTTGGAAGAGCCATCCGCACGCAGGCTCGCTGTAAAGAGGTATTTATCCTGATAGGAATAATTCAGTTTTCCGAAAAAAGAAGCGAGCGAATTCTTGCTCCAGTTTTGTGTTCCGGTAATAGAGGAAGCTGAGGATAACAAGGTAAACGAATTATTGGCAAACCCACGGCCTTCCAGGTAGGTTCGTGAATAGACGTTTTCCTGAACAGTATTTCCGGCAATAACCGTTAACAGGTGTTGCTCACCCAGTGCTGGTTTATAGGTGAGCGTTTGTTCATTTACCCAGCTGGTGTTCTGAGCAATACTGGATGTAGCGAAACCATTCGGACTGCCTGCTATCAACAGATTATTCCAATATTCTGATTCATCGTAATGATTATAATCAATACCCCAACTGGTCCGGAAAACCAGGTTGCGTGAAAGTTCAGCATCCGCATAAAGATTTCCAATGTACCGTAAGCTGACAGCAGTAACATCGTAATTATCAATCAGCAGCTTCAGGTTATCAAAACCGGCCCGTCCTACCAGCACTCCCTGATCATTGTAGGGAGACAAATAAGTGGGGGTATGCAGGGCTGCCTGTAATAAACCACCCTGCGGACCATCACCCGCTCTTGCCTGATTCCGAAAACTCCTGCTTAGCGTATTACTAACACCAACCTGTACCCGATTTCCAATTTTCTGATCAAGATTCACCTTCAGGCTCGCCCGATCAAAATGAATCGGTTTTAAAATGGACTCCTGTTTGTTATATCCGCCACCTATATAATAGCGTGTTCCCTTTGTACCACCAGAAACGGAGAGATCATAACTCTGAAGCCTAGCTGTTCTGAAGGCTTCCTTCAGCCGATCATAAGTTGCCTGTTCTTCCGGCAATCCTCTACCCGGTTGTCCATTGACAATTTCATTCACAGGCCGGAATGGACGATTTGCAAAACTTCTGTTGAGCGAAGGATTATCCTCACCGGTATTGACCCACCATTCATTTACCAGGGTAGCATGCTCCGGACCTGAAGTCAGATCCCATAGTTTCGGAGCCCAGGCCACTCCACTGGTTACATCCAGACTAACCTTTGCCGGCTCGTTATAAGAGCCTCTTTTGGTAGTAACAATAACAACGCCGTTGGCACCCCGTGAACCATATAAAGCAGTAGCTTCCGCATCCTTCAAAATTTCAATTGTGGCAATATCGGAGGGATTAATATCTGCAATAGGAGAAGTAGCTTTTCCACCTGTACTGATTGTTTGAAGACTGGTACTATTAATAAAAACTCCATCAATAATAAAGAGGGGTGTATTATCCGCATTGATGGAAGTTGCACCTCTTAACCTGATTGTAACTGCTTCTCCCGGAACTCCTGTATTAGAGGATATCTGCACACCGGGTGCTTTACCCTGTAGCTGTGCATCAAATCCGCCTGCAGGAATTGTTTTCGTTTCGGAAGGATCAATTTTTGAAACAGAACCGATCAGTTCTTTTCTTTTTTGAGTTCCATATCCTACCACTACCACCTCATCCAATTGTTTATTAGAAGGGTTCAGCAAAATATTCAGAAAATTTTCTGATTCAGGCAGAATGTTTCGCTCCTGGTAACCGGTATAAGTTATAATCAACTGGTGCTTTCCAGGAATAAAATCAATTGAAAAATTACCCTTTTGATCAGTAAGCACTTCTTTGCCGGCTATCTTATTCAGGATGGTAGCACCAGCCAGCGGAAGACCGGAAACGGCATCATTAACCACCCCATTGATCTTTGAGGATTGTGCCATTACGGTTATTTGGAAAGTGAGTAGCATCAGGCATAACCAGGCCACCCGGAAAATAATTTTCATTTCCAGTAATTATTTTTACGTGATTCAACAGTTGGGAAACCGGCATTCAATCAACCACCGATCAAAGCCGGTTAGCCCTGACTGTTAGTAGAATAAATCAGATGAATGGATACAATGACCGTGTAGTTCAGTCAATGACAAGCCTGCAAGAATCAGCAGCAACAAAAAGAGGACCGGGTGTAGATAAAATAAAGAACCACCATTCTCCCCTTGCACATGGGATTTTGTAACTGTTTCATTTCGGTCAGTTTTTTTAATTGAAGACAGCAATGCTGGTGGTTAACAGTTGCCGTTCGCTATTAGTCTACTATTTATATAGACAAAGCAACTATATTTTTTCCATATCTCCTAACAAACCAGAAAAAAAATTTATACTGGTATTTTGGTATAGCGGATTTCGGTTGCTTTTCCAGACTGTCCGGATGGTGTAATGATATACGCAACAATAACCAGCTCTTCGCCTTCAAAGTGCATATCGGTTCGCCAGCCCCATTGTTGCGGAGGCTCCTGTTGATCGGGAAAGGATCCAAGCACCTGAAAATCCTGATCGTTTGGATTTCCCTTACTGAACATAATGGCGGTACTCATGTGAAAGCTGTCGACCCAGGTAACCTGGAACTGGTTGGATTGCAAATCAAATCCGATGAGGTATAATCCTTCAATATCGCGGTCTTTAAAACGAGTTTTGTAACGATGCAGTAAAAACCGGCCTTCCAGTACCGGTTCAATGGCACCTTCAATGGGAGATTCATCCGACATCTGGCCTGCTTCCAGCCAAACTCTGCTGACACCTTTCCATTTTCCAACAAAGGCCTGCAAATCTTTGTGTTTTCCTCTCTCCTGAGAGATAGCAAAGCTCATTTTTTCCATTCTACAAGTTAAGCATCTTCAATAATATTTACCCAAAACCAACGATTTAAATACCCCTAGACAAACGTGCGCAAAGCAACGAATTTATGACGCAAAATGACCCTATTTATCTCCTTTGTGAATGTTTTAAACGAAGGCATATCGCTTAAATTTGACAACATAGAAATAACTCCAATACATCCCTGTAACTCCAGTTTGCCTTTTACATTCACACATAAAAAAACGGACATGAAAAATTGGTTAAGTATCTGCATGGCTGCAGTACTGGCAGTTGGTCTTCCCGGATCAACAATGGCTCAGGCGCCTCTTGTGGAAGACCTGGGCTACAAAGGAGGAAACATTAAAGGCATTAAAAAACTGGACAAGGCACTGCACTTCCTTGTAATCGGCGACTGGGGCAGGAATGGAGAAAATTATCAGAAAGAAGTAGCTGCTGGTATGGGGAAAGCCGCGCATGATCTTGACGCGGATTTTGTGGTTGCTACAGGTGATAATTTTTACCCATATGGAGTAGCCAGTACCAGGGATTATCACTGGATCAGTTCCTTTGAATCCATTTACCGTGCACAATCACTGCATGTTCGCTGGTATCCGGTGTTGGGCAATCACGATTACGCATCTAACCCCGATGCACAAGTGGAGTATAGCCAGATCAGCAGCCGGTGGAGTATGCCATCGCGCTACTATAGTAAAAAATTCCGCGAAGCCGATACAGCAAATTCTGTTTTGATCCTTTTGTTGGATACCGATCCCATTGAAAAGGAAATGCGTGGCCATGCGTATGATTCAGTAAAGTACCGGAAAGGATATGTTCAGCAACAAAAAGAATGGATTATACGTGAATTGTCACAATCAAAAGCGAAATGGAAAATTGCAGTAGGGCATCACCCGCTCTATACCGGCGGCTGGAGAAAAGATTCAAAAGATGTAGCCAATATGAAAGCATTCCTGGAGCCGTTGTTCCACCAGTACAAAGTGGATCTGTACATTGCCGGACATGAACATCACCTGGAGCATGTAAAGCCAGCCGGACCAACACATCATATCATTTCAGGAGCAGGGTCTGAAGCAAGACCGGTACAATTGCATCCCAATGGCGGAAAATTTGCTGTTGGCACCCAGGGCTTCGCAACTTTTTCAATAACGGGCAAAGAAATCCTTGTTCAGTTCATAGATTATAAAGATCAGATTATTCACACCGTAAGTTTACCAAAATGAAAAAATTAGTTGCACTTGTATTACTCGTATCCGGACTAATATCCAACTCCGCAAAATGCCAGGATATTCAACCTGCTTATACCATCCATTCGCATAACGATTACGAACAACCGATCCCATTCTGGACAGCCTATTATGCCATGGCAGGTTCCATTGAAGTGGATATTTACCTGGAAAATGGTCAGATCCTGGTGGGTCACGACAAAGAAGATCTGCGTCCGGAAAGAACCATCCAGGCATTGTACCTGGATCCTCTGCGGCAGCAACTGAAGCAGCACAAAGGATTGCTGGGAGCCGACAGCAGCTATAGGGTACAGTTACTGGTAGATATCAAATCACCTACGAATCCCTGCCTCGATACCTTAATCGCTGTTTTGAAAACCTATCCCGAGATCATAGGCAGCAGGCAACTACAAATCGTATTATCTGGCAATAAACCGCCGGTAGCGGACTTTGGCAAGTATCCGGCATTCATTCTGTATGATGGGTTGCCCTGGGAAAAATATGATGCTTCGATAACCAATCGCGTACCCTTACTGAGCGCTAATCTTCGCAAGTATACCAGCTGGAATGGAAAGGGAATCATCCCGGCAGCTGAACGGGC
Source organism: Flavipsychrobacter sp. (assembly GCA_016787265.1). Classification (GTDB taxonomy): domain Bacteria; phylum Bacteroidota; class Bacteroidia; order Chitinophagales; family Chitinophagaceae; genus Flavihumibacter. Next base: position 76,035 of record JAEUVF010000001.1, on the reverse strand, counting down.
CGCATTGGAAAAGGTGATTAAGGAAACACATCAGCTCGGAAAAAAAATACGGTTCTGGAATGCCCCGGATTTTATCAATGCCTGGTATGAGCTTGGCAAACTGGAAGTGGATTATATGAATACGGATCATATTCCGGAACTGGCCGGCTTCATGCAAAAGTTTAAAAATTCCACTTTCATTAATAAGCAACCTGGCAGTTCGGTTTATCAACCCGGCTACCGGTCAGATGGCGCTAAAAAAGCCCCCAAAAATATTATTCTGTTGATTGGAGATGGAATGGGATTAGCGCATATACATGCAGGTTATTCAGCGAATTTCAATAAGCTGAACCTTTATCAGTTCAGGGCAACCGGATTATCACTAACCAGTTCATATGACAGTTATATTACCGATTCTGCACCTGGCAGCACAGCTTTTTCAGCAGGCATCAAAACCAATAACAGGGCTGTTGGGGTGGATCATACAGGGGTAGCTATTCCCCTATTGCCAGTTTTAATGAAAGAAAAAGGCAAGAAGACCGCCATCATAACAACCGGTGATATCACAGACGCCACTCCTGCTGACTTCTATGCGCATCAGTCGGAGCGTAACAGCAGTGAAGCAATTTTAAGAGATCTGGCAAAGGAACCGATTGATCTGCTGATAGGAACCGGCGAAAGAAATTTTTCATCCATTATCAATTCAGAAATGCCAGCATTTAAACTGGTCGAAACCATAAGTGCATTACCATCAGCAGCCAGTGGAAAATGGATTGTTCTGGAAGAACGTGCAGGGAAAGCCGCATTACAGGGAAGAGGGAATTGGGCTGTAGAAGCTTTCCAGAAAGGGCTGCAATTTTTATCCTCCAACTCAAAAGGATTTCTGCTGGTACAGGAAGGCTCCCAGATAGACAATGGCGGACACAACAATCACCTCCCAACCCTGGTAGCAGAATTACTGGATTTCGACCAGGTGGTAAAAGCGGCCCTGGAGTTTGCTGATAAAGACGGAGAAACACTGGTAATTGTAACAGCAGATCATGAAACAGGAGGTCTTACATTGGTAAATGGAGATCCATCCAAAGGCAGTGTTAGCGGTCATTTCAGCACCAATGACCATACCGCCACACCTGTTCCGGTATTTGCCTATGGTCCCCGCTCCTATTTATTTACCGGTGTTTATGAGAACACCGCGATTCATCACAAAATCAGGGAAGCACTCAAATAAAAAAATGGCAGGAATCACTCCTGCCATTTTTAAACCAAACTGTTGCTGCTATTGCTTTTTTATTAATACCCCGGGTTTTGAACCAGGTAATTCGGAATGTTGGATGCTCCGTCGATGGCAGTTTGAGGAATCGGGAAGATTCTTTTCTGCGGATTGTTATCCGTTTTCTCTGTCCAGGTACCTTCATATTTTCCAAAGCGAATCATATCTGTACGACGTACCATTTCCCAATACAATTCAAATCCTCTTTCGCGAAACAGAATGTCCAGGTTCATTTCAGTCAGTGCCGGAATGGTACCACGGGCAGTTCTGGCAGCACGAACGATATTTACGTCTGCAAGCGCACCGGCCGCATCACCTTTCCTTAATTTGGCTTCTGCACGCATCAGGTAAATATCAGCGAGGCGCAGGATAACAATATTGGCTTCTCCAAAATTCCGGCCGCTAACAGACTTGCGACTGAATTCATATTTCTCCACGCGGTAACCGGTTGGGTAGTTGCTTCCTTCTGTAGTGAAATCAATTTGCTTGGTGAAATTAACTGCCAGTGTTGGGCGGTTGCGGGTATCATGAAAAAGCGGACCCACTTTCATATCGCCATTCGGGCAACGGAGGAATACCCCGTTGCGACGGATCAGGCCATATTGTTGCCCACGCAAAATCCCGCGGTTGATGTGAAAATTGGCAGCAGGCACACAGGTATCATTCGCATTCGAATAAATCGAGAGATTTTGTTTATAGAAACGCTGATCGGCAGCTGCTGGATCTACCGGACCATATGCCGATTCCCAGGTTTCATAAAAATCGGAAGTGATACCAGGTCCATCGGTTCCATTTGCACCTGGAAATTCGGGCAGCGGGAACTGATCACCAGACAGGGAGAAATAAGCCAGTCGGTTATGGCCATTTAACTCCGCCCGCTGATCAGCTGCAAAAATGATTTCTTTATTGGTGTTGTTATCATCATCAAAGATGTCAAAATATTCCGGGGAGAACTGGTATGTTCCACTGCTGATAATCTTATCACAGTATTCGATTACTTTATCCATATCAGCCTCTCCGAAATTGAATTGATTGGCATAAATGTCAGAATATACAGGAGCGTTCAGATGTAATCTTGCCAACAAGCCCCATACAGCAGCTTTACTAAGTCTTCCATGGGTAGGCGTATTACCAAGCAATGGCTCAACTGCCAACAACTCAGACTTTATGTATTCTACAGCTTCTGCTCCGCGAAGAATGGTGGAAATGTCTGACGGATTATCCTTCACGAAGATCAACCCATACAGGTCGAGCAACATCCAGGAGTAATAGGCGCGCATGCCGCGGGCTTCAGCCAGGTAGGCTGGAGCAGATGGATCTGTATTAGCAGGAAGTGCATTAATTGCAGTAATACAACGTGACAGACTCTGCACCAGCTCATTAAACACATTCCGAATATTGGGATCAGTGGTGGAGAAATTATGGGTATGCATACCGATATAGATACCATTGTCACCCCAGTCGGTACCTCCCCGGTAAGGAAGGATGGCCTCGTCAGTAGAAATTTCCTGCAATGCAAAATAACGGGTATGCTGGAAAAGAGAAGGTAACAGTGCGTAAACAGGAGCAATTGCTCCTTCTGCGGCCTGTTTCGGAGTTAAGCCGGTAGCGGAAGATTCATCCAGCACCACTTCATTCAGCTTGGTACAACCACTCAACACCGTAGCGGTTGTAACAGCAATCATAAGGATCTTACTATATTTAAACATAACCGATTTTTTAAAATTGAACATTAATTCCCAGAATGAACGAACGGGCCCTGGGATAACTCAGATAATCAACACCGTAAGAAAGTACGTTATCAATGTTACGGTCAGCATTCACCTCCGGATCAAATCCGTCATACTTTGTTATTACGAAGAGATTCTGTCCGGTCAGTGAAAAACGAATCTGCTTGATAAACTGCCCGTTTCCGACTTTAGTCATGGGCAGGGTATACCCAAGTGCCAGGTTGTTCAACCGGAAGAAACTTCCATCTTTCAGGAAACGGGAGGATACCCGGGCATCGTTGGTTGTGGACTCTTCAGGGTATTTCACTGCAGATGTAAACGTATTCACACCCTTGGCGATAAGTGCCTTGTAAGAGCCGGCATTTTCAGTATTATCATAGAGTTTATTACCAGACACACCGTTGAAGTTGATGGCTAAATCAAACGCTTTATAACCCATTGTTCCATACAAGCTGAAGATTCTTTTTGGAAGTGCTGTTCCTAAAACCACGCGGTCGCGATCATTTACAAAACCATCCTGGTTCGCATCGCGGTACACACTCAGTCCGTCCCGGTCAAATCCGGTAAAATCCAACAGGTAAAAAGCACCAATCGGTGAACCGTTGATATAACCATTAATAGTAGCCGAAGTAAGTCCCGAGCCCGAAGCAGAACCGGATGGAATTACGGTATAGGGAGAATTCTTCACTACGTTGTCAATAAAAGTGATATTACCACCAATGGTGTAATTAACAGGTCCTTTTCTATGCTGATAATTCAGATCTATTTCCACACCCTGGTTGACAATATTCATATCCTTGATATTGGACCAGGTAGTTGCGGCTGGCTGAACGGGATCTGCCGGCGGAACCTGTAGCAGGATGTTATTAGTCACTTTGCGGAAATAATCAACCGTACCATTCAAGGCTCCGTTGAACAGGCCAAAATCAAATCCGAGATCGATTTGTGTTGAAACCTCCCACTGAATATCAGGGTTAGCCAGGCGGGTAAAGAATACACCGGCAGGATAAGTAGTACCGGCATCCAGCGGATAACTGGCATTACCGGAAACGGTTGCAGTGAACAGCGGCTGTGTGATTTTTGCAGGAATTTCCTGGTTACCGGTTTGTCCCCAACCACCTCTCAATTTTAAGCTGGAAATCCAGGTGCTATTAAAGAATTTTTCCTGCGCAATGTTCCAAGCTGCTGAGAAAGATGGGAAAATACCGTACTTGTTGTTTTCACCAAACTTCGAAGAACCATCAGCACGAAGGGTAGCAGTGAACAAATAGCGGTTGTCAAAATTGTAATTCAGACGTCCAAAAAAGGACTGCAATTCATTTTGAACTGCGTAACCGGAAGGTCGGTTATTCGCCAGCGTTAGTTCCTGTCCGGTACCTGGATTATAGATAGGCTCTACACCTCCAATCGGGAAGCGGTTGATACTGCTACCGCGGCCCTGCAGGTAAATATCCTGGTAGGAATAACCGGCAAGCGCGGTAAACTTATGCAGGTTATTGATATTGAAATTATAGGTGAAATAATGCTCCATCAATACGTTTTTATTATACGTATTGTAGGTTTCCAGGCGGCCATCGCGCTGCGGAACTGCATTTGGAAGCGACTGCACATCACGTACACCGGTAGAGTTATCGATACCTATGTTGACTTTATATTCCAGTCCTTTTATAATTTTCAAGGTGGCTGCAACATTTCCTATCACCCGGTTAATAGTTGACCAGTCTTTTTCCAGTTCCAGTGTTTTGAGCGGATTGATACCGTTTTCAAAAACATAGGGAGTACCATCTGCATTAAGGGCTGGAATGGTGGGGTTGGTGGAAATGGCGCCGCCAATCAGACTTCCAATATTCGGACGCCTGTTAACTGTATTATTGGCATTCAGGTTGATATCCAGGGTTAGCCGATCATCCCAAAGTTTCTGCGTGATATTGATACGTCCGTTATAACGTTTCAGGTCATTCCGCTGAATAACACCTTCCTGTAACTGCATACCAAGGCTAGCATAATAGGTCAGTTTATTCACACCACCGGAAACTGCCAGGTTATGATTCTGGGTGAAGGCAGTTCTGGTGATCTCATCCTGCCAGTTGGTGCTGCCACCGAAATCTTCCAGTTCTCCGCCCAGGGCAACGACCTGTCTTTTATACTCTTCCGTAGAGAACAACGGCAGTGGATTTGCGATTTTACTAACACCGGCAGTAAAATTGTAGTTCACAGATGAAAATCCGGATCTGCCTTTTTTCGTGGTGATCAGCACTACGCCATTGGCGCCTCTCGCTCCGTAAATGGCTGTTGCTGATGCGTCTTTCAACACATCTATAGACTCAATATCCTGTGGGTTCAGGAAGGTAAGTGGATTAACAGCTCCTCCCGTTGAAGAATTATCAAGCGCCATACCGTCAATTACAAAAAGCGGCGTACTTCCGGTACGTACACCACCCGGACCACGAATCGTAATGCTCTGTGGAGCACCTGGCTCACCACTGGAGGCAGTTACATTCACACCAGCCACTTTACCCTGGAGTAATTCCTCGGGTGAGTTGATGATTCCTTTGTTAAACTCTTCTGCCTTGATGGATTTAACCGCACCGGTCAGGTCGCGTTTACTGGTTTTACCATACCCTACCACCACCATCTCATCCAGGCTTTTGGCAGACTCTTCGAGTTGCTCCTGAAGCCTTAAAGGATTGGCACTACTGTGGTTCAGACCGGTAAGTACTTTGTCGGCATACCCCACATTACTAATCGTAAGCCGGTAGCCATTGGCATAAGGAACATCCTCAAACCGGAAATTTCCGCTGGCATCCGACTGTGTACTCCTTGAAAAACGATTGGAACTGTTTTCAAGCTTAACAGTAGAGCCTGCAAGGGGTTCCGACGCGGCATTTCGAACGGTACCTGTTACGGCACCTCCGGGAGACTGGGCCTGAATTTGCGCCAGTGTGCAAAGCATCAACAGGCAACAAAGTCCCCAGCTCAGCAGTTTTGATTTGGTTGTCATGTTAGAAGAATTAAAAAATTGGAATAAAAGTAGAAGGGACGTTTTGAGCAATCGTTACGAACAGGTTATTTAATAGTTAACTAAATCGTTAAACTTACCCTACGAATATGTTCCTTTTCAGGCAATCTTTTGTATAAAATAGTACCATAGTACTTATTCAAACAACCCCGTTAAAGCTTGAAGAAGATTTTCTTTTTGTAAAAAAAATAGCAGATATACCACAAGATAAATAGAGTAACCAGAGAAGCCAGGATGGGCTGTTGTACAAAAATTGCCACGGTTCCGTTTAGCCACTGATGGCCAACCGTTTCAAAAAACAGGTAGATAAATATAGCATTCATACCAACCACCGAAAAGAGCCAGGCTGCTTTGTTGAAATGACGAACATCCACCAACCAATATAAAAATGCCATAAAGAGTACGACCCATCCACCCGATACCAGTACAAAAGACCCGGTGCAGATTCGTTTAATGATGGGTGATAGTCCGCCCAGATCTGCACCATATCCAACCAATAAAAGCGCTACTCCACTAATGACGAGATATCGGAGTTTCTGGCCTGCCTGAAACCGATCATCCACAAATAGCTTCCCGGCCAATACCCCCCAGATCGTATGAGCGCTGGTTGGAATAAAATTGACAAACACCCAGCCTCCGGAATTTATTTTTCCCATCACCTGCATATCCGTAAAGGATCCGAAATTTTTTCCTATTACGAAAGGCTGGTTGAATTCGCCCACCAGTACAGTCCGGTACAATGTTTCTGAAAGTATTATCAGCCCAATACTCACCAGGGCCTGAAACAGGTAGGATTTATTAATTAGCAGATAGGCGATAAGAGTAGTGAAGGCAAGCTGTGTCAACACATTCCAGAGCTCCCAAACCAGTTTTCCGCTGTACACGCAATGAAGTGCTGTTCCAAATAAAAAGAGTTTGAAAGACCTGGACAAAATATGAGGAAGATTTTCTTTCCAGGTAATTCCTTTTTGCTCTTTGAAATAAAAAGAAAGAAACATCGCAGCACCGGCCATGGTCATAAAGGCGGGCTGAATCAAATCCCAGAACCGAAGTCCATGCCAGTCGTGGTGAAAGAACTGCTCTGTCACCCGCTGCAACCAGGTTCCTGCTGCGGCTTTATCCAGCCGGCTGTAAAGTGAAGTACTTTCAGCAGCAAGCAGGATCATGATCAATCCGCGCATGACATCCAGGGATAGCAATCGTTTTGGCATATACTTCAGAAAAGATGGTAAATCTGTATAATTTATGCCTGTTTTGGCGAATTAGCAACAGGCAAACGTTTGTGTTGAATTATTTTAAGTAATTTTCCGGCGCCGAATGAGCTGGTTGAAAAAAATACGGGTTTCCTGCCTGCTGTTAGTAGTACTGACAGTTTTTGGCTTACATGCAAAAGCCGAAACACTACAATCCACCGGGGTCAAATTTCACCAGGAACAACTATCTACCCAGGATGCAGGCCTCTCCCATTCCGATTATCAATGGATCAATGCACCGCTTCCGGAAAGACCGGAAGAGTTGCTGTTTATTGAAGAATCCGAAGACAAACAACAGTACTGGATACTCGAGTTAGGCAACCGGCATTTATCCATTTGCATCAGCATTTTATTTGGACAGCCCGATCCCGGATTTGAACTGGAAGCTGTACCATTTACCGGCAGCCTGGCAGTCACCCAACTTTCCACCAGTGAACGATTGAGTTCCCTCCAAATCTTCCGCATTTAATACCACTCTCCTCCGAGCTTTCTCATTTATTACTGCCTTTTAATTTATTGTTTAAATCTCCCATTTACATGAAGCAAATTTTCGTGCTTACTGGTCTGTATGTACTACTGGCCAGTACCGGATGTGGCCATAAAGCGGAAGAAAAAGAAGCCACTACCCATTTTATCGTTACCCAACCACTTATTATAGATACCGTCCTCGAAAGAGAATATGTAGCACAGATCCGTTCTATTCAACATATTGAAGTTCGTGCCCAGGAAAGAGGTTATCTCCAGGATATTTATATCGATGAAGGACAATCTGTAAAAAAAGGACAGTTGCTCTTCAAAATCATGCCTCAGTTATATGATGCTGAAGCACAGAAAGCAAAAGCTGAAGTGGAATTCGCTGAAATTGAATACCAGAACACTCAAAAACTGGCTGAATCCAATATCGTTTCCCCCAATGAACTGGCAATGGCCAAAGCAAGACTGAACAAAGCGAAGGCTGAACTCAATATTAAAAACGTTCACCTGCAGTTTACCAGCATTTATGCCCCCTTCAATGGCATGATCGATCGCTTTCTTGTCAGGAAAGGGAGCCTGCTGGATGAAGGTGATCTGCTCACGCATCTTTCTGACAATAGTCACATGTGGGTGTATTTCAATGTACCCGAAGCTGAATACCTGAATCTCTTCAACAACAGTGATATCAAAAATCAACCCGTTGAATTACGCATGGCCAACCAGCAAATTTTCCCGCAAAAAGGAAAGGTAGAAACCATTGAGGCGGATTTTGATAATGAAACCGGGAACATTTCATTCAGAGCCACTTTCCCTAATCCAAAAGGGCTTTTAAGAAATGGAGAAACAGGAAATATCCTGGTGAAAGAAGCATTAAAGGAGGCCATCCTGGTTCCACAAAAAGCAAGTTTTGAAGTGATGGATAAAATCTTTGTTTACATAGTAGATAAAGACAATACCGTTCATACGCGAGAAATCAAAGTAGGTGCGGAACTGGAAGATTTATTTGTCGTAAACGGCGGCTTGAAACCAGGAGAAAATATCCTGCTGGAGGGTATCCGTAAAGTGCAGGACGGCGATAAAATTCAATTCCAGACAGAAGATCCGAAAGCCGTGCTGAGTTCCCTCAAACTGCCCGTGCAATAATCCCGAACCTCAAAACTGAAAAACATGTTTAAAATGTTTATGCAGCGACCGGTACTCGCGATTGTAATCTCCGTGGTGATTATATTCATGGGTATTCTGTCGATCGAAACCCTTCCGGTTTCGCAATTTCCCTCTGTAGCCCCGCCAATGGTGGTGGTAAACGTAGCCTATCCCGGAGCCAGTGCCAATGTATTGGTGGAATCAGTGCTGATTCCGATGGAAAAAGCCATCAATGGTACTCCCGGCATGAAGTATATGACCTCTGACGCCACCAGTGCTGGTGAAGCCACGATCCAGGTAGTGTTTGACCTGGAAACAGATCCCAGTCAGGCAATGGTAAATGTCAAGACAAGAATCGAACAGGTAACCAACCGCCTGCCGCCTTTGGTGCAACGCGAAGGATTAGTAGTTAGTTATACTTCTCCCAACATGCTGATGTACGTGAACGTTTTCAGTACCAACAAAAATGTGGACGAAAAATTCGCCTACAACTTTGCCAATGTCAATATCATTCCGGAGTTGAGCCGACTAAAAGGAGTTGGTAGTGCGAAAATCCTGGGTAGCCGACAATATGCTATGCGTATCTGGCTGAAACCGGATCGCATGAGAGCCTATAATGTGTCAACGGAAGAAGTGATGGAAGCGATGGCGGAACAAAGTATCATCGGTTCTCCGGGCCGGCTGGGCCAGAGCACCGGTAAACGATCTCAGTCGCTGGAATATGTATTAACCTACCCCGGCCGATACAATAAACCGGAGCAATACGAAGATATCATTGTACGTGCTACTCCCGATGGAGAAATCCTTCACCTGAAAGATGTTGCAGAGGTAGAACTCGGAAGTGAATTTTACGATATCTATTCTAACCTCGACAATCACCCCTCTGCCGCAATTGTATTGAAACAAACCTATGGCAGTAATGCAACAGAAGTAATTAAGGAAGTAAAGGAAAAACTGGAGGAGATTAAAAAGACATCTTTTCCTCCGGAAATGGAATACCAGATCAGTTATGATGTATCCACCTTCCTGGATGCGTCGATTGAAAAAGTAATTCATACCCTTACGGAAGCTTTTATTCTGGTAGCCCTTGTAGTATTTGTTTTCCTGGGCGACTGGCGATCAACCCTCATTCCCACACTGGCGGTACCGGTTTCCCTGGTTGGAGCCTTTATGGCCATGAAGTTTTTTGGCATTACGATTAACCTGATTACACTCTTCGCCCTGGTACTGGCAATTGGTATTGTGGTGGACAATGCGATTGTAGTAGTGGAAGCAGTACATGCCAAAATGGAAGAAGAAAATTTAAACCCTTATAAGGCTACTAAACAGGTATTGAATGAAATCAGTGGCGCGATCATCGCCATTACCCTCTTAATGACTGCCGTATTTGTGCCGGTTGCCTTTATGAGTGGACCAGTCGGAGTTTTCTATCGGCAGTTTTCCATCACTATGGCCAGTTCCATTGTGATTTCGGGTATTGTAGCACTTACCCTAACACCGGTACTCTGTGCGATGATCCTGAAAAACAACCATGGGAAACCCCGAAAGAAAACACCCATCAACCTGTTTATCGATTGGTTTAACCGGAAGTTTAATGGTCTGTTAGGTTCATATACAAAATTTCTTCGTGTGATCACCCATCGGAGGGTGTTAACCTTTGGTATGCTGATTGCCTTTTGTGCCAGTATCCTGTTTACAACAGCAGCGCTTCCTTCCGGATTTATTCCCGGAGAAGACCAGGGAATGATTTATGCCATTATCCAAACGCCACCCGGCTCCACGCTTGAACGCACCAATGATATCGCCCGCAAATTGCAGGAGATCTGTGAAAAAAATGAAGGCGTGCAATCTGTATCTGCTTTGGCCGGTTATGAAATTATGACAGAGGGCCGCGGGTCCAATGCAGGAACCTGTCTGATCAACCTGAAAAACTGGTCGGAAAGAAAGCAATCGGTTCACGAGATCATTGAAGAGCTGGAATCGGAAGCCAGGACAATACCAGGCGCCACCATCGAATTCTTTGAACCACCAGCGGTTCCGGGTTATGGTGCAACAGGCGGTTTCTCCCTCCGTTTGCTGGACAAAACCAACACGGGTGACTACAAAGCATTCGGTGAAGTGAATACCGCATTTATGGAGGCGCTGGAAAAACGAAAAGAGTTAACCGGACTCTTTACCTTTTTCGCTGCGAACTATCCACAGTATGAGCTGGAGATTGACAACCAGGCAGCCATGCAAAAAGGGGTATCCATTGGTAAGGCCATGGATAATCTTTCGATTTTGATTGGCAGTACCTACGAACAGGGCTTTATTCGTTTTGGTACTTTTTTCAAAGTATATGTGCAGGCCGATGCGAAATACAGGGAGATGCCCAGCGACCTGATGCAACTCTATGTGAAAAACAACCGGGATGAAATGGTGCCCTACTCTGCCTTTATGAAGATCAAAAAATCACAGGGCATGAACGAAATCACGCGGTACAATATGTACACCTCCTCTGCGATTAATGGATCACCGGCAAAAGGATACAGCAGCGGACAGGCTATTGACGTGATCAAACAGGTTGCCAGAGAAACCTTACCAAAAGGCTATGATATCGACTGGCTGGGACTTTCAAAAGATGAGGTACAGAGAGGCAATGAATCCCTGTATATTTTTCTTATCGTACTTGGATTTGTGTACCTGGTGCTGGCAGCCCAATATGAAAGTTTCATTATTCCGCTGGCAGTAATTCTTTCCTTACCGGCTGGAGTATTTGGCGCCTTCCTGTTTTTGAAAATGATGGGACTCGCCAATGATATTTATGCGCAGGTAGGATTGGTAATGCTAGTCGGACTCCTGGGTAAAAACGCCGTATTGATTGTAGAGTTTGCGATTCAGAAAAGACAGGAAGGATTTACTGTTCTGGAAGCGGCGATTGAAGGCGCCAAAGTTCGATTCCGTCCGATCCTTATGACCTCCTTTGCCTTTATTGCGGGCTTATTACCGTTATTGGCAGCAACGGGTCCGGGTGCAATCGGCAACCGGACAATCGGAGCTTCTTCCGCCGGAGGCATGTTGCTGGGTACTGTGTTTGGAGTGATTGTGGTACCCGGACTCTACTATGTATTCGGAAGCCTGGCAGACGGACGCAAACTCATCAAAAAAGAAGAAGACACCCCATTAACTGAAGAATTTTCACATCATGCAAAAAAGAAACATCCAAAAATACAGCTGGATCGTATGGACGATGCTGCTACTGAGCAGTTGTAAACTGCCAGAGCTGGTGAACAGACCCGCCAGCAAAACGGTTCCGGAACAGTTTACCAGTCCGGTTACCGACAGCACCAACAGTGCGTCTGTTAACTGGAAAAACATCTTTGCTGATCCCGACCTGAGTGCATTAATAGATACAGCACTGGCGCACAACCAGGAGTTGAACATACTCTTGCAGGAAATCGAAATGAGCAAAAATGAAATCCGGGCAAGGAAAGGAGAATACCTCCCCTTTGTAGGAATCAAAGCAGGCGCAGGAGCAACCAAGGTTCCCAGGTATACCAATATCGGGGCATTGGAAGCCACTACAGAAATCAAACCGGGAAAAGAAATGCCGGAACCTCTTGGAGAATTTGGCATTGGTGCTTATGCCAGCTGGGAACTGGATATCTGGCACAAATTGCGCAATGCTACAAAAGCAGCAAGTATTCGGTACCTGGCAAGTATGGAAGGAAAAAATTTCATGATCACCAACCTGGTTGCTGAAATTGCAAGCTCTTATTATGAATTGCTGGCACTTGACAAACAACTGGAAATCCTGCAACAGAATATTGCCATTCAGCAGAATGCGTATGAACTGGTTAAAGTGCAGAAAGAGGCAACCAAGGTAACGGAACTGGCAGTACGTAGATTTGATGCACAACTGGCCAGTACGCGTAGCATGGAATTCAACATACGGCAGCAGATAACGGAAACGGAGAACCGAATTAATTTTTTATTGGGTCGGTTTCCACAACCCATTCCAAGAAACCGGGGTGATTTTGAACAAAGCCTGGTACCAGCCCTGCAAACAGGACTCCCTACTCAATTGCTGTTTAACCGTCCGGATATCCGGCAATCCGAAATGGAATTGTCTGCTGCCAAACTGGATGTCAGTGTGGCAAGAGCACAGTTTTATCCATCGCTTGGCATTCAGTCGGCCATTGGATTTGGAGCCTTTAATCCGGGTTATCTGTTCAAGGCACCCGAATCCATGTTGTTTTCTTTGGCGGGAGACCTGGCTGCTCCCTTGATAAACCGGAATGCGTTGAAAGCTTCTTACCTGAATGCCAATGCCAAACAAATGCAAGTGGTGTATGAGTACGAACAAAAACTCTTATCTGCGTTTCTGGAAACCAAAAACCAGGTATCGAATATCAGCAACCTGGAGAACAGTTATCTGCAAAAGAAACAACAGGTAGAAGACCTTGTTTTGTCAGTAGATATCTCGAATCGTCTATTCAATGCAGCAAGAGCGGATTACACGGAAGTATTGTTTACGCAGCGGGAAGCGCTGGAAGCACGGTTTGAACTGGTAGAAACCAAACTCAAACAATGGCAGGCTTCTATTAATTTATACCATGCGCTTGGAGGTGGATGGAAATAATAAAAAAGGGTGGCCAATTGTGAGCCACCCTTTTTTGTTACATACCCTGCATCACTCCCTGCGAGCCTTCCATATCTCCTTTCATATTTTTTCGCTTGAATAAACTCATATCCATTTGTCCAAACCGGTAGGAAAAATTAAGCCGGAACATCGGTACGTCGTTTAACCGGTAACTGTTCTGAATGAAAAAAGCACTTTCGGTGTACTGTTCAAATCTCCTTGTGCGGAAAATATCATTAACACTAAACGTTACGGAAGCCGCATTGTTTTTCAGGAAACTTTTTTGCAGGGCCAGATCAATTCCATAATTGGATTTGATGTATCCCTGTGCCGTACTCTGGGATCCGCCCATGGAAGGTCCACCACCCGGACCAAAACCACCGCCCTGGTTAACCGGCTGGTTGGTTTTAGACTGATAGGTGGCACTCAACTGGATCTTGAAATTATGTGGCAGTTTAAAGTTGTTGTTCATTTTCGCGAAATAACTCCAGAGTGCCTCCTGGTTGGCCGCAGTAATAGAGGAAGCATTGATTTTTGAATTATACAAATTGAAATTACTGTTCATATCCCACCATTTGGCCAGATTAAATTGTCCGGTTAATTCAAGCCCAACTGCTCTGCTCCAATCCGCATTGGTATAGGTGCTCAAAGGTCGTTTATCACCAGATGCGGTAGTAATTGTATCAATATAACGGGTAATCAGATCGGTAGTGCGCTTATAGTAAACAGAAGCCAGGAGCGTATTGTTACCAGGAAGAGTTTTTGAATAAGACATTTCTGCAGAATAGGTAAACTCTGGTTTCAGCGCAGCATTTCCCCTGCTCCAGTTCAACTGATCTGTGGAATCAATAAAAGGTATTACCTGCATAAAGAACGGCCGATTGATTCTCCGGGTAATACTAAGCTGAACTTCCTGTTGCTTTTTCAATTTCTGACTTAAGAAAACGGAAGGAAAAAAACTAATCGGATAGGTATTTCTGAATTCCTGTTTGGTATCTGTCAATTCTCCCTTGTAATCTGAACTTTCTGCCCGTAAACCAAGCTGGTAACTGAAATCCTTATACGAGTTCTTAAAGGAAAGATAACCAGCATAAACATTGTCATAGTTGGAATAATTACTACTGGCACTGCTGATTTTTTCAAACTGATTGGTAGAAGTATTAAAAAAATAATTCCCCTGCTGGTTATCCATAGTTCGCAACTGCGCTCTCAGGCCGGCTTCCAGTTTAGCAGCACCTTTAAATGGCCGAACGTAATCCGTTTGAATAGTCAGGAACTGCATATTTCCATTCCCCAGAATCTGTTGTTCAATGGCACCTGTTTTTGAACCACCCTGCTGATCAAAAATAGAGGTAGAGTAGAAAGCTTCACTGTTATTCCTGCCTTTGAAAAAATTCAAATCTGCCGTCAACTCCTCTCCTTTCCGCGGAAAGAGATATTTATATCCGGCAGTAAATCCATAGGCATTGAATTCACGGTTATTGGAGGTAGTTCGTTCACTATAACTGACAGGAGTACCCGAACTCCAGGTACTATCTGTTTTCAACAGGTCTGAAGGTTTCATTTTACCCTGTACCCTGGTAAAGCCAACTGAAAAAGTAGAGCGATTGGTAGCAAAATAGTCGAGCCCTGCTCTTCCAAACAGGAATCCACCTTTATTCCGGTTGCTGCTGGACTGATCCACGAGGAGCGTAGGGCTGGTCAAAAAACTCTGGATGGAGGTTTCACCGGTTCCGCGGTTCCTGTTCTGGTTACCAAACATACTTACGGAAAAATTGAACTTATCCTGCCGGAGATTAAGGCTGGCTCCGCCATTTACGCCACCGCGTTTGTCAATGCCCGCGTTCACCGTTCCGTTGTAACCGGATTTTTTATTCTTTTTCAGAACTATGTTTAAAATACCCGCATTACCACCGGAAGCATCGAATTTGGCGGAAGGATTGGTAATGACCTCCACTGATTCAATGGCATCAGCGGGAATCTGATCAAGGGTAAGCGTAGTGGGCCGGCCATCCACATATAGTTGTGGCGCAGCATTCCGAAGCGTCACATTTCCATCAATATCAACATTTACAGAAGGTACGTTTTTCATCACGTCAACTGCTGTACCGCCGGCGCTCACAATATTGGCACCTACACTGAAAACTTTTTTGTCAATATCCATTTTAAGGCGACTGGTACTGGCAGTTACCACCACAGTTTCCAGCTGCTGCACATCTTTCTCCAATTGAATTTTACCAAGATCTTTTTCAAAAGACGGTTGTCCGGCTCCAGGTTGAAACAGACTGATTTTTTGTGAAACCGTGCTATAGCCCTTGCTGGAAACAGTAAGTGTAAACTGGCCTGTGACCGGCAACTCCTCCAAATTAAAGTCCCCGTTTGATTGGGTACTTGCACCACGCAGCAACACTTCCTTCATTTTTTTGGTAGTGGTATCCATACGCTGGTGCAGCAGCACTATGGAGGCATCAGATACTCCTTTCCCACTACTATCGACAATTTTTCCGAAGATTCGTCCAATTGCTGGAAGAGCTTGTGTGGCACCACGGCTGGAAGGCATACCTGCCGGTATTTGAGCAATGGCTGCCATAGCAAGTAAACATCCGCTAATTATTAAGATCAACTGTTTCATACCTTTCTTTCTGATTAGAAAATAAAGGTAGAGCCAGTGAACGGGCAGCAAATTCGTGTTGAGACGATTCGGCAAAAGTCTGCGACGAATGCCTTAGCCGGAATCTTTCGGAGGAGTACCAATCAACTGACCAATACTTTCCCGGTAATTTTCACCAACCGGCAATTCCAGGTCATCTATAAACACACTGTTTTTCCGGATGGCAGTCAGGTAGCGGGTGGATATAATAAAAGACTTATGAATACGCAAAAACAGAGAAGGTGGCAACTGCTGTTCAAGCATTTTCATACTTATCCTTGCTACAATGGGTTTTGCAGGTTCTTTCAGATGTAATCTGACATAATCTTTCAATCCCTCCACCCATTTTATTTCACTGAAGAAAATTTTCACATGACTGTAATCAACCTGCAGAAAGAAAAAATCCTTCTCAGCTGGTTGCTCAATTGAAACGATTTGATTTTTAAGTTCATACAATTCTCTTGCCCGCATAGCTGCCTGGAAAAATCGATCCAGCGGCACTGGTTTAACCAGGTAATCCACAACTTGCAGGTTAAACCCTTCCAGTGCATATTTATCATAGGCTGTAACCAGGATATACATGCAGGAATCAGGAAGACTTTTAACGAACTGTAATCCCGTCATACCCGGCATTTGAATATCCAGAAAAACCAGGTCGATTTTTTCTGATTGCAATAGTTTCAATCCCTCAAAAGGATCATGGGTAGCTGCTACCAGTTCCAGGAAGGGTACTTTCCCGATATTATCCACCAGCAATTCAAGCGCGAGCTCTTCATCATCTATGGCAAGGCAGCGAAGTTTCATTTAAGCTGAATTTTTAGCGACACATTGAACCATCCATTTTCTTTTGAAATGGAAAGTTCCTGTTTATTTCCATACAAGAGGTTAAGTCTTCGAATGGTATTCGGCAACCCTATACCTGAAGCTTTATCCTTTACTTCCAGATCATCTGTGGAATATTTATTGCGCACTTCCAAATCCAGCAGTCCGTTATTTGTTTTTAGCCGGATGCTGATCTGCGGATCTTTAATAAAGCCAGTTCCATGTTTGAAAGCGTTTTCAACAAAGGGAATCAGTAACATGGCAGGTATTTCATAGGAACTGTCCACCTCTGAAAAATCCACATCAATGGATACTTTCCTTCCAAATCGCTGTCGCTGCAAATCAATATAACTGTTCAGGTAATCCATTTCCTTTTGCAGCGGAACGGTTTCCTGGTCCGATTCATATAACATATACCGAAGCAGACTGGAAAGTTTGATCAGGGAAGGTTCCAGCTGATCAGATCCCTTTCGGGCCAGGGCTACCATATTGTTCAATACATTGAACATAAAATGCGGGCTCACCTGTGATTTCAAAAATGCCAGTTCTGTTTTGAGAAATTCCATTTCTTTCTCTTTGGCCAGTTCGCGTTCCTTCATCTGGTCGCGAACCATGCGGAATGCTCCACTGGCAATCACAATAAATGAAAACGGCAGAATATTAAACACCAAAAAATTCCACGCATAATGTTCCAGTTGTGGTACAAAGAGCCTAAACAATGTCTGATCTACCAGGAACATCAAAGCAAACCAGCTCAATAAGGAAAGCGCATATCCGACATATCGTTTTTTGTAAATGAGTTTTGGCAATAACAAATAGGCATTGGTATAAAAAAGCGCAAGTCTCAGCAGGTTATTAAAAAACAATAGGTAATAAAATCCGTCTCTTTTGATTTGCAAATCTTTCGGGGGTGCTTTCCATACGGGTTGGAGCAGGTAGGGTGCGCCAAAAAGGATCACCCAAAAAAGCACATGCAGGCTGATTCCTACCCATTTTTTCGTATACCAGGATCCACTCATACCAGCAAAATACCGAATTTGCCCGCCGAAACCAGTATTGAAATCGACCAACACGGATTTTTCTGCTACTAACATTTCAATAGTTCCGATGCTGAAAACAGCCAGCACCAGTCCAATTCCCGAATTCATAAATTTTCAGTTCAGGTAGTTGTTTTTTCAGGAGAATATATTTACTTTGTTTTTCAAAGTACTTTGATTTAAACTTTATCGAATGAACATTAAATTCATTTTACCTGCCCTGCTGGAAGCCAAAAATCCCTTCTGGAGACCGATTAAATACTCCCTATTTCCGCCACTGGGACTAGCCACGCTCGCTGCTTACTGCAGTGAGCAAGATGATATCGAGTTGGTTGATGAACATGTGGAAGCACTGTCTACGGAAGACTATCCGGATCTGGTTATTATCCAGGTTTATATCACCAATGCATTCCGGGCGTATGCCATTGCAGACAGTTATCGGAAAAAAGGCGTGTATGTGTGCCTGGGAGGGTTGCATGTAAGCTCCCTACCCGAAGAAGCAGCAGCCCATGCCGACAGTATTTTTATTGGTCCGGGTGAAGATACCTTCCCCCGCTTTCTGGCTGATTTCCGCAAAAGGGCTCCGCAAAAGATATATATCAACCAGGAACGAACGATTCAGGACATTCCGCCTATCAGGCGCGACCTGATCAAACGTTCACTCTACCTGGTGCCCAATTCAATTGTGGTAACGAGGGGTTGTCCGCATCATTGTGATTTCTGTTATAAAGATGCCTTTTTTGAAGGAGGCAAATCCTTTTATACGCAGCGCACAGATGCAGCACTGGCAGAAATAGACCGGCTACCCGGCCGTCATTTATACTTTTTAGACGACCACCTCCTCGGCAATCAGAAATTTGCAAGTTCACTGTTCGAGGGGATGTCAGGAATGGGGAGAGTTTTCCAGGGTGCATCCACTGTAGACGCAATCCTGCGCAGCAATCTGATTGAAAAAGCTGCAGCAGCTGGTCTGAGAAGTGTTTTTATAGGATTTGAAACCCTGAGCCAGGGAAATCTTTTGCAAAGCAATAAAAAACAAAACCTCAATAAAACCTACAGTGAAGCGATCCGCAAACTGCATGACCTGGGCATTATGATCAATGGCAGTTTTGTATTCGGGTTAGACGAAGACGATAAAGATGTATTCAAACAAACTGTTGACTGGGGCATTGAAAACGGACTGACCACCTCTACCTATCATATACTGACACCCTATCCGGGAACCCGGTTGTATAAACAGATGGAAGCGGATGGACGCTTACTGCACAAAAATTGGAGCCTTTATGATACCCGGCAGGTAGTTTATAAAACGAAAGGACTAAGTGCAGCAGAATTAAAAAACGGATATGATTGGGCATACCGTTCTTTTTATTCCTGGAGCAATGTGCTGAAAGCGAGCCTGCAGCATTCCGAAACTGAACTAAAACTGAAACATTTTGCCTATGCGGGAGGCTGGAAAAAATTTGAGCCTCTCTGGAATTTTATGATAAAAACAAGGGGACTCAATCAAATGCTGCCACTACTGGAATCCATTCTTTCCAGAAACAAAAAAGGAAACCAGGGTGATGGCCGGTCTCCTTTTCCGGCTATTGCTTAACAGGCTTCGAAGACATTTGAAAGACAAGCTTTCCTCCTGCCATGATTTCATCATGAGTAAGGTAAAGGCGATTCAAAAGCTTACCATTTAGTTCTATTTTTTTTACATATACATTCTTTGCATTCTGATCTTTTGCTTCAATTGAAAATTGCTTTCCATTTTCTAAACGCAAGCTGGCAGCAGCTACAGCCGGACTTCCAATCTGATAAACCGGGGAACCCGGTGCAACCGGATAAAACCCCAGTGCGCTGAAAATATACCAGGCACTCATTTGACCGGTATCGTCATTACCACCCAGGCCGTCCGGACCGTTATGGTATTGATTTTTCAGGATCATGCGTACGGTGGCCTGGGTTTTCCAGGGCTGATCGGTCCAGTTGTATAAATAAGCAACATGATGAGCAGGTTCGTTACCATGCACATAACCACCAATAATTCCATCGCGACTAATATCTTCAGTGGCAGCAAAATAGTTGTCTGGAAGTTCCATCTGAAACAAGGTATCGAGATAGTTTCTTAAACCGGTTTTCCCTTTCAATAAATGTCGTAATGCCACCGGATCCTGCGGAACGAAAAGACTAAAATTCCAGGCATTTCCTTCTATAAAACCTTCTCCATGTGTATTTAACGGATCAAATCGTTTACGAAAACTGCCATCACTCAATCTTGCCCGCATGAATCCAACACTTGTATCAAATACATTTCTGAAATTTTCCGACCTTTTTCTAAACTCCTGTTCGATATCCTTTCGTCCAAGTTTTGCCGCCATTTCAGCAATGGCCCAATCATCGTATGCATACTCCAATGTAGTGGAAACACCATTTGCATTTTTGTCAGCAGGAATATATCCCTTATCAAGGTAGAGATCCAACCCGTCGTATTTTCGGTTGCGCGCGGTTGTTATACAGGCTTCCAACGCGCTCTTTGCATCAAATCCAGGCAACCCTTTCACCACTGCATCCGCAATAACGGATACAGAGTGGTAGCCTGTCATACACCAGTTTTCATTGGCAGAATTCGACCAGATGGGCAGCATTTTCAGCGTACTCTGGTTGTAATGAGCCAGCATGGAGCATATAGCATCTGCATTTCTTTTTGGTTGAATAATTGTATATAACGGATGCAGGGCTCTATAGGTATCCCATAAGGAAAAAGTAGTATAGTTTACAAATCCATCCGCCTGGTGAATACCCTGATCCAGTCCACGGTATTTACCATCCACATCCATATAGAGGGTTGGATTTATGAATGCATGGTACATAGACGTATAAAAATTCACCTTATCTTCTTCAGCAGCCGTTACCTGGATTTTATTCAGTTCCCGTTCCCAGGCAGCCTGACCTCGTTTTTTAACCGACTCAAAATCCCAATCTGGTGCTTCTGTTTTTAGATTCAATAAGGCACCCTGTGTACTAACTGCAGAAAGAGCAAATTTAACCTGCACTTCTTTCTCGGTTCGGGTATCGAAGTCAAAATGAAGTCTGAGTTTTTTTCCAGCTAATTCAGGAAAGTTGCGGGACTGATCAAATTTTCTCCAGAACCCCTTGTAGGTTTCCTCGCTGAAGTTTTTACTTCCGTAAGATTTAATGGGCCTGGAAAATGCCATGGCAAAATAGAGTATGCGGGTGCGGCCCCAGCCATTGGTTTGCCTGTACCCTGTAACCAGGGTATCGTTTTCAACCCGGATAAAAGTCCATACATTTTTATCATCATAATTATAAATACCGCTCATCAGATCAAATATGATATGAGCCTCTTCCGTGGCAGGAAATTGGTACCGATGCATCCCTACTCGTTCAGTTGTTGTCAGTTCTGCTTTAATTCCATAATCATCCAGATGAACCTGGTAATAATTGGGTTCCGCTTTTTCTTTTTCATGAGTAAATCTGGACCTGAAACCAGACTTCGGATCAGAAGCAGTACCAGGATTCAGTTTTAGTTTACCCACAGTTGGCATCAATAGAAAATCGCCCAAATCTGAATGACCGGTACCACTGAAATGGGTATGACTGAATCCAACAATAGTTTTATCGTCGTACTGGTAACCAGCACAATATTTATACACTTCCGGATTGTACTTTCCATTAACGGCATAGGGAATTGTATCAGTATCCGGACTCAATTGAACCATTCCAAAAGGAACGGTTGCTCCCGGAAATACATGTCCCATTCGTTGGGTGCCGATCATTGGGTTCACATAGGCGAGTGGACTTCGAACATCCGGCAATCCTTTGACAACCGGATCTTTGCTGTATTGCAACCAAAGTGTATCTACTGTAAAACCGGTAGTTTTCATCCAGAAATCAGTAGTGTAGGTATTATTTCGCATGGCCGCATCCAGCTGCTGAACAAACCCTTTTTTATATCGCTGTTCGATCCAAAGAAAAAACCGGGCTGTTATCCGATAGGCATTGGTATAATGATGTTCATACTTAAACGGTGTAAGCTTCCAGTTGGACGCATTGTTATTAACACCCAACTGATGTCTTACATAGTCTGCAATTCCCTCCGTAATCCAGCCTGGCCCTGACCTATGGGGATAGGATTGCACCAGGTGCATGGCTTCATGGGTAATCACATCAATATCCTCGGGATTTTTTTTTAACCAATCAGGATTAATTCGGATGATACCATTGGAAGCTGCCGCTACGCCAGTATAGGCAGGATCTATGATCACCACAACCTTGCGGGTAGCATTCCTGTTATATTGTTTGACTTCCTCAGGATAGACAGTAAAAAAAGTCTGAATCAATCGATTTCCCACAACGGGATCAAAATCAGGTTGCTTATTAATAAATATCAGCACAAATCCATCCTGTCGGATAGTATCCCTGCTATAGGATTTCCCCTGGTTCAGATCTGACCAGTCAGGAATTCCGGGTTGTGCCATGCCTGCACTTACAATATGTAACGATAATGCCAGTATCAAAAGCCTTTTAACCATTCCATGAATCATTTTAAATTAAAGAAAGGTTGCCACCGAAAACGGCGACAACCTATTGGAGCCAACTCTAACTGCTAAGCTTATTCGTAACCAGGGTTCTGAACGAGGTTGGGATTGGCGGCAAGCTGAGTTGCCGGAATTGCGTAAATCTCCTTACGCGGATCCCCTGTAGGCTGATGGTCCCACCAGGTACCATTCGTAAAGCGTCCAAAGCGAATAATATCTGCTCTTCGCTTGCCTTCAAAGATGAATTCACGTCCCTTCTCAGCAAGCAATTCATCGAGGGTAAGGGTTGCAGTAGTATACTGCGCATCAGCCCAGTCTTCTTCTGTAAATGCCCGGCGTCTGCTGGCGTTGATCAGGTCAACTGCTTCCTGGTTGGCCACGCCACCATTTTTCCGCATAATTGCTTCCGCCTTTATAAAATAGATTTCAGTAAGGCGATAAATAATGTAATGATTCTCCTGGTAATTCGGATCATCGAGGGTTCCGCTTTTGTATTTATGAAAGCGGGCACCGCTGTTCTCCTCTCCTTCAGCCATACTTCCTTCGCTGGTGAGATCCCCTTCACTTTCCCTGCGAATACTGTTTACATAGGCAAAGGGTTGCCCATTATATTCTTCTGTTCCTTTGATCTGCTCTGTGGTTCCATATTTGTACTGTGGTCCGAAAAGGAACCATTCTTTTTTACGCAAATCATTTTCGGCATAGGCATCAAAAGCAGAAGGCACAACTACAAATGCATTCCAGCCGCCATAACCTACTTTCAACACTTCACGGATATTATCATATCCCATAAAGAAGCCACCCCATCCAAAAGTGAAACCACCTTTACGGCTAAAGGCAAATTGAAAGAGGGCCTCTTTTGCGTTTCTGTTTGTGTTGGAAAAAGTTTCTGTCAGGTTGCCTGCCAGAGCTGGTCCGCCATTTAAACCACCAGACTGTCCATTAATGATTTTGTCGCAGGCCGCGATCGTTTGATCCCACATCGCGGTACCCGTAAAGTATTCTGCATTTAGATAGAGTTCTGCCAGCATCGCATTTCCAGCTGCAGCGGATACTCTTCCAACAAGTTCATTTGAATAAGGCAGGAGTTTGGGAACATAGGCTTCCAGCTCATCCTTTACAAATGCGAAAACTTCCGCTCTTGATTGTGTAGGAGGATTTAATGGATCACCTACTTTTACAGCGATTGGAATATTACCCCAGAGCTCCATCATTTTCATGTAGTGGTAGGCTCTTAGCACGCGCAACTCAGCAACAATTGCATTCATTTCTTCCGTGCTGATTCCAAGTGCCTGGTAATTCACTTCCTCTAAATCTGCAAGTGCAGCATTGATCATTCCTACTCCGGTCCAAATGAGCGTCCAGGCCGAACGCATGCGTGGTTCATTGGCTGTCCAGGTATGATAATGCTGGCGGAAGTGATCACCACCATCATATCCGTGTCTTCCTTTCTGTGGCCAGGCAAGCTGATCTGCTGATAATTCTGCGTGGTAATAATACCCGTTTTGTCCGGTTGGTGCCAGCCAGGCCTGCATATGAGTAAAAGGACGCAGGGCTGCCTGCATTACTTCCACTTTATTATTATAAAAGTTATTCTTATTGAGTTCACTGTAGAGTGTCTCATCCAGTTTGGTACAACCGCTGAAGGACGTTGCCATCACAACGGCAGCAAACAAACCCCATTTTGTAAGCTTCATTTTTTTCATGCGTAACAATTTTTAAAATCCAACAGTAAGACCGATAGCAATTGATTTTGTACGGGGATAAAACCCTCTTCCATCCACACCGGTTTCAAAGCCAACATCCTGCAATTCAGGATCAATACCACTGTAACCTGTAAACGTAGCCAAATTTCTACCGGTAACGTATAAGCGCATGTTGCGGATATGTTTGGTATTGAAGTTAAAATTGTAACCGAGGGTCAGGTTGTCCAGTTTTACAAAATCTCCTTTCTCCAGGTAATAGTCGGAGTACTGTGGTGCATCGTTCAGTTCATTGTGAGTAGTAACGGCACTTTTCAACAGGTTATTGGGCAACCAGTTTTTATTTCCGAAATAGAGGTCCTTGGTATTCAGGATATCAAACATAAACTTACCTCTGAAAAATATGGTAAGATCAAAATTCTTATAGGTAAACCGGTTGTTCAACGCCAGTTGCAGTTTGGGAACACCATTTCCTATAACCGTCAGGTCATCATTGTTCATCTGGTTGGCTGGTGCTTTTGAACCGTCTGCCTTATAGAACTGCCATTTACCATCTTCTGTAAATCCGGCAAAGCGTTTACCATAGAAATTACCAACTGCACCACCTTCTTCAAGGCGGAAAGCATTACCAAGAGCACCTGGAGAAGGAAGTCCGTAGAACTCCAGCCAGTTTGCCTTGAATACATCATTTGATAGTTGTGTCAGTTTGTTTTTCTGCGTATTACCGGTAAAGTCGACGTTCCACTGGAAATTTTTATTCTGAACCGGTATTGCGGAAACCTGCAATTCAACACCACTGTTTCGGATAGAGCCCACATTTGTATAAATCAAATCCCGCACAAAAGAAGGCTGCTGCGCATTGTAATTGTAAAGCAGGTCTTTGGTAGTTCTGTTATACACATCGATAGAACCGGAAATTCTGTTATTCAGGATAGCGAAATCAAGACCAAAATTCCATTCTGCTTTTTGCTCCCAACGAAGGTTCGGATTGGGGTTTCGAACCGGACCATAGGTTTGATAATACACCCCGTTTTGAGGATATACACCACCGGTACCCAGCGTTACGATGGACTGATAATTGGGAATACCCTGGTTACCGGTAACACCGTAGCCTATGCGAAGTTTTAGCTGATTGATCTGGCTTATATTCTGCATGAAAGCCTCATCAGAGATGATCCATCCAAGTGAAACAGCCGGAAAATTCCCCCACTTGTGATTCGCACCAAAACGCGAAGAGCCTTCTCTTCTTAAAATTGCGGTAAGGAAATAACGATCTGCAAAAGAGTAATTAACACGACCAAAAAATGCGATCAGGGTATTGTCGACTTTATTACTACCCATACCAGGGCGGGGAAGTGTCGTATTTTGAATAGCACTACCAGCTCCCAGGTTCCAATCCAGGAAACCATCGGTAGTAAAGCCATTGTTATTTACGTTAAAGGTTTCGGTGGTCTCATACTGATAGCTATATCCGGCCAATGCAGTTATATTGTGTTTGTCTGCAATTTCACGGGTATAATTCACAGTTGACTCGAGCGTTCTGCTCCAGTTCAGGAAATTGGATTTAGAAGCATAGGCCATTCCCTGGTAGTCACTGTTAGGACGCTGATCCCAGTCTCTTCTGGAACGATAATAGCGATCATTGAAAGCATTCCTTACATAGGAAACAAACGTACTTGCAGTAAGGCCTTTCATCAACTTCAGGGAAAGCATGGCGTCTCCTGAAAAAGTCTGCTGATCGCGTTCAGAAATCCGGTAAGCCAGTCTTGACAGTGGATTGTAGTTGTTGAACCCCTGCGTTTCAAAATAAGTACCATCAGGATTGTAGATAGGCGCCGTTGGATTCCGCTGGATGGCCTGTTCAAAATCGCCACCACCGCCACCAAGAAGATTGGCTTTGTTTACATTGGCTGCAATATTTACAGAAAGGCTTAAGCGATCATCCAGTCCGCGCTGGTTTACATTCACACGTCCACCAAATTGTTCCCGTCCGTTCTGTTTGGCAATACCATTTGCATCGTTATAGAAAAGCGAAGCACGGTAATTGGTTTGAGCCGTACCGCCGGAAGCAGAAAAATTATAATACTGGCTGAGGTTGTTTTTATCAATCAGTTCATCATACAGATCGGTTGAAGCTCCGAAATCCTGCGAAGGCGCTACCACACCATCTGCAATGAGCTTACGAAAATCTGAAGCCGTCAGGTATTCCGGTTTACGGTCAACATATTCCCTTTGGAGATAGGTTGAGAAATCATACCGGGGTGCTCCCGACTTTCCTTTTTTGGTAGTTATCAGGATTACTCCGGCATTTCCCCTAGTACCATAAATCGCAGCGGCAGAACCATCTTTCAACACGTCAAATGATTCAATATCGTCCTGTTGCAACAGATCCAGGTTACCACCGGGGATACCATCCACAACAATCAATGGTGTACGTGTACCGGTTAGTGAAGTAACTCCTCTGAGCTGGATTTCAGCACCAGAGTTCGGATTATTGCCCTGCGTTCTGGTAATGCTCAGTCCCGCCACTTTTCCCTGGATCAGATCAAGGGGAGAACGGGTGCCGCCGGGGTTAAAATTGGTTGATTTAACAGTGGTAACAGCTGAGGTAATTTCCTTGCGTTTTTGGGTACCATAACCTACAACAACCACCTGATCGAGACTTTGTACATCATCTCTAAGCTGGATTGAAACATTGCTGCCCTGGCCAATAGTTATTTCAGATGATTTGAATCCGAGGTAAGAAATAACCAGAACATCACCAGGTTTAGCATTAATGGAAAAGCGACCTTCTTCATCTGTCGTGGTTCCGGTATTGGTTCCCTTGATCAGAACAGAAGCACCTACCACCGGAGTTCCATTAATAGCACTGGTAACAATACCGGATATACGCTGTTGAAAAAAATTGCGAGAATTAAGTTTTGGTTCTTTTACAGGATCCGCCAAACCGGAAACCGGCAAGGAAAGGATGGCTGCGCAAAACAG
Organism: Flavipsychrobacter sp.; assembly: GCA_016787265.1. Taxonomy (GTDB): domain Bacteria; phylum Bacteroidota; class Bacteroidia; order Chitinophagales; family Chitinophagaceae; genus Flavihumibacter. Next base: position 48,802 of record JAEUVF010000001.1, on the reverse strand, counting down.
CGGGAGGACACGCAAAGAATTGCCTCCTGCCATAATAATTTTTTTGCTCATTATAATAACAGTTAGATGTCAATTAATTCGCTGTTTGCATGCAATCCGTCGCGATATTTTTTAAAACTATTTAACATATGAGCAATTTCATCCCAATGGATTTCAAACAGATTGTTAACGAAAATTAAACGGTCACCTGAGCCGCAGGAAGGATATATCTTTATTTCTCAATAATATCGGGTGAAATCATCCATTCAACAACATAAGATAATCGCGTCATTGGGCTTTATTGTACTTGTATCAGTGCAGAGTTTTCTGATTTACAATACCTATAAACTCAAAAACGATGAGTTTTACACCTCAGAAAAAAATATTCTGAAAGAGTTGTATCGAACCAGCATTCGAAATGATAAAATATTTCCAGGCGGACAGGCAATTATGGATCGTTACCTGATCCGGAATATGGTCAGACTCGACTCTGTTTACAAAATCTCACCTGACCAATTCTACACCATTTCCCGCCTGGTAGTGGACAGTATGATGCAGGAGTTAAAAAAAGCCAATACGATTGATGCATTAATGGAAGGATACATCAGGGAAAAAAATCTGGACACTACCCTTGTATGGGCATCCTCCCTGGAATCCTTAAGTCTCACTTTCGATGGCCACCATTATATTCCAATTTTTCAACAAACAAAAGAATCCGAAGGTGTCCTGGTTAATGGAGGATTGAAAGAATTAAATAAACAAAACGAAATCACCTCCATTACTGTAAGCGCACCGGTTGCACAGAGTTATGCCGCCAGTTTCGCCCTTTATGCAGACACCCCTTACCGACTCTTACATATTCTAAAAAGCATGACCGTTCCCCTATTGATTTCATTTGTTGCCATCCTGGGAATCATGCTGATATATTACATCACTTTTCAAAACTGGATCAAACAGAAAAAACTGGCTGAACTTAAATCAGATTTTGTAAACAGCATTACCCACGAATTGCATACGCCTTTATCAGCAATAATCGTTGCCAATAAGAGCCTGCAAAACGAACGAATTATAGAAGACAGGGAAAAAATTCTTCCATTAACAGCAGTTATTGACCGTCAAAGTCAGCGGCTGAAAGCATTATTCGGGCAAGTACTCGACCTTACCGTAATGAATGCTTCCAGCTTGCAAAAGGAGCCGACTGTATTTGAAGAACTGCTGGAAGAACAGTTACTCGACTATCGTTTACAACTCACCAACAATCATGTATTGATATCCTACTCCAATGAATCCGGTTCCAGCACCGTGCTATTGAACAAATTCTGGGTCACCACAATGATTAATAATATAATCGATAATGGTATCAAATACAACAACAACCGAAACAAAGAAATAAATGTACATACCAAAAAAAGCCATAACAAGTTGCAACTGATAATTTCCGATAATGGCATTGGAATTCCGGATAATATCAAACGTCATATTTTTGAAAAATTCTATCGAAATACAGAGGGACTTACCAATAAAGCAACCAACGGTTTAGGCCTTGGACTATTTTATACAAGGCAATGTATAAATGTGCACAACTGGGAACTAGAAATAATTTCTAACGAAAACTCGGGATCTTTTTTTATTATCAGGATCCCTATTGAAGATTAAGGAAAAGACATGCAGCATAAAGTATTATTTGTTGAAGATGAACTGGATTTGGGAAATGTGGTAAAACAGTACCTGCAACTCATGGACCTTGACGTTGACTGGCATACCAATGCAGAAGATGCGTTCAGTGCATTTGAGGATAACATCAATGGATATGATCTGCTAATGATCGACATTCAACTACCAGGAGTGGATGGATTTGAACTTGCCAGAAAATTCTCTCAACGAAACAGACATACCCCCTTTCTCTTTCTGACTGCCCGAAACGAGAAAAAAGACCGGTTGTTAGGGTTAGGGCTGGGTGCAGATGATTATATCAGTAAGCCATTTGATATTGATGAGCTGGTACTCCGTATCCGAAATATTATCCGTAGAAACAAGCCGGCAGAAGTCCAGACAAAAACTCCAGGATCCGATTTAAGAATAGGAGATATCATTCTTCACAAGGATCTGTTCAAAATATCTATCGGCAAATCCAGCGAAAAAGGTTCTCTTACTCCAAGGGAAATGGAACTGCTTGAATTTTTATTCCGGCACCGGAATACAGTATTGAAAAGAGAAGATATCCTGGTACAGTTATGGGGTGAAAATGATTATTTCCTCGGACGTAGTCTGGATGTATTCATCTCAAGACTCAGGAAATTAATAGTCAACTCAACCAGAGTCAAAATTGAAAATGTCTATGGTGTAGGATTTATATTTTCTGTGCAGGAATAAATCAAAATACGGCTGTCTGCTGAACATGTATCGTCAATATGCGCAATACATCACCATACAACTGAAACAAATTTCTGTATTCCTTATTTTACGGTAATGGTTAACAAAATCTTCTACCATGATAAGGTACAGCATATTCACCGGATGTTTACTACTGTTTGCAATACACAGTTTTTCACAGCAGGAATCTGTACAATCCGATAAACAATTCGGCAGTAAACTTCCCGTTACATATCTGCGTTTTAATAATGATACGAACCTGGTTCAGTTTGCCATTTTAAGCGACCGGACTGGCGGAATGGTGCCAGGCATATTTGAAGACGCCGTAAAGAAAGCAAATCAATTACAACCGCAATTTGTGATGTCTGTTGGAGATCTGATCAATGGATACTCTACGGATTCCGTGCTGATTGATACACAGTGGAAAGAATTCAACCAATTGCTGGAACCACTTACTGTTCCTTTTTTTTATGTATCCGGCAATCATGATATCAGTAATTCCTGGATGCAGCAGGAATGGATCAGAAGATATGGCCAATCCCATTATTACTTTATTTATAGAAACACGCTGTTTCTTTGCCTGAACTCACAGGATAACGGCTCTTATGGAATGTCGGAATCGCAGATTTCGTATTTCAGGACTATTCTGCAGGAACACCAAAATGTCAGATGGACGTTTGTTTTCATGCACCAGCCAATGTGGACATCCGACAAAAGCGGATTTGAGAAAATTGAAGATGCATTGGAGGGAAGAAAGTTCACCATATTTGCGGGTCATACGCATAATTACCTGCTTAGCAAAAGGAATAACCAGAAGTATTATATTCTCGCCACTTCCGGAGGCGGAAGCGAACGAAGAGGCGAACAGTTCGGAGAATTTGATCATATCACCTGGGTTACCTTAAAGGATACCGAAGAGCCTATCGTTGCACATATCAAACTTGACGGAATAATTGATGAAAACATCGTCACAGAAGAAATCGCCCAAAAAATCCGCCCCCTTAAATCAGGTAGCTGGATGCAACCAATCGCATATCGGCATTCAGCAAATAATACAACAGAAATCACCCCTACTATACATTTAAAAAACACCAATCAAACACCCCTCAGTATCAGCGGCCACCTTCCTAATAGTCAGCATTTCAAATCCATTCCCGAACGTATTGATACCATTCTGGCTCCTGGTGAAAGCATCAACTATTCTTTCAAAATCCAACACAAAACAAAACCTGCATTCAAACTAATGGACTTGCCACCCATAGAAATTGAGTTGCAGGCCAGTCAGGAACTGGATAACAGAACCTATAGCTTACCATCAAAAAAACGATTATATGTTGACTGGCCATATTCATTGGCAGTGAATGAAATGATCCGGCTGGATCATCCTGAACAGGTAATCGAAGACTGGGACTGGTCCGGAACGGAAGATCTTGATCTGCGATTCACCTTAAGAGAAGACGACAACTATTTACACCTGAAGTATTTTATAAAAGATGACAATTTCATATTTCAGGCCGGAGATTACCAGGATCAACTACTGATATACCTGGAAGATAAAAATCAGGAAAAATTATTGCTGACGATTTATCCGGATCCGAAACAAACCAAAAACTTCAAGTTCACAACTTTGGATGGGCATCAGGTAAAGATAAAACCACTGATTTCATGCAAACTGAATAATGGCGAATTAACAGTAACAGTAAAACTTCCAAAGAAAGTATTCCTCAAAGCAGATGGCACATACCGGCTCAATGTTGGCTATATGGACCAGGACGATCCAACCAGTACAGAAGCTGCGATTTTATTCTGGAAACCCAAATGGGATTCAAAAGAAAACTATCCTGGCTCAGGTACCTGGGCAAAATAAGATCAACCTGCTGCCAGGGTTATTCTTTTACCTTTTTTCCTGCTCCTGTCGGCAGCTTCCATAAATGCTATCAATTCAAGTGTTTCGCTCGCAGCAACAGGAGGTATACCAGACTGAAAGAATTTAACAACCTCTTCCAGCAATGGTACGTAACCTGTAAACGGGCCTAACTGAACGTTTGCTTTTTCACAAAATGCGGTACCGCCGAAATCGGCCTTACCTTTCCTGGTACCCCGGAAAGTTCCGATACGACCATCTGCCCATTCACCAATAACCAGGTCGGCATCCGGAGTATAGGAACGATATACAGAACGACAACCGGTACCCATTACAGCATACAACATTTCTACTCCATGGATACCGTACCAGAATAAATCCGGATGTGTTTTTTCAATGGTAGCAGGACTAAAAGTATCAGCTCCTAAGACTGTACCAAATTCACCTTTTACTACGAGTTTGGTATTGGCAGTATACCGTAAAGAAGAACTGGAAAATACGGGCACCTTAAACTGCTCAGCCGCTTCATAAAGCGCAATGGCATCTTTATAAGAAGCTGTTACCGGTTTATCGATGAAAACGGTTTTGCCCGATTTGAAAACCTCAAGCGCCTGCTCCAGGTGACGTCGGCCATCATTGGTTTCCAGGCAAACTACATCCACCTGTTGCAGCAGTTCCTGAATGGAAGAAGTAATGACTATACCCAGTTTTTTCATTTCTTCCGTGTTGGGAACAATTCGTGAAGTGGAAGATACGATATCAAGGCTGCCATGCGGATAGGCTGCCACCACCTTATAACCACCTGTTTCGGAATCAGCATTTTCCCTGTTAAACCATTTGGTGAACGCGAGGCTGTGTGAGGTATCCAGTCCAATTATACCAATTCGTTTTCCAGCTAACACTCCTTCTGCTTTAGCGGCCAATAGCCAGCCTGGGGTTACAATAGCAGCCCCTGCGAGGGAAGATTGAAGTATGAAATTCCGTCTGTTCATGATCGTTGGTTTACAGTTTACAATTAAAGATCCAGTTGATACAGGTTGGTAGATTTTTTAAAATACAACGTTCCATTTTTATCCATGGTCAGCATACCAGCTCCCTCAAACAACTTTGTTACAGCCATTGTAACAGGATTGATCTGAAAAATATCATTATTTGCCGACATATACACATTGCCGTTAGGGTGATGTACCATAAATGCATTCCGCCACAAATGTGACCCATATGGCCTGGCAGGATAAACGCTGCTCATAGCGGTTACTTTACGCTTTCCAAGATCATATACAAATACAATCCCCTGAGCAAATCCCCAGACTTTGCCATCCGGGGCCAGTGAAAGTCCGGTTATAGCAATTGCTCCTGGAACCGGAACAACTTCCTCCAGTTTTTTCCGTTGAACCGGATCCCAGATAAACAATTTACTCTCTTTTTCAACCGGCTGAATTCCAAGTCCGCCTGATATGGTGGTTCCTCCAATCACCAACCCATTTGCTTCTACCAGGCTAATCACTGATTGTTTGGAAACAAGCTCATCGTATTGAACCAGGGTATCCTTTTCAATATCATATTCCACCAATGCACCTCCCAATTTTCCATAATCCGGAACGGTACCAAAAAACACTTTATTCATAGATCGCATCGGCAATACTGCAAATGGCCTGTCCTGCCCTGTTAATTTCCCCAGGTGACGGGGTTGATTATGATCCGGCGCCCATGCTTTTCGCATATCATACAGATAAAGATGGGCTTTGGGATAAATCCCCATATACAGCGTATCGCCTTTAAATGCAAGGCCTTCCGTTTGATCCAGACCATCAAATGCAGTTGTTGTTTGGGTAACCGGATCATACACTGCATGTCCTCCAGCCAGGTATCCTCCAATCCAAACCTTTCCATCAGGAGCAACTCCAATGGATTGTATATCGATGGGCCTTCGAGGCAGATCCAATTTTGTTATTGTTTGTTTCCTGGCTTTCGGGTTATAGGCCATTAATTTACCTCCCTGCCCAATCATTCGCAGGTTTCCGGCTTTATCCCAGTAACTGGCTAATCCTGCCATTCCAACATGTGCAATTTTTTTGAGCGCGGGGTTGGCTTTTGAAAAATCAGCTTCTATCAGATTTCCCTCTTTCGTAAAATACAATTTTTGATTCATGGGAGACTTGATCACAGACCGTACATCAAAATCCTCCATCACAGTCTCCAGCTGATCTGTTCTTAGATTAAATACAAGGGTTCTTCGCTGCGTACTGCTGGTTAGCCAGCCAAAAAGCAGGTCGCCGTTTTTCAATTCATTTACCAGTCCGATTGAATAGATATACTGCTGATCCTGGTATTGCTCCGGCAACCATTCGGTTTTTTTTCCTGTACGCGGGTCTATTTCTACCAGGTGTGCATGTGATCCAACACCTGCATAGAGTTTATCATCAGCTTCATGATATTCGATACTTCTTAGATATTGTTCGCCTTCCACTATAGGTCCCTTTCCAATATCAGTTGCTCCTTCCTTTGGATGGTATCTGAATGCGCGGCAACCCGGATATGTTCCACCAAAAATTTCACCGTTTTTTCCAGCAGCCATATCCCAGATGAGCTTTTCTCCTGCCAATGGAATTCCAAGATCCTGCACCACATCAGTACCAGGGATATGACTGAAGAGATGACCATTTGCACCCGCTATATACACCACACCTGTCGTGCTTACCACCAGGTCCCAACTGCCATCAGTACCCGCTAGTGGTTGATCCAGTATTTTCTTATTACCGTCTAAAGTATATCCAAGCAGGCTGGCAGGCCGGCCACGAAGCACTGTATACAAATACTCCATCCCATCAGGCGTTCTCACAAATACTGACCCCTGAATTACGGAAGCAGTCACTTGTGGTCCCAGATCTTTTACTGTAATCTGCGCAAGGCTTCTGTTTCCCGACACAATACTGCACACAAGCAGTATTATCGATACAATTCTATTCATAATTTATTTCTTTTTCACTGCATTCCGAACAGCGCCAGCCGTTATATCATGTGTTTCATTTCCCCAGCTGGCACGTATGTAGGATAATACTTTTGCCAACTCATCCTCCTGTAAAAAATTAAAGGCAGGCATTTGCGGTTCTGTACCAGTTCCGTTCCAAACCAGCCGGATCAAATCCACTGCGTTTCCGGTAACCTTCTGCGAACCGGCAAGTGCCGGAAAACTACCATCAATCCCCTTTCCATTCTCCTTATGGCAGGAAGCACAATACTGTTGATAAATCACCTGTCCCGGATGTTGTTGCCTTTCTATTGATAACTGTGTATTCTGAACTATAAAAGGCCTGTACTTTTTTATTTCTCCTTTTGTTAAAGGAAAAATCCGAAGAATCCGGTCATCCTCCTTTAGTGGAAATCCATTGGGCGGATTCCAATCGCGGTTACTCGTCGACAGGTATATATCACCGTTAGGTGAAGTACAGATTGCTCTAAACCGGCCAAAAACGGAACCCAGATAAATCGAATCTGAAAGAATGAGTTGTCCATCATCGGATAATTTTAATACATGAAGGGATTGTGCTTTCAGCGTTGTCAGCAGCAGCGAATGCTTCCATTCTGGTATCTGACCGTTGTAATACACTATTCCAGCCGGAGCAATCGTTGGTGTCCAGGCTTTTAACGGAAATTCTATGGAAATCTTTCTGGATATGGAGTCTTCCTGGTTCGTATTAATCTTTCCTGATATCAGCGGCCATCCGTAATTGCTGGCGGGCCGGATCAGATTGACTTCATCATCTGTAACATCTCCATGTTCTGATGCATACAAAATCCCTTCGTCATTAAATGCCAGACCCTGAATATTCCGGAAGCCCCAGGCATATACATAACTGCCCGGATCCGGATTGTCAGCAGGAATACTGCCATCCAGATTCAGGCGCAGTATCTTTCCATTCAGAGATTTTAAATTCTGCGCATTTTCACCTTTTGCGATATCTCCTGTTGCCCAGATTACTTTGCCTTCTTTACTAATCAGCACACGTGATCCGTTATGCCCCGTATTTCCCGGAATTTCCAGTAAGATCTTCTCATTTACAAGTGTGTCGTCTTTGTATTCATATCGAACCAATCGGGATACCGGAACAGAATCCTGAAGCCGGGTATAATTCAACACCACATAAGGCATACTTTTCATATCGGGATGCAATGCCATACCAAGTAATCCTGTTGAGCGTTTTCTCCAGACATCGGGGATACTTAACAATTGTTTTTTTATCCCTGTGACCGGATCAATGGCAGAGACTGTTCCTCCCTGTTCGGTTGTCCATATACGTTGATCAAATCCCCAGTTGATTTCCCAGGGAACATCCATTGAATCAGCAACTGTCTGAACGCCGAGCACAGTCTCCTTCAGCTGAATGGTATACGCTACCGGTAAATCCGCAAACGTATTTCTGTCATCAGATCTGCCGCAACAGAAAAACAGTCCGGCTGCTGAAGCCAGGACTGCCAATCGTTTCCATTTCATTTGAATACTTAATTCCGGGGCCAGTCGAGTTCAATCCCCTGTCCCTGTATGAATTGTTGAAATTCTTTTAGTTTCTGTTCGCGTATCTGCCTGGGATTAAGGTTTACCTTTTTTGCATAGGCAATCAAACATCCCACTGCTTCCCCGATGCTCCATTCAACCGGATGCAAACGGAAACAACCATTGGTAATATGGGTAGTACCAATATTTTTATTGGCAGGCAATAAGTTTTCCATCCGTACCGGAATAAGTGAACCCAATGGAATCTGGAAAGGAAGTGAACCGAAATCCACATAATTCACTTTGTTACTGGAGGGATGAAGATCGATATGATAATAACCCACACCAACACTGTCTTCAAAAGGAGCGGCCCATTTAACTGCGGGATCTCCCGAAACTTGTGCACGCTGTTCCTTTCCTACATGCTCTTCCTTCACTGTAAATAAGGCTTTGATTCGTCTGGCTTCCCGTACATACGGATATTTTGCCAATCCGTCTTCCGTTCCCATAACGTCTTTGCGTAACCGAAGTCCGGGCCAGCCTTTTCCTCCATCCGGCCTGGGAGCCTCTGTTTGCAGCCAGTAAAGCAATGACAAACTCAATTGTTTCGCCCTGTAAATATGACGTTGTTGTTCCTTTTCACTTACTTCAAGGAGATTCCCCAGCATATAATCATTCTGTGGCCAATTCACAATCGTGATATCTCCCGGATAGGTACCAGGGATAAAATTATTTTTATTGATAATCTTCCGGTAATTCCAGAGGTTGAGCATATCGCCCATTAATATCCCCTCCGGATGAAAACCAAGTTTTTTGGGCTTCAGGGTACGCGGATCTGAATAATGCAGCTCCAGTAATTTACCAGCCCATGCCGGTTTTAGATCGGGAATATGATCTTTCCAGAAATCATACTCTTCCGGTTTGGGGATCGTATGATCTTCACCAGGTACATAATCCATCGCAAAACACATGGTAAATGCCTGGTTATTGATCGGATCAGGCTGATCAGGTGCATGCAGTTCTCCAGTCTGTGCTTTTGATTCCGTTCCGGTTACATATTCGGTTCCTGTCATCGGAAGCAGATCACCTAACTCCGTTGCATCCACGAAATAGGGTGCCTTCAATTCCTTGCGCTGCCCGTTATTTCCTTTCACCACCAGTGATACAACCCTGTTCTGATTCACTTCGGCGCCTACTGCTTTGTATTCCAGCAGTAAAGTCAGTTTACCTGAACTCATATAGGGCGCCAGCATATCCATAAAAACGGCAACGGCTACCCGGGGTTCATGACAAATCCTTGACACTGATCCATCACCCGGATTCAGGTTTGGCTTTTGCCGGGCCGTTTCGGTTAAGGGATAGTGTTGCCGATAGTAATCCCGGACACGATTACGGTAATCACGATAGAGTTTTGGGGCACCGTGTGTTTCAATCCACATATGTTCATCCGGAGGTACACCCTGTTGCGATACCTGTCCGCCTACCCAATCTGTTTCCTCAGTCAGGATTACTTTCTGTCCATTCCGAAGAGCTGCTAAAGCCGCAGCCAATCCACCCATTCCACCACCAGCAATTACTACATCAGCAGAAAGGGTTTCCATCCGCTGTTTCTTTTTGCGCCCAACTGCATTTTCCGTTGATGCGTTTTCTTCTGCCAGGCTGGTCAGCGGTGCCGCAACCAGGGCACCGCTGCTCAACGCCAGCCTTTCCAAAAAATTTCTTCTTTTCATGAAGCTGTATTATTCAGTTATTCCCAACCCGGGTTCTGACTCAACCCGGCATTGATATCAATTTCTGCCTGTGGAACCGGTAGGAATTCCAATCTGGGATACCAGAACCTTGTTTCACGTGTGTAACGCTTATCCAGTTGATCTGTATAATCGGGAATACTATTCAGATCATGAACCGGCGATTTTTTAAAGTTAGGTATCCCAGGCATATCGGCTGGATCTTTTGCAATTCCAACTACTTTACCCGGCATTACCAGTTCCGCAATTCCCCAGCGACGAATATCAAACCAGCGGAACCCTTCTACTGCCAGTTCTGCCGTCCGCTCCCGACGAATCAATTCACGCATTTCATTGATATCTGCTTCTACTTCCGGACGAACATTCGGCAATTTCGCACGATTTCTTAACCGGTTGACAGCAGTTATTACAGACTGATCCACCTCACCCAGTTCAATCTTTGCTTCCGCGTAGGTAAGCAGGATTTCCGCATAGCGCATCAGACTATAACTAACACGCGACAGGAAAGCATTTTCATCTGTCATGGTATACTTGGACCATAGGTACCCTACACCACTTTTAGCCGGACCGAAAGCATTGTTGAAATCAGCATTCGTTCTAACTGACCAAGTTCCATCCGGATTTCTGAAAGAAGTAGTTGGCTTATAAATATCGTATACGAAATTCACTAGATTCATACTAACAGTATCACCCGGTATTGCTACCGTATATTTCAGCCGGATATCCCGGTTTACGCGCGGATTATTCGGATCATAAATCGCACTTTCATCAATCCGGTACCCATCCGAAGCTTCGAAAACATCTACCAGTCTTTGTGCCGGGAATCGGCCCGACTGACCACCTGCTGCCCTTGAGGCATTTCCCAGCGGCATATTGGTACGGGAGGTTGCTAAAGCATCAGTGTATAGAATCTCCCACATGATTTCACCACCAGCATTTGGTTTTTGCCCGGAACGGGTGAACAGATCTCCGTAATTTGGATTCAATGATAAGCCAGCATTGTCGATCACCTGTTTCGCTGCAGCGGCAGCAACAGAATAATCACCGTTGTACAAAGCCGTGCGGGCTTTTATACCCAGTGCCACAGCGCGACTTACACGACCTCTCTCAGTTGGTGCCCAGTTTAGTGAACCCGCAATTGCATCAATTTCATCATACACGAATTTCACCAGGTCTGCTTTTGAAGCACGTGTCTGATTGTAAAATTCTTCCGGAGTAAGCGGCTTGGTAATCAGTGGGGCTCCATTAAACAGGAATGCCAGGTGATGGTACGCATACGCTCTTAACACACGCGCTTCAGCTTCCAGTCGCTTATAGGTAGCGTCTGGAGTGTTGCCTTTTGCCCTTACCATTCCATCAATAATAGTATTGCATCGCTGAATCGTAATGTAGATCTGACGCCATAAACCGGATGAATGGGTATTGTAGGTATCGTAAGTTCCCTCACCCAAATCGTTTGCGCGCAGGATGGCAATATCGGCCCAGGCATCACTTGCTGAAAGATATGGCACTAAACCGAAATCCCAATAAGAACGATACGCTGCATTCAGTGATACATTGATTTCTTTTTCATTATTCAGGAATGCTCCTGAGGCAGGAGAATCGATTGGCTGTTTGTCCAGAAACTTGGAACAACCACTGGCGGCTGCCAGGATCAGGCAAAGACCGCTGATATAGATCGTTTTTTTCATTGCTTAGAAGTTTAAGTTCAGTCCAACAGTAAAGGTTTTCATAATGGGATAAAATTCCCCGGCAGTATTGGTTTGTTCTGCATCAAAACCAGGATACCATTTATCCCAGGTGATCAGATTCTGTGCACCAACATAAATACGCGCTGATTTGATTTTCCCATAGGTAAGAATGGAAGAAGGCAGCGTATAACCCAACACGAGATTCTTCAAGCGCAGGTAGGAAGAGGAAAGCATCCAGTATGAAGAAGTCACATAGTTGTTGGTGATACTGTTTGGAGTCAGACGGGGATAACGTGCATCGGTGTTATCAGGTGTCCAGGCATCTGTCTGGTGTTTAAAAATAGTTCCCTGGAAGGAAGCCGAATAGAAGGGCTGCGCTCCGGTTCCGGACATATAATTATCACGCTTACCTACGCCCTGGAAAAACACCTGCAAATCAAACCCTTTATATTGGCCACCGAGATTCAGACTGTACTCGTATCGGGGGAATGAGTTGCCCAACACAACGCGGTCAAATGCATTGATAACGTTATCGGGTTTGCCCTCCGGACCGCTCACATCCGCATATCGGATATCACCCGGCTTCGTATTACCAAAGTGGAATGGAGCCGCGTCAATTTCAGCCTGCGACTGAAATAAACCCACAGACTGATAACCGAAATATGAATTCAATGGAATCCCTTCTCTAGTAATGAAAGATCCGCTTATATATTCTTTACCACCCAGGTTGATCACCTCATTCTTCACATCAGACAGATTCAACTGTGCATTGTAAGAAAATTCTCCAATACGGTCTCTCCAGCCGATGCCCAATTCCCAACCGGTATTACGCATGCTGCCGATATTGATGAAGGGAGCACCCAGCCCAACATAAGCAGGAACATTATCTCGTTGTAACATATCAACAATATCCCGGCGGAAATAATCTGCTGTAATCGTCATACGATTTCTAAGCAAACCAAGGTCTATACCAATATCCAGGATTTTGGAGGTTTCCCATTTGATAAAAGGGTTAGCTGCAGTTGTAAGCGCATAACCGGCATTTACTGCATTGTTGAAATAATAATCATAGGAAGAACCAGCTGCATAAAGTGAATAGGTTGGATAATAATCGCTTAAGTTCTGGTTACCCAGAGAGCCATAGGATGCCCTGATCTTGGCGTTATTCACCACATCTTTGATGGGATCCCAGAATGCTTCCTCTGAAATTCTCCAGCCGGCAGATACGGATGGGAAAAGTTTCCACCAGTTTTCTTTTCTGAATCGGGAAGATGCATCAAAACGACCGTTTACTTCCAGTAAATATTTCTGTTTGAAACTGTAATTCAAACGTGCATAAGCAGAAGCCATGGTGAATTCATTAAGCCCGCCCGAGAGGGTTTGTCCCAATGGATCAGCAGCATCCAGGTAAGGCAGATTTTCTGAAAGCAGGTTTTGACGGGAAGCATACACACCGCTGGTTTTAAATGCTTCCGTGGTGAAACCACCCAATACGGTGAATTCATGGTCTGCAATTTCGCGGTTATAACTTGCCTGGGCGCGGAACAGGTTTCGGGTAGTTTGAATATTGTTATCAAACAGGGCATTGAAAGTTGGCCAGGAACGTGCATAATTCAACTGATTATTTGCAGGATCCGCTTCATAAATATCGTATTGTCCCTGCAACTTACGGCTACGGGTAGCCGCTAAATTGGAGCTGTAGCTAACCAGCATATCCATGCCTTTGAAAGGCTTATAATTCAACGTGGCAGTAGCGATACGGCTATCGGTGGAGGATTTGTCCCAACCACCATCTTTTGCCTGTGCAGCAGGGTTATTATTCGACCATCCTTCTCCCCATTCACCGGAATCAAAGCGACCAGGTGCAATAGCAGGAAGTCCCAGCATATACCGGATGATACCGGTTGGAGAATTATTTCCGGGCCATTTCCGGTCTGTACGGTTTAAAACTAGATCAACAGAAGCAGAAAGCTTGCTGCTAAGTTGAATATCTGTATTAAAACGAAGGTCAATACGCTGGAAATCAGTATTGGCAGTAAGCCCGTTTTGCCCCAGGTAACCACCAGATCCAAACAGTTTGATCTTATCATTACCTGCAGAAACAGTAACGTTATGATTGTGCATAAGCCCATTGTTCACCAGCACCAGATCTTTCCAGTCGGTATCAAAACGGGAGAAATTATCTGCGCCCAATGTTTCATATTCCTGAATCAGGTCAGTGAAGGCTGCGGGTAAACCGGCATTTGCCTGCGCAACGTCCCACAATTTCATATGATCGATCGCACTAACTTTTTCGGGAAGATCCGTCGGTTTTTGTTGTGCGAGGTATCCACTGTAAGCAACATTTACCCCTTTTGATCCACGTTTGGTGGTAATCAGGATAACCCCATTTGCAGCTCTTGATCCATAGATGGCTGCTGCAGCCGCATCCTTCAATACCGAAATACTTTCGATACTGTTTGGGTCAATTGCATTGAGGCTCATTTCTATATTATCCACCAGAATCAGGGGATCCTGGCCGGCGTTGATAGAACCAATTCCCCGTATCCGGATAGTACCACCATCGCCACCGGGTAAACCCGATTGCTGGGTAACAGTTACACCCGGGGCAGCACCCTGAAGTGCAAGGGAGGTGGATGCAACAGGGCGACTGTTCAGTGTTTTATTATCAATAACTGAAACGGAACCGGTGAGATTAACTTTTTTCTGCGTACCATAACCAATCACCACCACTTCACCAATCTGATCACCGGAAGGATCCAGAAAGATATCCGTATCCGAGCCGGCTGTTGCAGCCTGCTCCTGGCTCGTAAATCCGACATAGGAGAATACCAGGGTGGCGGCTCCCTGGGAATAGCTAAGTAGATAAGAACCGTCTGCACCGGTAGTAGTACCGGTATTGGTGCCTTTCACCAGTACACTTACATCCGATAATGGCTTGCCCTGGTTGTCCTTAACTTTTCCTCTGAACTGGAAGCTTTGCCCCAGTACGTCCAGCTGAAAAATTGTAAGCAACAATAAGAGCAATCCACTCCATTGAGCTTTTTTTAGGTAACTCCTCATAATTGTTAATTTGGGATTGATGAATTAGTGGTTGTTTTACGATTTATGTTTATATCCGTTTAAAGCATAATAGAGAACAAAGGCGTAACAGGCCATTGGCAATAAAAAGGCGATGCTCCAATTAAAGTGATCAATCGCCATACCCTGCAGGTAGGACACCACCGCTCCGCCTGCTATGGCAGAAGAGAGATACCCTGATGCACGTGTAGTATGAGCGCCAAGTCCGTTTACAGAAAGCGAAAAGATGGTGGCAAACATGATGGAATTAAACAATCCAACGCCGATCATGGACCAGATGGCCAGCATTCCGGTACTGTTTATAGAGACCATAATTAAAATAATGGATGCAAGCGCGCAAAAGGCAAGCACCTGGGAAGGTTTCATCAGCTTCAACACCACAGCACCCAAAAGTCTACCTGCCAGCATACCACCCCAATAAAAGGAAACATACCCATTGGCTGCTTCTTCATTTACCTGCAGAATGTCTGCGATATAATTGGTAAGAAATGTTCCAATGGCAACTTCTGCACCAACATAAAAGAAGATAGCGGGAATGCCTAACCGAAGATTACGAAAGGAGAAGATAGAAACCTGTTGTTGATCCGAAGCAACCGTCTGCGTTTTCACCTCCGGCAATTTCAACAGGAACACTACAATAGCGATCAGGAGTAATACCAGTCCGATTCCGATATAGGGATTGCGAACGGCTTCACTTGAATTCGAAGCACTGCTAATACCGGAGAGGATAAAATAAGCACCAAACAAGGGAGCAACCGTGGTGCCGATGGAGCCCACTCCCTGAATCAGAGTTAATCGGGAGGAAGCGGTGGAAACCGGACCTAAAACCGTTATATAGGGATTGGCAGCAACCTGTAATAAAACGATCCCAATGGCAAGCACAAATAATGCTGCGAGGAATATTGAATATTGATGAAACACGGAAGCCGGATAAAAAAGGAAAGCACCCAACGCTGCTATCATAAATCCAGCCACCATACCTTTTTTATAGCCAAGTTTTTCAACCATTTTGCCTGCGGGGATGGACATCACGCCATAAGTCAGAAAAAAGTAAAACTGCACCAGGGAGGAGCCGGCATAACTGAGCGTGAATTCCTTTTTGAAAAAGGGCACAAGGGTGTCGTTCAGACAGGTAATAAATCCCATCATGAAATACAGGACTGCCAGCGAAAGCAATGCAGGCCGATAAGACCCCTCCTGAAGATTTCCATCAGCAGTAACAGTAATCGTTGAAGTTGAGGAAACAGCCATTAGAGAATCAGTTCAAGAGGTTGTGAATAGGTTTCTTTTATTGCATCCAGTGTTTTCCAACACTGGTATAAACTTCTTGGCACATGAAAACATCCTTTCCATTTTCCTCCTTTCAGTGGAAGCAATACTTCTCCTCTCCTGTTCAGATAACCAAACCATTCTCCGTGCTGCGGATCTGGAAAATGTTTCCAGGTATAGTCGTGTACTTTTTCAAACCAGGTCCAACAGGCTTTATCTCCGGTCAGTAAAAACCCCTTCAACATACATACCAGTGTTTCCGCATGCACCCACCAGAGTTTCTGATCCCATTCCAGTTGCTGGGTAGGATGACCTTTGCGATCAAGAAAATAAAAGATGCCACCATACTGTTTATCCCACCCATATTCCAATACCTTCAATGCGGTATCTTTTGCTTTCTGAATCAGTTGCTGGTCCTTTCTTCGTACACCAAGTTCCATCATGAACCACATCGCTTCGAGACCATGCCCCGGGTTGATCAGCCTGCCATCGAAGTTGTCGATTCGTTCACCAGCCGGGCCTACATTTTCCAAAAGAAGACCGCTTTCTTTATCCAGGAACACATTCATTACCTCCTCAATGGCGGTATGGATGGTGGCTTCCACCAATTCCGGGGAAAGACTGTCTTCTATTTCCAACACGAGGTTGGACAGGATCATGGGTAAAGAGAAACCTTTCATCGGGCACGTACCCGAAACAGCTTTTAAATAGGGGCCCTTGGGATTGTCTTTCCGTTGCAGAATAATTTCAAAAGACTGAACTGCTACTTCGTTGTAGTCGGCATTTCCAGTGGCTTTATAGAGTTGTCCGAATGCCATTGCCGCAAAGCAATCAGAAAAAATATTGTATGGTTGAACCAATGGTTGGCCTTCCCGATTGAGGGAAAAATACCAGTGGCCTTTTTCATCCCGACCGTGCTTCATCAGAAAGCGGGCTCCCTTTTCAGCAATTTCCAGCCAGTCGGTGCGCTGCTCTACCTGGTTGTACAACATCGCGAAACACCAGACCTGCCGGCACTGAAGCCAGATGAATTTATCCGTATCATACACTTTTCCGTTTGTATCCAGGCAGGTAAAGTATCCACCGTATACTTCATCAATGGAATGATCGGTCCAGAATGGAATAACATCATCCAAAAGATTTGAACGGTATTGTTGTATATATTGATCAATGTTCATGTTGGTTGTTTAAGGTTGTAGCTTGCCAAACATCAATTGCAGGGTTTCAGGCATATGTTTTTTTATCCCCGTTTGCCGGGTGAGATCCCAGAAATTCTGATTCTTCGCAGTCATTACCTGAGTAGCTACAATCCAGCTTTGTGTCCAGCCGGCCAGGGTATTCCAGGCACCCCAACCCACATCCGCATTAGAGGCCCAATATTCCCAGCGATTGTATTCAAAGCCACGAAACCAGGCACCGTCCAGATCTTTAAAGCGATCGGATTTAACCTGAATGCGGGTCATGAAATCAGACAGTTTCCGAACAGCTTCCCTGTATTGTGCATTGCCGGTAGCATGCGCGGCTTCATTCAAACTGAAATAGGCAAAATTGCTGGTATAGAGCATGTCGGCGATCGGGTCACCATTTTCAAAAATCAGGGGAGCTTCGTGCAGGCCATATTCCTTGTTGCTGCGGGTCTTGCCGAACTTGCCTTTTCCTGCACCCAACTCTTCGCGAATGGCGCCACTTGCATCCTGGTTCTTCAATAATTCCTGTACCAGGATATCCAGCCAGCGGCGATGTTCATCCGTGTTCTCCAGGCGCACCAGCCAGGCAAGCGGTAATACCATTCTGGCTCTCTCCTGCTGAATACCATTTGTCCAGATCCATTTATCCGGATAAGACTCCATGGTCATACGGATAGCCGTTTTTGTTTTATCCAACAGCGGCTGATAGCCGGTTTTTTCATACAACCAGAGATAGATGGCCCACATCCAGGACTCAAAATGCGGAGCTGGATTTACAACTTCCCGATCCCAGTAAAATTGCCAACCGTTTTTCTGTATGGCTTTGTCTTCGATGCGATCAGACCGGAATCCAAATTTTCCGGTGGTTCTGAAATTCGCCAGAATTGCTTCCAGCATCTGCCGGTCCCATTCATCTGTTTGCATATAGGCGGAGGCACCCAGAATACCCAGGATGGCACGCGCATTGTCATCTCCATAGTACACATAAGGGTGGGTTTGTGCCCAGCCAATCAGACCATAGGTGGGACTACTTTTATCATTGCGTTCAAAAGCACGCAGATTGGAATTGTAAAAAATATAATCGGTGAGATGGGAAGCTGTTTTAAAATAAGAAGGATCCTTTAAATAATTGCCTGCCGCTGCGAGTGCAAAGGCTGCTTCTCCCTGAACATCCGCTCTCACCCAATAGCGGTATTGCTGACGACCATCCGAATTCACGCGGGAAGCATGGCCCTCGAGCATGCCCATCATTCCATTTCCCAGCGCATTATCCTGCGTTACCGGCGGACCAACAGGCATGGTTCCATTTCCCTGGTAACGTACCCAATTTTCCTTCCAATCAGGGTGAATATAGAAACGTGCATTTGAAAACCAGTCCACCCCTTTTCTGATACTGATTGATTTTGCATCAGCGGGCAGCGCCTCCGCTTTACCATACATTGGCTGGATATAGGAAGGCCAATAAACAAAATCGGTAATGGTTTTTCCGGTGATGGTTTGAATAATATAAGACCAGACTGCTTTCCAGGCCGCATCCGGACCGTAACGGCCTTTGGCAAAATTGGTTAGACTGGTAGTTGCTACCAGCATACCGTTGTGCTTAAATAGTAAGGGTATTTGTTCCACATCGTCAATGCCATATTCGGCCCGGTTCAAACCAGCCACCTTTCCAAGAATGATCAACGGGTTAGACGCTTTGGTGGGAAGGATATAACAATCGTTGATACCCAAAATACTAAGCGGTTGCAGAGCAGCACCAAAAACGGCAGAAGTTACTACCCCTCGCTCCAACTGGGTATGCAGGGTATCTCCTGTGAACGTTAGTCCGGCTAAAGCCGATGGATATTCAATATATACACTGAGTTTTTTCTTTTTTGCCAATTGCTGTGCCGTTTCACTCAGCTGAACCTTTTGAGCCGGATATTGATCCGCAACAATGAACACGGATCCTCCTTTGGAAGCAAGCTGAATTGCCTTTTCCGGATCCGGCTGGTGCAATAGCTGAAATCCCTGTTTTTGGAGCAGGGTATAAAGATCATTGGTAACTGCTCCGCTGAATACTACTGCAGAACGCTGCGACCAACTGGTGAGAACTAGAAACAAGGAGAGCAGGGCAAGCAATAACTTTCTCATCAGTAATTGATTTGAATCATCAAGTTAAATAAATAATTAAGTATTAAACAATTTATTTTTAATTTTTTTTAATAAGTGGCCTTAGAAAATCTATTTTTTTGCCTTAAAAAATCCTAACTTTCTTGTTTTGTAGCAGTTATATATGATGCCCCCACCCAAACTATTCGAGATTTTTTCAGACACCAACAGTTCAGGAGTTGCTTTTAAAAACAAATCACTGAAGAGAGGAATTATTAATCTGCTGGATGAGATGGGCCCGCTTACACTTGCAGAACTGGCGCGCGAATTCAATATCAGTACTCCCAAGATCACGACGCTGATCAATGAAATGATGCAGGAAGAACTAATCCGGGATTATGGCAAGATTGAATCAACAGGTGGCCGGCCTGCCAGCATGTACGGCCTGGTTGCAGAAGCGGGATATTTTGTTGGGGTGGATGTTAAACAACATTCCATCAATTTCGGATTACTGGATTTCAAGAAAAATCTTGTGCTGATCAAAGAGAATGTGAGCTATCAACTTGAAAATACTACGGAGGCGCTTGACCAGCTGATCCAACTGATAGAAACTTTTATTTCGGAAGCCTCGGTTGAGCGGTCAAAAATTCTGGGTGTGTGCATCAACCTGAGCGGACGTATTAATAACCGCAGCGGTTATAGTTACAGTTATTTTCATTTCCAGGAAAAACCCCTGACAGAAATCATAGAGGAACATATCGGGATTCGCACTTTTCTCGAAAATGATTCACGTGCCATGGCCTATGGTGAATTCCGCTGTGGCAGCGTGAGCAATGAAAAGAATGTACTGTATGTATACCTCGACTATGGTATTGGTTTGGGTATCCTGATTGAGGGAGAGGTTTACTATGGTAAATCCGGATTTAGTGGAGAATTCGGACATATACCTTTTTTCCAGAACGAGATTATTTGTCATTGTGGCAAAAAGGGCTGCCTGGAAACAGAAGCATCCGGACAGGCACTGGTTCGCCGCTTTAAAGCAGCCTTGCAATCCGGCTCCACTTCCATACTTACCAAACAGTTTGAAAATATTGAGGACATCAAACTCCAGCATATCATCCAGGCTGCCAAACAGGAAGATAACCTGGCCATAGAAATGCTGGCGGAACTGGGAGAAAAAATCGGAAAGGGGTTGGCCATCATCCTGAATATCTTCAATCCCGAACTAATGATACTCGGCGGAACCATGGCTAGTACGGGTGAATATCTTCGTCTTCCCATACAAAGCGCACTAAATAAATACTCCCTCAGCCTCGTGAATAAAGACACCAAACTGATCGTTTCCAAACTGGGAGAAAAAGCAGGTGTATTGGGTGGTTGCCTGATCGCCAGGAAAAAAATAATGACCGAAAAATCAACGGAGGCCTGAGTTAAGGAGCCTCTTTAATTGAGCCGGATAACTGTCTCCCTCCGTGGTTCCGGCTCCCTCCATGAATGCTCCAAAAGTGATACTGTCGCCAAAGCAGATCAATTTTCTGTTTTTCTTCAGCAGCTTTTTTTCAATCAAATAAGCATAAAGCGATTCCGCCATTTTCGCATATCCGTCACGGGTAGGATGAACACCATCCGGTTTCCCCAGGTTTTGCTCATTAACGAGCAGTGACTCCCTGGTCCTGTTTGGAGAGCCTCCTTTTGCAAACAATTCATACAGATCAAAAAAATACAAACCGGGATTTGACATTGTCAATTGCTGTATGGATTTATTTGCCAGGCGTATCTTTTCATTGGGATCCACTTCGAACGCATTACGCGGATGGCGTTGAAAAATATATCCGGTATCAACAGGTGGTATACTCAGCAACACCAGCTTAGCACCCGTTGTCTGAATGCGTTGCACCAATTCCCGGTAATTCTGCATGAAGCTATCAAGCGGAATGAGTTTTTTGGAATTCATCATATCATTGGTCCCTAACAGCAGTAGCACCAGGTCTGGTTGCCGGGCTACTACGGCAGTATCCACTCTGCGCAACAGATCAACCGAATTGTTACCTGCAACACCTTTGTTCTGCACTTCATAAGAGGCACTACAACCTGTCAGCAGCAGTAAAAGCAGGTACAGAAAGGAACGCATGAATCAATTGTTGTAAAAGAGATAATTTTCCCTGGTAATTATATCGATTGGCATAAAGTGTACGCTTTTAACTGGCTGGTTCAGCACCAGTTTATCATAAAGCGCCATCATTCCCAGGTAGGCCTGCTCCTGCGGTTTCTGGCAAATCAAAAAATCAATCACATTTTTTTTCAGATACACGATCGAGTCTTCCAGAAAATCGTAACCAATCAGCAGCAGGTCTGTTCGATCCAGTTCTTCCAACACTTTGGCCACCGCCGCCACCCTTGAATTCGTAACAAAGAGCACCCGAATGGATGGATTTTTCAATTGCCGGCTGATATGCTTACGAATGGTTTCAGGATCGGTCTGACCAATATGCATCGTGATCAACTCATGCGTATAACCCTGCTCCTGCCAGTAGGCCCGAAATCCATCTTCTTTCCGAAGCAGGTGGTGATCCATTTCCAGTTCGCGGGTTATGTGCAGCATCAATATACTGTCAGCCGGACGAACCAGGTAACTGATCAGGTGCGCACTCAGGTAACCACTCTGATAAAGATCCGGACCAACATAGGCAAGCCCGGATTGTCCGGGCAAATCCGAGTTAATAAAAACAACCGGAATCGAATGTTCCCGGCACTGCTGCATGAATAAATTGGATTCTTCCACAAACATGGGAGCGAGTAAAATCCCATCCGGCTTCTGATGCAGCAGGGCAGCCGATTGTTTTAAAAAGGTTTTTCGGTTGTTTTGATCAAACAGATATTTTTCTACGCTGATCCCATACTGCCTCAACTCCTGCTCTGCCTGTAGCACACCATCCAATGGCGCCTTCCAGTAACTGGTTTCTTCTGAACTGGCCGGTATGAGGATGGCGAACTTTAGTTTTTTACGACTGGCTAGTGTGCGGGCTACGATATTCGGCTGATAGTTCAGCTCTTTAATAATCTGCTGGATCTTTTCCTTTGTTTTGAGCGACACACCCGGACGATCATGCAGCACCCTGTCCACCGTTGCAATGGAGACATTCGCGCGACGGGCAATTTCCTTTACACCAACCAGTTCTTCCGATTCTTTTTTCATAAGCGTCAGTTATGGGATGGCAGTAAAGCTGCACTATCCCTGTCTAAAAATAAGACAACCGCGGGATGCTTCCGCAAAAGGGTGGATGGAAAAACCGGGCTGATCGCTTCCTGCATGGTGTGCAGCACTGCCTGGGACTTGTTTTTACCTGGCACCATGCAGAACAGATAACTTCCACTATACAGCGCCGGCAGACTAACGGTAATGGCTAGTGCAGGCACTTCATCCAACCTTTCAAAACAGCGATCGTTCACCTGTTGTTGTCTGCAGGCCAGGTCAAGATCCACCAGTTTCACAAGGCAGGGATCCTGAAAATCTGCCACATGCGGATCATTAAAAGCCAGGTGTGTATTTTCACCGATTCCAAGGCAAATGATATCCATGGGCGCTACACGCAGCAATGCTGCATAGCGATCCGCTTCCTGTTGCGGATCATCCAATTCTCCATTAATCCGATGAATTTCTTTGAAGGGTACCAAATCAAAAAGCTCGCGGTTCAGGAAATTCCGAAAAGAAGCGGCATGTGAAGCTGGCAACCCAATGTATTCATCCATATGAAAAGCAACAATACCCTGCCAGTTGATTGGCTCCTGGATCAATGCCTTCAAAAATTCCAATTGCGAAGGTGCTGCTGCAAACATCATCCGCAACAAAGGTTTCTCCTGCTGCAATTCCCGGATCTTTTCTGCCACCCGTTTTGCTGCTGCGAGGCCCATTTCTTCCCTTGTATTAAATATTACTACTTCCATTTTTAAATCATAAAACCGGTTTCCCGTTTATAAATGTTTGCTGAATCCTTATGTCATCATCAAATAACACCAGGTCTGCATTTTTTCCTGTTTCAAGACTACCCACTGTATCAGCTACTCCCATAATTCTCGCAGGTGTGGTACTCATCATATATACCGCATCAGGGATACTGACCTCCGCCAGTTGCACCATGGTACGCACCAGGCGGTCGGCGGTTGCCACACTTCCTGCAAATGCAGACCGGTCGGGCAGTTTGGCCACATCGTCTTCAATGATTACTTCAAGCCCGGATGATTTGCTTCCCAGTAGTGACTGCTTAACGCTTGTTCCCGCAGCCCGCATGGCATCCGTTATAAGTGCAATCTTTTCCTTCCCTTTCACTTTTACTACCAGCTTCAATAAGGCTTCCGGCAGATGCGCACCATCAGCGATCAACTCCACATCGATTTCATCCAGCAACAAACTCGACTCAATCGCTCCGGCAATGCGGAATCCGTTGCGGCGGGTTAATCCAGACATGGCAGAATACAAATGAGTAGCCAACCGGTAACCATGCTGCACTCCTGCTTTCACCTGATCATAATCTGCGTTGGTATGAGCCAGTGCGGGCAGAATTCCATTGGAGCGACAAAAATCTGAAAAGGCAAGGGCTCCGGGCAATTCCGGGGCCGCACTCCATCTTCGGATATGGGCAGTTTTTTGCCGGATGGCCCTGTATTCTTCCGGATCAGGATTCCGGATATATCGTTCATCCTGTGCACCCCGCTGCTCTTTTGAGAAATAAGGTCCTTCCAGGTGAAGTCCCAGGAAACGGGCGCCGTCATGACCGTGAGAAAGCGCTTTTTCGTAACATTCGATCGTTGCATACAGATCGGATAACTCACTGGTAAGCGTTGTCGGAAACATGGAAGTGGTGCCATGCCGTGCATGTAGTCTTGCAATTGCAAGAAAGGCTTCGATGGTATTGTCCATAAAATCATATCCACCCCCTCCGTGCACATGGATATCAATAAAACCGGGTGCCAGCCAGTTACCACCTGCATCCAGCACCGGACCATCCGGCAACGCTGCGCCAGGTGGTAAAAGCTGATGAATCTTTCCATCCCTGATCACCACACAACCATCTTCTATTACACCGGTGGGTGTAATGATACGAGCATGCAGGATCGATAAATGAACCATATCAGAGTTTTGCAAGCGCCAGGGATTGTGTGGTGATAAAATATTTCGATAACATAAAAGACCATTCCCATTCGGGCATCAGGCCGTCTTTCAGGTATTTCAGAAACTGTTCAGTCACTTTGGCAAAATGTGCTTCATGTCCGCTTCTGTAATGATCTGGCACCAGAATCTTCCAGCTCTCCCCTTCCTGCTTGAAACGGATTGCCGGATAAACACGCTGGATTTCCTTAACTGCTGCGATCAGCTTTTCTTCGCTCAGCGTTTTTCCATTCACCGGTTCTACATATAAACTGGCTCCAAACCGATCCGTCGGTTCCTGGCGGATCACGAGCCGGCATCCGGTTCCCAGAATGGAGGAATAATGCCTGTCGCCGGCTCCTCCTTCAGCTTTATACAACCACTCTACTTTGATCCTCACATGAACTCCTTTTATTGCATACACCATTTCCCCATTGGAGGAAACATGAATGGAATCACCTTTCCTATAAGGAGCCAGGAATTCCGGAAAGCTGGCTGCTCCGGTAGAAGCACTGTATTGCGGGAGACTGATCGCTGTAGGCCATAACCTGGCACGTATCGGTTGTACATCACGGTTATAATTCAGGAGCTGTTCCGGAAAACAGGTCCACTGTACCTGGTCTACCAGGTGCGTGGTAACATCTACCAGGCCGGTACCTGCCTGCCTGGGATCATATTGCCATTCGGTTCGTCTTAGAGGCACACCCGCAACCAGTTTGTAATAATGATGCAGACTTTCTTTTACAATGGATGGGTTATCCGGACTCCCTTTTTCCAATTCACCAAAAAGATCCTTTTGCTGCATCAATAAGCGCTGCAGAATATTCAGAATTTCATACCGTTCGGTCATGATATCATACACCAGTTGCCGTTTATTTTTCGCGGTTGTCAATGCCTGTTCCAGTTTGGCAAACCCCTCCGGATCAATAGCCATGGGCTTGTCGGCCAATACCGCGTAACCACTGTTCACTGCTTTGCTTATCCAGGAAGTTTTGGAACGATTGTTTCCGGCCAGCACCAGAATGCTTCCGGGTGGTTGTTTCCAGGCCTGTTCCAGGTAATCCTTTTCTTTAAACCAGACAGGGTTCCAGGTAGTTGGCTTTTGCCTGCGTGTATTAAAACTTTTAAGGTAATCCAGGTACTGATGGGTTGCCGCATTATCCGGCGCATATACATAACAGGTAGTATCGATAAGCGGATTTGCTTCCTTCATTACCAGCGCTGCATGAAAATGGCCGGGCTCCAGCGTGAGTATGCGATATTTTTCATCAGCAGTAAGGTTGGTTTGTGTCATAGCAGGATATATGAACAGCAGGTTTGCCAGAACAGTATATAGAATGGTTTGTTTCATGCTTTTCTCCAATTTCTGAATTGATGGCCCCGAACCGCATAAAAAATCAGGTACAGGTAACAGGGTATCAACACCGCATAGGCCAGTCGCTGTCCAAATGCATCCGCTGCCCAGCCATATAACAAGGGCATCAAGGCATTTCCACAAAGCCCCATAATCATCAGGGAAGCGCCAATTTTAGTAAACCTTCCTAATCCATCCAGTGCCAGTGGCCAGATGCCCGCCCAAACCAATGAGTTGGCCAGTCCCAGTAACACTACAAACCAGATAGAAAGATCCGCTGTATGTCCCAGTAGGGTAATATTGCCTTTTGCCAACAGGATCATCACAGAAAAGAACAAGCCCAAAAGGGTACAAACTCTTAGTGCCGTAACCTGGCTGATCAATTTTGGAATGGCAATAATGCCTGCAATATAACCGACGATAGTAGCAGCAAGCGTATACCCCGGGAAGGTCTTAGCTTCCAGCAAATCGATTTGCATGGACCCGGCATACGGTATGATGGTATCGATTGCAATCACCTGGGTTCCAACATGCAGAAAAATCGCAATGGCCCCCAACACCAGGTGCGGAAACTGCAGCACAGATGTTTTAGTGGAATTTTGCATGGCCAGCTCTTCTGATTCTTCATCGGTATTTATTTCGGGTAAGGGTGAATACCGAATAGCGATACCGAGTAAAAAAAGCACCGTCCCAACGATAGAATATGGTAAAATAACCCGTCGGATCAATTCATCCAGTGCAGCCGTCCTTCCTGCTTCATCCATCAATGGAATCTGTTTGAATAGTTCAGCATCCGTTGGACGTAATATAGCTGCCGCAAATAACAACGGAGCCAGTATGCCGGCGAATTTGTTGCAAATCCCCATGATACTGATCCGCTGCGCGGCGCGTTCTTTGGGACCCAATACCGTGATATAGGGATTGGCGGCAGTTTGAAGTATCGCCAGTCCTGCTCCGAGAGAAAACAATCCTGCCAGGAAAATACCATAGGTTCTGCCATAAGCGGCGGGCACAAAAAGAAAAGCGCCCATGGCCATGATCCAGAACCCAATCATCATGCCTTTTTTGAATCCCATTTTTTTAAGCAGAAAAGAAGCTGGTACCGACAGTACGAAATAAGAGATATAAAAGGCAAATGCAACCAGGTAACTCTGCAGGTGCGTGAGTTCACAGGCCAGTTTGAAATAGGGAATCAGGATGGCATTCACCCAGCTCACCAGGCCGAATATAAAAAACAGTCCGGCGATAATACCAATCGAAACGACGGTTGATTGTTTCATAAGGGCAGCTTAAATAGTGGGTTCCCATCCGGGTTCATAACTGCGTGTCCAGAGTGCTTCAGCTGCCGGATTGTTTTTAATCCGACCTGTAGCGGAATCAATTTCCAATATGGTACCGGTACGCTGCGCGATATTGCCCAACTGAACAAGCAGCGTGCTTTGGTGACCGCCAACGATTTCCGCATTCAACGGACTGCCTTTACGGATAGCATCCAGGAAATTATTCAGGTGGATGGCATCCAACTGTTGTGAAGGGCTCGACAAACTGCTGGTATTAATGGCAGCATCGTTACGCACTTCTTTAACCAGTTTGTTCTTCAGGTCGTAGATGGAATAAGCATTGGTGCCATCAAATTCCATGGTACCGTTTTCGGCATAAAAGATTACGCCAACACTTGCTCCTTCTACATACCGCGGATTACAACTCCTTCCCTCCCAGGTAATAGTGGAGCGATTTCCGAACTCAATGCTGATATTCTGCGTATCGGGAGTTTCCCAATCGTCCTGATAACGGTAACGACCACCCGAAGAAAGCACCCTGGTAGGATATGCTTCCTGCAAACCCCAGCGTGCGATGTCCACCATATGGGTTCCGTTGTTCAGTGCTTCTCCAGTGCCCCAATGCCAGAACCAGTGCCAGTTGTAGTGGATCAGGTTATCCTGGTAGGCCTTGCGGGGTGCAGGACCCTGCCAGAGCTCAAAATCCAGCCAATCAGGAATCGCTGTCTTTTTGCCGGTTCCAATACCCGGACGATTATTTGAATACCAGGTTTTGGCCATATAAGGTCTTCCGATAACACCCTCGTGCAAGGCTTTGATACCTGCTGCCACATTGGGCCAGGACCGGCGCTGGTTACCCATCTGGATAACTGTTTTATATTTTTTCTGGGCAGCCATCAATAATTCACCCTCCTGAGGATTGTGGCTCGCAGGTTTTTCCAGGTACACATGTTTACCGGCTTTGGCGGCCAGGATGGCAGCTGGTGCGTGCCAGTGATCGGGGGCTGCAACAACCAGTGCATCAATCTCTTTGCTTTCCAGTACTTTTCGGATATCCTTCTCCGTTACAGGTGCCTGTCCCTGTACTTTCTGAACTGCTTCCCTGGTTTTGGCAGCGGCCCTGGTATCCACGTCACAAATGATGCGCACCCGGCAATTCGGTTGTTCGGCAAAGTTAGTAGCGAGTGCGTTCCCCCTGGAGTTAACGCCCATAACGGATAGGTTCAGGCGCTCATTGGAGCCCAGGATATTGGCATAACTGGAAGCACTGAATCCGGGCAGGATACCGCCAACAGTAAGCAGGGCGGCACCCTGGGTGGCGGTTCTTAAAAAGCGGCGGCGACTGTTTCGGGATGCAGACATAGCAGGCAAATGATATTAAATGAAAATTTCGTGTACGTACCCGAAAATAAGCAAAAAAGGACATAAAATTCAGCGTCCCAGAAATTTTCTACCCTCCTCTGAGATCCGGTCAGCATTCCAGGGAGGGTCAAACTGGAGCCTTACAATGATTTCATAACCAGGGAAAGCAGCTTGCAGACTGTGCAGGCAATTGTCGCGGATCGAACCACCCATTGGACAGAACTGGGTAGTGAGGGTCATGGTGCAGTATACTTTTTTTTCGGTCTCCTCAAAATCAAGCTGGTAGATCAGTCCGAGATCTACAACATTCAGTCCGATCTCAGGATCTTCCACGTTTTGCAGAGCTGCCAAAGCAATCGTGGCCATCAGTTGATTATTCGTTGTAACATTCATCCTGGCTGTACTTTGTGCTTCAATAAATACATTACATTCCAGTTGTATAAAATGGCGGTTACAAGCAGAAGCATCCCCCCTGCCCGAAGCAGCAGCACCGACTCCACCAGGATGCCAGTGACAAAAACTCCCAATCCTGCGAAAAAGCAATACAACATAACCTGAACAATTTTATCATTGTATAATTCCCGCGGATTAGGTGCTTTTATCTTACCAAGCAACCGGTGATAAACTTTGTTCCAAATAATAAAGGGCAAGGTTTTAAATGTCATCCCAAGTATTATTGCAGTAAGCCAACCAAAAAAAACGAGGAATCCGTAGGCCGTGACCAGTTTTGCCGGAGTTTTATTTGTTCCTGTTAACACTAACAGCAGCACAATCATCATCACTGGAGGAATTGCCATGATCAAAACCGACAACAGTGATAGCTTCATGGGTTCATCCACTTTTTTCCGGATCCGTTCGCGGTATGCCTTGTAACAGAAAAACATAAAAAGGAAAACGGCGGCCAGTATTAAAACCAGTGGCAGGAAAAACAGATAGGCGGCACTGTTATAAAGGAAGCACACGGCAAAAACTAATAATCCTCCATTTACCAGGCCAAAGATCCACCAGAGCATGCTATTGTGCTGGTATTTGGATATCAGGAACATGGGAATCAGTTTGGAACCTACCCCCATTACCAGCAAAAGGAACCAGCCTACTATGCCTATATGTGCATGGAAAGAAAGATACGCAACTGAATTATGTGGTAGTAAGGGAATTGAAAAATTATATACCAGCAGCAAACCTATAATCGTTGTCACAAGCAACCAAAGGCTGGCAGTCAGCACGAAAGACGACTGCACAGATTCGTTTCCGCTTTTCGAAATACTGAGTCCGAGATTTACTACATAAGACAGCACCGATAACACAATAAGCATACCACCCATCCTTGAAGGCCAACCCATATTGAACTGATAGAAACCATAAACAAGAACAGGAATACCAATCGCAGAAAATATAAAGGAACTTCTTGCCAGAAACGGACTGAATAAACTCCCTTCAATTATTACCGGCACCAGCTGATGACTGGCCCCCAGGATGATCATCGTACACCAGCCAAGCGCCATGATATGCGTGATGGCCAGCATATGCGGATTGAAATAATGACCGGTAAAGTCCTTCACTGAAAAGAGGAGCAACACCGCAGCACATAAGAAAGAAACAGCCGCATACAAATAAAAGGGTAATACCAGTTTTGGCGAAGTCGTTTTGGCGGGGTCGGTATAATTACCAGAAGGAAACATATCAATCGTTGAAAATTAGCATTTGTACTTCCGAATCACTGAGTTTCTTCACCCGATAGCTTAACTGGCGATCTGCCAGTTCCGGCAGTAAAAATACCGGAATGCGCTTATGAAAAACGAAGAGCGCATGATCCTGTGGCAATTGTTCAA
Organism: Flavipsychrobacter sp.; assembly: GCA_016787265.1. Taxonomy (GTDB): domain Bacteria; phylum Bacteroidota; class Bacteroidia; order Chitinophagales; family Chitinophagaceae; genus Flavihumibacter. The sequence continues at coordinate 18,050 of JAEUVF010000001.1, read as the reverse complement.
GTCGCTGCAAGATGGTATGCATGGGCATCGGCATCGGCAGCTGCCGCACGTCAATCACATCCAGTTTTCCGGCAAACCGATGCAGTGTTTCATCAAAATCATCATTCGTTGTTATGACTGCAGGCGAATCTTCAACAATGTTTTCTGTACGATATAAATAAGTGTAAAAACAATCCGGCTCAATGATATCAACAAAGGTTTCATATGCCTGTTTTTCCAATAAATGGATCAGGGGGGTAGGTTCAAAGCTATTGATGATCAGCAAAGCCTGGCCTTGTTTTACCTCCTTTAGTGTTTGCAGAATAAGTGAAAGCGGATCCTTTCCTGCATCCAATACCGGTCGCACATCCAGTGTGTGAAGCTGATCTGCACTCAGTTGGGAAATATAGGCAGGTTTCAGTTCCCGTTTTTCGCGGACACTTACGGGTAGTTTATCATCCACTTTAAACCCAAGCGGAGCCAGACGTCTGAAAAAATCATCCACTGTACATCCACCCATTTTAGCTGCGGTAGCGATGCTGGTTCTGCCTGCCATCAGTTTGCGCAGGAGTGGGTTTCGTAAGGCATTGAATTTGGGAGAAAGGCCTATGATCGCGTCCATCGCTTCCGGGTGTTGCTTCAGGACCGCTGCAATTTTTGTATCGGCATTGATTAACATGGTGATCCTGGTTAAATGAGCATATAATCGGCTTTTCCGCGCACCCAGTTAAGTTTTTTCCCCAACGGTTTTGATCCCGAAGTCATCTTAATTTTTTCCAGCTGAATGATCCAGATATTACCAGGAATTAATAATGCTGCAGGATGCCGTTTATGATAGCACTTCCAGGCATTCCTGGCAATTGTTGCAGTTGCTTCTATCACACGACCTTCCCATTGAACACCCTGAATGTTCAATACATTCAGGGTGTCTGGAAGAACAGTACCTGCTATTATGGGATGAAACCTTAACCATTGGCTATGACAGGATTCGGATTTAGATTTAAAGAGCAGGTACCCGTTCGTTTCATCAATCGCATAAAAACAATTGAAACAGGAAGGTACTTGCTCTGCATTGATTCCACAAATAGTTGCGCAGGTTTGACTATGCAGGAATTGCAGGATCGTATGCGGGATGGTTGACATGGATTCTGGTTTCAATGGATTGCATAACTTCTGAAGCTTCAGTGGGATCAAAATCTTCATGCTGTTTTTTTCGCACACCGAAGGCCGTTAATTCAAAATGATGATCTGGTATGATGTTGTGATTGGAGAGGCAGGCTTTGGCACAGGCGAGCGGACAACCATCGATTGCTATAATCTTCCGCCCGGACTGTGCCGTTTTAACCAGCTTTTTTACATTCCCCCCTACTCCGGCGATGCAGGACATTTCAGCAACTCCTTTCCGATCCAACTGAAGTGCAAGGTAGTTGGCCATCTGGGCAGCACTGCTACAGCCCGAACAGGAATAGACCAATGGTTTTTCAGCATCATGTTGGGATCTCATCATTCAGGTTTTAATTCAACAGGGATTTCTCCAGGTCAATAGCGGCAGGGAAGAGAATATTATTTTCAAGATGCACGTGCAGGTGCAGATCATCTTCAAATTCGCTCAGCATCCGATACAACAGATCATAACTGGCGCAGGCATCTTCAGGCAGGGTATAGTTATCTGTCAATTGTCGGATCTGCTCCAGGATGTTACCTGCTGTATCGTGTTCATGCTCCATCATATGAACAGGGTTTTCAATACTGCCAAACCGGGAAGCGGTTAATCCATCCTTCTGATTTTTAACGCCAACAAGTTCCTTTATATAGGGAAACAGGATTTGTTCTTCTTTCACAAGATGTGAACTCAGTTCATTGGCCAGGGCTTCTACCAGGGGTTGAATCGTATTTAATTCGGGATGCCGGTCTCCATGAACACGTTGCACTTTTGCTGCGTAATGACGAATATCCGGCAGTACGCGTTTCACATAACTGTGATGTGTATTTACAATATAATCTGCCAGGAAATCGCTGCTCCAGTCCTGGTAAGGAATTGGCCTGGTTGCTGCAGCGAGATGATCTGTCTGTTGCAGTTCTTTTTCTACTGCTAACACATCCAACCCTTTTTCCGCACAGGCCTGGTCAAGTGTTTTTTTACCTCCACAACAAAAATCAAGACCGTATTTTTTAAACACCTGCGCTTTACGGATGTCTTTGGCAGCAATTTGTCCCAGTGTTTCTTTGGGTTCACCTGAAGGATGTTTACTAATCTTCACTTTCCACCACTCCGGTCCCTGCTCCAGGTATTCCCAGTTAAAAATATTACCTCTTTCACCCAGTAACTGGTAGTACAGCGGCTTAGGGTCATGGTCATTGTGAATAGTGAGACTTTCGCCCTGATCCAGCGCATCAAAGCGCGCAAAAATGGTTGGGTGTTTCTGACGTGGCTCCAGGAGGGTTACGTTCAGGATATTGTCAGTTGTTGCGGTAGCCATATAAAAAGTTTTATTGTTTGATGGAACAAAGATAGGATTTCTTTTTGAATAAAAGTATTTATTTACTTTTATTTAAGTTTTGTCTGAATAATCCACTCCACGACTATCCTTTATCCAAGGCGGCACCAGCAGTAGCTTATTGTTCACTACCAAAAAGTAAGCAGCCGATGGCCGGAGTGAAATCCTGGCCCATCGGCTGCATCTGGTAAGAAGATTCCCGTCTTAATTCAGGACTGCTTCAGGGAAGCCATATCAATCACAAAGCGATATTTCACATCCCCTTTCAGGAGGCGTTCATAGGCTTCATTGATGTCCTGCATGCGGATCATTTCGATATCAGAAACAATATTATGTTCTCCGCAGAAATCCAGCGTTTCCTGTGTTTGTGCGATGCCACCGATCATGGAACCTGCGAAAGTCTTGCGCATTGGTATCAGACTGAAAGGAGCAACCGGTAGCGGATTTTCGGGTGCACCTACCAATACCAGCGCACCATCGACCCGTAACTGACTGAGATAGGAATTGATATCATGCTGTGCTGATACGGCATCTAAAATAAAATGCAGTTTACCTGCATACCGTTGCATCTGCGCTTCGTCTTTGGACAAGACCACATCATCTGCCCCAAGCCTTTTGGCATCTGCCACTTTAGAAGGAGAGGTGGTGAAAACAATCACCTCGGCACCCATCGCTTTAGCGAGTTTAACACCCATATGTCCTAATCCGCCTAACCCAACAATACCGACTTTTTTTCCCGGTCCCACCTTCCAATGCTTCAAAGGAGAATAGGTGGTGATACCGGCGCAGAGCAAGGGGGCGGTTGCCGCGAGATCGAGATTTTCAGGCACCCGCAACACGAAAGCTTCATCTACTTCAATGCTCTCTGAATACCCTCCATAGGTGGGAGTTCCAAGATGTTTATCGGGAGAATTATAGGTTTGGGTATGACCGGTGCTGCAATATTGTTCGAGGTCTTCCTTGCAGTAATCACAATCGCGGCAGCTATCAACCAGGCAACCAACTGCAGCATGATCACCTACTTTAAATTTTTTCACATGGGCACCTACGCTAACCACGCGGCCAACGATTTCATGTCCGGGTACACAGGGATAAATAGTCCCATGCCATTCGTTTCTGGCCGTATGTAAATCAGAATGACAAACTCCACAATAGAGAATTTCAATTTCCACATCGTGGGGCTGTGGTGCACGACGGTTAATATTGAGCTGGTTCAAAGGCGCATCGGCAGCCTGGGCTCCAAAGGCTTTGACAGGTTTGGTGGGTATGGAGGAGGATGACATAACTTATATTGAGCGTTTTAAAATTCGTTGAGTGATGGGATAACAACAGTACAATTGTAAAGTTCGGAATTAACTCGCCTCAATAGCAGCAGTATATAAATGAAAAAGGAGCTGCACAACTGCAACTCCTTTTTTCGGTCGTCCTGTCGGGACAATTTTCGAACCACTTTTTGGAGGATTTGAGGAAATTGGTTTCAGAAAAAAGCTATTAATACCAGCTAAATATGGGGGTTGAAAAACCCTGTATTTTTTATACAATGTTGCAAAAACATAATTTTTTTCGCTAATTATAGTTAACGTTTTTGTTACCATTTGTTTTGTGGTTCAGGATATCTGAAGAACGACTTTATGAAGCAAATCTGTTATCCATAGGGCATTTCTCCGGTTACTCGAACATTTTGTCGGCTATTAACTAACTAATCAGCTCGATTCTATTAACCACCCCATTTTAGAGAAAATAGTATCTATAAGGAAAAAAAGTGATTTTTGCAACAGTATTGCACGGATTTTTTTCTTAAATTTGCACTTGCATGAAATGGATAGCAACCATATTAGTAATTTACTTCACGGCACTTTTCGGTGCTCCGTGCAGCGATGCTAAGAATGTTTGTGCGGAACTAAAATCTCCATCCAAAGACCTTAGTCATAATCATAATCAAGACAAAGACGATAATTGTTCCCCGTTTTGCCAGTGCACTTGTTGCAGTGTTTCAGTAACCTCCTTTAAGTTTAACTTACCAGAATTTAATATCCCTTTACGAGAATTTAAAGCCAAAAAGGTTTCAATAAGGGATTGTTTTTTTGTTTCCAACTACTCCGGAAATATTTGGCAGCCGCCGAGATTTAACGCTTAATTTCTTTTAGATCGTGTCTTATCGTTTGATATGCATTTTGTGCATATCGTCCGTAACATCATTGCTTTTCGGCTTTGATCAGGTGTTGTACAATTTACGTATAACAATACACAGCACGCATCTTTCCCGCCTTTTTCCATTCTGAGAAAAGGACTACATATCTTTTTACTAAGCGTTAAATAACAAAATACACTGTGTTAGATCGTATTATTAAATTCAGTATAAAGAACAAAATCATTATTGGTTTAATGACTTTGTTACTTATAATATGGGGAGCGTGGAGTGCCACCAAATTGCCCATAGATGCCGTCCCTGATATTACCAACAATCAGGTTCAGATATTTACTACCTGTCCAACATTGGCAGGACAAGAAGTAGAACAACTGGTAACCTTTCCCATAGAGCAAAGTATTGCCAATGTTCCGAAAATCGAAGAAATCCGCAGTATTTCCCGTTTCGGACTTTCGGTGATAACCGTTGTTTTTGAAGAGGAAGTAGACATATACTTTGCCAGGCAGCTCATCAATGAAAGACTCAAAGAGGCTGTTGATAAAATTCCTCAGGGAATCGGAACGCCGGAAATGGCACCGGTCAGTACAGGTTTAGGCGAAGTGTACCAGTATATCATTCACCCTAAAAAGGGAAGCGAAAGCAAATACAACGCAAAAGACCTTCGCACGATGCAGGATTGGATCGTTGCCAGGCAATTATATGGTACTCCGGGTATTGCCGAAGTGAACAGCTTTGGAGGTCAATTGAAGCAATACGAAGTTGCTGTGAATCCCGATAGGTTGAGAGCAATGGGAGTAAGTATCCCGGATATTTTTACAGCTCTTGAAAAGAACAACCAGAACACGGGGGGGGCATATATCGACAAAAAGCCAAATGCCTATTTTATCAGAGGTATAGGTCTGGTAACGTCTTTAGATGACGTTAGAAGGATTGTGGTCAAAAATTCCGGAGCCGTGCCAATATATATTAATGACGTTGCTGAAGTAAAATTTGGCAACGCAGTAAGGTATGGCGCTTTAACTTATAATGGAGAAGTAGACGCTGTAGGCGGCGTAGTGATGATGTTGAAAGGGGAAAACAGTAACGAGGTGGTTAAGCGGATAAAAGAAAAGCTGCCTACTATTCAGCAGTCGCTACCTGATGATATTACGATCGAACCATACCTGGACAGGACTGATCTTGTGGGTCGTGCTATCAGTACAGTGGAAAAGAATTTGATTGAAGGAGCGCTGATAGTGATTTTTGTACTGGTATTGTTCCTTGGGAATTTCCGGGCCGGATTGATCGTAGCATCTGCCATTCCCCTTGCAATGTTATTTGCACTTGGAATGATGAACGTATTCGGAGTGAGCGCCAACCTGATGAGTTTGGGAGCTATAGACTTCGGGCTGATCGTAGATGGGGCTGTTATCGTCGTTGAAGCTACCATGCACCATCTTGGTCTGCGAAAATCGACGGCCAAGCTGACTCAATCTGAAATGGATGATGAAGTATTTACCTCGGCGTCCAAAATACGTACCAGTGCTGCTTTTGGAGAAATCATTATCCTCATTGTATATATCCCCATTCTTACTTTGGTTGGTGTTGAAGGCAAAATGTTCCGCCCAATGGCCCAGACAGTTGGCTTTGCCATTTTCGGAGCATTGATATTATCACTGACCTATATCCCTATGATGTGTGCTTTGTTTTTATCAAAGAAACCCAGTCACAAACGCACATTTAGTGACAAGATGATGGGCAGATTACAAAGTTGGTATCAACCATTGTTACAAAAAGCTATCCGGATTAAATATGTTGTAGTGGGTGTCACCGTTGGCATTTTTGCTATTGCCATATTTTTCTTCAGCAGAATGGGTGGAGAGTTCATTCCTCAACTACAAGAGGGAGACTATGCGTTTCACTGTATTCTACCACAGGGAAGTTCCTTGAATCAAAGTATCGAAACTTCCATGCAGGCTTCGCGAATTATCAAACAATTCGATGAAGTCAAGATGGTTGTAGGTAAAACAGGCGCAGCCGAAGTGCCTACAGATCCGATGCCTCCTGAAGCTACAGACTTAATGGTCGTCCTTAAACCTCAGGATGAATGGAAATCTGGACGAAGTTATACGGAACTCGCAGATGCTATAATGGAAAAGCTGGAAGTTATACCAGGTGTGTTCTTTGAAAAAAACCAGCCGATCCAGATGCGTTTTAATGAGCTGATGACGGGGATCAGACAGGATGTAGCAGTCAAGATCTTTGGTGAGAATATCGACACGCTGGCTTCTTATGCGAATAGAGTAAGTGAGGTTATTCAAGGTGTACCCGGTGCTACTTCTCCCCAGGTCGAGCGGGTTAGCGGGCTTCCGCAGATCAATGTTGAATATGATCGCACTCGTATTGCCAACTACGGGTTGACAATACAGGACGTAAATGACGTGGTGAGTACCGCTTTTGCTGGCAAAAGCTCGGGCCAAGTATATGAAAACGAAAGACGATTTGATTTGGTTGTCCGGTTGGATAGTGCACATAGAAGCAGTATAGATGATGTAAATAACCTGATGATACCTACAAGTACAGGCATACAAATACCGCTATCCCAGATTGCAAATGTTGAATACAAGTTGGGACCTGCGCAAATAAGCCGGGAAGCAGGAAAACGCCGTATTGTTATAGGGTTCAACGTTGCTGGCAGGGATGTGCAGAGTGTCGTGGAAGATATACAGCAACAGTTGTCAGCTAAAGTCAAGCTGCCTTCCGGATATTACTTCACTTATGGCGGACAGTTTGAGAATCTGCAAAAAGCGAGTGACCGCCTGATGATCGCAGTTCCTGTTTCGCTACTGCTAATTTTTATGTTATTGTATTTCACGTTTCACTCCTTTAAGCAGGCTACTTTAATATTTACCGCAATCCCCATGAGTGCCATAGGAGGTGTCTTTGCATTAATGCTTCGGGGGATGCCTTTCAGTATCAGTGCGGGTATCGGATTTATTGCCCTGTTTGGGGTTGCTGTATTAAATGGTATCGTGCTAATAGGAACGTTTAATCAGTTAAAAAAAGAAGGTTTGGATGATGTGTTCCAAAGGGTCAAAGAAGGTACGATGACGCGTTTGCGCCCGGTATTAATGACGGCAACGGTGGCCTCTTTGGGCTTTCTGCCTATGGCTATCAGTACCAGTGCCGGTGCGGAGGTGCAAAAGCCCCTGGCGACCGTTGTGATTGGCGGATTGATCACAGCGACATTTCTAACGCTGTTCGTATTGCCACTCCTATACATCATCTTCAACTCGAAACCAAATATCAAAGGCAAAGGCATGAAAACAATGGCAGTAGTGATCTTGCTGTTCTTGGGAGGCTTTTCATCTGTTAAGGCACAGCAACAACAGCGGATTTCAATAGATAACGCTATAGGTACAGCGTTAAAGGGCAATCAACAATTTGGTGTGAATACTGCTCAAATCAAAAGTGCTTCTCTAAATGTGAAGACGGCAACTGATATTCCCAAAACAGGTGTGTTTGCTGAAAACGAGGACTTACGTCCTTCCGATAACGTAGGTATTTTAAAAATAGGTTTGTCGCAAGGTATTGCCTGGCCTGGTCTATATGCAGCCCGGAAAAATTATTTCAGGGAACAACTCAAATATGCTGAACTCAATACCGATGTTTTAAATGCCGTTGTCAAAAGAGATGTGCGAACCGCTTATTATCAGCTTTGGTATTTACAGGATAAACAGGCTCTTTTTCAACGTTTGGACAGTATATATACAATGCTGTTCAAAACTACAGAAGTACGTGTAAGAACGGGAGACGTTGCAAAACTGGACCAGGTAGCGGCAGAGGCAAAGCTGCGGGAATTACAGGCTTTCCTTGAACAGAACAAGAAGGCAATGACGGTACAACAACAACAATTGATGATGCTTTTAAATCAAAATGAGTGGTTGCTCCCGGTGGCCGAACCACTTAAAAAAGTAGAAGTTGAATTGTTGGAAAATACCGCCAGCCACCCGGTATTGGCCTTACAGGAACAGAATGTAAATATTGCATCTTCCAATATTAAAGTTCAGCAGAATACCAATAAGCCGGAGTTTTCGGGTCGGTTCTTCAGTCAGCGGGTGTGGGGTGCGAAAGACCCTTTCTCCGGATTTTCGGTAATGGCATCCTTCCCATTGTTCGGAACCGGAGCCTACCGGAATAAAGTCAGGGTTGCAGTGGCTGAAAAAGAAGTACAGGAAAAGGCGCTGTCTTACCAAACTCAAGTATTCCAGACGCAAAGAGCTTCTGCAATCGCTGATATAGAAAAAAACTACACTTTGTTGAATTTCTATGAAACCTCTGGGTTAAAGCAAGCTGAGGAAATCATTAGTGCGGCAAGCCTGAGTTATAGAACCGGTGAAATAAGTTTTGCAGACCTGGGTCAATTTCTTAACCAGGCGATCAGTATCCGTCAAAATTATCTGGATGTTATGAATCAGTACAACCAATCTGCCATCCAATTCAATTACTTCAATAACAAATAAGATAAAATGAAAATCATAGGAAAAATATTAGTTGCAGTTATACTTGTATCTTCTTTATATAGCTGTGGTGGAAAGGAAAAGACCGGAGAAGGTAGTACTGCCGAAGCAAAAAAGGCAGAGGCCAAAGGCGAAGAAGGGCATGGAGAGGAAGAGTCCACAACCATTGCATCACTTACCCAGGAACAGATCAAGGCGGTTGGAATAACTCTTGGAAATATCGAAAATAAAAATCTCACTGCTTCTATTAAAGCGAATGGTGCGCTTAGGGTTCCCAATAATAAAAAGGCAAATGCTACTTCGCTTTATGGAGGTGTTGTTAAAAGTCTTCGTGTTCAGTTGGGTGATTTTGTCCATAAGGGCCAAGTTATTGCCACCATCGAAAATCCGCAGTTTGTTCAGTTGCAGGAAGAATATATTACCATCGATAGCAAGATTACCCTGGCGCAGCAGGAATTAAATCGTCAGAAAGAGCTTAATCAAGGCAACGCCGGGGCTTTGAAGAACCTTCAAAGTGCTACAGCCGATATCAATGCATTATTGGCTCGTAAGGCTTCATTGCAAAAGCAGATACAGTTAATGGGTATTAATCCGACAAGTATCAACCGGGATAATCTAAGAGCTGCATTGGTAGTTACAAGTCCTGTCAGTGGTACAATAAGTAATGAGTTTGCCAAGATCGGTAGTTATGTAGATGTGTCATCCCCCGTTGTTGAAATTGTAGACAACAGTTTGCTCCATCTTGACCTTCAGGTATTTGAAAAGGATCTCCCCTACATGAAAGTGGGACAAACGGTGAATTTCACCATCACCAATAACCCCCAGGTAACATATAATGCAAAAGTATTCAATATAGGTTCATCATTTGAAAACGAAAGCAAAACGGTAGCTGTGCACTGTACAGTGGTAGGTAATAAAACCGGACTGATTGATGGCATGAACATCACAGGAATGGTGAGTGTAGAAAATGTTATGGCACCTACGGTGCCAAATGAGGCCATTGTTGAGGCGGAAGGTAAATTCTACATTTTCGTTCACACAGACAAAGAACCTGAAGCCGGTCATGAAGAAGGAGGTGATGAACACAAAGAAGGCGAAAAACACGATCATGTTGCCGAGAACCAACAAAGCGAACCTAAAATGAACTTTGAAAAGATCGAAGTAGCGAAAGGCGTTTCCGAATTGGGATATACGGTAATCACTCCTGTAACTAATATTCCAAAAGACGCAAAAATAGTTACAAAGGGAGCCTTCTTCATTAATGCCAAACTGAGCAATGCTGGAGGGCATGACGATCATTAATCCTAAAATGATGAGGTTATGAATCAATTGATAGAGTCTGTAGAAAATTACGTTTTGCTTTTTCTAAAGCAAAAACTCTCATCTGACCTTGTGTTTCATAACCTGGCTCATACCAGTGAAGTAGTTAACGCAGCTTGGGAGATCGGGCAAAACAGCGATTTGGATAAATCAGAGATGGAGATACTTATCGTTGCTGCCTGGTTTCACGACTGCGGATACGCTTATGCTTATACCGGTCATGAAGAAGAAAGTAAAAAGATAGCAAAGAGTTATCTGGAAAAATGTGGTGCCAATACTGATTTTATTTTATCAGTATTGGCTTGTATAGAAGCAACGAAATTTCCACAGCGTCCAAGGACTATGGTTGAAAAAGTATTGTGCGACGCTGACCTTTTCCATTTTACTAAAACCTCATATCCTCATTATGCAAAAGCCATCAGGAAAGAGTTTGAAGTGTTTCTTGACAAGATATATTCGGAAGAAGAATGGCAGAAAGTAAACACGTCGCTACTTATGGCTCACAACTATTGCACCGAGTATGGAAAGTCTGTCCTGAGCAGATTTAAGGACGTTAATGTTGAATTGGTGAACAAGAAAAAAAATTAAAATGAAAGACGAAAATACTAACAACTTATCGGATGATGTATTTAAGAAAAAAGTTGATACCGCCTTTGATTTCGCATTTGATAAAAAAGTTGCATTGGTTTTTGATGACATGGTTAGTCGGTCGGTACCCTTCTATGGGGAGATGCAGCGAATGGTAAGTGAATTGGCAAAAAACCATGTACAGCCAAAGACAAAAGTGTATGATATAGGCTGCTCCACAGGAACCACCTTAATACAAATATCTAAACTGGTTCCTGAAAATGTAAACCTTGTAGGAATAGATGATTCCGAAGAGATGATTGTCAAATGCAGGGAAAAATTGAATAGTCTATCGCTTAACAGAGAAATAGAACTCAATATGGTTGATATTACAAAGGATGTACCTGTACAGGATGCTTCAGTTGTAACGATGGTACTGGTTCTTCAATTTGTTCGACCTATTAATAGACTGGAAATTGTCAAAAAGATATATGATGGACTTACCGAAAACGGAGTATTTATCATTGTCGAAAAGATCCTCACGGAAGAAGCTTCATTTAACAGGGAGTACATCAACTACTACTATGACTTCAAAAGAAGAAACGAATACAGTGAGCTTGAGATTTCACAGAAGCGGGAAGCGCTTGAAAACGTGTTGATACCTTACAAGACAAGCGAAAATATCAATATGCTGAAAAACGCGGGCTTTAAACAAGTCGAGGTGTTTTTTCGCTGGTATAATTTCACAGGAATAATAGCAAAAAAATGATAATACAATTAGGAAATTTCTTCTTTAGGTACAGAAATGTAATTTTCATATTTCTGTACTTACTACTATTTGCCCCATCGATGGAGTTGTTTGGAGCGGAAAGATGGGGTGACAAATATTATTTTTATCCCATTGTTTTTGGCTTAATAATAACCATTTCCGGCCAGCTCATTAGGGGCGGCACCATAGGGTTAGCGTATATAATAAGAGGCGGGCAAAATAGAAAAGTGTACGCAGACGAATTGGTCACTACCGGAATTTTCAGCCATGTAAGAAACCCCCTTTATATAGGAAACATACTCATGTTATGGGGAGCCGGAATAATGGCTAATTCATTGTTGTTTACACTTGTAATAATGCCGTTGTTTGTTGGTATATATCAGTGTATTGTCCTTGCTGAAGAAGACTATCTCAGGAAAAAGTTTGGTCAGGGTTTTATAGACTACACCAAGAAAGTGAATCGATGGGTTCCCAGTCTTAAAGGTATCGGGGATACGTTTTCCTCAATGAAATTTAACTGGAGAAGATGGCTGATCAAAGAGTATGGGACACAGTTTGTCTGGCTTTTGGGCATAGCATTTATATTACTGTATAAGTATCCCGACCTAATCGGCAGAGATCAGGCGACCAGAATAAAGTATGCTGTAGTATGTTTTTTAGTCATTGGCACCTATTACCTCACGATAAGATTTATAAAAAAATCCGGGCGTTGGAAATGATGCCTGCGGTAAAAATGACAATATAAAATCACAATATTTTTATGTTATTAAATCGTAAAATATCAATATGGTACTTTGTCAATGAAATCAAAACACAGATGGTTTTGATCTGTGTTTTTGCGATATCTATCGGATTGTTGGATATGCATCCGACATTTAAAAAAACTTCATTGCCTCTAAGTGTTCCTGCTCTGGTAGGAACTGCGGTTTCCCTTTTGCTTGCTTTTAGAACGGCACAATCCTATGAACGATGGTGGGAAGCCAGAACAGTTTGGGGTGCTATCGTAAATGATTCACGAAGCTTAGTGAGACAGTTCATACAGTTTATTCCTGATGACCTCAAGTACGAAATCAAAGAATTTGCTGGCAGGCAAATCGTCTGGACCTATGCTTTGGGAGAGTCATTGCGCAGGCAGGAATTTTCCCCTTCTGTTCAGGCGTACTTAAATATTCACCAGATAAATGCTGCAAACATACCAAACGTTTTACTCAATAAACATTCCGAGACTATCAAGCAGTTAGCTGCCGCGGGAGCAATTACGGATATTCAACAGGTACAGTTAAATGAAACACTTGCAAGGTTATGCGATAGTATGGGTAAGTGTGAACGAATTAAGAATACCGTTTTCCCAAGATCATATAGCCTTTTGGTACATACATTAATCTATGTTTTCGCAGCTATTTTACCGTTCGGGTTGGAGGATTCGCAGCTTGCTGTCGAAATCGTAATGACCATCCTTATCCCAACACTTTTTATTGCCATCGAAAAAACGGCCATCATCATGCAGGACCCTTTCGAGAATACTCCTGTTGATACACCGATGACTTCTTTGGCACAAACAATAGAGATCAACATATTAGAAATGATCGGGGAAAAAGATATTCCAGTGAAGCCTCAAAACGACTCTTATTATGAAATGTAAGGTTATCATTATTAATCATTAACCATAAGCGAAATGGATATTCAATTTGAACTTTTACTTTCGGCTAAATTGTTACTGGCAGTTCTGCTGGGAGGTATTGTTGGCGTGGAGCGCGAAAGAGAACAACAAAACACAGGCATCCGTACTTTCGCCTGCATTTGTGTTGCCTCATGTCTGTTCGTATCTGTCGCCGCGCACTTGTCTGAAGATAAATCGGCAATTTCAAGAGTCTTGTCAGCGGTTGCCACGGGCTTAGGATTTATTGGGGCAGGTATTATTTTCCGGGATGAAAGAAATATGCCGAAAGGACTCACTACAGCCGCCGGATTGTGGGCGACTTCCGCGATCGGAGTAGCCATCGCCCTTAATATGTTTGTAATAGCTGTCTCATCAACGCTCATCATTCTCTTGATTTTTAGTATCAACAAATCTGCTCCTTATAGAAAATTTGTTGACAAATTATTTAACGATAAAGAAAAGCAACAATGAATCAAAACAATATCCAATTTGATATCCATCTAAATACGATATCCGTCCTCCTGGAGAGGGCAAAAACTACCGAAGACCCTGCTGTGTATCTCTTTGAGAACGATTTCAGGACACCGTTGTTTCAACTGGAGGCACTGGCCAGGATATATAGCTCCACCGGGCCTAACAGGAAGAAATTTGATAAGATGCAGGAAAAATTCAAGCTACTGGAAGATACGTTAGGTAGTATAGATTACTTTGATGCTTACGGCAAACTGTTTTTTAGCAATGAGAAAATACCGGGGGATGTTAAGTCTTATTTTTCCCGTAAAGAGGAAAAAACCGTAAGCAAGCTTAACAAAATACTCAAGAGCGAGGGCTGGTTAAACGGAAAGCAATTAGAAAGGATTAACAATGATCTTAAAAAAACAGGCTGGAAAAATAAAGATGAACAGCACAAACGTCTCCGGAAATTCTATAGGTCGGAAATTGAAGAGATAGTGGATTTCGCAAAAGAAGGCAAAGTTGCTTTTACCGATGTAGAATCGGGTATCCACGAGTTGCGCAGAAAATTGCGCTGGTTGAGTATATACGCACAAGTTTTACAGGGTTGCATAAAGCTCGTAGAGATTGAACAGGAAAAACTGGCCTTAGGGAACTACCTTACAGGTTCCGTATTAAACTCGCCTTACAATAGGTTACCCCCGGTGGAGGATAAAAAACTGCACCCGCTATTGCTTTCCCAATATAGTTTTTTCGCTCTTAGCTGGATGATTGAGCAATTGGGACTACTCAAAGACCGGGGCTTCGGACTACTGGCGTTGGCAGAGGCTATCATGGAAACCAAAGGCATCAAAAATGAAAAGGACGCAATACTTCAGGCGAAGAAGTATTTGGGCAACAAAGCTCCTTCAATTGATGATGTGTTGAAAGAAGGTAATCAGATTACAAAGCAATTTTTTACAGACAGAATATTAAAAAATCTTTTAAAATAGAAATCATGGAGCACAAACATCAATATGACGCGCAGGGCAGGCAGATCTGTTGCACCCAAACGGAAAAAGTATATACCAAGGCAGGCGCAAAAGACCTTGTAAAAGAGGAACATCATAAAAATGACGGACACGATCATGGCCATAGCGATGATGCTGGTCATGACCACGGTAATGTAAGTGAAAGTCCATTTAAAATGTTCCTTCCTTCCATCATTTCCCTGTTACTTTTGCTCGCTGCCATAGCATTCGATAACTGGATACCTCAGGAATGGTTTAAGGGGACTGTCAGGTTTATTTGGTATCTGATAGCCTACGCAATTGTGGGATTTCCTGTAATTAAAGACGCCATCAAAAGTATTTCAAAAGGTGAGGTATTTTCGGAGTTTTTGCTGATGAGCATTGCAACTATCGGTGCGTTTTTTATCAAAGAATACCCCGAAGGAGTAGCAGTAATGCTGTTCTATGCAGTTGGCGAAGTGTTCCAAACCCTTGCCGTATCCAGGGCACAAAGAAACATCAAGGCATTGCTCGACCAGCGGCCCGACGAGGTAACTATCCTTGTAGATGACCGTGCCAAGACCATCAAAGCGGAAGAAGCCCAGATCGGGGATATTATTCAGCTAAAACCCGGAGAAAAACTTGGGCTTGACGGTGAACTCCTTACCGACAATGCATCCTTTAATACAGCAGCGCTCACGGGTGAAAGTAAGCCGGATACCAAGAACAAGGGAGAAACGGTGCTTGCCGGAATGATCAATCTCAATACAGTAGCCCGTGTTAAGGTAACTACCGCTTATACAGATAGTAAACTTAGTAAAATACTGGAGCTGGTACAGAACGCCACCTCCCAAAAAGCCCCGACGGAGCTTTTTATCAGGAAGTTTGCGAAAGTGTACACCCCTATCGTGGTCGTTCTGGCAATAGGAATATGTCTTGTTCCTTACTTCTTTGTAGACAATTATGTATTCAATGACTGGCTGTACAGGGCTTTGATATTCCTTGTGATTTCCTGTCCTTGTGCATTGGTCATTTCCATTCCACTGGGATATTTTGGTGGTATTGGAGCTGCCAGCCGCAATGGTATTCTCTTTAAAGGAAGCAACTTCCTGGATACAATGGCTGCGATACAAAATGTCGTAATGGATAAGACCGGTACAATGACTGAAGGAGTTTTTAAGGTACAGGAAGTAGTGTTCAAGCCCGAATTTAATAAGGATGAAACATTGAAACTTGTTAATGCGATAGAGAGCCTGAGTACGCACCCTGTAGCAACCGCTATACACGAATACGTGGGAGATATTGACAGCTCTATTAAGCTCGAAAATACGGAAGAGATAGCAGGACATGGTTTGAAAGCGACAATAAATGGCAAGGAACTTTTGGTTGGAAATTTTAAATTGATGGATAAGTTCGGTATCAGTTACGATGTTGATCCATCAACCATAGTCTATACGACTATCGCAGTGGCCAGCGATGGAAAATTTGTAGGCTATATTACCATTGCCGATAGTATCAAGGAAGACTCGCAGCAGACCATTGACCTGCTTCACAAGCTCAATGTGAAGGTGACCATGTTAAGTGGTGATAAAACTTCGGTCGTGAAATTTGTAGCCGATAAACTGGGGATCGACAATGCGTTCGGTGATCTGTTGCCGGAAGATAAGGTCAACCGGGTAAAGGAAATCAAAGCTAAGAACGAAACGGTAGCCTTTGTGGGTGACGGGGTAAACGACGCCCCTGTAGTTGCACTAAGTGATGTCGGTATCGCAATGGGCGGACTTGGGAGCGATGCGACCATAGAAACAGCAGATGTTGTCATCCAGGATGACAGACCATCCAAAATCCCAATAGCCATCAATATCGGCAAGAAAACAAAAAAGATCGTTTGGCAGAATATTACCCTTGCCTTTGTGGTAAAAGGTATCGTTTTGATTTTAGGGGCTGGAGGTCTGGCTACTATGTGGGAGGCTGTTTTTGCTGATGTGGGCGTATCCCTGATTGCAATATTGAATGCCATAAGGATACAACGAATGAAGTTTTAGCCTACAATTATGGGTAAGAAGTTTTCGGTAATGAAAAACGTGTTAAGTAAGTCCTTAGAAGGGATACACCTCTTTAGATAAAAATGGAAATAGTTATGCAAAATACCATCAATGAAATATACATTACGAAAGCATCAGGCGAACGTGCGGTTTTTGACAGTAACAAATTGAGACAATCATTGTCCAGGTCGGGAGCGACTTCCGAACAGATTGAGGTTGTGCTGCAAAAAGTGCAGGACATCCTCAAAGATGGAATGGCTACGCAGGATATTTACAGGACTGCTTTCAAATGGCTGAAAAAAATGTCAAAGTCTGTCTCCGCCCGTTATAACCTGAAAAAAGCGGTGATGGCGCTCGGCCCTACAGGTTTCCCGTTTGAAAAACTTACAGCAGCCATTTTGGAATCAATGGGATACAGCACCCAAACAGGAGTGATTGTTCCGGGACATTGTGTAAAGCATGAAATAGATGTTATCGCTACAAAAGTGGAACACCATGTCATGGTGGAATGCAAGTTCCATAACCGCCAGGGCTTTGTAAGCGATGTCAAAATACCACTCTATATTCAATCAAGATTTCTTGATGCGGAAAAAAAATGGCAGGATAGTGGTTGTCACGGCCCCCAGTTTCATCAAAGCTGGATAGTGACAAACGGACGCTTTTCCGAGGATGCGATACAATATGGCAACTGCATGCAAATGCAATTGCTTGGGTGGGATTTTCCAAGGGGCAAAGGCTTTAAAGATCTTATAGATCGCGCCGGTCTTTATCCGGTTACCTGCCTGGTTACCTTAACTGAAAGAGACAAAAAATTCTTATTGGCAAATGATGTTATTCTCTGTAAGTCCCTGTTGCAACGTAGCGAAATATTAGAGAAGTCGAGACTATCTGCTGCGAAGATCAGGTCAATCGTTAATGAGTGCCGTATGCTCTGCGAACCATCAAAATAGTACAAAAAATGGATGTCATCAACCATAAAGATCTAAGTTCAAGTAATTAGTGCAATTTTCTGCTGTAGCACTTGGTTAGGTGTTTTATAATTAAATTTTCGAACTGGTCTGTTATTTAGCAATGTTTCCACTGTTTTTATTTCTTCATTTGTCACGTTACTAAGGTCTGTCT